>NZ_CP015418.1:1550000-4132586 GCF_001633165.1 Rhodovulum sulfidophilum DSM 1374 | reverse complement strand
GATCAGCGCGGGACGCGCTGCAGGACGGTCTTGATGTCGGCGCGAAGCTCGCGGAGCAGCGCGTTGGTCTCCTCGCGGTCGCGCTGGCGGGCGGCGAGATCCTCGGCGCGCTGCCGCTGCCAGCGGGCCTCGAGGGCGCGGATCTCCTCGGCCAGCCGGGCGGTCTCGCGGTCGAGCGCGGCGGTATTGGTGCGGGCGCGCGCCTCGAGCCGCACCGACCAGACGGCCAGCCCGAGCAGCGAGAGCATCACCGCCCACCAGTCCCGGATCTGCGTGGTCAATTCCTGCATGGCGGGCTCCTTCCTGGGCGGGTCAGATGTCGGCCGCGGGCGCCCGGCGGGACCGGGCTGCGCAGGGGCTGAGGGCGATGCCGATCATGGTCACAGCCAATCTCCGGGCATGGAAAACCCCGCCGAAGCGGGGGGATCGGGACGTGGGGGGGGGGAGGCGCTCAGCCCGAAATGTACTCACGGCGGCGATACAGGTACATCTTGCCAGCCCTGATGTCGGTGTCCCCGTCGGCCCAGGAGATCTCAGCCCTGGATACCGTCCGGTCGTTCCCTCCAAGCGTCGATGTCCTTATTTGCCCTGAGGGGATCTTACCTTCGATGCCGAAGAACGGGCTCGGCACTCTCGGGAAGAGCAAGCGAATCATCACATGAAAGCCGGTTGAGGGCTCGACGTCGCCAGCCATAGCCATCGCAGAAGCATAACGCCCCGTCTGCTCGATGAAGCCTTTGATTGTTGGGCGCTTATTGCCGTACCCATGCCACTCCATGCCCATGATCCTGAGCATGTACTCGTACCCGTCTTCAAAGTCGGGGGTTTGAACGTACCGCTGGTTCCCCGTCAAGGAATGGTCCCAGAACAGCCCGTCTGCGCCATCGCCGACGCGAACCATGTCATAGGGGTGCCAGACGGCCTCGTTGACGGGGGCCCCCGTGGCTCTCACCCGCGCATCGATGGCGGCGGCCAGGATCTGGCCCGTGACAGCGCCGTAGATGTCGGAAAACGCATCCTTCGCCTGCGCCTCGGTCAGCTGGTTCACCCCGGCCGGAACGAACGTGCCGGAGGCGAAGCTGCCCAGCGTGATCCAGCCATTGTTCGGGACATTGCGCATCTTCAGGGCGCGGGCGTCGGTATCGACCCAGATCATGCCGGCCGCCGTCTCGGCGGGCGGGGTGGCGCCTGCATTTCCGCTCTGGATCGCGGAAAGCACGCCCTGCAGCATGGCGAAGGCCTGGGCCTTGGTATGGCCGGTGTCGAGCAGATAGGTGGCTTGGGTCATGTCATCCTCATGCGGCCTGGAGGGCGGTCACGGTCAGGCCCGTGATGCCGATGGTGTAATCGGGGCTCTCGACGCTCAGGACCGCGCGGAAGCGGAAGGCCCGGCCCGAGAAGTCGGCGGCATCGAAGCTCTGCCAGGGCCCCCAGCGGGCGGTTTCGGGGTCGTCGTCGGTGAGCGAGACCTGCAGGTCGACATCGCCATAGGCATCCGTCGATCCGAGCCAGAGCCGCGCATCGGGCGGCGTCCACATCGCCGTGCCGGAGGGCTGCCAGAACAGGTCCCGGGCCTCCGAGATCAGGAGCTCGATATCCGAGATCAGCCGCACCGGCTGGACCGCGCCCAGATCGACCCGGCCCGCGAAGGCGTAGCGCGCGCGGGTCTCGCCCGGCGCCATTGCCAGCACGCCGCCCGCCGCGTGGCAGCCGGTGGCGGTCCCGGCAAAGCCAGGGGCCTCGGCCAGGGTGGCGACGGTCGTGGTCGGGATGATCGAGGCGGCGCGGACCGCGATCCCCGAGACCGGGCCGGGCGTGCCCATCGCGTCATAGGGGCGCGCGAGATAGGTGCCGGATTTGAGCGGCAGGGTCGCCTCGGTGACCCCGCCCGAGACCGATTTGCCGATGCCGGTCGAGCTCTGCCAGCTGGCACCCGCCTGCGCGGTCGCGTGGCGGAACTCGATCCGGCCGCCCTGGCGCACGTCGAGCGAGGGATGCCGGTCCCAGCGCAGCATCGCGACCGCGCCGCCCGAGGCCTGCACCGAAAGCCCGGTGATGGCGCCCGGCGGGGCGTTCTCGCCCTGCACGGCAGTGGCGCCTGCCCAGGCCCAGTCCGACCAGATGCCGCGCGCATTGCGGCCGCGCACGCCGAAGGCATAGGGGCCGGGCGCCACGTCGTCGATCATGTCCTCGGGCGTATCGGTGAGCCCGCGCAGCGTGGGCTCGGGGGCCGAGACCGGGCGCCAGGCGAACTGCCAGGCGTCAATGAAGGGATTGTCGGTGGTGGCCGCCAGCCGGACCCGGGTCTTGACCCCGCCGCCGCCGCGGGTCTCGTAAAGCGCCTCGGTCATGGTCGGCGCGCTCACCACCGGTTTTGCGGTCGGCGAGGGCAGCGTCGGGATCCCGCCCGCGGGCTTGGGCGTCTCCTCCGAGGTCCGCCAGTCGAAGATTGCGGGGCCGGTCTCGATGCAGCTCAGCGTGACGCGGACCCCGTCCTTGCCGATATGGACGGTGCGGCCGGTGACCTCGAAGGTCTTGGCCGTCCAGCCCCGGCGCGGCAGCGAGACCCGGATGTTGTCGCCCCGCCGCACCGGCCAGGCGGCAAGCGAACAGGGCAGCGTGACCTGCTTCTGGCGGCGGCCCTTCAGCAGTGCCAGCTTCATCAGCCGCTGGCCGCGGGCAAAGCCGGTCTCGCCCGGCAGCTCGCCCATGTCGAGCACCAGCGGCTCGCCATTGTCGGCCGCGATATAGGTGGCGCTGTCCAGCACCGGCAGATCGGTCACGACATGCTCGTTCTCCGGATCGGCATATTGCGCCTTCACGGTGTTGAACTGCTCCTCGAAGGGCTTGCGGGCGGTGACCTGGATCCCGCCGACCAGCATGTCCTCGGTGACGGTGAAGGCGGGCTCCTCCCAGGCCGCGCCCCCGACGGTCAGGCGGCCGCGCTCGCAGGTCCACCAGCCGCCCCAGGAGGAAGACAGGTCGTTGAGGTTCTCGGCCGCGGTGGCCTCGGTCTCGAGCACGCCGTTGAAGGCATAGCGGTCCTCGGCCCTGCCCGAGGCCAGCGGCACCTGTTCCTCGGCCAGGTTGGCCAGCGCCAGGATCGTGTCCTCGTCGAGATCCCCGGGGCGCCAGCCCGGCCCGCCGCGGAGCTGCGGCGTCAGCATGTAATCGCGCAGGCAGAGCGCCGGGTTGGTGCTGTATTTGACCTGGCCGTCGCGCGGATCGAGCACCCGCTTGCCGCGGGCGCGGACCCGGATCTGGGGCGCGCCGCTGGGGAAGAGATCGCGGTCGTAATCGGCCTCGAAATAGACATAGGCCACGCCGCGCAGCCGATGCGCCTCGGTCCATTCGCGGGCGGCCGCGACATAGCGGGCCTCGGCCGCCTGATCCTCGGTGCCATTGTGGACGCGGAGGCGCACGCGGCCCTGGTAATCGCTTCCGACCTGGCCCCAGTGATACGGATCGCCCGTGCCCGCGGCTTCATCGCGGCGGTATTGCGCCTCGGTCCAGACCAGCGTCTCGCCCAGCCAGATCTCGACCGCGCCGTCGATCTCGTGGCAGGCCAGCGGCATGATCGAGTGATAGCGGCGATGCGGCTTGCCCCCGGCCTCGGTGGTGGCGCGGGCGACAATCGAGCCCCCGAGCATGCGTTCGCCATAGAGGATCCGGCCCGTGGTGACCGGCTGGATCCGGTTGAGCGTGATCTCGTCACGGGTCTTGGCCTTGGGTTTCTTCGCCATCGCCATCTGGATGCCGGTCAGCACGGCCGCGAGCGCGGCCTGGCCCATGATGGCGGTCGCGGTCAGCCCGGCCATCCAGCCGCCCGCCGCAACGCCAAGGGCCGCCACCACCGGCGGCATGGCCTGCGCGGGTCCGGCCAGCAGGATCAGCAGCGCGGGAAGGATCAGTCGATACGCCATGCCGCCTCCGCGGTCAGGACCGGGCGGCGCACCAGGCCGTTCCGGCCCATATGCTGCGCATAGCGCCCCGTCACCACGCCCATGGCGCCCGGCATCGCGCCCTCGCAGGCGGTCATCACCCAGTCGCCGCGCCGCGCGCCCGCGACCGGCAGCCGCTCCAGATGCGCGTCGACCAGCGCCTCGATGGAGCCGAAGCCCAGCGAGACCAGCACCTTGGCGGCCCCGTATTCCGAACCGTAATCCGGCAGGCCCGGTATCGGATCTTCCCAGGTCATGCTCCGGGCGACGGCCCGGCAGAAGCCCAGGCAATCGGCCGTGCCCCAGGCAAAGGGCCGGTCCTCCCAGTCCCGCACCGCCGCCGACAGGCGCCGCTCCCAGCCCGCGCGCCTCACGACCGCCCCCAGGTATCTTCGCGGTTCTGGATCGCCTGGACCAGGTCGAAGCCCTGATCGCCCGGAAAGCGCTTCTTCTGGTCCTCGGGCAGGTAGTAGCACGGGAACTTGCGCCCCAGCGCCATGCTGCGCGGCTCGAGCGCCAGCGTGGTGGTGGCGGTGTCGGGGCCGTCATCGCTCTCCATGGTGTCGGCGACCCCGTCGAAGAGCACATCGGCCGTCTCGATCTGGCCGGTCTCGTCGAACAGCGCCAGGAACACCGTCACCCGGCGGCGCTGGAACTCCTCGAGCTCGGCCAGCGCCACCACCTCCGGATCGAGCCCGGAAAGCGTGATCGACAGCCCCGGAATGCCGTCGCCCGAGGTCGCCTGCGCCTCGCCGACCGAGAGCATCTGCCCCGCGCCCAGATAGGTCACGCCCTCCCAGTCGACCTCGCCATATCCGGTGAACATCGCCAGATCTCCGGTATCGAACCGGCAGCGCACCAGCAGGCCCAGCATCCGATCTCCGCTCGCGTCCATCACAGCGCCTCTCTGACTTGCAATATGCGTGTCCGGATCCGGGACTGGCTGCCGCTGTAGCTGGTCTCGGGCCCGGCCAGCGCCCAGGTGCCGAAGGGCGCGCGCATCGTTACCGGATCGCCCGGGGCGACGGGGCGGCGCAGCCGCGGCCAGAGCGTGACGCTCTGCCGGAAGGCCGGTGTGGGGGCCTCGGCCGCGGTCACGATATGCAGATGGCGGCCGAGGGTCAGGTAATCGCCCGGCAGCGCCCGGTCGCCCGCCCTGGCGAGCTGTAGCACCAGCGCCTGCGCCCGGGCATTGGCCGCGACCGCGACGACAGGATCGGCCGAGATCTTGCCATAGGGGCCTTCGTAGTCGACTGGCCCCATCTCGAAGGTCCCGGCCATCCCGTTCAGGCCCGCCAGCCAGGCTTCGGTCGCGGCATTCTCGGCCGCCGAGACATGGGTCAGGGTCAGTTCGGCCGCCCACATCCCGCCCATGAAGTCATAGGCGGTCTGGGCAAAGCTGTAGGGGCTCTGCACCCGCAGGCTGCTGGTGATCCGGGTCAGGGTGAAGGCGGCGACCCGAACGCTCGGCGGTGGAAAGGCCATCAGCTCGCCCCTCCCGCCCGGGCCATCCGCTTGCGGCGGTCGTAGATCTCCGAGGCCTGGCGTCGGCTTTCCGCCCGCACGGCGGCCGCGATCTGCTCGGGGCTGGCATTCGAGCCCTGCACGCTGACATAGACGTCGCCGCCCCGGACCGCGCCGAAGCCGCCGAAGCCGCCGCTGTCGCGGGTATGGTCGATCACGCTTTCATTGGGGTGCAGCATGGCCAGGAACCCGCCCTTGCCGTCGAGCCCGCCCGCGCGCGGCCCGAGGGGCGTGCGCCCGCCGCCGTCAAACGACCCGCCCTCCATCACCTTGCCGATCAGATCCCCGATGGGCTTGACCGTCCCGCCGCCGCCGCTTGCGCGGCCACCGAAGAGCCCCGAGAACAGCCCGTCGAACATGGAGCCCAGGGCGTCCGAGAGCGGGCTCATCGCGCGGTCGAGCAGGTCGTCCAGCATCCGGTCGGCCAGCGCCGAGACCGCGTCGCCCGCATCGCCCGAGCCCTTCACGATATCCTTGAAGAAGCTCTGGAAGCTGCTGCTTGTGGCGTTGACGCTGGTGCCCAGCCGGGTGAGCCCGCTCTCGACCTCGTCGACGCCAGAGCCCTTGCCGCCCTTGCCGTCACCGGAGAGGGCATCGTTCAGATCCTTGAGCGCCGCCTTGAGGCCCTGCGAGCTGGTGCCGGTATTGTCCATTTCGGCGCGGGCGTCCCTGAGCTTCGCCCGCAGCGCCTCGACCGAGGCAAGGGGGGCGGTGAAGCCGGTCAGGGCCGCCTCGATGGCCCTGGCGTTTTCGGCCACCTTTCCGGTCGCCTCGCTGGTGGCGGTCTTCAGATCCTTCGCGGCGGCGCTGCTCTTCCGGATCTCGGCCGCCACCGCCCGGAACTGCGAGCCGAAGCCCGGAATGATCGCGCCGATGGCCGCCATGTTGGTGATGACGCCGCCCCATTTGGACTGGATCGCCTCGAGCGTGCCGTAGAAATCCGCGCGGATCGCCCAGCCCATCCGTTTCACCGCCAGCACGACGATCCGGGTGCCCGCGCCGATCCGCTCCCAGACCTCGATCGCCACCGTCTTCAGCGCATCGAAGGCCTGACCGACGCCGCCGGTGGCCTCGACCAGGCCGGTGAAGCGATAGATCAGCTCGCCGACACCGATGACCAGCGCGCCGAACCCGGTGCGCATCAGGGCCGCCCGGGTCAGCAGCAGCTTTGCGTTCAGCGTCACCACCGAGGCCGCGGCCAGCGACATGCTGGTGACGAACCGCCCCGCCAGGAAGGACGCGAATGTGCCGGCATAGGACATGAGCCGGCCGATGGTCCCGGACATGACCTGGAACGTGCCGCTCACGCTGGCGCCCAGCCCGTCCAGCATCGCGCGCAGCGGCGTGCCCTCGCGCAACAGGTCGGTGAAGCCGGTGGCCAGCGCGGTGATCGCCGGGGCCATGCTGGCCGCGACCTGGTTGCCGACCCCGCGCATGACCACGCCCAGCGTCGACATGGCATCGTTGGCGGCCTCGATATTGTCGGCCTGCAGCTCCGACAGCGCGACCCCGAACTGATCGACATCGCGGGCCGCCTGGCTGAGCGTCGCGCTGTCCAGCCGGGTGATGGCGGCATAGGCCCGGTCGCCATAGAGCGCCGCCGCAACCGCGGCCTTCTTCGCCGGATCCTCCAGCCCGGCAATGGCGCCGTTGATCCTGTCGAAGCGCTGATCGAGATCGAGGCCGAGCAGATCCCGGGCCTCCAGGCCCAGGGCCCGCAGCGCCTTCACCGCCGGGCCCGCGCCGGACGAGGCCTCCGAGAGGCGCTTGTTCAGCGCCAGCGCGGCCTGCTGCAGCTGCGACATCGGCACGCCGGACAGATCGGCGGCGCGGCCCAGCAGCTGCACCGATCTGGTCGAGGTCTCGAGGGACTGCGCCAGCTTGGCCTGCGCATCGACCATCTCGAAGCTCGACCTGGCCGCGGCTGCGACGGCCGCCCCGATGGCCACCGGGGCCGCCGCCGCCGCGATGCGGCCCGCGAACTTGCCGAACGCGCCCCGGGCCTTTGCCAGTCCGGTCTGAAACTCGCGATTGTCGAGCCCCAGCCGCACGCGCAGCCGTCCAACGTCGATCATCGCCGCACTCCCGGCAGCGGCGCGAAGCTGCGCAGCGCGCCGATCCGGGCATCGCGGATCACCACCATCTCAGAGCCCCATCTCGCCCTGGTCGCCCCGCCGCAGCGCGACCGGTTCGGCCGCACCCCGGCCGATGGCCTGTTCCAGGTTGCCGCGCGCCCGCACCAGCGCCCCGTCGCAGCGGGCCTCGAGCTTGGCGGTCTCCTCGGGATCGAGCGAGAACTCCATCTCGCAATAATCGACCAGCGTGGTGATGGTGCGGCGGAACTCGACCAGCATGTCCTCGAAGAGATCGCGCACCCGCGCCGTCCGGGTCAGCTCGCCGCGCTGCTCGGCCGCGCGCTGGTAGCGGTAATCGGCATCGGCCTCCTCGGCGATCTGCTTGGCGGTCAGCCCGGCCGAGGCATTGGCATCCTCCTCGTCGAGATTGCGGAACGCCATTGCCAGCTGCGAGGCCGAGCGGTCGGCCGCCGCCTTCGCCGCCCGCGCCCCGGCATCGCGATGCCTCCGCCAGGCGTAGCAATCGGCCGGCGAAAAGGCATATTCCCGGCCGTTCCCGCCTTCCTCCAGCACCGGCATGCCCTGCGCGATCCATTTGCTGATCGTGTTGTCGCTGACATCGAGGGCGCGGGCGATCTGGGCGCGGTTCATTGCGGTGTCCTCCACCCCCTCGGGCAGCGGATAGAGGCGGCGGAGATCGGCCAGATCGGTCATGACAACAACAACCCTCACTCGCAGCTTCGAAAATTCAGACACACATGCAGGCACCGGGGTGCGAATTACCCCCGTGCGATCCCCCTCCGGGAAGGACCCGCGCTCATCTGGCGGTGGAAAAGGCCTTCCTGATCGCCGCCCGCATCCGGCCCGGCATCTCGCGCGCGGCGACGATCCGGCCATGGCCTTCCATGTCGAACCGCGCGCCGTAGCGGGGCAGCCGGTCGGTGAAGGACAGGAACTTGGTCAGCCGCTTGCCCTGCCGCTTCCAGACCCCGGGCGACAGCTGCCCGGGCTTCGGCACGAAATACCGCGCCGCCCGCGCGCTGCGCTTGCGCGAGCCGTCGGTGCTGTTCTGGGCGCGGTCCTGCTGCGCCCCGATATTGGAAAGCGCCCGCTGGATCTGACCGGCGGGCAGGTTGCCATGGGCGTTGAGCCTGGCGCCCCGCGCCGGAACCACCGCCTCGATATGGTCTTCATAGGCGACATTGCCGATGATCAGCCGCTCGATCCCGGTCTTCGGGCGGGCGCCGCCGCGCTCCTCGACTTCGAGGTAATGCCGTCCGCGCGGGGCATCCTTGCGCTCGACCGTCGCCTCCGGCTTCCGCTTGGTCGCCCGCCGCAGGAAGAACGCATTCAGCGTCCAGCGCGTCGGCCGGTCGAACACCTTGCGCATCAGCGTCCTGTTCTCTTCCAGAACCGCCTCGCCGGTGGCGTTCAGCGCCAGCATCGTCGCGTAGGGCATCTGCTTGCGCTCCACCTCCCGAAGCCGGGACACCAGCTTGCGCAGATCCGAGGGCGAGACACCTGCCGTCAGCTTCATGCCGTCCCTCCCTGTCTGCGGGCTGCAATAGCCCGTCCCGGAACGCAAAGCGCCCGGGGCGGGGTCTCCGCTCCGGGCGCAAATTGGGTGACGGCACTATGTCAACGGGATCAGATTACAGTCAAGAAAAAAGTTTCCGGAGCCAAGATCACGCCCCGTTCTTGAGCATCATGTCGATGTGCTTCTCGGCTTCCTGCACATCGTTGAAGACTTCACCGTCAACAGTCACTCCACCAGTTGGACGCCTCATTATCTGCTTGGTTCGATAGTATTTTACCAAAGTCGATGATGCTGGAGCGAGACCACGGCTAATGCTTGGTTCGACTCTGTTGGATGAGAGAGCGCCGTCGTTCCGCCTCGAAATAGACAGCATCTCACGCGTCATTTCTGCTGAGTCTAGAGTTGCCTTCACTTTCTGAGTTTCCATCACAGAATACACTCCTGCAGCCATCGTGAGCAGCCCGGGGATCGTGGCAATCAGCCTGAAAACGACTGGAGGGCCTTCCTCCATGAAGCTACGGGAAGCAAACCCGACCAGTCCTCCTGAAGAATAGCCAACAATGACGGCTATGAAACCGACAAAAACAAGGAGCCATCCTAGAAGCTCCATTACTACGCATACCCCTCTGCCAGTTTTATAGCTTCTTTCGTATTCATACATCATAAATTACCTTCATTTCAAATATCGGGTTTAATTTGGATTTTTTCATAAGGATTCGTCAATTTGTTTTGCACATGGGTAGGTCTCCTAAGGAGTGACTTGCTAACGCTATTCCTTCGACCTTACCCATGGCCGCATCGGCGGCATGTCCTTGGTGACCACGATCCGCGCCAGGTCGGCTGCCGTCAAAGCCGCCTGCACCTCCAGCAGATAGCCCCACCAGTCGAGGTAAGCCCGCCGCGCCGCCGCGATCTGGCTCTGGGTCGGGGTCCAGACGCAGGGCGTGAAGCGCACCGCGTCCTGGACGATCACGCCCTTGCGGTTCCTGCGCGGGATCGGTTGCCAGCCCTCGGCGCCGAGCGCCGCCGCATCCGCGGCTTTGCCCCAACGGTTCGGGCGATTGTGCTGCCACTCGGCCGGGCGGAGCCGCGGGCGGGCGTCGGGCATCCAGTCGGGGGTGCGGCCCGCACGGGCAAGATCGGCGACCAGCGTGGCGGCATACCAGGGCAGGACGTTCCGGACCACGGTCGCGATCAGCTCGGCATCGTCATGCGGGCGGGACCGGCCGCGGCTGGTGTCGACGCGCGTGCCGAGCTGGGCGCGTTCGAGGGCCACATATTCCATGCCGAAGGGGCGCCAGCCGGTGCCGCCGACCGCCTCGATCTCGTCATGGTCGAGCCGCGCGCATTCGGTGCCGAAGGCCCATTCCAAAGCCTCCCGAACCGGCATCGCCCGGCGGCTGCGCGGTGCAGGCCGCAGCGGGGAGCGGAGCGCGGCCGTCATGCCGAGGCCCCCGCGAGATCGGCGATGCTGCGGCAGTGGGCGAGGCGGGCCTCGCGGTCCCGCAGCCAGGCGGCCTCGGTCGGGGAGAGCTGCCCGGGACCGGCGCCCGCCAGATGCGCGTGGCGGCGCAGCGCCTCGCCCGCGGCCTGGCGGATCTGCCCCAGCGCATAGCTGCGCGGCCAGCGGCGGTTGTGGCGCAGATCGTCCAGGAGTTCCGGCGCCCAGCCTTCGGCCAGCGCCTGCCGCCCCACCGCATGGGCAAAGACCGCGCGGATCAGCGGCGAGGCGTCGTCGGCGGGCGGCTGGATCTGCGCCGCCGCCTTCAGGATCGCATTGGAGATCGGGAAGCGGTCGCGGTCCTTGCCGCCGGGCTGGGCCGCCGCCATCTCCTCGAGCGCGGCCAGGTTCGGCCCGCTCATATAGGCCAGCCGCTTGGCCAGATCGGCCAGCATCTCCTCGAACTGCGCCTTGGTCATCGCCCCGGGCTTGACCAGCCCCCGCCGCAGCAGGGGCTCGACCAGCAGATCCCGCACCCGCTTCTCGCCCTCGGCCTGTTCCCTCGCATCCATCTCGGCTCCCTTCTTCTCAGCCTTGCCCCGCCTGCCTGCCGCGCGCCCCCGTCCGGGGCGGCGCGACCGGGGTGTCTCTTCTCGTCTCTTCTCGTTTCCTCTCCTTTCAGCGGTGACGGAAACGGCGCAAAAAAAGGGGACGGCCCGGCGGAAACACGGAATGTTCCGTGACTTTCCCGGTCGGTTCCGTGATTTTCCGTGATTGTTCCGGAATATTCTGTGACGGTAACGGAATGTCACGGATCGACCCTGACCGGCTCATCGGGCCATCTCCGCGCTGAACTCGTCCAGCGCCCGGCGGATGAAGCCCTCGCGGCGCTGGGTCTCGGGGTAGCGCTCGGCCAGCCAGTCATCGAAGCGGTCGAGGAATTGCGGCGCGCGCAGAAGCTGCCCGGCCCCGATCCGTTTTTCGATCATCTCGCGCAGATCCTTGAGCCGCTTGTTGCGGCGGCGCTGTTCGGCCTCGGCGCGGTTGCGGCGGCTGCTGGCCAGCGCCTCGACCGCGACCTCGGTCACGACCGGATGCGCCAGCCGGATCTCGCCATTGTCGCAGCGTACCCGCGACCAGCCATGCAGCGGCGTCATCTCGCGCTCGCAAAGCTGGTGCCAGCGGTCGACCGTGATCCCCAGCGCCTTGGCCAGCAGCCGCTCGTCGGTCGGCAGCGTGCCCACCGGGGTCTCGTCATGGGCCTCGCAGATCAGCAGGAAGCCGTACCAGCCGACCTCGGGCTCGGCGAGCTGGCGGAACTCGCTCTTGCGCCAGCGCTTGAGGTTCCACTGCACGAAGAAATGGGAATCGAGCCGGTCCTCGCTGGAGATCGGGTAGTCCGGCAGCCCGCCGGTCTCGACCGGGGCCAGGTGGCGACGCGCGGCCATCACGCGGGCACCCGGTCCGGGCGCGTCAGGTCCGTGCTATCCATGATGAAGCTCCTCCATCGGTTCCGGGCACGCAGGCCCGTTCGGTAACGATTTGCGGGGGCTGGCCTGCCGGGCGCTCAGCGCCATCGCGGCGGCCAGAATGCGTTCCCGGGCGGCGCGGCCGCCCCGGGTCAGGGCATGGGAGAGATAATCGTCCGAGAACCCCAGCGCGCGGCTCGCCTTGCGCTGCGAGGCAAAGCGCAGGCCCCCGATCTCGAAGGGTTTCGGGTCTCGGCCGGGGCGGCGCTGCGGCCGGCCGATCCGGTCGGGATCGCCATCGGCCAGCGCCCGCCAGACCGCCTGCGGCGTCACCCCGAAGCGCGCGGCGGCGGCATGGGCGTCAGTGAAGACCTCGCCCCGGATCCGCACCGGCATCGGCGCGAGCCCCTTGCGGCCCGTTCCCACCCGGTCGAGCCGCCCCTTGCGCGCGGCCGAGCGGATCGCCTCGGGCGTCACCCCCAGCGCGCGGGCGGCGCTGGCCGCATCCGGATAGGTCGTGCCGCGGATCGTCAGATCGGTGTGAACCCGCGCGGCCATCACATCCCCAGGGCCTCGCGATAGAGCTGCAGCACCGCCTCTTCCTCGGCGATGTCCTCGGCATGCCGCTTGCGCAGCGCGATGATCCGGCGCAGCGCCTTGATGTCGTAGCCGCGGCCCTTGGCCTCGGCCATGACGGCCTTCTGCTGATCGCCGATCTGGGCCTTCTCCTCGGCCAGGGCCTCGAAGCGCTCGATGAAGCCGCGCAGCTCATCGGCCGCGACCCGGTAGGTCTTCTCGCGCACCGCCTCGTCCTCGGCGGTTTCCTTCATCGGCGGCCGCGGCGGGGCGGTGAAGGTATCGAGCGGGATCGGGCCGGTCGTCGCCCCGTTCGGGCCGGTGAGCGAAACGGTCGGGCCGTCTGCCAGCACTGCCAGGGAGGGCGGCAGGACATCGGCGGCCACTTCGCGGCGACCGACATGATCGGCAGCCGTGACGATGCCCTCGGCCTCCAGCGCCTCCATCAACCCCGCCGCCCGGCTGAACCCGATGCGCAACACGGCTTGCAGGTTCGACACCGACGCCTTGCGCGACTCGACGATGTGCTGCGCCGCCCGAACCGTCAGCGGGTCGACCGCCAGCTCTGCCGCGCCCGGAACTTTCAACATTTCCGCCCCGACGCTCATGCCGCATCCTCCCCAAAGGGGCAGGGCAGCCCGAGGGGAAAGGACGTGCTGCCCAGCCAGTCGTCAGGGAGGGGCCCGGCGTCCGGCCGGGCTGCGGAGACGGGGCGAAGGCCCCGAATGGCGATATGGGCGATGCCGTGGCGGCCGCTCGCTACCGAAGCCGGTGCATCGTCCGTAGAAAGCGGGCATGTTCCTTGTCGAAATCCGCGGCCTTTGCATCCAGGCGGCGTCTGGTCTCGGCCATGTGGCGCATGCCCCAGATGAGAACGCCCAAGAAGATCACGCCGCCCGAGACCTGAATGCCGAGGATGAGGGCCAGCATCTCCATAATTCCCATGTTCTGCTCCTGATGCCTGGGGGACGGCCGCGACGTCGGTCGGGCCGGTCATGTCCGGCCCCCCTTGAAACGTGCCAAAAACTTTTCGGCCCGCGCCTCGAAGACGCGGGCGGCGGCGCGGGCTCTGCCCGCGCGCACCTGGTTGAAGCGTCCGGCGATACGCCAGTAGATCCGAATTGCCAGTGTCATGCCGTTTGCTCCGGGTCGAAGAGTTCGAAGACTGTCTCGGCGCCCGCAAGCGCCAGCACCGCCACGACGTAATGCAGCCCCGGCGCGTTCTCGGAACGCAGCCAGTTCCGCACCGTGCGCGGGTTCACAGGCCGCTGCGCCGTGTTCAGCGCCTCGGCCACAAGGTCGGCCAGCTGGGCCTCGCTCGTCGCCTCGGGGAATGACCGCCAAAGCAGCGAGGCGAACCATTTCCGCTCCCGCTCCTGCGGGTCGCGGAACTTCTGGAAGGACTTTTGCATGGCGACATCCCTATGGTGGCTTCGTGCAAAATGACTCGGGGAAGAAAACGAGGGGTCGGACGCGCTCAGCATGCGGTGCGCCGAATGTGCGCGAGGGGTGGCGGTCAACATCTCGCCTCCTTCGTGCAGCGGTTCGTTTCATCACCTTCCGGCTTGAATGGCGCATAGGCAGGCCAGCTGTAGAAGGGCACTCGGTCATGCGTTTCGCGAGCGATCCTCGCGGCGAGATCCGGGCTGGGCTGTGAAACCCCTCTGACCAATTTGGAGACCAGCGGCTGCTTGACCCCAATGACCTCAGCGAACTGGGTCTGTGTCATGGATTGGGTTTGAAGGTATGAGGCTAGAGCGTTCATGCAGGCAGGATATACCCATCAGGTATATACCCTGCAAGCATAATTATACCCTTCGTGAATTTGTCCGCCCGGGATGCGCCTGTAGGATGCAAACATGAGAATTGCTGAAATTAGACGCTCCCAGGGGTTATCTCAGGCCGATCTCGCTGAGCTCGCTGGAGTTGAGCAGCCCACTATCTCTCGGATAGAGCGCGGGAACGATGCCGTTACACTCCGGGTCCTCAGGCAAGTGGCAATGGCTCTTGGGGTAAGCCTCAGCGATCTCTTTTCTGATGATCGGACTGCCGCGGAAGTCGCTCTATTAGAGGCATTTCGGAGTCTTCCGAAGGAGCGCCAGCAGGGCTGGCTAGATTTGGCGCAGACTCTTCTGGCATCTCAGGTGCCGTCAGATCAATAAACGCAGACAGCGTCAGTCTATCCATCTGCGCGAGCAGGTCTTCGAATTCTTTCGCTGAATCAGCCACACTT
This sequence comes from Rhodovulum sulfidophilum DSM 1374, assembly GCF_001633165.1. Taxonomy (NCBI): domain Bacteria; kingdom Pseudomonadati; phylum Pseudomonadota; class Alphaproteobacteria; order Rhodobacterales; family Paracoccaceae; genus Rhodovulum; species Rhodovulum sulfidophilum. The sequence goes on along the minus strand of NZ_CP015418.1, from coordinate 4,117,790 downwards.
ACCTCCAAGGATCTACCCCTGCGGAAGCCCCGCGCCGCAGGGTCGGAGACGTTCAAGCGAACATCGCCCTGCAGGACAATACCTGATAGGAATAATTTATTCTTGACCGGTATATACCCAATAGGTATGAAATAGCCCCCATCGAAACCCACGATGGAGGATCCCATGAAGACCATCCTGACCACCGCCGTACTGGCCCTGCTGGCCGCGCCCGTGCTTGCCGCAACCGACACCACGGAAGACCAGGCGACCGCCGTGTCGCCTGCCTCCGCCCCGGATTGCTTCGCCCCGATCCAAGGCACCAACGCCTTCCAGCGCAGCAACGCGCCGGGCTGCGTCTATTACACCGCCCCCACCGGCAATGACCGCGACCCCGCCGCGTCCGGCGAAGGCTCCGGCGAAGGCGAGGGCGAGGGCGGCGAAAGCTCCGACACCTGAGCATCGGTGCCCCGCCCCGCGCGGGCGGGCATCCCATGCCCAGACCCGGAGGACACCATGCCCCGCATCCCCAAAATCCCAGACCTTCCTGCAACTTACGGCTTCGGCACCTGGCGCGATGCGCTGCTCGGCCTGTTCATCGGCCTTGCCTTCATCGGCTCGGCCGGGGGCGGGCTCATGCTGGCCCGGATCGCGAAGGCCAGCCTCTGATGGCCGCGATCCTCGCCATCGCCCCGCAGATCGCCGACCGGCTCGCGGCCGAGGCTGCCGTCGCCCGCGCGCAAGCCAACACTGCCCGCGTCGCCGCGAAATCGAACGCGCGGGACGGCAAGCCGCTGCTCGCCCGCGCCGCCTTCGCCCGGGCCGAGCGGCTGCAGGGACGTGCCGTCACCCTCGGCGCCCTGGCCGCGCAGGCCCGGGCAGGCGGTGCCGCATGAGCGTCTTCGACAGCATCGCCCCGCCGCCAGACGCACTGGCCGCCTTCGTCGTCGAATGGCGTGGCGCATCGCCCGAGGTCCGCCTCGCCGCGATCCGCGGTGCGCTCCGCCGTCACGGGATCGAGATCCCGGCGCTGCCGGGCCGGGTGGCCTTCTACGAGATCCAGCTCTTCGGACTGGTCGCCACCGGCCGCGACGAGGCCGAGGCCGCCCAAAACTGGATGGAGGCGGCCATCCGCCTCTGTCCCTTCGACTGATGCACCCCCTCCGGATCCTGATCGGCTGCGAGACCTCGGGCGTGATGCGCCGGGCCTTCGCCGCGCGCGGGCATGATGTCTGGTCCTGCGACCTGCTTCCGGCCGAGGATGCCACTAACCGGCACATGATCTGCGATATCCGCGAGGTGCTTCACCTCGGCTGGGACCTGCTCGCCGTCATGCATCCGCCCTGCACCCGGCTCTGCAATTCGGGCGTGCGCTGGCTGCATGTGCCGCCGACCAACGCCCCGGCCGAGGCGCGCCCGGAAGAACGCGCCGCCTGGCCGGATCTGCCCGAGGACACCCGCCGCGCGATCATGTGGCGGCTGCTCGACGAGGGGGCCGCGCTGTTTTCGGCCTGCTGGCGTGCCCCGATCCCGCGCGTCGCGGTCGAGAACCCGGTGATGCACCGGCACGGGCGCGTCCGGCTGCCGGCCGATCTGCCGAAGCCGCAGATCGTGCAGCCCTGGTGGTTCGGCGAGCCGGTCTTCAAGGCGACCGGGCTCTACCTGCGCGGCCTCGCGCCGCTGAGCGCCACCAACCGCCTGACCCCGCCCGCGCCCGGCACCGAGGCGCACAAGCGCTGGAGCGCGGTCCACCGGGCCCCGCCCGGACCCGACCGCTGGAAGATCAGATCCCGCACCTTCGAGGGCCTCGCCGCCGCCGCGGCCGCCCAATGGGGCGGGCAAGCAGGAAAGGAGGCCGCGTGATGGCCGAGACCCAATGGCCCCGCGAGATTTGGGCCGCCCAATCCGATCCGGATGATGCAGATGGCAGACACGTCTTTTCGGTGCATGCGACCGTCCCGCGATTTGAGGGCGACAGCGAACGCGATTGCGCGTTTCACCGCTATGTCGACGGCGACATCGTCGACAGTGCGGATCGCTACCACCGCGAAATGCTGATCGCCGCGCGCGCCCGGGCCGAGACGGCAGAGGCCGAACGCGACCGGCTCCGCGTTGAGCCCGAGCGGCTGCGGGAAGTCGAGGCCGAATACCGCATCATCACTGAAACAACACCTGACACGCTCACCCGCAGCTTCGGCCGGTTCAATGCCGAGGTGACCCCGGCCGAGGCCCGGCTGATCATCCGCGATGACTGCAAGGACGTGATCCGGCTCTTCGGTCGCGACCTGATCCGCAGCTCGCTGCTGGGCGGGAGCTGGAAGCTCGACATCGAGCGCGCGCTGCGCTGGGGGCTCGACCGGATCGAGGCCGAGCTCGGCGAGGATCTGCGCTACCGCGCGGGCGTGATGGCCGCCGTCAAGCTCTGCTGGCGGCTGCGCCTGGCCAATGACCCGCGCCGCGCGGAGCGGCTTCTGCTGGGCGATCCGGAGGCCGGGCAACCGCCAGTCGAGCCCCGGATCTGTCCCGCCTGCGGCGAGCTGGTGACCGAGGGACAGGGATGCGGCGGCGGTATCTGCCGTGCCTCGGACGCCTTTCCGAAGCCGGTCGAAGAGCCCGCCGACAAGGCGTTCCGCGAAGCCGTCGCCGAACTGGTCGATTGCGCCATGAAGGAGGGAAAACCCGATGTCTGACATCCACCAGCTTCCGACCCTCGATCTGCACATGTCAACGCAGCGTGGATACTGCGACATTTGCCGTTTCGGGGCCGTTGCGGCGGGAAAACTCGCGAGCGAGGAGGGCGCGCCATGAACAAGCATCTTCGCACCGACGACCGCGTGCGTCGCCTCGTCTCTGCCGTTGAGGCATGCGGGAAAACTGTGCAGCGTGTCATTGTGAGGGGCAGGGAGGTCGAGCTGATCCTGCTTCGCGACCAGGACGAGATCGACGAATTCGAAGCGATGGATCTGAGACGATGAAGCGTGACTTGCCGAAGCATGTCTATCGAAAGGGAACGGCGATCTACTGGCAGCGCCGGGGCGAGCCGACCGTCAGGATGGAGAACCAGGAACTGACCCCGGCGTTCTGGGCGGAATATGCGCTTCGGCTCAAGGGGCCTGTCCGCGCACCGTCCAAGCGGACCTTCAACGGGCTGATCGACAGCTACCGCCGATCCGAGCGCTACACCTCTCTGGCGGCCCGAACCCGCAAGGATTACGAGCGCGTGCTCTCCGTGATCGAGGCGAAATGGGGCGCTCTCGATCCGGTCAAGGCGCAGCGCAAGCACTTCATTGCCTTGCGCGATGCCAACGCTGACGCGGCCCGATTCGCAAACTACGTGGTTCAGGTGTCCCGTGTCCTGATGGAGCATGCCATCGACATTGGCATGGTGTCCGAGAACCCGGCCAAGGGCATCAAGCAGGTGAAAGGCGAGACGATAGATCGTCGACCGTGGCCCGCGGATCTGGTCAAGGCGTATCGAGACGCAGCGGAAGGGCGCGCGCTACTTGTCTTCGAGCTCTGCCTCGGAACCGGGCAGCGGATCGGCGATGTGCTGAAAATGCGCTGGAGCGACCTTGAGAATGGCGGGATCAATGTCCGGCAGAACAAGACCGGCAAGACCCTGTGGGTGCCGTTTACGAAGACATTGCGGGCCACGCTCGAAGCGGCCGACCGCCGCAGCGTTTTCATCCTGACCAACGAACGCGCAACTGGCCCGTGGTCGTACAGGGGCGCCGCGCAGGCGGTCAGGAAGGTGAGGGAGGAGATTGGCGCGGAAGCCTACGACATTCACGCCCTGCGCCACACCGCGGCTTCGGAACTCTGCACCTTGGGGCTGACGGATGAGGAAATCGCATCCGTCACCGGCCAATCCATGGCGATGGTTGCGCATTACACCGCCCATGTGAGGCAGAAGGTCCGTGCGCTCAAAGCCCAGGAACGCAGGCTGTAGAACGGAACGGGACCAGAACGTGAATGTTGAGAGCGGTGTTGAGAGAGCGCGGGGCGGAACCGCTAAGTAGTGGAGGCGAGTAGGAGAATCGAACTCCTGTACACGGATTTGCAAGAGTTGGCATGTCGCTGACTTTGCGCGTCTTTTTGCCTAGGCTGACGCGAAAAATCCGCAGAACGTAGCGTGAATGCCTAGAGGGCGCCTCGCTGTCGATTGCTGCGGTTTGGCAGCTAACGTCTCACTTGGCCTGCGAGCCTATGAGGTCTGCGCGCATCGGCGCTGCGATGCGCTTCCCCCAGGCCTCACGCCTTCTGACAGCAGGTTCTCGGCGACATCCATCGCCTCTTTGCGAGTCACTGCAATCTTCAACGGAAAACCCCAGAATTTAGAAAAGACCGCGCCGAAAGTCTTGAAGGTCAGACGCTTGGCGGCGCTCGGCTCAATCACAATCATCGCCAGCACGAGCGTCCGCAGTTCGGCCTTGTGCTTCTTCATCCACAGCGCAGTGCGCTTCCTTTCTTCCTGGCTGTGGTCGTGGTCTTCGTCTTCGGTCGGAGCATTATCGCTCAAGATCACGAACGGTGCGCCGCGCTTAAGGCACACCTCTAACGCCGCGAAATCCTCGTCGTGGTCGTGGTCCGGCGCTTCGTCATAGCTCATCCAGACAAGCGGAAAATTCTTGATATCCAAGGGCATGTGTTGTCTCCGAGCGAGAATGGATGGTTTTAGGTCGAACGAATGTGCTGTAACGTAAAGATATGTGTCTGGCAGGTCAGCTCTGCCCCTCCAGTAACGGAGCGCGATCACAAGATCCGCCAGCCGCCTCTGCCTCACAGCAATACGCCAGCCGGCACGTGGCGTCATTGCGCAACCTTGCCACTATATGTTTCAATCCGGCCTAATCTGATAACGTCGAGGTCTGAGATGTATCTGGACGTCCGTCCCGACTGGCTCGCCTATGTCGACGAGATCCCGCGTGCGCTGGTGGCAGCCAACGCGGTCGCCACCCTTGACGCCCTGGAGCAATCGCCCCGGCACCACCATCAGAAGGCGCAACTGCTTTTCACGGTGCGTGGCGTCGTCAATTGCGAGGTCGACGGCGCAGTCTGGATCGTACCGCCGCAATGCGCCGTGTGGATTCCCGGCGGGCTGCCCCATTCCGTTTTCGGCTCGGGCGAGGTGGAGTGTCTCTCTCTCTTCATTGATCCTCCCGAATCCGCGAACCTGCCGAAAGACTGCTGCACGATCACGGTGTCGCGTTTTTTCCGTGAGTTGCTGATGCGGGCAAACGCTCTGCCGGACCTCTATGACGTCGACGGTCCGGATGGCCGGATCGTGTCCGTTCTCTTCGATGAGCTGGCTGTGGCGCCGGTCGAGGATCTCTGCCTCCCCATCCCCGGCGATCCGCGCCTGAAGAAGCTCACCGACCTGTTGATCGCGGCGCCTGCGGATCATGCGAGCGTCGCGAAGTGGGCCTCCCGCGTCGCGCTCAGCGAGCGCAGCCTGAGCCGTCTGTTGGCCGAAGAGGTGGGCATGAGTTTCGGCCGCTGGCGCCGACAGTTGCATATTGTGCTTGCCTTGCGGCGGCTTAGCGCTGGTCAGTCGGTTCAGGCCGTCGCCATCGATCTCGGCTATGAAAGCGCCAGCAGTTTCGTGACCATGTTTCGAAAGATGGTCGGCAAGCCTCCAAGCCGCTATCTGCTCGAGCGGAGTCGTTTACGATAGGGAAGAGCGATAGGAGCTACCGAGTGTCATCCACAATCGCCGCTTAGCGAATGCTCCGGCTTGGCCCGCGCCCATCATGTCCACGCCTGGTCGATCACTCAGGAGCGGCCCATGGCCACGCTGGAGATCGAGCTCGCGCCGGAGCGCCTCGGCGCCCGCTCGGGCGCTCCCTGCCGCTTGCGGCCATTCGCCGCCTACTGCGATCACCAATTGACGAATCGGAGAAGGGGACTTCCGCTTCACACACGGAACAGCTCTCAACTAGGGACGCTGGTGGCGCTTCTCGGACGCTCAGTAAAGGTCCACGAACATACAGACATGCATATGAAGTTTACAAAGCGCCCAATCGCGTGAGAGACAAGATACAAGGCTACGCCGAAGGGATCGGCTGCGACCAACACACATGCTAGAAGCAAAGTGCAACTTCGATACTATGAACCCAACACAAGGACGAGCACACGCAGCCGGAGATGCCGCCAAATGCGGTAGGGCGTGAACAGTGTCAGAGTTATCGCAGGTGACTGGGCTTCTTGCGCGCCTCGACAAGGAAATTTCCGACGGTGACGCGTATGTCTCTGATTTCATTGATGACCTCCAGATGTTTCAAGATAGACGTAGCGCAGGAGGTTTGATCGGCTTGGAGGCAAAACTAGAAGCAGCAGAGCGTCACGACCAAGTCGAGGGAGCTCAGGCCAAGAAAGAACTATTCGCGAAACTATTGGCGAAAATGCAACACTATCCATCAGCGCAAAAAATTTTCGCTTTGTTTCTGGCTCGCATAAATGATGTGTTTGAAAATAACATCATTCCGCACGCTTCATCTCTTGATCGTCAGGAAATTGACCAAATTATCGAGGATAAAATTCTACAACCCACCTTGAATGATATGGGTGCAGGATTTGAACACTTCACCATCAACCATGCGCACGTCAGAGGAATGATTTATTGGCTTGCAGATAGATGCTACGTCAGGTGGAACTAGTGTTTTCTATATCATACACACCTGCGTACGACCCGTACCATACAGTTTTCAGGTTTCTTGTTCTCCTTGCCTCCGCAGACGAAGGCAGAATACCCGCAAAAGCGGCGCGGGTGGCCGATTTCTTTTATTGCTTTCCGTGGATGCTTGCAGACGTTCGCGCACCTCGGAATATTCAGGGCTTTGCTCGCACACGAAATCGCCTTGTAAGAAAATACCCAAAAACCAGCTACGATCAATTTCCGAATGCCCGGGTTATTTTCGAAAGAATGGAATTGATCCAGTCAACAGCGATGAGTGCTCTTGCAGGTGCTGATATGATTGAGTTGCTGGATGTTTCCTCAGAAGTCTTAAAGCTAAAGCGGTCAGGCGTGCCCGCTGAGTTATGGCGTGCCGTCGAAAATGCTGTCGACAAAACTCCAGATTTATTGAGTTTCTTGGCGGTATCCCTTCCGCAAATAGGCCAAACCGGAAGCGATGGCCTCTTTGCACGTACCGGGCTTGGGGAGTTCAGCTATGACGTTGTATAGCCCTAATTTAGAAGTTGTCGATTTGTCGATTTTTCGCCGTGGCAACACGGTATTCTCGGAAACTTTTCATAGTGGACTTAATATAATTCGTGGAGAAAATAGCTCAGGCAAATCCACAATCATGGATTTCATTTTCTTCGGCTTAGGTGGCGATCTATTGGATCACCAGTGGAGAGAGTCCGCGCTGCTCTGCGACACTGTCACAATGGGCGTAAAACTAAACGGAAAAGACGTTACTCTACAGCGGGACGTTGAACAAAAGTCGTCCCAACCCATGCGCATCTTCTTTGGCCCAAGTGACGAGGCGTTAAAGAGTGGCGCCTCTGGGTGGGAAAGATACTCTTTCAGGAGGGGCAAATCTGAAAGTTTTTCCCAGGTGATGTTTCGCCTTCTTGGCTTGCCAGAAGTGCAATACGGAGAAGCGAATACAAAGATTACAATTAACCAAGTTTTGCGGCTCCTCTACTCCGATCAGCTTAGCTCGGTCGAAAAAATATTTCGCAGCCAGCCATTTGACGATGCGATCACCCGGCAGACTGTAGGGCACTTGCTTCTTGGCGCCTTTAGTGAAGAGTACTACGCCGCGAAGTTAAACTTGAAGGCCTACGAAGCTGAGATGAAGGATGTAAGCGCGCGGATTAAGACTTTAATTAGGATTCACGGGCGCGAAGGTCACCCTTTGACTGAAGATTGGTTAAATGAGGAATATCGGACGCTTCAAAAAGAACTGGACGATCTAAACGGCCAGATCGAAAAAACGGAGGAGCAAGTATTCTCCGCTCAATTTGAGGACCGGCTTTCTTTGAACGACCAAGAAGCCACGTATGCGAGAGTGAAATCCCTCCAGGCTGATATTGGAAAGATAAAAGAGGAGCTTGATTTTCTTGAGCTAGAGGCCTCCGACTCGGTTGAATTTATCGCGTCGTTGACGAAGAAGCTGGATGCCCTCCATGAATCCAAGATGGTCGTTGATGAGTTGAACTCTCTACAATTCGAGTTCTGCCCTGCTTGCTTCGCGCCGATCCATGGCTCGGAAGTTGAAGGCGCTTGCTCTCTCTGCAAGCAAGCTTCCGATCAGAGCCATGTTAAGGAGCGCGCGTTGCGCTTGATAAATGAGTATGCTCGGCAAAGACAAAGTTCTATTGACCTTCAGGCTGACAGGCAGCGCCGAATTTCGGACCTAAAGACACAACTGACTAAAGTTACTGAGCTGTGGGAGCAAGCTGGTAGACACTATACAGTCTCGCTCCGAAGTCCAACGACGGAGCTCAGAACAAGACTTCGTTCTCTTAACCGGGAGGTTGGCTACGCTCAACGGAAGCTCGAAGAGCTGGCGGCTCGCAAGTCTGCTGTTGCGGAATTAAAAGAGGCGCAAAGACAGCGCGATGCACTGCAACGCAAGATTGATGACGCCCGATCAATAATCGAAACCACGGAGAGGCGCGACCGCGACCAGATTTCCAAGGCAAGAAGATATATTGAACTCGAGGTCCTGGAATTTCTGAGAAATGACTTGGAGCGGCAGTCCACATTCAAGAATGCGGACACTGTCGATTTCGATTTCGATGGCGATAGAATAAGCGTCAATGGAGAGTCTTTCTTTTCCGCGAGCTCGATGGCCTACCTTCGCAACAGCTTTATTGCGTCGTTTGCCGTTGCTGCCGCCAATCAGGCATCCTTCTCTCACCCTCGTTTTCTATTGATGGACACGGTTGAGGACAAAGGAATGGAGCCGGATAGAAGCAAAAACTTCCAGAGACTTCTTTACAATAAATCGTCTTCGTCAAAATCACCCAACCAGATGATTATTGCTACGTCGATGATTGCGCCTGAGTTAGACGTTCCAGAGATAACCGTGGGCGACTTCTACACCCACCAGAACCGTACTTTGCGCCTTTCGAACGCGTAACTATGAGGTGCTGATGTCCGAACGGCGAGCAGTTCAGGAGTCTTGGGAGCCTGAAACTTGGCGTTACAGGCTCATAAACTGGCATCTGCTAAGGGGGTTCGGTCAGAGCGTGCCAGCTTCTTTAACGATGAGCACGCCGTTTGTGGGATATATGATCCTGTACCACTCACAGATAGAAGAGTATTTGGGTGGCCTCGGGGGATTGCTGAACCAACAGGCGCAACCAGGTACTTGCGCGCCGTGGTTCGAGTTCTCCATGCGCTTAAACATTGTTTACATCGGCTTATTGTTTCTCGGATTTGGCACAATTCTTTACCGTGCATTTGCGCCCGGAGTCATCAAGGGCGCTAAGGGCATAAATGAGTATGTCGTTGAAACAATTGAAAACGTTTCGGCAAGAAATCTACGCTCGATGTACGTGACAATTAAATCGAAGAGACCGCAGGTGGCGTCGTCCTTCGGCCGGAGGGCGCCATGGTTAAGTCGAGATAAGAGTCTTAAGACAGCCTCGGATGCTCTTAAAAAGGATGATGACAACCAGATCAAGATCGACATCCTACGAAGCTTTTACAATGTGCAGAACAGACACACCTTGCGTGGTATCGTTTACATGGTCCTTGTATTCTACGCAGCGGGCTTCGTCTTGTTGTCACTGCCGGGCTTAACTTTCACTGGCCGAGTCTTATGCAACGTTGGCTTTGACCTAGGTATTCTTGGAAAGTGAGGTACTTGGTGTGAGCTTCTCGCGGATGAAGTCCTGCTCCGAAAGCCAATAGCGCACCTGCAAATGTCTGCCTGCACGCTCCAGCGACAGCACGTCCGGTGAACGTCTGCTTCGAGGATGCACGCGCGATGCCCTGCGACAACCCCGAGCGTCCGCTCCCCGCCCTTCATGCCCCACACACCCGCCCGGTCAGCGCCACCAGATCCCGTTCCTCGGCAGCGGACTGCACCAGGCCGTAGCTCGCGGCGATCCGCCGGAACCGCAGCACATACTGACAGCGGAAGCCCGGATCCGGCGGCAACCAGTCCAGCGGCCCACGCGCGCCTTTCGAGCGGTTCGCGGAGGCGCTGACGGGCAGCAGGTTGACGGGATCGCGGGCGAAGCGGGCGCGCTTCTGGGCCGACCAGCTGGCGGCACCGTGGCCCCACGCATAGCGCAGCGGCACGATGTGATCGATGTCGAGATCGCCCGCCTCGGTGATCACCTGCCCGGTATACGGTGCGAACCAGCGGCCGTGGCGCACCGAGCAGCCCGAGGGCGCGAGCCGCACCGGCACGGTGGAGAGAGCCGCCAGCAGCTCGGCGCGGGTGTCGAGGCAGTTGCCGTCCGGATCCGTCCAGCCCGAGCCGAAGGCCGCGCGGGTGTAGGGCGCGGCCGGTGCAACGCCCTGCGGCGCCTGCGCGACCGGCGCGCAGGTCAGGAGCGTCAGGCTCAGCAGCAGCAGGGACAGGAGACGGCGCATGGGACGGACCTTTTACCGGGCGCCCCCAAGATCCGGTTAAACGCCGACCGGGCCGGGGGAACTCATACGAGCCCCACCCTGACCTCGCGATTGGCGATGATCAACTCCCGCGCGGCGGTCGCGCCGCTCTTCGAGACCGAGTAATTCAGCCGCACCTCCTCGATTACGAAGGCGCCGAACAGATCGCGGATCTCGGGCCGGTCGTTGATCGACAGCACGAAGGCGCCCTCGATCCGGCCCAGGCGCTCGGCCAGCTCGGCGAACTGGTCGCGGTCGAAGAGCCCCTTGCCGTAATCGTCCTCGCCGCCCCAATAGGGCGGATCGAGATAGAACAGCGCCTGCGGGCCATCATAGCGGGCCAGCACGTCCTGCCAGGGCAGGTTCTCGAAGACCACGCCGTCGAGCCGGGTATGAGCGGCGTCGAGCAGCGGGCCGATCTTGGCCAGGCTGAACAGAGGCCCACTGTTCGGCGATATGCCGAAAACCCCGCGGAGCTGCCCGCCGAAGGCCAGCCGCTGCAGATAGAGGAAGCGCGCGGCACGTTCCAGATCGGTCAGCGTGGCCGGATCGCAGGCGCGGAGCCGCTCGAACTCGCGGCGCGAGGTGATCTGGAAGCGCATCACCTCCATCAGCTGGGGATAATGGCGCTGCAACACGCGGAAGAGATTGGTGATCTCGCCGTTCAGGTCGTTCGCCACCTCCAGACGCGGGCGCCAGCTTCGGCGCAGGAAGACCCCGCCCATGCCGAGGAAGGGCTCGACATAGGTGCGGTGCGGGATCGCCTCGATCCGCTCGATGATCCGCCGGTTGAGGGCCTTCTTGCCGCCCATCCACGGGGCGACGGGGGTTGCGGGGACGGTTTTTCGCATTTCGTTCATGTCAGGAACCTGTTCTAGGTCCGCCCGCTCTCGCGAGAGCCGGGCGACAGATTCCCTCTCGGGTGTCGGCGCAGCATCTGTTGACGCAGGCTGCGTGGTGAGGCGGTGCTACAACACCGCCTTGCCCCCGCCCGTAAGCGGGGGGAATTCAGTTGCGTGAGAGAAGGAAAGGGTGGCACCCCCAAGCGGGCACGCGAGAACGGGGCGACCCCCGCGGGCGTTGGGCCTGCGAGGGTCTAATTTAGTTTCAGTTCTTTGATAAGTTTAGTGGGCCCTTGCCTGGCCAGTTCCGTTGTTATAGCGGATACCCTAACCAAAGGTTGTCTGTATTATAGATAACTCGCCTTATGGTTGTATTTCTCATGATCGCCTTCCCCTGACCGCTTCGCCGATCCGCCGCCCGATCTCGCCGGGCGAGGGGGCGATCCATCCGATCAGGGCGACCAGCACGATCCAGGGCGGAATGACATTGACGATGACGGTCTCGACGCGGTCGGCGCGGAGGCGGTTCTCGGATTGCTCCTGGCGGATCTCGCGGGCGCGGGGCCGAAGGATGGAAGGCGCGTTTTCGACCTTCTGGCCCTGGACGTTTTCGGCCCCGGCCTGGACGTTGGCGGCGACGTTTGGCCCGAGCGGCACGGGCAGCCCGCCGCATCCGGCCAGCAGCAGCGCCGCGAGGAGCGCCCTCATGCGCCGTCCCAGCGAAACGGCACGTCGGCCGGAACGCCGTCGAGCCCCTCATGACAGAGCTGCCGGGCCTTGTTGCGGCGGATCAGGAGGCCGCGAATGCCCTTGCCGCCCGCGAAGCGCCAGCGCGGAAGCTCGTCGCAGGCGCCGCGCAGATCGCCCGCATTGAGCTTGCGGATCAGGGTCGAGCGCGCAGCCGCGCCGAGCCCGACATTATAGGCCCAGTCCAAAATGCCCACATAGCTCCGGGCCGGGATCAGGTCCTCGACGGGATCCGCGATCAGCCGGTCGAGCCCGGCCTCGAACTCCGCGAGCCTCCCGGCGAACATCGCCCGGCACTCGGCGGGCGTGTAGCTGTCGCCGAGCGCGACGCCCCGGGTCTCGCCGAAGCAGACGGTCGGCATGCCGACGATGTCGAGATAGGCCTCTGTCTTCAGGCCCTCATTGCCACCGACGAAGCTGAGCGCGAGGGCGGTGGCGGCGGCGCCGCGTTTCAGGATCCTGCGCATCGGTTCACTCCATCCTCTGGGCGATCAGCCGGGCGGCGAAGGCGGCCGCGGTCACCAGCGCCGACAGCCCGGCAAAGAGGCCGCGCGGGATGCCCAGCAGATCGGGCGAGGCGAGCGAGAGCCCGGCCTCACAGCCCGAGAGCAGGCCCGCGATCAGGATGAGACGGATCGACCAGGCGCGCCGGATCAGCGCGCGCCAGTGGGGCACGAGGTGCATTTGGGGCTCCTTTCGGGGGAATAGCTCAGCGCGGGACGCGCTGCAGGACGGTCTTGATGTCGGCGCGAAGCTCGCGCAGCAGCGCGTTGGTCTCCTCGCGGTCGCGCTGGCGGGCGGCGAGATCTTCGGCGCGCTGCCGCTGCCAGCGGGCCTCGAGGGCGCGGATCTCCTCGGCGAGCCGGGCGGTCTCGCGGTCGAGCGCGGCGGTATTGGTCCGCGCCCGGGCCTCGAGCCGTACCGACCAGACGGCCAGCCCGAGCAGCGAGAGCATCACCGCCCACCAGTCCCGGATCTGCGTGGTCAGTTCCTGCATGGGGCCTCCGGCGGATGGGCGCGCGCGGTGTTGGTGACGGTCATGGCGGGCCTCGTCATGGGAGGGCAGATCAGCCGGTGAGGTGTTCGCGGCGCCTGAACAGGCGGACGCGGCCGGTGCGGAAGACCTCGTTGATGCGTCCGCCCTCGGCCCAGCGGACCCGGACGGCACTCAGCGCCGAGGCCTCGGGGGCGCCGGTCGGGACGGCAAGATCCTCCATCCCGGCCTTCAGCGGCGCGTCCCAGATGCAGCCATGGACCAGCCGGGGCTGGCGCGGCATGGGCAGCCGCAGCATGCCGGAACAGACGTCATCCCTGCGGAAGCCCGCCCCGGGGAAGGACGTGAAGGGCGACCAGGTGCCGGTGACCTCGGGCCGCACCGAGATCTGCAGTGTGGAGGTGGTCTTGTTGGTGGCGACGGCCTCGAAGACCAGCGCATATTCGTATCCGTCCTCGAACTCGGGCGTCTCCACGTTCTGGATGCTGCCTGCCTTGTCGTAGCTCCAGATCAGGCCGGTGGCGCCGTCGCCGGGCCGGACCATGTCGAAAGGGTGCCAGCCCGGGATCACAGCGTCGGGGGCGTGGGCCAGGATCGCGGCGCGCAGGATCGCCCCGGTCACCGCGCCGTAGATGTCGGAAAACGCATCCTTCGCCTGGGCCTCGGTCAGCTGGTTCACCCCGGCCGGAACGAAGCTGCCGGAGGCGAAGGAGCCCAGCGTGATCCAGCCATTGTTCGGGACATTGCGCATCTTCAGGGCGCGGGCGTCGGTATCGACCCAGAGCATGCCGGCCGCCGTCTCGGCGGGCGGGGTGGCCCCGGCATTGCCGCTCTGGATCGCGGAAAGCACGCCCTGCAGCATGGCGAAGGCCTGGGCCTTGGTATGGCCGGTGTCGAGCAGATAGGTGGCTTGGGTCATGTCATCCTCATGCGGCCTGGAGGGCGGTCACGGTCAGGCCCGTGATGCCGATGGTGTAATCGGGGCTCTCGACGCCCAGGACCGCGCGGAAGCGGAAGGCCCGGCCCGAGTAGTCGGCGGCATCGAAGCTCTGCCAGGGCCCCCAGCGGGCGGCGTCGGGGGCGTCATCGGTAACCGAGACCTGCAGATCGACATCGCCATAGGCATCCGTCGAGCCGAGCCAGAGCCGCGCATCGGGCGGCGTCCACATCGCCGTGCCGGAGGGCTGCCAGAACAGGTCCCGGGCCTCCGAGATCAGCAGCTCGATATCCGAGATCAGCCGCACCGGCTGGACCGCGCCCAGATCGATCCGGCCCGCGAAGGCATAGCGCGCGCGGGTCTCGCCCGGTGCCATCGCCAGCACGCCGCCCGCCGCGTGGCAGCCCTCTGCCGCCCCCGCGAAGCCCGGCGCCTCGGCCAGGGTGGCGACGGTCGTGGTCGGGATGATCGAGGCGGCGCGGACCGCGATCCCCGAGACCGGGCCGGGCGTGCCCATCGCGTCATAGGGCCGAGCCAGATAGGTGCCGGATTTGAGCGGCAGGGTCGCCTCGGTGACCCCGCCCGAGACCGATTTGCCGATGCCGGTCGAGCTCTGCCAGCTGGCACCCGCCTGCGCGGTCGCGTGGCGGAACTCGATCCGGCCGCCCTGGCGCACGTCGAGCGAGGGATGCCGGTCCCAGCGCAGCATCGCGACCGCGCCGCCCGAGGCCTGCACCGAAAGCCCGGTGATGGCGCCCGGCGGGGCGTTCTCGCCCTGCACGGCAGTGGCGCCTGCCCAGGCCCAGTCCGACCAGATGCCGCGCGCATTGCGGCCGCGCACGCCGAAGGCATAGGGGCCGGGCGCCACGTCGTCGATCATGTCCTCGGGCGTATCGGTGAGCCCGCGCAGCGTGGGCTCGGGGGCCGAGACCGGGCGCCAGGCGAACTGCCAGGCGTCAATGAAGGGATTGTCGGTGGTGGCCGCCAGCCGGACCCGGGTCTTGACCCCGCCGCCGCCGCGGGTCTCGTAAAGCGCCTCGGTCATGGTCGGCGCGCTCACCACCGGTTTTGCGGTCGGCGAGGGCAGCGTCGGGATCCCGCCCGCGGGCTTGGGCGTCTCCTCCGAGGTCCGCCAGTCGAAGATTGCGGGGCCGGTCTCGATGCAGCTCAGCGTGACGCGGACCCCGTCCTCGCCGATATGGACGGTGCGGCCGGTGACCTCGAAGGTCTTGGCCGTCCAGCCCCGGCGCGGCAGCGAGACCCGGATAGTGTCGCCCAGCCGCACCGGCCAGGCGGCAAGCGAACAGGGCAGCGTGACCTGCTTCTGGCGGCGGCCCTTCAGCAGTGCCAGCTTCATCAGCCGCTGGCCGCGGGCAAAGCCGGTCTCGCCCGGCAGCTCGCCCATGTCGAGCACCAGCGGCTCGCCATTGTCGGCCGCGATATAGGTGGCGCTGTCCAGCACCGGCAGATCGGTCACGACATGCTCGTTCTCCGGATCGGCATATTGCGCCTTCACGGTGTTGAACTGCTCCTCGAAGGGCTTGCGGGCGGTGACCTGGATCCCGCCGACCAGCATGTCCTCGGTGACGGTGAAGGCGGGCTCCTCCCAGGCCGCGCCCCCGACGGTCAGGCGGCCGCGCTCGCAGGTCCACCAGCCGCCCCAGGAGGAGGACAGATCGTTGAGGTTCTCGGCCGCGGTGGCCTCGGTCTCGAGCACGCCGTTGAAGGCATAGCGGTCCTCGGTCCTGCCCGAGGCCAGCGGCACCTGTTCCTCGGCGAGGTTGGCCAGGGCCAGGATCGTGTCCTCGTCGAGATCCCCGGGGCGCCAGCCCGGCCCGCCCCGGAGCTGCGGCGTCAGCATGTAATCGCGCAGGCAGAGCGCGGGGTTGGTGCTGTATTTGACCTGGCCGTCGCGCGGATCGAAGACGCGCTTGCCGCGGGCGCGGACCCGGATCTGGGGCGCGCCGCTGGGGAAGAGATCGCGGTCGTAATCGGCCTCGAAATAGACATAGGCCACGCCGCGCAGCCGATGCGCCTCGGTCCATTCGCGGGCGGCCGCGACATAGCGGGCCTCGGCCGCCTGATCCTCGCCGCCATTGTGGACGCGGAGCCGGACGCGGCCTTTGTAATCGCTTCCGACCTGGCCCCAGTGATAGGGATCGCCGCTGCCCGCGGCTTCATCGCGGCGGTATTTCGCCTCGGTCCAGACCAGGGTCTCGCCCAGCCAGATCTCGACCGCGCCGTCGATCTCGTGGCAGGCCAGTGGCATGATCGAGTGATAGCGGCGATGCGGCTTGCCCCCGGCCTCGGTGGTGGCGCGGGCGACGATGGAACCCCCGAGCATGCGCTCGCCATAGAGGATCCGGCCCGTGGTGACCGGCTGGATCCGGTTGAGCGTGATCTCGTCGCGGGTCTTCGCCTTCGGCTTCTTCGCCATCGCCATCTGGATGCCGGTCAGGACGGCCGCAAGCGCGGCCTGGCCCATGATGGCGGTCGCGGTCAGTCCGGCCATCCAGCCGCCCGCCGCGGCGCCAAGGGCCGCCACCACCGGCGGCATGGCCGCGGCCGGGGTCGCCGGGAGGGTCAGCGCGAGACCGGCCAGCAGGATCAGCGTCAGCGCTGCGGTCATGCACCGGATCAGTCGACCGCGCCCGCCTGGCGCAGGGTGGTCCCGGGGCGGTGATCGCGCATCGCCGCCCAGAGAATGAGCCGCATGATCCGCACCGAGCCCGCCTCGAGCGCGGCCATCGCCTCGGCGAGCGTCTGGCCCGCCTCTTCTTCCAGCTCGGCAATGGCATTGAAGCTCAGGATCAGCCGGAGCTGTTCGCCGCAGGCCTCGATATCGACCTCGCCCTTCATCGGATTGGCCATGGATCAGCCCCCCATGCCGGTGATGGACAGGCTGCCGGTGACCCGGAAGCTCGCGGAGACCTCCTGGAACTCACCCACGGTAGCGGGGGGCACGTAGGATTTGAGCCAGCCCTCGAAGGTCCAGGCCGTGCCGCCCGGGAAGGTCACCCGGATCTGGCGCACATTGCCGCTGGCCTTCAGCCCGATCAGCAGATTGTCGGTGGCCGAGCCTTCGATCCAGTTCATGGTGACCGAGCATTCGCCCGGATCGAGCAGCCCCGGGCGGAACTCCTTGGTCCGGTTCGGCGACTTCATATGGGTCGCCTCATGTTCGTCGCGCTGCTGGTCGGGCAGGGCCACCGACTTGACCTCGGCCAGCTCCAGGAAGGTCGTGGCGGCGGCGTCCTCGGCCACTTCCACGCCATAGCCCCAGGCGATATCCGCCTCGCTCATCTCTCATTCTCCTCGTTGTGAACCCTGTGATGGATGATCAGGTCGGCCAGGATCCGGTGGATCCCGCTGCCGTCCCGGTCGGTGTCGAGCCCGTCGCGCAGGGCCTCGACGAAGATGCCGCGGAAATCGGTGCCGCCATGGGGGCCGCGGACCCCGTCGAGCCGGGCGATCAGACGCGCCTCGACCTCGCCCGCCTCGGCCAGCGTGGTGGCCAGGATCTCGGCCTGGATCCGGGTGCGCCGCAGCGCGCCGACCCCCTTCATGTGATAGTCGCGTGTCGCGCCGACCCGCAGCAGCACCAGCGCGGGCAGCCCCTCGCCGGGCGCGCGGCGGCCCCAGGTGATGCGTGCGCCGACCAGATCCGCGAGCCCCGGATCGCTCAGCAAGAGATCGGTCAGGTCGGCCTTGAAGCTCATCGGCCGCCCCCCTTCCCGGCCCTCTTCGCCAGCCGCTTCGCGCGGCGGGCCACGGTCTTCGCGATCTCGTGCCCGAGCCCCTTGGCGATACCGGCCAGCACCGCCTCGCGGGTCGCGTCCCAGGCCGGGCGCATGAAGGGCTGGGCTGGCATGGTGCCGGTCGAGCCGCCGCTTTCCAGATGCCGCTCGACGCTGCCGAACTCGACCAGATGGGCATGGGGGAGCGCCGCGGCGCCGCCGAAGATCTCGACCGCCGCCTTGTCGTCGCGCACGAGCTTGCGGTGATCGCGGCGCTGTTTGGGGTCGAGCCGGGTCGAGACCGCGAGGCTCTCGGCCAGATCGCCGCTGGCGCGCGGTGCGAGATCGCGGGCGCGCTCGACGAAGATCCCCAGCGCCGACTTGCCCACCCGGCGCAGCACGCCCCGGCCGGTCGATTTGGGCAGATGCTCCACCATCATCTTTTCCAGGTCGGCCAGGCCATCGACCGAGACGGGTTGCTTGCTCATGCCTCCTCCTTCCGGCCATTGCTGACGGCCGAGACGTCGACCCAGCGGCCGCGTTCGGTGACGCCGGTGATGTTCCAGATCATTCCCTCGTCCCGGAGCCGGTCGGCGGCACTGAGGGTCCGGGCCGGGCCCTCGGCCAGGGCCGAGCGGCGCAGGGTGAAGCGCGCGGCGCGCACCGCCCCGATCTGGCCCGCCGCGGCGCGTTCGGTCTCGGCCAGATCCGCGCGCGCGGCCCAGAGCGTGGCGATCTCCGCCCAGGCGCCCGTGGGTTCGTTCAGCGCATTGCGCCCCTGCCCCTGGCGCTCGAAGGTGACGCGGCGGTCGAGACACAGGCTCATCGGCGGCACCAGATGCCGGGGCGCCGATAGCGCATCTGCCGGATCAGGGAGCGCGCCCCGAAGGCGATGCGCGGGCTTTCCACCGTCTCGATGGCGATCCCCGCATCGAGCCAGTCCCGCGCGATCAGGATCACCGCCTGGGCCAGCGTCGGCGGCACGATGTCGGGACCGACCTCGAGGGCGATCCGGAGCGGCGCGCCGTCCGGCACCCGCGCCAGCGCCCCCGGGGCAAGGAGGATCTGCGGCTCGCTGTCGGGAAAGAGGAGCCGGGCGGCCTCCGCGCTCAGCTCGCCGCCCGACCAGCTCACGCCCAGCAGCGCGCGCACCGGGGCGACCGGCACCCACCAGCGGCGGCCCTGTCCGGCGGCGGTCTCGAAGCGCACCCGGCGGGGCGTCAGCGGACGGCGCGTGGCGGTCTCGACCGCCGATTGCGCCGCCGCCAGACAGGCCCCGATCCGGGCATCGTCCGCATCGCCCTCCCAATGCGAGGCGCGTTTATACGCCTCGACACTGACACCCGGCGGCGGGGTCTCTTCCAGGATCATGCCGTCGCCGCGTCCTTGGCCGGATCCTTGGCGGTCTCTTTCCCGGCGGCCTTGCCCTGTTTCGGCGGCGCGCCGGTCTCGGCCTTCGCCTCGGCCTGGGCCAGGGCCGCCTCGCGCGTCGCAAGCGCCGTCTCGCGGGCGGCCAGATCGGCGGCGCGGGCCGCCAGTTCGGCCGGATCGACGGGCGCGGCGGCAAGCCGGGCCTCGGCCGCCCGGTCGAAGACCGTCGCCACCGGGTCCTCGCCCCGGGTCAGCTTCGCGGCCAGCGCGGGCGCAAACCCCGCCACCTCGCCGCGGTTGTAGCGCCCATGGGCGCGGCGGAACTTCAGAATGACCTTCGTCATGTCGGATACCTCTCGGAATTGGGGAACGGTGGCGGGGCTCAGAGCGACCAGCCGGTCGCGGTGAAGCCCGCGATGGCCTCGTCATGGCTGGGTGCGAGATCGTGTTCGGAGACCGCGCGCATCAGCGTCAGATCGCGCTGGAAGGCCGAGATCGTCTCGCCATTGGCATCGACGAAAGCGGCCTCGGTCGAGGCGGCGATGGCGATCTGCATCGCGTCCCCGATCACCACCTCGTCGAAATCGGCGAAGGTGATCTCGGTGCCGTCGCCCTCCGCGCCCAGATTGTCGGGCACCTGCGAAGTGGTGCGGATCGGATAGCCCTTCAGCGTCCCGCTGGCATCGATCGAGGGGAAGACCGGGGTGCCGCGATCATCGCGCAGGCTCGCGAGCCAGTTCTTGGCCGAGGCGCGCATGATCCAGCCAGGTTGCACCATGCCGACATTGGCGTCCTCGACCGTCGAGACCGCCCAGCGAACCGCCGCCTCGGCCGCCGCGGCCGTGCCCGCGATGCCCTCGCGCCAGTTGTCGGCCAGCGCCCAGTTGCGCAGCCCCTTCGGCGTGTCATTCGCGCCGTCGCCGCGCAGGAAGGCCAGATCCTCGCGCAGCGCCATCGCCTTCAGCAGGTCATCCCGGGCATGCTGGGCCATGGCGACCGAGGAATGCCGCAAGAGGCTGTTCGAGAGCGGCACCAGCGCGCGCAGGAGCTTGAAGGACTTGTCGACCGCATCGAAGCTCATCTCGCTTTCCGCGATGGCCGAGGTCTCGGCGCCATAGCCCGCGGTCGCGCCCGCGCTCTGGCGCGCGGTGCGCAGCTCACCGGCCGGCATCGGCACGGTGCGCGCGCCCGAGGCCCGGACGGTGACGCGCGGGCGCAGGAGCGCGATCAGTTCCTCGGATTGCGCGGCGGGAATGGTGATGCCGCCCGCGGCTTCCGAGGCGCCCGACATGATCGCGGCAACGCCGGAATGGCCGTCGGTCTCAAGGCGCGCCACCGCGCGCTCGCGGTCGCCCCGGCTGGCCGCCAGCGCATGCAGCATGAAGCCCACCTCGACGCCCCGATGCGCGGGATTGCGCGGCGTGGCGGCCTGCGGCGCGGGGGTTTGGGCGGGCGCGGGATCGTCGCCCCCGGTTGCGGCGGCGGCGCGGGCGGCGTCCGTGGCCTCGGCCCGGCCGACCTGGGCGTTCAGCGTCTCGAAGCCCGCCTGGGCCTCGGCAAAGGCGGTCTCGGCCGCGGCGATGGCCTCGGTATCGGGCGTTTCCGCCCCTTCGAGCGCGGCCAGCGCATCGGCGCGCTCCTGCATCTGCGCGGCCGCCGCGCGGCGCTCGCGGCGCAGATCGTTCAGGTCACGGGGTTTGGGCATGTCGGTCTCCTGGTTGGCAAAAGCAAAAGCCCCGCCCGGAGCGATCCGGACGGGGCGGCAAGTTCCCGCTCTCGGGAAGTTCAGAGCGTGGCGCGGGCCTGCGCGGCGGCGGCTTGCGCCAGGTGGCCCCGGCCCGAGCTCCGCCGGGCGGCGGGCCTGGGCGCATGGGCCGCAAAGATCCGGTCATAGAAGGCCAGGCGGGTCTCGGCGCGGTCGGCAAGGCCGCGGGCGATGGCCGCCTCCGGCCCGAAGGTCGCCCCGCCATCGGTCGGGTCGTCGGTCACGGACAGCCGCGCGGCCAGATCCCCGGGGGCGATGCCCCGGCCCCGGGCGACATCGGCATGGAAGGCCGCCTCATGGGCATCGAGATCGCGCCGGATCTCGGCCCGGCCCGCCTCGGTCTCGGGGTTCGGCAGCTTGGCGCGGGCATGGGTCGAGGTGAAGATCTGCCATTGCTGGCCCGCCCTGTCCGGGCCGACCGGCCAGCCCGCCTGGCGCATGATGCCGATGGAGCCCGCGAGGCTGCCCGGCGTCATCGCGATCTCCGAACACTGGCTCGCCAGGTGATACCCCATCGAGGCCGCCAGCGGATTGACCAGGGCATGGACGGGCTTGACCGCCGCCAGCGCCGCGATGGCCCCCGCCGCAGCCGCGCCGCCCAGGACCAGCCCGCCCGGCGTGTCGAACTCGATCACCACCGCCGCCACGTCCTCCTGGGCGGCCAGCGCCCCGCAGGAGGCCTCGATCCCCGCAAAGGTCGCCCAGCCGAGGTAGCGTTCGAGGATCTCGGCATTGGGCGTCAGCACGCCCCGCACCGGCATCACCGCCACGCCGCGCGCGACCGCGAAGCGCTCGCCGCGGGCCACCTCGACCGGCCCGGAAAGCGCTGGCCCGGCGGCAGGCGCGGCGGGCAAAGGCAGCCCCAGGAGCCCCGCCCCGAAGTCGTGATCCAGCGCCAGGGGGGCGGCGCCCAGAAGGCTGGCAATCGTCATCTCCATCAGTCTTTCCCTTCTGTCGTCTCGGCCCCGGCATCCTCGTCGCGGGTCATGTTGGGGGCGGGGTTGAGGCGGTCGCCGTCCTCGACCGGGGCGCGGCCATCCTCGGCGCGGGCCTCGTTGGCGGTCAGGAACGGGCCGCCCACCGCCGCCTTCAGTGCGTCGTAGCGTTCTTTCGTCGTCGCCTGCATCAGCGCGTCGTAATCGTGCCGGAAGAAGAGCCCGGCCCGCCGTTCGGCCTCGGTCAGCACGCCGAGCGCCAGCTGCGCCTCGACGAAGCCGCCCCAATGCAACAGGCAGTCGGTCTTGTAATCGATGGCCTGCTGCTGGCCGTTGGCCTTCACCCCGTGTTCCAGCATCTGCAGCTTCGAGGGCGGCACCCGGTAGATCGCCGCGATCTGCTCGCGGTCGAACTTGCGGCTTTCCAGGAGCTGCTGATCGGCGGCCGAGAGATCCAGCGACTTGATGTCCTCGGTGGCGCCGATGATCGGGATCCCGTTGGCCTCGGGATCGGTCAGCGCGTTGCGCACGCGGCGGGCATTGCGGTGCCAGGCCTCATCGTCCTCGTAGACATCCTCCATCTTCAGGACCGCGCGCATCTGCACGCCCGAAGCCGCCCGCGCCGCGGCCTCCTGACCGGCCAGCGCGAGGCCGACCGACTCGGCCGCGACCTGCAAGGGGCTGCGCCCGGTCCAGCCGTCCTCGGCCATGTAGCGCAGATGCACCATCGCGCGGGACGGCGCCCGGCGCTGGATCCCGGCCCCGTCCTCGAAGGCATAGAAGCGCGCCCGGCCGTCGCGAAGCTCGGCGCAGAGATCGGGGCGGATCACATCCAGAAGCGTCAGCTCGCCCGCGCCGTCGCGGGGCGCATAGGCATAGCCCCGGCCGCGCAGCGCGAAGGCATAGACCAGCGCAAAACGCGCGAGACGGGCCGCCACGCCCGGGGCGGATTCGGTGTTCAGCAGATAGGTCGCGGCATGCTCGACCACCGGCTCGGCCCGGCTCGGCCCCATCCGCTGGTAGAGCCGCAGCGGCACCTTGGCGAGATCGCCCGCGATCACGTTGCAGCAGGCGAAGACCGTGGCATGACGCTGTGCCGCCAGCGGCGTCACCACCGGCAGCGAGCGCACGCGGGATTGCGTGCCCGCCCAGTGATCGCCGAACCACGGCGACGGGGCGCGTGTGCCCGAGGGCTCCACAGGTCCGGCCGCAGCCATGCTGGCCGTGACCGGCGGTTCGCGCCGGGGTTCGGGCCGGGGTTCGGGCCGGGGGGCCTCTGCTTTCCGGCCGCGCGTGAGGAAAGGAAGTCCGATCATACCGTTGCCACGTCCCGTGCCTTGCGTTTGCCCGCCTCCGCCTCGGCGCGGCCGAGCGCCATGATCGCGGCCACCGCCGGATCGATCCGCCCCTTCGAGCGCGCCTTGTTGGGCTTGATGTTCTCGGCCGCATCCTCGTCGCGATGGACATTGCCCACCGCCCAGGCCAGCACCGGATTGCCGCCATGCCGCAGCCGCCCCTGCGCCACCGCGCGCTCGAAGCGCTTCATCGGCGAGGACATCGAGGCATAGCCCTGGCCATGCTCGACCAGCGGAAAGCGCCGCTTGACCAGCTCCTTCGCCACATACTTCATGCCCCAGCGGTCATAGGACAGCTCGCGCAGATCGAAGCGCGCCCGGATCCATTCCAGCCGCTCGATCACCTGGTCCTCGTCGATCACGCCGCCGCCATGCACCTCCAGCCAGCCCTGATCGCGCCAGGCGACATAGTCCCGCTTCTCGCTCTGCGCCCGGGCGATGAAGCCCTTCGGCCCCGAGGGCAGGAAGGAATAGCTGATCAGGTAGACCTGCCCGTCCTTCGGGATCGCGATGCAGATCGAGGTCAGGTCGGTGGTCTTCGACAGATCGAGCCCGACCCAGGCCGGGCGCCCGTAAAGCGCCTCGGGCGCGAAGGGCTCGGCGCCCCTGTCCCAGATCTCGCGCTCGATCCAGGACTGCGCGCCCTCGGTCCAGAGGTTCATGTGCAGCCGCCGGAAGTTCGGCATCTTGCCCGAGATCACCGTGGCCTCGCGGTAAAGCTCGGCAAAGCGCTCCTCGCTGAAGGCGATGCCCAGATTGGGATTGGCCATCTTCCAGGCCACCGGATCGCCCACGTCGCAATCGCCAGGCGGCTCGGCGACATAGGCAAAGAAGCTGTCATCCTCGACATCGCCCCGCAGGACGGTCGCGGAGTATTCCCTCAGCTCGCCGCAGATCGAGGCCATGTCGGCGCCTGCCGTGGTGATCGCCCAATCGATGGGCTGGGCGCGGGCGATCATCGAATTGACCACCACCTCGGCCAGTTCGCGGTCGGTCCAGCGGTGCACCTCGTCGCGGGCGACGAAGCTGGGGTTGATGCCATCGGCCGAGTTGCCGTCGCGGCTCAGCGTCCGGATCGTGCCATTGGTGATCGCGGTCGAGATCAGGTGCTTGTTGTCGGTGTCCATGAAGGCCGAAAGCGCGGGCGCGGCCTTGATCATCCGCCGCAGCTCGCGGAACAGAAGCCCCGCCTGATCGCGCGTCGTCGCGGTGCAGAAGCCCTGGGGGGCTGCCTCGCCATCGAAGAGCTGGGTGAAGAGCATCGGCACCGCGGTGTCGGTGGTCTTGCCGTTCTTCTTCGCGACCTGGTGATAGGTGGTGCGGAACCGCCTCAGCCCGTCCTCCTGCTTCCAGCCGAAGACCGAGCCATGCCGGAAGACCTGCCAGGGCGTCAGCGCCAGCGGGCGGCCCGCCGCCGGACCCGTCGTGTGCTTGATCAGCCGCGCGAAGTTCAGGACGCGCGAGGCCGCCTTGCAGTCGAACCGGAGCCCGCGGTCGCGGCCGGTCTCCAGATCCATCAGGTGGCGTTCGCAAGCGAGCCGCACCAGCGTGCCCGCGATCTCGCGGCCCTCGATCACATCGAGCGCATAGCGCGAGACCGGGTGGTCAATCGGGTCCATCGAGTGTCCTCAGGATCTCGCCGAAGAGATCGCCTTGCCCGCCCGCGCTCATCCGCGCCTCGTCGACCGGCGTCATCCCGAAGCGCGCAGCGAGCTGGTTCATGGTGGCAATCGCGTCCTGGCGCTGGCCCCAGACCGCGCGCTTCTTCTGCTGCCGCCCGTTCCGGGTCTCGACCTCGTACCAGCTGCCGAAGGCCGCGATATCACCGGTGAAGCGGATGACATCGGCCACCGCCTCGCAATAGACGGCGAAGGGGTCGTGAAAGGCCGGGTCGAGCCGCCGCTTGCCCGCCAACACCGGCGCGAGTCGGTCCCAGGCGTCCCGCCCCTCGGCGCTCATCCAGTCGGGCGCCTCGGGCACGGGCGCCGTCTGGTCGGCCTTCATCGGCACGACATTGTCGAGCTTCGGCTTCTGACCGCGCATCGGACCTCCCTCCGTTTTTGTCTCGGGGGCTTATAATCGTGGGCTTTTTTTGCCAATTCGGCCCGCGCAACAGGAAAGCTCCCATGCGCGGTTCCCGAGGGGGGCCGTCGATTTTTGGACACCCCCCGGTGTCAGTTGCGCCCCAGCACCTCGCGGGCGGTCTTGCGGCTGTGGCAGCTCTTGCAGAGCGCCTGCCAGTTCGAACGGTCCCAGAACCGGGCGCGGTCGCCCTCGTGCCGCGCGATGTGATCCACCTCGGTGGCCGGGGTCACCAGCCCGAGCCCCGCGCAATCGACGCAGAGCGGGTTGGCCTCGAGGAAGGCAGCGCGCGCGGTCTTCCAGGCGGGACTGGCATAGAGCTTCGAGCGGCGCCGGATCTCCTCGGCCGTCTTCACCTTCGCCCGCCGCGCGCGGTTCCGGTCGATCCGTTCGGCCTCGTGCAACTCGCAGAGCGCGGCGCCAGGCACAGCGAGGTCGTCGCAGCCAGCGGCCGCGCAGAGCTTGCGGATCGTCATGGATGAGGCCTCCCGGAACGCAAAGCGCCCGCAGCGGGGGGGTCCGCTCCGGGCACAGCTTGGGTGCTGACCATTTGTCAATCATGGATGCCTAAATAGTCAAGAAGAATTTTTCCACGGGGTCATCGGCGGCATGTCGTCGGTCAGGCGGAGACTGCGCAGTCCGGCAGCTTCGAGCGCACACCGCACCTCCAGAAGGTAACCGTACCAGTCGAGCCAGGCACGCCGAGCGGATGCGATCTGACCGGCGGTCGGATAGTAGGTCACCGGGCAGCACGGCGCGCGCAACTCTACCAGCTTGTTGCCGTTCCGGCCGCGCCCGGCCCGGTATCGCCAAGTGTCGCCGAAGTCCTGCGCCGCGCGCGGCCCTGCCGGGCTCGGCCGCCACTTGACCGGAACGCAATGCGGGCGGGCATCGGGCATCCAGTCCGGCGTGCGGCCCGCGCGGGCGAGATCGGCGACGAGGGTCGCGGCGTACCAGGGCAGGACGTTCCGGACCACGGTCGCGATCATCTCGGCATCGTCATGCGGGCGGGACCGGCCGCGGCTCGTGTCGACCCGGGTGCCCAGCTGGGCGCGTTCGAGGGCCACGTATTCCATGCCGAAGGGGCGCCAGCCGGTGCCGCCGACCGCCTCGATCTCGTCGTGGTCGAGCCGCGCGCATTCGGTGCCGAAAGCCCATTCCAAAGCCTCCCGAACCGGCATCGCCCGGCGGGTCCGGGGCGCGGGCGGCACCCTGATCCGGGCCGCCGCCGTCATGCCGCGACCCCGGCCTTGCGCAACGCCCGCGGTCCCACCGCCACTCGGATCCGGTCGAGCTCGACTTTCAGAACCGACAGCTCGGCCAGCTTCTTCTCGGCCGCCGCCCGCTGCCGTGCTGCCTCTTCGGCAACCGCCCGCATGTCGCGTTCCAGCGCCTCCATCCGGCCGAGCGCTCCCGCGATGTCTTCGTTGCCGCCATCGGGACCGAAGAACGCATCCCGGATCTCGGCCACCCAGCCCGGCATCACCCCCAGCACCTCGGCCACCGTCGCGTCGGTGTCGCCCTGCCGGTAGCGTTCCGCCGTGGTGTCATAGACCCCTTCCAGCAGATCCATGATCTCGCGCTTCTGTGCCCGGGTCGGTTGCCGCAACGCCCCATCCGGGTTCGAAGCCGGTGCCGTCGTCGTCTTTGCCATGCCTGTCGCCTTTCGTTTCGCTTCGCAGGCCGGGCAGTGGAGCTTGCCCTTCACCTCGGCCCAGCCTTGCCCGATCATCTTCCGGTTTATCTGCCCCGCATCCGGCACCCAGACCCTGCCGGGTCGATGCAGGTAGTTGCAGGTCACGACCTCCTCGCGGCCGCAGCCATCGCAGACCACCCGCGCCCGGTTCACGCCTTTGCCCTTGATCGCCCGGATGCTCATGCCGAGGCCCCCGCGAGATCGGCGATGCTGCGGCAGTGGGCGAGGCGGGCCTCGCGGTCCCGCAGCCAGGCGGCCTCGGCCGGGGAGAGCTGCCCGGGACCGGCGCCCGCCAGATGCGCGTGGCGGCGCAGTGCCTCGCCCGCCGCCTGGCGGATCTGCCCCAGCGCATAGCTGCGCGGCCAGCGGCGGTTGTGGCGCAGATCGTCCAGGAGTTCCGGCGCCCAGCCTTCGGCCAGCGCCTGCCGCCCCACCGCATGGGCAAAGACCGCCCGGATCAGCGGCGAGGCGTCGTCGGCGGGCGGCTGGATCTGCGCCGCCGCCTTCAGGATCGCATTGGCGATCGGGAAGCGGTCGCGGTCCTTGCCGCCGGGCTGGGCCGCCGCCATCTCCTCGAGCGCGGCCAGGTTCGGCCCGCTCATATAGGCCAGCCGCTTGGCCAGATCCGCCAGCATCTCCTCGAACTGCGCCTTGGTCATCGCCCCGGGCTTCACCAGCCCCCGCCGCAGCAGGGGCTCGACCAGCAGATCCCGCACCCGCTTCTCGCCCTCGGCCTGTTCCCTCGCATCCATCTCGGCTCCCTTCTTCTCAGCCTCGCCCCGCCTGCCTGCCGCGCGCCCCCGTCCGGGGCGGCGCGACCGGGGTGTCTCTTCTCGTCTCTTCTCGTTTCCTCTCCTTTCAGCGGTGACGGAAACGGCGCAAAAAAAGGGGACGGCCCGGCGGAAACACGGAATGTTCCGTGACTTTCCCGGTCGGTTCCGTGATTTTCCGTGATTGTTCCGGAATATTCTGTGACGGTAACGGAATGTCACGGATCGACCCTGGCCGGTTCATCGGGCCATCTCCGCGCTGAACTCGTCCAGCGCCCGGCGGATGAAGCCCTCGCGGCGCTGGGTCTCGGGATAGCGCTCGGCCAGCCAGTCATCGAAGCGGTCGAGGAATTGCGGCGCGCGCAGAAGCTGCCCGGCCCCGATCCGCTTTTCGATCATCTCGCGCAGATCCTTGAGCCGCTTGTTGCGGCGGCGCTGTTCGGCCTCGGCGCGGTTGCGGCGGCTGCTGGCCAGCGCCTCGACCGCGACCTCGGTCACCACCGGATGCGCCAGCCGGATCTCGCCATTGTCGCAGCGCACCCGCGACCAGCCATGCAGCGGCGTCATCTCGCGCTCGCAAAGCTGGTGCCAGCGGTCGACCGTGATCCCCAGCGCCTTGGCCAGCAGCCGCTCGTCGGTCGGCAGCGTGCCCACCGGGGTCTCGTCATGGGCCTCGCAGATCAGCAGGAAGCCGTACCAGCCGACCTCGGGCTCGGCCAGCTGGCGGAACTCGCTCTTGCGCCAGCGCTTGAGGTTCCACTGCACGAAGAAATGGGAATCGAGCCGGTCCTCGCTGGAGATCGGGTAGTCCGGCAGCCCGCCGGTCTCGACCGGGGCCAGGTGGCGAGGCGCGGCCATCACGCGGGCACCCGGTCCGGGCGCGTCAGGTCCGTGCTATCCATGATGAAGCTCCTCCATCGGTTCCGGGCGCGCAGGCCCGTTCGGTAACGATTTGCGGGGGCTGGCCTGCCGGGCGCTCAGCGCCATCGCGGCGGCCAGAATGCGTTCCCGGGCGGCGCGACCGCCCCGGGTCAGGGCATGGGAGAGATAGTCGTCCGAGAACCCCAGCGCGCGGCTCGCCTTGCGCTGCGAGGCAAAGCGCAAGCCCCCGATCTCGAAGGGTTTCGGGGCTCGCCCGGGGCGGCGCTGCGGCCGGCCGATCCGGTCGGGATCGCCATCGGCCAGCGCCCGCCAGACCGCCTGCGGCGTCACCCCGAAGCGGGCGGCGGCGGCATGGGCGTCAGTGAAGACCTCGCCCCGGATCCGCACCGGCATCGGCGCCAGCCCCTTGCGGCCCGTGCCCACCCGGTCGAGCCGCCCCTTGCGCGCGGCCGAGCGGATCGCCTCGGGCGTCACCCCCAGCGCACGGGCGGCGCTGGCCGCATCCGGATAGGTCGTGCCGCGGATCGTCAGATCGGTGTGAACCCGCGTGGCCATCACATCCCCAGGGCCTTGCGATAGATCTGCAGCAACACCTCTTTCTCGGCGATGTCCTCGGCATGCCGCTTGCGTAGCGCGATGAGCCGACGCAGCGCCTCGAAGCGCTCGATGAAGCCGCGCAGAACGTCAGCCACGACCCGGTAAGTCCGGTCGCGCACCGCCTCGTCCTCGGCGGTTTCCTTCATCGGCAGCCGCGGCGGGGCGGTGAAGGTATCGAGCGGGATCGGGACGGTCGTCACCCCGTTCGGGCTGGTGAGCGAAACGGTCGGGCCGGTCATGTCCGGCTCCCCTTGAAACGTGCCAAAAACTTTTCCGCACGCGCCTCGAAAATCCGGGCTGCGGCGCGGGCTCTGCCCGCGCGCACCTGGTTGAAGCGTCCGGCGATACGCCAGTAGATCCGAATTGCCAGTGTCATGCCGTTTGCTCCGGGTCGAAGAGTTCGAAGACTGTCTCGGCGCCCGCAAGCGCCAGCACTGCCACGACGTAATGCAGCCCCGGCGCGTTCTCGGAACGCAGCCAGTTCCGCACCGTGCGCGGGTTCACCGGCCGATGCGCCGTGTTCAGCGCCTCGGCCACAAGATCGGCCAGTTGGGCCTCGCTGGTCGCTTCGGGGAATGACCGCCAAAGCAGCGAGGCGAACCACTTCCGCTCCCGCTCCTGCGGGTCGCGGAACTTCTGGAAGGACTTTTGCATGACGGCCCCCGTATGGTTGATCCGTGCGAAAGGGTTTGGGTTTGAAATCGGAGGTGTGGACGTCGTCAGCATGCGGGGTCCTCCTGCTTGGCAGGAGCTGGGTTCGCGGCCATGAAAGCGCGAAGGCGGTCGACAACGCGAAGCGTTGGGCTTGCCTTTCCCGACTTCCAGGAAGCCCACTGCCCCCAACTCGCACCAATCGCGTCCCGAAGTATCTTTTGCGGTGTTTTCTGGACTGCGGCCGCGTAGGCCTCGATATCGACGATCAACTGTTCCATGGCTCAACGAATAGGGACAATATTCCCCTATCGTCAAGGGAAAAACGTCCCCGTTTCCGCGCCGTCCACATGGGGTAAAATCTCCCCATGCGCCAATCATTCAGAGACGCCTTCCTTCGAGCCATCGAGCAGAGCGGCCAATCGGTCCGCAATGTCGCTACACAATCGGGCGTCTCCTATGAGCAGCTCAAGAAGCTCTTCCGAGGCAATAGCGCATCGACGAATGTGGATGACGCAGTGCGTGTTGCCGAGCATTTCGGGGTGACGGTTGAGGAGTTCTTGGGCGGGAACATATCCACCGCCACCCCCTGGACCGTCTCCATCGCAGGCAAGGTCGGAGCGGGCGCGCGCGTGCCGGTGTTTGATGCATACGAGAAGGGTGGTGGGCCGCAAGTCGAGTGCCCGCCGGGTCTTTCCCCTCATGGCGTCGTGGCCGTCGAGGTCGAGGGCGACAGCATGGAACCCGTTTATTCTGCTGGAGATATTCTCTTCTACACGCGTCACACCGCAGACGGCGTACCCTCGGAAGCCGTTGGCAAGCGCTGTGTGTGCGAGTGCGAGGAGGGTTTGGGGTGGGCGAAGGTAATAAGACTGGGGCGCGAGCCTGGAACATTCGATTTGCACAGCTTCAACGACCAATCCCCGACCATGTACGGGGTGCGGCTTAAGTGGGCTGCACCTATCAGGCTGCATTGGCCTGCGGATCTCGCCAAGAAGCTCTGAGACGCCCATCACGCGGGCACTAGCCCACCGCTAGCTGCCAGCCAGATATCCAGTCAGTCGATACGAAGGGAGCGTTTGCTTCTGGTGGCCGCCAGCAGCGCGGCTGATTCTGCATGAGTGATGCCGCGAAGAGCCAACAGGTACTTTTATCCCCTTTTTGGTTGACGGGGATTATTTTCCCCATCTAGAGATACCCCATCGAAGCCCACGATGGAGGACTCCATGAAGACCATCCTGACCACCGCCAGCGCACTGGCCCTGCTGGCCGCACCCGCGCTTGCCGCGACCGACACCACGGAAGATCAGGCGACCGCCGTGTCGCCTGCCTCCGCCCCGGATTGCTTCGCGCCGATCAATGGCACCAATGCCTTCCAGCGCAGCAACGCGCCGGGCTGCGTCTATTACACCGCCCCCACCGGCAATGACCGTGACCCCGCCGCGTCCGACGATGGCGAAGGTTCCGGCGAAGGCGAGGGCGAGGGCGGCGAAAGCTCCGACACCTGAGCATCGGTGCCCCGCCCCGCGCGGGCGGGCATCCCATGCCCAGACCCGGAGGACACCATGCCCCGCATCCCCAAAATCCCAGACCTTCCTGCAACTTACGGCTTCGGCACCTGGCGCGATGCGCTGCTTGGCCTGTTCATCGGCCTTGCCTTCATCGGCTCGGCCGGGGGCGGGCTCATGCTGGCCCGGATCGCGAAGGCCAGCCTCTGATGGCCGCGATCCTCGCCATTGCCCCGCAGATCGCCGACCGGCTTGCCGCCGAGGCTGCCGCCGCCCGCGCGCAAGCCAATACCGCCCGCGTCGCCGCGAAATCAAGCGTGCGGGACGGCAAGCCGCTGCTCGCCCGCGCCGCCTTCGCCCGGGCCGAGCGGCTGCAGGGCCGTGCCGTCACCCTCGGCGCCCTGGCCGCGCAGGCCCGGGCAGGGGGTGCCGCATGAGCATCATGGATATGAGCGTCTCACGCCCCTTGCTGCGCTGGCATGGCGGCAAATGGCGCATCGCGCCATGGATCGTCGCCCAATTCCCCCCGCATGAGTGCTATGTCGAGCCCTTCGGAGGCGGTGCTTCGGTACTGCTGCGCAAGCCGCGCGCCAAACTCGATGTCTACAATGATCTCGACGGCGCAGTGGTCGCCTTGTTCCGCGTCCTGCGCGATGCCCCCGACGAGTTGATCCGCCGGGTCGAATTGATGCCTTTCGCCCGCGCCGAGTTCGACGCCGCACAGGATTTGTCTCAGGGCCCGAAAGACGAGATCGATCTCAGCCTGCGGCTGCTCCTGCGTTCGCATATGGGCTTTTCCAACGCCGGGGCTTGCGGTCGCGGCGGGCACCAGAAAACCGGATTTCGCGCCCGCGGTCTGCGCACGGGAACGACCCCACCGGAAAACTGGCGATGCTTTCCGCCGGTTCTGCGCGAGGTGGCTGAGCGGCTCCGTGGCGTCGTGATCGAACGCCGGCCGGCGCTAGACGTGATCGCGGCGCAGGACGGGCCGTCGACGCTCTTCTATCTCGATCCGCCCTATCTGCCCGAAACCCGCGATGCCGGGGCCGACTACACCCACGAAATGTCCGAAACCGACCATGACGACCTGCTGGCGATGCTTGGCGCACTGCAGGGCGCGGTGGTCCTGTCGGGCTATGCCTCGCCCCGCTACGACCGTGCGCTTGCGGACTGGCACCGGATCGAGCGGTCGGCTTTTGCTGACGGCGCACGGCCGAGGACCGAGGTTTTGTGGATGAACTTCGATCCCGCACTGCCGCTCTTCGGAGGGCTGAAATGACATCTCTCCTCCGCATCCTGATCGGCTGCGAGACCTCGGGCGTGATGCGCCGGGCCTTCGCCGCGCGCGGGCACGATGTCTGGTCCTGCGACCTGCTTCCGGCCGAGGATGCCACCAACCGGCACATGATCTGCGATATCCGCGAGGTGCTTCACCTCGGCTGGGATCTGCTCGCGGTAATGCATCCGCCCTGCACCCGGCTCTGCAATTCGGGCGTGCGCTGGCTGCATGTGCCGCCGACCAACGCCCCGGCCGAGGCGCACCCGGACGAACGCGCCGCCTGGCCGGACCTGCCCGAGGACACCCGCCGCGCGATCATGTGGCGGTTGCTCGACGAGGGCGCCGCGTTGTTCTCGGCCTGCTGGCGCGCCCCGATCCCGCGTGTGGCGGTCGAGAACCCGGTGATGCACCGGCACGGGCGCGCGCGGCTGCCGGCCGATCTGCCGAAGCCGCAGATCGTCCAGCCCTGGTGGTTCGGCGAGCCGGTCTTCAAGGCGACCGGGCTCTATCTGCGCGGGCTCGCGCCGCTGAGCGCCACCAACCGGCTGACCCCGCCCGCGCCCGGCACCGAGGCGCACAAGCGCTGGAGCGCGGTCCACCGGGCCCCGCCCGGACCCGACCGCTGGAAGATCAGATCCCGCACCTTCGAGGGTCTCGCCGCTGCTGCGGCGGACCAATGGGGCGGGCAAGCAGGAAAGGAGGCCGCGTGATGGCCGAGACCCAATGGCCCCGCGAAATCTGGGCCGCCCAATCCGATCCGGATGATGCAGATGGCAGGCACGTCTTTTCGGTGCATGCGACCATCCCGCGATTTGAGGGCGACAGCGAACGCGATTGCGCGTTTCACCGCTATGTCGACGACGACATCGTCGACAGTGCGGATCGCTATTGCCTGGAAATGCTGACTGCGCTGCGCGCCCGGGCCGAAGCCGCCGAGGCCGAATGCGACCGGCTCCGCGCCGAGGTCGACCAACTGCGGGAGGGCGCAAGGCGGTATCGGTGGCTGCGCAGCCGCGATCTGGAAACGATCCATGCCGGGGGCGTCTTCGCGGGCAAAACGCCTGAAAACATCGCCTTGAACCAGGAGGATCTCGACCGGGCCATTGATATCGCCAGTCACCATGAGGATCGAAGCGATGGCTGAGACCTTCATCCGCAGCTTAGGCCGGTTCAATGCCGAGGTCACCCCGGCCGAGGCCCGGCTGATCATCCGCGATGACTGCAAGGACGTGATCCGGCTCTTCGGCCGCGACCTGATCCGCAGCGCGTTGCTGGGCGGCAGCTGGGCGCCGGACATCGAGCGCGCGCTGCGCTGGGGGCTCGACCGGATCGAGGCCGAGCTCGGCGAGGATCTGCGCTACCGCGCGGGCGTGATGGCCGCCGTCAAGCTCTGCTGGCGGCTGCGCCTGGCCAACGATCCGCGCCGCGCGGAGCGGCTTCTGCTGGGCGATCCGGAGGCCGGGCAACCGCCAGCCGAGCCCCGGATCTGCCCCGCCTGCGGCGAGCTGGTGACCGAGGGGCAGGGATGCGGCGGCGGTATCTGCCGGGCCTCGGACGCCTTTCCGAAGCCGGTCGAAGACCCCGCCGACAAGGCTTTCCGCGACGCCATCGCCGAGTTGGTCGATTGCGCCATGAAGGAAGGAAAACCCGATGTCTGACATCCACCAGCTACCGCCCCTCGATCTGCACATGCCAGCGCAGCGTGGATACTGCGACATTGGGGCCGTCGCGGCAGTACGAGCCGAGCCGGGAGGACGCCATGACGGCTGAGAAGCGGGCCCTGAACTACCTGAGGGCCCTTGAGGCCGAAGGGCGGGTTGTCAAACGGGTGGTGATCGAGGGAAGACGAATCGAGTTCGAGCTTGAAACGGAGCAGGAAGTCCTTTCCGAGTTCGATAGGGTGGATATGCGGTATGACGAAGCGAGAGCTTCCTAAATATGTGTACCGGCAGCGAAATGGTCTGTATTTTCAGCGCCGTGGGTGGCCGTCGCAAAAGATCGGGTCGGACTTCGGCAGCCCGGAGTTCTGGGCCGAATACGCTGCTATCCTGAAAGGAGAGGGGCAGGCCAAGGTTCTGCGCAGGAACTTTTCCGCTCTTATCCGCAGTTACCACCAGTCGCCGCGTTACCGGAACCTGAAGCCCCGCACGGCGCTGGACTATGACAAGTTCACGGCGTTCATCGACGAACGGTTCGGCCCGCTGAACCCGGCAAACCTCCGGCGTCGGGATGTGATACGCCTGCGCGATGAGAACGCAGGGAAACCCTATTTCGCGAACTACGCGGTGAAGGTGATCCGCATTCTGATGGAGCATAGCATCGATCTTGGCTGGCGCACCGATAACCCAGCCAAGGGGGTGTCGTTGCTGAAGGCGGATGCGGATCCGCGCCTGCCATGGCCGCAAAGCCTGATCGACGCTTTTCGTGCTGCCGTGCCGCTGGGGGCGCGCGAGCGCCTGCTGATGGAGCTGTGCCTCGGAACCGGCCAGCGCATCGGCGATGTGCTGGAAATGCAATGGGGCGATATCCAGGATGGGGGCATCACGGTCAAACAGAACAAGACCGGCAAGCGGCTTTGGGTGCCTATTGTGCCTTCGCTTCAGGAGGCGCTGGACAGGGCGCCGCGCCGGTCGCTGTTCATGCTGACGAACCAAAGCGGAACCAGCCGCTGGTCCTATCGCGGAGCATCGCAGGCCATTCGCAAGATCCGGGAAGATATCGGGGCGCTGGACTTCGACATCCACAGTTGGCGGTACAATGCCGCGTGCGAACTGGTCGAGGCTGGATGCACTGACGAGCTGGTGGCCGCGGTCACGGGTCAAAGCCCCAAGATGGTCGCGCACTACACGCAGCAGATCCGGCAGCGCGTGCGCGCCATAGAGGCCCAGGCTCGCCGGAAGAAGCCCTCAACGGGCGAGGGCCTTGCCACGAAAAGGCGAACAGAACAAAAACGGAATGTTTAGACGCTTGCTTAGACACCGCTTCGCGCAGGAGCGCGGAGACCCGCTAAGTACTTGAAAGTAAATGGAGGCGAGTAGGAGAATCGAACTCCTGTACACGGATTTGCAATCCGCTGCGTAACCACTCCGCCAACTCGCCAAATCAGCGGCCTAGCGTCTAGCATTCGGAAACTCCCAACACAAGTCTCAAGATTCGCGTTTGGGGCAGGCCCGTACCTGGGCACTTTGCGGTGATACGAGGAGGGTACTTTCGGGTATTCGGCCCGACGTCGTGGTACTCGACGGACCTCGCGTCCCGTCGCCGCCCTGGCCTGCCAACCGGACGCCTCCGATAACTGCCCCGGTGTAAGGTCTCGGAGGGCGGCCGCATTTTCCGCTGCGGGCTAAGCGGGATCGGCCCGGGCCTTGCGTGCCGTTCTGGTCCTTTGAACCGGCGCCCTCGCGCAGGCGGGTGTCATCATGTCGGGCCGGGTCGGCGATGATCTGGCGGCGGGTGATGGCGCTCTGCGGGGCAATGGAAATGTGGCTGGTGTCGCCGAAGGTCGGGAGCGTGCGGTTGACCGGTTTGCTGCCATCCGCGTGGCTTTTCGCTTTGGAATATCCGACCGTCCATCGTGCATTCATGTTCTTCCGCGCCATGTTCGCCAGCGCGATTGTCCAGATTTCCGGTGTGGTCCCGCCCGCCTTGATGGCGTTCTCTGGCCCATTCCCGCGGTCCGGGTTGCGCTGGCCGGGGGCCGCAGAACCGCCTCCAGCCGAGCCGGTCTCCGACCGTGCGCCCGGTCGCTTCTGGAATTATCTGGGCTGCCGACGGGGCGTTCCGGAAATGGTCTGAAATGCTTGAAATCCAGCGTGGCATTCGAGCGGCGCGCGGATCGTCCCCGCGCCGGGAACTTCGTCGGCCGGTCTTTGATGCTTCGGAAATCCAGTTCTTTGTTCTGGAGAGCGTTCCGCCACAGGACCGGCAAAGCACGCGGCCAGTGGATGGCCCAGTGGATCGCGAGGGCCGCCGATCAGCAGGTGTCTGTCGGAGATGCCCATATGCAGAGGCCGGTTCCGGTCGCGTTTCGAGCGCTCGCCGGCCGATGCGGATAGGCCCGCCGCGCCGGTTTACTTGCCCCGCAAGATCCTGCATTTTCGGCCCATGCGCGCTGCGAGACGATAAGATGATCTCCGATCCCGACCCCGATTTCGATCTTGGCGAGTTCCTGCCCTATCTGCTCAACCAGGCCGCCCAGGAAACCAGCGCGGGCTTTCACGCGATCTACCGGGCGGAATACGGGATGCTGCGGACCGAATGGCGGGTCATGGTGCATCTGGGGCGCTATGGCGAGATGTCGGCCTCCGAGATCGGGCGGTTGTCGATGACCCACAAGGCCAAGATCTCGCGCGCGGTGCGGGCGCTGGAAGAAAAGCGCTTTCTGCATCGCAGCCCGGATGCCGACGACCGGCGCGCGGAGATCCTGTCCTTGACGCCCGAGGGGCATGCGGCGCTGGCGCGCCTGTCAGCAAGGGCGCGCGCCTATGGTGCCGATATCGAGGCGCGCTTCACCGACGAAGAGCGCGCATTGCTGAAGTCCTTCCTGAGGCGGCTCGCGACCGAGACGGCCTGACCCGCGCCGATCTGCGGTTTGCATCGTCCGCGCAAAGGACTATTCACGGGAAAACCACTCAATCCGGCAGGGCCCATGTCCGTTTCGATGCTGTCCACCTTCGTCAAGCCGATGCATCCCGAGGGGCGCCGTTTCGTCGCCATCGCTGCGGGGCTGACCGTTCTTTTCTTCCTGATCTGGCCCCCCCTGGGCTGGATCGGGCTCGGCCTGACGGTCTGGGTCTACTATTTCTTCCGCGACCCCGAGCGGGTGACGCCGGCCCGGCCCGGGCTGATGGTCTCGCCCGCCGACGGCATCGTGTCGCTGCTGGAGCCCGCCGTGCCGCCGGCCGAGCTGGGCCTGGGCGATGCGCCGATGACGCGGGTCTCGGTCTTCATGTCGGTCTTCAACTGCCATGTGAACCGGCTGCCCGCGGCGGGCCGGGTGACGGCGGTCGCCTACCGGCCCGGCAAGTTCCTGAACGCCTCGCTCGACAAGGCCTCGGAAGACAACGAGCGCAACGGGCTTGCTGTCGAGCTGGCCGACGGGCGCCGCTATGGCGTGGTGCAGATCGCCGGGCTGGTCGCGCGGCGCATCCTGTGCTGGACTGCCGAGGGCCAGAGCCTCGCCACCGGCGAGCGTTTCGGGCTGATCCGTTTCGGTTCGCGGCTCGATATCTATCTTCCCGAGGGGGTCGAGCCGCTGGTCGCGATCGGCCAGACCATGGTGGCGGGTGAGACCGTCATCGCCGATCTCGGGGCCTGAGCGCGAGGGACAGACGATGAAGAAGTTCATCCGCCGCGATCCGCAGCACCGCGACCAGGTGCCGTTCCTGCAGCTGCTGCCCAATCTGGTGACGTTGTCGGGGATGTGTCTCGGGCTGACCTCGATCCGTTTCTCGATGGACGGGCGCTATGACGGGGCGGCGCTGCTCTTGCTGCTGGCGGCGCTGATGGACGGGCTCGACGGGCTGCTGGCGCGGCGGCTCAATGCGACCTCGAATTTCGGGGCAGAGCTCGATTCGCTGTCGGATTTCCTCTGCTTCGGCGTCGCGCCGGGGCTGCTGATCTATCGGTTCTTTCTCGAACCCTCGAACAATTTCGGCTGGATCTTCGTTCTGGTCTTTGCCGCCGCCTGCTGTCTGCGGCTGGCGCGCTTCAACGTGATGCGCGACGAGAACGCGGCCGAGACCAGCCACCATTTCCTCGGCGTACCCGCGCCCGCGGCCGCGATGCTGGGTCTGTTGCCGCTGTTCGTGTCGCTGGCGGGCGTCGTCGATCTGCGGCCGGTGCCGCATCTGGTGGCGTTCTGGCTGGGCTTTGTCGGCGTGCTGATGATCTCGCGGCTGCGGACCTTCTCGCCGAAGGCGATGCGTATTCCGCGCGCGCTGGTCGGGCTGATGATGTTTGCCACCGTGGTCGCGGTGGGGCTGATGTTCACCCGGATCTGGCTGCTGCTGACGGCGCTCGACCTGATCTATCTGGCCATGCTCGGGCATGCCGCGCTGCAGGCCCGGCGTCCGGGCGCCGAGTAACACGGCAGAACTTGCGCTCAGGCGGGGTCTGACCCGGAAACAGGCGGTTTGCCGCCAAGCCTGCGCGTTTTCTTCCACATGATGCAAGATCCCTGCGGGCGCGGCCGAGCGGCCGTGCATTGCCCTCTTTTCTCCGGGCTTGAAAGTTGATAGAAACGCTCAGGTACGAGGTGTAGCCCACCGTACCGATATAACAGACACTTGTCAGGCCCCAGCTTGTTGCCCGGTCCCCTGCCTCTCAAGACAGTACCCCGCGATGAGACTGCCTTTGTCCAGATACCAGCCCGTTCCGACCCGTCAGGGCCGGAGCCGGGGCGATGCCTGCCGGATCCCGGGACGGTCCTGCGGTCGCACCCGAACGCGGTGGGGCCGGGGCAGGGGCCTTGCTGCAGAAACCGCAACCGAATGGAGGGACAGGATGGAGCGACCGAGCGTGCGCAGGACCGGGATGACGGCAGCCCGGAGGGTCTGGCAATGACCCTTCTCCAGACCATCCGCCACAGCACTGGCGAGACCACCCAGCACGATGCCCGCATCCTGACCGGCGGCGGCAATACCGCGGTGATCGTGCTCGACGGCGTGGCCTATACGCTGCGGATCACCCGCTCGGGCAAGCTGATCCTGACCAAATAGGCGGGGGGCGGCGGCCGGACCTGTCGGTCGCCGCGCCCGCCCGGTCCGATGCCAGGTCCGACAGCGCGCCGCAGCGGGCGCTTCGGGGTGTCATGACGGTCGGGCAGGGCGATGCCGCATCGCAGCATTGTCACTTTACATATTCGTAAGCCGGGCATAACGCTGGGGACATTCGGGCCCCCTATATCGGGGACAAGATCCTTTCCGGAGCCGTCCCGATGCCCCGATGCCCCGCCCCTCTGCAGGGGCCGACGCGGCCGCGGGACTGGCGCCATCCAGTCCGCAGAAGGAGCCGCGTCATGGCCGACACCCCTCACGAAATCGAGCAATCCGTTCCGTTGTTCTGGCCGATGGCCGCGGTCTTGGGCTGGCAGGAGGCCGGGTATCAGGCGATGGCCGACGGGCTTCGCTTCGTGCAGGAAGCCGCCGAGATCTCGGCCCCGCCAGAGCCTTCCTGGGCCACCCCGAACGAGGTCCTGCTCGATCTCGACACCATGCGGTTGCGCGATTTCGGCGGCAGCGGTAGCGGGCTTCCGGTGATCATTGACGCGCCCTATGCGGGCCATTCCGCCACCATCGCCGATTTCGCCCCGGGGCAAAGCCTGGTGGCCACGCTTCTGGCGGCCGGGCTCGGCCGGGTGCTGGTCACCGACTGGAAATCGGCCGGCCCCGAGATGCGCGACTTCGACATCGACAAGTATCTGGCCGAGATCAACGTCGCCATCGACGAGGTCGGCGGGCGCGCGATTCTGGTCGGGCTGTGTCAGGGCGGCTGGATGTCGGCGATGGTCGCCGCCCGCTTTCCTTCCAAGGTGGCGGCGCTGGTGCTGGCGGGGTCGCCCATCGACACCGATGCGGGCGACGGGCCGATCCGCCGGATGGCGCATGAGACGCCGCTTTCGGCCTATCGGGACATGGTGGCCTCCCATCACGGCCGGATGTCGGGCAGCCTGATGCTGACCGGCTGGAAGAACATGCATGCGGAAAAGCAGTATCTGGGCAAGTTCCTCGATCTTTACGC
Source organism: Rhodovulum sulfidophilum DSM 1374 (assembly GCF_001633165.1). NCBI lineage: Bacteria > Pseudomonadati > Pseudomonadota > Alphaproteobacteria > Rhodobacterales > Paracoccaceae > Rhodovulum > Rhodovulum sulfidophilum. The sequence goes on along the minus strand of NZ_CP015418.1, from coordinate 4,077,347 downwards.
CCATATCGAGGACCGCAACTATATCGAGCGGACCGAGACCTTCGAGCGCTGGTACGAAAACCCGCTGGATCTGCCGGGGCGGTATTACCTTCAGGCCATCGACCTGCTGTTCAAGCAGAACCTCTTCGCCAAGGGCGAATTCCTGGGCCTCGGACGGCGGTTGTCGCTGAAGGACGTGACCTGCCCGGCCTATCTGCTGGCGGGCGACTCCGATGACATCACCACCCGGGAACAGGTCTTTGCCGCCGAGGATCTGCTGGGCACGCCCAAGGCGCAGATCCGCAAGCTGCTCGCCAAGGGCGGGCATATCGGGCTGTTCATGGGGCGGCACACATTGGCGGATGTCTGGCCCGGCATCGCGCAATGGATCGCGGAACAGGGAGGCAAGTGATGGACGGACAGGACCAGCCAGAGGGGGAGAAGCTGCCCCCTACCGACCCGCAGCAGGGGCTGAGCACGGCCGAGGCACAGGCCAGGCTTGGCCGCTTCGGCGCGAATACCCTGGCCGAGGAACACCGAAGCCTGTTCAAACGGATCTTCGGGTATTTCTGGGGGCCGATCCCCTGGCTGATCGAGATCGCGGCGATCCTGTCGCTGATCCTGTCCGACTGGGCCGATTTCGGCGTGATCCTCGCCATGCTTCTGGTCAATGCGGGCGTCGGCTTCTTCGAGGAGAACAAGGCCGACTCGGCCATCGCCCTGCTCAAGCAGAAGCTTGCCCCCGCCGCCCGGGTTCTGCGTGACGGCCGCTGGCAGGAGATCGCGGCCAAGGACCTGGTGCCGGGCGATCTGGTGCGGCTCGAGATCGGCAACATCATCCCGGCCGATCTGCGCCTGACCGAGGGGCAGTATCTCTCGGCCGACGAGGCGGCACTGACCGGCGAGTCGCTGCCGGTCGACAAGGCGGTCGGCGACATCGCCTATTCGGGCTCGGTCGTGCGCCTGGGCGAGATGGTGGGCGAGGTCACCGCGACCGGCATGAACACCTATTTCGGCCGCACCGCGGCGCTGGTGCAGGGCCCCGAGCGCAAGTCGCATTTCCAGCAGGCGGTGATGCGGATCGGGAATTTCCTGATCGTCAGCGCGCTGGTGCTGGTCTCGATCATCCTGGTCGTCTCGATCTGGCGCGAGAACCCGCTTTGGGAGACGGTGCAATTCGCCCTGATCCTGACGGTCGCCGCCATTCCGGTGGCGCTGCCGACGGTGCTGTCGGTGACGATGGCGGTGGGCGCCGAGCGGCTGGCCCGGATGAAGGCCATCGTCTCGCGGCTGGTTTCGATCGAGGAGATGGCGGGCGTCGATGTGCTCTGTTCCGACAAGACCGGCACGCTGACCCTGAACCAGCTGACGGTCGAAACCCCGCGTCCCGCGGCGGGCGCCACCCGGGACGATCTGCTGCTGGCCGCGGCTCTGGCCTGCAACGCCAATGCGCCCGACGCCATCGACCAGGCGGTGCTGGCCGCCGCCGACGGGATCGAGGCGCGGCGCGACTACAAGCTCGGGACCTTCACGCCCTTCGATCCGGTCTCGAAACGGACATTGGCCGAGGCCCGGCGCGGCGACGAGACCTGGCGCTTTGCCAAGGGCGCGCCGCAGGTGATCCTTGATCTTGCCGGGCTCGAAGGGGCCGCGCGGACCGCGCTCGAGGACGAGGTCGACACCCTGGCCGCCCAGGGGTTCCGCGCCATCGGTGCGGCCCGGGCCGAGGGTGAGGGGGCATGGCAGTTCCTCGGGCTGATCCCGATCTTCGATCCGCCCCGTCCCGATGCGGCCGAGACCATCGCGAAGGCCGGCGAGATGGGCGTTACCGTCAAGATGATCACCGGCGATCACGAGGCCATCGCCCGCCAGATCGCGGGGCAGCTCGGGCTCGGGCAGGCGATGTACCCGGCGGGCCAGCTCCTGGAGGGCGATCCGGCCGAGGTCGAGGCGCGGGTGCGCGCGGCCGACGGCTTTGCCCGGGTTCTGCCCGAACACAAGTTCCGCATCGTCGAGGTGCTGCAGCAGGGCGGCAGCATCGTCGCGATGACCGGCGACGGGGTGAATGACGCCCCCGCCCTGAAGCGTGCCGATGCCGGGATCGCGGTCAGCGGGGCGACCGATGCGGCCCGCGCCGCGGCCGATCTGGTGCTGACCGGAACGGGCCTTTCGATCATCACCGAGGCCATCGCCGAGGCCCGCCGCATCTTCGAGCGGATGACGAGCTATGCCACCTTCCGCATCGCCGAGACGATCCGGGTGCTGCTGTTCATGTCGCTGGCGATCCTTGCCTATGACGTCTACCCGGTCACCGCGATCATGATCGTGCTGCTGGCGGTGCTGAACGACTTCCCGATCATGATGATCGCCTTCGACAATGTCGCGGTGTCGCCGAAACCCGTCCGCTGGGACATGCGCCGGGTCATCACCATCGCCTCGACGCTGGGGGTGATGGGCGTGGCCGAGACCTTCCTGCTGTTCTGGTATGTCGACAGCGTCCTGCATCTGCCGCGCGAGACGATCCAGACGCTGATCTTCCTGAAACTGCTCGTTTCGGGGCATATGACGCTTTACGTCACCCGCAACCAGGACTGGTTCTGGACCCGGCCCTGGCCCAACTGGAAGCTTTTCTGCACGACAGAGGCGACCCAGGTGATCGGGACGCTGATCGCGGTCTATGGCGTTCTCGTCACGCCCATCGGCTGGACCGCCGCACTTCTGGTCTGGGCCTATTGCCTGGTCTGGCTGCCCATCGAGGGCGCCATCGCCATGGGCATTCGCCGACTTTACGCGGCCCGTTTGCAGGGCTGAGCCGGCCGGTGAGGGCCGGGACAGACGGCCCTGCCCCTCGCTTTGGTCCTTGCCGGTGAGGGGGCTCAAGCGGGGGCGGCTTGCAGGGGCCCATGCGGCTCCCGGCGGAGACGGCGCCCGGTATCCGGGCGGGACCCGATCGTGGCTGGCGTGGCATTGCCGCATGGCGCGGCATCTTCGGGCTGGACAGGTCGGGGCGAGAGGACTTGTCAAACCGGCCCGGAATTGGTCTGAGCTGGAGGGGACAAACAGGGAAGGAGACGGCTGTGACGGAACGACGTGCAGGCGCGGGATATGTGTCGAAGGCCGGGCTCGAGGTTGCGGCAGATCTGGCGGCCTTCGTCGAGGAGGCGGCGCTGCCCGAGACCGGGATCTCGCCCGACAGGTTCTGGACCGGCTTCGCGGAGCTTCTGCACGACCTGACGCCGAAGAACCGTGCGCTTCTGGAAACGCGCGAGAAGCTGCAGCTTCAGATCGATGCCTGGCATCAGGCCCGCCGCGGCGCGCCGCACGATCACGAGGCCTACAAGGCGTTTCTGGAAGAGATCGGCTATCTGCGGCCCGAGGGCGAGGATTTCGAGATCGAGACCGCGGGGCTCGACCCCGAGATCGCCTCGGTGCCCGGGCCGCAGCTGGTGGTGCCGATCACCAATGCGCGCTATGCGCTGAACGCGGCCAATGCGCGCTGGGGCAGCCTGTACGACGCGCTTTACGGAACCGATGCGATGGGCGGCCCCGCGCCTGCGGGCGGGTATGACCGCGGCCGCGGTGCCCGGGTGGTGGCGCGCGCCCGGGTCTTTCTCGACGAGGCCTTCCCGGTCGCGGGCACCAGCCATGCCGATGCCCGGCGCTACCACGTCCAGGGCGGCGCGCTGTTGATCGATGACCATCCGCTTGAGGATCCGTCGAAATTCGCGGGCTATCGCGGCCATCCGCGTGCTCCCGAAGCGGTTTTGCTGAAGAACAACAACCTGCATGTCGAGCTGGTCTTCGACCGCACCCATCCGGTGGGCGCCCGCGATCAGGCGGGGCTGGCCGATATCCGGCTGGAAAGCGCGGTTTCGGCGATCATGGATTGCGAGGATTCGGTGGCCTGCGTCGATGCCGCCGACAAGATCGTCGCCTATCGCAACTGGCTGGGGCTGATGCGGGGCGAACTGTCCACCGACTTCGTCAAGGGTGGCGAACGCGTGACCCGGGCGCTGTCGCCCGATCTCGACTTTGTCGCCCCCGACGGCACGCCCTGCACGGTCAAGGGCCGGGCGCTGATGCTGGTGCGCAATGTCGGCCATCTGATGACCAATCCCGCGATCCGCGACGGCGCGGGCCAGGAGGTGTTCGAGGGGCTGATGGACGCGGCCATCACCGCGCTGATCGCCATCCACGACCTGAAGAAGACCGAGGGCGCGCGGAACTCGGTCGCGGGCTCGATCTATGTGGTCAAGCCCAAGATGCACGGCCCCGAAGAGGTCGCCTTCGCCGACGAGACCTTCACCCGGGTCGAAGAGCTGTTGGGCCTGCCGCGCTATACCGTCAAGCTCGGCATCATGGACGAGGAGCGCCGGACCTCGGTCAATCTCAAGGACTGCATCCGCGCGGCGAAGCACCGGGTGGCCTTCATCAATACGGGCTTTCTCGACCGCACCGGCGACGAGATCCATACCTCGATGGAGGCCGGGCCCTTCAGCCGCAAGGAGTTCATCAAGCGCAAGTCCTGGATCACCGCCTACGAGAATCTCAATGTCGATATCGGGCTGGAATGCGGCCTGTCCGGCAAGGCCCAGATCGGCAAGGGCATGTGGGCGATGCCCGACAGGATGGCGGCGATGCTGTCGGCCAAGATCGAGCATCCGAAGGCCGGCGCCACCTGCGCCTGGGTGCCGTCGCCCACGGCCGCGACGCTGCATGCTCTGCATTATCACCAGGTCAATGTCTTCGCGGTCCAGGCCGGGCTGAAGGCGGGCGGGCGCCGCGCCCATGTCGACGGCATTCTAGACATTCCGCTTGCGGCCTTCCGCAAATGGAGCCGTGCGCAGATCCTGCGCGAGGTCGAGAACAACGCGCAGGGCATTCTCGGCTATGTCGTGCGCTGGATCGACCAGGGCGTGGGTTGTTCCAAGGTGCCCGACATCAACGATATCGGTCTGATGGAAGATCGCGCCACCTGCCGGATCTCGGCCCAGCATATCGCCAACTGGCTGCATCATGGCGTGGTGAGCGAAGACGAGGTGGCCCAGGTGATGCGCCGCATGGCCGAGGTGGTCGACCGCCAGAATGCGGATGATCCGGCCTATCTGCCGATGGCGCCGGATTTCGACGGCGTGGCCTTCCGCGCCGCCTGCGATCTGGTCTTCGAGGGCCGCAGGCAGCCTTCGGGCTATACCGAGCCGGTGCTGCATGCCCGGCGGCTGGAGCGCAAGGCCGAGCTTGCGGCGGAAGGCTGAGGCCCATCCGCGACGCCGCGCCTGATCGGGCGCGGCCGGTCATGGCCGGAGCTCCTGTTGAACACCGCGTTACCCGCGCAGGTGATCCCCCGCCTGTCGCGGTGGGGCAGAAGATTTCCCGAAATTCAAACGGCACATAGCCGGTCTCGGGCAAAACGCCCAGACGGACGGTGGGAGGCGCCATGGCGCCTCCCTGAACTCGTTAAGAACAGGCTTTGATTCTGGTGGCCCCAGAGGTAACGGCCGAATGTTACAGAAAGATTGCCGGTGCCCGGGTGACGCCGGGTCGAAACGCAGGCCGGGCTGCGCTGTTTCGAACGGCGCTGTCACCGGGCAGGGCCGGGCGGGGTGCGCGCCCCGCCCGAACCGAGAGGGTCAGACCACCCGGTCGACGACGGCCTGCAGCCGGGCCAGCGTGGCGTCGGTGTCGACCAGCTTGTCGAGCCCGAAGAGCCCGATCCGGAAGGTGCGGAAATCGGACCCCTCGCCGACCTGGAGCGGCGTGCCCGAGGCGATCTGCATGCCCTCGGCGCGGAACCGGGCGCCCGACTGGATCTCGGGGTCGTCGGTATAGCAGACCACGACGCCCGGCGCGGCAAAGCCCGGCGCGGCGACCGAGGCGAAGCCGCGCGCGGCCAGCATCTCGCGCACCTTCCGGCCCAGCTCGGCCTGTGCCTGCCTCGCGGCCTCGAAGCCCATCGTCCGGGTCTCGGCCATGGCGTCGCGCAGCCCGATCAGCGCATCGGTCGGCATGGTGGCATGATAGGCATGCCCGCCATCCTCATAGGCCTTCATGATCGCGCGCCATTTCTTCAGGTCCATGGCGAAGGAATTCGAGACGGTATCGGCCAGCCGCTCGGCGGCGCGGGCCGACAGCATCACCATCCCGGCCGAGGGCGAGGCCGACCAGCCTTTCTGCGGGGCCGAGATCAGCACGTCGACGCCGGTTGCCTGCATGTCGACCCAGATGCAGCCTGAGGCGATGCAATCCAGCACCATCAGCGCGCCGACCTCATGCGCGGCCGCCGCCATCGCGGCGATATAGTTGTCGGGCAGGATGATCCCGGCCGAGGTCTCGACATGGGGCGCGAAGACCACATCGGGGCGGGTCTCGCGGATCTTGGCGGTCACGTCCTCGATCGGTGCAGGCGCGAACGGCGCCTTGGCCGCATTGCCGGCGGGGCGGGCCATCAGCACGGTGGTTTCCCCGGCGAAGTCGCCCGCCTCGAAAATCTGGGTCCAGCGATAGGAGAACCAGCCGTTGCGGACGATCAGCGCGCGGCGCCCGGTGGCGAACTGGCGCGCCACGGCCTCCATCGCGAAGGTGCCGCCGCCCGGCACCAGGGCCACTTCGGCCGCGCCATAGACCTCGCGCAGCATCTCCGAGATGTCGCGCATGGCGGTCTGGAACTTGGCCGACATGTGGTTCAGCGAGCGGTCGGTGAAAACGACGGAAAACTCGCTCAGACCGTCGGGATCGACATCGGGACGCAGGCCGGGCATCGGGCAGGACTCCTCTTATAATTTCGGCTCAGACCTAGGCGCTTGACCGTCGGGATGCCAGCGAAAATCGGGCCTTTGCCCCGGCGCTATCGTCCCTCCCGCATCGGCCCGCGCGCGCCGCCGACCCGGCCGCGCCCGGGCCGGATCTCGTCGCGGACATCGCCCGGATGCCGGGCGCTTCGACCTCGGGAAGAGAGCCCTTGCCCGACGGAGCCCACGACCCCGGCGCCCCGCCGAGGCGCGGTCATGGAGGTGATCATGCGGATGGCCCGTGCATTGTCCGGTCGCTGTCGCCCGGCCGCGCGACTTTGCCCCCGTCGAGCCCGTGCTCGGCCCGGTCGCGATGGCCAGATGGATCAGGTCGGTCATGTTGCCCGGGCCGAGCTTGCGCTTGATCTGCGAGCCGGTCTCGTCGGTGATGCAGAGCATCTCGGCGCGCGACCGCAGATCGTTGCCCCAGCCCGGTGGCTGCGCGGGTCCGCGGCTGCCGCAGGGGAGACCAAGACCGCGAGTTTGTGCCAAGGGTGGATCTTGCCCGTTCCAGCATCCGAACCGGTCCGAGCACCTCTTCTATGGGCAAAGTTCTGGGCGGGAAGCCGCACGGCCCCACCTCCAGCGCCTCGACCGCGAAGACGGTCTGTTCGTCCATGGTGAAGACCGGGGGCCGGGCCTCCGGCGCGCGGGCCAGTTACGGCACGATCATGGCAAGCCCGCCAGTCCCGGGGCAGGGCGAGGTCGCACAGGATCCGCCCGGGGGGGGGATGGCCGGTTTCGGCCACCCGGCAGGCAGCGCGGTCGGCGCGCGCCATGTGGATATTGTCATGGCCGAGCCTACGCAGAAGCTGCCCGAGGCCGATAGGTAACCGTTATGAGGCACCGGATGGCCGTCGGCGATCACGCCGCGGGCGTCATCCGGCTGGCTCCGGTTCGGATTGCGGCGAGGTGTTCCGTGTCAATGGCAGGATCGCCGAAAGCCGGGTGCCGCCGCCCGGGCGGCGCCCCAGTTCGAGCGTTCCGCCGAGCGCGCCCACTCGGTCGCGCATCGCCGTGAGCCCGCGGCCCTCGACCGCGCGGGCGGGCAGGCCAACGCCGTCATCCTCGACCGTGAGACACAGGATCTCGGCCTGCCCCGGCAGGTCCTGCGATTGCACCTCGACCCGAAGCCTGTCCGGCTTTCCGTGACGCAGGGCGTTGGTCACGCCCTCCTGCAGGACGCGATAGGCGGTCAGATCGACGATCGTCTCGGTCTCGGGCAGGTGTTCGGGCAGGTCGATCGTCCAGTCGAGATCGCCATGGGTGCTGCGGAAACCGTCGAGCATGTCGCCGAGCGCCTCGGCCAGCGGCAACTGGCTTGCCGTCATCGGGCGGAGCGTGGTCAGCAGGCGGGTATTGGCGGTCTGGATCTGGTCGACGATGGCACTCATGGTCGCGGCGTCGCGCTGCAATGCCGCATCGCCGGTCCGGGCCGCAGCGCGCTGGATGGCGCCGGCCCTGACCTTGAGGTCGAACAGGCCGGGGCCGAATTCGTCATGCAGTTCCATCGCGATGGTCCGGCGTTCGGCATCGCCGATCTCGACGATCTTGCGGGCAAGCGCGGCGCGGTCGGCCTCGCTGGTCGCGAGGCTGCGGGCGAGCGCGTTGAACCCGGCCACCAGCGGCCGGAAATCGGGGGTCGCCACCTGCGGAAGCCGGGTGGTCAGCGCCCCGCCGCGCAGCGCGCCGAGGCCATGGCGCAGCATGTCGAGCGGGGAGAGCGCGCGCCGGATCAGCAGGACCAGCAAGACCCCGGTCAGGCCGAAGCCCAGCCCGAGCGCCCAAAGCAGCGCCGCGGCATCCTCCCAGACCTCGTCGATCTCGTCCTGCGGCGCGGCGGTGATCGAGACGAAGCCGTAATCGGTGCCGTTGGCCAGCACCGACAGCCGGGTTTCGCGCTCGGCGGGCATCACCAGTTCCCGGAACCAGCCCGGCGCGCGGCGGCGCTGGGGGGCGGCGTCATGCGCCTGTCGGCTTTCGGCCCGTGCCACCGGCAGGGCGCCGGATCGCGCATCGGCCAGCGCGATGCGGACATGGCGCGGCTCGACCAGGGTTGCGGACAGCTCGGCCATCACCTGTTCGGGCGGGAGGTTGCGCAGCGCCGCGTTCATCGCCGCGATCACCTGCGCCCGGGCGCCGGCTTCGGCCGCCGCCATCTCGACATCGACCGCTTCCCGGGCCTTGTGGAAAAGCACCAAGGCCGCCAGCGCCAGCGCCGCCAGTTGCATCAGTCCCACGCAGAGAACGATCTGCCAGCTAAGGTGGAGCCTACGCATGATTCGATATCCTCCAGGTTGTGTGAAGGATAGCCCGACCCGGCCCTTGGGTCGATGGGGCAAAGGTCGGGGCGACCGGAGGACGGGCTTGCCGGATCTTTCCGGTCGGAAATGGACGGAATGGCGGATCCGGGCGTGCCGACCAGAAGGCCGAGGGCGGGGCGTTATCCCGGGACATGGTGCCTTCATGGCCGGCGCCGGAGAGGGCGCCCGTGTATCCGATCCCTGGCGTCTGGCATGGCCGTGGCGGTCTTTTTCCTGGCCTTGGCCGGGGAAGAACGCATTGACATCCTGCGGGTCGATTGCCCCGCTCTTATGCGAGTGTCGCGTCTGCCGTGTCACGCCTCGATCTGCCGTCGTCCGATCCGGGACTTGCGGGGGCCGAGCTTGCGCCGCGCGATGACAGCAGGACGGACGGGGTTCGGGGCCGAGCCACGATACGGAGGCGATGATGATGTGGCCCGAGATGGGCGGGACGCCTTCGGCAGGGGGCACGAGTGCGGCAGGCGGTTTTGCTGGTGTCGGCCCGCGTGCCCGCACCGGGTGCGGCGGTCTCTGATCAGGGTGTCGAGGCCAGCACCGCCTTGTGACCAGCGAGACGGGCAACACCGTCAGCCTGTGGACGACCCGTTCGGCGCCGAACGCCATTAGATGATGACCCTTAGATGATGACTGACCGATATCGAGCGGAATGTCGGCCTGGAGATCACCGAGCGCCGCAGGGCTTGGCAGCACGCGTTCGACGTGGTTCGGCGCGCCCGGCCCTGCGACCGGGCGTCATCATGTCCGGCCGAGCCTTGTCAGAAGCGCGCGCGAGGGCCGCCCGGTGACCGTCAGCCCGTTCCGCGCCTGATAGCGCCGGATCGCCTCTTCGGTCTTCGGGCCGATCACCCCGTCTGCCCCCTCGGTATCGTAGCCCGCCGCGGTCAGGCGCCGCTGCAGCGCCTTGCGGTCGTCCAGCGTCATGCCGGCTGCATCGGGCGGGAAGGCCTTCGAAAGCGGCGGCCCGCCTGCCAGCCGGTCGGACAGATGGCCGATGCCGATGCCGTAATTGACGGCGTTGTTGTAGCGCAGGATCACCTCGAAATTCGAAAAAAGCGCAAAGGCGGGACCCTGCCTGCCTGCCGGGGCCAAGATTGCCGTGGCGCCCGCGCGGGGCAGCGGACGGCCATCGGGGCGTGTCACGCCCAGGGCCGACCAGTCGGCCGCGTCCTGCCTGCGTTTGCGCCCGGTCCGGGCAAGGTCGAGCGTGTCGGGCAGGCGCACCTCCATCCCCCAGGGCAGGCCGGGCTGCCAGCCCGAGCGCTGCAGATAGGCCGCCGTCGAGGCCAGCGCGTCGGTCGGGTCGTCGGACCAGATGTCGCGCCGCCCGTCGCCGTCGAAATCGACCGCATAGGCCAGATAGGAGGTCGGGATGAACTGGGTATGGCCCATCGCGCCGGCCCAGCTTCCGGTCATCCGGGCGGGGGTGATGTCGCCCCGGTCGAGGATCTTCAGCGCCGCGATCAGCTGGCCCTCGAAGAACCGGCCGCGGCGGCCGTCATAGGCCAGCGTCGCCAGCGCCGAGACCACCGGAATGTCGCCCCGGCGCGCGCCATACCGGCTTTCCAGCCCCCAGATCGCGGCCACGACCGGCGCCGCGACACCGTAGCGGGCCTCGATCCCGGAAAAGCGCCGGGCATGGCGGGCCAGCATCGCCCGGCCGGTCGCGACCCGGTCGTCCGAGGCGGCGATGGCCAGATAATCCTCGAGGCTGCGGGTGAATTCGGTCTGGTTGCGGTCCTTCTCGATCACCTGCGGAAGATAGCCCGCGCGCCCGAGCGCCCGGTCGAGCGTGGCGGGGGTGATGCCCGCGGCTGCCGCGCGCGGCCGGAAGCTGCGGCGCCAGGCCTCGAAGCCGGGATTGGCGACCGGCCGGGGCGCCCCCATGTTGCAGGCCGAAACGGCCGAGGCGACAAGACCCATCAGAAGCGGGCGTCTTGCGATGGTCATGGTCCGGGCCTCCCTTTCCGCGCGTTCCGTGATGGGGTCTGGATAGCGGGCCCCGGGCGCCGCGCCTAGGGCGGCCCGGACCGTTCCGCTCGGCCGGGCGGGACCCCGCCGAAGGGCGGGTGCCCTGGCAGGGCGGCGCCGTTGACGCAAATGGCATATGGCTGTCACATGGAGGGTGTAACGGCGTCGCAAACGGCCGCCGATCCTGCGGTCGGTTCTCTTCGATCTGTCAGGAGATACGAGATGACAAAGACGGTTCCCTCCCTTTCCCGCCGTGCCGTGCTGGCGACCGGCGCCGCCACGCTGGCCGCACCTCTGATCGCGCGCCGGGCGCTGGCCTCGTCGGGCGAGGTCAATGTCTTCGCCTGGGGTGACTATTTCCGGACCGGCGAGATCCTCGAAGCCTTCACCAGTGAGACCGGCATCAAGGTCAATGTCTCGACCTATGGTTCGAACGAGGAGGCGACCTCGAAGCTGCGCAGCTCGGGCGGCAAGGGGTTCGACATCCTGTTCCCCTCGGTCGACACCCGGCCCGATTACGACGATGGCAACCTCCTGGCCGAGATCGACGAGACCAGGCTCAAGGTCGAGCGGGTCCAGCCCTCGCTCTGGCGGTCCTCGCTGCAACTGGGGGCCGCGCATCGCGGCAAGCGCTATCTGGTGCCCTTCGACTGGGGCACCGAGGGCATCACCTGGGATGCGAGCGTCCATGATATCGCCCCGGACGCGCTGTCCTATGGTCATCTCTGGGCCGATGGGCTCGACCGTCAGGTCGCGCTGCGGCAGAAATCGGTGCTGACCAGCCTTGCGATCTATCTCGACGCCATCGGCGAGGTGCCCTCGAACCGGGCGATGGACATCTACAGCTCGGAAGCGGAAAACCGTCGCGTCTTCGATGCCTGCATCGCCTTCGTGAAGAAGCACCGCGGCAATATCGGCGCGTTCTGGAACAATGCGACCGAGGCCACCGGGGCCTTTACCGATGGCGGCTGCAGCATCGGCCAGACCTGGGACACCACCGGCATCAGGCTGCATACCGATACCGATCCGAAATGGCGCTATGGCGCGCCGAAGGAGGGCGCGCTGGCCTGGATGGACACCGCCGCCATTCCCTCGGGGGCCGAGAATGTCGATCAGGCCTATGAATTCCTCAACTTCCTGCTGACGCCCGAGATCGGCGGCATGTTCTCGAATGCCACCGGCTACAACTCGGCCGCCGTGGGCGCGGCCGATCACATGACCGAGGCCAAGAAGGCGGCCTTCAACTTCGCCTATCAGGGCGATGCCATCGACAATCTCTGGTGGTGGCCGATGTTCACGCCCTGGATCTCGCCGCTGCGCGAGGAATATACCGAGAAGCTGACCAACGCCTGACCGGCATGCCTGACGCGCGGGGGGCCGGGCCTCCCGCGCCTGCCTTTTTTCCGGACCCGCCCGCCATGACCCCAGCCTCCCGCGGAATGGATATCGCGCTTGCCGGTGCCGCGGTGCGCTTCGGCAGCTTCCAGGCCGTACACCCCACCGACCTGGCCATCGAGGCGGGCGCGTTCTTCTCGATCCTCGGGCCTTCGGGCTGCGGCAAGACCACGATCCTGCGGCTTTTGTCGGGCTTTCTCGACCCGTCCGAGGGCGAGGTCCGGATCGGCGGGCGGCCGATGGCCGGGATCGGCCCGTCAGAGCGGCCGACCGCGCTGATCTTCCAGAACCTCGCCCTGTTCCCGCTGATGAGCGTCTGGGAGAACGTGGCCTTCGGGCTCGAGATGCGGGGCTGGGCCAGGCGCCGCCGCCGTGACCGCGCCTTCGAGCTGCTGGACATGGTCGCGCTGGGCGGGCAGGGCGACAAGCTGCCCTCCGAGCTGTCGGGCGGGCAGCGCCAGAGGGTGGCCATCGCCCGCGCGCTGGCGGTGGAACCGGCGGTGCTGCTGCTGGACGAGCCGCTATCCGCGCTCGATCTCAAGCTGCGCCAGCACATGCGGGCCGAGCTCAAGCAGCTGCAGGTCGCGACCGGCATCACCTTCGTCTACATCACCCATGATCAGGGCGAGGCGCTGACCATGTCCGATCGGGTCGCGGTGATGAACCGGGGCCGGATCGTGCAGGTCGGCAGCGCCGACGACATCTACGACCGCCCCGCGAGCGCCTTCGTTGCCACCTTCGTCGGCGAGATGAACCGGCTGCCGGGCCGGATCGAACAGGCCGGGGGCGCAACCGCCCGGATCGCCACCGCGGGCGGCAGTTTCCTGGCGCAGAACCCGGGCGGGCTTGGCATGGGCGAGGAGGCGGTGCTGTTCCTGCGGCCCGAGCGCATCCATCTGCTGGGCCCGGGCGAGACCGCCGCCAATTCGCTCGGGGGCCGTCTGGCGCGCCGTGACATGGAGGGGGCCTTCTCGACCCTGATCGTCGAGACCCCGGCCGGGGCCCTGACCGTGCAGCGGGTCAATGCAGGTGCCGGAGGCCTGCCCGAGGGGCCGCTTCGTCTCGGGTTCTCCGAGGCTGCGGGCGTGATCCTGCCCGAAGGCGAGACGGCCGATGACGCGGCTTAGGCGCAGCTTCGGCGCGCCGCTGGCCATGCTGCTGGTGGTGCTGGCCGGGACCTGGATCCTAGGGCTGATCGCCGCGCCGCAGGCGATCATGATAGAACGCTCGCTCTGGAAGATGGAGCGTCCTGCCGGCGCGGCCGAGATCTCGGTCGAGATCGACCGGCTCTACAACCGCCTCGACGTGCTGGCGCTGGACCGCGCCGCAGCCGATGGCCCTGGGCGGTTGGCCGCGATCGATGCCGAGCGCGCCGCGCTTTCGGCCCGGATCGCCGCGCTGGAAGAGCAGGAAAGCACCCCGGTCCGGACCTGGACCCTGTCGAATTACGCGCAGATGGGGCGGGCGCATCTGTGGATCTTCGCCAAGACGATCCTGGCCGCGCTGTCGGTGACCGCCATCGCCTTCGCGGTCTGCTATCCGATCGCCTTCGCCATCGCCAAGCTCGAGCCGCCGCGCCGGGCCGCGCTGATCATGCTGGCGCTTGTCATCCCCTATGCCATCAACGAGCTGCTCAGGGTCTTCGCCTGGCAGATGATCCTGAACTATGGCGGACCGCTCAACGCGCTGCTGGGGCTTGCGGGCATCGGCCCGGTGCCCTTTCTCGAAAGCGGCGCCGGCGTCTTCGTGGCGATGGTCTATGCCTATATCCTGTTCATGGTCTTCCCGCTTTATAACGTGCTGGAAACGCTGGACATGAACCAGATCGAGGCCGCCCGCGATCTCGGCGCGAAGAGCTGGCAGATCCACCGCCGGATCGTGCTGCCCCATGCCCGGCCCGGCATCGCGGTCGGCTGCATCATGACCTTCATGCTGTCGGCCGGGTCCTATTCGGTGCCCTATATCATGACCCGGGGCACCGCTCCGCCCTGGTTCGCGCAGCTCGTCTACAACCGCTTCTTCCAGGCGTCGGAATGGAACACCGGCGCGGCCTATGCGGTCAGCCTGCTCGCGGTCTGCACCGGCTTCGTCTTCCTGATGATGCGGCTTCTGAAGGTCCGGCTGAGGGATATCGCGAAATGACCCGGCAGGGCAGCGGCCTCGTTCTGCGGCTTTATATGGGCCTGTTCTTCCTCTACATGTTCCTGCCGCTCGCGATCATGGTGGCGGCGGGCTTCAACGATTATTCGCCGCCCTCGGTCACGGTCTGGAAGGGGGTCACCCTGCGCTGGTTCGCCGAGCTCTGGCAGGATCAACGGATGTGGTCGGGGCTGATGAACTCGCTCCTGATCGCGGGCGCGGTGATCGGGCTGGCCATTCCGATGGGACTGGCCGGGGCGCTGCTGCTGGGGCGGCTCGGCGGCCGGGCGGCGGGGCTTCTCTATACCGCCATGGTCTCGCCGCTGCTGACGCCCGGCATCATCCTCGGGATCTCGACGGCGATCTTCTGGAACGGGCTTGGCGTCGCCGCCGGGCTGTTCACCGCGATCCTCGCCCAGACCACCTTCATCGCCTCCTATACCATGCTGATGTTCATGGCACGGCTGCAGCGCCAGGACGCGGCCCTCGAGGAGGCCGCGCTCGATCTCGGCGCGACGCCGTTCCAGGCCTTCCGCCGGATCACCCTGCCGTTCCTGAAGCCCACGATCCTGACCGCCGCCGTCATCGCCTTCCTGCAGAGCTTCGAGAATTACAACACCACCATGTTCTCGATCGGCGGCCGGCATACGCTGGTGACCGAGATCGGTTCGCGGATGCGCTTCGGCCTCTCGCCCGCGGTCAATGCGCTGGGCATTCTCTTCATCCTCGCCACCATCGCCTTCGCGCTGGCCTGGGGCGCGCTGAAAGAGCGCGAGCGCCGCGCGGCGGCCAGGCTCTGAGACCCCCTTGCCTCCGGTCGGGGTTCCGGTCCATCTCTGGCCCAGGGCAACAGGGCCGGAAGGAGCGGGCATGAAACCAGTGGCCAGCCGCGAGGCGATCGACGGGGTGCAGCAGATGCACCGGGCGCTGCACATGGCGCTGGACGCGCTTGAAAACCGCAATGAGCCCGAGCGTGCCGCCGAGATCCTGCGCCAGATCGATGTCGCCATGGTCGACTGGATCGAGGCCGCGCGCTTCATGCGCTGAGGCGGACCGGCTTGACCGGGCTTCGCCGCAGCTTCTAGACTTCGCCTCGGACTGGCGGAAGGGACTTCCGGCATGCGTTTTCTCCATACCGCCGACCTGCATCTCGGGCGCCAGTTCAACGGCCTCTCGCTGGAGGCCGACCATGCCGCCATTCTCGACCAGATCGCGGCGGCGGCCCTGGCCCATGAGGTCGATGCGCTGGTGATCGCGGGCGATGTCTTCGACCGCGCGGCCCCGCCCGCCAGCGCCGTGCGCCAGTTCAACGCCTTCCTCAGCCGGATCCGGGCCGAGACCGGCGCGGCGGTGGTGATGATCGCGGGGAACCACGATTCCGGCGACCGGATCGAGGCGATGTCGGTTATGACCGACACCGCCCGGGCGCTGATCCGGGGTACGGTCGCGGCTGAGGAACCGCCGCTGATCCTTGGCGATGCCGCGGGTCCGGTCGCGTTTTCGGCGCTGCCCTTTGCCTGGGAATATGCCGCGCGCGAAGCGTTCGGCGACGAGACCCTCACCTCGCCCGAGGACGTGCTGCGCGCCCAGATCGGCGCCGCCCGGGCGGCCCTGCCCGAGGGCGCGCGCTGGGTCGTCGTCGCCCATGGCACCGTCGCGGGCGCCAGTGTCAGCGAGGCCGAGCGGCCGCTGGCCCGGATCGGCGGGGTCGAGACGGTCGGGGCCGAGCTGTTCGACGGCGCCCATTATGTCGCGCTCGGCCATCTGCACCGCCCGCAATCGGCGGGGCGGCCCGAGATCCGCTATGCGGGCGCGCCGCTCGCTTTCGGCTTCGACGAGGCGGGCGAGGAGAAATCCATGAGCCTGGTCGAGATCGACGGCGCCGGAGAGGTGCGGATCGCGCCGATCCCGTTCCGGCCGATCCGGGGCGTGCGGGTGGTCGAGGGGCGCCATGAAGACCTGCTGCGGCTGCCGCCTTCGGAGGATTTTCTGCGCGCTGTCCTGACCGACGAGGCGCCGGTGATCGACGCCATGCGGCGGCTGCGCGCGGTGTTCCCCAATGCCTGCGACCTTTGCTATGCGCGCGAGGCGCGGGCGCCCGAGCTCAAGGCGCTGGGCCCGGTGCCGCGCGGGCTCGACGATCCGATGGCGGTGATCGGCGGGTTCCTGGATCAGGTGCGCGGCGAGCGGGCCGATGCCGAGGAACTGGCCGCGATTGCCGCGACCCTCGACGGGCTGCGCGGCGGCGAGGAGGGGGCATGAGGCCTGTCCGGCTGACCTTGCAGGCCTTCGGCCCGTTTCCCGGCCGCGAGGTGGTCGATTTCCGCGCCGCGGTGGCGGCGGGGCTGTTCGGGATCTACGGCCGGACCGGCTCGGGCAAGTCGACGATCTTCAGCGCGATGACCTTCGCGCTGTTCGGCGAGGCCGCGCGGGCCGAGCAGGACGCGCCCTCGCTCCGTGCCGATCATGCCGATCCGGACATGCCGACCGAGGTCGAGTTCGTGTTCGATCTGGGCGAGCGGCGCTATGTGCTCTTGCGCCGTCCCGATCAGTCGCGGCCCAA
Organism: Rhodovulum sulfidophilum DSM 1374; assembly: GCF_001633165.1. Taxonomy (NCBI): domain Bacteria; kingdom Pseudomonadati; phylum Pseudomonadota; class Alphaproteobacteria; order Rhodobacterales; family Paracoccaceae; genus Rhodovulum; species Rhodovulum sulfidophilum. The sequence continues at coordinate 4,060,191 of NZ_CP015418.1, read as the reverse complement.
GACCCGCGGCAGCGGCGAGACCCGCGACCCGCATGAGGCCTATCTTTTCGACGCGACCGGGCTGCCGCTCGACCGGATCGGGGCCGAGGGGCGCGGCAAGATCCTGGCCGAAAAGAAGGTGGGCGCGGTCTCGGCGGCGGTCACAGAGCTTCTGGGCTATGGGTCGCACCAGTTCCGTCAGATCGTGCTGCTGCCGCAGGGTCGGTTCGAGACCTTCCTGGCCGCACGCACCCGCGAGCGGCTCGAGATCCTGCGCGAGCTTTTCGATGTCTCGATCTACCGCCGCCTCGCCGCGATGATGAAGACCGAGGCCGAGATGCTGGAACGGACCCTGCGCGAGGCGCGTGCGGTCTGCGAGGGACGGCTTGCGGCCGAGGGTTTCGAGGGGATGGAGGCGCTCGAGACCGGTCTTGCCGGGGCCGAGGCGCGGCTGGCCGAGGCCCGGACCGCCGAGACGGCGGCAACGCGCGAGGCGGTGGCGTCCCGTGCGGAGCTGAGCGCGGCAGAACAGACCGAGGCGCGGTTTCTGGCGGCGGCGGCGGCAGACCAGGCGCTGGCCGGGATCCGCGAGGCCGGGCCCGCGATGGCCGAGCTGGCCGCGCAGGTCCGCCGGGCCGATCGCGCGCGGCTGCTGCTCGATCTCGAGGCGCAGGTTGTCGAGGCCGCGCGCGAGGCCGAGTCGGCGTCCGAACGGATGGATGCGGCCGAGGCGCGTCTTGAAACCGTCAAGACCGCCGCGACGCGCGCGGCGGCGCGGCAGGAGGCCGAGACGGCGCGCGGGCCCGAAACCGAGGCGCTGCGCCGCGAGGTCGAGACGCTGAAGCGTCATGCCCAGACGCTTGTGGCGGCGGCCGAGCTGCGGCAGCGCGCGGAAGAGGCGCAGGCCGGGGCCGAGGCGGCACGGGCCGAGCATTCCGCCGCGCAGGGGGCGCTGGCTCAGCGCATGGCGCAGCGCGGCAAGGCGGCCGAGGCGGTGCAGGCGGCACGGCAGACATCGGCCAATCGCGCGCTGCTGTCCGCCCGGCTGCAGGCGCTCGAAACCGAGATGAAGGCCGTGCTGAGCGTCGAGGCCGCGACCCGCGACGTCAGTGAGACCACCGAGGCCGTTGCCCGGCTGGTTCGGGCCCAGGAACACGCCGCGCGCCGGAGTCGCGCCGCGCATGCCGAGATGGAGGCGGCCGAACGTCGTCTGGCGCGGAGCCAGGCCTTGCATCTGGCGGCCGGTCTGCAACCGGGCGCTCCCTGTCCGGTTTGCGGCGCGACCGACCATCCGGCGCCTGCCGCCGGGGCGGGCGAGGCCTCGGCGTCCGAGGCGGCGTTGCGGACGGCGCGGGCGGCATGGGAAGAGGCCGACCGGGCGCAGCGCGAGGCTGATCGGGCGCTTGCTTCGGAACGCGGTGTGCTGGCTGGCCGTCAGGAACGGCTGGCCGGGCTTGACCGGCCCGCAACCGACACGGCGACGCTCAAGACCCGGATCCAAGCCAACCATGAGGCTCTGGCCGCGCTCGGGGCGGAGACCGAGATTGCCGTTGCAGAGGGCCTGCTTGCCCGGCTCGACGCGGCGGTCAGGGCAGCCGAAGACACGCGCGAGCGCTGTCGCGAGGTCATTGCCGAACGCGAGGCGGAGGCGCTGCGCGAAGCCGCGCGGATCGAGGCGATGCTGGCGCCGGTGCCCGAAGCATTGCGCTCGGAGACCGCGCTGACGGCGGCGCTGTCCGCCCGGCAGGCGGTGCTCGAGGCCCGCGATGCGGCGCGGCAGGGCGCGATGAAGACCGCCACCGAGGCCCGCGAGGCGGCATTGGCCGCGCGCGCTGGCCATGAGGCGGCGGTGCGGGCGATGGCCGAGGCGCGCGCCCGGCACGAGGGCGCCCGGCAGGCCTTTGCCAGGCGACTGGGCGAGACCGGGCTTTCCGCCGACGATCTGGCGGCGCTGAAACCCGCCATCGCCCGGCTGGAGGAGGACCGGGCCGCGGTCGAGGCGCATGGTCGCGCGCTGGCGGTGGCGGAAGAACGCGCTCGGGCCACGGCCGAGGCGGTCGAGGGGCGGACGCGGCCCGATCTGCCGGAACTGCGTGAGGTGCTGGCCGCAGCCGAGGTCCGGCATGCGGAGGCGACCGAGCGGCGCGCCGCGGCGGCGCATGCGTCGGACCATCTGGCGTCGCTTCGCGACGACCTGGCCGGAACGCTGCAGCGGCTCGAGGCCGAGGAGGCTGCCTCAGCGCCGCTGCGCCGCCTGTCGGCGCTTTTCGACGGGCGCAATCCCCAGGGGCTCGACCTCGAGACCTATGCCATCGGCGCGATGTTCGACCGGGTGTTGGCGGCGGCGAACCGGCGGCTCGGACCGATGAGCGGCGGGCGCTACCGGCTGGAGCGCGAGGCCGAAGGGGGCGGAGGACGCGGACGGCGCGGGTTGGGGTTGCAGGTCTTCGATCTGTTCACCGGCAAGGCGCGGCCGACGGCGACGCTGTCGGGCGGCGAGACCTTCATCGCCGCGCTTGCCCTGGCGCTGGGGCTTGCGGATGCGGTGGAGAGTGCCAGCGGCAAGGTGCGGCTCGACACGATTTTCATCGATGAAGGCTTCGGCAGTCTCGACACCGAAGACGGCGCCGGGACGCTCGACCGGGTGCTGCAGGCGCTGGGGGCGCTGGTCGGACATGCCCGGGCAGTCGGGCTGATCTCGCATGTGCCGCTGGTTCAGGAGGCGATCCCGAACGGGTTCTATGTGCACAAGGAGCCGGCCGGCAGCCGGATCGAGACCCGTGGTCCGGTCTGAGGGCGGCTGCGGGGCCTGCCTTGCTCAGGCATAGATGTTGTGGTCGTGGAAGCGTTCGGCGATATCGGCGGCAAGGCGGCAGATGTCCAGACAGGGCAGTAGCCGGGGGGCCGTACCGCGGCCGAGGCTGACCATCTCTTCGCGAAACGGCGCGGGGGCGGTGTTGAGCGCGCGCCAGTTTGCAGGCTCGATGCCATCGACCGAGGACACCTGAAAGCCAATTCTGCGCTCGACGGGGCCGACCAGCAAAATCCGGCGAGGCTGGCCCTTGCGCGGCGGGGCTTCGCCCAGAAACCGGGACAGGCAGACCAGCGTCGTTGCCCGGCCGCCGACCGAGAAGAAGCCGAGCACACCGGGGACCGGGTGCATCATCGGCGTGATGGCGGAGGGCGGTTCGATGATGCGTATGACCGCTTCGATCGGCGCGGCATGGGCGATCCCTGCCTGGAAGGTCAGGTAGCGGCGTCGGTCGCGGATCAGCGAGTCGGGCGAGAGGGTGGGTGCCTCGCCCGCATCGGGATCGGAGGGGGCGCCGGGTGCGGAGGCCGGGATGGTGTCCGTCACCGGCTCCGCGCCGATGCCCGAGGGGCGGGCCGGCATTGCGGCGGCGGCCGGTCGCGCCGGGGCGGAGGTATGCGCGGCAGGCTTTGGGCTGACCGGGGCCGACATTTCGGCGATGGCTTGCAGCCCCTTCATCTCGCGCAGCCGCTCGACCCCGATCACATAGGTCTGTGCCCCATCCTCCGCGATGGCCAGTGAGGCGATGGCGCCCGCGCCGCTGCCAAGAAGCGCGGGCGGCGGCTGCATGTCGTCGGTACGGAAGGTCGCGATCCGGCTGATCACGTCGACCGCGAGCCCGATCAGCCGGTCGTCGCCAAAGCCGAAGACCACGATTTCCGGGTCGGGCCGTTCGCGTGTGCCGCCGAGCCCCAGAAGGCCGGTTGCGTCGAGCACGGGGACACGCAACCCGTTGACGGTGACCGACCCGAGGCAGTCGCCTCCGGTCAGCGCATTCCGTTCGACGGTCTGGCGCGGCAGCGTACGGTAGACCTCGACCGCAGGGGCGGCAAAGGTGGCGCCGCCCGCGCGAAATGTCAGATATGCCCGGCCCTCTCCGCCCGACCCGTTGCGGGGCCGCTCGTCGCGGCGAAACCGGGCGGCAACGGGCAGCCCGCCCAGAGCGAACAGCGCGGCCGGGTCGACCGCGTTCACCAGTTGTCCGTCGTGAAAGAAGCCGCCGACGAAGAACGGCGTCTCGGCGCCGCCGGCGGCAAGCGGCTGGACCGCGGTGTCCGGCAGCCTGGCCAGACCGGAGATCGTGTTCACCGCAAGTGCCAGCACGCGGTCGCCCTGGTTCAGGATCGCGGCGATCCCGGGGGGGGCGCCGGTCGGGGCGATGCCCGAGACGCTGCGCGGATCGACCACCGGGATGATATGGCCGCGCAGCCGGATCGCGCCCATCAGTGCGGGATGTGCGACCAGAAGCGGCGAGAGCGCGTCGATCGGAGCGACTTCTGAGAGATGTTCGATGTCGATGCCGATCACCCCGCCATCCACCTCCATCAGGGCATAGGTCGCTTCGCGGCGGGTTTCGGATGCGGTTTGCATCATTGTCCGTCGGGCCCGGCCGCCTGGCCGAGCTCTTCTGCAAGGCGCGCCAGTGTCGCGGCCGCGGCTTCGCCCACCCCGGCATGAGCGACCACCTGGGTCAGACCGCCGATGGCCTCTTCGGCCATGCTGCCGATGGCGCGGATCCGTTCGATCGTCTGTTCGGTGCCATCGGCCGATCGCAGGATGCTGTCATTCGCCCGTTCGATATGGCGTGATATCTCGCGTGCGGCTTCGCCATTGCGTTCGGCAAGTTTGCGCACCTCGTCGGCGACGATGGAAAAGCCCGCGCCATGCTCGCCCGCGCGGGCCGCCTCGATGGCGGCGTTGAAGGCCAGCAGGTTCGTCTGAACCGCGATGTCTCCGACCAGATCGACGATTTCCGTGACTTTGTCGGCGGCCTCCCGGGCGGTGCGCATTTCGCTGAGCGCGCCGTCGAGCAGGCGGTCGCCGTTGCGGGCGCTGTCCTGCAGCTTCTCGTTGGTGCGGGCCAGCAGGTCGGCATCGCCGCGCAGCATGTCATTGACCTCGTGCAGGCTGCCAAGCTCGGCGGTCAAGGCCTGTGCCCGGGCGGCGGTTGCGCGTTCCAGCTCGACCTGGGACGAGATGTCATAGCCGCACATCACCACACGGTCGACCTCGCCGCGGAAATCGGTCAGGGGCGTGTAATGGGCCAGCATGAAGAGATCGCGGTCGAACCGGGCGACATGGCGGTAGCGGCCGGATTGCGCCTCGCCCTTGCGCAGCGCCATCCAGAAGTCGGTATAGGCGGGCGACCGGATGTCGTCGCCATGGCAGAACGAGCTGTGCGATTGTCCGCGGACCTCGCGCAGCGAATGGCCGACGAGCCGCAGGAAGCCCTCATTGGCCTGCAGGATCTTGCCATCGGGGTCGAATTCGACCACTGCCTGATGGTTCAGCGCCGCCTGCCACTTGCCGTCGAGATCAAGCATCAGGCGCTTTGTATCGGTGATGTCGACCGCGATCTGGATGATCCGGTCGGAGTGGCCCTCGGGATCTGCGACGGGGTGGTAGACGGTGTGAAGCCAGACCTCGCGGCCGTCGGCATCGACCCACATGATTTCACCCGAGAAGCCGCCATTGTCGCGAAGATCCTCCCAGAAACGGGCCTCGGTGCCGTCCTTGTCGCGACCTTTTTCAAGAAACAGACCGTGGCTGCTGCCGCGGATATCCTCGATGCGGTGTCCCATGCGGTCGAGCAGCATGCCGTTCGCAGAGAGGATCCGTCCGGCGCTATCGTATTCGGCCACCATCATTGCACGGTCGAGTGCGTCGAGCCTGCCTTCGGCCGCGGTCTCGGCCTTGCGGGCCTCGGTCATGTCATGGCCGACGAACAGCACCGACTGCACCTCGCCCGTCTCGGCGGCGGCCTGCGGCATGTAGCAGGACGACAGCCACACTATGCGCCCATCGGGGCCCTCATGGCGGAAGAGACCCGAGACCGGCTCGCCGCGGGACAGGCGGTTCCAGAAGTCGTCATAGCGGCGCGACCCCGTAAATTCGGCGGGCATCAGGGTCTTGTGGCTTGCGCTGTCGAGATCGGCCCGTGCCAGCCCGAGCAGCTTGCAGAACCCTCCGCTGGCCTCGAGGATCGTGCCGTCGGTACGGAATTCGGCGATGGCGAGGCGGCTGTCGAGCGCGGCGTGCCGCGCCCGCATCCGGTCGAGATCGCGCCTTTCCCTGGTGATGTCCGTGGCGATTTCCTGTGCGCCGGCGAATCCGCCCTCGGCATCGGTGAGCGGCAGAAGATGCGATCGGGTCCAGACGGTGCCGTGGCCGCTGTGGCGATGCGGGATGTCGAGGACCGTGCGTTCGCCGCGGAGCAGTCCGGCCCAGGCCTCGGCCCAGGCTGTTCCGCGGCCGAACTCGGCATCGACCTGGCGGCGCATGTGCTGGCCGATCAGGTCTTCGGACGTCTGTCCCAATAGCGTGCACATCGGTGCCGAAACCTGCTGGATGTGGCCCTCGGCATCGTAGCGGAGGCTGGCGAGGGCGCTGTCGACCTCGGCAGGGGCCTTCTGGGTCGCGGGCGGGGCAGAGCAGGCGGGTTCGCCCACCACCGACAGCCGCAGGCTGCCATCGGCGCAGACCGAGACGACGCTGCGCATCTGCATCGGATGCGAACTGCCCGACCGGCTGGCGGTGAAGCTGCCGGACCAGACCGGGCCGGTTCCGGCGGCGGCGCGATTCCAGAGATCGTCGGAGGTCTGGCCGGGCGACGCGATCAGACTGTCGAAATCATGCACTCCGAGCGCATCCTCGGACAGTTCCAGCAGGAAGATCGTCGGTTCGCTGGCGGAAACCAGGCTTCTGGTTTCCATGTCGAAGCTCAGAACATGGGCCTCGTCGAGGATCTGCGCCCCGAGAGCCTGGGCAAGGGCGGTTTCGAAATCTGCAGTGTCTTGCGAGGCTTCTGCGTTCGAGGTCATCTCTGGTCCTTCGCGATGCGAGGCGCCCGCGACGGTTCTGCTTCGGGGCCGACATCGACCCTCTTAGTACGCGACACTTAAGACGAGGTTTCCGAAATTGTCCGCCGCCCGGCGGAAGCGATCCGCGCCGTCAGGGAAGGGGCTGACCGCAGCCGCGTCGATGGCGCGGCGCTCCGAAGGCGCGGCCTGCGCCGCGGTGGCGTCGGGAATGGAGGCAATAAAAAAACCCGCGCCGCCCGGAGGGCGGCGCAGGCGGATGTCGTCGCGCCTTTCGGCGGCGGAGAAATCAGGCGAGGCTGTTGTCGATGGCCTTGCAGGCCTCGACCAGGCCGCGCACGGCGCCGACCGACTTGTCGAACATCTCCTGCTCGGGCTTGTCGAGCTTGATGTCGACCACGCGCTCGATGCCGCCGGCACCGATCACGGTCGGCACGCCCACGTAAAGGCCCTTGAGCCCGAGGGCGCCGTCCACCCAGGCCGCGCAGGGCAGCAGGCGTTTCTGGTCCTTCAGATAGGCCTCGGCCATCTCGATCGCCGAGGTGGCGGGCGCGTAGAAGGCCGAGCCGGTCTTCAGCAGGCCGACGATCTCGGCGCCGCCGTCACGGGTGCGCTGCACGATGGCGTCGAGCTTGTCCTGGGTGGTCCAGCCCATATGCACCAGATCGGGAAGCGGGATGCCGCCGACGGTCGAATAGCGGGTCAGCGGCACCATGGTGTCGCCATGGCCGCCCAGCACGAAGGCGGTCACGTCCTTCATCGAGACATTGAACTCGAGGCTCAGGAAGTGGCGGAAGCGCGCGCTGTCCAGCACGCCGGCCATGCCGACGACCTTCTCGGGCGGAAGGCCCGAATATTGCTGCAAGGCCCAGACCATCGCGTCGAGCGGGTTGGTGATGCAGATCACGAAGGCGTTCGGGGCATTGTCGCGGATGCCTTCGCCGACCGACTTCATGACCTTGAGGTTGATGCCCAGCAGGTCGTCGCGGCTCATGCCCGGCTTGCGCGGCACGCCGGCGGTCACGATGCAGACATCTGCGCCGGCGATGTCGGCATAGTCATTGGTGCCCTTCAGGCCCGCATCGAAGCCTTCGGAGGGACCGGATTCGGCGATGTCGAGCGCCTTGCCCTGAGGCACCCCATCGGCGATGTCGAAAAGAACGACGTCGCCCAGTTCCTTGATCGCGGCGAGATGGGCGAGCGTGCCGCCGATCTGCCCCGCGCCGATAAGAGCGATCTTGGGTCTGGCCATGTCTGATTGTTCCCCGGTTGGTTGGTTCCGGCGCGATGCGTAGTCCTTTGGCGCCTTCGGCGCAAGGCCGTGGGCCTGTTCGGGCGGTTCCTGAGGGCGCCCCGATCGGATAGACGGGGCCGGAGTTGCTTTATCCGGAGGCCCTGCCGTGATCGATTTCGGCCCGTTCTTCTTCGCCGTGGCGATCCCGGCGATCCTGTTCGCAGGTGTGTCCAAGGGCGGCTTCGGCGGCGGCGTGGCCTTTGCGGGCTCGGCGGTGATGGTGGTGATTCTGGGCCCGGCGGTGGCGCTGGGGGTGACGCTGCCGCTTCTGATGCTGATGGATGTGACCGCGCTCCGGCCCTATTGGCGGCGCTGGGACGGGGCATCGGCGCGGGTGCTGATCCTTGGCGCGGTGCCGGGCATCGCGCTGGCGGCGGCGGTGTTTCACCTGACCGATCCGGACGTGTTCCGGGTGCTGATCGGGTTGGTGGCGCTGGGCTTCGTCGGCTTCCAGCTTGCCGTGCGGCTGAGGCTGATCCCGGCGCGGCAGCGCCCCTTCGGTCGGCGCGCGGGCGCGATCTCGGGTGCTGTGGCCGGCTTCACCAGCTTCGTCAGCCATGCCGGAGGGCCGCCGGTCGCCGTCTACCTGCTGTCGCAGCGGCTGGACAAGACCAGCTTTCAGGCGACCACGGTGCTGGTCTTCTGGGCGATCAACCTGCTGAAATTCGGCCCCTATGCATTTCTCGGCATCTTCACCGCCGATACCTGGCTGGCGGTGCTGCTGCTGGCGCCGGTCGCGGTCCTTGGCGTCTGGCTGGGGGTGCGGGCGCACCGGCTGGTGCCGGAGCGCTGGTTCTTCGGCATCACCTATGCCGCGCTCGCGCTGACCGGGGCCAAGCTTCTGTGGGACGGGCTGAGTTGAGCCGGTCAGAGCGCCTGGCCCGGGGGCTCTGCGACCGGATTATAGGCTTCGCCGCTGGCGATGAGGCAGGTCAGGCCATTGGCGAAGGTGCCGGTCACGGTCCAGGTGCCGGTCCGGGTATTGGCGAAGATCTCGACCACGGCATTGTTCCCGGCCAGCCCCATCGCCTGGCGCGACTCGCCATAGCGGTTGCGAAGCTGGTCCAGAATGCCGTCGCGCGGGCCGCATTGGCGCCCGATCGCCTGGTTCTGGTTCTGCCCTTGGTTCTGCCGCTGATTCTGGCCCTGGTTCTGGGGCAGCGCCAGCTGCGGCAGCAGGATCATCAGGGCGGCAAGGACGGGCAGGATCGCGGGATGGCGGAAGGGGCGGGGGGCGCGCATGGCAGGCTCCTGTGGCGGCTCAATGGGGGAACGGGCAGACCCGAAGGCATGCGCTGCAGATTGCGTGAGCTTCGCAAAGGCGGGCCTAGCGGGGCGCGCGTTGCGGGTTCTGCGTCGTCGCGCAAAAGGGGTTGCGTATTCTGACCCTGCCGTGTTGGTTTCGCGCAACAAAATGACTCCGGAGGAGAATCAATGGACCCGCGTGCCCGCCCCTTCCGTTCGGTGCTGTACATTCCCGGTTCCAAGGACCGCGCGCTCGACAAGGCGCGGGGGCTGCCGGTCGATGCGATCATCTTCGATCTCGAGGATGCCGTCGCCGTCGAGGAAAAGCCCGCGGCCCGGACCCTTCTGGCCGAGACGCTGAAGGCGGGCGGTTATGGCGGCCGGTTCAGGATCGTGCGGGTGAACGGCTTCGACACGCCCTGGGGCCGGGACGATGTCGCGGCCATTGCCGGAGCGGGGGCCGATGCGGTGCTGCTGCCCAAGGTCGAGACCACGGCCCAGCTGGACGATCTGGCCGCCGCGATCCCGGATGTGCCGCTCTGGGCGATGATGGAGACGCCGAAGGGCATCCTGAACGCCGAGGCGCTGGCGGCGCATCCGCGGCTCGAGGGCTTCGTGATGGGCACCAACGATCTGGCCAAGGAGCTGGGCTGCCGGTTCCGGCCCGACCGGCTGGCCCTGACCGCGAGCCTGACCCATTGCCTGCTGGCCGCGCGGGCCCATGGCATCGTCGCGGTCGACGGGGTCTACAACGCCTTCAAGGACGAGGCCGGGCTGAAGGCCGAATGCGAGCAGGGCCGCGATCTGGGCTTTGACGGCAAGACCCTGATCCACCCGGCGCAGATCGCCATCGCCAATGCCGCCTTCGCCCCGACCGAGGCCGAGATCGACCTTGCCCGCCGCCAGATCGCCGCCTTCGAGGAGGCCGAGCGGGCGGGGCAGGGTGTCGCCGTGGTGGATGGCCGCATTGTCGAGAACCTGCATATCGTTACGGCGAGGGAGACGCTGGCCAAGGCGGCCGCGATTGCAGAACTGGAGGCGGTCTGATGTTTCTTCTTATCCTCGGCGTGGCTCTCTGGAGCTTCGCGCATCTGTTCAAGCGGCTGTTCCCGGGCATCCGTGCGATGCTGGACGACAGGCTGGGCATGGCGTCGAAGGCGCTGTTCGCGGTGCCGCTGGTGGTCTCGGTCGTGCTGATGGTGATCGGCTACAAGACCGCGGGGATGCCGTACCGCTTTGCCGGGCCGTCCTGGCTGGTCCATGTGAACAACACGCTGATGCTGGGCGCGGTAGCGCTGTTCGGCGTCGGCAGCTCGAAAAGCCATGCGCGGCAATGGTTTCGCCACCCGATGCTGTACGGCTTCATCACCTGGGCGGTGGCGCATCTGCTGGTGAACTGGGATCTCGCCTCGATCATCCTCTTCGGCGGGCTCGGGGCCTGGGCTGTGGCCGAGATCGTTCTGATCAACCGTTCCGAGAAGGGCGTCACCCGCTATACCGGCGGCACTCTGAAGGGCGATCTGCGGCTCGGGGGGATCGCCATCGCACTCTATGTCGGGATCATCCTCGTGCATTTCTGGGCCGGCGTTCCGCCGCTGCCGATGACGTCGTGATGCAGGCCTACCGGCTCCTGACCGGGGAAGACAGCGCCGCCTTCTGCCACAAGGTGACCGCGGCGCTGGCGCAGGGCTGGGCGCTTTACGGCGCGCCCGCCTATGCGCATGACCCGGCGAGCGGCAAGATGCGCTGCGCCCAGGCGGTGGTGAAGGATGTCGAGGGCGATTACACGCCCGATTTGAAACTGGGAGAGCTCTGAGCCATGGCCAAGACCAATCCGGGTCGTTTCTTCGAGGATTACGCGGTGGGGCAGGTGATCCCGCATGCTGTGCCGCGGACCCTGTCGGGGGGCGAGCGCGCGCTTTATCACGCGCTGTATCCGGCGCGGCACGCGCTTTATTCCTCGGATGCCTTCGCGGCGGCCTGCGGTCTGGGCGCGGCCCCGCTCGACGATCTGATCGCCTTCCACACGGTCTTCGGCAAGACCGTGCCCGACATCTCGCTGAATGCGGTTGCCAATCTCGGTTATGCCGAAGGGCGCTGGCATCGGCCGGTCCGGCCGGGCGACACGCTGCGGTCGGCATCCGAGGTGATCGGGCTCAAGCAGAACTCGAACGGCAAATCGGGCGTGGTCTGGGTCCGGACCCGGGGGCTCGATCAGCGGGGCGAACTGGTGCTCGACTATGTGCGCTGGGTGATGGTGCGCAAGCGCGACCTCGAGGCTCCCGCGCCCGAAACCGTGGTGCCCCGGCTTGCCGGGGTCGTGGCGGCAGGCGATCTGGTGCTGCCCGAGGGGCTCGATTTCACCGGCTACGATTTCACCCTGGCGGGCGAGCCGCACCGGATGGCCGATTACGAGATCGGCGAGGTGATCGACCATGTCGACGGCGTGACCGTCGAGGAGGCCGAGCACATGCAGGCCACCCGGCTCTGGCAGAACACCGCCAAGGTGCATTTCGACGCCACCTTCCGCGAAGACGGTCGACGGCTGATCTATGGCGGCCATGTCATCAGCCTGGCGCGCGCGCTGTCCTTCAACGGGCTGGCCAATGCGCAGATGATCGTCGGGCTGAATGGCGGGGCCCATGCCAATCCGTGCTTCGCGGGCGATACCGTCCGCGCCTGGTCCGAGGTGCTGGACAAGGCCGAGACCTCGGCCCCGGGCGTCGGTGCGATCCGGCTGCGGCTGGTGGCGGTCAAGGCGGGCGGCGTTCCCGGAGAGCTTCGCGGCGCGGATGGCAAGTACCGGCCCGAGGTTCTGCTGGACCTCGATTACTGGGCGTTGATGCCGGTCTAGGGAAGACGGCCGGTTCGTGCTAGGCTGCGAGGGTCTTCGGATCCTCGTTTTGCTTTGCGCGAATGTTGAACAGGCTTGCTTCGATCGGAACCTTTGTCGGCGGCGCCGCGACCATGGGCCTGGCGCTTCTGGGCTTTTACGCCTTCCTGCACGACCCGATGCCCCGGACCGCGGAAGAGGCCGTGGCCCAACTGACCCGGATCGCCGATGGCATGGGCCGGATCGTGGGCGACAGGACCGACACGGCAACCCGCGCGGCCATCGTCAGCGAGGCGGCGCGGGTGGCGGCCGAAGCGGCGCGGCCTCTCGACGATGCGACCGCCGTCATCGCCCATGTTTCCTTCGGCGTCTTCGATCTGCCTGTTCTCGAGACCTGGGAGGTCGAGGCCAGCGACGGCCGCGTCATCCCGCTGACGGTTCTGCGCGGAGGCTCTGGCCATGCCTATCTGGCCTTCGACGGAAAGGATTACCGCCTGGGGGTCGGCAAGTTCCTCAGCTATGAAAGCGGCGCCGATCTCTGCCGGCTGCTGCTGGTGAGGAAGGTCGATGGTGGTGTCTACCGGTTGCGATGGCGCTGCATCCCGGATCACAGGGATCAGCTCTGAAACTGTGATCACGACAAAGCGAGGCGTGATCACAAAAACCTTTTTTTCGCAGTTGCGGCGGAAAAAACAGGATCAATTTGGCGTTCACAGCGTGACTCCGCCCCAAAATCCGGTATCACAGCCCCGACAGCACACCCCCAGCACGAGAGGGACCCCATGGCTGACATCGAACGGGGAAACCGCCCGCTTTCCCCACACCTGCAGATCTATCGCCCGCAGCTCACCTCGGTGACGTCCATTCTGACCCGCGTGACAGGCAATGCGCTGATCCTCGGCGCGGTGCTGATCGTCTGGTGGCTGCTGGCCGCCGGGGCCGGACCCGAGGCCTTTGCCCGCGCCGACTGGGTGCTGACCTCCTGGTTCGGCAATCTGGTGATGTTCGGCTCGCTCTGGGCGCTCTGGTATCACACGCTGGCGGGCATCCGTCACATCATCTGGGACAATGGCTACGGGCTCGAGCTCGAGACCGCCGAGAAACTCGGCTGGATCTGCGTGATCGGCTCGGCGGTGCTGAGCGTCCTGACCGTCCTGATCCTCTGGATCTTCTGAGGGAGGCCCGCATCATGCGCTATCTCACCGACCGCAAGCGCGCCGAGGGGCTCGGCGCCGCCAAGGCAGGCACGCACCACCACTGGTCCATGAATGTCAGCGGCGTCGGGCTGACGCTCTTGGTGCCGTTTTTCGTGTTCTTCATCGGCACGTCGCTCGGCGCCTCGCATGACGAGGTGATCGCCACCTTCTCGCGGCCGTTCCCGGCGGTGGTGGCGCTCTTGACCATTGCGGCCGGCATGCTGCATTTCCGCCGCGGCGCGCAGATGCTGATCGAGGATTACTGTGACGGCATGACCCGCAAGGCGCTGCTGTGGGGGGCAACCTGCCTGAGCTATGCGGTGATGGCGGCGGGCATGTACGCGGTCGTGCGGATCGCGATCTGAGACAACGGAGAGCAGGACACATGGCCGCTTACGAATACGAGACGCATGAATATGACGTGGTTGTCGTGGGGGCCGGCGGGGCCGGTCTGCGCGCCACGCTGGGCATGGCCGAACAGGGCCTGCGCACCGCCTGCGTGACCAAGGTCTTCCCGACCCGGTCGCATACGGTGGCCGCCCAGGGCGGCATCGCCGCGAGCCTCGGCAACATGGGCCCCGACCACTGGCAATGGCACATGTACGACACCGTGAAGGGGTCGGACTGGCTGGGCGATACCGATGCGATGGAATACCTCGCGCGCGAGGCCCCGAAGGCGGTCTACGAGCTGGAACATTACGGCGTGCCCTTCTCGCGCACCGAAGCCGGGCGGATCTACCAGCGCCCGTTCGGCGGCCATACCACCGAATTCGGCGAAGGCCCGCCGGTGCAGCGGACCTGTGCCGCCGCCGACCGGACCGGCCACGCCATCCTGCACACGCTTTACGGCCAGAGCCTCAAGCAGAAGGCCGAGTTCTTCATCGAATACTTCGCCATCGACCTGCTGATGTCCGAGGACGGGCAGTGCCAGGGCGTGCTGGCCTGGAAGCTCGATGACGGCACGATGCATGTCTTCTCGGCCAAGATGGTGGTGCTGGCGACCGGCGGCTATGGCCGGGCCTTCTTCAGCGCGACCTCGGCCCATACCTGCACCGGCGATGGCGGCGGCATGATCGCGCGGGCCGGGCTGCCGCTGCAGGACATGGAGTTCGTGCAGTTCCACCCGACCGGCATCTACGGCGCGGGCTGCCTGATCACCGAGGGCGCGCGCGGCGAGGGCGGGTATCTGACCAACTCGGAAGGCGAGCGGTTCATGGAACGCTACGCGCCGACCTACAAGGATCTGGCCTCGCGCGATGTCGTCTCGCGCTGCATGACCATCGAGATCCGCGAAGGTCGTGGCGTCGGGCCGAACAAGGACCACATCCACCTCAACCTCAGCCACCTGCCGCCCGAGACCCTGGCCGAGCGCCTTCCCGGCATCTCGGAATCGGCGCGGATCTTCGCGGGCGTCGATGTCACCAAGGAGCCGATCCCGGTGCTGCCGACGGTCCATTACAACATGGGCGGCATCCCGACCAACTACTGGGGCGAGGTGCTGAACCCGGTCGAGGGCGATTTCGACCGCGTGGCACCGGGGCTGATGGCCGTGGGCGAGGCGGGCTGCGCCTCGGTCCATGGCGCGAACCGGCTGGGCTCGAACTCGCTGATCGACCTTGTCGTCTTCGGCCGCGCGGCCGCCATCCGCGCGGGCCAGATCGTCGATCCCGAAACCGCCGTGCCGGTGCCGCCCAAGGCCTCGATCGACCAGGCGCTGGAACGGTTCGACGGGCTGCGCCATGCCACGGGCTCGGTCGCGACGGCCGAGTTGCGGCTCGAGATGCAGAAGACGATGCAGGCCGACGCCGCCGTCTTCCGTACCGACAAGTCGCTGGCCGACGGGGTCGCCAAGATGACCGCCGTCGCGGGCAAGCTTGGCGACATCAAGGTCACCGACCGGTCGCTGATCTGGAACTCGGACCTGATGGAAACGCTCGAACTGGCCAACCTGATGCCGAACGCGCTGGCCACGGTGGTCGCGGCCGAGGCCCGCAAGGAAAGCCGCGGGGCGCATGCCCATGAGGACTATCCCGACCGCGACGATGCGAACTGGCGCAAGCACTCGCTGGCCAAGGTCGAGGGGGCCGGGGTCGAGCTGGCCTACCGGCCGGTCCATCTCGACCCGCTGAGCACGACCGACGAGGGCGGCATCGACATGAAGAAGATCGCGCCCAAGGCGCGGGTGTATTGATTGCGGCGGACCGCGTGGCCCCGGGGCTTTCCTGCCTCCGGCCCTGCGGTCTTGCCCGTCTACCCGAAAGGACGCCCCGATGGGCAAGCCGTCGCAGAAGCTGGACATCGAACGCGCCGACCTCCCGCACATGCTTGGTGAGCAGGGTGGCCTGCGCGGGATCGAGCTTGGCGTGGCCAGTGGCGATTTCTCGGCGCGCCTCTGGCAGAGCGGCTGCTTCCGGGAATTGTGGGGGGTCGATGCCTATGCCGATCGCCACGATACCGGCGAATACATCGCGGCGGTGAAGGCGATCGGCCTCGATGCCAACTACCGCCTGATCAGAAGTTTTTTCTCCGAGGCGCTGGACCTGTTCCCGGACGGCTATTTCGATTTTATATATGTTGATGGCTACGCCCATACCGGCGAAGAGGCCGGGCGCACGCTCTATGACTGGTACGCCAAGCTGCGCGTGGGCGGCATGATCGCGGGCAACGACTATCATGAGGAATGGCCGCTGGTGGTGGAGAATGTCGATCGCTTCGCCGCCGATGCAGGACTGGATCTGATGGTGACGCGGCTGACCAAGAATCCCGGTCCGCAGGGCCTTCACCCTTCTTGGGCGGCCTTCCGCAGATCCGGAACGATCGTGGAGTATCCCCCGGAACTCAATTTGCTTTTCAAGCGGCAAAAGCGGCGGGAAAGATTACGTGCTTGGCGACGTCGATGGCGGCAGACGGCGAAGCCTGTCGAGCCAAACCATGCCATCCGTTCTGTGGGCTCGCCCAAATGGGTGTTGAAAGGACTTCGCAGAAAGCTGCGACGCCGCTTGTATCAGGTCGATCACGCTCATCTCGGCGGAATGAACAACTCTAGGAAGGGGGAACGCTGCCTCATTCTCGGTAGTGCTCCGTCGATTTCGAAGCTTGACCTTTCTCAAATAAGACGCTGCGATATTTTTGCCCTCAATAAGGCTTCTATTGCTTGCGACAATATAGAGGCGAGCAAGAAATACTTGATCGTGGCAGATCCGAAAGCCGCGCAGGAGGCAGACCTCCGGCAAAGGTTTTCTTCTTTTGATGCGGTTTTCTTGTCTTCCGATGCAGTTGTAGATGATCCGGAAAATTGTATTAGGTTCGATCTTTATGGCAAGCCGAAGATAGATGATGGCTTTGCGCAGGATGACCTGACCAGACCCCTTTTTGACACTCACACGGTGGCCGGGGTTGCGGTGCAGGTGGCCGTTGCGATGGGGTATAAACGGATATATCTCGCTGGAATAGATCTGACATTCGACTCTGGAGAACCCTATTTTTATCGTGAATCTGCCAGTGAAGCTTACAGGCTGAAGTTCATTTCAGATGTACGGGTATCAAAGATGCGGGCTGCGCTGGCCTTTTTGGCGAAGTGGGCGAGTGAAAAGGACGTTAAGGTTGTGAACCTGTCGCCCATGAAAAGCCTTCCGCTGCTGGAGACTGCTGAGTTTGCCGATATATTCGGGGAGAGTAAGCGTGCCGAGTGACCGCCAGGAATGGCGCCGGGACGGCGGACAGCGGCACTCGGGATCCGCGGTGCAAGGCCCGCATTCCGGAGGGAGTATCTGATGAGTATTGTGGCAAATATGGCAACCTATCCGCCGCGCCGCGCGGGGCTTGCCAAGGCCGTTGCCCAGTTGGCGCCGCAGGTGGATCGGCTCAATCTGGTCCTGAACCAGTATGAGGCGCCTCTGGATGAGTTCGCGGCGTTCCCGAATGTTCACCAGATCATTCCCGATACCGACACCAAGGATACCGGAAAGTTCTACCCGGATGTGTCCGGCGCAGACTATGTGCTGATGGTCGATGACGATATCGACTATCCCCCGGAATTCGTGGAACGGACCCTGGAGCTGTTTGCGCCCTTCGGTCGCGGTCACCTGGCCGGATATCACGGGTCGCTCTATCTCAGCCGCTGGGATCTCATTCGGCGGGGCAAGCTTGTCCGCGCGCTTTCCTATGATCGGAGCCGCATCGCCGATTTCCGGCAGGGGTTCCGGTTCCATTCGAAGCTGCAGAACGCCATTGTCGTCGACCAGATCGCGACCTGTGCGGCCATCATGCACGCCGAGGATTTCCCGTCCTTCGAGTTCATGCGCGACAGCCAGAAATTCGTCGACGTGCGTCTGGCGCGCTGGTGCTTCGAGCGCTCGATCATGCCGATCGCCTTGCCCAAGACCGCGAAATGGCTGGGCAAGGTCGATTACGAGGAAACGATTTTCCACGGGTTCACCCAAACGAACCCGCCGGATGTCACCGAGGAAATCCTGTCCTATGCGTTCAAGGTCAAGGGACGCGGACTGCCTCCGAAACCTTGCGCTTCGCAAACCTGACTGGAAGGTGAAACGATGGTCCAACTCACGCTGCCCAAGAACTCGACTGTCCGCAAGGGCAAGACCTGGCCGAAGCCCGAGGGGGCCAAGAACCTGCGGACCTTCCGGATCTATCGCTGGGACCCGGATACCGGCGAGAACCCGCGCGTCGATACCTATTTCGTTGATCTCGACAGCTGCGGGCCGATGATTCTCGACGCGCTGATCAAGATCAAGAACGAGATCGATCCGACGCTGACCTTCCGCCGCTCCTGCCGCGAGGGGATCTGCGGCTCCTGCGCGATGAATATCGACGGGGTCAACACGCTGGCCTGTACCCGCGGCATGGACGAGATCAAGGGCGACGTGAAGATCTACCCGCTGCCGCATATGCCGGTGGTCAAGGATCTGGTGCCCGACCTCACCCATTTCTACGCCCAGCATGCCAGCGTCATGCCCTGGCTGGAAACGCAATCGAACACGCCCGCCAAGGAATGGCGCCAGTCGATCGAGGACCGCAAGAAGCTCGACGGGCTTTACGAATGCATCATGTGCGCCAGCTGCTCGACGGCCTGTCCGTCCTACTGGTGGAACGGCGACAAGTATCTCGGCCCGGCCGCGCTCCTGCATTCCTACCGCTGGATCATCGACTCGCGCGACGAGGCCACGGGCGAGCGGCTCGATGCGCTGGAAGACCCGTTCAAGCTCTATCGCTGCCACACCATCATGAACTGCACCAAGACCTGCCCCAAGGGGCTGAACCCGGCCAAGGCCATCGCCTCGATCAAGAAGATGATGGTCGAGCGCTCGGTCTGACGCGCGCGCCCGGTGCTGCGCGACATCCTGATCCTCGCCACGGCGGCGGCTGGACTTGTCCTGATCCTGTCGCCGCCGATGCGGCGCTGGCGGTTCTGGCAGGCGATGGTGACGCCGCTTGCCTCGATCATCGGCTCGGGTTTTCTGGTGCTGGGGCCGATCCTGAACCAGAGCCTCGGGGTCTGGTCCCCCGCTGCCATGGCGCTGCTGGCGCTGATCGCCTTCGGCTTCGGCGGCGCGATCCGCTACAGCATTGCCGCAGGCGCCCATGGCTCCCCGCCCGGGCGTCTCGGTGCTCTCGCCGAAACGGCGGCGGGCTGGATGCTGGCCTTTTCCTATGTCATTTCGGTCGCCTATTACCTGAACCTTCTGGGCGCCTTCGCGGTGCGCCTGACCCCTTTCGACACGCCGCTTGCGGCGCGGGTAGTGACCACGGCGGTCTTCCTGCTGATCCTTGCCACCGGCCTCACCAGGGGGTTCAAGGCGCTCGAGGGGCTTGAGAAATACGCGGTGAGCCTCAATCTCGCGGCGATCTGCGGGCTTCTGGTCGGGCTTGGGCTCTTCTTCGGCGACACGGCCACGACCACCGGCCCGGTGCTGACGCCCGCCAGCGTCGAGCCCTGGGCCGCGCTGACGCTGTTCTTCGGGCTGATCGTGACGGTGCAGGGCTTCGAGACCTCGCGCTATCTCGGCGCCGAATATGATGCAGATCTCAGGATCCGCTCGATGCGGGCCGCGCAATATGTCTCGACCGTGATCTATCTCGTCTATGTCACGCTCCTGGTGCTGTGCTTTGCGCCGGGCAAGGGCGCGCTTGACGATACCGCCATCATCGGCATGACGGCGGCGGTTTCGCCGCTGCTGCCTCTGGTGCTGACGGTGGCGGCGCTGGCCGCGCAGTTCAGCGCCTCTGTCGCCGATACCACCGGCGCGGGCGGGCTTGTCGCGGAACGCTCGAAGGGCCTCATCGGCAACCGCGCGGCCTATGCGGTGCTGGTTACGGCGGGGATCGCGCTGACCTGGACGGCGGATATCTTCGCGATCATCGCCTATGCCTCGCGGGCCTTCGCGCTTTACTATGCACTGGAAGCGGGGATCGCGGCGCTGGCCGCGCGCAGGGCAGGGCAGGGCGGCCGCGCCGCGGGCTTTGCGGGCCTTGCCGTGCTGGGCCTTGCCATCGCGCTTCTCGGTCGCCCGGTCGAATGACGCAGCCCAGGGAGTTCCCGATGCCGACAGAGCCCCGTCCCGAACCCGCCGATGCCGCCGAGCGCCGGGCCGCGCCCCCGGTCGTCTGCTACCCGCCCGAATGCCTGCCTGCACCGCCGATGGCGCTTTATGACGGGCTCCGCGCCGGCATGACCCGGGTCGCTCAACTCGAGATCCCCGCCCGCGACGCCCGCGCCTTCCGCGTTCCGGCGGGCCATGTACTGCGGATCTCCTGCATCGAGGGACCGCAGGTCGGCGATCTGAACCTCTGGAACGCCCATGACCTGTCCGAGCGGTTCTATTCCGGCAAGACCCGGGCCCTGCACGGCACCCATGTCACCACCGGCGACCGGCTCTGGTCGGGCTTTCCGCATCTGCGCCCGATGGCCACCGTGATCGCCGACAGCCTCGGCTGGTACGGCTTCGATGCCGACGGCGCGGGCGTCCATGACGTGATCGGCACCCGCTGCGATCCCTATACCAATGCCCGGCTCGGCGGCGCGCCCTTCCATCGCTGCTGCCATTCGAACCTGATCCGGGCGCTCGTCGCCGAAACCGGCCTTGCCCCCGACGCGGCCGAGCCCCTTGTCCATGACGTGCTGAACGTCTTCATGTGCACGGGCTTCACCCGCGACAGCCACCGCTATTTCACCAAGGCAAGCCCGGTCCGTCCGGGCGATCATCTCGATCTCTTTGCCGAGATCGACCTGCTTTGCGCGCTCAGCGCCTGCCCTTGGGGCGATTGCAGCGGCAATTCGACGGACCATGCGCGCTGCCATCCGCTGGGCGTCGAGATCTTCGCTCCGACCCCGGGCGCGCTCGGCGGCTGGACGCCGCCCGAGCCGGCGCCCTACGACCGCTCGCACGGGCTCTGATCTTCTTCTTGGCGCAAATACCCAAGCCGCAACGCCTGCCCCGGCGCGCTGCATCCGATTCAGGACAACGCGCTCAGGAAAACGCCGCCTCCAGCGCGATCTCGACCATCTCGCCGAATCCGCTCTGCCGGTCCTCGCTCGAAAGCGCCGCCCCGGTCAGCAGATGGTCCGAGACCGTCAGCACCGCCAGCGCCCGCGCCCCGTGCCGCGAGGCCAGGATGTAAAGCTCGGCCGCTTCCATCTCGACCGCCAGAACGCCATGCCGGGTCAGCTCGGCATTGAGATCGGGGCGCTCGTCATAGAAGGCATCGGCCGAATAGATGCCGCCGACATGGGGGCTGGCGCCTTTAGCGGCCGCGGCCCGATGCGCCGCCGCCAGAAGCCCGAAATCGGCGCAAGGGGCGAAATTCAGCTCGCGGAAGGTGCCGCGTGAGGGCGTCGAAAGCGTCGAACTGGTCATCGCCAGCACGATGTCGCGCAGCGCGACATGCGCCTGCATCGCGCCGGCCGATCCGATCCGGATCAGCGTCTTCGCGCCATGCTCGCGGATCAGCTCGTTGGCATAGATCGACAGCGAGGGCATCCCCATGCCGCTGCCGTGGATCGTGACCCGGTGGCCGCGCCAGAACCCGGTAAAGCCCAGCATGCCGCGCACCCGGTTGATGCAGACCGGATCGTCCAGAAAGGTCTCGGCCGCCCATTCCGCCCGAAGCGGGTCGCCGGGCAGAAGCACGGTCTCGGCGATCTCGCCGGGTTGCGCGCCGATGTGAAGGCTCATGGGGGCTCCTCCTTCGATGAGACCCCCGTTATAGCCGCTGGCTATTCCGCCGCCACCTGTTCGGGCGAGATCAGCGCGACCACGTCGAACATGATCCGGTTCAGCTCGAAATCCTTCGGCGTATAGACCTTGGCCACCCCCATCGCGCGCAGTCGCCTGGCGTCTTCCTCGGGGATGATGCCGCCCACCACCACCGGAATATGGGTCAGGTCTTCTTCCTTCATCAGCCGCATCAGGCTTTCCATCAGCGGGATATGGCTGCCCGACAGGATCGACAGCCCGACGATGTCGACGCCTTCGGCCCTGGCGGCCGCCACGATTTCCGAGGGCGTGAGCCGGATACCCTCATAGGAGATGTCCATGCCGCAATCGCGGGCGCGGGCCGCGATCTGCTCGGCGCCGTTCGAATGACCGTCGAGCCCGGGCTTGCCGACCAGGAACTTCGGCCGCCGTCCGAGCCGCGCGGCCAGCGCATCGACCTCGGCGCGGATCTCGTCCAGCCCCTCGGTCCGGTTCGAGGGGTTTTTCGAGACTCCGGTGGGGCCGCGATACTGGCCGAAGACCGCGCGCATCACGTCGCCCCATTCGCCGGTCGTGGCCCCGGCCCTGGCTGCTTCGATCGAGGGCGGCATGATGTTCCGGCCCGTTGCCGCCGCCTCGCGGAGCGCGGCCAGAGCGGCCTCGACCGCCGCGCCGTCACGGGTCTCGCGCCAGGCAGCCAGCCGGGCAATCTGGTCGGCCTCGACGCTTGCATCGACCACCATGATCGCGTCCTCGCCCGAGGTCAGCGGCGAGGGCTCGCCCTCGGTCCAGGCGTTCACGCCCACCACCACGGTGGCGCCGGTCTCGACCCCGCCGATACGGTCGGAGTTGCTTTCGACGAGCCGCGATTTCATGTGCTCGATCGCGGCGACCGCACCGCCCATCGCGTCGATCTGCGCCAGTTCGGCCCGGGCATCATGCTTGAGCTTCTCGACCCTGGCGGCGACGGCCGGATTGCCCTCGAACAGGTCCTCGTATTCCAGGAGGTCGGTCTCGTAGGCCAGGATCTGCTGCATCCGGATCGACCATTGCTGGTCGAAGGGCCGTGGCAGCCCCAGCGCCTCGTTCCAGGCCGGAAGCTGCACCGCGCGGGCGCGGGCGCTTTTCGACAGCGTCACCGCCAGCATCTCGATCAGGATCCGGTAGACGTTGTTTTCCGGCTGCTGCTCGGTCAGGCCGAGGCTGTTGACCTGCACCCCGTAACGGAAGCGCCGATATTTGGGGTCCTCGACGCCGTAGCGTTCCTGGCAGATCTCGTCCCAGAGCTCGACGAAGGCGCGCATCTTGCACATCTCGGTGACGAAGCGGATGCCGGCATTCACGAAGAACGAGATCCGTCCGACCATGCCGGGGAAGTCCTCGGGCGCCACCTTCCCGCGCAGATCGTCCAGCACCGCGGTCGCGGTCGCCAGCGCATAGGACAGCTCCTGTTCCGGCGTCGCCCCCGCTTCCTGCAGGTGGTAGGAACAGACGTTCATCGGGTTCCATTTCGGCAGATGCTCGCGGGTATAGGCCGCGACATCGGTGATCATCCGGAGGCTGGGCTTGGGCGGGCAGATATAGGTGCCGCGGCTCAGATATTCCTTGATCAGGTCGTTCTGCACCGTGCCCTGCAGCTTCGAGACATCGGCGCCCTGTTCCTCGGCCACGGCGATATACAGGGCCAGCAGCCAGGGGGCGGGCGCGTTGATGGTCATCGAGGTGTTCATCTGTTCCAGCGGGATCCGGTCGAACAGCGTCCGCATGTCGCCCAGGTGGTCGATCGGCACGCCGACCTTGCCGACCTCGCCGCGCGCCAGCTCGTGATCGCTGTCATAGCCGGTCTGGGTCGGCAGGTCGAAGGCCACCGAAAGCCCGGTCTGCCCCTTGGCGAGGTTGGCGCGGTAAAGCGCGTTCGAGGCCTCGGCGGTGGAATGGCCGGCATAGGTACGGAACAGCCAGGGGCGGTCTTTGGTCGTCTCGGTCATGGCACGGCTCGCGGATCGTGGTGCAATAATATTTCGATATATAGCAGATAAAGGAAAGAATATGGCTATGTCAATTCGCTGCGTCGCGGCATCATGGTGGCGACTGAGACATAAAGTTGCCGAAAATGTGGTGATTTACGTTGAAAAATTGCGCGGCCAGATCTATCTCACCGGGAAGAGCCACGCGATTCTGCGATGCGGCGAAGACCAAGGACCGACATGGAGGCCCCCATGGCACTCGATACCAACCCATCGATCGCGCCCTATGAGGCGCCCGAGAAAGAGCTTTACGAGATCGGCGAGATGCCGCCCCTGGGATATGTTCCGTCGAAGATGTACGCTTGGGCGATCCGGCGCGAGCGCCATGGCGAGCCCGACAAGTCCTTCCAGGCCGAGGTGGTCGAGACGCCCGCCATCGACAGCCACGAGGTGCTGGTCCTGGTGATGGCCGCGGGCGTGAATTATAATGGCATCTGGGCCGGGCTTGGCATTCCCGTCTCTCCCTTCGACGGTCATGGCGCGCCCTACCACATCGCGGGCTCCGATGCCGCGGGCATCGTCTGGGCCGTCGGATCGGCGGTGAAGAACTGGAAGGTGGGCGACGAGGTCGTGATCCACTGCAACCAGGACGATGGCGACGACGAGGAATGCAATGGCGGCGATCCGATGTTCTCGCCCAGCCAGCGGATCTGGGGCTACGAGACCCCCGACGGGTCTTTCGCGCAGTTCACCCGCGTCCAGGCCCAGCAGCTTCTGCCGCGGCCCCGGCATCTGACCTGGGAGGAATCGGCCTGTTACACGCTGACGCTGGCCACCGCCTATCGGATGCTGTTCGGCCACCACCCGCATGAGCTGAAGCCCGGCCAGAACGTGCTGGTCTGGGGCGCCTCGGGCGGGCTCGGATCCTTCGCGATCCAGCTGATCAACACCGCGGGGGCGAACGCCATCGGCGTGATCTCGGACGAGAGCAAGCGCGACTTCGTCATGGATCTGGGCGCCAAGGGGGTCATCAACCGCAAGGACTTCAACTGCTGGGGCCAGCTGCCCAAGGTCAACACGCCGGAATACAAGGCCTGGTTCGGCGAGGTCCGCAAGTTCGGCAAGGCGATCTGGGAGACGACCGGCAAGGGCGTGAATGTCGACATGGTGTTCGAGCATCCCGGCGAGGCGACCTTCCCGGTCTCGACCTTCGTGGTCAAGCGCGGCGGCATGGTGGTGATCTGTGCCGGCACCAGCGGCTTCAACCTGACCATGGATGCGCGTTATGTCTGGATGCACCAGAAGCGCATCCAGGGCAGCCATTTCGCCCATCTCAAGCAGGCCGCGGCGGCGAACCGGCTGATGTGCCAGCGTCGGCTCGATCCCTGCATGTCCGAGGTCTTTCCCTGGGCCGAGATCCCGCAGGCGCATCTGAAGATGCTGCGCAACGAGCACAAGCCCGGCAACATGGCGGTTCTGGTGCAGGCGCCGCGGACCGGCCTGCGGACTTTCGCCGATGTGCTGGAGGCCGGACCCTCGGCTTGATTTCACCCTTTGGTTGTGTTTGATTCCATAGAGCATGCATTGCGTGCTTTATGGACGACTCGCCTTCTGTCACGCGAATCGCTCTGCCGTTTCCCGGAAAACAATAGCTTGGCTTTGCGATCCCTCCCCATTTCCGGGGAGGGTGAATCCGCGAATTTCGCGGTTTTATCTCCCATGCTAGACTTATTTTAACGTTTCATTAACCACTGGGAATGGACAACGACCATGAAGCACGAATGGCTGATCGACATTCTTGGCGACCTCAAGAACTATGCGAGAAAGAACGGACTGACAGAACTGTCCGAGGAGCTTCTCACCTGCCAGGCTCTGGCCGCAGTCGAGATTTCCTCCCTCGAGGCCGGTCGTGCGCGAGGTGCGGTCGGGGAAAGAGCGTCGTCGATGACGGCGTGGGGCGATGCAGATTCATGTGATGCAAGGCGGCTTAGAATTGTTCCTGGACCGTTTGCAACGGGCAACGACGCTTGAGGACCTTTATTGTGTCACCGAAGATCTGCGCGACCGCTATGGCGTGTTGCATATCGTCTATCACTGGGTGAACAGCGTCGGCGAACGCTATGGCGCGGGCACCTACTCGACCGAATGGGTCGACCGCTATCTCGAATGCGATTACCTGATGATCGACCCGGTGATCTTCGGCTGTTACAGCCGGTTTCACCCGGTCGACTGGAAAGAGCTGGACTGGTCCTCGAAACAGGCCCGGGTGTTCCTGCGTGACGCCATGTCCTACGGGCTCGGCAATCAGGGCGTCTCGATTCCGCTGCACGGACCAAAGGGCCAGTTCGCTTTGTTCACCGTCAATGACAGCTGTTCGGACGCGGCCTGGGAGATGTTCAAGCAGATCAATCTGCGCGACCTGATCCTGATCGCGCATGATTTCAACAAGAAGGCGCTGGAATTCGAGCAATGGTCCGATCCGGCGCCGCGCGCCGCGCTTTCGCCGCGTGAACTCAGTGCGATGACGCTTCTGGCCAAGGGCATGAGCCGGGCGCAGGCCGCGCAGGAGCTTTCGATCTCCGAACACACGCTGCGGGTCTATGTCGAAACCGCGCGGCACAAGCTCGGTGCGCTCAACACCACCCATGCGGTGGCCCGCGCCCTGAGCACCGGCCTGATCGTGGTCTGATGTTTAACCTGTTGTTAAGGCGGAAAATTCTCCAGAAAATATGAGGTGGGCGTTCCTCTGCTTAGCGCGTTGGTAACCGAACGCTCCTTAGCCTGACCGTATCAAGTGATCGGCAGAGGGCTCCCAATCATGCTGCGTTACATCTACGGCGTCGACCTTCACAAGTTTCCGCTTCTGCGCGACACCATGTTCCGGGACCGGGCGCGCCAGTTCCACGACCGGCTCGGCTGGGCGGTGACTGTCAATGACAGGGGCGAGGAGCGCGACCAGTATGATGGGCTCAACCCGCTTTACGTCATCTGGGAACAGGCGAATGGCCGGCACGGGGGCTCGATGCGGTTTCTGCCGACCACCGGGCGGACGATGGTCAACGAACATTTCCTTCATGTCACCGGCGGCGTCCGCATCGAAAGCCCGCTGATCTGGGAATGCACCCGGTTCTGTCTGGCGCCCGATGCCGGACGCGAGGTCACGGCCGGGCTGGTCCTGGGGGCGGGCGAGGTGATGGCCCAGTTCGCGGTCGAGCATTTCGTCGCCGTCTTCGATCTGCGGCTGGCGCGGATCTATCGCGTGATGGGGGTCGAACCCGACGTGATCGGTGCCGCTGGCAACGGCCGCAACTGGATCGGGCTCGGCCTGTGGGAGATGCAGGAGGAGGCCTGGCCACGCACCCTGGCCCGGCTCGGCATCGGGCGCGAGACCTCGCTTGGCTGGTTCCGGGCCTCGTTCTCGGCGCCGACGGCCGCCCCGCGCGAGCTTGCCGTGGCCTGATCGCGCTGGCACCTGCCGGGCGCGGCCTGTAGGCTGCGCCCATGACCTTGCCCGAGCTGCGCTTTTCCGACGATCAGGCCGAAGCCCACGACCGCGTGACAGAATTGCTGCGCGGTTTCGGCGTCGATCTGGATGAGGGGTCCCACTCGGCCCGTACCGAAGGCAAGACCGGCGTGCTGGCCATCACCGGCAAGGCCGGGTCGGGCAAGACGCTGCTCCTGGCCGAACTGGTGCGCGCCGCGGTCGAGGCGGGTGTCGAGGTCGTGTCGGGCGATTACGAGAGCAAGCGCCGCAAGGAACGCCGGACGCTGGCGGTGCTGGCGCCGACCAACAAGGCGGCAAGCGTGCTGCGCCAGCGCGGCGTGCCCGCGACCACGATCCACCGCATCATCTACACGCCGGTCTACGACCCCGAATACGAGAAGATCGCCGAATGGCTGACCGGCGAGTGCGACCGTCCCGAGATCGAGGGGCTGACCGAGGCCGCGCTCGACCGGGCGCAGGCCTTCTATGCCTCGGTTGCCTCGGTCCCCGGGGCGCTGGCCGCGGCCGGGCTCAAGGGCAGCGATTTCATCAAGGGCTGGAAGCGGCGCGAAGACCCGCTCGATATCGGTTTCGTCGACGAGGCCTCGATGCTGGACGAACGCCAGTTCGACGATCTGCGCGAGCTTTTTCCCGCGCTGGTCGTGTTCGGCGATCCGGCCCAGCTGGCGCCGGTCAACCAGTCGGGCCAGATGGTGTTCGACCGGCTGGCCGGGCCGCAGACGATGGAACTGCACCGCATCCACCGTCAGGAGACCGACAACCCGATCCTCGATCTGGCCCATGCCCTGGCCGATCCGGAGGTCGATTTCGAGCGCTTCGAGCGGATGGTCGAGGAGGCCGCCGCCCGCGACACCCGCGTCGAGCTTGCCCCCCGGGTCGATTCCGACCTGATGGCGCGTTCGCCGGTGCTGGTCTGGCGCAATGCGACGCGGATCCGGCTGATCCATGCCTTCCGCCATGCCCATGGCGCGCCTGCCGATGCGCTGCTGCCGGGCGAGCCGCTGATCTGCGACGGGATCGAGCTGCCGCTCAAGCACCGCAAGAAGCGGATCGATCTCGAGGCGCGCGGGCTGATCAAGGGCGCACAGGTGATCTATGTGGGCCCGGGCCGCAAGCCCGGCTTTTCGATCATGCATGTGATCGGTGCCGAGGATCCGCGGCTGTCGGTGGCTTCGATCGTCAAGATCGAGATGCCCGAGGAGGAAGAGCCCTTCATCCCCTATGCCGCCACCATGGGCGCGGCCTTCCTGCACGGGGCGGCGGTGACGATCCACAAGGCGCAGGGCTCGCAATGGCCCGCGGTGCAGGTCTTCGCCCCCGATCTTTACGCGGCCTCGCGGGCGGGGCGGGTCGAGGCGGGCCAGCCGCTCTGGAAGCGGTTGGCCTATGTCGCGATCACCCGCGCCGAGGAGCGGCTGCTTTGGGTCACGCGCTACCGGCTGGCGCGTCCGGCCGGGGCGCTGAGTGCCGATGACCTGACCGCCGCGCCCGCGCCTCTGACCCTGACCGCCGAGGAGGCGCGCCCATGACCGGCAGGACGATCCTCATCACCGGGGCCAGCAGCGGCATCGGCCGCGCCACGGCAGAGCTGTTTCTGGACCATGGCTGGCGGGTCGGGCTGCTGGCGCGCCGGGCCGATCTGCTGGACGAGATCGCGGCGGGGCGCGAGGCCGCGCTGGCGCTGCCTGCCGACGTGACCGATGCGGCGGCGGTCGAGGCCGCTTTCGACACCTTCATGGGATGGGCCGGGCGGCTTGACGTGCTGTTCAACAATGCCGGCACCTTCGGCCCGTCGGGTCCCATAGACGAGATCGACCCGGCCGACTGGGCGCAGGTGCTGGGGGTCAATGTCGGCGGCATGTTCCTTGCCGCCCGCGCGGCCTTCGCGCGGATGCGGGGGCAGGACCCGCAGGGCGGGCGGATCGTCAATAACGGCTCGCTCTCGGCCCATGTCCCGCGCGAGGGCTCGGTCTGCTATACCACGACCAAACATGCGGTGACCGGGCTGACCAAGACGCTCAGCCTCGACGGGCGGCCTTTCGGCATTGCCTGCGGCCAGATCGATATCGGCAATGCCCGCACCGCGCTGGTCGAGGATCTGACCGAGCGGGCGCGGGTCGGGGGGCGACCGGTGCAGCCCACCATGGATGTCGTCCATGCCGCGCGCTCGGTCCTGCACATGGCCGAGTTGCCGCCCGAGGCCAATGTGCAGTTCATGACGGTGATGGCGACGACGATGCCCTATATCGGGCGCGGCTGATCAGCTTTTCATGATCCTGAAGGCGGCCGAGGCGCCCCAGCCCGCGGCGATGGCGATGGCGAGCGACAGGATCGCATAGGCCAGCGGATGTTCATGGGCCAGCAGATAGGTCCAGCGTTCCAGCCCGACCTTGTGCACGCCGATCGTGGTCTCGTAGGCATCGACCACCTCACCGCCCCGGGTCAGGAAGATCCGCGTCGCATATTCGCCCTCCGTCAGGTTCGAGGGCAGCGCGATCGAGGTTCGGAAAAGGGTCTGTTCGTCCAGTTCGACGGCGCCGGGCAGTTCCTGGTAAAGTCCTGTCTCGGACCGGATCCGGATGAGCGCGTCGATGAAGCTCTGGGCCTCGGGGGTTTCCTGGGTGACGCCCACCGCCCGGATCGCGCGCGGGATCGATACCTGGTGGCGCAGATCCTCGGTCTGCGACAGAGCGCGTTCCAGCGGGCCGGTGGCGGCCACGGCATAGAAGCTGGGCGCCGCCGAGATCCGGACCGACTCGGTATTGATCCAGATCCCGCCCCGACGGTCCTTCTTGCGCACGGTCGCGGGCGTCGAGGGGCCGGCGACGGTCACCACCACCTCGAGAGGCGGCGCCTCGGGGGCAGGGGCGTCGCGCTTGACCGCGCCGAAGATCAGGATTTCGGAGCCCGCGAAATTGGTGGTGATCGAGACCCGGGTCTGGCTGAGGCCCGCGACCACGCTTTCGGCCCGGGCGGGCAGGGCGGCCAGCAGCAGAAGCGGCAGCAGAAGGGCGAGCCGGCGCGCCATCAGCGCACCCGGTCCGCGATGGAGTAAAGCTCGGCGGGCTCGATCAGCAGGTCGAGCGCCAGCTTGGCGCAGACCGCCAGCACCAGCGCCGCCAGCAGGATGCGAAGCTGTTCGGCCTTCATCTTCAGCCCGATGCCGGTGCCGATCTGGGCGCCGACGACGCCCCCGATCAGCAGCAGCAGCGCAAGCCCCAGATCGACGGTATGGTTGGTGGTGGCGTGCAGGATGGTGGTGAAGCCGCTGACGAAGATGATCTGGAACAGCGAGGTGCCGATCACCACCTTGGTCGGCATGCCCAGGAGGTAGATCATCGCGGGCACCATGATGAAGCCGCCGCCGACCCCCATGATCGCCGACAGCACGCCGACGAAGGCGCCGACGATGAGCGGCGGGATCGCCGAGAGATACAGCCCCGAGGTGCGGAACTTCATCTTGAAGGGCAGGGCGGCGAACCAGGTCCGCTGCTTGCGTTTGCGCACGACGCCCTTGCGGGTGCGGTTGAGCGCGGCGAGGCTCTCGACGAACATGAGCGCGCCGATGATGCCCAGAAAGACCACGTAGCAAAGCTTGACCAGCAGATCGACCTGGCCGATGCCGCGCATCAGGTTGAAGATCCAGACCCCCAGCAGCGCGCCCGCCATGCCGCCTGCCAGCAGCACCGAGCCCATGCGCAGATCGACCGTCTTGCGTCGGAAATGCGCCAGCACGCCCGAGATCGACGAGGCGACGATCTGGGCGGCCTGGGTCGCGACGGCGACGGCCGGCGGGATGCCGATGAAGAACAGCAGGGGCGTCAGCAGGAAGCCTCCGCCCACGCCGAACATGCCCGACAGGATGCCGACCAGCCCGCCAAGCCCAAGCAGCAGGAAGGCGTTCACGGAAACTTCGGCGATGGGTAGGTAGATCTGCATGACCGGTCCCTAAAGCGCCTCCCCCGGTCCTGGCAAGGATGCGCGGCCCGGCGGGGTCAGATTTTACGCTCCTTGACATAGGGCTCGCCGCCCGCACGGGGAGGGATCGCGCGTCCGACGAAGCCTGCAAGGATCACCACGGTCAGGATATAGGGCAGCGCATCCATCACCTGCGCCGGAAAGGCGACCCCGGCAAGCTCGATATTCTGGTAGCGCAGCGCCATCGCCTGCAAAAGCCCGAACAGGAAGGTCGCCGCCAGCGCCTGCCAGGGCCGCCATTTCGCGAAGATCAGCGCGGCCAGCGCAATATAGCCCCGCCCGGCGGTCATGTCCCTGGAAAACCCCGCCTGCAAAGAGGTCGCCAGATAGGCGCCCGCCAGCCCGCAGAGGGCGCCGCAGATCGCGACCGCGGCATAGCGCGTGGCCGGAACCGAGACGCCCGCGGTATCGACCGCTTCGGGGTTCTCGCCCACGGCCCGCAGCCTCAGCCCGAAGCGGGTGCGATACAGAACCCACCAGCTGACCGGCACCAGCGCTAGGGCGACATAGACCAGCAGCGTATGGCCCGAGATCAGCTCGGCATAGACCGGGCCCAGCCCCGGCACCGGGCGCAGCGTCTCGGCGAAGGGCAGGGTGATGGCCTCGAACCGCGCGCCCGCCGGCAGCGTGGGCGTGCGCCCGCCCTGATGGAACCAGTCCTGGGCCAGCACCACGGTCAGCCCGGCCGCCAGGAAGTTGATCGCGACGCCCGAGATCAGCTGGTTGCCCCGGAAGGTGATGGCCGAGAGCCCGTGGAGCCCGGCCAGGGCCATCGAGCTGCCGATCCCGGCCAGAAGCCCCAGCCAGATCGAGCCGGTCACCGCCGCGGTTGCGGCCGAGCCGAAGGCCGCGGCCAGCATCTTGCCCTCGAGCCCGATGTCGTAGATGCCCGAGCGTTCCGAAAACAGCCCAGCGAGGCAGGCCAGCAACAGCGGCGTGGCCAGCCGGACGGTGGAATCGAGCACCTGCAGCAGGGTCGGAAAATCCATCACGCGGATCCTTTCCGAAGCGCGACAAACAGCCGTTCCAGCGGCATCCGCACCATGTTGTCGAGCGCGCCGGTAAACAGGATCACCAGCGCCTGGATCACCACGATCAGCTCGCGCGGGATGTCGGTCCAGAGCGCCAGCTCGGCCCCGCCCTGATAGAGGAAGCCGAACAGGATCGCGGCGAGAAGGACGCCCAGGGGATGGTTCCGGCCCATCAGCGCGACCGCGATGCCGATGAAGCCCGCGCCCTCGACCGAGTTCATGACCAGCCGCTCGGCCTCGCCCATCACCGTGTTGACGGCCATCAGCCCGGCCAGCGCGCCCGAGATCAGCATCGCCCACATCACCGTGCGCAGCGGGTGGATGCCGGCATAGATCGCGGCCGGTTCGGAATGGCCGAGTGCCCGGATTTCATAGCCGAGGCGGGTGCGCCAGATCAGCAGCCACACCGCGAGGCAGGCCGCCAGCGCCAGCAGGAAGCTGATATTGGCGGGTGCGGCCTTCGAGAAGGCGATGCTGAAGGGCGCCAGAAGCTCATGCAAAGTCGGCAGATGCGTGCCATCGCCGAAGCGCGCGCTCGACGGGTCCATCGCGCCCGCCGGGCGCAGGACGTTCACCAGCAGGTAATTCAGCAGCGAGGCCGCGATGAAGTTGAACATGATCGTGGTGATGACGATATGGCTGCCGCGCCGGGCCTGCAGCCAGGCCGGTATCGCGGCCCAGGCGGCCCCGAACAGCGCGGCTCCCAGCGCGGCCGCGGGCAGGGCCAGCGCCCAATGCGGCCAGGGCAGCGCCAGGCAGACCAGCGCCACGCCAAGCCCGCCCAGCGTCGCCTGCCCCTCGCCGCCGATATTGAACAGCCCGGCATGGAAGGCGATGGCGACCGCAAGCCCGGTGAAGATGAAGTTGGTCGCGTAATAAAGCGTGTAGCCCCAGCCATAGGTCGAGCCGAGCGCGCCCGAGATCATCATTTTCACCGCGGCCACCGGGTCCTCTCCGATGCCGAGGATCACCAGCGCCGAGAGCAGCCCCGCGATCGCGAGGCTGATCAGCGGGATCAGGACCAGATCGGCCCATTTCGGCATCGCGCTCATCTCAGGCCGCCCGTCCGCCGAGCCCGGCCATCATCATGCCCAGCTCGGTCTCGTCGGTTTCGTCGGCCCGGCGCTCGCCCATGATCCGCCCGCCGCAGATGACCGCGATCCGGTCGGAAAGGTTCAGGATCTCGTCCAGCTCGACACTGACCAGCAGCACCGCCTTGCCCGCGTCGCGCAGCTCGAGAATGCGCCGGTGGATCAGTTCGATGGCACCGATATCGAC
The DNA here is from genome assembly GCF_001633165.1 of Rhodovulum sulfidophilum DSM 1374. Classification (NCBI taxonomy): domain Bacteria; kingdom Pseudomonadati; phylum Pseudomonadota; class Alphaproteobacteria; order Rhodobacterales; family Paracoccaceae; genus Rhodovulum; species Rhodovulum sulfidophilum. The sequence goes on along the minus strand of NZ_CP015418.1, from coordinate 4,026,823 downwards.
GCCGCGGGTCGGCTGGCCGATCAGAAGCAGGTCGGGATTGCGGTCGATCTCGCGCGCCAGGACCAGCTTCTGCTGATTGCCGCCGGAAAAGCTCTGCGCGGCAAGGTCGGGGTCGGGCGGGCGTATGTCGAACCGCGCCATCTGCGCCCCGGCGCGGTCGCGGATGCGGGAATTGTCCATCAGGCGCAGGCGGGTCCGGAGCGTGGGATCGGTGTGATAGCCGAAGACCGAATCTTCCCAGGCGTGGAAGGGCATGATCAGCCCCTCGCGCTGCCGGTCCTCGGGGACATGGGCGATGCCGGCCGCACGGCGGGCGCGCGCGTCGCCGCGCGGCCCGGAAAGGTCGATCTCTTTCCCGTCGATCCGGATATGGCCGGTCGCGGGCCGGATGCCCCCCAGCACCTCCAGCAGATGCGACTGGCCATTTCCGGCGATCCCGGCAATCCCGAGGATCTCGCCAGCGCGAAGCTGTAGCGAAACGTCCGAAAGGCGGCGCACGCCTTCGGCATCGGTCACGCAAAGCCGCTCGATCTCAAGCACGATGCTGCCCGGCCGTGCCGGAGACTTGTCCGTTCGCAACAAGACCTGTCGTCCGACCATCCGCTCGGCCAGCTCGGCCGGGCTGGTCTGGGATGTAGCAAGGGTGGCGATCATCTCCCCGCGACGCATGACGGAAACCGTGTCGGTCGCGGCCATGATCTCGCGCAGCTTGTGGGTGATGAGGATGATCGTCTTGCCCTGGGACTTGAGGTTTTCCAATATCCGGAAAAGATGGTCGGCCTCGGCCGGCGTCAGCACTCCGGTCGGTTCGTCGAGGATCAGGATGTCGGCCTGCCGATAAAGCGCCTTCAGGATCTCGACCCGCTGGCGCATGCCGACGCCCAGATCCTCGATCCGCGCATCGGGATCGACCTCCAGCCCGTAATCGGCGGCAAGCTTGCGCAGGGCGCGCCGGGCCTTGCCTAGCGACCGCGACAGAAGCGGCCCCTCTTCGCTGCCGAGGATGATGTTCTCCAGCACGGTGAAGGGCTCGACCAGCTTGAAATGCTGGAACACCATGCCGATGCCGGCGCGGATCGCATCCTGGCTGTCGGCGATCCGGACCGGCCGACCGCCGATCAGGATCTCGCCCGCATCGGCGCGGTAAAAGCCGTAAAGGATCGACATCAGCGTCGACTTGCCGGCGCCGTTCTCGCCGATGATGCCGTGGATCGTGCCGCGCCGGACCCGGAGCGAGATGTCCCGGTTCGCCTGCACCGGCCCGAACGCCTTTGAAATGCCCCGCAATTCGAGCGCCGGGACGGCGGCATCGGCGCCGGACAGTGACGTCTCCGCCATGCCGGTCAGTTCACCGGGCAGGTATTGTCGGACATGTAGTCATGCACCGCGATCTCGCCCGAAATGATCTTTGCCTTGGCGGCCTCGACCGCCGCGATCATCTCGGGCGTCACCAGCTCCCTGTTGTTGTCGTCCATGGCATAGCCCACGGCATCGTCGGCCAGACCCAGGCGGAAGCTGCCCGTCTTCATCTCGGTTCCGGCGCTGAAGGCCTCGTAGACGACCAGATCGACGCGCTTGACCATCGAGGTCAGCACCTGGCCCGGATGCAGGTGGTTCTGGTTGCTGTCGACCCCGATCGAGAGGATCCCCTCATCGGCCGCCGCCTGCAACACGCCCAGCCCGGTGGTGCCGGCCGCGGCAAAGATCACGTCGGCGCCCTGACCGATCTGGGCGCGGGCAAGCTCGCTGCCCTTGACCGGATCGGCCCAGGCATCGGCGGTGGTGCCGGTCATGTTCTGCAACACGGTCACATCGGCGCCGACCGCCTTTGCGCCCTGGGCGTAACCGCAGGCGAATTTGCGGATCAAGGGGATGTCCATCCCGCCGACGAAGCCCACGGTGTTCGTTTCCGACGCCATCGCGGCCATCATCCCGACCAGATAGCTGCCCTCATGTTCGGAAAAGACAATCGAGCGGACATTGGGGGCCTCGACGGTCTCGTCGATGATCTCGAATTTCGTGTCGGGATAGTCGGGCGCGACCTCTTCCAGCACCGCCTTGAAGGCAAAGCCGGTCATCGCGATCGGATTCAGCCCGGCCTCGGCGAAACGGCGCAGGGCCTGCTCGCGCTGGGCTTCGGATTGAAGCTCGATCTCGCGATAGCTGCCGCCGGTCTCGGCCTTCCAGCGCTCGGCCCCGGTGAAGGCGGCCTCGTTGAAGGACTTGTCGTATTTGCCGCCGACGTCGTAAATCAGGGCCGGATCGGCCAGCGCATTTCCGGCGGTCAATGCCAGAGCGGTGGCGGCCGCCATGGCCTTCTGCATCTTCGTCATCTCTTGCTGTCTCCCGGTTGCTGTGTCGGCCAGAGGGCAATGCGGGGGCTGCACGGGGGCGATGGCCATTGGCCCAGCCCGATTAAGGCCGCGCAGCGGGGCAAGCGTCAACCGGATTTCACCCCTGCGACGACAAGGCCTTGCGCATGACGAGGGCGTCGATGCATCGACCGTCGGGGGCGGTGTAATAGCGGGGCCGGCACCCGGCCAGCTCGAAGCCCGCCGCCCGGTACAGCGCGCAGGCAGCAGCATTGTCGGTGGCGACCTCGAGGAAAGCCTCCTCTGCCGCGCGGGCGCGCGCCCCAGCCTCGAATGCGGCCAGCCTTGCCCGACCCAGCCCGGTCCTTTGGCATTCGGGTGCGACGGCGATGGTCAGCAATTCGGCCTCCCCTGCAGCGACCCGGCCAAGGGCCATGGCCTGCGCATCGCCGCAGAGAAAGGTCCCGGGGGTGGCCAGCAAGGCCTCGAATTCGGCTGCGCTCCAAGGTCGGGGCGTGGTGAAACAGCGGGCATGCAGCGCAGCCAGTACGGCGGGCGTCACGGCAGGATCGCCGGTGGCGGGTCGGCGGGTGGCGCCGCATCGGCAGGGCGGACGTAAAGCGGGGCGGGGCGGGGCTGGACTTCGCCTCCGCCCAGAAGCGCGGCCGCCTCCCGGGCGATCGCAGGGGCGATCTCGGCTGGCACCGCCTCGCGCCATCCGGTGCCGAATGCCGTGCCGAGCCGTCGGGCGGCAAAGCCCGTGACATGGGCGATGCCCTCGGCCCCGATCTCGGCCAGCGGCGGGGGGGCCTCGGGGTCGATCATTCGCGCGGCGCCAAGCTTGTCTGCCCGCAGCGGCTGGACATAGGCCAGACCGCGCGGCGCCTCGAGGCTCAGAAGATCGGTTTCGGGACCGGGGGCGCTGCGGCGCAGAACCTGGAACATCGACACCCCGATGGCGGGCAGACCCGCCGCCAGCGCAAGCCCGCGCGCGGCGGCGACCGAAATCCTTATGCCGGTAAAATTGCCGGGACCCACGCCGACACCAAGCCCGCCCAGATCGGACCAGTCGAGGCCGGCCTCGTCGAGAACCTCGCCCAGAAGCGGCATCAGAGCCTCGGCCTGGCCACGCGCCATCTCGAGGTGTCTGCTCAGGACGATCTCGCCGTCCCGAAGCAGGGCCGCGCTGCAATGAGGACCGGAGGTGTCGAAGGCAAGGATCGGAGCGATACCGCGTCCCATCACATCGCGTCGGCGACCGGACGGACCTCGGTGACCTCGGGGATGTAATGCCGCAGCAGGTTCTCGATGCCCATCTTCAAGGTCAGCGTCGAGGACGGACAGCCCGCGCAGGCGCCCTGCATGTGCAGATAGACCACCCCCCGGTCGAAGCCGTGGAAGGTGATGTCGCCGCCATCCTGGGCCACGGCCGGACGCACGCGCGTATCGAGCAACTGCTTGATCTGACGCACGATATCTTCGTCGGGACCGTCATGTTCGGCATGGCCCGCATCCGCATTCTCACCGGTCATCACCGGCTGGCCGGACTGGAAATGCTCCATGATCGCGCCGAGGATCGCGGGCTTGATATGGTCCCATTCGACCGCGTCGGCCTTGGTCACGGTCACGAAATCGGTGCCGAAGAAGACCCCGCGCACGCCCTCCACGCCGAAGATCCGCGTCGCGAGCGGCGATGTCGCCGAGCTGTCGGCGGTGGGAAAGTCGGCCGTGCCCGCTTCCAGAACCGCCTGTCCGGGCAGGAATTTCAGGGTGGCAGGGTTCGGTGTGGATTCGGTCTGGATAAACATGTGCCTATTCCTTAGCTTTGCGCTCGGATATGCGCTCGGCCGGGTAAATTGTCAACTTTAGAGCTATTCTAACAGCCTTGGCGCCGCCCGGCCAGCGTTCGCCTAGCACACCGCTTCAAGACGTTCCTTCGAGAGCCCGCCGGGAACGATCGTCACCGGAATCGGCAGGCTGCCAGAGCTGCGCGCGAGCTGGGTCACCAGCGGCCCCGGCCCCTTGCTGTCGGTGCCCGCGCCCAGAACCAGCACGCCGATCTCGGGATCTTCGCGGATCTGGTCGAGGATCTCGGGCACCGCCTCGCCTTCGCGGATCACCAGTTCGGGGTCGATCCCCTGCCGGTCGCGCATCCATTTCGCGAAAACCTCGTAATGCGCCTCGATCCGTTCGCGCGCCTCTTCGCGCATCAGGTCGCCGACCCCGATCCAGTGGTTGAACTCCTCGGGCGCGATCACCGACAGGATCTGCACCCCGCCGCCGGTCTTTGCGGCCCGGAGCGCGGCAAAGCGCATCGCGTTCAGACATTCGCGACTGTCGTCCAGCACCACCAGAAATTTGCGCATCGGGTCCTCCTCCGGGAACCGCGCCTCAGCATGACCGACCGGCCCGGCGCTGGCAACTCCCTCCTGTCGCGGGCCGACCGGTTGTCGGCGGGCCCGCGCCTCGGTCTTCTTCTTGGCTCAAATACCCATGGCGCAACGGCTCCGTTTGACGCTTTCGCCGGGGCCGGGCTCAGGCGGCCGAATGCGCCCAGTCCCAGTAGATCTCGCGGACCTTCGCGGTCAGCGGGCCGGCCTGGTACTGCACGTCGTCGAAGGCCTTGACCGGGGTCACCTTCATCATGTTGCCCGACAGGAACACCTCGTCGGCCTGGCGCACATCCTCGAAGCTCAGCACCGCCTCATGTACCTTGTAGCCCGCCGCGGTCAGGTTCGAGATATGCCGCTTGCGGGTCAGCCCGGCCAGGAAGGTGCCGTTGGCGATCGGGGTGAAGAACTCGCCGTCCTTCACGATGAATACATTCGCCGTCGCGGTCTCGGCGACATTGCCCAGCGCATCCGCGACCAGCGCATTGCCGAAGCCCTTGGCCCGTGCCTCGGCCAGCATCCGCGCATTGTTGGGATAAAGGCAGCCCGCCTTGGCATTGACCACGGCGCAGTCCAGCGTCGGGCGGCGGAAGCGGGTCGTCGTCATCGTCGTTGCACTGCCGGGTGCGGCCATCGGGATCTCTTCGAGGCAGATCGCAAAGCCGGTGGCGCCGGGTTTCGGCGCGACCCCCAGCGAGTCGCCCTCGAGCGCCCAGTACATCGGCCGGATATAGACGGCGGCATCGGCGGGGTAGGTCTTCAGCCCCTCCCGGACGATCTCGGCCATGTCGGCACCGTCGGTGGTGGGGGTGATCATCAGCGCCTCGGCCGAGCGGTTGATCCGGTCGCAATGGGCCTGAAGGTCGGGGGCGATGCCTTCGAAATAGCGGGCGCCGTCGAAGACCGTGGTGCCCAGCCAGGCGCCGTGATCGGCCGCGCACATGACCGGAATGTCGCCCCGGTGCCAGGTTCCGTTGTAATAGGTTCGGATATTCGTGCCTGTGGCCATGACGATGCCTCGTTCCGGAAAATTTTGGCGCACCCTAGACCCGGCTCGCAGGGCCGTCCAGATAGGAGCACGTCGCAGGGTCGAAGCGGGGATCACCCGTTCCCTTGCGCATGGAAACACGCCCCCGGCGGGACGGCCGGGGGCGCTTCGGGTGCCGTCGCCGCAGGCGCGGGAGCAACGGGCGGATGCGCCGACTTGGGGATTGCGGGGCGCCGCCCCCGGCCGACCGAGCCTTGCGGAACCCGACATCCCGACCCTCGGCGGCAAGCGATTCCGTTTTGTGTCAGGCCTGCGTCGGTTGCGTGAATTCGGTATCGGCCTGGGGCCCGGCCTCTGCCAGCAGGGCGTCGAGATCGAGCGGATGGTTCACCATCCGAAGTCGGCCTTCGGCATCGCGCGGCCAGTCCGCCTCGGGGCGGTCGCGGTAAAGCTCGACCCCGTTGCCGTCGGGATCGTTCAGATAGACGGCCTCGCTCACGCCGTGATCTGCCGCGCCGGTCAGGGAAATGCCGGCCGCCAGCACCCGGGCCAGCGCCGCGCCCAGGCTGGCGCGGTCGGGAAACAGGATCGCGGTGTGGTAAAGTCCGGTATGGCCGGGCGGCGGCGGCGTCGCGCCGAGGCTCTCCCAGGTGTTCAGCCCGATATGGTGGTGATACCCGCCCGCTGACAGGAAGGCCGCGCCCGGCCCGTAGCGCTGGGTCAGCTCGAAGCCCAGAATGCCGGAATAGAAGGCGATGGCGCGGTCGAGATCGGCGACTTTCAGGTGGATATGGCCGATACGGGTCTCGGCGGGAACTGGGGTCATGGGGGGCTCCTTTTGCAATGAAGGATAGCACCCCGCAGACGCCGCACATATCACCGGAAATGTCAGGCGATATGTGCGTTGATGCAGAGGTCAGGCGCCAACCATCCCGACGATGTCGCGGGCGCGCCGCACGATCGGGGCCGCGATGGCGTTGGCCTGTTCGGCGCCATGGGCGAGGATGCGGTCGATCTCGGCCGGGTCCTGCATCAGGCGGCTCATCTCCGAAGAGATCGGTGACAGCCGCTCGACCGCCAGATCGGCAAGCGCGGGCTTGAAGGTGCCGAATTGCTGACCGGCATATTCGGCCACGACCTCGGCCGCGGCCTTTCCGGAAAGCGCGGCATAGATGTTGACGAGGTTGCGCGCCTCGGGCCGCCCTTCCAGCCCGTCGAGGGTCTCGGGCAGCGGTTCGGGGTCGGTCTTGGCCTTCCTGATCTTCTTGGCGATGGTGTCGGCATCGTCGGTCAGGTTGATCCGGCTCATGTCCGAGGGGTCCGATTTCGACATCTTCTTGGTGCCGTCGCGCAGGCTCATCACCCGGGTCGCGGCGCCCTCGATCACCGGCTCGGGCACCGGGAAGAAATCGGTGCCGTAATCGTTGTTGAACTTGATCGCGATGTCGCGGGTCAGCTCGACATGCTGCTTCTGGTCCTCGCCGACCGGCACATGGGTGGCGTGATACACGAGGATGTCGGCCGCCATCAGCGCCGGATAGGCGAACAGCCCCAGCGAGACGTTCTCGGAATTCTTGCCGGCCTTGTCCTTGAACTGGGTCATGCGCTGCATCCAGCCGAGGCGTGCCACGCAGTTGAAGATCCAGCCCAACTGGGCGTGGCCGGGCACCGCCGACTGGTTGAACAGGATCGATTTCGTCGGGTCGATGCCGCTGGCGATGAAGCCCGCGGTCAGCGCGCGCGTGGCGTGGCGCAGCTTCTCGGGGTCTTGCCAGACGGTGATCGCATGCATGTCGACGATGCAGTAGATCGTGGGCATCTCGCCCTGGTCCTGAGTCTCTCCGAAGCGCTTGAGCGCGCCCAGGTAGTTGCCCAGCGTCAGCCCGCCCGAGGGCTGGATGCCGGAAAAGACTCGCGGTGTGTGGACCACCTCGGCCATCGGTTCATCTCCGTCTGGAATTTCACGCTTCGTTCGCTTACCGATGCGGGGGAACAGCGTCAACCGAGGCCCGTGTCGCATGCAGTCCGATCCGAACGCTCCGCCGATCAATCCGTTGCCCGCCGTGGTCTGGCTGCTGGTGTTGCCGGTCATCGCGATGGAGGTGGTCCTGAGCCTGGGGGCGCGGGGGCTTGTGGGCGGACCGGGGGCGGTCGGCTGGCGGTTGCAGGCGATCCGCGATTACGGCTTTTCGGGGCAGGTTTTCGACTGGATGCTGCAGAGCGGCCAGTTTCCCGCCGACCAGATGATCCGTTTCGTCACCTATCCCTTCGTCCATGCCAGCCTGACCCATGCGGTTTTCGTCGTGGTCTTCATCCTGGCGCTGGGCAAGATGGTGGGCGAGGTGTTCCGGGCCTGGGCGGTGCTTCTGGTGTTTTTCGGTGCGGCCATCGTCGGTGCGCTGGCCTATGGGCTGCTGCTCGACACGCCGACGCCGCTGATCGGCGGCTATCCGGCGGTCTACGGGCTGATCGGCGCCTTCACCTTCCTGATGTGGGTGCGGCTCGCGGGGACCGGCCCGACCCAGTACCGGGCCTTCACCCTGATCGGGGTGCTCCTGGGCATCCAGCTTCTGTTCGGCCTGCTGTTCGGTGGCGGCTTTGATTGGGTCGCCGATCTGGCCGGGTTCTGCACCGGCTTCGTGCTGTCCTTCGTAGTCAGCCCCGGCGGCTGGGCCCGGGTGCGGGCGAAGATCCGTCAGCGCTGACGGCGCATCGCCCGGCGGAATTCCGACAGCCGGAATGCGCCGAGGAGATGGCCCAGCCCGAAATAGGATACGATCCCCAGCGCCACCAGCCCGGCCAGCGCCGGATAGCGCAGGCCCTCTGCGGCCAGCCAGGGCTGCGCACCCCGGGCCGCGAGCCACAGGATCGCCCCCATCAGCGCCGAGGCCAGCGCGATTCTTCCTGTCCGGCGCAGGAAGCGCGCATCGGTTTCGGCCGCGCTGCCGAAGCGCCGCGATCCGCGCCAGAGCAGCGCCACCATGGCCCAGCCCGCCAGCGTCGTGCCCCAGGCGGCGGCGATATAGCCGCAAAGCGGGGCCAGCCCGATGGCGATGCCCGCATTCACCGCGAGCGCCCCGAGCGCGTAATGGAACGGGCGCCGGGTATCCTCGCGGGCAAAGAACAATGGCTGCAGGACCTTCTGCATCACGAAGGCCGGAAGCCCCGCGCCATAGACCGCGACGGCCAGCGCCGTGGCCGCCACATCGGCCTGGTCGAAGGCACCGCGCTGGAACAGGACCGCCACGATGGGGCCCGGGATCGTGGCGAGGGCGACCGCGGCGGGCAGGGTCAGAGCGAGGGCGAATTCGCCGGCGCGGTTAAAGGCGTCGCGCCCGCCCGCGGTGTCGCCTGCGCCGAGACGACGCGAGAGATCGGGCAGCAGCACCACGCCGATGGCGATGCCGACCACGCCGAGCGGCAGCTGATAAAGCCGGTCGGCATAGGACAGCCAGGCCACCGCGCCCTCGAAGAAGCTGGCGACCTGACGCCCGATCAGCAGGTTGACCTGCACCACGCCGCCGGCCAGCGCCGCGGGGGCCGCGATGATGGCCAGCCGCCTGAGCTCGGGCGTGAGCCGCGGGCGGCGGAAGGTCAGCCGGAAGCCCGCCTTCGCGGCAGCCGTCCAGACCAGCGCCATCTGCGCGATACCCGCCAGCGGCACCGTCCAGACCAGCGCATCGCCCACCGGCCAGCCCATCGCGGCTGCCATCAGCATCGCGCCGACCAGGAGGATGTTCAGCAGCACCGGGGCCGCGGCGGCGGCGACGAAGCGGCCGGTGGCGTTCAGCACGCCCGACAGGAGCGCCGCGAGCGAGATGAAAAGGATATAGGGAAAGGCGATCCGGCCGTAGACGACCGCGATGTCGAAGCGCTGGTCGGCGGCGAAGCCGCCCGCCATGGCCAGCACCAAGGCGGGCATCGCGATCTGGGCCAGAAGGGTAAAGCCGATCAGGATTGTCGCCAGCCCGGTGAAAGCGTCGCGCGCGAAGTCGAGCGCGCCCTCGTCCCGTTCGAGCTTCTTTGAAAAGAGCGGGATGAAGGCCATGTTGAACGCGCCTTCGGCAAAGAAGCGGCGGAACATGTTGGGCAGCGAGAAGGCCACCAGAAACGCCTCGGCCACCGGGCCGGTGCCCAGATAGGCGGCAATCAGGATATCGCGGGCAAAGCCGAGGATGCGGCTGGCAAGGGTCCAGACGCCGACGGTCAGAAAGCCCGACACCAGCCGGATCGGACGCATTACTTGTTCGCCCTTTCGGTACCCTTCACGATCGCCTCGCGCAGCTTGCGTTCAAGCGATTCCTGCCGCGATCTCGCATAGAGCTTCAGCCCGAAACTGTCCTTCACATAGAAGCTGTCGACCACCTGCGCGCCATAGGTCGCGATCATTGCCGAGGCGATATAGATGTTGCTGGTCGCAAAGACCCGGGTCAGGTCGTAAAGCAGCCCCGGCCGGTCGCGGGTATCGACCTCGATGATGGTGTAGATCTCCGAGCCGTCATTGTCGAAGGTGATCGAGGTCGGGAAGCGGAAGCTGCGCTCGCGCTTCTTGAGCTTGTCGCGGTCGGCAAGCTTCTCGCGCGGGCGGACCTCGCCCATCAGGGTCTTCTCGATCATCTGGCTGAGCCGGCTCAGCCGCGAGGCGTCATAGGGCGAACCATCGCCATCCTGGATCCAGAAGGCGGCGGTGGCGTAACCGTCCTTGGTGGTATAGGTGCGCGCGTCGACCACGTTGGCGCCCACCAGAGCCAGCGCGCCCGCCAGCCGCGCGAAGATGCCGGGATGGTCCGAAAGGGCAAAGCAAACCCGGGTGGCGTCGCGGTCGGCATCCTCGGCCAGGTCGATCCGGATCTCGTCATCGCTGATGCCGCGCAGCAGCCTGGCCATCACCACATGCGTGCCGGTCGGCAAGCCCTGCCAGTAGGGGCCGTAATGGCGGCCGATTTCGGCCCGCAGCTCCTTGGCGTCCCAGCCCGAGAGCGCCTCGCGCAGCGCGCGCTTGGACTCGGCCTCGCGACGGTCGCGGTTGACATCCTCCAGCCCGCCTTCCAGCGCGCGCACGGTCTCGCGATAGAGGCTGCGGATCAGCTGGGCCTTCCAGTTGTTCCACGTGCCGGGGCCCACCCCGATGATGTCGCAGACGGTCAGCACCGTCAGCAGGTCGAGCCGCTTGCGGGTTTTCACCGCCTTTGCGAAGTCGCGCACCGTGCGCGGGTCGGAAAGGTCGCGCTTCTGCGCCATGTCCGACATCAGCAGGTGATAGCGCACCAGCCATTCGACGGTTTCGCATTCCTCGGGCCGGAGCCCCAGCCGCGGCGCCACCTTGCGCGCGATCTGCGCACCCAGCACCGAATGGTCCTCGGGGCGGCCCTTGCCGATATCGTGCAGCAGAAGCGCGACATACAGCACCCGCCGGTTCACCCCGTCCTTGAGGATGCGGCTGGCGATGGGCAGTTCCTCGATCAGCTCGCCGCGCTCGATCTGGGCGAGCGTCGACACGCACTGGATCGTGTGCTCGTCCACCGTGTAGCTGTGATAGACGTTGAACTGCATCATCGCCACGATGGGCTCGAATTCCGGGATCAGCGCCGAGAGCACGCCGAGTTCGTTCATCCGCCGCAGCGACCGTTCGGGATTGCCGTGCTTGAGCAGCAGGTCGAGGAAGATCCGCTGCGCTTCGGGGGCGTTGCGGACATCGTCGTCGATCAGCCGCAGATTGGCCTGGATCAGCCGCATCGCGTCGGGATGCAGCAGCGTGCCGGTCCGGAGCGCTTCCTCGAAGATCTTCAGCAGGTTCAGCTTGTCGGCCAGGAACGCCTTGGGGTCCGAGACATTCATGCGGTTCTGGACGATCTCGTAGCCTTTCGGCACCTTGCGGCGGCGGCGGAACAGCCCGATCAGCGCCGGCTCCTTCTTGACATGGGCGGCCTCGAGCTTGGTCAGGAAGATCCGGGTCAGGTCGCCCACGGTGGTGGCGTGGCGGAAATAGTCCTGCATGAAATGCTCGACCGCGCGGCGCCCGCCATGGTCGGTATAGCCCATCCGCGCGGCGACCTCGACCTGCATGTCGAAGGTAAGCTGGTCGATGGCGCGGTTCGCGATCAGGTGCAGGTGACAGCGCACGGCCCAGAGGAACCGCTCGGCCTCGACGAAACCGGTGAATTCGTCGCGGGTGAAGAAGCCCAGCTTGACGAGTTGCGAGGCGCGGTCGACGCGATAGACGTATTTCGCGATCCAGTAGAGCGATTGCAGGTCCCGCAGCCCGCCCTTGCCCTCCTTCACGTTGGGTTCCAGCACGTAGCGCTGGCCGCCCTGCTTGCGGTGGCGTTCCGAGCGCTCGGCCAGTTTGGCCTCGATGAATTCGGCCGCGGTGCCCTTGAAGAGATCGTCCCAGAGCGCGCTGTCCAGGGTCTTGGCCAGTGGCATGTACCCGCCGAGGAGGCGGTTCTCCAGCAATGCGGTGCGGATCGTGTAATCCTCGCGACCGAGCCGCAGACAGTCCTTCACCGTGCGCGAGGAATGCCCCACTTTCAGCCTGAGGTCCCAGAGCATGTAGAGCATGGATTCGATCACGCTTTCAGCCCAGGGGGTCAGCTTGTAGGGGATCAGGAACAGCAGATCGACATCGGAATGCGGGGCCATCTCGCTTCGGCCGTAACCGCCGACCGAGAACACGGCGAGGCGTTCGCCCTCGGTCGGGTTGGGGCGCGGATGCAGGACTTCGCAGGACACTTTCAGGGTCGCGCGGACCAGGCAATCGGTGAGCCAGGTATAGGCGCGCACGGTCGGGCCGGCGTCGAAGGGCCTGTCGGAGAAGGCCGCGGCAATCGCGCTGCGACCTTTCTGCCGCGCGTCGGAGAGGTATTGCACCACGGCATCGCGTAGCGCCTTGGAACCGATGTCCTGATCCATCAAACGGGTCAGTTCGGCCTCGAAGGCGGTCTGGTCGAAAATGTCCGACGCCGGACAGATCAGGCTGTCCGGCGTCAGGTTTGTCGGGCGGGATCTGGACGGGCTAGAAGCCTGCGCCGCCGAAATTTCTTGGAGCGGGGTCAATCACGGTCACCTGGTTGTCGCGGATCTCGGCCACTGCCAAGGCCCGCTCGTTCGTTCCATCTGTGCGAAGGCGGAATACGCCGTTGACGCCGACGAAGCCCGAAGGCTGGGTCAGCCCGGAAACCGACAATGCGTCGCTGCGGCCCTGGCTGGCAAGGGCGCCGATCGCGGCGATGCCGTCATAGGCAAGACCCGCTGCGGGATGGGCCGGTTCGCCATAGGCGGCGGTGTAGCGCCGTTCGAACCGGTCCGATACCCCGGGGTCGGGGAGGGCGAACCAGCCGCCCTGCAGCCCGGGAAGCGCCAGCGTGGAGGGCGGGATGTCCCAACGGGTCAGCCCGATGAACTGCACCTTGGCCGGATCGACGCTGTTTTCCGGAAGCAACTGCGCCAGCAGCGGCAGGGCGCCCGCGGTGCTGGCCGTGAAGAAGATTGCCGAGGCGCCCGAGCCGCGCGCCTTGCGCGCGAGGTCCGGTATGGCCTGTACCACGCCGTTCTGCGACAGCTCGTAGCTGCCGGTCGCGGCGACCGATCCGCCGCTGCGTGCCACTGCCGAGGCGATTGCCGCGCGCCCGGCCTGGCCCGCCACATCGGGATCGTGCACGATCATGACATTGGTCCGGCCCTGTGTCGCGGCATAGCGCACAAGGCGATCGGCGGTGTTCTCGAAGGTCGGTCCCAGCACGAAGACATTGCCGCCGGCGATCTGGGGGTTGTTCGAAAAGCTGAGCACGTTGACGCCGCGTCGGGCGACGGCCAGGCCGGCCGCGTTCGCGGATTGTGCATAAAGCGGGCCGAGAATTATCTTGGCGCCGTCGGAGACAGCCTCGGCCGCGACTTTGGCGGCGATGTCGGGATTGCCCGCGGTCTGGTAGACGCGAAGATCGACCTTGACGCCCTTCAGATCCGAAATCGCCAGCCGCGCGGCATTCTCGAGGCTGCGCGCCAGAACCTGATCTCCCGCATTTGCCGAGCCGCCGGGCACCAGCAGCGCCACCGGAACCGGTTTCGATCCGTCGATCGACGGGCCGCCGCCGATACCTCCGGGCTGGCAGGCCGCGACCAGAGCGAGTGCGCCGAGCCCCAGAACCGATGCCAGAACCCTTGGTCGAACCGAGGGTAACCGCTTGCGGCAGGCGCGAAAAACGGCGAACATGAACGTCTCCTTCGCTGGGGCGGTTTCGTCGGCGACCCTATGCGGATCGACAGGGCAAGTAAACGACAGACAGGTAAAAGAATCCTTGGAGATCCTCCGAAATCCGCTGGCCCCCGGGCTTTATTTCGTCGCCACGCCGATCGGTGCCGCGCGCGACATCACGCTGAAAGCGCTGGATGTTCTGGCCTCGGCCGATGTTATCGCGGCAGAGGATACGCGGACGGCCCGCCATCTGATGCAGATCCATGGCATTGCGCTCGGCGAGCGTTCGTTGATCGCCTATCACGACCATTCCGCGGCCTCGGTGCGCGATGCGCTGGTCGAGATGGCGGCTGCGGGCAAGTCCGTCGCCTGTGTCAGCGAGGCGGGCACGCCGATGGTGTCCGATCCGGGCTTTCCGCTGGCGCGGGCCGCGATCGCGGCCGGGGTCGCGGTGCATGCCGCGCCGGGGCCTTCGGCGATGCTGGCCGCGCTGGTGGTGGCGGGCCTGCCAAGCGATCGGGTGCTGTTCGCTGGGTTCCCGCCCGCCCAGTCGGGGGCCCGGTCCCGGATGCTGGAGGAGCTTTCGAACGTACCCGCGACATTGGTTTTTTACGAATCTCCCAAACGCATTAGCCGGTTGTTAGCGGAAATGGCGGTATCCCTCGGTGGAGATCGCGACGCAGCGGTCTGCCGGGAACTGACCAAGCGATTCGAAGAGGTCTCGCGCGGCAGTCTCGCCGAACTGGCAGAGGCCTTTCGTGGTCGCGAGGTTCGCGGCGAGATCGTGCTTCTGGTCGGACGGGCGCCTGTCAGAGCTGTCGAGCAGAACGATCTTGAGGCCACTCTGGACGAGGCGCTTGCGCGTCTTTCTGTCAAGGACGCGGTGGCCGAGGTTGCGGCGGCGCTGGATCTGCCCCGGCGCCGGGTTTATCAGGCGGCGTTGCTGCGGGAGAAGCGCGATGCCGGGCCGGAGGAAGCGGAATGAGCGGAACGGTCTCCTATCACGCTGGTCGGTCGGCCGAGGACTGCGTCGCCCGGGGGTATGAGGGGCGCGGCATGGCGATCGCGGCCCGCCGCTGGCGCGGGGTGGGAGGCGAAATCGACCTCGTTGCCCGGGATGGCGATGCTCTGGTTTTCGTCGAGGTCAAGCAAAGCCGAAGTTTCTCCAGCGCGGCCGAACGGGTCACGCGGCGCCAGATGAATCGTGTGATGATGGCGGCGCAGGAATATCTTGCGGGCGAGCCCGGTGGGCAGTTGACCGATATCCGTTTTGACGTCGCGCTTGTGAACGGTTTCGGCGAGGTAGACATTCTCGAGAACGCATTCTGCGCCTGAGCGCGGTTGCAAATTTCCGGCGCCTCGGCCATCCAGAGCCGACGCCGCATCGCCCGGGGATGGGCGGCGGCTGGGAAGGCCGGGCGAGGGAGAACGCAATGCCGCTCAAGGTAGCCATTCAGATGGACCCGGTCGGGGCCATAAACATTGATGCGGACAGTACGTTCCGGATTGCCGAGGAGGCGCAGGCGCGCGGGCACAGCCTGTTCTACTACACGCCTGACCGGCTGTTCTGGAATGACGGGCGGGTGATGGCGCGGGGCTGGCCGCTTGAGGTGCGTCGGGTCAGGGGCGACCATTTCACCCTTGGCGAGGAGCAGGAGGTCGATCTCGGCGACTTCGATGTCGTCTGGTTGCGGCAGGATCCGCCCTTCGACATGGGCTATATCACGACGACGCATCTGCTCGAGATGGTGATGCCCGGCACGCTGGTCGTCAACGACCCGTTCTGGGTCCGCAACTTTCCCGAGAAGCTGCTGGTCCTGCGTTTTCCCGATCTGATTCCGCCGACCGTGATCGCTCGCGATCTGGCGACGCTGAGCGCCTTCAAGGATCTGCATGGCGACATCATCCTCAAGCCGCTCTACGGCAATGGCGGCGCCGGTATCTTTCGGCTGGGCCCGGATGACCGCAACCTCGCCTCCTTGCACGAGGTCTTTGCCAGCATGAATCGTGAGCCGCTGATTGCGCAGAAATTTCTTCCGGCTGTCCGCAGCGGGGACAAGCGGGTGATACTGGTTGACGGTGCCCCTGTCGGAGCGATCAACCGGGTGCCCGCCGACGGCGAGACCCGTTCCAACATGCATGTCGGCGGCCGCGCCGAACGGGCCGATCTGACGCCGCGCGACCTCGAGATATGTGCCGCCATCGGTCCGACGCTGAAGGAAGCGGGGCAGGTCTTTGTCGGTATCGACGTCATCGGCGAGCATCTGACCGAAATCAATGTCACCTCGCCGACCGGCATCCAGGAACTCGAGCGTTTCGACAAGACCAATATAGCCGCCCGGATCTGGGTGGCGATCGAAGCCCGGCGCGCCGGCTGACGGGTATGCGCGCCGACGCACTTTTGCATGGCGTCAACTCGTTGTCCCGCATTTGCCCGTTTCCGGATCGGACTCTTCCGCGCCAAGTGTCCGGTTCGATGGCGTGATGGTCTGCTGTTCTGTGACCACCCGTCAGGGTGCCAGGTGGAAAGGTTTTTCATTTCGGCGCATACACTGAGGCCTTTCATACGACGCGAGCGCTTCGGACGCGGCGCTACCCGGAGGCGCGGTAAGGGCTCTGCATCGCGATCCGCGCCTGGCCTTGGCACAAGGCCGGGACGTTCGGTCCCCACCAGTCGCGCCTGGCCAACTGGGCTGAACTCTCTATAAATCCAACCGCCTGGCGGCGGCGGAGGCCGAAAAGCCCGGGGCGCTCCGTCTTTTCAGGGGCTATTCCGTTGAAAAACTCGGCTTTGCGGCCGCACTGAGCTCCGCTCTGAATTTGCGGCGTCCGTGCCGACCCTTCCTCAGCAGGCGACCGGTGGGATCGGAAGGAGCTTTGCGAGCTTCCGAAGGTTCTGGGCGGTGGCTGCGAGGTGGAATTCATCGCGTGCGCCGTTCGGTCCTCGTAATCGGAGACGGCTGAGGCCCAAGATGCGCTTCAGGTGCGCGAACAGCATCTCGACCTTCTTTCGCAGTTTGCAGGAGATCGCGTATTCGGGGGGGGGGGCTGGGCAATCGCACGCGCCCGATGCCGGGATGGTTCGAAGGTCGACCGGAGGACCTTGCGCGAGGGCTCCTTGGGACAGCAGCGGACTTTCAACTCGCAGGCATCGCAATCGGCCTTGCTGGCCCGGTAGCGGAGCATGCTGTCCTCATCGGGCTTCTTCTCACGAGGGGTGTGAAGGGCCGTCGGCTTTGCTTCAGCTCCTTGCCGCCCGGGCAGGTGTAGAGGCCGCTCTCCGCATCATAGGTGAAGTCGGCGCGCTCGAACGTTCCGTCCTTGCGCCCCGACTTGTCGAATACCGGGATATGTGGCGCGATCCCTCGCTGCCGGTCCAGCCAGTCCAGCATGACGCCGGTGCCGTATGCCGTGTCGGCGATCAGCCGCTCCGGTACGATGCCAAAGGTATCCTCCCCCGGTTGATCATGGTCTGAACCGATCCAACCTCGGCTTGGCGGATCGCCCGGGTGGCCTCCACGTCGAGGATCACGCCGTTGTCGGTGTCGATCAGGTAGTTGGTGGAATAGGCAAAATAGGCCGGCCCTCCACGGGCCCCGGTCCATTGTGAGGCTGGATCGGAATGCGAGGTGAACTTCGGCTCGACCGGGCTTGCTGCGCCGAAGGCAGCATCGTCGAGCGTTTCTAGGTACTCCCTGACAGCCCGTGGCGCGTCTTCAGGATCGATCCTGTCGGGATGCCAGTCCGATTTCGGCGTCGAGTTCTGCCGGTTCGCGTCAGCCTGGATGACGCTGGCATCCGCAGCAAGGCGTTGGCCACTGGCCAAGCCTTCCGCGATGCATCGCGCCACAACTGTCTCGAACAGGTGCCGCGGCAAGTCACTGTCGCGGAAACGGCCGTGACGGTTCTTGGAGAAGGTCGAATGATCCGGTACCGGGACGGTCAGATCCAGGCGGCAGAACCAGCGGTAGGCGAGGTTGAGATGCACCTCTTCGCAGAGGCGGCGTTCGGACCGGAGGCCGTCCGGCATGGGCCTCGGACCAATGGCGGCACCATGCTGAACTGTAACCGACCAGGAGCATGCGGATCATCAGTTCCGGATCAACCGACGGCCGCCCCGTGGAGCTGTAGAACGGGGCCAGGTGCTGGCGGATGCCAGTCAGATCGACGAACCGATCCACAGATCGGAGCAGATGGTCTGGCGGCACATGCGCTTCGATCGAGAACTCGTAGAACAGAGCGCCTTGCGCTTCCTGCCGGGACCCCATCATCGCCGCTCACCTCTGACGGTTACAGCGATATTGAATCAGCGGTCAGCCATTCAGGCAAGCCGAGCTTTTCAACGGAATAGGCTGAAAGCTGTCCATCGGACACTGTCCCGTACGGGTTTGACCCTTCGGCGTGAGGCGGGTTTGGATCGTCGCAGCCGAGAAGGCCTTGGATGTTCTCTACTGCCGGACTTCTCAGCATGCCGGAACCATATCGGGGGCGAACCAAGCAGAGAGCGGGCTTCGCTTGCGCAGATGGATCAAATCCCGGGCCTGAACACCGCCGGGAGGGCCGGCAGTGATGGTCTTCGTGCGATCCGGCTTTATGGGCGCAGGATCTGGAAGGCCTGACCGGGCGATCATCTTCGACGTTGGGTCAAGGCGAAGAGGCGCGGCCTGAAGCCTTCCGATAGAGGGTTGCATCACGAGATCCCGACTTCCAGACCGCCGAAATCCCTATCCGCATCGCGCTCATGACCCGCTGCAACGTCCTCGGTCGGGCCGAGAACGGGCGTGTCGGCCAAGGCCTCAGGGGAAAGCTCGCCTCGACGACGAGTTCTGCAACAATGCCCAGCGGGGGACACGGTCAAGCGCCACGTGAGGGAGTGGCGAGGGGACGATGTGATCCTCGGGGGGCGGCGCAGGTGGCTCGCTTCTCCGGAAAGCGGGGCCCGACTCATGACCTCATCCACCTTTGAGCCGATAGCGCGCCCAGCTGGTTTGACACATTTAGACCAGTGGTCTAAGTGGGCCGTATCTTCGTTCCACACAGCCTTCGTGATCCCGATTGTCCGTTTCCGCTCCAACCAGTCGCACCAGGTTCGCCGCGCTTAGCGATCAGGCGCGTGCATGCTGGCTCGATCCGGCGGAAATGGAGTTCTGCGCGCATGGGTTCGAAAATGCCTCTCTCAACCGCATCATCGCCGAAGCGGGAGAAAGCAAGGGACGCACCTATCACTACTTCGCCGACAAGGGCGACCTGTTTCGCGCCACGCTCGAACGCCGTCTCGCTCGCCTCGGGACGCTTGAAGGGACTACCGAAGCGATTGCCGGGGTCGAACGACAGGCATACTGGACCCGGATCGCAGAGCTGTGCCGCCGGTTGGCCGGGGCGCTTCAAGGGGATGAGCGCTTGGCCTCGCTGCTGCGGACCCTGCATCAGGAGGCCGCCGCGCAACGCGCCTTCGCCGAGCCGCTTGCGCAGTTGAGAGCTCAGATCGAGCGCGTGCTTGCGTCGGGGCAATCGGTCGGAGCGGTCCGGGACGACCTACCTCTCGGGCTGCTCGCGGATGTCGCCCTGAACCTCCTCGTCACCGTGGACCGCTGGTTTGCGATCAACGCCTCCGACCTGGCGGAGGGAGGGGAGGCCCGCTTTGCCGAGCGCGCCTTTTCCCTTCTGATGACGCCCCTTCTTCCTCCTGATTATTCCAGAAAGACAGATACATGACCAAGACACGCGGTCTCGCTGCCCTACTCGTGCTGAGCACGTTCAACCTGACTCTGATGGTGCCGGGCGGATTTGTCGAAACCCGCAACTTTCCGGGATACGGCGTCACCGTCCTTGCCGCATTCAATGTCTTCCTGACGCTGCTCGGTCTCGGGAGCCTGATCCTGGCCTATCGCGTTCTGAAATCCGGACGGGTGGGGATTTTTCCGGCGCTCGCGGGGGCCGCATTCATGGCGGTCTACCTTCTCGATCTGGCGACCATCTTTCCTGTCGCGGCCGCCCCAATGTCGACGACACTGGCGACGATGGAGTGGATCGGGGCCTTTCTGGGTCTTGCACTCCTTGCCACCGGTGGATGGCTGGCCGTCTCGCAGGATAAACGACCGGCCGGGTCCTCGCGCCTGCCGCTGGGATTGCTGGTCGCGATGGGCGTGGTGACGGTGGCGATCGTCACCTTCGCCACTTTGTCTGCAATGTAGTGTGAGCCCCCGAGCGCTTTGCTATCAGGCGCCGGGGGCGCGTCGCCGCCCGGGACATGCCCGAATGGCCCGAATCCGGCGCCCGCAGGCCCCAGCGCTCGAAGATAACCGTTTGAATTCATATCTGTTTCCGCGATCCTCTAGAGGTTTCCAATGGCGAGGCGGAAGTTGACTGCCTCGGCCACATGCGGGCGGGCAACCCGGTCGGCGCCGTCGAGATCGGCGATGGTCCGGGCCACGCGCAGCACGCGGTGATAGCCCCGGGCGGTCAGCCGGAAGCGTTCGGCCGCGCGCAGCAAAAGCGCGCGTCCCTCGGCATCGGGGGCGGCGACGTCTTCCAGCAGGGCGCCTTCGGCCTCTGCATTGACCCGCACGCGGGGGGCATGCTGGAACCGTGCGTTCTGAAGCGCGCGCGCGGCCGCGACCCGTTTTGCGACCTGGGCCGAGCTTTCGCCGGAGGCGGGCAGATCGAGATCCCGGAACGCCACCGGCGGCACTTCGATGCGCAGATCGAACCTGTCCATGAGCGGGCCCGAGATCCGGCCGAGATAGGCCTCGCCGCAATGCGGGACCCGGGCGCAGGCGCGGGCGGGATCTGCGAGATAGCCGCATTTGCAGGGATTGGCGGCGGCCACCAGCAGAAACCGGCAGGGATAGCGGCCATGGGCATTGGCGCGCGACACGGTGATTTCGCCGGTTTCGATCGGCTGACGCAGCGTGTCCAGCACCTTGCTTGGAAATTCGGGAAACTCGTCCATGAAGAGCACGCCGTTATGGGCAAGGCTGATTTCCCCAGGCCAGGCGTCGCGGCCGCCGCCGACGATGGCCGTGGCCGATGCGGTGTGATGCAGATAGCGGAACGGCCGTTGACGCGAGATGCCGCCCTCGTCGAGCAGGCCCGCCAGCGAATGGATCATCGAGGTTTCCAGCGCCTCGGCGGGCGAAAGCGGCGGCAGGATGCCCGGGATCCGGGCCGCGAGCATCGACTTGCCGGAGCCGGGCTCGCCCACCAGAAGCAGATGGTGACGCCCGGCGGCCGCGATCTCGAGCGCCCGCTTGGCCCGCTCCTGGCCCTTGACGTCGGACAGGTCGAGAGGGTCTGCCGCGGGGGCGATCTCGCCCGGTTCGGCCGGGGCGAGCGGGGCCTGCCCGGTGAAATGGCGCACGACCGAAGCGAGGTCGGGCGCGGCCAGAACCTGCGTCGCCCCGACCCATGCGGCCTCGGCGCCGCAGGCCTTGGGGCACAGAAGCGCGCGCCCGGCCTCGGCCGCGGCCATTGCCGCGGGCAATGCACCGATCACCGGGACCAGGCGCCCGTCGAGCGACAGCTCGCCCAGGGCCACCATCCCTTCGGCCATGTCGCGCGGGATGACGTCGAGCGCCGCCAGCAGGGCCACTGCGATCGGCAGGTCGAAATGCGAGCCCTCCTTGGGCAGGTCGGCAGGCGAGAGGTTGACGGTGATTCGTTTCGACGGCAGCGCCACGCCCATGGCAACCAGCGCCGCGCGCAGCCGGTCGCGGGCCTCGCTGACCGCCTTGTCGGGCAGGCCAACGACCGAAAAGGCGGGCAAGCCCGCCGCCACGGCGCATTGCACTTCGACGATCCGGGCCTCGATGCCGTCGAAGGCCACGGTATAGGCACGGGCCACCATTTCGCTCTCTCCGGTCCGAACCGGGAAACGGCTACGCCTGCTTGGTTACTGAATGGTAAATGGCAGCGACCTCGGGAAAGGCCTCGGGATCGTTCGCGACCATGTCGCGGGCGCTGAGAGTGGCAAAGCCGATGATGGCGCCGTTGATTTCGAGGAAATGTGTCGGGGGGCGGCCGGTGACCGGGCAGGCGGCATTGATCGCGGGGCCATGTGCGACGGCACGGGCCGGTACCGGCTCGGGGCCTGGCCAGGGCAGGTGCGGCAGATCCATCGCATGGGGCTCGGGGGCGTAGCGGAATGTCAGCCCCTCGGCGCGCCAGCGGCGGAAGGCCGGGTCGGCCAGATGCTGGGCGACATAGGCGGCGGCCGCATCGCCGACCGGCAGGCCATAGGCCGCGATCCGGGCCGCGACCGGGGCGAAGAAGACGTCGGCGAGGCAATAGCGCCCGAAAAGCCAGGGCCCGCCTGCGCCGAAGCGGGTCTGCGCCTCGGTCCAGAGCGCCTGCAGCCGGTCGAGCTCGGCCAGCAGCTCGGGCGGTGGCCGGAAGCCGTCATAGGACCGTATCAGCGCCATCGGACAGTGCGATCGCAGCGCGGCAAAGCCCGAATGCATCTCGGCCACCAGCCAGCGCGCCCGCATCCGAGCCGCCGGATCGTCGGGCCAGAGCCCGGCCTCGGGATGGCGCTCGGCCAGGGTTTCGGCCATGGCCAGGGTGTCGCCAAGCGGTTCGCCCCCGGGCATCATGAGCGCAGGCACGAATCGCGCGGGCGCGACCGGCGTCAGATCGGCGGCGAGCGTTCCGGTATAAAGCCCGACCTCCTCGACCCGGAAGGGCAGGCCGAATTTCTCCAGCATCAGCCAGCCGCGAAGGGACCAGCTGGAAAAGGTCCGGTCGCCGATGAAAAGCACATAGGTCATGGGCCGAGCCTATCCTGCCCGCGGCGGCGTCCAAAGCGCGATTTCGTGATGATGCCGATCACTTCCTTTCTGTTCTGTGCGGATGTGCACACAATCGACGCGTGATTGTTTCGAAAAGTTCAAGCTCTTGTGTGGTCCGGAACCAGATCGCGCGCGTATAGTTTAGAGAATGATAAAACTCTGTCTGACGGGAACATGGCATGGCATTTGACGGATTCGATGCGAACTCGCTGTCGCGTCAGGCGATGAAGGCGGAGCTTCTGGACGCCGAGACCGAGCTCAGGCTGGCCTATGCCTGGCGCGACGAACGCGACGAAGCCGCACTGCATCGTCTGATCACGGCCTATATGCGGCTGGCGATCTCGATGGCGGCAAAGTTCAAGCGCTACGGTGCGCCGATGAACGACCTGATCCAGGAGGCGAGCCTCGGGCTGATGAAGGCCGCCGACAAGTTCGACCCCGACCGGGGCGTGCGCTTCTCGACCTATGCGGTCTGGTGGATCAAGGCCTCGATCCAGGACTATGTGATGCGGAACTGGTCGATGGTCCGCACCGGGTCGACCTCGAGCCAGAAATCGCTGTTCTTCAACATGCGCCGGGTTCAGGCCCGGCTCGAGCGCGAGGCGGCGGGCCGGGGCGAGACGCTCGATCGTCACCAGCTGCGCCAGATGATCGCCTCCGAGGTCGGCGTGCCGCTGCATGATGTCGAGATGATGGAAGGCCGGCTTTCGGGCTCCGATTTCTCTCTGAACGCCACGCAATCGACCGATGACGAGGGCCGCGAATGGATCGAGACCATCGAGGATGACAGCGCGCAGGCGGCCGATCTGGTCGAGGATGGGCGCGACCGGGCGCAGCTGCGCGGCTGGCTGGTCCATGCCATGGGTCAGCTGAACGACCGCGAGCGCTTCATCGTCAAGGAGCGCAAGCTGCGCGATGACCCGCGCACGCTGGAAAGTCTCGGCAACGAGCTGGGGCTGTCGAAGGAGCGCGTGCGCCAGCTCGAGGCCGCGGCTTTCGGCAAGATGCGCAAGAGCCTTGAAGCCCAGTCGCCCGAGGTGTTTCACTTCCTCGCGTGAGACATGTTGCAAGAATCGCCGCGCTGGCCGCGGCCCTGACCGCCACCACCGCCGGAGCCGAGGAGATCGGCCCGGCGGATCTGTCCTCGCTTCCCGCCGCCGATGTGGTGGTGCTGGGCGAGACCCATGACAACCCCGAACAGCACGCCAATCAGGCCGCCGCCGTCAGGGCGCTGGCCCCGAAGGCACTGGTCTTCGAGATGCTGACGCAGGGGCAGGCGGCAAAGGTCACGCCGGGGCTCAGGCTGGATGGCGTCGCGCTTGGCCAGGCACTGGGCTGGGCCGAGTCGGGCTGGCCCGATTTCGCGATGTATTTCCCGATCTTCTCGGCCGCGCCCGAGGCGCAGATCTACGGCGCGGCGCTGCCCCGCGACGAGGTACGGCGGTCGGTGACGGAAGGTGCGGCCGCGGTCTTCGGGGATGCGGCGGGGCTCTATGGGCTCGATACCCCCTTGCCTGCGGCCGAGCTGGACCAGCGGATCGACGACCAGCGCGAGGCCCATTGCAACGCGCTGCCCGAGCATCTTCTGTCCGGTATGGTCGAGGCCCAGAGGCTGCGCGACGCGTCGCTCGCGCGTGCCGCGCGTCAGGCGCTGGACGAGACCGGCGGGCCAGTCGCGGTGATCGCGGGCAACGGGCATGCCCGCACCGACTGGGGGCTGCCGGCGGCCTTTGCCCGCGTCGCACAGGACGCGCGGCTGATTTCGGTCGGGCAGATCGAGGGCGCCGCGACGGGCGCGCCGCCTTATGACTACTGGCTGGTCACCGGGGTGGCCGAGCGCGACGATCCCTGCGCCGAGCTGACCGGCGGCTAGCGACGCGGCGGCGGTGCTTGTCTCGGGCCTGTCCGGGGCCTAAGACATTCTTTCCAAGGGTTTGGTGCAAGAGGCTGACGGGCGGGCGGCATGGTTTCCGGCAAACGCATTCTTCTGATCATCGCGGGCGGGATTGCCGCCTACAAGACGCTCGATCTGATCCGCCGCCTGCGCGAGCGGGGGGCGGCGGTCACGCCGGTGATGACGGCTGCGGCCGAAGGCTTCGTGACCCCGCTTTCGGTCTCGGCTCTGGCTGGCGAGGCGGTGCATCGCGACCTCTTCGATCTGACCCGCGAGGCCGAGATGGGGCATATTCAGCTCTCGCGCGCGGCTGATCTTGTGGTGGTGGCGCCTGCGACGGCGAACCTGATGGCGAAAATGGCGGGCGGACTGGCCGACGATCTGGCCTCGACCCTGCTGCTGGCGACCGACAAGGCCGTCCTGCTGGCGCCCGCGATGAATGTAAGGATGTGGACCCATCCCGCGACCCGGCGCAATCTGGCGATGCTGCAATCGGACGGTATCCGTTTTGTCGGGCCGACCGAGGGCGACATGGCCTGCGGCGAATACGGGCCGGGGCGGATGGCCGAGGTGCCCGAGATCCTCGCCGCGATCGAGACGGCTCTGGGCGCCGGGCCGCTTGCCGGACGCCGCATCGTCGTGACCTCGGGCCCGACCCATGAACCCATCGATCCGGTCCGCTACATCGCCAACCGGTCCTCGGGGGCGCAGGGCACGGCGCTGGCCCGGGCGCTGGTCGCGCTGGGCGCAAAGGTCGTCTTCGTCACCGGACCGGCCTCGGTTCCGCCGCCCGCGGGGGTCGATCTCGTGCGGGTCGAGACAGCGCGCGAGATGCTGGCCGCGGTCGAGGCTGCGCTTCCAGCCGATGCGGCCGTCTTTGCTGCCGCCGTTGCCGACTGGCATGTCGCCAATGCCGCCGATCGCAAGATGAAGAAGGACGGCTCTGGCCGGGCGCCAGCTCTGGATTTTGCCGAAAACCCCGACATCCTGGCCCGCATCGCCGGGCGGGCCGAGGGGCGGCCGCGCCTCGTTGTGGGCTTTGCCGCCGAAACCCATGACGTCGAGGCCCATGCCGAGGCCAAGCGCGCGCGAAAGGGCTGCGACTGGATCCTGGCCAATGACGTCTCGCCCGCGACCGGCATCATGGGCGGGGCCGAGAACGAGGTCTCGCTGATCACCGCGGCCGGCGTCGAGACCTGGCCGCGCCTGCCCAAGGACGAGGTGGCCGCCCGGCTTGCGCGCCGGATCGCGGAGGCCCTGACATGAGCCCGCGTCTCGAGATCGTGTGGGAAGACTGGGCCGATCGAGATCTGCCGCTGCCCGCCTACCAGACCCCCGGCTCGGCCGGGGCCGATATCCGCGCGAACCTGCCGCCCGAGATCCGGGACGAGGGGCTGACCCTCGCGCCGATGGAGCGGCGGATCGTGCCCACCGGGTTCCGGATGGCCTTTCCGGTCGGGTTCGAGGTGCAGATCCGTCCGCGCTCGGGGCTGGCGCTGAAGCACGGGATCACGCTGCCCAACACGCCCGGCACTATCGACAGCGACTATCGCGGGCCACTGGGCGTGCTGCTGGTGAATTTCGGCGGCGAGCCCTTCACCATCCGCCATGGCGACCGGATCGCGCAGATGATCGTGGCGCCGGTGGTGCAGGCCGCCTTCGAGGTGGTCGAGGACCTTGACGAGACCCTGCGCGGCGCGGGCGGCTTCGGGTCGACGGGGCGCGGCTGATGGGGCTGGTTCTCGGAATCGCGCTGGTCTTGTGGTCGGTGGGAATGCTCCTGCGGCTGTCGCGTCAGCTGCGCTGGGGCATGATCGCGGGGCTATATCTGGCCGTCCTGATCGTGCAGATCGTCATGCCCGAGGGCCATGCGCTGCGCCATGCCATCGGTGGCACGCCCGAGGGCTGGGCGGCGCTCGGCGTCGTCGGGCTGCTGGTCGTGGCCTATCGCGGCGTTCTCGGCGCGCTCAAGCGGCGGGTTGCGCGCGAGGTGGTGCCGATGGCGCCCAAGGGGCCTCTGAAGCCGGTCGAGCTTGACCGCTATGCCCGCCATATCATGCTGCGCGAGATCGGCGGGCCCGGCCAGCGCAAGCTCAAGGATGCGCGGGTCCTGGTGATCGGGGCAGGTGGGCTCGGATCGCCCGCGCTGCTCTATCTGGGGGCGGCCGGGGTCGGAACCATCGGCATCGTCGATGACGATTATGTGGATCTTTCGAACCTGCAGCGTCAGGTGATCCATACCGATACCCGGCTCGGGATGCCCAAGGTGTTTTCCGCGCAAAAGGCCATTCTGGCACAGAATCCCTTCGTCACCGTGCGCCCCTACAGGCGCCGGCTCGACGAGGCCACGGCCGAGGCGCTCTTTCCCGATTACGATCTGATCCTCGACGGCACCGACAATCTCGAGACCCGCTATCTGGTCAACCGGATGGCCGCGCGCCTGGGCAAGCCGCTGATCGCCGGCGCCATCACCCAATGGGAGGGCCAGATCAGCCTGTACGATCCGGCCCATGGCACGCCCTGCTACCGCTGCATCTTTCCAGAGGCTCCGGCACCCGGACTGGCGCCGACCTGCGCCGAGGCGGGGGTCATCGGCGCACTTCCGGGCGTCATCGGCGCGATGATGGCGGTCGAGGCGATCAAGACCGTCACCGGCGCGGGCGAGGGGCTTGGCGGACGGATGCTGATCTATGACGCGCTCTATGGCGAAAGCCGGATGATCACGCTTCATCCCCGATCCGGCTGTCCGGATTGCGGCGCCACCTGAGGCCTGGTTCAGCGCACCGGGTCGAAATGGATGATCACATCGGCGCCGGGAAACTCGTCGAGGATCGCATGTTTCAGCCGCGCGCCGATGTCATGGGCGTCGTTCAGGCTCTGCGCGCCGTCCAGCTCGATATGCAGGTTCACGAAGAGCCGCTGGCCCGAGCGCCGGGTCTTGAGGTCGTGAAAACCGCGCACGCCGGTGCAGCCCTTCGTCAGCGCCTCGATCCGCGCGATGGTCTCGGGCGGCGCGGCGCGGTCCATCAGCGCGTCCCAGGCGCCCTTGCCGATACCCAGCGCGCCGACCGCCAGCATGCCTGCCGCGGCCAGCGCGACCACGGCGTCGATCCGCATCAGACCCAGATTGGCGGACGCCCAGAGCGCGAAGATCGCGCCGATATTGGGCAGCAGATCGCCCAGATAATGCAGCGAGTCGGCGGCCACCACGCGGTTGCCGGTCTTGCGCGCGACCCAGCGCTGGTAAAGCACCAGAAGCGCCGTCAGCGTGATCGAGAGCGCCATTGCGACGATCCCGGGGCCTTCCTGCGACAGCGGTTCCGGATCGGCGGACAGAAGCCTTGTCATCGCCGCGAAGGCGATGATGCTGGCCGAGGCCAGGATGAACACGGCCTGTCCCAGCGCGGCAAGATCCTCGGCCGCGCTATGGCCGAAGGCATGGTCGTCGTCGGGCGGACGCGCGGCATAGAAGATCGCGGCCAGAGCCCCCAGCGACACCATCAAATCGAGCGCGCTGTCGGCCAGGGAGGCGGCGATCGACAGCGCCCCGGTCTGGCCCAGCGCCCAGAGCTTCAGCGCGACAAGCAGGATCGCGGTCGCGACAGAGGCAAGCCCGGCAGAGAGGTTCAGGCGCGAGGTTTCGGGCATGGCAGCAGGCTCGGTAAGCTGAGGGCTTCGGCTTATCAGCACTCTGCCCGCCGGGGCAAGCTCACTCGCGGATCTCGTCGGGATCGACGCCCCAGATCGCGGTCTTGGGTACCCAGCCGGACCCGCCATCGGCCTCGATCCGGCACCAGTCCGGCGTGCATTCGCCCAGCCGCGCGATCACCCCGATTTCGGCCTTGGCCAGCACTTCGGAATCGGTGCGGGGGGCACGGAGCAGCGGCAGCATGTCCTGATCGACAAGCACGGTGCGCACGCCCGACAGCAACGAGTAATGCATCCAGCCCCCGGCGCCGTCGCGGTCTCGGACTTGCCGCCAATGGCCGAATTCCGCCGTGATCTGCAGCGGGACGCCACGCCGGGTATAGACCCAGTCGATCCGGTGGCTGAGGCTCGGTCCCCGCCGCACATTGCCCAGGGTAGCCTTCAGCGAGACATAGCGCGGCAGCGGCAAATTGGTCACCCGCCCGCGCTCGGTCGCCTGGACGGGGCCCGCCCAGGGAAAGGAGCCGATTATAAACAGAAGGAAAATCGCCAATGTTGCGCATCTGCGCAGTACTGCCCGCATAACGTCCTGCCAGCTGGTTTCGGGGTCTTGTGCCGCGCCCCGATCTCGGACAGTTTGCCACTGACACAACGGGTTGAAAAGCAGGGAGGCCCAGCGATGCCGGCACAACGCCTCAGTGTGGTCGTGACGCGACGGTTGCCCGCGCCGGTCGAGACCCGGATGAAGGAGCTTTTCGATGTCGAGTTGAACGAGGCCGATGTCAAGATGAGCCGCGAGGCGCTGGTCGATGCGATGCGCCGGGCCGATGTGCTTGTACCCTGCGTGACCGACCTGATCGACCAGGCGATGCTGGCCCAGGCCGGTGACCGGCTCAAGCTGATCGCCAATTTCGGTGCCGGGGTCGACCATCTGGATGTCCAGACCGCGCGGCAGCGGGGCATTCTGGTCTCGAACACGCCCGGTGTGGTGACCGAAGACACCGCGGACATGACGATGGCGCTGATGCTGGCGGTGACGCGCCGCATCCCCGAGGGGCTGCATGTGATGCAGGCGGGCGAATGGCGCGGCTGGGCGCCGACGGCCTTCATGGGCGGGCGTATCGGCGGCCGGCGGCTCGGGATCCTCGGCATGGGCCGGATCGGTCAGGCCGTGGCACGGCGTGCCCGCGCTTTCGGCATGCAGATCCATTATCATAACCGCAAGCGGCTTCGCCCCGAGATCGAGGAGGAATTCGAGGCGACCTACTGGGAAAGTCTCGACCAGATGGTCAGCCGGATGGACGTGATCAGCGTGAATTGTCCGCATACGCCTTCGACCTTCCATCTGATGAATGCACGACGGCTCAAGCTGATGAAGCCGGATGCGGTCATCGTCAACACGTCGCGGGGCGAGGTGATCGACGAGAATGCGCTGACGAGGATGTTGCGCGCGGGAGAGATCGCGGGCGCCGGGCTTGATGTCTTCGAACACGGTCACGAAATCAACCCGCGGCTCCGCGAATTGTCCAATGTCGTGCTCCTGCCGCATATGGGGTCGGCCACGATCGAGGGGCGCGGCGAGATGGGCGAAAAGGTGATCATCAATATCAAGACCTTCGCCGATGGGCACCGACCGCCGGATCTGGTCGTGCCGAGCATGCTCTAGGCGCATGGCCATGGACGAAGCGGCCGATCGGCGGGCAACCGCGATTTTCCTTCTTGCAATCTCGGTCTATTTCGCCGCGCAGGTCGGTCTGCGGCTGGTGCTGGGCGGCGCCTATGAGACGGATGAGGCCGAGATGCTGGTGATGACGCCCGGGCTGCGGCTGGGCTACGGTCCGCAACTGCCGCTTTACAACTGGCTTCAGCTTGGCTTTTTCGAACTTTTCGGGCGTGGGCTCTTGGCGCTGAGCCTGTTGAAGAACCTGCTGTTGTGGCTGACCGCGCTTCTGGCCTTCCTGGGGCTGAGGATCTGGCTGCCCGCGAGCGGGGCCGCGCTTGCGGCGCTGTCTCTCTTTCTTCTGCCCGATTACGCTTGGGAGGCGCAGCGGGCCACGACCCATTCCAACATGCTGCTTGTGACCTCGGCCGCGACCCTTGCCGCCTTTCTTTGGGCGGTGAAGGGGGGGCGCCTGATCGCCTGGGCCCTGCTGGGCATCGCCATCGGGCTTGGCGGCCTGGCCAAGTACAATTTCTACCTCGTGCCGCTGGGGCTGGTCCTGGCCGGGCTGACGCTGACGCCGCTTCGGGCCCAGATCCTGCGCCGCCGGGCCCTGATCGCGCCCGCGATTGCCGCTGCCATCGTTGCCTTGCCCTATCGCTGGATGATCGCGAACCGCGACCTGGCCTTCTCTTCTGTCGGCAAGCTGCAGCTCGAGGCCGAGCCGGTCCGGCAGATGTTGCCCGCGGGCCTGCTGCGTCTGCCCGAGGGGCTGCTGGCGCTGCTGGGGCTGGCGCTGATCGTGGCGGCCGGGCTCTGGCTGTTCGGACGGAGCCGGGGCAAGCCGGTCGGTCCGGGGCCGGTCGCGGCGCTTCTGCTGCGGGCCGCGATCGTCGCGACCCTGCTGACGGCTGTCGGTGTCTGGCTGGCCCAGGCCGGGACGCTCACCGCGCGCTGGCTGCTGCCGCTGGCCTTCCTGTCGGTCCTCGGGGTTTTCGCCGGTCTGGCGCCGCGGCTCGGGCGCGGCGGACGGGTCGGGCTGGTGGCCTTCCTGGGGCTCGTCGCGCTGCTGGTCCTTACCGGGCTGACCTATGACCGCTTCAAGGAAGGCGCCCGGCGCGATGTCGACTTTTCCCTTCTGCCCGAGCGGCTTGCCGCCATCGAGGGCAGCGAGGGCCTGCCCGTCATCGCCGAATTCTACACCGCCGGGAACCTTGCGGCGCGCGAGCCCCAGCGCCCTGTCGCGCCCTATCTGCCCTTCGCCGCGCGACGCTTCGAGGGCGAGACGGTTCTGTTCCTGCTGCGCGAGACCGTGCCGCCCAGCTTCGAGGTCGGGCTGGTGCGCGCGGGGTGGCCGGCTTCCGCGCGGTTCGACATTCTCTCCGAGGGGGATTTCACACTGCCATATATGCATTCCGACGAGGACATGCCGTTCCGCTACGTCCTCGCGAGACCCGTCGCGCAGCCATGACCGAGGCAACCGCGTCGCGCCCGGCTTTCCTGTTCCTGCTGACGCTTGCCGCCTATTTCGCGGCCCAGGTTGGTTTGCGCGTCGCGCTGGGCGGCAGCTTCGAGGGGGACGAGGCCGAGATGGTCGTCCTTGCCCGGGACTGGCATTTCACCTCCGGATCGCAGCCGCCGCTTTACAACTGGTACCAGACGGTCTTCTTCGATCTGTTCGGGGTGAACACGCTGGGGCTGGTGCTGGCCAAGAACCTGATGCTGTTCGCGACCTATGCGACGATGTTCCTCGCCCTTCGCAAGCTTGCCGGGGATCGTCCGGCCATGGTGGGCGCGCTTGCCCTCGGCCTGATCCCGAACCTTGCCTGGTGGGCGCAGCGGACCGGCTCGCACAGCATCGCGCTGGCGGCCATGACGGCGCTGACGGTGGCGGCCTTCCTTGCGCTTGTCAGGCGGCCGGGGCTTTCGCGCTATCTGCTTCTCGGGCTGGCGGTCGGGCTCGGGGGGCTTGCCAAGCCAAATTACTGGATGGTGCCGCCCGCGCTGATCCTGGCGGCGCTGTCCACCGCGACCTACCGCGCGGCGATCCTCGACCGGCGGATCTGGCTGTCTGCGGCGCTGGCGCTGGGGGTCGTGGCCGTCCCCTATGCCGCCATGCTGGCCGAGCCGCTGGCGACCTTTTCAGATACCTGGGAATTCCGAAGCGGCAGCGGGGCAGAGCAGGTGGTCGCGATGTGGCCCGACGGGCTGCGCCACGTGGCCAAGGCGACCCTGGCCGAGCTGATCCCGGCGCTTCTGGCCGTGGGGCTGGCGCTGGGCTTCGGCGGCAAGGCCATGCGTCGGATCCCCGTTCCGCATCCCGAAGCGGCGCTTCTGATGCGCGCCGCGCTGATCGGGCTTGGCCTCGTGGCGCTGGGGGTGGTGGCAACGGATGTCGGGTTCTTCCGTAGCCGCTGGCTGTTGCCTCTGTTCGTTCTCGGCCTGCCGCCGCTGATGATGACGCTGTTCCAGCAGGCATCCGCCCGGGCATGGCGCAACTTTCTGCGCGGCATGGCCTGCCTGGCCCTGGTGATCCTTGCCGCGATCGCCGACACGCGCCTGCGCGGCGCGGGCAGCGATTCCCTTCGGGTCGATCTGCTGGCAGAGGCCATCGAGGAGGCCGTGCCCGATGTGCCGCCGCTGCTGGGGCCGCATTACTTCACCGGAAACCTGTTGCTGAACCGTCCCGACTGGACCGCGTTCCCGCCTTTCCCGACCAGTCGGCTGGAACATCCCACGGGCCGGGTTCTGGTTATCGAGGAGAAACGCCGCGAGGGCGAGATCATCGGCGCGATGCGCGAACAGGGCTACAGGGGCGAGGCGCCGCCCGCGCCGGTTCTGAGCCTTGATGTCCTTGTTCCCTATCGCTTCGACGAGGGCGAACCGCGGCTGATCGGCTTGTCGCTTTACGACTTCGGTCCCGGCTCCGACTGATTTGCCGCAGCTCCCGCGTCGGTTTCGTGCCATTTCCGGTCGGAAGGCCTCCGCCTTCCGGCCGATTTCCGGCCTAACTGGAGAAAAGAGCGGCAAGCAGGGAGACTCGGCCGATGAAGAACCATGTCAAGGCCCTGGTGGTGGGCGGCGGCGCCGTCGGCACCTCGATCGCGTATCATCTCGCCCGGGCGGGCTGGGACACGATGCTGCTGGAACGCGACGAACTCACCTCGGGCTCGACCTGGCATGCGGCGGGGCTCTTGCCCTATTTCAACATGTCCTTCGCGACGACCCATATCCATGACTACTCGATCCGGTTCTACAAGACGCTCGAGGCGGAAACCGGCCTCAATCCGGGGTTCAGCGTGGTGGGCAACCTGCGCATGGCCCAGAGCCAGGCCCGGATGGACGAATACAGGCTTTATGCCAGCACGGCCGAGACCTGCGGCGTGCCCTATGAATGGCTCACGCCCGCCCAGATGAAGGAGCGCTGGCCGCTGATGCGGACCGAGGATCTGGTGGGGGCGATCTTCCATCCCACCGACGGCTACATCAACCCCGCCGACGTGACCCAGGCCATGGCCAAGGGCGCCCGCCAGTTCGGCGCCACGATCGAGCGCAAATGGCAGGTCGACGGCTATCAATGGACCGGGTCGGAATGGCGTGTGACCCTCACGAAGATGGCGGAGAAGGGCGGTAACCTCGTGCCGACCGAGGAACAGACCGTCGTCACCGCCGAACATGTCGTCACCGCCACCGGCAACCATGCCCAACGGACGGCGCGGCTTCTGGGGCTGAAGATCCCGGCGATCCCGGTCGAGCACCAGTATATCGTCACCGAACCCGACCCGGCACTGGTCGAATGGCGCAAGGCCGGCAACCCGGAACATCCGGTCCTGCGCGATGCCGATGCCAAATGGTATGTGCGCGAGGAACGCGGCGGCTGGATCCTCGGTCCCTATGAGCGGAACGCGCCCGCGCGCTTTGCCTATGGCTGCCCCGACAGCTTCCGTGCCGATCTGTTCCCGCTCGATCTGGACCGGATCGAGGAGGAATACATGTCGATGATCCACCGTCTGCCCAGTTCGGAAACGGTGGGGCTGAAGGACGATTACAACGGCCCGATCTGCTATACGCCCGATGGCAACCCGCTTTTGGGGCCGGCGCCGGGGCTTCGGAACATGTGGCTGGCCGAGGGCTTTTCCTTCGGGATCACCGCCGCGGGGGGCAGCGGGTATTACCTCGCTCAGCTCATGACCGAGGGCGAGGCCGAGATCGACATGGGCGCGCTCGACCCACGGCGCTACGGGTCGTGGATGACGACCGATTATGCCGTGGCCAAGAACGAAGAGGCCTATGAGCATGTCTATATCCTGCACCATCCCGACGAGGAACGCCCCGCCGCGCGGCCGCTGAGGACGGCGCCCTGCTATGACCGGATGAAGGCGCTGGGCGCGCAATTCGGGCAGGTGAATGGCTGGGAGCGGCCGAACTATTTCGCCCCGGAAGGGTTCGACGACCATGCCGCGCGCAGTTTCCGGCGCGGCGGCTGGTGGGAGTATACGCTTGCCGAGGCCAAGGCCATCCGCGAGACGGCCGGGCTGATCGATGCCACGGCCTTTGCCAAGCATGTCGTTCGCGGTCCCGGCGCGACGGCCTTCCTCGACTGGTTCACCTGCAACAAGCTGCCGAAGGTGGGACGGGTCAACCTGACCTATGCCCTTACCTGCGCGGGCACCGTCCGGACCGAATACACCATCGTGCGCCAGGCCGAGGATGTCTATTATCTGGTCTCGGCCGGGGGCTGGCACGCCTATGACGAGGATTTCCTGCTGAAGGCGGTCGAGGACAAGGCGGCCGAGTTCGGCCCGGTGATCGTCGAGGATGTCACCACGCGCCATGGCGTCTTCGCGCTGGCGGGGCCCAATGCCCGGGCGATCCTGGCCGGGCTGATCCGCGATGCGGATCCCGCGACGGCGCTGTCGAACAAGCGCTTCCCCTGGCTATCGGCCCGGCAGATCGAGCTGGGCATGGTCCCGGTCAACGCGCTTCGCGTGGCCTATACCGGCGAACTGGGATGGGAGCTGCATCACCCGATAGAGATGCAGAACCACCTTTTCGACCGGCTGATGGAGGCAGGCGCCGCGCATGGGCTGAAACCTGTGGGCGCGCGGGCGCAGAACTGGCTGCGGCAGGAGAAAAGCTATCGCGCCTTCGGCACCGAACTCGGGCGCGATGCGACGCCGCTCGAGGCCGGGCTCGACCGTTTCGTCGATCTGTCGAAGGAGTTCCACGGCAAGGCGGCGATGGAGGGCAAGGGCATCCGCTCGAAATGCGTCACGCTGCTGATCGACGGGCCGGAGGATGCCGATCCCTGGGGCCGCGAGGCGCTTTATGACGGCGAAACCCGGGTCGGGCGGCTGACCTCGGGCGGCTATTCGGTCGCCTTCGGCAAGTCCATCGGCATGGGCTATGTGCGGCCCGACCTGGCGGTGCCGGGCACGCGGCTGAGCGTCAGGATGTTCGATGCGCTCTGGACCACCGAGGTGGTCGGGGACAGCCCCCACGATCCCTCGAATGCGCGGATCCGGGCGGACGGCTGAGCCGACCGCCCCATTTCACCGCTGCCGGTCAGCGGGCGGAGACGTCCCAGAGGGTGAGCCGCCCGTCGCCGTCGCGGTCATGCATCGCGAACCACTCATAGGCGGCCAGCCGGAATTCGGCGAGCTCGATCAGGTCGTTGCCGTCGAGGTCGTTGCGCATCAGCTTCTGGCCCTTGACCACGACCTTGCGCTCCTCGGCCTCCTGGCCGCGGAAATAGGCCAGCGGGCCGCGGGCCCGGTCGAACCCGGCGGCTTCGGCGGCGTCGAGATGGCGGTCGCCATTGGTGTCGAACTCGGCGAAGATCCGGGGGGCCTGGGACTGCAATTCGAAGCGGCTGATCGTGCCGCTGCGGTCGGCATCCCATTTCTCGTAGAGAATGGGCGCGCGCTGGGTGTCCGCGCTCGCGGCCCCTGCGGCGAGGGCAAGAGCGAAGCCCGACAGGGCAAGGACGGAAAGGGTGGGGCGGCGCATCGGAGGACTCCTTGGTTCGCGGTGTCCAAGAGGTAGTCGCATCCGGGGCCTGCGGCAACTGCAACAGGGGCAGGGCACCCGGAGGCGCCCCGCCCGCGCGGGCCTATTCGGCGGCCTGCGCCTTTTCCTCGATCAGATGGTCGTAGCATTCCATCGCCTCGGCCGCATACATCATGGCCGGGCCGCCGCCCATCTGGATCGCCATGGCCAGCACGTCGCCGACCTCTTCGCGGGTGGCGCCGACACGCACCAGGGCCTCCATGTGCAGCACGATGCAGGCCTGGCAGCGCTGGGTGATCGCGATGCCGAGGGCGATGAATTCCTTGGTCTTGAAGTCAAGCTCGCCGCCTTCCTTCACGGCCTTGCCGAGCGCGCCGAACGCCCTGGTCTGGTCGGGAAGGGCCTTGTTCAGGCGACGCAGCTGATCCTTGGTTCCATCGCGTTTTGCGGTCCAGTCCATGTCTGTCTCCTCTGCTCCGAAGATGAGTCGGAAATGCGATTTACATTGACCTAATTAATGATTTCGTTGCGCGATCACAGAGGGCTGACGGAAAATTATTGTCAGGTTATTCGCAGGCATGGAAATCTGTGCCTCAAGCCGCAGCCCGGCCGCCTTGCCCCGGTCCGCGACCCAGGCCACCGGCTTGTAGCCGATCCCGGGGTTCTGGGCGATCAGGCTGGCATGGAAGGCCGCATCGCCCGGGCTGGCAAAGCCCTCGTCGCGCAGGAAGGGGCCGTAGATCGCCAGCATGCCGCCGGGGGCAAGCGCCCGGGCGGCCTCGGCGATCAGGGTCTCGGCCTGCGCATCGGGCACGAGGTGCAGGATGTTGCTGGCAAAGATCAGGTCCTGCCCGGCATGAGAGGCCGCCCAGCCCGGCTGACAGGCGTCCAGAGCCAGCGCAGGGCGCAGGTTCGGCAGGGCCGCTTCGGCCGCCCAGGCGTCGATCGAGGCGCGACGCTGCGGGTCGATCTCGGTCGGCTGCCAGGCCAGCCCGGGCAGTCGCGCGGCCAGGCGGACCGCATGCTCGCCGGTGCCGGAAGCCAGTTCCAAGGCGCGGCCACGGGCGGGCGCCACGGTTTCCAGCGCCGCGCAGATCGCCTCGGCATTGCGCAGGGCCGAGGGCGCGCTGAGCCGCCCGCCTGCCTCCGGCGTCGCGAGCGAGGCGCTGTCGGGCAGGGTCAGCCGCTTCGGCATCAGCCGAACCGGGCCGGGCTGAAAGCGGGCGCGAGGCTGCGCCGAAGCTCTGAGGCGCGGTCGCCGAGGATATCGGCGGCAAGCTCGCTGGCGGCGGGCGAGGTCTGGATGCCGAAACCGCCCTGTCCCGCATGCCAGAAGAAGTCCTGATCGCGCGGATCGGGCCCGATGACCAGCAACCGGTCGGGCGCGAAGGTGCGCAGGCCGGCCCAGTTGGCCTCGACCCGGGTCACCGGTTCGGTCACCATTTCCTGATAGCGATCCAGCCCCTCGGCCAGCACCATGTCATCGGCATAGGCATCATGCGGCGGCATCGGGTCCTCTTCGGCGGGCGAGACCAGAAGCTTGCCCGCTTCGGGCTTGCAATACCAGCGTTCGCCGGCGCCGATCACCATCGGCCAGGTGCGGATGTCATGCCCCGCGGGGGCCGGAAGCTGTGCCATCGAGCGACGCATCGGGGTGAGGCCCAGCGGTGTCAGCCCGGCCAGCCGGGCAATCTCGTCGGCCCAGGCGCCGGCGGCAT
Organism: Rhodovulum sulfidophilum DSM 1374; assembly: GCF_001633165.1. Lineage (NCBI taxonomy): Bacteria > Pseudomonadati > Pseudomonadota > Alphaproteobacteria > Rhodobacterales > Paracoccaceae > Rhodovulum > Rhodovulum sulfidophilum. The sequence goes on along the minus strand of NZ_CP015418.1, from coordinate 3,989,224 downwards.
TCACCAGGATCCGGCCCTCGGCGATGTCGTCTCCGGTCCGGACCTGCCAGCCGGTTGCGACCCGGGCGATGGCGGTGACCCGACGGCCGGTCTCGATGCGGCTGCCCTGGGCGCGGATCTCGCGGGCGAAGTTCTGCAGCAGCCGGTCGGTATCGATATCCCAGGCGCGGTCGGTGAGCCCGGCAAAGGCGAGCGGCCCCGGCGCCAGGATCGGCACCCGCGCCCGGGCCTCGGCGGGGGATATCTGCGCAAGCGCCATGTGACGGCAATCCCGCTCGAAGGCGGCGCGGTCTTCGGCGCGGGCGATCACCATCAGGTCCCGGGGCGTCAGCACGCCGCCATTGGCTGTCTCGTGATAGGCACGCCCGGCGCGGTTCAGCGTCACGATTTCGGGCGCGCCCAGGCATTCGTCGAACAGCGCGGCCGAGCGGCCCGAGGCGTGGCAGCCCAGGGCCTTCTCGGCTTCGAAAAGCGTAACCCGGCCCAGATGCGACAGCCGCGCTCCGACCGAGACCCCGGCGATGCCGCCGCCGATGACGATGAAATCCGTTTCCATGATGTGAGATAAGCACAAGCGCAGGGCAGAGGGAATCCCCTGCCGCAGGCCGCTCTGACGACGGCGTGTGCATCTGACCGGACCCCGTTCGGTCTTTGACCGGGTGCCGTCCGTTCGCTGGCGCCCTCACCGAATAGCCAAGCCGGGCTGTTCGGGGCGGATATTTCGAAGACCGGCGCCGCAGGAGGCCTGACCACCTCAGAAACCGGTCGCCTCAAGGGATCCGAGCCAATGGTCGTAGCGCCCCAGAACCGGCCCAGCAGCACATGCCGGAGGACTTTTCCCGCGCTGGATAACGTTACGTAACATAGCAGATTCGTCCATGCCATGAAAACACCCTGCCTCGCCGTCGGCGGGCGAAGTGGGCCTTTTGCGGATTTCCGCGTGGCCGCAGGCCCTGGTCGAAACGACACAGGGCCCGCATAAGCGGGCCCTGTCCTGGCGGTTACGTCGGCTTTCGGGGTTATTGCGGGATCTCGCCCGTCAGGCCCTCGACGAAGAAATTCATGCCGAGCAGGGTGGCGTCATCGGCAACCTCGCCTTCGGCCAGCCAGGGCGATCCGTCCTGCTTGTTCAACGGCCCGGTGAAGGGGTGATAGTCGCCGCTGGCCAGCGCGGCCTTGAGGGCCAGCGCCTCGGCCTTGACGTCCTCGGGCACCGCGCTCGAGATCTCGCCGATCTTGACCATGCCCGGGCCGATGCCGTCCCAAGTGTCGTCGCTTTCCCAGGTGCCGTCCAGCACGGCCTGGATGCGCTCGATGTAATAGGGGGCCCAGTTGTCGATGATCGAGGAAACCCGCGGCGAGGGCGCATATTCGGACATGTCCGAGGCCTGGCCGAAGGTGATGACATTGCCCGCCTTCTCGGCGGCGGCCTGCGGCGCGGTCGAGTCGGTATGCTGCAGGATCACATCGGCCCCCTGTTCGATCAGGGCGGTTGCGGCATCGGCCTCCTTGGCCGGATCGAACCAAGTATAGGCCCAGATCACCTTGAACTGGACGTCGGGATTGACCTTCTTGGCATGCAGATAGGCCGCGTTGATGCCGCGCACGACCTCGGGGATCGGATAGGAGGCGATATAGCCGACGATGTTCGATTCGGTCATGCGGCCGGCGATCAGCCCCTGCACGGCACGGCCTTCGTAGAAGCGGGCCGAATAGGTGCCGACATTCTCGGCGCGCTTGTAGCCGGTGGCATGTTCGAACTTCACCTCCGGGAATTTCCGGGCGACGTTGATGGTCGGGTCCATATAGCCGAAGGAGGTGGTGAAGATCAGCTTGGCGCCCGACAGCGCCATCTGGGTCAGCACGCGCTCGGCATCTGCGCCTTCGGGCACGCTTTCCTGATAGACGGTCTCGATCTTGTCGCCGAACTCGCGCTCGACCGCCAGGCGGCCCTGGTTATGCTCGTAGGTCCAGCCGCCATCGCCGATCGGACCGACGAAGACGAAGCCGATCTTGGTCTTGTCCTCGGCCTGGGCCGCACCGGCCAGCCCGAGGGCAAGCGCGGCGCCGGCCAGGATCGCGTTGAGTTTCATGGATGGATACTCCCGATGTTGTTGTTGCGGGCCTCGGTCGGCCCCCGGTGGTTGGGCGGCCTCAGGTCGAGGCGTGGAAGACCCGGCCGAGCGACGCCGGAGCGTTCAGGGCCGCGCGGCCGCGATCGGCCGACATGATGACCAGAACCAGAATCGTTACCAGATAGGGCGAAGCGGACAAGAGCTCGACCGGCACGGCCACGCCCGCCGCCTGCAGGTTCAGCTGCAGTACGGCGACGCCGCCGAAGAGATAGGCCCCGAGTAGCACCCGGGTCGGCCGCCAGGAGGCGAAGACCACGATCGCCAGCGCGATCCAGCCCGCGCCTGCGGTCATCCCCTCGGTCCATTGCGGCACCCGCACGAGGCTGAGATAGGCGCCGCCGAGCCCGGCGCAGGCGCCGCCGAAGGCAATGGCGGCCAGCCGGATGCGCACGACCTTGTAGCCGAGCGCATGGGCCGCGTCATGGTTTTCGCCGACCGCGCGCAGGATCAGCCCGGCCCGGGTGAAGCGCAGAAAGGCCCAGACGGCGGCCACCAGGGCAAGGCTCAGATAGACCACGGCATCATGCGAGAAGAGGATGCGGCCCAGCACCGGAATATCGGAGAGCGGGCCGAGATCGAGCCGCGCGGTCGCGGGCGGCTTGAGGCCGACATAGCGCTGCCCGATCAGCGCCGAGAGGCCGAGCCCGAACAGCGTCAGGGCCAGCCCGGTCGCGACCTGGTTCGACATCAGCACCTGGGTCAGAAGCCCGAAGACCAGCGACAGCAGCGCCGCGCCCAGCATCGCGGCGAGAAAGCCCAAAGCGGGGCTTCCGGTTTCGACCGCGGCGGCAAAGCCGCAGATCGCCCCGGTGATCATCATGCCCTCGACCCCGAGATTCAGCACGCCCGCCTTCTCGACCACCAGCTCGCCGATGGCCGCCAGCAGGATCGGCGTTGCCGCCACCATCAGCGAGGCGATCAGCACGACCGGATTGATTGCCGAGAGATCCATCACGCGACTCCCCGCCGGCCGAGCCGGATGCGGTAATTGGACAAGACATCGACCCCCAGCAGGAAGAAAAGCAGCATGCCCTGAAAGGCCTGGATCGCCGCAGCCGGGACGCCAAGCGTGAATTGTGCAAGTTCGCCGCCGATATAGGTCAGCGCCATCAGCAGCCCGGCCAGCAGGATGCCGACCGGATGCAGCCGCCCCAGAAAGGCGACGATGATGGCGGTAAAGCCATAGCCCTGGTTGAAGTCGATACTGACCTGCCCGGCGGGCCCCGAGACCTCGAACAGCCCGGCAAGCCCGGCCAGCGCGCCCGAGGCGCCAAGGCAGATCACCACCAGCCGGTTCGGGTTGACCCCGGCAAAGCGGGCCGCGCGCGGCGACTGGCCGGTCAGCCGGATCTGGAAGCCCAGCATGTGCCGGTTCAACAGCACATAGGCCGCGATCACCGCGATGAAGGCCGTAACCACGCCCCAATGCATGCCGGTGCCGGCGATCAGCTCGGTATTCGCGGCGGCGGGATATTGCTGCAGGTTGCGGCTGCCGGGAAAGCCGCCGCCCTCGGGATTGCGCATCAGCCCGAGCGCCATCGCCGCCAGGATCTGTTCGGCGACATAGACCAGGAGCAGCGAGACCAGGATCTCATTGGTTCGGAACCGGGTCTTCAGCAGTGCCGGGATCATCGCCCAGGCCCAGCCGCCCAGCCCGCCGGCCAGCACCATCAGGGGAAAGACGATAAAGGAGTCAAGGGGATAGAGCGCCAGCGCCACGCCCGCGCCACAGAGCGCGCCGATGATGTACTGGCCCTCGGCGCCGATATTCCAGATGCCCGCGCGAAAGCCGAGGCTGAGCCCGGTCGCGATCAGGATCAGCGGTCCGGCCTTGACCAGAAGCTGCGGCCGCGAATAGCTGGCGAATTGCGCGTTGAAGAGCGGATCCCAGAAAATGGTGCGGATCGCCGCGACCGGGTCCTTGCCCAGCATGGCGAACAGGATGCCGCCCGCGACCATGGTCAGCGCCACCGCCAGAACCGGGGTCGCGACCGTCCAGACGCGCGACGGCGAAGGCCGTTTTTCCAGCCTGATCAAGGGGCTGTCTCCTCACTCGGCCACATGGGCCACCTCCATGCCATGGGCGCCGCCCATCATCAGGCCGATCTCTTCGAGGCTGAGGCCCCGCGCCGGGCGCGGTGCCGACATCCGGCCCTCGTTCAGCGCGGTGAAGCGGTCTGATATTTCCATCAGCTCGTCGAGATCCTGACTGATCACGATCACCGCGGTTCCCGAAGCGGCCAGATCCAGCAGCGACTGCCGGATCGCGGCGGCGGCCGAGGCGTCGACGCCCCAGGTCGGCTGGTTCACGACCAGCACCTCGGGGCGCTGCAGCACCTCGCGGCCGATGACGAATTTCTGCAGGTTGCCGCCCGAAAGCGAGCGTGCGGCGTTTTGCGGCCCGGGGGTGCGAACGTCGAAGGTCTCGATCACCCGCTCCGCGAAGGCGCGGGCGGCCGGCCATTTCAGAAAGCCCCGGCTGGCCAGGCCCTGCCGGATCGCGGCGGTCAGCATCGCATTCTCGGTCAGGCTCATGTCGGGCGCCGCGGCATGCCCCAGACGCTCTTCGGGGGCGGCCAGAACCGCGATCCGGCGCCTCAGGCTCGGCCCCAGCGCGCCGATCGGCTGGCCATGCAGCAGGACGGTGTCGGGCCCGACCGGGGCCTCGCCCGACAGCGCGTCGAGCAACTCGTCCTGGCCGTTGCCCGCGACGCCACCGATGCCGAGGATCTCTCCCGCCCGGACGGTGAAGGAGATATCGCGCAGGCTGGTCGCGAACGGGCTCGGCGAGGGCAGGCTGAGCGCCCTTACCTCCAGCACCGCCGCCCCCGGCGTGCCGCCAGCGCGGGCCGGGGTGGCAAGCTTGGCGCCCACCATCATCTCGGCCAGCTCGGCGGCGCTTTTCTCGCGCGGGTTGCAGCTTTCGACCACCCGGCCCAGCCGCAGGATCGTCGCCCGGTCGCAGAGCGAGCGGATCTCTTCCAGCTTGTGCGAGATGTAGAGAATCGAGGTGCCCTCGGCGGCCAGCTTCCGCAGCGTGGCGAACAGGATCTCGACCTCCTGCGGCGTCAGCACGCTGGTCGGCTCATCCATGATCAGGAGCCGCGGGTCCTGCAGCAGACAGCGGATGATCTCGACCCGCTGCCGTTCTCCGGCCGAAAGGTCGCCCACCAGCCGGTCGGGTTTCAGCGGCAGGCCATAGGTTTCGCTGACCTCGCGGATCTGGTCTGCCAGCCGGCGCATCGGCGGCGGCGTCTCCATCCCCAGCGTGATGTTCTCGGCCACGCTCAGCGCGTCGAACAGCGAGAAATGCTGGAACACCATGGCCACGCCGGCGCGGCGGGCGGCGCTGGGCTCGGAGGGCGCATAGGGCGCGCCACGCAGGGTCATCCGCCCGGAATCGGGCTGCACCAGCCCGTAGATCATCTTGACCAGTGTGGATTTTCCGGCACCGTTCTCGCCGAGAAGCGCATGCACCTCGCCCTCGTCGATGGCAAAGCCGACCTGGTCATTGGCGACCACGCCGGGATAGGCCTTGCTCAGGCCCTCGACTGTCAATAGCGCTGTCACCCGGCGATGTCCCTCGCTGCGATCCCTTCGACGCCCTCGCTTAGTAACGCGGCCGCGACGCCAATCGCAATGGCTTGAGGATGTTTCCCCAGGGACTTCTGCCCAATCGGGCAGCAGATGCGCGCGATTCCGGCAGGGCTGTGTCCGAGTTGTCCCAGCCGGGTCCGGAACCGCGCCCATTTGCTGTCCGATCCGATCAGGCCCGCCGAGGCGAAACCATGGCCAAGCAGCGCATGGCAGAGCGCGAAATCGAGCGCATGCGAATGGGTCAGTACAAGATGATGCGCGTTGGCGGGGGCCTGCGGCACCAGGGCGGCGGGGTCGGGGGCGATCCGCGGCAGCACGCCCTCGGGCAGGTCGGAGGGAAAGCGCTGGGCGGCGGTGTCGATCCAGGTGATCCCGATCCCGGGCAGCGGGGCAAGTACCGTCGTCAGGGCCCGGCCGATATGGCCCGCGCCCCAGATCCAGAGCGGGCGGGCAGGTGGCGCGACGGGTTCGAGAAACCAGCCCTCTCGCAGCAGGACCGGCGGCGGGCCGAGGCCGCTCCGCGTCTCGGTCAGCGCGCGGCGGATCGAGAGGGGCATCGCGGCATGGCCCTCGACCCGCCGGGCATGGGCATCCCCGGGCAGCCCGGCCAGATCTCCGGGAACGAAGGTCTCCGTCACCAGCAGGACCGCGCCGCCGCAGCATTGCCCGAGGCCCGGGCCGAGCGCGATCCGCGCAACCCGCGTGCCGCCGCTGGCCAGCAGCCGCCGGGCATCGGCCGAAGCCTCGTATTCCAGCGTGCCGCCGCCGATGGTCCCCTGCTGGCCGTCGGCCCAGACCAGCATCGATGCTCCGGCCTCGCGGGGCGTCGAGCCGCGGGTCTCGGCCACGGCCACCCGCGCGACGCGGCCCCGGGCGCGGACCGCCTGCGCAAGGGCGTTCCTGTCGAGGCTCATGCCCGGACCCGGTCGATGGCCCTCAGCAGGCGCTCGGGCGTCGCGGGCGCGTCGAGCGCCGGATAGCCCGGCCCGCAGGCCGCGACTGCATCCGAAAGCGCCATCAGCACCGAGATGCCCAGCATGAAGGGCGGCTCGCCCACTGCCTTCGAACGGTGGATCGTCTCTTCCCGGTTCGCGCCGTCCCAGAGCGCCACATTGAAGACCTGCGGCCGGTCGCCCACAGCCGGGATCTTGTAGGTCGAGGGCGCATGGGTCGACAGCCGCCCCTTGGCGTCCCAGACCAGTTCCTCCATGGTCAGCCATCCGGCGCCCTGCACGAAACCGCCCTCGATCTGGCCGATGTCGAGCGCGGGGTTCAGGCTGGTTCCGGCATCGTGCAGGATATCGGTCCTGAGGATCCGGTTCTCGCCGGTCAGGGTGTCTAGCACGACCTCGCTCACCGCGGCGCCATAGGCGAAATAGAGAAACGGCCGCCCCCGTCCCGCGATCCGGTCCCAGCTCAGCTTCGGCGTGCGGTAGAAGCCGGTCGCACTCAGACTCACCCTGGCCTGATAGGCGTGCTGCGCGGCCTCGGCAAAGCTCATCTCGTCGCCGCCCGCAAACACCCTGCCGCCCACGAACCGGACCTGCGCCGGATCGGTCTGGCGGGTGGCCGCCAGATGCGCGGCGATCCGGCCGCGGATCTCGTCGCAGGCAGCCTTGACGGCCATCCCGTTCAGATCGCTGCCCGAGGAGGCGGCGGTGGCCGAGGTGTTGGGCACCTTGCCGGTATCGGTCGCGGTGATCTTCACCGCCGCCATCGGCAGCCCGAAAGCATGGGCCGCGACCTGCGCCACCTTCTGATACAGCCCCTGGCCCATCTCGGTGCCGCCATGGTTCACCTGCACCGACCCGTCCTGATAGACATGCACCAGCGCTCCGGCCTGGTTCAGATGGGTCAGCGTGAAGGAAATCCCGAATTTCACGGGCGTGAGCGCAATCCCCTTCTTCAGCATTGCATGCCGCGCGTTCCACTCGGCCACCGCGTTCCGGCGCGCGGCATAATCGGCGTTTCGGACCAGCGTTTCGGTCATCTCGTGCAGGATGAAATCCTCGACCTCCATCCCGAACGGCGTCTTCTTCTTGGCCGAAATACCCTCGGGGGGAGCCGATCCAGAGGATCGGCGGGGGGCGGACAGCCCCCCCGCTTCGGCGGCGCTGTCATAATAGTTGAGCCGGCGGATCTCCAGCGGATCCCGGCCAAGCGCATGGGCGATATGGTCCATCACCCGCTCGATGCCGACCATCCCCTGCGGCCCGCCGAAGCCGCGAAAGGCGGTCGCGGACTGGGTATGGGTCTTCAGCCGGTGGCTTTCGATCCGAACCGCCGGCAGGAAATAGGCATTGTCGGCATGCAGCATCGCCCGGTCGGCGACCGGCAGGCTCAGGTCCCGGGCCCAGCCGCAGCGGGCATATTGCACGAACTCGACCCCGGTCAGGCGGCCCTCGCCATCGGCTCCGGCCCGGTAGCGGATGCGGAAATCATGGCGCTTGCCGGTGATGACCATGTCGTCGTCGCGATCATAGCGCATCCGGCAGGGGCGCCCCGTCGCGCGCGCGGCCAGCGCACAGGCGATGGCCAGCGCATTGCCCTGGCTCTCCTTGCCGCCGAAGGCGCCGCCCATCCGCCGCACCTCGACCCGGACCGCATGCATCGGCAGGCCCAGCGCGTCGGCGACCTTGTGCTGGATCTCTGAGGGGTGCTGGGTCGAGGCATGCAGGACCATGTCGCCGCCTTCCTGCGGCAGGGCCAGCGCGGCCTGGCCTTCAAGGTAGAAATGCTCCTGCCCGCCGATCTCGATCGCGCCCTCGACCCGGTGGGCAGCACCCGCGATGGCCGTGGCCGCGTCGCCCCGTTTCCAGATCTGCGGCCCGTCCTCGAAACGGCTGTTCGCGGCCAGCGCCTGATCGATGGTCAGGATCGCGGGCCATTCCTCATGGCGGATCTCGGCCAGCCGCGCGGCCTTGCGGGCCGCGAGGTGGCTTTCGGCGATCACCAGGAAAAGCGGCTGGCCGCAATAGCTGATCTCTCCGGGGGCCAGCAGCGGCTCGTCATGGGCCGAGGGCGAGCAGTCGGGCATCGGGTCGAGATCGTCCGGACCCAGCACCGCCACCACGCCGGGGGCGGCGCGGACCGCAGAGAGATCCATCGCGAGGATCCGGCCATGGGCGATCCGCGACAGGCCGAAGGCGAGGTGCAGGGTGTTCGCCGGGGCCGGGATGTCGTCGAGATAGCGCGCGGCGCCGGTCACATGCAGGCGCGCGGCGTCATGGGGCAGGGGACGGGTCACGCTCATGGGGCAAGCTCATCGATATCGGTGGGGTCGTTCCGGCTTTCGTGCCAGAGCCGCCACAGCATGTTTTCCGCGGCGCGCAGGCGGTACCCGGCCGAGGCGCGCATGTCGGACATCGGCTGGAAATCGGACGCGAAGGCGGGCAGGGCGGCCTCGATCGTTGCTTGCGCGAAGGGCTGCCCGGTCAGGGCGGCCTCGACCGCGCGGGCGCGCTTGGGGATGCCGGCCATGCCGCCGAAGGCGATGCGCGCGGTCTCGACCCGGCCCGCGCGGACGGTCAGGTTGAAACAGCCCAGCACGGCAGAGATGTCCTGATCGCGGCGTTTCGACAGCTTGTAGCAGCGCAGGTTGTCGGGCTGGCGCGGGATGGTCACGGCCTCGACGAATTCGCCGGGCGCGCGGTCCTGCTTGCGATAGTCGAGGAAGAAATCCTCGAGCGGGAGGCTGCGGCGGCGCGCGCCCTGGCGCAGATGCAGGGTGGCGCCCAGCGCGATCAGCGCGGGCGGGCTGTCGCCGATGGGCGAGCCGTTGGCGATATTGCCGCCCAGCGTCGCGGCGGCGCGCACCTGGGCCGAGCCGAACCGGGTCAGCATCCGCGCGAAATGCGGATGCTGCGCGCGCATCATCTCGCGCAGCCGGGCGATGGTGACACCCGCCCCGAGGCGGATTTCGGTTTCGGTGACCTCGATCCGGGTCAGATCCTCGCAGCCGGACAGGAAGGCCACTTGGCCCAGGTCCTGCAGGCCCTTGGTGACCCAGAGGCCGATATCGGTCGCGCCGGCGATCAGCGTGGCGTCCGGATGGGTTTCATACCAGGCGGCGAGCGAGTCGGCTGTGGTCGGGCGGAAGGCGGGGGGGCTGTCCGCCCCCCGCCGATCCTGTGGATCGGCCCCCCCCGAGGGTAATTCGGCCAAGAAGAAGTTGGCATCTTCCCCGATCCAGTCGGGAACGGGGGCGTCTCGGGCGGCCTCGGCCGCGCGCAGGATCGGGGCATAGCCGGTGCAACGGCAGAGATTGCCCGCGAGCGCGGCTTCGAGATCGGTGTCGCCGGTCTGCTGGGCGGTGGCCATCGAGACCGCGAAACCGGGGGTGCAGAAGCCGCATTGGCTGGCGTGATGGTCGATCAGCGCCTGCTGAACCGGATGCAGCCGGCCATCGGGTGCTGCCAGACCCTCGACGGTGCGGATCGCCTTGCCGTGGATCTGCGGCAGGAAGAGGATGCAGGCATTGAGCGCGCGGCTGCCCTCGGCATCGGTGACCATCACCGTGCAGGCGCCGCAATCGCCCTCGCGGCAGGCCTCCTTGGTGCCGGTGAGACCGCGGGTCTCGCGCAGCCAGTCGAGCAGCGTCGCGGTCGGCGTAACACCCGTCAGAGCCACGCTTTCTCCGTTGAGAAGAAAGGCGATATCCATGCCATGATTCCGCCGCCATACTGGGTTCTTGCCGTTATCCCCGGGCCAGGCCCCCTCGATGCGGCGTAGAAGGGGCGGCCCTTTGCGGGACCGTCGGTCAGGAGAGCGGGCGGCGCGGCTCTTGGCAAGAAAAACCGCGCGAAGATGGGGCAGCAGAGCGGGATCTGCCCGGAAAATGTGCAGGCGGTGCAGGTCTTCGCGGCGTTGCGGCTTGGCAGGGGCCGGGCCGCGACCCTATGCTGGGGGGTGTCGGGAGCAGAGAGGGACCGGGGGGCGACATGTATCCGCACGCGCTGCATCACGTTCAGCTGGCGATGCCCGAAGGCGGCGAAGACGAGGCGCGGGCCTTTTACGGCGGGCTGCTCGGGCTTGAGGAGGAGGAAAAGCCCGAAGCGCTGGCGGCCCGCGGCGGGGTCTGGTTCCGGCGCGGCGAGCTGCGGCTGCATCTGGGGGTGGAAACGCCCTTTGCCGCAGCGCGCAAGGCGCATCCCGCGCTGGAGGTGCGCGGTCTCGGCGCGCTGGCCGACCGGCTGGAGCGTGCCGGGCTGGCGCCGCGATGGGACGGGGCTTTGCCGGGCATGCGGCGGTTCTATGTCGACGATCCCTTCGGCAACCGGATCGAGTTTCTGGAGCAGGTCTGAGGCTTTCGCCCGGCGCGGCAGAGCGCTAGGGTCCGGCCATGTCCGCGCCCCGATTCATCCATCTTCGTCTGCATACCGAATACTCGCTGCTTGAAGGCGCGGTTCGGGTCAAGAAACTGCCGGGTCTCTGTGCGGCTGCGGGAATGCCTGCGGTTGCCGTCACCGACACCAACAACATGTTCTGCGCGCTGGAATTTTCCAGCTATGCCACGGGGGCGGGGATCCAGCCGATCCTGGGCTGTCAGGTCGATCTGACCTACGATCCGGCGGCCCCCGGCGAGCGCCCGCGCGCGCCTGCGCCTGTGGTCCTGCTGGCGCAGAACGAGGCCGGTTACGGCAATCTGATGAAGCTTAATTCCTGCCTCTATCTGGGCGAGACGGGCGAGTTGCCGCAAGTCTCCCCGGACGAACTGATCGCGCATGCCGATGGGCTGATCTGCCTGACCGGGGGGCCGGACGGCCCTGTCGGACGACTGATCCGCGACGGCCAGCGCGCGAAGGCCGAGGCGCTGGTGACCCGGCTGGCGGCGGCCTTTCCGACCCGGCTTTATGTCGAGTTGCAGCGCCATCCGGGCGAGGGCGGCCAGCCGACCGAGGCCGAGCGCGAGACCGAGCGCGCTCATGTCGAGATGGCCTATGCCATGGACCTGCCGCTGGTCGCGACCAATGACGTCTATTTCCCCAAATCCGACATGTACGAGGCCCATGACGCGCTTCTGTGCATCGCCGACGGGGCCTATGTGGACCAGGCCGAGCCGCGCCGCCGCCTGACGCCGCAGCATTATTTCAAGACCCCCGAAGAGATGGCGGCGCTGTTCGCCGATCTGCCCGAGGCGCTGGAGAACACCGTCGAGATCGCCCGCCGCTGCGCGGTGAAATCGGAAAAGCGCAAGCCGATCCTGCCGCGTTTCGCCGATGACGAGGTCGAGGAACTGCGCCGCCAGGCCTGGGAGGGGCTCGAGGCCCGGCTGGCGGTCATTCCCCATGCCGCGCCGGTCGAGGATTACGAGAAACGGCTGAAATTCGAGCTCGGGATCATCGAGGGGATGGGCTTCCCGGGCTATTTCCTGATCGTGGCCGACTTCATCAAATGGGGCAAGGAGCACGGCATTCCGGTGGGGCCGGGGCGGGGCTCGGGCGCGGGCTCTCTGGTGGCCTATGCGCTGACCATCACCGACCTCGACCCCCTGCGCTATTCGCTGCTGTTCGAACGCTTCCTGAACCCCGAACGGGTCTCGATGCCCGACTTCGACATCGACTTCTGCATGGATCGCCGCGAGGAGGTCATCCATTACGTGCAGAAGAAATACGGCCGCGAGAAGGTGGCCCAGATCATCACCTTCGGTGCGCTTCTGTCCAAGGCCGCGGTCCGCGACGTGGGCCGGGTGCTGCAGATGCCCTATGGCCAGGTCGACAAGCTGTCGAAGCTGATCCCGGTCGAGGGTGTCAAGCCGGTCTCGATCTCGCAGGCCCTGACCGACGAGCCGCGGCTGCGCGAGGCGGCGAAGAACGAAGAAGTCGTGGACCGGCTGCTGACCTATGGCCAGCAGGTCGAGGGCCTTTTACGCAACGCCTCGACCCACGCGGCGGGGGTGGTGATCGGCGACCGGCCGCTCGACGATCTGGTGCCGCTCTATCAGGACCCGCGCTCGGACATGCCCGCGACCCAGTTCAACATGAAATGGGTGGAGCAGGCCGGTCTGGTGAAGTTCGACTTCCTCGGGCTGAAGACGCTGACCGTGGTCCGGAACGCCATCGACCTGATCCTGAAAAGCGGCCGGCCGCTGCATCAGGCGGCCGATGGCACGGTCCTTTACGAACCGGCGGCCGGGGCCGAGAACGATATCGGGCATATTCCGCTGGATGACCCGAAGACCTACGAGCTTTACTCGACGGCCCATACGGTCGCGGTGTTCCAGGTGGAAAGCTCGGGCATGATGGATGCGCTCAGGCGCATGAAGCCGACCTGCATCGAGGATATCGTGGCGCTGGTGGCGCTGTACCGTCCCGGCCCGATGGAGAACATTCCCACCTATTGCGAGGTGAAGCAGGGGCTCAAGCCGCTTGAATCGATCCACCCCACCATCGACCATATCCTGGCCGAGACCCAGGGCATCATCGTCTATCAGGAACAGGTGATGCAGATCGCCCAGGTGATGGCAGGCTACAGCCTGGGCGGCGCCGACCTTCTGCGCCGCGCCATGGGCAAGAAGATCAAGGAGGCAATGGATGCCGAGCGGCCGAAATTCGTCGAGGGGGCCAAGAAGAACGGCGTCGATGCCAAGAAGGCGGCCGAGGTCTTCGACCTCCTGGAAAAATTCGCCAATTACGGCTTCAACAAGTCCCACGCCGCAGCCTATGCGGTGGTCAGCTACCAGACCGCCTGGCTGAAGGCCAACCACCCGGTCGAGTTCATGGCGGGCGTCATGAACTGCGATATCCACCTGACCGACAAGCTTGCGGTCTATGCCGAGGAGGTGCGCCGCGGGCTCGATCTCGAGATCGTCGCGCCATGCGTGAACCGCTCTTTCCCCACATTCGACGTGCAGGAAGGCTGCCTCGTCTATGCGCTGGGCGCGCTCAAGAATGTGGGGATCGAGGCGATGAAGCTGATCGTCGCGGCGCGCGGCGACCGGCCCTTCGACTCGCTCTTCGATTTCGCCCGCCGGGTCGACATGAAGCATGTCGGCAAGCGCCCGCTGGAAATGCTGGCCCGCGCCGGGGCGTTCGACGCGCTCGACGGCAACCGCCGCCGGGTCTTCGAAAGCCTCGACGCGCTGGTGGGCTATTCCGCCGCGATCCACGACCAGCGTGCCTCGGCGCAGGTTTCGCTGTTCGGAGAGGCGGGCGAGGACCTGCCCGAGCCGCGCCCGGCGCAGGTCCCGGACTGGCTTCCGAACGAACGTCTGGCCGAAGAGCAGAAGGCCATCGGCTTCTACCTGTCGGGGCATCCGCTCGACGATTACATGCCCGCGCTCAGGCGCAAGAAGGTGATGACCAAGGCCGAGGTCGAGGAAAAGACCAAGGCGGGGCCGGCCGTGCTTCGCATGGCGGGCGCGGTCGCCGCGCGGCAGGAACGCAAGTCGGCCAAGGGCAACCGCTTCGCCTTCGTGCAGATGTCGGACCCGACCGGGCTGTTCGAGGTCACGCTGTTCTCGGATGTGCTCGAGGTGGCGCGCGATCAGCTCGAGCCGGGCATGAATGTGGTGGTCCAGGTCGAGGCCAATCTGGAAAACGACCAGCTGAAACTCCTGGGCCGTTCGGTGCAGCCGGTCGATACGGTCGTGGCCGATGCCGGGGCGATCGGGCTCAAGGTGGTGGTCGAGACCGAGGCCGCGGTCGAGGCGGTTGCAACCCTGCTCGACCGGGCGCGGGGCGAAAGCGGGGCGCGCGGTCGCGGCCCGATCGAATTCAGCCTGGTGGCCCCCGACCTTCCCGGCGAGGTCCGGATGACACTGAACGACCGCTACCCGGTCAATCCCCAGATCAAGGGCGCGCTGCGCAGCCTGCCCGGCGTTGCCATGGTCGAAGAGGTCTGAGCCGGGCGCGCAAGAGCGCAGCTCTGATGCCCCAGCGTTCTGCCCAAGCCCGCCCGGCCTTGTTCCTTCGCGCGGGTCGCGGCGCGGTCGCAAGAGACACCCCGCTTTCGGCGCGGCGCTCATCGCTGCGGCGCGACGTTACGCTTGTTTCCCCGCCGTGGCTCAGACGCGCCAGCTACGCAGCACCGCTTTCGCCTTCTTCTTGGCAGAAATACCCATATCCTGACGTCTGCCACCCGTCGCCGCGGCCCTGATCAGGAGGCGACCTCCGCCGCTTCGGTGCGGTCGCGTTCGGCGGCGCGCGCGAGTGTCGCGGCCACCTGACGCCGGAACCGGTCGATCTCCTTGCCCTGCCGCGCGATGTCGCGGCTCAGCCCGTCAAGCTCGCCGCTCAGCCGGGCAATCCGGTTGTCCAATATGGTCAATTCCCGATCCATGTGTCCTCCGGACCTTGCGCGACCTTGCCCCCCGGCCCCCCTTCCGCTAGACCCCGCGCGACGCGTAGGCAGTGGCGAGAGACCGATGGCCAAGGACAAGAAACCCCGCCGCCCCAGGGCCGAGACGCCCAAGGGGTTCCGCGACTATTTCGGCGTCGATGTCACCGAACGAAAGGCGATGCTCGACCGTATCGCCGAGGTCTACCACCGCTATGGTTACGATCCTCTTGAGACCTCCGCCGTCGAGACGGTCGAGGCGCTGGGCAAGTTCCTGCCCGATGTCGACCGCCCGAATGAAGGCGTCTTCGCCTGGCAGGAGGAGGACAGCGACTGGGTCGCGCTCCGCTATGACCTGACCGCGCCGCTGGCCCGGGTCGCGGCGCAATTCCGCAACGATCTGCCGAACCCTTACCGGCGCTATGCCATGGGGCCGGTCTGGCGCAACGAAAAGCCGGGCCCGGGGCGGTTCCGCCAGTTCTATCAATGCGATGCCGATACGGTGGGTGCTGCGAGCGTCGCCGCCGATGCCGAGATCTGCGCCATGCTCTCGGATGCGCTGGAAACGGTCGGCATCCCGCGCGGCGACTATGTCGTCCGGGTGAACAACCGCAAGGTCCTGAACGGGGTGATGGAGGTCGCGGGCGTGCTCGACCCCGTTGATCCCTCGAAATTCGAGGCCGAACGCGGCATCGTTCTGCGCGCCATCGACAAGCTCGACCGGCTGGGCGAGGCGGGCGTGCGCGCGCTTCTGGGCGAGGGCCGCAAGGACGATTCGGGCGATTTCACCGATGGCGCGAAGCTGTCCGAAGCTCAGGCCGAGGTGGTGATGGGCTTCATGGCCGCCCGCCGCGAGACCGGCGCCGAAACCTGCGCGCGGCTGCGCGAACTGGTTGCGGGCTCGGCCATGGGGGGCCAGGGCGTCGACGAGCTGGAAACCATCGCCACCCTGCTCGACGCCCAAGGCTATGGCCCCGACCGTATCATCCTCGACCCCTCCGTCGTGCGGGGGCTTGGCTATTATACCGGCCCGGTCTTCGAGGCCGAGCTGACCTTCGAGATCCTCGACGAGAAGGGGCGGCCGCGGCAGTTCGGGTCCGTCGCGGGCGGCGGGCGCTATGACGATCTGGTCAAGCGCTTCACCGGGCAGGAAGTGCCCGCGACCGGGGTCTCGATCGGGGTCGACCGGCTGCTGGCGGCGCTGCGCGCCAAGGGCCGGGCCGGGGCCGGAATGGACGGGCCGGTGATCGTGACCGTGATGGATCGCGACCGGATGGCCGAGTATCAGACCATGGTGGGCGAGCTGCGCAGTGCCGGCATCCGCGCCGAGGTCTATCTGGGCAATCCGAAGAACTTCGGCAACCAGCTCAAATACGCCGACAAACGCCAGTCGCCAGTCGCCATCATCCAGGGCAGCGACGAGGCGGCGCGCGGTGTCGTCCAGATCAAGGATCTGGTGCTGGGCGCGAAGATCGCCGAAAGCGCCAGCCTCGAGGAATGGAAGTCCCAGCCCGCCCAGTTCGAGGCGGCGCGCGCGGATCTGGTGACCGAGGTCCGGCGTCTGCTGGCCCAGGGCGAGGGCTGAACGGTGGAAGACAAGGGCCGCATCCTCGCGCAGGCCGAACGGCTGCATGTGTTCTTCCGGGGCGCGGGGGCCGAACCGGTTCAGACCGCGATCCTGCAACCGGCCGAGACCCTGCTCGACCTCTATGGCGAGGACATCCGGGCGCGGGCCTATGTGACCTCGGACGCGCTGCGGGGTGAACAGATGCTGCGCCCCGATTTCACCGTGCCGGTGGTGCAGATGCATATGGACAGCGCCGCCGACCCGGCCCGCTACACCTATTGCGGCGAGGTGTTCCGACGGCAGGAGCGCGACCCGTCCCGGCCCAACGAATATATCCAGGTCGGCTACGAGCTTTTCGGCGGCGAGAGCCCGGCCGAGGCCGATGCCGAGGTGTTCGCGCTGTTCTCCGAGGCGCTCTCGCCGCTCGACCTGCGGGCCGCGACCGGCGATATCGGGCTGATCCTTGCCGCCGTCGACGGGCTCTCGGCCTCCGACAAGCGCAAGGCGGCGCTGCGTCGGCATGTCTGGCGGCCGCGCCGGTTCCGGGCGCTGCTGGAACGGTTCGCGGGACGCATGCCGCTGCCTGAAAGCCGCAAGCGGCTGCTGGCCGAGATCAAGGCGCATGGGGTCGAGGCGGTGCTGAAGGCGGCCGCGCCGGAAATCGGGCTGCGCTCGCGCGCCGATGTGTCCTGCAGGCTGCATGCGCTGGTGCAGGACGCGGCCGAGCCGCCGGTTTCGACCGGCGAGACCGAATTGCTGGAGGATCTGTTGTCGATCCGCGAGACCTCGGTCAACGCGCTGGCGCATCTGCGCGACATCGCGGTGGACCTCAGGACCATCGGCCCGGCGGTCGACCGGATGCAGGCCCGGCTGGACGCGCTGGAGGGGCAGGGGATCGATGTCGATCTCTTGGATTTCGAGGCGAGCTACGGTCGGACCACGATGGAATATTACGACGGTTTCGTCTTCGGCTTCTATGCCGAGGGCCAGCCGGGGTTGCCGCCGGTGGCCACGGGCGGGCGCTATGACGCGCTGACCCGCATTCTGGGGCGCGGCCGCGAGGTGCCCGCGGTCGGCGGTGTGGTCCGGCCCGAACTGGTGCTGTCTCTGACGGAGGCGCTGGCATGACGCTGAAGCTCGGGGTGCCGTCCAAGGGGCGGCTGATGGAAAAGACCTTCGACTGGTTCGCCGAGCGCGGCATCTCGATCGCCCGCACCGGCTCCGACCGCGAATATTCGGGGGCGGTCGAGGGCGTCGACGGGATCGAGCTGGTGCTGCTCTCGGCGGGCGAGATCCCGCGCGAACTGGCCTCGGGGCGGATCCATCTGGGTGTGACCGGGTCGGATCTGGTGCAGGAGCGGATCGCCGACTGGGAACATCGGGTGCTGGAGCTCGAGCCGATGGGCTTCGGCTTTGCCGATCTGATCATCGCGGTGCCGCGCTGCTGGGCCGATGTCGACACGCTGGACGATCTCGACGCCGCGGCCGCGGCCTTCCGGGCCGCCCATGGTCACCGGCTGCGGATCGCGACCAAGTATCACCGGCTGGTGCGGGTGTTCCTGCGCGATGCGGGGGTGGCCGATTACCAGCTGGTCGACAGCCAGGGCGCGACCGAGGGCACGGTCAAGAACCTGACCGCCGAGGCCATTGCCGACATCACCTCGACCGGCGAGACGCTGCGGGCCAACCACCTGAAGATTCTCTCCGACGGGCTGATCCACCGCAGTCAGGCGACGCTGTTCAAGTCGCGTCTCGCCGCCTATAGCGATACCGACCGCACCAATCTGCGCGCCCTGCTTGACCGCCTGGGTCTGACCGCCTGACGGCGGCCTTGCAGGCTTGTGCGGCTCACACGGGATCGCGGGCGCAGGGCAACGACCGGCCCGCCCCCTGGTGATCGCTGTAGCGCCCCTCGCAGGCAGCCGCTGCCCTCATCGCAACTGTTCGTCCGGGGACGGGATTTCGCCAGTGCAAACTTGCCGCACCCGCAGGCAAGTCAGGTCTACCTGACCCCGATCTCGGCCAGAGCCGCCATCAATTGCGGCGGCAGGTCGTCCTCCTGGGCGCTGGCGGCAGGCAGATCGCGCGGGGCATTGCCCTCTTCGAGATAGCGCCAGCCCTGGAAGGGACGCCGCGGCACCGCCTCGGTGCGGATCACCTCGGGGTCGAGCACGATGGCGCAGCGCGTGATGCCGTCCTCGCCGGTGACCTCGTCAAGCCGCAGCACGTTTTGCCGGGCCAGGATCATGCCCTTGAACACCCAGTAGAGCGAGCCACCGTCAAGCAGCTCGGCCGCGCGCTTGGGCCACATCCGGGTGACATGGCGGGGCAGCCCGTCGGGCAGGGTGGCACGGCGCTCGGCCTGCCAGTCGATCAGGTCCTCGACCCGCTCGGCGCCAACGCAGAGCTTTACAAGATTGACATGGCCCCTCGCCATCGTGCATCCACCAGATTCTGTTGATGAGACCCCAAACTAAGCTATCTGTTGCGGAGTTCAAGGAACAGCGTCGGTGTTCTCGACCCCACCGACCTCCTTTGCCGAGTAATCTTCCGCGCGCATCCGAGGATCCCCAAATGAGCCGTTTCGCCGCCCCCATCGCCGAGCAGATCTGGGACATGAAATACCGTCTGAAAGGCTCGGACGGGACGCCTGTCGACATGACCGTCGAGGACAGCTGGCGCCGCATCGCCCGGTCCCTGGCCGAGGCCGAGCCCGAGGCGGAACGGGATGCCCGCGAGGCGGAATTCTTTGCCGCGCTTGAGGATTTCAAGTTCCTGCCCGCGGGCAGGATCACCGCGGGTGCGGGAACGGGGCGGGCGGTGACGCTGTTCAACTGCTTCGTGATGGGCACGATCCCCGACAGCATGGCCGGCATCTTCGACATGCTGAAGGAAGCCGCGCTGACCATGCAGCAGGGCGGGGGCATCGGCTACGACTTCTCGACGATCCGCCCCAAGGGCGCGGATGTGAAGGGCGTTGCGGCGGATGCCTCGGGGCCGCTCTCCTTCATGGATGTCTGGGACGCGATGTGCCGCACGATCATGTCGGCGGGCTCGCGCCGCGGCGCGATGATGGCGACGATGCGCTGCGATCACCCCGATATCGAGCAGTTCATCACCGCCAAGCAGGACCCGGCGCGGCTGCGGAATTTCAACCTGTCCGTGCTGGTGAGCGATGCCTTCATGGAGGCGGTGAAGGCTGGCGGGACCTGGGATCTGCAATTCGGCGGCAAGGTCTATCACACCCTCGAGGCGCGCGATCTGTGGAACCGGATCATGCAGGCGACCTATGACTATGCCGAGCCGGGCGTGATCTTCATCGACCGTATCAACCAGATGAACAACCTCGCCTATTGCGAGACCATCGCCGCCACCAACCCCTGCGGCGAGCAGCCCCTGCCGCCTTATGGCGCCTGCCTGCTGGGCTCGATCAACCTCGCGCGCCTTGTCGCCAATCCCTTCGAGAAGGGGGCTGCGCTGGATGAGGCGGCGCTCGAGGCGCTGGTCGCGACTGCGGTCAGGATGATGGACAACGTGGTCGACATCTCGCGCTTTGCGCTCGACGCGCAGCGTCACGAGGCCAAGGCCAAGCGCCGGATCGGTCTTGGCGTCACCGGGCTTGCCGATGCGCTGCTGATGGTGGGCCAGCGCTACGGGTCCGAGGAGGCGGCGCGTCAGACCTCGCGCTGGTTGCACCGGATCGCCCGAGCCGCCTATCTGGCTTCGGTGCAATTGGCGAAGGAGAAGGGGGCGTTTCCGCTTTTCGATGCCGAGCAATATCTCGGAAGCGGGGCCCTGGCGCAGATGGATGCCGATGTGCGCGCCGCCATCGCCGAACATGGGATCCGCAATGCGCTTTTGACCTCGATCGCGCCCACGGGGACGATCAGCCTTTATGCGGGCAATGTCTCGTCGGGGATCGAGCCGGTCTTTGCCTACAGCTACAAGCGCAAGGTGCTGCAGCGCGACGGCAGCCGGACCGAGGAGGAAGTGGTCGACTACGCGGTGCAGCTCTGGCGCGACAAGTTCGGCGATGCCGAGCTGCCCGAGTATTTCGTGAACGCCCAGACCCTGCCGCCCTCCGAGCATGTGCGGATGCAGGCGGCGGCCCAGACCTGGGTCGATTCCTCGATTTCAAAGACCATCAACTGTCCCGAGGATATCGCCTTCGACGCCTTCAAGGACGTCTACATGCAGGCCTATGAAACCGGCTGCAAGGGCTGCACGACCTACCGTCCGAACGACGTGACCGGCTCGGTTCTGAGCGTGTCTGAGAACTCGGAGAAGACGCCCGAGGCCGAGACCGGCGCCGATGTCGTCTATCTGTCCGATCCGCTCGACCGGCCGCACGAGCTGGAGGGCAATACCTACAAGCTGAAATGGCCCGACAGCGAGCATGCGATTTACATCACCATCAACGACATCGTCATCGCCGGTCGCCGTCGCCCCTTCGAGGTCTTCATCAATTCGAAGAACATGGAGCATTTCGCCTGGACGGTGGCGCTGACGCGGATGATCTCGGCGGTGTTCCGCAGGGGGGGCGACGTGAGCTTCGTGGTCGAGGAACTGAAGGCGGTCTTCGATCCGCGCGGCGGGGCCTGGATGCAGGGCAAGTATATTCCCTCGATCCTTGCGGCCATCGGCGGTGTGATCGAGCGCCATCTGGTGACCATCGGCTTCATCGAGGCCGAGGGCAAGGGGCTGAAGATCGATCCGAAATACGAAGAGATGGCAGTTGGCGATGCCCCCCGCGGCCCGTCCTGCCCGAGCTGCGGTGCCTATGAGATCCGGATGGTGGAAGGCTGCAAAACATGCATGAGTTGCGGTTATTCGAAGTGCCAATGATCATGTTCAGGGTGAAGTAGTCAGAGAAAGCAGATGAATGCGCAAACGGAAGCATAAGTCTGCACAAGGGCTGTCAAGGGCGAAACGTACCGTTTGGCATCCCAAGGCTTCTCTCTGACAAACGGTGATAGAGGCGCTGGGGCAGATGCTCCGGCGCCTTTCGCGTATGAAGGGGATGTGCGGTTCGTGGCATGAAGCGGCGGGTCCGGCGAGGGCCGTTGTTCCCTCCCTGTATGAGCCTGAGCATGGCGCATTGGGGCTGGCTTGCGATGGTGAGAACCTGGACACGAGGTCGGTTAGAAGCGGTGGGAACTCCGATGAAGACCATTTAGTCGACGCAAGCTGTCGCGACGATCCTCTGCCGATATCAGCGTCGGAGAAATTGTCAGGTGCCCGTCACAGCAACAGATGTCTACGCCGACACCATTGCTCGCGTCTGTGGAGACGACGTTCACCTCGACCCGGTCGAACGGGGCCTCATCCACCTCAAGCGCCAGAAGGTGATTTCCGGCGGAAGACTGGTCACGCTTCTTGCTCGCCATCAGCGCGAGATCAGACCTGAGTGACGCCTCCCAAGGGCTTCCTGGGGTGCTGGGCGAATGCACGAAGCGTCATCGCTCTTGGGAGCGAATGGTCTGCTTCAAGGGGTCATAGTCACCGCTCACGTCCGGCGCTGCATGATGATCTGCCCTGGCTCGAAGGGCGGATTCCAGAAGTTCGCCGCGGGCGCGACGGGCCATGCGATCTACCGGCAATTCGGACATTCGGCCCGAAGCTCAGGCCAGCAGGATTAGCATGACAAGCGGATTCCTGAGCTCCGGCGCATCAAAAACTTGCGTCGCGGACGGGGCGCAATTCAAAAGACCGTGGTTACTTCCTCTGAGAAACCAAGAAGATTCAACTTAGAAAACAATCGAAATTGTTCGATGTTTACGCTATTGCGTAGATCAACTGCAGGATTGATTAGAAGACGACCGACGCTATGAGCCCTTCCCCAGAGGAGAGCACAAGTTCCGAACACAAAGGCTCCAGTCCGGTCGGGCGAGGGGGCGCTGGCACTTATATTGAAGGCCAGCTTGGCGCCTATTACCTCCTGCAGATGCTCGCTGGCAGCGACGCGCGCGGCCTCCCCAATGCTAGGATCGAGCAGGTGCAGCTTCAGGGCGAGAATGAAGGCTATGCCCTCGATGACCTGATCGTGCATGGTGTTTCGAACAAAGGCACCGCGCTTCTCGAGATCCAGTCGAAACGCACAATCCGCTTTTCGCCCAAAGACCCTATATTTAACGGCGTCTGCGAACAGATCGTGCGCAGCAATCCCGCTCAGAAGCCGACGGACCGCCATTTACTAGCGGTTGCGACGCAGCGAACCAGCTATTCTATCTCTGGTCCCTATCAGGACTTGCTCGAGTGGGCGCGTAGAGCGGAAAGCGGCATTCAATTTTTCGCTCGATTAGCCCTCACAGGTGTTGCCAGCGAGGAGATGCGCAGTTTCGCCAAAGCGTTCCGCAGCAATCTGGTGGCTCACGGGGTGTCGGACGAGGACGAAGCCGTCTGGGCCATAATCCGCAGGTTCATGATCCTCGAGTTCGATTTCGAGTCTGCTGCACCGGAGGCGAATGCCCATGCCCTGACACTGGCCCGTCAGGTCCTCGCGCCGGACGATGCGGCACGTGCCGAGGCGCTTTGGAGCAATCTCATCGAAATCGTCATTGAGACGGGTAAGGCGGGAGGCTCGATCACGCGCCAAGCGCTCATCGAGAGATTGACTTCGCGCGGCTTCCACCTCGCGGGCGGTCAGAATTTCGCACTCTCCCGTGCCAAACTGGCGGAAATGTCGCGCCATGCGCTTTCGGAGATCGGGACCAAAGTTGGCGGCGTCAATCTTCCCCGCCTCGGTGCGCTCGCTGATCTTGAGTCAGCGCGCAACAAGCATCGCTTCATCGAGATCACCGGCAAACCAGGCGTGGGCAAATCGTCAGTCTTGAGACATCTTGCGGAGCGGATAGGCCGCGAGGGCCATGTCATCGTCCTTGATCCCGTAGGCACGCCAGACGGGGGATGGTCAGCGCTTGCGCAACGTCTCGATATGCGTGGGACCGCTAAGAGTTTCTTGTGGGACCTCGCGGCAAGTGGCGGCGGGATCTTGTTCATCGACGGCCTCGAGATGTTCACGTCCGTCGAGCGCCGCCGCACGGTGAATGACTTGCTGCGCGAGATTGCGGATGTCCCAAGCTTCTCAGTAGTCGTGTCCAGGCGGCCCGATGTCGGCGTCGAAGACACTGACTGGGTCGCCCAAGACGCGCTCGCGAAGTTGGGTACGCCTTGCCAAGTGGTCGTAGACGAGCTGAACGACGACGAGGTCGAAGCTCTGAGCACTGCCGCCCCGGAACTCCGCACACTGCTGTCACGGGATCATCCGGCTGCGAGCATTGCGCGCAATCTCTATCGGTTGGCCCAATTGCTCAAGGTCCCGAGCTCGGCCGACATTCGAACTGAAGCGGCACTCGCCGACCGTTGGTGGAAGAGTGCCGACGGCGCAAAGCTAGATGATGTCCGCCCGTCGCAACGGCTCTTGGCCGAGTTAGCAGAAGCGGCACTGGCAGGACAGGACCTGGTCGAGGCGTCGACGGACACACCGGCACGAGCTCATCTACTGCGGCGCCTAACGCTGTCCGAACCGAAGCGCGACCGTCTCAGCTTCTACCATGACGTGCTCCGCGACTGGGCGATCGGTGCGCGCCTCAACGAAGACATCACGTTGCTCGACAACGTCGACCTTTCCGTACCGCCATCGCCGCGGGTAGCACGTGGTATCGAATTTGCCGGTCGCTTCGCGCTCGAACAAGGACCGGACGGCTCGAACTGGACGGTCCTTCTTGGGGCCCTCTCGCGACCAGGCGCCCATGATGCATGGCGTCGCCAAGCGCTCATGGCGATCGTGCGATCCGAGCTGTCGGCGCGGCTTCTGAGCCGCTGCCGCGCTGCATTGCTTGCCGATGGGGGCGCCTTGCTCGTCGAGATCTGTACCGCCATCGTCGCGACCGAAACGATCTCGGCCGCATCCGCCTTCAAGGAGATCGCCGCGACGGGCGCTGAGCTTCCTGTCGAGTCACCGGGCTCTTTGCGCATCGCCACGACGCTATCGGCGCCGACGGTTCTCATGTGGTGCGCTGTGAATGCCAACGATATCCCAATCTAGGCGATCGCTGCCATCGTGAAGCTCGCTGAAGTCCAGTTCCTCACGACTATGAGCGTCCGCGAACTCGGACGGGCAACGGCGAAGATGCTCTTCGGCTGGCTTATGCAGCTCGACTTGCGTGACACCAACAACACGATCCCGGGTGCCACGGATGCGCCACGGTTAGAACGCCAGTCGCGCACGACGATGATCGAGGATCTTCGAACCATGGCGCTTCTTATGGCGTCACACGCGCCGGAAGACACGAAGGCCTATTTGACCGCGATCGCGAAAGAGAACGATCACTACAAGGTCAAGGCAATTCGGCCGTTCAGCAAGGCCTTGGCCAGCGTCGCGCCTAACGAGCTTGCGGCGCTTATCACGTCCAGTCTTATTGAACAGCCACGTCGAGGCCGATCCCGACGGGATTCCCTGAATGGCGCGTTCGGCTTTGCGGATACCGACTACATGCCGGTGTCGCCAGCACAGCCTCCTTTTCTCGACTTGCTCGATGCAGACCCCGAGATCGGACTCGGCCTAATCCAAACGCTCGTTGACGCGGCGGTCGCGCACCGCGCGGATGGGGTGAAGGCGGGAACGGACGGCTTTGCGATCGTCTTCGACGGGAAGCCGCGCTTCTTTCCATGGGTGCAGACCTTTTACTGGTCACGCTCCAGCCAAGCGCAGGAATATTCTGCGTCTTCTGGACTAATGGCACTCGAAGCTTGGTCACAAGAGCGCCTCGACAGAGGTGAGGATGTTGACGCGGTTCTTCGGGACATCCTTGGACCGGAAGGTAGCTGCGCCGCCTATCTGCTGATCGGGCTCGACGTGCTGCTATCGCATTGGCCGACGACGCGCGACGCGCTTGTCCCGTTTGTGGCTAACCCGGACCTGCTTGCCAACGATCGCACCCGTTTGACGTTGGAGAGTCTTGGAGGGGCGATGATGCTGCAAAAGGAGCCCAAAGGCCGCGTCATGCTTGCCGATCTCGCAAAGCGCCAACCGCGCTCCATCTCGCTCGAGCGACTTATCCCCTATTACATCGGCGAGGATGACTCCGGGCAGAAGGTGCGCTCCTTGTTGGCTGAGGCAGTCGAAAAAGCCGGCTCGTATAGCGACGAAGCGAATTTTGGCGACCCCGCGTTCATGGGATCCTATGCACTCAATATGCTCGACCGGGCGAACTGGGTGGAGGTCGAAGGACGCCTCGCTTACAAGTCGCCACCGGCTGAGGCCGAACATCTCGAACGCCTCGAGGCCCGGCGACAGGCGCATGAGCGTTCCAGCACGATTGAGGCGAGAATTCAGCTGGCTATCAGCGATCCAACGAAAGGTTCGCCGGATTTGGCGCGCGAGGCCGTTGAATACGCTGCCGGAGATCTGCCTGACCATAGCGATACAGATTATCTCAAGTCACGATCGACGCGGTTGATTTCGACCGCCATGCTTGTTGCACGGGACGGAGAGGACAATCTCCTTGACGAGAATGAGGACTGGGTTCGGACCGTGATTGCCACCGCCTTGGCGGAAGAGGTCGACCGCTACGGCTCGAAAGAACGGCTGGACTACAATCGCCCGGCGCAGGGCATATGCGCTCTGATACATCTTTGGCATCGGAGACGGCGGGTCGAGGACCGCGACCATCTACTGAGAACTATCGCTCGACAAGACCAGGCCGCGGTAGTTGCGATGGCGCCAGCACATGAGAGCATCAGGGATGCCGATCCGCGACTGATAAAAGCTGCTGTCCGTATAGCTTTCACCTGCTGCCGTTGGCGTTGGAACCCCCATGACGAGGATGCCTCTACTCGAGAGGCTTACGATAAGGAGAAAGCGGGGAAAGACGCTGATGCGGTTGCAGCCGAGATCACTTGGCTCGATGGCGGACCTGAGCCGTCTTGGCCAGAACTCCCGGAAGAGACACCGTCATTTTCGCGTCGGCCGCTTGCGATTGTCTCACCGAACGGTGAACAAATTGACCTCAAACGTGATGACGCATTCCCGAGGCATAGTCCCAGGGAAGCGGTCGTTCACGCCAATGACCAAGAGCTGTCACGGTGGCTGAGTCTGCTCAACTTTGAAGGTTGCGCTCGGCCGGGCTGGTACCTTGAGATTATTGAGTCTTATGCGCCGTGGTCAGCAAGAATAAATGGTCACGGCTATTCCACTGATGCTGAGCTCAGTCAGAGACCAAGCGATTGGAACAATCAGTTCTACGCTTTGGTAACAACCGCTTTGATGGACTCTCCGGAGGATCAGTTCTCATCGCTCCTTCAGCCGATAGTTGAGCTACCTGATCGGTCATTCTGCGATGTTGCTGAAGCGATCATACATGCCGCTGATGTTCACTATTTCAATGAACCGGACCGGCCGTCAGCTCGGGCGTTGGCTTTGCGGCAGAAGATGGTCGCGCGTGCGATTGAGCTGAATCGATGGTCTTGGGATCGTCGACGGGGAGAACTCGGAATCGACATAGAAACCGGTCCAATGATCGGCATGTTGCTGATGAACCTCCACAACCCATTTTCTGGAGCGAAGACTTATCTCGTTCCGGCTGTATTCGACAAAGTTGATCCGCTTCTTGAATTGCTACGCCCGATGATGTCAGGCGGTCCTACCGCCTTCGTCGCGCTCTGCACGATGAACACCCTAAACGTTGCTCCGACTACACGACATCTCGATTTCCTGTTGAACGCGGTCGAAACTTGGCTCGAAGTAGGGAACGGCGACCGTTTGATGTGGCATGAGCTTGGTATCGGTCGCAAAGTCGCGGAATGGTTGAATAGGGCGGCGGTCGATGATCCGTCTTTATATGGCCGTTCTCACCCATCACGCAGTCGCATCGATGCCATCCTGGGGCGTCTTGTCAGCTTGGGTGTATCAGAAGCCCACGAGCTGGAAGTTAGGATCCAAGCGGAAGCGAACGGTCAAACAGCACGTTGATAAACGTTCAGACTGGACACTACTATGGTGCTGGACCAGCCCCACGAGGGATGGGCTATTGACCTGCCCCTATCCGCCACCCAAGTTCGTTCTCTCCGTCACGGTATTTCGACGACGAAGCCTTCGGGTGGTTTGTAGAGCAGTGAGCGCTTGATGCGTGCTTCGTCGATGCTGGTTCGCGCGACGATCTCGTCCTTGAACTTGCTGAATTTCTTGTAAGACATACGCGGGTCGATCATAAACTGGTCAAACGCGGCATGCGGGTCGAGTGCGTATTTGTAGACGCCGCCGTCGTGCTTTTTGTTTTGTCCTTCGAAATAGATCAGCCGGACTTCGGCCTCGTGTTCGAAGGCATCCCGTTTTTTAAGCAGGGACCTGGCAACGGCTTCGGCGGTCAGACCGTCCTTGAAGACCGTACGCGCGAATTTCTTAAGCTTGAAATCAGGCGGATATTACTGCGACCATTCCGCCATTGTCCGGAATTTCGATAATGCTGGGGGCGGCCAACATAGCCTCCGATGAATTCGAGCGAGCTTTGACCCACAGGGAAGGCAGGCCGCGACGCGACTGATCGGGAGGAGTTGGAATGCTCGCCTCGCTCAGCCGAGGGCAAAGTGCCCTTCGGCGGCCTGGATTGCAAGTAGTTGGTAATAAAGGGTTTTCTCAAGACATCAGGAAGCCCCAAGCCCCTGGATTCGCTGGACTTAAGGCGTCGACAGGTTTCTTTTTCGCAAACGACTTTCATTTGGCGCGTCGCGCCCGCCTGGTTGCGACCTTGGTTTTGGGGCCGATCCAGCCGAGAAAGAATGCAGGCCGCCGCAACCCGGAAGTCCGTATCCGGTACATCGCCGGGGTTGCCAGTGAAGCTGCAGCAGGCCATCGGTGAACAGCGGGACCAGACGGCACTCGGCGATATCCTCGACCAGCAGGAGCTTGGATAGCCGTGGGATAGCCACGCCGCCAAGGATGCAGGGTGAGCCAGGGCGGAGCCTCCCACAGCATCATCGAGGCCAGGCAGGTGGGACGGCCCACGATCCTGCCATTCGCCGAGTCGCCTGTTGCTGCGATGCAGCTTCCTCAAGCCGGTCATCCATGACATCATGCGGCATGGTTCAGTTGGCCAAGGTCCGGAGAGCGGGACGAAGTGGTCGTTCGCCTAGCTTACAACCTTCAACCATTTCCTGATGCGCACGCGCGCATTCGCGTAGGGCGACGAGGTATTGAACTGGACCATCCGCCCCTTCGTCCACTTGCCATGCCAAGGGTGGCCATAAAGCTCGTCGTTCGTCCGGGATGAAATCGTTTCGACCAGCCTGAGATTGGTTGCCGCAAGGCCGGTCAGGAGCTCATGCCAGTCGAGATGCTGGTAATCCGCATAGAATTTCTGGGCCAGTGAGCCGAGTTGATTCCACTTGAAACCGGTTTCGGGAAGCTCCAAGGCCTCGCCACGATCATCCCGATCCAACCATTTCAAAACGAGTTCATTCCAGCCAAGCAGATAGGCCACCAGATCGGCGGGGCTCATCATCGTTCCAGCGGCATGGCCCTCCATGGAGGCCGTGCGTGCAAGCTCCGGTGGCACGCGCTCTAGGTCGTATATCAGGTTGCCGAATGTCGTTGAAATCGCATCCAGAAGTTCGGCTTTCGATACCGGCACGCCCATACTGTTCCCTTACGCATTTTGATTCGAAGTTAGGCCCGACGCGCATCATCGCCAATGATAGATACGAGCTCGGAGCGGACCTGCGGCGGCGCAGCATGGCGCCGGAGTGCCTCGGACCGCCCGCTCGGGCGCTCCCTGCCGATAGCCGCCGTTCGATGCCCCAAGGGCGCGCCGCCCGCCGATCACGGAAGCGGCCGTTCATCCCGGCTGCAGCATGCACTCAGGCCGCCAAGGTCCAGAGAGCGGGACGAAGCGGTCGTTCAGTGGAAAATCAGAAATGCGATAAGAAGGAACGTTACAGTCACCGCAAGGCTTACCAGCCAAGTCGTCACATTCCTGAGTTTTCCGTAGGATTCCCAATGATAACGCAGGATGAGCCTGCAGGCGTGGATGGCCCGTTCTACGAGCCCTCTCAGCCATGAATTATTCCCAGTCCGGTCAATCATGAGGGAAAGATATCTCGGCTTTGAGGGATCGCAATGGGCTCGGAGCGGACCTGCGGCGGTGCGGCGTGGCGCTTGACCTCCTCGGGCCACCCGCTCGGGCGCTCCCTGCCGTCATCCGCCGTTCGTCCCGGGCATGGCTGACGGCCGCAGGCAGCCCCATAGTAGTCGGTTCCGCTACGCGCAGGTGGCGCTTGGTGCCAGCCCATTTGCGGACAAGCGAGGCCACTCTGAACCGCCTAGCGCCGTTGGCGGCTCGGACACGAGCGGCCTGCTAAGGCTGTTGCAGCCCATGCCATAAATCACCCAAAACAGCCGTCGGATAGCTAATAAGGTCACTTGCTACGCTTCTTTCAGAAACTGAACCTCGAACAGAGATAGCATGATATAATTGACTTGGAAGTGCCCGAATCCTTTCAAGCTCGCGGAGGCGAGGGAATGCAGAAATCCAATAATCACAAGCCATATTTATTTCGGATTCAATATATAATAGCTGCCGCCGCGGTCGTCGCTGCTGCTTTGCTTGAAGGGGGCGCAATTATTTATGGAAGTGCAAGTTCGGTCGCGAATAAAGACAACACACCACTTGATACATTCATTCGCCAGGAGACCGTCGGAGACGATAGTCCGAACATCACCAATCAAAGTGGCACTGTTATTGTGCATTAACATATTTTCCATAGCAGCTCCTGAATGCTCTATGGCGCAACAACAAATTTCACATGGCAATTGCAGTCCAAATATCCAAAATGGAAGCGGCGCCGTAATCTTTACGTGCCCAGATCGAAAAAATGACAAGCCAATTCCATTTGAGCTTTTTGTTAGGAATTTACTGGCTAGCAAGGTCAGTCGAGTTAATCGTTCTGGAAATCAATGGGTGGACCTTCAATCCGCCATCCGATCAGATAACTTTAAGAAAGGCATGAGGGAGTGGGGCGATCTTTTATTGCTTGGCGGCAGGCAAATACAAGACCTGGACGGTTCTGGCAATATAGTATGGCACATTGATCTTAGCGGTACGCGATCTATGATTTTTGAAGCAAATTTTTCTCCGCAAACGCTACTGACCCCGGTCGTGGAAGGCGAAATTATGCAGCAGATGAAAATCGAGTTGAACAATATGGGGGCGAGTCTTACACCGGTTGCTTGCTCAATTGGATTAGGGGGGGTCTGGACGTATCTGATTGAAGTCCCTGGGTACTACCCAAGTTATTTCTCACATGAAATATCACGTGGCGCATCGTTGAAAGTTATTAGGTTCTCAATACACGGAAAGACTCGAGAAAATTGGATGCCTGAGCAAAAATGGTCTGAGGGCGGGGACGATGCACCAGAAACTGCAGGCTGTGGTGGGTTCGTATTCTCGCAATAAAAGCCCAACGGGAGTGACCTGCCCCCCGGTCGTCCCTCGTTCATAACGAGAGCCCTTGGGGTTGATAGTGGTAGGTTTCAGGTGTGGCAAGCGCGCCGGGCGCGGAGCCCTCAGATTGCTCAAGCGCCCGGCGAGCTTCTGCGGGGGTCTTGTTGCCCAGCGAGGAATGCGGCCTGACGTGGTTATAATCGTATCGCCAGATTGCCAGTTTGCGCCGGGCATCGGCCAGTCTGTCGAAGATCTCCTCGTTCAGGCATTCGTCGCGCAGGCTGCCGTTGAAGCTTTCGATGTAGCCATTCTGCTGGGGCTTGCCCGGATCGATGTAGTGCCATTCAACACCGTTCTCGTTGGCCCATTTCAGGATGGCCTTGCTGGTGAACTCGGTGCCATTGTCACTGACGATGCAGGCCGGTTTTCCGTAGACCCTGACCAGCGCATCAAGCTCCCGCGCCACCCTGGCTCCCGAGATGCTGGTGTCAGCGATCAGCGCCAGGTTCTCGCGGCAGCAATCGTCGTTCACGGCCAAGATGCGGTACTTCCGGCAGGCCCCGAATGTGTCCGATAGGAAGTCCAGCGACCAACGCTGATTTGGCTGCAGGGGCACTGGCATCGGGGTTCGGCTGCCGCGCGCCCGTTTGCGGCCACGGCGGCGGCGCACCGACAGGCCCTCTTCCCGGTAGATGCGGTAGAGCTTCTTCTCGTTCATGATCATGCCCTTGCGCTCCAGCAGGATACCCACGCGCCGATAGCCGAAGCGACGGCGCTCCTCGGCGATCTTGTGCATTTCCTCACGGATTTCCGGGTTGTCGGGCGGCCGTTCACGCCGCACCGTCTTCGGATCGACACCGATCAGGACGCAGGCCCGGCGTTGAGAGATCGGATGGTCCTTCATCGCCCGCAACACCGCGTCCCGCCGCGCCATCGGTGTCGTCAGGGTTTTCCCAACAGATCCTTCAGAACCACGTTGTCCAGCATCGCATCCGCCAGTAGGCGTTTCAGCTTCGCGTTCTCGTCCTCGAGCTGCTTCAGCCGCTTGGCGTCCGACAGATCCATCCCGCCATACTTGGCTTTGAGCTTGTAGAACGTCGCGGGGCTCAGCCCGTGCTTCCGGCAAAGCTCGGAGCTCGGCAAACCAGCCTCCTGCTCCTTGAGCATCCCAATAATCTGCGCCTCGGTGAAACGGCTTTTTCTCATATCGTCTGCTCCTTCTCAGGTTGGGCAGACTCTACATCACAGCGAGGGAACTTCCGGGGGGCAGGTCAGGAGCAATGCTCGCGCGCACCATCGCAGGCGCGGATTGCGTGAGGTCAAATAAGCGGCTAACCTTTTGAAAAATGAGACAAGGCGCCGCGAATGGCTTCGAATAAGCACTATGAAATTGACCTAAAAGCACTCGAAGCCGTCGAAGTTGAGCCCCCACCATTCGAGGAACTTCTTCGCCTAGCCGATCTACCGAACTCCCCAAATCCATTTGGGAACACGCTTAAACGTGGAAAGTTCGTGAATGACGAGGGCAAGAAATGGATTCTCGATGAACAGATTTCGGACTTCAACTATCAGACCAGCGGGTATGGAAACGAAGTCTCACAGTTCAGGTTGCAGCTTTCGTTCGACACACCTCTTGAACTCCGCGAGCTTGATGCCGAACGCTTTCTGTATTCGATCTCTCGCCACATCGCTCAAAGCAGTTGGCGAGAGGGGCGGCGAGGCGTTGGAGCATATTTTCAACTAGGGCACCTCGAAGAAGGCTCAATTCGAGGTGAGATATATGCCGGGGTGGTGGCGGTTGGAGCCTTCGTTGCGAACTATCCGGCTTTGAAGGACGGCTTTCAGGAGATTCTCACCGACGCCCAATTCGTCACAGAGCAAGTTACAACGGCCATTCGCGCCGCCAAGTTACCCGCACCGATCGGCGGTGAACACGAGCACGAGGCGCCGGAAATGTATGTCATCGAGGAAGCCTGGCGCAGGCATCCCCATGACAGACAGCGCCTCCTTCGTGACGATTAGTCGCCCCGTGTAAAAACTAACATTTCTACCACGTGAGAATTGAATATCCCGCACAACCCAGCTAAAGCCAGACGGCAAGGCGCTCAACAGCCATTGGGTTTATCTCAAAATCATCTGAAAAACTCGCTCAGGGAAATTGCCAGACTGAGGCAAGAAGGCCTATTGATCTAAGGGGCGCAGAATTTCAGAGATGAACGATGGCATCTTGGAAAGTGATCGTCGCCCTCGCCTCCGTCGGCCTGCTCCTATACGTAGCAAGTGAAGCGAATAGCCCTCGTTTTGATAGTGAGGGGTCAGCTCGTACAATGCTCTATGTTACAGGAGACATGGTGAACGTGCGAACTGGACCCAGCATTGAGAATCCTCGCTTCGGATCGCTGACTGCGGGAACTCGGGTCATCGGGCTTTCAGAGCAATCGGGCTGGCGCGAAATCTCCTTCAACGGTCGAACTGGCTGGATGTCTTCCAGATATCTCTCCAGGCGGAAGCCGATAGTAGCCTCCCCAGCGCCCTCGATCCCGAGGACAGAACGTCGATGCCATCCCAGCTATAGTGGCGCTTGCGTCCCCATTGCCAGCGATGTGGACTGCGCGGGTGGTTCCGGGAATGGCCCCGCCTATGTGCGAGGCCCTTTCCGAGTGGTAGGGCCGGATGTCTATCGGTTAGATAGGGACCGAGACGGCATTGCTTGCGAGTAGCTGCTACCCCTCTCTTGGCTGACTGTCCGCCCCCCGATCCTGGCTGCCCACATTGCCTGTAGATCGCCGCTCGCGTACGCGCGCTGCCCTAAGTCTAGCCCGTCGGGATCGCCTAGGGCGCTCCGCCGCTGTTCGTCCAAGGCACAACCAGCAGCGACTCATCTGTCAAAGCGGCCAAGCCACTCGCTGCCGATAGCGGACCTTCGTGCTCGGCGCGACTAATTACCACAGAAGATCGAAGCTGTCGTTCGTGCAACCGCCTCTGCACTTGCAAAGTCCATAAACCTCCTGCACGCAGAACCAGATCCGAGATTTGAAGGCAATGAGGATGCCAAACGAGATAGACTGGGAACGGGTTCGCGTCCTCCTAGACCAACTCTACGAAGCGACTGAAAACTTGGAAGACTTGTTCCCGGGACGAAAGTTCACTCTGGACGGCCACCTTGTCGGGAGCGTCGGTGAAGTCGTGGCATCCTACATGTTCGGACTAAATTTGAACCCGGCTTCGACAAAGGGGCACGACGCGGTGAGCTCCAGCGGAAGGCCCGTCGAGATCAAGTTGACGCAGGGCAAAAGCGTCGCAATTCGCCACCGGCCTGAGCACCTACTGGTACTCTGCCGCCCCAAAGGCTCAAAGATATCCGTGGTATTCAATGGCCCCGGTGCCATTGCTTGGGAAGCTGCGGGATCCATGCAGAAGAATGGCCAGCGATCTATCGGTATAAAAAAACTGGCCGAACTGGATGCACTCCTTGATGACGCGGCCAGGCTACCACTTCTCAGACAAGTCCCCTTCTAGGAGGCTCGCTGCCGATAGCGGTCGTTCGGCGCACCCTACCGTTGCCAGTTGACGAATCGCATAAGCGGACATCTGCTTGCGCGTAGATGAGTTCCAAAACCGCAACGCAGGCAGCCCTAAACGCGGCTGTCATGCCATTCGTGGCAGGGGAAGATGCGCCGCAACACGAAGGCGGATCTCGAACCTTCTCTGCGCGATCCACGCACCGCAGCAACGCGCTCCATTGGATCGACGGGCCTCTCCAAAGGATTGGACAGCGGCTGCATGCCGGTGATGGCGCGATACACCGTTTACTACCTCAGATCAAAGGCTTATGTTAAATTTCGGGTTTGCAATGGCGCAATGAAATTCTCAGCGTCAGCTATGGCGTCGAGCGGGCTAGCTAGCTCAAAACGCGCCATCCACAACGTCGCGAGGGAACTATGACGAGCAGCTTTTTCTTCCTCCAGGCCGAAAAAGACGAACGAAATCAAGCCCTCTACGACGAGCTTGAAAACTGGTCCTCAAAAAAGAGCGCACAGATTTACATTGTTAATCAGCCTCTCGGTGATGATCGGTATGACTACGATAATGAAGATTGTGCGGTGGTTATGTCACCAGGTCGAAAAATCTGCCTCATCAACTTCTCCGAAGATGAGGACGGATTCAGCGAATTTATCGAAGATTTCCTTGAGGATGTGGGTTCCATTTCGGACAAGTATGAGTACAAGGATGCGATTGGCCGACCCCGAAAGTGGCGCAAAGATCTCATCTTTACCGTCCCCGATGGCGCCGAATATGACATCGAGCGATACATTCAAGATAGCCGCATTGAAGACCCCGGAAAGCGGAGGCTGTCCGAGCTGGTCATATCTTTGGTGACCGGCAGCATTAACGACATCGAGAGAGCTACGGCAGAAGTTCCAGACAACCTTCTTGATAAAGTTAAACAGAAAATCCAACTCTTCGATGCGGACCAGACGCGTTTTATTTACAAACCCATAAACAAAAAGTCTGTGCACATTCAAGGGCTTTCTGGAACCGGGAAAACGGAGCTTTTACTTCACAAGCTCAAAGATATATACATTAGAAATCCAAGCTCCAGAATCTTGCTGACATGCCACAATCGAATTCTAGCAGACAACCTGAGAAAAAGGATCCCAGAGTTCTTTAACTTTATGAAGGTTGAGCAGCAGATTGAGTGGGACCGCCGTCTTTGGTGCATGCACGCTTGGGGGTCTCGTGGCAATCCAAACTCCGGCACATACAGGTACATTTGCCACTACTTTGACGTTCCGTTCTACACCTTCGGACAATCTTCGTTTGATGCGGCGTGCAAGGCGGCAATTGAGGCAATCAAGGCAAAAAAAGAGGGGTTGGAATATGCATTCGAATATATTCTGATCGACGAGAGTCAGGACTTCCCTCAATCGTTTCTTGATCTTTGCGAGCTCGTCGCGAAGGAGTACGTGATTATCGCTGGGGATATATTTCAGAGCATTTTCGATGCAAAAATTAAACCAAGCATCTCACCCGATTTCCTTCTGAGTAAATGTTACAGAACGGACCCTAGGGCGCTGATGTTTGCTCACTCTCTTGGGATGGGGTTATTTGAGGAAAAAAAGCTTCGGTGGCTTGACGATGATGAGTGGCAGACTTGCGGCTATATCGTCGAGGCCACTTTCGACAAGAGCTTCTACCGACTGAAGCGCGAGCCCCTTCGGCGGTTCGAAGACATATCGGCTGCAGATGTTCCATCGGTTTCAATTATTGAAGGAGAAGCCTTCGACAACAAAAAGGTGGCGGAACTTGTGCTTGAGGCCATAAGATCTATCTCGGAAGAGAATCCGACCATCACTCCGGATGACATCGGCATTATTCTGGTGGATGATGGAAATCAGATTTACGCTCTTCAGGATACCCTTGCGCAGATTATACCGCGCGAGACCGGTTGGATTGTAAATAAGGCCGTAGAAAGCAAAAGAAAACTCCACGGCAGGCTATTTATCAGCAATAGAAATAACGTGAAGGGCCTCGAGTTCCCCTTTGTTATTTGCGTAACCAGCAATCTATCGAGGGGGTTGGCCTACCGGAACTCACTTTACATGACGCTAACGCGT
Source organism: Rhodovulum sulfidophilum DSM 1374 (assembly GCF_001633165.1). Lineage (NCBI taxonomy): Bacteria > Pseudomonadati > Pseudomonadota > Alphaproteobacteria > Rhodobacterales > Paracoccaceae > Rhodovulum > Rhodovulum sulfidophilum. Next base: position 3,952,593 of record NZ_CP015418.1, on the reverse strand, counting down.
TCTTTCTTGAGATCATATTTGATCGTTTCCCAGAAACAGGATGAGACGATGATGGCTCGGATAAGGCAGGGCTTGAATACAATTAACGCCTCCGGATTCATCGAGGTGCAACCACCTTCTGTAGAAGAGCGCGCCGAGATCATGACAACTATTACTCAAGACAATGTTCGCACATCCTTCTACGACTTCTGCGAGGATATATTTGACGAGATTGGCATTCTCCCAATCTTCAGGCAGGAGCTTCGCAGAGTAATTAGAGCGACCTCAGGTGAGGAATTTGATCGGCACGAGATATCCGAGATTGCAGAATTCAATTATAGAAAGATGCTCAAAAAGGAGGGGCTATGAACACCCTCTCTTTTAATCTGGATGGATATCAGGTCGCAAGCCTTTTATCAGCTTTCCGTGAGAGGGCCAATATCGTATTATTTTGGATGCAGGCGGCAAAGACTATCTTATCCTTCGTTGAGCCAGATCCGGGTCAAGTTCATGGAAGAATGATCGTTTGTACAGGTAAAATGCACCGAATATTTCTGGAAAGTGATGGGAAGGTATTTTCCACGGCCTTGCCATTTCATGTGAAGACTTCTGATGGATTTTACTCTTGCACCCTGCGTTCTGGAATCGACCTCAGCAGCAAATTAACCTCTGAGATCATTGCGACCCTTTCTAGCACAGAATCTTTTCAGAATTTCGAAATTCTCGGATTTGCAGACGACATCATGGGCGTATCCGATGATCCGGATACTCTTTGGGTTGCACTTAGTGAATTGGTCAATTCGGACGATGGGTATCTGCGCTTTGATCATGACCCTGTTCGAGAGAATGGGAAGCTGCACCCACTGAATCACATTGACATATTTTTTTCTCAATCCGCAACATTCAAAATTGGTCTTGCTGAGAAGTTGGAAATTGACGCTTTCTCCGATTTGCTCGACGTTCAGACAGATTGCCATTATCTCTCTAAAGACTAGCAATCCTGCTGCGATAGCTTAATCAGCTGTTAGCAAAGGCGTGCGGCAAGACCACCCTTGGCCAAACTGCCAGAGTCCGCCGCACTGGGGGTTGCGCTTCGGTGAAGGTCCGCTTTGCGGACGCTCTGCCGTTGCTTTGGAACGGTCCCGAACGTCCGCAGTCCGCCCGTTGCGCCGCGTTTGAGCGTTATCTCCGGCCGGGCTTGCCCAAAGGGCGCTGCCGCTTTCCGGCGTCTAGTTCGCCACTTGTTCGCTTGCCTACTTGGCGTTCCTTCTTCGACTTTCCGGTGCAATCTGGGAAACGGACGCAGCCCAGGAAGGTCCCGTATCGTCCTTTGCGTTCCACGAGCCAGCCGTCGGTACATTCCGGACATGGCTCCTGGACGGCTCCGCACCCCTCGTCAGAAACGGGAAGAAGCGCTGCGGCGCTATGGGCCTATTGAGGCGCCCTCCCAGCGAAGCCGTTGTTTGCACCTTGGAGAAAAAGTCCAGGCGACCACGACATCCGAAGGTGTGAGGGCATTCAATATCCCGTTCAACTCGACGGCACTTCAAAACTTGGCGGCCGGCACCGAGAAAGAGGTCACCGTGCATCTCGATCCAGACGATCTTCGCGAGGTCTATGTCACTGCAGAGGGTGTCAAGGAGGTCGCGAAGACCCGTTTGAGCATGACGATCTTCAAGGATCAATCGCTCGAAGAAGCCATTGAGATCATGGAGAACGCCACGGCATCCAATCCCAGCCTGCGTGTTCTTCATGAGGAGAACCTGAGCGAAGCCATGCAGCGCCGCGCAACCGAATCCGGGTTCTTCCCGGATTCTCGTGATCCCCTGAGCTACCAGAAAATCGAGCAGCTCAGGCGTCGCGCTGACAAGCTTCACCAAGTGGAAGCGCGCCCCCCCGCCTACATCGGCGCCACCGCTGCTCCCGGGCAGCTCATGAGCAGGGGGCGCACGTCGGGTGTGGTGCCGGCACGCCCCGCCGGTGCGGCACCGTTCAAACCGCCGTCCCCATCGACGCCTCCCAGGGCAAGCGCACCTCCGCCACAGTCCGCCGGACCGACGGATGTGGCCCCAGAGAAGGGGTCCACTTCGGCGCCAGGCCCTGACGACATCAAGACCATGACCTTCGGCCCCATCAAGGATAGCAAACTGTGACCAACCCGTTCATCATTCCCTCGCTGGCAAATCTGAATGCGGACCTGGCGCAGCGTCATTTCCCGCTCGCCAGGGGCGAGAAACTTCAGCAGACCTTCGCGCAGCTCTTCAGTCGCCACCTGGGGCGTCTGCATTCCGGGAAGGCCTTCGAGGCACGTAGCCTCCTTCTGACCGGGCTGTCCGGCTCGGGTAAGACAGCCGAGATCTCGGACATGCTGAACCGCTTCAACGAGACCGCCGTTCTCTTGCCGGACGGCAAGGATGCGCGGTTTGCAAGCTGCGTGCTTGAGGCGAAAGGGTCCTGGAAGGATCTTGGCCGCAAGACGCTTCACGCCTTGGGCTATCCGATTACGAACAAGACGCGCCGAACCCAGTTTGAGATCTGGGATCTGGTCGTCAAGCAGGCCAAGCTCCAGGGCGTCGTCGGGATCTACTACGACGAAGCCCAGCATATCATGCGCGGAAAGTCGGATGCCGAGGTTCTGAGCGTCCTGGATGCGTTTAAGACGCTCATGAAGTCACATGACTGGCCCCTCATGTTGATCCTTTCGGGGGTTCCGGAGCTGGGAGGCTATGTGCAACGCGAGCCGCAGCTCGATCGGCTGATGACAAGGATCGAGTTCCAGGAAATTGATCTGAGCAGTGCGCCCGGGCATCCGGCACAGGATTACGAAATCCTCAACGAAATCGTCGGCAGCTACGCCATCAGCGCGGGGCTTAATGTAGATGCGAGCCTGCCAACGGGAGATTTCCTGCACCGCCTCGCGACTGCCGGCGCATTCAGGTGGGGCCTGGTCATCGACATGGTCGTCGATGCCGTGGCGCTTGCCGTTGCCAGGAGGGAAGGGGTGGTTGAGCGGTCGGATTTCGTGGCGGCCTGGTGCGAGAAAACCGGAATGAACCAGCTGGCGACACCATTCACCCATGACAGCTACGAGAGGATGTTCCGGAGGGACAAGCCGTTCCGGGCCGCCATCGGCACCTGATCTTCCAGGACAATTCAGTCTTCGAGAAACCCGCGCTTCGGCGCGGGTTTTTTCATGCCTAGATGCTAGCGCTCGGATGCCCGCGCGAGCTAAGTCGCTGATGCTGCGCAGTTTTTTGATTTCTGTGCAGGCTTATGCTTTCAATCTGGAAGGCGCGACTTGTAAGGTGCTGAAATTGTTTATGGATTCTTTGCGCCGAATCGGAAGTGATTGATTTTGCGCATTCATCTGCTTTCTCTGACTGAAGTTTGTAGGACCCACTAAATCTTGTCCATTTCCGGGGTAATTTGTCCATTCCGGCACAGAATTAATGACCATCGGCTGCACTGCAGTCGGTGGTTTCTTTTTATTTCAATGACTTGTGTGGCTGGCGGATTTGCGGCCTGTGATGCGCCGCGGCGGCGCTGCGCCCTGGTGCGCGCCGTTGACGGCCAGGCGCGCTTTCGGCATCCCTCAGGGCAAATCCGGCCGGGTTCTTTCCAACATCCCCCTCCAGCAGAGCCTCTGCCCGAGGGTATGGCGCAACGCGCCAGAAAGGGGCGCAATGACGGAACCTGGACCCGCGCCGACTTCGAGTGGGATGCAGAGAACGACAAATACATCTGCCCCGAGGGACACGAGCTGAAGCAGTTCCGCCGGAACTATTCCGACCCCACCCGTGGGCCGACCGGCAAGGGGACCGCCCGCTATCGCGCCCTGAAAGAGGTCTGCCAAGCCTGCCCATCCAAGGCCATGTGCTGCCCGAACGCGGATGCTCGCAAGATCACCCGCGAGGAACATGAAGATGCCCGGCAGGTCGCCCGCGAGATCGCCAAGACCGAGCAATACGTGATCTCGATGAAGCTGAGGAAGAAGGTCGAGATGCTCTTTGCCCACCTCAAACGGATCCTTGGCCTGAACAGGCTCCGATTACGCGGCCCATGCGGCGCAAACGACGAATTCCTGCTCGCCGCCACCGCCCAGAACCTCCGCAAACTGGCAAAGGTCCTTCCCGCAACGCAGAAACCGCGAAACGCCTGACAGGAAAGGCGCTCGCGCTCTCTTCAGCCGCCAACATTCTGCGCTCGCAAACCGGTGTTTTTCAACAGAATCGGCGGACTGCGGACGTTCGCCGCAGGTGCAGCACTCATTAGTCTGATACACCGAAGCGGTCATTCGGAGGCTGGATTCGCTTATTTGGGCGCGTAGGACGGCGGCGCTAGAGGACGGTCCCAAAGCCTCTAGCAGTGTGCTGAAAAAGGCAGCCGTGAGGAACGGTTTCCTTCTACGATGTTGCTGGGTGGGACTGGATCATGGGCGGGCAGTCCTGGCGGTGGCTTCCCTCGTCAGGCCGCAAGCAGTTTCGGCAGTCTCGCCAGATTGCAGGCCGCCATCGTCAGCGTGAAGCGAGCGCGCACGCGCTCGATGCCGCGATACAGGGTCTGTGCCATGCCGCCGACTGTCTTGGCCCAGCCGAAAGGCTCCTCGATCTTCTTCCTGCGTCGCTGGGATTTGGCATAACCGGGGCGCCTAGTCGTCCGGCCGTCGATGGCGGAATGCCGGGACTTCTGGGCGACGTGGGGCGTGCCGACCATCTGGCGCAACTCGGCGCCGAAGTCGGCGCTGTCGTAACCACGGTCCGCTGCCAAGCTCAGACGCCGTGTCGACCCAGGCGAGTTGCGATGGAGCATGTCGATGTCGGTACGGCGCTCGGCGTGACCGTTACCTTGTCCGATCCGCGCAGCGCCGTCTCCGTCCCACCCGTGCTGGCGATGAATCATGTTCCACGAAGGGCGGCGAGGCCGAAGTTTTTCAGCAGCCTGCTAAGATGATAGTCGCGCTGATTCCACAATCCGGCCTTGGCCAGGGCTTTCATGAAGGTCGACCCATCGAACGCTTCGCTCGAAATTACGTGATGATCCCGGTATGTGATCAGATGGGCGCCAACCGTTTGGGTGTTGATCACTGGTGCATTTAAAACGTAAAATTATCGCTCATACCTCACTCCAGGAAATCGGTTTCCACCAATCCACGCCCTGCTTATGTCACTGTGCATATTTTATCAGATCCCCAGCCCAACATCCTGTGGGAACGATAGAATTGCCAGAACTCCATCGAGCAGGCATATTCACTATTAAAACGGTCCTCGGTGATCCCGATCGCATAGCGCCACACATGCCGTCCCTGCACCTTATCTCCATGAAATGCGCATGGGTCATCCGGGTCCTGCGAAGGCAGCCCTCCTCCCCAATACTTTCTGTCGTCCCTTCTGCGCGACCAAGTATTGCCTCGGATGTCGCCCATGAACACTGTGCCTTCGAAATCCAGACAGTCCACGGGCGGGGGCGGCAACAGCAGCCAGTGCAGGCCATGTTCGGTTGTCCCGTTCTCCGGTTTTTCCGTCAGGATGCGAACCGGAAGAAACCGATGCCCCCCGGGTTCGTGCGTTTCCAGAAATTCCCGCAGAATCGGCGCCAGAACGAACGGCCCCGTAAACATGCCTATCACCTCGGGAACCTTGCCCTTGACCAACTTGCGGATCAGCAGAGCCTGCCCCTTAGGGAACTCCTCGAGCGTCGCTTGTCCCAAGTAAATACTTCTGAATAGTTCAAGAGGCATTTCCGGCAGCCAGGTCATTCCGACTGAACTACCGTCATTGATATTACTGGAAATCAGGTGCGCATAGTTCATCGGTCTTGATGCGGGCATGTCCGGTCCTTACAAAGTCCATGGGCGAGCCTCGTACCCGCCCTGCGAACACCTGAGCGCTGAGACTGCTCCAAAGATACAATCACGACAAAAACTATCGGAATAGAGTCTGGGAGCAACTGAAATTTGTATCAGACAGTCGAAATGTCCGGAAAGGACAGTGTCAGGAGAATGTCGTTTCCTGAAGTGGTCCAGGAAAATCGGACGGTTGGCGGAGGTGTATCAGAACCAGGTCAGCGGGTGGAAGCTCTAGCAGGCCGCTGCAAAACGTCTTGCGACGACCATTGTCGTCAAATTCATCGGCCCCCAGCACGATGAGCACCGTGCAATGCAGCGAGAGAAACCGCGAATGGGGTGTTCTGATACCAACGCCTTCGTCTCATGACTTTTTCAGCACCCTGTTAGGCGTCGGCAAATGCTGCGCGATGAACGAACGTCCGGCTTCGAGAAGCTGCGCCGCAGCGCTCGACCGCGAAGCGGACGGCAGCTAAGGGCCGCCTATGCCTTCCCAGCCTTCGAGCAGTTCATTGCGTTTTGACAATCAAGTTTAACACATCTTAATTGGCATCATGAAGATATCTGTCGCAGTTGCTTTGATGTTGTGTGCCTTTGCCGCTGCTCTGGCTGCTTTCATCTGGTCAGGTCCGTCCGAGATCAGGCACTACATCGCCGATGAATTGTCAGAACTGACGTGCGAGGAGCTTGGCGAACGCCACACGGAAGTCATCGATGCATACCACGACGCCGAGATTGCCCACTACAGCCGGACAGGTGCGTTTCATGATGACCTTGGCATCCCACCCGAAGACGTTGTGCCATATGCTGTTTTGTTGAAGCGCTTTATGCGCGATAACAACATCAGCGAGACCGATTTAGTAACGCGTTCAATACCTATGCCTCTGCTCTATTCAGATTTCTATCATGAGGTTTCGGGCGCATGTGCCGCGAACCCGTCGTGGCGGGCCGTAGAAGCAATGCGGCGGTCCGCATTGAACCGCGGTTTGATTGGCAGGAACGAAGTTGATTAGGCTGAAGGAAATGAAACAGAAATTTGGGCTGTCTCTCGGCGCTTGCTGCGTAGTTATCGGCACCATGGCGCAGGCGGACTGCCCGGCAGGACAGGAACCCTTCACATCCTGCCAGATCGATGGCCGCAACACCGAAGTCTTAGTCTGTTTCGACGAACAGGTCGTGACCTATAGCTATGGGCCTGTTAGCGGCACACCTGATCTTTTTCTGTCCGAACCTATTGTGCATATTGATTTTGAACCGTGGTCGGGCTTGGGGAAAGCAATCAGCGAAAGCGTTACCTTTTACAACGGTGACTTTGCCTATGACGTTGGTGGCGGTTTCGACCGTCCGTTTTCTGAAGAAGAAATGCTCGAGCCAATCAGGCGCTTTGGCTGGGTCGAGGTGACCGAGAGCGGTGCGATGGCCGCATACCTTGAATGCATCCCCGAAACGGTGAGTTACGGATTTGGCGGCGACATCCATGACATCAAGGTGGCGGCTAGGCAGATCTGGGACTCGGATTCATTGACATGGATATCCGACAGCATTGTGCCGCCAGTTCCACCGCTTCTGTCGGAAAGCCATCTGTATGAAACAATCCAAGATTGTCTGCCCGCATCAGAGTTCAGCCTGAATGGCGTCAGCGTGGGTGATCCGTTGGATACGCTTGGCAAACTTGGATCACCAGAAATGGTATCAGACCCCTTTGGGAGCGGCGAATTGATTGATCGGATGGTCCTTGTTGGCGCGAACATCGATATTTTTCAGGACAAGGTCTATGGAATGTCCACCTCTTCGCCAGGTTGGGGCACGCCCTCAGGGCTTAGGGTGGGTCTGACCCGTGGCGAAGTTATCCGCATTCTTGGGCGGGTGCCAAAGGGATATAATGCCATGTCAGATAGGTATTACATCCACGTTTGCTCTGACGTGCAAGATGCTGAGGACGAATGGGGTATGTTGATTGAATTTGGGCAGGACAAACGTGTGGACAGTATCAGCTTTGCAAGCCCTTTGCATTAGCACGGCCCGATCTGGAGGAGGTCCCATTGCAGCGCTGTAAGAAGATATTCATGGCGATCGTGCTGGCGCTTTCGGCCAGTCAGGCCGCTGCTGATTGTGGGCGTGGGAACATCCTGTTTACGTTTTGCGACATCGCAGGCAAAGATACGGTCTTGCGCGTGTGTCATGACGATTTCACCGTGACCTACAGTTATGGGGTAGCTGGCGAGGTTCCACAGCTTTATCTTTCGGAAGCCATTGCGACCGTGGACTATCACCCATGGGATGCACCTGATCCAACATCTGGGTCGATCACATTTCGCAACGGCGAGTACGCCTATGAAGTCACAAGTTTGTTTGTGACGCAGGCCTTTGCCGATGACATCCCATCTGCGGCGCATTTCGGATGGGTCACAGTCACACGAAATGGCGAGATCGTGGTCAAGCTGGAGTGCCGACCTGAACCATCGCGCTACGTCTACGGTGGGTCTCTCTATGAGCGGACGACAGCGATGGGGTTGGAGTGGAACGGCTATGAGCGGGGTTGGACAGAGTATTGATCTCTGCGCCGTTTCCGCCAGCATCGCGTCGTTGGTGTTGCGGTCTAGGTGAGCCGTTTGCGTCGCCTCGTGTGATGGTGTTCCCAAGCGGCCAAAGCCAAACACATCGTGATCGCACCCGCATACACGGCGAGGATCGGACGTTCGCCCTGATCAGGCAAAAGCAGAAAGGTTGGCACGGTGATGATGGTCAGGAACGTGGCCAATGCATACCGAATTGGAATGGCCCGAAAAACAAAGACCATCGCAAGCCCATAGATGCTGAGGGCGACCCAATAATAGTAGCCGAAGATTCCATAGGCGATACCTCTGGGGCGGCCCCAATAGTCAACGGCCACTTTTCCAATGGTGGCAATCACCAGTGAATAGAGCACCCCGAAGAGCAGAGCGGCCATGAATGTACGTAGGGTAAAAAGGCGTTTCATACTGTTGCAGTTTTCAATGTCTCGCACTTGGAGAGTCTCAGTCGGGGACGGTGTCCTAGGACAGGTTTTATGATCAATTTTCGCGAAGTTTATTTTTCTGGTTACCAAGCGCCCGATGGTCTGAGGGCATTTGACTATCATACTGCATTGTTCACCGATTGCAGACATGAGTGCAACCGCCGAGAGATGACGCTTTGTCCCGGGGACCGTGAGTTCGCTACGGTTCGAAATTAGCAGTCACAGCGAATGTCTTGTGTGGATGGCTCCCGCATAGCAAGTCGTAAATGATCTCGCGCACCTTTTCAGAAGCAGTCTTGTGTCCGGCCTGTTTGCGCGGTTCACACCGCTGGCCCTGATGGGATCCGCAGATCAGGTTCCTATCTGCTTTGCGGGCAATTTCGCCCGGGACATTCGGCGGAGCTTCCTGATCGTTGCGGCTGAAGGGTACACCATCACATCGTCGGTCTTGCTATCTCGCTGTTTCGGTATGTCTCAGGCTGTGTGAGGTCGGTAGGATTCGTTCCTGGTCAGCACCGCCCACATGATCCGCGCCGTCTTGTTCGCCATGGCGACGGTCGCGAGCCGGGCAGGCTTCCTCTGCAGCAGCTTCGTCAGCCAGGGATCGGCACGCTCCGGATGGTTGGAGACCTGCCGCACACGCGATGTCATGCCGACGACGATAAGCTGACGCAGATACCGATCGCCCATCTTGGTGATCTTCCCTAAGCGCTCCTTGCCACCGCTGGAGTGGTTGCGCGGTGTCAGACCAAGCCACGCCGCAAATTCCCGCCCACTCTTGAACTGGTGACCCGATCCGATCGTGGCGGCCACGGCCGAGGCGGTGACCGGCCCAACTCCGGGAATGCTCTGCAGGAGTTGCGCCTGGCGGCTGAGACGAGCCTGGATACGCATCGTGATCTCGTACCAGCGAAAGCGGTTGTGGAGCTCGACCAGCTGACGGCTGAGGACCCGCAGAACGTCCTGGGCGAGCTCGGGGAACCCGGACTGCTTGCCCTCGATGATCCCTTTCGCAAAATCGATGGCCCGCGCGACGCCCCGAGCGATGGCGATCCCGAACTCCGCGGCCAGGCTTCGGAGCATGTTGATCAACTGAGTGCGCTGTCGAACCACGAAGTCCCGTGCGCGATGCAAGGAGAGAAGCGCCTGCTGGTCCTCGGACTTGATCTCGACAAACCGCATCGTCGGCCGCGTCACGGCCTCGCAAATGGCTTCTGCATCGACCGCATCGGACTTGCCCCGTTTCACGTAGGGTTTGACGTACATCGGCGGCATCAGCCGGACAGTATGACCGAGCTTCGTAAGCTCACGGCCCCAGTGGTGGCTCGATGCGCAGGCTTCGATGCCGATGAGGCAGGGCGGCAGTCGCTCGAAGAACGCCAGCACCTGCGCCCGGCGTAAAGGCCGATTGAAGGCGACCTCTCCGGTCTCGGTAACTCCGTGGACATGAAAGATGTTCTTGGCCAGGTCGAGGCCGACAGTGGTAACTTGCATGGGGTGGCTCCTCTCAATTGCAGATTCTGACACCTGCAGTATGGCGCATCGCGACGCCGGGAGCGGGAGCCATCCACCCCATCTCCTCTGACGGGCCGCACCGCAGCATTGCTAGACATCGGCCAACGGCGGCAATGGGCCGATCTGGTATCTGTATTTTTCGTTCCGTAGTTTCGGTGCGTGCTATCCACCTTCCATATCATCGCCACGAACGACGCCAACCAACCTGCGGAACTCACCGTCATCAGATGCCTGCTTCCAGAAGTTGATGAAACGGCAGACCAACTGCAGGTTCTCCTTGGCGTAGTGCCCATTGCTGTCGATGCGGTCCAAGGAGGGCAGCATGTTGTCGTCCGTCTGTGCGCCCCGGAACTGGAACGGCAGGCCGGTGATGGCGCAGCGGTCTTCCTGGATGGTGAGAAGGTCCCGGATCAGCTTGTCCAACTCGGCGTCGGACATATGCAGCTCCTTGTTCTTGACGGTCGAAGGGATCACCTGGCCGTTGGAGTTGAAGACCGTCTTGCCCACCGAATACTTAATGTCGGCAATCGATTTTTCCCTGGCTCCGAGGTGTCGCGCGTCGGCCCTTTCACCATTGGCCAAGTCGCCCTTGGCTTCCCTCCCCAACAGGGTCGAGAATGGCCACAGCAGGGAATGGGCGTCGATAAGGCGGACGTGTTCCAGTTTGGCCTGATCTGCGATCGGCTTGCGTAGGGCGTTCAGGATCCCGTTGAAATGGCTGTAGTTCTCCCAGGTACAATTGCGCAGGGTGCGGAATTCCAGGCCGATCTCACCGAAGACACGGTCGAAGCCGGTGGGTTGGATCGGCATGAAGCGGTCCATGTCCTTGAGGAAGAACAGGTAAGCCATCAGCGGGTATTTCGAGCCGGTTGCAGCGATATTGAATCAACGGTCAGACCTTCGGACAAGTCGCGTTTTTCAACGGAATAGGCTCGTTCCCGACCTTCGCCGCGCCGCAGGGGCAAGCGCCTGATCGCCCCTCGCGCGGCGTCGCTCACGGCCCAAACCGGTCCTTCGTGCCTCGTGCAGCGGGTTGCCGGTCGCAGCCCCGAACCGGACGAGTCAGGCCTCTGAGATCTCCCCGGGCCACCCGGCAGACGCTGGTACTTTGGGCAAGAAGCTACTTTTCAAGATCCTCACCGAGCATAGGTGGAGATTTCCGAGAACTGATCTTCAACGCACCAGCGACCTGCGTCGCCAAATTCAGCCGCCTACTCGTTACCGAAGATACCAAGACTGGATGCCTAGGCCTTCATAATGTCAATAATTTCCTTAGAATAAAATGATAGTTACTTTACTTTGACATGCGGGCGTATATATTCCTCCGGAATCGTGAGCATCTCGAGTTCAGGAATTCACTCGAAAATATGCTTGGCGGCAGATTTGATGAAGAATCAACGCAGCAAAGGCCATCATTATATACCTCAAGCTCTGCAGCGCGCCTTTGCCTCCGGAAAACAGCAGCTGTGGTACGCGAAGAAGACTCGCAGCGGCGAATACGATAACCCGAGAATCCGAAATATTAGGACGTTCTTTCAGCGCCGAAACTACTATACAATTTACAACGAAGGTCGTCCTTCAGACGAGGTGGAGCGAAACCACTACGGTCCCATTGATAACTTTCTAGGAGAGCTACTCCCTGAGCTTAAGATTGCGTTTGAAAAGGGAAAACTTCCAACGCTTGAAGGGAAAATTGAGCACTCTCTGCGCGAAGTTATTGCCGAGATGTTAAAGAGAACGCCGGATTTCATTCCGGAGTTTGACCAAGCCAGCCGCACACGCCAGATGGTGCAAGATGCCGTGGAAAATTTGCCCTTGGATATATTTAATCTAACTCCTGCGGGTCGCAACTTTCTTAAGAAAATAAAAGATCCCTCCCAGCAGGAGCTACTTTCTCGTTCAGCGCGAGTTCAAGCCGCGTTACGCCCTTCGGAACAATTTTTGAAACTACTACACGAGCGATCAGTCCGATGGGTTCGGTGTGAAAGACATCATTCGTTCATCCTATCGAGCGCCGCTGTCGCGCGGCTCGGGAACGGTGGGTCCAATGGTTTGGTCAACCCCCAATCAGAACTCTGGATGCCCTTGCTACCGCAATTGGCGGTAGTTCTTGTAGGGAAGGCGGGGCGTGACTTGCTTGCTGAGACACTGTTGCCTCGGGATAGAATCCGCCGAATAAATATATACTTGATGCGAATCGGAAAAGAAATTGCATCCAGCTCACCGGAGCTATTGGAGTCCATTGCGGGGAAGCGGCGAAATAAATCTTCCTGATTGCCCGCCATTCGTGCGGCCATTCTATCACATCCTGACGGATACCAGCGGTGAATGAGTGCATTCACCATCTTCTGGGATTTATCAAAAATATACCAGCCATGTGAAACCCAACATCTACCCGCTGCAGTTAGGTGAGTGTTTCCTCAGGCTTGCACTTCTTCTGGCCATCTTTCTGCTCTCATCTGGCTCGGAAGCCGTGCTTTGGCGAAGCCAATTTTCAGAACTCAAAAAAGAAAATAATTTCCAGCCTAGTGGCGCAAAGCAGCCCTGGTGTCAGCGTCAAGAGACTGGAACGCATTTTGGCAAGGGTCTGAGCCAACGGCCCAGCCAAGCTCGGGCCCTATGGTGGCATCGTAGCTTTTCGAGCCAGTTGTAGGGTCGAAGCGTAGTGGCTCCGCTCGCCAAAAGCTCAAACTGTAGACTAACCTGGCTGGTGCGGATCGTGGAGCGTGTACCACACATACCATTGCCAAGTCAGGGGCTGGGCCGCTATAAGGTCCATTCAAGCCTATCCCATTCGCATTGAAGGGATGGCTTTTTTCTTCTCCGGTTAGATATTGCGGAACCGCAACGCCATTCGAGTGAAAGGCATCCAAAGAATAAACCCGATACCACACTAAAGACTGATGTGGCTTGCTCCAATCGCCACCAGGACCTGGGCCCAAAAATGCGCTCATTCCAATTGGAAGTGTGCGGTAATCACTAAACAGCCATATGTGGCCGACCTCCCTGCGAATGGTTTCAGGTAAGGTTTCCTTCGGAAGATTTTGCGGAATTTCTGGAGGATGCTGTTCCTGTTTCGCACGAAATTCTAAAATCTCCTGGCCAAGTGCCCGGCGCCCCTGCGTATCCATGCCACCGGTTACAAGCGATCCACGCCCTATCTGAGAGCTAGAAATCGCGCTATGTGTGTTTTGATCCGCAAATCCGTCTACAGCTCCAGGATTATAGCCCAGTTCAAGCAGGAAACTCTCATCGCTGTAAACGAGGTTGTCAGTTGCGTATGCATTCTTCGCCCAAATGGTCGCAATCGCTGCGCCGATGACGATGAACTGAAAAACCATCCCGACGACTCCGTTCTCGTTGCGGCCAAAATTGTAAACTGCCAAATGTCGCGACATAAGCCTCCAGCATGCGACAGCATCACATGGCTAAATTCTCCGTTGGTTATATTGTGATGTTCATTGCAAATGGCGAGGCAGTCAATAGCGGAGAGGAAGCGGGTATTTAATGAGCCTCTGAGCTGTCGTATGTCATGAATCATTCAACTTCCGGTTTGAGCTGGAAACGTCAAATTTCTATTGTGCGGGCCTGTTGTGGAACAGACCCAGCCAGGCCGCCAGATCGCGCCCGGTCCGGAATTGTTTCGCATCGCCGATCGTGGCGATGATGGCCGAGGCGGTAATCGGACCGATCCCGGGTATGCGCATCAGCCGCCGGGCATCTGCCGTCATCATGGCGTGCTGTTCGATCATCCTGGTGTAGCCGACGACCCGGGTGTTGAGGCCCACCAGCTGATGGCACAGCGTCCCGAGAATACCGTTGGCCAGTTCCGGCATGTCGGGATGGTCCCCGCCGAGGTGGCGTTTGGCAAAGGTGAGGATGGCGCCCACTCCGGTCGGCAGGATGTGGCCGAATTCGCGCAAGATGCTGCGGATCATGTTCACGATCTGGGTTTGCTGCCGGACCACAAGATCGCGGGTGCGGTGGATCGCCAGGATCGCCTGCTGATCTTCCGTCTTCAGTTCGACGAAGCGCATCGTGGGTCGGCGCACCGCCTCGCAAATCGCCTCGGCATCGACCGCGTCGGTCTTGCCCCGCTTCACATAGGGTTTCACATAGCCCGCAGGCATCAGCCGGACGTCGTGACCGAGCTTGCCCAATTCGCGGCCCCAGTGATGGGCGGACCCACACGCCTCCATCCCGACGACGCAGGGCGGCAGGGCCTCGAAGAATTGCAGAAGCTTGGCGCGCTTCACCGTCTTGTTGAAAATGACGCGCCCATTCGCGGAAATCCCGTGAACCTGAAAGACATCCTTGGCCAAATCCAGGCCGACCGTATTGACTGTCATTGGGTGGCTCCTCTCTCAGCAGTCGATGACAACTGCACTATGGCGCATCGCGACGCCGGGGGAGCAGGGGCCATCCACATCATCCGCTTCGGCGATCCCGGGGCGATTCCCGGAGACAACCGCGAACGTCCGGTCTCCGCCGATTGTGTTGAAAAACTCGCTTGCGGGGCCGCAGAGCACAAGCTCACGGGACATGGTTCCGCTTTTCTGCGATCCAGCCTCGTAAATGGACCTTTGCTGCCCCTGTGAAGAACGGCGTTCCAAACTCAGACGACCTCTCAACCGCGGCCGGAGTTTTTCAACACAATCCGCCCCAAGCGACCAGGGCCGCTCTCTGCCGATAGCAGATGGGGTGGATGGCTCCCGCTCCCGGCGTCGCGATGCGCCATACTGCAGGTGTCAGAATCTGCAATTGAGAGGAGCCACCCCATGCAAGTTACCACTGTCGGCCTCGACCTGGCCAAGAACATCTTTCATGTCCACGGAGTTACCGAGACCGGAGAGGTCGCCTTCAATCGGCCTTTACGCCGGGCGCAGGTGCTGGCGTTCTTCGAGCGACTGCCGCCCTGCCTCATCGGCATCGAAGCCTGCGCATCGAGCCACCACTGGGGCCGTGAGCTTACGAAGCTCGGTCATACTGTCCGGCTGATGCCGCCGATGTACGTCAAACCCTACGTGAAACGGGGCAAGTCCGATGCGGTCGATGCAGAAGCCATTTGCGAGGCCGTGACGCGGCCGACGATGCGGTTTGTCGAGATCAAGTCCGAGGACCAGCAGGCGCTTCTCTCCTTGCATCGCGCACGGGACTTCGTGGTTCGACAGCGCACTCAGTTGATCAACATGCTCCGAAGCCTGGCCGCGGAGTTCGGGATCGCCATCGCTCGGGGCGTCGCGCGGGCCATCGATTTTGCGAAAGGGATCATCGAGGGCAAGCAGTCCGGGTTCCCCGAGCTCGCCCAGGACGTTCTGCGGGTCCTCAGCCGTCAGCTGGTCGAGCTCCACAACCGCTTTCGCTGGTACGAGATCACGATGCGTATCCAGGCTCGTCTCAGCCGCCAGGCGCAACTCCTGCAGAGCATTCCCGGAGTTGGGCCGGTCACCGCCTCGGCCGTGGCCGCCACGATCGGATCGGGTCACCAGTTCAAGAGTGGGCGGGAATTTGCGGCGTGGCTTGGTCTGACACCGCGCAACCACTCCAGCGGTGGCAAGGAGCGCTTAGGGAAGATCACCAAGATGGGCGATCGGTATCTGCGTCAGCTTATCGTCGTCGGCATGACATCGCGTGTGCGGCAGGTCTCCAACCATCCGGAGCGTGCCGATCCCTGGCTGACGAAGCTGCTGCAGAGGAAGCCTGCCCGGCTCGCGACCGTCGCCATGGCGAACAAGACGGCGCGGATCATGTGGGCGGTGCTGACCAGGAACGAATCCTACCGACCTCACACAGCCTGAGACATACCGAAACAGCGAGATAGCAAGACCGACGATGTGATGGTGTACCCTTCAGCCGCAACGATCAGGAAGCTCCGCCGAATGTCCCGGGCGAAATTGCCCGCAAAGCAGATAGGAACCTGATCTGCGGATCCCATCAGGGCCAGCGGTGTGAACCGCGCAAACAGGCCGGACACAAGACTGCTTCTGAAAAGGTGCGCGAGATCATTTACGACTTGCTATGCGGGAGCCATCCACACAGGTCATTCGGCGCCTCAAGTCCGAGCCGCCCGTGGATCACGGAAGCGGATGATGTGGATGGCCCCTGCTCCCCCGGCGTCGCGATGTGCCATAGTGCAGTTGTCATCGACTGCTGAGAGAGGAGCCACCCAATGACAGTCAATACGGTCGGCCTGGATTTGGCCAAGGATGTCTTTCAGGTTCACGGGATTTCCGCGAATGGGCGCGTCATTTTCAACAAGACGGTGAAGCGCGCCAAGCTTCTGCAATTCTTCGAGGCCCTGCCGCCCTGCGTCGTCGGGATGGAGGCGTGTGGGTCCGCCCATCACTGGGGCCGCGAATTGGGCAAGCTCGGTCACGACGTCCGGCTGATGCCTGCGGGCTATGTGAAACCCTATGTGAAGCGGGGCAAGACCGACGCGGTCGATGCCGAGGCGATTTGCGAGGCGGTGCGCCGACCCACGATGCGCTTCGTCGAACTGAAGACGGAAGATCAGCAGGCGATCCTGGCGATCCACCGCACCCGCGATCTTGTGGTCCGGCAGCAAACCCAGATCGTGAACATGATCCGCAGCATCTTGCGCGAATTCGGCCACATCCTGCCGACCGGAGTGGGCGCCATCCTCACCTTTGCCAAACGCCACCTCGGCGGGGACCATCCCGACATGCCGGAACTGGCCAACGGTATTCTCGGGACGCTGTGCCATCAGCTGGTGGGCCTCAACACCCGGGTCGTCGGCTACACCAGGATGATCGAACAGCACGCCATGATGACGGCAGATGCCCGGCGGCTGATGCGCATACCCGGGATCGGTCCGATTACCGCCTCGGCCATCATCGCCACGATCGGCGATGCGAAACAATTCCGGACCGGGCGCGATCTGGCGGCCTGGCTGGGTCTGCCCCCCCCTGAACAAATCCAGCGGCGGCAAGGAGCGGCTCGGGAAGATCACCAAGAAGGGCGACCGCTACATCAGGAAGCTGCTGATCGTCGGCATGACGTCGCGCGCCTTGATGGCCAGGAAGCATCCCGAGCGTGCCGATCTCTGGACGCCGTGACTGCCCCCGCAACTGTAGGCGGCGAGCGACCCCGAAGCGACCACTGGGCAGCAAGGCCCGGGAAGGATCGGGGGAGCGGCGACCCGCGAGTCAGGAGACCTGCCATCTGTTCGATACCAACCCGGGCGGGGTGCCCCGGACGAGGAGCAGATAAGATGGACCATGCCGTCCTGAGACTATTGCTGCCGCCGGTTGACTCCGCCCCATTCGCGCGGAGGGCGCAATGCATCTTCACACCACGATCAACGGACCCATCATGGCGCCCGAAAGTCCTGAACGGGCCCGGGAACAGGGACAGTTGGGCTACATGCAATGGCTCGGTTCGATGCCCGGCAACGCGCCCTACAAGGACGAGGCGATCTACGCCTGTATCGCGGCCATGGATCTGGAGCGATCGAAACCGGCCGTCGCGGTGTTCTGCGAACTGATCCGGGCCTCCCTGCGTAAGCCGCTCCGCCGCCTTGATCTTGCCCTGCCCCGACCGCGACGGCGCGGAGGCGCAGCTGTACGACGTTCCCGCCTCTGAGACAGTCGGCGCGCGCCCCGCGCCGATCCGAGGATCAATTGCGCCGGACCGCATCGTGATCCCGCTCTCGCAGTGGGAAAGTGCGAATCATGTTCTGCATCCGAGGTCGAGGCCGACTATTTCACCAGCCTGTTAGGGGGCTTTCTGGGCGGAGCTTGACCCTTGGGCCGGAGAGGTCCCTTAGGCCTCAGCAAGATCCCGCGCATCGGGCGGCCCCCTCGTTTTCTCCGGGCAGACGCGTTCGCCCCTTACGCGTGGATTTTTCTTTCGAAAGATCGATTTTGGCGCAAATGGGTAGTTTGTGGGGTAAAGGGGGGGGCGAGGGTAGAAGGAAAAAGGTTGGAGACCTAAGACGAACTCGCGAGGATACAAGTATAATTCCAGAAAACGGGATCGTCGGAAGCGGCCCGCCTCGCGGCTAGGACAGTGGGGCAGAACGGGGCCACAGGATGACGATCAGAACCAGTTTCGCCGCGGTGATCGGCTGCAGTCTGCTTTGGGTGGCGGGATGCGGCGGCCCCGAAACCCCGGCGGATCAGCGTCTCGACGCCCTGCGCGAGGACGGTCCGTCCGAGGATCAGCGGAATGCCGCCGAGGCCGGTCTGGCGAAGACCATCGCCAAGGAACCCGGGCTGGCCGAGCTGGTCGCGCTTTACGGCGATCCCTCCGAGGCGCCCGCGGGCGGGGCGGCGCTGCCGGACCTGCTGAAGACCGCGCTGGACCGGAACTCGAAAATCGGCCGCGCCGCGCAGGAGATCAGCCTGGCCGACGCGCAGCACATGAACGCCGTCTTCGGGTATCTGCCGCAGGTCTCGTTCACATTCTCGCGTGACCACCTGAACCAGCGGGTGATCTCGTCCGACAACAAGGTCTACGAGAAGGGCCAGACATCCTATCCGGTGCGCACCACGGTCGCCAGCGTCACCCAGCCGATCTACGACATGAGCCGGATCTTCGGCATACGCTATGCGCGCAATGCCCAGTCGGTGGCCGAGGTCGACTATATCGGTGCCGTGCGCGACGTCACATACGAGGTTTTCGACAACTACATCGTCGCCAACCAGGCCCGCGACCGTGCCCGCGCTCTGGCCGCGCGCCAGCGGCTGTTCGACCGCCAGATCGGCAGCCGCGACACGCTGACCGATATCGGTCTGGACGACGACACCGAAAGCGCCTCGTTGCGCAGCGAGCGCGATTCCATCGCCGCCGAGGAGGCGCTGGAAATGGCCCGCTATGCCGCGGCGGTCAGCGCCCTGGCCGAACTGACCGGGACCGTGGTGCGCGAGATCAAGCCGCTTCGCTTCCCGAACGGGATGCTGCGCGCGGACCGGCGCACCGGCGAGGGCGACGCGGTGGCCCGCGGGCTGGAAGACAACCCGGCGATCATGTCGGCGGCGCTTGCAGTTGTGGGTGCCGGGCTCGACAGGCACCGGGCGCTGGCGGCCGAGACGATGCCGGTGGTCGACGCCTATGCCACGCTGGAAAACGAGCACCGCTCCGGCAGCCGGTTCGGCGGCGGGTCGCATAGCGACGACCTGACCGTGGGCGTCAGCCTGACCGTGCCGCTCTTCAACTCGAACGGCCGCGGCTATGTTTCGCGCGAGAAATCGGTCGAGCTGCGTGCCGCGACGATGGAATATTATGCCCGCCGCCGCGCGGTCGAGACCGAGATCCGCTCTACCCATTCCCGCATGGCCGAGCTGCGCCGCGCGATCTTCCGCTCCTCGGAATCGGCCCAGCAGGCCCGGAAGGCGCTGGACGCCGAACGCGGCCGGGTCGCCAGCGGCCAAAGCGTCGATCTGGTTGTCGCCGCACGCGAACTGCGGCTGAACAAGGCCACCGAGCGGGTGAGCTACTATCAGGCGGAATACCTCCGGTCCTGGACCCGGCTGCACTATCTGATGGGTGCCGACCTCACGAAGCTCGAGTTGTGATGGGCGGGTGCGGTCTGATTCTTGCCGTTGCGGTCGCGGTCCTGCCCGCGGCTGTTTCGGCGCAGACCAGCCCGGAAGACTTCGCCCTGCGCGCCCGCTCGGTAGCGGGCGCGATTCCGCTGCTGCGGCCGGGACAGTTCAACTGCACGATCAAGCCGCTGCGGGTGGTCGAGGTGACCTCGGCCATCACCGGCGTCGCCGCGCGCGTGCTGGTTCGTCCCGGGCAGCAGGTGGCGGCAGGCGATCCGTTGGTCGAGCTCGACGCGGCGATGGCCCGGGCCGAGCTTGCGCTGGGCGAGGCGCGCGCCTCGGACGACAGCGCCCTGAGGGCCTCGATCCTGCGCCGCGACGGTCTGGCCCGCAAAGAAGAGCGTCTGGCCCGCGGCTTGGCCCGCGGCGCCGTCAGCCCCGCCGATCACGACGACGCGGCGCTGGAGCTGGCGCTGGCCGCAGCCGATGTAGAACGCCAGAAGGCGGCGCTGGAAATGGCCGCGCTGGATCTGGCCAAGACCCGGATCGCGGTCGAGAACACTCTGATCGCGGCGCCGGTGGCGGGCATGATCGGCGAAGACCTGATCGACCCGGGCGAGGGCACCTCGGCCGGGCCGCTGGCCACGATCTATGTCAATCAGCCGCTCCGGGTCGAGGCCTTCGTGCCGTCCTCGGCGCTGCCCGATTTCGTTGCCGCCGCGCGGCACGACATCGTCGTCAACGACGATGTCGCGCATCCGCTGCCAGTCCGTTTCGACTATGCCGCCCAGCTGGCGGATCTGGCGTCGGGCACGATCTCGGTCTTCTTCACCCTCGATGCGCCCGAGGTGCTGCCGGGCAGCAAATGCCTGATCGCGGGGCTGCCCGAGGCGGGCTCCGCGCTGCCGGGCAGCGGACCCCAGAATGACGAAGGGACCCGATATGACAACTGACGCCCCGCGCCGCTTGGCGCCGCTTTCCGCGATGGCGCTGGCCGTCGGCCTGCTGCCCGGGGCCGCCGGTGCCGACCGGCTGGTCACCGGGGTCAGCTATTCCACCGTCTACGGCGCCACCGCCCAGGTCGATCTGGGCTTCACCGACATCCTGTCCAGCGGGGTTGATCTGCGGCTGGGCTACCGGGGCGGGTCGGAAGGCCACGGCACCAGCCTCGCGCTGACCCGCGACTG
The DNA here is from genome assembly GCF_001633165.1 of Rhodovulum sulfidophilum DSM 1374. Taxonomy (NCBI): domain Bacteria; kingdom Pseudomonadati; phylum Pseudomonadota; class Alphaproteobacteria; order Rhodobacterales; family Paracoccaceae; genus Rhodovulum; species Rhodovulum sulfidophilum. The sequence continues at coordinate 3,931,566 of NZ_CP015418.1, read as the reverse complement.
GGAGTTTGGCGATACCGGCCTGGGGCGCGACACGGTGCTGACCTTCGGCATCGAAGGCTATTCCCGCGACTGGGACTTCCAGTCCTACCGGCGCGAGACCTACACCGCCGCTCTATCGCTGGACGCCGGGCTGACCGAGCGGGCCCGCTACAGCGTCGGGATCTTCGCCCAGCACGACGATCTGGAGGAAAGCGACGACGACGTCTCGCCGCTGATCCTGAAAGATCTGGGCGACAGTCACGCCTCGGGCATCGATCTGGGGTTGACCTGGAGCAACCGCCAGAAGGGGGCGAGCTTGGCGCTGGGGACAGAGGCGCGGATCGACCTGCGCCGGGCCGGGTTCGGGTCGGGGCGCGACTTCAGCCAAGTCAGCGTCAATGCCGAAACGTTCCTGCCGATGGGCCGCGGCACGATCCTGAACCTCGGCTTCGACGGCGGCTTGGTTTCGTCGAACGACGGCGATTACGTGACCCTGCTCGACCGCGCGACCATGGGCGGCGGCATGCTGCGGGGCTTCACCTTCGACGGTATCGGTCCGCGCGACATGGACACCGACGACGCGCTGGGCGGCACCCGTTATTTGGCCGCCTCGGCCGAGCTGTTCGTGCCGACGCCGCGCGACAACCTGTGGCTCGGTGCCTTCTACGACATCGGAACGCTGTGGCACCTGCCCGGGCTCGACGGCGCCGATATCGACGACGACCTCTATTGGAGGCAGTCGGTCGGGCTGTCGATGACCTTCGAAACCCGGATTGGGCGCGTCAATACCTCTCTGGCCAAGCCTATTGCCGAACGCGAGGGGGACGACATCCAGTACGTCTCGGTCTCGCTGTCGACGACCTTCTGAACGGCGGCGCGGCCATCCCGGCCGCTCGCGACCTGAGTACGCGGAACGAGTGAGGGACTGACGATGGGACAGCAGAAGGCGCTCCAGCAGGCCGAAGCCCTGCCGATCGACCGGCGGGCGGTTCCTCTCGAGCCGAGGGTCATGCTCGATGCCAATCTCGACATCGATCTGTCCGGCGGCGCCGATCTGACCTCGATCCTGTCGGGGCTTGCGCAGATCGCCGACCAGCAGGCCGACAATGCCGACGCCATCCTCGACCAGTTCGACGCCTCGGCCGGGGCGGCCTTCGACGTTCTGGGCTCTGTGCTGGGCGACAGCGGCGACGACCTGACCGCGGTCAGCGAGACCGTGGACCGGATCCGCAGTGCGATTTCCGAACTGCGCGCCAGCATCACCGGCGGGATCTCGGGGCTGATCGACGGCGATTTCGCCTCGGATCTAGCCGATGCCGCGAATGACAGCCTCGGAGACGATACGTCGATCAGCTTCTCGGGCAACCTCTCGGCATCCGAGATCGCCGAGGTCTTCACCGTCGAGAACTTCACCGACGGCACGATCTTCGACGATCTCGAGGATCTGCTGGATGCCGAGGGCGTGTCGGGCGACGACATGGCCGCGGCGCTGTCCGACGTGCTGGATCAGGTCGCGGATGCGATGGGCCTGACAGACACGCTGTCCCTGTCGCTGAGCGACATCGTCGTTGACGGCGAGACGCTGGTCTCGTTCACCGACAATGCCGACGGGGCGGTCTCGGTCGAGGTGGCGCTGGACACCGACGGCCTGGCCGCAGATTTCGACAGCGCGATCGCCGATCTGCTGCCCGGGCTGGAACTGCCCTTCGACCTGTCCTCGACGGATCCCCTCGGCGGGTCGATCTCGTTCCAGATCTCGGTCGAGGCCGAGCTGTCGGGAGGCGCGCTGGACAGCCTCGAGCTGCATATCGACAATTTCAGCTTCGACCCGCTGGTTTCGGTTGGCGGCGAGATCGACACCGGCGACGACGCGACAGCCACCCTTGGTCTGGTGGGCCTGACCGTCGAGTCGTTCACCACCGCGCTCTTCTCGGTGGTCGTCACCGGGGCGGATACGCTGGATCTGGGCGGGGTCATCGATTTCGGCTCGGGCGATTTCGACTTTTTCGGCGACGAGGCCGATCTGGGCATCTCGGGGTTGATCCAGGAGGTGGGCGGCAGCGGCTTCACCGAAATCGAGGCGAACACGTCCTACGACCTGTTCCAGCTGGACTTCACCGGCACCCTCGACATGGGCGAGTCCTCGGAAAGCTACAGCGGCGTGCTGACCCTGTCCTCGGTGCTGGATACCGCTTCCGGCGAGGATCCGGCCACCGTCTTCGCCGACAATGCCTCGGTCGATCTGTCGGTCGATTTCGACGATGCGAGCCTTGGCACGGAGGCGCTGGAAACCCTGACCGCCACCCTCGAGGCGCTGTTCTCGCTGGATGCCGAGGACATCATCGACTTCCTTGGCGAGGCCGGTGCCAACATCGCGGGCCTGCTGAAAAACAGCGTGTTCGATTTCGAGATCCCGCTGAGCGATCTGCAGATCTCGGATGTGCTCGACAGCTTGGCCTCGGTCTTCACCAATATCGCCGACACCTTCAGCATCGACACCGAATCCCTTGGCTTCTCGGAGAATGTCAGCGGCCAGACCCTTGGCGCGGCCATCGCCGGCCTGACCGGCTCGGCGCTGACCGCAAGCGATCTCGACGCGCTGTCCGAGTACAGCTCGATCACTCTGACCGTCACCGATGCGGGTACCGCCGTGACCGGGATCGAGGTGAATCTGGAAGGCAGCGACGTTCTCGACACCTCGCTGAGCGTGGCCGAGCGGCTGGCGGCGCTGGCCACCCTGCTGCAGGCGGCGGTTTCCCCCTATGGGCTGTCGGTCGGCGTTACCGCCACCGGCGGGCTGAGGATTGCCTCGGACGAGCAGGAAGACGACGGCGAGACCTACCGCAACTCGCTGGCGGTGACCGGGGCGACCCGGGCCGACGACGACAGCGAGGACGACGATTTCTCGCTGATCGATCTGGGCTTCGCCTCGGGCGATCTGGGCGCGCTCGAATACAGTGCCGACGGCACGCTCTATCCCGACGACGACAGCGAGACGGTCAGCGAATACTTCCTCGGGTTCTCGACCGGCACCGACACGGTGACGCTGGACACGCTGGATATCGACGATCTGGCGGGCGTCACCTCGATGCGCTTCACCTTTACCGTCGACGGGGTCGAGCGGAAGGTGGACGTCACCTCGGACACCGGCTGGGACGATCTTGCGTCCTTCGTCGAGGATTTCAACGCGGCGCTGGATGCCGAGGGTGTCGGCGTCACCGTGGGCAGCGATGGCGGCTACGACGAGAATGGCGATCTGGTCGGCGGCACCGGGCTGAGCTTCACCCTCGACGCCGACGAGACGCGCAGCATCCAGATCACCGTGGAAGACGGCGACACCCTGCGCGCCACCACCATCGACGGGCTGCTTGACTGGGTGAATTCGGAACTGTCCCAGGCCTGGGAAGGCGCGGCGCTTGAACTGACCGAGGACGGCGCGCTGGTCTTCGTTCTGCCCGAGGCCACCTCCACGCTGGTGATCGAAGCCGATGACGGGGTGTTGTTCTCGGCCGAAGATGTGGGGCTGAGCTTCCTGGGCGACGTCACCCTTTCCGCCGATCTGGCGGGCGAACTGACCGCGGCGCTGACCTCTTCGATCGGGATCGACCTGGCGGGGCTTGGCAGCAGCCTGATCGACATCGCCTCGAACGCGCTGCAGGGCGCCTCGGACCTTGGCGAAGACCTGTTCGATGCGTTGCTGGACTATGCCTTCATCGAGGACGTGACCCTGACCGCCTCGGCCTCTGCGACGGCCACCGACATCACCGGCTCGGCGGATCTGGGAATCGCGGCCTTTACGGTCGGGACCTCGGATCCCTCGGCCAATTTCGTCGCCTTCGACGTGCAGATGCTGGTGACGCTCGTGGGGACCGACAGCGACGGTCTGGCCAGCAACCGCATCACCATGCACAACCTCTACAACGCGGTGACCGACGTCTACGACGTCGTGGACGGCGAGACCGTGGTGACCGAGGCCGAGGGCATCGACTCTCTGATCGGCCTGCTGGAGCTTTCCGGCGGGCTGCTGACCGATGGCGAAGGCCGGGCGCTGGCCTCCGACGGGTCCGAGGTCGCGGATTCGGCCGATCTGCAGACAGCCGATGCGTTCGACTACGGCGGTGACGGCACACTGGCGGAATTCGTGGCCTATCTGGGTGACATCACCCTGTCGGTGGGCGATGTCGCGGGGCTGAACGAGGGCGTGATCGACGGCATCGGCGTGACCGTCACCGACCTGTTCGATCTGGACGGAACCACCGAGATCGCGGTGGTCTCCGAGGACGAAAGCGCCGCGGCCGCGCTGGAGGCGCTGGGCAATCTCGAGGATGGTGACATCCTCGACGCGCTGACCGCCATCGCCCACATGCTGGTGGTGGTCGGCGAGGCGCTGGAGGATTATCTGCCGTACCTCGATGCCGAGATCCCGCTGCTGAACTTCTCGATCCTCGACGCGATCAGCTTCTCGGCCGATTTCCTCGAGGCGCTGCAGGACATCCGCAACGACATGGATGCGGCGCTGGATACGCTGGACAGCTATCTGGAAGACGTGTTCGGGGAGGACACGGTCGAGCTGGGTTGGGACAGCGATGCTTCGACCCTGACCTTCGCGCTGTCTTTCCAGTTCCTCGACGACTATTCCGAAAGCCTGCCGTTCCAGCTCGATCTGGCCGAGCTTCTGGGCGATGCGCTGGCCGATATCGTCGGCGAGGATCTGGCCGATACCGTGACCGGGCTGGTCGATGCGTCGGGCGAGGGGGCGCTGGTCTTCGACCCGCTGCTAAGCCTCGATTTCACCTTCGGGCTCGATCTCAGCGGGCTGCTGGCGGACCCGACCGATCTGGCCGAACTCTCCACCGCACTCGGCGCGCTCGCGACCACCGGTGCGGTCAACATGCGGCCCTCGGGCGGCAACGACCTGCGCATCACCCGGTTCGACGCGGACGGCAACTCGTCCAAGGTCGAGGTCGATCTCGACGGGCTGGAGACGCTGGAAGAGGTGATCGCGGCCATCGACGCGGCGGTCGACGCGGCCTTCGACGGCACCGTCAGCTTCACCTACGATGCCGAGACCGGCCAGATCACCCTGTCGGACAGCGGCAACAGCGAGACCGAGGACACCGGGCTGAACCTGCTGTTCGGCGCGTCCCGCGACTCGTCCGAGAACGACGACGGGCTGCAGGAAATCGCGCTGGACGACGGTTTCACCGATTATGAAAGCGCCGCAACCTTCGACGTCCAGATCGGCGACGAACGGGTGACGGTCACGATCGAGGCCGAGGCGGGCCGCGATCAGGATGGCTTCGTCGATGCCCTGAACGCCGCGCTGGCAGCCGCCAGCATCGACCGCGGTGCGATTTCCGACACCGCGATCCACGGCACTACCGTGGCGCTATCCAGCCTGATGACCGCGCGGGTGACCGCCGACGGCATCCTGGCGCTGACCGCGACCGGCTACGACACGGCGCTGAGCTACGACACTATCGAGTTCTCGGTCACCGGCGAGGATCTGTCCGAGGGGATCGGCTTTGCAATCACCGATCTGGGCGGCGCCAACATCGCCGAAGTGCTGGGCTTCGAAAGCAGCCGGGATGCCATCGTCGGCGACATTACCTCAGGGACGCTCTATGTCGCCGACGATGGCGATGCGATCCGGATCTACCTCGACACCGAGGAAAGCGGCATCAAGCTGTCCTTCAGCGCGGGCGTCGAGGAGGGGCTGAACCTGACCCTGGCGCTGGGCCCGCTTTCGGTCTCGGTCACCGACGGGCACGCCTATATCTCGGCCGCCGACGGGTCGGGCGATCCGGCCTATATCTTCCTCGGCATCAACGACATCGACGGCGACGAATACGAAGGCCAGTACGACCTGTCGCATCTTGCCACGCTGTTCTCGGATACCTCGCTGTCGGTCTCGGACCTGTTCAGCTACGAGGTGTCCATCGGCATCGACGTGTCGCTGCCGATGAGCGACAGCATCGGCCTGTTCGACCCCGACACCGACGGCCTGACCTGGCAGGCGACGCTGCTTTCCGTCAGCGACGCCACCGCGGCGACCGGTGGGCTGATCGACATCTTCAACGGTAATCTCGGCGGCCTGACCGGGCTCGACTTCACCCTGCCCGATCTCAGCGACTATCTCGAAAACCTCAACATCCTGTCGCTGCTGAACGACCCGGTCCTGCTGCTTGAGGGGCTGGACATGATCATCGAGCAGATCCAGTCGCTGTTCGACGACTTCCTGTCGGATATCAACTTGCCGATCGTGGGCGATTCCATTGGCGTCGGCGTGACCTTCTTCGAGGAATTCCGCATGCTGGTGCTGGAAGAGGCGCTGGAATACGCCTCGACCCCGCTCGCGGACGGCACCATGCCGACCACGGTCGATCTGGTCACGGGCTTCCTCAACGATGCGCTGAACGATCTGCTGGGCACCTCGGGCGAGACCTATCTGCAGGCCTACCTGAACACCGATGGCGGCACCGAGGACAGCTATGTCTATGCGGCGCTGAATTTCGGCGCGACGATCTTCTCGGAATATCTGGATATCGACTTCGATCTGGGGATCCCGGGCTTCGACCTGGAGGTCGAAGAGGGCAGCCAGATCCTGATGCAGCTTTACTATTCGGTGAATATCGGCTTCGGCTACGATTCGAACGGCTTCTTCCTGCTGAACGATACCGACACCGACGAGATCACCCTGGAATTCAGCGTCGACGCTGGCAGCTTCGAGGCCTCGATGGCGCTGTTCGAGGTGCTGGGCGTAAGCGCCACCGCGGTGACGCTGGACGACGATGGCAACATCATCTCGACTGCTTCGGACGAGGATGGCGGCACGGCGAAGCTGACCGCGACGATGGGCGCCGATCTCTATGGCGACCAAGGGCTTGCGATCATCGATCCGGACGATCAGGGCGACAGCGACGCGATCACCTCGGACGGGGTCTATCGCGACTTCTCGGGCGTCACCCCGCTGGATGGGATCGGCGAAGAGCTGACCTACGAGACCGTGGTCTATCTCAGCCAGCTCGACACCTCGAACCTGATCTCGTTCACCTTCGAGGCCGAGGTCGCCATCGTGCTGTCGATCGAGGGTAACATCCTCGACCCGACCACCGGCAAGCCGATCGAGATCAACGGCGTCACCTACCTGCCCTCGGTTGCGACCGAGCTGGAATTCGTGGCGACTTTCAGCATCGGGGACGGTCTGAATATCGAGACGCTGATGTTCCACAACGTCCGCGTCGACATCAGCGAGATTTACGACGCGCTGATCGCACCGATCCTCGATCCGCTCATGGACGTGGTCGAGCCGCTCGCCGAGTTCTTCAAGTTCCTCAACGAAGAGCCTATGTCGATCTTGGTCGACATCCTCGGCGAGATCTATCCGATCATCAAGATGGCCGGGACCGTGGCGGAAATCGGCGAAGAGGTCACCGATTTCCTCACGTATCTCAACGACAGCGAAGGCATCGTAATGTTCGGGGATTACGACTTCTCGTCCATGTCCGACGATCTGGAAACGGGCGACGCCGAGCTGTCCGATGCCTCCGGCAGCCAGGTGTCGATCTCGGGAAGCAGTTCGTCCTCGGGCTATTCCGGCAAGTTCGGGGTGTTCGGCAGCGGCGCGCTGCAGATCGAGATTCCGCTGCTGACCAACCCGTTCTCGGTGATCGACCTTCTGCTGGGCAACTACGAGGACGTGGTCCTGGTCGAGCTGCGGATGGTGCTGTTCAATTTCGACACCGGCGGGCGGATCGACCTGGTCGACGAGTTCCTCGACCTGATGGACATGCCCGGCTGGGCCGCCGATATAGTGTCCTCGATCTTCGAGGCCGGGATCGAGGCCCGTTTCGTGGCGCAGATCGAGGTCGGCTACGATCTCAGCGGCATCGTCAACTTCGTCAACACGCTGGACCCGGAACGGCTGCTGGACGGGATCTTCCTGTCGACCGAGCTGGTCGATGTCTATGTGGGGCTCGACGCCTCGCTCAGTTCGCCCTTTGCCGGGCTTTCGGTGGCGGGCTATGCCGGGGTGACGCTGTATTTCAACGACCCCAACCACGACGGCAAGCTGCGCCTGACCGAGATGATCGCGATCGTCGAGGCGGCCTACGAGGAAATCTCCGACGGCGATATCCTCGAGGCCCTCGGCTACATCTTCTACGGCGAGGCCAGCTTCGGGTTCGAACTGTCGGTCTGGGTCGGCATCGACCTTCTGTTGACCAAGCTGAGCTGGGATATCGAACTGTTCAAAGACGACGGCTCGGTCGATTTCGGCGGCAACCCGGTCTCGGGCGAGGTCGCCGGCGACATGGACGGCTCTGGCACCGTGGTCCTGAACATCGGCTCGAATGCGGGCGCGTCGAACTCGGCGATCCAGGAAGACGGCGACGACACCCTGGTCATCACCGGGCCGAACTCGCCGATCCAGGTCACCTACACCCAGGGCGGCAAGAAGGTGACCGGCGAGATCGATCAGGATGCCAACGCGCTGGTCATTCCCGCGGGCTCGGGCGATAACGAGATCGACCTGTCGGGGATCACCAACGACGTCATCACCATCACCTATACCGGGGCTGGCGAGGACACGATCACCCTGCCGAACCAGGGCCTGCACGTGGTCTTCGCGGGCGATGGAGACGACACCATCACCGTCGATGGCGAGGCCACCGGCACCTACATCATCTTCGGCGAGGCAGGCAGCGACACCGTCGAGATCGACGGCGGCAACGTCGTCTATATCGGGTCCGACGATTACGGGCTGCGCGATCTCTTCATCGAAGCCTTCTCCAGCGGCGACGTCACCGCCACCGAGGTGCTCAGCCTGCTGGGGCTGAATGCCGACGGCACTGTCGATACCAACTCGGACAAGGCGAATTACGACGGTCTGACCCTCAGCGGACTGCTGGAGAACTACACCGGGCTGACCCAGACCAATGCCGACAAGTCGGCCGATACCATCACGCTCGGCTCGGGCAATGCCATCGTCCTGACGGGCGGCGGCGACGACGTGATCCTGATCGACCTGACCAATGACGGCGAGGTCCGGATCTATTCCGGCGCGGGCGACGACATCATCAATGCGGGCGGCTCCAGCGTCTATGTCGAGGGCGGCGCGGGCAGCGACATGATCGTTGTGGACGGCGACGAGACCACGGTTTGGGGCTGGGGCGCGCAGGCCGGGGAATCGGGGCTCGACGGCGACGACGCCATCGACACGCTGGCTCTGCGCGACGGCATGGACGTCATCACCGGCGGTTCGGGCAGCGACATGATCTATGGCCAGAACGGCGACGACATCCTGCAGGGCGGGCTGGGCGACGACATGCTGTCCGGCGGTCTCGGCGACGATCTGGTCTCCGGCGGCACCCTCACCCTGGTGACCTCGGGCGGGACCGTCATCGACCTGACCACCTTCGATGTCGACACCAACTTCACCACCAACATGATCCTCGGGTCCGTCGATGCCGCCGATGGCGAGGACACGATCTTGGGCGGCAAGGGGTCCGACATCATGATGGGCGGCGGCGGCGCCGACAGCATCGAGGGCGGCACCGGCAAAGACATCCTGATCGGCGATTTCGCCGAGATCAAGCTCAGCCCCAATCTTGCGGCGGGGGCGATCACATCGACCTATGTCAATTCGCGCAATGCGGGCCAGGACGCTCTTTACGGCGGCACCGGCGACGACATCCTGATCGCGGGCGGCGCAGGCGAGGGCGAGGCCGAGACCCTGACCGATACCGAGGGCAGCAACATCCTGATCGGCGATTTCGCCGTGCTGGAGGGCTCGATCATCCTCGATGCGGTGACCAAGATTACCACGCTGGCCTCGGAGATGGGCGGCGACGACATCCTGACCGCCGGCAACGGCACCGACATCCTGATCGGCGGCGAGGGCAGCGACGTCATCACCGCCGGGCTGGGCGCTGATATCGTTCTTGGCGATCTGGGCATCATCGACTTCAGCGAAGGCACGATCCGGGGCGACTCGACCGCAGCCGACGGCAATGACACCATCACCGTGGGCAACGATGACGGCACCAGCAGCGTCGATGACCTGAAGGACATCGTCATCGGCTCGCTCGGCGACGATACCGTTGCCGCAGGCGATGGCGGGCTGGTGATGCTGGGCGACGGGGGGACGATTACCACCGATCCCACCGCGCTGAACGCGCTCAGGACATATGTGCCGCTGGGCTCGGACCCCAGCGACGACGACGTAGCTGCGGATCTGAAGGCACGAAACCTGATCTCGGCACTGGCCGCGTCGGTTGTCTCGACCCCGAACGAGGACGATGGCGACGACACCGTGACCGTGGCGGGCGGCGAGACCATCGCGGTCCTCGGCGGCGGCTCGGACGTGGCGGAACTGGCCGACGGGGTGAATTACGTCCTCGGCGACGACGGCACCATCACGATCGAGGCCAATGCCGACTACACCGGCCGCAGGGTGGAGCTGACCAGCGCCGCGGCTGCGGCGGCAGCGAACGACGACCAGATCAACACCGGCAGCGGCAGCGACGTGATCGTCGGCGGCGAGGGTTCGGACGAGATCCGCGCGGGTGTGGGCAACAACGCGATCCTCGGCGACAACGGCACCCTTAGCCGCGACGACACCGGCGACACCCTGTCGCTGACCCTGAAATCGGCCTATCTGCGCACCGATGGCGACGACCTCGTCGTCACCGGCTCGGGCGACGATGCGGCGGTGCTTGGCGGCGGCGACGACACCGCTGAGCTGGGCGACGGCGACAATATCGCGATGGGCGACAGCGGCACCGCGACCTGGATCGGTGACGAGATCGAGTTGGAAAGCGCCAATCCGAATTATGGCGGCGACGATTCCATCACCACCGGGTCCGGCGATGACGCGATCCTGGCCGGGTCCGGCAACGACACGGTCGATGCCGGGAACGGCGGCAATGCGGTGATCGGCGACAACGGCCATCTGCAGATTGACGAGGCCGGGATCGAGCTGACCTCAACCGATCCCAGCCTCGGCGGCAATGACAAGATTACCACCGGATCGGGCAACGACGCGGTGCTGGCCGGGTCCGGCAACGACACGGTCGATGCCGGGAACGGCGGCAATGCGGTGATCGGCGACAACGGCCATCTGCAGATTGACGAGGCCGGGATCGAGCTGACCTCAACCGATCCCAGCCTCGGCGGCAATGACAAGATTACCACCGGATCGGGCAACGACGCGGTGCTGGCCGGGGTGGGAAGCGACACGGTCGATGCCGGGAACGGCAGCAATGCGGTGATTGGCGACAACGGCCATCTGAAGATTGACGAGGCCGGGATCGAGCTGACCTCGGCCGATCCCAGCCTCGGCGGCGACGACAAGATTACCACCGGATCGGGCAACGACGCGGTGCTGGCCGGGGTGGGAAGCGACACGGTCGATGCCGGGAACGGCAGCAATGCGGTGATCGGCGACAACGGCCATCTGCAGATCGACGAGGCCGGGATCGAGCTGACCTCGGCCGATCCCAGCGTCGGCGGCAATGACAAGATCACCACCGGCTCGGGCAACGACGCGGTGCTGGCCGGGGTGGGAAGCGACACGGTCGATGCCGGGAACGGCAGCAATGCGGTGATCGGCGACAACGGCCATCTGCAGATCGACGAGGCCGGGATCGAGCTGACCTCGGCCGATCCCGGCCTCGGCGGCGGCGACAAGATTACCACCGGCTCGGGCAACGACGCGGTGCTGGCCGGGGTGGGAAGCGACACGGTCGATGCCGGGAGCGGCGGCAATGCGGTGATCGGCGACAACGGCCATCTGCAGATCGACGAGGACGGGATCGAGTTGACCTCGGCCGATCCCAGCCTCGGCGGCGACGACAAGATCACCACCGGCTCGGGCAACGACGTGGTCCTGGCCGGTCTGGGCAGCGACACGGTCAGCGCGGGCGATGGAGAGAACTTCGTGCTGGGCGATAACGGCTGGATCTCGCTGGTCGACGAGAACGTGGTCGAGACCTCGGACGAATCCCTTGGCGGCGATGACGTCATCACCACCGGCAAGGATAACGACGTGGTCATCGGCGGCACCGGGTCGGACACCATTGCGCTGGGCGACGGCGACAACCGGGCGCTGGGCGACAGCGGTTACTACCGCTCGCAGGGCGAACTGGTCTCGGCCCATCTGGACAGCGACGGGGCCGACAAGGTGACCTCGGGCACCGGCAACGACTTCGTGGTCATCGGCGGCGATGCCGATACTGCGGCGCTGGGCGACGGCGACAACCGGGCAATCGGCGACAGCGGCCGGATCGTCTGGTCGGCGACCGAGATCGGCACGATGGAGACCACCGATACCGATACCGGTGCGGGCGACCGGATCGTGACCGGCTCCGGCTCGGACGCGATCCTGGGCGGCGATGGCGGCGACACCATCGATGCGGGCGACGGCGACAACGCGGTGATCGGCGACCAGGGTCGGATCGAGCTGGATGCGGGCGCCGATCAGGTCGTGGCGCGGCGCGTGGTCACCAAGGACGTGGCCCAGGGCGGCGGCGACGTCCTCACCACCGGCAAGGGCGACGATGTCGTCCTGGCCGGGGCGGGCGGCGACACCGTCTCGACCGGCGCGGGCGAGGATGCGGTGCTGGGCGATAACGGCGAATACGTCTCGTCCCACATGACCGGGACCGGCTCGCTGACCGCGGCGGTTCTCGATTTCGGCGGCGACGACGTGATCTACACCGGCGCCGGCGCGGATATCGTCATGGGCAGCCAGGGCAACGACCGGATCGAGGTCGGCGAGGGCGAGGACGTCGCGCTGGGCGATGACGGCACCGTCACCTTCATCAATAGGACCGACGTGCAGACGCTGGTGCTGACCAATATCGAACTGGGCGGCGACGACATCATCAGCGCCTCGAACCAGTCGGGCGACTCGATCTTCTTCGGCCAGGCCGGGGCTGACACGGTGATCGGCGGCAGCGACGACGACATCATCATCGGCGATCTCGTCGAGATCACCTTCACCGATGCGTCTGCGGCGATGGCCGGGCAGTCGGCGGTCGACCGGGTCGACTACATGATCGGGGTCCGCCCGGATCTGGGCTTCGACGATCACCTGAGCGGCGTGGACGGCAACGATTTCATCATCGGCGGCTTCGGCGACGACGAGATCCATGGCGGCGACGGTCAGGACTTCCTGATCGGCGACACGATCATCTACCAGCGGTCCTATACCGAGATGGCCGACGGTACACTGTTCGAGGTGATCCTGCTGGATACCAACTTCGCCTACAGGACCGGGGGCTACGACACTATCTACGGCGAGGCGGGCAGCGACGTGATGATCGGCAACCTCGGCCCGGACCTGTTCTACGGCGATACCGAGGAAGACGTGATCTTCTCGGACGGCTATGCGGGCGAATACCACGGCCGCTGGAGCAGCCTCGGCTTCGAGGGCGACACCGCCTTCCGCACCCTGTGGAAATCGAACTTCGCCGGGCCCGGCGCCATCGACGTGGTCTCCCGCGCCCAGCAGGACGACTCGATCGGCAGCCCGCTGGACCTGGTCCTTGAGGAAATGGACGTCGCGAACGAGGACCGCGGCCTGCTGGCGGGCGGCGAATTCATCTCGGAGGGCGCAGGCATCGACACCTCGTTCTTCGCGGGTCGGCTGCTGGACTTCCTGGAAACCGACGAAGTGGTCGGCACGCTTGCGACCTTGGTGACGCTGGGCGCCGATCAGGCGGTGCTGGCGCAGGCGCTGGAAGCCGCCATCGCCGAGAATTTCGGGGACATCTGGGATCTGGATGCGCCCGAACTCGAACTGGTGATCAAGAAGATGATCTCCTTCCTGCTGAGCGAGGTGCAGGCTGAAGATGCCGCCACTGGCTCGGCGATTGCTGCATGACAAGACAAGGACAGAACATGACCGACAAACCCGCCAAGGCCACCGGCACCATCAACGGCGTCAAGATTTCGTGGGACGACAGCGAGATGGTCAGCCACTACGCCAATATCGGCACGGCGACCGCCAACCGCGAGGAATTCTTCCTGCTATTCGGCACCCACCAGCACTGGCGCGGGACCATGGACGAGAAGAAGGAAATCGAGGTGAAGCTGGCCAACCGCATCGTGATGAGCCCCTATGCGGCCAAGCGGCTGGCGGTGATCCTGACCCAGTCGATCAAGGCCTACGAGGAACAGTTCGGCAAGATCGAGGCCTGAGCCGGAGATGTTCGGATCGCCGCGGGCCATCCTCTGGCTCGGGGGCTCGGGCGAGCTCCGCACACTGTTCGGGGCCCTGCCCGAGGACATCGCGCAGGAGACGCTTGAAACGCTGAAAGGTGAGAAGCCGGTGATCCGGCGGCTTGGTGACCGGCTGCTCGCCTTGGTCCCCGTGATGCGCGCGGGCACGGCAGCAGGCCATGCCGTCTGGCTTTTCGACCGGGTGCCACCCGTCACCGAACTGCCCGCGCTGCTGGAAGAGCTGCGCGGGCTCAGTGCGGCCTTCGCGCCCGCCGCCGTCGAGGGCGACGCGGCGCCCGGCAAGCAGCTTGCCCTGCCGATCGCGCTGTCGCGGTTGGGCGAGGGTACGAAACTCAAGGCAGATGGCGTCGCTGCCACGGTGGCTGATGCCTGCGTCGAGGCCGGGATCTGCAGCGCCGCGCTGGTGGTGCCCTGCACCGCCAGCGACGGGCTGGCGGGCGTGGGCCGGGTGAGCGCGTCCGACCGCGGCTTCGACGCCCATGCCGACGAGATCCGCCAGATCGTCGCCAGCTACCGCCCCGAGGCCGACCGCCGCCCCGACCCGCGCCGGATAGCGGCCGCCGATCTTGACGAGGCCGTCTTCGACGCGGCGCTGATCGGCGAGATGCTGGGGGCCGGGGCGCTGCTCCTGGACCTGCCGCCGCGCGGTCAGGCGGGCACCGCGCTGATCCTGCTGGACCCCGCGCCCGGGGCGGATGTCGCAGGGCTCGCCGATCTGGTTTCGGTCGCCAGCCGCCGCCCGTCCGGTCGTGGCCGCAGCCGCCGCGCGAAGGTCCTGCGCGGCGGGATGGCCGCCATCGGGGTCGCGCTGGCGGTCTGGCTTGCGCTGCCGGCGCCGCTGCGGATCACCGCGACCGCGCTCTCCGGGGCCAGCCACGCGCAATCGGTCGCGCTGCCTTTCGAGGCCTTCATCCGCGAGATGCGGGTCGAGGTCGGCCACCATGTCGAGAAGGGCGACCCCATCGCCGTTTTCACCGCGCCCGATCTGGAAGAGAAGGCCGCCCAAGCCGATCTGCAGCTGTCCATCGAACAGGTGAACGCCCAGGCGGCGCTGTCGCAGAACGACTACGGCGCCTATGTGATGTCCGAGCAGAAGCAGCAAGCCCTGCGCCGCCAGATCGACCAGCTCGGCCGCCGGATCGAGCAGCTGCGGGTGACCGCGCCGGTCTCGGGCCAGGTGATTGCGACACTGGGCAGCGGCGTCTCTGGGCGGCATGTGCCGACCGGGACCGAGATCGTGGCGATCCAGCCCGACGACGATTTCAACGTGGCGCTGACGGTGTCGCGGGTCGACGCGCCGCTGGTCGCGCAGGGTCAGTCGGGCGAGGTCTATTTCCGCGGTCTGGCCGGGCGGACCTGGCCCCTGACCGTCACCACCCCGGTCGCCGTCACCCGGGACATGGAGACCGAGACCGAGCATCTGACCGCCTGGGCCCATATCGACGCGCCCGGCGAGGGGCGGCTGTTCGTGGGCCTGTCGGGCTTTGCCAAGGTCGAGGTCGGCCGCACGGTCCGGGCCTATGCCTATTCCCGCTACGTTCTCGAATTCCTGAAGGTGAAGGCATGGACCTGGTTCGGCTTTCACTTGTGAACCAGCTTGCCCTGCGCCTGTCCTCGGACGGGCGGGCGCGGCAGAGCTATCTGGCGCAGGACCGCTCCTCGGGGCGAATCTTCACCCTGCCGCGGGCGCTGGCGCTGGCGCTGCGACGGGTGCAGGCGGCCGAGCGGGGCGATGCCGAGGCCCGCAAGAGGGTCGGCCGCGAGGAACTGCGCGACGTCTCGGGGCTGCTGGGCCAGATCCGTGCCGCGCGCGGCCAGGACCGGCTGACTCGGCGCCGGTTCAACCCGGTCTTCGCCTCGTTCCCGCTGATCGACCTCGGCCCTCTGCAGCCGCGGATGCAGCCTCTGGCCCGGGCGCTGGTCGGGCCGGGCTTCCTGGTCTTCATGGCGGCTCTTCTTGGCGCCGCGCTTTTCCTGGGGATCCGCTCCGACTGGGCGATCTTCTCGGCTTACCGGAACATGTTCTCGCTGGAGGCCATCGCCACCTTCGGGCTGGTCGCGCCGGTCCTGAAGATATTCCATGAGGCCGGGCACGCGCTGACCGCCACCCGCTACGGGGTGCGGCTGCGCAAGGGCGGGCTCTACCTGATCGGGCTTTATCCGATGCCCTATGTGGACTGCACCGAGGCCGATGTAAGTGCCCGGCGGCGGCACCGGATCGCGATCAGCCTGGCGGGTATCCTGGTCGACGTCACCGTCGGCCTGATCGCCTTCGTGCTGTGGTATCTGGTGGCTGGCAGCTACTGGCAGGTACTGATCGGCCATGTCTTCGTGTTCTCGACGCTGAACTCGGTGCTGTTCAACGCCAACCCTCTGACCCGGCTGGACGGCTATTACGTGATGACCGACCTGTTGCGGCGCCGCAACCTGGCGACTCGGGCCTCGGCGACGCTGGCCGATCTGAGGCTCTGGGCGATGACCACGGGACTTGCGGGCAACCGCCCGCGCGAGCCCCGGCACTGGGGGCTCGTGGCCTATTCAGTGGGCAGCTTCCTCTACCGGTTGAAGATCCTCTACGTGATCGGCTTTGCTCTGCTGCCGCGCTATCTGGGGCTCGGCATCGTGGTGATGGCCTGGGGCGCGGTGGCGATGTTCGTGGCGCCGCTGATGCAGGACGAGATTCCGCGGGTGCATCTGGACGACGCCGCGCGGCGGCGACGGCGCTGGATGCGCGCTGGGCTGGCGGGCGGGCTGGTGGTGGCGCTGGGCTTCGTACCGCTTCCCTATCACCTCAGGCTCGACGTCGCCGCCGATGTCGAGGGACACTACCAGCTGACCACTCAGAGCGCGGGGTTCCTGCAGGCGCTGGCGCCCGGCGGGCCGATCGGCGGCGGGACCCGGCTTGCGGCGCTGGAAAATCCCGCGCTCCGCGACCGGGCCGAGGTTCTGGACGCCAACCTTGCCGGGGCCCGCGCGGCCTATGAAAGCGTGCGCGGCGATCACCCGGCCAAGGCGGCGATGGCGGCGCGTCAGGTGATGTCGCTGAGCGATCAGGTCGCCGTTTCGGCCCGCGAGATCGCGGGGCTGACCCTGACCGCGCCCGGCGACGGTGTGTTCGTACCGTCGCGGCTGGACCGTGCGGGGGCGTTCCTGCCCTCGGGCACGGCGCTGGGGGCCTTCCTGCCGGTGGCGGGTGGCGCAGTGCTGTCGGGGCCGTTCCCCGAGCGTTATGTCGACAAGTTCCAGCAGGGGCCGGTGGCGGCCGAACTGAGGATCGCGGGCGAGTATCTGACGCTGGATCCCTCGGCGGCGGCACTGCGCACCATCATCGGGGTCGACCGCGCTTCGGGCACCCGCATTTACCAGCTGACGATCCCAGCGGATCTGACGCCCGCGTCGCTGGCCGGACGGCCCGGGGCGCTCCGGCTGACCTTCGCGGCCGAGCCGCTGGTCTGTCACATAAAGTTCCTGATCCAAGGCCTGGCCGCCCGGTTCCGAGAAGCCCAGATGGCCGACCGCAGCGGAATCTGAATATCTCCCGGCGCGGGGCGAAAGGGGCGGTGTCCCGGCCCCAGGTGTGGTTTCTCATGAGGTTGACCTTGCCCCCGGATCCCGGACTGGTGCGATATTCATTATGCGGCCATTGCGG
The DNA here is from genome assembly GCF_001633165.1 of Rhodovulum sulfidophilum DSM 1374. Lineage (NCBI taxonomy): Bacteria > Pseudomonadati > Pseudomonadota > Alphaproteobacteria > Rhodobacterales > Paracoccaceae > Rhodovulum > Rhodovulum sulfidophilum. The sequence goes on along the minus strand of NZ_CP015418.1, from coordinate 3,913,694 downwards.
CTGCCATGTCGATCCTTGCCTGCTCTGGCGTGCGGTCTCCGATGCTCGAGTGGCGGCGCTTCCGGTTGTAGAAGATAGCCATGTACTCGAACAGCGCCGCCTTGGCTTCGCGGCGCGACCGGACCCTACCGCCCACACATCGCCTGAGACGAAGGAACAGAACGAGACAGCAAGACCATTGAGATGATGGAGCACAGTCAGCCCGCCCGCCAGGACACCCCGTCGAATGTTAGGGACACATCGTTGGCCGTTAACCCGTATGGAACTTGGCTTGCGGAAACCATCGGGGCCAGCGGCCGCGTGCGCCGCGCAAACGGGCCGGACACACGTCTGCTTCTGACCAGTGCAAAATCAGGCTCAGAAAAGCCTTTCTAAGCAGGAGTCATCCACACAGGCTATTTGTGACCGCCGCCGCGAGAGCAGTTTCGGCGCGGACGGGACCACCGGGAATTGCGCCCTTGTGGCCCCGCCGGACGGTCTCGACACCTGATCTTGGCAGGGCTCGGTCCTGTCCTGCCCGCCGCGTAACTCCGCGGATCGGCACAATACCGCCAATGATCGCGCTCTGCCAAAAGCAATCGGCAGCCTAAGGTTGCCATGACATGGCTCGCCCCACTACTTTAGCGGTATTGAAAGAGGGTATTTCATGAGTGGCTTCTTCCGTCAGGACGCCCGCATGGGCCGGATTTCAACGGTTCTGGGGCAGGATGTCCTGGTGCTCCGCCGGTTCGAAGGCACGGATCACCTGAACGCGCTGTTCGACTATTCCGCGGACTGCCTCGCTGCCACGGCCGATCTCGATTTCGACCGGCTGATCGGGACGCATGCCACCGTCACCCTCACCACGAAGGACGGCGAACGCCCTTTCGACGGCATCGTCACCGAGGCGCGCTGGCTGGGCTCGGGCGACAACGGCCATCGCTACCGGCTGCGGCTCCGGCCCTGGGCCTTTCTTGCCAGCCTTCGCCGTAACCAGCGGATCTTCCACAACAAGACCGTGATCGAGATCCTGACCGAGCTGCTCTCGGCCTATGCGGATGCGGGCGCGCTGACGGTGGAACTCGCGAACGATTACCCCGAGCTCGAATACACCGTGCAATACCGCGAGAGCGATCTGGCCTTCGCCTGCCGGATGATGGAGCGGCACGGGATTTCCTATCACTTCCGCCACGCGGATGGCGGTCATGAGATGGTGCTGACCGACCAGGTCGAGGCCCATGACAGCATCGGCGCGCGGCCGTTCCGGCCCGCCGAGGGCCACCATCAGGAGGAGGTCTCGCATTTCCGCGCCTGGCGGCCCGCGCGACGGATCACGACCGGCGCCATCCGGCTGACGGACTACAATTTCAAGACCCCGGTGGCGGCGATGGAGACCGACCACCTGGGCGATGCCGCCTACGAACAGGGCCAGATCGAGAGCTTCGATTGGCCGGGCGATTACCTCGACCAGGGCCGCGGCCGGGTGGTGGCCGAGCTGCGCGCCGCAGGCGAACGCGGCCAGGACCGGCGCTTTGAGGCCGAGGGCGATATCGCGGCGCTCGGCGCGGGTCTCCGGGTGACGCTTTCGGGCGATCCGGTGCCCGGGACCGGTGGCGAGTACATGTGCCTGAGCGCGCGGCACTCCTACACCGCCGACAACTATGGGTCAGGCGGGTCGGACGATGGCGACGGCCGCGCCTATGACGGGCAATATGTCCTGATGCCGGTCGAGGCGCCGCTTCTGCCCGAACAGAAGACCGCGCGGGCCGACGTGCGGGGGCCGCAGACCGCGACGGTGGTCGGCGAGGGCGAGATCGACTGCGACGAATATGGCCGGATTCTGGTGCGGTTCCACTGGGACCTGGACGAGGCCTGGTCGATGCGCTGCCGGGTATCGCAAAGCTGGGCCGGTGCCGGCTGGGGCGGGATGGTGATCCCGCGGATCGGCATGGAGGTGGTGGTCGAGTTCCTCGACGGCGACCCGGACAAGCCGCTGGTCACGGGCTGCGTCTATAACGGGCGCCTTGAGCGCCCCTACGACTTGCCTGCGAACAAGACGAAATCGGTGTTCCGCTCCAACACGCATCAGGGTTCGGGCTATAACGAGATCGGCTTCGAGGACCAGTCGGGCCGCGAGGAGGTCTTTATCCACGCGCAGAAGGACATGGTGACAAAGGTGCTCAACGACACCTCTACCCATGTGCTGTCCAATTCCGTCACCCGCATTGGGGCAAATGCCAAGCTCCAGGTCGAGGGCAATCAGGTCGAGCGCGTTGGCCGTAACCGCTCTGTCAGCATCGGCGGGGCGAATGGCAGCCTGTTGTCTTTGCTGACGGCACTGGTGGCGGCGGGCGGCTCGTTCTTCTCCAAATCATCTAAATCTGCGGGCGCGCCAGGCGTGGTGACGAGCTTTGCCGATGACGTCGCAAGGGTGGCGCAGGTCGAGGGCGAAGTCGCCAACGTCGCGGGAGCCAAGGATTTTGCCGACACCGGCGCGCACCGCAGCGAGGCGGGCGCGCAGCAAGCTTCGGCCGCCTCGACGTTGGGCGGGCTATTGTCGAGCATCCTGCCCGGCTCGGGCATTTTGACGACGGTGGTAGAGAAGTTCCGTTCCGATACCGTCGGGATTGCCGCGACCGAACAGATCGGGGTGGCGAAGAACACTCTGGTCGGATTGGTAAACGCGATCTCGGTTGGCAAGAAGATGCAAATCGTGGTCGGCGAGGATTACGACCTGGAAACGAAGAAGTCGATCTTCGCGCGCACCGTTACCCACACGCTCACCGCCAAGGAGAAATTCGTCATCGCGGGACCGGGCGGGTCGATCACCATCGACCAGTCCGGCATGGTGATCAAGGCGGCGAAGCTTGAGGTGAAATCTCCGTCGACGAACTTTACCGGGGGATCTCCCGATCAGGTTGAGGCGCTGAAATCCGACAAACCCTTTGTCGAAGAATGCCCCTACAAGTGAGGTGATCCAATGGCCGGGGCGATGAGCTTCAAGAATTGCGATCATTGCAACGATTGCGACGATCTGCTCAATGAGCTCCAGCGCCGCGCCTATTCCACGGAATCTGGCGGAAACAAGGGCTTGCTGACACGCTGGGCGGAACAGGTCTTTGGCTGCCAGACGCCACAGAACACGATCAGCGCGCATGCCTCCTGCGCCGGGCACCGGATGTCGGGGACCTGGGAGGGGCACAATCAGGCGATGCGAACACAGCAGCAGCGATTGCGCGACGCCGTCGAGGAATATGACGACAACGATTGCGGCGACAAGGTTTCGGACCCGACCGCCGCGCGCCGGTCGATGCGTGACATGCGGCGGATGGCTTATTCCGGTTCGGTGCCGGTGGCGCCGGGCGATTACAAGGGGCCGCCGGTCCCGGGCAATGTCTCGATGCCGCGCACGATGGGGCAGGCGGTGGGCGATTTCGGGCGCGGCATATGCCTGTCGGCCTCGCAGGCCGGGGGCACGCTGATCGGCGGCGGCGCGGGGGCGATTGGCGGCGGCGTTGCCGGCGGGGTTGTCGACGGGGCGATCGGCGCGGGCGCGGGCACGCTGGTGGCTCCCGGCCTGGGCACCGTGGGCGGCGCGGCGACCGGGGCGGGATATGGCGCCGCGACCGGGGCCGTGGCGGGCGGACTCGCGGGGGGCTCGATGGGCTACAACGTCGGCACGACATTCGGCAACTGGCTTTGCTACTGAGGATAACGGGACCATGACCACGACACCGCTTCCGCGCGCATCGCGCGTCCCGATCGAAGAGGGGCTGGCGATCATAGACCCCGCCCACGGGCTGCTCAGCTATCTTGCGCAATCTGTCCTCGCGCCCTTCTGGGAGGCCTTTCCGGGCGGCCTGACGGGGCCGCTGCCGCCTGCGCGCGAAGCGGCGCGCGCGGCGATCAGGCTTTGGAACGAAGGCGGATCCGACGACACGCTGGCGCAGTTTCGCGCGACACTGGCGGCAAGAGATCCCGCGCAGGCCGAGGCCTGGGAGGCCTTCTTGCGCGCGATTTTGTGGCGGGAGGACAATCGCGACCTGCGGGGGTGGCGGATGTGGTTCTCCGACAATCAGCACAGGCAGGGCCCGGTCGGCCGGGTCCCGGGCGCGGTCGTCGACGGATTGCGGCAAGCTTATCGCGACGAAGTGGTGACGCGGGGCCGCGTGATCGACGACCTGCTGGAGGGGCTGGCCGAGGCACCGCTCGACGACTGGGACCTGTGGCTGCACGCGCAGTATGCCTACAGCCTGATCGACGCGGATCGGTTCGACACCGGAAGGGTGCGCCGCGACCTGTCCCGCTTTGCCGATGCGAAACTGTTCGAGACTTTCCTGCGCGCCCATGTGCTGACGCTTGCGCCGAACGATCAGGAGGCGGTGACGGGCGCGGTGCGCGCGTTCTGGGCCGATCTTTGGGGCGAGCCGGTGGACAGCCCCGCCGGCCTGATGCTGACCGAGACGGCGGAGGATGCCGAGCGCATCCCCTCGGCGCGGGAGATGCTGGGATGATGCGGATCGACCGGGCCATGCTGGCGCGTGCCGAGGATGTGCGCTTCGCGGCGGCGCGCGACCGGCTCAAGGCGCGGCTGCTGGCCGAGCCGCAAGCGACGCAGATGTCCGACCGCCAGCGCCGGGCCTTCGTCGACTGGATCGACGGGGTCTGGGCGCAGGTGCGCGCGGCCCCCGGCGCGGCCGAACATCCGGTGACGCTGCAACGCGCCGTGCTCATCGAGATGACGCGCCCGCGCTGGTCGGCCGATCCGCTGCTGGCCGCTTATGTAGACCGCATGGTGGCCACGCCGGGGCGCGCCTGGCCCTTCGAGGCGGGCGTGACCGCCGTCTGGCGCAACGTGCTGGCCGCTCGCCTGATGCGCCCCGAAATCGTCGCCTTCATCGCGCAGGAGGAAAAGCTGTGAGCCGCGAACCGACCCGGATGCCCGGCCCGGATGGAGCCGCGTCCGCGGCACCCGACCGCGAGACGGTCCTGGCGGGTCTGGCCGCCTATGCTTTCGCCCGGGCCGAGGCCCTGCCGGGCGGCCATGTCTTCGGCCTGATCGACGCGGCCTGCGATCCGCTGAGCGCGGTCACGCTCGAGGCCTTCCCCGAACCCGCGCGCTGCCTGATAGGGGGGAGCCTGGGCGAAGAGTTGGCTGGTGTCGCGCCCTGGCTGGTGCGGTTCGACCGGCACGGGCCTGCCTGGGACTGGTTTGCGTCGGAGGCCTGGGGGCGGAACCGGGGCGTGCTGGTGGTCTCGAATCTGGATCTCGCGCGACTGAAGGCCCGGCTCAAGAAGCCGTTGCGGGTCGAGGATGAGGATGGAAAGCGGTATTTCTTCAAGTATTACCGCCCCAATCACCTCAATGCCTACCTGCCCGCGATGGATGAGCCGCAGCGCCGCACGATGTTCTCGGGAGTGGCGTGCTATCTCGCCGAAGCCCCGGGCACGGGCGCGCATCTGCTGGCGCATGTGCCGGACCGCGCCGAGCCCGAACGGGTGGCGCTGGAGCCGCTGGGCGCGGGCCTGGTGGTACGCCCTCCAGACGCGCAGGCACTTGCAACAGAGACTACAGAAAAGGTTTGAAGCTATGCAGATCGGCACGGATCAGATGCAAGGCCCCCCGATGGGCGAGACGGCGTTTCTCGACTGGTTCGTGGGCGAGTTCATGGTCGAAAACCTGTCTGGCTGGATCGAGGACATGGGGACGCAGACCTGTCGGCTGTTCTCGGCGAACGGGCGGCGCTATGCCCATCATTTCGGCATCCGCCGCGACGATCTGGTGGCACAGTTCCTCTATCTGATGTGGGCGGTCGGGCCCAATTTCTGGCGCTTCCCCGGCTTCGCCGAGGTGTTGGCACGCCGCGACCTGAGCGAAGCCGCGAAGATCGATGCGCTTTTCGAGGTGCCCGACAAGCTCGCCGCCCGCGCGATCACCGAGGCGAACATGGATTACTGGATGCCCAACCTGATCGAGAACAACGTGATCACGGGGGTGGATGGCTACCGGGTGCTGGAGCGCCGGGACGGGGACGAGGATGGGTAGCATTCGCGACCAGACCTCGGTCCCCGACACGCCCGAGGTGCGTTCGGCGCAATCGCGGGTCGATGCGCTTGACGCCGAGGTGCTGGCGATCGCCGAAGAGGGCGTCCTGCTTGCGGCCTCCACCAGCCCCGTGGGCGGGCAGATTGCCGATGCCTATTCGATGAGCAAGAACATCGCCCAGGGCAATTACGGCTGGGCGATCGTTGACGGGATCGGGTTCATCCCGGTGCTCGGGGATGCGATCAAGGGCGCGGCCAAGGGCACCAAGCTCGCGCGGGCGGCCGCGCACGCGGCCGAGGCGCTCTCGACCGCGAAAGCGGCACTTGCACGCACCCGCGCCTTCGCCCGCACCAGGGCGGCGGCCGAGGCCTATTGGCGCCAGATCAAGGCCAGGCGCGACGCGATCATCGACAGGTTCAGGGGCTGCAAGACCGAGGCCTGCAGGAAGGCGCGCGACGCGGACCTGCGCAAGGTCAACCGGATGCCCGCAAAGGGGGGCACATGGGTGGACGCGCATGGCAATCTGGTGCCGGCCGGCTCGGGCTACTGGAAGCCGGACCCCGGCAGCTCGCTCTATGATGCGCTGAGCAAGCACCAGACCCCGGTTCAGGGTGTGCCCTTCACCGATGGCAAACCCGATTTCACCGGCTTCCCGCCGCGGGGCTTCGATAAGACCCCGCAGGTGGAAATCGAAATGAGCGGCAACAGCCCCAAGGACATTGGGGCGGCGCGAACCGCCTACAAAGACGCGACGGGCGTGACGACGCCGCGCACCGGCGGGCCAGGCACTTGGCACCATGAACCCGATGGCGTCACCATGTCTTATGTCGACGCGGATGTGCATACCGCCTACCAGAAGGCAGATGGTTCCGCGAATTCAGGTACGCCCCATGCGGGGGGGGATTCGATGACCCGCGACCCGGTATTCTGAACCATGCCAGACAGGAAAGAGACATGAGCAATCCCTATGAAGACGTGAGGGGCGAAGATTTCGCGCGCATCGCAAAGGGCTTCGATTTCCAATCGCCGCATCTGGGCAAGGTCGATTTCCCCGACCAGTTCGTCACGGATTACGTTGCCGAATTCGCCCAGGGCGACTGGCGCGACGAGACCAAGCTGGAGTATTCCGTGGCCCGGTTGGGGGGGGGGTACCAAGCGATCATGTACTGGGGCCTTCTTGATCCGGCGCATATCTACTCGATCAATCGCATTCTCGACGAAAGCCTCTATGCCGAGAAAGGGTCAATCATCCTGCCGCCGGGGCATTATGTCTTCGCCGAATGCTACGAGGATCGCGGCAAGGTCTATCTGACAATCAACCTCAATCAGGGCAGCGGCGATTACGGCAAGATCTTCCTCTGGCGCAAGGCGCATGACGCACTCGGCACGGGCGACAATGCCGACCCGCCCGCCTTCGCCGCCGACACTCTCGGCACCTATTTCGCCGCGCTCAAGACCGAGGCCGAGGCAAAGGCGGAGCTGGTGAGGCTGAACCGGCCATGAGTGTTCTGCGCGACCTGCCGGGCGACCACCTGGCGCGGTTCGCGACCTCGCGCTGGCTGGGACCGCTGGAGCGCGTCTGCCTGCCCCATCACGCGATCGATCTGTCGCCCTCTGACCTCGCGCTGATCTGCGCCCATGCCGCCGGGGAGCGCCCCTCGGGGCGGTTCTCCGGCACGCTGCGCGATGACCTGGCCGCCGCGCTGGCCGAGCTGCCGCAAGGCGCGCATCTGCGGCTCGAGGGATGCAGCCTACGGGCGCGCGGGCAGGTGCCGCGCCTTCTGACGCCCGAGGACGCGTTGGCGGCACTGTCGCAACCCAACGGGCGTGTCGCCGCTTGCCAGAGGCTGCTGGCGCCTTGCCTGTCCGACCAATCGCTGCATCTTTTCGCCTGGGCCGATATTCCGCCCTGGTCGGAGTTCCGTGTGCTGGTGGCGGGTGGGCAGCTCCTGGGGATCACGCAATATCACCCCGATCGCGGTTGGCCCGAGGTAGCGGCGGCAGCCACGCGCATCGAAGCGGCGCTGATGCGCGCGGCCGAGGTGCTGATCAAACAGGTCCCCGAGAGCGATTTCGCCGCCGACCTGTTTCTCGATACCAGCTTCGTGCCGCGCCTGATCGAGATCAATCCGCTCGGCCCCAACACCGGGCTTGGACTTTTCGTCGCCCGCGATTTCGACGGTGGCTTCCGCTATGTGACACCGAGTGTCAATTCCACGTGGCACGACGAAAATGATTGCTGGCGGTGTGAAGCCTTATTGGCCGGGCAAGACCTGAGTGGGAATTGTCACAAAGTTCTGCCTCTGAGCGCCAAAATTTCCCTTTGATATCAGCGTCTCAGAATCTTGATGCTGAACTGAACCTGCCTTTTTCGTCAAATAGGTTTGCCTCTGGCCGCACATGGAAAAGCCGGCGCAGTGGCTGACGTGCTCCCCTGAACAGTCCGCGGTTTGAGGTTAGCCTGTTCTCCAAACGAGGAGACAGACGATGCGGAAAAGCCGTTTCAGCGAAGAGCAGATCATTGGCATCTTGAAGGAGCATCAGGCCGGGATAGGTGCCAAGGAACTGTGCCGCAAGCACGGCATCAGCGATGGCACCTTCTACAAATGGCGCTCGAAGTATGGCGGCATGGAAGTGTCCGAGGCCAAGAGGCTGAAGGCCCTGGAGACTGAGAACGCCAAGCTGAAGAAGATGCTGGCGGAGCACATACTCGACGTCGCCACACTCAAGGAAATGCTGGGAAAAAACTTTTGAAGCCCGGTGCTCGGAGACGTGCCGTGGACTGGGCCATGACAGAGAAGAACTATAACCAGCGGAGGGCGTGTGCCTTGGCCGGGCTTGATCCGCGTGTCTATCGGCGAAGGTCAAGCAGGCCGCAGGACCAAGGGCTGCGTCAGCGTTTGAAAGAGTTGTCCGGGGAACGCAGGCGGTTCGGTTATCGGCGCCTGCACATTCTGCTGAACAGGGAGGGCTGGAAAGTGAACTGGAAGAAACTCTATCGGATCTACCTCGAAGAGGGCCTGACGGTGCGCAAGCGTGGTGGCCGGAAACGGGCGATTGGCACCCATGCGCCGATGGCAATCCCGCAAGGCCCGAACCAAAGATGGTCGCTGGACTTCGTGCCGGATAGCCTGTCAGACGGGCGTCGTTTCCGGGTTCTGTGCGTCATCGACGACTTCAACCGGGAGTGCCTGGCCTGCGTGGTCGACACGTCCCTTTCCGGGCAACGCGTGGCGCGTGAACTGGACAACATCGCCCGGCTGCGCGGCTAACGGGTCGCAACCCTCCTCCAGTCCTTGAGTCTGCCGAACATGATCTCGATCCGGTTGCGCCGCTTATACCTACGCTTATCGTAGCGGACGGGCGTCTTCCGCTTCTTCCGGCCCGGGGTGAGGGGCGACAAGATTTGATCCAGTGGATCAAATCTGCCCCGAACGGGACGTATCTTCTTGTCCTGCAAGGCTTCTCTGAACCAGTCGGCATCGTAGCCGCGATCTCCGAGTAGCCACTTCACGTTGGGCAACCCACTGATCAGCGCACGCGCCCCGATGTAGTCGCTGACGGGTCCGGCAGTCAGGAACAGGTCGATGGGTCTGCCCTCGCTGTCGCAGATTGCGTGCAGTTTCGTATTCATGCCGCCCTTGGTTCGGCCAATCAGACGCCCACGCCCCCCTTTTTAACGCCCAGGCTGGACGCCGTGCGATGGGCCTTCAGATGGGTGGCGTCGATCATCACGGTCGTCTCCTCACCGTGCTCGGCGGCCATCAGAAAGCCCACGGCTTGTCGCTTCGCCATGGGATTACCAGTGTTTTTGCAGCAGATCCTTCATGGCGGACATGTCCAGCATCTGGTCTGCAACGATCCGCTTCAACTTAGCGTTTTCAGCTTCCAGAAATCTCAGGCGCTTGGCATCGCCAGCCTCCATGCCGCCGTATTTCTTCCGCCAGCTGTAGAACGTGGCTGAGCTGATGCCGTGACGTCGACAAATGTCGTCCGTCTTCGCGCCTGCCTCGCTTTCCTTCAGCACGCTGATGATTTTTTCTTCTGCGAAACGCTTCCGCTTCATGGGTCTTCCTCCTTCGTCCATTCAAAGGTGGAAAATTCCGGTTCGCAATGGCCGGGATGTCGGGGAAAGGGTCAAACCGCCATGATCCGAGCGAAGACGCCTTTTTCGCTCCATCGTTTCCAAAGGGTGTAGAGCGTTTCCGGGGCTTACGCGGCACCACCGGGGCCACGGTCCCCTTCAACTGTGGAGGCTATACTCCCTTGGGGCGTCGCGCCACCGCAAGCCGTTGCGATTGATGAATATAATGCCACTCAGAACACGTCGATCATCAACTCGGGGCTTGCCATGCGACTTCGGAAAGTAAGGCTCCGACGTGCCATCTGTGCGTCGCTCAACCAGAAAAGATCGGACATGGGCACCACTCGTTTTCGAACGATGAATCATGCACGCCAAATCAAATCAATGGGTCCCGACCTGAGTCGCTGGGGGGGCAATTTATCAAAGTGATCAATTGATCATAAGAAAGGTTTGGGTTGGGCGCCAAGATGATTTTTGAGCGCTCTGCGGGCAGATGAGATTTCAATATCAAAACGTTCCAACAGGGGGCTTTGGTGTGCGACGTCCCCTGACTCCGAAGTGATGGAAATATTCTGACAACATTGGGCGACTTTTCCTAAACCGAATTGGCGACTCAGTCCGAGAAGGCTATGCAGCGTGCGTTCTGCTCCTTCAAGGTCGCCGGCGCTTAGGCGAGCGCGTAGGTCGCGCGACTGGAGGTCGAGCTTTTCAATCAGCGAGGCGAAGATCGAATTGATACGGTCAGGTGGGATAGTCTGACGCAAGACATCGAGCCACTCCAACGAGAGTGTGGGCGGTTCTGTCGAAGAAACCTCTTCGCCTGGATCAGAATTATTTTTGGAAGCACCAATAAAACCGGACCGCTTATCATGCTGCTGCGCGTCGGCTGATGCTTCACCATCTCTCCGCGCAAATTCATTTAGCGCGGAAAAAAGTTGTCCCCAATCGATGGGTTTGGTTAGGACCGCAGCGAACACATTTTCTTTTTCGAAACTCTTTCGAGAAAGTGCATCGGCTGTCAGCAAAATAATCGGAGGCCCATTTCCGTCCTCCGTCTGCATCAGTCGGGCGGCGGTCACGCCGTCCATGACCGGCATCTGCATGTCCATTATGACGGCGTCGAAGTCGTTCTTTTTAACGATAGCGACAGCCTCGGCGCCGTTTTCGACTGTGGTAACAGAGTGACCGCACATCTCCAGCGCATCGTTCAGTAAGAGCCGGTTGGTCTCATTGTCCTCGGCGATCAGGAGGTTAAGAGCCCGTTCATGGGCTGGCCCGAGCGCGAGGCGTGCGGGATGAGAGATATTGCCCGTCATTTCGGTCGCCTCGGGCAAAACGATCGTCAGCCGAAAAACAGAGCCCTTTCCCTCGACGCTGCTGACGTCGATTTCGCCATCCATCGCTTCTGCCAGGCGTCCCGAGATCGCCAGCCCCAATCCTGTCCCACCGAAACGGCGCGTGGTAGACGCCTCCGCCTGTGTGAAGGGTTGGAACAAATTGGCCTGAAGCTCGGAGGGAATACCGATTCCGGTATCCGCAACCTCGAATTCCATGCGCCACCGTCCGTCTGGAAGCTTCTCGGCATCACCCAAACTCAGGGTTACGCCGCCCTTGTCGGTGAATTTCAAAGCATTTGTGGTCAGGTTCAGCAATATCTGCTGGAGCCGCATCGGATCGCCAATGAGCGTCGGCGATGGAGATATCCGCTGCTCCATCTTGAAATCCAGCCCCTTTTCCTGCGCAGTGCTGGAAAGCAGTTCGCAAACATCTGCCATCACGACATCCGGCAAGAAGGCAATCGATTCCAGGGTGAGCTTGCCCGCTTCGATCTTCGAAAAATCGAGAATGTCGTCGAGCAGAGAAAGCAAGCTCACACCTGAGCGTCGCAACGTGTTGATCCATTTTCGATGGCGGGCCGATTGCGTTTCAGAAAGCAGTAAGTCGGCGATGCCCAGGATTCCTGTCATTGGTGTGCGCAGTTCGTGGCTCATGACCGCGAGGAAACTCGATTTCGCTTCGCTGGCGCGCTCTGCATCCCGCCGGGCGCGGTCTCGCTCATCTGCCAGAATTTCCAGATCATTGGCTTTCTGCTCGAGGCCGAAGCGCGCTGCCTCCAGCTCACGTTCAGCCGCGACGCGATCGGTGATGTCGCGCAAGACGCCTGTGTAGGCCGAGCCACAGCCAGCCATTGTCTGAGCGACACTTAGCTCGACTGGAAACTCTTCACCATTTCGACGTCGTCCCATAACGGTTCGCGACATGCCGACGACCTTCCGTATGACGCTTACAGCCTCCGAGTCCAAATATCTTTCAGTCCTGCTGGCGATGGCGTCAGGCATCAGCATTGATACGTTTTGGCCGACGAGCTCTTCGGTGCGGTACTGAAATATTTGCGCCGCCGCCGCATTCGCGGAAAGGATCACCCCCCGCATGTCGATGGAAATGATCCCGTCCAGAGCGCTTTCGAGAACGACTGCCAGCTCCCGCTCTTTGGCGATCAGAGCCTGTTGGGCAGCCTTGACACTGGTTACATCAAATATCACGCCAGTGAAAACGACGGTACCGTCCGGGTCGTCGACGAAGCGCTGTGGTCTTGAGAACGCGCGCCACCACCGAGTTTCGTCGCCACGCAAAAAGCGACCCTCGAATTGCCAGTCTTCGCCAGTCGATATCGAATGTGAGATGCTTGCGACCCAAGCATCGATTTCGTCAGGATGAATTTGAAACAAACTCCAATCTTCGACAAGGGCGTCTGCTTCAAGGCCGAGAATTTCGTTGGCCCGGGGGCTCACATAGGTGAAACCCCGGCGATCCCCCGGGCCCTCCTGCCACTGGTAGATTACGCCGGGAACCTGACTGGTGATGTTGCGGAAACGCTCCTCGCTCTTTCTCAGGGCATTTTCTATCGCCATGCGATCACCGACGTCGCGGATCGAGTAGATGGTCTTGAGATTGCCCATCATGTCAACTGTGCTTGAGCTGACCTCCAGACAAAGCTCTGTACCGTCTGCTCGCCAGCCCTGCACAACTGTCTGGACGGAGGTGTTCGCCAAGACCGTCTCGACCTCGAACATCTCCGCGACAGGCATTGATTTGGCTTGCGCTGTCGGCCTGCCAAACATGGTCTCGGCTGCGGCGTTCAGTTCGACGATGTCTCCGGAACCGTCGACGACGACGATCGCATCGCGGATCGCTTTTGTCACCGACGCCAGACGTTTTTCAGTGCGCGCCAGATCCAGTCTCTGCCGTTGGCGCCCTGCTGCCAGGCCTCCAAGGAATAAGGCCAGCAACAAGGAAAGTCCCCGGAGCAGTTGCAAATGGCCGAGGCTCTGTGTCCAGCCTTCGCGTGGTGTGGCTGCGATTTGCCAAACCAGCCCTGGCAGAACGATGTCTCGTATAATGGAGGTCGGCGCGAAAAGCTCCGCCTCACCTTTGAATACCCGATCCGGCTCGCCATCGTCTGCCTTCAGGCGTAGAGCGATATTCAAGTTGTTCTGCAGAGGCAGGATGCCAGCTTGTGCGAACACGCTCTCTGCGTCCAGAACCAGGCTAAGAATGCCCCAATAGGAGCCGTCCTCAAGAAATACCGGAGTCCGGCTTATCAGGCCAACACCGCCTTGCTTGAGATTTATCGGGCCTGCAACAATGGTCGTTTTTCTGTCAATGGCTCGTTTCACCGCGGGCCACTGGTCTTTGAGGTCAGGGTAGTACAGGCCGATGACGGAAGAATTTCCGGTATTCGGAAATACGTATTCTATTCTGTTTCCGGGTGCCAGGCCAATATTCCGAATATTTCGCCCCGCGCCATGTAGCGACGCCATTGCCGCTTTCATCTCCTGCGGGGCGGGGGCTTTGCTTACTGCGATGAATGCAATGAGGCCATTTGCAAGATATACGTTCGAGTTAATTTCTGTCTGCAAGCGGGCGGCGAAAGTCATGACCTCCTGAGCCACCAGGTCGCGTTCCGCTTCCAGCAGAGCCCGTTTCTCTATCGTGATCGCCCCGTTGGCAACCGCCAGGACTGTCAGGACGACGATCATGCCCGTCACGACCGGGTGCCTGGGCAGAGATTTTTGGGGCCTGAGAAAGCTCATTTCGAGGCGTCCGGAGTTATTTAACCAACCGCATCGTCGCTGACAGATATGTTTGATCTCTTAAGATCCGTTTCTGTCGCTACCCGATGCGTTTGATCAGGCGACGAGGGGGCTATAGCCGCGCGATAACCCTTTGAGTGAGGCCACGATCGCGATACCTCACCTGGGTGAAACACTGAGAGATGAGCCATAGACCTCGTCCGCGGGTTCGTTCACTTGCCAGCACCTTCTCCGCGTCCAAAGCGTCGGGCGGCGGCACGAAAGCGGGGCCCGCATAAGACAGACATAAGAAAAGCCCGCTCTCAAGCTTCAGAATTCGAAGAGAAAACCTGGCATCGTCCTGCCCGTTGGAAGCGTGTTCCACGATATTGTTGATGATCTCGGTCAGGCCGAGACGAATTTTTATCAGGTCATCCTGCGGATAATTTGCGCTGACTTCGCTACTGATCGCGTCCCAGACACGGGGCGCTTCCAGGAAATCGTACTTCAATATGAAGCGGCCAGGCATGTTGCCCATCCGTCAGGCGCTTTCGAGCAGCGCGATGGCATCTGAGCGATCGGCAGCAACGAGGAAAAACATGTCCATGCGCAGCAGCTTGAAGATGGTCTCGACTGCAGGTGTCAGTCCGCACATGGCAATGCGTGCGTCGGGGCTCTTCCCCTTGGTTACGCCGACAAGCGCACCAATTCCGGTTGAATCCATGAATTCCACGGAAGTGAAGTCAAGAATGATCCGATCGTGTCCCTTGATCAACGGGGCCAATTGCGAGTGGAATGCAGTCGCATTGCTTGCGTCCAGACGCTGCGTGCCGATCACAAAGATGGTCACTCCAGCTGAGGGTTCGGTCTTTATCATGGGGCCTCCGGCGTTGCCTCGCAATTCTCGAGGACAATTATTGAGATATCGTCATCGAATTCGTCGCCCCCATGCCAGCTTATCATCGCTTGCTTGACGGCCGGAACGACGTCATCCAGTGGCTTGCCCTCCGCTTCATGCAACAGCGTCTGAAAACGCTCGACGCCGAACAGCTCTCCGTTCGGGCCACTGCATTCCGTGATGCCGTCAGTATAGAAGACGACCCGGTGAATCTGCGTAAGATCCACGAGGAATTCCTCATATGAAATACCCTCCTGCAGACCCACCGGGAATCCGCCCTTGCCCAGCGGAAAAGGTGGGCCGCCGTCGATCGGCGTGGCGATCGGGTGTGGATGCCCGGCCTGGCATACCCGCATTTTCTCGTCTGACGAGATCGTTGCCAGCAGCATCGTGAAATAGTCATTGTCCGGCGGACTGGATTGGAATATCTCGTTCAATTCCTGCACATAGCTGCTTAATGTACGGGTGCGTTCGAAGTTGCCGACGACCCCCAGATCGATAATGAAGCGCGAAATCGCGAAGGACATCATCGCGGCACGCGCACCATGTCCGGCGATATCGAGCGAATAGAGCCCGAAGGTCTCGTCGCCCAGGTTGAAATAGTTGTAGATATCCCCCGACACCGCAGAGGATGGCAGCAAGGCGGCCGACATCCTGAAACGGCCAAAACGTACCTTCTCTGGCGGCAGCAACCCAAGTTGAAGCTTGGCGGCGGCGTGAATGTCGTTCTTCATCTTGCGAAGGGCGTCGTCGAGTTCCTGGTTGCTTTGCGTCAGCTGCGTGTTGCTGAGCGCAAGCTGGGTTTGCAGGCCGAATATGCGTTCCGCTGCGCGGACCTTGGCGGCCAGCATTTCCGGATCGAAGGGCTTGACCAGAAAGTCGTCGGCGCCGGCCTCCATGGCCGACAGATAGTCCTCGCGGCTTTCGCGCGCGGTCAGAAGCAGGAAAAAGATATGCCGTCGTCTCGTTTTACGACGGACTTCGGCGCAAAGATCAACGCCTGTCATCCCGGGCATCATCCAGTCGCTGATCACCAGATCCACTTCCAGGCCGGCCTTGATTTGCTCCAGCGCAGTCTCGCCGCTATCCGCCGCGTGCAGGTCATGGCCGAGCTGTCCTATGCTGTGCAGGATCAATTCCCGGACCAGATCGTCGTCGTCAACGACCAGAATTTTCATCGACACTTCCTTTCAGGTCGACATTTCTTGGTAAGGTGCTGGATCGTCGGTAGTCGGCGTGTCCAGGGCATCTGAGCCCGCGTCCCAATCCAGGCTCGTCGTGTCGGTCTCTGCGTCGAAAGAGGTGTCCGCAGCGAACAAATCACCGGGGTCGGTCGATGCGGCGGGGTCGTTCGGGTTCAGGGTCAGATTGACGGAATCGAGCGGAAGAAGCTCGCCTGCGGTATCGTAGACATCGATCGAAACGGTTCTGCTGCCCTGATCGGACGAGGTGTGAAGCTGCAGGCCACGGACCAGTTGCTCGAAGAGCTCCGTCGGAGCGTCGCCTTCGAGGATCGCTTGCCGGCCATCGTTTTCAAAGCGCAGGCTGAGGGCGCCCCCGCTCAGGGCGTTTGATATCACCGGATCGGACGCGGTTTCGTCTGACAAGGCAAGCGTGTCCTCGGCGAAAAGCGGATCATCGGCCAGGGTGACGACGATCCGGGACAGGGTGGCGGTGCCGTCGACGCTGAAACCGGGCGCGATATCGACCACGACCTCCATGGCGATGGGGGCGGGCTCCGGCACCTGCACGTCGATGACCGCAGTATTGCTGGCGATGTCGCCGGTCCCGGCGATCGTCGCATGGGCATCGACGGTCAGAGCGAATTCGCCGAACCAGTCTTGCGGTGGAAGAAGCTGCAAGCCGTCGAGTTGCTGCGCATCGAGCGACCAGACGCCGCCGCCCATATTGCGCCCGGCGGTGAGGAAGGCGTCTTCCGGCAGCCCGCTCAGAACGATGGAGAGCACCTCTGTCCCATCCGCCACGACCGTGGCGGCCGATATGCTCAGATCCACCGGTTCTCCCGGCACGCCGAGAGCGTCGATCACATTCAGGACCGGCGCGTCCGCGACCGGCGCCGCTGTCACCGTCAACGTGCCGGAAACCGTGACCGGATCCGCAGTGCCGTCCTGCAGCGTCGCTGTCACCTGCAGATCGAACTGCCCGGAGAAGTTGGCGGGCGGCGTTATCGTCAAGCCGGCGAGATCCTCCGGTTGCACTGCATGGGCGCCAGCGCCGAGAGCGGTTCCGGCGCTTAGCACCGCTCCGTCGGGCAGGCCCGAGATCACGATGGCCGTCACGTTTTCCGATCCATCCGCGTCGCCCGAGCTCAGCGTAATGTTCAGCGGGATGGGCTGATCCTCATGCCCGGCCGCGGCCTGGACAATCAGCGAGGCGGCATCGGTTACGGGCAGGATGTTGATGGTGATCGTCTCTGTCGTGCTTGCTGCATTGCCTTCGTCTTCCAGAGAGTTCGCCCTTACGTCGAAGGTCAGCTGCCCGCTGAAGTCGGGAGGTGGGGTCAGGGTGAGACCGGAAAGATCCTCCGGCGTCAGGATCCAGGTTCCGCTTGCCGGATCGCGTGTTCCCGCGCTCAGCACCGCGCCCTCGGGCAAGCCGAGAACTGCGAAGGACAAGGTCTCGGAGCCATCGGTGTCAACGAGCGCGCCGTGGATGGTCAGGCTCAGCGCCTGATCCTCGATCCCGTCGACCGCGCTGGCCGACAGGCTGGGCGCATCCGCGACCGCGTCGACCAGCACATCGATGCGGCCAAGGGTGATCGGAAAGGACAGGATCCGGCCAACCACGGACAAGGTGACGTCGGACGCGTCATGTTCAGGGGGCGTGTAGCTCAGGTCCTGCAAAAGGCCGACGGCGATGATCCAGTCGCCATTCTCGTCGAGATAGCCGCCCGACAATGTTCCTCCCTCCGGCACGCCTTCGACCGCGATCGAAGCGAACCCGGCCAGGTCGAAAAGGAGCAGAAAGGTCCCCAGATCTACCGCCGTATCTTCATCCCCGCGCGCGTCGTAACTCTGCCAGACGTCTCCTTCCTGCCCCCCCGAGACGGTCACGGTGACATTCTGGTTCCAGACCGCGACGTCGCCATTACTGGCCTCGGTGGCGACGACTGTGGTCGTAAAGCCGAAGCTGCCGAAGAAGTCGGTCGGGGGCCGAAGCGCCAACCCTGTCAGATCCTCGGGCGTCAGCAACCAGAGGCCATCGCCCGCATAAGTGCCCGCAGACAGGCGTGCGCCTTCGGGAAGACCGGAAACGAAACGTGTCAGCGTCTCCGACCCGTCGACATCGCTCAATCCGCCGCCGATATTGAAAGGAATGACCGAGACATCGTCGCTCGAGGCGCCGCTGATCGTGATGGTCGGCATGTCGGCCACGGCATCGACCTGCAGGTCGAAGGCCGCGTTGACCTGGGCGCCATCGGTGAGCTCGAAGGAGACCGCGATGCGCATGTCGTCGTCCGAGTCATTGGGAGGCGTCAGCAAGAGCCCTTCCAGGTCCGCTGCGGAAACCAGATAGCTTCCGTCCGGCTGCAAGTCACCGGCAGAGAGCATCGTTCCTTCCGGCAAACCGGAAATCGACGCAAAGGTCAGGTTCGAGAAACCGGTGGCCTCAAGGAAGGCCTGCCCGAGCTCCAGTACGACGGCTGTGTCTTCCGGGGTGATCAATCCGTTCAGCTCGATCACCTGAGATGACGGTGGCAGCGAAGGCTCCTCTGCAAGGACGGTCACCGGCAGCAATTGGTTGGTGGTCGCGACGCCGCCCTCCGGATCGCTGGCAATCGCGGCAATTTGCAGCTCGAAATCGCCTGTGAACCCTGAGGGCGGGATCAAGTTCAGGCCCGCAAGATCGGCGGCGCCAAGAGACCAGGTCGTGGAGCCGTCCGATGCGACACCGGCAATCATGCCGGCCGAGAGGGCGGCGCCCTCTGGCAGGCCCGAGACGGTGAGGGTGAGGGTCTCGCCCGGGGCGGGTCGGATCAGGTCTGCGGCGAGCTCGAGGGCGATGGCGCTGTCCTCGGCGCCGGTCGCGGGCGCGACGTCGAGCCGGGGCGCATCGGTCACCGGGGTAGGCGCGGGGCTAGCGTCGGCAGAGACGTCCTGGTTGGGAAAATCAGCGCCGTCGGCCGATGTGTCCGGGGGGATTGTGTCAACAGCCAGGATCGATTGCACGGCGAGTTCGGCCATATCGAAGGGGATGGCATCCCCAACCTCCAAGCTACCGACGACATTGGAGACGCCACTCGGGAGTGCAATCGTGCCAAGCGAGGCGCCGCTGACGGGGGCGCTCCAGGAAAGGGATGGCATTGGTCCGAAATCTGAGACCGACATAGTTGTCGTCTCTTCGGCGCGCCAAACGTCCATGGTTTCCGCTGAGGGTCCACCGACAGAGTCAGGGGCGCGCGCGCTGAGAAGGGGGGGCTCGTCGACCTCGCCGCGATGGATCAGAGACATACTGCGGTCATCGACGGCGCGTATGGCCGCATTTGCGTCTACAGGACGTTCGATTACCTCGACGCGCTCGCGGCCAGGCGGTGTCAGCTGAGCGCTCAACGCGTCATTCTCCGTCCCAAGCGGAGGTTCCGCAATCTTTTTACCCTCAGACATCAAACGCTTCCCCAGACCCCTGGGTTACCTTTCCCCCAGCGTGCCATCGACTATTGTGTAGAGTGGCTTTAAGAAATACTGAAGAATGGTCTTTTTTCCGGTCAAAATGTCGGCGTGAATCGTCATTCCGGGAAGAAAGTGGCGCGTTTCGCCCTCTGAGCCAATCTGGCTGGAGTCTAAATGTATGCGACAAAGGTAGTAGGGGACTTTGTTTGCGTCCAGGAATGTGCTGGGTGATATGCTTGAGATCTTGCCATAAACATGTCCGTAGCGGCTGAAATCAAAGGCCATGACCTTCAGTTTCACCGCTTGGCCGACTTGAACGAATCCTATGTCGCGCGGTGAGATCTGAACCTCTGCGATCAATTCGTCATCCAATGGCACCAGCCGAGCGGCTGTCTCACCGGGCTTCAGCACACCACCCACCGTGCGAACGGCGAGCTCTTGTACGATGCCTGCCGCCGGCGCCACGATAAGCAGCCGCTTGATCCTGTCATTTTGGGCAGTCAGCTGCTCACGGATCTCGGCCAGCTCTGCATTGGCGGTTTCCAGTTGGTTAAGCGCCTCTTCGAGCAAGCGTCCGTGAAACTCGCTGATTCGGGTGTGGACCTGGGAGATGTCGTTTCGAAGAGACCAAATACTACTATCCAGCTCGCGCAGTTGCGCCACGGCCATGGTCCGCTCTCGCTGTATCTCAAGCAGTTGAAGGAGCGGGTTCAGCCCCTTGCCGACCAGGCCTTCGCGAATAGCAGCCTGCCGGTCAATCAGGGCCAATGCCTCGGCGAGGGTTTCCTTCTGCAGAGACACCGCGTCGATCTGTGCTTCCAATCCTGTGACTTGCTCTTGAAAAATTTTTTCTTGGCTAACGCGGACACCAATCTGGGCATTTAAAAGGCGTTCTTGTTCCGCGATCAGTTTTTCGTCACTCGTGAAACGATGAAAGTCAGCACGTCGCCGCTCGGCGAAGGCCGCGAAACGTTCAGCTTGCAGCTCCAGCGTCGTTCGTCGAGCGATCAACTGGTCACGATTTGAGATGGTGGCCGTACTGGTTAAACTTAGCAAGGGTTGGCCTTGCGCGACGACCTCGCCTTCCTTTACCAACACTTCCTCCACAATCCCGCCTTCCAGGTGGTCAAGCGCGCGTACGGCGCCGGCTGGAACGAATTCTCCTGTTCCCTTGGCGATTTCGTCGACCGGCGTTACTGCAGCCCATGCTAGGAATGCGAGCAGACCTCCGGCGATCATCCAGATCATGGCATGGGTCAGAGGGCCGATGCCGGTGTCGCGGACGAAATCCTCGACGGCGAACCCGTCCTTAATCCCGGCGGATGCGCTTTTTTCGTCCAACATCAGATCAATCCCTTGGGAATTCGGTCGCGCACTTTTTCGGCAGAGCCGAAAAAGCGCACAGTGCCTTCCTCGAGCATCAGGATCTTGTCCACGACGCCGAGATGCTGGCGGTTATGGGTGACGATCAGCACGGTCGCGCCGCGGGCTCGTAACAGCTCCAGCCCGCCGATGAAGGCGAATTCTCCCATGAAATCGATGCCCGTCGCCGGTTCGTCCAACAGGACGACAGGCGCTTTTCGCAGGTACATGCGCGCCAGTGACAGACGCGACAGCAGTCCGACCGGCAAGGTGACAAGCTGGGCGTCATAGAAGGTGTCCAAGCCTTCGGGCAATGCCGCTATGGCCGTCGCCGCGTCTGCGAGCTGCAACGCTTCGGCGATGTCCTGCTCGTCAGCCTCCGGCTCGGCCATCAACAGATTGTCGCGTAGGGTGCCGTAATGAAAACTCGGCAATTGCGGGACGTAGGAGATGGCGCGACGCAGATGGGTCGGGTCGAATTGACGGAGATCTCGGCCATCTAGGCGAATATTGCCTGCCTGCGCTTCGTATAGCCCGGCGACCAGCTTTAGCAGAGTTGATTTTCCGCTTCCGTTGCGACCAACAATGGCAACGATCTCTCCGGGCTGCGCAGTGAAGCTCACGCCGCCGAGAATCGGTTCGGTTTCGCGCCCATATCGGAACGTCACGCGGTTGAAGGCGATTTCGCCCTGGATTGGCGGCCGCTCGCCGTCGCCCTCGCCAGGGGCGATCTCTGCCTCGGTTTCCATCAGCCGGTCGATCTGGCGGGCGGATGCGACCAGCTGACCTATCCGCGTCGCCGCCAGGAATGCGTTCTGAATCGGCGCGATCAGGCGCCAGACCAACATCATGCTGGCGATCAGCCCGCCGGTCGTCATCGCATCGGCGAGCACCAGGAAAATGCCCGCGAAGAGTGTCGCAAGAGCTGCTCCTGTGCCAAGCGACTGGCCGATGGCGGCCAAAATCTGGGCCGAGGTGGTGTTGCGCTCGCTCGCCCGGGCCGCCTTTGCTGCGCTGTCGCGATAGCGTTCCAGCCAAACCGTTTCGCCGCCCGCGGCGCGGATCGCACGCATGCGATGCATCATTTCAAGCGTCACGAGTTGGCGTTGCGCGCTTGCTTTTGCAACCTCCGCACCACGACCACGCATATGCCGCTCACCGATCGCTGCCAGAGCTGCAAACAGGATCATGAAGCAGAGCGGGATCAGGGCCAGCCAGCCGCCGACGATTGCGACAGCGGCAACGAAAAGCAGTGTAAAGGGGGTGTCGAGCAGTGCCTGCTCGAGCGGCCCGCGCAACAGATCCCGGATCCGATCCACGTCGCGCACTCTGGCAATCTGGCTCGACAGTCCCGCTCTTTCGGTTGTGCGACTTGGCAGTGCCAGGATGCGGCCGAAGACTGCATTTCCGACGATATATCCCAGCCGCAGGCTGGCGCGGTTCATGATCCGACCGCGGAGCCGACGCATCAGCATTTCCATCCAGGCGGCGGCGACCACTCCGGCGGCAAGATAGGCGAGCAAAGCGGTCGATTCCGACACCACCACCTTGTCGTAGACCGCCATCACGAACAGTGGGTTGGCCACCGCCGCCAGATTTGCGAAAAACGTCAGCAACAGCGCGCGCAGGACCAGCGGAAGCTGCGCACGCAGTCTTTGGCCGAGCCAGGATTTCCCGATTTCCGAAGCAGGCGTTTCGACGCGTTCAAAGCGAATGAGCGAGCCTGCACCCAACCGCACCGCGTGCCGGGCATCGGCTGCGCGCATCCGCAGAAAGCGAGGCTCTCCACGGAGGGGCAAGAACAGCAGGCCTTGCGTCGTGCCGCCTGGCCCAAGGGCTGTGCGGGCCAGATCCTTCTCGGGAAATGCCCTGCCGCGCCTGACGTGACCCGCAAAGCCGAGCCGGGCAGCAGCGTTGAGCGTATCCAGCACTCTGTCACCCGAAAGATCCAATGCAAAGGACAGGCGCAGATCCCGAAGCTCGCCCCGCCAGCCGAGATCGCGCAGCGCGTCATACAGGCAGACGGCAAGTGTTTCGTCGACGGCGTCCCACACCTGTCCTTGCCCATGCACGGCAGGCTCCGCCTCAAGGCGGGCCAACCGACCATTGGCTCCGCCGGATCGGTTTTCGGTTCCGGTGCCTGCCATCAGAACGTGCCTTCGACAGTGCTGATCCGTCCGTTTGCCAGCCGCACAATCGCGTCGGCGCGGCCCAGGACGCTTGGCCTGTGACTGACGAAAAGGATCGCACAACGTTCACGAATATCTGCAAAAAGCTCCGCGACCCTTTCATCGCCCTGGTCGTCAATTGCCGAATTGGCGTCGTCGAAAAGCAGGACCTGCGGATCCAGGGCCAGTGCCCGGCAAAGCGCGATGCGCTGCACGACACCGCGTGGCAGCCCGTCGGCAGCGGCGTCGCCGACTATCGTGGTAAAGCCCTTTGGTAATGGCTTGATAAGCTCGGTGAGACCGGTTCGCTCTGCCGCCCTGAGCGCGGCATCGACGCGTTCAGGGGCGAACATCGAAATGTTCTCGAGGATTGAGCCTGCGAACAACGTCTCTTGCTGGGACACCAACGAGATGGTCCTGCGCAGGCTTTGGTCGGTATAGTCAGATAGGGGATGCCCGCCCAGGAGAACCTCTCCGGAAGTCGGGGAGTAAAGGCCTGCGGCGAGCGCCAGCAGGATGCTCTTGCCACTGCCGTTGTCCCCGACAAGACCGACGGTATGTCCTTCCCGAAGGTCCAGATCGACGCCGTCGAGCACCCGCTTGCCATCGTTATCGTTGAAAACGACGCCACGCAGGCTCAGCCTGGGCGGTGCCTGACTGGCGTCCAGGATGCCGGAGGATGCCGATCTGACAGGAATCTTGAAAATTGCATCCATCTGCTCGCGCCCGATGCTGGATGTTTGCAAGCGCGAAGCCAGAAGGATCAGGTTTCTGATGAGTGCCAGGAAACGACCCGCCAGCAAGGTCGAGGCAGATAGTCCCCCTATCGACATGCGGCCCTGCAATATCAGCACACTGCCCAGCACGATGACCCCGATGATCGAGAGCTGTACGACGAGTTGCGATAGATCGGTCAGCCGCTGATCAGCCGTGAATGCCTCCCCCTGTGCAGCAAGGCGCCGCTTTTGAAGGCTTTCGTATCGGCGCAACACCGGGCGTTCCAGATTGGCGACCTTGAGCGATGGCAGGCTTGAAAGCGTGCTGAGCAGGAAATCGTATCGCTGGTCGTCCAGAGACAGCGCGCGGGCCAGAGCCTCTCGCGCAGAGCGGTTTGCCGGTGCTGCCGCAACAGCCAGCGCAATGGCGCCGAGAGCAGGCGCGATGATGACCGGACCGCCCAGAATCCAGATCATCCACATAAAAACGAACAGGAAGGGGAAATCGCAAATGGCCAGAAGTGTTTGCCCGGTGCCATTAAAGCGTCGCTGGGCGACGGCGGCGAGTCGTTCCATGTGCGCGCCCGGCGAAACACGCTCAAATGCCGCCAGGTCAGCGTGAAAGAGATGACGTGCGGCGCCACAGCTGGCCCGAACTTCATAATCTATCGCAAGAGGCGCCAGAACTTTGGAGCGTGCAATCTTTAACGCGGTTTCAAGTGCTAGAGCGCAGAGAACGCCCAGCCCTATGAGGGCGGCCGTGTTCTCCGAGTGATTCGGGATGATGCGATCGTAAACTTGCAGGATGAACAGCGGCGCCGCCAGGGCCAGCGTGTTGATGCAGAGCGAGGCAGATCCGATCGAAACATAGGGCAAGGCGCCGTTTATTTTCAATGCGTGCCTCATTCCTCATGGGCGCACCGAACAATGTGGGACACCGAACGGGACAATAGGGGGGGGCGGCGAGACAAATGAACAGGTGTCGCGCTGTTGCTGGATCTCATTTAAATGAGGCCGCCTAATAAATCGTAAGCGCCGAATGTAGGGTGCTTTCATGCGGCGTGTTTGTGCGCTAGGTGTTTGATCCCACGGTTTGATGGTGCGATCCATTCGCTGGCATGTAAGGAAGCCCTATGGGACAGATACGCCACGGCTGCGCCATGACTCGGGTCGGGACCCATTGATTTGGTTTGGCGTGCATGATGGCGTTGTTGATCTATTCAGGTGTTCATGGTGCGACCGACGACATCATCGCATCTAAAACAGAAGACTGCACATCCTTTGCGCGGAGTGTTTCCGATGCTTGCCTGCACATGCTGCCGCGGATCGGCGTTGTTGCAGAGTTCTAACGTCTGAGGATTCACTGCGCGAATCCAAGTGGTTACACGGATCGCATGAGCAAACCATCTCCCGCCAACTATCGCACGACGAACTGGTTCAGCTACAACGCGTCGCTGCGCAAGCGGGGAGGCCCCCAGCGTGACCGACACGGTTGAGAGATCGGCCAGCAGCTCCGCCCGGGTATCGAGGCAGTCGCGTCCGTATCGGTCCATCCCGATCCAAAGGCGGCGCGCGTATAGGACGCGGCCGGGATGGCGGGCTCTCCGGCGCCCGGATGGCCGGGGTGCAGGAGAGGAGCGCGAGGCTCAGGAGGAGAGGGTCGACAGCCGCAGCGCCTCTGAGCGCGCCGAAATAGTTGGCCCGCATGATCTTCGGCCCGGCCTTGGCGAGCACGTCATAGGCCGTGGCGAGGGCCACCTGCTGGCGCGCGGTCAGATCCTTCACCAGTACCGGCCCGTCGATCTGCACCCATTTGGCGCCCGCGGCCGCGAGCCCGTCCAGGATCTGCTCACAGACCGGCAGGATCGCGTGGCAGCCCCCCGCCGAGGCTCTCGACCGGCGCTGGTGGCCGACGCCGGCCGCGCAGGATGCAATCGAGCGCTGTCCTTTCGCCGTCCGGAAGGCGCACCACCCGTTCGACTTGTCGGGCGAGGCCGATCTCGATCTGGTCGTCCAGAGCCGCCGCGACGTCCTCTGCCGTGTAAAGCACCGCAGGCGATTTCGGGCCGCCATGGCCTTTCTCGAAATTCGCGAGATCGTGCCCGGCCAGGAAGAAGGTGCCGCCCGGGGCGAGCGCTTCAGCCGCGCGGTACAGGATCGGGCGCAGCCGGTCCCAGGGCAGGTGCAGATACATCATGATGACCAGATCCCAGCGCCCGGGTTCGGGGGCGAATTCGCTCAGATCGGCGGCATGAAAGGTCATGCGGCCGCCGAGTCCCCGGAGTTCCGCCAGCGCGCGCGCCCGCTCGACAGCCACGTCCGACAGATCGATCCCGTCGACCTGCCAACCGCGTTCCGCGAGCCAGAAGCTGTTGCGCCCTTCGCCGCAGGCCAGATCCAGCGCGCGGCCCGGGGGCAGATCGGATAGCTCTCGCGCCAGGTGGATATTGGGCTCGATGCCGAAAAGCTGCTCGGTCTCGGAATAGCGCCGGTTCCAGTCTTCCCGCGTCCTCCCGGCGCCGCAGGCGGAGGCGGCCGGTGTCGTGTCATTCGAAGGCATAGCGTCCCTTTCAGTTTCGGGTCCGGTTCAGACGGCGTCAGAACCGCAAGGTAGCGGCCAGGCGGATCGAGCGGCCCTCTTCGTAAAGGAGCGTCTCCGCGTTACCCGCCGGGGGGGTGGCATGATCGATATAGGCCTCGTCGAAGATGTTCGTCAGGGCCAGGCTGTATTCGGCATTGGGGCGCGGACGCCAGACGACGGACAGGTCGTGGACGTCATAGGCGGGCAGCTTGTCGCTCAGGGTGTAGCTCTCGGGCAGGTCGTCCTCGGCCAGCACGACGGTGCTGGTCCAGCCGATTCGCAGGTCGTGGCGCGGCATCCGGTAGCCCAAGGAAAGAACGATTTTGTCGCCTTGGGGGGCGACGCCGTTGCCCCAGCTCGACGGGCTGGCCGGGTCTCCCGCGAAATCGGTGTCGCTGTGGTTGTAGCTGATATCCCCCGAAAGGTTGCCCCAGTCGCGGCCCAGCCGCACGGTAAAGCCCGTGAGCTCGATATCGCCGCCATTGCTGCGCTTGTAGGGGGTACCCCGCTGGCCGCCATAAAGGACGTAATCGGAAATCCTAGTGCTGTAGGCCGACAGCCCGCTCCGCCAGACGCCGCCCGCGTAGGATACCCCGATTTCCGTGGTCCGCGCCACTTCGCCGTCAAGGCCGGTGTCGGTATCGGGGTCGATTGCGCCCAGGTTCAGCTTCATCCCCGGAATCGGGCGAATGCCGCGATAGGCCTCGGCCCAGCTGGCAAAGATGGTCAGGCCCTCGACAGGCATGTAGCGCAGCCCGGCATTGGGGCTGAGCCGGTCGCCGCGATAGTCGTTGCCCGCCAGATCTGTCAGCCAGGACTTGTCGTAGCGCAGTCCGGCGGTCGCGTGCCAGTGGGGGTCGATCTCGTAATCGCCCTGAAGGTAAAGTCCTTGATTATAGCCGGTTTCCGAATACCACCCATCGCCTTCGGCTTTGCCGCGGGTGTGGATGCGCAGGTAGTCGGCGCCGTAGGTCAGGGTCAGGTCGCCCAGTGCGGAACGGTTGCGGATGTCCGCGCCGCGGGTCTCGCCCTCGCCCCTCCGGCGTCCGGCCTCGGGTTTGCGCAGGATACGGTTTTCGGTGTCGTAGATGGTGGCCGTCAGGTCGATCAGCGCGTTGTCGGACGGATCATAGTTGTAGCGCAGGGTGGTCGATCGGCGGGTGGCTTCCTGATCCTCGGGGGTTTCGCTGTCATCGGCCAGACCGAAATTCATGCGCCGGTCGCGCCAGCCATTGTCTTCGCGATAGCTGTTCACGAACTCGATCCGGTGTCCTTCGGCGGGCGCGAAGCGGAGCTTTACCAGGCCGTCGAGGGGGTCGTTGCCGGAATAGCTGACCTTCTCGCCGCGCCCGTCGGTGTAATTGTCGGCCCATTGTTTGCTGCCGTAGAAGAGGTAACTGAACCGCTCGTCCGGTGCGCCGTAGACCGCAAGCCCGGTGCTCAACCGGTTGCCGTTCGACTGCCCGCCGAACCGCAACATCACCCCCTGGGTCTGGCCGGGCAACAGCAAGTCCGCGGCATCTTTGGTCTCGTAGCGGATCGCGCCGCCCAAGGCGCCGGGTCCCGACAGGGCCGAAGCCGTGCCGCCCTCGACCTCGACCCGTTTCAGCAGGAACGGGTCTATGCCCATGTTGCCGCTGTGCCGGTACTGGCCGCCGGTCTGGACCGCCCCGTCCACGGTGACGTTCAGGTTGGTCTCTTCAAGGCCGCGCACATAGACTTTCTGCGCCGCCGTGCGGTTGCCGCCGCTGACGCTGATCTCGGGTGTGGTGGCGAACAGCTCGTTCAGGGTGGCGGGCTGGCGGGCCTCGACCTCGTCGGCTTCGATCACCTCTTTGTCGGGGTCCGCGTCCTCGATCCCCAGCAGGATATGGCCCAGCGCATAGTTGTCGGCATCGGCGCGGGCTTCGGGAACCAAGGTGGTTGCGCCGAAGGTCAAGCCCAGGGCAATCCGTGCCGCTGGACAAAAGAAGTGAACCCGTTCTGTCATGTCTTGGTCTCCGTCCGTCACCAATGCTTCCGCGATTTGGCTGAGCGTTCTTGTCGGGATTGGAGCCTTAGCAGGGCCGGGGCCGGTCGTCTGTCTCGCACCGGCCAAACTGCGTCGCGAGATGGACAGCTGCGGATCAGGCGCCGCGGCGCCGGGCGCGGATCTCGGACGGGGTGCGGCCCGTCATCTTGCGGAACATCGCGGTAAAGGCGCTTTGACTCGCATAGCCCAGATCCAGCGCCACGGTCAGCACCGGCTGGCCCTCGCCCAGACGCGAGATCGCCTCGATGATCCGGACCCGCTGACGCCACTGGCCGAAGGTCATGCCGGTTTCGCGCAGGAAAAGCCGGCTGAGCGTGCGCGAGCTAAGATGGGCTGTCTCGGCCCAGTCCTCCAGCGGGCGGTTGTCGGCCGGGTTGTCCATGACCCGGCGCAGGACCGGGGCCAGCCTTGCATCCTCGCTGGTCGGCACATGCAGGCCCGGCCTGTCCCCCGCCCGCCGGATCTGGTCGGCCACTACCTGTTGCAGCCGCCGCGCCTCGGCCGCGCCCTGGTCGTTGGCAACCCTGCCGCAGTCCGGGCCTCTGCTACAGGCGGCGGGCGTCAGGCCGAAGGCGATCAACTCCGCCAGCAGGGGCGAGACCCCCATCGCCGTGGGCTCGCCGGGCAGGGTGCGGCAGATGTCGGGGCAGAGATAGGCATTGTGGATCTCGGTATCTTCCAGCGGCCGCACGCAATGGAGCGCGCCTGCCGGAATCCACACCGCCTGCGAGGACGACGCCAGCCAGGACTGTCCCTCGATGCAGACCCGGAACCGGCCATGCCGCGGAAACAGGAACTGCCCGCGCGCGTGACGGTGGGCACCTGGGCAGTCGCCGCCGCCCAGATAGGACGGCTTCATCAGGACCAGATCGGCGGAGCCGTCGATCTCGCGCAGGCGGGACGGGTTGGGCAGGAGTGAAGCTGTCCGTTTCGCGACAGGTCTTGGCATGATCTCGGGATACCTCGGAACCGGGAATGTGTATGCTGGCGGGGGTGTCCTAGTTTTTTTGTCAAGAATGATGCCGTGGCAAGCCCGGAAGCTGCGGCGAAGTAACCCGAAACCCGGATGGAGAGATCATCGTGACAGGATTGCGTACCGCTCTGGCGCTTTTGGCGGGGCTGCTGCCGGGGCTTTTCGCTTCCGTGCCCGGTTCGGCCGAGCCCGGGGACCGTCCCTTCATCATCGCCGACGCGACAGGCAACTGGGGCCAGCCCTCGCCCTATCTGCACATGCGGCGCGGCCCGGGCTATTTGCTGACCTCGTTCCTCTTCGACACGCTGATGTGGAAGGACACGAACGGGGAACTGCAACCCGCCCTTGCCCGGCGGATCGAGCCGCTCGACGGCGGTCTGACCTACCGCATCACCTTGGCAGAGGGCGCGGCATGGCATGACGGGCGGCCCGTCACCGCCGAGGATGTGGCCTTCACCTTCGGCTACGTGGAGCGTTTTCCGCTGATGTTCGGCGCCCTCGACGCCATCGCCGGAGCCGAGCCCGAGGGCGCGGACCGGGTTCTGGTGCGCCTGCGTCATCCGATGCCGAGCTTTCTGCCGATGGTCGCGGGGGCGATGCCGATCCTGCCGCGCCATGTCTTCGAGGGGATCGAGACCCCCTTCGAGTTCACCGGCCCCGCGGCGCTGACGGGCTCCGGCCCCTATCTGCTGGACCGCTACGACCCGGCCAAGGGGCGCTACATCTTCCGCTCCAATCCCGGTTATTACGGCGGGCCGCCCGCCATCGACCGCATCGCCCTGGTGCGCATGTCGCCCATCGCCGCCATCGCTGGGCTAAAATCGGGGGAGGTCGATCTGGCAACCTCGGTCCCAGTGACGGCGGCCGAAGACCTGCGGCAGGCGGGGCTCGCCCTGGCGCGTCACTCCAGTGGCCATCCCGTGCGCCTGCGCTTCAACCACCGGACGCCGCGTTTCGCTGGCAGGGCCGTGCGCCAGGCCATCGCCCATGGTCTCGACCGCCGGCGCATGGCCGAGACCGCCTATCTGGGCGAGGCCGAGATCTGGAGCGCGGGCCTGCTGGCCTCGCTGACCGAGGGCGGGACCGAGCGTTACCCCTACGACCCCGTCCGCGCCCGTGCGCTGCTGGCCGGTGCGGGCTGGCAGCCGCCCGTGGCGCCCCTGCGGCTTCTGGCGCCCCAGAGCCTCGATCCGATCACCCGGCTGGTGGCGGCGCAGCTGGCCGAGATCGGGATCGAGACGCGGATCGTGCTGCTGGATCAGGCCAGTTTCGAGGGCCGGATCGCCGCGGGCGATTTCGATCTGGCCATGGCGACCTCCAGCATGCTGGGCGATCCCGACCGGATGCGGCTGACGGTGATGGGCACAAGGTCGAACCAGGACGGATACGATGCCGATCCCGCGCTGACCGCCGCCCTGATGGCCCAGTCGCGCGAAGCCAACCCCGCGCGCCGCGCCGAACTTCTGGCCGAAGCCGCTGGGCTTTATGCCGACGCCCTGCCATCCTATCCGCTGGTGGCCGCGCGCACGCTGGCCGCGGGCCGGCCCGGCCGTCCGCCCGTCTATACTCCGGGCGGCGTGGCGCCCGGTATCCCCTCGATCTTGAACAAGCAGGCCTTCACCGAATGACGCCCGCACCGGTCACGGCCGCCCCGATTCCGGCGGCCGCGCAGGTGCTGGGGCGCCTTGCGGAATATGCGCTTACGTTGGGGCTGTTGATCCTGCTGAACTACACCGCGCTCTGGGCGCTGCCGGGCGATCCCCTGATGGTGCTGTACGACGATCTGGCCACCGGGCTGAACGATGCCGCCACACAGGACCGCTTGCGCGAGATGCACGGGCTCGGACACGGCTATCTCGAGGGGCTGATCCGCTATGCCGGGCGGCTGGCGCAGGGCGATCTGGGCCATTCGATCTTTCACGCCCGCCCCGTGGCCGAAGTCATCCTGCCGGTTCTGCCCTGGACCGCGCTGCTGGTCGTCAGCACCGCGATCCTGTCGCTGGCGCTGGGGCCGCTGCTGGGGATCGAGCTGGCGCTGCGCGACCGCCACCGGGCGTCAAAGCCGGTTCTGGCGGGGCTTGCGGTGCTCGACGGCATCCCCGGCTTCGTCAAGGCCATCGCGATATTGCTGGTCTTTTCTGTCTGGCTGGGCTGGCTTCCGGTCTCGGGGGCGGAATCGCTGATCCCGGCCGGGACGGCCCCCGCCCGGGCGCTCGATATCGCCCATCACGCCGCTGCGCCGATCCTGACGCTGGTCGCGAGCGACCTGGCGCGCTTCGTCTATTTCGGCCGGGCGGCGGGCCTGCGGGTGATCCGGCGCCCGATGATGGCCGTGGCACAGGGCAAGAGCATTCGTGGCGCGCCCCTGCGCCTGCGCTACATCCTCGCCAATGCCACGCCCGAGTTGATCGCCCGCACCGCGATGATGCTGAACGGCCTGTTGATCGGCACGGTCTTTGTCGAGACGGTCTTCGCCTATCCGGGGCTCGGCAGTCTGTTGTTCGAGGCCGTCTATACCCGCGACCAGGCGCTGGCCCAGGCGATCCTGCTGCCCGTGGGAGCGCTGGTCCTGACCATCAACCTTCTGGCCGATCTGGCGATTCTGGCAATGCTGCGGCGGGGCTGAGCGATGGGAGCGGGACGTTTTCTTCCCCTGATCGCCTTCGCGTTCCTGGCCGCCCTTTGCGGGGTGCTGTTCCCACTGACCGATGCCGCGATGACCGGCGCGCCGCTGGTGCCCCCGGGCTGGCCGCATCTTCTGGGCACGAGCCCCCTGGGCCAGGACAACCTGATCCGCGCGCTCCGCGCGGCGCCGGCCAGCATCGGAATCGGGCTCGTCGCGGGCGGCGGCACGGTTCTGGTGGCGCTGGTCTACGGCTATGCGGTGGCGAGCGCACCCGGCTGGGCGGGCCGGGTGATGCTGCGGATCAGCGACCTGATGCTGGCGCTGCCCGACATGGTGCTGATGATGCTGATCGCGAGCTATGCACGCCCCGGCCCGGCGGGCCTTGCTCTGATCCTGATCGCCTTTTCCTGGCCCTCGGATATCCGGCCCGTGGCCGCCATGGTGCGCCGCGAACGCGCGCGCGACAGCTTCTATCTTGCGCAAAGCTTCGGCGCGGGGGCAGGTTACCTCCTGCGCCGCCACGCCCTGCCGCCGATGCTGCCGGTGCTGGCCGCAATGGCGGTGATGAACAGCCGCCGGGCGGTGATGCACGCGGCGGGGCTCGCCTTCCTGGGGCTTGCCAATCCTGCGATCCCGAGCTGGGGCAGCATGCTGGCCGAGGCGCTGACCCAGCTGCAACATCCCGGCATCCTGTGGCTGGTGGCGCCACCCGCGCTGTTCCTGACCGGCTTCGTTCTGGTGCTCGGCCGGATCGGCCTCGCGGCCGAGCGGGACCGCAGCGCTCCCGAAACCACGGAAACCGCCCCATGCTGACGATCGAGAATCTTTCCCTTTATCAAGGGCCCCACCGGGTTCTGGCGAATGTGCGGCTGAGCCTGCGGCCCGGCCGCCCGCTGGCGTTGATCGGGGAATCGGGCGCGGGCAAGTCGAGCCTCGCACTGGCACTCATGCGGTTGTTCGGCGGTCGCGCCGAGGGACGCATCCTCTTTGAGGGCGAAGACGTGATGGGCTTCGACCGGGCGCGGCTCGGCCGCTACCGGGGCGGCGAGGCGGCACTGGTCCGCCAGTCGCTTGGCGATGCGCTGAACCCGCAGATGCGCGTGGCGGCCCAGGTCGCCGACGCGATGGAGGCCCAGGGCACGGCCCCCGGCACCGCCCGGGAGCGGGCGCTTCGGCTGCTGGACGGCCAGGGCGTCGGACATCTGGCGGACCGCTGGCCTGCGGGCCTTTCGGGGGGCGAGATCCAGCGCGTGCTGATCGCCATGGCGCTGGCCAACGGCCCGCGCCTGCTTGTCTTCGACGAGCCGACCGCAGCGCTCGACCCCGCGACCCGGACCCATGTCCTGTCGGCCATCGCCCGCGAGGCGCCTGACCGCATGGTCCTGCTTGTCACCCACGATCTGGACGCGGCCGAGGAGATCGGCGCCGATACCGCCGTCCTTTATGGCGGGCGGCTTATAGAGCACGGCCCCACCCCGGCCGTCCTCCGCCGTCCCCGCCACCCCTATACGCGCGGGCTAATCCGGGGCCGGGTCGCGGCGCACCGGGGCAAGGACCTGCAGGGCATTCCCGGCCAGTACCGGCCCTGCGAGAGGGGCTGCGTCTTTGCCAATCGCTGCGTGCAGGCGCTGCCCTTCTGCCATGACGGCGCCCATCCCGAACTGGAGGAAGAGGGGAAGCATCGGGTGGCCTGCCTGCGCTGTGGCATCGTGCCGGTGCTGAGGGTGCGGGGCCTGTCGCGGTCCCACGGCGCGCGGCCGGTGCTGAAGGGCGTGGATCTGACGCTTTATTCGGGCGAAACGCTCGCGCTGCACGGGGCAAGCGGCAGCGGAAAGTCCACGCTGGCGCGCATCCTCGCGGGGCTCGACCGGGCCGATGCGGGCGAGGTCGCCCATGACCGCACGCGCCCCGATCAGGCCAGCGCGATATCGCTGGTGCCCCAGCACCCGCGCCAGTCTCTGCCGCTGCATTTCACGGTGGCCGAGGCCCTGGCGGAGCCCTTGCGCTTTCGTCCAGGGCTCAACCGCGAGGATATCCGGACCCGGGTCGAGGCGGGTCTTTCCGAGGTCCAGTTGCCCGCGGCCCCGCCTTTTACCCTGCGCCCCTGCGCCGAGCTTTCGGGGGGCGAATTGCAGCGCCTCGCCATCGCCCGCGCTCTGATCCGGGACCCGGCGGTGTTGATCGCGGACGAGGCGACCTCGGCGCTCGATCTCAGCGTGCAGGCCAAGATCGTGCGGCTGCTGCTGAACCTGCAGGAACGGCGGGGGTTGGCGATGCTCTTCATCTCGCACGACCATGCCCTGTGCCAGAGGATCGCCGACCGGATGGCCCATCTGCAAAACGGCGTCCTGCTCGATTGACCTTGCCCCCGCCCCCGGACTGGGCGCTAAAGCCGTCGGGAGCGCCGAGCAAAAGACGATCATGATCGACGCGACGTATTTGAAGGCGCACCGCACGGCATCGAACCTTGGGGTGGAAAAGGGGGCGCGGGCGCCAGATCGGGTGAACCAAAGGTGGTATGACCACCAAGCTGCACGCCGGCACCGATGCGAAGGGGCGCCCGATCCAGTTCTCCATGTCGGCGGGACAGGTTAGCGATTGCAAGGGCGCGGCGGCTCTTCTGGCACATCTCCCGAAAGCTGATTGGATGCTTGCGGATAGGGGGTATGACGCGCACTGGTTCAGAGAAGCATTGAAAGATAGCCCTTGAGCGTGCCGCTGGCATTGATCGAGGGAGAGACCGGGTTGCCGCGGTCGTCGCACAAGCTGGCGAGCCAGTTCTTGACCGAAGACGACCGCGAACATGACGCCGATCAGGTAGTGCAGCCCCCATCCGACCATCGCCTCATACGCGACGGGCGGAGTTGCCGTGATCGGTCGATGCACCGCTTGTCCTCGGCAAGCGTGGATCGCCCACCTTCCGACCAGCGCATAGTCGAGCGGGCGGATGCCGAAATCGCGTTTCAGGGTCAGTGCCACCATGTCCATCACCAGGGTCGCACCAATGCCGATCACACCTGCATTCACGAGAACCGAACCCACAGATCCGTGTTCGAATGCAGGATGCGCCACAAGTCCGGTAGGCTTTGCCCGCCTTCGCTGAGAATGGCATTAGCCAGTGAAGGGCGCGGTTGTGTCAT
The DNA here is from genome assembly GCF_001633165.1 of Rhodovulum sulfidophilum DSM 1374. Classification (NCBI taxonomy): domain Bacteria; kingdom Pseudomonadati; phylum Pseudomonadota; class Alphaproteobacteria; order Rhodobacterales; family Paracoccaceae; genus Rhodovulum; species Rhodovulum sulfidophilum. Next base: position 3,878,385 of record NZ_CP015418.1, on the reverse strand, counting down.
GGCAATAGTCTCGTCGGGTCGAAGCCGGTTTCCGCGAATGTGCATCCGGCCGGTGGAAGGGCTGCAAGATAGGGATCAAGGCTCGGGATGACCCTGTAGGGCTGGTCATAGGAAGGTGACTGCCCCGTATTGCGGCAGCGAAGCTGAGCCGTTGCCCCAAGTTCGTAGTAAAGATTGAACCAGGTCTCGAGGCTCCAGATTCCAATGTAAGCGTTGCATCTGACCCCCTGATTGCCCTCTAAACCTGACCACCTCTCGTCCGCTAGTCTGCATCCGAACTACGATCGGAGGCGACTATGGCGGAACGTGAAGTCTGGGGGTTCAAGATCCGGACCTCCCCGTCGGGCAAAAGGATTTGGCCGAGCGAGCTCAAACTCGAGGCGACCAGGCGCCTTCGGGAAGATGGCATGTCACCTGGAGATGTTGCCGCCGAGCTGGATGCCCACGAATGCCTGGTGAGAAAGTGGTGGGTCGCTGATCGGCGGGAGCGAGGCGAAAAGATCTCCATCGATGGGCCAGCCTTCGCGCAGATATCAGTCGAACCGGCTTTCGCGCCGGCGGCGCCCCAAACGACCGCTGCAGGTAATGGCTCAGCCGGCTCCGCTCATCTGTATGTGGGCGGGATCTGCCTCCAGTTTCCTTTGTCCATCGACGAAGCAGACCTTCAAAAGCTGATCCGTGTTGCGGGGCAGTGTCAGTGATCGCGCCGTCCAGCAGCTATCGTATCTATCTGGCCACTCAACCTGTCGACTTCCGGAAGGGGATGGATGGCTTGGTCAATTACGTCATGACCAATTTCGAACTCGATCCCTTCTCCGGTGCATTCTTCGTCTTCCGCTCGAAGGGTCGTGACAAGATCAAGGTCCTGATGTGGGACGGCACCGGCCTCGTGCTGATCTACAAGCGTATCGAAGGCGCAGGCTTTGTATGGCCCAAACTTTCTGACGGAACGATGACCCTGACCAAGGCGCAGTTTGAAGCTCTCTTTGAAGGGATCGATTGGCGCCGCGTCGTTTCGGCCGCCTATCACCACCCCTCCATTTTCAACAAATCAAGTGTGGAGGTCGAGTGAGATGGCGACGATCCCGTTCATTCAAGCCAAGTTCTTCCCCGCCGAGCAGACGGCCGATTACCTTGAAAAGCGCTTCACCAAGCACCTACGGCTATTGCGAAGTGGCCTGGTCGGCCAGCCGGCGCATGAAGTCGAGCTGCTTGGAGTCGACAATCAAGAATTGCATGAGGTGAGGATAACCCATCTCGACAGGAGCAGGATTCAGAAGCGCGTCAAGAAGCTTATTATACGCCGCCAAGAAGCGTCAGGGATGGGCCATTTGCAGAGGGACGAACGCGAGCGATTGACTGCCTTGGCGGGCGGCGTTCGGCTTGCGACGGTGAAGGCCGAACACCAAGCGGATGAAATCGCGGCGGCCCTTCACGATGAAATGCCCTGGATGGGACCCGCGACCGAACAAGTCTGGAGGGCCATGCGCAGGTCGGTGAGAGAAGGCTCCATAGGTCTTCGCCTGCCGCCCATCCTACTCGATGGCCCTCCTGGGATCGGCAAGAGCTTTTGGGCGCGGCGCCTTGGTCGGCTCTTGACCGTCCCCACAACCGTCATCGAGGCAACCAATGAGAATGCCTCATTCGGTGTCGTCGGGTCTCAGCGTGGATGGGGAAGCGCGGGCCCAGGGCGTCTCATTTCCACGATGCTTATGGAGCATGTCGGCAATCCGGTCATGGTCGTTGATGAGGTCGAGAAATCGGGGACTGCAAAGTCCATGTCAGGCCGCGCGTTCGGACTGTCGGAGGCGCTGCTACCCCTGCTGGAGCCCATGACCGCAAGAAGCTGGAGTTGCCCATTCTATCAGGTTAAGTTCGATATGAGTTGGGTCATCTGGGTCCTGACATCCAACAACTACCACGCGTTGCCCGAGCCGCTCTTGAGCAGATGCCCACCTATAGCCCTACGAGCGTTGACGACTGACGAACTGGTGATGTTCATCTGGCGCGAAGGGCGTAGGCAAGGCACCAGCGACGTGGCCTTGGACGCCGCGGTCGAAGCTTTCAAGCGTGCGGGCCAGGCAAGCCAACCGAGTCTGAGAACTGCGGCACGGGTGCTGCAGAGGGCAGCCGATCTCGAATGTCACCCCACGCTGCATTAAACCGATGTCACGAGCTCGTCACACAAGGGAGGCGGCCTCGTGACTGAATTCGAGATGACCTGCCCCCCTTGGGTCCCTTGTTCATAACGAGAGTCTGCGGGTTTGAGATTGGTAGTCTGGGCGGTCTTTCTGGGCAAGCGCGCCGGGCGCGGAGCCCTCAAATTGCTCAAGCGTCCGGCGCGCTTCGAGCGGCGTCTGGGTTCCCAGAGACGAGTGCGGCCTGATAGCGTTGTAATCGTAGCGCCAGAGCGCCAGCTTGCGCCGGGCGTCGTCGAGGGTGTCGAAGATCTCCTCATTCAGGAGCTCGTCGCGCAAGCTGCCATTGAACGACTCGATGAAGGCGTTCTGCTGCGGCTTGCCCGGGTCGATGTAATGCCAGGGCACTCCGTTCGTGTCGGCCCACTTCAGGATGGCGCGGCTGGTGAACTCGGTGCCGTTGTCACTGACAATGCAAGCGGGCTTTCCGTACATCCGCACCAGCGCATCCAACTCGCGGGCCACACGAGCGCCCGAGATGCTGGTGTCGGCGGTCAGGCAGAGGTTCTCCCGGCAGCAATCGTCGATCACCGCCAGAATGCGGAACTTGCGCGAGGCACCGAAGCTGTCCGCCAGGACGTCGAGCGACCAACGGGCATTGGGATGTGCCGCTCCCGGCATCGGCGTGCGTGACCCACGGGCCCGCTTGCGCCCGCGTCGTCGCTTCACCGACAGCCCTTCCTCCCGGTAGAGCCGATAAAGCTTCTTGTGGTTCATGAGCATGCCCTTGCGCTCGAGAAGGATACCGATCCGGCGATAACCGAACCGGCGCCGCTTCCCGGCGATCTCCTTCATTTCCTCACGGAGCTCGGGGCAGTCCGGCGGGCGTGTGCGCCGGACCGTCTTGGGATCGACACCGACAAGCTGGCAGGCCCGGCGCTGCGAGATATCATGATCCCGCATTGCCCTGAGCGCCGCCTCTCGCCGCCTGGTCAATGTCGTCAGTTCTTTCCCAGCAGATCCTTCAGAACGACATTGTCGAGCATGGTGTCGGCCAGCAGGCGCTTGAGCTTGGCGTTCTCGTCTTCCAGCGCCTTCAACCTGGCGGCCTCGGAAACCTCCATGCCACCATACTTGGACTTCAGCTTGTAGAACGTCGCTGGGCTGAGACCATGCCTGCGGCACACCTCCGCCGTCGGCATCCCGGCCTCCTGCTCCTTGATCATCCCGATTATCTGCGCCTCGGTGAAACGGCTCTTCCTCATTCGTCTGCTCCTTCGCGGTTGAGCAGACTCTACATCAGACTGAGGGATCTCGCGGGGGGCAGGTCAGAGATCATCTTCGACGTGTTTGGTATCGGCGCATGCATCGTTGGCGCCATCCGGGTCACCATCGCCTACCGCTCTTCGATACGAGATGTCGAACCAGATCCGGAACGTGTTCGGCGATTTGTGGAACGGGGAATGGAGCTGCGGCGGCAGGCCCTGGAAAAATCGCGCGCAACCGACAGGTCGAGCGACGACGTCACCGAGCCAAAGTCTGCAGATCTTCCCACGCGGCAAGCGGATACTGATTTAGCTCGTCGCGTATGCTGCGCCACTTCGGCATATTGTCGTCAAGGACCTTGATGAAACGCTCATCATGGCGCGGCGATATCAGGTGGGCGAGCTCATGCAGCAGTACGTACTCAATCGCCCGAACGGGTTTCTTCGCGAGCTCGAGGTTGAGCCAGACGATCTTCTTGTCCGGATTGCAGCTCCCCCATTTCGTTTTCATTGGCCGGATGCCCCAAGCTTCGGTGGCAACGCCTAAGTGCGATGACCAATGCTCGAGCCGTGGAGCCACGTGCTCCCTTAGGCGAGCCTTGTACCAATTCTCCACACAACGCCTGCGTACTGCAGGCGTTGTGTCTGCCGGCACCGAATAGCGGAGCCGGTCACTGCCGATGAGTTCGATCCGGTGGACCTTCTTGTCCCAGTGGATCACATCCAGTCGAAGAGGCCGGCCGAAAACGAAGTGCGTCTCGCCGGAGACGTACTGCCGGCGAGTCTGGCGCTCCTGAGCGAGGAAACGGGCCTGTTTGCGGCGAACCCAATCCATTCTCGTGAGTACAGCCAGCTTGACGGCATCGAGACTGACGCTCAGCGGGGCGGCGACTCTGACCTGGCCATCAGGCGGATAGACACCGACATGGAGGTTCTTGATCGCCTTCCAGCGGACCTCGACCGGCGTCCCTCCGATGATGTGGTGTTCAGTATTCACCATGGTTCTTCAGTATCTGCAGCAGCGTTTCGACAGTGTCGGGATCCGAAATCTCAGCTTCCAGGCAGCGTTTGACTTTCTTTTCTTTCATCGTATGACCGCGCCACCCGTGGGGGGCAGTCGCTCGTACAGCCTCGTCGACCCGGCGCGCGAGGGCCTCATCTTGTCCGAGGTTGTCGAACAACGCCTTTTGCCCGGGCGATTTCATGCTCTCAGGATAGGTATTGCCATGCCCGGATTTCGCGGCCCTTACCAGTTCCGCGATCTTCTCCAAATACTCGGCATACTCGATCGCGCCGCTCCGGCGCTGCGCCACCAGGTCAGTCAGCAGCTCCGACATCTTCTCGTAGAACTTGGGGTTCACGGGGGTTTCGTCGATGATCAGCTTCCTGACGTTGTTCTCGATCGCCTCGGCGACATTCTCACGCTTCCGCTTGGATAGCGCCGGAAGATCATCCTCGGCTTGGGCGCCCTTGCTCTCGACCAGGTCAATAAGGCTGATGTCATCCAGGTGAGAGATGACCTGAGAGTCGTCGGCCCGGATGTAATTGTCGATCAGGTGGCGCATGGCCGGCTCGTAGAGCTTCATGTCAACGGCATCGCCGCTGTGGAGCCGCACGGCATCGCGGACGCCGATGGCATGTTCGACCTCCTTGCGCATTTCCCCCAGTTCCAGCTCGTTGAAGTCTGATCCGTCCGGCTCGGCGGCGACGTTCGTGTAGGCGCGCGCATACCGCCCAGCCAACTTGTAAAGCGCTTGGCGGCGGCGAGCCTTCTCTTCCGCGTCCGGATCGCTTTCAATCCCCCCGGGGCTCGAGAAATAGGCGAAGAGCTCATCGTCCCCCTTGGGCTGTTCAACGGCATCCAGAAGCCCGAGCCAGGCATCGCGCGCTGTCCGCAGATCCGTGTCGGCCTGCTCGGCACGGTCCGTGATCAGGCCCTCGACATCCTCCTTGTCGAAGGCATCGAACGCCTCGGACGTATAGTCATCCACCGCGCTCTCGATGTTTCGGAACAGATCCTTATAGTCTACGATGTAGCCGAAGTCCTTATCGTCACCGTCCAGGCGGTTCACCCGGCAGATCGCTTGGAACAGCCCATGATCCCGCATCTGCTTGTCGATGTAGATGTAAGTGGCCGTCGGCGCATCGAAGCCGGTCAAGAGCCGGCTCACGACGATCAGCAGCTTCATCCGCCCCGGCTCTTTCTTGAACAGCCGCAGGGCCCCTTCTTCGTATTCTTCCTCAGACGTATCACCCAAGAGATCGGTATAGACCCGGTGGACGCGCTGCTTCTCGGTCTCGCCCATGCCGGTTTCTTCACCGGTAATTTCCGGGGCGGCGCGTTTGTAGGACGTCACGATCGCGCACTTGTCGGCCAGGATTGACCCGGACTTCCGGAAAATCTCGAAGAGCTCGCACGCCTCGGGGATGGAGCCCGCCACGAGCATGGCGTTCCCCATGCCCGCATTCAGGCGTGGCTTCATCTCCATATCCAAGATGATGTCGTTGGCGATCTGCTCCAGCCGGTCACGGCTCGACAGCACACGTTGAAGCGTTCCCCATCGTTGCTTGAGCGTCGCCTTTGCGATCGGGGTCAGCCCCTTCGTCTTGGCCTCGAACCAGGCGTCGATCTTGTCCGGCGCACTGATCCTCTGGTCGATGTCGCGGGCTTCATAGCGCAGGTCCAGCACCACACCGTCCTCGACCGCCTCATCAAAACGGTAGGGCTTGCCGATGTAGGGGCCGAAGGTTTCGAGCGAAGTCCCCTTGTCCGACCGCAGCAGGGGCGTGCCGGTAAAGCCGATGAACATGGCCTTGGGCAGCACCTTGCGCATCGCCTTGGCCAGCTTGCCGGACTGGGTGCGGTGTGCCTCGTCGATGAAGACGAAGAACTCGCCCTTGGGCGCCCCGATGTTCGCGTTCTGGATGTCGGAGATCAGGCTTTCCAGTTCTCCCTCTTCCTTCTTGCCGAACTTGTGGACGAGGGAGCAGATGATGCGATCCGTCGGATCGGCGAGTGCGGCCATCAGGTCGTTGCCAGATCGCGCGCGCCGCACCTTGTCGCCGGTATTGCCGAAAACGTCCTCGATCTGGCTATCCAGCTCCTTGCGGTCGGTGACCACCAGGATGCGGCCGTCGGGGAACGCTTCCCGGATCCAGCGGGCCAGCATCACCATGATCAGGCTCTTTCCCGAGCCCTGGGTCTGCCAGATGATACCGCCCTCGCGCGAGCCGACGCGTTCCTGCGCCGCTTTCACGGCGAAGTATTGGTTCGGGCGGGCGATCTTCTTGATGCCGGCGTCGAACAGGGTGAAGTCGTGGATCAGTTCGAGGAACCGCGCCGGCGCCATCATCTGGGTCACATCGCGGTCGAGCCGGGCCGAGATCTCGCTGTCTTCCTTCCAGGCCAGCCAATAGGGCTGCGGCGTCTTGATCGGGGCATAACGCAGACCCTCGCTGTCATTGCCAGCAAAGGTGATCTGCACCGTGGTGAAGAAATGCCGGATGAACTCGGGCCGCTGGTTGTCGAGCGTCTGACGGATGCCGGTCCCCACGCCCACGGTGGATTTCTTCAGCTCCACGACGCCAAGCGCGATTCCGTTGACATAGAGTACCAGGTCGGGCCGCTTGTTCCAGGCCTTGGCGTCGCGGCCCTTGATCGAGACCTCTTCGGCCACGCCGAGGTCATTGGCCCCCGCATCGCCCCAGTCGACAAAGCGGACGGTAACGGGGGCCTCGCCCGGGCCGGGGGCGATGGCCACGCCGTAGCGGAGCATGTCGTAGAAGCTCTGGTTGGCCTCGTAGAGCTTGGTGCCTTCCATCCGCGCGTCGCGTTCAAGGCGGGTGATGGCTTGGGTGATGACCTCGGGCGAATAGCCGCGTGCCTCAAGCCACGGGCGCAGCAGGGAGGGCTCGATATTGGCGTTGCCCTCGCGCTTTTGCCAGTCACCAAGGTAGCGCCAGCCGAGGCCGCCCGGTGTGCCGGATGTGCCCCCACACAGCAGGTCGATGACCCGGTTCTGGGCCTTGCGTTCCGCCTCGCCGATCTTGCTCATGGGGCACTCCGTGTCTCGAAAAAGTCACTTGTGGGAAAATGTCGTCAGACCAGCCTGATCCGTCCGGTCAAAAGGTTTTGCATCATACCCTCCTTCACCTGCCGCGCTTTTTCGAGGCGGGTGTCGAGGGCTTGTATTTCAGCGTCCATATCCCCGAGAACTTCGGCAATAGCCTTTTGTTCTTTAAGGTCTTGTGGGACGAGCAAAGTCATCCCTGACAATTGCTGGCCGTTGATGCCCGGTTGTCCACTGCGCACAGAGTTTTCGCCGATCCATGACCAATAGGCGTCTGTTTGCAGAAACTGAAACAGATAGCTGGGGACGACTTCGGTTATCGCAGGGGCTAATTTGATAAGGAAGCCGGCGTAAACCGTTCGTTCTTTCGGGCCGGTATACTGGTGTGACTTGCCAGTGCTTGCGCCGGTTCGCGCGACAACGATTTCATCAGGCTCGAGAAAGTAATGCGTGGCTGAAGGATGCAGCACTTCCGCACGTCCGTCTTGGCGCAATTGGCCATGTTCGTCGATGTCGGTGATACGCAGATAGTCGTAGCCACCTGACCCAAGTGCGCAGGCGGCAGAATTGATCCCATAGGTCGGCGTGCTCTTAAGTAGTTTGCGAAGGTTGGTCTTCACCCACTCCCCCGAGAACCCTGGAAGGCGGCGCTTGGCGGTCAGGAGGTCCTGCATCGCGCCCTGCTTGATGAGCCTCTTCTTGGCGATCAGCCGCTCCAGCCCCTCGATCAGCGCATCCGCATCCGAAAGCGCCTCGGCGATGGCTTCCTGTTCCGGCAGCATTGGGAGAGCGACTTTAATCTTGGCGAGGCTTTGCTGACCAATGTTGGCCCGGATGCCGCCTTGACCTGCCGCTATGATCTGTTGCCTCACGACCTGCGACCGCAAGGCATAGCCAGCAAAAAGCGGATCCATCGAGCTGGTTGTCAGCTTGCCGCGCAGAACGAAGCCACCGAAGAGTATCGGCTCGTCATCCAGATATACCGAAGCGAGCCCGACCTCCTCTTGAGTCTCGGATGTTCTGTTGAACAGAACATCACCTCTTTGAACAAGGTAACGACTTGTTTCCAAAGTTGAAGTGGCGACGCGTCCTGGAATGCTCTCTGCCTTGAGATGTGTGTTCGTGATGAGCTCCAACACATTCGCAAAGCGCAGTCCACGCCCATAGGCTGACTTGTCTGTGTTGAAGCCATTCTGAAAATTCATAAGGTCGCCGAGTGGCACGAACGCCCAATCCTCTGGTAGTGCTGCAATCTCCTCCATCACCATTCATATCCCATTGTATGAAGATGCGTGGCGACCCTCTGGTCATAGTCCTGCATCAAAACGAACAGTGATGGTAATGTATCTGCATACCTTTCCACCAAAGCCCGCAGCCTGGAGATAAGGGCATCGGCACGCGCCTCGATTGCAATCTCAATCAGGTCAGCAATGTCGGTCAGCCATTTGTCGTCCACAACCAAGGTGCGGATCTCATCTTCAGTCAGTTCCGAGTATTTCCTGATGGTCGCTGCCGTAAGAGCTGCCTCCACTTCCTTGGCAACCTTCTTGGCCGCAGCCTCATCTTTGAGGAGCTTCTTGGCCTTGTTCAGCGCCTTTCTTTCATCTTCGTCGACGACGGCCGCTTTCAATCGTTCATTGACGGATTTCTGACTGATCTTCCCGTCGTCCGGAATAGCTTGGAACAGGTCGCCGTCTTCGACGCCGTGCTGTTCAACCATTTCTTCGATTTGCCGCGTCGTCGCTTGTGCCTCGGCTTCGGCTTGGTCCAAGTCGGCCTTCAGCTGAGGGAGGAACTTAGCTACCACGATTGCAGGCGGTATAACTTCACACATTAGCCGTGTGGTCTTGCGGCTTTGCTTGACGATTAGGTCACCTGCTTCCAGCCATTTAATTTTGCCATCTTTGTCGGTCTCGTAACGGGCTTCTCGGATCTCACGGCACGCCCCCCAATCGTCATGGGCGATGACAAATACGTCATCCTGCATCACCTCGGCCCAGTAGGACATAAGCCGCTGATACGCCTCATAGCGGTCGATCAGGGGCGCGTCTGCAAAGCGGGTCAGCATGTCTTCGGCGATGGTTTGAATCAGGTTCTTCGGCTTGTCGCCGACCTTGATGCCATCCATCAGCGGCGCATTCTGCTCGACCCAACCGTCGAGGGTAGCGTGGACGCTGTCGCGGAAGGCGCCGAATTCGGGGTGGTTGCGGATGGTGGTGCGGACCTCCTCGGGTTCGACCAGCGGATCGGAATAGCCCGGGCGCGGGTTCGGGCCGAAGAGGGTGGCGCGGATGCCGGGCATGACCTCCCAGAACGCGGCGAGCCCGTCGATGTCGCGGTTCGGCACGCCGCCCTTGAGATGCGCCTCAATGTCCTGCAGATCCTCGGGGTCGGAGCCGTCGATGTAGCGCGGGAGGTTCAGGTTGAAGTCGTTGCGCGTGATCTCGGCATAGGGGACGAGGCGGGAGTAGCCGTCAATCTCGGCCTGCCGGGTGTAGGCGTCGGTGATCTTGTGGATGTCCCGCTCACGCAGGCGGTTCTTGTTGCCGTCCTTGATGAAGCCGCGTGAGGCGTCGATCATGAAAACGGGGCGCTCGGCCTGGGCTTGGGATTTGTCGAGCACAATGATTGAGGCGGGGATGCCGGTGCCGTAAAAGAGGTTCGCGGGCAGGCCGATGATCGCCTTGATGTAGCCGCGCTTGAGGATCTTCTCGCGCAGCTCGGCTTCCTTGTTGCCGCGGAAGAGCACGCCATGGGGTAGGATGACCGCGCCGGAGCCGGTGGCCTTCATCGAACCAAGGATGTGCAGCAAGAAGGCAAAGTCGCCGTTTTTGTCAGGCGGCATGCCGAGGTCGAAGCGGCCATAGCGGGTTTCGCTGGTCAGGCCAGAGCCCCAGGCCTTGGCCGAGAATGGTGGGTTGGCGACGACGAAGTCGAAGGTGAGGAGCTCGGTCTCTGACGCCTTGAACTGCGGTTCTGCAATGACATCGCCTTGGGCGACGTCGGCATCCTCGCGCCCATGCATGATCATGTTCATCTTGGCCAGGCCGCGGGTGGTGATGTCGAATTCCTGCCCGTAGATGGTGAGCGCGACGTCGGCGGCATCAGCGGCCTTCAGGAGCAACGATCCGGAGCCACAGGTGGGGTCGTAAACGGTCTGCTTCGGGCTCGTGGCGCGACTGACACCCGCAACAGCGGCGACGACGCGTGACACCTCGGCAGGGGTATAGAACTGACCTTTGCTCTTGCCGGACTCGGTCGCGAAGTTGCGCATCAGGTATTCATAGGCGTCGCCCAGGATGTCATCGCCATCGGCCCGATTGCGGCTGAAGTTCAGCTCCTCCCGGCTGAAGATGTTGATGAGCGCGGTCAGCGTCGTGACCATCTTGGCGCCACGGCCGAACTTCTCGGAATCGTTGAAGTAGGCTCGGTCGATGACGTTCTTGAGGTCGTTGGCTTCTGCGATCCCGGCGATGGCCCTGTCGATACCTTCACCGATGTCCTTGTTACCGCGGAGCTTCTTGAGGTCTTCGAACGAACAGCCCTGGGGCACCTCGATGAGCGCGTCGGGCTTGCCCACGCGGTCAGAGACATACTTCACGAACAGCAGCGTGAGGATGTAGTCCTTGTAGAGCGAGGCATCCATGCCACCCCGCAGCTGGTCACAGCTGTCCCACAGGGATCTGTAGATATCGCTCTTCTTGATAGCCATCGTGCTCTGCCCTTCGCCAAGTCGCCCGCGTTCTCATCGCGCGAGATGGCTTCAGGTTTAGCGCCTCCCAGCCGCGAGGAACAGATACGCCTTGTCTGAGCAAGCTGAGCAGAGACCTTGAAACTGCCGCCCCAGAGCGGGCTACTGTCTGCCAACGTCAAAAACGGTGCAGAAAAAATCGACGCCAAGCAGGCGTCCGCACGACTTGCGAAAAAACGAATTAAGGCCTTGCGAAAAATAACTTAATTCCAGCGCGAAGCGCCTATAATTAACCACTTTCAGCCGAGATGGCATTTCGCGAAAAACTTTCTACTGCCCTTGCGAAAAAATCTGATTAATCGAGAGGTAGCGACGTTGAGCAAATAGTCGTCAAGCTCCCATCTCAACTTCACTATTGATCTTCACTATTTAGTGCGTCACTTCCTTCTTAAAGTGATTCGCGAATGTGAAAGGCGCCCCATTGGATTTGGCCATCGATAGAGAAAGACATGCTCGAATCCGATACGAGCTTTCCCTGCGCGGCCTGACCTTCGCTGAGATTGCGAGACGCGCTGAGGTTAGCGTATCTTCTGTCAGTGCGGTTTCACTTGGGAAAAGTAGATCCGCGCGCATCGAGCTGATGCTGGCGCAGGCCTTGGCCACTCGGCCGGAAGCCCTTTTCCCTGACCGCTACCCTGCTAACAGCGGAGAGGGCACATGAGCTAGAAGCCAAGGGCTCTGGAAGAGTTGAGGCCCCGGGACGGCAATCCCAAGGGCCTCGGAAAATCGCTAGCCGCGACACCTCATCTATCCCCGACAAAGCGACAGAAGTCAAGTCACATGCCCGCAGTTCGGCGGGCATGGTCGAATTCACTTTGCTTCATGCCAGGGATGGAGAGCGCGGTTCTTTGCCGTGTCACAGAACGTGGTCGATACAATTGAACAGTTGGAAAATGACATTCTGGCAGCTCTTGACCTTGATGCCGCTGCGCTGGTTCGGCGTTTGCGCGAACTTTGGGGTGAGGTGATCTCGGAAAACGAAACCCTCAGAGAAGAGGCTCTGAAAACCAGTACGCTGAATAAGATTCTTAAATCTGAAGTTGCGCGGCTGAAGCGCCAAATAGCAAAATTAACCAAGACGCAATTCGGCGCAAAATCTGACCAGAACCCAAACAAGACCTCCTATGATCGTAGCTCCTGCGTAGGCGATCAAAAAGCCAAGGATGCCGAAAACAACGCCAACAGTGATAAAGAAAACGGCAAGGCTAGCGCCGGTCAACCTGAAGCAAAAGAAACAAAGCCGAGGAATACAAGCGGTCGAGGTGCGAGAGTGTGGCCGGAGCACATTGAAAAGCGATGGATATACATGGGCACCGAAGACAGGAGGTGTCCCTGCGGATGTGGCGGTGGCATTGTGGAAATTGAGGAGAATGAGACGCTGGAAGTGATCCCCGCACAATACTACGTGGCGGTGCGTGAGTATCCAAAGTACCGGTGTCGCTTGCATGACAAGATCATCGGGACAACCTTTGAGCCGCGTGTATTTCCGAAAACCACAATGAGCAACACGCTTATGGCCAGTTCGATCACGATGCGTTTCGGGTGGCAGTTGCCGTGGCACCGACAAGAGAATATTTTCCTGTCCAAAGGCATCGAACTGTCCCGCAGCACCCTGATGCGATGGTCCCACCGCTTGGCAAATGAGGCGCTTTTGCCAATCTACCAATTGATGGAACAGGAACTCACAACGAACAGCGAAAGGCTGTTCATGGATGAGACCACCCTACCGATGCTTCAACCTGGCAAAGGACAAACAAAAACCAGCTACCTATATGCTCTTCTTCGTGACGACCGATCATTTTCCGGAAATAAACCTCCCGTAGTTATTTATTATCCGCGGAACACTCGCGCGATGCGCCATATACATGACATTTTGAACGGGGTCTCCGCCATCCTCCAGACCGATTCATATGCCGGATACGGTCGACTTGGCCGACATGGAACGCCCGTGGAACAAATCACGCCAGTCAAATGCTGGGCACATGCTCGACGAAATTTCACAGACGAGTACGAGTTCAGCAAAACTCTGGACGCTAAAACGGTCATTCGAATTATTGCCGAGTTATATAAAGAGGAGGAGAAAATTCGAGGCAAGCCACCTCTGATCCGCGTAGCGCATCGGCAGCAATTCTCAGTTCCCATTCTTGATCGCCTAAGAGCTTTCTTGATCGCGCAAGCAGACCGCCATCTTTCGAAGAGCAAGATGGGGCAAGCGATCCGGTATGTGCTGAGACAATGGAGTGATCTGACGCGATTTGTCGATGATGGGCGGATCGACCTCGACACCAATGCGGTTGAACGCATGTTCAAACCGACAATTCTGCTGCGGAAAAATGCCTTATTCTTGGGCAGTGATGAGGGGGCAGAAGCTTGGGGAATTCATAGCTCTATCATCGAAACCTGTAAGCTCAATGGGGTGAACGCAGAGCTCTATTTGAAATGGATATTTGATCAGATCTCGAAGAAACTTCGACGTTCTGAATATGAGAAGCTGCTGCCATGGAACGCGCCACCTGAGTTTCGGATCACGCACTAAGGTTCTAAGGATCGCAGATCGCCGCCCTTTTATAGTATTGAGGTCCGAGGCATTTCCTTTTCTGGGCTGAGGGCGATACAAAGGACGAAGCAGCGCATCGCCTTGACAGTAGAGACCGCGGGGTCGAGTCTCGGCGTAAATAAACCGGGAATTGGTAGTATGGTCATGGCGGACGGGAGCTTCAGGGTAGAGGTTGAGCACGACCACCTAAGGAAGCTGGCGAACGCCTCGCCGGTACAGGCGGTATGCGAGCTCGTCTGGAACTCCCTGGATGCGGACGCTACCCGAGTGGACGTAGACGTGGACCATGGCGAGCTCGGGATGCTCTCGGTTTCCGTCAGGGACAACGGCCACGGGTTCACGCACGAAGAGGCGAAGGCGCTCTTCGGCAAGGTGGGCGGCTCATGGAAGAGACATGGCGCGAAGTCCAAGCGTAAGTCCCGCGTCCTGCATGGCAAGGAGGGCAAAGGACGGCTCAAAGCCCTCGCCCTCGGACGGGTCGCTGACTGGGTCGTTCGGTACCGGGACGAAGCGGGCAACTTGATGGGCTTTAAGATGACCCTCGTCAAGGACGCGCTCGTAGATGTGGAGATATCTGCGCCGGAGCCGGCAGAGCCTGTTCTGGGCACAGGCGTGGAGGTCACGATCTCGGAACTGGAGAAGCAGTTCAAGTCGCTCGAGACCGAGCGCGCGGTCCCTGACCTTTCGTCGGTCTTCGCCATCTACCTCAAGAACTACCGCGACGCGGAAATCTTCTTTGACGGCGAGCGTCTGGACCCGGAAGCGAACATCGCCTCTTCGGAAACCATCTCTCTCGACCCGATTGTGGCGGACGGAGGGACACATCCGGTGGTCCTCGAGGTCATCCAGTGGAATTCGGCGCCGGAGCGTTCGATCTTTCTTTGCGGGAAAGACGGCTTCCCCTTCGCAAGGATCGCGCCGAAATTCCACACAACAGGCTACGTCTTCTCTGCTTACCTCAAGTCCGGCTACGTGGACCGACTGCAGGAGCGCGGGGCGATCGACCTTGCCGAAATGGATGCTGCTATGGCCGACGCGGTCGACCAGGCCTCCGAAGCAATTCAGGCCCACTTCAAGCAGGCGAGCGCTGCTGAGGCACGGTCGGAGATCGAGCGTTGGAAAGAGGAGCGTTCTTACCCCTACGAGGCGGAGCCGACAACGAAGGTTGAGACCGCCGAGCGACAGGTTTTCGACATCTTAGCGCTCACGGTGAACAAGCACCTCTCCGACTTTTCCCAGCAGAGCGCCAAAGGCCGCACCTTTCAGATGCGGATGCTCCGGCAGGCTATTGAACGCGGCCCGGATGAGCTCCAGACGATCCTGACGCAGGTCTTGGACCTGCCCCCGAGGACGATGAACGAGTTCGCCAAGCTGCTCGAGGAAGCAGACCTGGCCAATGTCATCAGCGCGTCCAAGATGGTGGCAGACCGCCTCAGCTTCCTATCTGGCATCGAGCAGTTGCTCTACGACCCCGAGACCCGCGGTCTGCTCAAGGAACGCAGTCAATTGCATCGGATGATAGCCGAAGGCAACACTTGGATTTTCGGAGAGGAGTTCGGTCTCACGGTGGACGACAAGGGGCTTACCGAGGTCCTGCGCAAGCATCGGTCCATGATCGGCGACGAAACGGTCATAGACGCGCCGGTAAAGAGGATCGACGGGAGCGTCGGCGTCGTCGACCTAATGCTCTCGCGTTCCGTTCCGAGGAACCGCCCGGAGGAGCGCGAGCATCTCGTGGTCGAGTTGAAGCGACCATCTGTCGTGATCGGGCCTAAGGAACTCACACAAGTGGAGAGCTACGCCTTCGCCATCGCGAACGACGAGCGTTTCCGAGACCTGGACACTCGTTGGGTTTTCTGGGCCGTGTCGAACGATATCGACGAGCACGCCCGTCGGCGTGCAAGACAGGAAGGCAGCCCACCGGGGCGCGTGTTCAAGGATGGACCGATCGAGATTTGGGTGAAGGCGTGGTCAGAGGTCTTGTCTGACGCGAAGGGCCGGATGCGCTTCGTTCAGGACAAGCTGAAGTCCAATGTCGACGATGACACTGCGCTTAACTATCTCAAGAAAACCTATGCAAAGTATCTGGAGGGTATCGCGGATGACGTCGCTCTTGAGGCAGCTTCGGAAAATGTCGATGCCGAGGAAGCAAGCGAAGCCTAAACCTTCGCTGTGGTCCACCGCTCCGCGTGACCGCTTTGAGCCCAGACTGTCAAATGCTGCGCTGCGCTTGGAAGGACGCGATCCGCATTTTGTTGCCGTCGACAACTGAAAGGCCGCCCCGAAGCCGACTTTCGAAAGAGCGCCGTAGCCGCGGTGCGGCTACCCAAAAGCTAGGCTACGGACCAACAGCGCTAGAAGCTGCAAACACGATGGACTACAGACCCAGCATGCAATAGCTGTCCAGCCGGACAATAAAAATGAGGTCAAACTACGCTCGCCGTTGCGAACTCCTACTTCACAACGCCTTTGAGTGGGTCGCAATCTTCGCAACAAAAACCTCGGAACGAAGAAGTTTGGAATGACAGAGCATCCGATTTGGAACCCCGCAACTGGCATTACTGATCTCGATGCCGATCCTGCCCAACTTAGCGCGTCGGAAATACCGGGTATTAAGGCGGTGTGGACAGATCAGCGAAAGCGATTGAAGGGCTCCACCCAGCTGTCTGATTTCACCGAAAAGCTGAGCCGGGAGTGGGCCATCGAGACCGGCGTCATTGAGAACCTCTATGAGATCGAACGGGGCGTTACCCAGACACTTATCGAGCGTGGCTTTCAGGCTGAACTTCTGAGCCATGGCTCGACCAACAAGCCACGCGATTATGTGATCCAGCTGCTGCGCGACCAGAAGGATGCGCTGGATGGGGTGTTCGATTTCGTGAAAAGCGACCGCGCCCTTTCCGCGTCCTACGTTAAAGAGCTGCACGCCGTGCTTCTGCGAAGCCAGGATACGACAGAGGGTCTGGACGCGCAGGGACGACATGTTGAGGTGCCTTTGATCAAGGGTGCTTGGAAGACGCTAGCAAACTACCCGGTGCGCGACGGCATCACATTCACTTACTGCTCTCCCGAGCACGTCGGCTCCGAAATGGATCAGTTGATCAAGATGCATGCGGAACATGTGGCGAAGTCTGTGCCAAGCGAGGTTCAGGCAGCTTGGCTCCATCATCGCTTCACCCAGATCCATCCCTTCCAGGATGGCAACGGCCGTGTTGCGCGCGCGATCGCCTCACTGGTCTTGGTAAAGGACGGATTGTTCCCGCTGGTCGTGACACGGGATGACAAGCCAACCTACTTGGATGCGCTGGAAGCGGCGGACTCGGGCAATTTGAAACCGTTGATCGATCTGATCGCCAAATTGCAGATAAGCCAGTTCCGGAAAGCTTCAGCAATTTCTGAGTCTCTATTGGTCGAGGAGGATGTCCAGGCCGCTCTCGGAGGTCTACTCAAAGCCGCCGACAAGGTTGCCGCAGACCAGCTTGCCGCGCTGAGGGGGGTTTTCGATCTTGCTCACATCCTCGAAGACGATCTTTGCGACCGGCTTGCTGCGATTGCGCCCACTGTCTCAACTGCGCTTCAACGAGTGAGCGATGGAGCGACGGCCTTCGTTACAAAGTCCAATTCGGAGACGGACCACTACTTCCGAGCACAGATCATCGACAATGCAAAGAACCACATAGGTTACTTCGCCGATACCGGCGAATACAGATCATGGGTCGCTCTCAACATGCGGTGGTCGCGCCGCGGTCAGCTCGTGTTCGCGAATCATGGGATTGGCAGGCCATTCAACGGAAGCCTCATTTGCGCGCCATTCCTTGAGTTCAAGGACACTGACGAAGAGGGGCAAATGCGAGCCACTTTGGTGCCGCTCGCGGAGGAGGGCTTCGTCTTTTTCTACAACGAGGATCGAGAGCGGCTGCTGTCCCGCTTCAGGCCTTGGCGCGAGAGTGTGCTCAAGGTAGCCCTCAAAGAACTGACACAGAATTTGTAGATTCAGCATCAACCTGGCCATCGCCGTCAACGACAAAACTGATTCGATTTGCCGCGCTGGTGGGCCCCACTCCTGTACTGGTAGCGGTTAGCTGCTTTGGCAAAGAGTTGCGACTTCACTGCTGCATATGTGTTTCGGTCATATCTCCGCCCGATGTAGGGTGCTTGTTCGTCGCGAAGCGCCGACAGCCGCCGTTCGGGCAATCGCGGCGAATTCACCCCTTGTCCGCAGAGCCGACCTCTGACTGTCGCGGTGGAGGGTAGCGCGGCGAACGCCAGGTTCGGCGGCTCGCGCTGCAGCATCCTGACCTTAGGCTGAAGGTCGATTCTGGGCGGAAAGAGCCCACGTATAATGCCTCTATATTGGCGCTAGGCGCCAATATAGAGGCAGCGCCTTGCTCAGAATAGAGATCAAAACGGGGGGCAGTTGTAACGCTTACATTCCAATGGCCGCCGAGGCACCTGCGCTGACAAGCCCGTCCCCGGAGTTGAAAACAGGCGTCGGCCCGAAGACCGGGTCTCCCAGAGGCCCGGGCGATGCATCAATCGTGTAAAGTGCAGCCGCGCCCACCAGCTCGACCTCGGCACCAATGATCCCGCCGGTCATTCCCGACAAATCGGCAAGGGAAAATGGTTTGTGAGCGCTGACGAATTGCGGCGTTCCCTGGGTCATTCGCTCGTAAAGCGCCATGCCGGAGCCGATTTGATTCTGTTCATGCTCCATCTTGGCGGCGTCCCAAGTCATCTTGCCGTCGCCGATATGGCCATGCGCATCCTCGATGCGCTGGGCCGCCCGCGCGCTACCGCCTGCCCCCTTGAACAGCTTGCCGATCGGCAAGCTTGCGGACACTCCGCAATTCAGAAGATTGACGATCCCGATACACATGTTGTCGAAGCCGAGGAAAATGAAGCTGTGATACCCGCAGACCATAGAAAAGCTGCCGTCGTAGGAGATGAGCCAGCGTTTGGACCTAGCGTCCATACGGCCCACCCATGCCTCGGGGTGCATCGGGCCATTGCCAAGGGGAAGACCGCATCGTTCATGGCACATCTTTCGCGGGAGCGAGCACGCAGTAGTCCTGGCCGCGGAAGCGTATCGCAAGATAGATGCAATTCCGGGTGTCCTGCCAGCACATGGCTTCGGCGGCGGCCATCTCTGCCATCGTGCATCTCTCGGCGGCGCAGGTATTGGCATAGACCTTACCGTCATCGAGATTGACGCTTGTCACCACAGTTTCCGGACCAGTCAGGCCAAGGGCGGCATAGCGGTCAAGGATTGCCCTCTGTTCGGCTGCCGTTCCCTCGAACGGCATCTGACTCAGGCCCATCTCACCGGCCTGCGACATCAGCGGCACGAAGGCGTTGTAGGCATCGCTCGAGCACACCATCCCCCCCTCATGACCTGCCAGCGTGACCTCGCCCTCGGGCAAGAGAAACTTCATTCGCCACACAGAAAAGGCTGCGGGCAGCAGCACGACCATGGCCACGATCAGCGCGACGGCAATCAGGATCTTGCGTTTCATCTTTCTCTCCGTGCGCAAGGGACGGCCGATCAGTTCAGGCTGATTTTCGGCGCATTCGCTGTGATTTCGCTTCCACCGACCATTTCAATGCCGTTTTCTAATTCCATGAACAGCGTGTCACCGCGCAGCCGGACATAACCGTCGGATGTCATACGCAACTCCGCCTTTCCGACACGCAGTTCAAGCTCGCCATTCGAGACAATGCTAGCCACGTCACCAGCCTCGATAGTCGCTTGCGAGCCCGCGACGAGCTGGATCGAATGCCCCGCATTCTCGAAGATCGACCGCCCGACATTCACGGTCTTCGTCACGCCGATGGTCTGCGCCTTCACTCCTGCGGTGGCTTCATTGATCACCTGGTCCGCGAACAGGGAGTATACGCCGCGACCGAGCTGGTTGATGCCTGGTGTAGGCATCTTTACCGCGATAGAAGAAATCCCCTCGACCAGCTTGCGGAACCGGTCGTTGAGCACACGCCCAACCCCGCTCGGACCGACATGCAGCGTCATTGAGCCATGCACGGACTCGCTGTGGTTGCCGTCGACCTCGATGGCCTTGTGCTGGCCGATGCTTTGCACCCAGTTGTTATCGACCCGCTCGGTGTGGTTGTTGTTGGTCTTTTCGTTGCGGTCCTTCTCTGCGTGCAGGTAGATTTCCTCTTGTCCTTTTTTGTCTTCGAATCTCAACTCATTGAAACCTCTTCCTTGATGGGTGTCAGACCGAAATGTAGATCGCGTCTTGTTCTCGGGTAAATCGTAGGGAGCCCTATTCCGGCCGTTATAGACGCAGCCCGTGACCAGCGGCTTGTCCGGGTCGCCGTCGAGGAACTCGACCACCACCTCCATGCCGATCCGCGGGATCACCATCCCGCCCCAGCCGGCACCGGCCCAGCTTTGCGATACCCGGCAGCGCATCGACCAGGCCTCGTCCAGGTCCCAGTGGAACCGCACCAGAATCCGGCCATATTCGTCGCAGTCGATCTCGCCCTCGCCGACCACCGTCGCGGTCTGCGGCCCCCGCACGTCGGCCCGCGCGGTCTTCTGTTCGGGCAAAAGCGGCGCCTCGACCGGCATCAGGACATATTGCCCGTCATAGGCGCGCCCGTCGCCATCGTCCGAGCCGCCTGACCCATAGTTGTCGGCGGTGTAGGAATGCCGCGCGCTCAGGCACATGTATTCGCCGCCGGTCCCGGGCACCGGATCGCCCGACAGCGTCACCCGGAGACCCGCGCCAAGCGCCACGATATCGCCCTCGGCCTCAAAGCGCCGGTCCTGGCCGCGTTCGCCCGCGGCGCGCAGCTCGGCCACCACCCGGCCGCGGCTCTGATCGAGATAATCGCCCGGCCAGTCGAAGCTCTCGATCTGGCCCTGTTCGTAGGCCGCGTCGCCCAGATGGTCGGTCTCCATCGCCGCCACCGGGGTCTTGAAGTTGTAGTCGGTCAGCCGGACCGCGCCGGTCGTGATCCGCCGCGCGGGCCGCCAGGTGCGGAAATGCGAGACCTCCTCCTGGTGGTGACCCTCGGCCGGCCGGAATGCGTGCATCGCCACCGTTTTGAGACCATCCAGCACGCGATGCGCGTCATCGGTGACTGGATCAGCTTCTACAACAACCGCCGCCCTCATCAGGCCCTTGCCATGCGCACGCCTGCCGAGGCATTCACATTAGCGGCTTAACCTGAGCAGATTCAGCTGGGTCGATACATCTGCCGCAATACCTGGGCTTCGACATCTGGCGCGCCCGCGCCGAGATCGGCTGCCCGCGCGTGGTGATCACCATCGACACCCACGAGAAGCTCGGACAGGGCGAGCTTCGGGGAGATGTCTGGCTCCAGACGCTGGTGCGCGAGACCCCCGGCGCGCTGATCCTGATCTTCGGACGCGACAAGCTCCGCTGGGTGGAGATCGATAACCGATGGGAAGACGTGCTCGACCAGCACCTCCTCGGAGAACTCTCGGATGAGGATGCCGACCGCTTCCTTGCGCAGGTGCCGATCCCCGAAGAGGACATCCGTGCGCGTCTCGTCGGCGCCGCCGAGGGGCTGCCGCATTACCTCGATCTCGCTGTGACGCTCTACGAGGATAGGCCGGATGTTCGAGCGCCAGCGCCTTGATCCGCTCGACCGTCTCCGGCGGGGTCGTTTGAGGGTGGCTCCTGTGGATCGGCGGCAGGTCCTTCAGCCCCTCGAAGCCGTGGGTTTGAAACCGGCGTTTCCACTCGTAGAAGCTGGTGCGGTCCATGCCCCGCTGGCGACAGGCCTCGGCCACGTTGCCGAGTTCTTTCGCCAGTTCCAGAACGCTCATGCGGGTTTGCGCGATCTTGGTCTTCGCGTCACGAGCCTTGGGTTTCGTCGCTTTCGGTGTTCCATCCATGGCGGTGTCCTCCTTTCCCAAAATAGCATGGAAAGAAGGTTAAGTG
The DNA here is from genome assembly GCF_001633165.1 of Rhodovulum sulfidophilum DSM 1374. NCBI lineage: Bacteria > Pseudomonadati > Pseudomonadota > Alphaproteobacteria > Rhodobacterales > Paracoccaceae > Rhodovulum > Rhodovulum sulfidophilum. The sequence continues at coordinate 3,856,676 of NZ_CP015418.1, read as the reverse complement.
GACAAGTGACCGCAATGGGCTGTGAGTGTCAGGCAGCGGGAGGCCGGAGGGACCATGCGGTTTGTCCGCATCAGCAGTTTCGCCACGGCATCTCGCGATTACGGTCAGTTGACCCGCTGCGCACAGACAAAGTCGGCGCGTGTTGCAATGTCGGCGCGCGGCAACTCCGTGATTTGGTATCCCAGCGCGGTGTAAGTCTCCCGCATGACGGCGCAGGTCGCTTCGGCCTCGGTGCGGGTCTGCGTGCGTTCGGTGTCCTGTGTGAAGATCTCGTCCCAGTAGGGCGCAAGGAAGACGCGGGCGTTGTAGCGGGCTGCCTTGGCTGCTGCGGTGACGTGGGGCGGCACCGGGAGGCCGCAGAGGGTCAGGTAGCCCAGAATGTCAGGAATACCGCGGTCGAAGATCACCGGGCCTGAGAGCGCCTGTGCGGCGCTGTAGGCGCGCAGGTCCTGCTCCAGCATCCGTTCGGCATAGGCCATGCGGTCCGCCCAGGGGAGGGCATCTCCGCCGCCCTGCATCTCCTCGCGGATGATCGCGCGGCCGGATTCGGGGATTGTATGAAAGCCGCGGCGGGCGAGTTCGGTGATCAGGCTGGTTTTGCCCGCACCGGGGCCGCCCGTCACGACGAAGAAATGGGCGCTCATGGGCCATCCTCGGGTTTGACAGGGGAAAGGGCTGCGGAGAGATCAACACAACATGGGCGTGGATCGAGGCAGCATGGATTTTTGAAGGGAAAACAGCACCGGTCTGCGCGGCAGAGGCAAATCCCCTGACGAAAAAGGCAGAACTATCTGGTGCTTTTCAACTGTTTTTTTTTGGTGGAGCCAAGGGGGGTCGAACCCCTGACCTCTTGCATGCCATGCAAGCGCTCTCCCAACTGAGCTATGGCCCCATCCGGGTGCGGCCCTTCCGGCCCGCCCGCGTGTATTATGGAAGCGAGTGGAGGAGATCAAGCAGAAAAATGCAGAGGGGAGGGGGCTGCGGCGAATTTTTTGCTCGAGATCCGATGCCGCGAAAGCTTGGGACCCGACATTCGAAAAAACTTAACGAAGCAAGAGGTTAGGGGGGCATCATATGGCAGCCGCGCAAAAAAACCGCCCCAGAAGGAGCGGTTCCGTGGTGGGGCGGCCTGGTCGCGGAGAGAGTGCGCCAAGCCTTAGCCGGGGCTGGGCGCGACGGGGGGCGTCAGGGACGCCCCGCCGGCAGGTCAGGTCTCGTCGTCATCCTCGGAGGACATGTCGGCGATGTCGTCGAGCGAGACGTTGTCATCGTCATCATCCTCCAGCACGTCGTCGCCGAGATCGACATCGTTGCCGTCATCGTCATCGTCGATGATGGCGTCATCGCTGTCCAGTTCCTCGTCGTTCCGCGCCTTGGCGGGGGCGGCCTTCTCGGCAATGAGCGGCCGTTGCTTGCCGGGGGCCAGACTGTCCGCCGGGAAGCTGTGGCCGCAAGACGGGCAGGTCATCGGGTCGCGTTGAAGATCGTAAAATCGGGTCGAGCATTGCGGGCAAACGCGCTTAACGCCCCATTCTTCCTTGGGCATGGTTATCCTCTCGCAGGGGTCACGGCTTTGCGGTTGCAGCCACGTGCCACAAGTCCCCCTACGTGTCAAAGCCCTTTTCGGCTGATATGCTCGGTGCAAAACACGAGGCAGAGATGAGCATCATCCGCATTCCCGGCGATCCGCCGCTCGAGGTCACGCTGCGCCGCTCGGCTCGGGCGCGGCGCTATTCGCTGCGGGTGTCGCAGCTTGACGGGCGGGTGACGCTGACATTGCCCCAGCGCGCGCCCGAGGCCGATGGGCTTGCCTTCGTCCGCGAGAAGGAAGCCTGGATCCGGCGGCACCTTTCTGACCGGCCCGAAGATCATGTGGTCCGGGCCGGGGGCTCGGTGCCCTATGAGGGGCGGGCTCTGCCGCTCGTGCCGGGGACCGGGCGGACGCCGCAGCTGCGCGAGGGCGGGCTGGCGGTGCCCGGGCCTGCCGAAGATGTGCCGCCCCGGGTGCTGGCCTTTCTAAAGACCCGGGCGCGGGCGCGTCTGGCGGCGGCGGCCGACGGCCATGCCGCCGCGCTGGGGATCGGTTACCGGCGGCTCACGGTCAGGGAGGCGCGGTCGCGCTGGGGGTCCTGTTCGTCGCGCGGTGATCTGATGTTCGCCTGGCGGCTGATCATGGCCCCGCCCGAGGTGCTGGACTATGTCGCGGCCCATGAGGTCGCGCATCTGGTCGAGATGAACCACTCCAGCAGGTTCTGGGCGGTGGTCGGGGGGCTGATGCCGGGCTACGAGGCGCCGCGGGCCTGGCTTCGGGCCAATGGCTCGGCGCTGCACCGTGTGCGTTTCGGCGATTGACGGGCGGCCCCGTGCGGTCGCACTATCTGCCCCATGCTGATCCAGACCCGATCCGGTGACACCGTATCTGCGACCCATGAGCGGCTTTACCGGACGCTGCGGACGCAGATCATGCATGGCGAGCTGACCCCGGGCGCCGCGCTGACGCTGCGGGGTATTGGCAAGAGCTTCGGGGTGTCGATGACGCCCGCGCGAGAGGCGGTGCGGCGGCTCGTTGCCGAGGGCGCGCTGACGCTGTCCTCCTCGGGGCGGGTCTCTACGCCGGAATTGTCGAACGAGCGTCTGGAGGAACTGGCCTCACTGCGGGGGTTGCTGGAGCCCGAACTGGCAAGCCGTGCCCTGCCGCGGGCCCATTTCGCCCTGATCGAGCGGATGCAGAAGATCAATGCCGAGATCGGCGAGGTGGTCTCGCGCGGGGATGCGGTGGCCTATATCCAGAAGAATCTTGAATTTCACCGCGCGCTTTATCTGCGTGCGCAGGCCCCCGCTATGCTGGCCATGGCCGAAACGGTCTGGTTGCAGCTTGGTCCGACGATGCGGTCTTTCTACGGGCGTCTGGGCCGGACCGAGCCGCCGCAGCATCACCGGATCATTCTGGCCGCTCTCCGGGCGGGCGACGAGCCGTCGCTGAGGTTGGCCGTGCGCACCGACGTCACCCAGAGCCTCAAATTTCTCGCGACCTGATCCGTCCGGCGGATCCCGCAGCGGTTCCGGCCCGGCCTCGAGCCGCGGCAGGACCGGGGTATCGCGGAAGCTGACGGGCGCCACCACCTGAGGGGCGGCGTCCGGACAATCAGCGGTCGTAGGTGAGCCCGAATGAGACGCTCAGGTTGGGCTTGCCATTGACCACGGCCGGCTCGCCGTTGAAGAGTGCGTCGCCGGAGACATCCCGGGTCACGGTGATGTCGCTGTCGTCGAGGTCTGTCGTGGTAGTGGTGTCAAGCGCCCCTCCGGCCGCGTTCGGTGCCGAGTTGACGCGGGAGATAGTGGTCGTGGCCGCGGCGATGGCGGCGTTGACCGTGCTGGCCGCAGCCGCCTGGGTGCTGGGCGAGCCGCCGACATTGTTGGGCTGGGACACGCCGCCTGCCAGGGCCGGGCCCGATGCGGCCAGGACGAGGCCGGTCGCGCTGGCGAAAAGTGCCATTTTCATGGTCATGTCAGAATCCTCCGAAGACATCGTTCAGGCTGTAGGTGAGGGTCAGCATCTGTTGCTTGCGGTCCATGTGGTCGGTGATGTCATTGACGCCGTAGGACACGTTCAGCCCCTCGATCCCGGGAACCCTCACCCCGACGCCGACATTGTATTGGTTCTCGGTCGCCGAGACGGACATCCCGAAGGTTTCGGTCACGCCGATGCCGACGCCGGCGAACCAGCCCTCTTCGGTCAGCGAACTGCCCGCAGTGCTGAGCACTGCGTCCGAGCCGTAGCCGACCGTCCACATGAACGGGTGGATCAGGTCGGCGCCCTCGAACTGGGTCAGCCCCGAGATCGTCGCGTTCCAGCGCTCGTTGCCCACGTTGGAATCGCCCCAGGCGGCCAGGTTCGATACCGCGGCGGACCCGAAGATCACGTGGTTCGGACGCATCAGAAGTGCGCGCGAGGTTTTCAGGGTAAAGTTGCCCGAGTCGCCGAAGGGCTCAAGACCGGTCACGTTCAGGTCGAGCTCGAAGCCGAGCGACGTGATCGGGTTGCCGAAGCCGATGCCCATCGACATGTCGCCATCGGTGCCCTTGCCCGAGACGCCGCCGCGCGGGTCGGACAGCGTCGCACCGAAATACATGTCGCCCTTGGGGAGGGTGAATGCGGCATCCGCGCCGAACATGGTCACGTTGGCCGAGTCCTTCACGACCGACTGCCCGAAAGCAATGCTGCCTGTCATCGTCAAGGTGGCTGCGCCCAGTACCGCGACGCTGCCGAATGTCTTCAGGGTTTTCCGCATTTTCACATAAATCCTTGTTCACATACATCCTTGGTCCGGCTCACTTGGCATTACTTTCATGTGACTCCACGACGTATTGCAAGCCCCCAGCACCGTTTGATCGTTGAATTCACGAGGAACCCCGATGTTAGGGATGGGCCACAGGGCCATCCTTCCGCCCCCAAAGGCGGTCCCGCCAACAGGAATGATGCTTGGCGGCGGCAATGGTCGCCCTCGGTGCGGGGCGCGCGGAGGGCCAGCGGTCCCGGCGGCTGTCCAATCCCCGGGAGGTGCGTTTGGGCGGGGCCGGTCAGGGGCCGGATGCAAGGTCGGCAGCATGGCCCGGGGCGGGCGAAGCGGGCTGGCCAGTTTTCCCTCCTTTTTTCGCCCGGGGGCGGTGGAGAACTCCGCTCCGGCCTTTCAATTTCGCGGTGCGCCGGTTTTTCTCTGGGAGCTGGTGCACCATCGTGCCCTCCGGCATGACAAAGGGGCGGGGGCCGTTGCGGCCGCCGCCCCTTACCGTTTCCGGGATGGCCCTCCGCGTCAGCTGTGGATCGCGCCGTCGCCGCAGGCCAGGGCCGCTTCGCGCACCGCCTCGGAATAGGTCGGATGGGCGTGGCAGGTGCGGGCGATATCCTCGGCCGCGGCGCCGAATTCCATCGCGACGCAGACCTCGTGGATCAGATCTCCCGCCGAGGGCCCGAGGATATGGGCGCCGAGGATGCGGTCGGTTTCGGCATCGACCAGGATCTTGACGAAACCGTCGGCGGCGAAATTGGCCTTGGCGCGGCCGTTGCCCATGAAGGAGAACTTGCCGACCTTGTAGGCGCGACCCGCTTCCTTCAGCTGGTCCTCGGTCTGGCCCACCGAGGCAACCTCGGGATGGGTGTAGATCACGCCCGGGATCACGTCGTAATTCACATGGCCCGCCTGACCGGCGAGGATCTCGGCCACGGCCATGCCCTCGTCCTCGGCCTTGTGGGCCAGCATCGGGCCCTCGATCACGTCGCCGATGGCATGGATCCCGTCGACCGAGGTCTTGTAATGCGCGTCGGTGGCGATCTGGCCGCGCTTGGTCATCTCGACGCCCAGTGCGTCCAGACCCAGCTTGTCGGTATAGGGCTTGCGGCCGGTCGCGACCAGCACCACGTCGGCGTCGATCTGATGCTCGCTGTCATCCTTGCGGAGCTTGTAGGTGACCTTGGCCTTGGTCTTGAGCGCCTCGGCGGATTGCACGGCGGCGCCGGTGACGATGTTCAGGCCCTGTTTCTTCAGGAGCGCGCGGAAGCTGCGCGCCACCTCGGTATCGATGCCCGGGGTGATCTGGTCGAGATATTCGAGGACCGTCACTTCTGCCCCGAGCCGGGCGTAGACCGAACCCAGTTCCAGCCCGATCACGCCCGCGCCGATCACGATCATCTTCTTCGGCACCTTGGGCAGCGCCAGCGCGCCGGTCGAGGTGACGATCGTCTTCTCGTCGATCTCGACGCCCGCAAGGCTGGAAGCTTCGGACCCGCTGGCGATGACGATGTGTTTGGCCTTGTGGGTCTCGTCGCCCACCTTGACCAGACCGGCCTCGGGGATCGAGCCCCAGCCCTTGAGCCAGTCGATCTTGTTCTTCTTGAACAGGAACTCGATGCCCTTGGTGTTCTGGCCGATGACCTCGTCCTTGTAGGACAGCATCTGGGTCCAGTCGACCGAGGGCGGCTTGCCCTTCAGGCCCATCTTCTCGAAATTGTGCTGGGCCTCGTGCAGCTGGTGCGAGGCATGCAGGAGCGCCTTCGAGGGGATGCAGCCCACATTGAGACAGGTGCCGCCCAGCGTGTCGCGGCCTTCGACGCAGGCGGTTTTCAGGCCAAGCTGCGCGCAGCGGATGGCGCAGACATAGCCGCCTGGGCCGGAACCGATCACGATCACATCATAGCTTGCCATTCGGGGCCTCCTTTACGGGCGATTGTTGGGATGGCGGCCGGGCAGGGGGGCATCCGCCCCCCGCCGCCCGTGCCGGGCGGCTCCCCCCGGGGTATTTCCGCCAAGAAGAAGATCATATCAGGGCGGCGAGCGTCATCAGGATGGTCGCGGCAAAGCCCGCGGCCCAGATCATCGAGCGTCCCGGCACCCAGCCCCGGATATAGGCGGGGACATAGGCGATGCGGGCGATCAGGTAGATCCAGGCGCAGAGCGCGGTGAACCAGCTCGACTGATCCGATACGGTGACGAGGACCACTGCTGCGGTGAACAGGATCAGCCCCTCGAAATGGTTGTTCAGCGCCCGCTGCATCCGTCCGGTCCGGCGCGAGAGCTGCTGATCGGGGGGCGTGTCGCGGGGGCTGGTGGTGTATTCCGTGCCAAGCTCCATGTTGGCGGGGATCGCCATGAGGACGAATTGCACGGCCTGGACGAGGATCGCGAGGGCGAGGGCGGTGAGTTCGGGGGTCATGCGGGCCTCAGAAGATGCTGGCGAGGATCATGGCGAAACAGGCCAGAAGCCCGGCCATGAAGATGACAGACCGCCAGGGCACCCAGCCGAAGGCATAGGCGGGCAGGTAGAGCGCACGGGCGGCGACGAAGATCCAGGCACAAAGCGCGGTAAACCAGCCGTTCGAGCCGGTGAATTGCACCAGCACGACCGCGATCACGAAAAGGCCGGTATTCTCGACATGGTTGGCCAGCGCCCGGCGCAGGCGGAGGGTAAGGGGCGACAGCCGGTCCCCGATGTCGTCGCGGGGGCCGGTATTGCCTTCGCGGCCCACATCGGCCTCGAGCGCGCGCTGGGACCAGAGCACGGCGGCAAGGTGGATGAAGGCTGTTGCGGCAAGGGCGGCAAGTTCGGGGGTCATCGAGGATCCTTCTGAACAGGAGGCCGGGCGGGCGCGGCCGGACAGGTTGGCCGCACCCCTTAAAACATCAGAGATCCATCAGCAGGCGGCGCGGGTCTTCCAGCGCTTCCTTGACGCGGACGAGGAAGGTGACCGCGCCCTTGCCGTCGACGATGCGGTGATCGTAGCTGAGCGCCAGATACATCATCGGGCGGATCACGATCTGGCCGCCCTCGACCATCGGCCGGTCCTGGATCTTGTGCATGCCGAGGATGCCCGATTGCGGCGGGTTCAGGATCGGCGAGGACATCAGCGAGCCGTAGACGCCGCCGTTCGAGATGGTGAAGGTGCCGCCCTGCATCTCGGCCATCGACAGCTTGCCGTCGCGGGCGCGGGTGCCCATCTCGGCGATCCGCTTCTCGATCTCGGCAAAGCTCATGCTGTCGGCATTGCGCAGCACCGGCACCACCAGCCCCGAGGGCGTGCCCACCGCGATGCCCATATGGACGAAGCGCTTGTAGACGATGTCGGTGCCGTCGATCTCGGCATTGACCTCGGGCACCTCGGACAGCGCATGGCAACAGGCCTTGGTGAAGAAGGACATGAAGCCCAGTTTCACCCCGTGCTTCTTCTCGAAGAGGTCCTTGTATTCCTTCCGGAGCGCCATGACGCCGGACATGTCCACCTCGTTATAGGTGGTCAGCATCGCGGCGCTGTTCTGGGCATCCTTCAGGCGCCGCGCGATGGTCTGGCGCAGGCGGGTCATCTTGACCCGTTCCTCGCGCTCGGCATCCTCGGCGGGGATCGGTGCGCGGGCCGCATCGGGGATGGCCGCGGGCTTGGACGGCTCGGAGGCGCGGGACGCCGCCGGTTTCGGGGCCGAGGCTGCCTTCAGCACGTCTTCCTTCATGATCCGCCCGTCGCGGCCCGAGCCCTTGACCTCGGCCGCGGTCAGGCCCTTTTCGGCCATCAGCTTCTTGGCCGAGGGGGCATCCTCGACATCCTTGCCCGAGCCGCCCTTGCTGGCCGCTGCGGCGGGTTTGACCTCCGTCGCAGAGGCTGCGGCGCCCTCGCCCGACGACAGGACCGCCAGCTGGCCTCCCGCTTCGACGGTGGTGCCTTCTGCGGCGAGGATTTCCTTCAGCACGCCCGATGCGGGAGCCGGCACCTCGACCGAGACCTTGTCGGTCTCGAGCTCGCACAGCATCTCGTCGCGTTCGACCTTGTCGCCCGCCTGCTTGAACCAGGTCGAGACGGTCGCCTCGGTCACGCTTTCGCCCAGCGTCGGCACCATCACCGGCAGGTCTTCGGCGCCGGCATGGTCAGCCGGAGCCGGGGCAGGGGTGCCGCCATTGGCCTTCGGAGCGGGCGCGGCCGCCCCCTCGGCGATGGTGGCCAGAAGCGCGTCGACCCCGACCGTTTCGCCTTCGGCCGCGACGATTTCGGAAAGCGTGCCCGCCGCGGGGGCGGGGACCTCGACCGTCACCTTGTCGGTTTCCAGTTCGCAGAGCATCTCGTCGGCCTCGATCGCGTCGCCGGGCTTCTTGAACCAGGTGGCGACGGTGGCTTCGGTGACGCTTTCCCCGAGCGTCGGGACACGGACTTCTGTGGACATGGCGGTTACCCTTCGATGGTCAGCGCGTCGTTCACGAGCGCGGCTTGTTGTGCCTTATGCGTGCTGGCGAGGCCCGTGGCCGGCGAGGCGGCGGCGGGGCGGCCCGCATAGCGGGGCCGGCCGTGCTTGGCATTGATGCGGGTCAGGACCCATTCCAGATTGGGCTCGATGAAGGTCCAGCCGCCCTGGTTCTTGGGTTCTTCCTGACACCAGACGATTTCGGCGTCGCGGAACCGGTCCAGCTCCTTGACGAGGCTGAGCGCGGGGAACGGATAGAATTGCTCGAGCCGCATCAGGTAGATGTCGTCGATGCCGCGGGCGTCGCGTTCCTCCAGCAGGTCATAATAGACCTTGCCCGAGCACAGCACGACCCGTTTGATCTCGGCATCGGGCCTGAGCTTGGTTTCCGACATGTGGCCGGTCTCGGCATCGTCCCAGAGCACGCGGTGGAAGGACGAACCGGTGAGGAATTCGCTGGCCTCCGACATTGCCAGCCGGTGGCGCAGCAGCGATTTGGGCGTCATCAGGATCAGCGGCTTGCGGAAGCTGCGATGCAGCTGGCGGCGCAGGATGTGGAAGTAGTTGGCCGGCGTCGAGCAGTTGGCGACGATCCAGTTGTCTTCGGCCGACATCTGCAGGAAGCGTTCGAGCCGGGCCGAGCTGTGTTCGGGCCCCTGACCCTCGTAGCCATGCGGCAGCAGCACCACGAGCCCCGACATCCGCAGCCATTTGCGTTCGCCCGAGCTGATGAACTGGTCGAACATGATCTGCGCGCCATTGGCGAAATCGCCGAACTGGCCTTCCCACATCACCAGCGCGTTGGGCTCGGACAGGCTGTAGCCGTATTCGAAGCCCAGGACGGCATATTCCGAGAGCATCGAGTCGATGACCTCGTATTTCGCCTGCCCCTTGCGGATGTGGTTGAGCGGATAGTAGCGCTCTTCGGTGTCCTGGTTGATCAGCGCGGAATGGCGCTGGCTGAAGGTGCCGCGAGCACTGTCCTGACCCGAGAGCCGCACCGGATAGCCCTCTGTCAGCAGGCTGCCGAAGGCCATCGCCTCGGCCGTCGCCCAGTCGAAGCCCTTGCCGGTCGCGAACATCTCCTTCTTGGCGTCGAGCAGGCGCCCCACCGTCCTGTGAAGATCGAAGCCCTCGGGCGGCGTGGTCAGCGCCTGGCCCAGCTCCTGCAGGGTTTCCTCGCCGATCGCGGTATCGCCGCGCTGATAGTCGTCGCCGCCGCCACGCTGGATATGCGACCAGCGTCCGTCAAGCCAGTCGGCCTTGTTCGGCTTGAACTCCTTCGAGGCGTCGAATTCCTCGTTGAGATGGGACTGGAAGGCGGCCTTCATGTCCTCGATCTCGCCCTCGGGGATCAGCCCGTCCTCGACCAGCCGTTCGGTATAAAGCTGCAGCGTCGTCTTATGCTTCTTGATCTTCTGATACATCAGGGGGTTGGTGAACATCGGTTCATCCCCCTCGTTATGGCCGAAGCGGCGATAGCAGAAGATGTCCAGCACCGCGTCCTTGCCGAATTTCTGGCGGAACTCGGTGGCGACCTTGGCGGCATGCACCACGGCCTCGGGGTCGTCGCCGTTGACATGGAAGATCGGCGCCTCGACCATCAGCGCGATATCGGTCGGATAGGGCGAAGAGCGCGAGAAATGCGGCGCCGTGGTAAAGCCGATCTGGTTGTTCACGACGATATGGATGGTGCCGCCGGTGCGATGCCCGGTCAGGCCCGACAGGCCGAAGCATTCCGCCACCACGCCCTGGCCCGCGAAGGCCGCGTCGCCATGCAGAAGCACCGACAGCACCTGCTTGCGGTCATGGTCGTTCATCTGCGCCTGCTTGGCCCGGGTCTTGCCCAGCACGACCGGGTTGACCGCCTCGAGGTGGGAGGGGTTCGCGGTCAGCGACAGGTGCACGGTGTTGCCGTCGAATTCGCGGTCGGAGGAGGCCCCTAGGTGGTATTTCACGTCACCCGAACCGTCCACGTCCTCGGGCTTGAAGCTGCCGCCCTGGAATTCGTTGAAGATCGCGCGGTAGGGCTTGCCCATCACATTGGCCAGCACCGAGAGGCGGCCGCGGTGGGGCATGCCGATGGCGATTTCCTTCAGACCCAGCGCCCCGCCGCGCTTGATGATCTGTTCCATCGCCGGGATCAGCGCCTCGCCGCCGTCGAGGCCGAAGCGCTTGGTGCCCATATACTTGACATGCAGGAACTTCTCGAAGCCCTCGGCCTCGACCAGCTTGTTCAGGATCGCGCGGCGCCCCTCGCGGGTGAATTTGATCTCCTTGCCAAGCCCCTCGATCCGCTCTTTCAGCCAGGACGACTGTTCCGGGTCCGAGATGTGCATGTATTGCAGCGCGAAGGTGCCGCAATAGGTCCGCTGCACGATGGCGAGGATCTCGCGCATCGAGGCAACCTGCAGCCCCAGCACGTTGTCGATGAAGATCGGCCGCTCCATGTCGGCATCGGTGAAGCCGTAGGACTTCGGATCGAGCTCGGGATGCGGCGTCGGGTTGCGCAGCCCCAGCGGGTCGAGATCGGCGACCAGATGGCCCCGGATCCGGTAGGCCCTGATCAGCATCAGCGCCCGGATCGAGTCGAGCACCGCGCGCTTGACCTCGTCATCGGTGACCGCGATGCCCTTTTCCTCCGCCTTCTCGCGGATCTTCTCCTCGGCGGCCTTGGCCTCGCGGGCGGCGGGCGGCGTCGGCCATTGCCCGTCAAGTGCTGCGGTCAGATCGTCATTCGGTGCCGGCGGCCAGTCGCGCCGCGCCCAGGACGGCCCCGCCGCCTCGCGCTTGACCGAGACCTCGTCATCGCCCAGCTCGGCGAAGAACCTCTGCCAGGCCTCGTCGACCGCGTTCGGGTCATTGGCATAGCGGGCGTAAAGCTGCTCCACATATTCGGCATTATGGCCCTGAAGGAAGGACGAGCTGTGAAAGATGTCGTTCGCGCTTTGCTCGGTCATGGAGTTACCTCATGGGGGTTTGGACCGTATTGGTTGGGGCCGGATTGGGAGGGGCGGGTCAGCCACCAGATCACCAGAAGAGGCGAGATCATCAGAACCAGAAAGGAAAGGATGAGCACGAGGCCCGCGATGCCGGTGAAGGCCTCTGCCAGATCGCCCGAACCGGCAAGGCCGAAGGCGCCGACGAACTGGGCAAAGCCCAAGATGCCGACCAGCACGATCAGCGGATAGATGTAGTAAAGCCCGCTTCGGCCGCTGTCATGCATGCGCCGCCAGCCCGCCGAAACCGAGGGCATGAAAACGGCAAGCGTGAAAAGGGTGACAAGGGGGCCGTCGCTTTCGGCCTCGATGCTGCCCGGTCCGGTATGGATCGCGCTCGGGAACAGCAGAAGGTCCAGCAGCCCGGTGGCGATGCTGCCCAGCAACGTGAACAGAACGAACCACCAGTATTCGGGGCGGGACGCCCGCCCCGAAAAGGTGAAGTACTTTCTGAAACAGACCTTTACGGCAGCCGCAAAGCCCATTTTGCCTCCCTTGGCGACAGGCTCAGCCGATCGCCTTCAGCACCGCTTCGCCCAGATGCGCGGGGCTGTCAGCCACGACGATCCCGGCCGATTTCATGGCTTCGATCTTGTCCTCGGCCCCGCCCTTGCCACCGGCGACGATGGCGCCGGCATGGCCCATGCGGCGGCCCGGAGGCGCCGTGCGGCCGGCGATGAAGCCCGCGACGGGTTTCTTGCGGCCCCTCTTGGCCTCGTCCTTGATGAACTGGGCCGCTTCCTCTTCGGCCGAGCCGCCGATCTCGCCGATCATGATGATCGACTGGGTCTCGTCATCGGCCAGGAACCATTCCAGCACGTCGATATGCTCGGTGCCCTTGATCGGGTCGCCGCCGATGCCGACGCAGGTCGACTGGCCAAGGCCCACATCGGTGGTCTGCTTGACCGCCTCATAGGTCAGCGTGCCCGAGCGCGACACCACGCCGACCGAGCCGCGCTTGTGGATATGGCCGGGCATGATGCCGATCTTGCAGGCGTCGGGGGTGATGACGCCCGGGCAGTTCGGCCCGATCAGGGTCGAGTTCGAGCCTTCCAGCGCGCGCTTGACGGTCATCATGTCCATCACCGGGATGCCCTCGGTGATGCAGACGATCAGCGGGATCTGGGCGTCGATGGCCTCAAGGATCGAGTCGGCCGCAAACGGCGGCGGCACGTAGATCACCGACGCATTGGCGCCGGTCCTGGCCACGGCCTCGTGGCACGAGTTGAAGACGGGCAGCTCCAGATGGCTCTGGCCGCCCTTGCCGGGCGTGACGCCGCCGACCATCTTGGTGCCGTAGGCGATGGCCTGTTCGGAGTGGAAGGTGCCCTGGCTGCCGGTGAAGCCCTGGCAGATCACCTTGGTGTTTTCGTCGACGAGAACCGCCATGGATCTTACCCCTTCACCGCTTTGACAATTTTCTGCGCCGCATCGGACAGGTCGTCCGCCGCGATCACGTCGAGGCCGGAATTGTTGATGATGGCCTTGCCCTTCTCGACATTGGTGCCTTCGAGGCGCACGACCAGCGGCACCTTCAGCCCGACTTCCTTGACCGCGGCGACCACGCCCTCGGCGATCACGTCACAGCGCATGATGCCGCCGAAGATGTTCACCAGGATGCCCTTCACATTCGGGTCCGAGGTGATGATCTTGAAGGCCTCGGTCACCTTCTCCTTGGTCGCGCCGCCGCCCACGTCGAGGAAGTTGGCGGGCTCCGAGCCGTACAGCTTGATGATGTCCATCGTCGCCATCGCGAGACCCGCGCCGTTGACCATGCAGCCGATCTCGCCGTCGAGCGCGATGTAGTTCAGGTCGTATTTCGAGGCCTGATGCTCCTTGGGGTCTTCCTCGGTCTCGTCGCGCAGCGCGAGGATATCCTCCTGCCGGTAGAGCGCGTTCGAATCGAAGCTCATCTTGGCATCGAGGCAGCGCAGGTCGCCCTGATCGGTGACGATCAGCGGGTTGATCTCCAGCAGCTCGCAATCCTTCTCGGTGAACAGCTTGTAAAGCTGGCCCATCAGCCGGACGCATTGCTTGATCTGGTTGCCGGTCAGCCCCAGCGCGAAGGCGATGCGGCGGCCGTGATAGCCCTGATAGCCGGTGACCGGATCGACCGAGAAGCTGAGGATGCGGTCGGGGGTCTTGGCGGCGACCTCCTCGATGTCCATGCCGCCCTCGGTCGAGCAGACGAAGGCCACCCGGCTGGTCTGACGGTCCACCAGAAGGGCCAGATACAGTTCGCGGTCGATGCCCGCGCCTTCCTCGATATAGACCCGGCCGACCTGCTTGCCCGCGGGGCCGGTCTGATGGGTGACGAGGGTGCGGCCCAGCATTTTCTTGGCTTCCTCGGCGGCCTCGCCGACCGATTTGGTCAGCCGCACGCCACCCTTTTCGCCCGCCTCTTCCTCGACGAAGCGGCCCTTGCCGCGGCCGCCTGCGTGGATCTGCGCCTTGACGACCCAGACCGGCCCGTCGATATCGGCCGCGATCGACTTCGCTTCCTCCGCCTTGGTGACGACATGCCCTTTCGACACCGGCGCGCCGTAGCTGCGCAGCAACGCCTTGGCCTGGTATTCGTGGATGTTCATCAAACTGTCCCGTGCTGGTACGAATTCCCGTTGTATAAGCACGGAACGGTGGTGCGGCGAAACGGCCTTTTCCTTAAATTCCCGTGATCATGCTATGTTTTTCCCTTTTGTGATCACGCTTGCGAATGGTGTGATCACGAAGCGGGGCAAAACCCGGGACTGCATGGGGCAGGGCTGTGGCGGTCCCGTGCCGAGCGCTTCGGGCCGCGCGGCCTGCCGGGCCGGGTTCGACCCGGTCGCAACGCCTCCCCGGGCTTGAACCCGGCGTCGATCCGGCTATGCCTTTGGGCAAATGGAGAGCCCCATGACCAATCCCCTGCTGGCGCCGCGCATGGCGCCGTTCGAGCTTCCCGACTTTGCCGCCATTTCGGACGAGGATTTCGCCCCGGCCTTCGATCGGGCGCTGACCGAGGCCCGGGCCGAGATCGCGGCCATCGCCGAGGCCTCCGAGCCGCCGGATTTCGCCAATACCATCGAGGCGCTGGAACGGTCGGGGCAGGCGTTGTCCGACGTGCTGTCGGTCTTCCACCTGCTGGCCTCGACCTCCTCGACCCCGGCGCGCGAGGCGCTGCAGCGTGCCTTCTCGCCGAAGCTTGCGGATTTCTCGTCGGATGTGGTGCTGAACCGCGCCCTGTTCGAGCGGATCGACGCCGTCTGGCAGGCCCGCGAGACGCTGGATCTGAGCGCCGAAGAGGCCCGGCTGCTGGATCGCAAGCATCGCGACTTCGTCCGGGCCGGGGCCGCCCTGCCCGAAGACGAGCGCGGGCGGCTGCGCGCGATCAACACAAGGCTGGCCGAACTGTCGACCGCCTTTGGCCAGAACCTCCTGGCCGACGAGCGCGACTGGACGATGCCGCTGGCCGAGGCCGATCTCGCGGGCCTGCCCGGCTTCGTGGTCGAGGCAACCCGGGCCGCGGGTGACGAGCGCGGGGCGGATGGCCCGGTCGTGACGCTGTCGCGGTCCGTGATCGTGCCCTTCCTGCAATTCTCTCCCCGTCGCGATCTGCGCAAGACGGCCTATGAGGCCTGGACCTCGCGCGGCGCGCGCGGCGGCGCCACCGACAACCGTGGCATCGTGGCCGAAACGCTGAAGCTTCGGGCCGAGCGTGCGGCGCTTCTGGGCTATGACAGCTATTCCGCCTATGCGCTGGAAACCCAGATGGCCAAGACCCCCGGCAATGTGCGCGATCTGCTGATGCAGGTCTGGGCCCCGGCCCGGGCGCGTGCCGAGACCGATGCCGCGATCCTTGCCGAGATGCTGGTCGCCGACGGGGGCTCGGCGCCGCTCGAGCCCTGGGACTGGCATTACTATTCCGAGAAACGCCGCCGCGCGCTGCATGATCTCAACGAGGCCGAGCTGAAGCCCTACCTGCAGCTAGACCGCATGATCGAGGCCGCCTTCGATTGCGCCAACCGTCTGTTCTGGCTCGATTTCACGCCGCTGGACGTGACCCTGCACCATGCGGATGCCCGGGCCTGGGAGGTCACCCGCGATGGCCGCCATATGGGCGTTTTCATCGGCGATTATTTCGCCCGGGCGGGCAAGGAATCGGGGGCCTGGTGTACGGCGCTGCGCAGTCAGCAGAAGCTGGCGGGCGAGATCCGGCCGCATGTCGTGAATGTCTGCAATTTCTCGAAACCGGCCGAGGGGCGGCCCGCGCTTCTGTCCTATGACGATGCGCGGACGCTGTTCCACGAATTCGGCCATGCGCTGCACCAGATGCTGTCGGATGTGACCTATGAAAGCCTGTCCGGTACCTCGGTGCCGCGCGATTTCGTCGAGCTGCCGAGCCAGCTTTACGAACACTGGCTGGAAGTGCCCGAGGTGCTGGAGCGTTTCGCCACCCATGCCGAAACGGGGCAGCCGATGCCCGAGGCGCTGCGCGAGCGGGTGCTGGCGGCCGCGACCTACGACATGGGGTTCCAGACCGTCGAATTCATCGCCTCGGCGCTGGTCGATCTCGAATTTCACGACGGCCCCGCGCCCGCCGACCCGATGCAGAAACAGGCCGAGCTGCTGGAGGCCATCGGCATGCCGCACGCGATCCGGATGCGGCATGCGACGCCGCATTTCGCCCATGTCTTCGCGGGCGGCTATGCCTCGGCCTATTACTCCTACATGTGGTCCGAAGTGATGGATGCCGACGCCTTCGCGGCCTTCGAGGAGGCGGGCGATGCCTTCGATCCGGCGACGGCCCGGGCGCTGGAGGAAAACGTGCTGTCGACCGGCGGCACGGTCGAACCCGATGCGCTTTACACCGCCTTCCGCGGCCGCCTGCCCGGGGTCGAGGCGCTGCTGAAGGGCCGTGGGCTGGATCTCGAACCGGCCTGAGGCTGGCGTCGAGGCTGGTAAGATGCAAGAACGCCCGCCCGGTTTCCTGGGCGGGCGTTTTCCGTAACTTGTGAGGGTGACGACAGGCGCCCTCCGGGGGCTCAGGCCGCCGCGCGGTTCTTGTTGCGCGGGCGACGGCGCGCCCGCGCCTTGGCGGGCGGCTTGCCCGCGCCTTTGCCCGCGCCGCGCGGGCCGCCCCGCGACTGCTTCGGTTCGAGCCCTTCCCAGGGCGTGCCCGAGGCAACCGGGATCGCGCAGCCCATCACCTTGTGGATCGCCCGCAGTTCCGAAATCTCCTCGGGGGCGCAGAACGCGACCGCCGCGCCATCGGCCCCGGCCCGCGCTGTGCGACCGATCCGGTGGACATAGTTGTCGGGCACGTTCGGCAGGTCGAAATTGTAGACATGGCGGACCTCGGGAATGTCGATGCCCCGCGCCGCCACATCGGTCGCCACCAGCACCCGCACATCGCCCGCGCGGAACGCCTTGATCGCGCGGTCGCGCTGGCCCTGGCTCTTGTTGCCATGGATCGAGGCGGTCGCGAAACCGGCCCGTTCAAGCTGTTTCGACAGCCGTTCGGCGCCATGCTTGGTGCGGCCGAAGACGATGGCACGGTCGTCGCGATGCCCGTCCAGAAGCTCGATCAGGCGGCCGGTCTTCTCGGCCTTCTCGAGGAAATGCACCGATTGGGTGATCTTGTCGACGGCGGTGCCGGGGGGGCTCACCTCGACCCGGACCGGATTGGTCAGGTAGCTTGCGGCAATCTCGTCCATCTGCTTGGGCATGGTGGCCGAGAACAGCATGGTCTGGCGTTCCTTCGGCAGCTTGGCCGCGATCCGGCGCAGGGCATGGATGAAGCCCATGTCCAGCATCTGGTCGGCCTCGTCCAGCACCAGGAACCGGGTTTCGGCCAGCACCACGGCGCCCCGACCCATCAGGTCGATCAGCCGCCCGGGCGTCGCCACCAGCAGATCGGCGCCACGCGCCATCCGCTTTTCCTGCGCCGAAAGCGAGGCGCCGCCGACCACGGTCTCGACGCTGACCGGCGTGCCCGCGACCAGCGGCCGGAGGCTCTCGGCGATCTGCTTGACCAACTCGCGGGTCGGGGCCAGCACCAGGGCGCGGGCGGTCTTGGGCGTGGGCTTGCCGCGGCTCTCGGCCAGCGCGGTCAGAAGCGGCAGGCCGAAGGCTGCGGTCTTGCCGGTGCCGGTCTGCGCCAGCCCGATCACGTCGCGGCCTTCCAGCGCCGGGGGAATGGCGCGGGCCTGGATCGGGGTGGGCTCGGTAATGCCGGTCTCGGCCAGCCGCGTCACAAGCCGCTTGGGCAGGCCCATCTTGTCGAATGTCGTCACAGTGTCCTTTCGGGCGCCCGTCACGGACGCCTCGTCAAAATGCGTTCGCCTCTGCGAACGGGTGAGCGGGCCCGCAACGCCCCGAACGCATCGGTCCGGTCGGCGGCGGCCCCTGTACCCCTCGCGTGATGATGGGAACGGATCGTCTGTGCAGATTGTGCCGCGGCCCGGTCATGCCGGACAGGCGGCTTCTGTTCACGCGACAGAAGGCGCAGACTGGTCTTGAGTACAGGAGAGTGCCGCGCGGGTCAATCCTGCGACAGCCGTCACTTGAGCTGGCTGTCCTTCGAGCCGCGCCGGTTGATGCCGCCGCGGGTCACCGGCCGCCGGTCGCGGTCTCCCTGGCAATCGATGCAGAGCTTGACGCCGGGCAGGGCGCGGCGCCGCGCCTCGGGGATCGGCTCGCCGCATTCGGCGCAGTGCGTCAGGCTTTCGCCCATGGGCGCGCGCTTTGCCTTCATCCGGTTCAGCTCGTCCTCGATCGAGGCGTCGATCTGATCGTTCACCGCGCCGTCGCGCGCCCAGCCTCCGGCCATCCTCGTGTCTCCCTTGCTGGCGGAAAGGATAGGGCAGGGCACGGCTCCGCGTCAAAGCCTTCAGGCCGCGGCGCGGGCGGGGATCGGCGTCTCGCGGATCGGCAGATGCACCAGCGCCGAAAAGGCGCCGACGCCCACGCCGACCCACCAGACCAGATCGTAATTGCCATAGAGGTCGTACAGCCTGCCGCCCAGCCAGACGCCGAGGAAGCCGCCGATCTGGTGCGACAGGAAGACGAAGCCGTATAGCGTGCCCATGTAGCGCAGCCCGTAGATATGGGCGACAAGCCCGCTGGTCAGCGGTACCGTGGCCAGCCAGAGCGCCCCCATCACCATCGAGAAGACCAGCACCGTGCCCGGGGTGATCGGCATCAGGATGAAGGCCGCCGCGGCTACGGTGCGTGCCGTGTAGATGCCCGCCAGCAGGTATTTCCGGCTGTAGCGGTTGCCCAGCCAGCCCGCGGTCACCGTGCCGAGGATGTTGAACAGACCGATCACCGAGATCGCCACCGCCCCCAGCGCCGAGGTGGTGGTGATCCCGATCGCCGACAGCGTGCCGCCCGGCACGATGGGTCCGCAAAGCTCGGCCACGAAGGGCGGGAAATGCGCGGTGATGAAGGCAAGCTGGTAGCCGCAGGAGAAGAACCCCATGAAGATCATGACGAAAGACGGGTCGCGGAAGGCCCGGCCCAGCACCTGCCCGAGGCTTTCCTCCAGTTCGGCGCGGCTGGCGATCTGGGGCGAGCGGATGAAGGGCAGCGCCAGCAGCGAGGCCAGCACCACGCCGGCGAAGACCATGAACACGCCCTGCCATGGCAGGAGCCGCAGCAGCAGCTCGGCCGAGGGCGGCCCCACGATCTGCCCCGCCGACCCGGCGGCGGTCGCGACCCCCAGCGCCATCGAGCGATGCTCGGGCGCCGCCGCCCGGCCGACAATGGCGAGGATCACGCCGAAGCCTGTGCCCGCGACGCCGAATCCCACAAGAACTTCAAGTCCCTGATGCTGCCAAGGCTGGATCGCGAAGGCCGAGAGCACCAGCCCCAGCGCATAGAGCAATGCGCCCGCAACGATGGCCTTGTGGTCGCCGATCTTCTCGGCCATCGCGCCGAACAGCGGCTGTCCGATGCCCCAGGCAAGGTTCTGGATCGCGATGGCCAGCGAGAATTCGGTGCGTGCCCAGCCGAATTCCTCGGCAATCGGGATCTGGAACACCCCGAAAGAGGCGCGGATGGCAAAGCCGATCAGCAGGATTACCGAGCCGGCGATCAGTACCGGGGTCACAAGCGGCGCCTGTGCGGCGCGTTGGGTCTGGGTCATCTCGGATCTCCCTCCCGATCCCGCCGTCCGACGACGGAGGCGCCGAACCGTCCGGAGCCGGGGGCAGCATGGCCGCGCCCCCAGGCAAGGGGGGGCGGAACGGGCGGAGACCGGAGGAAGGCACGCATTTCCCTTCCCGCATTTTATGTCCGCTCCTGCCGATCCGGGCAAGTGTCGGGATGATTTGGACCAGGATGCTTCAAGATCGTCGCGGGGCATGGGGAGGGGCCTGTCCGCGGCGGCACGAGCCGAAAAGAGAGAGTTGGGCGGCCGTTACGGGATGCGGCGGAAGACGAGAGGCTTGCGGCGCGAGCCTCTATGGTCTTCGCCGTCCGTCACGCCCGGCCGGTCGCCGCAGAACTGGCAGAGCACTTGCGGCAAAAGCTGGCCGGACGGACCGCCGCGACCAGGCAGGAGCCATCGGCGGGCACAGACCGAAGCAGGTGGCGGCGCATGCCGGTGACCCACAACCTTGGATGCGGGCGGCCTCAAAAGCACGCAGGCTGTGCGCCTTCGCGCAGTGCCTGCCATTGAAGCCGGTGGCCGATCGCGAAATATAGCCTCCCGATATGCAGAACATTCAGGAGACTTCCCAGATGTCGAACAAGACGCTCGAGCTGTTGCAGAAGCGCCGGACGCAATATGCTCTCGGCAAGGATCTTCCGCTCTCGGCCGACATGGTGGAAGGCCTGATCAAGGCGGCGATCCGGCATGCGCCCTCGTCCTTCAACTCGCAAAGCTCGCGGGCCGTCATCCTGTTCGGGGCCGAAAGCGAGAAGGCCTGGGGCCTGATCGAGGCCGAGCTGCGCAAGATCGTTCCGGCCGAGGATTTCGGCCCGACCGAAGCCAAGATGAAGGGCTTTGCCGCCGGGGCGGGGACGGTGCTGTTCTACGAGGATGAGGACACGATCAAGGGCCTGCAGGAGCAGTTCCCGATCTATGCCGACGCCTTCCCGCGTTTTTCTCAGCATTCGGCGGGCATGGCGCAACTGGCGGTCTGGACGGCGCTTGCCGAGGAAGGCATCGGGGCGAGCCTGCAGCATTACAACCCGGTTGCGGATGCTGCCCTGGCCGAGGCCTTCGACGTGCCTGCCAGCTGGACGCTGGTCGCGCAGATGCCCTTCGGTGGCCATGCGGGCGAGATCGGCGACAAGACCTTCATGGAGGACGAGGCGCGCTTCCGCACTCACGGCAAGTAACCCCTCGCAGGCGGGCGCCTCTGCGCCCGCCGCACCTGCCTTCGGCGCGCCGAAGGCGCCTGTTTCAACTCACTTCACCGCACCGCGCCCAGGGCATGACAAGCAAAGCGATGGCCCGGGACGCGCGCGGGAGTGCTCAGGTCCGGACGTCCGGTTCGGTCCTGCCGGTATGGTCGCGAATGCCCGCGATCTCGTCGGCAGCGGCGATCACATCGGCCAGCACCTCCTCGACCGGGAGCTCCAGTCGCGCCGGATCGTCGGTATACTCCTCGAGATAGACCCGCAGCGTCGCCCCGACCGTGCCGGTCCCCGACAGCCGGTAGACGATCCGCGCGCCGCCCTCGAAATGGATGCGCAGCCCCTGGCCCGTGCTTTTCGATCCGTCCACGGGATCGTCATAGGAAAATTCGTCGGCCATCTCGACCTTGCGCCCGGCAAAGCTTTGGCCGGCCAGACTGTCGAGCCGCCCGCGCAAGGCCTCGAGCATCGCCTCGGCCCGATCCTTGTCGACCGCCTCATAATCGTGCCTTGTGTAGTAGTTGCGACCATGGGCCGCCCAATGCGCGCGCAGGGTCTCGGCCACCGAAAGGCCGGTCTCGGCAAGGATGTTCAGCCACAGAAGCACCGCCCAGAGACCGTCCTTCTCGCGCACATGGTCCGATCCGGTCCCGGCGCTTTCCTCGCCGCACAGCGTCGCCCGCCCGGCATCGAGCAGGTTGCCGAAGAACTTCCAGCCGGTGGGCGTCTCGTAACAGTCCAGCCCCGCTGCCGCCGCCACCCGGTCGACGGCGCGCGAGGTCGGCATCGAGCGCGCCACCCCCTTCAGCCCGGCCGCATAGCCCGGCGCCCGGGTCGCATTCGCCGCCAGCACCGCCAGGCTGTCCGAGGGCGTCACCACGATGCCGCGCCCGAGGATCATGTTGCGGTCGCCGTCGCCATCCGAGGCGGCCGCGAAATCGGGCGCGTCGGGTCCCATCGCCAGGTCGACCAAAGGCCTGGCCCAGATCGGGTTCGGGTCCGGATGGCCGCCGCCGAAATCGGGCTGCGGCACCGCGTTGATCACGCTGCCTGCGGGCGCGCCCAGAAGGTCCTCGAGGATCGCCTTGGCATAGGGCCCCGTCACCGCATGCATCGCGTCGAAGCGCAGCGTGAAGCCGCCAGCGATCAGCCGCCGGATGGCGTCGAAATCGAACAAGCTCTGCATCAGCTCGGCATAATCGGCGACCGGGTCGACGATCTCGACCACCGTGCCGCCAAGCATCGTCTCGCCCGGGGCCGACAGGTCCAGATCCCGGGCCTCGACGATCTCGTAGGAGGTGATGGTCTTCGTCGCCTCGAAGATCCGGTTCGTCACCTCCTCGGGGGCGGGGCCGCCATTGGGGGTGTTGAACTTGACCCCGAAATCCTCGTCCGGCCCGCCCGGGTTGTGGCTGGCCGACAGGACGATCCCGCCATCGGTGCCGCGCTTGCGGATCAGGTGCGAGGCGGCCGGCGTCGACAGCAGCGCATTCTGTCCGACGATCACGCGAGCGGCGCCACCGGCTGCTGCCATCCGCAGGATGACCTGCGCCGCGCGGTCGTTGAAATAGCGCCCGTCACCGCCCAGAACCAGCGACTTGCCGGCGACCCCGCCGATCGCGTTGAAAATCGACTGGACGAAATTCTCCAGGTAATGCGGAGCCATGAAGACCGGCGTCTTTTTTCGCAGCCCCGAAGTGCCGGGCTTCTGGCCTTCGATGGGTTTGGTTTCGACGGTGATCTTTTGCATGAAAATGGGCTCTCCCGTGGCCTTGATGTCCGCGGGCCGGAGCATAGCGGCCTCGCGCCCGGCCACAAGCGGCTCCGCTGTCTCGGGGGCGTTGTGAGCGGCGCGTCGCGGGGAGGGCGGGTCCCATCGCGCAGGGATGGGAGGTTCGGAACGCGGGCCGCCTGCGGCCGATAGGCCGGGCGGCGCTTCCCGCCGCGACCGCGCGTTGAGGGGCTGACGCGCCTATGGCGGTGCTGTCGGGGGCTTCGATCCCGATACGCTGCCCGAGGCCTCGGTCGGGCCCCGGGCCGGGCGTTCGAAATAAGGCCGTCCGCCGGGCTTCGACCCGGTTTCCGCTCAGGCCGCCACGAAATCGCGCACGAAGGCGCAGGCCGGGCGGGCGCGGATCTCGGCGGGCTTGCCGACCTGTTCGATCCGGCCCATCGACATCACCACGACGAGATCGGCCAGATCCATCGCCTCTTCCTGGTCATGGGTGACGAAAAGCGTGGTCAGCCCGGTCGCGTCGTGGATTTCGCGCAGGCCCTGGCGCAACTCCTTGCGGACCTTGGCGTCGAGCGCGCCGAACGGTTCGTCTAGCAGGAGCATGCGCGGCTCGATGGCCAGCGCCCGCGCCAGCGCCACGCGCTGACGCTGCCCGCCCGAAAGCTGACCGGGGTAGCGCGCGCCGATATCGGGCAACTGGATCAGCGCCAGAAGCCGGTTCACCCGGCGGGTGATTTCGGCTTCGGCGGGACGGTCGCGGCGCCTGCGGGCGCGCAATCCATAGGCGATGTTCTCGAACACGTTCATATGCCGGAACAGCGCGTAATTCTGGAAGACGAAGCCCGCCCGGCGGTCCTGCACGCTCAGCCCGGTCGTGTCCTGCCCGTCGAAGAAGATCCGCCCCGAGCTGGGATAGTCCAGCCCGCCCAGAATGCGCAGCAGCGTGGTCTTGCCCGAGCCCGACGGCCCCAGCAGCGCCACCAGCGCCCCGTTCGGGATCGAGAGCGAGACCGGGTGCAGCGCCCGCGCGGTGCCGAATTCCTTCGCGATTTCGTCGATGTCGATATGCATGGGGCGGACCTTTCAATATCGGCGGGTAGCGGAAAGCAGCTCCGCGCAGCGCCATTCCAGAAGGGTTTTCAGGGTCAGGGTCAGAAGCGCGAGCAAGGCTAGCAGCGCCGCGAGCGAGAAGGCCGCGACCGAGAGATACTCGTTGTAGAGCATCTCGATCATGATCGGCATCGTGGTGGTTTCGCCCCGGATCTTGCCCGAGACCACGGCGACCGCGCCGAATTCGCCCATCGCCCGGGCATTGCACAGAAGCAGCCCGTAAAGCAGGGCCCAGCGGATATTGGGCAGCGTCACCGTCAGGAAGGTCCGCCAGCCCGAGGCGCCCAGCGTCAGCGCCGCCTCTTCCTCGGTCCGGCCCTGCTCGATCATCACCGGAACGAGTTCGCGCGCGACGAAGGGAAAGGTCACGAACAGCGTGGCAAGGACGATCCCGGGCAGGGCGAAGACGATCTTGAGGTCATGGGCGAGAAGCCAGTCGCCCAGCGGCCCGTTGACCCCGAACAGAAGCACCAGCGCCAGCCCCGCCACCACCGGCGAGACCGAGAAGGGCAGGTCGATCAGGGTCACGAGCAGTGCCTTGCCGCGAAACTCGAACCGGGCGATGGCCCAGGCTGCGGCGATGCCGATCGCGGCGTTCAGCGGCACCGAGAGGGCGGCGACGGTCAGGGTCAGCCCGATTGCCGCGCGTGCATCGGATGAGCCGAGCGCGGCCAGCGCCGCCGCGCCACCCTCGGCCAGGGCCTCGGCGAAGACCGTGGCGAGCGGCGCGAAAAGCAGGATGCTGACCAGCGCCAGCACCGCCGCGATCAGCGACCAGCGGGCCAGCCGCGGCTCGGTGGTCACGGGCTCCCGCCTCGGATATGCGATCTCAGCCAAGGCCGATCCTCCGTCTGCTCCAGAACTGGATGGTGTTGAGTGTCAGCAGCACCGCGAAGGAGATCATGAGCATCGCGATCCCGATCGCCGCGGCGGCGTCGTGATTGTATTCCTCAAGCCTGATCACGATCAGCAAGGGCGCGATCTCGGTCCGGAACGGCAGGTTGCCAGCGATGAAGATGACCGAGCCGTATTCGCCGACAGAGCGCGCCAGCGCCAGGGCGAAGCCGGTCATAAGCGCCGGCGTCAGGGTCGGCAGCACCACCCGGCGCAAGGTATAGAGGCGGCCCGCCCCGAGCGTGGCGCTGACCTCTTCCGCCTCGCGGTCGATTTCCTCGATCACCGGTTGCACGGTGCGCACCACGAAGGGCAGGCCGATGAAGATCAGCGCCAGCCAGATTCCGGCCTCGCTATAGGCGATCTCGATCCCGAGCGGCGCGAGCGCATGTCCGAAGGGGCCGGTCGGGGCGTAAAGCGCGGTCAGCGCGATCCCCGCCACCGCCGTCGGCAGCGCGAATGGCAGATCGACAGCGGCGTCGATCAGCCGCCGTCCCCAGAACCGGTACCGCACCAGCACCCAGGCCAGCACCAGCCCGAAGGCCAGGTTGAACAGCGAGGCGACCAGAGCCGCCCGGAAGGACAGGCCGAGCGCCGCCCGGATGCGGCGCGAATTGACCATGTCCAGCAACTCGACCGGACCGATGGCAAGCCCGCGGCCCAGAAGCGCGCCGAGCGGCAGCAGAACCACGATGGACAGACCCGCCATCGCGATTCCGAAGCTCAGCCCGAACCCCGGCAGGGGAGAGGGCGAGCGGAAGGGTCCCGCGCGCATCGCTCAATCCTCGTAGATCTTGTCGAACAGCCCGCCATCGCCGAAGAAGACCGGCTGCGCCCTGGCCCAGCCGCCGAAATCGTCGATGGTCACAAGCCGCAGCTCGGGAAAGCGCGCGACATCCTCGGGTGCAGCGGCCGAGCTGTCCCAGGCACGGTAGAAATGACGCAGCGCCAGGGCCTGCGCCTCGGGGCTGTAGAGATGCTCGAGATAGGCCTCGGCCACCGCGCGCTGCGCCTCCGATCCGATATTGCCGTCAACGAGCGTGACCGGCGGCTCGGCCAGGATAGAGATCGAGGGCACGACGATGTCGAACTTGTCCGCGCCGAGCGCGTCGAGCGCCAGGAAGGCCTCGTTTTCCCAGGCCAGCAGCACGTCGCCGATGCCCCGTTGCGAGAAGGTCGTGGTGGCGCCGCGGGCCCCGGTATCGAGCACCGGCACGTTGCGGTAAAGCCGCGTCATGAACTCCTGCGCCCGGTCCTCGTCGCCGTCGAAGCGGTCGAGCGCATAGCCATAGGCAGCAAGGAAGTTCCAGCGCGCGCCGCCCGAGGTTTTCGGGTTCGGGGTCACCACCTGCACGTCGTCGCGGATCAGGTCGTCCCAGTTCTCGATCGCCTTCGGATTCCCCTTGCGCACGAGAAAGACGATGGTCGAGGTATAGGGCGCCGAATTATGCGGCAGGCGGCTCTGCCAGTCGGCCGGGATCTTGCCGGTGTGCTCGGCGATGGCGTCGATATCGGCCGAAAGCGCCAGCGTGACCACCGTCGCGGGCAGGCCGTCGATCACCGCCCGCGCCTGCGCCCCGGCACCGCCATGCGATTGCTGGACGGTGACCGGCGCATGGTCTCCGGCTTCCCGCCAGGCTTGGAACAGCTCGTTGTAATCGCGATAGAATTCGCGGGTGGGGTCGTAGGAGACGTTAAGGATCTGCGGCGCGTCGGTTGCGGTGGAGAAGGCGGCTTCGGGCGCGCCAAGCGCAAGCCCGAAGGTGGCCAGCACAGTCAGAATGCCTTTCCGCCAGCGAAAGGGGGGCCGCGAACGGCGCAGAGGCGTTGCCGCGGGCATCGGAGCGTTGGGCACTGCGGTGCCGGTAAGGCGCCGGCCGCCGATGTCGATCTCGATCTGTCCGTCGCCGAAGGTACGGATGACCTGGCCCTGAGCGAGCGCATGGGCGCCAAGCTGGATGGTGCGGATCATGGGCGTGTTCCTTGTGCTACCCCTGTCGAGCGTGTCGTGTCAGGCGGACGGGACGGGACCCGGCCCGGGTCCGTCCGGGCGGTTGCCGGGCGTCGTCTGCGCCGCCTGACCCTTAAATAACGACAGAGGTGATCGACTTTTTCAAAGGAAGAATCTCGGCTTTTTCAGTCGTGATTTTGGAAGATCCTTCTCCGGCTCCGGCTCCGGCTCCGGCTCCGGCTCCGGCTCCGGCTCCGGCTCCGGCTCCGGCTCCGGCTCCGGCTGCGGCCGTCGACCGGGGCCACATGGGCGAGGTCGGTATGGGTGCGTCATTTAATACGACTAAGATGATCGACATTTTTTTGAATTTTGGCATCCTGATTGCCGACTCGCCGGTCATGGGCGAGGCCGGTTCTTGGGAGGCCGCATGAAACTCGATCGTATAGACCTGAAGATTCTCGATCTCCTTCAGAGGGATGCGACCATTCCGCTGGCCCGGATCGCAGACCGGGTGGGATTGTCGCAAACGCCCTGCTGGAAGCGCATCCAGAAACATGAAGAGGCGGGCGTGATCCGCGAACGCGTAGCCATTCTCGATCCGGAGGTGCTGGGGCTTGCCTTGACCGCCTTCGTCATGATCGAGGCGCTCGATCACACATCCGACTGGCGCGAGAGCTTTCTTGAGGCCGTCGAGCGGTTCGATGAGGTGCGCGACCTCTATCGGCTGGCGGGGCGTTACGATTTCCTGCTGCGGGTCGTGGTTCGCGACATGGCCGATTTCGACCGGTTTTATGCCGATCTGACCGCCGGTGTGCGGCTGCGCAGCGTCGACAGTTTCTTTGCGCTCGAGCGGATGAAGGTCTCGACTGCGCTTCCGCTCGCCGGAATGCTCGCCTGAGCGATCCGGCAGCAGCACGAAGCCATGACGCCGCCACCGCAGACGAAAGAAGGCGAGACGGATAACGGCAAGATCGGCGCGCATCGATTACTCGTCGCGCGGTACGGTTGTCCGCGGGTGACGGCGCCTGCCCAGGCGTCGCCGGACAGCTCTGCACGGTTTGCAAGGCGCCGCATCGAGTGCCCGAACAGCCCGGAGGCTGCTCGCAGTCGCTGTTGCGAAGGGCTGGCCCTGCTGTCCGGATTGTCTGTCGGGCGGCGAGGTCCCCATCCTTTCGGGGTCAAACCCGATGGCCGGAGCGCCCCGTCAAACCCGGACGCTCAGCGTGCCAGAACCAGATCTGCCCGCAGACCGCCCAGCCGGTCGCTGGTGCCCAGATGCAGTGCGCCGCCATGGCCGCGGGCGATATCGGCGGCAATGGCCAGCCCGAGCCCCACGCCGGTGCCGCGGTTCTGGTTGCGCGCCGCGTCGAGCCGCTGAAACGGCTGCATCGCCAGTTCGCGCTGGGCTTCGGGGATGCCCGGCCCGTCATCCTCGACGGTGAAGACCAGCGCGCCCGGCCGGAGATAGAGCGACAGCGCCACCCGGTTGCCATGGCGCAGGCCATTGTCGATCAGGTTCTGCAGCGCGCGTTCGACCGCCATCGGCCGCAGCGAGGCAGGCTCTGCGGGGGGCAGCGCGCCGATGTCGACCGCGCCGCCGCCGGCGCGCGCACGCTCTGCCACGCGCATGAGCAGCGCGGCCGGATCGAGCTCCTCGGGGTCGTCCAGCGCATCGGCGCGCGAGAAATCGAGGAAGGTGTCGATCATCCGCCCCATGTCGTTGATGTCGCGCAGCATCGCCCGGGTCTCGGGGCTGTCCTCGGCCATCGACAATTCCAGCTTGAGCCGGGTCAGCGGCGTGCGCAGGTCATGGCTGACCCCCGACAGCATCAGCGTCCGCTGTTCGATCTGGCGTTCCATCCGGGCCCGCATGTCGAGAAAGGCACGCCCCGCGGCCCGGACCTCGGTCGCCCCGGTCGGGCGGTAGGGAATCGGGCGGCCCTTGCCGAAGGCGTCGGCGGCGCGGGCGAGGCGCCGGATCGGACGGAGCTGGTTGCGCAGGAACAGGAAGGCGATCAGCGTCATCAATGCGCTGGTGAACATCATCAGCACAAGCAATTGGTGCGGGTTGGTTGCCGAGACCCGGCGGCGGTTGAACGACACCTCCATCGGTCCCTTGTCGGTCACGATCCCGACCCAGACGCGGGCGGTATCGGTCGCGAGGTCGATCCCGGTGAAGCCCGGCAGGCCCTGGCGCAATGTGGCGGTGACGGTCTTGCCGGACAGGTCGTAGAATCTGCGACTGATCTCCCGCGGCGCGTCGGTCGGCAGCGTCAGCGCCAGCTCCAGCGGCCGGGCCACGGCGCCGGCCTCGGATCGTGCGGCGGCCAGATCGGGCGCGGCGTCCACGATCCGGGTCAGGTAGGCCAGTTCCAGCACCAGAGCCTTGGTCATCTGCTGGGTGACATCGGCGAAGTGACGCTGAATGAAGACCACCGACACGACCAGCTGGATCGTGACGATCGGCACGATCAGAATCAGCGCGGCCCGGCCATAGAGCCCCCGCGGCAGCATCCGTTTGATCCAGCGCTCCACCATGCTAAAGCCATATCGGCGCCGCCGCGTCGACGAAAGGGGAATGATGGACGAGCCCGCCACCTTTGATCCCATGCCCGGCCGGGTCGACCGGCTGGCACCGGGGCTGCGCCGTGTCCTCGCCCCCAACCCCTCGCCGATGACCTTCCGCGGGACCAACAGCTACATCCTG
Source organism: Rhodovulum sulfidophilum DSM 1374 (assembly GCF_001633165.1). NCBI lineage: Bacteria > Pseudomonadati > Pseudomonadota > Alphaproteobacteria > Rhodobacterales > Paracoccaceae > Rhodovulum > Rhodovulum sulfidophilum. The sequence goes on along the minus strand of NZ_CP015418.1, from coordinate 3,827,215 downwards.
GGCGAGGGAGAGGTGGCGGTGGTCGATCCCGGCCCGGCGCTCCGGCCGCATCTCGACGCATTGCTGGCGGCGCTCGCGCCCGGCGAGAGGGTCACGCGGATCCTCGTCACCCATTCCCATCTCGACCATTCCGGTCTGGCCCGTCCGCTGGCCGAGGCGACCGGCGCGCCGGTTTTCGCCTTCGGAGACAGCAGCGCCGGCCGGCGGGCCGATCTGGCCGGGCTCGCGGGGCTTGGGGGCGGGGAGGGGGTCGACGCCGCGTTCCGGCCGGATGAGCGTCTGGCCGACGGGGCGGTGCTGGTCACCCCTGACTGGCGCCTGACCGCCCTGCACACGCCGGGCCATATGGGCAACCATCTGTGTCTGGCCTGGAGCGGTCTCGACCCGGACGGAGCGGCGCTTTTTACCGGCGATCATGTGATGGGCTGGGCCAGCTCGATGGTCTCGCCCCCCGATGGCGATCTCGGTGCCTTCATGTCATCGCTCGAGCGGCTGGCCGGACGGCCCGAGCGCTGTTTCCTGCCCGCCCATGGCGCCCCCGTCGCCGATGGCCCGGGACGGGTCGCGACGCTTGCCGCCCATCGCCGTGCCCGCGGCGCGCGACTGCTCGCGCTGCTCTCCGAAGCTCCGGCGACGCCTGCAGCCCTGGCCCGGGCGATCTACACCGACACGCCGCCCGCTCTGCTGCCGGCCGCGACCCGCAACGTTCTGGCGCACCTCATTGAATTGAGGGATAAATCTCTTGCCGTCGCCGAGGGTGGAGCAGTGACAGAGGCGGTCTGGCGGCTGGTCTGACGCCGTCTGAATTTTTTCGCCAGATCCCTCTGGACGCGCCTGAAACGACTTGCTATATGCCCTCTCACGTTCCGGCGTAGCTCAGCGGTAGAGCAGTTGACTGTTAATCAATTGGTCGTAGGTTCGATCCCTACCGCCGGAGCCAAAATCTCCTAGAGATTACAACACGATAAAGGCCGCCCCGAAGGGCGGCTTTTGTCGTTTTTGGTAGGCTCTGCAACAACTCTACAACATTAGGCGGTTCACACCTTCGCTACGGCAAGGCGTCTGCGCAAAACGTCGATTTGCTCGATGGTATGGCAGAGCGCCCACGGCGACTGCCGCTCTTGGTCGATCAACTGTGCTGCGATCTCGGCAGCAAGCCGTTGCGTCGGCTTGCCATGGAACGCATCTCGGTCACGCAACGTCTCTTGCAGTTGGTCGCGCAGCTTCGCCCTCGCGCGGGTCTGATCGTGGTTCATGCTGACACCTCGCTATTCTTGACGGCTTCGGTCAGGTTGGCGAGCAAATCGCGAACTTTGTCGGCGGACGGTTCGTGTTGCATGATGATCGACAGCAGTTGAGAATCGCCGGTGTCGGTCAGGTTGAACGAGTAGCCGTTGAGTTCCAGTGTGGCTTCACCCCACTTCTCGGCGGCGTCAGCCACGGCCATGGCCGTTCGAATGCTTGTCAGGGAATATTCTTTCATTGATGGCGTTCCTTTCACTTTGCCATTGTGTTCACTACAGTCCGCTTGCGCGGTGAAGCTCCGGAAAGTCCTGCCCTCCCGAGGCAAAGGCAAGACGCCGCGAAAGGCGGCTTCGACGCTTGATCGTCCGGTCATAGGCAACTGCTCTGGTAAGAGGGCAGACCGATCCGGCCTCCCGGCCCTCGTGCAATCGGCAGGGCGGAGTGACCGGAAAGCCACAATGATACCGCCCCCAGGGTCAATGTTTGCAGCTCCCTGCGTCCCTTGCAGGAGGTGCATGGCGGCAATACCGGGTCGGCGATTGTGCCCATGGTGCAATTCCTTAGATGTCTGACGCCAGTGACCAAAGGACAAGACCATGACCACGCTGACCCATGTCGCCGCACCGAATGCGGCTTTCATCACCCGCCTGAGCGCCCTCGCCGAAGACATCCGCCAGGCCGGCCGCCGCTATGGCATCCGCCGCCAGACCATCCGCGAATTGTCGGCCCTGTCCGACCGCGACCTGAAGGATCTGGGCATACACCGTTGCGATATCGGCGCGATCGCCGCCGAAGCCTCCCGCAACGCCTGACCGGCGCTCCGACGGGGACCGGGGCCGCGCCTTGTGCGAGGCGCCCGCCCCCGCCGAGCGCCCCGCACTTCCCTTCGATCCGGTCCCGCCCGCCCCGGCCCAACAAGCGACTTGACCTGAGTAGGGACGTGACATACCTACGATGTGCCTTTCGCGGGTATGGTGAAATGGTATCACACGAGCCTTCCAAGCTCTTGGTGCGGGTTCGATTCCCGCTACCCGCTCCACACCCTCCCCAAGCCGGACATCGCCCCCTAGGGCCTGAATGTTCGGAATGTCTTTCGCGCCGAGTACCTCATGCGCGGTCATGCCGGGTTTTTTCCCGTATCTTCCGAAACCGCTCGCACCACCAGCTTTTACAGCTACGAGACTTATCGGCACGACGCGGATATCCGCACCGCAACGCAGGACCTGCCGCCCGCATGTCCGGGTCAGAGGTCTTGCAGGACGCCAAGCGCGGAGCGGGCCCTGACGTCGGCGCCACCGCGGCCCGCTCGAATGCGAGTTTCAACACGCCGAGGGCCGTTGATGCAGGCGATGCGGAGCTGGATTTCGGCAGCTTGGCGGCACCGATCTCGTGATGCGACCCTCTTTCCGCTGGACGTCAGGCCGCGCCTCTGCGCCCGACCATCCGGTCGCTCTCGTGGCTCAGTCTGCGAGCGATGAGACAAGCGATCGAACGGTCCGTTGTTGCTCAGCGACAGCTGTCAGTGTCGGGTTCTTGCGAAACACTCTGGCACGCGCCGCAGCCAAAGGGAGACCACATCCTGCGGCAGGCGCGCGGCTTCGATGAATTCATGAAGGATCGCGTGAGGTTGTCCGCCAGCACTTTGCCCAGGATCCGCCTGATGTCCGCGATCGACGGAGGTGGCATCCGCTCAATTTGGTCAATGCGTCCAGGGCGTGTGATCGCAGGGTCCAGTCTGCTGATCTGGTTGCAGTCCCCGATCAGGATCACGCCCAGCGTGCGTGTCAGTCGGTCGATTTGCTGGAGGAAGCCGTTCACCACTTGCGTGCGGCAGCTCATCCCATGCTGATCGCCGCCGAAGCGCGATCCGGCACGGTTGTTCGAGCCCTGACCCATTCCGGGACAAGGCGTCATGGTGCCGGGACGATGTTTGTTCAGGTCAGGCGGCGAAGGGCTCGTACTCGGCGCAACCCTCTGGGCAGGCCAAGGCTTCAACCGGGTTGAGCATGTCGAGCATGCAGACCTCGTCAAACTGCTGCCGACCGCGCGCGAGCATCTGCGAGACGCGCCGCTCCTCTGGCCGGGCTTGATCCGCGTGTCTATCGGCGAAGGTCAAGCAGGCCGCAGGACCAAGGACTGCGTCAGCGTTTGAAAGAGTTGTCCGGGGAACGCAGGCGGTTCGGTTATCGGCGCCTGCACATTCTGCTGAACAGGGAGGGCTGGAAAGTGAACTGGAAGAAACTCTATCGGATCTACCTCGAAGAGGGCCTGACGGTGCGCAAGCGTGGTGGCCGGAAACGGGCGATTGGCACCCGTGCGCCGATGGCAACCCCGCAAGGCCCGAACCAAAGATGGTCGCTGGACTTCGTGTCGGATAGCCTGTCAGACGGGCGTCGTTTCCGGGTTCTGTGCGTCATCGACGACTTCAGCCGGGAGTGCCTGGCCTGCGTGGTCGACACGTCCCTTTCCGGGCAACGCGTGGCGCGTGAACTGGACAACATCGCCCGACTGCGCGGCTCCCCCTGCATGGTGGTCAGCGACAACGGAACGGAACTGACGTCGAACGCCATCCTGAAATGGCAGGAGGGTCGCAAGGTCGAGTGGCACTACATTGCCCCTGGCAAGCCAATGCAAAACGTTCGCGGCTCGCTCGAACCGATGGCGCTGCGACGCTCACCGTGGAAAGCTTCAATGGCCGACTGCGTGACGAGTGCCTGAACGAGCACATGTTTGCCAACTTGCGCCATGCCCGAGACCTGATCGCGGCTTGGCGCGAGGATTACAATCACCACCGCCCGCATTCGAGCCTCCACGGGCTCATCCCGCGGGAGTATCACCAACGGTCAGTAGAGGACCAAAACCTGAACAGAGCGAACTAATAACCGCGGACTCTACGGGGAGCAGGTCAGGGCTCGTCAGTTCCGGTTCGAAAGCTTGATGCGGATGCCCGGGTCGCGCGCCCTGGCGGCCGCCGATGCGGGCAATCCTGAGGGCGGCCGGGTCATAGCTGGATGCCGCCAGCGTTCGGGCATGACCGGCCTAACCGCCCCGGCGCTGCCGCTGTTGCCGTTTCCGGCCGATGCCGATCCGCGATGCGGGGCGCGGGCCCATATGGACGAGGCGGGAACGGCCTGGATGGAAAGCGAATTGCCCATTCATCGGGCAGGCGTTGCGCCCCGGCCCTGGAAACGAGCGGTCTTTCCTTCGCCGGTCGCCCGTGGCACTGTCCGGGCATTCCAAAATCCCGGCCGATGGCGCCGAATGCCGTCATCCACGGGGACAGGTTAACAGGGGATGAAGGTATGGCGACAACGCGGGACGGGATCGCGATCGGACGGCGCGGGCTCTTGCTGGGCGGGGCCGGTGCGGCGGCCGGGCTGGGGCTTGGGCTCTGGCCGCGGCGCGGGCTGGCGGCCGAGCCGGTCAGCGTGGCGGGCATCTACACGGTGCCGGTGGAACAGCAATGGGTGAGCCGGTTGCACAAGGCCGCCGATGCGGCCAGGGCGGCGGGAGAGATCACCTATGCCTTCTCCGAGAACACCACCAATACCGACTATCCCCGCGTCATGCGCGAATATGCCGAGCAGGGCGTCAAGCTGATCATGGGCGAGATCTTCGGGGTCGAGCAGGAAGCGCGCGAGGTCGTGCTGGACTATCCCGAGACCGCCTTCCTGATGGGCTCGTCCTTCAAGCCGGACCCGGATTATCCCAACCTCGCCGTCTTCGACAACTATATCCAGGATGCCTCTTATCTCTCGGGCATCGTCGCCGGGGCGATGACCAAGACCGGGAATATCGGCATGGTCGGCGGCTTCCCGATCCCCGAGGTGAACCGGCTGATGCATGCCTTCCTGGCTGGCGTGCGCGAGGTGAAGCCCGACGCCACCTTCCAGGTCAGCTTCATCGGATCCTGGTTCGACCCGCCGAAGGCCAAGGAAACCGCCTTCGCGATGATCGAGAACGGGGCCGACCTGCTTTATGCCGAACGCTTCGGCGTCTCGGATGCGGCGCAGGAAAAGGGCGTGCTGGCCATCGGCAATGTCATCGACACCCAGCCCGACTATCCCGAGACCGTGGTCGCCTCGGCGATCTGGGACTTCGCGCCGACGCTGGCCGCCGCGCTGAAGAACGTCTCGGCGGGCAGCTTCAAGGCGGATGATTACGGCGTCTATTCCTTCATGAAGGAAGGCGGCTGTTCGCTGGCGCCGCTTGGCACCTTCGCGGGCAAGGTTCCGCAATCGGCCATGGATCTGATCGCGCAGAAAGAAGCCGCGATCAAGGCGGGCGATTTCATCGTCGAGATCAACGACAAAGAGCCCAAGTCCTCCTGATGTCCGGCAACCGACCGGTCGTCCTGAAGCTCGAGGGGATCACCAAGAGCTTCGGGGCGCTGAGAGCCAATGATAATATCGGCTTCGCCCTGCACAGGGGCGAGGTCCTCGCGCTTCTGGGCGAGAACGGCGCGGGCAAGACCACGCTGATGAACATCCTCTTCGGCCATTACACCGCCGATGCGGGCACGGTCGAGGTGATGGGGCAGGCCCTGCCGCCCGGCCAGCCCGGGGCGGCGCTGGCCGCGGGCGTCGGCATGGTCCATCAGCATTTCACCCTGGCGGGCAATCTCACGGTGACAGAGAACATCCTGCTGGGCACCCGGCCGCTCTGGCGGGCGGGTCTGGGGCGTTCGGCCGCGCGGGCGCGGATCGCGGCGCTGTCGCGGGATTTCGGCCTCGCGGTGCGGCCCGACGCCAAGGTGCGCGATCTCTCCGTCGGCGAGCGCCAGCGGGTCGAGATCCTGAAGGCGCTTTACCGCGAGGCGCGGGTTCTGATCCTCGACGAACCCACCGCCGTTCTGACCCCGCAGGAGACCGACGCGCTGCTGGCGACGCTCAGGAAGGCCGTGGCCCGGGGCCTGTCGGTCATCTTCATCTCGCACAAGCTGCACGAGGTCATGGCCGCGGCCGACCGGGTGATCGTGCTGCGCCATGGCCGCGTCGCGGGCGAGGTCGCCACCGCCGAGACCGACCGCCACCGCCTGGCCGAGATGATGGTGGGCGAAGAGGTGCGCCTGCCGCAGCCCTCGACCGCCACACCGGGCCCCGCGCTGATGTCGCTGAAGGAGGTCACCTGCCATCCCGAGGGCAGCCGCTCGGGGCTGAACCGCGTCACCTTCGACCTTCGGGCGGGGCAGATCACCGGGCTTGCCGGCGTGTCGGGCAACGGGCAGGGCGCGCTGGCCGATCTGGTCTCCGGCATGACCGCGCCCGATGAGGGACGGCTCGAGGTCCATGGCGCCGAGGTCAGCCTCTGGTCGCCCCGCGCGGCGCTGGCCGCCGGGGTGGGGCGCATTCCCGAGGATCGCCACGCCACCGGCTCGATCGCCGATTTCACCCTGACCGAGAATGCCGTTCTCGAGGATTACGCCCGTCCGCCCTACAGCCGCCATGGCTGGATGAACTGGCGCGCGGCGCGGACCCATGCCGAGAAGATCATCGCCGCGTACGATCTGCGCTGTCCCGGGCCCGAGGCCCGGATCCGGCTGCTGTCGGGCGGCAACATGCAAAAGCTGATCCTGGGGCGCGCGCTGGAGGCGGGGCCCAGGATCATTCTGGCCAACCAGCCCGTGCGCGGGCTCGATATCGGGGCTCTGACCTACGTGCAGGAATGCCTGATCGCGGCGCGGGATGCGGGCGCCGCCATATTGCTGATTTCCGAGGATCTCGACGAGGTCCTGGCGCTGTCCGACGTGATCCATGTCATGTCCGAGGGGCGGCTGTCGCCCGGCTTCCCGCGCGGCTCGAAGACACCGGCGGAACTGGGGGCCTGGATGGCGGGGCAGGGGTTCGACCATGCGGCTTGATCCGGTTCACAATCCGACGCTGACCCGCCGCCTGGGCCTGCCGCTCGCGGCGCTGGCCTTCACCGTCGCGGTGGCCTCGGGGCTTGCGAAACTTGCAGGCGCCGACCCCTTCGCCACGCTGGGGCTGATCGTGAAGGGCGCCGCGGGCTCGAAATTCGCGCTGCTCGAGACCCTGAACCGGGCGACGCCACTGATCTTCACCGGGCTTGCCGTGGCCGTGGCCTTCCGTGCCCGGCTCTGGAATATCGGCGCCGAGGCGCAGCTATACGCAGGCGCGCTCCTGACCGTGCTGGTCGGCACGCAGCTCGGCCTGCCGGGCGCGGTCGCGATCCCGGCAATGGCGGTGGCGGCGATCCTCGCGGGCGCGCTGGTGCTGCTGGGACCGGCGGTGCTGAAACTGAGGCTCGGCGTCGACGAGGTCGTCACGACGCTTTTGCTGAACTTCATCATGCTGCTCTTCATCTCGATGCTGCTGGAAGGCCCGCTGAAGGACCCGATGGGCATGGGTTGGCCGAAATCGCCGCCCATCCCGCGCGACGCCCGCCTGCCGCGGCTGATCGAGGGGCTGAGGCTGCACTGGGGCTTTGGGCTGGCGCTGATCGCTGCCGTGTCGGTCTGGCTGATCCAGATCCGCACGACCCTGGGCTACGAGATCCGCGCGGTGGGGCTGAACGCGCAGGCCGCGCGCTTCGCGGGCATCCCGGTCAACCGGGTGATCGTCAAGACCGCGCTCCTGTCGGGCGGGCTGGCGGCGCTGGCCGGGTTCTCCGAGGTGGCGGGGCTGAAGGGCAACCTGACCCTGGATCTGAGCCCGGGCTTTGGCTACACCGGCATCGTCGTCGCGATGCTGGCGCTTCTGCACCCCTTGGGCGTCGTTGCCTCGGCGATCTTCGTGGCGGGCGTCTTCGTTGGCGCCAACAGCATGAGCCGTGCGGCCGATGTGCCCACCTATATCGCCGATATCTCGGTCGCGGTGGCGCTCCTGTCGATGGTTCTGGCGATCCTTCTGACGAAATTCCGCGTGGTGAGGGGCTGATGGAGATCCTTGACATCCTTCTGTCGGCCAGCTTCTGGGCGGCGGTCCTGCGCATCGCCTCGCCACTGATCTTCGCCACCATGGGAGAGCTCATCTGCGAACGCGCGGGCGTTCTGAACCTCGGGATCGAGGGGATCATGGTCGCGGGCGCCTTCGCGGGCTGGATGGCGGTCTATGCCGGGCTCGGGCTCTGGCCGGGACTGCTGGTCGCGCTTCTGACCGGCATGGCCTTCGGCGCGCTGCACGGGGTTCTGACCGTGCCCTTCGGGCTGTCGCAGCATGTCGTGGGCCTCGGCATCACCATGCTGGCGACCTCCAGCGCCTATTACGCCTACCGCCTGTCGCTGCCCGAGGTCACCAGCCCGCCCCGGATCGAGCCGTTCCAGCCGCTGCATATCCCGGGCCTGTCCGATTTGCCCTTCTTCGGCGAGGCGCTGTTTTCGCAGACCGCGCTGACCTATCTGGCCTTTGCCTGCGTCATCGCCGTGGCGCTGGTTCTTTACCGCACGCCGCTGGGCCTGGCGCTCCGCGCGGCGGGCGAGAACCCGGCCGCGGTCGAGGCGCAGGGGCTGTCCGTCGCCGCGATCCGCATCGGCGCGGTGATGGCCGGCTCGGGCCTGATGGCCGTGGGCGGGGCCTTCCTGACCATGTCGGCCTTTTCCTCCTTCTTCTTCGAGATGGTGAACGGGCGCGGCTGGATCTGCATCGCGCTTGTCGTCTTCGGTGCGTGGCGTCCGGGCAAGGCTTTGATCGGTGCGCTCTTGTTCGCGGCCTTCGACGCGCTACAGATCCGGTTGCAGCAGACGCCTCTGGGCGCCGACATCCCCTACCAGGTCTTCCTGATGGTGCCCTATGCGCTGTCGATCCTGGCGCTGGTCCTGATGTCGCGCCGGGCCGAGGTGCCTGCCGCCCTGATGACGCCCTTTAACCGCGGAGAACGCTGACATGGCCGAGTTCGACCTTCTGATCGTCGATGGAAACCTGCCCGATGGACAGGTGGGGGATATCGGGATTTCGAAGGATCGGATCGCGGCGATCGGCGATCTGTCGGGCTCGACCGCCGGACGGGTGATCGACGCGGCGGGCGATCTCGTCTCTCCGCCCTTCGTCGATCCGCATTTCCACATGGACGCGACGCTGTCCTACGGCACGCCCCGGATCAACGCCTCGGGCACGCTGCTGGAGGGGATCGCTCTGTGGGGCGAGCTGAAAGAGATCGCGACCGTCGATCAGATGGTCGAGCGCGCGTTGGCCTATTGCGACTGGGCCGTAAGCATGGGGCTGCTGGCGATCCGCAGCCATGTCGATACCTGCGATGACAGCCTCAAGGGCGTCGAGGCGATGCTGGAGGTCCGCGAGAAGGTTCGCCCCTATCTCGATCTGCAACTGGTCGCCTTTCCGCAGGACGGTTTCCTGCGCGATCCGACGGCCAAGGCCAACACCCTGCGCGCGCTCGACATGGGGGTCGATGTGGTGGGCGGCATCCCGCATTTCGAGCGCACGATGGAGGATGGCCGGGCCTCGGTCCGCGAGCTTTGCGAGATCGCGGCCGAGCGCGGGCTTCTGGTCGACCTGCATTGCGACGAGACCGACGATCCCCTCAGCCGCCATGTCGAGACGCTGGCTTATGAGACCCAGCGGCTGGGGCTGCAGGGCCGGGTCAATGGCAGCCATCTGACCTCGATGCATTCGATGGACAATTACTATGTGTCCAAGCTCTTACCGCTGATGGCCGAGTCCGGGCTTTCGGCGGTGCCGAACCCGCTGATCAACATCGTGATCCAGGGGCGCCATGACAGCTTCCCGAAGCGGCGCGGCCTGACCCGGGTGAAGGAGATGCAGGCCCATGGCATCACCGTCGGCTGGGGTCAGGACTGCGTGCGCGACCCGTGGTATCCGCTGGGCACCGCCGACATGCTGGACGTCGCCTTCATGGGGCTGCATGTGGCGCAGATGACCTCGCCCGCCGAGATGCGGCAGTGCTTCGAGATGGCCACCACCGAAAGCGCGAAGATCCTGCATCTGGACGGCTACGGGCTTCATGAAGGCGCCCAGGCCTCGCTGGTGATCCTCGATGCGGGCGACGCGATCGAGGCGATCCGGCTTCGGCCCGCCCGCCTGGCGGTGATCTCGAAAGGCAAGGTGGTGTCCGAGACACCGCGGGCCGATGCGAGGCTCGACCTGCCGGGACGCCCGACGGGCGTGCGCCGCCGCCACCACGTGAATTGATTTGCGCCGTGGAAGGAGGAGGTTATCCTCCGCCCGAGGGAGGACAGATGGCACGGGACATCACCAGGGGCCTTGTCTCCGGCGAGGGCGAATTCTCGGACGCGGTCTGGGCCGATGTGCTGTCCGCGGTCGACCGGACCTATGTCGATCTCGTCGACTATCAGGAACAGCTCGAGGCCAAGAATGCCGAGCTCGAGACGATGCGCTCGTTTCTCGGCTCGATCCTCGCCTCGGTCTCGGACGTTCTGATCGTGGTGGCCCGCGGCGGCCGGGTCGAGGAGGTGTCGGCCTCGACCGCGCTCCGCACCGGGGCCCCGCGCGAGGGCTTTGCCGGGCGCCCGGTCACCGAGCTGTTTTCCGAAGCCGACCGCCCCGCGCTCGAGGCGGCGATGACGCGGGCCGGTCAGGGCCGCTGTCCGGTGATGCTCGAGGCCGGGCTGATCGCGGCCGAGGGCGAGACGCCGCTTGAACTGTCGCTGTCGCCCCGCATGGACGAGCGCGGCCGGGTCACCGGCCATGTGCTGACCGGCCGTCCGCTGGGCGAGCTGCGCCAGGCCTATGCCGAGCTTGCCGCCAGCCATGACGAGCTGAAGGCGGCGCAGGCGCTTCTGGTGCGCAACGAAAAGCTGGCCTCGCTGGGGCGGCTGCTGGCGGGCGTCGCGCATGAGCTGAACAATCCGATCAGCTTCGTCTATGCCAATGCCCATGCGCTGGAACGCTATGCCGGCAAGTTCGAATCCTATTTCGAGCGGGTGCAGTCGGGCGCCGACCGTGCCGAACTGGTGCGGCTGCGCGAGGAGCTGCGTCTCGACCGCGAGATCCGCAACCTGCGCGATGCGGTGGCGGGGGCCCGCGACGGGGCCGAGCGGGTGCGCGACATCGTCGAGGATCTGCGGCGGCTCTCTTCCGAAGGCTCGGGCGAGCGGGTGGCGTTCGATCTGGTCGAAACCGCGCGGGTCGCGGCAAGCTGGGTGATGCGCGGCTCGCGGGGCGATGTCGAGATCGCGTTTGCCGGGGCGGACAGGGTGATGGCGCTGGGGCGGCCCGGCCATGTCCAGCAGGTGGTGATGAACCTGGTGCAGAACGCGCGGGACGCCGCCGGGCCGGGCGGGCGGATGGAGCTCTGGTTCGGCGCCGAGGCCGAGGCGGCGGTCCTGAAGGTAAGCGATGACGGCCCCGGCGTGCCCGATGCGGTCAGGACGCTGATCTTCGATCCGTTCTTCACGACCAAGGAGGTCGGGCAGGGGACCGGGCTCGGCCTCGCGATCAGCGCCAAGATCGCGGCCGAGCATGGCGGCCAGCTCAGTCTGTGCCCGGTCGGGACGGGGGCCTGCTTCCGGCTCGACCTGCCCTTGGCCGGAGACCGGCCATGAATGTGCTCTGGCTTCAGGCCTCGGGCTGCGGCGGCTGCACCATGTCGCTGCTCTGTGCCGAGTCGCCGACGCTGTTCGATCTGTTCGAGGGCGCGGGCATCCGGTTTCTGTGGCATCCGTCGCTGTCCGAGGCGACCGGAGCCGAGGCGCGCGCGCTGCTGGAGGCCGTTGCCGCCGGCGACATCCCGCTCGATGTGCTCTGCGTCGAGGGTGCCATTGCCCGCGGGCCGAAGGGGACCGGGCGGTTCCAGATGCTGTCGGGCACGGGACGCTCGATGCTCGACTGGGTCGGGCGGCTGGTGCCGCGGGCCCGGCATGTGGTGGCGGTGGGCTCCTGCGCGGCCTTCGGCGGTGTCACCAGCGCCGGTGGCAACCCTTCGGACGCGGCCGGGCTGCAATATGAGGGCGCCCATCCGGGCGGTATCCTGCCGCCCGAATTCCGCGACCCGACCGGGCTGCCGGTGATCAACGTGGCGGGCTGCCCGACGCATCCCGACTGGGTCACGGAAACGCTGATGCTGCTGGCCGCGGGCGCGATGGGGCCCGAAGATCTCGATGCGCTGGCCCGGCCGCGCTTCTATGCCGAGCATCTGGTCCATCACGGCTGTCCCAGGAACGAGTTCTACGAATACAAGGCCAGCGCTACCGCGCTTTGCGAAATGGGCTGCATGATGGAGCATCTGGGCTGCGTCGGTACCCAGGCGGTGGGCGATTGCAACATCCGCCCCTGGAACGGGCAGGGAAGCTGCACCCGTGCGGGCTATCCCTGCATCTCCTGCACCGCGCCCGAATTCGAGGAACCCCGCCACGCCTTCACCGAAACGCCTAAGGTCGCGGGGATCCCGGTCGGGTTGCCCTCCGACATGCCCAAGGCCTGGTTCATGGCGCTGGCCTCGCTGTCGAAGGCCGCGACGCCCGAGCGGCTGGCGAAGAACGCCACCGCCGACCGGATCGAGGTGCTGCCGCGCCCGGGCAAGCCGCGCGGATGACCGGAACGCGCCTGATCGTGGGCCCCTTCAACCGTGTCGAGGGCGATCTCGAGGTGCATCTGGATATCGCCGAGGGACGGGTGCGCAGCGCCCGGGTCAACGCCCCGCTCTATCGCGGTTTCGAGCGGATGTTGACCGGCCGTCCGGCCTCGGACGCGCTGACCATCACGCCGCGGATCTGCGGCATCTGCTCGATCAGCCAGTCGGCGGCGGCAGCGCGCGCACTGGCCGATGCAGGCGGCCATGAGCCCGCGCCTGCGGGTGCGGCGATGGCCGCGCTGATCCACGCGATCGAGAATGTCTCGGACCATCTGGTCCATTTCAACCTGTTCTTCATGCCCGATTTCGCCCGCCCCGCCTATGCCGGGCGGTCTTGGCACGCGCGCGCGATCGCGCGCTTCACCGCCGAACAGGGCGCGGCGCCCCGGGCGGCCATCGCGATGCGGGCCGAGCTGATGCATGTCCTCGGGCTGATGGCGGGCAAATGGCCCCATACGCTGGCGATCCAGCCCGGCGGCGTCACCCGCGCCCCGGGGCCGCGCGACAAGGTGCGGATCGCGGCAAGCCTTGCCGCCTTTCGCCGCTATCTCGAGGCCGAGCTGTTCGGCGCGCCGCTGGAGGATTTCGTGGCGCTGGGCACGCGCGAGGGGCTGATGGGCTGGGACCGGGGCGATGCCGGCCTGTTTCTCGAGATCGCGGCCGATCTAGATCTCGATGCGCTGGGCCGGGGCTCGGGGCGGTATCTCAGCTTCGGGGCCTATCCGCTGGCCGAAGGGCATGGCTTTGCACCGGGCATCTGGAAGGACGGGCTGCTGCCGCTCGATCTGGGCGGGCTCTGCGAGGATCTCTCGCATGCCTGGATGCTGGGCGGGGCGGCGCACCCGTCCGAAGGCCAGACCCTGCCCGACGAGGACATGCGTGCCGAGGCCTACAGCTGGTGCAAGGCGCCCCGGCTCGACGGGCTCGGCTACGAGACCGGGGCGCTGGCGCGTCAGGTGATGGCCGGGCATCCGCTGGCTGTGGCGCTGGCGGGCGGCGGGGTGATGACCCGCGTCGCCGGGCGGCTGCTCGATCTGGCCCGGACCCAGATCTTCATGGAGGACCTCCTGCGCTGGCTCGATCCCGCGGCGGAGTTCATGCGCCCCGCGCCCAAAATCCGCGAGGGCGAGGGCGTCGGGCTGGTCGAGGCCGCGCGCGGCGCGCTGGGCCATTGGCTGCGGGTCGAGAACGGACGGATCGCCTCTTATCAGATCGTGGCGCCGACGACCTGGAATTTCAGCCCGCGCGATGCCTCGGGCACGCCCGGCCCGCTGGAAGCCGCGCTTGAGGGCGTGCCGGTCGCCGAGGGCAAGACGACGCCGCTGGCGGTTCAGCATGTGGTGCGCAGCTTCGATCCCTGCATGGTCTGCACGGTGCATTGAGGTGGTGCCGGGCCGCGAGATCCGGGTGCGGGGGCAGGTGCAGGGCGTGGGCTTCCGGCCCTTCGTCTGGCAGCTGGCGCGGGAATTCGGGCTTGTCGGCGAGGTTTTCAACGATGCCGAAGGGGTGCTGATCCGCGCGGCCGGGGGCGATCTCGACGGCTTTCAGGCCGCGCTGTCGGCCCGGGCGCCGGGGCTGTCGCGGATCGACGCGCTCGAGGCGCGGGATTGCCGCTTTGACGCGGTCCCCGAAACCTTTGCCATTGCCGCCAGCCGGGGCGGGGCGGCCCGGACCCGCGTCACCCCCGATGCCGCCACCTGCCCGGATTGCCTGGCCGAGATCGCGGGCGGGGGGCGCAGGCAGGGCTATGCCTTCACCAACTGCACCCGCTGCGGGCCGCGCTTCACCATCCTGCGCGGGTTGCCCTATGATCGGGCGCAGACCACCATGGCGGGCTTTTCCATGTGCCCGTCCTGCCGCGCCGAATATGGCGATCCGGCCGACCGCCGGTTCCACGCCCAGCCCATTGCCTGCCCCGATTGCGGCCCCCGGCTCTGGCTGGAGCGGGCGGGAGGGGCGGTTGCCGCGGGCGATCCGCTGCCCCTGGCGGCGGATCTGCTGCGGCAGGGTGGCATTCTGGCGGTCAAGGGGCTGGGCGGCTTCCATCTGGCCTGCGATGCGGGCAACCCCGCGACGCTCGACCGGCTGCGCCGTGCCAAGCGCCGCCCGGCCAAGCCCTTTGCGCTGATGCTGCGCGAGGCCGATCTGGCGGCGGTCTGCACGCCCTCGGCCGCCGATCTGGCGCGGCTGCGCGATCCGGCCGCGCCCATCGTTCTTGTGCCCGGCACCGGCGCCCTGCCCGAAGCGGTCGCGCCGGGGATGACGCGGCTTGGGGTGATGCTGCCCTATACGCCGCTGCATCACCTGCTGCTTGCGGCCGTGGCGCGGCCTTTGGTGATGACATCGGGCAATCTGTCGGGGGCGCCGCAGGCGGTTGGCAATGACGAGGCCCGCGCGCTGCTGGGCGATCTTGCCGATGCCGTGCTGCTGCATGACCGCGAGATCGCGCGCAGGCTCGATGACAGCGTCGAGCGGGCCGATCCGCCGATGATCCTGCGCCGGGCGCGGGGGCGGGTGCCCGGAACCCTGCCGCTGCCCGAGGGGGTCGGGGGCGCGCCGCAGGTGCTGGCGCTGGGCGGGCAGATGAAATCGGCGATCTGTCTCGTGAAGGGCGGGCAGGCGCTGCTGTCGCATCATCTGGGCGATCTCGACGAGGCGGATAGCTGGGACGCGTTCCTTGGCGCCATGGCCGATTACGGCGCGCTTTTCGATCACCGTCCGGCACTGGTCGCCTGCGACGCCCATCCGGGCTATCGCGCCACGCAGCATGCCGGGACGTTGGGCCTGCCGGTGATCGAGGTCCAGCATCACCACGCCCATCTGGCCGCCTGCCTGGCCGAGAACGGCTGGCCGCGCGCAGGCGGGCCGGTGGCGGGGATCGTGCTGGACGGCACCGGTTACGGCCCCGACGGAACGGTCTGGGGCGGAGAGCTGCTGCTGGGGGACTATCGCGGTGTCGAGCGGGTCGGGCATCTGGCGCCGGCGCCGCTGGTCGGGGGCGATGCCGCCGCGCGCGAGCCATGGCGCAACCTGCTGGTCCGGCTCGATGCGGCGGGGCTGGCCGACAGCGCCGACCGGTGGCTCGCCGACCGGCCGCGTGCCGCGCTGCGGGCGGCGGCGCGTGCGGGGCTGAACGCGCCCGCATCCTCCTCGGCCGGCCGGCTCTTCGATGCGGTCGCCGCGGCGCTGGGGCTTTGCGTCGGGCGGCAAAGCTACGAGGGCGAGGCCGCGATGCGGCTGGAGGCATTGGCCGAGGGCTGTCCGGCGGACCGGCCCTACCGCTTTGCGGGCCTCGATCCGGCTCCGGCGTTTCGGGAGATGATGGGCGATATCGAGGCCGGAGTTCCCCATCCGCTCGTTTCGGCCCGGTTCCATACCGGGCTTGCGCGCGCCTTCGCCGATCCTGCCCGCGCCCTGGTCGAGACCGGCCGCGCGCGGGCGGTTGTCCTGTCGGGCGGCTGCTTTCAGAACGCGCGGCTGCTGGCCGAGACGCTTGCCGCCCTGCGCGGGGTCAAGGTCCTGATCCATAGGGAAACTCCGGCGAATGACGGCGGGCTGGCGCTGGGGCAGGCCGTTATTGCCGCAGCGGGCGAATTGCCGCAGATGGAAAGTTTCTGATCGGTGAGCCTGAAAGGCGACAGGTAACTTTTCGCCAAATCCCCGGCAGAGGTCGGGGTTAAGACAAGTAAACGCCTGAAATAAAACAGGATTAACGCGATTTTAAGGAGGTTGCGGAAAACCTTGCCCGGTCAGGGCCGGGTTTGCTTGCATGCACCGGCATACTGAGCCGCCGCTTCCGCCGGCGTCCGGGTCATGGGATGGGAGGACCGACTTGGCTGAAATCGAAACCTTCTACGAGGTCATGCGGCGCCAGGGGATCACCCGGCGCAGCTTCATGAAATACTGCTCGCTGACGGCGGCGGCGCTGGGTCTCGGACCCGCCTTCGTGCCGAAGATCGCCCATGCGATGGAAACCAAGCCGAGAACGCCGGTGATCTGGGTCCACGGTCTGGAATGCACCTGCTGCTCGGAAAGCTTCATCCGCTCGGCGCACCCGCTGGCCAAGGATGTCGTGCTGTCGATGATCTCGCTCGACTATGACGACACGCTGATGGCGGCGGCGGGCCATGCGGCCGAGGCGGCGCTGGAAGACACGATCGAGAAATACAAGGGCAACTACATCCTTGCGGTCGAGGGCAACCCGCCGCTGAACGAGGACGGGATGTATTGCATCATCGGCGGCAAGCCCTTCGTCGATCAGCTGCGCCATGCGGCCGAACATGCCAAGGCGATCATCTCCTGGGGGGCCTGTGCCTCCTATGGCTGCGTGCAGGCCGCGGCGCCGAACCCGACCCGCGCGACCCCGGTGCACAAGGTCATCACCGACAAGCCGATCATCAAGGTGCCGGGCTGTCCGCCCATCGCCGAGGTCATGACCGGCGTCATCACCTACATGCTGACCTTCGACCGCATGCCCGAACTCGACCGCCAGGGGCGGCCGAAGATGTTCTATTCCCAGCGCATCCACGACAAGTGCTACCGCCGTCCGCATTTCGATGCGGGCCAGTTCGTCGAGACCTGGGACGACGAATATGCGCGCAAGGGCTATTGCCTCTACAAGATGGGCTGCAAGGGGCCGACCACCTACAATGCCTGTTCCACCGTGCGCTGGAACGAGGGCGTCAGCTTCCCGATCCAGTCGGGCCATGGCTGCATCGGCTGTTCCGAGGACGGGTTCTGGGACCAGGGCTCGTTCTACGACCGGCTGACCACGATCAAGCAGTTCGGGATCGAGGCCACCGCCGATCAGATCGGCTTTGCCGCGGCCGGAGCGGTCGGCGCGGGCATCGCCGCCCATATCGCCGCTTCGGCCCTGAAGCGGGCCCAGAAGAAGTCCCAGGACAGTACCCAGAAAGAGGAGGTGTAAGCCATGGTCGCCACTCCGAACGGCTTCGACCTCGACAATACCGGCCGCCGCATCGTCGTCGACCCGGTGACCCGGATCGAGGGCCACATGCGCTGCGAGGTGAATGTGGACGATGAGGGCATCATCCGCAACGCGGTCTCGACCGGGACCATGTGGCGCGGGCTCGAGGTGATCCTCAAGGGCCGCGATCCGCGCGATGCCTGGGCCTTCACCGAACGCATCTGCGGCGTCTGCACCGGGACCCATGCCCTGACCAGCGTGCGCGCGGTCGAGGATGCGCTCGGGATCTCGATCCCGCAGAATGCCAACTCGATCCGCAACATCATGCAGCTGAACCTGCAGATCCACGACCATATCGTCCATTTCTACCATCTGCATGCGCTGGACTGGGTGAACCCGGTCAATGCGCTGCGGGCCGATCCCAAGGCGACCTCCGAGCTGCAGCAGGCGGTTTCGCCCAGCCACCCGCTTTCTTCCCCGGGCTATTTCCGCGACGTGCAGAACCGGCTGAAGAAATTCGTCGAAAGCGGGCAGCTGGGGCTTTTCAAGAACGGCTACTGGGACAATCCGGCCTATCGGCTGCCGCCCGAGGCCGACCTGATGGCGACGACCCATTACCTCGAGGCGCTGGACCTGCAGAAGGAGGTGGTGAAGATCCACACCATCTTCGGCGGCAAGAACCCGCATCCGAACTGGCTGGTCGGCGGCGTGCCCTGTCCGATCAATATCGACGGCACCGGCGCGGTCGGCGCGATCAACATGGAGCGGCTGAACATGGTCAGCTCCATCATCGACCTGTGCATGACCTTCGTGAAGAACGTCTACATTCCGGATGTCGTCGCCATCGGCGGTTTCTACAGGAACTGGCTCTATGGCGGCGGGCTGTCGGGGCAGGCGGTCATGGCCTATGGCGACATTCCCGAGAACCCCAACGATTTCTCGGCCGAGCAGCTGCATTTGCCGCGCGGCGCCATCATCAACGGCAACCTGAACGAGGTGCTCGACGTCGATCCGCGCGACCCCGAGCAGGTGCAGGAATTCGTCGACCATTCCTGGTATACCTACGGCACGCCCGGCAAGGGCCTGCATCCCTGGGACGGCGTGACCGAGCCGAAATTCGAGCTTGGGCCCAATGCCAAGGGAACCAAGACCAATATCCAGGAGCTCGACGAGGCGGCCAAGTATTCCTGGATCAAGGCGCCGCGCTGGAAGGGCCATGCGATGGAGGTGGGGCCGCTGGCCCGCTATGTCGTCGGCTATGCCAAGGGCCATGAGGAAATCAGGGGCCAGGTCGACGGGCTTCTGCGGACCATGGACCTGCCGGTCGAGGCGCTGTTCTCGACGCTGGGGCGTACGGCGGCCCGCGCGCTCGAGGCCGATTATTGCGCGCGGTTGCAGAAGCATTTCTTCGACAAGCTGATCACGACCTGCCGCAACGGCGATACCGCGACCGCCAATGTCGAGAAATGGGAGCCGAAGACCTGGCCCAAGGAGGCCAAGGGCGTCGGCATGACCGAGGCGCCGCGCGGCGCGCTGGGGCACTGGATCAAGATCAAAGACGGGCGGATCGAGAACTATCAATGCGTCGTGCCCACCACCTGGAACGGCAGCCCGCGCGACACCGCCGGCAATATCGGCGCCTTCGAGGCGGCGCTGATGGACACCAAGATGGAGCGTCCGGACGAGCCGGTAGAGATCCTGCGCACGCTGCACAGCTTCGATCCGTGCCTGGCCTGCTCGACCCATGTGATGGCGCCGGACGGGCAGGAACTGACCCGGGTCAAGGTTCGCTGAGGGAGGAGACGAGGATGAGGAAATATCTGCTTGCCGGGGCCCTGGCTGCCCTGGCCGGACCGGCGCTGGCCCATACCGGGCAGGGCGCTGCCTCGGGGCTGATGCACGGGATGCTTCATCCCGTGACCGGGCTCGACCATCTGCTGGCGATGCTGGCGGTGGGGCTCTGGTCCGGCTTTGCGCTGCGGCGCCGGGTCTGGGCCGGGGCCGCCACCTTCATGGGCGCGATGATCGCGGGGGCGGCGCTGTCCTGGGCGGGGGTGCCCATTCCGGGCGTCGAGGGCATGATCGCGGCCTCGGTCGCGGTGTTCGGCCTGCTCGCGCTGTTTGCCCGTCAGGACCAGCCGCGCTGGCTCACGGGCGGGGCGCTGGCGGCGATCGCGCTTTTCGGCGCCTGCCACGGGCATGCCCATGCCTCCGAGACGACCGGGGCGGCGCTGGCCTATCTGGGCGGGTTCCTGCTGTCGACCGCGGCCTTGCATCTGATCGGCATCGCGGTTGCCCGCGGCGTGGCCGATCTGCGCGCGGCCCGGATGCTGCGCGGCGCCGCTGGCGGCACGCTGCTCGCCTCGGGCGCCTGGCTTCTGGCAGGGTGAGGGACAGTCATGAGCTCCAAGGACAGGACCGACATCCCGATCCATATCCCGAACCCCGAGGCGCCGACCCCGCTGGAGGCCGCGCGGCTGACCGGCGGCGCCCGCCCCGAGGATATCGCGAGCCTGCAACTGCGCACGGCCGTCTATGTCTACGAGATGCCGGTCAGGATCTGGCACTGGGTCAACGCGCTGGCGATCACCGTTCTGATCGTGACGGGCTACCTGATCGGCTCGCCGCCGCCGACGATGGAGATTTCCGAGGCCACGAACCAGTTCGTCTTCGGCTATATCCGCTTCGCCCATTTCGCCGCCGGCATGGTCATGACCTTCGCCTTCCTGGGCAGGATCTACTTCGCCTTCATCGGCAACCGGCATGCGCGCCAGCTGTTCTACATTCCGTTCTGGCGCAAGCGCTGGTGGAAGGAACTGCTTTTCGAGGCGCGCTGGTACGCCTTTCTCGAAAAGGAGCCGAAGAAGTATATCGGTCACAACCCGCTGGCCCATCTGGCGATGTTCACCTTCATCACGCTGGGCATGAGTTTCATGATCGTCACCGGCTTTGCGCTTTATGCCGAGGGGGCGGGGCAGGGCTCGATCTATGACCGCATGTTCGGCTGGGTGCTGGGGCTTGTCGGCAATTCCCAGCGGCTGCACACGCTGCACCATCTGGGCATGTGGGCCATCACGCTTTTCGCGATCTTCCACATCTATGCGGCGATCCGCGAAGACATCATGTCGCGTCAGTCCATGATCACCACCATGATCTCCGGCTGGCGGACCTTCAAGGACAACCGGGTGGAGTGAGAGGCCGCCAGGATCCCGGGCTGCGGGCGCCGCTGCGCCCGCGGCTTCGGAACAGGACGGGCGGGCGCGCCATGCGGCAGGGCCCTGTCCCGGGAGAGGCCGGAAAGGCACGGAACCGACAGGGCCTTTCCGCCGCATCCGAGAAACCTATTTTCGCCGAAGCCGGGGCGCAGGGCCGTCCCGCTGCCGGCGCCGCCGAGGGAGGACCCAATGCCAGCCGCGACTGACCGCCTCACGCTGATCCTCGGGATCGGAAATGTGCTCTGGGCCGATGAGGGCTTCGGGCCCCGCTGTCTCGAGGCGCTGGCCGAGAACCATGCCTTCGATGCCGGGGTGCGGCTGCTCGATGGCGGCACCCAGGGGCTTTACCTTCTGCCCTTCCTCGAAGAGGCCGACGATCTTCTGATCTTCGATGCGGTCGATTACGGGTTGCCGCCCGGCACCCTCAAGATCGTCCGCGACGCCGATGTGCCCGCCTTCATGGGTGCCAAGAAGATGAGCCTGCATCAGACCGGCTTTCAGGATGTGCTGGCCACGGCCGCGCTGGTCGGCTGCCTTCCGTCGCGCATGACCCTGATCGGCTGCCAGCCCGCCGAGCTGGAGGATTACGGTGGCGGACTGACCCCGACGGTTGCCGCGCGTCTGCCCGAGGCCCTGTCCGCGGCGCTGGCCGAACTGGACGGATGGGGCGTCGCGGCGCGGCCGGGTCGTACCGTCTCGGCAGATCTGGCCGACCCCTCGATCCGCCGCGACGCCTATGAGACCGGCCGCCCTCCGGCCGAGCTTGCCTGCCGCTCGGGCGATGACCGCTTCTTCCCGGGCGCGGACGGCACCGGGCGGGCCGGCTGATGTGCGTGGGCGCGCCGATGCGGCTGAGCACGGTTGACGGCATTGTCGGGCGGACCGGGGACGGGACGCTGATCGACCTGTCGCTGACCCCCGATCTTCGCCCGGGCGACTGGGTGCTGACCTTTCTCGGCGCCGCGCGCGAGCGGCTCGATCCCGACGAGGCGCAGAAGATCCTCGCCGCGCTCGAGGGGCTGCGCGCGGTGATGGCGGGCGGCTCGGCGGGCGATGCCTTCGCCGATATCGACGCCCGCGAACCGACCCTTCCGCCCCATTTGCAGGCCGCTCTGGCGGCCGGCGCTGCCCAGGGATGACCGCCATGACCCACCCGCTGATCGCCCGTCTCGAAACCGACCTCGGCTGGCCGCGACTGGCCACCATCGCCGAACTCGAGGCCTTCACCCATGCGCCGGGCCTTCATTGCCTGTTTGTCCCGGGCGACCCCGTGCGCAACCTCGAGACCGCCGATGCGGCGGTGATCCTGCCCGAGCTGCGGCAGGCCTTTCAGGACGCCTTCGACTGCGCCATCGTCGACGATGCGATCGAGGCGAGGCTGCGCGAGGCGACCCGGGCGCTGAAGACCCCGGGCTTTGTCTTCTACCGCGAGGGGCGGCTTCTGGGCGATATCCAGAAGATCCGCGACTGGGACGATTACCTGACCCGCATCGCGCATATCCTGTCGCTGACCGAGGCCTGAGGAGGACCGTATGGTTTCGAATTTCCACCTGCCCCCGACCGGCTTCGGCCCCGGCTCGCAACCCGCCGATGAGGATATGGGCTACATGCAGATGCCCTCGGGCATGCGGACCTATGCCCCGCATCTGCCCGAGATCGCCGATGCCGATGCGGCGGGCCCGGCGCTTGCGCTGCTGACGCGGGTCGCCGCCGCCTGCGACCGTGCCGCCGCGACCGGCGAGGGCGAGGCGTTCCGGCTGAGCGACCTGCCGCCGGATGCGCGCCGCCTGCTGGCCGAGACGCTGGGGCAGGGCGAGGTCTCGGTGCGCATCGGCGGCATCGCTCCGGTCGCGGCGCAGGAAAGCGTCTTTGCCGGGGTCTGGTGCGTGCTGGGCGAGGGCATCGACCGGATCGAGGTCGGTGCGGTGCCTGCCTGCGCCCGCATGGCCTGCGCGCCCGAAGGCGCGGCCTTGGGGCTCGCGGCGCCGAAGGGCCCCGATGTCTTCAATGCCCCGGCGCTTCTGGTCGAGCTTCTCGATCACGCGCAAGCCTGGCAGGCGGGTCAGCCGCCGCACGTCGTCAATCTCACGCTGCTGCCGCATACCGAGGGCGATCTGCTGTGGCTCGACGCGGCGCTGGGCGCGGGGGCGGTCACGATCCTGTCGCGCGGCTACGGCAATTGCCGGGTCGCGGCCACCGCCACGCCGAATGTCTGGCGGGTGCAGTTCTTCAACTCGATGGACAGCCTGATCCTCGACACCTTCGAGGTGACCGAGATGCCGGAGGTGGCGCTGGCGGCGCCCGAGGACCTGACGGACAGCGCCGCGCGTCTTCGCGAAGTGCTGGAGGCGATCCGATGAGCGCGGGTTTCGAGGGCAGCTATGGCGGCCGCGCCGACCGGATCAGTTCGGCCGCGGTGATGGAATGCAAGATCTGCTGGACGGTCTACGATCCGGCTCTGGGCGACGAGTTCCGCCAGATCCTGCCCGGAACCCCCTTCGCAGCGCTGCCGGAGGACTGGACCTGCCCGACCTGCGACGCACCGGCGGCGCAGTTCATGGTCCGGGACGATCCCGGAGCCGCGGATGCGGCAAGCCGACCCGGAGCCCGTGATGCGGCAAGCTGGCTGGCCGGGCGCGTCGCCGCGCTCGAGGCCGAGTTCCGCGAGATCTGGCATGGAAAGATGCGCGACGTGCCGCTGGTCAACGCTTCGCTGCATGTCGAGGCGGTGGGGTTCGCGCTTTATGACGGGCGCCCGCTCGGGGTGCTGGTGGCGCCCTGGTTCATGAACCTGTTCCTGCTGCCCGCGGAGGACGAGGACTGGTCGGATCTGACGCCGGGCGCGAAGGAGGTGCTGGACTTTCCCTCCGGCAGCTACGAGTTCATCCATAATGTCCGGCCCATGGTGGGCGGCTACAAGGCCTGCTCGCTGTTCTCGCCGATGACCGATTTTGCCAGCCAGCTGCAGGCCGTCGACGTCGCCCGCGCGGTGACGGTCGAGCTGTTCAAGGCCGAGAATCTCGAGGAGACCGACCGCGCCGCCGAGATCCGCAGCACCCGCGAGGCCGAGCTTGCGGCGGCCGAACCCGCCTGCGAGGCAGAGGAGGGGGCCGCCGATGAGCCCCCCGCCGTTCCGACCCGTCGCGCGGTGATTTCGGGCGGGCTTGCCACGGAAGCGCCGGGGGAGTGACGACGGCGCTTCATATCGCATTGGGCGCGGCCGGCCCCCGGATCGTGCCGCCGGCCCCGGTCCCGGTCGAGGCGTTGCTTCTGAACCGGAAGGTCGAGGAGGCCGCCGCGCTAATGCCGCGCATCTTTGGTCTCTGCCGCGCCGCGCAATCTCTTGGCGCGCGTGCGGCGCTGGGGCTGCCGGTCCGGCCCGAGGACCGGGTCGCGCTGGCCGACGAGATCCTGCGCGAGCATCTGATGCGGTTCTTCGTGTTCTGGCCGCGGCGCCTGGGCCTTCCTTCCACGCCGCTGCCTTCTCAGGAACGGATGGCCGAGGCGGTGTTCGGCCCCGTGGCGCGCTGCCCCGGGCCCGGCGCGCTTGACGACTGGCTGGTCTCTGGCGCGGGGGTCGCCCCCGTTCTGGCCGCGATCGCGGTGCGGTTCGGGCCGGGCGAGGCGGTGGCCGATCTGCCGGCCGCGACCGCAGAGAGCCTGGCGAGCAGCGCGGCGCAGGAGAATTCGCCCTGGCTGCGTCACCGCGACAGTTCGCTTCTGGCCGGGATCGCCGCGCGGTTCGGGCGCGGCCCGCTCTGGCGCGCGGCGGGGCGGCTTGTCGATCTCGAGGCCTGTCTGACCGGGCGTCTGGCGCCCGAGGCCGACAGTCGGCCCGGCCCGGTCCTCGTGCCGACGGCAAGGGGCATCTGCGCGCTGTCGGCCAGGGTATGCGAGGGGCGGGTCTCGTCCTTTCGCCGCTGGACGCCGACCGATCATCTGCTGGCCCGGGGCGGCGTGCTCGAGCGCGCGCTGGCCAGCCTGCCGTTGGCGCGGGTCGAACTGGCGCCGCTTGTCGTCGACATTCTCGACCCTTGCCTGCCGGTTTATTTCGAGGAGGCCGCCGATGCATGAGATGTCGCTTTGCGAGGGGATCCGCGGGATCGTCGAGGATCAGGCCCGGGCGCATGGTTTCGCGACGGTTCGGGTGCTGCGGCTGGAAATCGGACGCTTTGCCGGGGTCGAGAAACCGGCACTGGAATTCGCCTTCGATGTGGTGATGCGGGGCAGCCCGGCCGAAGGCGCGCGGCTCGAGATGATCGACCTGCCGGGCCGGGCGATGTGTTACGATTGCGCGGAGGAGGTCGAGATCGAGAACCGGCTCGACCCCTGTCCGCGCTGCGGCGGCGGCAAGCTGATGCCGGTGGCGGGCGATGAAATGCGGATCAAGGATATGGAGGTGGTGTGATGTGTACGGTTTGCGGCTGCGGCGGCGCGACGGTGGAAGGGCAGGCAGAGGGACAGTCCCACGGGTCCCATCACCATGCCCATGGGCACGGTTCCCATCATCACCACGATCACGCCCATGATCACCACGCGCATCACCACCATGGCGAGCATGGCGATCTGCATTACGGCGAGGGCGCGGCCGGGGTCTCTGTGCCGGGCATGTCGCAATCCCGGCTGATCGAGATCGAGACCGACATCCTGTCCAAGAACGATGCCATCGCCAGCGG
The DNA here is from genome assembly GCF_001633165.1 of Rhodovulum sulfidophilum DSM 1374. Taxonomy (NCBI): domain Bacteria; kingdom Pseudomonadati; phylum Pseudomonadota; class Alphaproteobacteria; order Rhodobacterales; family Paracoccaceae; genus Rhodovulum; species Rhodovulum sulfidophilum. The sequence goes on along the minus strand of NZ_CP015418.1, from coordinate 3,801,626 downwards.
CAACCGCCGCGTGCTGAGGGCGCTGGGCGCGTTTGCGGTCAATCTGGTCTCCTCGCCCGGCTCGGGCAAGACGACGCTTCTGTGCCGGACCATCGAGATGCTGGGCGACCGGCCGCTGGCGGTGATCGAGGGCGATCAGCAGACCTCGAACGATGCCGACCGCATCCGCGCGACCGGTGCGCGGGCGATCCAGGTCAATACCGGCAAGGGCTGCCATCTCGACGCCCATATGGTCGGCCATGCGATGGATCATCTCGAGCTGGAGCGCGGCGCGCTGCTCTTCATCGAGAATGTCGGCAATCTGGTCTGTCCGGCGGGATTCGATCTGGGCGAGAATGCCAAGGTGGCGATCCTCTCGGTGACCGAAGGCGAGGACAAGCCGCTGAAATATCCCGACATGTTCACGGTTGCCCGGCTGGCGATCCTGAACAAGACCGATCTGGCGCCGCATTGCGATGTCGATCTCGATCTCTACGAGGCCAATCTCAGGCGGGTCAATCCGGACATCGAGATCCTGCGGGTCTCGGCCCGCACCGGCGAGGGCATGCCGGCCTGGCTCGACTGGCTCGATGCGCATTCTGCCGGAAAGGCTGCCGGGGCCGCGGTCTGATGGCGCCTGCCAGCCCCCGCCCGGCGGTGCTGCTCGTCGATGACGAGCCGCATTCGCTGGCGGCGATGCGGATGGCGCTGGAGGACGAGTTCGAGGTGCTGACCGCGGCCGATGCCGCGGAGGCGCTGGCGATCCTCGAGGATGAATGGGTGCAGGTGATCTTCTGCGACCAGCGCATGCCCGGCCGAAGCGGTGTCGAATTCCTGACCGAGGTGCGCGAACGCTGGCCCGAGACGCTGCGCCTGATCGTGACCGGGTATACCGACAGCGCGGCCATGGTGGCGGCGATCAACGAGGCGGGCATCCACCAGATCCTGACCAAGCCCTGGCATCCCGACCAGCTTCTGATCGCGGCCCGGAACGCGGCGCGGCTGTTTCGGCTGTCGCGCGAGAACGAGCGGATGGCGCTCGAGATGCGGCTTCTGGCCACCACCGCCGAGTCGCGGGTCGAGAAGCGGCGCAAGGCGCTGCGCGAGGGCATGGGCTTCGAGACCGTGCTGCGCGCGGCCAATTCGCCGATGGGCGCGGTGGTGCAGATGGCGGGGCGGTTTGCCGGCTTCGACCTGCCGGTGGTGCTGACGGGCGAGCCCGGCACCGGCAAGGCACAGCTTGCGCGTGCCATGCATTATGCCTCGCTCCGGTCCGACAAGCCGTTCTACGACCTCAACCTGGCCGGTCTGCCCGAGGATCTGGCCGCGATCGAGCTGATGGGCGCCAAGCGCGGTGTGCTGGCGGGCGGCGTCGCCCGGGTCGGGCTGATGCAGAAGGCCGATCGCGGGACGCTTTATCTCGGCGGGATCGAGACCGCGCCGCCGGGGCTGCAGCTGACGCTGTTGCGGGTTCTGACCGAGGGCGCCTTCACCCCGGTCGGCGGGCAGGAAACGGTCGCCACCAATCTCAGGCTCATCTGCGGCGCGGGCACCGATCTGAAGGCCTTGGTGGCCGCGGGCCGGTTCCGGGGCGATCTTTACTATGCGCTGGCGGCGGGCGAGATCGCGGTGCCGCCGCTCCGCGCCCGGCGCGGCGACATCGCGCTTTTGGCCCAGGCCAAGCTGGCCGAGCTGTCGCAGGCCCATGGCAAGCCGGTGCACGGGCTCGACGAGGCGGCGCTGGAATTTCTGGAAAACTACGACTGGCCCGGCAATCTGCGCGAGCTGCGCAACGAGATCGCGCGGATGCTGGTTATGGCCCGCGAAAGTGTGCTGGGGGCCGATCTGATCTCGCGCCACATCCTGCAGGCGCCGCCGGGCGAAGAGGGCGCCGACCGCTCGGCCGATGCGGTTCTGACCGCGGCCGGGACGCTGAAGGACCGGGTCGAGCTGATGGAGATGCGGATCCTGCGCGAGACGCTGACCCGCCACCGTTGGAACAAGAGCCGCGCGGCCGCCGAACTGGGCCTGTCGCGGGTGGGATTGCGGGCCAAGCTCGAGCGCTACGGGATCGTCGGTCCCGCAGGCCGGGTCGCCCAGGACGAGGAGGACTGACATGTGTCTGGGAATTCCCGGCCGCATCGTGGCGGTGACCGATGAGCACCGCATGATGGCGCTGGCCGAGGTGTCGGGGGTGCGCCGCGAGGTCAATGTGGCTTGCATTCTGGACGGCGCCATCGAGGATCTCTTGGGTGAATGGGCGCTGATCCATGTGGGCTTTGCCATGGCCCGGATCGATCCGGACGAGGCCGCCAAGACCTTGCAGGCGCTGCAGGATCTGGGCGAGGCGCAGGAAGCGGCCGAGGCCATGGCCGAGGGCGCGAAGGCGCTGGAGGGGCAGGGATGAAATACGCGACCGAATTCCGCGATCCGAAGGCCGCGAAGGCTGTTCTGGCCCGCATCGCCGAGTTGGCCGACGAGATCGGCGCGACAAGGGCGAAGCCCGTCCACATCATGGAGATCTGCGGCGGCCATACCCATGCGATCTTCCGCTACGGGCTCGACAAGCTGGTGCATGACGGCATCGAATTCATCCACGGCCCCGGCTGCCCGGTCTGCGTGCTGCCGATGTCGCGCGTCGACGAATGCGTCGAGATCGCCCTTCGTCCGGGCGTCATCTTCACCACCTTCGGCGATGCGATGCGGGTGCCGGGCACGAAGATGTCGCTGATGCAGGCCAAGGCCGCGGGGGCCGATATCCGCATGGTCTACTCGCCGCTCGACGCGCTGGAACTGGCGCGCCGCAACCCGGACCGCCAGGTGGTCTTCTTCGGCCTCGGCTTCGAGACGACGACGCCCTCGACCGCGCTGTCGATCCAGCAGGCCGCGCGCGAGGGGCTGGAGAATTTCAGCGTCTTCTGCAACCACATCACCGTGCCCGAACCGATCAGGGCGCTGCTGGACGATCCGCATATGGTGCTGGACGGTTTTGTCGGGCCGGGCCATGTGTCGATGGTGATCGGCACCCATCCTTACGATTTCATCGCGCGGGATTACGGCAAGCCCATCGTCGTCGCGGGGTTCGAGCCTCTGGACCTGTTGCAATCGGTGCTGATGGTGCTGATCCAGATCCGCGACGGTCGGGCCGAGGTGGAAAACCAGTATGCCCGCGTGGTGCCCGAGCACGGGAACCCGGTCAGCCTGGCCGCCATCGCCGATGTCTATGAAAAACGTCCCTCCTTCGAGTGGCGGGGCCTGGGCGAGATCGACCATTCGGGGCTTCGCATCCGCGCGAAATATCGCGCCTATGATGCCGAAGAGACATTCGGCATCGGCTATGCCGCGGGCCCGCGTTTCGTGGCCGAGCCCGAGGGCTGTGCCTGCGGGCAGGTGATGACCGGCCGGATCAAGCCCACCGCCTGTACGCAATTCGGAAGCGGCTGCACGCCCGAGATGCCCTTGGGCGCCCTTATGGTCAGTTCCGAAGGGGCCTGCGCGGCCTATTGGCAATATGGCGGGGCCCGCGCGACGGAGGCGACGGAATGAATATTCCGACCCGGACGCGGCTGCGCGATACCCATGTGACGCTGTCGCATGGCGGTGGCGGGCGCGCGATGCGCGATCTGATCGATGAGGTCTTCGCCTCTGCCTTCCGGCCCGACGCGATGGAGGATCAGGCGCGGCTGTCGGATGCGGCGCTGGCCGAGCCCGGCGCGCGGCTGGCCATGACCACCGACGGTTTCGTGGTGACGCCGCTGGAATTTCCCGGCGGCGATATCGGCAAGCTCGCGATCTGCGGCACGGTCAACGATCTGGCGGTGGGGGGCGCGCGGCCCCTGTGGTTGTCGGCGGCCTTCATCATCGAGGAGGGCACCGAGATCGCTCTTCTGCGCCGGATCGCGGCGACGATGGCGGCCGAGGCCGAGGCCGCGGGGGTGCGGATCGTGACCGGCGATACCAAGGTCGTGGGGCGCGGCGCGGCTGACGGGGTTTTCGTGACGACGACCGGCGTTGGCGTGATCCCGCCGGGGCGCGATCTGGCGGCGACGCATATCCGTCCCGGAGACGTGGCCATCGTCAACGGTGTCCTCGGCGATCATGGCGCCACGATCCTGGCCGCGCGGGGTGATCTGGCACTGTCGACCGATATCCGGTCCGACTGTCAGGCGCTGGGCCATCTGATGGAGGCGGTGATTGCGGCCGCTTCCGGCACGCGGGCCGCGCGGGATGCGACGCGGGGCGGCTTGGCCGCGGCGCTGAACGAGATGGCCGAGACGGCGGGCGTGGGGGTCGAGATCGAGGAGGAGGCGCTGCCCTTGCGCGACGAGGTCAAGGGGCTGTGCGAGATCCTCGGGCTCGACCCGCTTTACCTCGCGAATGAGGGGACGCTTGTCCTGTTCGTGCCCGAAGCCGAGGCCGAGGCGGCCCTTGCCGCGATGCGGGACCGGCCCGAGGGTCGGGGCGCCGTCATTGTTGGCCGGGCGACCGCGGATCATCCCGGCCAGGTCCGGATGCGCACCGTTTTTGGCGGGGCGCGTATCGTCGACATGCTGGTGGGCGAGCAACTGCCGCGCATCTGCTGACCCCGGCGGGGCGCCTTCTCTTCAGAAACGGTGCGGCGGCCGGGCGCCCGGCAGGGAACGGCCGCCCGGGGCGCCGCGCCATCCGCCGCGGAACAGCTCGAAGAGCACCCCTTCGGCGGTTTCGGCAAAGGCGGTATCCCAATCCCTGGCAAAGACCCTGAGCGTCGCGAGACAGGCACCGGTCCTCTCTGCGAGGGCTGTGCGCGCGCGCCCGGCGCGGCGGTCGAACAGGGGTCGCATCGGTCGTCCTCCCTTCTTCGAGACTCAATCCTTACTGTTTTTATCAATTAATATTGCCTGCCGCGCAATCCCCTTTGGTTTTGCCGCGCGCAGTGGCTGCTGCGCATGAAAAAACCCGCCGAACGCGGGGTCCGGCGGGTCTGGAAAGATCGGGTCCTGATACGGCTAGGTTACTCGCGGTTGCCGAGGAACTGCAGCAGGAACATGAACAGGTTGATGAAGTCGAGATAGAGGCTCAGCGCGCCCATGATCGCCGACTTGCCCAGCCACTCGCTATCCATCGACTGCGCATGCTGAAGGTAGTCGGTCTTGATCCGCTGGGTGTCATAGGCGGTCAGGCCGGCGAAGATCAGGACGCCGAGCGCCGACACTGCGAACATGATCGCGGGCGAGGCCAGGAAGATGTTGACGATCGAGGCCACCACGAGGCCGATCACGCCCATGATCAGGAACGAACCCCAGCCCGAGATGTCCTTCTTGGTGGTGTAGCCCCAGAGCGACAGACCGGCGAAGGCGATCGCGGTCACAAGGAAGGTCTGGACGATCGACATGCCGGTGAAGACCAGGAAGATCGAGCTGATCGACAGGCCCATCACCGCGGCAAAGGCGTAGAACACCACCTGCGCGGTCGCGGCCGACATCTTGTTGATGCCCGCCGAGAAACCGAAGACGAACAGCAGCGGCGCGAACATCACCAGCCATTTCAGCGGCGACGCATAAAGCGCCTGGCCGAGCCCGGTCAGGTATTTGTCGGCGCCGATCTGCGCGACGGCGCCGGACGGATCGCTGGTCACCGCCAGCCCCGAGATCGCCCAGGCGGCCAGCGCGGTGATCAGCATGCCCACGGACATGGTGCCGTAGACCTTGTTCATATGGGCGCGAAGGCCCTCGTCGATCTGCGCGGTGCGAACGCCCGCCGCCCCGGCGCGGATCGTGTTGTAGTCAGCCATTGACAGCCTCCTCATTGGTCCAATACCGGCGGTCTAGCGCGAAAGCCCCGCCATTGTCGGGGTATATCGGCAGGGACGGGGCGCATTTCAAGCCTTGGAAGGGCAAAGGCGGGCCATTCGCCGGCGGTTTCGCGCCGTCTTTACCGCAGCCAGCTTTGCGGCACGTCCCAGGCCGAACGGCGGGCTTCGGCGCGCGCCTGTTCGGCGGTCAGGCCGATGTCGCGCAGCTGCCGGTCGTCGAGCTCGACCAGCTGGCGGCGCTGGCGCATGACGCTGAGCCCCAGGAAAATTCTCTTTGCGAGGCCGGCCCGGCCGACGTCGCGGGCCGCGCGGATATTCGTGCTGACTTGCGTCATGGGGAAACCCTTTAGTATTCTTGATGGAAAAACATCTTCCCATCATTCCTCTTGATGTTTATGCCCCGCCATGTTCCATTCTTCAAACGAATGATTGTTATGCTTTGAATCAAGGATCGTGATGAGATGCGCAATCTCGACATGACTGCCCTGCGTTCCTTCGTCGCGGTGTCGGATGCAGGAGGCGTGACGCGGGCCGCCGGGTTTCTGAATCTTACGCAATCGGCGGTGTCGATGCAGATCAAGCGGCTGGAAGAGGCGCTCGACATGCAACTGCTCGACCGCAGCGAGCGCAAGGTCAAGCTGACCGGCGCCGGCGAACAGCTGCTGAGCTATGCCCGGCGCATCCTCAGTCTCAATGACGAGGTCTATGCCCGGATGACCGCCCAGGAATACGAGGGCGAGGTGGTGGTGGGGGTGCCTCATGACATCGTCTATCCGGCGATCCCGGTGGTGCTGAACCGCTTTGCCCGCGACTTTCCGAGGGTGAAGGTCCAGCTCATCTCGTCCTACACGATGCGGCTGCGCGAAATGTTCCGGCGCGGCGATGTCGACATCATCCTGACCACCGAGGACCGCTGCGGCAAGACCGGCGAGACGCTGACCGAACTGCCGCTGGTCTGGGTCGGCGCCATCGGCGGCAGCGCCTGGAAACAGCGCCCGCTGCGGCTGGCCTATGAACATACCTGCATCTTCCGCAAGGGCGTGCAGGCGGCGCTCGACACTGCGGGCATTCCCTGGGTGATGACGGTCGACAGCGATTCGAGCCGGACCGTCGAGGCCAGCGTCAGCGCCGATCTGGCGGTCCATACCTCCGTCGACGGCGCGCTGCCGCCCTATGTCGAATGCATCCAGCATGGCGGCGCATTGCCGGATCTGATGACCACGCAGATCAACCTTTACGTCTCGGATCTTGCCGACGGGCCGGTGATCGGGGCGCTTGCCGAACTGATCCGTCAGGCCTATCGCGCGCCCTGAGGCGTCCGCTCATTCCATCGCGATCACGACCTTGCCGGTTGCCTTGCGCCGGCGCAGCAGGTCCAGCCCCTCGGCCGCGCGCTCGAGCGGAAGCACATGGCTGACATGGGGGTGAAGCCGGCCTTCGGCATGCCAGCGGAACAGCGTTGCCAGGCTGTCGGTCAGGATTTCGGGGCGGAAGCTCAGATAGCCGCCCCAGTAGAGCCCGATCACCGAGAGGTTCTTGACCAGAAGGTGGTTGGCCTTGATCTGCGGCACCTCGCCGGAGGCGAAGCCGATGGTCAGCAGGCGCCCGTCGGGGTTGCAGGCGCGCATCGCCGCGGCGAAAAGCGGGCCCCCGACCGGATCGTAGACGACATCGGCCCCGCCAAGCGCCAGGACCGCGGCGCGCAGGTCGCCCTGGTCGCTGTCGACAAGATGGTCCGCGCCCGCCGCCCGGGCCACCTCCAGGCGGTCGGCGCCGCGAGCACAGGCGATCACGGTCGCGCCCATCGCCTTGCCGATCTCGACCGCGGTCAGCCCAACCCCGCCCGCCGCGCCGGTGACCAGCAGCGTCTCGCCGGGGGCGAGCCGCGCCTTGTGCGACAGCGCCACATGCGATGTGCCATAGGCGATCTGAAAGCCCGCGGCCTCGACGAAACTCATGCCGTCGGGCAGGGGCAGGCATCGCGCGGCGGGAAAGCAGCCGGCCTCGGCCAGTCCGCCCGCCCCGGCAAAGACGGCAACCCGGGTTCCGGCGAGCCCGGGATCGACCCCCTCGCCCAGGGCCTCGACGGTGCCGGCCAGTTCCATGCCCAGCGTGGCGGGCAGGGCCGGGTGTTCCTGGTAGCGGCCTTCGATGGTCAGCAGGTCGGCGAAGTTGAGCCCGCAGGCGGCGATCCGTACCCGCACCTCGCCCGGGGCGGGGGCCGGGCAGGCGGTTTCGGTCAGGCGCGGCGGCTCGCCGATCCGCTCGAGTTGGAAAAGACGCATCGAACCCTCGTGAAATGGAGTAGACTGACAAGGCAGGCAGCTTAGCCGGATGGGGGCGACGAGGCCAGCGACCCGATATTTCGCAAATTGCAAAAGGTACCTGTCCAAAGGTTAGTTGCGAAATGCAAAGGGCCCCTTCCAGATTCGCGACACGCAACCATTGCGCGAGCTCTAACCGGGGGACTTAACCAATTTCGTGCGTCGCCCTATGACTTGGACAAATTTTAATTTCTTTACTTCTTATGCATTTGTTAGGATTGCGCTCGGGCTGTCGGCGGGTCTTGGTGGTTTGGCACGGAACTTGCTATATACACGGCGGTAGAGGAGTTCACCGATGAAACACCCAGTAGATGTCCATGTGGGCAAACGTATCCGCCACCGCCGCTGGATGGTGGGCATGACCCAGCAACAGCTTGCCGAGCGCGTGGGGATCAAGTTCCAGCAGATCCAGAAATACGAAACCGGCATGAACCGGGTCAGCGCTTCCCGTCTTTGGGATATCGCCGATGCGCTCGAAGTGCCGGTGAGCTTCTTCTTCGAAGGGCTCGATGGCCGCAGCGCCGAACAGTCGACGAACGGCATGCCCGACGATCTTCTGTCGGACAAGGAGGCGTTGGAACTCGTGCGCTCCTACTACGCCATTCCCGAGAACCAGCGGCGGCGGCTCTTCGAGCTGGCGCGGGTGTTGAGCGACGTGGCCTGAAGCCGGTGCTTGACGGACGAGCTTAGCGAGGCTAGCGCCCGGGAGGCAGGCGCGGCAGCGCGCCGTCCGCAAGTCTACCGGAGGCCGGATGACCGATTACGACGCTCGATGTCTGATCGAGACCGCCCATGCGCTGGCCGATGCCGCGCGCGAAGCGACCTTGATGTATTTCCGCAGTGCGGCCCTTGGGGTCGAAAACAAGGCCGGGCAGGGGTTTGACCCGGTAACCCGCGCCGACCGGGCCTGTGAAGCCGCGATGCGCGCCATTCTCGCCGAACGCCGCCCCGATGACGGGATACTGGGCGAGGAGCTGGACAATATTCCGTCCCGCAGCGGGTTGACCTGGGTGCTGGATCCGATCGACGGGACCCGTGGTTTCATGTGCGGCACGCCCACCTGGGGGGTCCTGATCGGGCTTGCCGATGCGACCGGTCCGATCCTGGGTGTCATCGACCAGCCCTATATCGGAGAACGCTTCCTCGGTGGTTTCGGCCGGGCCGATTTCACCGGCCCGCATGGCGGTCGTGCGCTTGCGACCGCCGCCCCGCGGCCGCTCTCCGAGGCGTCGGTCTTTTCGACCTTCCCCGAAGTCGGCAGCCCCGAGGAGGGCCGTGCCTTCGCCGCTCTGGCCGGTCAGGCGCGGTTGGTGCGCTACGGGATGGATTGTTATGCCTATGCCTTGGTGGCGATGGGCCATGTCGATCTCGTGGTCGAGGCCGGGCTGCACCCCTATGACATCCAGGCCCCGATTGCGGTGGTCGAGGCCTCTGGCGGCATCGTGACCGACTGGCAGGGCGGTCCGGCGCATGGCGGCGGTCGGGTGATCGCGGCGGCCAATCCCCGCGTTCATGCCGAGGCACTGGCGATCCTGTCGGCGGCGGCCTGACCCATGGGGCATGTGCTGATCCGGGGCGCCGAGCTGATCGTCACCATGGACGATGACCGGCGCGAACTGGCCGGGGCCGATCTGCGGCTTCGCGACGGTTGCGTGGCCGAGATCGGCTGCGGCCTCGCGCCCGAGGGGGCCGAGATCGTTCTGGCCGAGGGCTGTCTGGTGACGCCCGGGCTCGTCAATACCCACCACCACCTGTCGCAATGCCTGACCCGCGCGGTGCCGGGGGCGCAGGATGCGTTGCTGTTCGGCTGGCTGAGAACACTTTATCCGATCTGGTCGCGCTTCGGTCCCGAGGAGTTCCGGGTCTCGGCGCTGGTCGGCCTGTCCGAACTGGCGCTGTCGGGCTGCAGCATGAGTTCCGATCACCAGTATCTCTACCCGAACGGCGCGCGGCTCGACGACACCATCGCCGCGGCGCGCGAGGTGGGGCTGCGCTTTCATGCCACCCGCGGGGCCATGAGCATCGGCGAGTCGAAAGGCGGGCTGCCTCCCGACGGTCTGGTCGAAGCCGAGCCAGCGATCCTCGAGGATTGCATCCGGGTGATCGACGCCTTTCACGATCCCGATCCGGGCGCCATGATCCGGGTCGGCATCGCCCCCTGCTCGCCCTTTACGGTCAGCCCCGAACTGATGCGCGACGCGGCGTTGCTGGCGCGCGACAAGGGCGTGCGTCTGCACACGCACCTGGCGGAAAACGATGAGGATATCGCCTATTCCCTGGAACGGTTCGGCTGCCGCCCGGGGCAATATGCCGAGGATCTGGGTTGGACCGGCGACGATGTCTGGCATGCGCATTGCGTGAAGCTCGACGCGCAGGAAATTTCACTTTTCGCACAATCCGGGACCGGGGTTGCGCATTGTCCCTGTTCCAATTGCCGGCTCGGCTCCGGCATCGCCCCGGTGCGGGCGATGCGCGATGCCGGGGTGCGGGTGGGGCTTGGCGTCGACGGCTCGGCCAGCAATGACGGCGGTAGCCTGATCGGCGAGGCGCGGCAGGCGATGTTGTTGCAGCGGGTGGCGCAGGGTGCCGATGCGATGAGCGCGCGCGAGGCGCTCGAGATCGCCACCCGGGGCGGTGCCGATGTGCTGGGGCGCCCCGATTGCGGCCGTCTGGCCCCGGGCAAGCGCGCCGATCTGGCGATCTGGGACATGACCGGCATCGAGGCGGCCGGGCTCTGGGACCGGGCCGCGATCCTGTTGGCGGGTCCGAGCCGGGTCCGCGATCTTTTCGTCGAGGGGCGGCAGGTGGTGCGCGACGGTCGTATCGTCACCCATGACCTTGGTGCGGCGGTGACGGCGCAGACCCGGATCGCGCGGCGGCTGGCCGGGCTTTGATCTTGCGCGGCCTTTCGGGGCCGTGGCCGCTTCGGGCGGTCTTCGGAAACCTTCGGAAAGGTTTCTGACCGATCCTTGGGCGTGCGGCGGCGACCGGGATCAGCTTCGTGGCGCGCAGCCGGGTGTTTCCGCATCCGAGCTTGTTGCCTGCGACGGGCAATGGTTATGGTACCGACAGGGCGGCGGAAAGGCAGGCATGGAAGACGAGGTCATCGACAGGACGGACCCCGAGGAAGAGGGCTACGGTCTCGACAACCGGACGGTTGCCGCGATCCGCCTTGCCGTAGCAGCGGGCGACCGGGCCCGCCTCGGCGAGTTGCTCGAACCGTTGCACCCGGCCGACATCGCCGACCTTCTGGAACAGGTCGACAGCGGCCACCGGCGCGAGATCCTGCTGCTGGGCTCGGGCTTCTTCGATGGCGAGGTCCTGTCGGAGCTTGACGAAAGCCTGCGCGAGGAGGTCATCGCCTTCCTGCCGCGGGAGGTCCTGTCCGAGGCCGTCCGCGAGCTTGAATCCGACGACGTGGTCGACCTGCTGGAAGATCTCGACAAACCGCAGCAGGCGGTCATCCTGAATGCGCTGGAGGATGCCGACCGGCTGGCCGTCGAGCAGGCGCTGACCTATCCGGAATATTCCGCCGGCCGTCTGATGCAGCGCAAGGTGGTGCGCGCGCCCGAACACTGGACGGTGGGCGAGACCATCGACCATTTGCGCGCCCAGAAGGACGCGCTGCCCGACCAGTTCTACCATGTGATCGTGGTCGATCCGGGCATCCGGCCGGTGGGCTATGTCACGCTCGGCAAGCTTCTGGCCTCGCGCCGGTCGGTCCGGCTGAGCGAGCTTTACGAGGAAAGCTTCCGGCCCATTCCCGCGACCCAGGAGGAATCCGAGGTCGCCTATGCCTTCAACCAGTATCACCTGATCTCGGCGCCGGTGGTCGACGATGCCGGGCGTCTGGTCGGGATCATCACCATCGACGACGCCATGGCCGTTCTCGACGAGGAACATGAGGAAGACATCCTGCGGCTGGCCGGGGTCGGCGACGGCAGTCTCAGCGACCGGGTGATAGAGACCTGCCGCCAGCGTGTGCCCTGGCTGCTGGTCAATCTGGGCACCGCCATCGTCGCCTCGCTGGTGATCGCCCAGTTCGAGGCAGCGATCGCGCAGGTGGTGGCGCTGGCCGTTCTGATGCCCGTGGTTGCCTCGATGGGCGGCAATGCCGGCACCCAGTCGCTGACCGTGGCGGTCCGCGCGCTGGCGACCAAGGACCTCACCGGCTCGAACGTCTGGCGCGTGGTCCGGCGCGAGCTGGCGGTGGGGGCCATCAACGGTCTGCTCTTCGCCCTGCTGATGGGGATCGTGGGGGTCATCTGGTTCGGCTCGGGCACGCTGGCGCTGGTGATCGCGGCGGCGATGATCATCAATCTCGGGGTCGCGGCGCTGGCGGGCATTCTGGTGCCGGTCATGCTCGACCGGTGCGGGGTCGATCCGGCGCTGGCCTCGGGCACTTTCGTGACCACGGTGACCGATGTGGTGGGCTTTTTCGCCTTCCTCGGTCTCGCCTCGATGGTGTTGCTTTGATCGCCGAGGAGAAGGCAGCGCTTCGGACCGAGGCGCAGGCGCGGCGGGCAGAGGCGCATGATCCGGAGCGGGGCGCGGCGGCGCGTTCGCGGCTCGGGACGGTCCTGGCGCCGCAACGGGGCCGTCCCGCCGCGGGCTATCTGCCGATCCGGACCGAGCTGGATCCGCGCCCGGCAATGGCCGGTCTGGCCGCATCCGGGCCGGTCGGTGTGCCGGTGATCGAGGGCAGGGGGCAGCCGCTCGGCTTCCGGCTCTGGGCGCCGGACTGCGCCCTCGAAGCGGGTCCCTTCGGCGTGGCCGTCCCGGCCGGGGCGCGACCGATGGTCCCGGAGGTGCTGATCGTGCCGCTTTTGGCCTTCGACCGGCGCGGCATCCGGCTGGGCTATGGCGGCGGTTTCTACGACCGCACGCTTGCATTGTTGCGAGCCCAAGGGCCGGTTCTGGCGGTCGGGCTGGCCTATGCAGCCCAGGAAATGCCCGATCTTCCGGCCGAGCCGACCGACCTGCCGCTGGATGCCATCGTTACCGAGACGGAAGTCATCCTGCCCTAAGAGGCTTGCGCGCGCCGCCGCTCCGTCCTAGGCGTGACGGTCATGAAATTGCTGTTTCTCGGAGATGTGATGGGCCGGTCGGGCCGGTCGGCGGTGGCCGACCGTCTCGCGGCCTTGCGCGAGGCTTGGGGCCTCGATTTCGTGGTGGTCAACGGAGAGAATGCCTCCTCGGGCGCCGGGCTGACGCCAGCCCATGCCAAGGGGTTGCTCGAGGCCGGGGCCGATTGCGTGACGCTTGGCGATCATGCCTTCGACCAGAAGGACATGCTGAGCTTCATCGAGCAGGAGCCGCGTATCCTGCGGCCGCTGAACTTCGCCCGGGGCGCGCCGGGCAAGGGCGCGCGGCTGTTCAACGCCCGGGGCGGGCGCAAGGTGCTGGTGGCGCAGATCCTCGGCCAGGTCTTCATGAAACGCCCCTTCGACGACCCTTTCTCGGCCATCGAGACCGTGCTGAAGGCGCATCCGCTGGGTGGGCTTGCCCAGGCGGCGGTGGTCGATGTGCATTGCGAGGCGACCTCCGAGAAGATGGCGCTGGGGCATTATTGCGACGGCCGTGCCAGCCTTGTCGTCGGCACCCATACCCATGTGCCGACGGGCGACGCGCAGATCCTGCCCGACGGCACCGCCTATCTGACCGATGCCGGCATGTGCGGCGATTACAACTCGGTCATCGGCATGGACCGGGCCGAGCCGATGCGCCGCTTCGTCACCGGCATGTCCAAGACGCGCTTCACCCCGGCCATGGGCGAGGCGACGCTTTCGGGCGTCTATGTCGAGACCGACGACCGCACCGGCCGCGCCACGCGCGTGCGCATGATCCGCCAGGGCGGACGGCTGGAGCAGGCCGCGCCGTGACGGCAGCCCCCTGCGGGTCGATCGGACGCCCCCGGGGCGGTCTTCCCTGCTGCGGCGGGCGGCGTGGTGGTGAAATCCGCTTGGGCCGCCACGATCCTTTCGGACCCGGCCGGATCGCTTGCCGAGGCCGGGCCGGGCGCACATACTCGTCCTGAAGCCAGTGAAGGGCCGTCGATGATCCCGATTTCGCTCCCCCCCACCGGCATGGCGCTGCTGGCGCTGGCGGTCGTGGCCGCGATGTTCGTGGCCTTCGTGCGCGAGCGTTATCCGACCGAGGTGATCGCGATCTGCGGCGCCTCGGTGATGCTGGTTCTCGGTATCCTGCCCTATGAGGACGCGTTGCGGGTGCTGTCGAATCCCGCGCCCTGGACCATCGCCGCGATGTTCCTGGTGATGGGGGCACTGGTCAGGACCGGCGCGCTCGACTGGGTGATCCATGCCGCCGAGCGCAGCGGCAAGCACAAGCCCCGGCGGGCCATCGCCACGCTGATGGCGTTCGTGGTGATCTCGTCCGCCTTCGTCTCGAATACGCCGGTGGTGGTGGTGATGCTGCCGGTCTTCGTCCAGCTGGCGCGGAGCCTCGGGGTCTCTGCCTCGAAACTTCTGATCCCGCTCAGCTATGCCGCGATCCTCGGCGGCACGCTCACGCTGATCGGGACCTCGACCAACCTGCTGGTCGACGGTGTCGCCCGGACGCAGGGGCTCGAACCCTTCTCGATCTTCGAGATCACGCCGCTGGCGCTGGTGCTGATCCTCTGGGGCATGATCTATCTGCGGGTCTTCGGGCCGCGGCTTCTGCCCGCCCGCGACAGCATGGCCGACCTCCTGTCGGACAAGTCGAAGATGAAGTTCTTTACCGAGGCGGTGATCCCGCCCGAAAGCAACCTGATCGGCCGCGAGGTCACCGGGGTGCAGCTTTTCAAGCGCGAGGGCGTCCGCCTGATCGACGTGGTCCGGGGCGACGTCTCGCTTCGCCGCGATCTCAAGGGGGTGACGCTGCAGGTCGGCGACCGGGTGGTGCTGCGGACCCAGGTGACCGAACTTCTGTCGCTTCAGCGCAACAAGTCGCTGCGCCGGGTCGACCAGCTTTCGGCGGTCGAGACCTCGACGGTCGAAGTGCTGATTTCGCCCGGCTGCAAGATGATCGGCCAGACGCTGAGTGCGCTGCGGCTGCGGCGGAAATACGGGGTCTATGTGCTGGCGGCGCATCGCCGGAACCAGAATATCGGGCGCCAGCTCGACGATCTGGTGGTGCGTGTCGGCGACACGCTGCTTCTGGAGGGCGCGCCCGGCGACATCAAGCGACTGGCCGCCGATATGGGGCTGGTCGATATCACCCATCCCTCGGGCCGCGCCTATCGCCGGACCCAGGCGCCCATCGCCATCGGTGCGCTGGTGGCCATCGTGGCGCTGGCGGCGCTGGGCGTCGCGCCGATCCTGATGCTGGCGGTGGTGGCGGTCGCGCTGGTTCTGGCAACGCGCTGCATCGATGCGGAAGAGGCCTTCACCTTCGTCGAGGGGCGGCTGCTTGCGCTCATCTTCGCGATGCTGGCGGTCGGCGCGGCGCTCGAGGCTTCGGGCGCGGTCCAGCTGATCGTCGACGGGCTTGCGCCCTATCTGGGTCAGCTGCCGCCCTTCTTCGTGGTCTGGGCGATGTATCTTCTGACCTCGGTGCTGACCGAGCTGGTCTCGAACAATGCGGTCGCGGTCGTGGTGACCCCGATCGCGGTGGGGCTTGGCCAAGCGCTTGGCGTCGATCCGCGGCCGCTGGTCGTGGCGGTGATGATCGCCGCGTCGGCGAGCTTTGCCACGCCGATCGGCTATCAGACCAACATGATGGTCTATGGCCCGGGCGGGTATCGCTTTACCGATTTCCTGCGGGTGGGCATTCCGCTGAACCTGACCATGGGGCTGCTGTCCTCGGCGCTGATCCCGCTTTTGTGGCCGCTATAGCCGGGGTTCAGGGTGCGCCGATATGCAGCGCCAGCCAGATCGAGCCGCCAAGCGCCAGCGCCCAGCCATACCCGGCCGTGACCCAGACCAGGATCAGCAACACGAAGAACGCGAAGAAGCCCGACACCAGGAAGGCGCGGATATAGGGCTCGGCAGGGCGTATGGGGCGGTCGGACATGGTCTCAGACTGCCACGAATCGGCCGGCGATGTGTAAACGCGGCTCAGCCCCGCGCCGCCGCCAGCGCCTTCGGCAACTCTTCGGCCAGAACCGTCAGCTGATCCTCCGGCCCCGAGGCGATCCGGATGCAACGATCCAGCGGCGCGACGCCCGGCATGCGTACGAAGACGTCGCGCTCTGCCAGTCCGGCCAGCACCCGCCGCGCGAAATCGCCGTCGGCGCCGCAATCGACGGTCACGAAATTGGTGCCCGAGGGCAGGGCGCTCAGCCCGTTGGCCTCGGCGATCCGGGCGATCATGGCGCGTCCCTCGGCGACCTGGGACTTGACCTCGGCCAGCCAGGCGGTGTCGGCCAGCGAGGCCAGCGCCCCGGCCTGACTGATCCGGCACATGCCGAAATGGTTCCGGACCTTTTCGAAGGCCGTGATCAGCGGTGCCGCGGCGATGGCATAGCCCACCCGCGCCCCGGCCAGCCCATGCGCCTTCGAGAAGGTCCGGAACCGGATCACCCGGGGGTCCTCAGGGTCGATGGCGGGGGCGGTGCCCTCGGGGGCGAATTCGATATAGGCCTCGTCCAGCACCATCAGCGTGCCCTCGGGCACCGCCTCGATCATCGCCTGCACCTGCCCGGCGGGCAGCCATGTGCCCATCGGATTGTCGGGGTTCGACAGATAGACCAGCTTGGCCTTCAGCTCGGCCGCCCTGGCGATCAGCGCCTCGGGGTCTTCGCGGTCGTCGCGATAGGGCACCTTGTGCAGGGCGCCGCCGAAACCGGCGACATGGTAGTTGAAGGTCGGATAGGCGCCCTCCGAGGTCACGACCGGATCGCCCGGTCCGACAACGAGCCGCACCAGATAGCCCAGAAGCCCGTCGATCCCCTCGCCGACCATGATGCAGTCGGGCGTCACCCCATGCGCCTTGGCCAGAGCCAGGCGCAATTCGTGGTTCTGGGCATCGCCGTATTTCCAGACCTCGCGCACCGCCGCCTGCATCGCGGCGATCGCCTTCGGCGAGGGGCCGAACAGGCTTTCATTGGCGCCGAGACGCGCCCGGAACGGGCGACCGCGGTCGCGCTCCAGCGTTTCGGGGCCGATGAAGGGCACGGTCGCGGGCAGGCTGTCGGCAAGCGGGGTGAAACGGGGTCCTGTCATGGCCGGAGCAAACCCCAATTCGGCGCCGCCCGCAAGAGCCCCCGCCGCAGCAGGGCTTGCCTCGGCCGCGGCGCCCGCCTAGCGTCCGGCGGCAATCGACGACATCCGAGAAGGAGACCGGGGCCGATGACCGAACCGCAGATGCTGACCACGCCCGAGGGCCGGCGCCTGGCCTATCACCGGACCGAGGGGGCAGGGCCCGGCATCGTCTTTCTCGGCGGGTTCATGTCCGACATGGAAGGTACCAAGGCTACCCATCTCGAGGCCTGGGCCAAGGCGCAGGGCCGCGCCTTCCTGCGCTTCGACTATTCCGGTCATGGCCAGAGCTCGGGTCGCTTCGACGAGGGCGCCATCGGCGACTGGGCGGCCGATGCCCGGGCCGCGCTCGGGGCGCTGACCGAGGGGCCGCAGGTGCTTGTGGGCTCGTCCATGGGCGGCTGGATCGCGTTGTTGCTGGCCCGGGCGCTGCCCGAACGCGTGGCGGGCCTCGTCGGCATCGCCGCCGCGCCCGATTTCACCGAGGACAGCATGTGGGCGGGGTTCTCGGATGCCCGGCGCGCCGAATTGACCGAAACCGGCCGGGTCGAGCTTCCCTCGGCCTATGCCGACAGCCCCTATGTCATCACCCGCCGTCTGGTCGAGGATGGCCGCCGCAACCTGGTGCTGCGCGATCCGCTTGCCTTCGGCTTCCCGGTGCGGCTTCTGCAGGGCACGGCCGATGAGGATGTCGAGACCCGCGTCGCGCTTCGGCTGCTCGAGCGGATCGAGGCCGAGGATCTGCGGCTGACGCTCGTCAAGGGCGCCGATCACCGCTTCTCGACGCCCGAGACCCTCGCCCTGATCGAAAGCGCCATCCTCGAGATCGGCTGACCGCCCCGACCCAGGACGCCGGCCCGAAGACTCTGCCTCGGGGTCTTCTTCTTGGTGCAAATACCCGCGCGCCGCAGGCGCCCGCGCCCTTTCGGGGCACGGGTCTTCGTCAGACCGTTTTCAGATGGGCCCGCGCGGGTTGCGGATCGCCGGAATTGGCGTCGATGAAGTCCAGCACCAGCGGGCGGATGTTGTTGCGCCAGCTCTTGCCCGCGAAAATGCCGTAATGGCCTGCCCCGGGTTCCAGATGGCTGGCCTTCTTGTGGTCGGGCAGTCCGGTCAGCAGATCGAGCGCGGCGATGCACTGGCCCGGCGCCGAGATATCGTCATTGGCGCCCTCGACGGTCTTGACGGCAACATCGGTGATCGCCGCGATATCGACCTTGCGGCCGTTGACCGAAAAGGCGTTCCGGGCGATCTCGCCCCGCTTGAAGATCCGGTCTACCGTCGTCAGGTAGAACTCGGATGTCATGTCCATCACGGCAAGATATTCGTCATAGAAGCGGTTGTGCTTGTCGTGATCGCCCGCCTCGCCCTTGGCTGCGCGCAGGATCTGCTCCGAGAAGGCGCGGGTATGGCGGTCGCCATTCATCGACATGAACGAGGCCAGCTGCAGCATGCCCGGATAGACCAGCCGCCCGACGCCCGCATATTTGAACCCGACCCGCTGGATCACCAGATGCTCGAGCTGGCCCATGGTCACCCGCCGGCCGAAATCGGTGACGTCGGTGGCGGCAGCATCGGGATCGATCGGCCCGCCGATCAGGGTCAGGCTGCGCGGCTGGGCTGCGGGTTCCTCCTCGGCCAGATAGGCGGTCGCGGCCAGCGCCAGCGGCGCGGGCTGGCAGACCGCGATGACATGGGTGTCGGGGCCGAGATGCTTGAGGAAATCGACCAGATAGAGGGTGTAATCCTCGATGTCGAACTTGCCCTCCGAAACCGGAATGTCGCGGGCATTGTGCCAGTCGGTGATATAGACGTCGCAATCGGGCAAGAGGCTGGCCACGGTCGAGCGCAGCAGCGTGGCATAATGTCCCGACATCGGCGCCACCAGCATCACCCGGCGCCGCATCTGCGGCCTGCCATGTACCTTGAAATGGATCAGATCGCCGAACGGCCGGGTCACGGATTTCTCGACCGAGACGATATGGTCGCGCCCGTCGGCGCCCACCACGGTGTTGATGTTCCAGTCGGGCTTTGCCACCATGCGGGCGAAGGCGCGTTCGGTGACTTCGCCCCAGGCGGCGACCATCCGGAAGAGCGGGGAGGGAACCATGGCGACGGCCGGATAGGACCCCAATGCGCGGGCGGTGGCTCCGAACCACTGGTTCGTGTTTCGCGCGGTCTCCATCAGGTCGTAGGTCGTCATGAATTTCATTCGCCACTCCATCTGCGATGGTATATCGGGGGTCGGCCGAGCGGTCGGCCTGGCGCCCATGCTGCATCTGCGAAGGTTAAGGGGGAAACAACGCCGTGACAATAAAAGATGATGCGCCGGCCACCAATCTGGAGCGGCTGAACGAGAATCTCGTCAAGCTGGAAGAGCTGACGGAACGACTGGTCTCGGCGATGTCGAAGAAGCGGCGCATCGACCCGAACCTGCAGGCGCCGGGGCAGGATCTCTACATGAAGGCGACCGCCGCCTACATGGCCGAGATGATGCAGAACCCCTCCAAGCTGATCGAGCATCAGGTGTCCTACTGGGGCAAGGCGCTCAAGCATTTCGTCGAGGCCCAGGAGGCGCTGGCGCGCGGCAAGCTGCAGGCGCCGCCCGACAGCACGCCGAAGGATCCGCGCTTTTCCAACCCGCTCTGGCAGACCCATCCCTATTTCAACTACATCAAGCAGCAATACCTGATGAGCGCCGAGGCGATCTCGAGCGCGGTCAAGGATATCGACGGGCTCAATCCGCGCGATGCGAGGCGGCTGGAATATTTCACCCAGCAGATCGTCGATCTGATGTCGCCCGCGAATTTCCTCGGCACCAATCCCGAGGCGCTGGAACGCGCGGCCGCGACCGACGGCCAGTCTCTGGTCGACGGGCTCGAGAACCTGGTGCGCGACATCGAGGCCAATGACGGAGAGATCCTCGTCACGCTTGCCGACCGCGAGGCCTTTGCGGTCGGCCGCAACCTGGCGACGGCACCGGGCAAGGTGGTGTTCCGCAACCGCATGATGGAGCTGATCCAGTACAGTCCGGCGACCGAGACTGTTCACGCCACTCCGATCATGATTTTTCCGCCCTGGATCAACAAGTTCTACATTCTCGACCTGACGCCGCAGAAATCCCTGATCCGCTGGCTCGTCGGGCAGGGCTATACGGTCTTCGTCGTGTCCTGGGTCAATCCCGATGCCGGTTATGCCGATGTCGGCCTCGATCAGTATGTCGAGGAAGGCTATCTGACCGCGATTGCCGAGGTGAAGGCGATCACCGGCGAAGAGAAGATCAACGCGGTCGGTTACTGCATCGCGGGCACCACGCTGGCGCTGACCCTGGCGCTGCTTCAGAAGCGCGGCGACAGCTCGATCCGCTCGGCCACCTTCTTCACCACGCTGACCGACTTTTCCGACCAGGGCGAGGTCGGGGTCTTCCTCGACAACGACTTCGTCGACGGGATCGAGCGCGAGGTGACGGGGAAGGGCTATCTCGACAGTTTCTTCATGTCGCGGACCTTCTCCTTCCTGCGCTCGAACGACCTGATCTACCGTCCGGCGATCCGCAATTACATGATGGGCGAAGCCCCGCCCGCCTTCGACCTGCTCTACTGGAACGGCGACTCGACCAACCTTCCGGCGCGGATGGCGGTCGAGTACCTGCGCGGGCTCTGCCAGCAGGACCGGTTCGCAACCGAGGGGTTCGAGATCTGCGGCGAGCGGGTGCATATCTCGGAGGTCCGCCTGCCGCTTTGCGCCGTGGCCTGCGAGACCGACCATATCGCGGCCTGGAGGTCGAGTTACGAAGGGGTGCGCAAGATGGGCTCGACCAGCAAGACCTTCATCCTGTCGCAATCGGGCCATATCGCGGGCATCGTGAACCCGCCCGACCGCAAGAAATACGGCCATTACGTAAATGACGCGCCGATGAAGGATCTTGCCGCCGACCGCTGGCGCGAGGATGCCGCCTTCACCGAGGGCTCGTGGTGGCCGCGCTGGGATTCCTGGCTGAAACGGCGCTCGGGTCGGCAGGTTCCCGCTCGCGAGCCGGGGGCGGATGGGCGTCCGCTGCTCGGAGATGCCCCCGGAACCTATGTCATGGGGAAGAAAGCCACCTGACATCAGGGTCTTGCCTGCAATGCTGCGCTGCAGCAAAATAATCTTGAAATGCTGCGTTGCAGCGTGTATATTCAGTCTCGGATCACAGCAGAGTTCGGGTGTAGGTCACCCGTAAGAGGAGAGAGACCCATGGCTGACGCACAAGACTTTACCAAGATGATGCAGGACATGATGTCGGCGTTCTCGATGGACCCGACCACGATGCAGGACGCCTTCAAGACCCAGGCCGCCCTTGCCGAGAAGATGTCCAAGGTTGCTCTCGAGGCCGCCGAGAAGTCGACCGAGATTTCCTCCAAGTGGACCAAGGACACCCTGTCCAAGGTCGGCGAGGTGGCGACGCTCAAGGATGAGCCCACCGATTACACCAAGGCCATGACCGACTTCGCGTCGTCCTCGGCCGAGATGGCTGCCGAGAACATGGCCGCCTTCGCGGAAGTGGCGAAGAAGGTCCAGATGGAAACCGTCGAGCTGATGCTGGCCGCGGGCAAGGACTTCTCCGAGGATGCGACCTCGGCGATGAAGAAAGCCACCGCGACCGCCACCAAGACTGCCAAGAAGGCCACCACCGTCGCGTCGGAAAAGGCCTGATCGGACGCCATGTCCGGCTGATCCCGGCCGCCAGCGGCCGGACCGGTTCCGGAAGGGCGGGTGCATCTGCACCCGCCCTTTCTTTTTGCGGCCGCTGCGCCTAAGCTTGCTGCGCTGCAACACCGGCGGCGAACCCAGCGGGGAGGAGTACAGTCCGTGAGTGACGTGAAAGAGCCGCTTCTGATCAAGCGCTATGCCAGTCGGCGTCTCTACAATACGGAGACCAGCGATTACGTCACGCTGGAGGATATCGCCAAGGTCATCCGGACTGGCAGGGACGTTAAGATCGTCGATCTCAAGAGCGGCGACGACCTGACGCGCCAGTATCTGCTTCAGATCATCGCCGAGCACGAGAGCAAGGGCGAGAGCGTGTTGCCGATCAACGTGCTTAACGATCTCGTGCGCAGCTATACCAGCTCGGCCCAGAGCGTCGTGCCGCAATTCCTTGCCGCAAGCTTCGAGATGCTGCGCGACAGCCAGTCGAAGATGATGGAGAATTTCGGTCGCATCAACCCGATGGCGATGCCGGGTCTCGGCGCGATCCAGGCTCAGCAGGAAGCCTTCCTGAAAGCGATGACGGGGGGCTGGAGCGGCGCGCCCGGCGCGGAAGGAGAAGCCGGCGAGGGCGAGGAGCGCGAACTGGACGAGATAAAGCGCCAGCTTGCCGAGCTGCAGCAAAAGCTCTCGAAGATGAACGGATAAGACACGGCCGGGGCGCCGCTACGGAAGGCGGCGGACGGTCCCTCAGCAATTCGGAATGTTGACGGCCAGCCCGCCCAACGCGGTTTCCTTGTATTTCTCGTTCATGTCGCGACCGGTCTGACGCATGGTCTCGATGCAGGCGTCGAGCGGCACGAAATGGCGCCCGTCGCCGCGCAGCGCCAGCGAGGCGGCAGAGACCGCCTTGATCGCGCCCAGGCCGTTGCGCTCGATGCAGGGCACCTGAACCAGCCCCTTCACCGGGTCGCAGGTCATGCCCAGATGATGTTCGAGCGCGATCTCGGCCGCATTCTCGACCTGTTCGGGCGAGCCTCCCATCACCGCCGCCAATCCTGCCGCCGCCATCGCCGAGGCCGAGCCCACCTCGGCCTGACAGCCGCATTCCGCCCCCGAGATCGAGGCATTCTTCTTGATCAGCCCGCCGATCGCCGCGGCGGTCAGCAGGAAATCCCCGACCTTCGAGGGCTGTGCCGCGGGTACATGGGTCAGCCAGTAGCGGATGGTGGCGGGCACCACCCCGGCCGCGCCATTGGTCGGCGCCGTCACCACCTGTCCGCCGGCCGCGTTCTCCTCGTTCACGGCCATCGCATAGACGCTCATCCAGTCGTTGATCGTGTGCGGCGCCGTCAGGTTCATCCCGCGTTCGGCCAGCAAGGCGTTGTGGATCGCATGGGCCCGCCGACGGATGCCGAGGCCGCCGGGCAGCTGGCCGTCGGTGGCCAGCCCGCGTTCGATGCAATCCGACATGGCCGACCAGATCCGCGCCAGCCCGGTCTCGAGCGCCTCGGGGCCCATCCGCGCGATTTCATTGGCGCGTTTCATGGCGGCGATCGACCTGCCCGAGGTTCTGGCCAGCTCAAGCAGGTCGGCCGCGCTGGCAAAGGGGTAGGGCAGCGGGCGTGTGCCGCCGCCCCTGTCGGTCTCGCCCGCGGCAAGCTCGGCCTCGGTCCTGACGAAGCCGCCGCCGATCGAGTAATAGGTCTCGCTGGTCAGGATGTCGCCCTCTGCGTCGATGGCCGAGAGGATCATGCCATTGGCATGGCCGGGCAGGGCGCGGTCGTGATCGAAGACGAGATCGGATGCCGGATCGAAGCGCAGCGGCGGCAGGCCTTTGGGGCGGACCTCGGCCTCGGTGCTGATCCGCCTCAGCGCCTCTTCGGCGGCGTCCCGATCATAGGTTTCGGGGGTGAAGCCGTCGAGCCCGAGGATCACCGCCCGGTCGGTGGCATGGCCGACCCCGGTGAAGGCCAGCGAGCCATGCAGCGAGGCGCGCAGGCCGACCGGATGGAAGGGCGAGCCCCGCAGCAGGTGGAGAAACCGCGCCGCCGCCAGCATCGGCCCCATCGTATGCGACGAGGAAGGGCCGATGCCGATCTTGAAGATGTCGAAAACGGACAGGTCCATGCGCGCCTCCCTTTCCTGCCAAGGTGGCCCGTGGCGCCGACAAGTCCATTCCGAAAGCGACGTTCGGCGGACGTTCAGCGCAGGGCAAGGCGGCGGTCGCGCATCGCCAGCCCGTCGCGCAGGTTGGCGCCCAGAAGTGTGAGATTGACCGCCCCCGCTGCCAGTTCGGCCAGTTGCACCAGGACAAAGGCGGTGTCGAAATCCTGTGTGGCCGCCTTTTTTGCCAGAAACAGCGCCGAGGGCACGAGGATCAGCAGGCCGTTCAGCGCGACGATCCGCATCCGCCGTGACTTGCGGGCGACAAGGGGGCCCCGGCGGTCGCGCGCCAGCCGGGTCCCGCCCGCCCCGGCGACGATCAGCGCGGGCACCAGCAGGACGATCCCGTAGGGGATCGCGGTCTTGACCGCCACGATCTGGGCCGTCGTTCCGAAAAGCTCGGCGCCGAGGGTCGACAGCCAGAACGAGGCGATCAGGGCAAGGCCAAGCGCGCCGGCCGCGGCATGCAGGCCGGGATTGCGGTGTTTCTCGGTCGGTATCGTGGTCATGGCGAATCTCCATTTATAGATAGCCTGCTATGTAAAATGCCATTGAATAGCGGGCTATGCAATGACAGGACGGCGCATGAGCTTCGACAAGGACGACTCGGCGGGCTATCTCGCCAACCACATGGCGCGGCTTTTCGCGGCGGCGCTGACCCGGCGGATCGCGCCTCTGGGGCTGATGCCGGGGCAGTTCATGGTGCTGCTCGAGCTCTGGCGCGAAGACGGGCTGACCCAGCGCGATCTGGTCGAGCGGCTGGATGTGGAACAGGCGACCATCGCCAACACCCTGAACCGGATGGAGCGTGACGGGCTGATCCTGCGCGAGCCGGACGCGGCCGACAGGCGGGCCCGCCGGGTGCGGCTGACCGACCGGGCCCGCGCCTTGGAGGCGCGTGCCACCGAGGCCGCGACCGAGGTCAATGGCATCGCGCTGGCGCGGCTTGCGCCCGAGGACCGCGCCCGGTTCGCCGCGCTGTTGCAGGCGGTGATCGCGGGGCTCCGCGAGGGGCGGTAACCGCTCGGCAAGGCTCTTGTGGCAGTTTGGTCTGCGGGGTCCGGTCGGCGCCGGATTGGACGGTCGTGGCCCCGACGAACCCTCGACGAACCCCCTCTCCCTTGCCGGTCTTCTCGTGCCCTCGATGCCCGCTCCGGGCAATTCGGCCTCGCGGCCCTGGCGCTTGGCGTCTATAACGGCCGAGACCGCAAAAGGAGAGGCATCATGGCCGCAGAGCTTTCCCCCATCGAACTGGCCAAATATGTCGCCGGACGCCGTGCCGCCGATCTGGTCGAGGACGGCATGCGTGTGGGCCTGGGCACCGGTTCGACCGCGGCCTGGCTGGTGAAGAGCCTTGGCGCGCGGGTGCGCAACGAGGGGCTCTCGATCACCGCCGTGCCGACCTCGGACCGGACCGCGGCGCTGGCCCGTGAGGTCGGCATCGACGTGGTCAGCCTCGAGGATGCGCGCTGGCTCGACCTGACCGTCGACGGCGCCGATGAATTCGATCCGGCCTTCAACCTGATCAAGGGCGGCGGCGGCGCGCATCTTCAGGAAAAGATCGTCGCGACCGCCTCCGACCGGATGGTGGTGATCGCAGACCCGGCCAAGGCCGTGGCCCAGCTCGGCGCGTTTCCGCTTCCGGTCGAGGTGATCGGCTTCGGCTGGTCGGCCAGCCGCAAGCTGATTGCCGAGGCGCTGGAGGGGCTCGATGTGCTGGGCCGCGAGATCACGCTCCGGATGGCGGGCGAGATGCCGTTCCGCACCGACGAGGGCAATCTGGTGCTCGACCTGCATCTGGGCCGGATCGGCAATCCGCGCCAGCTGGGGCTGGTCCTGAACCAGATCCCGGGCGTGGTCGAGAACGGGCTGTTCATCGATATCTGCGACGCGGTGGTGATCGGCCATCCCGACGGCCGGGCCGAGCTGCGCGATGCCGAGGGCAGCGAGGAGGCCCGGGTGGACCTGCCCGAAAGCGACAATCTCTTCGCCGATCTCTGAGGGAGGGGACATGAGCTTCGATTACGATCTTTTCGTCATTGGCGGCGGCTCCGGCGGGGTGCGCGCGGCGCGGCTCGCGGCGTCCGAGGCGGGCGCACGCGTCGGGCTTGCCGAGGAATACCGCATGGGCGGCACCTGCGTGATCCGGGGCTGCGTGCCGAAAAAGCTGATGGTCTATGCCTCGGGCTTTGCGCATGCCGTCGAGGATGCGCGGGCCTATGGCTGGCAGGTGCATGGCGGCGAGTTCGACTGGTCGCTGTTCAAGGCGCGGCTCGATGACGAACTGACCCGGCTCGAGGGCGTCTACCGCGGCAATCTCGAGCGTGCGGGCGTCGAGATCTTCGACAGCCGCGCGGTGCTGGCCGATCCGCATACGGTGCGGCTGGCCGACGGTACCGAGAAGACCGCGCGGCATATCCTGATCGCGACCGGCGGGCGGCCCTTCGTGCCCGAATTCCCGGGCTCGGAGCTGGCGATCACCTCGAATGACGTGTTCCTGTTCGAGAGCCTTCCGAAGCGGATCCTGATCGTCGGCGGCGGTTATATCGCCTGCGAATTTGCCTGCATCCTCAACGGGCTCGGGGTCGAGGTCACGCAGTTCTACCGCGGCGCGCAGATCCTGCGCGGGTTCGACGACGAGGCGCGGGGCCATATCGCGGGGGCGATGTGCGCGCAGGGTGTCGACCTGCGCGTCGGCTGCAACGTGCAGCGCATCGACCGGGTCGAGGACGGGCTCTGGGTCAAGGCCACCGATGGCGGGGATGCGGTCTTCGACGCGGTGCTGTTTGCCACCGGGCGGCGGCCCAATACCGACGGTATGGGGCTCGAGGAGGCCGGCATCGCGCTTGGCGCCAATGGCGCGGTGGCGGTCGACGAGTGGTCGCAGAGCTCGGTGCCGTCGGTCTATGCGGTGGGCGACGTCACCGACCGGATCGCGCTGACGCCGGTCGCGATCCGCGAGGGCGCGGCCTTCGTCGAGACCGTGTTCAAGGGCAACCCGACCCGCGCCGATCATGATCTGGTGCCGGGCGCGGTCTTCACCCGGCCCGAATACGGCTCGGTCGGTCTGACCGAGGAAGAGGCGCGCGGCCGCGGTCCGATCGAGGTCTATTCGACCGCCTTCCGGCCGATGCAGTCGGGCTTTGCCGGGCGGCCCGACCGGGTGATGATGAAACTCATCGTCGCGGCCGAAAGCCGCAAGGTGCTGGGCTGCCATATCGTGGCCGATCAGGCGGGCGAAATGATCCAGCTGGCGGCGGTGGCGATCAAGATGGGCGCGACCAAGGAGGATTTCGACCGGACCGTGGCGGTGCATCCGACCATGGCCGAAGAGCTGGTGACGATGAAGGTCCCGGTGCGCACGGGTTGAATTCGGGCGCGCGGTGACCAGTTACACAGCAGTCATCGCGAAAACGAGAACGAGATTGGGCAAGACAAGAGGTAAGACCCCATATGGCTGGAAATAGTGGCGGTCCCTGGGGGAGCGGAGGCTCTGGACAGGGTGGCGGAGGCAACCGGGGTGGCGGCGGAGGACGCGGCCCGGGGGACGAGCCGCCCCAGATCCCCGAAATCGACGAACTGATGCGCCGAGGGCAGGAGCAGCTGCGCGTGCTGATGGGCGGGCGCGGCGGCCGTGGCGGCGGCCCGAAATTCACCCGGACCGGCGTGGCGCTGGCCGTGCTGGCGGCGGGCGTGGCCTGGGCCTGGGCCTCGTTCTACACGGTCAAGCCCGAGGAGCAGTCGGTCGAGCTTTTCCTCGGCCGCTATCTCGATACCGGCAATCCGGGCCTGAACTTCGCGCCCTGGCCGCTGGTCAGCGCCGAGGTGATCCCGGTCACCCGCGAGCAGACCGAGAACATGGGCGTGGGCCGGGCCGGTGTCGATGCCGGGCTGATGCTGACCGGCGACGAGAATATCGTGGATGTCGACTTCCAGGTGGTCTGGAACATCAACGATCCCGCCAAGTTTCTGTTCAACCTGCGCGACCCGCGCCAGACCATCCGCGCGGTGTCTGAATCGGCCATGCGCGAGATCATCGCCCAGTCGGAACTGGCGCCGATCCTGAACCGGGACCGCGGACTGATCGCCTCGCGCCTGACGGATCTGATCCAGCAGACGCTGAACAGCTACGATTCCGGCATGAACGTCGTGCGTGTGAACTTCGACAAGGCCGACCCGCCCAAGGAGGTCATCGACAGCTTCCGCGAGGTGCAGGCCGCCGAACAGGAACGCGACCGGCTCGAGAAACAGGCCGATGCCTATGCCAACCGCGTCGTCGCCGGTGCGCGCGGCGAGGCGGCGCAGATCCTCGAAGAGGCCGAGGGCTACCGTGCCCGCGTCGTCAACGAGGCCGAGGGTGAGGCCAGCCGCTTCAGCGCGGTTCTGGACGAATACACCAAGGCCCCGGAGGTCACGCGCAAGCGGCTTTATCTGGAAACCATGGAAGAGGTGCTGGGCAAGGTCGACATGATCATGCTCGACAAGGACCTGACCGGGACGGGCGGCGTGGTGCCCTACCTGCCGCTGAACGATTTGCGGCGCAGCGAAGCCGGGGGGAGGAACTGATCCATGAAAAAGAGCGCACTCCTCATCCCTCTCGCCATTCTCGTCGGGGCCACCGCCCTGTCGTCGATGTTCATCGTCGACGAACGGGAACGGGCTCTCGTGATGCAGTTCGGCCAGGTCAAGGGGGTCAAGTCCGAGCCCGGGCTGGCCTTCAAGATCCCGCTGATCCAGGAAGTCGTGAGATATGACGACCGCATTCTCAGCCGTGACATCGATCCGCTGGAAGTGACGCCCTCCGACGACCGCCGTCTGGTGGTCGATGCCTTCGCGCGCTACCGTATCGCCGATGTGGTCCAGTTCCGGCAGGCGGTCGGTGTGGGCGGCATCCGGGCCGCCGAGGACCGGCTCGACAGCGTGCTGCGCGCCAATACCCGCGAGGTGCTGGGCTCGGTCTCGTCCAACGACATTCTCAGTTCCGACCGGGCCGCGCTGATGATGCGGATCCGCAACGCCGCCGCCGAAGAGGCGCAGGGGCTGGGGCTCGAGATCGTCGATGTGCGGCTCAAGCGCACCGACCTGCCGGAGCAGAACCTCGAGGCCACCTTCGCGCGGATGCGGGCCGAACGCGAGCGCGAGGCTGCCGACGAGATCGCCCGCGGCGACGAGGCGGCGCAGCGTATCCGGGCGCAATCCGACCGGACCGTGGTCGAGCTTGTGTCGGACGCGCGGCGCGAATCCGAGATCATTCGCGGTCAGGCCGATGCCCAGCGTAACAGGGTCTTTGCCGAAGCCTTCGGCGCCGACAAGGAATTCTTCGAGTTCTACCGGTCGCTCAATGCCTACAAGGCGGCGTTCGGCAAGGGGAATGCCTCGATGGTGCTCTCGCCCGACAGCGAGTTCTTCGAATATCTCGAACGGGCCGACCGTCCCGTGGTGCCCGCGCCCTCGGCGCCGGCTGCGGCGGCAGGCCCGGCTGCGGATTGACGCGATGGAAAAGATCGTCCTGGGCCTTGGCATGGTCCTGGTCATCGAGGGGCTGGTGTTCGCACTGGCCCCTTCGCGTCTGGAGGAGGCGCTGGAGCTCCTCCGCCGCATTCCGGCCGAGACAAGGCGGCTGATCGGGCTGGCCGCGATCACCCTCGGCACGGGTCTCGTTTGGCTTGCTCAATCGCTTTGGGGCTGAAACACTTGCCGCAAGAGCCACTCACGTCCTGTTGAGGCGACCGGGTCCGTCCCCGTGTTGCTTGCAGGGGTGCGCTGGCGCCATAACTCACGGGAAACGGTCCCTTGCGCGAGGGATGCCGGCACAGCTTTCAGGAGGATATATCGGTGACATCTCAGGCCATCTCTCTTTCGGTCCGGAGCGCGTCGTGGTCGTCGTCGGAACGGTTGCGTCCGCTCTGGGCGCTGATGCTGGGCCTGGTGCTTCTCATGGCACAGACGAGCCTCGCCCTGGCCCGTGCCGCGCCCGAAAGCTTTGCCGATCTTGCCGAGAAGGTCAGCCCGGCCGTGGTCAACATCACCACATCGACCACGGTCGAGGGCCGGACCGGTCCCAATCCGCTGCTGCCCGAAGGCTCGCCCTTCGAGGATTTCTTCCGCGATTTCATGAACCCCGACGGCAATCCGAACATGCCGCCGCGGCGCAGCCAGGCGCTGGGCTCGGGCTTCGTGATCTCGGAAGACGGCTATATCGTCACCAACAATCACGTCATCGAAAAGGCGGACGAGATCCAGGTCGAGCTGTTCCAGGGCGGCACGCTCGAGGCCGAGGTGGTCGGCACCGATCCCAATACCGACATCGCGCTTCTGAAGGTGAAAAGCGACAAGCCGCTGCCCTTCGTGCCCTTCGGCAAGAGCGAGGCGATGCGGGTCGGCGACTGGGTGATGGCGATGGGCAATCCGCTGGGGCAGGGCTTTTCCGTCTCGGCCGGGATCATCTCGGCCCGCGGCCGGGCGCTCAGCGGCACCTATGACGACTTTCTTCAGACCGATGCCGCGATCAACAAGGGCAATTCGGGCGGGCCGCTCTTCAACATGAATGGCGAGGTCGTCGGCGTGAACACCGCGATCCTGTCGCCCACCGGCGGCTCGATCGGCATCGGTTTCGCGATGTCCTCCGAGGTGGTGGCCAATGTCGTCTCGCAGCTCAAGGAATTCGGCGAGACCCGGCGCGGTTGGCTCGGCGTGCGGATCCAGGACGTGACCCCGGACATGGCCGAGGCGCTGGGGCTCGACCAGGCGCGCGGCGCGCTGGTGACCGATGTGCCCGAGGGCCCGGCGGCCGAGGCGGGCATGCAGTCTGGCGACGTGATCCTCTCTTTCGACGGCATCGAGGTCGAGGATACCCACGGTCTGGTGCGTCAGGTCGGCAATGCGCCGGTCGGCAAGGCGGTGCGGGTGGTCGTGTTCCGTGAGGGCAAGACGCAGACATTGCTGGTGACGCTGGGCCGTCGCGAGACGGCGGAAGGCGCCGGTGCGGGCGGCTCCTCCGACGGCTCCTCTGCGCCCGAACCCGAGGCGGCCGAGATCCTCGGCATGACGCTGGTGCCGCTGACCGACGAGCTGCGCGATCAGCTCGGGGTCGGGAACCTGGCCGACGGGCTGGCGGTCAGCGATATCGACGAGACCGGCGAGGCCTATTCCAAGGGCCTGCGGGCGGGCGATGTCATCACCGAAGCCGGGCAGCGTCAGGTCGCCACCGCCGCCGATCTGCAGGATCGGATCGAGGAAGCCCGCGATGCCGGGCGCAAGTCGCTTCTGCTTCTGGTCCGCCGGCAGGGCGAGCCCCGCTTCGTGGCGCTGTCGGTCGAGGAGTAGGGGCGGGCGGCCCGACCCCCGGGCCCTCGCGCCCGCCCTGGCTGGTCGTCGTGGCCACCAAGGGCTGAAAACCGGCGAGAGCGGCCGTGACAAGCCGCCGCTCCGCCCGGATGTCTCTCAAATTTCGTTTGTTTGTTCGCCGCGGACGCTCCCAAGGGAATGGTCCTCTTTGCGGCGGTCCTGACGTTTGGGATGTGGCTTTCAGCTTCTCTGCGAAGCTGGCTGGTGAACGCATGCCGCCGCGTCCCCAGACCAGAAAAGCTGGCGCTCAGCGCTCGTCCTGGCGGCGCCGGAAATGGGTCAGGACATGCACCCGAAGCGCCGAGGCAAGCCCGACATCCATGCCGCGGCTTTCGTCGATCTCGGCGGCCAGCGCGTTGACCGCGATCCCGCGCTCGGCCGCGATTTCGCGGAGCGCGCGCCAGAATTCGTCTTCCAGAGAGACCGAGGTCCGGTGGCCCCGGAGCGTCAGCGAGCGCTTGACCGGCCGCCCGCTCATGCCTCGTCGTCCGGGGTCCGCCTGTGGCCGTCGAGGGCGTCGCGGGCGCGGGTGGCATCAAGCTCCTCCCGCGCCTTCTGACCCTTGGTCCGGCCGAAGCGGGCGGCGTTCTCGTCGCCCTGCGCCTTCTTCGCGGCCCGCTCGCGGGCCTTGCGCGCCTGACGCAGGTTGACGACGCCGCCCGTCATCAGTCCTTGGGACCGATCATGTCTTCGGGCCGCACCACGCGGTCGAAGGTCTCGGCATCGACGAAGCCAAGCGCGATGGCCTCTTCGCGCAGCGTCGTGCCGTTCTTGTGCGCGGTCTTGGCGACCTTGGTGGCGTTGTCATAGCCGATGGTCGGCGCCAGTGCCGTCACCAGCATCAGGCTTTCCTTCATCAGCTTGTCGATGCGGGCGGTGTTGGCCTTGGTGCCCGCTACCATGTTGTCGGTGAAGCTCGACGCCGCGTCGCCCAGAAGCTGCATCGATTGCAGCACGTTGTAGGACATCATCGGGTTGTAGACGTTCAGCTCGAAATGGCCCTGGCTGCCGGCAAAGCCCACCGCCGCGTCATTGCCCATCACATGGGCGCAGACCATGGTCATGGCTTCGGCCTGGGTCGGGTTGACCTTGCCGGGCATGATCGACGAGCCGGGCTCGTTCTCGGGCAGGATCAACTCGCCTAGACCCGAGCGGGGGCCGGAGCCCAGAAACCGCATGTCGTTGGCGATCTTGAACAGCGAGGCAGCCACCGTCTTCAGCGCGCCCGAGAACATCACCATCGCGTCATGCGCGGCCAGTGCCTCGAACTTGTTCCCGGCGGTGACGAAGGGCAGGCCGGTGATTTCGGCGATCCGGTCCGCGACGCGGCCGTCCCAGCCCTTTTTGGTGTTCAGCCCGGTGCCGACGGCGGTGCCGCCCTGGGCGAGTTCATAGATGTCGGGCAGGGCGGCCTTGATGCGGGTGATGCCCTTCTCGACCTGCTTGGCATAGCCCGAGAATTCCTGGCCCAGCGTCAGCGGCGTCGCGTCCTGGGTATGGGTCCGTCCGATCTTGATGATGTCGGCGAATTCGTCCGATTTGGCGCTCAGTGCCTCGTGCAGCTTTTCCAGCCCCGGCAGCAGGACGTCGCGGGCGACCATGCCGATGGCGACATGCATCGCGGTCGGGAAGGTGTCGTTCGAGGACTGGCCCATGTTGCAATGGTCGTTCGGGTGCACCGGGTCCTTCGAGCCCTTGACCCCGCCCAGCATCTCGATGGCGCGGTTCGAGATCACCTCATTGGCGTTCATGTTCGACTGCGTGCCCGAGCCGGTCTGCCAGACCACCAGCGGGAAGTTGTCGTCGAACCGGCCCTCGATCACTTCCTGCGCCGCCGCGGCAATGGCCTCGCCCAGCTTCGGGTCGAGCCCGCCCTGGTCGATATTGACCAGCGCGCAGGCCTTCTTGATGACGCCGAGCGCGCGGATGATGGCCACCGGCTGGCGTTCCCAGCCGATCGGGAAATTCTGGATCGAGCGCTGGGTCTGGGCGCCCCAGTACTTGTCGGCGGGCACGTCCAACGGGCCGAAGCTGTCGGTTTCGGTGCGGGTCTCGGTCATCGCAATCCTCCGGTCGGGTTCGGCCCAGCTAATAGGCCGCGCCGTGCTTCGGAGCAATGCCCGTGCGGCCGGTCCGGACGGGCTACTTGCGGAACTTGTCGAGGCTCACGATCTGGGCGTCGCCGTTTCCGGTGTCATTGTCATGCGGCTCGGCCTCGGGCAGGTCGGAGGCGTCCTCCTCCTCGTCTTCGTCCTCGTCGCTGTCCTGGGTTTCGAAGCGGAGCCCGAATTCGACGGAAGGGTCGACGAAGGTGCGAATCGCATCGAAGGGAATGAACAGCGGCTCGGGGCTTTCGCCGAAATTGAGCGTGACCGAAAAGCCGTCATCGCCGACCGACAGGTGATCGTACCAGTGCTGCAGCACCACGGTCATTTCCGAAGGATAGCGCTGCCGCAGCCAGTCCGCCAGCTGCGCCTCTGGATGGGTCGTGTCGAAGGTTATGAAGAAGTGATGCTCGCCCGGCAATCCGTCGGCGGCGACATCCGACAGAACCGTGCGGATCAGACTCCGCATCGCGGCATGCATCAGATTGCCATACTCGATCCGGTCGGACATTGCGCTGATACCTCTAGGTTGTGTTGGCCCCAGCATAGGGGATTCGACGGTCAGTGAAAGGGGGGCGATGCAATTGCCTCGCCGGCCGCCCGGCTCCATCTCGGCCCGGGCCTGCCGAGTTCGCCGTGCGCCGGAGACCGGGTGACGGCGCGGGGCAGACGATCCACAGGTCTAACCGTCGGCCGCTCAGTCCCGGTGCGATTTCGTTTTCGCGGAGTGGTCTGATCTGATGGAAACAAAAAGAGAATTCTTCACGGTCGCAGGCGCCCGCCACCTTCTCTCTCCGACGACGCGTATCGTTGCCTGGGCCGACGGCCGAATCGGCTGCCTGTCTCCAAGCCTCAATTGGCCCTGACGATCCGGAAGGCAGGGGCGTCGAGCGGAGGCCATCGTCCGAGCGAAAACGCGGACCTCTTCGGCCGTACAGGTGACCCGATCCATGTCGCGGCCCTCGGGTGGCGTGGCCCCGCGCCGGACGCAGGGCGTCCTGTGGCAGGCGAGGTTGCTATGGCAGGGGCAGCCCGTTCCCGAAAAATGCGCGAATGTACTGTCTTGCGCAGATCGACTCCGGGCCACGCGCCGGGGCGGGGGGCGTCAGATCGCCGGTTTGCAGAACAGACGCAGTGTTCGGCGGCGGATCCGCGAAGGCTGCGTTCAAGCTGAGGGGGCCTTGTGATAGTATTTCAAAACATATGCTTGGGAGGGATCGTCTGTGGCGTTGGTCGGCGAGTGGCGAACCGATATCGAAGCCCGACGGCCTCGTGCTCAACCACAAGAGCGGAAATGACAAGCTGCAACCTCCTGCTATGAGATAAATATTTGAAATTGTGTTGCTTTTATTCATTTCTTCCGTGGATGGTCAAGTTGACAAGGTAAGAGATTTGGCTAATACAGCCGAAGGAAGTACGGGCCGTTAGCTCAGCTGGATTAGAGCAGGGAACTTCTAATTCTCAGGTCGGGGGTTCGAGTCCTCCACGGCCCGCCACCATTGAAAATTTGCCAATGCACCATAAGCTTGCACGATTTGGCGGTTTTCATGCACACCCCCTGTCAAGAGACTTGGGGGGCCGTGTCGAAGGTTTCTTCTAGCACACTGGGGTAGAACGGTATTTCAGCATACCCCGTGGCTAGCGGTCACTTACCTCCCTGAGATTTCAGGAGTGCCACAACCGGCTCAACAGCGTTGCGAAGATAGACCGGTCCCACATCCAAGCCGTTCGGGCGGAACGGCTGGATACCTTCGTTCTGCAGAACGGCCCGAATCGTGTTCAAATGCGCAGCGGTTTCGGCCGACAGCATCGATGGCGTCGTATAGATGGCCTCGAACGCAGCGATATCGTCGCGGCTCATGCGCCATTCCCGACGCCTGGTCGTAGGATTCAAAACCAACATCGCAGGCGTGTAACCACCTTCGATCAGAGCCAGGAATTGACCTTTCCCCCGAATACCCGCCGATCGGGCGAAGGCCGCTGCGGTCACCTCTCCCTGGTCGGTCGATGGCTTGCGCTTCGGCGCGGCCTTCGCCTTGAACGCAGCAACCTCAGTGATTTCCACCACAAGCCCGTGGTAGCCGAACACATCAGGACGCTGACCCAGGCGCAGAGAACCCGTCCGGATGGCCGCAATGATCTCGCCAACAGGAAGGTCCAGCCGCTTGTGAACGAGTTGGATCCTCTCCCACCCTGGCTCCTCTGCGGCAACCGGCTGCGCATAGGCCTCCAGCTCCTCAAGAAGAGCTTGGCCGTCCGCAATCCGCCAAGGCGATTTGATCGTTGCGACATTGGTCCTCGGGACGAGGACACCGTCTGCCTTCAACCCGTTCAGTTCGGCCAGGGTTGCGCCGATTGCCTTTCGCAGCGCAATGGGACCAACCAGTGTCGGGATTTCATCAAGAATGTGCTGCCAGGCCTTCGCATCAAAGGTCTTGCGGGCATCGGCACGCTTGTCACCGGGCGCAAACGCGCCCGCTTCTGTCAGGAAATCATCCAGCACAGCCGGGCCGATGCCGGTTTCCTTGGATGCTGACGTGAGGGAGTGGAGGCGCCGCTCTGTCACGGCCTGCCCGAGAAGGTCATCCCCTGGCGCCAACGGCCATATTTCCAGAAAATAGTCACGAAGGATGCTGCGAAAGCCCGCAAAGGTATCGTCATCAAGATAGCTGCCCCTAAGGTGTCGGAGGAGCGGACCCAACTCTCCCTGCGTTACGATGTGGCCTCCGTCCTCCGATCGCATAAGAATGTCCAGAGCCGCTCGGACCCCATCAGGGCCTTGCGAGACATAGGCAAAGCCCGTGGCCTTGGCGCGCCGATCGTCCGGGGCCTTGCCCTGTTTGCGCAGCAAGGCGGCACCGATGAACTCACAGAGTGTGATTGCCGGAAACACCGACTGTGACGCCAGCCATGTGTCGTCCGCAGCGATACCCTGCGATAGACGCTTATCAAGCCAAAGGTCATAGTCGGTAGGATCAATGCGCGCGCAGTCGAATGATCCTGCTCGCAGGTCCGGCAGGATTTCCGCCAATCGCGCGCCGATATCATCCCGTTCGATGGGGCGCGAGCTAGACCACAAGGGAACCAGCGGATGGTGGTGACGGTGGCAAATATCAACACCTCTGCAGAGCCAGTCCCCCCGCAAGGCAATGTACCGCAATGGATGGGGTTGATCGGCTGCATGCTCACGCATGCAGTGTGGACAGCCCCGAATGATCGGATTTCGTAGGGCCCGCGAGACGAAAACTTCCTTCCGAAACCGCATCCGGACGTCTCCGATGCGTTCACCTGTCCAGGAGAGCAGCTCGGCGAGTTGCATGGCCGACAGCCCTGCGCGTTCTGCAAAAATCGCGACGGCCTCTTCGTCCTGCTCCAGGATACGCCGAAAGGTGGTACCGAGATCGAGGGCGAAGTTGGCAGCGTCGGTTCCATTCAGGATTGCCATGCGCGAAAACAGCGACGGGAGCGTCTCGCGGTCAACGGGCTCCACTGTAAGGGCGAGTTTCCGCAGCAAGTACACCTCCTGTGTGCTCAAACGCCCCACGTGTTGCGATACGCGGCTCCATAGCCGTTTCGGGATCGGAAGCGAAGTCGCCATTCGCTGCAAGCGCAGATCGAGAAGAGCCTGTCCGGCCCCTGCGCAATGACAGCCTGTCATCCACGTGTGGCATACCACGGCATTTCGGAAAGAATGGACGCAGGTGCTCCATCTGCGCAGCTTTGTTGCATAATCGAAGGATCTTGCGTCGCCGAGTGGCTTTCGAGGCCGGACATTGCGCTGCTTGGCGAGCAAGAAACCCTTCGTACAAGCCGCTGCAGCCGCTGATTTCTTCGATTGTGCAACAAAGCCCATCTGCGCCTGCGTCAGCCAGAACAAATCGCTCATGATGCAGGTCTTCAAAGCCGCCCCGCATCCAGCTTGTCCTTCACTCTTTATCTTCGGAAGCCGTGATCTGGGTTCCAGAACGCCTTCCGCAACATCGAAATCGTCTGAATTCAGTCCAGCGCCTCTCTTAGTGCGCCCTGCAAGCGTGCCGTCAGTTCATTGCCCTGATTGTGAATTCGCTCATCATAATATACACGATGGATGTTGAATGAGGCGGCACTCGCCACCAATGGCGAAATAGCCGCAATGTCCAGGTAGTCACCTCCAACTTTTACATTAATCTGCTGGGCATCGCCCTTTTCAAATTTTGGTTTGTAGATGGGTCGAGTATAGGTGTCGTGATAGCATCCCTTCAAGACCGCATCGTGAGACTCAAGGACCTTTTTGCAGGCTACTTCGCAAGCATGTTCAATTTTCGCAACGCGGTCATGAGCAAGTACGCCCGTAAACGAAGGAGAGCTTGCAGCTATCTCATCCGCGAGTTTCCAAGCATCGACCATTGGAGGGATCTTGCGCTGAAAGAAATCATTCGCAATGTTCCGGACTGTCTTATCAGGCGCATCCCGGAAGAGATGTAAAGAGCCCCAGAATAGAGTATCATCAAGCAGTAGTGCATTCTCGAGATCGCTCGGTGACTGTATGAAACGCGCAAGTGGGTGAGATTTGCTGATGCCTGCGTTGGCCGCTTGGCCGCCTTCGACAATTTCAAAAATGCGACAGAGAAGTTTGGAAAATAGGAATTCAAGACCTCGGGTCTTCTTGTGGAGATATATTGTTGGGTATAGGTGAAAAAGCGTTACTGTGAATTGCTCCATAGAAATATAGGACTTGCTGTCAACAAAAAGGAATTTTCCATTCGGCCCGTCGCCTACTTGAAGGTTTCTCATCAACCAATTCAAATCCGTCCTTCCGGAGGACACGCCTGCAAAATATGGATCTCGCGCCGCGCAATCTAATCTGTCGGCATCCAACTGACTTGAAACGATCGAAGTGTAGATGCAGGTCTTGTCCTTCTTGTCGATCATGTCAGAAACAGCCTGGGGAAATTCAGTCCCGCCAATTTCTACCAGTTTTTCTTGGATCGACGAAGATGTCAAAATTCGGCTGGTAACCTTTTCATGGTTAGCGGCATCCTTGAGGCCCTCGGAAGATCCCTCATCCCTACTGGCATGATACGACTTTGCGGCGTTTTCGAATGCGTGGCTGAACATTCCATGGCCAACATCATGCAATAGGGCGGCCGCCAAACAAGCTCGACCGTCATTTGACCAGTCTCCATTCCGCACCTCCGGCTCGACGACCCTCAGCATACGCTTCGCTACCGCGTAAACCCCGAGAGAATGGGCAAACCGAGAATGGGTGGCGGATGGGAAAACGAAATCCGAAAATCCGAGCTGCTTGACTCGACGCAACCGCTGGAAAAATTTATCTGAAAGCATCCCTTTCAGGGAGTTCTCAAAGTCGCCTTCAAATTCAATGGCCCCATGAATTGGATCTTTGATCATTTTGGTTACAGTCACGTTCTATCCTCTTCAATTTCCGCGGAGATAAAATTCAATCAGCTTATAGCCCTTCAACTTGAATTCCATTTTCTGCAAGCCAGGTCTTTCTCCAGCGCCAATCAGGAAGATGTTGCTCGACCTTGACCCAGAAACTGGCTGAATGGTCTGGGTGATGAGCATGCGCCAATTCATGGATCACAACGTACTGGGCAATACGAGGAGGTAGGAGGATGGCCTTCCAGTGAAATGAAACGCGACCATCGGAGCCGAAAGACCCCCACCTGAATCCAAGATCCTGAACTTTTACCTCCTGCACATTCGCACCCATACGGTTGGAGAACTCGGCGACCTGCTTTTCGAACCATCGCTGAGCTCTCTGCGTATACCACGAGACAAATATGTCTCGCCCCCGGTGGATAGAGCTGCGTCGCAGGCAGAACCGACCGTTCTTTAGACTGAGGTCAACCAACTGGTTATCAACAAGGCGCAGTCGGTGGCTCCGGCCTAGGTACAGAAAGCCTTCACCCTCGACGAATTCCTTCATCGGAGCACGTTGCTGAAGCCTGGCTTTCTCTTCGACCTTGGTGTGGACCCAGACCAATTTGTCTTCGACGAAGCTGACCAGTTGATCGGCGGGAACTGTCGAAGGCGCAACTATCGACAGGTCCCCGGAACGTTCCACCGTGATCTGCATGGTTTTACGGCGATCACTGCGGTGAACGTCAAAAGCAAGACCATCAATCTCCAGTCGGTGTTCGCTCACGCGAGCGGGCTTTCCGCCAGTGCGAATAGGCGTCATGGGGAGCTTGGACATCAGGCTGCTCGCAGCTTATCATCGTTGGCTTTCGCCTGCTGCATCAACTGATCTGCAAGGGCTTCCGCCTCGTCGACGCCGAACCCCTGGATCTGCGCGTCGAAGATGATCTCAAAAATCTCTGATCTGAGGTTTTCTTGATCGGCCATCTTGTAACTGTTCCACAAAGAACGGTTCGCGCCGATTTCTTCGATAATACGGTCCACCACAATCCGTGTCACTTCGTGCAATGCGCGAAGTTGGTCGGCTGAGGTAGTTTGGTCTGCAGAGCTCGCCGCCAGGACCGTGCGGAGGAAAGGCAGATAGACCTTGGGGATGTCCAGGGTGGTTTCGTCACGGTCGCTGGCTTCGCCGCGAAGCTCGTCGATGATGGCCTGCAACTGCTCGATGATCTGGTCCCACTGCTCGCCTAAGCCTTTCAAAATATCGTTCAGCCGCTCTGACATCTTCCTGAAACGGACCGGATCTGTTTCGAGGTTCTTGCGTATGTGAGAGCGGATCGCGTGTTCCATCTCGGATGCCTTGGCTCGGCCGCCCGCGGCTTGCCCGATTTGATTGTCAAACTCTGCATCCGTCAGTTGCACAGGTGGAATCTTCGGGTCGATGCCAAGGGAGATGACGTGATCATCGATCAGCTTCCGTACCTTGGTACCGACATCTGCCCCGATGACCGGCATATCGCGGTACCGATTGCGGGCGCGTGCCTGCAGATATGCAAATCTCTTGGCGTCCTGCACGAAGGGTAATCCCTCAGGCCGAGGAAAGGTGATTTCCAGAGACTTCAGGAAATCCTTGAGCTTAACGGTGAACTCCGCTCGGGCTTTTTCTGTCGAAAGCACTTGCAGGCAATCTTCGTCATTCGAAAGGTCATCAAGTCCAGCACGTCTGAAAATTTCGATGACCCGGATATGCCGATCCTGAAGCACAGGGATCTGATCATTCAAGCTGACAAGCGCCCCGTCGATATCCTCGTCGGAATAGGCAGCCAAGGCAGCTTTCAGGTGATGCGCGACGCCGAAGTAATCGACAACGA
This sequence comes from Rhodovulum sulfidophilum DSM 1374, assembly GCF_001633165.1. Lineage (NCBI taxonomy): Bacteria > Pseudomonadati > Pseudomonadota > Alphaproteobacteria > Rhodobacterales > Paracoccaceae > Rhodovulum > Rhodovulum sulfidophilum. The sequence goes on along the minus strand of NZ_CP015418.1, from coordinate 3,760,787 downwards.
TACCGCAGGTTTTTCCGAAACCGGTACGGTTCACACGGGCGATCGCCTGCAGCAGCTCGGCCTCCCGAATAGAACGATCGAGATACATCACACCTTCGATCGGGGCGTCGAACCCTGTCAGCAGCATGGACTTGACGATCAGGAAAGCCAGCGGATCCGACTTGGTGGCATCCTTGTGGAACAAGGGTTTCTTGAACCGTTTGATCCGCATCTCCTGTGCAGACCCGTCAGTCCATTGCCTCCAAGATGCATCATCATTGTTGCCGCCTGACATGATCGCCGCGAACTCGATCTTCTCCAACGTCTCGCGATACCGCCAGGCCTGTACCAATGCCTGAACCGCCGCCGATCTGGTGCAAAGCACCTCATCGTCCATCGCCTTGTCATAGTCGGAAAGCGCTTCGGCCTCTGCCATCAACTCATCACGCGCAACGAGAAACGCAGCCTGATATCGGACCACCGCCGTCCGACTATAGGCCACCACCTGCGCCTTATATCCGTTCGGCAAGAGATTGGTCACGTAATGCCGCAGCATGTCGCGCGCCTTCTCCGCGATCAGGCCGTGGGACTTGAACAGCTCTGCCTTCGCTTCGACCTCCGATTTCGGGATGCCGCCGACAAGGTGGGCGCGCACGTCATGCGGTTCGGGCGACGGCGCGTTGTCGGCGTAGCGCCGGATGTTGAGGTTCCAGTCATTCGCTTCCAGCGTGTCGATGTCGACGATGGTCGAGAAACCGGGGATCTCGCGGTATTCTTCGAAGGTGGTGACGATCTTCTCGATATGCTCGGGCATCAGGTGGTTCTGAGCGCGGCCTTCGAAATACTCGCGGTCGGCGTTGATGAAGAGAACCTTGCCTTGCCGGTCGGCGGGCTTGCCGGAAACGAGGTTCGCGCCGTCATGCTTCTGCTGACGCAGGACGATGACGCAGGCGGGGATGCTGCTGTCGACCTCGGCCTTCCTGCCCCACTCATTCAGTGTCTGGGGCGCACCGCCGATCTTCGCGGAAATCGACATGACTGCCTGCCAGCGCGATCCATGCTGATCCTCATTGTTGAGGACCAGGCGCACCGCACGCTCGTGCGGTTCGGGCGAAAACTTGTTCGTCCTCTTGCTCATGATGCTCCATCTTGCTCAGGAGTTGGAGCCTCCGGCAAACCCGGTGCGGTTCACAGGTCGGCCGGCCGCTTTACCGCTTCGGCGAGGAGGTGGGTGCGTAGCGAAACCGACAGAAACGCGGGCGCGCCGAGGCAGCGGATTGTTTCGGGCCGACGATGACGAAAGTAGAAGATCCCGTTTCTGCGAACGAGATGAAGCCCCCACTTTCTCGACGGTTCGCGCGTTCTACACCGCGCATGATGTGAACCAGTTTGTGAACCACCACGACGTGGTGACGGCAGGCCGGCCGCTTGATCAATGGCTACCCCATTGGGAGTATATAAATTTATAGTGTGATTGGCTGGGGCGGTAGGATTCGAACCTACGGTGCGCGGTACCAAAAACCGGTGCCTTACCACTTGGCTACGCCCCAACGTGGACGCGTAGATACGAGATGCCCGGACCGGCTTCAAGCCCATTTTGACGAAAAAATGAGTCCGGGCACCGTTTGTTCAGATCGACAGCGGATGCGCCTTGGCGAGCCGGTCAAACGCCATCAAGGTCGCGATCAGATCGGGCATCTGGTCGAGCGGGATCATGTTCGGCCCGTCCGAGGGCGCGCTGTCTGGGGCCTCGTGAGTCTCGATGAAGACAGCCGCCAGGCCAAGGGACACGGCCGCGCGGGCCAGCACCGGGGCGAATTCGCGCTGTCCGCCGCTCGAGCCGCCCTGGCCACCCGGCTGCTGCACCGCATGGGTCGCATCCATCACCACCGGATAGCCGAGCCCGGCCATGATCGGCAGGCTGCGCATATCGGTGACGAGGGTGTTGTAGCCGAAGGACACGCCGCGCTCGGTCAGAAGGATCCGCCGGTTGCCGGTCGATTCGATCTTGGTCACCGCATTGCCCATGTCCCAGGGCGCGAGGAACTGGCCCTTCTTCACATTGATCGCGGCACCGGTCTCGCCCGCGGCCAGCAGAAGGTCGGTCTGGCGGCAGAGAAAGGCCGGGATCTGCAGCACGTCGACGGCCTCGGCCGCGGGGGCGCATTGCTCGGGGCTGTGGACATCGGTTAGGACCGGCACGTCGAGCTGGCGGCGCAGCTCGGCCAGCACCTCGAGCCCCTTGTCGATGCCGAGGCCGCGCCGTCCCGACAGCGAGGTGCGGTTCGCCTTGTCGAAGCTGGCCTTGAAGATGTAGCCCGCCCCGGCGGCGGCGCAGGCCTCCTTCATGGCGCGGCCGATCATCAGGGCGTGGTCCAGGCTTTCCAGCTGGCAGGGGCCCGCGATCACCGTCAGGGGGCGGGTATTTCCGACGGGCAGGCCGCCGATCTCGATATGTTTCATGTCAGGCCGATACTCGTTCGCGAAGGGTGGAAACGGTTTGCGGGATCATGGGGGAAATGCCGCCGAAGATCAAAAGGGCAAGCGCGGTATTTTCGAGGCCGCGCGGATCGGCCGCCTGGCCGGGAGGTGCATTCGGCGGTTGTCATGCCAGGCCTCTCGATCTTCAGGTAGCCGACCTGCGGGGCAGGGGAGTCTGTCCGGCCTATCATCGCAACAGCTGTGGCCTCTTGGACTGTAGCCACGAGGTGGTGTGCGTGCAGGATGCCAAGCATGGGGGCGGCTGCGCTTCGCGCAAGAAATCCTTGCGTCTTGCCTGGCAGCGGCTTTCCTGGGCGCATGGTTAAGCTGGTCCTCCTTCATAAAGCCGACTCGATCTACGAGGACGAGCCCGACGTCGTCTATGATTTCCCGCGGTCCTACCTGAAGGCCGTGGAGCAAGCGGTCGGCGACTGGATCGTCTATTACGAGCCGGTCAAAGCCGGGCCGCGCGGCTACTTCGCGGTGGCGAAGATCAATCGGGTGATCCCCAAGCCTTGCGCCGAGGGCCGGTTCTTCGCGATGATCGGGCCCGGGAGCTTTCTTCCTTTCGACCGGGAGGTGCCGCGGCTGCTGGACGGTCGTCCACTGGAAGCCGCACTGACCGAGCCGGATGGCACCCCGAAGAAAGGTGGCGCGGTGCAGCTGGCCGTCAGGCGCTTGCCCGAGCCGGACTTCGCCCGCATCGTCAATTTCGGCCTGCCGCAGGACCTCGAGCGGATCGAGGCGACGCGCTACGATCCGCCGTCGGCAGAACTGGCCGAGGGGGCCGAACTCTTCGAGCGCCCGGTGCTCGAGCGCCTCACCCGAAGACCCTACCGGGATGTAGTGTTCCGCCGGAAGGTCCGCGCGGCCTATGGATACCGCTGCGCCATGTCCGGCCTGATGCTGCGCAACGGCGGGGGGCGGCCCGAGGTGCAAGCGGCCCATATCCGCCCCGTCGAGAGCCAGGGGAACGACACGGTCCGCAACGGACTGGCGCTGTCGGGGACACTGCATTGGATGTTCGACCGGGGCCTGATCTCGGTGGCAGAGGACTGCGAGACGATCCTCGTGTCGCACAACAAGGTGCCGGGCGACGTCATCGGGCGGCTTCTCGCGCCGGATGGCAAGCTCGTCAGGCCCGAGGATGTGCGCGATGCACCGCACCCCGAGAACCTGCGCTGGCACCGGGAAAACGTCTTCGGCCGCAGCCTTCCCGAGGGACCGGCTCCATCCCTCCCAGCGTGAGCGACGATGACTTCGAGGCGGATGCCCAACGGGTCACGGGAATTCACGGCTGAGTTGAACCGCAGATCAAACTGGCTCAGCGCGGCGCCTTCAGAAACTGTGGCGCCGCGTCGTGTTTCAAAGGTGCAATTAACGACCGGGCAGGCGGCGGCGTTCCGCCGTTGTCTTGCCTTCTCCGCCTATGGTTCACCGGGCTTGACGATCATGCGCATCGCTCGGCCGTCCTTCCCGCTATCGCAGCCCCTTTCGGGACGTGACCGGGCAAAGCACATGCAGACCCGCCCCCCTGCCGGGCGGGATCCGGGCTTCTACAGGGGCGCCGCCGGTGCGGTCTTGTAAGGCTGCATCTGCCCCGGGTTCGATCCCGCTATGCCTGTCCTGCAAGGCAATAGGGCCGCAATACAGGCCAGGCTTTGGGGATTTGTCCCGCGGCCTGATGTTGCGGCCGCGGGCAATCTCAGCTCTGCTTGCGAACCCGCATCAGCTTGCCCGCGCCGAAGGCGATCAGCGCCGCGACAAAGCTGAACAGCGCGCCCATCTTGGCGGCTTCCTGCACGTCGATTCCATCGAGGGTGACGCCCGAATTGAACGCGACCGAGGCGATGAAGAGCGACACCGTGAAGCCGATGGCCGCGACGCAGCCCACGACCAGCAGATCGGCGGTGCGCATGCCCTGCGGCAGGCCAAGCCGGAGCGGCCGCGCCGCCAGCCAGCCGAACAGCAGCACGCCCACCGGCTTGCCGATCAGCAGCCCGGCCAGCACCAGCCAGGTCGGCACGCCGATCGACGAGAACTCGACCCCGGCATTGCAGAGCCCGAAAAAGAACAGGACGATCTCGACCGGAACCTTCAGATTATGCTCGATATGGTTCAGCAGGTCCGTCAGATACTGCTCGGCCTCCGAGAAGATGCCGAAGGCGCGGTCGGCATGCGGGATCGCGGGCACCACCGGCAACAGCCCCAGCGCCGGGTGCAGCCCCGCCTCCTGAAAGCCGAACCAGCTGGCAGCCCCGGCGAGGGCATAGGGCCAGAAGCCCAGATAGCGGCGCACCCAGCTTGAACAGGGGCGCATCTGACGGCCGCGATCCATCCGACGCGGCAGCCAGTTGAACAGCAGGAAGGTCGCCAGCGCCGCCCCGACCGACAGCAGCAGCCACAGGGGCTGAAGATCGCCCGAAGGGTAGAATATCGCCAGGATGATCAGCCCGGCCGCATCGTCGGCAATGGCCAGCAACAGCAGGAACCGTACCGCCGGATGCCCGGCGCCGAAGACGATCCGCCCGACCAGATAGGAAAAGGCGATGTCGGTTGCGGTCGGGATCGCCCAGCCGCGATGGACAGCGTCGAAAGTGGACGAACCCAAGATCGCCGCAAGCCCGAGATAGACCGCGATCGGGCCGAGCATGCCGCCCAGCGTGGCGAAAAGCGGCGTTGCCGCCTTGCGGCCCCTGAGCGAGCCGTTGCGCAGGATGATCGCTTCCCAGACTTCCTTGGCGGCGATGGCGAAGAAGAAGGCCATCAGGAGGTCATTGACCAGGTAATGCACGGTCAGGGTCCGGCTGACATGGCCTCCGACCTCATGCGCATGACCGATGAAGAAATCGTCGATCAGGACGTATTCCACAAAATCATGGTAGGAATTCGGATGAAAGTTGACCCAGATCAGCGCCGTGACGGCGCCCCCGATCAGCAACAGCGAATAGGCAGTCACGAAATTCCAGACTCGGTACATTCCTCCGCCGTTCCCCTCTCTCGCTCTGTTGGAAGTGGCATAATCGAAGCGGAAGACAGGGGCAACCGGCCCCGCGGCCATTCGGCGGTCCCGAAACGCGCCGATCCGGTCCGTCCTGTCGCGCAGGCGGCGGGATGCCCGATCCGCGGGCAGTCGCCGGACGCCACGAATTGCCGGGCCGCCGGTTTTGCCCTAGGTCGGGGCCATGACCGTCGCCCCCGACCTTCTGCGCAGCCGTATCGCGGCCTGTCGGCTTTGTGCGCCGCGCTTCGCCGCAACGGCAACGGGCCATGCGCCGCGCCCGGTGCCTTGGTTCGGCCCGGCGCCGCGCATCCTTGTCTGCGGTCAGGCACCGGGACTGCGCGTGCACAAGGCCGGGCGGCCGTTCTTCGATCCGTCGGGCGACCGGCTCCGAAGCTGGATGGGCATCGACAACGAGACCTTCTACGACCTTTCCCGGGTTTCGGTGCTGCCGATGGCCTTCTGTTTCCCCGGCTATGACGATGCGGGTGCCGACCTGCCGCCGCCCGCGCTCTGTGCCGAGACCTGGCACCGGGCCGTTCTCGCCGCGCTCGGCCCTGTGCCGCTGACCCTGCTGATCGGCGGCTACGCCCAGCGCTGGCATCTCGGAGCCGCGGCACGGCGGGGCGTGACCGCCACGGTTCAGGGCTGGCGCGCCCATGCGCCGCAAGTCTTCCCCTTGCCACATCCCTCCTGGCGCAATACCGCCTGGCTCAAACGCAATCCCTGGTTCGAGGCCGACCTCCTGCCCGTCCTCCGCCAGCGCGTCGCAGAGGTTCTCGCATGACCGCCGAAACGCCCCCCGCGGCCCCGCAGCCCGTGTCCCCGCTCGACCGCGCCCATGCCGCGATGACCGCCGCGCCCGAAGATCCGTCGCTGCGGCTGGTCTATTACGGCCGTCTGGCTGCCACCGAGCTGGTGCTGCTGCTCGACCGCGAGGCCGAGGACGACGACCGGATCGCGCCCAGCGTCTTCGAGCTCGAGGAGGGCCGCGTCGTTCTGGCCTTCGCCGATGAGGGGCGGCTGACCGATTTCACCGGTGCGCCTTCGCCCTATGCGGCGATGCCGGGCCGGAGGCTGGCGGAGATGCTGACCGCGGAGGGGCTGGGCCTCGGCATCGATCTCGGCGGCGCGACGGCCGAACTCCTTCCGCCCGAGGCCGTTGCCTGGTGGGCCGAGATGCTGGCCGCGACGCCCGAGACGCTCGATCTCGTCCCCGAGGCGCTGACCCCGCCGGGCGATCTGCCCGCGCCGCTGCTCGCCGCGCTCGATACCTGCCTCGCGGGGATGGGCGGGCTTGCCGCCCGCGCCTGGCTTGCGGGGCTCCGCCATCCGGACGGGGCCACGAGCCTGCTGCTTGCCTTCCTCGACCCGGCCGAGGGGGCCGAGCCCGCGCTTGCGCGCGCGGTCTCCGAGGCGGTCCGCTTCAGCGGGCTCGAAACCGCCGCGCTCGATCTGGCCTTCTTCCCCGCCAGCGGGCCGATGGCCACGCATCTCGCCCGGCTCGGTCTCCGCATCGACCTGCCCGCGCCCGAGCCCATGACCGAAACCCCGCTGATCGATCCCGACGAGCCGCCGCGACTGCGCTGAGCCCCTTCCGCACCGCCGCCTGGGCTTCTTCTTGGCGAAAATACCCCCCCCCGCCGGAGGCACCGCGCGCATGGTCGCGCGCGGCCCGGCCCAAGGCCGGACAAGCGAGGCAAAAGCCCCGCGCGGGCCGGGGGCGGCAGCGTCCGGGTTCAGTACCCCCGCGCCCGGTCGACCCGGAACAGCAGCGCCTCGCCCGCTTCCGCGCGGCGCACATTCTCGGCGATCACCCGCGCCGCCGAGGCGGGCCGGGTCTCTGAGGCGACATGCGGCGTCACCGTCACCCGCGGATGGTGCCAGAACGGATGGTCGGGCGGCAGCGGCTCGGTCCGGAAAACGTCAAGCGTGGCGTGGCCGAGCCGACCGGCATCCAGCGCGGCCAGCACCGCCGCCTCGTCGATCAGCGCCCCCCGGCCCGGATTGAGCAGCACCGCGCCCTCGGGCAGCCAGGACAGCCGCTCGGCATCGATCAGCCCTTCGGTCTCGGGCGTCCGGGGCAGCAGCAGCACGACGATCCCGGCCTGCTCCAGCACCGGGCGCAGCCCCTCCGCGCCGTGATGGCAATCGATCCCCGGCACCGCGCGGGGCGTCCGGCTCCAGCCCAGCACCCGGAACCGAAGCGCGGCCAGCGCCTCGGCACAGGCCCGGCCCAGCGCGCCCAGACCCAGCACCGCGACCGTCCGGTCGCGCGCGAGCGGCGGCACGCGCTGATCCCAATGCGGCTCGGTCGCGCAAATGTAGCGGTCAAATCCCAGATGATGGCGCAGCACATGGCCCGTCACCCATTCGACCATGCCCTCCTCGAGACCGGCATCGACCATCCGGCAGAGCGGCTGGGTCAGGGTCGGGTTGCCGACCACCGTCTCGACCCCGGCCCAGAGGCTCAGCACCGCCTTCGCGCCGGTGAAGGGCGTGAAATCCGACAGCCCGCCCCCGGGCGCGAAGACCACATAGTCGATGGCCGCCGGATCGCCGGTTCCGGTAACGACCTCGGCCTCGATACCCGCCTCGTCGAGGGCACGGGCCAGGGGCGCGCGATACTCGGCCCAGAGCCCGGGCGGCGCCGAGAACAGGATCCTGACCATCAGCGCCCCCGCGGCCGGTGGATATGCGCGCTCTGCACCAGCCCGAAGGCCGCCAGCAGCACCAGCATCGCCGAGCCGCCATAGGAGACCAGCGGCAGCGGCACCCCCACCACCGGGGCGAGCCCCATCACCATCGACATGTTGACCGCGAAGAACAGGAAGAAGGTGGCCGCGATCCCCAGCGTCAGCAGCGACGAGAAGCGGTCCCGGTTCTGCATCGCCGACGAGATGCAGAAGACGATGATCAGCACGTAAAGCGCCAGCAGGGACATCCCGCCGATAAAGCCGAATTCCTCGGCCAGGGTGGTGAAGATGAAGTCGGTATGCTTTTCGGGCAGGAAATTCAGCCGCGACTGGGTGCCCTGCATGAAGCCCCGCCCCGCCCAGCCGCCCGATCCCAGCGCGATCTTCGACTGGGTGATGTGATAGCCCGCGCCCAGCGGATCGGTGGAGGGATCGAGGAAGGTGTCGATGCGGCGGAACTGGTAGTCCTTCAGCAATTGCCAGGGCGTGCCGCGACTGGCGAAGACCGCCGTGACGAGCCCGGTGCCCGCGGCGATCACCACCGCGAAATAGGCCCAGTGCACGCCCGCGAGAAACATGATGATGCCGCCCCCCGCGATCAGCAGCAGCGCGGTGCCCAGATCGGGCTGCTTGAGCACCAGCGCCGTCGGCAGCAGGATCAGCAGAACCGGAAGCGCCACGAATTGCGGCTTTGACACATGGCGTATGTCGAGCCAGTCGTAATAGGCCGCCAGCATCATCACCAGGGTGATCTTCGACAGCTCCGAGGGCTGCAGCCGGACCACGCCGAGATCGATCCAGCGTTGCGCGCCCATCCCCACCGAGCCGAAGAAATCGACCGCGATCAGCAGCAGAACCGAGATCCCGTAGGCCAGCGCCGCCATGTTGCGCCAGAACCAGATCGGCACGAAGGCGACGGTGAACATCACCGCCATTCCCAGCGCAAAGCGCTTCATCTGCGGATCGGCCCAGGGCTCGAGCCGGCCGCCCGCCACCGAATAGAGCATCATGAAGCCGATCCCGGCCACGGCGGTCAGAAGCAGCACCAGCGCCCAGTTGACGTAAAGCACCTTCGACAGGCCCGTCGGCACGCGCTTGACGTTGTATTCGAGATAGCTCATGCGCGGCCCCTTCCGCCCGAAGACCGCGATCCGGGGTCGCGCAGAGGCAGGTCGCGCAGCCGCCGCTCGGCCTCCCAGCGGTCGCTTTCGGGATAGGCATCGCCCGGCGGCACCCTGCCATAAAGCGCGCGCAGCGTGAGGTCGCGGGCGATGGGCGCGGCCACGGCCGAACCGCCGCCGCCATGCTCGACCACGACCGCGATCGCGACCCTGGGCGCCTCGACCGGCGCAAAGGCCACGAACAGCGCATGATCGCGCCGCTCCCAGGGCAGGTCCTCGTTGCGGAAGACCCCCGCGGCGCGTTCGGCAGCGGTGATGTTGCGCACCTGGCTGGTGCCGGTCTTGCCCGCCATCGCCATGCCGTCGGCCACCACCCGCGACCGCCGGCCGGTGCCGCGCCGCGAATTGACCACCGCGTCCATGCCCTTGCGGATGCGCTCGAGGTTGACCGGCTTGATGTCGAGCGGCGCGCCCGCGCCCGAGGGCTGTTCGACCCCGTCGATCGAGCGCAGGAGCCGCGGTGTGACCGCGCGTCCGGTGGCGATCCGCGCGGACATCACCGCCAGCTGCAGCGGCGTCGCCAGGACATAGCCCTGACCGATCGACGCGTTCAGCGTGTCGCCGACCTGCCAGTCCTGCCCGTATCGTGCGCGTTTCCAGGCGCGATCCGGCGCCAGGCCTTCGCCCACGGCCGACAGCGGCAGATCGTGATGCACGCCCAGCCCCAGCTTGCGGGCCATCGCCGCGATATTGTCGATCCCGACGCGCTGGCCGATGTCGTAGTAATAGACGTCGCAGGATTGCTGCAGGCTTTCGGTCAGATTGACATGACCATGCCCGCCCCGGCGCCAGCAATGGAAGCGTCTGTCGCCGAGTTTCAGGAAGCCCGGGCACCAGACGGTTTCGTCAGGGGTGATGACCCCGGCTTCCAGCGCCGCCAGCGCGGTCACCAGCTTGAAGGTCGAGCCGGGCGGGTAGGCGCCCTGGACCGCCTTGTTCGAGAGCGGTCGGAAGGGCGTCTCGGTCAGCGCCCGGTAATCGGCGACCGAAATGCCCTGGACGAACTTGTTGGGATCGAAGCTTGGCGAAGAGGCGATGCCCAGCACGTCGCCATGCTGCAGGTCGAGGACCACGGCCGCCGCACTTTCCTCGCCAAGGCGGGCCTGCATGAAGTTCTGCAGCCCGGCATCGATGGTCAGTTGCAGGTCCGATCCGGGCTGGCCGTCGATCCGGTCGAGCTCGCGGATCACCCGGCCCGCGGCATTGACCTCGATCCGGCGGGTCCCGGCCTTGCCGCGCAACAGCTCTTCTTCCTTGGCCTCGACCCCGGTCTTGCCGATCTGGAAGCGCGGGATCTGTAGCAGCGGGTCGGGATCCTCGAGCTTCGACAGGTCGTAATCGGAAACCGGGCCCACATAGCCCACGATATGGGCGAAATCCGGCCCCATCGGGTAATGCCGCGACTGCCCGACCTCGGGGGCGATGCCGGGCAGGACCGGCGCGTTCACCGCGACGCTTGCCACCTCTTCCCAGCGCATCCGGTCGGCGATGGTCACCGGCACGAAGGGGCTGTGGCGGCGGATCTCCTTCAGCGCGCGTTCGACCGTTTCGTCGTCGAGCTGCACCAGACGGGTCAGCCGCGCCAGCGCCTGTTCCGGGTCGCCCGCATCCTCGCGCACGATGACGATCCGGTAATTCTGGTCGTTTTCGGCGATCACATGGCCCTGGCGGTCGTAGAGGATGCCGCGGGCGGGCGGGATCAGGCGGATGTTGATCCGGTTCTCTTCGGCCAGCAGACGGAATTCGGCCGCCTGGGTCACCTGCAGCTGCCGCATCCGGAGCGCCAGAACCCCGGCAAAGAGCGCCTGCGCTCCGCCCATGATCAGCGTGCGGCGGCCGATCCGGCGGTTGCTTTCCTCGGCTTCCCGTTGCGACCGCTTCATCGGCCAATCCCCCTTGGGTCGAGATCGCCCGGCGTCACCCGGCGCACCCCAAGCGCATAGCGCGACACCGCGGCGACCAGCGGATAGGCCAGCGCCGTTGCCAGCGCCAGGAACATCAGCCGTCCGAAATCGGCCTCCGGCACCGAGAACAGCGCCAGCACCACCCCCTCGGTCAGAAAGATCGCGAATATCGTGGCCGCGGTCACCAGCCACTCCGATCCGAAGGCGGTTTCGACCGAGACATGCTGGCGCGCGCGCAAAAACTCCGAGCCGACCAGCACCAGGGCGGTCATCAGCCCGGGCGGCCGCATCAGCAGCATGTCGAGCATCAGGAAGACGCCGGCGATCAGCCAGGGCGGCAGGTAGTCGGGCCGGCGTTGCAGCCAGGCCAGGGTCAGGCACAGCATCCAGTCTGGGGCGGGCAGGCGGCCGGGCCGGGTTTCGAGCGGCAGGATCATCACGAACACCGTCATGACCGCAATTCCGAGAAAGACCAGCCGGTAGACCCAGCGGTCGAGGGTGGTCGGGTCAACCATTGCCGGGATCTCCGCCGGTACCGGCCGCCGGGGCGGGGATCGGCGGCGGCCCGACCGGCCCCGGGATCACCAGCGCGCCGGGATCGCTGATCCTCTCATTGGCATGGCTTCTGAGCACCCGCAGGAATTCGAGCCGGTCATATTCGGCGGCAAGCCGCACCCGAAGCCTCTGGTCGCGGCCAAGCGCGAGATGGCCGACCAGCAGACCGGCGGGGAACACGCCGCCGTCGCCCGAGGAAACGACCCGGTCGCCGGGGCGCACCAAGGCGGGGTCCTCGACGAAATCGAGGACGGGGGCGGAGGAATTGTCGCCCGACAGCACCGCGCGCTGACCCGAGGGCTGGATCGTTACCGGCAGCCGGCTGTTGGAATCGGTCAGCAGGATCACCCGCGCCGTGGTCTTGCCCACGCCCGAGACCCGGCCCACCAGACCAAGCCCGTCGGTGGTGGCCCAGCCGTCGAGGATGCCGTCGCGGGCGCCCACGTTCAGCAGGACCGATTGCCGGAAGGGCGAGCCGCTATCGGCCATCACCACACCGGTGACATAGGTCAGGCTGGGGTCGAGCCGCACATTGTTCAGATCCAGAAGCTTGGCGTTTTCCTGCTCGAGCTGCAGCGCCGCCTCCTTCCAGGCCTTCATCTGCCGCAGCTCGCGGCGCAGTTCCTGGTTCTGCTCGGCGAGGCGGGCATAGGACTGGAAGCCCTCGATCAGCTCGGCGCCCTTGGTGATCGGCGCCATCGCCCAGTCAAAGCCGGGCACGACCCGGTCGATCAGCGCGGCGCGCATCCGTTCGACCCTGGGGCTGTCGATGCGCCAGAGCACGAACAGCGCGACCAGCACGAAGACGGTCCCGCCGATCAGGATACGGCGGATCGGGCGGGCATAGTCGATCTGGGCGTTGCGATCTGCGGCCAAGTCTGCCTCGTTTGCGGCACGCGCGGCCAGCCCGGGTCAGGCCGGGCTCAGCTTTCGTAATCTATCACATGCCGAAGCTGTTTTTCGTATTCCAGTGCCTTGCCGGTGCCGAGCGCCACACAATTGAGTGACTCGTCGGCGACCGAAATGCCCAGCCCCGTCTGTTCGCGCAGGGCGAGGTCGAGCTCGCCAAGAAGTGCGCCGCCGCCCGTGAGCATCACGCCGCGGTCGACGATATCCGCGGCCAGATCGGGCGGCGTGGCCTCGAGCGCGGTCATCACCGCCTCGCAGATCTGCTGTACGGGTTCGGCCAGGGCCTCGGCGATCTGGGCCTGGTTGATCTCGATTTCCTTGGGCACGCCGTTCAGAAGGTCGCGGCCGCGGATATGCATGACCGCGCCGCGCCCGTCATCGGGCATCCGGGCCGAGCCGATCGAGGTCTTGATGCGTTCCGCCGTGGCCTCGCCGATCAGGATGTTCTGCTGGCGACGCAGGTAGTTGATGATGCCGTCATCCATCCGGTCGCCGCCGACGCGGACCGAGCGCGCATAGACGATGTCGCCCAGGCTGAGCACCGCGACCTCGGTCGTGCCGCCGCCGATATCGACGACCATGGACCCGGTCGGATCGGTGATCGGCATGCCCGCGCCGATGGCCGCGGCGATCGGTTCCGCGATCAGGCCCGCGCGGCGGGCGCCCGCCGACAGAACCGACTGGCGGATCGCGCGTTTCTCGACCGGGGTGGCGCCATGGGGCACGCAGACGATGATCTTGGGCTTGGTGAAGGTGGTGCGCTTGTGGACCTTGCGGATGAAATACTTGATCATCTCTTCGGCCACGTCGAAATCGGCGATCACGCCTTCGCGCATCGGCCGGATCGCCTCGATCGAGCCGGGCGTGCGGCCCAGCATCAGCTTGGCGTCCTCGCCGACGGCCAGCACCTGCTTGCGCCCGTCCTTGACGTGGAAGGCCACCACCGAGGGCTCGTTGAGGATGATGCCGCGTCCCTTGACATAGACGAGCGTGTTCGCCGTGCCGAGGTCGATCGCCATGTCCGACGAGAACAATCCGCCAAATCCTACCATGTCGTGGGGTCCTGCAATTGAAAGTCCGGGGCCGCGAGTCAAGCATCGAGTCAAGCATCGGGACCGGCCCACGTTATAGGCGGTCGGCGGCGGCGCGGTAAAGGGCGCATTCTTCCGGCCGGAAGCGCATTTCCGCCGCTTTCACAAATCGAACATTTGCCACCGGCGCATCGCGGTTCTGCTCGATTCCGAATTTCATTTTTCCGATATTTTCCTGTCGGGGCAGCGGCGATAGGCCAACCGCCCCGACAGCGGGGCCGCAGATCAGATCGCGGCCAGGTTCCCTTCGGGCTTGGTCTTCTCGCGCCGGACCATCAGCCGATTCAGGGCGTTCACATAGGCCTTGGCGCTGGCCACGACGGTGTCGGTGTCCGAGGCCTGGCCGGTCGCGATCTTGCCGTCCTCGGACAGCCGGACGCTGACCGTGGCCTGGGCGTCGGTCCCGCCGGTGACGGCATGCACCTGGTAAAGCTCCAGATGCGCGTCATGTTCGATCAGCTGCTTGACCGCGGCAAAGGTGGCGTCGACCGGCCCGTCGCCCTGCGCCGTCACCCGGTGCTCGACCCCGTCGACCGAGAGGATCAGGTCGGCCGATTGCGGCGCCTCGGTGCCGCAGATCACCCGCAGGAACTTGACCTGGATGCGGTCATGCTCGGCGTCCAGATCGCTGTCGCGCATCAGCGCCAGCAGGTCGTCGTCATAGACCTCCTTCTTGCGGTCGGCGAGCGCCTTGAACCGCACGAAGACGTCCTTCAACTGATTGTCGCCCAGATCGAAGCCCAGCTCCTTCATCTTCGAGCGCAGCGCGGCGCGGCCCGAATGCTTGCCCATCACCAGGTTGGTGGCGTTCAGCCCGATATCGGCGGGGCGCATGATCTCGAAGGTCTCGGCATTCTTCAGCACGCCATCCTGGTGGATGCCGGATTCATGCGCGAAGGCGTTCTTGCCGACGATGGCCTTGTTGAACTGCACCGGAAAGCCCGAGACGGTGGCGACCTTGCGGCTCAGCCCCATGATCTTGGTCGTGTCGATCCCGGTCCGGAAGGGCATGATGTCGTTGCGCACCTTCAGCGCCATCACCACCTCTTCCAGCGCGGTGTTGCCCGCGCGTTCGCCGAGCCCGTTGATGGTGCATTCGATCTGCCGGGCGCCCGCCTCGACCGCCGCCAGCGCGTTCGCCGTCGCCATGCCCAGGTCGTTGTGGCAGTGCGTGGCAAAGACGATCTCGTCGGCGCCGGGCACGCGTTCCAGCAGCATCTCGATCAGCTTCGCGCTTTCGCGGGGCGCGGTATAGCCCACCGTGTCGGGGATGTTGATGGTGGTGGCGCCCGCCCTGATCGCGGTCTCGACCACGCGGCAGAGGTAATCGCGCTCGGTCCGGGTCGCGTCCATCGGCGACCATTGCACGTCGTCGCAGAGGTTGCGGGCATGGGCCACGGTCGCCTCGATCCGCTCGACCATCTCGTCCTGCGTCAGCGCGGTGATGTCGCGATGCAGCGGCGATGTGCCGATGAAGGTGTGGATGCGCGGCCGGGCCGCATGCTGGACGGCCTCCCAGGCGCGGTCGATATCGGGCAGCTGGGCGCGGGCCAGCCCGCAGATCACCGCGTTCTTCGACAGTTTCGCGATGTCGCGTACCGCCTCGAAATCGCCTTCCGAGGCGATCGGAAAGCCCGCCTCGATGATGTCGACGCCCATCTCGTCGAGCATCGCCGCGATTTCCAGCTTTTCGTCATGGGTCATGGTGGCGCCGGGGCTTTGTTCGCCGTCGCGCAGGGTGGTATCGAAAATCAGGACGCGGTCCTGGTGCGAACTCTCGCTCATGACAGATTCTCTCTTTTCTTTAGCCTTGGGGGAATGCGGCGCGAAAAATACCCTCTGAGCGGTCGCGCCTTCTCGGCACGCTCAGAGGCGGCTAAGGAGAAGAAGAAGGCCGAGGGACCGCATCCGCGCGGGCCGCGCGGCGAAAGGCGTGATATGTCCGTGGCGTTCCATGGCCGGGATTATAGGCGGCACAGTCGGGCAGGGAAAGAGGGTTTTGCGTTTCGCTCTGCGCGGCGTGGCAGCGGCCCGGGGCAGGGCGGGTCGCGCATGGGACGTTTGCACCATGCGCGATCTGACGGGTCGGCCTGTCGCGATGACGCCATAGGCCGCCCGCGAAATCTTCGGGCCTTCCTCAGCGGCCCAGCGCGATGCCCTCGCGGCGTGGGTCGGCGCCGCCTTGCAGCGTCTCCCCGACCGAGATCGCGTGCAGCCCCGAATTCAGCTCGCGCGTCCCGACCTCGAAGCCGAGCGCGGCCAGCGGTTCGGCCAGGTCCTCGGCCGATGTGCCCGCTTCCAGATCGTAGGTGCCGAAGCGGTTGAGAAGATGCGGCATCGCCACGGCCTGCTGCACGTCCATTCCCCAGTCCAGATGCGCCACGATGGCCTGAGCGACATAGCCGATGATCCGGCTGCCGCCCGGGCTGCCGATCACCAGCGAGGGCTTGCCGTCGGTCAGAACGATGGTCGGCGCCATCGACGAGCGCGGCCGCTTGCCGGGCTCGACCCGGTTGGCGATGGGCCGGCCGTCCTCATGGGTCCGGAACGAGAAATCGGTCAGTTCATTGTTCAGAAGAAAGCCGCGCACGAAAAGCCGCGAGCCGAAGCCGTTCTCGATGGTCGTGGTCATCGACAGCGCATTGCCCTGGGCGTCGACGATCGAGATATGCGAGGTCGAGGGAAACTCGATCGAGCGGTCATCGGCCCAAAGCCTCGCATGATCCCAGCCGGGCTTGCCGGGGGCGGTCTCGGGCAGCGCGTCGTCGCCTTCCAGAAGCCTGGCGCGCCCGGCCAGATAGGCGGGGTCTAGAAGCCCTTTTGCGGGCACCGGCACGAAATCGGAATCGGCCATGTAGCGGCCGCGATCGGCGAAGGCCAGCCGTGAGGCATCGCCGATCAGCCGCCAGCTGTCGGCCGCCTCGGGGCCGAGCCCCGCCAGATCGTAGGGCGCCAGCAGGCCGAGGATCTGGCCCACGGTCAGCCCGCCCGAGGAAGGCGGCCCCATCCCGCAGATCTCGTGCCCGCGATAGGGGGCACAGACCGGCGCGCGTTCCTTCACCCGGTAAAGCGCCAGATCGACGGTCGAAAGAAGCCCCGGATTGTCCTCGGCCCCGCGCACGGCGGCGACGATGTCCTCGGCGATGGCGCCGGTATAGAAGGCGCGGCTGCCGTCGCGCGCGATCTGGCGCAGCGTGTCGGCATAGGCCGGGTTGACGAGCTCCGTGCCCGCCGAGACGGGGGCGCCGCCGGGGAAGAAATAGGCCTCGGTCGCGGGGTGGCGGCGCAGGCGGTCCTCATCGCCGGCCACCAGCTCTGCCAGCCGGGGCGAGACCTGAAAGCCCCCCTCGGCCAGGCCGATGCCCGCGTCGAACAGGTCGGGCCAGGCGATCCGGCCCCAGCGCCGATGCGCCTCTTCCATCAGCATCGGCGTGCCGGGCGTCCCGACCGAGCGCCCGCCCACGACCGCATCGTAAAAGGCCAGGGGCTCGCCCTCGGGCGTCTGGAACAGCTGCGGTGTCGCCGCCAGAGGCGCGGTCTCGCGCCCGTCAAGCGTGGTCGACTCGCCGGTTTCGGCGTCGTACCACAGCAGGAAGGCGCCGCCGCCAAGCCCCGAGGATTGCGGCTCGACCAGACCCAGCACGGTCTGCACCGCGACCATGGCATCGGCCGCGCTGCCGCCCTGGGCGAGGATCTCCGCGCCCGCTTCGACCGCCAAGGGGTTGGCAGCGGCGAGCATCCAGTCCCGGGCCTCGGTCGGGCGGCCCGCCTCACGGTTGTCCCAGGCGGCGCGGGCCTCGGGCGAAAGACCGGCAAAGGCCTCGGCCGCGGATGTCGCCGATTCGGGGGCGACGGCATCGGCCGCCTCCTGTGCGGCGGCTGTGCTGGCAAAAGCGGTCAGCAGCAGGGCAATCGGCCAGTTCGGCATCTCGGTATCCTCCCTCATCGGTGCATGTTTGACCCAACCTACACGTCAGGGGCGAGATGCCGAAGCGCCGGGCTGCGTGACCTAGCGGAAGCCCGCGGCCCTTCGCCGGTTGGCCGGAGCTCGAGCCGGGGCGCGCGGCAGGAACGGGCGTTTCGAGGTGGGGCATCGGAAGGGACCACAGCGATTCGGGTCCGGTTGGGCGCGGGGTCGCTCCTCTTGCGGCTGACGCCCCGGCCCGACCGCATCGCGGATCTCTGCCAGAGCCTGACGGTTGCGCCGCCGGTCTTGCCCCGGGACGAGACCGATGCGCATGGCAACCGCGTCACCGGGCTGGACGACGGGAGCGGGTGACATGTGAAAGCCGTTTCACGCTGAAGAGGCGGCCCGGGCCGAATGGACCTGCGGGCGGGGCTCCCGGATCGTCCGGAAATGCCATTGCTCGAGGTCGCGGCTTTCGCGGCGGCGCTCGATCCCTCCGGCGGGCGTTTGCGCAGTTTCCGGCGTCACTGATCCGGGCGGTGCAGGTGCGACTCTCTCGCAGGTTTCGACCGACCGCCGCCGCCTGGCTCGCGGAGGTGACGACGGCGTGCGGGCATTGGGCCTGTCGAGACCTGGCGGATCGCGGCGCGTTTCGTCAGCGGCGATCAGCTCGAAAGCGAGCCTCCGGGCGGGCCGCGCCACATGCATGCCCGGCCCGAAGCATCTGTGCCGGGGCCTGGCAGCTGCTGCGACGATGGTCATGCGGTCGGCGCGGGCCCCGTCGTTCTGGCCGTCGCGCCCGGCTGTAATAGCTGCGGCATGACCGTCTTTCTCTGTGGGGCTTCGCAGAGCCGGCCTGGCACATCGATGCCGCTGCGAGGCGGTTACGGCATCGGGGGCCCCCGGATTGGAAGAGCTGTCATTCGGGGTGTCCGACTGAGTCGGGGCAGGCCGCAGCAACGCTGGCGCCGCTGGTATCGGCCCTGCCGGAATGACGCGCCTCGCGGCCCGTTTTCCCGCCGAATTTGCTCTTGACGCCCCCGGCCACCTCCCTTACTCAGCGCGCACTCTTGGCGGAGTAGCTCAGTTGGTTAGAGCAGAGGAATCATAATCCTTGTGTCGGGGGTTCAAGTCCCTCCTCCGCTACCAATCCAAAATCATGGTTTCCAAACCGCAGGGTCCCTGCGGTTTATCGCCCTGCAGGGGCATCGTCAGAACGCCGGCCAGGTCTCCTGACGGATCAATCCTCAGGTCCGCTCTTTGGTCCTGCGATGCGCCTCCCCGGTGACCGGATCGCCTGCGACAACAACTGCTCCCATCAGGCGCTTGTCATGCGCATGGCTGTCGAAGCATCCAGATGAGCAACCCGGGCGGTTTCCGCTCGTTCATTCCAGGCGCGCAGCGGCAGGCGCGCGCTAACCACCTGCGGTGCCGAAGCGCCGCATGGCCGCCTTTGCGGAAACGTGCCGGCCACTTGGCTCGCGTGCGGACGGACAGGCCGAAGGCCTTCTTCGCCTCCGTGGTGCTTTGACCGGTGGCAATGCGGGCATTCCGATGCGGGGCGGTCATCCACGTGGGGCTCAGGCGCGCGTTTGCCGAATGCAGCCTGAACGCCCTTCGGGGATTTCGACGGCTAGAGAGCCTCTTCGAGCCTGTCCCATTCGGCTTCTGATCCCGGCAGCCCAAGGCGCAGCCAGCCCGCGGAATAGGGAAAGATCCGCGACCAGATCCAGGACCGGGCCAGCCGGGCCTGCGCCTCGGCCGCATCCTCCGTCTCATAGAGCCGGAACAGCGCCGTTCCGCCCAGCGGTCGCCAGCCC
Source organism: Rhodovulum sulfidophilum DSM 1374 (assembly GCF_001633165.1). Taxonomy (NCBI): domain Bacteria; kingdom Pseudomonadati; phylum Pseudomonadota; class Alphaproteobacteria; order Rhodobacterales; family Paracoccaceae; genus Rhodovulum; species Rhodovulum sulfidophilum. The sequence continues at coordinate 3,741,263 of NZ_CP015418.1, read as the reverse complement.
GCCGCTTCGGCCAGCGCGTCGGCACGGGCCGTCTCGGCACTCAGACGCGCCCGGCTGTCTGCCCGCCAGCCCGCATCGGCCAGCGCCAGCGCGCCCGCCTCGAGCGCCGGTCCCGAGACCGCCCAAGGCCCGGCCCGCCCCGCCAACGGCCCGAGCAGCGCCTCCGGCCCCAGCACAAAGCCGAGCCGGAGCCCCGCAAGACCGTAGAACTTGCCGAAGGAACGCAGTACCAGCACGTTTTCCAGGCAGCCGCCCGGCAGCAGAGACAGCTCCGGATGCGGGTCGGCAAAGCTCTCGTCGACGACCAGCACGCCCACCGTGGCGGCAATGGCACGCAGTGCCTCCGGCGCGAGGCGCCGCCCGTCGGGATTGTTCGGATTGACGATCACCGCCAGCCCCGCCCCCGCCAGCGCCTCGGCCGCGACAACGGTCTCGACCTTGCGGTCCACCGCCTCGAAAGCGCCTGCATATTCGTTATAGGTCGGCCCCAGCACCCGCACCGCGCCCTCGGGTGCCACGACCGGCAGAAGCTGGATCGCCGCCTGCGCCCCTGCCAGCGGCAGCAAGGGCCAGTCCGTCCCATAGGCGCCTTGCGCCGCGGCGCTCAGCCGGTCGATCGCGGCCCGGCCCGGCAGGTCGCAAAGCGCCGCAGCCGAGGCGGGCGGCGCGGGATAGGGCACCCGGTTGATGCCGGTCGAGAGATCGATCCAGTCGTCGGCTGTGCCGCCGAAGCTGGCCATCGCTCCGGAAAGATCGCCCCCATGATCGCGCCCGCGATCTTGTCCGTCCGCCATGCGTTATCCTCCGAAGATCCAGACCAGCGCCGCCAGTCCCAGTGCCAGCCCCGCCATCGCCCTGACATACAACCAGAGCCCCCGCCACAGATCGCCCGGCGCCGGGTCGGGCGCGCCCGCGTTCAGCCAGGGTTCGTCGCTGACCCGATCGCCATAGATCCGCGGCCCCGAGAGCCGCAGGCCGAGCCCGCCCGCCATCGCCGCCTCGGGCCAGCCGGCATTGGGCGAACGGTGCGCCCCGGCATCCCGCATCATTGTCCGCGCCGCCCGGGCCGGATGCCCGGCCACGAGGCAGAACAGAGCACCGGTCAGCCGCGCGGGCAGCAGATTGACCAGATCGTCCAGCCGCGCCGCGACCCGGCCGAAATCCTCGTAGCGATCGTTGCGATGCCCGATCATGCTGTCGAGCGTGTTCACCGCCTTGTAGCCCGCGATCCCCGGCAGCCCCAGCAGGACGCCCCAGAAGACCGGCGCCACGATCCCGTCCGAGGCGTTCTCGGCCAGGCTCTCAAGCGCCGCTCGGGCCAGCCCGGCCTGGTCAAGCCGCGCCGGATCGCGGCCGACGATCATCGAAACCGCCTCGCGCGCGCCCGCAAGATCGCCCGCCGCCAGCGGCTTCGCGACCCGGGCCACATGGTCGAAAAGGCTGCGCGAGGCCACCAGCGGCGCGGCCAGGATCCCGGTCAGCACCGTGCCCACCCAGCCGCCGGGCAGGATCGACACCAGCGCCCAGGCCGGCAGGACCGCCGCCGCCAGCGTCACCGCGACCGCAAGGGCGCCCAGCCGCCTGCGGGTCGCGGGCGCGTCGCCGGGGCGGTTCAGCCGCGCCTCGAGTGCCGCGATCAGCGCCCCGATCCAGGTCACGGGATGGCCAATCCGGGCATGAAGCCGGTCGGGCCAGCCGGCCCCCCCCTCGATGGCCAGCGCCACCAGCATCGCCGCCGCGCTCATCGCCCGCCTCCGCCGGTGCGGAACCGCAGCACCTGCCCGAGACCTGCCGCACGCAGCGCCGCCTCGGTCCCGGCCGGGGCCGTTCCCGGTGCGAAAAGCAGCCCCTGCGCGGCACCGGTATGGGCGGCCACTAGCCCCAGCGCGCCGAGGTTACGGCCCAGTTCAAGCAGCGGAGCGGGGTCGGGACCGCCGCGCAGGGCGTGGCAGCGGCGGGCGCTTTCGGTGGCAAGCCGCGCCCGCCCGGCCGGATCGGGCGGGCTCCGCCAGGCCTCGACCAGATCCGAGATGTCGGCGAAAGCGGTATCGGCCGGATCGGTCCGCTGCCCCTTGCCGCAGAACCCGCCCACCACCTCGAAAGCGGGCTCCGGCGGCAGTCTGTCCAACACCCGTGCCGCGCGCGGCGCCCAAAGCAGGCGGCCGGGCGCGGGATGCATCAGCGGATCGGTCGCGCCTTCCAGCGCGAGGCAGAGCGCGGCTTCCTCCTCGGCCGAAAGCGCATGCCGGGCGAGACAGCGGATCGCCGCCAGCAGCGCCGCGGTCGAGGCTCCGGCCCCGCCGCCGGGCGGCATGCCCGCGTGAAGGCGCATCCGCCCCGGCCGGGTCCCGAGACGGGCGGCAAGCGTCATGAATTGCGCGCGGCTCAGGACCGGGCGCTTGCCCTGCCAGAGCCCCGGCATGCGCCCGGGATACCGGACCGCGCGCAGTTCCAGCGCCGGGCAGGGCACGGTCACCAGGGCAAGCGGCCCGTCGACCCCGAGCCGCCCCTGCAGGAATTCGCCGAAATGCCCGGCCACGCGCGCGCCAGGGCGGAGGGTGGTGGCGGGACGCCGGACAGACGCAGAGGGCAGGCAAACGGGCATCGAAACATCCGCGAGGCAGGACCGGCCTTCGCAATGGCATTCCCTGCGGGGGGATGCAACGGCTGGGCGTCACCGCCGACCGCTGTCGTGCCGAACCTGACAGGCCGCTGAAAAACGTCTTGCGGCGATCCTTGTCGTCAAATTCACCGGCCCCCAGCGCGATGAGCACTGTGCAACGCAACGAGAGAAACCGGGAATGGAGTGTTCTGATACCAACGCCTTCGTCTCATCACTTTTCAGCGGCCTGCCAAAGGATACGAATGGCGCATCCGTGCCCGGAGCCGCTGCCCGCCGCCATGTCGGATCTATCGCCAACCGGACCCACCCGAAATGCCGGGCCGCGCAGGATGCCCCGGGGCGGGCGGCCGGTCCCGCCCGATCCAGAAGGCGGGACGGTTTGCCTGAACAGGTTGCGGGTCTTCCTCATGTGGTTTTGCGCCTCGGTCAGGCCGTTGTCCTCTTCGGCGGCTGATGGGGGAAGCAGGCTTGATCGGGCGTTCTGCCATCAAACGAGGAATGGCGTCGGCTGCTGTCGAAGCCGATCTGACACGGCCAATCCCGGTACAGGCTTCGGAGATGCCGACACGGGCACGTAGGTGAACCTCGTTATATTTGATGCTCCACCAGAGGCGTTCGAAGAAGGCATTGTCGCTGTGGGCCCGTTTGGTGAGCCGGTGCGGCCGGAAGTCCTTCCCGTCCAGGAAGAGGGGCCGTGACCCGCCCCCATTGCGCGTTTGGGAAGGGAGCGTCTGCACAAAGTCGCCGCCTTTTGCGCTCCTGAAAGGAAGCTGGGGCGATGTGGGGATCCTTTGAAGGAAGACGGGAGCTTGCACCCGAGAGGATAGGCGCGGCCTGCGGGACCGATCGGCCCGCAGGCCGCGCCGCGCCTTCCTGCCGGTCAGGGAAAGGTCGGCACGGGAGGCGCGTTCCGGCTTACATCATCCGGCTCAGGATGTTGCTTCTCCACCGGAACTTGTGCAGGGCGACCGCCGCGACATGGATCGCGATCAGCGCAATCAGCAGGTTGGCCGCGGCCTCGTGCATCTCGGCGGCGTTGCCCGACTGCAGGAACCAGGCCACCGCGCCGACCACCGGCATTGCCAGCAGCAACAGGTAGAAGGCGGCATGCGTCAGGCGCGCCAGCGTCGCAGCCCAGCCGGGTTCGGCGGCCGGAAGGGCGGGGACCCCCTCGTCGCGGCGCAGCTTGAGCCGCCAGACCATCAGGGCGAGGATCGCGAGGCCGAACAGGATGTGGCCGGTGGCGGTGGGCGAATAGACCCAGTCGCCGGTTTTCATGCCGCGGCCGAAATCGCGGCCGATGGCGTCGAAGACGAGAAACTGGGCGGCGACCAGGACGACCACGCCCCAATGGGCGAGTTTCTGTCGGAAGGAATAGGTCTCGGGGGCTGCGCGGGCGCCGCCTTCGGTTGCGGGAGGGCTGGCTTTGGTATCGGACATCTCCGTCTCCTTGCTGGCTCGAGCGCCTGCGCTCCGCCCGGGGCGGGCGGGCATGTTCAGGGCGCCGGTACGGTGCGCAGACTGCGTCTGCCTCGGGGCCGGATCAAGAAAATTTATTGTGTATGATCAGAGTTTTGGCCCTTCAGTTCCCGGTCAGCTTGAGGGCCTAGCATGCCCGGTTGCGGCGCCTGCCGGAGGCCGCTCCGGCGACCTCAGGCCGGCGCGCGGCAGAGCGCCCGGCGCGGATCAGGGGGCGCCTCCTGAGCGGGCTTGCCGAAGACAGGCTGCCGCGGGCGAGGCCGGCAAAGTGCCGGGCCGCGACGATCCGCTTGCCGCCAAGACCGCGCCAGTGCCGGTCACGATCTGCGCCTCCGCCCCCGGCAACCCTGCCGCGAGGGGCGCGTCACATCCCGTCATACCAGATCCGGTAGAGCGCGCCCGCCATGTCATCCGAGACCAGGAGCGAGCCGTCGCGAAGCTGGGCCACATCGACCGGACGGCCCAGATATTCGCCATTGGCGTCGATCCAGCCTTCGGCGAAGGGCTCGGTGCTGGCGCTGCCATCCTCGGCGATGCGCGTGACCATCACCCGCGCGCCGATCGGTTCGGTTCGGTTCCAGGACCCGTGCTGGGCCGAGAAGATCGCGCCGCGATACTCTTCGGGAAACATGCCGCCGGTATAGAAGGTCATGCCCAGATCGGCGGCATGGGCGACGGTCTCGACCGCGGGCATCACCACCTCGAGGGGGATCTCCTCGTCCGCATAGTCATCGGTGCGCACATCGCCGCCGCCATACCAGGGATAGCCGAAATGCTGGCCCATCTCGGTCTGGTGGTTGATCTCGCCCGGCGGGATGTCGTCGCCCATGCCGTCGACCTGGTTGTCGGTGAACCACAGATCGCCCGTCGCCGGGTCGAAATCATGCCCGACCGAGTTGCGGATGCCGGTGGTATAGACCTCGCGCCCGGTGCCGTCGGTCTTCATCCGGATGATGCCGCCGATGCCGATCTCGCGGTACAGCTCCAGCTTGTCCCTTGGCGTCACGTTGAAGGGCTGGCCGAGCGAGATGTAGATCCTGCCATCCGGGCCGATCCGGCAGACCCGCGCGGTGTGGTTGTAGCTTTCCTCCCCGGGCGGGATCAGCTCGCCCTGCGGCACGAGGCTGAAGGCCGCCACATCGGGGCTTTCATAGAAGAACTCGGCGGCCGGAAACAGCAGCACGCGGTTCTGCTCGGCGATATAAAGGAAGCCGTCCTTCGAGAAGCAGGGCCCGTTCGGGATCGCGAATGTCAGCGAGGGCGCGAAATCCTTCACCTCGTCGGCGATGCGGTCCTTGTTGCGGTCGGTCACGGCCCAGACCTTGTCCTTGCGGGTGCCGACGAAGGTGGCGATGCCCTGCGGGCCGACCGCCATGTGCCGCGCATCGGGCACCACCGCGTAAAGCCCGATCCTGAAGCCCGGCGGCAGCGTGATGCGTTCCAGCGTCTTGCGGATGCCCTCGGCATAGGGGCCGTCCTGCTCGACATAGGTGAAGTCGGTGGTGCCGGTGGTCCGGAAATTCCCGAGCTTTTCCAGATTGTCGGGCACATCCGTCGATTGCGCGACGGCGGGCAGGGCAAGCGCGACCCAGATGGCCGCGCCGATCAAGGTGGTCTTCATCTTTCCTCCCTCCGGGGGCTCCCCGTTTCCGGCCCGCGATCCTCCCTGGCGGGCTGGCCCGAATGCTAACACGCGGCCCGGGGGCGGCCTATCCGGAATTTGTCGGTTTCGTCAGGAAGAAAGCCGTTACCCGCCAGTGCCTTGGCAGGTCAGTCGCGGCGGTTCCGGGCAGCCAGGACCAGATCGGTCGCGACCAGCGCGAGGGTGATGCCGATCACCGCCCAAAGGTCGGGATGGGGGACCTCGAGGGCGAGGATGCCGACGAAGCCCGCGAAGGCGATGAAGGCGACGGCGGCAAGCATGCGGTCCATCGGCGGTCCTTTCCCTGTGGGCCGGGCGGGGCTCAGGCCCCCGCAGCCCAGTCGTAAAGCCATTGCGCGCTGCGCAGCAGTCGGGCGTCGCCGCCGCGCGGGCCGACCAGCTGCACCCCCATCGGCAGGCCGTTCCCGGCGGTCAGGATCGGCACCGTCACCGCGGGCGTGCCGCAAAGCGTCCAGAGCCCGTTGAAGATCGGATCGCCGGTCGTGCCGAGGCCCTCGGGGGCCGGTCCCGGCGCCGCGGGGCAGAGGATCGCGTCGCACCGGGTGAAGATCTCGTCCAGCGCGGCGTTCAGCACCCTGGGCCAGTCCAGCGCGGCCAGATAGTCGCGGGCGGGCATGTTTGCGCCCTCGTCGATGGCATCGCGGGTCTCGGCGCCAAGCAGATCGCGCCCGTCGCGGTCATAGCGGTAATAATGGCGCGCCATCTCGGCCATGTTGATCCGGGCACGCTGGGGGGCGGCCTCCTCGAAGGCCGGGGGCAGATCGAGGGCGAAGACCTGATCGCCAAGGGCGGCGGTCAGCTCGGCGAAGGCGGCATGGGTGTCGGGATCGGCCCGATCCCAGCCCGGGGGCCTGACGAAGGCGAAGACCGGCGGCAGCGGCGGCGTGCCGCGGGCGGTGTCGAGCAGCCGCGGCGGCGGGGCGAGGCGGCTGGCGGGGTCGGTCTCGTCGAAGCCGAACAGGGTCTCGGCCACCAGTGCCGCGCCCAGCGGATCGGCGGCGAAGACCCCCACAGTATCGAGACTGTGCGACTGCATCAGTACGCCGCGCCGCGGGATCGCACCGAAGCTGGGCTTGAAACCGGTCACGCCGCAGAAGGCCGCGGGACGGATGACCGAGCCGCCGGTCTGGGTGCCAAGCGCCAGCGGCACCATCGCATCGGCCACCGCCGAGGCCGAGCCGCTGGACGAGCCGCCCGGTGTATGCGCGGGGTTATGCGGGTTCCGGGTCTTGCCGGGATGCAGGAAGGCCAGCTCGGTCGTCACCGTCTTGCCGAGGATGAGCGCCCCCGCCGCCCGCAGCCTCTCGACCACGAAGGCGTCGCGCGCGGGCACCCGGCCGGCATCCAGCGCGCAGCCGTTCCCGGTCGGGATGCGGGCGGTGTCGATCATGTCCTTCAGCCCCACCGGCAGGCCGTGAAGCGGCCCCAGCGTCCGGCCCGAGGCGCGATGGGCATCGAGCCGCCGGGCCTGCTCGCGGGCGTAATCGGGGTCGATCCAGGCCCAGGCGCCGATCTCGGGCTCGCGCGCGGCGATCCGGGCCAGGCAGGCCTCGACCAGATCGAGCGCCGAAAGCGCGCCGCCTGCCAGCCGGTCGCGCAGCTCGACCGCCCCCAGATCCAGTGCCGTTTCGAGATCCTTCATGCCCGCGCCCTCATCCGTAAACCAGTTCGGGCAGAAAATAGACGATCTGCGGGAAGACGTACATCAAGACCATCGAGATCAGCACGCAGACGAGAAACGGCATCACGCCCCGGAAGATCTGGGTCAGCCTGACCTCGGGCGGCGCGATGCCCTTGAGGTAATAGGCCGACATCGCCATTGGCGGGGTCAGGAAGCTGGTCTGAAGGTTCAGCGCGACGAGGATGCCGAAGAACAGCGGGTCGATCTGGAAATATGCCAGCAGCGGCAGGAAGATCGGCACGAAGATGATGATGATCTCGGACCATTCGAGCGGCCAGCCCAGAAGGAAGATGATGATCTGCGCGAGGATCAGGAACTGCATCGGCGTCAGGTTCAGGCCTTCGACGAACTGGCCGATCAGCTGCTCGCCGCCCAGATAGGAGAACACCGCCGAGAAGGTGTAGGAGCCGACGAAAAGCCAGCACACCATCGCCGTGGTCCGGACCGTCAGATAGACGCTTTCGCGCAGCCGCTGCCAGTTGAGCGCGCGGTAGATGACGGCCAGCGCCAGCCCGCCCAGCGCGCCGACCGAGGCGGCCTCGGTCGGTGTCGCCAGCCCGAACAGGATCGAGCCCAGCACCGACGCGATCAGCACCGCGAGCGGCAGGAAGGAGGTCGCGATCTGCCACAGAAGACGCCCGAAGGGCATGTCGGGGATCTCGTCCGCCCTCGGGCGCGGTGCGGCCGAGGGCTGCAGGATGGACCGGCCCACCACATAGACGAGATACAGCCCGACCAGCGTCAGCCCGGGCAGAAGCGCGCCTGCGTAAAGCCGCACGATCGAGACATTGGTGGCCGCGGCATAGACGATCAGCATGATCGAGGGCGGGATCAGGATGCCCAGCGTGCCGCCCGCGCAGATGATGCCGCTGGCAAAGGCCGGATCGTAGCGCGCGCGCAGCATCGCGGGCAGCGCCAACAGCCCCATCAGCGTGACCACCGCGCCGACGATGCCGGTCGCGGTGGCAAACAGCGCGCAGGTGATCAGCGCCGCCACCCCCATCGAGCCCGGGATCTTCTTCGAGGCGATGTTGAGGGTGGAAAACAGCCGGTCGACGATATTGGCGCGCTCGACCACATAGCCCATGAACAGGAACAGCGGCACCGCCGTCAGCACCTCGTTCGACATCACCGTATAGGTCTGGTTCACGAAGAGATCGAAGATGCGGTTGTTGAAGAGGCCCTCGACCCAGCTCGTGATCCGGGTCCACATCCCGGCGGTCTCGTCCAGCCGGTCGAAGGCGCGCCACATCCGGCCGGCGTCGAAATAGGCGAAATAGCCGAAGCCCAGCCCCATCGCCATCAGGGTGAAGGCGATGGGAAACCCCAGGAACACGAAGACGATGAACAGCCCGAGCTGGATCAGGGCGACCTCCGGGTCGGTCATATATGCGGTCCCCTCTCGGCCTTGTCGGCCTCGCGCATCAGGATGTCCTCGGTCTCGAAGATGTCCTCCTCGGCCTCGAGCCATTCATTGCTGCGGATCGCGAGGAGGCAGCGCATCACCTGGGCGATGCCCTGGATGAACAGCAGCACGCCCGCGACCACGATCACGGTCTTGAACTGGTAGATCGGGATGCCCGCCGGGCTGTTGACCGAGACCTCGCCATAGCGCCATGACCGCGCGGCGTATTTCCAGCCCGCGAAGATCAGCGCCAGCACGCCGGGAAAGAAGGCGATGATGTAGAGCACCAGATCGACCATGGCCTGGGTCCGGGGCTGCCACAGCCGGTACAGGAAATCGCCCCGCACATGGCCGCCCCGCGACAGGGTATAGGCGCCGCCCATCATGAATAGCGTCCCGTACATGATGAAGGACACGTCCAGCGCCCAGGCGGTGGGGCTGTTCAGGACGTAGCGCACGAAGACCTCGTAGCCGGTCCCCAGTGCCATCAGCACGACCAGCCAGGCGAAGGCCTTGCCGAACCAGGCCGACAGCGCGTCGGCGAAACGGATGAACCCGACCATGAAACCTCCCCGCGCCCCATGAAGGCCCCCCGGCGCGTCGGCGGCCGGGGGCACCCGCCCCGGGACCGGCTCAGAGCCTGAGCCGGCCGGGGAAGTAGTGGTCGTAGGCCAGCGTGTAATCGGGCGCGTTCATCACCTCGTAGAAGGTCACGCGCTCGACCCAGGCGCGCTGGCTGTCGAGGCATTTCTTCATGAAGGCGTCCTCTTCGAGCTCGGGGATCAGCTCGTCCCAGGCGGCAAGCTGGGCATCGAGGATCTCCTTCGAGGTCCGGTGCACGGTCACCCCCGCCTCGTCCTGCAGCCATTGCAGGTCGGCCGAATAGCGGTCCATGGCCTTGGCGGTATTTGCGGTCGAGGCCGCCTCGACGCCGTAGCGCAGGATCGCCTGCAGATCGGGCTCGAGATCCTCGAAGAACGGCCGGTTGAACAGGAATTCGAAGCTTTCCGAGGCCTGGTGATAGGAGGCCAGGTAATAGTGCCTGGCCACGTCCTGGGCGCCGAAATCCTTGTCCGACGAGGGGTTGTTGAACTCGAAGGCATCGATCACCCCGCGTTCCATCGCGGGCACCAGCTCGCCGCCCGGAAGCTGGGCGACCGACATCCCCATCCGGGCCATCAGATCGGCGGCCAGCCCCACCGTGCGGTACTTGAAACCCTGCAGGTCGGCGACGGTGTCGACCTCGTCCTTGAACCAGCCGAAGGGCTGGGCGAACATCGGAAAGCCCAGAAAGCCCACGACATCCAGCCCCATCACATCCTGGGTCAGTTCGCGGAACAGCTCGTCGCCGCCGCCGGCGTAGAACCAGCCCAGCATGGTCGTGGCCGAGCCGCCGAAGACCGGTCCGGTGCCGAAAAGCGACGCCGCCTTGTTCTTGCCGTACCAATAGGCGCAGACCGAATGCGAGGCGTCGAGCACGCCGTCATTGACCGCATCCATCACCTGGAAGGCCGAGACCACGGCGCCCGCGGGCAGCACGTCGATCCTGAGCCGCCCGCCCGACATCTCATCGACGCGGCGGGCATAGTCGCGGGCGAATTCGTCCCAGATGTTCGATGCGCCCCAGGAGGTCTGCATTTTCAGGACGATCGGCGCCTGGGCCAGAACGGCAGGCGCGGCCAGCGCGCCGGTTCCGGCGACGCCGCCCGCCAGCGCGCTGCGCCTCAGGAACGAACGACGGTTCATGTTGGACATGTCTGTCATGGGCCTCCTCCCCGTTACGCCCCGATATGCCGGGGGTATTGCGGGCTCCGGCCTGCGCTTTTGCGTCCTTTTCGGGTCCCGCAGCGTAAAGCATACCCGGCGGACCCCTTGTTGCAAACTGTCAAAGAAGGGGGGCGCCGTTTCCGCACTCGCGTCCGGGCGCCCGGAGCGGGGCCGGTCCACGCCCTCCGAGCCGGGGCCGGAGCGGCGGCCCGGGCGCATCGCCCGGCTTGCGCGGATTGCCGGGGAAGACTGCTGGGGGCGGCACGGCCTCCGCCTCGGGTCCGCTCTGCCGCGGCTATGGCGGGGGCGGCGCTTGTCACAGGGGGCCGCGCCGCGTGTCAGGGGCGGTTCGGAGGACCGTCCGTTCCGGCGCCACCGCTGTGCTGCCCCTGCGGCCTGTCGCCGGGCAGGCCGTCGAATGGCGCGGTGTCGCCGGGGCCGAGCGGTTTCTGCATCTGGACGGAATCGAGCCAGCGGCCATGCTTCCAGCCGACCGAGCGCAGCACGCCCGCATCCCTGAAGCCCAGCGCGCGATGGAGCGCGATCGAGCCCGTATTCTGCGAATCCCCGATCACCGCCACCATCTGCCGGAACCCGGCCGCCTCACAGCGCGCCAGCAAGGCGCCAAGCAGCGCCCGCCCGACGCCCTGTCCGCGAAAGGCCGCGTCGACATAGACCGAATTCTCGACCGTGCCGCGATAGGCCGGGCGCGGGCGGTAGGTATTGGCATAGGCATAGCCCGCGACCCGGTTTCCGGCCCGTGCCACCAGCCAGGGAAAGCCCGCCTCCGTCACCTTTTCCCAGCGCGCCCGCATCTCGGGCAGATCCGGCGGGGCAAGCTCGAAGCTGGCCGTGCCGGTCCGGACCGCCTCGGCATAGATCGCCTGCACGCCGGGCAGGTCGGCTTGGGTGCAATCGCAGAGGGTCAGGGGGGCAGGGGGGGCGGGCTGGTTCGTCATCGGCGTCTCCGGAACTGGACGGGGCGACAATGCCATCGCGGGACGGGGAAGAAAATGGCTTCGGGACAGGCCGGGCAACAGCGGAGCCGCCCGGGTCCGCTTTCGCTGGAAAAAGCGGCAAAGCTCGATTATTCCCACCGCGACCGATAGCCGAATGCGAGGGGCAGTCATGGCGAAGATCACCTATATCGAACATAATGGCACCGAGCATGTCATCGATGTGGCCAACGGGCTGACCGTGATGGAAGGCGCCCGCGACAATGGCGTTCCGGGCATCGACGCCGATTGCGGAGGCGCCTGCGCCTGTTCGACCTGCCATGCCTATGTCCATCCCGACTGGGTCGACCGTCTGCCGCCGGTCGAGGACATGGAGGCCGACATGCTCGATTTCGCCTATGCCACCGATCCCAAGCGCTCGCGCCTGACCTGTCAGATCAAGGTCACCGAGGCGCTTGACGGGCTGATCGTGCAGATGCCCGAAAAGCAGATCTGAGCAAGGCGGCTCCGACGGCCCCGGGGAAGGGACCGGGGACGGCACCGGCACCGGCTGCGCGCAACAGGCTGCGCCTCGCCGAGCGGAGGCGGGCGCGGCGAGGATGTCCATGGATCTCTGGGTGATCATGACGATCGGGGCGGCGGCGGTTCAGACCGTCCGCTTCATGCTGCAGAAACGGCTGCGGGGGCTGGGCCTCTCGACCGCCGGGGCGACATTCTCGCGCTTCGTCTTCGCGGCGCCGCTTGCTGCGCTGTGCCTGGCGGGCCTGATGGCGGTCCGGGGCGAGGCGCTGCCCGGCATCGCGCCTGCCTTCTGGGCCCATGCCGCGACCGGCGGGCTGGCGCAGATCATCGCCACCTTCGCGACCGTCGCGCTGTTCTCGGAACGCTCCTTCGCGGTCGGCGTGGCCTTCACCAAGACCGAGGTGATCCAGGTCGCGGCCTTCTCGGCGCTGCTGCTGGGCGAGCCGGTTTCGGCGCCGGGGATGGCGGCCATCGCCATCGGGGTGCTGGGCGTCATCGCGCTGTCGCGTCCGCCGGGGGGCTGGGGCGGCATGTCCTGGCGCGCGCTGGGGCTCGGGCTGCTGGCGGGCGGGTTCTTCGGGCTGTCGGCCATCGGCTATCGCGGCGCGACGCTGCAGGTCGCCTCGGAGGATGCGCTGATGCGGGCGCTGCTGGCGCTGAGCTGTGTCACCATGATGCAGACGCTGGCCATGGCGGCCTGGATGGCCTGGCGCGAACCGGGCGAGCTGGCCCGGGTGGCGCGGAAATGGCGGGCGGTGCTGCCGGTGGGCGCGACGGGAATGCTGGGCAGCGCGGGCTGGTTCACCGCCTTCGCGCTGCAGAACGCGGCCTATGTCCGGAGCCTCGGCCAGATCGAGCTGATCTTCTCGATCCTGGCCTCGGTGCTGGTCTTCCACGAGAAACTGCGCGCGGCCGAGATCTTCGGCATGGCGCTGCTGCTGGCGTCGATCCTGATGCTGGTGCTGCTGATCTGAGGCCGGGGCGCGGCGGGGCTAGAGCGCCCGCCAGCCGATGTCGCGCCGGTAGAAGCCCTCAGGCCAGTCGATCCTGTCGATCATCGCATAGGCCTTTTCCCGTGCCTCGGCGAGGCTCGCGCCGCGGGCGGTCACGTTCAGCACCCGGCCGCCTGCCGCCGTCACCTTGCCGTCCTCGGCGCGGGTGCCGGCATGAAACACCATCCGGAAGCTGTCCGCGGGCAGGGCGTCGAGCCCGCCGATGACCGAGCCCTTCTCATAGGCGCCGGGATAGCCCTTCGCCGCCATCACCACGGTCATGGCATGGTCGTCGGCCCAGTTGACCTTCGCCTCGGCAAGCCGACCCTCGGCGCAGGCCAGCATCAGGTCGAGCGCCTGCCCGCCAAGCCGCATCATCAGCACCTGGGCCTCGGGATCGCCGAAGCGGACATTGTATTCGACCAGCCGAGGCTGGCCGTTCCTGACCATCAGCCCGGCATAGAGGACGCCCTTGTAGGGGGTGCCGCGCCGCGCCATCTCGGCCACGGTCGGCTTGACGATCTCTTCCATCGCCTTCGCGCAGACCGCGTCGGTCATCACCGGGGCCGGGGAATAGGCGCCCATGCCGCCGGTATTGGGGCCGGTATCGCCCTCGCCCACGCGCTTGTGGTCCTGCGCGGTGCCGATGGCCAGAACATCGGTGCCGTCGCAAAGGACGAAGAACGAGGCTTCCTCGCCCTCCATGAATTCCTCGATCACCACCTCGGCGCCCGCGCCCCCGAAGGCGCCACCGAACATGTCGTCGATGGCGGCTTCGGCCTCGGCCAGGCTCATCGCCACGATCACGCCCTTGCCGGCGGCCAGACCGTCGGCCTTGACCACGATCGGCGCGCCCGCCTTGCGGACATGGGCCTTCGCGGCCCCGGCATCGGTGAAATGGCCATAGCCTGCGGTGGGCGCGTTGCTGGCATCGCAGATCGCCTTGGTGAAGCTTTTCGAGCTTTCCAGCGCCGAGGCCGCGCGGCTCGGCCCGAAGCAGAGGATGCCTGCCGCTTCCAGCCGGTCGGCCACACCCGCGGCCAGCGGTGCCTCGGGGCCGATCACCACGAAATCGACCGCGTTCTCCTCGGCGAAGGCCGCGACCGCGCCGCCATCCTCGATGTCGAGCGTCGCGCATTCGGCGATGGCCGCGATCCCTGCATTGCCCGGCGCCACGATCAGCCGGTCGCATTTCGGGTTCTGCAGGATCGCCCAGGCCAGCGCATGTTCCCGTCCGCCGCCGCCGAGAATGAGGATGTTCATCTGCCGCCTTTCGCCAAGCTCTTTTCCGGCGCCTTGTAGGCTGCCCGGCCGGTTCGGGCAAGCGACCGGGAAAGGGGCCCGGAAAGAGGCTCTGAAAGAGACCGCGAAATCGCCTTGCTTTGTCCGCAGCGATGCCGCGCCGGGCAGCCATACAGACAGGGTAAACAGGCCATTAACCGGTTCTGCCGGGGGCCGCCCCCCGACCGGACCGATCCGCAACCGCTGCCCCGCAGGTGCCCCGATGAACCGCCCAGCCATCGCCTTCGCCCCGACCGCCATTCCCGGCACGCTGCTGGCTGCGTCCTACCGCGCCGATCTGCTCGAGACCGGCTTTCAGCGGCTCGGCCCCGACCAGCGGCGGGCGGTGCAGGGCGAACTGCGCGAGCTCGGGCTTTACGCGGCGCGGATCGACGGCGCTTTCGGCCCGGAGACCGAGGCCGCGCTGGTGCGGGGCGCCGATTATCTGGTCTGGAGCAGCCGGGGCGCGATGCGGGTCGATCTGGGAACGCCCCGGGGTGTTGCGGTCTATCTGCGCGGGCTGGCCCTGGGGCAGGTCGCGGCCTGAGCCCCGCCCCGAAACGACAAGGCCCGAGTGGACAAGCCCCGAGCGACAAGCCGACGGGAACAAGGGCAGGGTGCCGCGCGGCCTCGGAGGCAGTTGAACCCGTCTCGATTTCCGGGCACCAAGGGCCCATGTCCGACCTCATTGACGATGACGGCCCCGGCGGCCCCAATTCCCCCGAATTCACCGTCTCGGAAATTTCCGGCGCGGTGAAGCGCACCGTCGAGGGGGCCTTCTCGCATGTCCGCGTGCGCGGCGAGGTCGGGCGGGTCAGCCTGCCGCGCTCGGGACATATCTATCTCGACCTCAAGGACGACCGGAACGTGCTGGCCTCGGTGATCTGGAAGGGCACCGCGCAGCGGCTGGCGACCCGGCCCGAGGAAGGCATGGAGGTGATCGCCACCGGGCGGCTGACCACCTTCGGCGGGCAATCGCGCTACCAGATGGTGATCGAGGATATCGCGCCCGCAGGCGTCGGCGCGCTGATGGCGATGCTGGAAAAGCGCAAGGCGGCGCTGGCGGCCGAGGGGCTGTTCGCGGCCGAGCGCAAGCGCGCGCTGCCCTATCTGCCGCGGGTGATCGGGGTCGTGACCTCGCCCTCGGGGGCGGTGATCCGCGACATCCTGCACCGGCTTGGCGACCGCTTTCCGCGCCATGTGCTGATCTGGCCCGTCGCGGTGCAGGGCGCGGCCTGCGCCCCCGAGGTGGCCCGCGCCATCCAGGGCTTCAACGCGCTGCCCGAGGGCGGCGCGATTCCGCGGCCCGATCTGCTGATCGTGGCGCGCGGCGGCGGCAGCCTCGAGGATCTCTGGGGGTTCAACGAGGAAATCGTGGTGCGCGCCGCGGCCGCGTCGCAAATTCCGCTGATCTCGGCGGTGGGTCACGAGACCGACACCACGTTGATCGACCATGCCGCCGACCGCCGCGCGCCGACGCCGACGGCGGCCGCCGAGATGGCGGTGCCGGTGCGGATCGAGCTGATAGCGGCGCTGGACGGGCTCGAGGCCCGCCGCTCGGCCGCGCTCGGGCGGTTGCTGTCACAACGGCGCCAGCGGCTGGCCGATCTGGCGCGTGCGCTGCCCCGGCCCGAGACCCTCTTGAATTTCGCGGCCCAGCGGCTTGACCGCGCTGCCGACCGGCTGCCCGCGGCACTGTCCGCTCGGGTCGCGCGCGAACGGCTGCGGCTGTCCGAGGCGGGTGCGGCGCTGCGCCCGGCCAGTCTGAGGCGCCGGCTGGCCGAGGAACGCCGCCGTGCCGACGAGCGCGTGGCCCGGGTCGCGCCCGCCCTCGCGCGGCTGCGGCGGCTGCGGGCGTCAGAGCTGGAAAAGGCCGCGCGCCGGGTCCGTCCCGAGCTTTTGCAGCGCCGCGTCGAGACCGGGCGCGAGGCGCTGGCCCGGCTCGATGCGCGGCTTCGCGCGGCGCTGGGCGCCGGGTTCGAGCGGCGCCGGGCGCGGCTCGAGGCGCTCGAGCGGATGCGGGCGGGGCTCAGCTACCGGGAAACGCTTCGCCGCGGCTTTGCGGTGGTGCGCGCGGGCGGGCAGGTGGTCACGAGCCGGGCCGCGGCCGAACAGGCGGGCGCGCTCGAGATCGAGTTCCGGGACGGGCGGCTTTCGACCGCAGGGCGGCCGCCGCGCCGCAGCCGCAAGACCGACGAGCCGCCCGAACAGGGCACCCTGCTGTAAACGGCAGGCCGGCTCCGGTGCGCGGTCCTGGCCCGGTCTCAGGCGCCGACGCGCGGGCCGGAGCAGATCAGCGGTTCGCGGCTCTGGTTGACCTCGATCAGTTCGGTCTGGTCCGGGTCGTTCTCGAACCGGGCCATCAGGCCCTGGCCGGACTTGAAGAAGCTCCAGCATTGCGGGTCTTCGGGATCGTGGTCGTAGCGAAAGCAGATCTGCCCGTCCGCCTCGAACCAGACGCCTTCCGAGCAGTCGCCATCGAGGAAGGTCCAGATGACCCGGCGGCCGCTGAGATATTGCTCGGCGCCGTAGGCGCGGCCCCCGGACGCATAGAACAGCGTCTTTCCCGTGGCATAGCGGTCGAAGGCGGCCGCGGACATCGGCTCGGCGGCCTCGGCTGCGGTCAATCCGGCGGCCAGGGCGGGCAGGGCGGCGGCGAGAAGAAAGGCGATCGGCGCGCGGCGCATCGGTGTCCTCCGGTCTGTCATTTCCGTCACTTTGCCAGAGCCTGCGCCGGTTCGCCAGCGCCGCCGCCCGGGAGAAGGTGTATCGGCGGGTGCGTCGGCGGGTGCCATGGCATCGGCGCGCGGCTGCGGCGAAGATGGCGCCGGGCGCGCCCCCTTCCATATCGGGGCGTTTCCGCATAGGTCAGGACAGGGTCTCACAGGGGAGGCGCAGGAGGCGATATGGCGTTTTTCAGCAAGCTCAGACAGCGGCTCGGCAAGTCGTCCTCGAAGATCGAGCAGGGTCTGGAAGAGATCGTGCGCGATGGCGGGCGCGAGGAAGAGGTCGCGTCCTCGGCCGCGGCCCGTGCCGACGAGACTGCGACCGCCCCGGTCCTGCCCGCCGATCCCGGGCCTGCCGAATCCGCGCCCGAGCGTCCCCCCGAACCCACGCCCGCACCGGAGCCAGCGGCGCCGCGCGAGCAAGACCGTCCGACCCCGCTGGTTCTGGGCGCTGCCGAGGCGGTGACCCATGCCCCCGAGCCGGAACCCTCTCCTGCGCCCGCCCCGGAGCCGGAACCCGATCCCGAGCCGACCCCTGCGCCAGAGGAACCGGTGCCGACGCCTGAACCCGAGCCTGCGCCCGAGCCCGTGCCGATGCCCGATCCGGAACCGGTTCCGGCGCCCGTTCCTTATCCCGAGCCGCTGAACATCCCGCCGGGACCCTCCGAGCGTCCGCCCGAGCCGCCGCAGGAAGCCCCCGACTGGCCCGGCGAGGTTCCGCCGTCAGTGCCTGACGAGATCCCCGCTGACATTCCCACCGAGCTGCGCTCGGACCCGGCGCCCGCCTCTTCGGACGCGTTTCGGGAGGAGCTGACCGGAGCCGGAGACGCAACCGGCGAAGAGATGGGCCAAGAGACCGGCCAAGAGACGGGGGCGGGTGCGCCGCGGCGGGGCTTTTTCGGGCGCGTCTTCGGGCGTTCCGAGCAGAAGGCGTCCGAGCCGAAGAAGACGGTGATCCGGCGCGAGCTTGACGATGCGATGCTGGAAAGCCTCGAAGAGTTGCTGATTTCGGCCGATATGGGGGTCGATACCGCGATGCGGGTCACCGCGAACATGGCCGAGGGCCGGTTCGGCAAGCGGCTTTCGGTCGACGAGATCAAGGAGCTGCTGGCCCAGGAAATTGCCCGGATCATGGAGCCGGTCGCGCGGCCGATGCCGCTTTATCCGAAGAAGCCGCAGGTGGTTCTGGTGGTCGGCGTGAACGGCTCGGGCAAGACCACCACCATCGGCAAGCTCGCCAGCCAGTTCCGCGATGCGGGCAAGTCGGTGATCGTGGCCGCGGGCGACACCTTCCGCGCCGCGGCGGTCGAACAGCTTCAGGTCTGGGGCGAACGCGCGGGGGTGCCGGTGATGACCGCGCCGCAGGGCGCCGACCCGGCCAGCCTCGCCTTCGACGCCATGGCCCGGGCCGAGGCCGAGGGCACCGACCTTCTGATGATCGACACCGCCGGGCGGCTGCAGAACCGGCAGGATCTGATGCAGGAGCTGGCCAAGATCGTGCGGGTGATCCGCAAGCGCGACGAGACCGCGCCGCATAACACGCTGCTGGTGCTGGATGCGACCACCGGCCAGAACGCGCTGAGCCAGGTCGAGATCTTCCGGAACCTTGCCGATGTCTCGGGGCTGGTGATGACCAAGCTCGACGGCACCGCCAAGGGCGGCGTGCTGGTGGCCTTGGCCGACAAGTTCGGGCTGCCGATCCATGCCATCGGCCTGGGCGAGCAGATCGACGATCTCGCGCCCTTCGAGCCGGAGGATTTCGCCAACGCGCTGGCCGGGCTCGATGAGTGAGGCCTCGCGGGGGCGCAGGCGCTATTCGAGCAGCCGGACGACTTCCAGAACGATCAGGGCGACCAGCGTCGCAAGCCCGGCCAGCGGCAGGGCGCCGGTGCCGCAGGCCAGCCCGATGGCGCCCGCCAGCCACATTCCGGCGCCGGTGGTCAGGCCCCTGACGCCGCCGCGATTGGTGATGATCGCCCCGGCGGCCAGGAAGGCGACCCCCGCCGTCACCGCCTCGATCAGCCGCAACGGGTCGATCCGGAGCGTGACATCGCCCATGCTGGCCGCGTCGATCATCCGCAGCGCGATCAGCGTGAACAGGCAGGCAGCCAGCGCGATCAGCATATGGGTGCGCAGCCCGGCGGGCTTGCCGCGGCGCTCGCGCTCGAAGCCGATCAGCCCGCCAAGCGTCATCGCGGCGACCAGTCGAAGGATCGCGACCTCCGTCGGCAACCCGCCGAACGGATTGGAAAACTCCTCCGCAAGATTGTCCAGCATCTGCGCTCCTCCTGATCCTTCCCTCAACTCAGATAGCCCGCGCGGGGGCCCCGGGCGAGGGATCGGGCGGCGATGACCGACTGGATCGCCTCGGTCGAGGGAACATCCGCCGGGCACGATCTGGCGCTGATACTGGCGCTGTCGGCGGCGGTGCTGCATGCGGTCTTCGGCGCGCTGCAGAAGGGGCGGCACGACCCCTGGCTGTCGCGCGGCGCGATCGATTTCTCCTACGGGTTCATGGCGGCACCGGTGGCTTTGTTCGTGGTGCCCTGGCCCGAGCCGCATATGTGGCCGATCTTCGCGGGCGCCTTCGCGATCCATCTGGCCTACAAGCTTGCCCAGGGCTACACCTATACCAAGGGCGCCTATACGGTGGTCTATCCGGTGGTGCGGGGTACCGGGCCGCTGTTCACGGTGATCGGGGCCTGGGCGCTGTTCGGGGAGGTCTTCCAGCCGCTGCAATGGCTCGGTGTCGCCGTGCTTCTGGCCGGGATCTACGGGCTTGCGGTCTACAACCTGCGGCACTGGACGACGGATCGCGAGACGCTGAAACCCGCGCTTGCCTTCGCGGTTCTGACCGGCGGGTTCGTGGCCGCCTATACCACCTTCGATGCCTATGGCATCCGGGCGACGGCCGATCCCTTCACCTTCCTGGCCTGGTTCTTCTTCATCGACGGGCTGAGCACGATGCCCTGGCTGGCGCTGATGCGCTGGCGGCAGATGGCCGAGCGCCCGGCACCGGGGCCGCTGATGCTGCGGGGCGTCGCGGGCGGGCTCGTGGCCTTCATGAGCTTCGGCGCGGTGATGATGGCGACCCGGCTCGACAAGGTCGGCGAGGCGGCGGTGCTGCGCGAGACCTCGACCGTATTTGCGGCCTTGATCGGATGGCTGGTCCTGGGCGAGAAGGTGGGGCCGCGGCGGCTGGCGCTGATGGCGCTGATCGCGGCCGGGGCGGTGATTGTCGAGATGGGAGGCTGAGGCCGATGGCCGAAAAGCGCAAGATCAATCCGGGGCTGAAACTGGCGCTGGAACTGGGGCCGATCGTGGCCTTCTTCGTCGCCTATCTGCGTCTGCGCGACCGGACCTTCACCATCGCGGGCACCGACTATCAGGGCTTCGTGCTGGCGACGGCGGGGTTCATTCCGCTTTTGCTGGTCACGACGGCGATCCTCTGGGTGCTGACGCGGCATGTCTCGAAGATGCAGATCGCGACGGCGGTGCTGGTCGTGGTGTTCGGCGGGCTGACGGTCTGGCTGAACGACGAGAGGTTCTTCAAGATGAAGCCGACCGCGATCTATGCGCTGTTTGCCGCGGTCCTCGGCTTCGGGCTCCTGCGCGGGAAATCCTACCTGCAATATGTGCTGGACGAGGCGGTGCCGCTGGAGCGCGCGGGCTGGATGATCCTGACCCGGCGTCTGATGCTGTTCTTCGTCGGGCTCGCGGTCCTGAACGAGGCGATCTGGCGCACGATGTCGACCGATGCCTGGGTCAATTTCAAGACCTTCGGACTGACCATCGCGATCTTCGGGTTCTTCATGGCGCAGGGGCGGCTCTTCAAGCGCTATGGCCTCGAGGAGACCGGGCGCGAGGGCTGAGCGGGGCGAAAAATCTTCGTCGAAGATTTTTCGCCCAGCCCCGGCCTGCCGCCGGTTTGCCCGCCGTCCGGTCTAGCCGCGGCGGAACAGCATGGCCTGCGCCTTGCGGTTGGTGCTGAGATCGGCCTTCCTCTCGGCCGCCAGCGCCCGGCCCCGCTGCACCCCGGGACGGGCGGCCACGTTTTCCAGCCAGCGCGCCATATGCGGGTTGTCGTCGAGGCTCTGCTCCTGTCCTTCCCAGTTCGAGGCCCAGGGCCAGATCGCCATGTCGGCGATCGAGAAGAAATCGCCCGCCACGAATTCGGCCTGCGCCAGTTGCCGGTCGAGCACCCCGTAAAGCCGGGCGACCTCGGAGCGGTAGCGGTCCTTGGCATAGGGCAGGTCCTGCGGCGGCTCGAGGCTCGGCGCGTATTTCAGGAAGTGATGGGCCTGGCCCGCCATCGGACCCAGCCCGCCCATCTGCCACATCAGCCACTGGTCGACCGAGATGCGCTCGCGCTCGGTCCGGCCGCAGAAGCGCCCGGTCTTGCGGGCCAGATATTGCAGGATCGCGCCCGATTCGAAAATCGAGACCGGTGCGCCATCGGGCCCGTCGGGGTCGATGATGGCGGGCATCCGGTTGTTCGGGGCGATCTTGAGGAAGTCGGGCTTGAACTGGTCGCCCGCGCCGATATCGACCAGCGTCAGCCGGTAGGGCAGCTCCATCTCTTCCAGCGCGATGGAAATCTTCCAGCCATTGGGCGTGGGCCAGTAGTAAAGGTCGATCTCGGATGTCATATTTGTCTCCCTTGCCGTGTCGCGGCTCAGGATGGGGCGTTTCCGGCGAAGGGCAAGGGCAGCTCGACGCGGGGCAGCCCAAGAAGGCGTGACCAGCGCGCGGCTTGCGCCTCGGGCAGGCGGGCGCGGAGCAGATCGTAGGGCAGCTCGCCCCGGATCAGTGCCGCGTAAAGCCCGAGCATGCCCGGCCGTGCATAGGGGCTCCAGTGGCAGATCCGCCGCTCGGGCGGCGCGACCGGATGGCCGAGCCGGGCCAGCGCCGCCAGCGTGTCCGCGTCGTCGATCCTGAGATCGGTCCAGTTCGCCTCGGTGCGGCCGAGCCCTCGGCCGAGCGTCGGCCCGCCGCCCCGCCGCGCCACGAAGCGTTCAAGCAGCCAGTCGTAAAGGTCGTTCTCGCCGCTGGTGACATTCAGGACCCGCGCCTGCCGCCCCGCGGCCGAACAAAGCGCGGGGCGCGCTGCCGAGGCGAATTCGGCCGGCGCCATCAGCACCGCATGGCCGACAGCGGCCTCGCCAAGGGCGCCCATCGCCGACAGCGCGACCCGCGCGCCGAGCGAATGCGCCAGAAGATCGACCTGCCGTCCGGGCGCGCGGGCACGCACAGCCTCGATCAGCCGCGCCAGCGCCAGACCCGCCCGCGGCGCCTCGTCATAGGCCCGCCAGACATTGCGGCCCGCTTCCCAGCCGAAGGCGATGCAGAGCCCCTCGGCCCGGCCCTGCCCGGTAAACCCCAGCGCCCTCGGCCAGGATACGGCCTTCCAGCAGCGATCCTCGGGCTCGAGCGCAAGGATGTGCCGGTGCGGGCTTTGCGCCGGATCGCTGAGACTGAACTTGAGGCCGTGGATGAGAACCGCGATGGGTGCGCGGGGGGCAAGCCCCTCCAGCGCGCGGTCGAGCAGGGGGCCTAATCGTACCTCCCCGCCTTGCGGTTCGGGCCGTTCTCCGGCGGCGTTGACCTGGATCAGGGGCATCCCGACCGCTCCGAAAGTTCCGTGCGGCCAACCGATACGAAAGCTCTGAAACAGCCCCGTGAAGCCGCGGTTACAGCTGCATGACGACGCTTGACGACCCGCCGGGGAGGGCATACCCAATATTCTCGTGGCGATTTGTTCACCGGATTGCGGGCCACGTTAAACAAGCCGCTAAAGAGGTCGGAGCTTGCCCCCGGCGTCTGTGACGGTGGGGTTTTTTTTGTTTTGCGCAGGAGGCGCGCCATGGAACGGGACTGGACGAAACGCACGCGGGCGGTTCATGAAGGGGCACGCCGCAGCCAGTATGCAGAGCTGTCCGAGGCGCTCTTCCTGACCCAGGGTTTCGACTATCCCAGCGCCGAAGCCGCCGAGGCGCGATTCGAGAAGGCCGAGCGCGACGAGTTCATCTATGCCCGCTACGGCAACCCGACGGTCGCGATCTTCGAGGACCGGCTGGCGATGATCGAGGGGGCGGAGGATGCCTTCGCCTGCGCCTCGGGCATGGCGGCGGTCAATGGCGCGCTGATGGCGCTTTTGAAGGCGGGCGACCGGGTGGTCGCGGCGCGGGCGCTGTTCGGGTCCTGCATCTACATCCTCGAGGAGGTCCTCGGCCGTTTCGGCGTCGAGGTGGTGCTGGTCGACGGCACCGATCTCGAGGCTTGGCGTCGCGCGGTCATGCCCGGGACCGCCGCGGTCTTCTTCGAGATGGTCTCGAACCCGGTGCTCGAGGTGATCGACCTGCCCGCCGTGGCCGAGATCGCGCATGCCGCCGGCGCCAAGGTGATCGTCGACAACGTCTTCGCGACGCCGGTCTTCTCGCGCGCCTTCGAGCAGGGCGCCGATCTGGTGGTCTATTCCGCGACCAAGCATATCGACGGGCAGGGGCGCTGTCTCGGCGGTGCGATCCTCGGGCCGCGCGAGGTGATCCGCGGGCCGGTGCAGACCTACATGAAGCATTCCGGCGGCGCGATCAGTCCGTTCAATGCCTGGATCATGCTCAAGGGGCTGGAAACGCTCGATCTGAGGGTCCGCGCCCAGGCCGCCGGGGCGCGGCTGATCGCCGAAGCGCTGGAAAACGACCCGCGCTTTGCCCGGGTGATCTATCCGGGGCTTGCCAGCCATCCGGGGCATGCGCTTTTCCCCGAGGGCGGCACGCTTCTTGCGCTCGATCTCGCGGGCGGCAAGGAGGCCGCCTTCCGGCTTCTGAACGGGCTCGACATCTGGCGTCTCTCGAACAATCTCGGCGATGCGAAAAGCATCGTCACCCATCCGGCGACCACGACGCATCAAAGCCTGAGCGACGAGACCAGGGCGGCACTCGGTATCGGGCCCGGCCTGTTGCGACTGAGCGTCGGGCTGGAAGATCCGGCCGATCTGCTGGCGGATCTGCGCGCGGCGCTGGATCGGATCTGAGCGCGACGAGCCCGGCCGGACGCGCCATCCACAGGACCGATCCGCAGAAACGGTCGTGAAATCTGGATCATCGTCATGGACTTTCCACGCTTTGCGCCCATTTTGGAGGCATGGCGAGGTCGAGTAAGGGGACAACCCGATGAATGTTTTCAACCGCGACATCGACCGCGAACCGACCCGCGCCGAGGCCGAGCGTGCCCTGGCGCTGTTGCGGGACTGGGCAGGAGCTGCCTCCGACGGCGAGATCGAGACCCTCGATCCGGCCCTGTCGGCGCTTTGCCCGGGGCGCGCGGTGTCCGATTATCCGACCCTCAGCCGGACCTATCCGGACGGGTTCGAGGCGGATGACGCCTACAAGGCGAGCCTGCCCGACCTGCAGAACGGCCCGGCCAGCCTGATCCGCGGCGCGCGCCGTCAGATCCAGCATGTCGGGATTTCCAACTTCCGTCTGCCGATCCGGTTCCATACCCGCGAAAATGGCGACCTGACGCTGGAAACCTCGGTGACCGGCACCGTCAGCCTGGAGGCCGAGAAGAAGGGCATCAACATGTCGCGCATCATGCGCAGCTTCTATGCCCATGCCGAACGGACCTTCAGCTTTCAGGTGATCGAGGCCGCGCTGGCCAGCTACAAGGCCGATCTCGACAGCTTCGACGCCCGGATCATGATGTGCTTCTCCTTCCCGATGAAGATGCGGTCGCTGCGGTCCGGACTTGACGGATTCCAATATTACGACTTCGCGCTGGAATTGGTGGAAACCGCCGGTGTGCCCCTCAAGATCATGCATCTCGACTATGTCTACAGCTCGACCTGCCCCTGTTCGCTTGAACTTTCCGAACATGCGCGGCGCGAGCGCGGTCAATTGGCCACGCCGCATTCGCAGCGCTCGGTGGCACGGATCTCGGTCGCGCTCGAACCGGGCGGCGACTGTCTCTGGTTCGAGGACCTGATCGATCTTTGCCGCAAGGCGGTGCCGACCGAGACCCAGGTGATGGTCAAGCGCGAGGATGAACAGGCCTTCGCCGAGCTCAACGCGGCCAATCCGATCTTTGTCGAGGACGCCGCCCGGCTCTTTGCCGAGGCGCTGCTGACCGATCCGCGGATCGGCGATTTCCGGGTGATCGCCAGCCATCAGGAGAGCCTGCACAGCCATGATGCCGTCAGCGTCCTGACCGAAGGCGCGACCTTCGCGGCCGACAGTCTCGACCCCAAGCTGTTCTCGACGCTGGTCCACGGCCGCTGAGGCTGCTTGACAGGTCGAGGCCCTGCGGCCAAGCCTGCGCCCATGCTCGACCTGCGTCCAGTTGGATATGTGATCGGCCTGCTTGTGGCCGTGCTCGGCGCCACCATGCTGTTTCCGATGGCGCTCGACCTTTGGGACGGCAACCCGAACTGGAGCGCGTTTCTTGAATCGGCGCTTCTGACCGGTCTGACCGGGGGGCTGGTGGCGTTGTCCTGTGCCAGCGGGTCGGATGGCGGGCTGTCGATCCGGCAGACCTTCCTGCTGACCTCGGCGGTATGGCTCGCGCTGCCGCTTTTCGCGGGCATCCCCTTCGTGCTGGGCCTGCCCGAGGCACGCCCGGTCGACGCCTTCTTCGAGGCGATGTCGGGGCTGACCACGACCGGCGCCACCGTCTTTACCGGGCTCGACACGCTGCCGCGCGGCACGCTGCTATGGCGCTCGATGCTGCAATGGTTCGGCGGCATCGGCATCATTGTGGTTGCGATGGTGTTCCTGCCCGAACTCAAGGTCGGCGGCATGCAGATCTTCCGCTCGGAGGCGTTCGAGACCAGTGGCAAGGTGCTGCCCCGCGCGGTCGAGATCGCGGCGCAGATCTCGGGGATCTACCTGTTTCTGACGGTGGCCTGCATGCTGTGCTTCGTCGTTGTCGGGATGCCGCTCTTCGACGCGCTGAACCACGCCCTGACCACGATGTCGACCGGCGGCTTCTCGACCCATGACGCCTCGTTTTCGCTGTATCAGGGCGTGCCCGAATATGTGGCCTCGGTGTTCATGGTCCTCGCGAGCCTGCCTTTCGTGCGCTATGTGCAGCTGCTGGCGGGACAGGCGCGGCCGATCCTGCGCGACAGTCAGATCTGGACCTATCTCGGCGTGATCGCCGCCTTCGTGCTGATCATCGCGGCGTTCCGGGTGATCGCCAATGGCGACCATTACGAACATGCCTTCCGCGAGGGGGTGTTCAATGTCACCTCGATCATCTCGGGCACGGGCTTTTCCAGTACCGATTATCAGCTCTGGGGCGCGCTGCCGGTGATCCTGTTCTTCTTCATCGGGCTGATCGGAGGCTGTGCGGGGTCGACCGCCTGTTCGATCAAGATCTTCCGCTATCAGCTTCTGTTTTCGGCGATCAGGGTCCAGATCAAGTCGATCCATGCGCCGCACGGGATGTTCCAGCCGCGCTATGACGGGCGGCGGGTCGATGAGGATGTCCTGTCCTCGGTGATGTCTTTCTTCGTCTATTTCGTGGTGGCGCTTGGGGTCGTCTCGGTGCTGCTGGGGGCGACCGGGCTCGATGCGACGACGGCGCTGTCGGGGGCGGCCACGACGCTTGGCAATATCGGGCCGGGGCTTGGCGACAAGATCGGGCCTTCGGGCAATTTCGCGGGGCTGAACGACATCGCCAAATGGATCCTGTCGATGGCGATGTTTGTCGGCCGGCTGGAATTGCTGGTGGTGTTCGCGATCTTCACCGTGCAGTTCTGGCGGGCCTGAGGGGCGGGGCGGACCGAAATCCGCCGCCGCCCGCAAGCGTCAGTTCCAGCAGGAGACCGGAACGGTCATGTCGGCCGCACGGCGCGACAGCTCGGCAGGCGGCAGGGCGCCGGTTGCCGAGGATGTCCGGGGCTCGATCCCGTTGGCCGTGAGGAACGCGCCGACCGCCGAGGCATCGGCCGCATAGCGCACCTGCTCGGGCAATTGCCGGGCGCCGCCGGAGGCGGCAAGCAGCATGCCGAGGACCGCGCCCGAGGCGTCGAGCACCGGGCCGCCGGTATCGCCGGGCAGCGCGTCGAGTTCGAGGCGCTCGACATTTTCTTCGCCCGACAGCCCCTTGAGATCGGCCAGCACGCCATAGGTCAGCACCGGAAGATCCAGCACCTCGCCATAGGAAAAGCCCGCGACGGCGATATCGCTGCGAAGCCGCGGTACGCCCGGCGCGAATTCGGCGAAGCCGATCGGCGCCAGGGTCCGGCCGGGCCGGAGCAGCGCCAGCCCCTGAGCGGCATCGGTTGCGGCCAGCGTCACCTCGAGTTCGGGGCCGATGGTGATGCGGCGGCAGGAGTCGAGGCCGTTGGTCGTTGTCAGAACCGCACCTTCGGGATCAACGAAGAAGCCCGAATGGGTTGCATCGGGCTTGCGCACCTCCAGCCCCGACAGCATGTCGGCGCGTTGTTCGGCGGTGGCCTCGCCCAGCGTCTCGTCAAGCGACACATTGGGAACCGAGTCGAGGCTGTCCTTCATCATCGCCACCGCGCGCTGCATCAGCTTGGGGTCCGCGGACGGGGTCCAGATCAGCGAGAAACCCTTGACCATGCCGCCGGTCAGCTGGGCATAGGTGTGGGATTGCAGCCGGTCGTTCTTCCCGATCAGCGTGAAGCTTCGGGACGAACGCTCGCGCGGGCCTTCCAGCGGCACGATTTCCAGCGTCTGCATGATGTCGTAAAGGCCGAAAAGCGTCGACTGGTCGCCGCGCTCGCTGATCAGCAGCGCCGTGACCCCGCTATCGCCGCGGCTGGCGTAATGCACGAAGGGCGGTTCGTAACGATCGAACCTGACGAGGCCCATCGGCATCTCGATGCGGATGCCGGCCTCGGGCTCGTCGACAGGGGTCATGCCCAGTCGCGCGATCTGCGCCCTGTAGCCGTCGACCAGCTCGGCCCGCTGCCGCGAGGTCAGCACGCCGGTCGGCTCGTAGCCCTGCGCCGATTGCCAGTCGGCCATGGCACGGCGGGTGCCCGGGCCGAAGGCGGCGTCGATGGTCGAGCTGTAGACACCTTCCCATTTCAGCGCGGTCTGGATCTCCATCCGGGCCTGCCTGTCGAGCCGGGACTCGGACCGGCGGGCCTCGAGCGGGGTCTCGTCGGGCAGGGCGACGGGCGCGGCGGCGGCCGGAGCTGCCGTTGCCGGGTCGGGCTGGGTCGGGGGCGCGGTCACCGTTTCGGAGGCCGGGTCCTGCATCCGGGCGCCGGCCGGCCAGACGCGACGTTCATAACTCGCGCCATCGGCGATGAAGGTGTCTGCGGGCACAAGCCCGGCGGCCTTGTAGCGGGCAAGCTCGGCTTCGGCCACGGGGGGGGAATAGGGGCCGACGGCAATGGAATACCAGCCGGAATTCAGTCGGTAGGCGCCCACGTCCTTGAGGGTGGCCGCATAGGCGCGGGCACGCTCTTCGGTCTCGCGCAGCGTCGGATGGGCCTCGACCTGCACCCAGGCGCGGTCCTGCGCGGCGGCAGGCATCGCCGCCAGCAGCACGAAGGCGATCGTTGCTAGAAATCTCATCAGTCTTGTAAACCTTGTCGTCCAGTCGGTTTTCGCCGGTGCGGCGAATCTGTCGCGACCCTAGCAGGAACGTCGTTTATTGCACGTCAACAAGTCCGTTTCGTGTCGGGTTGATTGACCCTGTTGCATCGCTTGCATATTGAGACCCGGTCATCCACCGGGACAGGGGATTCAAGGCGTCATGAGCGACGGCAAACCGCGCAGTTTCCAGGAGATCATTCTCAGGCTTCAGACCTACTGGGCGTCCAAGGGCTGTGCGATCCTGCAGCCTTACGACATGGAAGTGGGCGCTGGCACCTTCCATCCGGCGACCACGCTGCGCTCGCTCGGAACCCGGCCCTGGGCCGCGGCCTATGTCCAGCCGTCGCGGCGGCCGACCGACGGGCGCTATGGCGAGAACCCCAACCGGATGCAGCATTATTACCAGTATCAGGTGCTGATCAAACCCAGCCCGCCCGATCTGCAGGAGCTTTATCTGGGCTCGCTGGCCGCCATCGGCATCGACTTCGACTATCACGATATCCGCTTTGTCGAGGATGACTGGGAAAGCCCGACGCTGGGCGCCTGGGGGCTGGGCTGGGAGGTCTGGTGCGACGGCATGGAAGTCAGCCAGTTCACCTATTTCCAGCAGGTCGGCGGCCATGACTGCCACCCGGTCTCGGGGGAGCTGACCTATGGGCTGGAACGGCTGGCGATGTATGTGCTGGGCATCGACCATGTGATGGACATGCCCTTCAACGACCCCGATGCGCCGATCGCGCTGAAATATGGCGACGTGTTCCGGCAGACAGAGGAAGAATACAGCCGCTGGAACTTCGACGTGGCCGACACCGACAAGCTTCTGCATTTCTTCGAGGCCGCCGAGGCCGAATGCGCCCGTATCCTCGATCAGCCGGCCGAGGATCCGCGCAGCGGCAAGCGCATCATCATGGTGCACCCGGCCTATGACCAATGCATCAAGGCCAGCCATTTCTTCAACCTGCTGGACGCGCGTGGCGTGATCTCCGTCACCGAGCGGCAGGCCTATATCGGGCGGGTGCGGGCGCTGGCCAAGCGCTGCGCCGATGCCTTCGTCGAAACGAAAGCCGGCGGCTGGACGGGCGATGCGCCCGAGGCCGCGAATTAGGGACGCCCCATGCCCGACCTTCTGATCGAACTCTTTTCCGAGGAAATTCCGGCGCGGATGCAGGCCGGGGCGCGCGAGGCGCTGCGCCAGCGAGTGACCGACGGGCTGGTCGAGGCCGGGCTGACCTATGGTCATGCCCGGGCCTATTCCACGCCGCGCCGTCTGGTTCTGGCCGTCGAGGGGCTTTCGCCCCGCAGCCCCGACCTGAAGGAAGAGCGCAAGGGCCCCCGTGTCGATGCGCCCGAAAAGGCGCTGGAGGGGTTCCTGCGCTCGACCGGGCTGACCAAGGACCGGCTTGAGGCGCGCGACGACAAGAAGGGCCGGGTCTGGGTCGCGGTGATCGACAAGCCCGGCCGCGAGGCCGCCGCCATCGTGGCCGAGGTGCTTGAGGCGACGATCCGCAATTTCCCCTGGCCCAAGTCGATGCGCTGGGGCGCGGGCAGCCTGCGCTGGGTGCGGCCGCTGCATTCGATCCTGTGCCTGCTGACGACCGAGGCCGGGGCAGAGGTCGTCCCGCTCGACATCGACGGCATCCGCGCGGGCGACACCACCCGCGGCCACCGCTTCATGGCGCCCGAGCCGTTCCGGGTGACGGGCTTCGAGGATTACGCGGTCAGGCTCAAGCGCGCCAGGGTGATGCTCGATCAGGACGAACGCGCCGATCAGATCTGGCATGACGCCACCAATGCGGCCTTCGCCCAGGGCCTTGAGGTGGTCGAGGACAAGGGCCTTCTGACCGAGGTCGCGGGGCTGGTGGAATGGCCCGTGGTGCTGATGGGCGCCATCGGCGAGGCCTTTCTGGACCTGCCGCCCGAGGTGCTTCAGACCTCGATGAAGGAGCATCAGAAGTTCTTCTCGGTCAGAGATCCGAAGACGGGGCGGATTGTTCGATTTGTGACAGTTGCTAACCGGGAAACCGCCGATAACGGCGAAACCATCCTCAAGGGCAACGGAAAAGTGCTATCCGCGCGCCTGTCGGACGCGGCCTTCTTCTGGGGCAACGATCTTGCCGTGGCGAAGACCGGCATGGAGGACTGGCGCGAGGCCCTGACCCATGTGACCTTCCAGAGCGCGCTTGGGAGCCAGGCCGACAAGATCGGGCGAGTGGCGGCTCTGGCCCGCGAGATCGCGCCGAAGGTCGGTGCCGATCCCGATCTGACGGAACAGGCGGCCAAGGTAGCCAAGCTCGATCTCGCCTCGCAGATGGTCTATGAATTCCCAGAGCTTCAGGGCCTGATGGGCCGCTATTACGCGGCGGCCGCGGGCCTGCCCGCCGAGGTCGCCGAGGCCTGCGCGCTGCATTACAAGCCGCTTGGCCCTTCCGACGAGGTCCCGACCGCGCCGGTGTCGGTCGCCGTGGCGCTGGCCGACAAGATCGACACGCTGACCGGCTTCTGGGCCATCGACGAGAAACCCACCGGGTCCAAGGACCCCTTTGCGCTTCGCCGTGCGGCGCTGGGGGTGATCCGGCTGGTGCTGGTGAATCGAATTCGCGGCAATCTATCCGAAATGATGTTTCGAGCACTTGGGCCAAACGTGGGTCATGTACTCGCATCACGGCAATATGAGGGGCTGCACGAAGCATTCGCGGTTCTTGGGGGAAAAGTACAAGATGAGAAGCTTCTGATTGAATTTGCCGACCAAGTTGACAAGGCGATCTGGAGCCAAGCCAGGCTGGATAGCCCACCGTCTGAAGATCGTCCTGATGTTAGGCTGGGTTTTGAACTGACCGAAGACCTCCTCTCCTTCTTCCACGACCGCCTCAAGGTCCACCTGCGCGCCGAGGGCATCCGGCATGACGTGATCGACGCCTGTCTGGCCATGCCCGGCAATGACGACCTGACGCTGCTGGTCCGGCGGGCCGAGGCACTGCAGGCGGTGATCGGCACCGAGGATGGCGAAAACCTGGTGCAGGGCTTCAAGCGGGCCAACAACATCCTCAGCCAGGCCGAGGAAAAGGACGGGGTCGAATACTCCTTCGGGGCCGACCGGAAATTCTCCGACGACCCGGCCGAGCAGGCGCTTTTCGATGCGCTCGACGCGGCCGAGGCGGCCATCGGCCCGGCGATGGAGGCCGAGGATTTCGCGAAAGCCATGGCCGCCATGGCCGCGCTTCGGGCGCCGATCGACGCCTTCTTCGAGGCGGTGCAGGTCAATTCCGACAATGAGATCATCCGTCGCAACCGGCTCAATCTGCTGCATCGCATCCGCGCGACCTGCGGCAGCGTGGCCGATCTGACCCGGATCGACGGCTGAGCGCCGCATCGTGACGCTTTGCTTGTCAGTTCCCGCCATCGGCGTATGCTGCAGCAGGGGGGAAGGATGCTGCGGTGCGGAAACTCACGGATATCGTTGACTTTACCGAGATAACGCCGGACGCGGCCATTGCCGCGGACCGCCATGGCGGGCGGGCCAAGTGCCTGCAGCGCCTGGTGCGCATCGACCTGCCGGTGCCGCGCACCGTCGCGCTGTCCTTCGAGGCCGTGCACCGGATCGCCCTGGGCCAGATGCCCGATGCCGAGGCGCTGCTGGCGGTGTTCGGCGCCGCGCCGCTGGTCTCGGTCCGGCCGAGCTCGGCGGATCCGGACTGGGGCGGTCCGGCCTCGATCCTCAATATCGGCATGAATGACGCGCGTCATGCCGCCTTGTGCAAGACCCATGGCGCGGCCGCGGCCAACGCGCTGTATCTGCGCTTCATCCAGGCCTATGCGATCCATGTCGCGCGGCTCGACCCCGACCTGTTCGAGTCCGAGGACTATTCGGCCGAGGCGGTGGCGGCGGCGCTTGCCGCCTATGCCGAAGAGACCGAAGAGCCCTTCCCGCAGGACCCGGTGCGGCAGTTGCTGGAGGTTCTGCGCTCGATGGCGCGGGCCTGGGAAGGCACCACGGCGCGGCTTCTGCGTCAGGCCAAGGGGGCGCCGGCCGAGGCCGGGCTGGGGCTTGTGGTGCAGCAGATGGCGCTGGGCCTCGGCCCCGAGGAAAGCGGCTCGGGCGTGATCCAGTTCGTCGACGGGGTCACCGGACAGCGGCGCATCACCGGGCGGTATCTGGGCCAGAGCCAGGGCCGCGACGCGGTCAGCCGCCAGAAACAGGCGCTTTTCCTGACCCGCGATCCGCGCGGCCCGGCGCTCGAGGATCGCTGTCCCGAGCTTTTTGCCCGGCTCAAGCGGTATGGCGACACCTGCCGGATCAACCTTTGCGAAGAGATGCAGATCGAGTTCACCATCGAGGCCGGGCGGCTCTGGGTGCTGGATGCGGTGCGGGTTCAGCGCAGCGCCCGCAGTGCGGTGCGGATCGCGGTGATGCTGGCAGATGAGGGGATCATCGCCCGCGAGGACGCGCTGGCCCGGATCGAGCCGCGCGCGGTCAGTGAGCTTCTGCACAGCCAGGTCGATCCGACCGGGCGGCGGCAGGTGATCGCGCAGGGCATTGCCGCGAGCCCGGGCGCCGCCGTGGGGCGGCTCGTCTTCGGCTCGGCCGCAGCGCAGGCCAGTGCCGCGCGCGGCGAGCCCTGCATTCTGGTGCGTCGCGAAACCACGCCCGAGGATATTCGCGGCATGCATGTGGCGGCGGGCGTGATGACCGAACGCGGCGGCATGACCAGCCATGCCGCCGTGATCGCGCGCGGGCTGGGTGTGCCTTGCGTCGTCGGCGTCTCGGACATGCGGCTGAACCGCCGCGACGGCGTTCTGATCACCGCCGACGGCCGCAAGCTGCATGAGGGCGATATCGTCACGCTTGACGGCACCAACGGGCAGGCGCTGCTGGGCGAGGCCAAGATGCTGCCGCCCGCGCTCGACGATGCGTTCCATGCGCTGATGGGCTGGGCCGAGGCGGCCTGCGATATCGGCATCCGGGCCAATGCCGACACCCCCGCCGATGCCGAGACCGCGCGCCGGTTCGGCGCTGACGGGATCGGGCTCTGCCGCACCGAACATATGTTTTTCGAACATGACCGGCTGACGGTCATGCATGAGATGATCTTTGCCGCCGGCCCCGAGGACCGCGGTACGGTGCTGGAACGCCTGCTGCCGATGCAGCGCGGCGATTTCATCCGGCTTTTCGAGATCATGCAGGGGCTTCCGGTCTGCATCAGGCTGTTCGACCCGCCGCTGCACGAGTTTCTGCCGCAGTCGCGCGAGGGCATCCGCGAACTGGCCGAGGCGCTTGGCCTGCCGGTGTCCGACGTGACCCGCCGGATTCAGGCCTTGTCCGAATTCAACCCGATGCTGGGGATGCGCGGGGTCCGGCTCGGGATCGCCGTGCCCGAGATCTACGACATGCAGGCCCGGGCCATCTTCGAGGCCACGATCGAGGCCAGCCGCAAGGGCTGGCCGATCGTGCCCGAGATCATGATCCCGCTGGTCTCGGCGATGCGCGAGGTCGAGCTGGTGAAGACCCGGATCGACTCGCTTGCCGCCGCGGTCCGGACCGAGCGCGGGGCGGATTTCGCCTATCGGCTGGGGGTGATGGTCGAGACGCCCAGGGCCGCGCTTCGCGCCGGCGATATCGCCCAGCATGCCGCATTCCTCAGCTTCGGCACCAATGACCTCACGCAGATGACCTATGGGCTTTCGCGCGACGATGCCGGGCGGTTCATGGGGTCCTATGTCAAGCAGGGGGTCTTTGCCGAAGACCCGTTCCATGTGCTCGATACCGAGGGCGTGGGCGAGCTTCTGAGCATCGGCGCCGATCGCGGCCGGCTGGCCCGGCCCGAGATCGTGCTGTCGATCTGCGGCGAACATGGCGGCAATGCAGATTCGATTGCCTTCTGCCGCGAGGCCGGATTCGACTATGTTTCCTGCTCTCCCTTCCGGGTGCCCGTTGCGCGACTTGCCGCCGCACAGCTGGCGCTGGGTGCCGCGCTGCGCCCAAAACATGGGCGGTATTGAATCAATGGTTTGACCGCCATTTTTCACCTCATGCGCGAATAAAACTTCGCAAGCGCAAGCAATGAAAAGCTCTGCTCATGGTTGCAAAACCGGCCCCCGGATGGACATTTGAGCCCTTTGCGGGTAGAGGGCCGCCCCAGGGTCATGTGAGGGCTCTGGCCAGCTATGAGGGGCAAAATGGGTCGGGTAAGTATTCGGGTCGCAGGTATTGCGGCGGCTACGGCCCTGCTTTTGGTCGCTCCGGCGGGCCAGTCGGAGATGACGGGATCGCAGTCGAACGATCCGACGGCGGTTCTGGGCGACAATCTCGCCCGCCTTCTCGGCGCCGAGCGGGCCGGTCTGCAGCGGCTCGGCCAGCGCCGGATCAACCGCCTCAGCACCTCCCCTGCGGTCCGGGATGCCAGGCGCTACGACCCGAAATGGCTCGATGCACAGCCCGTCGCCAAGGGCGGCGAGGCCTGGACCTGCCTGTCCGAGGCGCTTTATTTCGAAGCCCGGGGCGAGACGGTGAAGGGCCAGTTCGCGGTGGCCGAAGTGATCCTGAACCGCGTCGCCTCGCCGCTTTATCCCGACAGCGTCTGCGGTGTCGTGCATCAGGGCACCGGCAAGCTGAACCGCTGTCAGTTCTCCTATACCTGCGACGGCCGCGCCGAGCATATCTCGGATCAGCGGACCTATCGGCGGATGGGCAAGATCGCGCGGATGATGCTGGACGGCGCTCCGCGGGCGCTGACCGGCGGTGCGACCCATTACCACAACCGCAGTGTCGACCCGGGATGGGCCCGGCGGTTCCCGCGTACGGCCTCGATCGGCCAGCATCTGTTCTACCGTCGGCCCGCGGCGGTCGCGGCCAACTGAGGCGCCCGCCCGTCACATCCGGCCGCCGGGCTGTCCGTTGCGCCCGTTTCCGCCCATGAGGAAATCCAGCTTGCCGGAGACCAAGATGACAGACGACATCCGCCTTGCCTTCGCCCATCCGTCGGAACGGGCCGAAGCCATGGACCCGGCCCGGCCGCTGCGCGACCGGATCTCGCTGCGCGACCTTGTCGCCGAGGTCGAGATCGGCGCCTTCCAGGCCGAGCGCGGCTCGACCCAGCGGGTGCGGTTCAATGTCGTGGTCGAGGTCCGGCCGCATCCCGCGCCGCTGGACGACGATGTCGACCGGGTGCTGTCCTATGACATGATTGCCGAGGCGATTGCGGCCGAACTGTCCTCGGAGCGGCTGAACCTGCTCGAGACCCTGGCTGAACGGGTCGCCGAGCGCATCCTGGCCGCACCGCAGGCGATGCGGGCCTATATCCGGATCGAGAAGCTCGACCGCGGGCCCGGCGCGCTGGGGGTCGAGATCGTGCGCGACCGTGCCCCCGATCTGCCGCGCCCAGTGCCCGTCGCGGCCGAGCCCGAGCCCCTTGTGGCGCCGCTCGTCGTGTTCCTGACCAATGCCGCGCTGGCCGCGCCCGAGCTGCCCGGCTGGCTCGACCGCTGGCAGGCCGGGGCGCGGCCGCTGGTGCTGTGCGTCGGCGCCTCCGAGACGCCCGCGCCGCAGGCGACGGCTCCGCTGGTCCAGCGCCGGATCGATCTGCTGGCCATCGAGCAGAATGCCTGGGTGCTGGCCGGACGCGATCCGCGCTGCGTGGTGCGCGGCAGCCGGACCGAGATCGACTGGGCGATGAAGCACGATCAGATCAGCGTCTGGGCGCCCTCGAAGATCGTGCTCGACGCGGTCGAGAGCCCGTCTGCCGATCCGCATGACGCGCTGGAACTCGCGCTCTGGTTTGCCGCCGAGCTTCATGCCGAGACGGTGCTGGTGATCGGCGAGGATGTCCCCGAGCATCCCGCGCGCGGGCTCGATCTGCGCTATGTTTCGCCCGATGCGGCCGGGACGGCGATCTGACGGGTTGCCAAGCGCCCCGGCTTGGCAGATCAACGGTCCATGACCAGCTATTATCGTCCCATCGTTCAGACCGACCCCGCCCGTCCTTCCGAGGCCCTGACACTGGCCGGAGGATGGGGCTGGTTCGCAATGGCCGAGATGCTGGAGCGGGACGAGCCGCCGCGGCTGGTTCCGGCGCGCGCGATCCCCGAGGACTGGCGCATCGCGCTGACCGCGCCGCGCCCGGCCATCGCCGGGCTGACCATGGATCGTCCGCGGCTGATGGGCATCCTCAATGTCACGCCGGACAGTTTTTCCGATGGCGGACAGCATGACCGGCCCGAGACGGCGCTGGCCCATGGCCAGGCGCTGGCCGTGGATGCGGACATTCTGGATATCGGCGGCGAATCGACCCGGCCCGGCTCGGCCGATGTGTCGGTCCCCGAGGAGATCGCCCGCACCGCGCCCGTCATTGCGGCGCTGCGTTCCGCCGGGGTCTCGCGGCCGATCTCGATCGACACCCGCAAGGCGGCGGTGGCCGAGGCCGCGCTCGCGGCCGGTGCCGACATGGTCAATGACGTGGCGGCGCTGGGCTTCGACCCGGATCTGGCGGGGGCGACGGCGCGGGCGGGGGCGGCGGTCTGCCTGATGCATGCGCAGGGCGACCCGGCCACGATGCAGGACGACCCGCATTACGATCATGTGCTGCTCGACGTCTACGACTTTCTCGTCGAGCGGGTGCGGGCGGCGCTGGCGTCCGGTATTCCGGCCTCGCGCATCGTCGTCGATCCGGGCATCGGCTTCGGCAAGACGCTGGCGCATAATCTGGCGCTGCTGCGCGGGATCAGCCTCTTTCACGGGCTCGGCTGTCCGGTGCTGCTCGGGGCGTCGCGCAAGCGCTTCATCGGCGCCATAGGCGGTGCCGAGACGGCGGCGGCGCGGGGGCCGGGCTCGGTCGCGGTGGCGCTGGCCGCGATCGCCCAGGGCGTTCAGTTCGTCCGGGTGCATGACGCCGCCGAGACCCGGCAGGCGATGCGGCTCGATGCAGCGGTAAAGGGGTTGGAGTTGGGTCATGAGTAGACAGATTTTCGGAACCGACGGCGTGCGCGGCCGCGCCAACAGCCATCCGATGACGCCTGACATGGCGTTGCGGCTGGGCCAGGCGGCGGGGCGCTATTTCCGCACCGACGGGCTGAACCGGCACCGGGTGGTGATCGGCAAGGACACGCGGCGGTCGGGCTACATGCTGGAAAACGCGCTGACCGCGGGCCTGACCTCGACCGGCATGAACGTGCTTCTGCTTGGGCCGGTGCCGACGCCTGCCGTGGGCTTTCTGACCCAGTCGATGCGGGCCGATCTCGGCATCATGATCTCGGCCAGCCACAACCCGCATGAAGACAATGGTATCAAGTTCTTCGGCCCTTCGGGCTTCAAGCTTTCGGACGAGGCCGAGGCCGAGATCGAGGCGATCCTCGAGGCCGAGATCGCGCTGTGCCAGCCGGCCAATATCGGCAGCGCCAAGCGCATCGATGACGGGCTCTGGCGCTATGGCGAATTCCTCAAGACCACCTTCCCGCGCGGGCTCCGGCTCGACGGGCTGAAGGTGGTGGTCGATTGCGCCAATGGCGCGGCCTATCGGGTGGCGCCGAGCGTGCTGTGGGAACTGGGCGCCGAGGTCGTGTCCATGGGCGCCGAGCCCAACGGCTTGAATATCAACCGGAACTGCGGCTCGACCCATACCGATATCGCGGCCGCTGCGGTGGTGGCCCATGGCGCCGATCTGGGGATCTGTCTCGACGGCGATGCCGACCGGGTGATGATCATCGACGAGACCGGGGCGGTGGCCGATGGCGATCAGGTCATGGCGCTGTTAGCCGAACGCTGGGCGGCTCAGGGGCGGCTGCGCCATGGCACGCTGGTCGCGACGGTGATGTCCAATCTCGGGCTCGAGCGGCATCTGGCCGGGCAGGGGCTGAAGCTTGAACGCACTGCCGTCGGCGACCGTTATGTGGTCGAGGCGATGCGGAAGGGCGGCTGGAACCTCGGCGGCGAACAGTCGGGCCATATCGTGATGACCGATTATTGCACCACCGGCGACGGGCTGCTGGCCGGGCTGCAGTTCCTGGCGGCGATGGTTGAGACCGGGCGTCCCGCCTCGGATCTTGCGCGCCGTTTCGAGCGGGTGCCGCAACTTCTGAAGAATGTCCGCTATGCCGCCGGGGCCGACCCGCTGGGCACGGCTTCGGTTCAGGACGCCATTGCCGCGGCCGAAAAGCGTCTGGACGGACATGGACGGCTTCTGATCCGCAAGTCCGGGACCGAGCCGTTGATCCGCGTCATGGCCGAATGTGAGGATGACGCGCAGTTGATTGAGGTCGTGGGCAGGGTCGTCGAGGCGGTCGAGCAGGTGGCCTGAGCCGCCTCGACCGGATCTTTTCGGGGCGCTCGGTTGCGCAGGGACCTGTGTCCCGGTGCCTTCGTCGGATTATCCGCTGTCATGCCCCGGCTGTGATCGTGACGGAACAGCGGCCCGGCCCTTTTCGTTGTCTTCCCGGAAGCGGGCGCATTCTTCGCGCCTGCAATCGAAAGGAGGACAACCATGGCAGCTTCGTCATTGATCGTTACCCTTGCTCTTGGAACCTTGTGCGCGGTCGTGGTCTTCTCGTGGATCAGCAAGCAGCGCACCGAACAGCGTCAGGCTGATCCGGAGGCGCCAAAAAGCACGCTTGCGGCGGATACGCCCGACACCCGGTCCGATGGCCGCGGCGCGCCCTGAGCGCGGCGCCCGGCGGCGGAGCTGGCCGCCGGGCAGGGGGGTCCTCTCGGATCAGGGCTTCGCTCGGGACAGGCGCAGCCTCTGACTTCTGTCCCGATAGCGCGCATGCAGATAGGCGGGCAGCAGAAGACATACCGGTGAGGCCAGCACCACGATTTCGCGCAGCAAACGGGGCGCCTCCGAGATGTCGGCGAACATCGCGGCATAGACCAGAAAGACGTGAAACGAGAAAACCTGCAGCGAATGCTGACCGAGAAAGACCAGCGGCCGGAACGACGCCAGCCAACGAAGGCCTCGGGCGGCCGCTTGCACGGCCGGGTTTCGATCCCCGGTCCCTGCTGCGAGCAGCCAGGTAATGATATAGAGGTCGACGATGAAGTTGATCAGCCGCAGCGCGGAGAAATGACTGCGGTTGTAGGAGAGTTCTCCGAAGAAGCTGGTTCGGGGCACCGCGTCAAACAGGCGCAGCCGGATTGCCGATATGGCGAAGGCGATTGCCGTTGTAACGCAGACCAGGAAAATCGCGCGGTATTCGGGGCTGTGCAGGATATTTAGCGACAGCTTTTCCTGGGCGATCAGCATTCCGAGGACGAGGCCGCCGACATAGAGTATCTGCCAGGCGAAGCGGTCGAAATAAAGCCCGACCGCTATATCTTGCTGCTTCAGACCGCTGGCCACGTCGATGGCCTGCAACAGGTGGGTGGGAAGGCCGGTTTGTGCGACTGTCCAAAGAGCCAAGGAGCTTACAAGAACCAGAGCATAGCGCTGTTTCTGAAGTTGTATCAGAATGATGGGCGTGGCCAGTACGAAAGTGGCATACATCGGCAGGATGCCAAGATAGCGTGGTGAATCTAGCAGCAGAAAGGCGAAGAGGCTGACCAGAAGCGGGTTTTCGCCCCAATGCGTGTCGAACGTCGAAGGCGGGCGGTAAAACGTCACAACGATCAGAGTGATCGCCGCCAGCAGAATTGCGTGATAGCCGTATATTGTCATGAGGCGACGCATCAGGCTCGATGTCATCGCAGAGCGCGATTGGCGGATCAGGCGCCTGCCGTAGACAATGCCGACGACAAGACCCGAAAGAAAAACGAACCCGTGTGCACTGTCTACCCAGCCGAAATCTTCAATCCGAAGCGCTCCGATTTTGGTGTGACACTCGGACGACATGTGGACCATGGTCATCACGATGAGGAAATAGCCCCGCAGGCCATCGAATACCGAAATTCTCATGCGCAAATTCCCGCTTTGAAAAATGGCCCGTCGAAGAGAATCGTAAAATGCGCGACGATTGTATTCCTGTTCTTGAAAAAGAAAAGGCGCCCGCTGGGGCGCCTTTTCCTGTCCGAGTGACGGCGGGTTTGCCGGTCGGTCAGTTCTTCGACTTGTCGACCATCTTGCCCGCGGTGATCCAGGGCATCATGTCGCGCAGCTTCTCGCCGACCTGTTCGATCCGGTGGGCGTCGTTGTTGCGGCGGGTTGCCTTGAAAGAGGGCTGGCCGACGGCGCATTCCTGCATCCAGTTGCGCACGAAGACGCCGGACTGGATGTCGTTCAGCACCGCCTTCATCCGCGCCTTGGTCTCGTCATAGGGCAGAACCCGCGGACCCGACACGTATTCGCCGTATTCGGCGGTGTTCGAGATCGAGTAGTTCATGTTGGCGATGCCGCCTTCATAGATCAGGTCGACGATCAGCTTCACCTCGTGCAGGCATTCGAAATAGGCCATCTCGGGGGCGTAGCCCGCCTCGACCAGGGTCTCGAAGCCCATCCGGATCAGCTCGACCAGACCGCCGCAGAGGACCGCCTGTTCGCCGAAGAGATCGGTTTCGCATTCTTCCTTGAAGCTGGTCTCGATGATGCCCGAGCGGCCGCCGCCGATGGCCGAGCAGTAGCTGAGCCCCAGTTCCAGCGCCTTGCCGGTGGCGTCATTGGCGACCGCCACGAGGCAGGGCACGCCGCCGCCCTTGACATATTCGCCGCGCACGGTGTGGCCCGGGCCTTTCGGGGCCATCATGATCACGTCGACGCCGGGTTTGGGCTCGATCAGGCCGAAATGCACGTTCAGGCCGTGCGCGAAGGCGATGGCGGCGCCTTCCTTCAGGTTGTCATGGACGTATTTCTTGTAGGTCTCGGCCTGCAGCTCGTCGGGCATGGTGAACATGATCAGGTCGCACCAGGCGGCGGCTTCGGCGATGCCCATGACCTGAAGCCCTTCGGCTTCGGCTTTCTTGGCCGAGGCCGAGCCTTCGCGCAGCGCGACGACGATGTTCTTGGCGCCCGAATCGCGCAGGTTCAGCGCATGGGCATGGCCCTGGCTGCCATAGCCCAGGATCGCCACCTTCTTGTCCTTGATCAGGTTGATGTCGCAGTCACGGTCGTAATACACGCGCATCGCGGTGCTCCTTCTTGAGGGTCGGTTGATGCGAATTTAGGCGGTTTTCGAAGGGCAGGGGTTTCATTCGTTCAATGAAACGGCCATAAATAAGAAAAATCATTCGCTACTGGTGCTCTATGTGAAATGACCATTCCTATCGACGATGCCGACCGCCGCCTGCTGCGCTATCTTCAGGCCGAGCCGTCTCTTTCGACCGCCGATCTGGCCGAGCGGGCCGGGCTGACGGCCGCGACCTGCTGGCGGCGGCTGGAAAAGCTGCGCGCGAAGGGCGTGCTGAGGGGCATCCGGGCGGTGATCGACTGGCGGGCGCTGGGCTATTCGGTCGAGGTGAGCCTGCGCTTTTCGCTCGACAAGACCGACCCGCGTGCCTTCGACGAATTCATCGCCGCGGCGCGGTTGGTGCCCGAGGTGCGCGAGATCCAGAGTTTTCTCGGACGGGTCGATGTGCGGCTGAACATCCTCGCGCGCGACATGGCGCATTATCAGGAGCTTTACCGCACCCGGATCCTGACCCTGCCGCATATCGCCGATATCGAGGCGCTGATGCATGTGGCCGATATCAAGCGCGCCGAGGCGCTGCCGCTGTGATCGAGCTGGACGAGACCGACCGTCGGATCCTGCGCGCGCTGTCCGAGGACGCGACGCAAAGCGCGGGCGCGCTGGGGCGGCGCTTCGGGCTGAGCCAGCCGGCCTGCTGGCGGCGGATCAGGCGGCTGGAGGAGGCGGGCGCCATCGCCGGGCGCCGGGTCGATCTCGATGCCGAGGCGCTGGGCTTTTCGGTCAGCGTGTTTCTGGGCGTGAAGCTTGCCACCAAGGGGCGGGTCGGGCTCGAGCAGTTCGAATGCGCGGTGACCGCGATCCCCGAGGTGCAGACGGTGCAGCATGTGCTGGGGCTGTTCGACTACCGGCTGAAG
The DNA here is from genome assembly GCF_001633165.1 of Rhodovulum sulfidophilum DSM 1374. Classification (NCBI taxonomy): domain Bacteria; kingdom Pseudomonadati; phylum Pseudomonadota; class Alphaproteobacteria; order Rhodobacterales; family Paracoccaceae; genus Rhodovulum; species Rhodovulum sulfidophilum. The sequence continues at coordinate 3,698,640 of NZ_CP015418.1, read as the reverse complement.
GTGGTCGCCCGCGATTTGCCCGATTTCGAGCGGGTGCTGCGGCGCCGGATCATGACCCTGCCAGGGGTCGGCAATGTCGAAGCCAATGTGATTCTCAGCGAGGAACGTTTGCCCGGGCCGCTGGGCTAGACCCGCGGACGACCCGCCCCGACGGGGCGGATCGCACCTGTCATGGCCTCAGGCGCCGGTGCCCATTCCCAGCCGCATCAGCGTCTTGCGGATCGGTTTCAGGGCGTAAAGGCTGGCGACGCCCGCCGCGCGCAGATCGCGAAGCGGTTGCGCCGATTGCATTGAGGCGCGGTTCAACAGGTCGATGCCGGTGACGCGGGCCAGAACCTCGGGGTGGCGGCGGCGGTGATAGAGATCGAGCATGGCCTCCTCGCCGATCCGGTTCGGCGCGGCGCGGCAAAGATCGAGCAGGACGCGCAGATCCGCGAGGCTCATGTTCAGACCCTGCGCGCCGATGGGGGGCATCACATGGGCGGCCTCGGCGATCAGCGCGGTCCGCTCGCCCGACATGCGATGGGCGACCTGGCTGATGATCGGCCAGACCGTGCGGCGGGTTTCCAGCCTGAGGGGGCCGTAGATCGCGCCGGACCGCGCGGTCATCTCGGCGTTGAACTCGGCCTCGGGCAGGGCGGCAAGGCGCAGCGCCTCGGGGCCGCGCTCCATCCAGACGATGGCCGAACAGGGGCGGCCGTCGCGATCGGGCAGAGGCACCAGCGTGAACGGCCCGCCCGAGCGGTGGATCTCGGTCGAGACATTGCCATGGGGCTCGGGATGGGTGACGGCGAAGGCCAGCGCCTTCTGACCATAGCGCATGGTGCGCACGCCGATCCCCAGCGCCTCGCGGACAGGCGAATTGCGGCCATCGGCGCCGATCAGCAGCCGGGCCGAGACCCTGGTGCCGTCGCTGAGATCGGCCAGCGCCGCGCTGTCCCGGGTGAGCACCGAGGCGGTGCCGGTGCCGGGGCGGAAATCGACATTCGGCAGGTCCTCGAGCCGCCGCACCATCTCGCGTCGCAACAGCCAGTTGGGCAGGTTCCAGCCGAAGGGCAGGTCCGAGACATCCCTGGCGTTGAAGTTGCGGGTGACGCGGGGCGAGGGGATCTTGCCGCCGGCATCGACGATCCGCATCACCTGCAGGTCGGTGGCAAAGGGCGCGAGCCGGTCCCAGAGCCCGGCCGTCTTCAGCACCTGAAGCGAGGGCTGCAGGAAGGCGGTGGTGCGCAGGTCGGCGCCCTCGGCGGATTCTTCGGTGACCGGGGCCGCGGGGTCGACGCAGAGGACGGAATAGCCCTCGGAGCCGAACAATGCCGCAGCGGTCAGTCCGGCGACGCCGCCGCCGGAAATCAGGATATCGGTGGAAATGCGGGTCATGTCGGTGCCTCCTGACCCTCAGATAGCCCGACGGCTGCCGGGGGCCAAGGGGCGGGGGTCAGCCGCGGCTGATCCAGATCAGCATGCCGAGGCAGACCCAGGTGGCGGCAACCGCGGGCAGGTAAAGCCCAAGCACGCCCCATTGCAGGATCGCGACGATCCAGAGGCAGCCGAACCCGCCCAGAAGATACCAGATATTGTCGGCATCGCCTTCGTTCACGTCCTTCAGGACCCAGCCGATCACCGGCAAGGTATAGACGATGCGCAGCCAGCGCGGCGTTTCGGCGACGGGCGCCTCAGACGTTTCCGAACTCATGCTCTTCTCCCTTAGCTGATCCCGATATGGGGGGTGGAGCGTCGCACCCCACGCGGCATCCCGTCGCATACAAAGATGTCTAGGGCAAGGCCGACGAAAGGCCTTGTAGCCGTCCGAGAAAGACCGTGAGGTCGGTCGTGTGGTGGTGGATATGCGGCGCGGCCTCGGGCGCGGGGGCGACATGGACGGTGCGCATGCCCATTTCATGCGGCGCGGCGAGGTTGCGCGCGTCATCCTCGAAGATCGCGGCCTCGCCGGGGATGATGCCGCCAAGGGCTGCGATGGTCTCGAAGGACTCGCGCCGGGGTTTGGGGACATAGCCCGCATCCTCGACCCCGAAGACCGCGTCGAAGATGCCGTCGAGCCCGCGCGCGGCCAGGACCCGTTCGGCATAGGGGGCCGAGCCGTTGGTATGGACGATCTTGCGTCCGGGCAGGGCCGCGATCCGGGCGCGCAGCTCGGGATCGGGCGAGAGCCGGTCGAGCGCGATGTCATGGACATGGGTCATGTAGGGGCCGGGCTCGACCCCGTGCAGCTCCATCAGCCCGGTCAGGGTGGTGCCGAACCGGGCCCAGTAGCTTTTCCGCAACCGGTTGGCCTCGTCCTCGCCCACGCCGAGCGTCGACATCACATAGCCGGTCATGCGCTGCTCGATCAGCTCGAAAAGCCGGGCCTCGGGCGGGTAAAGCGTGTTGTCGAGGTCGAAAACCCAGCCGCCGAGGTTCGATAAATCTTTAACCATCATGCGCCTTTGGATAGGCCGCTGCGGCAATCGGCACAACCGCCGGGGCTTGATTTGCTCCGCTTCGGAGTCCTATGGTCTACCATCGTATGCAGGAGCCAGCGACATGAAGGATATCAGACCCGCACAGAAGGATGCCTACGAGTTGATTCTCGAGGCCATTGATGTGGGGGTCTATCGTCCCGGGGACCGGCTTGTCGAGAGCGAGCTTGCCGAACGTTTCGGCGTGTCACGCACCCCGATCCGCGAGGCGCTGCAGCGCCTCGAGACGCAATCGCTGCTGTCGCGCGATGGCCGCAGCCTGATCGTGTCCTCGCTGACCCATGACCAGATGGCCGAACTTTACGTGGTGCGCGCCGAACTCGAGGGGCTCGCGGCGCGGCTTGCCTCGCGGCACGCCACCGCCGAGGAGATCCGGGTGCTGCGCAGCATGGTCGAGGACGATTTCAAGCTTCTGAACGATCCGGCGGCGCTGGCGCGGGCCAACCGCCGGTTCCACAAGCAGATCCACCTGGCCTCGCATAACCGCTATCTGGTGCAGCAGCTCGATCTTGTGCACCGCACCATGGCGCTGATGGCCACCACCTCGCTGGCGGTCGACGGGCGCGGCCGCGATGCGTTGTCGGAACATGACGCGCTTGTCTGCGCGATCGAGGCCGGTGACGGCGATGCCGCCTATGACGCGCTGAAGCGCCATATCTCGATTGCCTTCGAGACCCGGTTGCGTCACGACGCCGACGCGATGCTGGCCGAGGGCTGAGCATCCGGCCCGGCATTGCGGGCCTCGGCGGCGCCTTTGCCTGCCGGGCTTCCCGATGGCGGTTTTCCGGCGGTCCGGTTTTCGGTTGTCCGGGGCGGCGCGTCCCGCTCGCCCAGCCCGTGCCGGGTCTTGTCCCAGTAGAACGGCCGCGTAGCCATTTCCCAGAGCGCCTTGTAGGAGCCGAGCGAGGCCAGCGGGAAGTAGACATGCAGGCTTGGCAGCAGCGCAATCAGGCCCGGCTTTCCGGCGCGCCAGAGCCCGACCGCGCCCACGGCCAGATTGATCGCCTCGCAGGCCAGAAACAGCTTGAACACCAGCCACAGACCGGCGGGGCCGAGGCTCGCGGCCAGCGGATGCGGCAGGCCCAGCGGCAGCAGCCAGAACGACCACAGGAGCGGGGCGAAGACGAACTGGGTGAGGCTGCCGAGAAACAGCACCTGCATGCCAAGGGTGGCCCAGGGTCCGAGCTGGCGCAGGAGCAGGCCCGGGCGGCGGCTGTGGGTGGTCCAGGTCATGGCATAGCCCTTGAGCCAGCGCGACCGCTGCCGCACCCAGGGCCAGGCGCTGCAATTGGCCTCTTCCTCGGTGACGCTGTCGAGGAATTCGGTGCGGTAGCCGTGGCGCGCGAGGCGGATGCCGAGATCGGCATCCTCGGTCACGTTATGCGCGTCCCAGCCCCCGAGCGCCTCGAGCGCGGGGCGCCGGAAGAACAGCGTCGTACCGCCCAGTGGCACCGGCAGCCCGATCCGCGCGAGCCCGGGCAGGACCACGCGGAACCAGGCCGCATATTCGGCGGCAAAGCAGCGGGCAAGCCAGTTGGCGCGGGCATTGTAGAAGTCGAGCACGCCCTGCAGGCAGGCGACCTCGGGGGCGCAGCTGTGGAAATGCGCGACCATGCGGCGGAGCTGGTCGGGGGCGGGGGCATCCTCGGCATCGTAGATCCCGATGATCGATCCGCGGCAGAATTCCAGCGCATAGTTCAGGGCCCGGGGCTTGGTCTTGATCTGGCCCGCGGGCACGGTGAGGGCGCGCATCCAGGGCGGCAGCCGGACCGCCTCGAGCATGGCGCGGGTATCCAGATCGTCTGCCTCGGTCACGAGGCAGATATCGAGCAGCGCGCGCGGATAGTCGAGCCGGGCGAGCCGGGCGATCAGCCGCGGTGCCAGTTCGGTCTCGCGGTGCAGCGGCACCAGGATCGAGACCGCGGGCAGGCGGGCGATGGTGGGCGGCGGGTCGGGCGGTTTGCGCCGGGCGCGGTGCAGCGCCCGGATCTGTGCCACGGCGGCCGCGAGCTTGAGGCCCGATCCCAGCGCCATCCAGAGCATGGTCCAGAGCGTCAGCAGCATGAGGACCGCCAGCGGCGCCGCCAGGGTGGCCAGGCCTAGGGCCGAGAGCCCCAGCACCACCGCGGCGCGCGGGCCGGCATGATACCAGAACCGGCAGCTGTCCCAGTCATTGACCCGGGTTTCGGCGGCGCGCGCCAATGCCGGGGCGCGGCAGGCGGCCAGCGCCTCCTGCAATTCGGTCTCGCGGCAGATCACCATTACCGCGGGCTGCAGCCCGGCCGGGAGGTCGGCCCGCAGCTCCTCGAATCGTTCGGGCCGCGACGAAGCGATCAGCGTGGCGCCCCCGACCCGGCGCCAGGGCAGCAGGCCGTCGCGCAGGCAGCGGGCCGGACCGAGCAGGTCGATCAGCCGGGGATCGGGAGAATACGAGTCGAAATCGGCGCGGCCGGTATCGTGCAGCCGGCAAAGCGTGGCGTCGATCTCATCGGGGGGAACCAGCCCTTCGGCGATCAGCAGATCGGCCAGGCGGATTTCCATTCTCGCCCGTTCGGCCAGCGCTCGGCTCAGGGTCTCGGGCGAGAGCGCCCCCGAGGCCAGCAGCAATTCTCCCAGCCGCAGATCGCTCGGGCGGCGGGGCGCGGCAGATTCGGAGACACTGGCGCGACGGCTGCGTGCCGATGCGAGGGAAATGACCTGCGGCATGGGGGTCCCGTTCGACGAGAAGCCCAGCCTTAATGCCCTGTTAAGGTTAACCTAAGGTAAATCAGCGCTGTCGCGGCATCATTTCTGCGCGTCTGGAAACAATTCGTGACCCTCCCCGGCTCGACCAAGACAGGTCCGGCATGGGGCGGGTCGATTGGCCTTCTGTTGGAGGCTTCAGCGCCGGTGCTCAGACGTCCTCGATCCGGATCGAGACCGGCTCGCCCACCACCACGCCGGTCGCCGCGAAGCCTTTCAGCGCCTGATCCAGCGCATCGCTGGTGGTCTTGTGGGTCACGAACAGCACCGGCGCGGTGGTCTCGCTGTGCCGGGTCTGGCGCATGCGGTCGATCGAGACCCCGGCCTCGCCCAGCACCGCCGCCACCTTGGCCATGGCGCCGGGCTTGTCCTGCAGCTCGATCCTCAGATAGTAGGGCGCCGCGACCGTGGCCCGGGCCGGGCGCGCGGTTTCGAGCCCCGCTGCGGGCTGGCCGAAGGTCGGCACCCGGAAGCCGCGTGCGATGTCGAGGATGTCGGACATCACCGCGCTGGCGGTCGGGCCCTCGCCCGCGCCCGCGCCGCGCAGCACGATCTGGCCCACCGCGTCGCCTTCGAGCACCACCATGTTGGTCGCGCCTTCAAGCTGGCCCAGCGGCGAGTTGGCGGGCACCAGGCAGGGCGACATTCGCTGCTCGAGCCCGCGCCCGGTGGTCTGCGCCACCCCCAGAAGCTTGATCCGGAAGCCCATATCGGCGGCATAGCGGATGTCGACGATCGAGATCCGCTCGATCCCCTCCAGCTCGACAGCGTCGAAATCGACCCGGGCGCCGAAGCCGATGGCGGTCAGCAGCGCCAGCTTGTGCCCGGCGTCGATGCCGCCGACATCGAGCGTCGGATCGGCCTCGAGATAGCCCAGGGCCTGGGCCTCCTCGAACACCGTTTCATAGGGCAGGCCCTCGCGCTCCATCCGGGTCAGGATGTAGTTGCAGGTGCCGTTCATCACGCCCATGATCCGGTCGATCCGGTTGCCCGCAAGCCCCTCGGTCAGGGCCTTCACGACCGGGATGCCGCCCGCGACCGCGGCCTCGAAGCGGATCACCCGGCCTGCCGCCTCGGCGGTTTCGGCCAGCGCCTGGCCATGGATCGCCAGCATCGCCTTGTTTGCCGTCACCACGTCCTTGCCCGTGGCCAGCGCGGCCTCGGTCGCGGCCTTGGCGGGGCCGTCCGAGCCGCCCATCAGTTCGACCAGGACATCGACATCGTCGCGCCGGGCCAGCGCCACCGGATCGTCTTCCCAGGCATAGTCCGACAGGTCGACGCCGCGATCCTTGCCGCGGCTGCGCGCGGAGACGGCCGAGATCACCAGGGGCCGCCCGCCGCGCCGGGCCAGAAGACCGGCATGCGACTGGACGATCTTGACGACGCCGGCGCCGACGGTGCCGAGCCCGGCAATGCCGAGGCGCAAGGGGGTGGTCATGTGGCAGCTCCCGGGTCACTGGATCTTGGTTCGCGGGTTGTTAGCGCGAAGGCGCGGGGCTTGCAACGCGGCTGCCTCGCCGCGCCACGGGGTTTCACGCCGCGACGGCGGCCGTGGGCAGCGATTTGAACGGGGTAGGGGTCAGATATCGCGGGCGCGCAACCGCGCCGCGCGGGCGCGGAGCCGGGCGGCCCGGCTTTCCAGGCTGTCGGGCGACGCGGAGCTGTCGCGCAGGCTGTGGGCGCGGGCCAGAAGCGGGTCGATCGGCGCGATTTCGGGCGCAAGCGTCGGCCCCGCCGCCGCCCGCTCGGCGGCGTCGATTTCGGGAAATTCGGCGCAGGCGGCCAGCATCGGAAGAACCGCTGCGGCAAGGCAAAGGGGCAGGCGTGCCATCGGTTCCTCCGTTGACCCCGCGCAGCATAAACGCCGCGGCCGGGCAACGGCAAGACGGCGCGGCAGGACAAAAGGGGCGGTATCTGGCGCGGGGATTGAACTGAACGCATGTTCAGATATTCTGGCGCGATGGCACGTACCTCCGGTTCGCATTCCGAGATTACCGGCCCGCGGCTTCGGGCGGCGGCGCAGGCGCTGTTCGCGCGGCACGGCTATGCCGCGGTCTCGATGCGCCGGATCGCGGCCGAGGTGGGGGTGCAGGCAGGCGCGCTTTACAACTACATTCCCGACAAGCAGGGGCTCCTGTTCGAGCTGATGAAAAGCCATCTCGACGAGTTGCTTGCCACCTGGGAGGCTCTGCCCAAGGGGCGTGGCCCCCGCGACGCGCTGGAGGCCTTCACCCGCTTTCACATCCGCTTCCATCTCGACCGGCCCGATGCGGTCTTCATCGCCTATATGGAGCTGCGCAATCTCGAGCCCGGGAATTTCCGTACCATCGAGGCGCTGAGGCGGCGCTATGAGACCGTGCTGGAGGATATCCTGCGCGAGGGCGGTGCGCAGGGCGCCTTCGATGTGGCCGACAGCAAGCATGCCGCCTTTGCGGTGATCGCCATGCTGACCGGCGTCACGACCTGGTATCGCGACGAGGGGCGGCTGAGCCGCGCCGAGGTCGAGGATCTTTACTGGAACATGGTGAAAAAGGCGGTCTCGGCCTGAGGGCATGACCGACGCACAGGCCCGGAACGCACGAAACCCGCCGGGGGTCTCCTCCCGGCGGGTTCCGCGCCAAAAACGGCCTGTGACGGTCCGCTTACTTCTGTGGTTCGCCGGTCACGATGCCGCGGATGAACTTGCTGACCGGGCTGTCGCCGGTGGATTTGCTGTTGCCGCCCTTGGCCGAGGGAAGCTCGGTGTCGAACATGGTCGACTTGCTGCTGAGCAGCGGCCATTTCATCATGTCGGAGATCGGGGTCGAGCCGGTGGTCAGTTCGACCTGCGACTTGCGGCCCGACAGCAGCGGCCACCGGAGCTGGCTGGAAAGCGGCGTCGGGTCGTCGGTCTTCAGCTCTGTTTTCGAGTTGGACGAACTCAGGAGCGGCCAGTTCATCCGATTCGAGAACGGAGTCGGGTCGTCCAGGAGTTGCGCGGGCTTTTCCGAAGATTTGTCAGTCATGATCCACCTGTGTTGATCCTGTCCACCAAAATGAATTGGCTTCTCTACAAAGATGGCGACTTCGTCGCTTCGGACAAGGTGCTTTTTCGCCGCGTCTGGCCCGGCAAGCCTTGACGGCGCGTCCGCTGCCCAACATGTCGGCATCCTGCGCGGCCTTCCGCCGGACCCCGAGGCAGTTCCGGGCGGCGGTTCGGAAGCGCAGGCGGCCCGCGCATCGGCACAGCGACTGCGACAGCGACCGGGACAGCGATGCGACGGGACAGCGATGCGACGGGACAGCGATGCGACGGGACAGGGACGGGGACAGGAAATGGACGCAGGCATGCCGGACGAACTCGCCACGCTCAAGGTTTCGCAGATCCGCCGGGTCATCGGGCTGGCCGTGCTGGTTATGCTGGCGGGCCTTCTGATCCAGATCGGGGTGATGCGCCCGCCCGAGGGGATCGGCTACCGGGTCTTGCTGCTGGCGCTGGGGGCGGGCGCGCTGACGCTGGCCGAGCTGATGCGGCGCGCGACCGCGCGGCGCCTGATCCTGACCCCGGCCGGGCTGTTCGACGATGCCGGGCGTGAAATCGCCCGGATCGACCGCATTTCCGGGCTCGATCGCGGCATGCTGGCCTTCAAGCCCTCGAACGGGTTCTCGCTGAGCCTGACCGAGCCGCTGCCCCGGGCCTGGGCGCCCGGCGTCTGGTGGCGGCTCGGGCGCCGGGTCGGCGTCGGCGGCGTGACCTCGGCGGGCGAGGCCAAGGCGATGGCCGAAATCCTGACCGCGCTGCTGCAGACCCGTGGCGAGCGGTCCTGAGCCGGCCATGAGGGAGAACGGGCACGGGATCGGGCGCCGCCTGCCGTTGCGGCACTGCAGGCTGACGGCGGCGCGCAGGCGGAACGCCGCCAGCGCGCGGTCGCGTTCGGGGCTGCGGGGCGGGGCAGGGGGGCAGGGCCGAAAGATGCCGGACCGGACGATATGGACAGCCGCCCCGCGCGACCGATATTGTTCGGCATGAGCTTGCCTCCCGGTTTCCTCGACGAGTTGCGGACACGGACCTCCATCGCCCAGGTGGTGGGGCGCAAGGTCATGTGGGATCCGCGCAAGTCGAATCAGGGCAAGGGCGATCTCTGGGCGCCCTGTCCGTTTCACCAGGAAAAGACCGCCAGCTTCCATGTCGACGACCGGCAGGGCTTTTACTACTGCTTCGGCTGCCACGCGAAGGGCGATGCCATCAAGTTCGTGCAGGACACCGAGAATGTCGGCTTCATGGAGGCGGTGGAGATCCTGGCCCGCGAGGCCGGGATGCCGATGCCGGTGCGCGATCCCGCCGACAAGGTTCGGGTCGATCGCCAGACCCGTCTGCTCGAGGTCATGGAGGTGGCGCAGCGCCATTACCGGATGCAGCTGCAGACCGGCGCGGCGGCCGAGGCGCGGGCCTATCTGGCGCGGCGCGGGCTGTCGCCCGAGGCTCAGGCGCGCTGGGACATCGGCTTTGCGCCGCCCGGCTGGCAGGGGCTCTGGGATCATCTGACCGGATGCGGGCTCGATCCCGACCTGATTCTGGCGGCGGGGCTGGCGCGCGCTTCCGACAAGGGGCGCAAGCCCTATGACGTCTTCCGCAACCGGATCCTGTTCCCGATCCGCGACGGGCGCGGCCGGGTCATCGCCTTCGGCGGCCGGGCGATGGACCCGAACGACAATGCGAAATACCTGAACTCGCCCCAGACCGAGATTTTCGACAAGGGGCACACGCTGTTCAATCTGGCCCGGGCGCGCGAGACGGCGGGCAAGGGCCAGCCGCTGATCGTGGCCGAGGGCTACATGGACGTGATCGCGCTGTCCGAGGCAGGATTCGGCGCGGCGGTGGCGCCCCTGGGGACTGCCGTCACCGAGCATCAGCTGCGGCTGTTGTGGCGGATCCATCCCGAGCCGGTGATCGCGCTGGATGGCGACCGGGCCGGGATCGGCGCGGCGCGGCGGGTGATGGATCTGGCGCTGCCGCTGCTCGAGGCCGGGCAGGCGCTGCGTTTCGCGATCATGCCACCCGGTCAGGACCCCGACGAGGTGATCCGCGCGGGCGGCGCGGGCGCGATGCGCAAGATCCTCGACGAGGCCCGGCCGATGGTCGCGATCCTGTGGGAGCGCGCGATCGAGGACCGGGTCTTCGACAGTCCCGAACGCCGCGCCGCGCTGGAGCGCGATCTGGCCGCCGCGGTCGAGAAGATCCGCGACCCGACATTGCGGCATCACTATGACGAAGACCTCAAGCGCCTGCGCTGGGAGTTGTTCCGTCCGGCCCGCGGCGGCGGTGGCGGGTCCGGCCGGAAGGGCGGCTGGACGCGCGAGCCGCGGCGACGTCCGGTCTCCAGCACGAAAAGCTCGGAACTGGTGCAGGCGATGCCGCGTTTCGAGGAAGAGCTGCGCGAGGCGGTCATCCTGGCCACGCTCATCGTCCATCCGGCGCTGATCGCGCGGTTCGCGGGCGAGCTTGAGGCGCTGGTCTGCGCCACGCCCGACCATGCCGCGTTGCAGCAGGCGCTGCTCGTGCTGCCGCCGCCCGAGGAGGGAACGTCCTTTCGGGACGCGCTTGAGGACCGTGTCGGTCCCGCGCCCCTTGAAAAGCTGTTCTCGCTCAGCCATGTGCGCATAGCGCCGCCGGTTCATGATCCGGCGGATCACGAAAAGGCCGCCCTGTGCATCGCGCATGAAGTCGACCGCCTGATGCGCCTGCGCGGCGCGGAACGCGATATCGAGGAAGGCATGCGCGATCTCGAGGGGCTTGCCGACGAGGGGGTGACCTGGCGCCTGAGCCAGGCCGCAAGGGCGCGATATGGCGCCGGCCCGTCCCAGGAAGAGGACGGTGCCGATTTCGAACTTGCCCCGAACGGGGCGCATGTGGACCGGGACGAACGCGATGCCTTTGCCGACCTCTTGGGCCGAATCAATTATGGCAAGGGCAGAACGTAACGCCGCAATGCGCCAGAAAGTTGAGATTTGATCAACGAATCAGGGGTACATAGGTGTTCTTTCCGCTGATTCGAGCTATTGAGTCGGTTTGACCCGGTGGACGAATCAGCCATCCTGCAAGGAGACCTTCATGGCCGCCAAGGACACGGACGACAGCAAGACTGACGAGCAGGACGCGGACCTCGCGCTCGATATGAGCCAGGCAGCGGTCAAGAAGATGATCGCCGAGGCCAAGGAGCGCGGCTACATCACCTATGACCAGCTCAATCAGGTGCTGCCGCCCGAGCAGGTGTCCTCCGAACAGATCGAGGACGTGATGTCGATGCTCTCCGAGATGGGCATCAACATCATCGAGGCCGAGGAGAGCGCCGAGGAAGGCGAAGAGAAATCGACCGAGGTGGTCACCACGACCTCGACATCGCGCGAGGTGGCGGTTTCCAGCACCACGTCCGAGACGCTCGACCGGACCGACGACCCGGTGCGGATGTATCTGCGCGAGATGGGCTCGGTCGAGCTTTTGTCGCGCGAGGGCGAGATCGCCATCGCCAAGCGGATCGAGGCCGGGCGCAACACGATGATCGCCGGGCTCTGCGAAAGCCCGCTGACCTTCCAGGCGATCACCATCTGGCGCGACGAGCTTCTGAACGAAGACATCCTGTTGCGCGACGTGATCGACCTCGATGCCACCTTCGGGCGCGCGCTCGAGGAGGATGAGGGCGACGAGCCGGTCGTCGACGGGATCGAGGTCGAGACCTCGAACACCACCGCCCGCAAGGAGGATGACAGCCCCGAACTCGACGCCGACGGCAATCCGATCCGCCGCGACGACGAGGATGACGAGGAAGAACAGGCCAATATGAGCCTCGCCGCCATGGAGGCGGCGCTGAAACCGCGCGTGCTGGAAACCCTCGACCAGATCGCCGGGGACTATTCCAAGCTGTCCGAGATCCAGGACAAGCGGATTCAGGCCACGCTGAGCAAGACCAGCCGCTTTTCCGACCGCGACGAGGCCGAATACCAGAAGCTGCGGACCGAGATCGTGCTGCTGGTCAACGAGCTGCATCTGCACAACAACCGGATCGAGGCGCTGATCGACCAGCTTTACGGGATCAACCGCAAGATCATGTCGATCGACAGTGCCCTGGTGAAGCTGGCCGACCAGGCCCGCATCAACCGGCGCGAGTTCATCGAGGAATATCGCGGCCACGAACTCGACCCGAACTGGATGGAGCAGATGGCCCGCAAGGGCGGGCGCGGCTGGTCGGCCTTCACCGAGCGCTCGGGCGCCAAGGTGGCCGAGCTGCGTGCGGACATGGCCCAGGTCGGTCAGTATGTCGGCGTCGACATCCAGGAATTCCGCCGCATCGTGAACCAGGTGCAGAAGGGCGAGAAGGAAGCCCGCCAGGCCAAGAAGGAAATGGTCGAGGCCAACCTGCGTCTGGTGATCTCGATCGCCAAGAAATACACCAACCGCGGGCTGCAGTTCCTCGACCTGATCCAGGAAGGCAATATCGGCCTGATGAAGGCGGTCGACAAGTTCGAGTACCGCCGCGGCTACAAGTTCTCGACCTATGCCACCTGGTGGATCCGGCAGGCGATCACCCGCTCGATCGCGGACCAGGCCCGGACCATCCGCATTCCGGTCCACATGATCGAGACGATCAACAAGCTGGTCCGGACCGGGCGCCAGATGCTGCACGAGATCGGCCGCGAGCCGACGCCGGAAGAGCTGGCCGAGAAGCTGCAGATGCCGCTGGAAAAGGTCCGCAAGGTGATGAAGATCGCCAAGGAGCCGATCTCTCTCGAGACGCCCATCGGCGACGAGGAAGACAGCCAGCTTGGCGATTTCATCGAGGACAAGAACGCGGTCCTGCCGCTCGATTCGGCGATCCAGGAGAACCTGAAGGAGACCACGACCCGGGTGCTGGCCTCGCTGACCCCGCGCGAGGAGCGGGTTCTCAGGATGCGCTTCGGCATCGGCATGAATACCGACCACACGCTGGAAGAGGTCGGCCAGCAGTTCAGCGTGACCCGCGAACGGATCCGCCAGATCGAGGCCAAGGCCCTGAGAAAGCTCAAGCATCCCAGCCGCTCGCGCAAATTGCGCAGCTTCCTCGACCAGTAACGAAAGCCCCCGGGCGGGCGCGGCTATGGGATCGGAAGACATCCTTCCCGACTATGTCGCGCCCGATCTGCGCAGCGTCTTTTGCGGCATGGCCGCAGGGCCCCGCTCGGCCGAGCTGGGCCTTTACTATGCCGGGCATGGCAACCGGTTCTGGCCGGTCCTCCACCGGGCCGGGCTGGTGCCGGAACCGCTGGCCGTCGGCGACGAGGCACGGCTGCTGGCGCAGGGGATCGGCCTGACCGATCTGGCCAAGGGCGCCTGGGGCGTGGATGCGGCGGTTCCGGCTGCGGCGCATGACCCCGACCGGCTGGCCCGCTTCGTCGAGACCTGGCGGCCGCGCAGCCTTGCCTTCAACGGCAAGCGCGCGGCGCAGATATTCCTGGGGCGCAAGCGGGTCGACTATGGCGCGCAGGCGTTCCGGGGGCTGCCGGTCTGGGTGTTGCCGTCGACCTCGGGGGCTGCGGCGCGCTATTGGGACGAAACCGTCTGGCGGGCCTTCGGGGCGGCGCTGCGCCGGGGCGGCTGAGCGCCCGCCCGCTTGCCTCCCGCCTGCCGTCCGGCAGTGCGGCGCCGACAGGCGCGCCGTGTCCGTCAGGGCCCTTGCCGCGCGGTGGACGGCGTTCTATCCAGAGCGGAACCGGGCGCCTTCCTGTCCCGCGGCCCGGACGGAGACCGAGACCCATGCGCCTTTCGATTTGCCTTGCCGCCCTTGCTGCAACCGCCGCCCTCGCTGCCTGCGTTCCGGTCGATACCAGGCCGCATCCGATCCTGACCGACCGCGGCAACCGGGTCCAGCCGACCGGCAATCCGGGCGAATTCGAGGTGCTGACGCGGCCGGGCGATGCCGGTGCGCAACTGTGGTGCGCGGCGGGCGAATATGCCGAAAGCCAGACCGATGCCCGCCCGTCCGACCGGATCTACCTGGTGCATCCGCGCGGCCCCAGCGCCAGCCATCCCGGCCGCAAGAGCGCGATCTTCACGGTCCGGCCCGATGCCGAGCTGCTGGCCCAGGCCCGCGCTCTGCCCGACCAGATCGTGCTTGGCGTCAGCAAGGTCGGCTCGAACTGGGCGCGGATCCACGCCCAGCAGGTATGCCGCCCGCTTTTCAACCTGCCCGACTGACCCTTTTCACGGCCTTGTGAAGTCGGGCCGTTTCCACCGGCCGATGGGGATTTTCCGTTGTTCCCGCCGCTCCTGATGACCGCTGTGACAATTCGTGCCCCGGACAGTGCGACAGGTTTGACCTAAGTCAATCCGGATTGTCCCACATCCGGGTATCGACCAGCCATGACAACCGCACCCCAAACTCCACGCCTGCCCGGCGGCTCCGGAGGGTTTCCCTTCCTGCCGCCGCTGCCGCTGTTCCTTCTGCAGCCGGTCCTCAAGCGCATCGTCACCAAGATCGCTGCCGACAATCCCGACATGTTCGACCGGCTGGGCCATCACCGGCACGCCTATTTCCTGGTCGACCCGGTCGACATGCCGTTCATGCTGTATCTGCGGCCCGATCCCGAGGCGCTCGATTTCAAGGCGCTCAACCGGCGCCGGGCCCTGCCGCCCCATTGCGCGCGGATCTCGGGCAAGTTCCTCGATCTGCTGACGCTGATGGATACCGAACAGGATGGCGACGCGCTGTTCTTCTCGCGCGATCTGATCGTGACCGGCGATACCGAGGCGGTGGTCTGCCTCAGGAACGCGCTCGATGACGTGGAAGAGCCGATTGCCGAAAGCGTGGCCGACATGTTCGGCGCGCCGGGCCGCGGGGCGCTGAACATGCTGCGCCGGGCGGCAGAGAACGCCCAGAAACGGAAAGGGTCGCACTCATGATCAAACCCGAACTGATCTGCCCGGCGGGTACCCCCGCCGCCTTGCGCTCGGCTGTCGATGCCGGGGCCGATGCGGTCTATTGCGGCTATCAGAA
The DNA here is from genome assembly GCF_001633165.1 of Rhodovulum sulfidophilum DSM 1374. Lineage (NCBI taxonomy): Bacteria > Pseudomonadati > Pseudomonadota > Alphaproteobacteria > Rhodobacterales > Paracoccaceae > Rhodovulum > Rhodovulum sulfidophilum. The sequence goes on along the minus strand of NZ_CP015418.1, from coordinate 3,683,411 downwards.
CGCCACCAATGCGCGGAACTTCGTGGGGCTGAACTTCACCCCCGAAGAGATGGAGAAATCCATCAAATACGCCCATGACGGCGGCACCAAGGTGCTGATCACGCTGAACACCTTCCCGCCCGCGGGCAATGTGCAGCTGTGGAAGGACGCGGCCGACCTGTCGGCCAAGCTGGGGGCGGATGCCTGCATCGTCGCCGATATCGCGGTCGCGGCCTATATCCAGAAGACCCATCCGCAGATGCGCATCCACCTGTCGGTGCAGGCCGCGGCCTCGTCCCCCGAGGCGATCCGGTATTATGTGCAGGAATTCGGGGTGAAGCGGATCGTGCTGCCCAGGATCATGACCGTGTCCGAGATCAAGGGCCTGGTCCAAGAGATCCCCTGCGAGGTCGAGACCTTCATCTTCGGCAACCACGGTCTGATGGTCGAGGGCCGCTGCTCGCTGACCAATTACGTCACCGGCCAGTCGACCAACATGGACGGGGCCTGCTCGCCCGCCTCCTGCGTGAAATACGAACGCGCCGAGGATGGCAGCATGTCGACGATCCTCGGCGATTACATGATCGACCGGTTCAAGCCGGACGAGACCGCGGGCTATCCGACGATCTGCAAGGGCCGCTACAAATGCGACGCCCGCGATGACGGCTATTATGCCTTCGAGGAGCCGGTCAGCCTGAACGCCTCGACCATGCTGCCCGATCTGATCAATGCCGGCGTGCATGCCTTCAAGATCGAGGGCCGTCAGCGGTCCCGTGCCTATGTCAAGAAAGTGGTCGCCGCCTTCCGCGAGGCCGTCGACTCGATCATGGCGGGGCAGGAACCCAAGCTGGCCGACCTGGTGGCGCTGACCGAGGGTCAGAAACACACCGAGGGTGCGCTCAAGACCAAGAAATGGAGGTAAGCCCGATGGCTGCCGAACTGACGCTGGGTCCGAACCTGTTCCACTGGCCCGCCGAGATGAAACTCGATTTCTACAACCGGATCGCCGATGAAAGCCCGGTCTCGACCGTCTATCTGGGCGAGGTGATCTGTTCCAAGCGGACGCCCTTCTTCGACGACCACCACATGGACAAGGTCGCCGAGCGGCTGGAACGCGCGGGCAAGAAGGTGGTGTTCTCCTCCTTCTCGGAAGTGGTCATCAAGCGCGAACGCAACCTGCTGCGGCAATGGGCCGAGCAGGAGGGCCGCGATCTCGAGGTCAACAACACCGCGGCGCTGCTTTACCTCAAGAACAAGCCGCACCGGATCGGCGCGCTGCTGAACGTCTATAACGAAGACACGATGGCCTATCTGCACGAGCAGGGCGCCAACCATTTCGCGCTTCTGCCCGAGCTGCCGCGCAAGGCGGTTGCCGAGCTGGGCAAGAAGGCGGGCGAACTGGGCGTCGGGGTCGAGGTGCAGGTTTTCGGCCGCGCGTCGCTGGCGCTGTCGGCGCGCTGCTACCATGCCCGCGCGCATGCCCGGACCAAGGACAACTGCCAGTTCGTCTGCGGCGAGGATTGCGACGGCATGATCCTGAACACCATGGACGAGAAGCCGTTCCTGGTGGTCAACGGGATCCAGACGCTGAGCTACGGCTATCTCGATCTCCTGCCCGATATCGCCGACATGAAGGCGCTGGGCGTGACCCATTTCCGGGTGATGCCGCATTCCTGCGACATGATCGCGGTCACGCGGCTGTTCGACGACGTTCTGGCCGAGCGGATCGGGGTCGAGGAAGGCGAGGCGAAGCTGCGCGAACTCGGCATCGAGGCGCCCTTCGTCAACGGCTTCTACCACGGCAAGGCCGGGCACGACTGGACGGCCCGCGCCGCGGCCGAGCTGGCCTGAGCCGATGCTCCGGGGGCAGGGCGCCGACCGCGCGCCCCACCCCCCTCGGTTTCCGCGCCCCGGTCCGGGGCGCGGTCGCGGTCATTCCCCTCCTTCAGATCTGCAATGCCCGGGCGCGACCGGTTCCGTCGGCCGCCTGCCGGGCCGTGCCCGTACGCGCGCCCGCCTGCGCGCGCGTCCTGCCGCGAACTGTCTGCCGGGGCTCGGAGGCGGTCCCCGCGATGCGGGCAGCGGCGGGGCTTGCGAGGCGTCTGACGCTGCGTCAGACGCTGCGTTCGGGATCCGGTTGTGCGACCGATGGCCTCATACACCTTGCCTGCCGAAGCGGGCAGGCCGGCAATCGAAAAACTAACAGGGAAAGAAGCATATGACAGATTTTCTCAACGCGGTAAGTTCGTTCGTCTGGGGGGCACCGGTTCTGGTGCTGCTTCTGGGCACCGGGCTTTACCTCTGCATCGGGTTGCGTTTCCTGCCGCAGCGCAAGCTGGGCTACGGCATCCGGATGATGCTGGAGGGCCGCAAGAAGGGCGAGGGCCATGAGGGCGAGATCACGCCGTTCCAGGCGCTGACCACGGCGCTGTCGGCGACCATCGGCACCGGCAACATCGCGGGCGTCGCCACGGCGATCTTCCTTGGCGGTCCCGGCGCGGTGTTCTGGATGTGGCTGACCGCCCTGGTCGGCATGGCCACCAAATATGCCGAGGCCGTGCTGGCGGTGCATTACCGCGAGGTCGACGCCAAGGGCCGTTATGTCGGCGGGCCGATGTATTACATCAAGAACGGGCTCGGCCCGCGCTTTGCCTGGCTGGCCTGGATGTTCGCCTTCTTCGCCACCATCGCCGCCTTCGGGATCGGCAACACGGTGCAGGCCAACTCGGTGGCCGATGCGGTCGAGACCACCTTCGGGGTGCCCCATCTGTGGACCGGGATCGCGCTGGCCGCGCTGACCTTTGTCGTGATCGTGGGCGGGGTCAAGCGGATCGGCGCCGTTGCCGAATGGCTGGTCCCGCTGATGGCGGTGCTTTACATCATCGGTGCGCTGACGATCCTTGCGCTCAACTTCCAGCAGGTCCCCGGCGCCATCGCGCTGATCTTCGACAGCGCCTTCAACGGGGCTGCGGCGACCGGCGGTTTCGCGGGCGCGGCGGTGATGGCGGCGATCCGCTTCGGTGTGGCGCGCGGCATCTTCTCGAACGAGGCCGGTCTGGGCTCGGCGCCGATCGCGCATGCCGCGGCGCTGACCGACGATCCGGTGCGCCAGGGCAACGTGGCGATGCTGGGCACCTTCATCGACACCATCCTGGTCTGCTCGATGACCGCGCTGGTGATCATCACCACCGGGGTCTGGAGCAGTGGCGAAACCGGGGCCGCGCTTTCGGCGCTGGCCTTCAATACCGGCCTGCCGGGTGGCGATCTGATCGTCAGCTTCGGGCTGATCGTCTTCGCCTTCACCACGATTCTGGGCTGGAGCTATTACGGTGAACGCGCGGCCGAATACCTGTTCGGGCCCAAGGTGATCCTGCCGTTCCGGCTGCTTTGGGTGGCGGGCATCCTCATCGGGGCCGTTGCCAATCTGGGCGTGATCTGGATCGTGGCCGACATCATGAACGCGCTGATGGCGATCCCCAACCTGATCGCGCTGATCGCGCTCAGCGGTACCGTCTTCGCGGTGTCCCGTGCCTATTGGCGCAAACAGGCCGAGTGATCCTCGGCCTCTCGTGGCAGGGCGCGCTCCTGCCACGAGACCCTGTCGGCGCCGCAGCGTCGACAACCGCGCGTTAAGGTGCCCTCACGTAAACAGGGCCCATGTCGGCCCAGGATTCCCAGCTTTCCGAAACGCTCGCGCTCGATACGCCGCAGCTGTCGACCCTGCGCGGCGCCTTCCTGATCGCCGCACATAACGGCATCGTCCTCAGCCCCGACGAACTGCCCGATCTCGGGGGCGGCGATCTCGCTCCCGGGCTGATGGATCTGTTCGCGGCCAAGGGGCTGCGCTGCCGGCTGATCGAGCGGGCCGGATGGCGGCTGGCCTCGCGGCTGGGGCAGGGGCTGCCGGTGCTGGCCGAGGTCGAACAGGGCCGCTGGATCGTGCTGGTCCATGCCGGGCTGGTCGAAAAGCTTCGCAACGCCGCGATCCTCGACCCGCGACACGAGGCCGAGGGCGTGCGGAACATGCCCTGGGAGGAATTCGCCCGGCGCTGGACCGGACGGCTGATCCTGATCGGGCGCCCCGATGCCGCCGCCGCCGAGAGCCGGGCCTTCGGGCTGCGCTGGTTCCTGCCCGCGCTCCGGCGCGAACGCGGACTTTTCGCGGGGGTCGCGGTGGCGGTCGTCACCGGCAACCTGATCGCCTTCTCGCTGCCATTGCTGCTGCAGGTGATGATCGACCGGGTGATCGCGCATCAGGCCTGGTACACGCTGATGTCGGTGACCGCGGTCTATGTCGTCCTGGTGCTGTTCGATGCGGGGTTCGGCTATATCCGCCAGCGCCTCAGCCAGATCGCGGGCGGCCGGATCGATGCCGATATCGGGTCGCAAAGCGTGGCCCATCTGCTGCGCCTGCCGATGACCGTGTTCGAGACCACGCCCGCGGGCGTTCTGACCCGCAACATCCAGCAGACCGACAAGATCCGCCACTTCCTGACCGGGCGGCTTTTGCAGACCCTGCTCGACGCCGCGCTTTTGCCGCTTCTGTTGACCACGCTGGCGCTTCTGTCTGGCACGCTGACGCTGATCATCACGCTTTACGCCGTCGTCATCGCGGGCTGCATCGGGCTGATGCTGCCGATCCTCCAGTCGCGGCTGAACGCGCTTTACGGGGTCGAGGCCGAGCGTCAGGCGCTTCTGGTCGAGACGCTGCACAACATGCGCGCGGTCAAGTCGCTTGCGGTCGAACCCGCACGCCAGCGGCTCTGGGAGGACAGCCTGGCCCAGTCGGTGCTCAGGCAATGGGATCTGGGCCGGGTCTCGGCGCTGACCGGCACGCTGACCGGGCTTCTCGAACGGATGATGCAGGTCACCGTGGTCGCGGTCGGGGTCGGGCTTGCGCTTCAGGGCGCGCTCACGGTCGGGACGCTGGTTGCGATCCTGCTGCTGTCGGGCCGGGTCTCGGGGCCGCTGGTGCAGATCGTGGGGCTGATCAACGAATGGCAGGAGGCCGCCTTGTCGATCAGGATGCTGCGCAAGATCATGGATCATCCGCCCGAGCGGCAGGATGACGACAAGCTGGCCCAGCCGATGCTGTCGGGCACGCTCGAATTGCGCGAGGTCGGCTTCGCCTATCCCGGCGCAGCGACCCCGGCGCTCGACCGGGTCAGCTTCGCGGTCGCTCCGGGGCAGGTGGTGGGCATCGTCGGGCGCTCGGGCTCGGGCAAGACCACGCTGACCCGGCTGATCCAGGGGATCGAGACGCCCCAGCAGGGCCTGATCCTGTTCGACGGCATCGATATCCGCAACATCGCGCTGGCCGCACTGCGCCGTCAGGTCGGCATCGTGCTTCAGGACAACCTGCTGTTCCGGGGGACTGTCCGCGACAATATCGCGGTCGCGGTGCCCGGCGCCCCGCTCGAGGCGGTGCTGCGGGCGGCGACGATGGCGGGCGCCGACGAGTTCATCCGCCGCCTGCCCAAGGGCTTCGACACCATGGTCGAGGAAGGCGGCGCCAACCTCTCGGGCGGCCAGCGCCAGCGCATTGCCATTGCCCGTGCCCTGCTGGCCGATCCGCGCATCCTGATCCTCGACGAGGCGACCTCGGCGCTCGACCCCGAATCCGAGGCGCTGGTCAACCGCAACCTCACCGCCATCGCCCATGGGCGCACCATGATCGTCGTCTCGCACCGGCTGTCCTCGCTGGTCCGGGCCGACCAGATCATGGTGCTCGACCAGGGCCGGCTGCTTGACATGGCCCCGCATGAGACGCTGCTGGCGCGCTGCGAGACCTATGCGGCGCTCTGGCGCCAGCAGACCGAGCATATCGCATGAGGGCCCGCCGATGAGCCCCGTCGCGCGGGACGCGCTGCCGTTCCAGCCGCCGCTGGTACAGGTCCGGGACGCGCCATTGCCCTGGCTTCTGCGGCTCTGGCCGTTCGGCTCTGCCGCTCTTCTGGTTGCGCTGGTGACGCTCGCGGCCTTCGTGCCGATCGATGTCGTGGTTACCGCCGAGGGCCGGATCGTGACCGACGACCCGCCGGTGGTGCTGAAGCCCCTTGGCTCGGCGGTGCTCGACCGGCTGCTGGTCCATCCGGGCGATGCGGTCGAACCGGGCCAGCTCCTGGCCAGGTTGGACGCGCGCGATCCCGCGACCGATGTCGCCGTGCTGGCCGCCGAACGCGCGGCGCTCGAGGCCGAAATCGCCCGGATCGAAGCCGAACTCGGCGACCGTCCGCTGACGGGCGAGGGCGAGGAATTCGCCCTTCAGGCCCGGATCCAGCGCGAACGCGCCGCCGCCGAGGCCGCCCAGCGCGATCAGCTGGTCTCGGCGCTTGCCCAGATCGACAGCGGGATCGAGGCCGCGCTGGAAGGCGTGCCCGCGCTGGCCGAAGCGGTCGCGACCGCGCGCGAGATCGAAACTATGCACGAGACCCTTCTGGCCCGGCAAAGCGGCACCCGGCTGGCGGTCAATCAGGCGCGGCTTCTTCGGCTCGATGCCGAGACCGACAGCCGCGAGAACATGGCCCGGCTGCTGTCGCTGCGTCAGGAACGCGAGACCGCCGCCGCCCGGCTGGCCGCCTTCGAAAGCGACCTGCGGCAGAGCCGTCTCGAGGACCTGGCCGGGTTGCGCCCGCGACTTGCGGTGATCGAGCGGCAGCTGTCGCAGGCGACCGACCGTGCCCGGCTATACGATCTGCGGGCGCCGCAGGCCGGGGTGGTGCTGTCGGTGGCCGAGGGCGGGCCGGGCTCGCTGATGACCATGGCCGATCCGGTGGTGGTGATCGCGCCCACCGGCGGCGCGATGCATGCCGAGATCGGGCTCCTGTCGCGCGATGTGGGGCTGGTGCATCCCGGCGATCCGGCGCGGATCAAGGTCGATGCCTTTCCCTGGCGCCGCCATGGCCTGATCGCGGGCCGGCTGAGCGATGTGGCGCCGAGTTCCAGCCTGCCGAGTGGCGGCGGCCCGGCACGTCATGCCGCGCGTGTGGCCTTCGATGTCGATGCGGCGCTGCCCGAGGGGCTGATGCCGGGCATGACACTGACCACCGACATCGCCACCGGTCACCGCACCCTTCTGACCTATTTCCTCGATCCGGTTCTCAACGGGTTGAGCGAAAGCCTGCGTGAACCCCGATCCTGATCCCGGAGCCTTCTCATGGACAGCCTGACCCTCGCCACGGATGACGCAACATCCTCTCTCAAGACCGTTCTGCATGTGGGCTGCGGCATGGCCGATCCCGCCAAGCTGCCGACCGATGCCTTTCCGGCCGAGAGCTGGCGCGAGCTGCGGCTAGACATCGATGCCTCGGTGATGCCCGACATCGTGGCCAGCATCACCGACATGCAGGCGCTCTCGGAAGGTGCGGTCGATGCCGTCTGGTCGTCGCATAATCTCGAGCATCTCAGGGCCCATGAAGTGCCGCTGGCGCTGTCAGAGTTCTTCCGGGTGCTGCGCCCCGGCGGGTTCGCTCTGATGACAATGCCCGATCTGCAGCGGGTCGCGGCGCTGGTGGCGCAGGGGCTTCTGGAAGAGCCGGCCTATATTTCGTCTGCCGGTCCGATCGCGCCGATCGACATCCTTTACGGCTACCGCCCCTCGATCGAGGGTGGCAACGATTTCATGGCGCATCGGACCGGTTTTACCGTCGGCTCTCTCAGCGCCCATCTGATCCGGACCGGTTTCGTCGATGTGCAGGTCGAATCGGATGGCCGTTTCGCGCTCTGGGCCCGGGGCGTCCGCCCGGCCTGAGCCCGGCTGTCTTCGACGCGGCCGGTCCGGCAAGGTTCCGGGCGGTCCGCCGTGTCGGGGATGGCGTGCCGAGGTGTTTCGTGCCGGAGTGTTTCGCGCGGGCCTCAGCCTGGGCGAAACACTCCGGCGGACGGCGGGGGCGGATCAGGGCCGTTTCAGGACCGAAATGAGAGCGGCCTCGAAACGGCGGGCGAAAGCGGAGCCGTCGCCGAGCGTCGCGCGCCAGCGCGCCGCAAGGGCCGGGCCCCGCAGGCCGGGGCGATGTGAGGGATCGGTGGCCATCGCCACGGCGCGGCGCATGTAGTCCTCGGGATCGGTGGCGATGCACTCGGTCAAGCCGACCGCCGTGAGGAGGCTTGCCCCCATCCGCGCCGAAAAGCTGCGTCCGGCCAGGGTCAGCACGGGCAGCCCCATCCGCAGCGCGTCCGAGGCTATGGTGCCTGCATTATAGGGCGTGGTGTCGAGGAAGAGATCGCCGAGTGCCAGCCGCGCCCGGTAGCGTGCGGGGTCGACCCGGGGCGCGAAAATCAGCCGGTCGGGGGCGAGGCCCGCCGCCTGCCAGCGCTCTGATAACGCGGCGACGCTTTCGTGGGTGTCCTCGATCAGCCAGAACAGCGCCTCGGGCGCGGCAGCCGCGATCCGGCACCAGGCGGCGAAGACCGGCGCGGTGATCTTGTAGTGATGCGAGACGCAGACGAAGACGAATCGGTCTTCGGGCAGGCCCTCGCTGGCGCGACTGACCTCGGGCAGCTCTGGCGCGCGGCCGTCATTGGCCTGATAGCAGCCTTCGATCCGCAGCGGCGCGGGCGCGTAGTTCTCGGTCTCGGCCTCGGGCACGGTGATCGCGTCGCAAAGCAGCCAGTCGAGCTCGGGCAGGGGCACCGAGCCGATATAGCCCAGATAGGTCGCCTGCACCGGTGCCGGCTTCCAGCGCAGGATACCGGGGCGACCGCCGCTGGTCAGCCCGTTGAGGTCGATCAGGATGTCGATCTCGTCGGCGCGGATGCGTCGCGCGGCCTCTTCGTCGCCGAGCGCTCCGATCGGAACATGGCGGTCCAGCGCGGCGAGGATGCGGGCCCGGATGTCGCTGCCGTCTTCGGGCGAGTCGCAATAGCCGGTGATCTCGAACCGGTCGCGGTCATGGCGTTCCAGCAGTTCGGCGATCAGGTAGCTCATGGCATGGCGGCAGAAATCGGAGGAGAGATAGCCAACCCGCACCCGGTCGTGGCGATAGCCGGCAGCAGGCGCGAGGCGCTGCCCCGGATCGGGAACGTTCCGCGCGATCCAGTCGGCGGCGACACGGCGCTGCATCGCGGGGTCGTCATGGAGTGCGAGCGTGGCCAGTGGGCCGCACCACAGCTCGGCCTCGGTGGCGGTGAGCCCGGGCACCCGAAGCTCGGTCACCGGCCAGGCGGCCATTTTCTGTCGCGTATGCACCAGATGCTGGATCACGTCGGGCTGGTGCGGGTCGATCAGCAACGAGGCGCGCAGCTCCTCTGCCGAGGCGTCGAGCCGCTTGTCGAGTTCCAGCATCCGCCCGAGTTGCTTGTGCAGCGCCACCCGGCCCTCGGCGGGCGGCAGGGCCTGGCGCAGGAAGGCGATGGCGGCGGCGCGGTCGCCGAGCGCTTCGGCAGCCTGGCCCGCGGCCAGAGCGGCCTGCCAGAGGTCGGGCTTGATCCGGTGGGCCTGCGCGGCCGCCTCATAGGCTCCGGCGAGATCGCCTGCGGCGTTGAGCAGGACCGAGAGGTTGAACCAGGCGGCCCAGGCGTCCGGGCGGGCGCCGTTGAGTTCGAGCCAGATCCGGTAGAGCCTGGCCGCCGCCTCGGGTGTCCGGGCAGCAAGCTCGACGACGGCCGCGGCATCGCCGCAGGCCGCGGCCTGGCGGGTCAGGGCGTCGAGATCCGGCGGCAGGTCTTTCGCGCCTCCGTTGCCGGACAGGAACCCGGCGGGCGGGGTCGGGCCGCCGCTGGGCGGGAAGGCGGTCTGGGGCATGTCGGTCATCGGGAGTCTCCTCGGTTTGAGGAAAACTCGCGCTTCACGGTTAAGACGGGATTGCCGGGCGCGTGCAAAAAACGCCGCGATGTTTAGGAAGAGTTCTACGGTCCTCGGGCGTCGTTTAGGCGCTTGTTTACATATCCGGGCGCAGGCTGGCGCAAATGCGAAGTCAGCACGACTTCGACTGACTGGCGGATGCGCGCGAGAAAGCGCGGCGTCCTCCCCCGAATCGGACCCGGAGCCAAATGTCGACCCTCAGCAACCTGTCCACCGCGCAGATCGCGGCGTTGACCACTGCCACCATTGCGTCCCTGACCAGCAGCGATATCGCCAGTATCAGTTCGGCACAGATGGGGGCGATGAGTACGGCGCAGATCGGCGCGCTGACCCCGTCGGCGATCCGCGGCATCGGCTCGGTGCAGGCGTCGGGTCTGAGCACGGCGCAAATGGCCAACTTCTCGACAGACCAGATCAGGCAGCTCTCGTCACGGGCGATCAATGGGCTCACGACCGACAGCATCGTCGCGCTGACCACCGCCCAAGCGGCCGAGCTGTCGTCGCGGCAGATCTCGGCGCTGAGCTCGACCCAGGTCGCGGCGATGCAGACGGCCGATCTGGTGACGCTCTCGACGGTGGCGATGCGCGGGTTGGGCAGCTCCCAGGTGGCGGGCCTGTCGACCGCGCAGGTGGCGGCGCTGACCACGGCGCAGGCAGGGGTGATGAGCAGCGTGACGCTGTCGGGCCTGTCCTCGACCCAGATGGCGGCCCTGACCACGGCGCAGGTCGGCGCGCTGAGCTCGCTGGCGATCAGGGGGCTGACCTCGACCCAGACCGAGGGGCTGACCACGGCGCAGCTTGCCAGGCTTTCGACCGGCCAGATCCGGGCGCTGGGCAGTTCGGCGATGGCGGGTCTCGGGACCGCGAATATCGTGGCGCTCTCGACCGCGCAGGCCGCCGAGATTTCCTCGACGCAGGTTGCGGCGCTGAGCTCGACCCAGATCGCGGCGATGCAGACGGCCGATCTGGTTGCCCTCTCGACGATGGCGATGCGCGGGCTCGGCAGCACCCAGGTGGCGGGCCTGTCGACCGCGCAGGTGGCGGCGCTGACCACGGCGCAGGCCGCGGTGATGAGCAGCCGGACGCTGTCGGGCCTGTCCTCGACCCAGATGGCGGCCCTGACCACGGCGCAGGTCGACGCGCTCGGCTCGCTGGCGATCAGGGGGCTGACCTCGACCCAGACTGCGGGGCTGACCACGGCGCAGCTTGCCCGGCTCTCGACCGATCAGATCCGGGCGCTGGGCAGTTCGGCGATGGCGGGTCTCGGGACCGCGAATATCGTGGCGCTTTCGACCGCACAGACGGCCGAGCTGTCCTCGACCCAGATCGCGGCGCTGAGCTCGACCCAGGTCGCGGCGATGCAGACGGCCGATCTGGTCACGGTCTCGACCGCCAGCATGCGCGGCTTCGGCGGCGACCAGATCGAGGGGCTGTCGACCGCGCAGGTTGCGGCCTTCACCACCGCACAGGCCGCGGTGATGAGCAGTACGCTTCTGGGCGGACTATCCTCGATACAGCTCGGGGCGCTGACCACGGCGCAGGTCGACGCGCTCGGTTCGATCGCGATCAGGGGGCTGACCTCGACCCAGACCGCGGGGCTGACCACGGCACAGCTTGCCCGGCTCTCGACCGACCAGATCCGGGCGCTGGGCAGTTCGGCGATGGCGGGTCTCGGGACCGCGAATATCGTGGCGCTCTCGACCGCGCAGGCGGCCGAGCTGTCCTCGACCCAGATCGCCGCGCTGAGTTCGACCCAGGTCGCGGCGATGGAGACCGGAGATCTGGTCCGGCTCTCGACGCTTGCGGTCAAGGGGTTGGGCTCGGAACAGGTCGGGGGGCTGACCACGGCCCAGGTGGCCGCGCTGACCACCGCGCAGGCCGCGGTGCTGAGCGACACGGCGCTGGGCGGTCTGTCCTCGACCCAGATGGCGGCGATGACCACGGCGCAGATCGGCGCGCTGAGCTCGCGCGCGATCAGGGGGCTCGGCGCGACCCAGACCGCGGGGCTGACTACGGCACAGCTTGCCGGGCTCTCGACCGACCAGATCAAGGGGCTGGGCGTCTCGGCCATCGAGGGCCTCGGGACCGCGAATATCGTCGCGATTTCGACGGCGCAGGCGGCCGAGCTTTCGTCGCTGCAGATCCGGGCGCTGAGCTCGACCCAGATGGCGGCGATGGAAACCGCCGATCTGGTCCGGCTGTCCACGGCCGCGATCCGGGGCTTCAGCGGTGATCAGATCGACGGGCTGACGACCGCCCAGGTGGCGGCGATCACCACGGCCCAGACCGCGGTTCTGAGCCGCGCGATGCTGGGCGAGCTGTCCTCGACCCAGATGGCGGCGCTGACCACGGCGCAGATCGACGCGCTGAGCACATTGGCGATGAAGGGCCTGGGCGCGACCCAGACCGAGGGCCTGACCACGGCGCAGCTTGTCCGGCTCTCGACCGACCAGATCCGGGTGCTGGGCAGCTCTGCGATCTCGGGTCTCGGGACGACGAATATCGTCGCGATTTCGACGGCGCAGGCGGCCGAGCTGTCCTCGACCCAGGTCGGCGCGCTGAGTTCGACCCAGGTGGCAGCGATGGAGACTGCCGATCTGGTCCGGCTCGGCACCTCGGCGATGCGCGGTCTCGGGGTCGATCAGGTGGCCGGGCTCACGACCGCGCAGGTCGCGGCCCTGACCACGACGCAGGCCGCAGTCATGTCCAACATCACCCTGTCCGGCTTTTCTTCGGCCCAGATGGCGGCGATGACCACGGCGCAGGTCGGTTCGCTGAGCACGCGGTCGCTGCGCGGGCTGAGCTCGACCCAGACCGAGGGCCTGACCACGGCGCAGATGGCCGCGCTCTCGACCGACCAGATCAGGTCGCTGGGCGGTTCGGCCATGTCCGGGCTGGGGACCGCCAGCATCGTCGCGCTCAGTACGGCGCAGGCGGGCGAACTGTCCTCGATCCAGATTGCCGGGCTGGGCTCGACCCAGATCGCGGCGATGGAGACCGCCGATCTTGTCCGGCTCGACACGTCGGCGATCCGGGGCTTCGGGGCCGATCAGGTGGCCGGGCTGACGACCGCGCAGATGGCGGCGATCACGACGGCGCAGAGCGCGGGGCTCAGCAGCGCGGTACTTGGCAACCTCTCCTCGACGCAGCTGGCCGCGATGACCACCGCCCAGATCGGCGCCCTGAGCACGCGGGCGATCAACGGGCTCGGCGCGACCCAGACCGCGGGGCTGACCACGGCGCAGATGGCCGCGCTCTCGACCGATCAGATCAGGAGGCTCGGCGTCTCGGCCATCGAGGGGCTCGGGACCGCCAGTATCGTGGCCTTGTCGACAGCGCAGGCGGCCGAGCTTTCTTCGGTGCAGATCCGGGGGATAAGTTCGGTCCAGATGGCGGCGATGGAGACGGCCGATCTGGTCCGGCTCGATACCTCGGCGATCCGCGGGCTGACCTCGGAAGGCATTTCGGGCCTCACCTCGGCGCAGGCGGCGGCACTGACCACCGCGCAGGTCACCGCGCTCAGCACGCTGCAGATCGGCAATATCTCGACCTCCAGCATCGGCGGGTTCGGTACCGCCTCGATCCAGGCCTTCACGACCAGGCAGATGGGCGGGTTCAACTCGCAACAGATCGCGGCGCTGTCAACCACCCAGGTCGCGGCCTTGCAGACCGACGATATCGCCGCGCTGTCGGATACACAGACCGAGGCCTTCACCTCGACCCAGCTCGCGGCGATGTCGACGGCGCAGCTGAACGCGCTGTTCCTCTAATCCGGCGCGCCGGGAGCTGCGCGAAGACCGGGTCTGCTCCGCGCGGTTCCGACCGATGCCCCTTCGGGGGCATCGGCTGTTGAGGCTAGCCCGTTCGATACTGTTTCCTCGAAACGGTTCCCCTGATACTGTTTGCCTGATTACTGGACCTCTGACATTGGCCGCCGGGCTGGGCCGGTCCTGGGCGCCATGGTCGGCCGGCCCTTTTCCCTTTGCTCTAGCCTCTAGCAGGCCGCTGAAAAACGTCTTGCGGCGACCATTGTCGTCAAATTCATCGGCGCCCAGCACGATGAGCCCCATGCAACGCAACGAGAGAAGCCGTGAATGGGGTATTCTCACACCAACGCCTTCGTCTCATGACTTTTTCAGCAGCCTGCTAGGGCTCGCGCCGCGCGAACACCTGGACCGGCCAGTGGGCCTGCCGCCCGAGCAAGGCGGTTTCTCCGAGAGCCTTTCTCGACGGCCGCGCCGGTGCGGCAAGATGCGGACCTGTCTTCCGGCGACAAGGCGCCTATCGGAGATGCGCGGCCGAGCGCCGAGGCCCCGTGACGGCCGTCATTCCCAAAGGCTCCGGGGCGCATGTCCGCAACATAATGGGTGCAGTCCGGTGGAAATTGCCCAAATCTCAGGATAATCCCGACTCGGGGCGGTGGCATGCCGCACGAGGATCGGGAGGAGACACAGATGACGGACAGCGCATCTGAACCGGAAGCGAGCGTCCTGTCGCGGATCGAGGGGCTGCGCGACAAATCCCCTGCAGAGCGGCACGCGGCGGTCGCCGCGGCGGCCGGGCTTGCGCCGGACGCACTCGAGGCGCTGTCGGATCGCCCCGCGCTTTCGGTGTCGCGCGCCGACGGCATGATCGAGAATGCCATCGGCACCTTCGAGCTGCCGCTCGGGGTTGCCACGAATTTCACCGTCAACGGGCGCGACTATCTGGTGCCGATGGCGGTCGAGGAGCCCTCGGTCGTGGCCGCGGCCTCCTACATGGCCAAGCTCGCCCGCGCGGGCGGCGGTTTCACCGCCAGTTCGACCGCGCCGATCATGCGCGCCCAGATCCAGATCCTGGGTCTCGGTGATCCGTTCGGAGCGCGTGCCCTGCTGCTGGCGCATCGCGACGAGCTGATCGCGCTTGCCAACAGCCGCGACAGCATGCTGGTCGAGCTGGGTGGCGGCTGCAAGGATATCGAGATCGAGGTGTTCGCGACCTCGCCGATCGGACCGATGACTGTGATGCATCTGCTGGTGGATGTGCGCGACTCGATGGGGGCGAACGCGGTCAATTCGATGGCCGAGCGGCTGGCGCCCCGGGTCGAGGAGATCTCGGGCGGGCAGGTGCGGCTGCGCATCCTGTCGAACCTCGCCGACCGGCGGGTGGTCACGGCCAGCGTCCGGGTGCCGGCCGAGGCGCTGAGCACGAAGGCCCATGACGGGGCGGATGTCGCGCGGCGGATCGTCGAGGCCTGCGCGCTGGCGCTGATCGACCCCTACCGCGCCGCGACCCATAACAAGGGCATCATGAACGGCATCGATCCGGTCGTGCTGGCGACCGGCAATGACTGGCGCGCGATCGAGGCGGGGGCACATGCCTATGCCGCGCGGTCGGGACGCTATACCTCGCTGAGTACCTGGGAAATCGGCGCCGGCGGCGCGCTGGTCGGCACGCTGGAGCTGCCGATGGCGCTGGGCATCGTGGGCGGGGCGACGCGCACCCATCCGGCGGCGCAGGCGGCGCTGAAACTGATGGGGATCGGCTCGGCGCAGGAACTGGCCGAGGTCACGGCCGCGGTCGGGCTGGCGCAGAACATGGCGGCGCTTAGGGCGCTTGCAACCGAGGGCATCCAGCGCGGTCACATGGCGCTTCATGCCCGCAATATCGCGATCACCGCCGGGGCGACGGGCGGCGAGGTCGACCGGGTGGCGAAAGCCATGGTCGCGGCGGGCGATGTCAGTGTCGCCCATGCCAGACTGGTTCTTAAAGGTGCCTGAAGTGTTGAAAATCGGAGACAGATCCATGACGAACACGACCCGACGCAGGATGGTGCAGCTCGGGGCCGCGGCCCTGGCCGTACCCGCTTTCCTCCGGACCGGCGCGGCCCGGGCCGATGGCGTCACCAGGTGGCGGATGCAGGCGCTCTGGGGCGGCGGCACCACGCCGATGCGCTATGAGGAGAAATTCTGTGCCCGGGTCGCCGAACTGACCGGCGGCGCCTTCGAGATCACCCCCTTCTCGGGCGGGCAGATCGTGCCCTCGGCCCAGGCCTTCGACGCCGTCAGGGGCGGGGCCTTCGAGATGATGAAGACCTTCGACGGCTATACCGCGGGCAAGATCCCGGCGCATGGCTTCTCGTCGACGGTGCCCTTCGGCTTTCCCGAGGCCGACCAGTACGAGGCCTGGTTCTATGAACGCGACGGGCTGGAGCTGGCGCGCGAAAGCTACGCCCCCGCGGGCCTGACCTATATCGCGCCGACCGTCTATGGCGAGGAGCCGATCCATTCGCGGGTCGAGATCCGCAGGATCGCCGACATGAACGGGCTCAAGGGCCGCTTCGTCGGGCTGGCGTCGGCGGTGATGGCGCGGTTCGGCGTCTCGGTCTCGCCGCTGCCGACCTCCGAGGTCTATTCGGCGCTCGACAAGGGGCTGATCGACATCGCCGATCGCGGCGACATCAAGGCCAATTACGAAGAGGGCCTGCACGAGGTCGCGCCCTTCCTGATCCTGCCCGGGGTGCATCAGCCGACCACCGCCACCTCCTATGTCGCCAATACCCGGGCCTATGAGGCGCTCGACGACCAGAAGAAGGCGGCGCTGGCCGTGGCCGCGCGCGAGATCTCGGGGACGCTGCGCCAGAACATCATCGTCTCGAACGGCGAATACCTCGCCAAGTTCGAGGAGGCCGGCGTCGAGATCCTGACGCTCGACCCAGAGGATGTCGTCGAGGCGCGCGGCCGCGCGATCGAGTACTGGTCCGAGGCCGCGACCGACGATCTGTCGCGGCGGATGATGGAGTCGCAGATCGCGCTTATGAAAGAGCTGCGCCTGCTCTAGACCCGACCCGGCGCCGGCCCCCTGCGGGTCGGCGCCGCCCTTGCGGAGCCCCCGATGACGACACTGGCCCGGTACATCACCGCCCTCAACCGGGGCCTTTTCGGCCTTGCGAAATGGCTGGTCTACGCCATCGTGGCGCTGATGCTGTGGGAGGTGGTGCAGCGCTACTTCCTTTCGCATCCGACCTCCTGGGCGCCCGAGCTCGCGACGCTGGTCTTCGGGCCGTTCTTCCTGCTGGGCGGGCCCTACATGCTGCATACCGGCGGCCATGTCGCGGTCGACATCCTGTCGTCGCGGGCAAGCGGAGGCATGGCGCGGGCGCTGCATCTGGCGGGGCTGGCGCTGGCGGCGGCCTTCGGGCTGATCCTCCTGTGGTTCAGCCTGCCGCTGGTGCTGCAATCCATAAGCTATGGCGAGACCAGCTATTCGGCCTGGAACCCGGTGGTCTGGCCCGCCAAGGCCTTCCTGCCGCTCGCTGCGGGACTGCTGGTTCTGCAGGCGCTGGCCGATGCCATCCTGGCCTTCGGGGCGGAGGATGCCGCGTGATCGAAAGCTCGCTTGTCCTCGTCTTCATGTTCACCGCGCTCGTGGCCTTCATGCTCAGCGGCGCGGGGCTTGCCTTCGTCCTCGGTGCCATCGCCTTCATCTCGACCATCCTTCTATGGGGGCCTTCGGCGCTGATCGTCGCGGTGCTGAACACCTTCGAGACGATGACCTCCGAGGCGCTGATGGCGATCCCGCTTTACGTGCTGATGGCCTCGATCCTGGAAAAATCGGGCATCATCGAGGCGCTCTACGAGGCGATGGAAATCTGGTTCTCGCGGCTCAATGGCGGGCTTGCGGTCGGCACCATCGCGATCTGCACCATCCTGGCCGCGATGACCGGCGTCGTCGGCGCGGCGGTGGCGGCGATGGGGATCCTGGCGCTGCCCTCGATGCTGGCGCGGGGCTATCACCCGCCGCTGGCGCTGGGTGCGATCTGCGCGGGTGGCACGCTGGGCATCCTGATCCCGCCCTCGGTGGTGACGATCGTCTATGCCATCACCGCCCAGATGTCGATCGGCCAGATGTTCGCCGCGGGCATCGTGCCGGGGCTGATCCTCGCGGGCAGCTATTCGGCCTATGTGCTGATCCGGACCTGGCTCAATCCCGCGCTGGCGCCGAAGCCCGCCGACGCGCCGCAATTGCCGCTGGGCGAAAAGCTGGCCCGGCTGAAAAGCCTCGTGCTGCCCGGTATCGTGGTGCTGGGCGTTCTGGGCTCGATCTATGCCGGGCTTGCGACGCCCACCGAGGCCGCGGCGGTCGGGGTGCTCGGCGCTGCCCTATCGGCGCTGGTCACGCGCAAGCTGAGCCTGCCGATGCTGTCCGAGGCGGCCGGAGACACGCTTCGGGTGACGGCGATGATCCTCTGGATCACCATCGGCGCGCGGGCCTTCGTGTCGGTCTTTGCCGCGACCGGCGGGGCGGATTCGCTGCTGGGCTTCGTCGAGGGGCTCGAGACCTCGCGCTGGGTGGTGCTGGGCACGATGGTGCTGGTCCTGATCTTCCTCGGGCTCTTTCTCGACGAGATCGGCACCATCCTTCTGTGCGTTCCGGTCTTCCTGCCCATCGTCAAGGCGCTGGGCTTCGATCCGCTCTGGTTCGGGGTTCTGTTCATGATCACCGCGCAGATGGCCTATATCACGCCGCCCTTCGGCTATACGCTGTTCTACCTCAAGGGGGTGCTGCCGCCGGGGCTCGGCATCGGTCAGGTCTATCGCGGCATCGTTCCCTTCTTCCTGATCCAGCTTGGCGTGCTTGTCCTGTTCGCCCTGTTCCCCGAGCTTGTGACCTGGCTGCCCGAAACCCTGCTGCCGAGCCTGAAATGATCCTGCCTGCGCCCGATCATGCCGCCCCGGAGGCAGGTGCGACCCGACGTCCCCGGGAGGCGGTTTTCGCTTGGCTCGGGGCGGCCTGCGGCGTTAAAGGGCGGCGACGCCGCAACCGCCGTTCCGGACCGGGCGGGATCTGTGCCGGTGTCGCGGAGTTTCGCTTGGCACACGGATATCCAGTGCATCATGGTCGGGGCAGGGCACCCCTGACCGGCAAGGACGCGGAGCGATGAGCGCCGAGCCCGTCCCCGCGACCCTGCCCGAGGATGCCTCGCGCGCCCATGCGCCGGGCAAGATCATCCTTTCGGGCGAACATGCCGTCGTCTATGGCGCGCCCGCGCTGGCGGTGGCGGTGGCGATCTATACCGAGGTCTGGTTCCGCCCGATCCATCCCAGCGACGGGCTGAAGACGGTGTTCGAGCAGGTCTCGCAGGGTGCGTTCTATCCGCTGTCGCGGCTGGGGCATTTCAAGCAGTCGCTCGACCGCCGCTTCGATTCCTTCCTGCGCGGCGAGCTGAAGGTGCAGCAGATCCTGCAACGCCCCGACGATCTGATCGTCTATACGCTGATGTCGCTGGCGCAGCGGCTGCCGATGCCGGGCAAGAGCCCGGGCCATTGCCTGCCGGTACCGGGCCAGCTTGGCGGCACCAGCGCGCTGCCGCTGGGCGCGGGCATGGGCTCGTCGGCCTCGATCATCGCGGCGACGATGGTGCTTTATGAAACCCTGCTCGACCGGCTGCACAGCACCGAGGAGCGCTTCGAATGGGTGCGCTTCTGCGAGCGGCTCCAGCATGGCAAGGGCGGGGCCATCGACGCGGCCGCCGTCACCCATGGCGGCGCGGTCCGGGTCCAGGGCGACAGCCGTCATGCGCCCGCCATCGCGCCCGGCCACGGGATCTGGCGCGGCGATGGCTGGTACTGGGTGCTGCATGGCAAGCCCGACAGCTCGACCGGCGAATGCGTGGCGGCCGTGCGCGAGGCCCATGGCGACGATCAGGCACTGTGGCAGGGCTTCGAGGCCTGCACCGACGCCTTCCAGGCCGCGCTCGAGACCGACAGTTCGCCGCTGGAAAGCCTGCGCGAGAACCACCGCCTGCTGCGCCGGATCGGCGTCGTGCCCGAGGCTGCGGCGCGGTTCGTCGAGGAGGTCGAGCTTGCGGGCGGCGCGGCCAAGATCTGCGGCGCGGGCTCGATCCGGGGCGATCATGGCGGGGTGATCCTCGTCCATCAGCCCGACGCCCCGGCGATGGCCCGGCTGATGGAGGGCCATCCCGACCTGCGCTGGGCGCCGCTTCATGTCGCGCCCGCGGGGGCCGCCTTCGGAGCGCCGCAATGAGGGTTTCTGCCCCCGGCTCGATCATGATCACCGGCGAACATGCGGTGGTCTATGGCCATCCCGCCATCGTCGCGGCCATCGAGCAGCGCATCGCCATCGAGGTCAGCCCGCTGCCGGAACGCCGGCTCGAGATCGTCTCGGAAATCGCCGAACCGGCCTCGGTGGAGCTCGACCGGATGGAGGTCGGGGGGCCCTATCGCTTCGTGCTGGCCGCGGCCGCGCGCTTTGCCGGGCGTCTGCCCTGCGGGGCGCGGCTGGAGATCCGTTCCGAGATCGACCCGACGCTGGGGCTCGGGTCCTCGGCCGCAGTGACGGTGGCCGCCCTCGGGGCCTTCGCCCGGCTTAGCGGCGCGCCGACCGGGGATCTGCATGCCGACGCACTGGCGGTCGTGCGGCGGATCCAGGGCCGGGGCAGCGGCGCGGATCTGGCCGCAAGCCTCATGGGCGGCATGACCGCCTATTGCCTTGGCCCCGGGATGCTGAGCGGGACGCCGCCCGGCGACGCCCGCGCCCGGATCGAGCCGCTGCCGATGCCGCCCGCGCTTGCCCTGCGCTATGCGGGCTACAAGACGCCCACGGCCGAGGTGCTGGCCCGGATCGCCCGGGCGATGGAGGGCCGCGAGGCCGAATTCGCCGCGCTTTACGACCGGATGGGGGAATGCGCGTCGGCCGCGATTGCGGCGGCCCGGGCGCAGGACTGGACCGGCTTCGGTGCCGCGCTGGCCCGCTATCAGGGCCAGATGGCCGAGCTTGGGGTCTCTGACGAGACGCTGGACCGGATCATCGCCGATGCCCGCGCCATGCCGGGCCTGCTGGCGGCCAAGATTTCGGGCTCGGGGCTGGGCGATTGCGTGCTGGCGCTGGGGGCGCGGCCCGAGGGCTTCACGCCGGTCGTCGTGGCAGAAGAGGGACTTGTGATAGATGACTGACCGCGCCCGCGCGATATTCGACGCCGTTCTTCCGGCGCGGCTGCCCGAGCCCGTGCCGTTCTCGGCCGACGCCCCCAGCAATATCGCGCTGTCGAAATACTGGGGCAAGCGCGATGCCGGGCTGAACCTGCCGCTGAACAGCTCGCTTTCGATCTCGCTGGGCGAATGGGGCACCACGACCCGGGTCGGCCCGGCCGAAGACGGTACCGACGCGGTCTGGCTGAACGGCGAGAGGCTGGCCCCCGAGACCGGCTTTGCCCGCAAGGTCGTGGCCTTTGCCGACCGGTTCCGGCGCGGCCAGGCCCTGCCGCTGCATGTCAGGACCGAAAACACCATCCCGACCGCGGCGGGGCTGGCCTCGTCGGCCTCGGGCTTTGCCGCGCTGACCCGGGCGCTTGCGGGCAGCTTCGGGCTGGATCTGGCCGAGGACCGGCTCAGCATGCTGGCGCGCTTCGGCTCGGGCTCGGCCACGCGCTCGCTCTGGCACGGCTTCGTCCGCTGGGACCGTGGTGCGCGCGAGGACGGGACCGACAGCTTCGCCCGGCCGCTGCCCGAGATCTGGCCCGACTTCCGCATCGCCATCATCCGCGTCGATACCGGCCCCAAAAGCCAGTCCTCGCGCGACGGCATGGGCCATACGGTCGCGACGAGCCCGCTTTTCGGGCAATGGCCCGCACAGGCCGAGGCCGATTGCGCCGCCAACGAGGCCGCGATAGAGGCGCGCGATTTCCTGCGGCTGGGCGCGTTGACCGAGGCCAATGCGCTGGCGATGCATGCGACCATGATCGCGGCACGCCCGGCGCTGTGCTATCTCAAACCGGAAAGCTGGCAGGTGCTGGACCGGCTTTGGGCCGCCCGCCGCGACGGGCTCGAGGCCTATGCCACGATGGATGCAGGCGCGAATGTCAAGCTGATCTTCCTTGAGAACAGCACCCCCGCGATCGCGGAGCTTTTCCCCGACGCTGCCATTGTCGAGCCCTTCGGCCCGGCCGCACAGCGCTGACTGCATCCTCGGATGCGGCATTCGGGTCTGCCCCGGCCCTGAGGCCGGAGCACCCGGAGAGACGACTGTTGGCGCTCAGCCCAGCACCCGGCGCGCGATGACCTGCGCCTGGATCTCGGCGGCACCCTCGAAGATGTTCAGGATGCGCGCGTCGCAGAGGATGCGGCTGATCGTGTATTCCAGCGCGAAGCCGTTGCCGCCATGGATCTGCAACCCGTTATCGGCGGCGGCCCAGGCGACGCGGGCGCCCAGAAGCTTGGCCATGCCGGCCTCGAGATCGCAGCGCCGGTCATGGTCCTTTTCCCAGGCCGCAAAATAGGTCAGCTGGCGCGCCACCATGATCTCGACCGCCATCATCGCAAGCTTGTCGGCGACGCGGGGGAAGGCGATCAGCGGCTTGCCGAACTGCTTGCGGTCCTCGGCATAGCGCATCGAGACATCGAGCGCGGATTGCGCCACGCCGATGGCGCGCGCCGCGGTCTGGATCCGGGCCGATTCGAAGGTCTGCATCAGCTGCTTGAAGCCCTGGCCCTCGACCCCGCCCAGAAGGTTCCCGGCCGGCACCTCGAAGCGGTCGAAGCCCAGCTCGTATTCCTTCATGCCGCGATAGCCCAGCACCTCGATCTCGCCGCCGGTCATGCCGGGGCTCGGGAAGGGCGCGTCCTCGGTGCCGGGCGTCTTCTCGGCCAGGAACATCGAGAGGCCCTTGTAATCGGTCGTCTCGGGATCGGTCCGCGCCAGCAGCGTCATCACATGGGCGCG
Organism: Rhodovulum sulfidophilum DSM 1374; assembly: GCF_001633165.1. Lineage (NCBI taxonomy): Bacteria > Pseudomonadati > Pseudomonadota > Alphaproteobacteria > Rhodobacterales > Paracoccaceae > Rhodovulum > Rhodovulum sulfidophilum. The sequence goes on along the minus strand of NZ_CP015418.1, from coordinate 3,660,910 downwards.
CGCGGCATGGGTGATCCAGGTCTTGTTGCCGGTCACCTCGTAGGTCTCGCCCGCCTTGACCGCCCGGGTCCGGAGCGCGCCGAGATCCGAGCCGGTATTGGGTTCGGTGAAGACTGCCGTGGGCAGGATCTCGCCCGAGGCGATCTTCGGCAGCCAGTGGGCCTTCTGTTCGTCGGTGCCGCCGCAGAGGATCAGCTCGGCCGCGATTTCCGACCGGGTGCCAAGGGACCCCACGCCGATATAGCCGCGCGAGAGTTCCTCGGAGACGACGCACATCGAGGCCTTGGACAGCCCGAAGCCGCCGAATTCCTCGGGGATGGTCAGCCCGAACACGCCCAGCTCGGCCATCTCCTCGATGATCTCCATCGGGATCAGCGTGTCATTCAGGTGCCAGTCATGGGCATTGGGCTCGACCCGGTCGAGGGCAAAGCGGCGGAACTGCTCGCGGATCATCTCGAGCTCGTCATCGAGCCCTGTCGCGCCCAGCGTGACATTGGCGACCTGCTCGCGCATCAGCGCCACCAGGCGCGCACGGGCGGCGGGCGTGTTGCCGCCCCGGATCAGCGCGCTCACCGCGTCGGAATGGAAGGCGTGATGGGCCTCGGACGAGACGCCGAGCTCGGGCAGGCGGACGATCTCGCCCTGGCTCATCGGGATGCCGCCCGCGATCTGGGCCAGGTATTCGCCGAAGGCGATCTGCAGGATCAGCTGCTCGATCTCGCCGAATTTGCCCTGTTCGGTCAGCCGGTCGGCCCAGCCTCGCATCTGGCGCAGCGCCCGGGCATAGGTGGCAAGCCAGGCCAGCCCGTGGGCGGCATGCTGTTCGGCCTCGACAAGGCGGCCCGAGACGCGGCCCTCCTCGGTGACGCGGGCGGCGAGGGCGGTGCGCGCGGCCTCTGTCACCGCCTCGACCGGGCCGAGCGCGGCCTCGGTCAGCGTCAGAAGATCGGCGAGCAGCGCCGTTTCGGCGGGCCTGTCCTGACCGTCATGGGGCATGAATCGTCTCCTTCATTCGGGCTTGCCGTGACATAGGGTCTTCGCAGCTGCAGCGCAATAAAAATTCAATTGATCTGTTGTTTTTGAAGGATAGTGACCGCCATATTTTTGCGGCTGCAGCGAGAGCCGGTCCGGTATATAGCCGGAGCGGGGAGGCGGACATGATATTTGGTATAGATATATATCTGTTTCTGGCAGCCGTCGGGGTCGCGCTTGTCGCGGGGGTCGTCAAGGGCGCTGTCGGCTTCGCCCTGCCGATGATCCTGATTTCGGGCCTGTCGAGCTTTCTGCCGGCCGAGCTGGCGCTGGCCGGGCTGGTTCTGGCGACGCTGCTGACCAATCTCGCCCAGGCGCTCCGGCAGGGAGGGGCGGCGGCCTGGGCATCGGTGATGCGCTACCGGTTGCTGATCGGCTGCGTCGTGCTGGCGATCTGCGTCAGCGCCCCGCTGGTTCCGGTCCTGTCCGACCGGGTGCTGTATTTGCTGATCGGGGTTCCGATCACGATCTTCACGGTCTCGCAGCTGGCCGGGCGGCATCTGATCCTGCCTGCCCGCCACCGGGGCAGGGCCGAGATCGCGATGGGGCTGACCGGCGGGTTCTTCGGCGGCATCTCGGGGGTCTGGGGGCCGCCGGTGATCGCCTATCTGTTGTCCTTCAACACCGAAAAGACGGAGATGATCCGCGTGCAGGGGGTGGTGTTCCTGATCGGGTCCGTGATGTTGCTGTTTGCGCATCTGGGCTCGGGCGTCCTGAATGCGCAAAGCCTGCCCTTCTCGGCGGCGCTGGTTCTGCCTGCCGCCATTGGCATGTGGGCCGGGCTGCGCCTGCAGGACCGGCTCGACCCGGTCCGGTTCCGCCGCGCCACGCTGGTGGTGCTGGCGGTGGCGGGGCTGAACCTGATCCGGAAGGGGCTGATGGGCTGAGGCCGCCGCTTCGGCGTCAGCGCGCGTTGATCCGCTCGATATAGGCGCGCAGCTCTTCGGCCTCCTGACGGGAATGCTGCAACCCGTCCATCGCCGCGTTCAGCTCGGCCTCGGTCTGGTTCAGCTGGTTGGTCAGCTCGGCCTCGCGCTGTTCGAGATAGCCCATCGCCTGATCTCGCGCCTCCTCGGCCTCGTGCAGGGCATGGGCCATGCGGTCGAGCTCGCCCATGTCGGCGGTGGTGGTGCGGCCGAGCCGCCGCACCAGCCAGCAGGCGACCCAGCCCAGGGCGAAGGCCACGAACAGCATGACGCTGGTGACCAGAATGAATTCAGTCCTGTCCATCGGTCTGGTCCTCTGCTCCGGCCTCGGCCGGTGTCTCGTCTTCGGCGGCGGCCGGGGCGGCCTCCCCGCTCTCGTCATCTTCGGTCGCGGCTTCCTCGGTCGCGTCCGCATCGGGGGGCGCCTGTTCCGTGGCGTCGTCGGCTTCGGCTTCGGGCGCCTTAGTGCCCTCCGCATCCTCGGCGGCGGCCTCGTCCGGGGCGCTGTCGTCGATCAGGTGGAACTCGATCCGGCGGTTGGCCTCGCGCCCCTCCTCGGTATCGTTCGTGGCGACAGGGTCTTCCTCGCCATAGCCCTTGGCGGTGAGGTTGCCGACCAGCACGCGACGGGCCATCAGCGCATCGACCACGGCATCGGCGCGGGCCTGGCTGAGCCGCAGGTTCATCTCGTCGCGGCCCTGGCTGTCGGTATAGCCCGCGATCTCCATCTTCGCGCGCGGACAGCCGCGCAGGATGTCGGCGATCTCGTCGACCACCCGCAGCGAGGCGCCGTCGATGGTGGCCGAGCCGGGGTCGAAGGTGATCTTGCGTTCGTCGAGCGCCGCGTCGATCTGGGCCACGCAGGCGGCCGGGTCGGGATGGACGGAGCCGGGCGGGGCGACCGGGGCGCGATAGGTGATGTCGATGTCGAAATTCTGCGCGTTGCCCAGACGGTCGGAGAGGATCTGCGCGACCCGCGCCCGGGCGGTCTCGTCCTCGGTCAGCCCGCTGATCTGCACGAAATCGGGCTGCACGATGGCAGAGCCGTTGCGCAGTTGCGCCAGCGCCTCGAGCCCGGCCAGCATCCTGACCGGCCAGCCCTCGGGCAGGGCAGGGTCGAGCCGCAGCGCGGAATGCACCCGGGCGCTGCCGAAGCGTGACCGCGCATAGCTTTCGGTCGCATCGCGCACCATCTCATCGGTGGCGCGGCCGCGAAGCTGCACCAGCCCCTCGGGGCTCAGCGTGGCGATGAATTCGGCGGGCCCGGCGGTGGCGTCGGTATCGACCGGTGCCGGCAGGACCGCATGCAGCTTGAAGGCTTCGGGCAGGTCGGCCTTCAGCGCGGCGATGACCTTGTCGAACAGCGCGGGCTCGGTGCCGGCGGCGGCGACCAGGGTCACGTCGGCATCCGAGAAGGTGAGGCTGCCTGCGCCCAGCTGGGCCAGCGCTTCGATGCCGCTTGCGGCGGCCGGGCCCCACTCGGCCGAGGGGGCGCCGAGCCCGAGGGTGCAGGTCGTGTCTTCGGGCGCGCCGGCCTCGCGCGCGGCGGCCACGATCAGCGCCGCGGCGCCTTCGGTATCGGCGGCGCAGGCATCGAAGCGGGCGCCCGCCTCGGTCATCAGGAAACGCAGGGTGAAGGGGGCGATGATCGGGCGCGGTGCCGAGATTTCCAGCACGAGGTCGAGCCCTTTCGGCGCGGCGGCGCGCAGCTCGCCTTCGAGCCGGGCCTTGTCCTCGGTGCTGTTCGAGATCGCGGTGACGGCCACGCGCTCGGCGGTGATCGAGACCTTCGAGCGTTTCAGCCGCTCGAGCGCGGTCAGCCCGAAGCCGAGCGCGCCATCCCAGCCCTCCGGCGCCGGGTTATCGGCGACATCCATCATGTCGGTCACCGGCAGCCGCCCGGCGATCCGCGACAGCTCGTCCGCCAGCGCCTCGGTGCGCGAGCTTTGCGGGATCAGCCCGATCACCGAGATGCCGGTATCGTTGCGCAGCAGTTCGACCGAGAAGCGCGGCCCGTCCACCGGGTTCGGGGCGGCGATCTCGATCTCGTCGATCAGATGGGTGCTGTCGACCACGCTGCCGGCGGCCGCGAGCGCGTGGAACCGCGCGGCCTCGTCGGGGGCGGTACCCGAGAGATGCATCAGCATGCCGTCGGTGCGGGGGCTGGCCCAGTCGATCCCGCGCGCAAGCAGGGCCTCCCGGGTCGCCTCCGTGGCCTGGCTTTCGATCCGCTCCACCGCAAGCAGCGCGGCGCCGATGCAGACGAGCGCCGCGAGCGCGAAGACGCCGGGAACGATCAGCTTGTGAAGAAGGCGCCGCATCGGCCGGTCCTGGCTTGGTGTGTCATCGGGGCCCTTTCATTATCTTCGCGGGAGGGGCTCAGGCCAGGATCGCAAGGCCGAAGCAAAGCACCGGGATCAGCCCGGCATCGCGGTTGCTGCGGAACAGCGACAGGCAGCGGTCATTGTCGCCGGTATCGAGTTGCGAAAGCTGCCAGGCCATGTGCAGCGCAAAGCCCAGCGCGCCGGCAAGCCCCATGAAGGCGGCCGCGCCGCCGACCGGGCGCAGCAGCGCCAGGAGCGCGGCCAGCACCATCAGCGCCGCCGATCCCAGCAGGAACTGCCGCAGCCGAAGCGGCGTGTCCTCGGCAAAGAGACGCGCGGTCGATTTTACCCCGATCAGCGCGTCGTCCTCCTTGTCCTGATGGGCATAGATGGTGTCGTAGAACACGGTCCAGGCGATGCCCGCGAGATACAGCAACACCGGCGCGAGGGTCAGGCTGCCGGTATGGGCGACCCAGGCCAGCATCGCGCCCCAGTTGAAGGCCAGCCCCAGGAAGATCTGCGGCCACCAGGTAAAGCGCTTGGCGAAGGGATAGATCGCGACCAAGGCCAGCGAGCCCACGCCCATCAGGATCGCGTTCATGTTGAAGGTGATCAGGATCAGGAAGGCGGCCAGTGCCTGCACCACCATCCAGAACACCGCCTGCGCCAGCGTGACCTGCCCCGAGGGGATCGGCCGCGAGCGGGTGCGCGCCACCTCGCCGTCGATATTGCGGTCGCTGATGTCGTTCCAGGTGCAGCCCGCGCCGCGCATCAGGAAGGCGCCGATGCCGCAGCCCAGGACGATCCAGAGATCGAACCAGCGGAACCCGGTCGAGGCCGCGGCCAGGGTCACGCCCCAGAGACAGGGCAGGTACAGAAGCCAGGTGCCGACCGGACGGTCGGCGCGCGACAGTCTCAGATAGGGACGGGTCCAGGCGGGGGCGAGGCGGTCGACCCAGTTGCCCGTGACGGCATCGGCGACCTGGCCGTCGGTCTGGCGGCGGGCCTCTGGCGTTTCGGTGGTGTCGGACATAACAATGACCCCCATGAGCGATGTTCGGTCTGCAAGAATCCGGCTCTATGTAGAGCAGCCCTTGGGGGAAGGGCAAACCGTTCCTCTGACCGGCGACCAGGCGCATTACCTGTTCGCCGTGATGCGACTGGTTCCGGGCGATCCGGTGCTGGTTTTCGACGGCAAGTCAGGGGAATGGCTGGCCGAGGTGGTCGAGGCGAAGAAACGCGCAGGCGTGCTGATCTGCCGCGAGACCACTCGTCCGCTGCAGCTTCCGCCCGATTTGTGGCTGTGCTTCGCGCCGATCAAGAAAACGCGAACGGATTTCATCGTCGAGAAGGCGGCCGAGCTGGGCGCGGCCCGGATCTGCCCGGTGCAGACCGATTTCACCAATTCCGAGCGCATTCGCCGCGACCGGCTGCAGGCCCATGCGGTCGAGGCGGCCGAGCAATGCGGTGGCACTTTCGTGCCCGAGGTCACCGAGCTGCAGAAGCTCTCGGCGCTGCTCGATGCCTGGCCCGAGGGCCGCAGGCTGATGTTCTGCGACGAGGCGCTGGTCGGCGCGGGGCAGGTGCTGGGCGCGGCGCCGAAAGGCCCCTGGGCGATCCTGATCGGGCCCGAGGGCGGGTTTTCCGAGACCGAACGCGCCCGGCTTCGGGCGCTGCCCTTCGCCCATCCGGTCAGTCTGGGGCCGCGGGTGCTGCGCGCCGATACCGCGGCAGTGGCCGCGCTGACGGTCTGGCAGCAGGCGCTGGGGGACTGGGGGTGAGCTTCCTGCGGCCCGAGGCGGTCGCGGCGCTGTCGCGCTGGCGCGAGCTGATCGCCTCGGGCGCGGTGGCGTTGGGCGGGCTCTGGCTCTTCGGGCTGGGCGGGTATTTCTTCCAGGCGCTGGGCCTGCTGGCGCTGGGGCTTGGTCTTGCGCTCGGCTTCGTGGCGATCCGCCGTGCCCGGTTCCGCATCGCGGGCGACGGCCCCGGCCTCGTGCGGGTCGACGAGGGCCAGATCACCTATCTGGCGCCCCAGGGCGGCGGCTTTGTCGCGCTGAGCGAGATCCGCGCCATCGAGATGGTCTTCGACGAGACCGGCGCGCGGGGCTGGCGGCTGACCCAGACCCGCTTTCCGGCGGTCACGATCCCGGCATCGGCCCGGGGCGCCGAGGCGCTGTTCGATGTGTTCATGGCGCTGCCCTGCGCCAATCCGCGCACCATCCTTTCGGCGCTCGACCGCTCTCCCGAAGACGGGCCGGTGACGGTCTGGTCGAGGATCGTTCGCCCGGCCTTGACTTGAGCCCGCCCGCATCGCAGGTCTTGGCCGGAAAACGAGCGAACAAATGGAGGCCGCTGGCCCATGTCCATTCCCCAGTCCGGCGGCGGCCCGATCGAATCCCATGAGCAACTGGTCGAATACCTGGCCTCGGGCTGCAAGCCCAAGCCCGACTGGCGGATCGGCACCGAGCACGAGAAATTCGGCTATTGCAGGGACGCGCTGAAGCCCATTCCCTATGACGGCCCGCGCTCGGTCAAGGCGGTGCTGGAAGGGCTGCGCGACCGCCATGGCTGGGCGCCGGTGATGGAGGGCGAGAACCTCATCGGGCTGCAGAAGGACGGGGCCAATGTCAGCCTCGAACCGGGCGGCCAGCTGGAACTGTCGGGCGCGCCGCTCGAGACCATCCACCAGACCTGCGACGAGGTCACCGAGCATCTGCGCGAGGTGAAGGGCGTCGCCGACGAGATCGGCGTCGGGTTCATCGGGCTCGGCGCCGCCCCGATCTGGAGCCATGAGGACATGCCGATGATGCCCAAGGGGCGTTACCGGCTGATGACCGATTACATGGACCGGGTCGGGACCATGGGCAAGACGATGATGTACCGGACCTGCACGGTCCAGGTGAATCTCGATTTCGGCTCCGAGGCGGACATGGTGCAGAAGCTGCGGGTGGCGCTGGCGCTGCAGCCTGTCGCGACCGCGCTGTTCGCCAATTCGCCCTTCCTCGACGGCAAGCCCAACGGCATGAAATCCTGGCGCAGCCGGGTCTGGCGCGATCTCGATGCCGCGCGCACCGGCATGCTGCCCTTCGTCTTCGAGGACGGGTTCGGCTTCGAGCGCTATGTCGATTACGCGCTCGATGTGCCGATGTATTTCGTCTATCGCGACGGCCGCTATATCGACGCGCTGGGCCAGTCCTTCCGCGATTTCATGGCCGGCCGTCTGCCCGCGCTGCCGGGCGAGGTGCCGACGCTGTCGGACTGGGCCGATCACCTGACCACGATCTTCCCCGAGGCGCGGATGAAGAAATTCATCGAGATGCGCGGCGCCGATGGCGGGCCCTGGCGCAGGCTTTGCGCGCTGCCCGCGCTCTGGGTCGGGCTGACCTACGATCAGGGCGCGCTCGATGCCGCCTGGGATCTGGTCAAGGACTGGGATGCCGAGACCCGCGACGCCTGGCGGGTTGCCGCTGCGACCGACGGGCTCGACGCCGAGGTGAACGGCGTCAAGATGCTGGGCCTTGCCCGGCAGGTGGTCGATATCGCCCGCGGCGGGCTCAAGGCCCGCGCCCGGCCCGGGCTGGGCGGCATGGTGCAGGACGAGCGCCATTTCCTGCATGCGCTGGAGGACAGCATCGAAACCGGCAAGACCCCGGCCGACGAGCTGCTCGAGCATTACCATGGCGACTGGAACGGCGATCTGAGCCGGATCTACGCGGATTTCAGCTACTGACAGCGCGTCGGGTCGCGGCCGCTGTCAGACCGGCCGGTCCGCGTCCCGATCTGTCCTGTCCCGCTCCCCGGGGGCAAAGGCTCTGTGCCAGCCCCCCGGCCGGGCGCAAGAAGGCTTTGCATTTCGATTTCGAGTAGTTGATAAAAACACTCGGAAAAGGGATGCGAGTAAAGGGGCAGTCATGGGGATCGAAGAGATGCACCGCACGCGCGGGCGTGTGGTCGAACGTGCCGGAGACGCCATGGCGGCGCTTCGTGCCTGCGCTTCGGAATGGGACTTGGCGGTCTCCGAAACCGCAGAGGGCGTGATCATGGATCTTCCGGGCGCTCGGCTCGTCCTGCAGCCGACCGGGACCGGCCTTGGCATCGAGATCGCCGCCCCCGACGATGTCCATCTGCGCTCGGCGCAGGACAACTTGACCGAAGTGCTGGCCGGAGGTGGTATCGAGATCGGCTGGGACGATGTGGCGGCGGGCGCCCTGGCCCCGGGCCTGTCCATCGGCGAGGTGATTTCCTGCGGGCAGAGCGCGCCGGGCTTTCTGAGGTTGCGGGTCGGGCTGGCCGATGCGGGCCGCTTCGCCTCGGCGGGTCTGCATTTCCGGTTGCTGCTTCCACCGCTGGACCGGGATCCGATCTGGCCGCAGATCGGCAAGACGGCGCGGGTCGACTGGCCCGACGGGGCCGATGCGCTGCACCGGGCGGTCTATACCGTTGCCGATCTGGGGGCGGACTGGATCGACATGGACATCTTCGACCATCCGGACAGTCCGACCTGCACCTGGGTGCGCGACGCCGCTCCGGGCGCGCCGGTCGGGATCATGGGGCCGGGCGGCGGCTGGGTGCCCGAGGGCGATCCGGTCTTGCTGTTCGGCGACGAGACCGCGCTGCCCGCGATTCTGCGGATCCTGCGGCTGTCCGAGAATGAGGTGCGGGCCTGGGTCACGGCAAGCCCCGAGGATCTGAGCGCGCTGAACGCCGACCCGAGGGTGGAGCGGGTCGACGACCTTCTGGCCGCGCTGGCCGGGACCGATCCGGGAGAGGCCGGTTTCGTCTGGGTCGCGGCCGGGGAACGGATCGCGCGCGAGGCCCGCCGTCATCTGACGGAACGCGGCCTGCCGCGCGACCGGTTCTCTGCCGTGGCCTATTGGCGCTGAGGCCGGGGCGGTGCCCGGCTGACGGAGTGCTCGCGGGAAGTTCAGAGCGCGTGGGGCCCGTTGCCTTGAAGGGCGGCGGGCCGGTTCATAGCTCTGCTCCGATCACGCGACGGGGAGAGGCGCAATGAACATCGAACGGCTGTTGCAAGAGGCGCTGGGCTCTGGCCAGGCCCGAGGTCAAGAACCGGGGCAGACCCAGGGGCAGGGCGGTTCGGCGCTGCCGGGCGGTCTTGCGGGCGGCGCCGCGGCAGGCGGGCTGGTCGCGCTGCTGCTGGGCAGCAAGAAGGCCCGCAAGCTGGGCGGCAAGGCGCTGAGCTATGGCGGCATGGCCGCGGTCGGCGGGCTGGCCTACAAGGCCTGGCGCGACTGGCAGCAGAACCGCCCCTCGGGCACCGAGGCCGAGCCGCTGCATCTGCCGCCACCGCCCGCCGATAGCGGCTTCGACATGGCAGAGGAGCGCGACAGCACCGGGCAGGATTTCCGGCTGGCGGTGCTGCGCGCGATGATCCTGGCGGCAAATTCCGACGGCCATATCGATGGTGAGGAACATCGCCGCATCCGCGACCGGATCGAGGCGCTGGGCCTCGGGGCCGAGGAGAAGGCCGCGCTTTTCGACAGTTTCGCCGCGCCCGCCGATCCGGCCGAAGCGGCCCGCCCGGCGCGGACCGATGCCCAGCGGGCCGAGCTTTACCTGGCCTCGGTTCTGGCGGTCGATCCCGACACGCCCGACGAGCGGCGCTATCTCGACGATCTGGCGCGCCATCTGGCCTTGCCCGAGGGCCTGCGCGGACATCTCGACCTCGAGGCCGAGGCGGCGCGCCGTCAGGTCGGGGCCTGACCGTCGGTCCGGGCGTCTTCGTGACGTCGGGTCGGGACAAAACACCGCAGGTTTAACTTTTCTTCCCGTAGGCTAGGTCTGGCCGAAACCTTGAGGGAGGAATGATATGCTTTCGGTTTTGGCAAGGCCGCTGGTGCGCGTGTTCGAGCGCTACCTGCCGGACCCCTATGTTTTCGTGATCATTCTGACCATCGTCGTGATGGCGGCGGCGGTGCTGTTCGAGGGCCGCTCGCCGGTCGCGGTGATCGAGATGTGGGGCGACGGCTTCTGGACGCTGCTGTCCTTCTCGATGCAGATGCTGCTGGTGCTGGTGACGGGCTACATGATGGCCTCGACGCCTGCGGTAAGGGGCATTCTGAACCGGATCGCGGATACCGCCCGCGCACCGGCCCGCGCGATCCTGCTGGTGACGCTGGTCTCGCTGCTGGCCAGCTGGATCAACTGGGGCTTCGGTCTGGTGGTGGGCGCGCTGCTGGCCAAGGCCGTCGCCCGCCGGGTCGCGGTCGATTACCGGCTGCTGGTCGCCTCGGCCTATTCGGGCTTTCTGGTCTGGCATGGCGGGCTTGCGGGCTCGATCCCGCTGGCGATCGCGACGCCCGGCCATACCTTCGAGGACCAGATCGGGCTTATCGGCACTTCCGAGACCATCTTCGCGGGCTTCAACCTGATCATCGTCGCGGCGCTGTTCATTGCCGTTCCGCTGGTCAACTGGCTGATGCTGCCGAAAGCCGGACATGAGATGATCGTCGATCCGGCCAAGCTCGAAGAGCCCGAATTCGGCGGCGGACCGACCCACCGGCCCTCGGACCGGATCGAGAATTCGCCGATCCTGTCCTGGATCATCGGCGGCGCGGGGCTGGCCTGGCTGGTGATCGACCTGCTGGATGGCGGCGGGCTGACGCTGAACTATATCAACTTCCTGTTCCTCTTCGTCGCGATCATCCTGCATGGCACGCCCCGCCGGCTGCTGGATGCGCTGGCCGAAGGGGTCAAGAGCGGCGCGGGCATCGTCATCCAGTTCCCGTTCTATTCCGGCATCATGGCGATCATGGCCGGGTCGGGGCTGGCGGTCTCTATCTCGGACGGGCTGACCTCGTTTGCCAGCGCCGAGAGCCTGCCCTTCTGGAGCTTCATCAGCGCGGGCGTCGTCAACTTCTTCGTGCCCTCGGGCGGCGGACAATGGGTGGTGCAGGCGCCGGTGATGCTGCCCGCGGCCGAGGCGCTGGGCGTCGATCAGGCGCGGGTCGCGATGGCGGTGGCTTGGGGCGATGCCTGGACCAACATGGTGCAGCCTTTCTGGGCGCTGCCGATCCTGGCCATCGCCGGGCTGAACGCCAAGGACATCATGGGATTCTGCGTCGTTCAGCTGGTCGTGAGCGGGGTCATCATCGCGTTGGGGCTGAGCTTCCTGTAGCGGCAAGCCCGCCGGGCTCGGGCGGGAAGACAAGGCGCACCCGCAGGCCCGGCGCGTTGTCCTCGAGCGTCAGGCTGGCGTCATGCAGCCCGGCAATGGCCGCGACCAGCGACAGGCCCAGCCCGTGGCCCGGCGTGGTCCGGCTGCGCTCCAGCCGGTAGAGGCGGCGCAGTACCTTGCCGCGCTCGTCCTCGGGCACGCCGGGGCCGTCATCGGCGACGCTCAGCCCGGGCGGATCGGCGCTGACGGCAATGTCGATCCGGCTGCCTTCGGGGGTGTGGCGAAGCGCGTTCTCGATCAGATTGGCCAGTGCCTGGGCGATGAGGCTGGGCTCGCCCCGGACCGTCGGGCCGGTACCGGGGCAGTCGAGGGTCAGGCAATGGCCCGCATCCTCGACCGAGGGCTGGTACAGCTCGACCACCTGCCGCACGGTCAGCCCGAGATCGAAGGGCTGGACCCGCGCCGAGGCCTGGCCGCCCTCGATCTGGGCGATCTCCAGCATCGCCCGGAACACCGACACCGCGCGGTCGACCTCGGCGCTGGCGCGGTCGGCCAGTTCGGCGGGCTCGCTTTCATCGGGCAGCCGCGCGCGCAGGTCCTGGATCAGCACCGAAATCCGCTGCAGCGGCGTGCGCAGGTCATGGGCGATGTCGGCGGTGACCTGGCGCAGCGCCTCGGTCGCGGCCTCCTGGCGCGCGGCCAGCCGGTTCACCCCGGCGCCGATCCGCGACAGGTCATCGGCCGGGGCCGGGTCGGGCGGCAGCCGGGCGCTGAGATCGCCGACCGAAAGCCGGTCGAGCGTGTCCTCGATGCCATCCACCCGGCGCGCGCTGCGCCGGGCGAGCAGCACGCCCACCCCCAGCGAGATCAGGACGGTGGGGCCGAGGCTGAAAGCCAGCAGTGACAGGAAGGTGCGGCGCAGCTCGGCGATCGGGCCGAGGCTTTCGGCCACGATCAGAAGTCCCCCCGCCAGCCGCCTTGTCTCGTGCAGATAGCCCGCAGCGCCCAGCGGCTGGGTGCCTGGCACAAGCCGGATATCACCGCCCTCGCGCAGGATGGCCCGCGCATTGCCGACCTGCCGCCCGCCGGGGGGCAGAAACACCGTGACCTTCTTGGCCGGATCGGTCGCCCGCGCCCGCGCCTGCACGATGGCCGACAGCGCGGCCGGGGTGGCGCTGATCTCGAAGCTGGCCAGGTCCCCGGCCAGATCGGCCCGGATCGCGCGCACCAGATCGGCGCGCAGCGTCAGATAGGCGCCGCCCAGCGACATGAGGTTCGCCAGCGCCACCACCGCCACCAGCACCAGCGCCTGCCGGACCGGGGTCGAGCGTATCAGATGCCTAAGCGAGACCGCGCGGGTGGCCATCTCAGTCGCCGATCCGGTAGCCCGCGCCGCGCACGGTCGCGATCAGTTCCCTGTCGAAGGGCTTGTCGACCTTGGCCCGGAGCCGGCTGATATGGGTCTCGACCACATTGGTCTGCGGGTCGAAATTGATGTCCCAGACCGATTCCAGCAGCATGGTGCGGGTCTGGATCCGGCCCTTGTGGCGCAGAAGATGTTCCAGCAGCGCGAATTCGCGCGGCAGCAGCTCGATCCTCTGGCCCGCGCGGGTCACGCTGCGGCGCACCAGGTCCATCTCCAGATCGGCCGCCTTCAGCACGGTCTCGGTCTCCTGCATCGGCGGGCGGCGGCCCAGCGCCTCGATCCGGGCCGACAGCTCGCCGAAGGCGAAGGGCTTGACCAGATAGTCGTCGCCGCCCGCCCTGAGCCCGTCGATACGGTCGTCGACCCCGCTCATCGAGGTCAGGAAGATCGCGGGCGTGGTGACATGGGCGGCACGCAGCGCGCGCACCAGCGACAGCCCGTCGAGCTCGGGCAGCATCCGGTCGACCACCATCACGTCATAGGCGGTGGCCAGCGCCCGGGTCAGCGCGTCGCGGCCATTGTCGAGACAATCGACCGAATGGCCCTCCTCGCCCAGCCCGCGGGCGATGAACTGGGCGGTGGTGGGATCGTCCTCGACGACGAGCAGTTTCATGGCGAACGGCCTCCGGACCCCGATCCTTGACGCGACTGTGCTTCACTATGGCGCCGCGCGGGGGGCGTTCAACCGTCCCGGTGCCCGGGTTTCGGCTCTGTCACCGGCACGTGAGAGCGATTGCAGGAATGTAATCGGCACGCGGATGCGACCGCAATCCGGGGCCGCCATCTTGGTCTGGCAACCGGCGCCAGGCCGGAAAGATGCCCCCAGTTCAGGAGATCAGGGATATGTCGAACAAAGCCAAGCGCAATGCCGTCTCGGCCGTGGCGCTCGCCGCGCTCCTCGGGGCGACGGCGGGGATCGGCCTCGATCATGCGGTGCCGGCGGCCAATGCCGCCACGGCCCCCGCAGGCGGATATGTCGATCTGGTGTCGCGGGTCGCGCCTGCCGTCGTGACGATCGAGGTCGAGAAGGCCGCGCCGCAGGCGCAGATGCAGAACTTCCAGTTCCCCGACGACTTCCCCTTCGAGGAATTCGCCCGTCGCTTCGGCATGCCGATGCCGGGCTATCCGCAGGGGCCGCATGGCCAGGCGCCGCGGCTGAAAGGCGTGGGCACCGGCTTCATCATCTCGCAGGACGGCAAGATTGTGACCAATGCCCATGTGGTCGACGGCGCCGACAGCGTGACCGTGACGCTGGCCGATGGCCGCAGCTTCGGCGGCAAGGTGCTGGGCGCCGACAAGGCCACAGATATCGCGCTGATCGAGATCGACGGCCAGAACCTGCCCCATGTCGATTTCGGGTCGTCCGACGCGCTGCAGGTCGGCCAGTCGGTGGTGGCGATGGGCAACCCGTTCGGGCTGGGCCAGACCGTCACCAGCGGCATCGTCTCGGCCCTTGGCCGCGACATCAATTCCGGGCCCTTCGACAATTTCATCCAGACCGATGCCGCCATCAACAAGGGCAATTCGGGCGGGCCACTCTTCAATGAGGAGGGCGATGTCGTCGGCATCAATACCGCGATCCTGTCGCCCACCGGCGGCTCGGTCGGGATCGGCTTCGCCGTGCCCTCGGACATGGCCAAATCGGTCGTGGCCGATCTCGAGAAGGGCGGTCAGGTCGATCGCGGCTTCCTCGGGGTGCAGATCGGCGGGGTCAGCGAGGAAGTGGCCGCGGCGCTGGGCTTCGACAGCCCGCGCGGCACCATGATCGTCGATGTGACCGCCGACAGCCCGGCCGCCAAGGCGGGGCTGAAGAAAGGCGATATCGTGCTGGCGGTGGATGGCCAGGAGGTGAGCGGGCCGCGCGATCTGACCCGTTTCATCGCCACCGACGCGCCCGGCACCAAGGTGTCGCTGAACCTGTTGCGCGCGGGCAAGTCGATGGATGTCTCCGTCACCCTCGGCAACCGCGCGGATCGGCCGGCCTGAGGGCCGGTCGTGACAAGCGGCCGGGCGCCACACCCTCCGGTGCCCGGCCGCAGCCCGAAGCCCTCCCCCGTCCGGGCAAGTCCCGCGCCCGGGCCGGGGAGGGCCGAAGGCCCTGACGGCTGACGTTCCGGCCCTCCGGCCGGTGCGGCAGGGTCGGACCCGGTTCTTGCCCCCGGGTCCGGCCGGATACTCCCGAGCCCCGGCCGGACACCGGGGCACACCTTGCCCCGCCCTCAACCCCCCAAGGGCGGGGCCTTTTCATGTCCGGTTTCTGCCCGGTTGCTGCTGGCCCGCGCGCGGATCAGTCTTCCTGCATCGAGCCGGTCCTGACGAAGCGCGCATGCCAGGACAGCGCCTCGTCCATGAGATGCGGCGCATGCTTGCCGAAGGAGCTCTCCATCGCGCGTTTGTAATAGTCGCGCAGCGCGGGGCGGTAGTCGGGATGGGCGCAGTTCTCGATGATCTGGGCGGCGCGCTGTTTTGGCGACAGGCCGCGCAGGTCGGCCAGGCCCTGTTCGGTGACGAGGATCTGCACGTCCTGGGCGATGTGATCGACATGGGCGGCCTTGGGCACGATGGCCGAGATCTTGCCGTTCTTCGCGGTCGACGGGGTCATGAAGATCGAGACATAGCCGTTGCGGGCGAAATCGCCCGACCCGCCGATCCCGTTCTGGATCCGCGAGCCCATGATATGGGTCGAGTTCACCGCGCCGTAGATATCGGCCTCGATCAGCCCGTTCATCGCGATGCAGCCCAGCCTGCGCACCAGCTCGGGATGGTTCGAGATTTCCTGCGGGCGCAGGATCAGCTTGTCGCGGAAGCGGTAGGCGCGGTCGTTGAACCATTCGGCGGCACTCGGGCTCAGCGACAGCGCGGTGGCCGAGGCGCAGCGCAGCTTGCCCGCGTCCAGAAGCTCGAGCATGCCGTCCTGGATCACCTCGGTATAGGCGGTCATCTGCTCGAAGGGCGAGTTCATCAGCCCGGTCAGCACCGCGTTGGCAACATTGCCGACCCCCGATTGCAGCGGCAGCAGGTTTTGCGGCAGCCGACCCTTGGCGACCTCGTGCAGGAAGAAGTCCAGCAGATGCCCGGCAATGGCCTGGGCGACCGCGTCGGGGGCCTTGAACGGCGCGTTGCGGTCCGGCGCGTCGGTCTCGACGATGGCCGCGATCTTCTTCGGATCGCAGCGGAAATAGGGCTGGCCGATGCGGTCATTCGTGCTGGCGAGCGGGATCGGGCGGCGATGGGGCGGCAGCGCGGTGCCGTAATAGACGTCATGCATGCCCCGCAGCGCCTCGCTTTGCCAGCGATTGACCTCGAGGATCACCTGATCGGCCTGGTCGAGCCAGGTCTTGTTGTTGCCGATCGAGGAGGAGGGGATCAGCTGACCGTCCGAGGTGATGCCCGAGATCTCGACGATGGCGGTGTCGAGCTTGCCCAGGAAACCCTGCCAGGCCATCGGCGCGACCTGGCTCAGATGCATGTCGAAATAGTTCATTTCGCCCGCATTGATCTTCTCGCGGGCGATCGGATCCGAGTTGTAGGGCAGGCGGAACTCGATGCCGCCGGCCTTGGCCAGCGCGCCGTCAAGCTCGGGTCCGGTCGAGGCGCCGGTCCAGACCTTGACCTGGAACGGATTGCCCGCGGCATGTTCGGCCTCGATCCGGTTGGCCAGCGCCAGCGGAACCGACTTGGGATAGCCCGACCCGGTGAAGCCGCTCATCCCGATGGTCGAGCCCGGCGCGATCAGGGCCGCGGCGTCTTCCGCGCTCATCACGCGGCCGCGCAGCGTCGGATCGGCTATTCGGGACGCAATGGGTTGGGCGACGGTCATGGGGTCCTCCTCCTCGTGCTTCCCGGTCCGGCCATCCGGTCCGGAGCGGGGCAGTGCCGGTGTCTGGGTGGGTATTCCGGCCCTGGGCGGTCGGGAAGATCCCACGGTTCCGATCTTCTTGGACAGACTGCCGCGCCGGACGGCAAGGGGCAACGGCAGCATGGCCGCCATGCGCTCAGTGCAAATCAACCATTTCAGATATGTGATTTGCGGTATTTGCCCCCTTGCCATATCCGGATACCGCTGGGTGCGATTGTTAGCTTTGCATGCGGATACGCTTTTCAGAGATTCCGCCAGGCCGGGGAAGATCGGCGTTTTCATGCGCTCTGGTTTGCGCGTTTTGCCGCAGGCCTGTCGCCCGGCTCGGCCCGCCGCTTTCGCCAGAGCGCGCCCGGGGACGCTGGCGCCTGCGGGGACGAGGCGACCTTCGGCGCGTCATATGCCGGTTCCGGAGGGGTGATTCGGAGCGTTTCCGGAGGAGGATGAGGGGGCCAAAGCACCGTCTCGGGCGCGGGGCGTCAGGGTTCGGGCCGGGCCTCAGGCGCAGGCGGGCGGATGCGGAACACGACGCAATAAAGCGCGGGGGCGAAAAGCAGCGTGATGCCGGTTCCGGCGATGATGCCGCCCATCATCGCGAAGGCCATCGGGCCCCAGAACACCTCGCGCGCGATCGGGATCAGCGCGAGGCTCGCCGCGGCCGCGGTCAGCAGGATCGGCCGGGCCCTGCTGTCGGAGGCCTCGTAGACCGCCTCCCAGGGGCTGCGCCCGGCGCGGCTCAGGACGCTGACCTCGTGGATCAGGATCACCGAGTTCCGGATCAGGATGCCGACCAGCGCCAGCACCCCCAGCAAGGCGACGAAGCCTAGCGGCGCGCCCGAGGGCAGCAGGGCGGCGACCACGCCGATCAGCCCCAGCGGTGCCACCGCCAGAACGATGAACAGCAGCCGGAAGCTCTGCATCTGGACCATCACCAGCGTCAGGATGCAAAGCACCATCACCGGCACGACCTTCAGGATCGGTGCCTGGCTCTCGGCGCTCGATTCCGCCGATCCGCCAAGCGCGATCCGGTAATCTGCGGGCAGCCCGGCGGCGAAATCGGCGATCGCGGGGGCAAGATCGGCCGCGACGGTGGCGGGTTGCACGCTGCCCCGGATCGCGGCGCCCACGGTGAGGGTCGGTACCCGGTCGCGTTGGTGGATCTCGGGCTGTTCGGTGGTCCATTCGAGCCGCGCGATGGACAGAAGCGGGATCGGATTGCCGGCGGCATTGCCGAATTGCAGCGTTTCCAGCGCGGCGACGGTCGAGCGGTCGGCGGCCACCCCCCGCGCCAGCACATCGACCAGCTTGCGGCCGTCGCGGAACTCGGTCACGCCGGAGCCGTCGAACAGCCCGTAAAGCGTGCGCGCCACGTCGGACTGGGTCAGGCCAAGCTGGCGCAGCCGCGCCTGGTCGAGCACGACGCGGACCACGCGGGCGGGCTCGGACCAGTCGAGGCTGATCGAGGTCAGGCGCGGGTCGCGGTCCAGCAGCGCCGCAAGATCGCGGGCGCGGTCGCGCAGCGGCGCGATATCGGGGCCCGACAGCCGGTATTGCACGGGCTTGCCGACCGGCGGGCCCAGCTCGATCAGCCGGGTGTAGAAATCGGCCTCGGGATGGGCGCGGTCATAGGCGGCGATCTTCTCGCGCAGCCGGTCGCGGGCGGCGAGATCGGGGGTCATGATCGCGAGCTGGCCGATATTCTCGCTGGGCGTGGGCTGGTCGAGCGTCAGCACGAAGCGCGGCACCCCGCGGCCGACATAGGCGGTGGTGTAGCTGGCCTCGGGCTGCTGGCCGAGCCAGGCCTCGAAGGCGGCGATCGCGGCATCGGTGGCGGCGAAGGCGCCGTTCTGGCGCAAGGTCACCTCGACCACGATCTCGGGCCGCTCGGAGGTGGGGAAGAACTGCCGCTCGACATGGCGGAGCCCGAAGACGGAGCCTGCGAACAGCAGTGCCGTGAGCCCGATGGTGAGCCAGCGGAACCGCATCGCCTGAAGCAGCACCCGGCGGAAGCCGCGCCGGAGCGGTCCAGGCCCCTTATGGGCGTGGCGCAGTTTCTTCGGCAGGAAGGTGGTGCCGAGGATCGGGGCGAACAGCACGGCCACGATCCAGCTGAGAAGCAGCGAGATCGCGATCACATAGAACAGCGAGCGGGTATATTCGCCGGCCTGGCTGGAATTGAAGGCGATCGGGATGAAGCCCGCGGCGGTGACGAGCGTGCCGGTCAGCATCGGAAAGGCGATCGAGGTCCAGGCATAGGAGGCCGCCTTGTGCAGGCTTTCGCCGATCTCGAGCCGCGAGATCATGGTCTCGATGGCGATCATCGCGTCGTCGACCAGAAGTCCCAGCGCGATGATCAGCGCGCCGAGCGACACCCTTTGCAGCGTGATCCCCATCACGTCGAGCAGCACGAAGGTCATGGCCAGAACCAGCGGGATCGACAGCGTCACCACCATTCCCGCCCTGAGCCCGAGCGAGATGAAGCTGACCGCCAGCACGATCAGCACGGCCTCGATCAGCGCGCGCGTGAAATGGCCGACCGACTCCTCGACCACCTTCGGCTGATCGGCGACCCTGTGCAGCTCGATGCCGACGGGCAGGCGCTCTGCCACCCGGTCCATCAGCGCCTCGAGCTCGGCGCCGAATTGCAGGATGTTGCCGCCCTTGCGCATGCCGACCAGAAGCGCGATGCCTTCATGCCCGTTATAGCGGAAAAGCTCGGCCGGAGGGTCCTCGTAGCCCGGGGTCACATCGGCGACATCGGAAAGCGAATAGAAGACGTCGCCGGTTCGCAGCGGGGTCGTGGCCAGATCTTCGGCCGAGGCATATTGCCCCGTCACCCGGATCAGGATGCGCTCGCCCGCGGTGCGGATCGTGCCCGAGGGGACGATGGCGTTTTCCTGGGCCAGCGTTTGCAGCACCGCCTCGCGGTCGAGCCCCAGCGCGGCGAGCCGTCGGTTGGAGAATTCGATATGGATCTCGGGGGCGCGGACGCCCACCAGCTCGACCTTCCCGGCCTGGTCGAGCCGCAGGATCTCTGCCTTGACGTCCTCGACCCGGTCCTCGATCTCGCGCGGCGTGAAACCGTCGCCGACGAAGGCATAGATGCTGCCGAACACGTCGCCGAAATCGTCGTCGAAGGAGAAGCCCGCGAATTCCGAGGGAAACTCGCCCCGGATGTCCGACATCATGTTGCGGACCCGAAGCCAGGTGGCGTCGACCGCCTCGGCGCGGGTATCGTCGCGCAGCTCGACATAGACGACCGAACGGCCCGGATAGGTGACCGAGCGGGTGAACTTGAGCTGGTCGATCTCCTGCAGCTTCTTCTCGATGCGGTCGGTGACCTGGGTGACGGTCTCCTCGGCGGTGGCGCCGGGCAGGGCGGCCGAGACCACCATCACCTTGATCGCGAAGGAGGGATCCTCCTCGCGGCCCATCGACAGATAGGCGAGCAGGCCCGCGACGAGCGAGACGATCATCAGGAACCAGACCAGCGAGCGATGCCCGAGCGCCCAGTCCGAGAGGTTGAAGCGCCGGGTCATGGTGCCACCATCGGGCCGACGGTCTGCCCCTCACCGAGGCAGGCCGTGCCCTTGACCACGATCTCGTCCCCGACCGCGAGCCCGCGGGTGATCTCGATCCGGTCGGCCAGCCGCCGCCCGGTCTCGACCGGGACCCGCGCGAGTCGGCGATCCTCTGGTGCGACGCGCCAGACGGAGGGCGCCCCGGCGGGTCCCGACAGCGCGGTCAGCGGCAGCGTCATCACCGGCAGATCGAGCCGGGCCAGCGTCGCCGAGACGAGGCTGCCGATACGGAAATCCTCGGCGCCTTCGGTGATGGTGAGGCGCAGGCGGCGGGTGCGGATATTATCGCCGAGCATCGGCTCGACCAGTCGCAGTCGGGCGGGGTGCGAGGTGGCGTCCTCGGCATGGATGACGACATCGAACCGCGCGTCGGGCGGCAGCACCTGCAGGAATTCGCCCGGCACGTCGATCACCGCCTCGCGACCCCTGAGATCGGCCAGTGTCAGGATCGGGGTCCCGGCGGCGACCACCGTGCCCGCCTCGATGGCGGTCGACAGGACGATGCCGTCATTCGGGGCGCGCAGCGTGCCATGGCCCAGCGCTTCGCGGGCGCGGGCCAGATCGGCGCTGGCGGCCTCGGCCCGGGCCTCGGCGGTGTCGCGGGCGGCCTGTGCCTTCTCAAGCTGGGCGATCGGCGCGATGCCGCGTTCGGCGAGGATGCGCACGCGTTCGTGGCTTTGCCTGGCATAGGCGGCCTCGGCCTTGGCAGAGCCCAGCGCTGCGCGGGCGGAGGCCAGGTCTTCCTGCAGGTCGACCCGGTCGAGGCTGGCCAGAACGTCGCCTTCGGAGACGCGGTCGCCGGGATCGACCGCAACCCGCGCGACCCGGCCAATGGTCTGGAAGGCCAGATCGGCGCTGTGGGCCGCTGCCACCACGCCGGCAAAGGCGCGCTGGCGGGTCGGATCGGCGCTGACCTTTTCCGAGACGACGGGGCGGATCTCGGCGGATCCCTCGTTGCAGGCGTGGCTGTCGGCCGATGCGGTCATCGGCAGGAGGGCGAGCGCAAGCGCCAGAAGGCGGCTCATTTCGCGGTCTCCAGAGGCCGGACCTCACGCCCGGGAAACAGATATTGCGAGCCCGCGCCCACCACCGCCTGGCCCTCGGACAGGCCTTCGGCGATGCGGATGCCGCTGTCGGAATAGCCGTCGATCGTGACCGGCGTCAGCCGGACCCGGTTGTCCTCTGCTCCGACCGTCCAGACGGCGGGGCCGTCCGCGGTGGCGGTCAGGGCGGTCCAGGGCACCACCAGGGCGGTCGGGCGGCCGAGTGTCACGATGCCCACGACCGGCTGGCCGATCGAAAAGCGTCCGGCCGCCTCGCCCTCGATCCGGACCTTGGCCTGGACGGTGCCGTTGCCGCTGACCACCGGGGCCAGCTCGGTCACGGCGGCATCGCAGCCCCGGCCGCCGCCCAGCGGAGAAAGCCGCACATCGCTGCCGAGAAAGGCGTCGAGTTCGGGAATGTCGGGAACCTGGAAGACCGCGTCGCGCGGGCCGCGATTGGCCAGCGTCACCACCGCCTGGCCCGCGGGCAAGACCTGGCCCGGCTCGGCCGAGCGGCGGATGACGATAGAGGGCTCGATCGCCCGCAGCACGGTATCCTCGGCCGCGCGCCGGGCGACCGCGCGCCGGGCCGCCGCCTGGTCGCGGTCGGAACGCGCGGACAGGAAGGCCTGCACCGCGGCATCGAGATCGGATTGCGTGCCGTTGCCCTCGTCAAGCAGGTTCGCGGCGCGGTCGCGGGCCTGGCGCGCCTGGACAAGGGCGGCCTCGGCTGCCTGCAGAGCGGCCTCGGCCGAGCGCAGCCGGGCCTCGGCCTCGGTGGCGTCGACCCGCGCGATCACGTCGTCGCGTTCCAGCGCATCGCCGGTCTCGACCGCGACCTCGATGATGCGACCGCCATCGCGGAACGAGGCCGGGTAGTCGTCGACCGCCTGGACGGTCCCGGTCAGGGTATAGGTGATCTCGTAGGGCCGGGCCTCGATCCGAAGGATCTCGACAGAAAGCGGCTGGTCTGCCCCGGCCGGGGCCGAGGCAAACAGCAGGGGCAGGGCGCCCAGGATGCGGATCCCTCGCAGGCTGGTGATCAACATGCACTCCGATGGTCAGGGGGCGGATCTCGCCTCCCGATCAGGGGCATACCTTTCCCATGGTTGCAATTGTGTCAATATGCGCCGTCCCGGGCCGCCCCGACCTGTCGGATCAGGCCCGCCTCCGGATGCCGGTATCGGCAGTCGCGGCGCGCCTGAGCGCGAAGACCAGGGCGCAGACCACCATCACCCCCGAGGCCAGCAGGAAGGGCGCGCCGGGCAGGTGCAGCGGCGCGTCGGGGCGGCTGAACAAAAAGAAGGTCTGGGTCATCACCAGGGGCGAGGCGATCATCGCGACCGAGCGCAGCGAACTGACCATGCCCTGCAGCTCGCCCTGCTGGTTGTCGTCGGCCGCCTTCGACATCATCCCCAGCAGCGCGGGCGTCACCACCGCGCCAAGCGCGATCATCGGCGTCAGCACCAGGACGACGCTGCCGTTGCCGATCAGGCCGATGGCGAGGAAGGCCATGAAATTGTAGCCAAGCCCGTACCAGACCGCGATCCGCTCGCCCATCACCCGCAGCACGACGCGGATCAGCCCGCCCTGCACGATGGCGACCCCGATCCCGAACATGGCAAGCGAGATGCCGACGGTGCCCGTGCTCCAGCCAAAGCGGTACTGGGTGAAATAGGCCCAGATCGCCGGATAGATGAACATCGCGAATTCATAGAGGAAGAACAGCAGCAGAAGCGGCCGGATGCCGGGCAGGCGGCCGATGGCGCGGAACGCGCCCAAGGGGTTCGCGCGGCGCCACTCGAACGGGCGGCGGATGCGGTCGGTGACGGTCTCGGGCAGCACCATCGCGCCGAAGATCAGGTTCAGCGTGGCAAGGCCGGCGGCGGCCCAGAACGGCGCGCGCGGGCCCAGCTCGCCCAGGAAGCCGCCGATCAGCGGCCCGATCACGAAGCCGATCCCGAAGGAGGCGCCGACCATGCCGAAGCGGGCGGCCTTTTCCTCGGGTTTCGAGATGTCGGCCAGAAAGGCGCTGGCGGTGGCCTGGGTCGAGGCGGTGACGCCGCCGACGACGCGCGCGGCCAGCAACAGCCAGATCGAGCCCGCCAGCGCCATCACCACATAGTCGAGCGCCATCGTCGCCAGCGAGATCAGCAACACCGGGCGGCGGCCGAACCGGTCCGAGAGGCTGCCGACGGTCGGGCCGCAGAGAAACTGCATGACCGCGAAGACGGTGGACAGGATCCCGCCCCAGACCGCCGCCTGGCCGAGGCCCGTGCCGCCGTCGATGTCGCGGATCAGATCCGGCATCACCGGCAGGATCAGCCCGATCCCGATGGCGTCGAGCACCAGCGTCACCAGGATGAAGACGATCGGAAGACGGGGCGAGGGCTGGGGCATGGCGGGCTTCCGCAGGAAAGAACGTCCTCCGCATAGCCCGCCCGCGGCGCCGGTTCAAACCCCCTTCGCGGGGCAAGAGGCCGACCAAGGGTCGCGCGGGCCTCGACGGGGCAGGCCACCGGGCATCCGTGGCCTGCGCAGAGCCGGGCCGCGCGCCGCGCCAGCGCCGCGTTCGAGGGCGCGACTCTGTCGCGGTCGGGCCCGACATTGTCCTTGCGCCCGGTGCGGGTATGGCCGCCCAGCGGGATCGGCCATTCATTGACCTCGATCAGGTGCCGCCCGATCCCCGCGCCGAACCGTTCGGCATCGGGGGCGATCCGCCTCAGCGTCTCGACATGGAATTCGAAGCTCGGGCGGTCGGCCGGCATCGCATGCCTGAACCCTATAGCGAACCGCACGTAAAGCGGCGCCTTCAGGCGGCCGTTCCGGTTCATCTTCATCGCCTGGAAGATATGGTCGAGATCGAAGGCCTCGATTTCGGGCTTCACATCGTATTTCTGCATTTCCGAGGCTGGCCAATCGACCAGATCGAGCGAATGCTCGTCGACCCGTGTCGGAAAACTGTTCGATCCGACCGCAAGTGAGGCCATCTGCTGACCGCTGCGGCAGCATGCCTCCCGGGCCGCGTGCCCGCCCGAACGTCCGCCGGTCGAGACCTGCAGGATCACTCCGGGGCAATGCTTGCGGATCACCTTCATCCGGCGGGCGAATTTCGTGGGGGCCGAGCTTGGGCTCCGGCACGTCAGTGCGGAGATGGTAATGGGCGGTGCGGGCTTCGAAGCAGTGCTGCAGGCTGTCGATCTGCTCGGCACCGCCGGATTGTCTTCCTTGTGGGCGACGGAGCCGGTGATGGCGGCGCAGATGATGCAGGGCCTGGTCAGGGCATCGCGGCGGCCTTGAGCAGAAGCGCGGCCAGCGCCTCGGGCTGGGCAAGAAACGGGGAATGCGAACAGTCGAGCGTGTCGACACGCTCGGCGGGCCAGTCCGCGGTCATCGTGGCCTGGTATTCGGGCGGAATGGCGTGGTCCTGCAGGCAGCGGATATAGTGTTTGGGAACAGAGGCATAACGCTCGCTCAGGGCAATGGGTGTGGCCTGGGGCAGGATCGGCTGCGGGTCGAGCCGGGCCTTGGCATAGGCCACGGCCGCGTCGCTGCAATCATGGAAAAGCTTCTCGCGCACCAGATCGGGGTCGAAGGTGAAGGACAGCCCATCCGCGGATTTGACGATGGCCTCGAGCAGCGGCTGACGCGGCGCGGCGCGGCGCATGTCGACGAGCGACCGGCCCGCAACCGGGGCATAGGCGCAGACATAGACCAGCGCGCGGATCTTCCCGGGCGCCTTCTCGGCGGCGGCCGAGATCGGGAAACCCGCCATTGAATGGCCGACAAGGACGACCGGTTCGTCGATCGCGTCCAGGATCGCGTCGGCATAGAGATCGAGCGTGACATCGGCAATCGGTGTCGGATCGGCCCCATGCGAGGGCAGGTCGATGGCCCGGGCCTCGGCCCCGGAACGGTTCAGCGCCGTCAGAACGTCGCGCCAGCACCAGGCGCCATGGCAGGATCCGTGGATCAGGAGAAAGCGGGACATGCGCGGTCCTCGGATATCGGGAGGGTTCGAATCTGAAAATTCATCTTTCTCTCAGCCGAGAATAATAGCTGATTTGCGGCGCAGGGTGGTTCGAAAAGGTAAAGCCTAGCCTGCACTTTCGGGGCAGCTTTCGACATGGCCGATCTCGCGCAGGAAGGTGGTCAGCACCGCGGCATAGTCCTCGGGCCTGTCGATGCAGGGCAGATGGCCCGCGCCGCGGATCAGATGGAACCGCGCGCCCTTGATCAGGCCGGCAGTCTCGCGCACCAGATCGGGCGGGGTCGAGCCGTCCTCGCTGCCCGCAATAACAAGGGTCGGCAGGGTGAGGCTGGCGGTGGGCGTGTAGAAATCGGTGCCCGAGATCGCGGCGCAGCAGCCCAGATAGCCCTCTACCGGCTGTCGGTTCAGCATGTTCTGCCAGAGCGTGCAGTCCGGGCTTTGGCGATAGCGGCGTGAGAACCAGCGTGTCAGCGTGGCCTCGGACAGGGCCGCGATGCCGCCCTTGCGGACTGCTTCTATGCGGTCCTGCCAGATCTCCGGGGTGCCGATCTTGGCGGCGGTGTTCGACAGCACCATGGCCCGGACCAGATCGAGGCGCTTGACCGCCAGCCCCTGCGCGACCATCCCGCCGATGGAAAGGCCGACGAAGACGCAATCGCGCACGGCGAGAGCCTCGAGCAGCCGTTCTGCATCGCGGATCAGCGCGCCCATGGAATAGGGGCCGGGCGGGCAGGATGACAGGCCATGGCCGCGCATGTCGTAGCGAATGGCGCGCAGACCCGCGGGCAGGCGCTCGATCACGTCATCCCAGATCCGCAGGTCGCAGCCGAGCGCATTGGCGAAGACGACCGGCGCGCCGTCCGGCGGGCCGTCCTCGCGATAATGCAGGGCCACGTCGCCCAGATCGGCGATCTTCATGCGCTGTCTCCTCATAGGGGCCGGGGCGCAGGATGGCCGAGCGGGCCCGGGGCGTCAATCGGTGCGACGCGGGATCGGGCCATCACCGGGACATGGTCCGAAACGATCCCAGCGGCAGGTGCAGCGGCCGCGGGATCACCTGTTGCAGCGGCGCGGGGGCACAGATCTGCTGAAAGGCCGAAATGTCGGGTTTCATGCGGATCAGTTGTTCCCGCCGCGAAGTCCCGCCTCAGGGTATTTCCGGCGGAACTGTATTTCGTAAAAGCATAATATCCCCGATCCGGCCGATCAGGGGCGGGGCCTGAAATGTTGCAATGGTGAAAGGCGTCAGGCTGCGTCCCCATGGCGGTCAAGGGCCATGCGGAAGGTCTCGGTCGAGACATTGCCGCCGGTGCCGATGGCGATGACGGCCTCGCCCGCGACCGCCTCGGGATGATACAGCGCGGCCGCCAGCGCCACCGCGCCGCCCGGTTCGAGGACGATCTTCAGCCGCTCGAAAGCGGCCGCCATCGCACGCAGCGCCTCGTCTTCGGTGACCGCGATCCCGGGGCCGCAGAGCCGGGCCATGACCGGGAAGGTCAGCGCACCGGGCGCGGGCGTCTGGATCGCGTCGCAAAGCGAGCCCGCGCGGCGCGTGTTGGCCTCGATCCGGCCCGAGGCCAGCGAGCGGGCGACATCGTCGAAGCCCTCGGGCTCGACCGGGCGCACCCGGAAAGCGGGTGCCCGCGCCTCGAGCGCCAGCGCCACGCCCGAGGTCAGCCCGCCGCCGCCGCAGGGCACCAGCACCTCGGCCGCCGCGATCCCCTCATCGGCGGCCTGCGCCGCGATCTCGAGCCCGCAGCTGCCCTGGCCCGCGATCACCTGCGGGTCGTCGAAGGGGCGCACCAGGGTCAGACCGCGGGCTTCGGCCAGCTCGGCGCCGATGGCGTCGCGGTCGCCGGTGGCGCGGTCATAGGTGACGACCTCGGCGCCGAGCGCGCGGGTATTGGCGATCTTGGGGGCGGGGGCGTCCGAGGGCATGAGGATGACCGCGGGTGCGTCCAGCATCCGCGCGGCCAGCGCCACGCCCTGGGCATGGTTGCCCGAGGAATAGGCGATCACGCCGCGGGCGCGGGCCTCGGGCGCCAGCGCCGACAGCGCCGACCAGCCGCCGCGGAACTTGAAGCTGCCCGTATGCTGCAGGCATTCGGCCTTCACCAGAACGCGCCGACCGGCGATTTCGTCGAGAAAGGGCGAGGACAGAAGCGGCGTCCGCCGCGCCTTTCCGGAGAGCCGCGCGGCGGCGGCCTCGATCTGGTCAATGGTCATGCAATGCGCTCCAGCAGCGTCGCGATGGCAGTCACCGCGGCAGGTTCGTCGAGAAAGGGGGTATGCCCGCGATCGGGTATCTCGGCAAAGATCATGTCGGGGCGTCGGCGCTGCATCTCGCTGGCGGTTTCGGGCGAGAGAATGTCGGAATGCGCACCGCGGATCAGCGCCAGCGGCAGCCCGTCCAGCGCATCGAAAAGCGGCCAGAGATCGGGCAGGGCATCGGTGGCCGACTGTTCCATCACCGCATGGCGGAGCGCCGGGTCATATCGCAGCGCCAGCCCGTCGGGGGTGGCGTCCCAGAGCCTGCGCGCATAGGCCCGCCACTGGTCGCGGCCGACGCCGGGGAAGCGGTCGCGCATCTTCAGGGCCAGTTGCGCGGCGGCGTCGTCATAATCGGCATAGCCGGGCGGAAGGCCCAGATAGGACATGATATGGGCCATGCCGCGGGGCTCGACCAGCGGGCCGATATCGTTGAGGCAGACCCCGGACAGCCGGTCCTTGTGG
Source organism: Rhodovulum sulfidophilum DSM 1374 (assembly GCF_001633165.1). Taxonomy (NCBI): domain Bacteria; kingdom Pseudomonadati; phylum Pseudomonadota; class Alphaproteobacteria; order Rhodobacterales; family Paracoccaceae; genus Rhodovulum; species Rhodovulum sulfidophilum. The sequence goes on along the minus strand of NZ_CP015418.1, from coordinate 3,632,860 downwards.
CTGGCCGCCAGCATCATCGCGATCAGCCCGCCGCGCGAGGTGCCGAGGATCGCCACGCGGTCCAGCCCGAGATGGTCCATCAGGTTCAGCGCGTCGCGGCTTTCGCGGATCAGGTTGTAATTCATGAAATCCGGGTCGCGGTCCGAGCCGCCGCGACCGCGGGTGTCGAGCCGGATCACCCGGGCACGGCCGGCGAAGGCGTCGAGCACCGGTTCGAAATCGTCCATGTTGCGGGTGAGCCCGGCCAGGCACAGAAGCGGCGTGCCGCGGCCCCGGTCGTCATAGGCAAGCATCCGTCCGTCATCGGCGGCAAAGCGGGTCATGACAGCGCCTCCACCAGCGACGGGATCTCGGCGAGGTCGTGCAGTACATGAGCCGGGCGCCAGGGCAGGCGCTCGACCGGGGCGCGGTTGCGGTCGACCCAGGCGGTCACGAAGCCGTAGCCCGCCGCCGCGGCGGCATCCCAGCCATTCGACGAGACGAACAGAACCTCGGAGCGGTCGCAGCCGAAGCGCTGGCCGACAAGGTCATAGACCGAGGGGTGGGGCTTGTAGATGCCGACGGTCTCGACCGACAGCAGATCGTCGAACAGCCCGTCCATGCCGGCCGCGGCGACCGCATCTTCCAGCATCCCGGGACTGCCATTCGACAGGATCGCGGTGGCCTTGCCCGCGCGTCTGAGCGCCCCAAGCATGGCGGGGGCCTCTGGATAGGCGTCGAGGTCGCGGTAAAGCGCCATCAGCCGGGCGCGCAACCCGGCCTCGCCACCCAGGCCATGGGCTTCGAGCGCCCAGTCGAGCGCCTCGCCGGTCACCTGCCGGAAATCGGCATGCGCCCCGGTGATCGCCCGGAGCCAGGTATAGTCAAGCTGCTTCTCGCGCCAGGTGACGGCGAACTCGGCCCAGAGCCCGGCCAGACAGGCATGATCGGGCTCGGCGGCGGCCCGGCGCGCGGCGGCCGAGACGTCGAAAAGCGTTCCATAGGCATCGAAGATACAGGCGGTTATCGGCATCGCATCCTCCCTCGCAGGGCGAGATTGGCACAAGGGCGGGAAGGTGGGAAGGTTACGCCATGCCGCGATTGCACGAATCCGGGTGCGGCGCATCGAGGGAGGGAGAGATGTCGCAGAACCATGGCCAGGTCTGGTGGACCGAACTGATGACCCGGGACGTGCCCGGGGCGCTGAAATATTACAAGGCGGTGTGCGGCTGGCATTTTCAGCCGGTCCCGATGGGGGCCGGGGTCTATCAGGTCGGCCATCGCGGCGCCCGGCCGGTGGTGGGGGTGATGGATCTGGCCGGGCTGCCGGACATGGACCAGGTGCCGCCGCACTGGTTCAGCTATTTCGCGGTCGATGATCTGAAAAAGGCGCTGAACGAGACCGAACGGGGCGGTGGCGTCGTGATCCGGCAGCCGTTCGAGGTGCCGGATATCGGGCGGATCGCCATCGTCTCGGACCCGACCGGGGCGGCGCTGGGGCTGATAACGCCCGCGCGCTGAGCCCCGATGGGCGGAAACGGGGCGAAAGCGGCAGAAAAAAAGGGAAACGGGCGCGAAACCCGGCCCGGCTCAGGGTTTACATCGCTGACCGGTCAATTACCCTTGTCGCACGTCCGGAGTACCCGCGCGCGGCGCGCGGCCTCCGCAAACTCACCCGCCTCACCGAAAGGAACCGCGCATGACCCAGGTTAAACCGGGCGACAAGGTTCGTATCCATTACACCGGCACATTGGCCGACGGCTCGACCTTCGACAGCTCGCAAGGTCGCGATCCGCTTGAATTCACCGTGGGGGCTGGTCAGATCATTCCCGGGCTCGACGCCGCTCTGCCGGGCATGTCCGAAGGCGACACGAAGACCGTGGATGTCCCCTGCGCCGAGGCCTATGGCGCGCATAATCCCGACGCGACCCAGGCGATCCCGCGCGAACAGGTGCCCGACACGGTTCCGCTGGAAGTGGGCACGCGTCTCAACGTGCAGACCGCCGAGGGCGAGGTGCTGCCGGTCACGGTGGCCGATGTCACCGAAGAGGTCGTGCTGCTTGACGGCAACCACCCGCTGGCGGGCAAGGACCTGACCTTCGAGATCGAGCTGGTCTCGATCGCCTGACCGGCGCAGCCGGGCCCTCGGGCCCTGAAAACGCATCGACCCGGGCCGGGGCCCGGGTCGATGAAGGACGGCCCGCATGGCGGGGTGGGATGTCGGGGCGGGCTCAGATGTTCTCGAAGCGGGGCATGCCGAGGACGTGATAGCCGCCATCAACGGTGATGATCTCGCCGGTGGTGCAGGCCCCCATATCCGAGGCCAGATAGACCGCGGTGCCCCCGATCGCCTCGAGCGTGGCATTATGGCCCAGCGGCGCATTCATCTCGGTATGGCGGAAGGTCTTGCGCCCGCCCGCGATGGCCGCCCCTGCGAGCGTCTTCATCGGCCCGGGCGAAATCGCGTTGACCCGGATGCCCTCGGGGCCGAGATCGGAGGCGAGATAGCGCATGGTCGATTCCAGCGCCGCCTTGGCCACGCCCATCACGTTGTAGAACGGCGTGACCCGGTTCGAGCCCTGATAGGTCAGCGTCAGGATGGTGCCGCCATCGGGCATCAGGGGCTGCGCCCGGCGCGCCACCTCGATCAGCGAATAGCAGGAGATCGTCAGCGAATTGCGGAAATTCTCGCGCGAGGTGTTGATGAACCGCCCGGTCAGCTCGGTCTTGTCGGAATAGGCGATGGCATGGACCAGGAAGTCGAGCCTGCCCCATTCCTTCTCGATCCGGCTGAAGGCGGCATCGAGCGAGGCGTCGTCGGTCACATCGACATCGACGAGAAGGCTCGATCCCACGCTTTCGGCCAGCGGCTGGACGCGCCGGCCGAAATTCTCGCCCTGATACGAGAACGCAAGCTCTGCGCCCTCGGCGGCCATCGCCCTTGCGATGCCCCAGGCAATCGACCGGTCATTGGCGACGCCCATGACGAGGCCGCGCTTTCCTTTCATCAACTCAGGCATCGCTGGTCATCCGTGATATTTGCTCATCAGCAGGGTGGCGTTGGTTCCGCCGAACCCGAAACTGTTCGACAGCACGCTGTCGATCTCGACGCCCTCGCGCAGCTCGGTCGCGATCTCGCCCGGCCGGATCTCGGGGTCGAGCTCGGTCACGTTGGCAGAGGCGGCGATGAAACCTTTCCGCATCATGATCAGCGAATAGATCGCCTCATGCACACCGGTCGCGCCGAGGCTGTGGCCGGTCAGCGACTTGGTCGAGGCGATCGGCGGCATGGCGTCCTCGCCGAAGACGTTGCGCACGCCCTTCACCTCGGTCACGTCGCCCGCCACCGTCGATGTGCCATGGGCGTTGATGTAATCGACCCGGCGGCCCTCGGGCAGGGTCGCGAGCGCGAGTTCCATCGAGCGTTCGCCGCCCTCGCCCGACGGGGCGACCATGTCATAGCCGTCGGATGTGGCGCCATAGCCGGTCACTTCGGCATAGATCGTGGCGCCGCGGGCCTTGGCATGTTCCAGCTCTTCGAGCACCACGACACCGCCGCCGCCGGCGATCACGAAGCCGTCGCGGGTCGCGTCGAACGGGCGCGAGGCGGTTTCGGGGGTGTCGTTGTATTTCGACGACATCGCGTTCATCGCGTCGAACAGGCAGGACAGCGTCCAGTCGACCTCCTCGCCGCCGCCGGCGAAGATCACGTCCTGCTTGCCCATCTGGATCAGTTCGGCGGCGTTGCCGATGCAATGCGCCGAGGTCGAGCAGGCCGAGGTGATCGAGTAGTTCACGCCCTTGATCCTGAACGGCGTCGCCAGGCAGGCCGAGTTGGTCGAGGACATGCAGCGCGTGACCATGAACGGGCCCATCCGCTTGGGGCTGCCCTTTTCCTTCACGGTCGAGTGGGCGACGAAGAAATTCGCGGTCGACGGCCCGCCAGAGCCCACGATCAGCCCGGTGCGCGGGTTCGACACCTCGTCGGCCTCGAGCCCGGCATCGGCGATGGCCTGTTCCATGGCGAGGTAGTTATAGGCCGCACCCGCGCCCATGAAGCGCAGCTGGCGCTTGTCGATCGACCCCTCGAGGTCGATCTGGGGAATGCCCGCAACCTGGCTGCGGAAGCCGTTTTCGGCATAGACGGGTTCGAACCGGATGCCGGAGCGGCCGGCGCGCAGGGACGCCTCGACCTCGGCCGTGGAATTGCCGATGGGCGAGATGATGCCCATGCCCGTGATGACGACGCGGCGCATGGCGGTCTCCTTTCCTGGGATGGATCAGCTTTCAGACAGAGCGACCTTCATGTCTTTCACATGATAGATCGTTTCGCCATCGGCCTCGACCCGGCCATCGGCCACACCCATCGTCAGACGGCGGGTCTGCACGGCCTTGGTGAAATCAACGAAGTAGCGGATCATCTTGCGATCGGGGCGGACCATGCCGGTCAGCTTGACCTCGCCCACGCCCAGCGCATAGCCGCGGCCCTTCCAGCCGCGCCAGCCGAGGTTGAAGCCGGTCAGCTGCCACAGCCCGTCGAGGCCGAGACAGCCGGGCATGATCGGATTGCCGGGAAAATGGCAGGCGAAGAACCATTGATCCGGGTGGATGTCGAACTCGGCCACGACATGCCCCTTGCCGTTGGGGCCGCCATCGGCGCTGATCTCGGTGATGCGATCCATCATCAGCATCGGCGGTTCCGGCAGCTGCGCATTGCCGGGGCCGAACAGTTCGCCCCGCGCGCATTTCAGGAGCTCGTCCTTGCCGAAGCTCGTCGGAAAATCGGTCATACGGGACCCGTCCCCCCTTGGGTTGTCCTGTTTCGCGTTGCGCCCCCTCTAGCACCGCGCCTCGCAAAGTGGCAATAGCGCCCCGATGCCGCGCCAAAGCGTCGCTGCAGATCAGAATCATTTGAATTACAGGCTCTGGATTACCATATATCGCCCATGGCACAGTTGAACGAGAACCCAAACCATCCCGACGCCATCGAGCGGAGCGGCCGCTGGCTTTCCAAGGCCGGTCTGCGTCCCACGCGTCAACGGGTGAGCCTTGCCGCCCTGTTGATCGGCGATGGCAACAACCGCCATGTGACAGCGGAAACGCTTTATGCCGCGTCCTGCGCGACGGGCGAGAAAGTGTCGCTGGCGACGGTCTATAACACGCTTCGGGCCTTCTGCGATGCAGGCCTGATGCAGGAAGTCATGGTCGACGGGACGAAAAGCTATTTCGACACCCGGGTCGACGACCACCCGCACTTCTTCTGGGAAGACGATCACCGGCTGAGCGATGCGCCTGCGGGCTCGCTCGAGATCGCCCGGCTTCCCGAGGCGCCCGAGGGGGCCGAGATATCGAAGATCGACGTCGTGATCCGGTTGCGCCGGGTCTGAGCCGCCGCGCGCTGTGCATGATTTGCGCAGGGCCGGGGGATGACGGCTGAAGCAGCATAAATGACACCGGGCCCGGGGAAGCATCCTTCCCCGGGCCCCGTGTTCTTCTGCCGGTGTTCTTCTGGCTGCATCCCGGGTCTTGTGCCTGCCGACCCGAAGCGGCCCATCCGGGGAGCCTCTGGCCGCGCTAGAACCAGGTCCCGGGTTCCATCAGCCCCAGATCCATCAGTTGCTGCGACTCCCAGCGGAACTCTTCGGACATCGGCCAGCGGAAATCCGCGATCTCCAGACGTGAGGCGGGGTTGGTGCGCAGCGCCTTCGCCGCGCGGAACGAACAGATTGCGGCGGTGAGGGTGTTGCCTCGGTCGCCGGCACAGGTGTTCATCTCGGGATCGGACATGAGATACCCGTCGAGCAGCCGCAGCCCCCGCCGCGCCCGGAACAGCCCGATCCGGTCGATTCGCCGCCGATGCGCGGGGACATGTTCCTCGAAACGCCAGCGCAGCCCGCCGAAAATGTCGCTTTGCCGCTCCAGCGGCTGTCCGGTCGCGGGGTCGGTGCGGGGCCGGGCGAAATAACCGGCGCGGTCGAGCAGCGCGCTGTCGCGCGAGACGCCGCCGGGATGGCGGTCGAGATCGGCGGCGTAGAGATCGACCACATGGGTCGGCATCGCTTCGCGCCCGTCCTCGCCGTGGAAGTCCAGCATCTCGCCGATGCTGCGGCTCTCGCAGAACGGAAAGAACAGGTATTCGGCATTATAGCAGTAATGCAGCCAGATCCCGGGGGCCGCGGCGATCACCGCGCTGACCGCGCGGGGCAGGGCGCCCTCGGCCCGGGTGTCGTAGGCGACGCGGTGTATCCGTTCCTCCGAGGCGGGCGAGAGCTTCAGCCGCGGAGGCGTGAACAGGACGAGCGCGCCGAAGCCCAGCGCGTCGAGATGGTCGATCGTGCTTTCGACCTCGACCTCGTCCTCGACGAAGATCAGCCCGACCGGCCGCGGGCCGAGCGCCTTGCCCGCGCGCGCCAGAAAATCGGCCAGCCCCTTGTACCGCCCCGCCATGCCGGACCTCCTGTCCTCCTTGTGGCAGGGTCGGGCAGGGCGCGCTCATATGCAAGCGGGATGCAGGCGTTGCGGCCCGGGACCGGTTTCGTGTAGGACAGCGCGCAACCGACCTCGCCGGCCGATCCCACAGACTGACCCCGCTGACCGGCCCGTTGACCGGAAGGACGCGCGCATGACCTCCTCCACTTCCCCGACCCGCAAGCTTTTCATCAAGACCTATGGCTGTCAGATGAACGTCTATGACAGCGAGAGGATGGCCGAGGCGCTGGCGCCGTCGGGCTACGAGATCGCGGACAGCGCCGAGGGCGCCGACCTGATCCTGCTGAATACCTGCCATATCCGCGAGAAGGCGGCCGAGAAGGTCTATTCCGAGCTGGGTCGTCTGAAGGCGCTGAAGGCCGAAAATCCCGATCTGAAGATCGGGGTCGCGGGCTGCGTTGCCCAGGCCGAGGGCGACGAGATCCTGCGCCGCCAGCCGCTGGTCGATCTGGTGGTGGGGCCGCAGAGCTATCACCGCCTGCCCGAGCTCGAGGCGCGGGCGCGGCAGGGGGCGAAGGCGCTCGACACCGATTTCCCCGAAGAGGACAAGTTCGACCGGCTGGGCGGGCGCGCCCGGGCCCGGCGCGGCCCGACCGCCTTCCTGACCGTGCAGGAGGGCTGCGACAAGTTCTGTGCCTTCTGCGTCGTGCCCTATACCCGCGGCGCCGAGGTTTCGCGCCCGGCCGAAAAGGTGCTGGCCGAGGCGCGCGATCTGGTCGAACGCGGGGTGCGCGAGATCACGCTTCTGGGCCAGAACGTCAACGCCTATCACGGCGCCGGGACCGACGGCGACTGGGGGCTGGCGCGGCTGATCCGCGAGCTGGCCGCGATCGACGGGCTCCACCGGCTTCGCTACACCACCTCGCATCCGAATGACATGGAGGATGACCTGATCGCCGCCCATGGCGAGGTGACCGAACTGATGCCCTATCTGCATCTGCCGGTGCAGTCGGGCTCGGACCGGGTGCTGAAGGCGATGAACCGCAAGCATACCGCCGAGGGCTATCTGCGCCTGATCGACCGCATCCGCGCCGCCAGGCCCGATATCCTGATGTCGGGCGATTTCATCGTCGGCTTCCCGGGCGAGACCGAGGCCGATTTCGAGGACACGCTGGCGCTGGTCCGCGAGGTCGGCTACGGCCAGTGCTATTCCTTCAAGTATTCGCCCCGTCCCGGCACGCCGGCGGCCGAGCGCGCCCATGTCGCCGAAGAGGTCAAGGCCGAGCGTCTGGCGCGGTTGCAGGCGCTTCTGGCCGAGCAGCAGGAGGCCGCGCAGCAGGCCATGGTCGGCAAGAGCGTCGGTGTGCTGTTCGAGAAGGCGGGACGGATGCCGGGTCAGCTGGTCGGTAAGTCCGACCATCTACAGGCGGTCCATGTCGAGGCGCCGGAAACGCTTCTGGGCCGCATCGCCCGGGTCGACATCACCGCTGCGGCGCCGAATTCGCTGGCCGGACGCCTGTCGGCCGAGTGAGCCCGGGGCCGGGCGGGACACCGGCCGCAACGGGCCGGTGTCGCTGTGTTCGAGGCTGTCTTCCGGGGCGGGCTCAGATCAGCCAGGTGGTCGGATTGTCGATCGGGCGGCGGCTGTTGAACCGCAGCAGGCCCTTGATCGTGCGCACCAGATACCAGACCCCGCAGGCGATCAGCACGAGGACACCGATGCCGACGAAGGTCAGGATGAGGCCGACAAACGAGATCAGCAGGCCGATCCAGAAGGTGCGGATCAGATAGGTGTAGTGGCCCTTGTGCCAGTCCGGAGCCTCGCCGCGCTTGAGGTAGGCAAGGATCAGCCCGGCCAGGGTCAAGAGCGGGAAGATCACGCCGATGATGTAAAGCGCATAGGCGATCAGCGGCATCTTTTCTTCGGACAGGAGTTCGGCGGAGTTTTGGGGTTCGGGATCGGTAGACATGCGGATCGGGTCCTTTGCGGGCTCGAGACGAAAGATGTGCGGCGCCGGGGGCCGGGGGCTGCCTCCGCGTCCCGCGGGGTGCGGGAAGGCGGCGGCCGTCCGGGCCGGAGCCGCACGGGTATCGGGTGGGGCGGCGGTCTGCCGCACCTGCCCTCCTCCTAGCAGTCCGTTCCAGTGGCCGAAACGCGATGCGGGCCGCGACGGCGGATGCCCGCCGAAAGCCTGCGCCGACGAACCGGGGCCCGGTCCGGCCGCCCGGTTCGCGGAATGCCTGCTGGCTGGGCGGAGGGGCGGCGGGACTGCCCGCTGCGATCACGATCTTTGGGATTCATGTATCAACTGGGTGAAACATGGCAGCTATGGCTTGCGCCGCCCCCGGGGCGTTGGCACCATATCTGCGCAACCTAGACCGACGGAGTCTTTATTGGGCATCAGCGCTCTGACCCCCCCGCCGCAGACCGAGGACGTCCACGAGATGTTGCTCGAGTTTCCGGACAACCGCCTTCTGATCGACCTTTGCGGCGAATTCGACCGCAATCTGGCGCAGATCGAACACAAGCTTGGCGTGCATATCCCGCGGCGCGGCAATCGTCTTGCGATTGTCGGCGACCCCGAGGCGCGCGGGCAGGCGGCGATGGTCCTGCAACAGCTTTACGCCCGGCTCGAGACCGGCCAGCCGGTCGAGGCGGGCGATATCGACGGCGCGCTCCGGCTTGGCGAGGCCGCCGGCCCCGAGGCGGGGGCGGGCGATCAGCTCGAGATGTTCCAGGGCGGGCGCATCGAGATCCATACCCGCAAGAAGGTGGTCGAGCCGCGCACCGAGGCCCAGAAGGCCTATGTCCGGGCGCTGCAGGAGAACGAGCTTTGCTTCGGGATCGGTCCGGCCGGGACCGGCAAGACCTATATCGCGGTGGCGGTGGCGGTGAACATGTTCATCGGCGGCCATGTCGACCGCATCATCCTCAGCCGTCCCGCCGTCGAGGCGGGCGAGCGGCTGGGCTTTCTCCCCGGCGACATGAAGGAGAAGGTCGATCCCTACATGCAGCCGCTTTACGACGCGCTGCACGATTTCCTGCCGGGGCGCCAGCTGGCCAAGCTGATCGAGGAGAAGCGGATCGAGATCGCGCCCCTGGCCTTCATGCGCGGCCGGACGCTGGCCAATGCCTTCGTGGTGCTCGACGAGGCGCAGAACGCCACCACCATGCAGATGAAGATGTTCCTGACCCGTCTGGGCGAGGGCAGCCGCATGGTGATCACCGGCGACCGGTCCCAGGTTGATCTGCCGCGCGGGGTCTCGAGCGGGCTGGCCGATGCCGAACGGTTGCTGAAGCCGATCGACAACATCTCGTTCAGCTATTTCACGGCCAGGGACGTGGTGCGCCATCCGCTGGTGGCCCGGATCATCGAGGCCTATGACGCCGATGACGCGAAGACCTGAGCCGCGCGGTCGGGGCGCTTGGAAGGCCCTGTTGCGCGGCGCGGTTTCGCGGTAGATCCCGCGGCCATGACTATCGAGATTCTGTTCGAGGATGCGCGCTGGGCCGAGGCCGGGCTGGACCGGCTGGCCGAAACCGCCTGCCGCGAGACGCTGGCGCATCTGGGGTTCGATCCCGACGCGCATGAGATCAGCCTGCTGGCCTGCGACGATATGCGCATCGCCGGGCTCAATGCCAGCTTTCGCGGCAAATCCGCGCCGACCAATGTGCTGTCCTGGCCGACCGAGGATCTGGCCGCCGAGGCGGATGGCGATGCGCCGCTGCCGCCTGAGCCCGAAATCGAGGGCGCGCCTGTGGAACTGGGCGATATCGCCATCGCCTGGGAAACCTGCCTCCGCGAGGCGCGCGAGCAGGGCAAGCCGTTTAACGATCACGTAACCCATCTGATGGTACATGGCTGCCTGCATCTGTTGGGATATGACCATGTCCGGTCGCGGGACGCCGCCCTTATGGAAGGGATCGAGGTGGAAATACTTGCCAAGCTAGGTCTCACTGACCCATATGATTGAGACGGGTCAAAGTGCCCGGGAATTTCGGTAAGGATTGATGGGCGACGAGACGGACGGGTCGTCTAGGGCCGCGCAGGGCGCGCTAGACACCGACAATCTGGACAGCCGGGGCCTTCTGGGCCGGCTGGTAGCGGCGATCCTGCCTGCAGGCGCCGAGCATTCCGAAGAGGGCGGAGACCACGCTTTGGGCAACGGGATCGCGCGACCGGCGCTTACCCATGGCATTGGCAATCTCGCGAAGATGCGGGTCGAGGATGTTGCGGTTCCGAAGGCCGAGATCGACGCGGTGCCGCTCGATGTCTCGATGGAGGATCTGGTGCAGGTCTTCCGCGAGTCGGGGCTGACCCGGCTGCCGGTCTATGACGGCACGCTGGATTCGCCCGTGGGCATGGTGCATCTCAAGGATTTCGCGCTGCGCCACGGCTTCAACGGCAAGGACACGCCCTTCGTGCTGAAGGACATGATCCGCCCGCTGCTTTACGCGCCGCCCTCGATGCCGATCGGGGTGCTGTTGCAGAAGATGCAGAGCCAGCGGATGCACATGGCGCTGGTGATCGACGAATATGGCGGGGTCGACGGTCTGGTGACCATCGAGGACCTGATCGAGCAGGTCGTCGGCGAGATCGAGGACGAGCATGACATCGACGAGGGCTCGCTCTGGATCGTCGAGAAGCCCGGGGTCTACCTGGTGCAGGCCCGCGCGCCGCTCGACGCCTTCGAGGACGAGATCGGCATGCGGCTGCTCGATGCCGAGGAAGAGGAAGAGGTCGATTCGCTCGGCGGGCTGATCTTCATGATGATCGGCCGGGTGCCCGCGCGCGGCGAGGTGATCCGCCATGCCTCGGGCGCCGAGTTCGAGGTGGTCGATGCCGATCCGCGCCGGATCAAGCGGCTGCGGGTGCGTCTGCCCGAGGCGACCGCCGCCGCTGCGGCCACAGCCTGACCCGAATGCGGCCCGCTCGGTTCCGCCGGGTTTTCGCCCGGCCCGCCTGGCCCACCTGGGCGGCCTTCGGGCTGGGGCTGGGGCTTGCACTGGGCCAGGCCCCTTGGTCGCTCTGGCCGCTGGCGCTTTGCGCGCTGGCCGGCCTGATCTGGCTGGTCGCTCGGGGGGGCACGCCCGGCCGCTCGGCGCGGATCGCCTGGGCGGGTGGTGCGGGCCATTTCGCGCTGGCGTTGTCCTGGATTGTCGAGCCCTTTCTTGTCGATATCCGCCATGACGGCTGGATGGCACCCTTTGCGCTGATCCTGATGGCGGCCGGACTGGCGCTGTTCTGGGGCGCGGCCGGGGCCTTTGCCGGATGGGCGGGGCGGGGGCCGCGCGGCCGGGCGCTGGCCTTCGTTCTGGCGCTGTCTGCGGCGGAACTGGCGCGCGGCTATGTGCTGACCGGCTTTCCCTGGGCATTGCCGGGCCATGTCTGGATCGGGGCGCCGCAGATGCAGCTGGCGGCGCTGACCGGGCAATACGGACTGACCCTCGTCACGCTTCTGGTCGCGGCCCTGCCGGTCCTGCTGCCGGTCGGACCCGGCCGGAGCCTCGGCGCGGGGCTCGCGGTGGCGGCGGTGGCGGGGCTCGGGCTCTGGGGCTGGGCGCGCGAGGCGGCTCGGGTGCCGGCAGAGCCCGATCCGCCGCAGGTGCGTCTGATCCAGCCCAATGCGGCGCAACATCTGAAATGGCGGCGCGACATGATCCCGGTCTTCTGGGAGCGTCAGCTTGCCTATACCGCCGAGCCGGGCGACCCGCCGCCCGACCTGATCGTCTGGCCCGAAACCGCCGTGCCGTTCTGGCTCGAAAACGCCGGGGACGGGCTCGGGCAGATTGCCCGGGCGGCGGGCGGCGTGCCGGTCGCGGCGGGGATCCAGCGTTCAGACGGGCCCTTGGCCTATAACAGCCTCGCGGTGATCGGTGCGGGCGGGCGGCTTCTGGGGCTTTACGACAAGCATCACCTGGTGCCTTTCGGCGAGTATATTCCGGGGGCTTCACTGCTCGGGCGGTTCGGCATCCGGGGGCTCGCGGCGAATGACGTCTACGGCTATGCGCCGGGGCCGGGGCCGCGGCTGCTCGATCTCGGGGCGCGTCTCGGGCAGGCGCTGCCGCTGATCTGCTACGAGGCGGTGTTTCCGCAGGATCTGCGTGGAACCGCGCGGCCGCGCTGGATCCTGCAGGTGACCAATGACGCCTGGTTCGGGACCCGGACCGGCCCCTATCAGCATCTGGCGCTGGCCCGGCTGAGGGCGGTCGAGACCGGTCTGCCCTTCCTGCGCGCGGCCAATACCGGGGTCTCGGCGGTGATCGACGCTCGCGGCCGGGTGCTTGCCAGCCTGCCGCTGGGGCGCGCCGGTCAGATCACCGCGCCGTTGCCCCCGGCGCTGGATGAAACGCCCTATGCCCGGACCGGTGACGCGCCGGTCCTGATTCTGCTTTGTCTGGGATTGGCCTTTTTCGTCGCAACCCGCGCCATGAAATAGACATTGCGTCCTGAGATACCGGGGCGTAGACCCAAACGGTCGAACCGTCACAACGGCTTCCTGGCGTGGCGGGGATAGCATAACGGAGCGCCTTTCCATGACACGTCAAAACTATGTCTTCACCTCTGAATCCGTTTCGGAGGGTCATCCCGACAAGGTCTGCGACCGCATTTCCGACGCGGTTCTGGATGCCTTCCTCGCCGAGGAACCCAATGCCCGCGTCGCCTGCGAAACCTTCGCGACCTCGTCGCTGGTGGTGATCGGCGGTGAGGTCGGTCTTACGGACAAGGTCCGCCTGAAACAGCTTATGGGCTCGATCGGCGAGATCGCCCGCGAGTGCATCCGGGATATCGGCTACGAGCAGGACAAGTTCCACTGGAACACCTGCCATGTGCTGAACTTCCTGCATGAGCAATCCGCCCATATCGCGCAAGGCGTGGACAAGGACGGCGCTGGCGACCAGGGGATCATGTTCGGCTACGCCACCGACGAGACGCCCGAGCTGATGCCCGCGCCGATCCAGTACGCCCATGCGATCCTGCGCCGTCTGACCGAGGCGCGGAAATCCGGTGCCGAGCCCACGCTGAGGCCCGATGCCAAGTCGCAGCTGACCGTGCGCTACGAGCATGGCCGCCCGGTCGCGGTGGACTCGATCGTACTCTCGACCCAGCATGCGCGCGAGGACCAGAACTCGGACGACATCCGCGCCATCGTCGAGCCCTATATCCGCGAGGTCCTGCCCGAGGGCTGGCTGCATGAGGGGACCGAATGGTGGGTCAACCCCACCGGCACCTTCGTGATCGGCGGACCCGACGGCGATGCCGGGCTGACCGGCCGCAAGATCATCGTCGATACCTATGGCGGCGCGGCGCCCCATGGCGGCGGAGCCTTCTCGGGCAAGGACCCGACCAAGGTCGACCGCTCGGCCGCCTATGCGGCGCGCTACCTGGCCAAGAACGTGGTGGCGGCGGGGCTGGCCTCGAAATGCACGCTGCAGCTGTCCTATGCCATCGGCGTCGCCAAGCCGCTGTCGATCTATGTCGATGCCCATGGCACCGGCAAGGTGCCGGAGACCGAGATCGAGAAGGCCGTGGAGCAGGCGATGGATCTTACCCCGCGCGGCATCCGCGAGCATCTGGGGCTGAACCGTCCGATCTACGCGCGGACCGCGGCCTATGGCCATTTCGGCCGGGCACCCGAGGAGGATGGCGGTTTCTCCTGGGAACGCACCGATCTGGCCGAGGCGCTGAAGAAGCCGTTCTGAGACGGCGCCGGTGCCGGGCCTGTCCCGGCGCATCGGTCCGAGTTTCACGGGGGGCGCGCGCCGCAAGGTGCGCGCCCTTGCCGTGCCGCGGATGCGCTCGGCGCTTGACCGCGGGCCGGGCGCGGCCTATGGCGCGGCCGATGAGCGACGAGACCCGCAAGAGCCCCGACCATACCCCCGACACCGAAGGCGGAGCGCCCGCGCGCGCCTGGCGGAATTTCTATGGCCGGCGCCATGGCAAGACGCTCCGGCCGAGCCAGAAGGACTATCTCGACAGCGATCTGGCGGCGCTGGCGCCGGGGGCGGTGGACTGGGACGAGAATCCGGACCGTGTGCCGATCGATCTCGAGGCGCGCTTCGGCGGGCGCGAGGTCTGGCTGGAGGTGGGGTTTGGCGGCGGCGAGCATATGGTGCATCAGGCCGCGACCCATCGTGACGCCGCGATCATCGGCTGCGAGCCCTTCATCAACGGCGTCGCCATGCTGCTGGGCAAGATCCGCGCGGCCGGGGTCGACAATCTGGCGGTGCATCCGGGCGATGTGCGCGATCTCTTCGACGTGCTGCCCGAGGCCAGCATCTCGCGCGCCTTCCTCCTGTATCCCGATCCCTGGCCGAAGACGCGCCATCACCGGCGGCGCTTTGTCACGCCGGAATTCCTTGAGCCGCTGGCGCGGGTGCTGAAGCCGGGCAGCCAGTTCCGGGTTGCGACGGATATTCCCGATTATGTGCGCCAGACCCTGGTCGAGGTGCCGAAGGCCGGTTTCGACTGGCTGGCCGAGGGGGCCGAGGACTGGCGGCGGCCCTGGGGTGACTGGATCTCGACCCGATACGAGCAGAAGGCGCTGCGCGAGGGGCGGGTGCCGCATTATCTGACCTTCCGCCGGCGCTGAGCCGTTGCGCGCCCACGGCCCCGGGCAGCGCGCGCGGGGGCAAGGTCGCGTCAGGGTATTTGGACCAAGAAGAAGCCCGTAAGCGATCCGCGCGGGCGCTGGCAGGGGCCGGCGCCTTTTCCGGCGGACGCGGAAGGGGGCGTCATGTCCGATATCCGGATCACCAACTGCCACATCCATACCTTCACCGCCGCCCATGCGCCGCTTTGCTATCCGGCGCCGCCGGTGGCCGCGCTCCGGGCCTGGCCGGGGCTCTTGCGCGGCTTGCGCGGGGCGGCGCGGCTGCTGCCCTGGGAAGGGGCCCATGAGGCGCTGCTGCGGCTCGAGCATTTCTGCGACATCGGCTGCCGCGACAGCCAGCGCGCGGTGTTCCTGGAGGTGCTGCGGCACTATCCCGACAGCGCGCGTTTCGTGGTCTTGCCGATGGATCTGGCCTTTTGCGGCTACGGGCCGGTGGCGGTCGGGCTCGAGGCGCAGCAACGCGAGCTTTACGAGCTGAGCCGGGATCCGCAGGTCGGACATCGCGTCATCCCCTTCGCCACCATCCATCCCGACCGGCCGGGCGCGGTGGCCGAGCTTCGGCGCTGTCTCGACGAATACGGCTTTCGCGGCGTCAAGATCTACCCCCGGCTCGGCTATGCACCGAGCCACGAGATCCTGATGCGCGAGGTCTATCCGCTTTGTGTCGAACGTGGGCTTCCGGTCGTCTCGCATTGCTCGCGCGGCGGGGTCAGGAACCGGCGCTGGAGCCGGGCGCGGGCCGATGCGGTGACCGATCCCGTGGCGCATGTGCCGGTCCTGCGGGCCTTTCCCGACCTCAGGCTGTGTCTTGCGCATTTCGGTGGCGACCGCGACTGGCTGTCCTATCTGGGCGAGGGGCTCGACCCGCTCGATCCCGAGGCGCGGCGGCGGAACTGGGCGATCTCGATTGCCGACATGATCGAGAGCGGCGCCTATCCCAATCTTTTCACCGATATTTCCTACACGCTTTTCAGGTTTGCCGCCTGCATGCCGCTTTTGAAGCTGTTCCTCGAGCGCGAGCGGCTGGCCTCGCGCATCCTGTTCGGGTCGGATTTCTACATGACCCGGCAGCAGGACCTGTCGGAGAAGGCGGTCGCGATCCGGCTGCGGGCGGCCCTGGGCGAGGCGTCGTTCCGCCGGATCGCCGAGACCAACCCCGCGATCTGGCTGGGCGAGGCGTAAGGCAGGAGCCGAGGCTGGACGGCTCCTTCGCCATTGGGTAAGCCCCGGGGGACCAGTCCGAGGAGCTCCCCGCATGTCCGCCCATGGCGATCCGATCCCGATGACCGCCTGCCGTTCCGGCCCGCTGAAGGGCGAGGCCGTGGTGCCCGGCGACAAGTCGATCAGCCATCGCGCGCTGATCCTCGGCGCGCTTGCGGTCGGCGAGACCCGGATCTCGGGGCTGCTCGAGGGCCAGGACGTGCTCGATACCGCAAGGGCGATGCGGGCTTTCGGGGCCGAGGTGACCCATGAAGGGCCCGGGGCATGGACCGTTCAGGGCGTGGGCGTTGGCGGCTTCGCCGAGCCCCCGGATGTGATCGATTGCGGCAATTCCGGCACCGGGGTGCGGCTGATCATGGGGGCGATGGCGACCTCGCCCGTGACCGCGACCTTCACCGGCGATGCCTCGCTTCGGAAGCGGCCGATGGGGCGGGTGACCGAGCCGCTGGCGCTTTTCGGCACCCGCGCCTTCGGGCGGCAGGGCGGACGGCTGCCGATGACGCTGATCGGCGCGGCCGAGCCGGTGCCGGTGCGCTACGCCGTGCCGGTGCCCTCGGCGCAGGTCAAGTCGGCGGTGCTGCTGGCCGGGCTGAACGCCCCCGGCGAGACCGTGGTGATCGAGCGCGAGGCGACGCGCGACCATACCGAGCGGATGCTGGCGGGCTTCGGCGCGACGCTCAGGGTCGAGGACGGGGCCGAGGGCCGGGCCATCGTGCTGACCGGCCATCCCGAGCTTCGTCCTCAGACCATCGCGGTGCCGCGAGATCCCAGTTCGGCCGCCTTCCCGGTGGCGGCGGGGCTCATCGTCGAGGGCTCGGACGTGCTGGTGCCGGGGATCGGGCTGAACCCGACTAGGGCGGGGCTTTTCACCACCCTGCGCGAGATGGGCGCCGATTTGAGCTACGAGAACGCGCGCGAGGAGGGCGGCGAGCCGGTGGCCGATCTGCGCGCCCGGTTCTCGCCCGACATGACGGGGATCGAGGTGCCGCCCGAACGCGCGCCCTCGATGATCGACGAATACCCGATCCTTGCCGTGGTCGCGGCCTTTGCCGACGGCGCGACGGTGATGCGCGGCATCGGCGAGCTGCGGGTCAAGGAATGCGACCGGATCGCGGCGATGGTGACGGGGCTCCGGGCCTGCGGCGCCGAGGTCGAGGAGGGCGAGGACTGGATGATCGTCCATGGCCACGGCCCGGGCAGCCTGCCGGGGGATGCGACCTGCGCCACCCATCTGGATCACCGGATCGCGATGTCCTTCCTCTGCGCGGGGCTGGCGTCGCAACGGCCGGTCTCGATCGACGATGGCGGGCCGATCGCGACCTCCTTTCCGATCTTCGAGGGGCTCATGGCGGCTCTTGGTGCCGCGTTCGCGCGGGGGGCTGAATGACCGTGACGGGAAGCTGCCTTTGCGGCAGGGTCCGCTACCGGATCGACGGGCCGCTCAGCCCGGTTGTCGCCTGCCATTGCAGTCAGTGCCGCAAGGCCAGCGGCCATCATGTCGCCGCCACCACGGTTCTGCGCGACGATCTCGTCATCGAGGGCGAGGTGCTGTGGTATGCCTCTTCGGCCGGGGCGCAGCGCGGGTTCTGTCCGGTCTGCGGGTCGAATCTGTTCTGGGACGGCGGGCAAGACTATCTGGCGGTGTTCGCGGGCACGCTTGACGGCGATCCGGGGATCCGGATGGCGGCGCATATCTTCTGTGCCGACAAGGGCGCCTATTACGAGATCACGGACGGGCTGCCGCAGGCGCCGGGGCTGCCGGAGGATATTGCATGAGTTTCACGGTCGCCATTGACGGCCCTGCGGCGGCGGGCAAGGGCACGATCAGCCGTGCGGTCGCGGCGCATTTCGGCTTTGCCCATCTGGATACCGGGCTTCTGTACCGGGCGGTGGGGGCGCGGATGCTGGACGGGCTCGACCCGGTCGAGGCGGCGCGGACGCTCGAGCCATCGGTGCTCGGGCGCGGCGATCTGCGCGCGCCCGAGGTGGCCCAGGCCGCCAGCAAGGTCGCGGCGATCCCCGAGGTGCGCGCGGCGCTGGTCGATTTCCAGCGCGCCTTCGCGGCGCGGGCGGGCGGCGCGGTTCTGGACGGGCGCGACATCGGCACGGTGATCTGTCCCGAAGCGCCCGCGAAGCTTTTCGTCACCGCCTCGGACGAGGTGCGGGCCGAGCGGCGGTTTCTCGAGCTTCGCCAGAAGGGCGTCGAGACCAGCTTTGAGGAGGTGCTGGCCGAGATGCGCGAACGCGATGCCCGCGACAGCGCCCGCGCCACGGCACCGCTGCGCCCGGCCGAGGATGCCGTCATTCTCGACACCTCGCGGCTGAGCATCGAGGCGGCGGTCGGGGCCGCCATCGAGACGATCCGGACCCGCCACCCGGCCTGAGCGGTGCCGGGCCGCTGTGGCCCGAAGGCCGCAGTTCCGCCGATGGCGCCCTCCGGGGCTTGTCGATTCGGAATGCCGCTGCCATGGTTGCCGGGTCCGAAACACGCAAGCTCAGGGAGGCGTGACATGATCATCACCTATCGCGCATTCCGTTGGCGTTTCGGCAGCTATCTGGCTGGCTTGCGTGATATCGGCGCCGGCGCATCGAAGCGAGACCCCTCGCAGCGATGACCCGGCAGGCCTGATCCCTCAGGCCGCGGCCAGCGTCTTTCCAGACCAGCCCTTTCCGAACCAGCCACCGTCCTGACCCCGGCCGCGCTCCGTCGCGGTCACCGAGATCTTTCTTACCTCAGCATCAGGGCATGGACGCTCCCGCGCGGCGGGCGCGCCATGAAGCAAAGCATGAGCACCCTTCTTGACCGGCGGGCGGGCCGGATCGAGCCGCCAATCCCCGTCGCGGTCGTCATCGAACAGCATGGCGCCTGGCGCGTGCTGTTCGCGGCCATCGCCGCCTTGTTCGACGCGCGCGGACGGTCGGGCGAGCTCTGGCCGGGCGATCTCGACAACCATCTCAGGCGCGATATCGGCCTGCCGCCGCTGCCCGAGCCGCCACGCTGGAGGTAGGCGCCGGACGCGGTCGCCGTCCGGATTGCCCTCGCAGGATTGCCCTGTCCGGAATGCCCGGGCAGGGTCTGCCCCCCTTGCGGGGCGGGCCAAAACACTATAATTAGCGCGGGTCGAAAAGGCGAAAATGCCGGTGACGAAGGCGAGCAGGGGTCGGATATGTTCTCCGGCCCTCTTTGTTATACCGAACGACGCCCGCACTGACCAATCCAAGACCGGCGGAGACAACCGCCCGGCCAGAAAACAGATCGTAAAAGGAAACCTGAGACCACATGGCTCAAAGCGCATCCATGGAGGACTTCGAAGCCCTCCTCAACGAAAGCTTCGAAATCGACACGCCGTCCGAAGGCAGCGTTGTCCGCGGCAAGATCATCGCCATCGAGGCGGGTCAGGCCATCATCGACGTCGGCTACAAGATGGAAGGCCGCGTCGATCTGAAGGAATTCTCCAATCCGGGCGAATCCCCCGAAGTCACCGTCGGCGACGAGGTCGAGGTTTACCTGGATCGTGTCGAAAACGCCCGGGGCGAAGCCGTCATCAGCCGTGACAAGGCCCGCCGCGAAGAAGCCTGGGACCGTCTGGAAAAAGCCTATGCCGACGACCAGCGCGTCGAAGGCGCCATCTTCGGTCGCGTCAAGGGCGGCTTCACCGTCGATCTGGGCGGTGCCGTCGCGTTCCTGCCCGGCAGCCAGGTCGATGTGCGCCCGGTGCGCGATGCCGGCCCGCTGATGGGTCTGAAACAGCCCTTCCAGATCCTCAAGATGGATCGCCGCCGCGGCAATATCGTGGTGTCGCGCCGTGCCATCCTCGAAGAGTCCCGCGCCGAACAGCGCGCCGAGATCATCTCGAAACTCAACGAGGGCGATGCGGTCGACGGTGTGGTCAAGAACATCACCGAATACGGCGCCTTCGTGGATCTGGGCGGTGTCGACGGCCTGCTGCACGTCACCGACATGGCCTGGCGCCGCGTCAACCATCCATCGGAAATCCTGTCGATCGGCGAGACCGTCAAGGTTCAGGTCATCAAGATCAACAAGGAAACCCACCGTATCAGCCTCGGCATGAAACAGCTGCAGGCCGACCCGTGGGATACCGTGGAAGCCAAGTTCCCGCTGGGCACCGTCCACAAGGGCCGCGTGACCAACATCACCGATTACGGCGCCTTCGTCGAGCTGGAGCCGGGTGTCGAGGGGTTGGTTCACGTCTCGGAAATGTCCTGGACCAAGAAGAACGTGCATCCCGGCAAGATCGTCTCGACCAGCCAGGAAGTCGACGTCATGGTGCTGGAGATCGACACCGCCAAGCGCCGCGTGTCGCTGGGCCTGAAACAGACCATGCGCAACCCCTGGGAAGTCTTCTCGGAAACCCATCCGGTGGGGACCGAGGTCGAGGGCGAGGTCAAGAACATCACCGAATTCGGTCTGTTCATCGGTCTCGACAACGACATCGACGGCATGGTGCACCTCTCGGATCTCAGCTGGGATCAGCGTGGCGAAGAGGCGATCCAGCAATACCGCAAGGGCGACGTGGTCCGTGCCGTGGTCACCGAAGTGGACACCGACAAGGAGCGCATCTCGCTTTCGGTCAAGTCGCTCGACGGCGACCCCTTTGCCGAAGCCGTGGGCGGCGTGAAACGCGGCTCGATCATCACCGTCGCGGTGACCGCGATCGAGGATGGCGGCATCGAGGTGGAATACGAAGGCATGAAATCCTTCATCCGCCGCTCGGATCTGTCGCGTGAACGCTCCGAACAGCGCCCCGAGCGCTTCCAGGTCGGCGATCATATCGACGTGCGCGTGACCAATATCGACACCAAGACCCGTCGTCTGGGCCTGTCGATCAAGGCGCGCGAGATCGCCGAGGAGAAGGAAGCCGTGGAACAGTATGGCAGCTCGGATTCGGGCGCCTCGCTGGGCGACATCCTGGGCGCCGCGCTGAAAGGCGAAGACCGCTAAGACGGTCGCCCCAACCGATATGGAACGGCCCCGCAGGCTCTGCGGGGCCGTTCCTTTTTTGCGAATCGAAGCCGCTGAGTCGCGCATCCGCCCCGCGGCCCAACCCCTTTCCCCAAAGTCAATTCAGGATTGCTCGTCCCCAAGTTGCGGCTGCAGCTTGATTCAGGCGCTTTCACGCGTCTTTTCAATGGGTTTCTGTTTCGCAGCCACCGGTTTCGAGGCTATAGTCCGCAAGCCTCAGCTGCGCATAATCGGCGACGGCCTAGAACAGGGACAGATATCAGATGATCCGTTCGGAATTGATCCAGAAAATTGCAGAAGAGAACCCGCATCTTTATCAGCGGGACGTCGAGCGAATTGTGAATACCATCTTTGAAGAAGTCATCTCGGCAATGGCGCGGGGGGACCGGGTGGAACTTCGCGGTTTCGGGGCGTTCTCGGTCAAGAAACGCGACTCGCGGGTCGGGCGAAATCCGCGCACCGGCGAGTCTGTCGAGGTTGACGAGAAATGCGTGCCTTTCTTCAAGACCGGCAAGCTGCTACGTGATCGGCTTAACGGCAAATAACAATCGAGTCTCGCGATGCGCCTGATCCGCTACCTGTTTCTCGTTCTGCTCGCCATCTGCCTCGTGGTCGTGGCGACCGCCAATCTCGGCCCGGTCTCGGTGACGCTCTTGCCGAACGACCTGGCGACCTATTCCGGTTTCCAGGTCACGGCCGAGGTTCCGCTTTACGTCGTCGGCTTCGGCGGCATGCTGTTGGGCCTGCTGGTCGGGTTCTTCTGGGAATGGCTGCGCGAAAGCAAGCATCGCAGCGTGGCGTCGCGCCAGCGGCGCGAGGCTGCGCGGATGCAGCGCGAGCTTGACCGCCTGAAGGCCGACAAGCGCCGCAATGACGGCCATGACGAGGTGCTGGCCCTGATCGAGCAGAACGGAA
Organism: Rhodovulum sulfidophilum DSM 1374; assembly: GCF_001633165.1. Taxonomy (NCBI): domain Bacteria; kingdom Pseudomonadati; phylum Pseudomonadota; class Alphaproteobacteria; order Rhodobacterales; family Paracoccaceae; genus Rhodovulum; species Rhodovulum sulfidophilum. The sequence continues at coordinate 3,610,716 of NZ_CP015418.1, read as the reverse complement.
GCACCCGGTAGGGGGCGGCCGATGTCGGACGCGATCCGGGTCAAGATCTGCGGGCTCACCTCGCCCGCCGCGGTCGATGCCGCGGCGCGGCTCGGTGCGTCCTATCTGGGGTTCGTCTTCTTCCCCGGATCGCCCCGCCACATCGATCCCGAGACGGCGCGCGGGCTTGCCTTCGCCGCGCCGCCCGGTCTTGCCAAGGTGGCGCTGACGGTCGATGCCGACGATGCCGCGCTGGATGCGCTGCTCGATCTCGTGCCGATCGACATGTTGCAGCTGCACGGGCGGGAAAGCCCCGAACGCGTGGCCGGGATCCGCGCCCGGTTCGGGCTGCCGGTGATGAAGGCGGTGGGCGTCGCGACCGAGGCCGATCTGCCCGCCCTGATCGATTATGCCCGGGTGGCCGACCAGATCCTCGTCGATGCCAAGCCGCCCGCGGAGGCCGCACTGCCGGGCGGCAACGGGCTGGCCTTCGACTGGCGGCTGATCGCCGGGCGGCGCTGGCCGGTTCCGTGGATGCTGGCGGGCGGTCTGACGCCTGCCAATGTGGCCGAGGCCATCGCGCTGACCGGCGCGCGCCAGGTCGATGTGTCCTCGGGCGTCGAGCGCGCGCCCGGGGTCAAGGACGAGGCCCTGATGGGGCGGTTCATCGCCGCTGCGGGCGGCAGGGAGAGACCATGAGAGGACTTCTGGGACTGATCGCGCTTCTGGCCGTTGCCGGGCTGGCGCTGGCCTTCACCAAGCCGACCGAGGCGGCTTTCGAGGCCGCGCTCGAGGCGCGTCTGCTCGACCGGATCGACCGCGCCGATCCCGAGGCCGAGGACAACCCGGCCAGCGCCGTGCTGCTGGCGACCTGCAAGCTCGGCCGCGCCCAATGCGCCGAGCTGATCGGCTCGATGATCTCGCTCGACTATGCCGACAAGGTGCTTTTCTCGCAGGCCGACGTGTCGCTGGGCGGGCGCAGCTACGGGGTCTGTTACGGGGCCGCGACACAGATCTTCTGCCGGGAAACCGCAAACCCGCGCTGACCCCTTGCCGCGGGCCTTCCGCGCCAGTAGGCAAGGGCGACTGACCCGCGCGGGAGGCTCTCATGCCCGATGATATCCTGAATTCCTTCAAGACCGGCCCCGACGAGAACGGCCGGTTCGGCATCTTTGGCGGCCGTTTCGTCTCGGAGACGCTGATGCCGCTGATCCTGGAGCTCGAGGCGCAATACGAACACGCCAAGACCGATGACAGCTTCTGGGCCGAGATGGACTTCCTGTGGAAGCATTATGTCGGCCGTCCCTCGCCCTTGTATTTCGCCGAGCGGCTGACCGAGCGGCTGGGCGGGGCCAAGGTCTATTTCAAGCGCGACGAACTGAACCATACCGGCGCCCACAAGATCAACAACGTGCTGGGCCAGATCATTCTGGCACGCCGCATGGGCAAGACCCGGATCATCGCCGAGACCGGCGCCGGTCAGCATGGCGTCGCGACCGCGACGGTCTGCGCCAAGTTCGGCCTGAAATGCGTGGTCTACATGGGGGCGACGGATGTCGAGCGGCAAAAGCCCAACGTTTTCCGCATGCGCCTCTTGGGCGCCGAGGTGGTGCCCGTCACCTCGGGCCGCGGCACGCTGAAGGATGCGATGAACGACGCGCTGCGCGATTGGGTGACCAATGTCCGCGACACCTTCTACTGCATCGGCACCGTGGCCGGGCCGCATCCCTATCCGGCCATGGTGCGCGACTTCCAGTCGATCATCGGCACCGAGGCCAAGGCCCAGATGCTCGAGGCCGAGGGCCGTCTGCCCGACACCCTCATCGCGGCCATCGGCGGCGGCTCGAACGCGATGGGGCTGTTCTACCCGTTCCTCGACGACAAGGAGGTGCGGATCATCGGCGTCGAGGCCGGCGGTCATGGGGTCGATCAGAAGATGGAGCATTGCGCCTCGCTGACCGGCGGACGTCCGGGTGTGCTGCATGGCAACCGCACCTATCTTCTGCAGGACGAGGACGGGCAGATCCTCGAGGGTCATTCGATCTCGGCCGGGCTCGATTATCCGGGCATCGGGCCGGAACATGCCTGGCTGCATGACACGGGGCGGGCCGAATATGTCTCGATCACCGATCGCGAGGCGCTGGCCGCGTTCCAGCTGTCCTGCGAGACCGAGGGCATCATCCCCGCGCTGGAACCCAGCCATGCGCTGGCCCATGTGATGAAGATCGCCCCCGAGCTGCCGGCCGATCATCTGATCTGCATGAACATGTGCGGCCGGGGCGACAAGGATATCTTTGCCGTGGCCCGGCATCTCGGCTTCGACATGGGCGAGGCCTGAGCCTCAGGCCTCATCGGCATGGTGCCGCAGCACGTCCAGGGGCACCACCTCCAGCGCGTCGCGATGGGTGGCGGCAAGCCGGACCTTGGGCGCGCAGCCCTCGTCATGGGCCTGCAGGAACCGCGCGGCACACAGGCACCAGTGGTCGCCCGGTTTCAGCCCGACAAAGCCGAATTCGGGGCGCGGGGTCGTCAGGTCGTTGCCGACATATTTGGAATAGGCCAGGAATTCGGCCGTCATCACCGCGCAGACGGTATGGCTTCCGCTGTCTTCACGACAGGTGTCGCACCGGCCATTGCGGAAAAACCCGGTCAGCGGTGTGGTCGAGCAAGGCGCGAGCGGCCCGCCGAGCACGTTCACCGAAGGCGCCTTCGTATCGGTCATGGTGGTCCCTCTTTTCTGCCGGCCCGTCCTAGCGAAACCGGTCGGCGAGTTTTTGCAGCGGCGTGCGGCTGTCCTCTGTGGCCGCCTCGGCCTGGCTTGGGCGCGGCACAGTAGAGCCTACCGGGGCTTTCGGGGACGCGGGGCCGGTTGCCGTCGCGCCGTTCCGGGGCGGGGCCACCCGAAGCGCCACCGCGTTCAGGAACCGCGCACCGTCGCCCCGCGCCAGATCGGCGGCGCCATCCGAGATGCCGCGCAGCAGATCGTCCAGCCAGTCGCGGTCGGCCTTGGCGAAATCCGACAGCACGTAACCCGAAACCCGATCCTTGTGGCCCGGATGGCCGATGCCCAGCCGCACCCTCTCGTAATCCGGTCCCAGATGCTGGTGGATCGAGCGCAGCCCGTTATGGCCCGCATGGCCTCCGCCCGACTTGAGCCGGCATTTGCCCGGGGCGAGGTCCAGCTCGTCATGGAAGACGGTCACATCGCCGGGGGTGAGCTTGTAGAACTGCACCGCCGCCTGCACCGCGTCGCCCGACAGGTTCATGTAGGTCTCGGGCTTCAGCAGGATCACCTTTTCGGAGCCCAGACGGCCCTCGGCGGTCTGGCCCTTGAACTTGGCCCGCCAGGGCGGGAAATGATGGTCGCAGGCAATCCGCTCGACCGCCATGAAGCCGATATTGTGCCGGTTCCCCGCATATTGCGCGCCCGGGTTCCCGAGGCCCACGAAGAGACGCATTCGTGATCTCCTGCCGCTTGCTCTTTCTCCCTTGATGCCCTGAACTGCGGCAAAAGGCCAGAACCGGCCTGATCAGGAACGAGGAGGCGACCATGTATCTGACGATGAACCGTTTCAAGGTGAAGCCGGGCTCGGAGGAGGCGTTCGAGGCGGTCTGGAAGAACCGCGACAGCCATCTGAAGACGGTGCCGGGCTTTGTCGGCTTTCATCTGCTGAAGGGGCCCGCAGGCGAGACCTACCGGCTTTACGCTTCGCATACCTTCTGGGAGAGCGAGGCGGCTTTCACCGCCTGGACCCGTTCCGAGGCATTCCGTGCCGCGCATAAGGGGGCGAAAGGCCCGTCCGACATGTATCTGGAACCGCCGGAGCTGGAGGTTTTCGAATCGGTGCAGTCGCTGGCCTGAGCCGCTGCCGAGACCCGGAACGATACCGGAACATAATCTTCCGTCGCGGCGCTGTTCCGTAAAATAACTTATATTCTCAATGGCGTGCCCCGGCGTTGCCGCGGGCCTGCCAGGACCGTGCGTTGCGGTGGCGAGCGGCTGGAAACCCTTTGGCAAGGCCCGGCTGCCACCCTCTTTGGCATGTCCCCCAGGCGGGACAGATCCAAACGGCGAGGCACGCCCCATGCGCTATCCGGTCCTGTCTTCGTTTCCGACGCCGCTCGGGCTGGCGGTATTGCTGATCGTGGTTCTCGGTCTTTCGAATGGTCCGGCCCGGGGCGGCTCGGCGGCCCCGCCGGTCGATCCGGGGCTGGCGGCGGCGGTGGCGGGCGACTGGGAGGCAGAGCCCGGCGATCTGTCCGACGAGGTGGCGACGGCGCGGCTGCGGGCGGGCATTCTCTGCACCTCCTGGGCGCGCGATCTGATCTCTCAGCATTGGCGCAGGCTCGACCGGCTGGTGGGGCCGGGCACCTGGTCCTCCGACCGCCAGACGCTCTGGCTGCAACTGGGCTGGGTCGACGCGTTCGAACGGCGCTATCTGCGCCCGCGGATCGATGCCGACAGCCAGGAAGCCCTGGCGGCGGCCTGGTGGCCCGACGGTGTCTCGACCCCTGCGGGCAGTGCCGGGGCGACCGAGATGCATCGCTTCTGCATGCGGCTGCCGGGGGTCTTCGGGTCGATCGATCCGGATATTCTGTGGCGTGAAGTGGAGGCGATGCTGCGCTGAGCACACATGAAAACGGGGCCCGCCGGGCCCCGTTCGGATCTGTCGAAGGGCCGGGCGATTATTCTTCGCCTGCTTCCTCTTCTTCTTCGTTATCCGCCGAACGCAGGCCCGAGGGCGCCGAGATGTTGGCGATCACGAAGTCGCGGCCGGTGATGGTCGGCGTCGTGCCCTGAGGCAGCGTGATGTCCGAGATGTGGACGATGTCGCCGACATTCAGCGCCGAGACGTCGACCGTCAGTTTTTCCGGGATGTCGCCGGCGGTGACCACCAGTTCGACCTCGGGGCGGACAACGGTCAGAACGCCGCCGCGCTTGAGGCCCGGGGACGTCTCTTCGCCCACGAACTCGACCGGGATGAAGAGGTTGATCCGCGAGGTGCGGCGCAGCCGCATCAGGTCGACATGGGTCGGAAGGTCTTTCACCACGTCGCGCTGCACGCCGCGGCAGATCACCCGCACGTCTTCCTGGCCGTCAACCTTCAGGTTGAACAGCGTCGAGAGGAAGCGGCCCGCCTTCAGGCGCTTCAGCAGCTCGTTATACTTGATGTTGATCGGAAGCGGTTCGGCGCCGCCGCCATAGACGATACCGGGGACGAGGTGATCACGGCGTGCTTGACGAGCGGCCCCCTTGCCTGTCCCCGTCCGTACCGTGGCGTTAAGATCAGGGATCTCACCAGCCATTGGTCAATTCTCCTAAGGTTATGGGCATCCTCCAAGGGTGTATGCCCGATGAAGCCGTGCCCATAGCCGAGCGGCGGCCTGTTGGGAAGGGAAAAATGGGCCGTTCAGGCCCAGTCGCCCTCGAAATCCTTCGGCACCAGCAGGATGTCGCGGTCGAGCCCGTCGATGCTCTTGCGCCCGCACAGCGCCATGGTGGTGTCGAGTTCCTTGTGGATCACCTCGAGCGCACGGGTCACCCCCGCCTCGCCCATCGCCCCCAGACCGTAGACGAAGGCGCGGCCGATATAGGTGCCGGTCGCTCCCAGCGCGACGGCCTTCAACACGTCCTGCCCCGAACGGATGCCGCCATCGACATGGACCTCGATCTGGTCGCCGACCGCGCGCAGGATCGAGGGCAGGGCTCGGATCGAGCTGAGCGCGCCGTCAAGCTGCCGCCCGCCATGGTTCGACACGATGATCGCATCGGCCCCGACATCGAGCGCGCGGCGCGCGTCCTCGGCGTCGAGAATGCCCTTGAGGATCAGCTTGCCGCCCCAGTCCTCCTTCAGCTTCTTCACCTGCGACCAGTCGAGCCGGGGGTCGAAATTGCTGGCGGTCCAGTCGACCAGCGACGAGGCATCGGTGACGCCCTTGGCATGGCCGATGATGTTGCCGAAGAAGCGGCGTTTCGTCTGCAGCATCTCGAGCCCCCAGCCCCATTTGGTGGCGAGGTTGGCCATGGTCGGGATGGTCATCTTGGGCGGGGCGGACAGGCCGTTCTTGATGTCCTTGTGGCGCTGGCCGAGGATCTGCAGATCGAGCGTCAGCACCAGCGCCGAGCAATTCGCTGCCTTGGCGCGCTGGATCAGGTTGGTGAGGTAGTCCTGGTCGCGCATCACGTAAAGCTGGAACCAGAACGGCTTTTCGGTATGGGCCGCGACATCCTCGATGGAACAGATCGACATGGTCGACAGGGTGAAGGGCACGCCGAATTTCTCGGCGGCGCGGGCGGCCTTGATCTCGCCATCGGCGGCCTGCATCCCGGTCATGCCGACCGGCGCCAGCGCCACCGGCATCGCCACATCCTGCCCGATCATCCGCGTCGCGGTCGAGCGGCCCTCCATGTCGACCGCCACCCGCTGCCGCAGCCGGATCTTCGCGAAATCCGAGCAATTGTCGCGGAAGGTCTGTTCGGTCCAGCTGCCCGTCTCGCAGTAGTCGTAGAACATCTTGGGCACGCGGCGCCGGTAGATCCGGTGCAGGTCTTCGATCGTGGTGATGACGGGCATGGCGTTCTCTCGCTTTGGTAAGACGGCATTACCAATCACCGGGGCGCGTCGCAACGGCCATTGCCGGGACCGGGGCGGGGCCGGCCCCGTCTGCCGCCGGTCAGGCCGGGGCGCGGCGGGCTTCGATCAGCCGGTTCACCAGATGGGTGAAGACCGCCGCGCCGAGGATCGGGATCACCAGGTTGACCAGCGGCAAGCTCAGCGGCACCGCCATCAGCAGGCCGGCGAGAAAGATCGTCGCACCATGCCGGCGACGCAGATCGCGCGCGCCCTGGCGCCCGAGCCGTCGCATCGCCGCCATCTGGAAATATTCGCGCCCGAGCAGGAAGCCGTTCACCGCCCAGAACAGGAAGGGCGCGACCGGTCCGACGAAGAAGTAAAGCACCAGCGCCACCAGGTTGACCCCCAGCACGACGCCGAGAAAACCGATGCTGTCGCGGATCTGGTCGAGGAGCGGGATCGGCGTTGCGGGCGGCAGGTCGGGATAGTGGCGCGCCTCGACCGCCTCGGCGACGTCGTCGAGAAAGATGCCGGTAAAGGCCGAGGCCACCGGCACCATCAGAAAGACCGACATCACGATCATCAGCAGGAAGGAGGCGCCGGACAGGATATTGTCGACCCAATGGATCTCGCCGATCCAGGGCAGGGTCAAGGTGTCGGGCACGAGCCAGCCGATCAGGAAGAAGATCACCGCATAGATCGCGGCCAGCAGCAGGACGGACAGCCCGATGCCAAGCAGCAGCACCCGGCGGAAGGCCCGGTCGCCGATCTGGCCGAGCGTCTTGAGAAAGGCGGTGAGGATCATTCGGCCACCCATTCCGTGATCGCGGCGATGTCGGGGCGCGGCCGCTCCGGCGGTGCCACGGTCTCGGTGCCGATATGGATGATGGCCGCGATGGTCTCGGCCTCTCTTAGCCCCAGCGCCTCGGGCAGCACGGCGCGCTCATGCGCGGGCCAGCCGGTCAGCCAGTTGGCGCCCCAGCCCGCGGCCGAGGCCGCGTTCAGAAGCCCGAGGCAGACCGCGCCCGCCGACAGCAGCTGTTCGATTTCGGGCACCTTGGGCGAGGCTTTCGGCGAGGCCACCACCACCACGGCGAGCGGGCTGTTCGCATAGGCCGAGGCCGCCTTCTCGACCGCTTCGGGCGGCTGGCCCAGCGCCGGGCCCTGCGCGCGGACCAGCTCTGCAAGCCGCGTCAGCGCGGGCTTTTCCAGCACGATGAAGCGCCAGGGTTCCAGCTTGCCGTGATCGGGGCTGCGCGCCGCGGCGGTCAGGATCCGGGTCAGCATCTCGCGGTCCGGCGCCGGGGCGGCCAGCGTCTTGGCCGGGCGCGAGCGGCGGGTCAGCAGGAAATCGAGAACCTCGGGGCGGGGGTCGGGCATGGGCCAGCTCCTTCTTTGCGCTCTTTATGTCGGCGGTGCGGGCAGGGGGGTCAAGTCCGGCTTGACGGCCGCGGGCGGTCGCGGCAGCAAGGCGGCATGACCGATCTGACCCATCTGGCGGTGCCCGGCACCGAAATCGCGGTACGGGTGACACCGAAGGCCTCGCGCGCCCGGATCGTTGCCGAAGGGGGCCAGATCCGGGTCTATGTCACCGTGGTGCCCGAGGACGGCAAGGCCAATGCGGCGGTGACGAAACTCTTGTCGAAGGCGGTGGGCGTTCCGAAGTCGCGGCTGGAACTGGTGCGCGGGCAGACGGCGCGCGACAAGCTGTTTCGCGTTCTCTAGCCTGCCCCGGGCCGCGACCGGTGCTCTCAAGATATAGGGCGTGAATTGGCCTCTACCCAAACTCTAGCGGCTCCCCTATAGTGCCTGTGGATAAGTTTACGTCGTGCCCGAGAGAGAGCTCATGCGCTGCCCGTTCTGCGGAAATATCGACACTCAGGTGAAGGATTCCCGGCCCGCCGAGGATCATGTCGCGATCCGGCGCCGCCGTTTCTGCCCGGCTTGCGGCGGGCGCTTCACCACCTATGAACGCGTGCAGCTGCGCGATCTCGTGGTCATCAAGTCCAGCGGTCGCCGCGAGGATTTCGACCGCGACAAGCTGGAACGCTCGATCCGCATCGCGCTTCAGAAACGCCCGGTCGACCCGGATCGCGTCGACCAGATGGTGTCGGGCATCGTGCGCCGGCTTGAAAGCATGGGCGAGACCGACATCGTCTCGAAGGTGATCGGCGAGATCGTGATGGAGGCGCTGGCCCGGATCGACACCGTGGCCTATGTGCGCTTCGCCAGCGTCTACAAGAACTTCCAGGAAGCCGGCGATTTCGACAAGTTCGTGAGCGAACTGAGGCCATCCGCCGCACCGGACGAGTGAGCGCCGAGGCCGATGCCCGGTTCATGGCGCTGGCGCTCGCGCTTGGCGCGCGCGGCAAGGGGCGGACATGGCCAAACCCCGCGGTCGGTTGCGTGCTGGTGCGCGAGGGCCGGATCGTCGGGCGGGGCTGGACCGCGCCGGGCGGACGGCCCCATGCCGAGCCGCAGGCGCTGGCCCAGGCAGGCGGGCAGGCCCGGGATGCCACCGCCTATGTGACGCTCGAACCCTGCTCTCATCACGGCAAGACGCCACCCTGCGCCGAGGCGCTGATCGCGGCGGGCGTCGCGCGGGTCGTGACCGCGCTCGAAGATCCCGATCCGCGGGTCGCGGGCCGTGGCCATGCCTTGCTGCGCGGGGCCGGGATCGCGGTCGAGACCGGGGTTCTGGCCGGGGCCGCGACGCGCGATCATCGCGGCTTCCTGCTCAACCGCTGCACCGGGCGACCGATGGTCACGCTCAAGCTTGCAACTTCCTTCGACGGCCGGATCGCCACCGCCTCGGGCGAAAGCCGCTGGATCACCGGGCCCGCAGCGCGGCGCCATGTCCATGCGCTGCGCGCCGCCCATGACGCGGTGATGGTGGGCGGCGGCACGGCGCGTGCCGACGACCCGGTGCTGACCGTGCGCGGGCTCGGTATCGCGCATCAACCGGTCCGGGTGATTTGCGCGTCCGGGCTCGATCTGCCCGAAACCGGCGCGCTGGCGGCCAGCGTCGGGGACGCCCCGCTCTGGCTTTGTCACGGGGCCGGTGCCGATCCGGCGCGCCGGTCTGCCTGGCAGGCACGCGGCGCCCGCCTGATCGAGGTCGCGACCGGTGCCGGAGGGGGGCTCGATCCGGCGGCGCTGCTGTCGGCGCTCGGTGCGGCGGGGCTGACCCGGGTGTTCTGCGAGGGCGGCGGCAGTCTTGCCGCGGCGCTGCTCGGGGCCGGGTTTGTCGACGAGCTGATCGGGTTTACCGCCGGGCTTGCGCTGGGCGCGGAAGGGCGGCCGTCGATCGGGCCGCTGGAGCTTGCGCATCTGGCCGAGGCGCCGCGCTTTGCGCTGACCGAGACCCGCCCGCTCGGCCCCGATCTGCTCCATGTCTGGAGCCGGGGCTGAGCGAATCTTCTTTCCGACGGAAATGTCCGCTTGGCGAACGCGCGGCCGATGGCCGCGACCTCAGTTGTCGACCGAGGCCGAGACGTTGCGGGCGGCGCCTGCGGTGCCGGTGATCACGCTCAGCAGCTTGACCCAGCGGACATAGGGCGCCTCGGTGACATAGACGGTGTCGCCGTCGCGGATCGCGAAGTCGCGGGCAAGGAACAGCCCCGCGGGTTCGGTCAGGTTCAGCACATAGGCGACGCGCTGTTCGCCGGTCAGATCGTCGCGGCCCAGCACCTGGCGGGCGATCTCCTCGGGTTCGTTGCGCAGCACGAAGATACCGGTCGGGTCGGCCAGGGCCGAGTTGAGGCCGCCGACCTGGGCCAGTGCCTCGACCGCCGACATGCTCTGGGTGATGAAACGCACGTTGCGCTGCCTGCCGGTCGCGCCGAGCGCGGTAAAGTCGCGGGTATCCTCCTCGATGAGGATGCGGTCGCCATTGCGCAGTGCGATGTCGAGCGTCGGGTCGTCATAGAGATCCTCGAACCATATCTGGCCGCGGGTCTTGCCCCGGATCACGGTGATCCGGGCGATCTCGGGCGGGATCACGATGCCGCCGGCGGTGGCCAGCATGCCCGAGAGCGTCCGGTTCGGCCGTTCGATCGGGAACACGCCCTGCTTGCCGACGCCGCCCGAGACCGCGACCGTGGCGCCGTCGCCGGCCAGCCGCGTCACCATCACCTGCGGGTCGGGGGTCTGGACGTCGAGCTTTTCGGTGATCTTCTTGCGCAAGCCCTCGGGCGTGCTGCCCGCGGCCCGGATGCGCCCGGCATAGGGGATGAAGATGAAGCCCGTGCTGTCGACCTGCAGCTGGGTCAGCGTCGCGGCATTGCTTTCACTTGGCGCGAGCAGCCCGTCATCGACATTCTCGAACACGGTCAGGCCCAGCGTGTCGCCCGCGCGGATCGTGTCCGAGCCGATCGGGGCGGCATTGAGGAAGGCGGGGGGAAAGCCGCTCTCTGGCACCACGGCGGTTGTCCGGTTCACCCGGTCATTCACCTCGACGATGAAGGCGTCGCCGTCGCGCAGGCTCGATCCGTCGAAGATTTCGGGCTTGCTCGGCCCTGGGCGCGGCAGGCCGCAGGCGGCCGTTGCGGCGAGCATTCCGAAAAGAACGAGGGCGCGTGCCCCGCGGGCTAGTAGCGTCTTCACGTAGCTGTCCCTTGTTCTTGCCTCTGGCGATTGACATGCGCACTTCCAGCGGAGGCTAGACAAAGCCGGTGCGAAAAACCACTCGGGCGAGTGTCATGCGCGACTGATCGCCCGGAGGTGTTGCCGTGGCGCCTACGCCGGATCTTCGGTTTTGGCGCGGCCTTGTGGGACAGAAGACCGTTGGCAGGCTGCAACAATCTGGCGCACGGGGCTGGGCCGAAGGCAGGGGACGTTCCGCGAAATCCGGCAGGGCAGGGTCGTATGCTGCCCGGACGGGGCGGGCCGCCGCCGCCGTGGAAACCGCATCGCAAACCGGCGCGGTCGCGGCATGGGGCGGTTGCGGCGGCATCGTCAAGGCGCGGGGTGTTGCCTGTTTGACGTGTGCCGCTTGCTCCGCGCGGCTGCAGGCGGTAGGTCGGATCCGAACCCGTGCCGCAAGGAGCCCGACCATGTTCACCGGCATCATCACCGATATCGGAACCGTTCGCGCGCTGACGATGAAGGGCGATCTGACCGCCCGGATCGGCTGCGCCTATGCCGCCGAAAGCATCGATATCGGCGCCTCGATCGCCTGCAATGGCGTCTGCCTGACCGTGACCGACCGCGGCACGTCCGGGGATGGCGCCTGGTTCGACGTCTCGATCTCGGCCGAGACCGTCTCGAAGACCAATATCGCGGGCTGGGCCGAGTGGGGGCGGATCAATCTAGAACGCGCGCTCAAGGTGGGCGACGAGCTTGGCGGTCATATCGTCTCGGGCCATGTCGACGGGGTGGCCGAGATCGTGGCCATGGCCGAGGAGGGCGACAGCACCCGGATGACCTTCGAGGCGCCCGAGGCGCTGGCGCGTTTCATCGCGCCCAAGGGCTCGGTCGCGCTGAACGGCACCTCGTTGACCGTGAACGAGGTCGATGGTCCGCGCTTCGGGATAAACTTCATCCCGCATACCAAGGAGGCCACCACCTGGGGGCTGGTGCGGGTCGGCGACCGGATCAACCTCGAGATCGATACGATGGCACGCTATGTCGCGCGGCTCAGGGAGTATGACGCGGCCTGAGCCCGGTGTGGCTCCCGGCCGACGGACATGACCCGGGGCCGGTGAACGGGCCGGGATGATCGGGCCGGGCGGGGCTTCCTGGCGGGGGCGGTCCGCGATTTCGGACGAACCGGCACTGCGGGTTCTTTCCAATCTTTCCCGAGCGCGCTAATAGGCGGGCCTCGGAACAGGTGGACGACATGCACGATATCGGCGAGCCAAATTATCAGGACGCGATTTCCCCGATCGAGGAAATCATCGAGGATGCGCGCAACGGGCGCATGTTCATCCTGGTCGATCACGAGGATCGCGAGAACGAGGGCGATCTGGTGATACCGGCCCAGATGGCCACGCCCGAGGCGATCAATTTCATGGCGACCCATGGACGGGGCCTGATCTGCCTGACGCTGACCGGCGAGCGGATCGATGCGCTGGGCCTGCCGCTGATGGCCTCGCAGAATTCCTCGCGGCACGAGACCGCCTTCACCACCTCGATCGAGGCGCGCGAGGGCGTGACCACCGGCATTTCCGCCCATGACCGGGCCCGCACCGTGGCCGTCGCCATCGACGCGGGCAAGGGCGCGGCCGATATCGCGACGCCGGGCCATATCTTCCCGCTGCGCGCCCGCGACGGGGGCGTCCTGGTCCGCGCGGGCCATACCGAGGCCGCCGTCGATGTGTCGCGGCTGGCCGGGCTCAACCCCGCGGGCGTGATCTGCGAGATCATGAACGAGGATGGCACCATGGCGCGGCTGCCCGATCTGGTGGCCTTCGCCCAGCGTCACAATCTCCGGATCGGCACCATCTCGGATCTGATCGCCTATCGCCGCCGTCACGACAATCTGGTGAACGAGCGCGACGTGCGCCATGTCACCTCGGCCCATGGCGGCGACTGGGTGATGCGGATCTTCACCGACGAGACCCAGGGCGCCGAACATGTGGTGCTGACCAAGGGCGACATCTCGACCGAGGCGCCGGTGCTGGTGCGCATGCATGCGCTCGACCCGCTGCAGGACGTGCTGGGCCTCGGTCCGCATCCGGCGGGCGAGCTTGCCACCGCGATGGAGATGATCGCGGCCGAGGGCCGGGGCGTCGTCGTGCTGCTGCGCGACACCACGATGAAGCTTGTCCTCGACGGTGCGGCCTCGCCGCAGACCCTGCGCCAATACGGGCTGGGTGCCCAGATCCTGGCCGCGCTCGGCCTGCACCGGCTGGTGCTTCTGACCAATTCGCCGCTGCCCCGCGTGGTGGGGCTCGACGCGTACGGGCTCTCGATCGAGGGCACCCGCAGCATCGCAATGGAGGGCTGAGCCATGGCCGAACAGGATCCGCATCACGCGCTGGAGCTGCCCGCCTTCGACCGGCCTGCGAAGCTGCTGGTCGTCGTCGCGCCCTTCTACCGCGACATTGCCGACATGCTGATCGCCGGGGCGGTCGCGACGCTCGATGCCGCCGGTGTCGCGCATGAGCTGGTCGAGATGCCCGGCGCGCTCGAGATCCCCAGCGCCATCGCGCTGGCGCACCGGCTGTCGAACTATGACGGCTATGTCGCGCTGGGCTGCGTGATCCGGGGCGAGACCACCCATTACGAGACCGTCTGCAATGACAGCTCGCGCGGGCTGACGCTCTTGGGGCTGCAGGGCGCGCTGATCGGCAATGGCATCCTGACGGTCGAGGACCGCGACCAGGCGCTGCGCCGGGCCGATCCGGCCGACATGGACAAGGGCGGCGGTGCGGCCGCTGCGGCGCTGCATCTGATCGCGCTGGCCCGGCGCTGGAGCGGCGAGACCAAGGGCGTCGGCTTCCGGCCTTCGGGCGGGATCCAGATCGCCGAGGGGAGCGACCGCGCATGACCGGGGCCCACAAATCCAACCGCAACCAGATGCGGTCCGCCGCCCGGCTTTACGCGGTGCAGGCGCTGTTCCAGATGGAGCAGTCGGGCCAGAACGTCGATACCGTGCGGCGCGAATTCGAGACCTGGCGCTTCGGGGTCGGCTACGAGGATGGCGAAGAACTGGCCGAGGGCGATGTCGAGCTGTTTCGCGCGACGCTGGAAGGCGCGGTCAGTTGGCAGGCGAAAATCGACCAGATGACTGACCGTGCGCTGGTGGCGAAATGGCCGATCGCCCGGATCGACCCGACGTTGAGGGCGCTGTTCCGCGCCGCCGGGGCCGAGATGGTCGCGGCGAAGGCGCCGCCGAAGGTGGTGATCACCGAATATGTCGATGTCGCCAAGGCATTCTTTCCCGAGGGGCGCGAGCCCAAATTCGTGAATGCCGTGCTCGATCACATGGCCCGCGAGGCGCGGCCCGAGGCGTTCTGAGCGCCTCGGGGTCGGCTTCTTGGCGTCGTTTCCGGTTTCGGCGGTAATCCCCTGTCCGTCTTTTTATTTTTCCGGCGCCTGGGGCCGATTCGGCCGAGACGCTGTTTCGGTAACCCTCTCTTAACCTCTCTGGTCCCATGATGACGTTACGGAAGCCAGTGGCTGGACGCTGCGCCGGGGCGTGATGATCGACGAACGCTTCAAGTTTCCTCTTGGAATCTTTCCGGGAATGGCTACCTAATTGGAGCAAGGAACGGAGACAGCGATGCCAAAGCTCGTGACCCTTTACATCCGCCAGGCCACCATGGGGTTCGCCTTGTCGGGGGTGTTCGTCGGCCTTCTCATGTATTTCGACGTCGCCAATCTGTGGCACCTCGTGACCAATGTGTCGGGGGGCTGGCTCGCGGCCGTGCTGCTTTTCCTGTTCAACGGCATCGTCTTCGGCGGGGTGCAGTTCGGCATCGCGGTGATGGCGATGGCCCGGGACGATGATCCCGACAGCGGCCGCCGTCGCCCCGAGCCGGTGCGCGGTCTGGCCGATGTTCTGGTGCCGATCCCGGTGCCGGTGAAGGATGAGCGCCGGATGCGGCGCTGACCTCGCGTTTCCCTCGTTTTCGGATGCATTCTCTCGGCGGCCCTTCGGCCGCCGTTTTTTATGCCGCGCCGCCGCCCGGTCCTGCCAGAGGCGGGCCGTGACTGGACGGGCGGAAGGGAAACGGGCGGGACCACCGCAAACGTGGAGGCATCTCATTCCCGAGGACCTGTTACTACAGGTGGGCGCCAGGTAACCGGACCAGGATCCGGACAGAGCCAGCTCCCTCGGATTTGCTTAAGGCCACCGGAATTCGGCCACTGCACGGGAAGGGCAGACCCCGCCTCGGGCAGAGATAGGATGTCGGGACGCCGACGACAAGTCTTGTCGAGAGCGGGCCGCTCGATCATTGTCCGCCCATGCCCGATCCGGTTTCCCAGCCGCTTTCCCCATCGCTTGCGCCCGGTCAGCTTCTGGCCCGCGGCGTCTGCCGACATCTGCGCGATCTGGGCTTTGCCTCTGTCGAGGAATTCGTGCCCGCGCCGGGGCTTAGGGTCGATGTGATGGCGCTGGGGGCGGCGGGCGAGATCTGGGTGGTCGAGTGCAAGTCGAGCCGGGCGGATTTCACCTCGGACCACAAATGGAGCGGGTATCTCGACTGGTGCGACCGCTTCTTCTGGGCGGTCGGGCCGGATTTTCCGTCCGACCTGCTGCCGCCCGAGACCGGGCTGATCCTCGCGGATGGCTATGGTGCGGAAATCCTGCGCGAGCCGACCGAGCGGCGTCTGGCGCCAGCGCGGCGGAAGGTTCTGACGCGCAGCTTTGCCCGTCATGCCGCCTTGCGGCTGCAGGCGCTGCGCAATCCGGGACTCAGCCCTTCGGTTTGGTGCCCTTGACCTTCTTCTTCTCGGCGAGTGTCCGGGCCTGGGCCGCGGCGGCGCGCAGTTCCTCGGCGATGTCCTCGGCCTCTTCGGGGTCGAAATCCATCGGGATCTCGAGCCCGTCGCCCTCGATATAGATCCGCACCATGCCGAGGCTGGTCGGCCCGATCTGCAGATTGGCGGCGAAGTCGCTTTGCTTGTCGATGCCCATGGTGGTTTTCCCTCGGGATGCTGAGGGGGCCGGGGTAGCGCGTTGCCCGGGCTCTGGCAAGAGCGGTGCGGGCCGATGGCCGTTGGAGGCAGCCGCGACGCCATGGCCGCAAAGCTGTCGGTTTCGGTCGAGAACGGGTCTTGCAATCGCGGCGAGGGGGCGCTAAATCGCGCACACAGTGCCGCCTTAGCTCAGTAGGTTAGAGCACCAGATTGTGGATCTGGGGGTCCCCCGTTCGAGCCGGGGAGGCGGTACCACTTACCTGAAATCGTTGCCTCACATGATGTTGCCGCCCGGTTGCGGCGAAACGCATTCGCAGCGGTATCGGGATGAGACAGGCCATCCGTCCCCCGGATCTGCTGGACATGCTGGGCGATCATAGACGCAGAGGCTGCATGTCCCGGACCGTTCATGATGGCGGCTCCGGATGGAAGCACCTCTGCCAGGCCGCGGCCCTTTCGCGATGATCCTTCCCGAATCGGCCGATCGCGCGCCATGGCGGAGTTGCCCCGAAAGGCCGCAAAGGCGCCTCCCGGGGACAAGGTCGGGGTGTTTGCTGTCATGGAAAGGCCGGTCGGAGTGAACCGGCCGTCGCAGCCGCAGGCTGCTTTCGACATCTATCCCGATACTGCAGGTTGCGATGCCCTTTCAGCGGGTATCCGACCGTAAGTTTTTGATTTTAAATGTCTGATCCCCCCTGGCGACGGCCGGGAGGGGGTATGCTGCAGGGCGGCGGAGTTTTTTCTTGACCGGAAAAATTCGGCCGACATACTTCACATATAAGAATAAAACTTCCTGCACAGGAAGTTTTGGCGCGGATTTGGGAGGCTTGTCTGCGCGCCGGGGAGGATCTGGGAGGAGATGCATGGCCGTACGCCAGGCTGACAACGTTCTGCGTTTTTTCGAATATTTCGCGGCCTCGCAGAGGCCGACCACACTGACCGAACTGTCCGAGGCGCTGAAACTGCCGCTGTCGAGCACGAGCAATCTCGTCTCGACCCTGCGGGAGCGCGGGTTTCTGTTCGAGGTCCGCAAACGCGGCGGTTTCTACCCGACCCGCCGCATGTACGATCTGACCCTGTCGATCCTCGATGGCGACCCGGTGCTCGGCCTCGTGCGCGAGCACATGGAAGCGCTGCGCGAGGAGACCGGCGAGACGATTCTTCTGGCCGCCCGCGAGGACGACCGCGTGATCTATCTCGAGGCGCTCGAATCCCGCAAAGGCGTCCGCTACTCGGCGCGGGCCGGGGAAACCCGGCCGATCTACGCAATATCCTCGGGCAAGGCGATTCTCGCCGCGCTCGATGATGCGGCGCTGCGCCGCGAGATCGACCGCCTCGACTATTCCGAGGCGGCCGAGGCCTCGATCACCGATCAGGCCGCGCTGTTCGACGATATCGTCTCGGGACGCGCGCGCGGATGGTTCCTGAACGCAAGCGAGTACACCCCCGAGGTTTCGGCCGTGGGCATGCTGCTCGATATCGCCGAGCAGAAATACGGGCTGTCGGTCGCGGGGCCGAACTACCGGATGCAGGGCCGCTATGAGGAGATCGCGGCGGCGCTCGGGCGCGTCGTTGCGGCCATCAAGAGCCAGATCCACGAGACCGGAGCCGGCCGATGATCCGCAAGGCCATGTCCTTCGTCGACCATGCCTTCACCGCGGTGGCGGTCCTTGCGCTGGCGGTCATGACGCTTCTGATCGTCGCCGATGTCGCGCTGCGCTACGGCGCCGGGACGCCGATCTTCTTCGCGCATGATCTGGTCGTGCTCTACCTGACGCCCGCGGTGTTCTTCTTCGGATTCGGCCCGACCTACTGGCGCTCCGAACATCTGTCGGTCGATCTGCTGACGCTCAACCTGCCGCGCCGGCTCAGGGAGCTGACCGATGTCCTGTCCAGCGCGATCGGGCTCTGGATCTTCGGCCTGCTGACCTGGGTCGCCTGGGAGCGCGCCGCCGGAAGCTTCGCGAATGACGAGGTCATCGCCAGCATCGTGCCCTGGCCGGCCTGGGCAAGCTATGCCCTGGTGCCGCTGGGCTCGGCCGCGATGGTTCTGGTCTGCGCGGCCCGCATCCTGATCTCGCTTGGCAATGCCTTCGGCCGCGTCAGCGGGGAGGCGGCGCAATGACCTCGCTTCTTGTCGTCATCGGACTTCTCGGCCTGCTGCTGCTGGGGGTCCCGGTTGGCTTTGCGCTGGCCTTCACCGGCCTCGTGGGGCTGATGACCATCGTCGGTTTCGACAGTGCGCTGTCGGTGCTTTCGACAACGCCGCTTTCGACCACGAACGGTTTCGAGCTGATCGCGGTCCCGCTTTTCATCCTGATGGCCGAATTCGTGATCGTCAGCGGCATCGCCGACCGGATGTTCAAGGCGATCACCATCTGGGTCGGCCGCCTGCCGGGCGGGCTGGCCGTGGCCACGGCCCTTGCCGGGGCCGGGTTCGGGGCGATTTCGGGCTCGTCGACCGCGGCGGCCGCGGCGCTGTCCTCGACCTCGATCCCGGCGATGCGCCGGGCCGGATATGACGTGAAATTCGCCTCTGGCGTGGTCGCGGTCTCGGGCACGCTGGCCATGCTGATCCCGCCATCGATCGCGCTGGTTCTCTACGGCATCATCGTCGAGGTGAATATCGCGTCGCTGCTGATCGGGGGCGTGATCCCGGGGATCATCGTGACACTGGCGATCATCGCGACGATCTATGTGCTGATGGCGCGCGATCCCTCGATCGCCCCGGCCGCGCGTTCCTGGCCGATGCGCGACAAGCTCCGGGCGCTGCGCGCCATCGGGCCGATGCTGCTGCTTCTGCTCTGCGTGACGGGCTCGATCTATCTCGGCATCGCGACGCCGACCGAGGCCGCCGGGCTCGGGGCCTTCGGCGCCTTCCTGATCGCCGCGGCCTTCCGCACCCTCACCCTGAAGACGACCTGGGGCGCCCTGGCCCGGGCCGTCCGCGCGACCTGCATGATCTTCATGATCATCATCGGGGCGCATATCTTCGGCTATGTCCTCACGCTGGGGCAGATCACGCCCGACTTCGTGAACTGGATCACCGGTCTCGAGGTCTCGCCCTATCTGGTGATGGCCGGGATCATCGCCTTCTACCTGGTCATGGGCTGCTTCATGGATCAGATGGCGATCCTGATCCTGACCGTGCCGGTGATGGTCCCCGCGATCACCAGCCTCGGCTTCGATCCGGTCTGGTTCGGCGTGCTGGTCGTGGTCGCGGCCGAGGTCGGCATGATCACCCCGCCTCTGGGCATGAACATCTTCGTGGTGTCCCGCTATGCCGAGCGGCCGCTCTCCGAGATCTTTCGCGGCGTCGCGCCGCATGTGGTCTCGCATATCATCGTTCTGGCGTTGCTTGTCGCGTTCCCGCAGCTGGTGCTGTGGCTGCCCGGCACGACGCAATAATCCAGACGCAATAATCCAAGGGAGGAGCCAAATGTCGACCGCGAAGGACGCCATCGACCCCAACATGTATTTCATGACCGAGGCCAAGGCCGCGCCCTACGCGCCGCGCGGCCATAGCGGGACGGTGAACCGGCGCCTCGTCTCGCCCGAAACCGGCGCCACGCAGATCGAGGTCCTGATCGGCCGGATCGAGCCGGGCGAGGGCGCCAGCCCGCATTTCCACCCCGGCATCGACCAGTTCTGCTGGATGCTGGAGGGCCGCGCCCGGGTCGAGATCGGAGGCCTCACCCGCGAGATCGGCCCGGAGGAAAGCTGCTTCTTCCCCGCCGACATGCCGCACACCTTCACCGCGATCGGAGAGACGCCGGTCAAGGTCCTGATCTGCTACGGCCCGCCTTACGGAGAAGGCGCCCGCGTCGAGTGCTGAGCGCCCGACGCCCAGGAAACCATTGGTCCATCGGAGGAGAACGACCATGAAATCCACCATCAGCATCCTGTCGATATGCGCCGCGCTGGCATCCGCCTCGACGGTCGCGGCGCAGGAGGTCACGCTCAAGATCGCCGACAGCCTGCCTGCCGATCACATCATCACCAGGAACACCACCGACGTGTTCACGGCGCGGCTCAAGGAAGAGTTCGGCGACCGGATCGAGATCGAGCATTACCCCGCGCAGCAGCTGGCCAAGGCCAAGGACATCCTGTCGATCACCCAGGCCGGGATCGCCGATATCGGCTATATCGTGCCCTCCTACGTGTCCGAGAAGATGCCGCTTGGCGGGGTGGTGGAACTGCCCGGCGAGATTGCCTCCTCCTGCGAGGGGACGCTGGCCTTCGCCGACCTGATCCAGCCCGGCGGCACGCTCGACAGGCTCGAGTTTCAGCCCAACGGGGTGCGCGTGCTTTATAACGTGGCGCTGTCGCCCTATCAGGCGGTCTTCTCGAAACGGGCGGATGTGACCTCGCTTGACGGGTTCCAGGGCATGAAGATGCGCTCGAACCCCGGTGCGATGGAGCTGTCGCTGCAATCCGCGGGGGCGACGGCGGTGCGCATGACCCCGCCCGAGATCTTCGACGCGATGACCAAGGGCACGGTGGACGGGGCGTTGCTGCCCTTCACCTCGACCTATTCCTACGGGCTCGACCAGATCGTCGGCTCGGCGACCCGGAACGCGAATTTCGGATCGGTCGGCATCACCTACGCGATCTCGCAGCGCAAGTGGGACAGCCTGCCCGCCGACATCCAGGAGGCCATGACCCGGATCGGCCGGGAGGTGACCGAAAGCGCCTGCAAGGCCTTCGACACCGCCGAGGCGGAGCTCAAGGACAAGCTGTCCGGGGCGGGCGCGACGGTCTTCGCGCTCGACGAGGAAGAGGCGGCCAGGCTGAACGCCGATTTCGCCAGCGTCGCCGATGACTGGGCCGCGGCCCTCGACAAGCGCGGCAAGGATGGCAGCGAGATCCTCGCCGAGTTCCGGGCCGAGGTCGCAGCCCTCCGCGAGAACGGCAACTGAAGCCAGAACCGGGGCGGCCGCCGCGAAGGCCGCCCCGCAACGAAAGGAGAGGCGCGTGCTTGATCTGTTGAAGGATGTACGGGTCGTCGAGCTGACGACGATCGTGCTCGGGCCGATGGCGGGCCAGATGCTGGGCGATTTCGGAGCGGATGTCGTCAAGGTCGAGGCGCCGAACGGCGATCTGGCGCGCTATGTCGATCCGCGTTCGCAGGCCGGCGTCAGCTCGATGTTCGCCAACAACAACCGCAATAAGAAGAGCATCGCCCTGGATCTGAAGACCGCCGAAGGCCGCGAGATCCTGCTGAAGCTGATCGACGGGGCGGATGTCTTCCTGCACAACATGCGCCTACAGGCGGTCGAGCGTCTGGGGCTGGGGCCGGCAGAGCTGATGGCGCGCAATCCGCGGCTGATCTACTGCTCGGCCATCGGCTTCGGCAGCGATGGCCCCTATGCCGCCCGGCCCGCCTATGACGACGTGATCCAGGCGGCCTCGGGCATCGCCAGCCTGCCGACCTATACCGGCAACGACCCGTCCTACGTGCCGGGCGTGATCGCCGACAAGATCGCGGCGCTCTACGCGGCCAGCGCGATTTCGGCCGCGCTGGTCGGGCGCGGCCGGTCGGGCAGGGGCTGCGAGATCGAGGTGCCGATGTTCGAGGTCATGACCTCCTTCGTGATGGCCGAGCACATGGCCGCCGCCAGTTTCGACAAGGCCGCGCCCGCCGGGTATCAGCGGCTTCTGAACCGCCATCGTCGTCCCTTTCCCACCAGCGACGGCTGGATCGCGGTGCTGCCCTATACCGAACGGCATTGGCGCCGGACCTTCGAGGAACTCGGCCGCGGCGATGTCCTGGCCCAGCCCTGGTTCGCGGATGCGACCGAGCGCTCGCAGCATGTCGGCGAGATGTACGAGATCCTGGGCCAGGAGATGCCGAAGCGCGCGACCGAGGCCTGGATCGCGACCTTCGAGCGTCTCGATGTGCCGCATTCGCGCGTCAGCGGGCTCGACGATCTGCTGGGCGATCCGCATTTGCAGGCGGTCGGTTTCTTCGCGCCGACCGACGATCTGGAAAACCGGGTGCGCTCGGTCCCGCAACCGGTGCGCTTTCGCGCGCAGCCCTCGGTGCCGGACCGCCGCGCCCCCGAGCTTGGCGAGGACGGGCCGGCGCTGTTGGCCGAGCTGGGCTTCGGTCCCGAGGCCATCCGGGGGCTCGAAGCGCGCGGCGTGCTTGGACGAATGGCAGGATCAGACAAGGAGGAGGCGTGACATGGCCGGACGCTGGCTGGAAGAGTTTCGGGCGGGAGAGGTCATTCACCATGCCATCACCCGCACGGTGACCGAGGCCGACAATATGGGCTTCTCGGTCCAGACCATGAACCCGCAGCCCTTGCATATCGACCGTCACTTCGCCGAGGCGACGGAATGGGGGCAGCCGCTGGTGAATTCGCTTCTGACGCTTGGCATCATGATCGGGATCTCCGTTCACGAGACCACGCTCGGGACGACGCTGGGCAATCTCGGGATGACCGATGTCAGCTTCCCGGCGCCGGTCTTTCATGGCGACACGCTGCGGGTCGAGACCGAGGTGATCTCGGCGCGCCCGTCGCGGTCGCGGCCCGGGCAGGGGGTGGTGGTCTTCGAGCACCGCGCCCGCAAACAGGACGGAACACTGGTCGCGCAATGCCGCCGCTCGGCGCTGATGATGTCCAGTCTCGACAAGGAAGCGGTGTGATGAGGTCCTGGCTTTTCGTTCCCGGCAACCGGCCCGACAGGATCGCCAAGGCGCGCGGCCTGTCGGCGGATGTGCTGATCCTCGATCTGGAAGATTCGGTGGCGATCTCCGAAAAGGCCGCCGCGCGAACCTGCGTGCTCGAGGCGCTCCGCGAACCGCGCGGGGCGAGCCGGCTCTGGGTCCGGGTGAACCCGCTGCAGACGTCGGATTTCGAGGCGGATCTCGATACCGCGCTTGCGGGCGGCGCGGACGGGATCGTACTGCCGAAGGCCGAAAGCGGCGCCTGTATCCGGGCGCTGGGCGCGGCCTGCGCGGCGCGGGGGCAGGCCTGCCCGCCGGTGCTTGCCATCGCGACCGAGACGGCAGGGGCGATCTTCGGGCTCGGCAGCTATGCCGGTCTCTCCTCCAACCTCGCCGGGCTGACCTGGGGCGCCGAGGATCTGTCGGCGGCGCTGGGCAGCGCCAGATCGCGCGGGGAGGACGGGGCGCTGACCGGCCCCTATGCCCTGGCCCGGAACCTGACGCTTTTCGGTGCGGTGGCCGCAGAGGTGCAGCCCGTCGACACGGTCTGGACCGACATTCGCGATCTGGCGGGGCTCGAGGCAGAGTGCCTGGCGGCGGTCCGTGACGGCTTTACCGGGAAGATGGCGATCCATCCGGCGCAGGTCCCCATCATCAATCGCTGCTTCCGGCCCTCCGAGCAAGAGATCGAGGCGGCGCGCCGGATCGTTGAGGCCTTCGAGGCCGATCCCACGGCCGGTGTGGTGGCCATTGACGGCGAGATGATCGACATGCCGCATCTCAAGCGCTCGCGGCTGATCCTGCAGCGGGCAGGAGAGGCGACATGAGCGGGCAGGCTGTGCTTCTGGGCCGGGGGTTCTACTGGCAGGACATGACGGTCGGGGACCGGTATCGGACCTATGGCAGGACGGTGACGCCTTCCGACATCTCGGCCTTCGTCAATCTGGCCGGGATGATCGAGGTACTCTTCACCAATGCCGAATATCGCCGCAGCGAGGCAGCGATCAAGGGCAATCCCTCCCCCGGCGCCCTGGTCTTCGCCCTGGCCGAAGGTCTGGCGCTGAATGCGACGGCACAGGAAACCGGGCTTGCCTTTCTCGGCACGACCATGACCATCAAGGGCCCCGTTCTCGAAGGCGATACGATCGATGTCGAGATCGAAGTTCTCGAGGTCCGTCAGGAAAGCAAGGGCACCCGCGGCCTGGTGAAGACGAGGAACACGGTTCGGAACCAGCGGGGAGAGACCGTCATGGTCTACGAGCCTCTGCGGCTGATGCAGGGACGGTAAGCGCCTCCGTTTCCGGTGCTGTGTGGCTCGGGCCGCCAAGGCGATGCCCCCATCGGGGCAGCATGGGTCTTGTCCGTCCCGATCTCCGATGCCCGCCAGGCGATCCTGCCGGTTGTCGGGGGCCCGTTCCGCGTGACGCGCCCCCGCCGCTTTTGTCTTTCTCTGCGGCAAGGCTGCGTTTCATGGCGGCAGAGCGCTCACAACCGGAAGACCGGCCGGGTCAGCCCTTGCACCGTCGCCACTTCATGCCTGGCGGTGCGCTCTGCCTGAGCGCGGATGCGACGTGTGACCTGACGCGCCCCCGGCGGTCCAGGCCAAGGCCTCCGCCCGGCCACCGCTCTCGACCAGCCGTTTGAGGAATTCACTGGCCGCGGGGGTCAGCAGCTTGTCGCGCAGGTTGATCGCCCGGATCCCGCGCCGGAACGGGCGAAGCGCCATCGGAACCTCTTTCAGGCGGCCATCGGCCAGCTCCTGCGCCACCACGAAGCGCGACAGGACCGATATCCCGAGCCCGTGCAGCACGCCCTGCTTGATCGCCTCGGTCGAGGAAATATGCATCACCCGCCCCAGGCTGCTTTCGTCGCCCTGGATCCGGTCCAAAAGGAAGCTGCGCGAGGCGGAGGGGGGCGGTTTCATCAGGAACACATCCTGCGACAGGTCGGCCAGCGTTGCGGTCCTGAGCTTGGCGAGAGGATGCGCGGGGGGGACGACCAGCACCATCTCGTCATTGCAGATGTGGCGACACTGATAGCGGCGTTCATCCACCGCGATATGGTCCGAGAGGATCAGGAATTCGAGCTTGGCCGTGTCGAGCTCGGCAAGCAGCTGTGCCGAACTGGCGATTTCAAGCTCGAATTCCAGATCTGGCGCGGCCTGACGATAGCGCCCGAGAAAGGCCGGCATCAGGTAGATCCCGGTGAAATTCGACGCCCCGAAGCGGATCGTGCCGGCCAGCGGATCGTCCATCTGGCGCAGATGTTCGCTGGCTTCCTGAAGCGCGCCCACGGCCTTGCGCGCATAGTCGAGAAACAGAATGCCGTTCGCGGTCAGATGCATGCGCTTGCCGATCCGGTCGAACAGGGGCGCGTCGAGGCTTTGCTCGAGCCCGCGGATGCGGGCGCTGACGGCGGGCTGGGTGCAGTTCATCCGCGCCGCCGTTTCGGTCACATTCAGGCAGTCCGAAAGCTCCAGGAAGGTCTCGAGCTGGGCGATGTTCATCGCGATCCTCCCGCGTAAAATATAAAGATTTTCTATAAATAACGAAAAAACTATAAATTAGACAGATCCATCATTCACGAAGAAACTGCACGGACCGCTTCCGGCCCCGATTTGTCTCTCCGGTATTCACCCGGGAAGCGCGGGGGCGGAAAGACCCGGACGAGTGGGCGGCGCGCAGTTGTTTCCCGACCGCGCCCGCCCGGCAAATGAGGAGCCCCCCGTGCCCGTGCCTGTGCCCGAGACCCGAACCGAAACCGCCGCCGGTCCGTCCCCGAAAGGGCCGGGGCCGGACAAGGACAGGAAGGACACGCTGCTGCGCCGATACGGCATCTTTCTGGCCGCGGCCGTCTTTCTGGCGCTGTATCTGATGCCGAACCCGGCGGGGCTGGAACCCGAGGGGCAGAAGGCGCTTGCGGTCTTCTGCGGGGCGCTGACGCTTTGGGTCGCGGGCACGATCCCGATCTACCTGACCTCGATGATCGCCATCATCGCCCTCGCGCTGACCGGCACCGTCGGTGAAAAGACCGCTTTCGGAACGCTCGGTTTCAACGTGATCTGGCTGATGGTCGCGGCCTTCGTCCTGACCTCGGCCATGGTCAAGTCGGACCTCGCGCGCCGTTTCGCGCTCTGGATGGTCACCAGGTTCGGCGGCACGCCGACGCGGACGCTGGCGATCCTGGTGCTGATCAACTTCGTGATCGTCTTCTTCATCCCCTCGACGACCGCGCGTGCCAGCCTGATGGTGCCGATCTGCATCATCCTGCTCGAGATCTACCGGGCGGTCCCCGGCAAGAGCAATTTCGGCAAGCTTATGATGCTGCTGGGCGTGCAGGCCGATGCGCTTGCCACCTCGGGCGTGATGACCGGCACCGCCGCCAACATGATCGCCGTGCAGTTCATCTACGATCAGGCCGGTGGCGAGATCGGCTACATGGACTGGCTGCTGGCCGGCATGCCGATGGCGATGATGTCGATGTGTCTCACCTTCCTCGTCGGGCTGCGCCTGTTCCGTTTCAGCGACGAGATCGATTTCAGCCACGGCATGTCGAAGCTCGAGGAACAGCATCGCAGCCTCGGTCCGATCTCGCTGGCCGAGAAGAAGGCCATGGCGATCTTCGCGCTCACGGTGACGCTTTGGGCGACGGCGGATTACCAGGAGATCTGGTTCGACGGCTTTTCCATCTCGATCTACGTGACCGCGGTGATCGCCGCCGTGCTGTGCCTGATGCCGCGGGTCGGCCTTTTGGAATGGAAGGAGGCCAATATCAAATGGGACCTGATGATCTTCGCCGCCGGCGCCTATGCGGCGGGAAACGCGCTGGAATCGACCGGCGGGGCGGAATGGATGATCGGCGGTCTCGTGCGCGGGCTCGGGATCGAGGCCATGAGCACGGCAGCGGTCTATGTCGTCGTGATCTTCCTCAGCATGTTCAGCCACATGGTCTTCAC
Source organism: Rhodovulum sulfidophilum DSM 1374 (assembly GCF_001633165.1). Classification (NCBI taxonomy): domain Bacteria; kingdom Pseudomonadati; phylum Pseudomonadota; class Alphaproteobacteria; order Rhodobacterales; family Paracoccaceae; genus Rhodovulum; species Rhodovulum sulfidophilum. Next base: position 3,583,946 of record NZ_CP015418.1, on the reverse strand, counting down.
CTCGAAGACGGTGCGCACGACCATCCTGATCCCCTCGATCATCGCGCTGGCCCAGACCTTGGGGCTCAACCCGGTGACGCTTGCGCTGGCGGCCTCCTTCACCCTGACCTACACGATCACCCTGCCGCCGCATTCCAAGGTCAACACGCTCTATTTCGCGACCGGCTATTTCAGCGTTCTCGAGCAGCTGAAATACGGGATCGTCACCTGCCTGATCGGCGGCACGGTGATCTCTGTCTCGGTGTTCACCTGGTTCAAGCTGCTGGGCTACGGCCTGTGAAGGCCTGCCGATGCGCGATCCGACCTTCAGGAAAGATGCAATCATGAGACTGATCCTTCTGCGCCATGGGGAAACCCTCTGGAACGCCGAGAAGCGCCTGCAGGGGCATGACAATTCGCCTCTGTCGCCGCGCGGCATCGAACAGGCCCGCGCCATCGTCCCGCGGCTTGGCGCGCTGAGCCCGGCGCGGGTCGTGACCTCGGATCTCGGGCGGGTGCGGCAGACGGCGGAAATCGTCGGCCATGCCGAGGCCCCCTCCGACGACCGGCTGCGCGAACTCGACATGGGTGAATGGACGGGGCTGCGCAAGGACGCGCTGATCGCCGAGCAGGCCGAGCTTTACAACGCCTGGCGCGCGGGCCGCTACACCCCCGCCGGTGGCGAGACCTGGGATGGGTTCGTCCGCCGGATCACCTCGGCCCTGAGCGACTGGCTCTATGCCGGTCAGGGCGATCTGCTGGCGATCGTCCATAGCGGTGTCGTGCGGGCCGCCTGTTTCGGGTTTCTGGGGCTGAAGCCCGCGCATCTTCTGCCGGTGGCGCCCGGCCATCTGACGATCCTCGATTTCGAGGATGTCCGGGATACGGCGCCGCCGCGTCTCGAGGCCTATAATCTTGGCGAATTCGCTCCCGACAAGAATGTCGCCGACTAGGTTCGGGGCCCGGTCGCGCCTTCGCCGATGAGGGGACGACATGTCCGGCGAGCCGGGCAGATCGGGTAGCGTCCTCCCCCGATCTGGCCGCGTCGGCAAGGACGGCCGGGGCGCTGCGTTGGCATCGCCCGGGGCGTGGATCTTGCGTCTCGGGACCGGCCGCCCGGGCTTCTGCCGATCACGATGAAAACCGATCCTCTGACCGGGCCTGGCGCGGGCATTCGCTGGCGAGGACCTGTCAGCCGCTTTCCTGTGCGAAGACCGGGTCGAGCAGGCGGCGGGCGCGGAACCTGCCCGCGCCGCCGACGGCATGCCCATCCGGTCGTCGCGATGGATTGTGCGCCGGTGGGAGGGGCGTGCTGGGGGGCTTGCCATCCGGGGGGCCGACCATGCTAGGCTCTGCCCCGGATCTCCGAGCGAAAGAAGGCCGGCCCGTGAAAAGACGTACCTTTGCCGTGATCGGTCTTGGCACTTTCGGCAGTACCGTGGCGACCGAGCTTGCGCGTTTCGGCAACCCTGTGATGGGCATCGATATCGACGAGAAGATCGTCGGCCGCTATGCCGACGTGTTGTCCGAAGCGGTGATTGCCGACGGACGCGACGAACTGGCCCTGCGCGAGGCCGGGGTCGGCAATTACGATGTCGCGCTGGTGGCCATCGGCGAGGATCTCGAGGCCAATATCCTCTGCTCGATGAGCGTCAAGATGCTGGGGGTGAAGACGATCTGGGTGAAGGCATTGTCCAAGACCCATCACCGGATCCTGTCGAAGATCGGCGCCGACCGGATCGTACTTCCGGAACAGGAGGTCGGCCAGCATATCGCGCAGATGCTGCACAACCCGCTGGTGCGCGATTATGTGAGCCTCGGCAACGGTTTCCACGTGGTCGACTTGACCGTGCCGGAACCGCTGGAGGGGCGGGCGGTCGGCGAGGTCAAGCTGCTCTCGGGCTATGATCTGCGGGCGCTGGGCGCGATGCGCGAGGGCGAGTTCCTGTCCTGCGAAAGCGGCGAGCTGGAACTGAAGACCGGCGACAAGCTTCTGGTGCTGGGCCGCCGCGCCGATTTGCGCCGCTTCGGCGACGACCTGCTGGACGAGGCCTGAGCCTATGGCGCCTTTCGCCGCGCTGCGCAGCGGCCGTTTCCTGCCGCCGCCGCTGGCCCTGATGCTGATCTATGCCGCGCTGATCGCGGCGGGCACCTTGCTGCTGAAACTGCCGGTGGCCCGGACCGTGGCGATGAGCTGGTCGGACCTGGCCTTCACCGCGACTTCGGCCGTGACCGTGACCGGGCTCGCGGTCCGCGATACCGGATCGGAATTCACGCTGTTCGGTCAGGCCGTGATCCTGGTTCTGATCCAGCTGGGCGGGCTCGGGCTCATGACCTTCGCGGTGCTGATCCTGACCATGCTGGGCCTGCCGGTCGGCATCACCCATCGACAATATCTTCGCGAGGACCTGAACCAGACCTCGATGAGCGGGCTGATCCGGCTGACCCGCACCATCCTGCGTTTCGTTCTGGTCTGCGAGGCGGCGGGCGCGGCTTTGCTGGCCGTGGTCTTCGTGCCCGAATTCGGCTGGGGGGACGGGCTTTGGGCCAGTCTCTTCCACGCTGTCTCGGCCTTCAACAATGCGGGCTTCGCGCTTTACCCCGACAGCCTGTCGGCCTGGGTCGGGCATCCGGTGGTCAACCTGACAGTGCCCGCGCTGCTGATCCTCGGCGGGCTCGGCTTTACCGTGATCGCCGACATGCAGCGCCGGACCGGCTGGCGCGGCTATACCGTCCATACCAAGCTGATGCTGGTCGGCACGCTCGCGCTTCTGGTCTGGTCGACCGCAAGCTTCGCCGCGCTCGAATGGCACAATCCGGCGACGCTGGGGCAGTTCGACCGGCTCTCGACCCGGCTCTGGGCCAGCTGGTTCCAGGCCGCGACCACCCGTACTGCCGGCTTCAACACTGTCGATATCGGCGGTCTGACCCAGGCCACGACACTGATCTTCATGACGCTGATGGTGGTCGGAGCGGGGTCGACCTCGACCGGCGGCGGCATCAAGGTCACGACCTTCATCATGCTCCTGCTGGCCACCTACAGCTTCTTCCGCCGCCATACCGCGATCGACGTCTTCGGGCGGCGTCTCGGGGCGGAACAGATCATGAAGGTGCTGGCCTTGTCGATGGTCAGCATGCTGACCGTTCTGGTCGCGCTGTTCGTGCTGATGCTGTTTCACGAGGGCGATTTTCTCGACATCGCCTTCGAGACGGTTTCGGCGTTCGGGACGGTGGGGCTGAGCCGCGGCATCACCGGCGATCTCGACACCGGCGGCCGCGCGGTGCTGATGCTGGTGATGTTTCTTGGCCGGGTCGGTCCGCTGACGCTGGGGTTCCTGCTGGCGGTCCGCCATCCGCGCCGCGTCTCCTATCCGGCCGGAACGGTCTATCTGGGCTAGCAGGCGGCCGATACCGACCGATGGAGACCATGCTGTCGGCCACCGCCATGCGTTTTGTGCTCTGTCATCGGTTGGGGGCTCGTCCGGGATACCGGTCGCGCAATGCCGGGCAAACAGCGATGCCAGTTTCCTTTCTGCGCCCAGCCAGGTCATGTCGACAAATGGCGGGGCGTTGCCGCGCTGTCGTTGTGCAAGACCCGGCAGGCGGGGAGCGATGCTCTCGAAGCGGGTGCGGGGGGGCTACGTGCTTGTGCTTGGCGATTTCGTCCATCTCCTGCCGCGCCCGAGCGGTGGATCCCGGCCAGCCTGCTGCAGGTCCTGTTTTCGGTTTGGCCCGGGCGACACCGCGGGCCCAAGACCGGTGGCGGTCAGGCAGCCCCGCGACCGGCGGCTGCGCAAGCAGATGTCGGGCAATGTCATGGGCCGCTACTGGGGCCCAGGGAGAGGTCTTGCCATGGCTCGCGGATAGCCGCTGTGCGGTCTCGGGGGTAGGCCGATGAACGCCTGGGCCGCGCGCAAGGCGTCCGGCCGAAACAAGAGGCCTCGTCGTCTGAGAACCAAGATCAGGGCGATCCCGTGTCGCAGAGTGCCGCTCGGCAAGTCCGGTCCTGCGCCCAAGCCCGCCCGGTCCCGCGAGGGCGCAGCCGCAATGGCTCTTGATTCTACCTCCGGTGGCTGCGCTGCCCCCTTCGCGATGCGGCCCATTCGCGCCTTGCCGCGGACCCGAGGATCGCGGCGCGAGGCTAGGCCGAGAGGTCACGTGGTCTCAGGTCCGAGCACATCCGCAAGGGGCCCCATGAGCCCTCGATATGGCAGATTACGATGCCGGAAGCCCCCATCAACCGGCGCAGAATGGTCGCCAGCAATTCGCGTCGGCCGCAGGTGGCATCACTGGATCAGCACGATCCGGGACGCCGGCACGGAGCGGTTCATCACCGCTCTGCGCGACCGTTTGCCGGGACCGGAGGCCTAGAAATCCTGCCATCCAGCGTCGTTGACGGCGCGTTTCGGCGGCTCGAACTCGGCGGCGGGGGTCGGCGCTGCCGCCGGGATGGCGGTCTCCGTGCGGGGGCGGACGGAAACGGTGGCGGCGGGTCCCTTCAGGCGGAACCGGGCGACGAGGGTCTGCAGATTGCCCGCCTCCTGCTTCATGGTCACCGCGGCGGCATTCGCCTCTTCGACCATGGCCGCATTCTGCTGGGTCACCTTGTCGAGCTCGTTCACCCCCACATTGATCTCGCCGAGGCCGACCGATTGCTCCTGCGCGCCGGTTGCGATATCGGCGATCAGCGCCGCGATGTTGCCCACCCGTTCGACGATGTCGGTCAGCGCCGCCCCCCCGCGGTTGACCAGGGAGACGCCGGTCTCGACCTGATCGGAACTGGCCGAGATCAGGGTCTTGATCTCCTTGGCGGCTTCGGAGGAGCGCTGGGCCAGCGCCCGCACCTCGGAGGCCACGACCGCAAAGCCGCGTCCGGCCTCGCCGGCCCGCGCCGCCTCGACGCCCGCATTCAGCGCCAGCAGGTTGGTCTGGAAGGCGATGTCGTCGATCACGCCGATGATCTGGTTGATCCCGTCCGAGGATTTCTTGATCTCCGACATCGCTCCGATGGCCTCCTTGACCACCAGGCCGGACTGTTCGGCATTACCGCGCGCCTCCCGCACGACATCCTCCACCTTGGCTGCACCCTCGGCGGCCGCGCGGACGCTGGCCGTCATCTCGTCCATCGCGGCCGCGGTCTGTTCCAGCGTCGCGGCCTGGTTCTCGGTGCGGCGCGAGAGATCGTCCGAGGCGCCGGAGATTTCCTCGGCGCGGGTGGTGATCTCGGTCGCGTTCTCGACGATTTCGCCCATCAGCGCGTTCAGCGTCTCGACCGTCGCGTTGAAATCCTGGCGGAGCTGTTCGTAGTCGTCGGCGAATTTCGTGTCGATGGTGCTGGTCAGGTCGCCCTCGGACAAGGACCGCAGCCCCGAGGCCAGATCGGCGACCACCCGCTCCTGTTCGCCGCGAAGCTGCTCCTGTTCCTTCTCCAGCTCGTTCTTCTCGAGCAGTCCCTCGCGCAGGGCCTCGACCGAGCCCGCCATGGCGCCGATCTCGTCGCGGCGCTCGCGACCGGGCACGGGTCTGGCGTAATCGCCCGCGGCCAGTTCATCGACCGCGACCAGCATCCGGGCAAGCGGGCGCCGGACCATCGCCATCGAGGCGAGGTAGAGGGTACCGAGCGCCATCGCCAGGATCAGGGCGCCGCCGGTCATGGTCCGGACGAATTCCGCCCGGACCGGAGCCGAGAAGACCTCGGCGGGGACATCGACCAGCGCAGCCCAGGTCGTGTTCATCCCCGGCGCCGTGAACGGATAGACCAGGCGGGTGGCGCCGTCGGGCATGTCGCGGATCACGCGCATCCGGCCATCTGCCAGCGCGGCCGAGATCAGCTTGCCCCCGTTTTCGTCATAAGGCTGGTTCAGGTCGGCGGGATCGGCACTGGCCAGCCAGTTGCCGCCCTGGCTTACCAGCATGGAACGGCCGCCTTCGAAGGCGGTCATGTCGTTCATCGTGGCGGTCAGATCGCCGAGCCCGATATCGACCCCCGCGATGCCCACGATCTGTCCATCGACGCGGACCGGCAGGGTGACGCTGGTCATCAGGAAGCCGCCCTCGCTCATATAGGGTTCGGTTATGCCGGAGCGGCCGGTCGACAGGGGCAGCGTATACCACTCGTTGTCGGTGTTGACGGTGAAGGTGGCATAGCTCAGCCCGCCGCTGTCGGACTTGTGCCACCAAGGGGCGAAGATGCCCTCGGGGTTCAGGCCGCCTTCGCCCGACAGCAACTGGTTGGTGGGGCCGTCCGGAATGCCGGCCATCCAGGCGCCGAAGATATTGTCGTACTGGCCGGGCACGCCTCCGATCATCGCGATGATGTCGGGCCGCGTGGCGCGGCCGGTCTCGATATAGCCCGCGAGCGCGCCGCCCATTGCGCTGCCGACCGAGGTGGCCTCGGTGATCTGGCCCGCGACCTTCTGGGCCAGCAGGCCGGCTTTTTCGGAGGCGAGTTCCATCACTTCTCGGTTGACCCGCTGCGAGGATTGCCAGCCGCTGTAGAGCGAATGCCCAAGAACGATCGCCGACACGGCCACCCCTGTGACAAACAGGAGCTTGCCCGAAACCGTTCCAAACAGATGTGCCACTTGCCGCCTCCGTATTGCATCCCTTCGGTCTTTGCGCTGTCTGTCTAAACAAGCGGTGAAGGGCTTCACGGCGATTGCCTAAAACTCGAAGAAACTCTGCCTTGGGCTAGATTCGCGGCACGACCGGGGCGGTCACTGGGCTTTGCTGTGACCGGGGGCGCTGGCCGAGGCCGTAGAGGATCAGAAAGCCCGCGCTGCAGGCCAGCACGGCGTCGACAAGGACGACATGGTTCGCCGTGCCGGGGACGGGCAGCAGATCGAGCAGGGCCGGGCGCCAGATCAGCAGGGCCGGCACCAGCAGCAAGGTCTGAACCGTCCGGGGCAGATGGGCGGCCAGCGCCAGGACAAGCGCATAGACGGCGAAGTCATAGCCCTTGTGAGCCGACACGAAGGCCCCGGCGAGGCAGGCTCCGGCCAGCATCGGTATGCTCCAGTCGCATTGCGCCGGGCGCCGCCGTGCCAGCGCCCGTCCGGCGGCGGCAGATATGACAAGCGCGACTGCCAGTATCGCGATCCCCCGCGGATGGCTCCGCCCCCAGTCGAGCAGCCCGGGCAGGCCGTAAAGCAGTTCGGCCCTCGCGAGCTTGCTTGTCGCGCTCCCTGCATGCACCTCCAGCGCATGCAGGTAGTCTGAAAAAATCTGCGGATCGGCGAGGGTCAGCGCCGCCGCGGCGAGAAGGACGAGACCGGCCAGCAGACCCTTGGCTCTGGCCAGCCGCGCGGGCGGCATCAGTACCGCCACGACAAACCAGATCAACGAGAGATGCGGTTTCAGCGAGCAGAGCACCGCGCCCGTCAGGAAGACAGCGGCGCGGCTGTCGCGAAGGCCGAGATGGACGAGGCAGATCCCGAGCGCGACCAGCACGCTGGGCTGACCCACATAGAGCGCGCCGGCGGTCCCGCCGATCGAGACACCCAGCGTCACCCAGCAGGCGCGTAGCAGCCGGGCCGGGCCGTCGACCGCTGTGACCCGGGCGACCTGCCACAGGGCCAGCGCAAGCAGCGGCACGGTCGCCGCACCTATCGCGCTCCAGTAAAGTCTGGCCCCGGCCTCCGGGAGCAGCCCCATCGGAAAGGACAGCAGAAAGATACCCGGAGGAAAGACGAATGGGGCCATATAGTCCTGGCTCAGGCTGTCGGCCCAGCAGGCGGTGAAATTGTCGATGTCATAAGGCGACATCCCGTTGAAAAGGCAGTTTGTCCCCGCGATCAGCCAGGCCGTGTCCAGATGCCGCGACGGTCCGTCCGCGAAGATGGCCTTCCAGAGCGTGACGCCGCAGCCGAGCATCACCAGGAAAACGGAGAGGCAGGTGAAAAAGATCTGCCGATGGCGGGGCAGAAAAGCGCTTTCTGACGGCATGAGCGATCCGGAAATGACTGATCTAAAGAGAACGGCAAAAACGCGACAAGGATGCACAACGCGGTATGTCCGATCAAGTTGAGAAAGGACCATTTGAGCAGAGGCCGGGGCACGTCGGGAAAGCACCGGGGGTGGGCGCCTCGTGATCCATGTCCTGGGGAGGGGCGCGTTACCGCTTTGGCGCGTGTTTCGCTTGGCGCCGAAAGCTCGGGGCGTCCCTCGATGCCGGGACATATGTCTTGCGAAACATGGGGAGGTCTTGCCCGGATCTTTCGACCCCCCCCCCCCACAGACTGGGGCCGAAAGGACAAGGGGGGCGAGGGTTTCCCGCGGTCACGATTTCCGTGCTCCGGAGCCGTCATGTTTTGATATGGTTCAGACGCCTTCGGTTCGATCTTTTGAAAGGCGAGGCTCTCATCGCGTTCCAAAGCCGGCAGCCGTGGCAGAGAGGGCGCGGTTTACCGAAGCGACCGCGCGCGCTTGCAGTTGTCGGTGCGCCGCGCGTTGAAAGCGGGCGAATACGCGGCGCCGGGCCGTGACGCCGCAGTGTTAGGCTTTCGCAGGGGGCAGTCAGGTGTCGAAAGGCGACGGGTCGTAGCGCGCTGCGGCGAGGTACAGCCCGTCGGGCGGGCAGACCGGGCCGCAGGCGGCGCGGTCGCAGGCCTCGAGGGCCGCCTTGACGTCTTCGGGGGCCCAGGCACCCGCGCCGACCCGTTCGAGCGTGCCGACGAAGCTGCGCACCTGATTGTGCAGGAAGCTGCGGGCGCGGACGTGAAAGCGGAACTCGCGCCCGCCGGGATAGTCCAGCTCCTCGATGTCGAGCGCGTCGAGCGTCTTGACCGGCGAGGCAGCCTGGCAGAGCGAGGCGCGGAAGGTGGTGAAATCGTGCCGTCCCAGAAGATGCCGGGCCGCCTCCTGCATCGGCGCCAGCGCCAGCGGATGGCCCACCCGCCAGATGTGGCCCTTGTCATGCACCAAAGGCGCCCGGCGCGAGACCAGCCGGAACAGATAGCGTCTTTCCTGGGCCGAGAAGCGGGCATGGAAATCGTCGGACACCGCGGCGCAGGCCACCACCGCGACCGGATGCGGTTTCAGGTGATGGTTCAGCGCCTCCGACAGGCGGAACGGGTCCCAGTCCTTCGCCATGTCGCAATGCGCGACCTGACCCAGCGCATGCACGCCCGCATCGGTGCGCCCCGCCGCCGCGATCGAGGGCAGGTCGCGTTCCAGCCGGGCCAGCGCCGCCTCGACCGCGCCCTGCACCGAGGGGCGGTCGGCCTGGCGTTGCCAGCCGGAAAACGGCCTGCCGTCATATTCGAGTTTCAGTGCATAGCGGGGCATGGCGCCCCGGTTACCGCGACAATCCTTCCTTGGCAATCGGGCCGCTTGGGGGCTGGCAGTGGCGGCGCTGCGTGATTAACTGTCACCCGGACTTCGAAAGGAGCAATCGTGCGCATCGGCGATCTTGCGGATGGAATGACACGCGGCGTCGAAGGCATCGCCGCCTCGGTCTCCGAGACCTTCATGGAACCCGTGCTGCGGTTGGGCGTGACCGGCCTGTCGCGCGCGGGCAAGACCGTGTTCATCACCTCGCTGGTGGCGAACCTGCTGGACCGGGGGCGGATGCCGCAGCTGCGCGCGGCTGCCTCGGGGGCGATCGTCTCGGCCTATCTGAGACCGCAGCCCGACAATACCGTGCCGCGTTTCGATTACGAGGCGCATCTGGCGGCGATGACCGGGTCCGAGCCGCGCTGGCCCGACTCGACCCGTGCCGTCTCGGAATTGCGGCTGTCGCTGAAGGTGCGGCCCGGCGGGCTTGGCAGCATCTTCGGCGCGGTGACGGGCCCGCGCACGATCCATGTCGATATCGTCGATTATCCCGGCGAATGGCTGCTGGATCTGGCGCTGATGGACAAGGATTATGCCGAATGGGCGGCCGAGACGCTGGGCCGGCTCGACCGGCGGCCGGGCTCGGACGGGTTCGTCGCGGCGCTGGCCGGGATCGATCCCGGGGCGGCCTTCGACGAGGCCACCGCACAGCTTCTGGCCGCGCGCTTCACCGAGGCGCTGAACATCGCGCGCGAGGCGGGCTTTTCCGATTGCACCCCGGGGCGGTTCCTGTTGCCGGGAGAGATGGCTGGCTCGCCCGTCCTGACCTTCGCGCCCCTGCCGGTGCCGGGCGGCAGCACGCCCCGCGGCAGCCTCTGGCGCGAGATGGAGCGCCGCTATGAGGCCTACAAGCGCGAGGTGGTCAAACCCTTCTTCCGCGATCATTTCTCGCGGATCGACCGGCAGGTGGTGCTGGTCGATGCGCTGGGCGCCATCCATGCCGGGCCCCGCGCGGTCGAGGATCTGCGCCGCGCGATGACCGAGATCCTCGGCGCGTTCCGGCCCGGGCGCAACGCCTGGCTCACACGCTTCCTGACGGGCAAGCGGGTCGAGAAGATCCTGTTCGCCGCGACCAAGGCCGACCATCTGCACCATTCCCAGCATGCCCGGCTGACCTCGATCATGCAGGCGCTGATGAAGGAGGCGCGGCGCCGCGCCGATTTCGCGGGTGCCGATACCGCCGCGATGGCCATTGCCGCGCTTCGGGCGACGGTCGAGGAAACCCGCGAGCAGCGCGGCGAAAGCTATGACTGCGTGCGCGGCACGCTGATGTCGACCGGTCGGCAGGCCGCGCTTTACCCGGGCGAGCTGCCCGAGGATCCGGCGCTGTTGCTGGAGCCCGCCCGCGAGGGGGCCGAGGACTGGCTCGACGGCGATTACCAGGTCATGCATTTCGCCCCGGCCCGGCTGACGATGAAACCGGGCGAGGGGCCGCCGCATATCCGGCTCGACAAGGCCGCCGAATTCCTGCTGGGAGATCGCCTGAGATGACCCGCCGTCCCGTTGTGTTCGACCTCGAGGACGAGGAAAGGTCCTTTGCGCGGCCTGCCCGAAATTCCGCCCCCCGGCCCGATCCGTTTTCCGATCCGCAGGAGGACGAGCCGCCGCGCGGTCCGGCCGACGCGCCGCCGGTGCCCGATGACGAGGACGAGATGGCGCCCGAGGGCCGGGCGATGAAGACCGTGGCGCTGCTGGCGTCGCGGCGTTCGTCGCGGCTCGCCCGGTTCTTCTGGACCTCCTTCGTGACGCTTCTTGGCTTCGTGATCTCGGTCGCGGCCTGGAATTTCGTGATCGGGCTCTTCCAGCGCAACGAGATCCTCGGCGCCGTGGCCTTGGGGCTGGTGGGGCTGGTCGTGCTGGCGGTGCTGTTGATTTCGCTGCGCGAGATGGCGGCCTTTGCCCGGCTCCGGCGGCTCGACACGCTGCATCGCGAGGCCGAGGCCGCGATCGGGGCCAATGACGTCAAGGCGGCGCGGGCGCTGGTCGACCGGCTGACGACGTTCTACCGGGCGCGCGAGGATACCCGCTGGGGCCGGGCCCGGCTGGCCGAGAAGCGCGACGAGCTGTTCGATGCCGACGGGCTGATGGGGCTGGCCGAGCGCGAGCTTCTGGCGCCGCTCGATGCCGTTGCCACGCGCGAGATCGAGGCGGCGGCGCGGCAGGTGGCGGCGATCACCGCCATCGTCCCGCTGGCGCTGGCCGATCTGCTGACCGCGCTGACCGCGAATCTGAGGATGATCCGCCGCATCGCCGAGATCTATGGCGGGCGCGGCGGGGTGCTGGGCTCGATCCGGCTGGCGCGGGCGGTGATGACCCATCTCGTCGCCACCGGCGCGGTCGCGGTGGGTGATGACATGATCGGTTCGATCGCGGGCGGGGGCATGCTGGCCAAGGTGTCGCGCCGCTTCGGCGAGGGCGTGGTGAATGGCGCGCTGACCGCCCGGGTCGGCGTCGCCGCGATGGAGGTCTGCCGCCCGCTGCCGTTCCGCGAGGCACGCCGGCCCTCGGTCAGCGCGCTGGTCAAGCGGGCGCTGACCGGCGTCTTCTCTCGCGCCGACGGCTGAGCGGGCGGGGCCCGTTAACCCTTGTTTGCTTGAGCGGGTACTCATCCCAGGGTAGAGTTGTGGCGGGCCCGGCGACTGGCCGGGCGATCCGGGGAGAGCCTGCCATGACCCATGCCGTTCCGGCCGCCCTGCTGGGGGCTGCCCTTGTTCTTGCCGCCGAGGGCGCGGCTGCCTCCACCGTCTACGGGATCGATTTTCCCGGCGGCGACATGTCCTTCGCCGACAGGGTCCTGCGTTTCTCGCCGGGCTTCGGCTTCGGGGGCGACGTGGCGCCCTGCAATGACGCCTCCCTCGCCCTTGGCGTGGCCTGGGCGGCGCCAGACCGCTATCTCGGCGAATGCAGCGGCTATGTCTCGCTGGGCGAGGGCGGCGAGCTGGTTCTGGGCTTTGCCGACAATTTCCTAGTGCCCTCGGGCGATGACGCACCCGATCTGCAGATCTTCGCGGGCGGCGATCATGACGAGCATTTCATGGCCTGGATCGGGGCCGGAACCGAGGAAAGCGGCGCGAGCTGGCATCAGCTGACGGGGCCGGCGGGTCCTGTCCTGTTCGGCGGCTCGCTTGGCTTCGACATCGACAGCCTGGCCGGGGTCGCGCCCGGGATGCGCTTCTCGCTGGTCGCGATCTACGACATGCCGCGCTATTGCAACCGCGAGACGGGGCGCATGGTCTACAGCGTCGGCGAGGCCTGCGGAACGGATAACCAGAATCTGCCCTATGACGGCCCCTGGGCCGGGGTCGACATCTACGGGCTGGGGGCGATCAGCACGGTTCCGGCGCCGGTGCCGCTGCCTGCGACCGGGCTGATGCTGGCCGCGGCGCTGGGCGGGCTGGCTGCGCTCCGGCGCCGCAACGGGTAACGGCGCTTTACCTCGGTCCGGGGCCTGTCTATAGAACCGGCATGCCTTGCCCTGTCTGGCCGATCCGTCGAATTACGGGCCCGGCGCTCTGATCCAGAGCGACCGGGCAAAGGCGCTTGACCCGTCGCGCCGAACTTTCCAGACATCAACAAGACCGTAATCCGGATCGCACTCCGAGGATTTTTGCCATGTGTGCCGAGACACCCGACTACAAAGACACCCTTTTCCTGCCCGAAACCGACTTCCCGATGCGCGCCGGTCTGCCCAAGCGCGAGCCCGACTGGCTGGAGCGCTGGGCCCGGATCGGCATCTACGACCGGCTGCGCGAGAAGGAGGGCAGGGCGCCCTTCACGCTCCATGACGGCCCTCCCTATGCCAACGGGCATCTGCATATCGGCCACGGGCTGAACAAGATCCTCAAGGACTTCATCGTCCGCAGCCAGCAGATGATGGGCCGGGACGCCCGCTATGTGCCGGGCTGGGACTGCCACGGCCTGCCCATCGAGTGGAAGATCGAGGAACAGTACCGCGCCAAGGGGCTCGACAAGGACAAGGTCGATGTCGTCGATTTCCGCCAGGAATGCCGCCGCTTCGCCGAGGGCTGGGTCGATGTCCAGCGCGAGGAGTTCAAGCGCCTGGGCGTCACCGGCAACTGGGCCGATCCCTATCTGACCATGGACTTCCATGCCGAGGCGGTGATCGCCGAGGAATTCATGAAATTCCTGATGAACGGCACGCTTTACCAGGGTTCGAAGCCGGTGATGTGGTCGCCGGTCGAGAAGACCGCGCTGGCCGAGGCCGAGGTGGAATATCACGACCATCAGAGCCACACGATCTGGGTGAAGTTCCCCATCGTTTCGGGCGCCTCCGAGGCGCTGGACGGCGCGCAGGTGGTGATCTGGACCACCACGCCCTGGACCATCCCGCAGAACCGCGCGGTCTGCTTCGGTCCCGGGATCGGCTATGGTCTTTACGAGATCACCGGCACGCCCGAGGAATGCTGGGCGAAGGTTGGCGACCGTTTCATCCTTGCCGATGCGCTGGCCGAAAGCGTGCTGGGCTCGGCCCGGCTGACGCCGGGGATGTGGACGCGGGTCGCCGATGTGTCCGCCGACGAGCTGGGCGCGCTGACGCTTGCGCATCCCTTCCGCGGCATCGAGGGAGGCAATGGCGAATGGGACTATGACGTGCCCATGCTGCCCGGCGATCATGTCACCGACGATGCCGGCACGGGCTTTGTCCATACCGCCCCCAGCCATGGCGATGACGACTATCAGATCGGGCTGAAATTCCGCCTGCCCATGACCCATAACGTCCTGGAAGACGGCTCCTACCGCGCCGATCTGCCGCTTTTCGCGGGGGCGCTGATCATCCGGCCCGACGGCAAGGAGGGCGATGCCAACCGCCGTGTCATCGACAAGCTGGTCGAGGCGGGCGCGCTGATCGCGCGCGGGCGGCTCAAGCACAGCTATCCGCATAGCTGGCGGTCCAAGGCGCCGCTGATCTACCGCAACACGCCGCAATGGTTCGCCGCCATCGACCACAAGCTGGATGACGGCATGGACACCTATGGCGACACCATCCGCGCCCGCGCCCTGGCCTCGATCGACCAGCTGGTGAAATGGACGCCGCAATCGGGCCGCAACCGCATCCATTCGATGATCGAGTCGCGCCCCGACTGGGTGCTGTCGCGCCAGCGCGCCTGGGGCGTGCCGCTGACCTGCTTCGTCAAGACCGGCACCAGGCCCGACGATCCCGATTTTCTGTTGAAGGATCCGGCCGTCAATGCGCGCATCACTGCCGCCTTCGAGGCCGAAGGGGCCGATGCCTGGTACGCGCCCGGCGCCAAGGAACGCTTCCTCGGCAAGGATTACAATGCCGAGGACTATACCCAGGTCTTCGACGTGCTGGATGTGTGGTTCGACAGCGGCTCGACCCATGCCTTCGTGCTGCGCGACCGCGCGGATGGTTCGGAGGACGGCATTGCCGATCTGTATCTCGAAGGGACCGACCAGCACCGGGGCTGGTTCCATTCCTCGATGCTGCAGGCCTGCGGCACGCTGGGCCGCGCGCCCTATCGCGGCGTGCTGACCCACGGCTTCACGCTGGACGAGAAGGGCAACAAGATGTCCAAGTCGCTCGGCAACACCATCGTGCCCGAGGAGGTCGTCAAGCAATACGGCGCCGATATCCTCCGGCTCTGGGTGGCGCAGACCGACTATACCAATGACCAGCGGATCGGTCCCGAGATCCTGAAGGGCGTGGCCGACAGCTATCGGCGGCTGCGCAATACCATGCGCTTCATGCTGGGCAACCTGGCGGGCTTCTCCGAGGCCGAGAAGGTGGCGCCGGCCGAGATGCCGGAACTGGAACGCTGGGTGCTGCACCGGCTGGCCGAGCTCGATGTGAAGGTGCGCGAGGGCTATGACGCCTACGACTTCCAGGGCGTGTTCCAGGCGCTGTTCAACTTCTGCACCGTCGATCTGTCGGCCTTCTATTTCGACATCCGCAAGGACGCGCTTTACTGCGATGCGGCCGACGGGCTTACCCGTCGTGCGGCGCGCACGGTGCTTGACATCCTGTTCCACCGGCTGACCACCTGGCTTGCGCCGGTCCTCGTCTTCACGATGGAGGATGTGTGGCTTTCGCGCTTCCCCGAGGATGCGGGCTCGGTGCATCTGCAGGATATTCCTGAAACGCCCGCCGACTGGCGCGACGAGGCGCTGGCCGCGAAATGGGCCGATATCCGCCAGGTGCGCCGCGTCGTGACCGCCGCGCTCGAGCTTCAGCGCAAGGACAAGGTCATCGGGGCCAGCCTCGAAGCCGCGCCGGTGGTTCATGTGCGCGATGCCGAGGTGCTGAAGGCGCTGAAATCGGTCGATTTCGCCGATATCTGTATCACCTCGGCGGTGCAGCTCAGCGGCGATCCGCGCCCGCAGGAGGCCTTCCGCCTGCCCGATGTCGATGGCGTCGGCGTGGTCTTCGAGAAGGCCGAGGGCGAGAAATGCGGCCGCTGCTGGAAGATCCTGCCTGATGTGGGGCAGCACGCGCATCCGCAGACCTGCGCCCGGTGCAGCGCGGTTCTGGGCTAGGCACGGTTGCGCAGAGGCGACGGCGCAACGGCATATGTCATCTCCGGGGGCCGCGCATCTGGCGGTCCCCGAAGATGGCGGACAGGCTCAGGCTTCCCGCGTCAGGCGTCCTGTGCCGTAAGCATCTGCTGCATCGCGGTGTAAAGCGCCTCTGCCTGGGTCGTGGCCTGGTCGGCCGAAGAGCCGGTATTGCTCAGGCTCGAGATGACGCCCTGCATGATCGATTCGGTCTGGCTGGGCGGCGGCGGGGGCGGCGGCGTGTCGTCGGCGACCTCGGTCCGCAGCTTCAGCGCAGAGGCGGCGTCGGTGTCGCTGGTGGTTTCCGACGTGTCGTCGGAGTTCCTCAGTGACAGCGTGGGGGACGCAGAGTCTTTGCTGTCTTCGATTTCCAGGCGGTCGAGACGCTTTTCTTCGGCGCGCCTGGATGTCGTGTCGGCAACCTCGGACGGCGGAGACGGCGGCGGAGGGCTTTGCCGCGCAGCGCCGAGCCCGGTAAGTGCCGAGCTGGTCATCGAGATATTCATGGCGGTCCTTTCCAGCAGTCGCAATGGGCCGGCGCCGTGTCGGGGGACACGGTCCGAGCTTATTCATTGAACACCGGAAAGGTGGATCAAATTGGACATGATCGGGGCATTTCTGCAAAGAACGCGCCGGGCGTCGGTCCGCTGCCTCCGCGCCGCTCAGGCCTTGGGGTGGGCGGCTTCGTAGATCTCCATCAGCCGCACGGTATCCACCGCGGTATAGGCTTGCGTCGTCGACAGCGAGGCATGGCCCAGAAGCTCCTGGATGGTCCGGAGATCGCCCCCGGCGGCCAGCAGATGCGTGGCAAAGCTGTGGCGAAGCGCGTGCGGCGTGGCCGAGGCGGGCAGCCCCAGCCGTGTGCGCGCGCCTTCCATCGCCCGGGCCACCAGGCGCGGGTTCAGGGCCCCGCCGCGGGCGCCGCGGAACAGGGGCGCGTCGGGGGTGGTCTCGAACGGGCAGAGATCGAGATAGGCGTCGACCGCCTGGCGCGCCACCGGCAGCGCGGGCACCAGCCGCTCCTTGCCGCCCTTGCCGCGGATCCTCAGCACCTCGGGCAGCGGCGCATCGCGGCCCTTCAGCCCCAGCGCCTCGGAAATCCTCAGCCCCGAGCCGTAGAGAAGCGTCGCGACCGCCGCGTCGCGCGCGGCGATCCAGGGCGCGGCCGGGGTCGTGCCGAGATCGGCAATCACCTCGCGGGCGGCCTCCTCGGCCAGCGGGCGGGGCAGCTTGCGGGTGAATTTCGGCGCCCGGACCGACAGCACCGCGGTCGGCTCGAAGCCCTCGCGCTTGCCGAACCAGCGGAAGAAGCCCTTCACCGCGGACAGCGCCCGCGCCAGCGAACGCGGCCCGAGCCCGCGGCCGCGCTCATGCGCCATCCAGGCCCGCAGATCGCGCAGCTCGACCCGCTTCAGCCGGGCCGGACCGGCGGGCTCGCCGTCATATTCGGCGAGAAAGCACAGAAACCGGCGCAGATCGGTGGCATAGGCCCGGATCGTGGCCTCGGACGCGCCGTCCAGCGCGCGCTCTTCGGCCAGCCAGGCCTCGAGCGCATCGCGCAGCGCCGGGCTGAGCGCGAGGCTCATGCCAGCCAGCGCCTGAGCACCCTTTCGACGGCTCCGGCGAAGAAATCCATCAGGTCGGTGCCCTGATTGGGGGTGAATTGCTGTGCATCGGCCGAGCCCAAGGCCAGCAGCGCGGGCTGCCGGGCCTCGCCGAGATCGAGCGTCAGCACCGCCTCGGAGCGCAGCGCGTCCGCGCCGGCGCCGTAGACCTGCTCGCAATGGGGGGGCGTGCGGCGCAGCACCACCCGACGCGGCGGCCGGTTGGTGCCGTTGCCGGCATAGCTGCGCGCAAAGCCGGCGCTCATGATCCGCACCGCGTCCCCGGGCGCGGCCCGTGCCGCCTCGGCCCGGTCGCCGTCGGTCTCGAGCACCAGCCGCACGCAATCGACGCGCAGGGTCGCCGCCAGATCGTCGTCCAGAAGGCTCAGCAGGGTCTCGAAATCGGGCGCTTCCAGCAGGCGCAGCACGGCGCGGTGGATCTGGTTGGTGCCCGCGAGATTCTCGTAGGCGGCGGCAATGACGGAACGGTGGGTCTCTTCCAGCCGGTCGAGCCGCGCCTCGAGCCGTTCCATCGCGATGCCGCGCAGATCGACGATATTGTCGCCCATCATCTTGTCATTGGCCGCGACAAGGGCGCGCATCAGGTCCGGGTCGTCGAGGATCACCGTGGGTTCGTCGATGATCCTCGCGCGAAGATCGTCCGCTATCGCGGCGGTGCTGCTCATGTTTCCTGCCTCATGGGTGTCGTGTTTTGCGGCAGGATACACCAGGCTCAGAGGATTTTCTGCCCCGTTTTTTGCCAGTCGGCCATGAAGGCGGCGAGCCCCTTGTCGGTCAGCGGATGCGCGGCCATGGATTGCAGCACCGCGGGCGGGGCGGTCACGACATCGGCACCGATCTTGGCGGCCTCGCTGATATGGTTGACCGAGCGGATCGAGGCGGCGAGGATCTCGGTCCTGAAATCGTAGTTGTTGTAGATCGTGCGGATATCGGCGATCAGGTCCAGACCGTCGAGGTTGATGTCGTCGAGCCGGCCGATGAAGGGCGAGACGAAGGTGGCACCGGCCTTGGCGGCAAGGATCGCCTGCGCGGCGGAAAAACACAGCGTGACATTGACCATGTGCCCTTCGCCGGAAAGCGTCTTGCAGGCCTTCAGCCCGTCCCAGGTCAGCGGCACCTTGACCGCGATGTTCGACGCGATCTGCGCCAGCTTGCGGCCTTCCTCGATCATCGCGGCGGCCTCTGTCGCCACCACCTCGGCCGAGACCGGGCCCTCGACCAGATCGCAGATCTCTTTCGTGACCTCGAGGATGTCGCGGCCCGATTTCTGGATCAGCGACGGGTTGGTGGTCACGCCATCCACGATCCCGAGGTCGTGGAGTTCGCGGATCGCCTCGATATCGGCGGTATCGACGAAGAATTTCATGGAAGAAGCCTCCCCGGGCCTTGCTGCAATCTGTCGCGGAGGTGATAGCCGATGCGGGGCCGGGCTGAAACCCCGCCCGAAGCCCTGGCCGAGTGGGGCGTTGCGATGAGAGAGGTTTTTCCCGAAGGGGCACGGGTGGGCGTGCTGACGGCGCAGCCGCTGGGCCATGTGCTCGATTATCTGGCGCCCGAGGGCGGCTGCGGGCTGGGCGATTATGTCGAGGTGCCGCTGGGCCCGCGCCGGGTGATGGGCGTGGTCTGGGGGCCGGGCGAGGGCAGCTTCGATGCCGCAAAGCTGCGCCGGGTGGGCCGCGTGCTCGACGCCCGGCCGATGCGGGACGAGATGCGGGCCTTCCTGACCCGGGCCGCCGATTACACGCTGACGCCCTTGTCGCTGATGCTGCGGCTGGCGACCCGGACGCCGGGGCTGGGCGAGGCGCCGGGCGCGCTGCGCGTCTATCGCCGGGGCGAGGGCCAGCCCGATCGGATGACGGTCCCGCGCGAGCGGGTGCTGGAGGTGCTCGAGGCCTTCGGCGGACTGTCCTTCACCCTGTCCGAGCTGGCGACCGAGGCCGGGGTTTCGAC
Source organism: Rhodovulum sulfidophilum DSM 1374 (assembly GCF_001633165.1). NCBI lineage: Bacteria > Pseudomonadati > Pseudomonadota > Alphaproteobacteria > Rhodobacterales > Paracoccaceae > Rhodovulum > Rhodovulum sulfidophilum. The sequence continues at coordinate 3,564,525 of NZ_CP015418.1, read as the reverse complement.
CGGGGTGGTCAAGGGGCTGGTGCCCTCGGGCGCGGTGCTGGAAGAGGATCAGCCGCGCGACCGGCCCTATCCGCGGCTCGATCCCGCGCGGCCCGGCAAGGCGCTGGCGGGCGATCAGGCCGAGGCCGCGCAGACGCTTTGCGCGGGGCTTGCCTCGGGGGCCTATGGCACCACGCTTCTGAAGGGGGTGACCGGCTCGGGCAAGACCGAGGTCTATCTCGAGGCCGTTGCCGAATGCCTGCGGCAGGGCCGCCAGGCGCTGGTGCTCTTGCCCGAGATCGCGCTGACCGCCGAGTTCCTGACCCGGGTCGAGGCCCGTTTCGGCGCGCGCCCTGCCGAATGGCATTCGGGCGTGACCTCGGTCGAGCGGCGCAGGCTGTGGCGGATGGCGGGCGAGGGGGGCGCGCAGCTTGTGGTGGGGGCGCGCTCGGCGCTGTTCCTGCCGTTTCAGGATCTTGGCCTGATTGTCGTCGATGAGGAACATGACAGTTCCTACAAGCAGGAAGAGGGGGTTCTCTACAATGCGCGCGACATGGCGGTGCTGCGGGCCTCGCTTTGTTCGGCACAGGTGGTTCTGGCCTCGGCCACGCCGTCGCTGGAAAGCTGGGCCAATGCCGATGCCGGGAAATATGCGCGGCTCGACCTGTCCTCGCGCTTCGGCACCGCGACCCTGCCCGAGATGCAGGCCATCGACATGCGCGCCGAAGAGACCGCGCCCGGGCGCTGGATCTCGCCCGCGCTCGAGGCGGCGGTGCGGGCGCGGCTGGGGGCTTCGCGGCAGTCGCTTCTGTTCCTGAACCGGCGGGGCTATGCGCCGCTGACGGTCTGCCGCGCCTGCGGCCACATGATCGGCTGCGAGCATTGCGATGCGCGGATGGTCGAGCACCGCTTCCAGCGGCGGCTGGTCTGCCATCAATGCGGCGAGAGCCGTTCGATCCCCGAGGCCTGCCCGTCCTGCGGCGTCGAGGGCAAGCTGGCGCCGGTCGGACCGGGGGTCGAGCGGCTGGCCGAAGAGGCGGTGGCGCTGTTTCCCGAGGCGCGGGTCGCGGTGCTGTCCTCGGACCTGTTCGGCTCGGCCCGCGCGCTCAAGGCCCAGATCGAGGCCATCGCGGGGGGCGAGGCCGATATCATCATCGGCACCCAGCTTGTCGCCAAGGGCCACAATTTTCCGCTGTTGACGCTGGTCGGCGTGATCGATGCCGATCTGGGCCTGCAGGGCTCGGACCTGCGCGCGGCCGAGCGCACCTTCCAGCTGATGCGCCAGGTCGCGGGGCGGGCCGGGCGCGGCTCCGAGCGGGGGCTGGCGCTGTTGCAGACCTATCAGCCCGAACATCCGGTGATCCGCGCGATCCTGACCGGCGACGAGGAAGGCTTCTGGCGCGCCGAGGCGGAAGAACGCCGCGCGGCCGGGGTGCCGCCCTATGGAAGGATGGCGGGGATCATCCTGTCGGCGCCCGAGGCAAGGCCTGCCTTCGATCTGGGCACCTGGCTGGCGCGCAATGACGGTGCGCTGCGGCGGGTCGGAGCGCAGGTCTTCGGCCCGGCGCCCGCGCCGGTCGCGCGGATCCGCGGCCGCCACCGGGTCCGGTTGCTGGTCAAGGCGCCGAAGGGCGTGCCGCTGCAGGCCGCCATCTCCGACTGGATCGCGCCGGTCAAGCTGCCGCCGAACCTGCGGCTCGCGGTCGATATCGACCCGCAAAGCTTCATGTGAGGCTCAGACCGGACGCGCGGCCCCGGTCGGCCGGTCGAGAAGGTAATCGGTCGCCATCGCGCCGAGCCACATGCTGAAAAGCGCAAGCCAGGCGGTGCCCGCGAAGATCGAGGCGCCGGTCACGCCCGCGCCGATGGAACACCCGCCCGCCAGCATGCCGCCGAAACCCATCAGCGCCGCCCCGATCATCGCCTTGCGCATGTTGACCTCGGATTCGAAGCCCTGCAGCCGCAGGTCGCCGCCGATCCAGGCGGCGGCGAAGGCCCCCAGGAACACGCCGGGCACCAGCCCGATGTCGAATTGCAATAGCGCCGGGCGTTCGAGGAAGAACATCAGCGTGTTGGCCGAGGGGCCGGTGAAGGTCAGGCTCTGCACCTGGACCGGGTCGAAGGCGACCTGCGACAGCCCGAAGGTCAGCACCCAGCCGACCGCGACGGCAAAGCCGACCCCAGCCCCGAAGACAAGCTTGCGAAACGAGATCCGGTTGCGCCGCGCCAGATACAGGGCCAGCACCGCGATCACGAGGCCGATCCCCAGCCCGCCCTCGCGCGGCAGCCCCAGCTCGCGCAGAAGATCGCTGTTGCGCCCGCCCGCCGTCACCCAAAGCGCCGCGATCCGGTCGCGCAGCGGCGCCAGCCAGCCATGCAGGCTCATTTGCCCGACGACGGCGAAGATCAGCCCCGAGACCACCGAGCGCAGGTTGCCGGTCGCGGCCAGCACCAGCAGCCGCCCGGCGCAGCCGCGCGCCAGCACCATGCCGATGCCGAAGAGAAGTCCCCCCGCGATGGCCCCCGACCACGAGCCCGGCACCGCCATGATCCGCGCATCGCCCGAGCGCATCAGGCCCGACAGCTCGGCCGCCTGCACCCAGACCAGCGCGGTCGAGAAGCACAGAAGCCAGACCGCCAGCCGGGCGCCAAGCTGGCCGCGCGCGACCTCGACCGCCGCCGCGCGCAGGCAGAAGGCCGAGCGTTGCGCGGCAACGCCGAAGAGGCCGCCGGCGATCAGCCCGAACAGGGTGGCCGTCGGCCCCTCTCCGAACCGGTCCACCAGTTGGACGATATCCATGCAGGTCTCCTCTCTCCCCTCAGGCGGTTTTCTGCGTCGGCCCGGCCCCGCCCGCCTTGATCTGGGTCACGGCCGGAGCGGGCGGGAAACGTCTCGCCAAACGCAGGTTTCATGGATAATGGAAAACCATGTCCCTGTCTTTCCGTCCCATCCGCCTCGATGATGCCGGAACGTTGCCGTTATGGCGCCGTCCGGTGTCGCTTCTGTTCGTCATGGCCTTTGCCATGCCGGTGGCCTTCGCCACCTGGTCGGCGCTTCTGAACAATTTCGTCATCGAGGCGGCGGGCTTCACCGGGGTCGAGATCGGCTGGCTGCATACCGTGCGCGAGGTGCCGGGCTTTCTGGCGATCGGGGTGATCGCGCTGATCATGTTCATGCGCGAGCAGGTTCTGGGGGTCGTCGCGCTGCTGCTGCTGGGGGCGGCGACGGCGGTCACCGCCTGGTTCCCCTCGCTTGGCGGCATCCTCACCATCACCATGCTCAGCTCGATCGGGTTCCACTATTACGAGACGGTGAACCAGTCGCTGCAGCTGCAATGGATCGAGAAGGACAAGGCGCCGCAAACGCTGGGCTGGCTGATGGCGGCGGGCTCGGCCGCCTCGCTTCTGGCCTATGGGCTGCTGGTGGTCACCTGGAAGAGTTTCGATCTGTCCTACAATTTCGTCTATCTCGCCTCGGGCGGGTTCACCGCCGCGGCCGCGCTGTTCTGCCTGCTGGCCTATCCGCAATTCGAGGCGCCGAACCCGCAGCTCAAGCGGCTGATCCTGCGCCGCCGCTACTGGCTGTACTACCTGCTGCAATTCATGTCGGGCGCGCGGCGGCAGATCTTCACCGTCTTCGCCGCCTTCATGATGGTCGAGCGGTTCGGCTTCGAGGTGCATGAGGTCACGGCGCTTTTCCTGATCAACTTCGTCGCCGGCATGATCTTCGCGCCGCTGATGGGGAGAGCGGTCGCACGCTGGGGCGAAAGGCGGGCGCTGGCCTTCGAATATGTCGGGCTGATCTGCGTCTTCCTCGCCTATGGCGGGATCTACTATCTGGGCTGGGGCGTGGTTCTGGCGGCCACGCTTTACGTGATCGACCACATGTTCTTCGCGCTGGCCTTCGCGCTCAAGACCTATTTCCAGAAGATCGCCGATCCGGGCGACATCGCCCCGACCGCCGCCGTGGCCTTCACCATCAACCATATCGCGGCGGTGTTCCTGCCCGCGGCGCTGGGCTATCTCTGGGTCACCTCGCCGGGGGGCGTGTTCCTGCTGGCGGCGGGGATGGCGGCGGCCTCGCTGTCGCTGGCGCTGATGATCCCGCGCCATCCCGCGCCCGGCAACGAGACGGTGTTCTCGCGGCTGATGCCCGCCCCGGCCGAATAGGCCCGGCACCCCTGTCAGGCGCGGGGGCGATCGTTGCCGAGCGGGATGGCCGTCCTGGCCCGGGCCTTGGCCCGGAAGGCCCGGCCTTCAGGCCATGCCGCGACATCGCCTCCCTGAAGGTCGGAGCCGCAGGGAGGCCTTCCAGTCCCGCCGGATGTCCGGACCGCGCAGCTAGGCGGCGGGTTTCTGCATGCACAGCGTCGTCCAGTCGCCGATCTGCTCGGAGTCCTTCAGCTCGAGCGCGCAGGCGGTATAGGCCGCCGCCACATCCCCGGCCTGTTCGTTCAGCAGCCCCGACAGGATCGCAACACCGCCGGGCGCCAGTCCTACTGCGATTTCGGGGGCCAGATCGATCAGCGGCGCCTTCAGGATATTGGCGAAGATCAGCCCGAACGGCGCCTCGGCCGCCAGCGCGGGATGATCGAAACCGGTCGCCTCGAGGCAGCGGATGCGCTCGGACAGCCCGTTGGCCGCCACATTGGTCGCGGCCACCTCGACCGCCACCGGATCGATGTCGGAGGCGAGGATCGGCACCTGCCACAGATGCGCCGCCGCCATCGCCAGAACCGCCGTGCCGCAGCCGATATCGGCGACCGAGCGCGGCGCGAAGCCCGCCTCGGCCAGCCGGTCGACGGCGCGCAGGCAGCCCAGCGTGGTGCCGTGATGCCCGGTGCCGAAGGCCATCGAGGCCTCGATCAGCAGCGGCACCGGGCCTTCGGGGACACGGTCGGCATCGTGGCTGCCGTAAAGGAAGAACCGTCCGGCCTCGACCGGGGCCAGATCGCGCCGGACCTTGGCCACCCAGTCGGTCTCGGGCACTTCGGACACGGTGAAGGGACGCGCGCCGTGAAGCGTCGCCAGCAGCGCCAGCCCGGCCTCGTCGGGCGCCTCGGTGAAGAAGGCGCCGAGTTCCCACAGCCCCGAGCCGTCCTCCATCTCGAAGACGCCCACGCCCATCGGCTCGGGTTCGAGCCGCTCCTCAATGGCCTCGGCCAGCGCCTCGGCGGCTTCCTTGGCGGTCAGCGTGGTCAGCGCGGAATAGGTGGGCATCGGGGCGGCCTTTCGGATGGTCTGAAAACAGGATCCAGCGCCTAGGCCGCGCCGACGGTCTGGTCAAGCGCCGCGATCGCCGTCTCGACCAGCGCCGCGGGCGGTGCGGAGGCGTCGAGCCGGATCACCGGACAGGGCATCTCTTCGAGCCAGAGCTCGTGCTTGAGCCGGGTGCGCCCGGTGAAGTCGGGGAAATCGTAGCCCATCGCATAATCCATGAAGGCCTGATGCGCCTCTGCCCGGGGCCCGCCCGGCAGGATCGCATCGCCATAGCGCAGGCGTTCGCGCCGACGCAGTTGCGCCAGACGCCGCGCGGGCGGCAGGGTCAGGAACACCACATGGCTGAACCAGGGCGCAAGCGGGTCGCCCCAGCCCAGCAGCGACCCGGCCAGGATCCAGTCGGGACGCGGCAGGAACACCTCCTTCATCAGCGCCAGCCTCTCTTCGGGTCGACGCTTGCGGGTGAAGGGCGGATCGGAGGGATGCCAGTAGAAATCGTCAGTGTCGAAACACTGCGAGGCAAGGCGGATGGCCAGTCCCCGCGCAAGCGTCGAACAGCCCGCACCGCTGGCGCCGGTGATGTGAATGCGCATCCCCATGGTCCTCGCCGAAAGCCTTCGGGATCAGGTGTCCTCCCCCCCGGGACAAGCTACCCCGGTGCCGCCGAGCCCGCAATAACCGCCCGGATTCTTGGCAAGGTATTGCTGGTGATAGGCTTCGGCATGGAAGAAGGGCGGCGCGGCCCGGATTTCGGTGGTGATCGCGCGGTGGCCCGCCGCCCTCAGGCGGTCCTGATAGGCCGCGAGGCTGGCTTCGGCGGTGGCCGTCTGCGCCTCGGTCTGGGTGAAGATGACCGAGCGGTACTGCGTGCCCCGGTCATTGCCCTGCCGCATGCCCTGGGTCGGGTCGTGGCCCTCCCAGAAGGTGCGGAGCAGCCGCTCGAGCGGGATCTCGGCCGGGTCGTAGACGACACGCACCACCTCGGCATGGCCGGTGCGCCCGGTGCAGATCTCCTCATAGGTCGGGTTCGGGGTAAAGCCGCCGGCATAGCCCGCCGCGGTCATCCAGACCCCCGGCAGCTTCCAGAACAGCCGCTCGACGCCCCAGAAACAGCCCATGCCGAAGACGATCTCTTCCATCCCCTCGGGGACCGGCGCCTTCAGCGGGCGCCCGAAGATATGGTGGGTCTCGGCGGTGGCGATCGGCTCGGGACGGCCTTTCAGCGCCTCGGCTTCGCGCACCATATCGGTCTTTCGGCCCAGAAGGGAAAACATGGACGCACCTCCATTGCTTGAGTTGACGATGAATATAGGCGCCCCGCGCGGGCCGCCCATGCCCGGCACCTGGAATTGATCGAATTCCGGAGGAGGTGGCCCGGGCCCCGGGTGGGCGGCGCCGGAGCGTGGAGCTGGACAAGGACATGGGCACGGAGGAGGGATGGCGCGCCCGGCGTCGCTGAAGCTTATGGCCGCTATCCCGATCCATCGCGTGGCCGCGCCGACAGGTCGCGACGGGGAGGACGGCGCAGCAGGCAGGTAGTCGCGCGGCCGGGCCCCAGACGTGTGTCCGGTCGGGAGGGGGATCCGCGCGCCTGGGGGGATGATGCGGGCGGTCCGCCCGCGCAGGGCAAGGTTCCGCAAGACCCGCCTTCCCGGCCCGCGAGCTTTCGAGGTCGGGATGGGCTGCGATCATCGGTCCCTAGGTGCTGTTCTGCCAGATGTCGTCTGATATGAGGCGCCGGGCCCGGCGTCATGGCGTCTGGCGTGAAGAGGCGTCGATGCCAGGCCGCAGTCCGGCGATCTGTCCCGGCCTGATTGTCATGCCGGACGCAAGCTGACATGCGGCATGGTGGAGCGGCCTTCATTTCCCGGGGGTGCCTCCCGGCAGGGATGAGGGCGGGCGGCGCCCGATCCCTTCGCCGGTTGCGGCCTCGTATCTTCGGGCTTGTCGCGCCGAACGCGCAGTTTTCGGCCCGTGGCGGAGTTCAGGCCCGCGATATTGGTCTTCTGCGGAGGCTGCCTTGGCGTGCAGGCAGGGCGTGCGACGGGCAGGTGCCGGTAAAGGCGTCACGACGGGATCGGGATCATGCCGCGCCGGATTGGCGAGGCGTGCCGGACCGGCAAGGCACCATGCCCGGTTTGCGGCGGCCGGAGATTTCGTCGAAGCGACCTGCTCGGAAGTGGGGAGGTGTGCATGTCCGACCTCCACGGCCCGCGCGCGGGCAGCGCCCCGCTGTGCGCGGCCCGGCAATGTCGATTGGTCCTCGAAGCGCCGCTGGGTGCATTGCGCCATGCTTGCCTTCGAATGGAATTTCTTGCGCAATCTCCGCATCGGAATTAGCGAACCAATCTACGAAAATTTCGTGATGAAGACGCTGAAGATCACCAAGATCAAGGCCCGGCCGTTCCATTTTCTCGGTTCAGTCCGGCGTTGTTGCGCAAATGCAGTGTGGATTCATGTTGCGAATGCAGCGTGCTAGCCAGGGCATCCCTGCTATCTGCTGCTACGGCGGCCATCTCATGCGCAATGGTCGTCACTCGGTCCAGCATCAAGTTCAACGCAGCTGAATCGAAGCCATCGTCCGACTGCAGGTTCAATACCTGTACCCGTCGTGTCTGGCCGTATCGATAGAGGCGACCAATTCGTTGCACCAGTCGCGACGGGTTCCACGGTAGGTCGTAGTTCACCATGACATGGCAAGACTCTTGCAAGTTTAGGCCTTCGCCACCGGCCTCGGTCGATATCATCACCCGGGCTTGGCCAGTATTGAATGCCTGTACAGCGTCAGTTTTCTCCTCCAGGCCAAGTGAGCCATTGATTGTGCGACACACGACGCCAGGCATTGAGTCCTCGATGGTCTTGCGCAAGTAGTCCTGAGTTGCACGATATTCAGTGAAGACTAGTAGGCTCTGGCCCTCTTGCAGTAGAGGCTGCACGATTTGCGAGACGAAGACCTCAGATTTAGTATCCTCCTCTCTTTCCTGAAATGCAGCAGGCCGTCGATGATGCGCAGGCCAAGGCCGAGGAACTGGGCCGCGAGATCGAGGAGCTGGTCGAGGAACACGGGGTTGAGGGCGGCCTCCTGGCCGATGCGCTGACGGAGGCGGGCAAGCTAACCGCCGCCTCCGTCAAAGAACGCCAGAAATCTGACGAGGCCGAGCCGGAGGAGGCCAAGCTGCTGAAACAGGTGGCCAAGCTTATGACGGCCGAGACGGCGGCGAAGAAAGCTGTCAAGGAAGCCGAGGAGGCGCTGACTGAGGCCACACTGACGAAGTACCCCAAGCTGTACGGGCGACTGCCCCCCACGGATGGCGCGGTCATACGATGAAAGAAAAGAAAGTCAGACGCTGCCTAGAAGCTGAGATTTCGGATCCCGACACTGTCGAAACGCTGCTGCAGATACTGAAGAACCATGGTGAATACTGAACACCACATCATCGGAGGGACGCCGGTCGAGGTCCGCTGGAAGGCGATCAAGAACCTCCATGTCGGTGTCTATCCGCCTGATGGCCAGGTCAGAGTCGCCGCCCCGCTGAGCGTCAGTCTCGATGCCGTCAAGCTGGCTGTACTCACGAGAATGGATTGGGTTCGCCGCAAACAGGCCCGTTTCCTCGCTCAGGAGCGCCAGACTCGCCGGCAGTACGTCTCCGGCGAGACGCACTTCGTTTTCGGCCGGCCTCTTCGACTGGATGTGATCCACTGGGACAAGAAGGTCCACCGGATCGAACTCATCGGCAGTGACCGGCTCCGCTATTCGGTGCCGGCAGACACAACGCCTGCAGTACGCAGGCGTTGTGTGGAGAATTGGTACAAGGCTCGCCTAAGGGAGCACGTGGCTCCACGGCTCGAGCATTGGTCATCGCACTTAGGCGTTGCCACCGAAGCTTGGGGCATCCGGCCAATGAAAACGAAATGGGGGAGCTGCAATCCGGACAAGAAGATCGTCTGGCTCAACCTCGAGCTCGCGAAGAAACCCGTTCGGGCGATTGAGTACGTACTGCTGCATGAGCTCGCCCACTTGATATCGCCGCGCCATGATGAGCGTTTCATCAAGGTCCTTGACGACAATATGCCGAAGTGGCGCAGCATACGGGACGAGCTCAATCAGTATCCGCTTGCCGCGTGGGAAGATCTGCAGACTTTGGCTCGGTGACGTCGTCGCTCGGCCTGTCGGTTGCGCGCGATTCTTCCAGTGCCTGCCGCCGTAACTCCATTCCCCGTTCCACAAATCGCCGAACCCGTTCCGGATCTGGTTCGACATCTCGTATCGAAGAGCGGTAGGCGATGGTGACCTGGATGGCGCCAACGATGCATGCGCCGATACCAAACACGTCGAAGATAATCTCGAATTCAGTCACGAGGCCGCCTCCCTTGTGTGACGAGCTCGTGACATCGGTTCAATGCAGCGTGGGGTGACATTCGAGATCGGCTGCCCTCTGCAGCACCCGTGACGCAGTTCTCAGACTCGGTTGGCTTGCCTGGCCCGCACGCTTGAAAGCTTCGACAGCGGCGTCCAAGGCCACGTCGCTGGTGCCCTGCCTGCGCCCTTCCCGGTGACCGTGGCCGCAGGATAACTGTGTCCGGGGAAAGGGGGACTGCAGCCGTCAGCTGATTTGCGAAACAGCGCCCTTCAGTCCGGAAAGACTGGGCGGGTCGGATTTGTCGTGCGACGCTGCGTCTTTTTGCTGCGCACGGCCTTTTTCTTTTGCGCGGTTTCGGTTTTCGGGGAGTATTTCTTCCGGATTTTTTGGCGCGGAGAAGGGGGGTGTTTGTGTCGACGGAATTGAAACTGTGACCGATCTCCGATTCCCGTTAATTTTTTCCGGGAATTCGGCAATTTCTGTGAAATCCCAGATATAATTTTTTACCTAAGGTTGAAGTCAAATGCGCATTGCAATTGTAGATCTGAATAATTTTTCCCGTTATCCAACGCTTTCGGTCGGCCAGATCGCCGCCATCCTGCGCCGGGCCGGGCACGAGGTCGCGGTGATCTCGCCTTTTGCCGTAGGGGTCGGCAGCTACCGGCGCGTGACCCGGCCGCATGCGTTGGGCTACTACGAATCGGTGCTGCGCCATGCCACCGCGGTCAGCGGCGCCCGGGTGGTGCGCGATCTGCGCCGGAAGGTCGTCGCCGCCCGCAGCCCCGCCAGCGCGCGCGCTCAGACCGCGACCCTGGCCGAGGTGCAGAATGCGCTCGATCGCGGCACTGATCTGCTGTTGATCTCGGCCTACAGCATGTATCGTGAGGTTTGCGGTGCGATTGCGGCCGAGGCAGCGCGCTGCGGCGTTCCGGTGGTCGTCGGCGGGCCGATGTTCGGCATGCCCGAGATCGCGGCGCACTGGCTCGACCTGCCGGGGATCTCCGGTGTCTTCGCCGGCGAGGCCGAGGGCCATCTGCTGGATCTTGTCGACAGCGTCACGGGCAACGGGCGCGCGGTGCCCGGGCTGGCCACGCCCGACCGGCCCGAGCTTGTCCCGGCGGCGCCCTTCGCCGATTTCGACGCGTTGCCCTTTCCCGACTATTCCGACTTTCCCTGGGACCGCTATCCCAACCGGATCGTGCCGATGATGACCGGCCGGGGCTGCGGCTGGGGGGTGTGTACCTTTTGCAGCGACGTGCAGACGACGTCGGGCCGTACTTTCCGCAGCCGGTCCTTCGCGCATGTGCGCGACGAGATGGCCTGGCAAAGCCGCCGCCACCGGACCGGCATCTTCACCTTTCTCGATCTCAAGCTGAATTCGGACCTCGCAGTCTGGCACGGGCTGATCGACGAGGCCCAGAGCGTGGCACCGGGCTGCGAATGGACGGCTTCGGTCCATGTCCAGTCCAATGGCGAGAACGGGCTGGGGCCGGATGCGCTGAAGGCGGCGCGCCGCGCCGGGCTGTCCCGCATCACCACCGGGCTCGAATCGGCGGCGCAGGGGGTGCTGAACGCGATGGGACGGGGCACCAATGCCGAGCTCCTGTCACGCTTCGTGCGGCATGCTTCCGAGGCCGGGATCAGCGTACGCATGACCTCGATCCTCGGCTATCCGGGCGAAACCGCCGAGGATGTGCTGTGTACGGCCCGGTTTCTGGCCGAGCACCGGCCCTATATCGATCGCGTGGTGGTCAACCGGCTGGCCATTGTCGGGCACACGCCGCTGGGCCGGGCGATCCGGCGCAATCCGGATCGATACCCGCAGATCGGCGCGCTGATGCAGAATCTCGAGACCGGCCTGATGGACCACGAAAACGAGACCTTCCACAGTGCCGGGCATCTGTCCGCGGCCATGCGGATGCTGCGAGAGGTGCACCGGATCAACCGAAAGCCGCTGAAGGGGGCCTCGCTGACCTTCGAGGGGGTCATGTAGCCCCGTCCCGCCCGAGGGGTGCCGCGCGGCATTCGGAGGGCGTCAGGGCGGCGGCTGGTTGCCGCTCTTCAGTCGGCGGGCAGCGGCGCGTTCGGTGCGGCCGGACGGTCGGTCGTGTCCTCGGGGGTGGTCGTCAGCATCCCGTTGGTCCAGGTGCCCGAACGGATCTCGCCATCGGCATATTTCATGACGCCCTTGCCCTCGTAGCGGCCGTCCGAGAACATGCCCTCATAGACGTCGCCATTGGCATAGGTCGCGCGGCCCTTGCCGTCGAACTTGCCGGCCTTCCAGCCGCCGGTATAGCTGAACCCGTCGGGCATGGTGATGGTGCCCTGACCTTCGCGCTGGCCCTCGACGAAGCCGCCCGAATAGACCGAGCCGTCGGCATAGGTCGCGGTGCCCTCGCCATGGCGGAGCCCGCCCTTCCAGTCGCCGGTATAGCTGTAGCCGCCGGCATGGGTCATCGTGCCCTTGCCGTTATAGGCGGCGTCCTTGAACTGGCCCTCATAGACCAGCCCGTCGGGGAAGGTCGCCTTGCCCGCGCCGCCGATCACGCCGCCGGTCCATTCGCCCTCATAGGTCGAGCCGTCGGCATAGGTGACCTTGCCCGTGCCGTCGGGCATGTCGGCGCGGAACTGGCCTTCATAGACCGCGCCGTCGGGATAGGTGAGCCGGCCCTCGCCCTCGATCCGGCCCGCGACCCAGTCGCCCTCGTAGCGGTAGCCGTCGGCGCCGATCAGCGTGCCCTTGCCGTGGCGCTTGTCGTTGCGGTACTCGCCCTCGTAGACATCGCCATTGGCGAAGGTGACCTTGCCACTGCCATGCCGCTCGCCATTGACGAACTGGCCCTCGTAGATGTCGCCATTGGGCTGGGTCAGGGTGCCGAGACCGTTCATCTCGCCATCCTTCCAGGACCCGGAATAGCTCAGCCCCTCGGGCGTGGTCAGCGTGCCCTTGCCCGAGCGCTGGTTCTGCTTCATCTCGCCTTCATAGACGCGCCCGCCGGGATAGGTGATCTTGCCCTTGCCGTCCTTGACGCCGTTGACCCAGCTGCCTTCATAGACATAGCCGTTGGGGCTGGTCATCCTGCCGATGCCGTGATGCACGGCATTGCGGAACTCGCCCTCGTAGCGGACGCCATTGGCATAGACCGCGACACCGGTGCCGGTGATCTTGCCATCCTGCCATTCGCCCTCGTAGGTGCCGCCATCGGCGAAGGTGATCTTGCCGGTGCCGTCGGGCTTGCCGTCGGTGAATTCGCCCTCGTAGACCGAGCCGTTGACCAGGCGCGCGATGCCCTTGCCCTCGATCCGGCCGTCGACCCACTGGCCCGAATATTCATAGCCGTTGGGCAGCCGGTAGGTGCCGGTGCCGTCCTGCTTGCCGTTCTTGAAGGTGCCCTCGTAGATGCCGCCATTGTCGTATTGCTTGGTCACGACATTGCCGTCGTCCTGGGCGAGTGCAGCCCCGCCCGCAGCCAGCGCCGCAACCAGAGCCAGACGCGCCGTCATCCTGCCTGTTTTCTGCACCAAAGCCCCCATCGCCCTGACTTGCCGCGGTTCTTTTTGAAAGCGCGGAAACCCTAGTGGAGCCTCGCCGGGCTTACAACGGTTTTCACCATCCGACGGCTTTCACTTGCCTGTCAGTCTGCTAAGAGGCGGGGCAGGACGCGACGAGGAATGCCATGGCCGACGACCGGTTCCGCCTCACCCTGGCCCAGTACGACCCGACGGTCGGGGCGCTGGAAGACAATGCCGCCAAGGCGCGCGCCGCTTGGGCGGCCGGGCGCGATGCGGGGGCCGACATGGTGGCGCTGCCCGAGATGTTCCTGACCGGCTACCAGCTGCAGGACCTGGCGCAGAGGCCCGCCTTCCTGGCCGATGTCGCGGCCCGGCTCGAGGCGCTGGCCCGCGACTGCGCCGATGGCCCCGCGCTCGGGATCGGGGCGCCGGTCGTCGAGGGCGGGCGCCATCACAACGCCTATTTCGTCCTTCACCGGGGCCAGGTGCTGGCGCGGGTCTTCAAGCATCACCTGCCCAATGACGAGGTGTTCGACGAGAAGCGGGTCTTTGACGGCGGTCCGATCGTCGGGCCGGTGCGGGTCGGTCCGCTTCGGATCGGGATGCCGGTCTGCGAGGATGCCTGGTACGAGGATGTGGCCGAGGCGCTGGCCGAGACCGGGGCCGAGATCCTTCTGGTGCCGAATGGCTCGCCCTATCACCGCGGCAAGCATGACAGCCGGATGAACATCATGGTCTCGCGGGTGGTCGAGACCGGGCTGCCGCTGGTCTATCTCAATCTCGTCGGCGGGCAGGACGATCAGGTCTTCGACGGCGGGTCGTTCGTGCTCAACCCGGGCGGGGCGCTGGCGCTGCAGATGCCGGTGCTGGAAGAGGGCCTTGCCCATGTCGACTTCCGCCGCACGCCCGAGGGCTGGCGCGCCGATCGCGGCCCGCGCGCGGTCCTGCCCGATGCCTGGGAACAGGATTACCGGGTGATGGTGACGGCGCTTGGCGCCTATGTCGAGAAATCGGGGTTCTCGAAGGTGGTGCTGGGGCTGTCGGGCGGCATCGACTCGGCGCTGGTGGCGGCGATCGCGGCCGATGCGCTGGGTCCGGAGAACGTGCATTGCGTGATGCTGCCCTCGGACTTCACCTCGGCCGGGTCGCTCGAGGATGCGGCGGCGGTGGCCGGGGCGCTGGGCTGCCGGCTCGACGAGGTGCCGATCTCGGCACCGCAGGCGGCCGCAACCGAGGTCCTGGCGCCGCTTTTCGCGGGGACCGAGCCGGGCGTCACCGAGGAGAACCTGCAATCGCGGTTGCGTGGGCTGCTGTTGATGGCGATCTCGAACAAGTTCGGCGAGATGCTGCTGACCACCGGCAACAAGTCGGAAGTGGCGGTCGGCTATGCCACGATCTATGGCGACATGGCGGGCGGCTACAATCCGATCAAGGATCTCTACAAGACGCGCGTCTTCGAGACCTGCCGCTGGCGCAACGCCCATCACCGGCCCTGGATGAAGGGGCCCGCGGGCGAGGTGATCCCGTCCCGGGTGATCGAGAAGCCGCCCTCGGCGGAATTGCGCGCCGATCAGAAGGACGAGGACAGCCTGCCGCCCTATCCGGTGCTCGACCGGATACTCGAGGGGCTGGTCGATGATGGGCGTTCGGTCGAGGATCTGGTGGCCGAGGGGCTCGACAGGGACATTGTGAAACGCGTCGAGCATCTGATCTATATCAGCGAATACAAGCGCTTCCAGTCCGCCCCCGGGGCTCGGCTGACGCAGCGGGCGTTCTGGCTCGACCGCCGCTATCCGATCGTGAACCGCTGGCGCGACCCGTCCTGAACGGGGCGGCGATTTTTCGACGAAAAATCGGTCCCGGTCGCACCGTACCCGTCGCACGGTGCCCTCTCGCACAGGGCGCCTGCGCCCGCGGCCTCTGGACCGCGGCGGTCCGGGCCATATCTCAGGCAGAGCCGAAACCCGAACGAGGTATCTGCCATGACCAGACCCAAACTCGCCATCATCTTCTATTCGACCTACGGAACCAATCACCAGATCGCCGAGGCCGCGGCCGAGGCCGCCACAGAGGCAGGCGCAGAGGTCCGCCTTCGGCGCGTGGCCGAGACCGCGCCCGAGGATGTCGTGAAGGGCCAGGCCGCCTGGGCCGAGCAGCTCGAGAAGATGGCCGACATTCCGGTCGCCACGCCCGAGGACATGGCCTGGGCCGATGCCTATTTCTTCTCGGCGCCGACCCGCTTCGGGGTCGTGGCCAGCCAGATGCGGGCCTTCATCGATACGCTGGGGCCGGTCTGGCAGGATGGCAAGCTTGCCGGCAAGGCCGCGACCGCCACCACCAGCGCGATGAATGCGCATGGCGGTCAGGAAGCCACGCTGCTCACGCTTTATCCGACCTTCATGCATTGGGGATCGATCCTGGTGCCGCCGGGCTATACCGACCCGGCGATCTTCGAGGCGGGCGGCAATCCCTATGGCTATTCCGCCAAGGCCGGAGAGTTCGACGACAAGGGCAGGGCGGCCGTCGCCCATCAGGCCCGGCTGCTGGTCGAGATCGCCGGAAAGCTGATCGCCTGACGGCAGTCGGACGTCCCGGTCAAAGAGGGTCCGGGACGCCCGGCCTCAGAGCTCCGTCACCGGGCAGCGCTCAAGAAGCGCCTCGGTATCCTCGCGGGTGCAGAGCGCGGTGGCATCCGTCATCACCGCCGCGCTGGCTGCGGCCGCGCCCCATTGCAGCGCCCGGGCGAGGCCCTCATCCCGTGCCAGCGCCAGCACGAAGGCGCCGACGAAGCTGTCTCCCGCGCCCACCAGCGAGCGGACCGGCACCCTGGCCGCGCCGACATGCAGCCTGAGCCCCTCGGCCGCCAGCACGTTGCCCTCGGCGCCCCGGGCGATCACCACCACCTTGGCCACGCCCCGCGCCACCAGCTCGGCTGCGAAATCCACGCTGTCCTTGCGGTCGGGCAAGGCGCGCCCGGCCAGTTCTTCTGCCTCGAGCCCGTCCATGCGCAGCACATAGGGCACCGCGTCCCGTGCCCGGGCCAGCCGGAACAGCGCCGGTCCCGACGTGTCGGCGATCACCCGCGCGCCGCGCGCCCCGATCTTGGTGCAGACCCGTTCGGTGAAATCCTCGGGCAGGCC
Source organism: Rhodovulum sulfidophilum DSM 1374 (assembly GCF_001633165.1). Classification (NCBI taxonomy): domain Bacteria; kingdom Pseudomonadati; phylum Pseudomonadota; class Alphaproteobacteria; order Rhodobacterales; family Paracoccaceae; genus Rhodovulum; species Rhodovulum sulfidophilum. The sequence continues at coordinate 3,548,312 of NZ_CP015418.1, read as the reverse complement.
GCGCGGCAGGCTGCCCGAGATCACCACATAGCCCGATTTGGGCACCGCCGTCGTCACCGCCGCCAGCGTTGCCTTCAGCCCGGCCTCGTTCCAGATCGGCCCCGGCAGCACGAAGCGGAACTGCTCGCCCGAGGCGCTGTCGGTGACCGCAAGGCTCATCCGGGTTTCGCCCGGCGCGACCAGCGGAATGAGCCGGATGCCCTCATGTTCGAGAAGCGCGCGCAGCTTGTCGCCGTTATGGCCGCCCAGCGCCACCAGCGCGAGGCTTTCGCCGCCCAGAAGCCGGATCGCGCGCGAGACATTGATGCCGCCGCCGCCCGGATCGGTCACCGGCGGGGCGCAGCGCAGCTTGTCGCCGGGCACGACATGGGCAACCGACGTGGACAGGTCCACGGTCGGGTTGAGCGTGACGGTCAGGATATCGTGCATGAGTGGGGGGTCCTTGGCATTCGCGGGGCGACACTGCCACTCCGGCCGCCCGAGGCCAAGCCCGTTTCCGCCCGACAGCGATGATCGGGCCGAATGCGCCGGGGCGGCTGCCATCCTCGCCCCGGCGTCGCTGATTATTCGAGCATCATCTGATAGCTGGCAGGCAGATAGCGATAGCCGGTCTCCTGTTTCTCGACATAGCCCAAGGCCGGGAACGGCATGTGATAGCCGATGAAGGGCATCCGCTCGGCCGCCAGCATGTCGAGCAGCCGCCGCCGCGTGGCTGCCGCCGCTTCCTTGTCGCGGTCATAGAGCACCTCCCAGTCGGGATGGGCCAGCGACCAGATATAGTGATTGGCGAAATCGGCGCCGAGCAGCAGTGCCTTGCCGTCGCTCTCCAGCCGGTAGGCCATGTGCCCGGGCGTATGGCCGAAGGCCGCCACCGCAGTCACGCCGGGTGCGGCCTCGTCGCCATCTTCGAGAAAGCGCGTCTTTTCGGCGAGCGGGCGCATCTTCGTCTCGAAGCTCTCGTCGCCCGACATGTCCCAGGCATCGAACTCGACCGCGCCGGTGACATAGCGGGCATTGGAAAAGGTCTCGGTCCCGTTCTCCATCAGCCCGCCGATATGGTCGCCATGCATATGGGTGATGATGACGGTGTCGATCTGGTCGGGGGTATAGCCCGCGGCCTCCAGCGCGGCGACGGTGCCCCGGGGCGCAAGACCGGTATCGAACAGGATCAGCTCGGCCCCGGTATTGACCACGGTCGGGGTGAAGAAGAACTGCGCCTTGTCGGCCGGGATCATCGCCGCCTCGGAGACGGCGGCGAATCGTTCGGGCGCGACATTCAGCCCGAAGATCGTCTGCGGGTCGGGCACGGTGCGACTGCCCGCAAGGATCGTCGTCACCTCGAAGCTGCCCAGGGCGAAGCGGTTGAAGGGCGGCCGGGCCGGGCCCATCATCGGCGCGGCGGCCCGGGCCGGACGGACGGCGGCGGCCAGCGGCAAGGCGGCCCCGGCCAGAAGCGCGTGGCGGCGGGTCATCTTGGTCATGGCGGGTCTCCCTCTGCTGCCCCGGCCCGGGGCCGGAGCTTCCCCGCAGGGAAGGATAGCGGCGATCCGCGGGCCTGCCATCTCACGACGGCGCGAGGGCGCGCGGCCGGGACGGGGTCATTCCCACCAGGGATCGATCGAGGCGATGTCGTCGTCGGACCAGCCGAAATGATGCGCGATCTCGTGGATCAGCACATGGGTCACCAGCTCGGTCAGGGTCACCTCCTCGCGATCGACCCATTCGTCGAGGATCGCACGGCGGAACAGCCAGACCGTATCGGGCCGCTCGGGCTGGTCCATCACCGATTTCTCGGTCAGCGGGATGCCGTCGTAAAGCCCGGTCAGCTCGAACGGGCTTTCGATATCGAGCTCGCGGAGCATCTCGTCCGAGGCGAGATCCTCGACCCGGATCGCCACCGCGCGGGCCGGTCCTCGGAACGGCTCGGGCAGTGCGTCGCGGGCGGCGGCGGCAAGGTCGGCGATCTCGTCGAGCGAGGGCGGAAGGCCATGTCGGATCGGGTCTGTCATGGGCCCGATATGGACAAAACCGCGCCGTTGTGGAAGAGCGGGCACTCAAGGAGAATGCCCATGACCACCGTCACCCGTTTCGCGCCGTCGCCCACCGGCTACATTCATGTGGGCAACCTGCGCACCGCGTTGTTCAACTACATGATCGCCCGCAAGGCCGGCGGCACCTTCATCCTGCGCTTCGACGATACCGACCCGGAACGGTCCAAGCAGGAATATATCGACGGCATCCGCGAGGATCTGGAATGGCTGGGCTTCAGCTGGGACCGCGAAGAGCAGCAATCGGCCCGTCTCGACCGCTATTCCGAGGTTGCCGCCGAGCTGCGCGCCTCGGGGCGGCTTTACGAATGTTTCGAGACACCGACCGAGCTGGACCTCAAGCGCAAGAAGCAGCTGAACATGGGCAAGCCGCCGGTCTATGACCGTGCCGCTCTGGAGCTGTCCGAGGACGAGAAGGCCGCGCTTCGGGCCGAGCGCCCGGGGCATTGGCGCTTTTTGCTCGACCGCGAGCGGATCGAGTGGACCGACGGCATTCTCGGCGACATCTCGATCGACGCGGCCAGCGTCTCGGACCCGGTGCTGATCCGGGGCGACGGCCAGGTGCTTTATACCTTCGCCTCGGTGGTCGACGACGTGGACATGGGCGTGACCCATATCGTGCGCGGGTCCGACCATGTCACCAACACCGCGACCCAGATCCAGATCATCCGGGCCATCGGCGGCACCCCCCCGACCTTCGCCCACCATTCGCTGCTGACCGGGCCCCAGGGCGAGGCGCTGTCGAAACGGCTGGGCCACCTGTCGCTGCGCGATCTGCGCAAGCAGGGGGTCGAGCCGATGGCGCTGCTGTCACTGATGGCCCGTCTCGGCTCGTCCCAGCCGGTCGAGCTGGCGGGCAGCCTCGACGAGCTGATCGAAGGCTTCGACATCTCGACCTTCGGCGCCGCCCCCACCAAGTTCGACGAACACGACCTGTTCCCGCTGACCTCCCGGCATCTGCACGGGCTGCCCTTCGCCGCGGTCCGGGAAGAGATCGCGGCGCTGGGCGTTCCGGACGACCGGGCCGAGCGGTTCTGGCAGGCGGTGCGCGAGAACATCGTCACCCGCCACGATCTGGCCGGCTGGTGGGCGCTTTGCCGCGACGGCGCGGAACCGCTGGTCGACGAGGAGGATCGCGACTTCATCGCCGAGGCGCTGACGATGCTGCCCGAGCCGCCCTATGACGAGAACAGCTGGTCGGCCTGGACCCAGGCGGTGAAGGAAAAGACCGGCCGCAAGGGCCGCAAGCTGTTCATGCCGCTGCGCAAGGCCGTCACTGGCCGCGAGCGCGGCCCGGAACTGGGCGACCTGCTGCCGCTGTTCCAGAAGAAACCGGGCTGAGCCCCGGCCGGGCTCCGGCAGCCAGCCCCTTGTGGGGGCTGGATTGCCCTCGCGAGGCGATCTTTCAGCCGTTTCGATGTGTTGCGAGGGAGCCGGGGACGCGCTGACCGTCTGCGCGTATCGCTGATTAGGCCCTGTCTGCATTCAGGGGTTTCCCATCTGCAGCGAGTTCCGATTCAGGATCGAAAACGAAGGCGATCTTGAGCAGGCGACCGCTGACGGATGAGCGCGGAGCAAGCGGCATCTGCCCCCGGACGAGATGGGGTGCCGGGGCGGAGCGGCGCTGACAATCGGTTATCTGTGGGCGCAGTGCCGTGCTGGCGCGCAGGTGCGGTTCCGCAGATGGACGATGGAGGGGCCCCCGGAGCGCCTTTTCCATGAGTTGAGTGCAGCCCCTAACTTCGAATGCGTCCTCATCGACAGCACCATTTGCAAGGCTCACGCGGATACGACGGGCGAAAGAGGGGCCAAGCCGGCCCCCGGCGCGATGGCGGCATATGTCCGCAGCTTCGACCCGGAGGCCGAGAAGCTCAGCAGCGGACGGCGCGGCTGTTCAACCGCCTCGAAGGAACGCTGTCGGGGCTTGAAGGCCTTTCGGACGATTTGCGCGCGGGCAGGGCGGTGGCAATGGAAGAGGCCCGGGTCGCGAAGGGTCATGGTTTCAGCCGACAGGCGACGACCCGCTTGAAGGCTCCTTGAGACGCCGCCAGGGCCGGAAAGCCGGTGTTCCTCCACCTCGAGACGCAAAAGGACGCGATGGCTTGTGCCGCCGCCACGCCGGGCCTGCTTCAGAGCCTCGCAGGCGTCATCAATCGCGATGACGGTGATCTGCCTGTCGGCGGCGTCGTCGCAGGCACGCTCCCGGAGGAAGATCGGATGCTGCACCCGGAATCCGAAAGGCCCGGCGCCGGGGCGCAGGACCGTCTGGAAGCCGCCCGGATGCGCCTGTTTGTCGAGCCGGGCATGCTGTAGGCAAGTCTCGGCATCGAGGTCTGTCGGGGGACCGGGGGGGGGCAGGTCCGGATATGCGTCTTTGATATCGCCTTTGGCGGGGACAGCACACGGCGGGTAGTGGGCGGAGGGCCGAATATCGCGCCGACGGGACGTTGGCATTCGACAGCTACGTCTGACGGATGGCGGTCCGGGAAGCGGTTCTGCTTCGGCACGGACGGTTCGCTGTTCTCCGTGGAAGGGTCGAACCGGGGCTGAAAGCTGGCACGGTCGGTGCGGCCCGATGACAAGCCGGGAAGCTCATGGAAGCAGAAGCTTCCCTGTCCTCCGCCTCAGCCCGGCAGAATCCGTCGCACGCCCCGCGCCTTCAGCCCGGCATCCACCGTGTCCCGCTCGGCTGCGTTCAGCAACTGCGCGCGCGGATAGCGGGGGGCATCTCGGTCGTTCAGCACCGGCGCGTCCCAGCCCCCGGTGGTGGCGAAGAATGCCTCGGCCCCGGCCGGGCCGAACTCGCGCAGATAGCCCTGCACCACGGTGTCGAGATAGCTGAGCAGGATCGGGTGGCGGATGTCGGGCGGCTCGGCCAGGCCCTCGGGGATGGCGTAGACATGCACGTCGATCCGCGCGGCAAGCCCATGGTCCACCACCTTGCCCACCGCATGCCGGTCATAGGCGTATTCGCGCTGGTCGAGCGCGGTCCAGTCGCCCCCGGGTACCGCCGCGATCAACCCGTCAAGAGTGACGCCCGGTGCCGGTTCCGCCGTCAGATAGGCCACCGGACGCAGTGGCGTGTGCCGCCAGACCCTGCGCCAGCCGGAGATCCGCGCCCGGACCGCGTCGCGATAGCCATGGGTCGCGCGGTTCACCAGCGATCCGTAGCCGAAGAAGAAGGGATCCTGCATCCTCCCAAGAATGCAGGCCGCGCGGGGCAGTTCAAGTCCTTGCCCTTGCGGGGCCGTGCAAGCCCTTGCCCGCGCGGGACCGCGCAAGTCCTTGTTCGCGCGGGACCGCGCAAGCCCTTGCCGGTGCTGCGCCCATGATCTAGATCAAGCGCCAACCGTCCACGGGAGAATCCGGCCGCAAGGCCGGTGCCGAAGGAGCAACCGCCCCGGTAAACTCTCAGGCAGCAAGGACCGCGGACGGACACGGACTCTGGAGAGAGGCGCGCGAGGCGTCCGCCGAAGGGATAGCGATCTCAGGCGAAGGGACAGAGGGGGCATCGGAAGGGACGTCCATGGGGGGCGTCCTCGATGCCGCGATGCCAGCACGCATCCGGCCAGGGGAATGGTTTGCCATGTCGGCCTTGCAGCGCACCGCGCTTTACGATCTGCATCTGGAACTGGGCGCGAAGATGGTGCCCTTCGCGGGCTACGAGATGCCCGTGCAATACGGCCTTGGCGTGATGAAGGAACACCTGCATTGCCGGGCGCGCGCGGGGCTGTTCGATGTCAGCCATATGGGGCAGGTCAGCCTGCGCCCGAAATCGGGCATGGTCGAGCATGCGGCCATCGCGCTGGAACATCTGGTGCCGGTGGATCTGGTCGGGCTGAAGCTTGGCCGCCAGCGCTATGCGATGTTCACCAACGAGACGGGCGGCATCCGCGACGACCTGATGGTGGCGCGGCGCTGCGACGATCTTTTCGTCGTGCTGAACGCCGCCTGCAAGACAGAGGACATCGCCCATCTGCATGCGACCATCGGCTGCGATTGCGACATCGTCGAGCTGACCGCCCGCGCCCTTCTGGCGCTGCAGGGGCCCGAGGCCGCCGCGGTGCTGGAAACCGTCGCGCCCGGCGTTTCCGACATGCGCTTCATGGATGTGGCGATCATCGACACGGCCGACGGCCCGCTCTGGGTGTCGCGCTCGGGCTATACCGGCGAGGACGGGTTCGAGATCTCGGTGCCGGTCGAGCGTGCCGAGGCGCTGGCCCGCCAGCTTCTGGCGCATGAGGCGGTCGAGGCGATCGGGCTCGGCGCCCGCGACAGCCTGCGGCTGGAGGCTGGGCTTTGCCTTTACGGGCATGACATCGACACCGGGACCTCGCCGGTCGAGGCCGATCTTGCCTGGGCGATCCAGAAGGTCCGCCGCACCGGCGGTGCGCGCGAAGGCGGCTTTCCGGGAGCGGCGCGCATCCTCGGGGAACTGGATACCGGCGCGGCCCGCCAGCGGGTGGGGCTGCGCCCCGAAGGCCGGGCGCCGATGCGCGAGGGCACCGCGCTTTACGCCGCCGAGACCGGTGGCGAGCCCGTCGGCACGGTGACCTCGGGCGGGTTCGGCCCGTCGGTCGGGGTGCCGGTCTCGATGGGTTATGTGCCCGTTGATCTTGCCCTGGAAGGGGCCAAACTCTGGGGCGAGGTGCGCGGCAAACGCCTGCCGGCCGAAATCGTGCGCCTGCCGTTCCGCCCATCGACCTACAAGCGCTGAGGGACAATACCGATGAAATTCACCGAACAGCACGAATGGCTCCGCGTCGAGGACGATCTCGTCGTCGTGGGCATCACCGAGCATGCCGCCGAACAGCTTGGCGACGTGGTCTTCGTCGATCTGCCCGAGGAGGGCACCACCGTCTCGAAGGATGACGAGGTCGTGGTGATCGAAAGCGTCAAGGCGGCTTCCGACATCCTCGCGCCCCTGGATGGCGAGATCGTCGAGGTCAACCAGGCGCTGACCGACGCGCCCGCCAAGGTCAACGAGGACCCGGCCGGCGACGGCTGGTTTTTCAAGATGAAGCTCGAGGACCTCTCGGCGCTCGACGAGTTCATGGACGAAGCCGCCTATCGCGCCTTTATCGACTGATTTCGGGAATCCCATGCCTTATACCCCCAGCACCTACCTGCCTTACGATTTCGCGAACCGCCGCCATATCGGCCCCTCTCCGGAGGAGATGACCGAAATGCTGGAGGTGCTGGGGCTTGAAAGCCTCGAGGAGCTGATCGGGCAGACCGTGCCCGACAGCATCCTTCAGGCCGAGCCGCTCGATTTCGGAAAGCCCAAATCCGAACGCGAGATGCTGTGGTTCATGCGCCAGATCGCAAAGAAGAACCGCGCCTTCACCACCCTGATCGGGCAGGGCTATTACGGCACCGTGACGCCGCCCGCGATCCAGCGCAACATCCTGGAAAACCCGGCCTGGTACACCGCCTACACCCCCTACCAGCCGGAAATCAGCCAGGGCCGGCTCGAGGCGCTGCTGAACTACCAGACCATGGTTTCGGACCTGACCGGGCTCGAGATCGCCAATGCGTCGCTCCTGGACGAGGCCACCGCCTGTGCCGAGGCGATGACCATGGCGCAGCGGGTGGCGAAATCGAAGGCGGGCGCGATCTTCGTCGATGAGGCCTGCCATCCGCAGAACATCTCGGTGATCCGGACCCGGGCCGAGCCTCTGGGGATCGAGGTCATCGTCGGCGACCCCTTCGCCGATCTGGACCCCGAGAAGGTCTTTGCCGGCATCTTCCAATATCCCGGCACCTACGGCCATATCCACGATTTCACCGGCCCGATCGCCGATCTGCACGCGGCCCAGGCGCTGGGCATCGTCGTCGCCGATCCGATGGCGCTGGTCGTGCTGAAGGAGCCGGGCGCGATGGGAGCCGACATCGCCGTGGGCTCGACCCAGCGCTTCGGCGTGCCGATGGGCTTTGGCGGCCCGCACGCGGCCTATATGGCCTGCCGCGGCGCCTACAAGCGGGCGATGCCGGGCCGGATCGTCGGCGTCTCGGTCGATGCGCGCGGCAACAAGGCCTATCGTCTGGCGCTTCAGACCCGCGAGCAGCATATCCGCCGCGAGAAGGCGACCTCGAATGTCTGCACCGCCCAGGCACTGCTGGCGGTGATGGCGGGCTTCTATGCCGTCTTCCACGGGCCCAAGGGGCTGAAGGCCATCGCCCAGCGCATCCACCGCAAGGCCGTGCGCACCGCGCGCGGGCTGCAGGAGGCGGGCTTTGCCGTCGAACCGGCCGAATTCTTCGACACCTTCACCGTCGAGGTCGGCCCGATGCAGGGCGTGATCTACAACGCGGCCCTGGCCGAGAAGATCAACCTGCGCCGGATCGGCAAGACCAAGCTGGGCATCGCGCTGGACGAGACCACCCGGCCCGCATCCATCGAGGCGCTCTGGCGCGCCTTCGGGGTCACGCGCAAGGACAAGGGCGGTGACGGCGAATACCGCTTCCCCGAGGGCATGAGCCGCAAGAGCGATTTCCTGACCCATCCGGTCTTCCAGATGAACCGGGCCGAGACCGAGATGATGCGCTACATGCGCCGTCTGGCCGATCGCGACCTCGCGCTCGACCGGGCGATGATCCCTCTGGGCTCCTGCACCATGAAGCTGAATGCCGCGGTCGAGATGATGCCGATCACCTGGCCGGAATTCTCGAATGTCCACCCGCTGGCGCCGGCCGATCAGGTCCGGGGCTTTGCCGAGATGCTGGACGATCTGGCCGACAAGCTCTGCCGGATCACCGGCTATGACGCGATGTCCTTCCAGCCCAATTCGGGGGCGGCGGGCGAATATGCCGGGCTCATGACCATCGCCGCCTATCACCGGGCGCGGGGCGAGGGGCACCGGCGGATCTGCCTGATCCCGACCTCGGCCCATGGCACCAACCCGGCCTCGGCGCATATGGCTGGGATGAAGGTCGTCGCGGTCAAATCGGCCGAGAACGGCGATATCGATCTGGAGGATTTCCGCGCCAAGGCCCAAGCCGCGGGCGGCGATCTGGCAGCCTGCATGATCACCTATCCCTCGACCCATGGCGTCTTCGAGGAGACCGTGCGCGAGGTCTGCGAGATCACCCATGCCCATGGCGGGCAGGTCTATCTGGACGGGGCCAACCTGAACGCGCTGGTCGGGCTCGTCAGGCCGGGCGAGATCGGGTCGGATGTCAGCCACCTGAACCTGCACAAGACCTTCTGCATCCCGCATGGCGGCGGCGGTCCGGGCATGGGGCCGATCGGCGTCAAGGCGCATCTGGCGCCCTATCTGCCCGCCGATCCGGTGGCGGGCGGGACCGGCGCGGTCAGCGGCGCGATGCATGGCTCGGCCTCGATCCTGCCGATCAGCTATGCCTATGTGCTGCTGATGGGCGGCGCCGGGCTGACCCAGGCCACCAAGGTCGCGATCCTGAACGCCAATTACATCGCGAAGCGGCTCGAGGGCGCCTATGACGTGCTCTTCAAGGGCCGGAACGGCCGGGTCGCGCATGAATGCATCATCGATACCCGCGATTTCGTGGAAACGGCGGGGGTCACCGTCGACGATATCGCCAAGCGGCTGGTCGATTGCGGCTTCCATGCGCCCACCATGAGCTGGCCGGTGGCGGGCACGCTGATGATCGAGCCGACCGAGTCGGAGACCAAGGCCGAGCTCGACCGCTTTGTCACCGCGATGCTGGCTATCCGCGACGAGATCCGCGAGATCGCGGAGGGCCGGATCGAGAAGGGCAACAACCCGCTCAAGAAGGCGCCGCATACGGTCGAGGATCTGGTGGCCGACTGGGACCGCCCCTATTCGCGCGAGCGGGGCTGCTTCCCGCCGGGCGCATTCCGGGTCGACAAGTACTGGCCGCCGGTCGGGCGGGTCGACAACGCCTATGGCGACCGCAACCTGATCTGCACCTGCCCGCCGGTCGAAGACGTCGCCGACGCGGCCGAATAGGCCCGCGCGGACAGGAACGCGGCCCCGGCCTCTGCCCGGGGCCGTTTTCGTTTGCGGCTATAAACCGGCCAGCTGCCTCAGCCCGGCCTTGTCCTCGTCCAGCACCAGCGCCGCCTCGGCATGGGCCAGCGCCCGCCGGGTCATCGCCTCGGCGGCACGGGCCAGCGCCGGGTCGTCGCCCTGACGCAGCGTGTTCAGCGCATGGATCAGCCGCCGCGCCACCTCGCGCATCGACGCCCCGTCGCGGGCGATGGCGGAGAAGGCGTCCTCGACCAGATCGTCGGCGCGCAATGGCGGGGCATGAAGCCGCGGATAGCGGATCTCGTCGCCTGCGGCCGGGCATTCGGCCAGCAGCTGTTCGAGCCGTCCGAGAATGTCGATGGCGGTGCCGGGGTCGTTCAGCCCGGGCGAGAGTGCCCGCGAGGCGATCTCGGACAGCACCGCCAGAGCGAAACGCGCATCCTGCTCGAAGCTGCGCACCGCCTCGATCTCGAAGGCGGCACAGATCGCGTCTCGGTCGATGTCGCCCGGCGGGTTCACATGCGCCAGCGCCCGTCCGGCAACGAGGAAACTGCCGGGCACGGCCGCGACCCAGATTTCCGCCCCGGCCTTTTCGGCGAGAACGGACAATGCGGCCATGTCGACAAGCTGCACATAGCCGCCCCGCGGCGCGGGCACCGGCCGGGCCCCGGCGGGCGGCACCGCGCCATCGGGCAGGGGGGTGGCCAGCATGCTGGGGGCGTTGCGCGCCGCGGTCAGCGTGTCGCGGGCGCGGGCGGCGGCCTGGGCGATGGTCTCGTCCATGCTGCCCAGCCGGGACAGATGGTCGATCCAGCGCAGGATCGCGACCACCACCAGCACCACGACCAGCACGGTGAAGGCGAACAGCACGAAGGGCGCCGCGCCGGTATAGGCGCCCGCCCGGAACAGGATGATCGAGACCAGCGCGAAGATGAAGGCGCCGATGAAGGTCGCCAGCACGGTCTGGGTCGTGGTGTCCTCCAGCAACAGCCGGTGCGAGCGCGGCGTCACCTGCGACGAGGCCTGGCGATGCGTTGTCACCATGATCGACAGCGAGAAGGTCGCGACCGCCAGCATCGACGAGGCCAGCACGTCGAGCACTGGCATCACCGCATCCTCGCCCAGCCGGTCGGCCAGTTCCTGCGGGATGACCGGCCCCAGCAGCGCCGCCGCCCCCGCCGCGACGATGCCGAGCACCGCGATCAGGCTGGTGCGCACCCAGAGCCGACGCGACAGGCGCAGAACCTGCCAGAGCCGAAGCGATTTCATCCGAGGGCCTCCCGCTGTCGCTGCATCCGTTCGATCCTAGCCCGTGGCCGGGGCGGGTAAAGCCGGTTGCGGTCCGGAGGCGCCGACCTGTTCTGCCTGACCCGGGTGCGGTTGCTGCGATGCGGTCGCAACATGGACGGTATTGGGGCGCCCTGGCCGGTCTGCCGAAACCGAGCTGCTGTGTTACCGCTCTCTGCCTGCCCGCCGACAGGCCGGGGCAGGGCCCGGACGCGGCACCCGGCTTGCTGACGGGGGAGGGAGCGCGAGATCGACCACGCCCCGCCCGGGAAGGGCCGAAAGGAGGATCCGCCGCGGCTGGTCGATTTTCGGGCTGCCTGATGCGGAGCCTGCCGGATGATGGCGCCGCAGGGCTCCGCGGCCGCGGATGCTGCTGCCGGAGGCGCGGCTGGCCAGCTGCGACACCTGTGGTCATCAGGCGGCGCACCGCTTCTGAGCCTGTTCTTCAGGGGCTGCGAGGCGGCCCGGCCGGCCGAAGCGCGGCCCGTGGAGGAGATTGCGAAATTTGTATGTCATCATATGGGGCAGACGGCTTGACATCCCCCTCGCCATACTGCAAATCACCGCTCACCGGGGCCGTAGCTCAGTTGGGAGAGCGCGTCGTTCGCAATGACGAGGTCAGGGGTTCGATCCCCCTCGGCTCCACCAAAGTTACCTTGAAAAGCATCAGATAGTTCTGCCTTTGTTGTCAGAGGATATGCCTCTGCCGCGCAGACGGGTGCTGTTTTCCCTTTGATAATCCACGCTGCCTCGATCCGCGCCCTTGGCGTGTTGATCGCTTCGCAGCCCTTCCCCCTGTCAAACCCGAGGATGGCCCATGAGCGCCAATTTCTTCGTCGTGAAGGGCGGCCCCGGTGCGGGCAAGACCAGCCTGATCACCGAGCTTGCCCGCCGCGGCTTTCATACGATCCCCGAATCCGGTCGCGCGATCATTCGCGAGCAAATGCAGAGCGGCGGAGACGCCGTCCCTTGGGGCCTGGACAACGCAGCGCTCGACCGGTCCCAGCTCACTACCGACATCGGCCCTTATCGCTGCGATGTCCCTTGGAGGCCCAGGCGGACAATGGCACGCTAGAAGATTGACATGCAGAATGGAGGGTGCCCCAAATGCCGCATATAGGGTCAGGATGCATTGATTTCGTGCGTACAGCATGTTTCACGGCTTCGAAAACGGAGCGATGACATGAGAGATATCTTCTGGCTGATCGACGCGCAGATGGCACGGCTGGCCCCTTTCTTTCCCAAGTCCCATGGCAAGGCGAGCGCAGCCGGGTAGTCCGCTTTCCAAGCCCGAGCGTTCCTTCGGATTGGTATGATTGCCGTGCCGCGGCGTGCGATGACGGCGCCGTGACAGCGGCGTGTGTCGCAGGCACCATCCGCGGTCACGGTGCCGATGTCCTCGGGGATCTGGCCTAACAGGTCCGGCAAGACGGGACTGTCGCCTTCCCAGCTGGGGGGTGAACTCGACGGCCCGGATGTCCGAAGTGGCGGCATCCATGGCCAGATGCACCTTTCGCCATTGGCGGCGCCCCTGAACGCCATGCTTGCGCGCTTGCCATTCCCCGTCGCCAAGGAACTTGATGCCAGTGCTGTCCACCAGAAGGTTCAGTGGTCCGTCGGCACGGCGATAGGAGATCTGAACCTTGAGGGGTTTCTGTCTGCGGCACGGCGTCGAGATGTCCGGAACGGGCCAGTCCAACCCGGCCAAGCGCAAGAGGCTCGCGACCATCGCGGCGGTCTGCCTGAGCGGCAGCTTGAACAGAACCTTGATCGACAGGCAGAACTGGATCGCGGCATTCGAAAAGACCGGTGGGCGTCCTTGGCGTCCCTCATGCGGTGCGTGCCAGGCCATCTCCTTGTCCAGATAGATCAGCAACGTCTCGCGCTTCCGAAGCGCATCGTTGCAGGTGGACCAGTTCGTCCTGAGATGGCAGGCGGGTTTGAGCTTGCTCGTGCAGTCCGTCTAACCGCATGGATTCGCAATGTGAATCCTTACACCGGCTGAGTTCTGCAACAACGCCGTATGGAAGGGCATTCCGGAAACGCTGGAGCGGAACCACGCCCGCAGCAGGATCGAGGCGAGGATGCGCTGCCTGAAGTCCGTCGGCGAGCGCATCGCGGCACGAGACCCCGACCGCCAGACCGCCGAAATCCACCTCCGCGTCATTCGCCATTGTCCTCGGACCAATGGAGCGACATGGCTCATTCATGAACCGTTTCAACGCCCTCGGCACCGCCCAGATCGTCCGCGTGGCCTGACGTCAGCGGGGTAAGGTGCAATCATCCTCCAGATGAAAGTTGCGCAACAACGCCTATGCCATCACCTTCATCTCGCTGCCGTGGCTTGCATCCATGGCGGAGTAGAGATCCGCCGCGAAACCTACGGCACATCGAGAAACCCCGGTGACGTGCGAAGGGGCGGTGCGGCCGACAGGGTCGGGATATCGGGTCCGGATGGCGCGAGATCGGGCAGGCCCGCGATAGCCGCCTCCAGTTCCGCGGCTATTGCAAGCAGGCCCAGATCGCCATGCCGCCTCCCGATCAGCTGCACCCCGAAGGGCAGGCCCTGTGCGTCGCGCCCACAGGGGAGGATGATCGCCGGATGTCCCGGGATCGTCGCGGCATAGGCCGGAGCGAGCCAGTGATAGTAGCTCTGCAGCGGTTGACCGTCGATCTCGGCCGGGAAGGCTTCGTGCCAGTCGCGCGGCTGCACGGTCACCGCGGGCGAAATCAGGACGTCGAATTCGTCGAAGAAGCTCAGCCAGCGGCGCGCATAGGCGCCCTGGCTCGCCAGCGCCTGTGCCACATCCGTAGCACTGTAGCGGCGCCCCTCGCGCACATTATCGGCCACCAGCGCGCCCACGAGATCGGGTGTCTCGTCCAGAAACCGCGCATGGGTGGCCTGAAACATGACCGCACGCAGGACCGAGAAGATGCGGTCGGCGCCGGTGCAATCGGGCGTGCTCTCCTCGCTTGCCCCGAGGAAGGGCAGAAGCGGCGCCAGCACGCTGCGGAATGTCTGCCGGGTGGCTGCCGAAACCGGGGCGAAGCCGAAATCCTCGGTCACGGCAACGCGCAGCGAGGAAAGGTCGCGACGGGGCAGGCGCGCGAAATCGGCTGCTTCCCAGGGCGTGCGTCCCCCGATCACCGTCGTGAACGGGTCGCGGGCATCGGGGCGGGCGAGGACCGACAGCATCAGGGCGCAATCGGCGACGCTGCGCGCCATGGGGCCTGCGGTCGGTTGCGGCAGCAGCGCCGTGGCCCGGTCGGGGCCGGGGACAAGGCCAAAGCTCGGACGGAAGCCCACGACACCGCAATAGGCCGCGGGTGTGCGCAGCGACCCGCCAAGATCGGAGCCCGAGGCCAGAGGCGCAAACCCGCAGGCCAGCGCCACCGCCGAGCCGCCCGAGGATCCGCCGCAATTGCGCGTCAGGTCATGCGGGTTCGCGGTGGTGCCATGGACGCGGTTGCGCGTATTGGCGCCCGCGCTCCATTCCGGCACGTTGGTCTTGCAGAAGGGCAGCGCTCCGGCGGCGCGCAGACCGGCCACCAGCGCATCATCGGCCGAAGGAATGTTGTCGCGGAAGATCTGGGAGCCATAGGTCGTGGGCAGCCCGGCGACATCGTTCATGTCCTTGATCGCCACCGGCAGCCCGTGCAGCGGACCGAGCGGACGCCCCGCCGCGCGGTCCGCATCGGCCTGACGGGCGCCCGCGAGCAGCGCGTCGGGGTCGCAAGAGACGACCGCGTTCACCGCGGGATCGATGGCCTCGATCCGGGCGATGCAGGCGCGCGCCAGCTCTTCGGCGGAAAGCTGGCCGCGACCGATCAGGCGGCGCGCCTCGAGGGCGCCCATGTCGGCGGGGTCGGTGGCATCGGACATGTCAGTCTCCCTTGATGGAGGGCAGGTCAGCCCTGCTCGGCAACGGCATCGCCCCAGGCGCTTGTGGGCTCGGTCATTCCGGACCGCATCGAACCCTCCTGCAGGACGCCGGACGGGCAGGCGAAGGGGTAGGGCAGGATCGATTTGCGGGTGACGGTGACGGGCGCGACGGCCTTGAGCGCATCGCAGATCCGGCCCGGGAGGCGGTCGTCGACGACGATCCGGTCGGTCCCGGACACATCGATCCTCGGTTGGGCAAAGGCGGCCTCGAGATCCATCCCGAAATCCGTGAGGAAGGAGGCAATCTGGGTCACCGCGCCGACGATCTTGCGCCCGCCCGCCGCGCCCAATGCGAAGCGGCGACCGCCCGCATGGCCGAGCGCGGGGCAGACATTCATCAGGCAGGGCCTGTCCGGCCCCAGCGAGTTCGGGCGCCCCTGCACCGGATCGAACCACATGATGCCATTGTTCAGCAGCAACCCGGTCGAGGGCGAGACCACGCGCGCGCCGAAAAGCGACAGCAGCGTCTGGGTATGCGCCACCATGTTGCCGTCACGGTCGACGACGGAAAAATGGGTCGTCGAACCGGGGGCGGCCGAAATTTCGCCATCGGCGCCCATCCCGCTCAGCCGGTCGCGATAGGCCGCGATCAGCGCCCGGGCATAGGCGGGACAGGCCTCGTCGGGGCCGGACAGGGTCTCGCCTGCCAGACCCGCCATCGCGCGGGCGAAGGTCGGGCCCGCGGTCAGCCCCGGCATGACATGGAAGAGCGCATCGCGATAGGGCACCGCCAGCGGCGTCTCGAACCGGGCGCGGTTCCCGGCCAGATCGTCCAGTCCGAGATAGCCGCCCTTGTCCCGCACATCCCGCGCCAGTGCCGCGCCGAGATCACCGCCATGGAGCGCCTTCGCCCCCTCGCGCGCAAGGATGTCGAGGCTGTCGGCCATGCGCGACTGGTCCAGCCGGTCGTCGCTGTCCGCGGCCCAGGAAAAGCTCCGGGGCCACTGGCCGTCGGTCAGGAACAGCGCCGCCGCGTCCGCGTCGCTGGCCAGATCGCGGGTGGCGCTGGCGATGATGAGGGCGGCGTACCAGTCGATGGCAAGCCCGCGCCGCGCCGCCGCGATGGCCGGGGCGACAAGCTCGGCCCAGGGCAGCCGGCCCCAGCGCCGATGCGCGGCCTCGAGCCCGTCGACAAGGGCGGGAACCGCAACCGCCTTGGCGCCCAGAACGTTGCGATCCTCGACCACCCGGTCCCAGGGAAACAGATCCCCCGCGAGGCCCTCGCCCGAGAGCGGGAAATCCTCGATGCGCAGCGAGGCGGGCGCGCGCATGCCGAAATTCAGCGCATGCGCCCGGCCGGTATCGGCACGCCAATGCAGCGCCGCGCCGCCCCCGGCGGGCCCGGACATCCAGGGTTCCAGCACCCCCAGAACGAAGCTGCAGGCAACGGCGGCATCCACCGCGTCGCCGCCCGCGCGCAGCGCCTCGGCGCCTGCCTCGGCCGCCTGGCGGTGCTGGGCCGCGACCACGCCGCGGTCGGTTTCGACCACATGCTTGCGGATCTCCATCGTCCGCGACAGGGCCGCCGACATCAGGCCCCCAGCCGGCAGTAGAGCGCCGCGGCCAGCTTCGCCCGCTCGAGCAGGCTGTCGATATGGATATGCTCGTTCAGCGTATGCAGATCCTTGCCGCAGACCCCGATGGAATCGAGCGTCGGAATGCCGAGCGCGCCGGTGAAATTGCCGTCCGAGCCGCCGCCTGCCGAGGCCCCCGAGATCTCGAAGCCGATCTCGCCCGCGATCTCCTGGGCCAGCGCCAGCATCGCCATGGTGCCGGGCTGGTCGGGCTCCCAGACGGGCCGTGTCACGCCGCGGCGGACCTCCATCACCACCTCGCCCGCATCGGAGTTGAGCGCCATCATCCGGGCCACGCCCTCGTCCAGCAGGTCCTGGGTCTTGGCCATGCTCAGCACCTCGGCATCGCAGACCGAGGAGACGCAGTTGACCCATTGGCCGGCGCGGAAGACCCCCACCGAGAAGGTGCAGTCATCGGTCGTCATGCCCTCGATCTCGGCCACCTTCCGCGCCATGGCGGCAATCGCCGAGCGCCCGTCGGAAAGCTGCCAGCCCGCATGGCTGGGCTTGCCGCGGGTCTGCAGGTCGAAGCGCGCGATGGCGTAGCGGCCGATCACCGCGCCGCCATCGGGACGGGCGGGTTCGGGCACGAGGATGAACTTGTGGCGCCTGGCCTCCGCCTCGATCAGCTCGCGGGTCGAGGGGGTGCCGATTTCCTCGTCGGGGGTGAACAGGACCGTGACCGGCAGCGGCGTCTCGACGCCCGCGGCCAGCAGCTTGCGCAGAGCGTCCAGATAGACGTAGTTGCCGCCCTTCATGTCCATCAGCCCGGGGCCGTAGCAGACATCGCCCTCGACCCGGAAGGGCAGCTTTTCCAGCGTGCCGATGGGGTGGACGGTGTCCATATGGCCCAGGAGCAGGATCCCGCCCTCGCCCGCGCGCGGGTGGGGCATCGTCGCACGCAGGCTGTCGCCAAGGCCCATCCGGCCCGGGATGCGCTCGACCCGCGCGCCCAGTGCGGCAAGCTCGTGCTG
Source organism: Rhodovulum sulfidophilum DSM 1374 (assembly GCF_001633165.1). NCBI lineage: Bacteria > Pseudomonadati > Pseudomonadota > Alphaproteobacteria > Rhodobacterales > Paracoccaceae > Rhodovulum > Rhodovulum sulfidophilum. The sequence goes on along the minus strand of NZ_CP015418.1, from coordinate 3,530,513 downwards.
GACCAGGTCCATCATCCGGTTCACCGCCGCCGCGTCGAAGGTCGGGCTTTCGGTCTCGATCCAGGGTTTCAGGCCAGCCAGCATCTCGTCGGTATCGAAGGGCAGGGAGAGCGGATCGGTCATTGGCAATACCTCTTGGTTCGGCGCCCGCTGCGGGGGCCGTTGGGACGGCGGCGGGGCTGACCCCGCCGGGAACGGAAACGGGCCGGGTTGTCTAGCCCGTGGGCGCCAGCCGGGCCTCGACGAGGCGCGCATAGACCGACGCGCCGACCGGCAGGATGCCGGTATCGAGCACGAAGGCCGGGTTGTGCAGCGGAACCGACCCCGCATGGCCGACCCGGCAATAGGCCCCGGGCACGACTTTCAGCATATCGGCGAAATCCTCCGAGCCGGTCATCTGGTCCTCCGTCAGGGTCGCCATGTCCGGGCCGACGACATCTGCTGCCGCGGCGATATAGGCCGCCGAAAGCTCGGGATCGTTCATGAGCACGTCGAAGACATTGCGCAGATCGACGCCGATCTCGACGCCATAGGCCTCGCCGAGCCCGGCGCAGAGCGCGCGGATCCGGTCATGCGCCATCCCGGCCACCTCGTCGTGGAAATAACGGATCGTGCCGGTGATCACGGCGGTGTCGGGAACGACGTTATAGGCGGACCCGGCATTGAAGGTGGTGACCGAGATCACCACCGGTTTCGTCGGCGGCGTGTTGCGGCTGACCACGCTTTGCAATTGCTGGACCAGGGCGGTGCCGATCACGATCGGGTCCTTCGACTGGTGCGGCATGGCGGCATGACTGCCGGTGCCCCTGACCGTGATGTCGAAGAAGCTCGCCCCGGCCATGGCGGGGCCGGGCGTGACGGTGACCTTGCCCGGCTCGGCATTCGGGTCATTGTGCATGCCGTAGATCTCGTCGCAGGGGAAGCGCTCGAACAGCCCCTCGGCGATCATCCGGCGCGCGCCCCCCAGACCCTCTTCGGCGGGCTGGAAGATCAGAACGACGGTGCCGTCGAAATCGCGGGTCTCCGCCAGGTACCGCGCCGCCCCCAGCAGCATCGTCGTATGGCCGTCATGGCCGCAGGCATGCATCCGCCCGGCTTCCTGCGAGGCATAGGGCAGCCCCGAGGCCTCGACGATCGGGAGCGCGTCCATGTCGGCGCGCAGCCCCACCCGGCGGTTGCCGCCGCCCTTGCCCTTGATCAGCCCCACGACGCCGGTCCCGCCGATGCCCTCATGCACCTCGTCGACGCCGAAGCCGCGCAGCTTGTCGGCGACGATGCCGGCGGTGCGGGTCTCCTCGAAGCCAAGCTCGGGATGGGTGTGGAAATCCTCGAAGATCGCCGTCAGCTCGGCGGCGAAGTCCTGGATCCTTGGCAGGACGGTCATGCGGTCTCTCCTTTCGTGCCGGGGGCGGTGTCGAGCGCCCGGAAATTGGCAAAATCCCAATGCCGCCCCGGCGCGGCCTCGATCAGGCTGCGGGTATAGGCGTGGTGCGGATCGGACAGGACATTGGCGGCCGGCCCGTGTTCGACCACGCGGCCCTTCTGCATCACCAGCACCTCGTCGCAGATCTGGGCGGCCACCCGCAGGTCGTGGGTGATGAAGAGCATGGCGATGCCGAACCGGGCCTGGACGTCGTCCAGAAGCTCGAGCACCTGCGCCTGCACGCTGACATCGAGCGCCGAGACGGCCTCGTCCGCGACCAGAAGATCGGGTTTCATCGCCACCGCGCGGGCAATGGCGATGCGCTGGCGCTGTCCGCCCGAGAACTGGTGCGGATAGCGGTCGAGCGCGTCGCGCGGCAGGCCGACCAGCTCCATCAGCTCGGCGGCCCTCTCCAGCGCCTCGGCCCGGGAGGCGCCGTAATTGACCGGGCCTTCGCAGAGGCTCCGGGCCACGGTCCAGCGCGGGTTCAGCGACCGGTAGGGGTCCTGAAAGACGATCTGCAGATGCTTGCGGTGGGGGCGCAGGGCGCGGCGGTTCAGCCGCGAGATCTCGGACCCCGCCACATGGACCTGACCGCCCGTGGGATCGATCAGGCGCATGATGCAGCGCGCGACGGTCGACTTGCCCGACCCGCTTTCGCCGACGATCCCCAGCGTCTGGCCCGGGCCGATGCCGAAGCTGACATCGGTCGCGGCCTTGACGCCGCCGGTTTTGCGAAAGAGTTTGCCGCCCCCGCCATAGGTCATCTCCAGCGCCTCGACCTTCAGGACGTCGGGCTCGGCGCTGCCGGGCCGGGCCGGGCGCGGGGCGAGGTTCGGCACCGCGTTCAGAAGCTTGCGTGTATAGTCTTCCCGTGGATTGGTCAGCAGCTCGCGGATGGGGGCGTGTTCGACGATGCGGCCGTTCTGCATGACGCTGACGGTATCGGCGATCTCGGCCACGACACCCATGTCATGGGTGATGAACAGCAAGGCCGTGCCCTTGCGTTCCTGCAGCTCGGCGACCAGCTTGAGGATCTGCTGCTGGGTCGTCACGTCAAGCGCGGTGGTCGGTTCGTCCGCGATCAGCAGATGCGGGTCCAGCACCAGCGCCATCGCGATCATGATCCGCTGCCGCTGCCCGCCCGAAAGCTGATGCGGGAAGGACTGATAGATCCGCTCGACATCGGGCAGATGCACCTGATCCATGATGTCGAGCGTGCGCTTTCTGGCCTCGGCCGCCGACAGATCGGTGTGCATGTTCAGCACTTCCTCGATCTGCGCACCCACCCGCAGCACCGGGTTCAGGGCCGTCATCGGTTCCTGAAAGATCATCGACAGCCTGAGCGCCCGCAGCTCGCGCATCTGCGAGGCCGAGGCCTGGGTGATCTCGAACCCCTCGAGATCGATCGAGCCAGCCTGCAATTCGAGCGCGCCCTTCGGCAACAGCCCCATGGTCGCGAGCGAGGTGACCGACTTGCCCGATCCGCTTTCGCCGACGAGGCAATGGGTTTCGCCCGCGCGGATATCGAGATCGATGCCGTCCAGCACCGGCTTGGCGTCGGGGCGGCCGGTCAGGCCGACCCTGAGGCCGCGGATCTTCAGCACCCGCGGTGCCTCCGAGAAATCCCTGGACTTGAACTCCATCTCAGCCCTCCCGCTTTTTCAGGCGCGGATCCAGAAGATCGCGCGCGGTGTCGCCCAGAAGGTTGATCGCGAGGATGCACAGCGACAGCAGCAGCCCGGGCCAGAAGATCATGCCGGGCTTGATCTGGAAGAAGGTGCGTCCCTCGGCCATGATGTTGCCCCAGGTCGGGATCTCGGTCGAGACGCCCGCGCCGAGGAAGCTGAGGATCGCCTCGATCAGGATCGCCGAGGCGCAGATATAGGTGCCCTGCACGATCAGCGGCGCCAGCGTGTTGGGCATCAGGTGCTGGATCAGGATCTTCGGCATCGAGGAGCCCAGCGCGATCGCGGCCTCGACATAGGGTTCCTCGCGCGCGCCGAGCACGACCGAGCGCACCAGCCGTACCACGCGGGGTACCTCGGGGATGGTGATGGCGATGATGACAGACCCGAGGCTCGGGCCGTTCAGCGCCACCAGCGCGATGGCCAGGAGGATCGCGGGGATCGCCATGAGGCTGTCCATGATCCGCATGACGATGCCGTCGACGGCCCGGAAGAAGCCGGCGACAAGCCCGATCAGAAGGCCGGTCAGTACGCTGACACAGGCCGCGCCGACCCCGATCAGAAGCGACACGCGCCCGCCGGTCATCACCCGGCTGAAGATGTCGCGCCCATATTGGTCGGTGCCCAGAAGATGCGCGTCCGAGGGCGGCTTGAGCCGCGCCAGCGAATTCATGTCCATCGGGTCGTATGGCACGTAGAGCGGCGCGCAGATCGAGGCCAGCACGATGGCCAGCAGGATCGCCGCGGCAATCATCGGACCGGGGCCGATGCGGGCGCCCGCGGGCAGCGAGAAGAGGCCCGTCAGCACATGGAAGGCGCTTGGGCGGGAGGAGATGTCCTTGGCCATGTCAGTACCGGATCCTGGGATCGAAGATTGAATAGGAAATGTCGACGAGCAGGTTCACGAAGACATAGATCCCCGCGGTCAGCAGGATCATCGCCTGGATCACCGGATAGTCGCGCGCGAGGATCGCATCGACGGTCAGCCGCCCGATGCCGGGGATGTTGAACACGCTTTCGGTCACCACCACGCCCGAGATCAGCAATGCAAAGCCGGTCCCGATGATCGTCAGGATCGGGACGGCCGCGTTTCTCAGCGCATGGCGGAACAGCACGACATTCTCGCGCACGCCCTTGGCGCGGGCAGTGCGGATATAGTCCTCGCCCAGCACTTCCAGCATCGAGGCGCGGGTCATCCGCGCGATCAGCGCCACATAGATCGTGGCCAGGGTCAGCGAGGGCAGGATCGCGCGCGCAAGGAACGGCCCGAGCCCGTCCGAGAGCGGCTTGTAGCCCTGCACCGGCACCCAGCGCAGGTCGATCGCGAAGATATGGATCAGGATATAGCCGATCACGAAGACCGGTACCGAAAAGCCCAGCACCGAAAAGGACATCACCAGGAAATCGACCCAGCTGCGGTGGCGCCAGGCGGCGATCACGCCCATGGGCACGGCGAGCAGGACCGAGATCACGATGGTCATCATCGCGATGTTGATGGTGGGGCCGAGGCGGCTGGCGATCATGCCCGAAACCGGGGTGTTCGAGATCAGCGAGGTTCCGAAATCGCCGCGCAGGGTCTGGCCCGCCCAGGTGAGGAACTGGACATAGAGCGGATCGTTCAGACCGAGCCGGTCGCGGATGCGTTCAAGCTGGGCCGGGGTGGCGGCATCGCCCGCGAGGATCGCGGCCGGATCGCCCGGGGTCAGCCGAAGCAGGAGAAAGACGAAGATCGCGACGATGATCATCACGGGGATCGTGGCAAGCACGCGTCGCAGGATATAACCGAGCATGGCCAGCGCTCCTAGCGGGAGGTTGGGCCGGCTCCGGCGCGGAAGGCGCGCAGGAGAAGGCGCGTGGCGGGAAGGGGGACCGGAGGCGCGGCGCGCGCCCCCGGCATCGGGATTACTCGCCGTCCTTGGTGATGTTCCAGAACACCGGCACCGGCGACTGGATCATGTTGTCGATCACATCGCGGCGGGCCTGGGGCATGGCGTATTCCCCAAGGTGGATGTAGTTGACGTTGTCCATGACATGGGCCTGGATCTTCGAGGCCGCGGCCTTGCGCGCGGCATCGTCGGGCGCCTGGGCAAAGTCGCTGCGCAGGGCCTCGATCTCGGGATCGTCGGGCCAGCCGAACCAGGCATCGTCGCCGCGGCCATTGACCATGACATTGATCAGCGGGTCCGAGATCTCGGGGATCATCCAGTTGGTGAAGAACAGGTTCCAGCCGCCTTCATCCGGCGGGCTCTGCTGGGCGCGGCGCTGGACCACGGATTGCCAGTCCATCGCCTGCATGTCCACGTTGAAGCCCGCATTGCGCAGCGCCTGGGCCGCCACGACCGGCTGGTTGGTCAGGCTGACCACGTCGGTGGGCTGCATCAGGACGACCGGCGTGCCGTCATAGCCCGCCTCTTCCAGCAGCGCGCGGGCCTCATCGGGATGGGCGCCCGAGGTGATCGGCTCGCTTCCGGTCTCGTCGGCCAGCGGGGTGCCGCAGCCGAAGATCGCGCCGCAGATCGTGTAATATTCCGGCGAGCCCATCATCGTGGCCAGCACGTCCTCCTGGCTCAGCGCCAGCAGCGCGGCCTGGCGCACCTTCTTGTTGTCGAAGGGAGGATACAGGAAGTTCGGACGGCCGATGGTCACATAGCCCAGCGGGTCGCGCATCTCGACGGTGACATCGGGCGAGGCGTCGAGGATCGGCTTGAGGTCGACCTGGATCTGCTCGATATAGTCGATCTCGCCATTGGCCAGCGCGTTGATGGCAGTCAGGTTGTCGGGCATCGTCGTCCAGACCACGTGATCCACGTTGACGACCTTGCCGCCCGCCATCCACGAGGGCGGCTCGTCGCGCGGCACGTAATCCTCGAACTTGTCATAGGTGGCCGAGACGCCGGGCTCGTAGGCGTCGGTGTTGAAGACGAAAGGCCCCGAGCCGACATATTCGGTGATCGTCTCGTCGGGCGAGGTGGCGGCGATGCGCGCCGGCATGATGAAGGGCGGCAGCGCCGATTGCTTGGAGATGACGTTCAGAAGCGGCGGGAAGGGCGAGGCAAGCGTCCAGACGACGGTCTTGTCATCGGCGGCCGTCAGGCTGGCGGTCACGTCGAAGATCATCTGGCCGCCGGAATCGCGCTTGCCCCAGCGTTCCAGCGAGGCAACGACATCCGTGGCGGTGACGGGGGCGCCATCATGGAATTTCAGCCCGTCGCGCAGCGTGAAGGTGTAGGTCAGCTTGTCGTCCGACACGGTCCAGTCGGCCATCTGCGGCTGCGGCTGGAAGTTCTCGTCCACCGCGGTCAGCACGTCATAGATCATGTAGGCGTGGTCGCGGGTGATATGCGCGGTGGTGATCACCGGGTCGAGCACACGCAGCGACGAATGCATGACGGCGGTGATCGTGGTGTCGGCGAAGGAGGCCGCGGGGGCCAGCAGCGCCCCCCCGGCCAGAAGCGCGGCCGCAAGGCGGCGCGTTCCGCGGATATTGGGTCTCAAGGTCGGCATGGGATCCTCTCTGTTGGTCTTCGCGTTATGGACGGGCGATGGCGGTGGCCGGTTCTGCGTGGCCTTGCGCCGCCCCCGCGCCGGCGCCCGCCGGGTCGAAGGCGGGGCCGTTGGGAGAAAGTCTCAGTCCCTTTCGCAGTCGCGTAAAGGGCAGATCGGCTGGGTTGAAGGGCATCGGGCCCGGTGCGCAGGCCACAAGGATTTCTGCGGCGATGGGCGCGAAGTCGGCCCGGAAATGGGTCGAGCTCTTGACCACAAGGACCGATTGCTCCTCGGGCACGATCCCGACGAAGCGGAACATCTCGCGATCCGCCATCTGTGCGATATGGCTTGTCACCGCGACACGCACGCCGCCGATGCGCAGGCAGGCCGAGGGCCCCAGGTCCAGCCGGGTGCCGCCGTAATAGGGGCCGGTGGCCTGAAGGGCCCCGTCGGAAAGCGTTTCGACCACGGCCTCGACCTCGACCGGCCGGTCGTCGGGCAGCCCGGGATGGCCCCCGATCCGAAACCGCGCCGTCGCGCCGATGCCTGCCGCATGGGCCGCCGCCGCGGCAGCCGGGTCCGCCATCAGCCCGATGGCCGCGTTCTGCGCGTCCGCCGCGATCAGCGCCTGCAGGAGCCCGGTGGTCGCGGACACGCCCCCGGCCCCCGGGTTGTCCTGGGTGTCGGCGATCACCACCGGCCCTGTCGCCTGCGCCGCCAGCCGCACCGCCTCGGCGACGGCCGCCCCGGGCTGGAACGTGCGGTTGTCGAAGCGCGTCTCGGCCGCCTCATAGGCGGCTGCGATACGGTCTGCGGCCCGGTCGGCCTCGGCCTGGGTCGCGGCATAGGCAACTGCGCTGGGACCGCAATCGGGGATGTCGGCCGCCGGAAAGCCCATGAACAGCGAGACCGACCAGGCGCCCGCGGCGTCCTCCGCGTCAAGCCCGGCATAAAGCGCATCGGCGGGCGCCATCATCGTCGTCTGGAACGGGATCGGAACCAGGTAGGACATCTGCCGGAACGCCTTTGCGGGCCGCGTGCCGGTTCGGACGATCCGGTCGAGCAGGCGCGCCGCCGCCGCCCCGGTCGCCGCCATGTCCACATGCGGATAGGTGCGAAAGCCGACGCAGGCATCGAGGCTTTCCACGAAGGGCACAGAGATATTGCCATGCAGGTCGAGAGCCGCGACGACCGGCACATCCGGCCCGACCAGGTCGCGCACCCGGCGCGCGATCTCGGCTTCGCCGTCGTCCAGATGCTCGGCCACCATCGCGCCGTGCAGGTCGAGAAATACGCCATCGAGCGTGCCCGCCCCGGCGATGCCCGCAATGATCTCATCGGCGATGATCTCGAAGGCCTCGCGCGTGACATGCGCCGAGGGGATTGCGCCCGTCCAGAGGATGGGCACCGCGTCCCAGCCGAGCTCTGCGGCGACGGCAAGCGCCCCCGATATCCCGAGATTCACGCCACGCGCAGCCTCCGCCATCTCGGCGCCCCTGGACATGGGGATATATCCTCCCCCCTGCCGAAAGGCGGCAATATCCGCCGGGCTCGGCGCGAAGGTATTCGTCTCGTGAAGAAAGCCGGCCAGGGCAACCCGCATCTTGTCTCTCCGCTGTTGGCAGGCCTCGCCGGTCTTGTCGCCGACCTTGGCTTGTGTATCGTCTATCGATACGCTAGTATTGTGTAGCGAGCCTAGTGGCCCGTTTTTGGATTCGTCAAGCCGGTGATTTCAATGGCGAGCATTCTTCGCGCCGAACCGGCGCAAATGACTGATTTTCAGGCGGCAGAGGAAGACAAGCTCTTCCTGCGCGCGGTCGGCAGGACGATGCGCGTCCTGAGCGCCTTTCACCATGCCAGCGGGCCTCTCAGCCTGTCCGAGATCGCGACCCGGGCAGAGCTCGATCGCTCGGCGGTCCAGCGGATGGTGCATACGCTTGTCAGGCTGGGCTACATGCGGCGCAGCCTCGACGACCGCGGTTATCTGCCGGGGGTCCGGCTTCTCGATCACACGCTCGACCTGCTTCGGCTTGATCCGGTGGTGCAGAAGGCGACGCCGGTCTTGCTGGAATTGCGCAAGACCGTGCGCGAGCGCGTCGATTTCAGCCTCTATGACGAAACCCGTCTGGTCTATGCGCTGCGCATGCAGAGCAAGCGCGAGACGTTCTATGCGACCCTCGTGGGCCACAGCGTGCCGACATTTTGTACCGCCGGGGGCAGGGCGGTGCTGTCGGCCTTGTCCGATGACGCCGCCCGCGCGGTCGTGATGCGCTCGCAGCTGCACAAGTTCACCTCTAAGACCGTCAACGATCCCGAAGGCATCCTTGCGTTGATCGCCCAGGCCCGATCCGACGGCTATGCGGTCGTGGTGGACGAATTCGTTCAGGGCGAGGTTGCCATAGGGGTCGCCGTCGCGGGCCGCGACGGGGTGCCGCTCGGCGCGATCCACGTCGCCGGGTCGCTTTCGGAGTGGACGCGCGATGCATTCGTGCGCCATGCCGCACCGGTGGCGGCAGAGGCCGCCCGGGCCATCAATGGCAGCCTTTAGCGGAGGCCTCTCGTTTCGAGGTCATCTCCCGCAGGATGGTTCCAGGTCGGCGTTTTTACATAATCGAAGAAATCAGAGTCTGCAGCGGCTTGTACGAAGGACTTCTTGCTCGCCAATCATCGCAATATCCTGCCTCGAAAGCAGCTTGGCTACGCAAGATCCTTCGATTGCGCGACAAGGCCGGTTACTCTACATGCAGATGGTTGGCCGAGGCCTCAGAGGACCGGCGAACGGCGGTACCAATCACTGTGAGATCATGACCGTTGAAGACAACATCATTAATTTCAAAGACCGGCTCGCCTATCACTTCTGCAGGCGCTTTTTGATACTTGAAGCAGCGCGCGAGTGCCCTGCAGGAAGGAATGCCAATGATCTGCTCTTCGCTGAAACGGCTTTTCCGCATCGTCTGTCTCCTCGTTTGGAGAACAGGCTAACCTCAAACCGCGGACTGTTCAGGGGAGCACGTCAGCAGCTTTCTTCTTGGAGGAATCAAACTCATGGTTTAGTCGTGGAATTCCATAGCGGTTCTCAAGATTTACTTGATTTTTCCGCCTTAGATCAAATCCGTTTCTACTTCTGCGCTTCCATCGCGTATTTTTAGATTACTTTACTAGCTCCAGATGCGAACTGAAGAGCTGCCCATCCCTCAACTCCCCCGACGTCCCATCAGATTCGGAGATGATTTTACCCTTGGCTGCGGCAGACAGCGCACCGGTAAGTTCGTCACTTCTCGGCGCATCGCTCTTTGATATCTCAAACCACTCGTCGAATGCATCCTTCTGAATAGTCGAAGATATCTTGACTTTAGTGAATCTACCCTTTTCGGTAATGATGGGGAAAGGTAAATCAATATTTGCCATACGGCCATACCCTTCTGGCGAAGGCGTCAGCATAGACTGCTCCTCGTCAACTTGCTCCCTGAGCTGCCTTTCACGTTCCATCTGCCGTTTGGAAATTATCACGTCCGGCGTTGCACTCGGCCTATCGCCGTACGGAGCAGCTACTATTCGCGCGAGGCTGTTAGCACCGGCGAGCGTCAGTATTCTGGATATTTTCCCTCTAGCAATTGCATCATGAGCGATCTTTTCTTCATCGTCGTCAATTCTCAACTGCGGAGCCTTGGGTTCCGGATCTGTTATTATGAACGTGCTGGAATGAGTATTGCTTTCCGCGCTTATGGAAAAACCGGTTGCCAATGATTCACCCGTTATTGAGGCGTCAAAAGATATAGCCTCTTTCTGCGGGTAGGCGTCAGCAAGTTGCCTCTCTGCATATGCGAGGCCAGACTGCGTGCCTTTGCATTCAATCACATGGTATCGCCCGGAACTATCGATTGCGACGAAATCAGGTGATTTTCGCGGCCCTCGTTTTGCTCCAGTTGCCGCAACATGGCAACGCACTCGGGGCGCGACACGGTCAATGAAATACTTCCCATCACAAAATTCGGTAAGATCGAGCGCCGATGCAAGGAGTTGTAATGAAATCCCCATACCAAAATCATCCGACAAAATAGTTTTTTGATGGGGGTCTAGTTCCGAAAAATCGGCGCCGAGCCTTAAGTCTTGATCCTGAGATATTGCGCCGAAGTATCGGACCCAGGCCCAAAGCGAGTTGATCGAGTGACGTGCAGCATGCGCGGGAACTGTACAGTAGCCAATCATCAATAGAAATTCGATCAGATCAACCTGGCGGAGGCCTGATAGAGCTTTGATGTTTGGGGGCGCGACGTTCCGAGGCCACGTATTGTCGTCAACCCTCACCCTCAGATTTCGCCGCATATCTTGCCCTTACACTACTGGCTTTATATTATTTCCCGAATAGCTACATGCTTTTGGGGCAGAGGCTAGTGGCGCAGCTTAGATTTGCAGCTGTGTTGCAAGCGTGCCGTACCCTCTCAAGGAGTTTTAGGCCACAAATGAAGAGGTGCAAAATGTGGTACACCGAGGAATCATAGGATAAAGATATGGTTTTATCAAGCAATTGCGGGAGTGCACGCGCTCCCTTCATCGCTTTCGAAGGGGGCGCCGAAGGCGCGGTTGCGCTGCTCGCCGTCATGTCCGATGACGTAAAGCCGCAGGCTGTCGCCCTCGCCCAGATGAGCCGCCAGTCGCTGGCACAGCGCTTCGGCGCGGGCCGGCCCCGACCTGAAACGCCGTGACAGTGCCCCCGTCGCCGCCCGCGGCCCCTGCATTCGCGCGCACTTTCTCCCTGGCGCGGTCGAGGCGGCGCAGTGAAAGCAGGCTTTGCCAAAGATCGTATTTCGGCGATAAAGGCATGGGCCGACCCGACTTTGGGGGTGAAAAATGCGCAATCAGGTTCAGAAAATCAACAATTCACTGTGAACAAAACATAAAATACAGATCGTGCGTCAAAAACGGCGCAATTCAAACCCGGCATCGGGCCGGGTCCGTTTTGCCTTCAGAACCGTGGCATTTTTTCGGCTTGAACAAAAGGGGCTGCAAGAGCTAGACTGAAGCAACCGGTCCGCATGAGACGTACTTTCTCTTGACCGGCGGCTCCGGCGGCAGTCACGCTCTGCCCCATGCGGGGGGAGCGGTACGCAGGCTTGGCGGGCGCGCTGGCGGTGCCAGAACGGCACGGCGATACAGCCGCCATGGCTGCGGCCTGGGCCGACCAGACGGTTACTCTGCGGTTGGCCGGGGCTGGCCATGCCCCGCCGGAGTTGGGCGCGCATCTGCGCCGCTCTTTCCTTGGGGCCATGTGGCGCGCGGCTTCACCGGCGGCTGAAGCCGGTCGGCCCTGCGATTGGATCCTCCCTGCGCACTTGACGTCTTCCGCCGCGAACAGCTTCGCGGCCCCAAAGGCGAGGGCCTGCCAAAACACTATGTGCTGGCGGCCTGGCCCGATGGGGCGGATCTGGTCGTGACCTTGCGGATCGTCGGAATAGCCATCGACTGGGCCATGGCTGCCGCTAAAGCGCTGGTGACCGGGATCGGCACGATACTGCCCTGGGGCCGCGTTCTGCCAAGCGCCGGAGGCGCGCCCGTCATCGCAGGTCGCGAGATCGGCTTGCATCGGATCGTGGCGGACCCGCCCCCCCCCCAATGCCGTGCGGCTTGTCATTCTGTCGCCGATGGGTGCGACGGGGGGCGATGCAATGGCGCAGCCTTGGACAATCCTCTCGCGCGCGCTGCGTCGCGCGGACGCACTGTCGCGCTGGAATGGCGCGGCGCTTGATTATGCCCGTAGCTCTGCGTTCGATATCAGTGGCACTGAGTACGTGTGGCGCTCTTCGGCTCCGGGAATCCCTGTCCGGACTCTTGGCAGCAGCGATCATGCCAATCCGCTCATCGTGCTTGATGAGATCGACAAGGCCGGAGCGACAGTCGGCGGGAATTCGGTCGAAGCGCTCCTGCCGCTTCTGCAGTCCGACATGGCGCGGGACTTCGTTTGTCCGTTCCTTCAGGGAAGCATCGATCTCTCGTGGATTTCCTGGATCGCGACGGCCAACGATCTCAGCCGGGTCCCGGATCCGATCAAAGACCGAATGAAGATCTTCCGGGTTGAGGCCCCTCGCGGTGCGGGTCTTCGGCAAGTTGTGGCTGCGCGGCTCGGGCGGGTCGGTCATTCCAGGTGGGCGATTCTGATGCTGCTCGCATGCATCACGAGCGTCGCCATTCTCTTCGGATCTGACTGTGTTGCGGACAGAATCGCGATGATTCCGGGTATGGCCGGAGCATCGATAAGGGATCTGAACCGCGATCCGCGCCTGACGGCGGTACAGGGTCGAATAGTCCGGTACCGACCAGTCGAGACCGGCCATCTTGATTCGGCTCGCGACTAGACCGACGGTTTGGCGGAGCGGTAGGCCGAACATGCCGGGGCTCCGCCCGTTCAGGGCTGAAACGATCCCCCGGATCGTTTCCGGGACGCCCCTCACCCTTCAGCGTCAGGCAGGTCTGAATGGCGCTGTCGGAGAAGGTCTCGGGGTGGCCGTGCCTACCGGTCCTGACCGCGTACCACTCCATCTCTGGATCGAACCAGATCGACAGACCGTAATGATCGATGCGACCTATCTGAAGGCGCACCGCACAGCGACCAGCATGGCCGCGAAAAAGGGGGGCGTGCCCGCCTGATCAGTCGCACCAAAGGCGGCATGAACACCAAGTTGCACGCCATCTGCGACAGCAAGGGACGGCCGCTCAACCTATTCGTAACGGCAGGACCGGTGAACGACTACATCGGCGCGCGGGCACTGCTCGGCACCCTGCCAACGGTCGACTGGTTGCTCGGGGATCGCGGCTATGACGCCGACTGGTTCAGAGACGCGTTGAAAGACAAAGGGATACGCGCCTGCATCCACGGCAGAAAGCAACGCAAGACCCCGGTCAAATACGACAAGCGCCGATACAAGCGGCGCAACCGCATCGAGATCATGTTCGGCAGGTTCAAGGATTGGCGGCGCGTGGCGACACGCTATGACCCGCTGTCCCAAGGTGTTCCTCTCCGCCATCGCCCTCGCAGCGGTCGTCATCTACTGGTTATGAATCCTGACCCTAAATCTGTCCCTCAAACGGTTTTCTCGCAGAAGAAACGGATTCCTATTGAATCTCAAGGCTTCCAAGGCAAGTCGCTACAGGGTGCCTAGCTGGAGCGGATTGCCGTTTGGCAACGAGACCGCTCCCCAAATACCTCTAGCCGCTAGAATGCGACCACATGAAACACCATTAGTTTCAAAGGGCTATGGCGGAGACGAAGGGATTCGAACCCTCGAGACGGTTTCCCGTCTACTCCCTTAGCAGGGGAGCGCCTTCGACCACTCGGCCACGTCTCCACCGCCGGGTATAGCCGCGCAAGCCAAGGATATACAAGGCGAAATTCCATCTCCTGCCAAGACGCGACCCCGGTGTCCCAAGCCTTTGAAATTGCACTGAAAGGCATCGGAAATCACCGTGGGTAGGAAAGAATCGGTCAACTCCCTCCCTCAGGTTCGCGGCTTGGGTCGACGGTTGTGCCTGCGGCGGAAGTCCGTTCTCCCCGATTCGGAGCATGTTCGGATCGGTTTTCAGGGATGCGTGTGACTAACCGATTTACTCGTCAAGAGGGGCTTGCGCCATGACCGCACCGGATCAGAAACCCGTCCACGCCACACAGGAGGAACTCGCAGAAGATTGGCGGCTGCAGCCTGTGCGCGCCACTCAGGAGCTCGCCCGCAAGCTTGGTCTTCGCAGGGGCCGTGGGGTGAGTAGGCCCCATAGGTTGGTCCAGTTTGATTGTTAGGGTCAACCGTTGGAAACGATGGAGCGATAAGGGCGTCTTCGCCCGCATCTTGGCGGGTCTCCCTTGTAGCATGAGCAGGTTTTCAGTGGGTCGATACGAAACTGCACGCCATCTGCGACAGCCAGGGCCGGCCCATCGACCTGTTCCTGACTGCCGGACCCGTCAGCGATTACATCGGGGCGCGTGCCCTGGTCAGCGGGTTGCCCAAGGTGAAATGGCTGCTCGGAGATCGCGGCTACGATGCCGATTGGTTCAGAGAAGCCTTGCAGGACAAGCAGATACGTCCTTGCATCCCGGGCCGGAAGAAACGCAAGACGCCCGTCCGGTACGACAAGCGCAGATACAAACGTCGCAACCGGATCGAGATCATGTTCGGCAGGCTCAAGGACTGGAGGAGGGTTGCAACCCGTTATGACCGCTGCCCACAAACCTTCTTCTCAGCAATCGCACTCGCTGCGACCGTAATCTTCTGGCTTTGAGAGAGAACGAGTCCTGAACCTAGTGTATGATTGGCGCCCGGTTCATTGGAACGAAGCTTTCCGGCGCTGGCGGCCGGTAGCCCATAGCACCGTGTGGGCGTTTGGTGTTGTCCTGTCTCCTCCATTCTTCGGTCAGGATCTGGGCTTCGCGCAGGCTGCAGAAGGACTCGCCGTTGAGCAACTCGTCGCGGAACCGGGCATTGAAGCTTTTGCAATACCCGTTTTGGCGTACTGCTCGGGGAGTCCAAGCGTTCGGCAGGCAGTAGTGCGCCGCCGGACCTCTCGTCGCCAGAGGCTTGTAGCGTCTTCGATCCCTTCGCGCTGTAACGATCTGCGGCCAAAACGAACGACAAAATAACAGCATCAACGATCATCGGCTTTGAGGCTGTAGCCGCCCCCGACAGTATCAACCTGCCAAGGTGGGATCGCAACAATCCGATTTGTAAGGCGGTCATTTCGGAGATTGTCAGGGTCGTGTTAGAGCTAGTGAAAAACCTGTCCCAGCTCCACTGTGCTTACAGCCAAGGCAATGCTGTCTTGCGCAAGAAACTTGGAAGGGCTCAGGCGTTCGAGTTCTTCGCCAGGTTGCCTCCCTGCCCGGTGGCGATGGAGGTCTGCGGCGGTGCGCCTTTCCCGGGGGGGCGGAAGCTGGCAAAGTCGGGCCATGACATCCGCCTCATCCCCTCCGCATATGTGAAGCCCTTCATCAAGAGCCAGAAAAATGATGCCGCTTACCGCGAAACCTCCGGATTACAGCACCTGACGCACCGCCTGGCGGAGTTCAGGGTGCAGGATCCAGTTGCCCGTTTCTTCCTCGTTGGCCGTTGCTCCCCTGAAACCGAGAAGGGCGGCGCCTTCCGGAGCGCCCGGGGCGTCGTCAGCCTGGGACTCGACGGAGAGATATTCGGCGATCAGCAAACCCGCCGCCACCAGGGATCTGTTGGCCGACGCCTTGGACTTGTACCCCGCGGCATTTGCCATCTGTGCGTCCTTCAGTCCGTCCTCCTCGGCCAGCGAGAGGGCTGTCAGCATGGCGCATTGCGGGCCGGACAGGGCGATCTGGCGGATCGCTTCGACATATTCTTCGACGCTCGGGACGTCGACGCCGTTTTGCGTGTCCTTGCGCCGCTCGTCCGTCCTTCGATCTTCGCGAGCGTCGATGATCTCGTGCAGCGCGGTGATCGCCGCTTCTTCCGTCGCGCCGGTCGCCTCGGCGATCATGCCGCGTGCCTTTGTCGGTGGTTTCGGAAAGGCCCGCGCAACGAAGGTTCCCGCAAGCCAGCCCGACTTGATCTGGTAGCGGCTGTGCTCGCCGAGCTGAATGGCGGGCGCTTCCTTCGGCTTCTTGGTCGGTTTCTTGGCCTTCGACATGCTCCTGAACGGGTCACGGACGGCGTTCGCGTGTCTGGTCGAACCGTTGATGGACATGCTTGGGCTCCTTGGGGTTGGTGGGCGGAAACGGACGTGCCGGGGCCGCAAGGCCCGGTCAGGCGATCCGCGTATTGCGGGACCGGAGGGTGAAATTCAGTGTGAATGTCGCCGTGATCCGGATCGGGTCGAGGCTGAACGACGCGCCGACGAGAATGCCGCCGGGACGGTGAAGGTCGACAGCCAGAGGGTAGTCGCGGCGAACATATCGGCCGGGATATGCCTCAGGCCTAAGAAACCGCCTGACCGCAACATGTTGAAGGCGATTTGCCCCGTCAATCCTGCGTCGTCGATAGGGCTGCGAGGGCCATGCCGTCAGATGTGACCGCGAAGCGAGCGGCCACGACCGGCATGCGGGAGCATAAGGACAGGAAGCATCCGCTTCGGTGGCGTCGAGCAGGGCTTTGGCAGACCGGCATATCATGCGCCGGGCTTGAATGGCATGGCTGAGACAGCCGGGGCGGAGCAGGGGCAGGACGGGGCCACCAAGGCGCGCCGGTCATGCCTGTGCTTCCACTTGCTGTTAACGCCGCTCAGGTGGGCGCGTCCACAGCCCCGACCGGTTCAGGGCCTGTGCAGCCTGGGCGAACGTTGGGCGCATGGTGCGCCCAACGTCCAGGTTCGTTCACGCCAGGGCGAGGTTGGTCGCGCTTTCGCGACCATCGCGGCCGGTTTCCACGTCGAAGGTCACCTTCTGGGCGTCCGACAGGCCGGTCAGGCCGGCGCGTTCGACCGCAGAGATGTGGACGAAGACGTCCTTGCCGCCGGTCTCGGTTTCGATGAAGCCGAAGCCTTTTTGGGTATTGAAAAATTTCACGGTGCCATTGGCCATATCCGTAGTCTCCTGTTCATGTGCTGCCCGCAGGATGCGGCAGCCCGGCAAAGTCAGACTGAATCGATCAACTGAAAGCCGGATGAACGGAAGCAGAGGTTCGAAGCGAACAACGATTACCTGACCAACATGCGCCTTCCGGTCGAGACATACAAGGGGTGTTGCGCCATATCGCGAAATTTGTCCCTAGGCTGCCGTTCGGGGCGGGGCGACATTGAAATGCCATCGACGGCTCCCCATATCTGAATTGCGTTATCGCTCTGCCGCGTGAGCAGGCGGGATTGCTCCCGCCCCCGGCCGTGACGCATCGTTTTCCCATATCACGAAGGGGGGACGCCGCCCAAGGCGGCTCCGGGCACAATGCGGTGTCGGAGTGTTCGCCCCGGGTGCACCCCGACCGACCACGCATTGGCGCGTGTCGGTGACGCCGGACGCAAGGTCCGGCCAAGGATTGACATGACGTTCACCGAACTCGGGCTCAATGCCCGCATGGTCTCGCGGCTCGGCGCGCTGGGGCTGACCAAACCGACCCCCATTCAGGAAAAGGCCATCCCGCAGGCGCTGCAGGGCCACGACATTTTGGGGATCGCCCAGACCGGGACCGGCAAGACTGCCGCCTTCGGCATCCCGCTGATCGTGGCGCTGTCGAAACAGCAGGAGCGTCCCGCGCCGCATTCGGCCCGCGGATTGGTGCTTGCGCCCACGCGGGAACTGGCAGGCCAGATCGTCCAGAGCCTTCAGGGCATGACGGCCGATCTGCGCATCACGCTTGTCGTCGGCGGCAAGTCGATCAACGTGCAGGCCGAGAAGCTTGCGCGCGGCACCGATATCCTCGTCGCGACGCCGGGCCGGTTGATCGACCTGATGGATCGCCGGGCCATCGATCTTGGCCGGACACGGTTTCTGGTTCTCGACGAGGCCGACCAGATGCTCGATATCGGCTTCATCCATGCGCTGCGCCGCATCGCGCCGAAGCTGAGCAAGGACAGGCAGACCATGATGTTCTCGGCCACGATGCCGAAGGCGATGGCGGAATTGTCCCGCGACTATCTGGACAAGCCCGTCCGTGTCGAGGTCTCGCCGCCGGGCAAGGTCGCCGACAAGGTCAGCCATTCGGTGCATTTCGTCGCCAAGGAGCGGAAGCAGGATCTGCTGATCGAATTGCTGCGCGGGCATCGCGACGACCGGGCGCTGGTCTTTTCGCGCACCAAGCATGGGGCCGAGCGGTTGATGAAGCATCTCGATAAGGCGGGGTTCGCGGCGACCTCGATCCACGGCAACAAGAGCCAGGGGCAACGGGACCGGGCCATCGCGGCCTTCAAGGCGGGATCGGTGCGTGTGCTGGTCGCGACGGATGTCGCGGCCCGCGGGATCGACATCCCGGATGTGGGGCATGTCTACAATTACGACCTGCCGAACGTGCCCGAGAACTACGTGCACCGGATCGGGCGGACGGCCCGGGCAGGCCATAGCGGCCGCGCGATTGCCTTCTGCGCCGCCGATGAAGTGGCGGAACTCAAGGCCATCGAGAAGGTGCTTGGCACCCGTGTCGAGATTGCCGGTGGCCGTCCCTGGGAGGCGATGAAGGCTGCGCCGAAAACTCCGCAGAAACGCCGGACGCGTCAGCGCTCGGCAGGCCGTTCGGATCGACTGGCTGCGTAACCGCGGGCCCTTGGCCATATGACAGAGACCGCGCTGTGCCGGCAGCGGACTGCGACCCGGACAGGCTTTCACAGCGAGGCGGCGCTTTCTCCGCAGGAGGATATCTCGATGGGCATGCTCGAATGGCTCGAACCCGGCATCTATGGCGCTGTGATCGCTGCGGCGATCCTCGCCACCGGCGGCTTCACCCGGGCCGGCCGGGCGGCCCTGTCCGGCGTCCCTGCGTCGGACCGGGACCTCGCGCGGGCCTGCCCGGCCGCGCCTGGCGTTGCAGCCTCGCCCCGGCGCCCGGACGTCACGGGGGAAAACGCATGAACGGTTTCATCGCGACTGCCGGGCTACGGATCCCGGGGACGAGCCCCTGGATGGCGGTGATCCTTGCGGTGGGCATGGTCGCCTCGCTGGCATTTCCGGCCCTTGCGCAGGACGGCACCGGAACGGTGCCCGAGAATGCCGTCGCCCGGAACTATGACGGCGGCTGGGATTGCACCCCCGGATACCGTGTGGCCGGCGCAGAATGCGTTGCCATCGAGCTTCCGCAGAATGCTTATCCGAACGGGCGGTCATATGGCCCGGGCTGGGGATGCCTTCGCGGCTATGAAGAAGTCGGAGACACATCCTGCGGACAGATCCCGGTGCCCGAAAACGCCTTCCTGAGAGCCTCGGGCTACGACTGGCAGTGCAACCGCGGCTACCGGCAGGATCGCAAGGCCTGCGTTCCCATCGTCCTGCCGGAACATGCCTATCTCACGGATGACAGGTCAGGCTCCGGTTGGGTTTGCGACCGCGGCTTCACGGTCAGCTCCGGCGCCTGCGTGCCGATTGCGGTTCCCGAGAACGGCTATCTTACCAATGCCGATTACGGCGACGAATGGGCTTGCGAGCGGGGGTTCTTCGCGAACGAGGGCCGATGCGATCCCGTGGCACTTCCCAAGAACGCCTTTCTGGATCAGGATGTCTATGGACCGGGGTGGCGATGCGAGCGGGGCTTCGAGCCGGTGGGCAATGCCTGCGTTGCGATCGACCTGCCTGCAAACGCGCATCTCGATCGCTCCGGAAACAGTTGGCGCTGCGACCGCAGTTTCCAACTCTCGGGCGGGGAGTGCGTTCTTGGACGATAGAGCGACAGGCGCAGGCCATGGCGACCCGCCGGGCATCCGGATGCGGATCGGCTGCCGCCTGAAGTACCGGCTGACACAGCCGACCCCACTCATCGCCATGCTGAACGTGCATTACTCGCGCTTCGGCGATCTCGAGCGTGCCGACTATCTCGTGACCTCCCCCAGCGTGCCGCTGGAAAGCTATCGCGACGGGTTCGGAAACTGGTGCACGCGGATGGTGGCGCCGGCCGGCGAGTTCACCTTGTCCACCGACGGTATTTTCCGCGATTGCGGTCTGCCCGATCCGGTCGCGCCCGACGTGCCGCAACAGGCCGTCCAGGATCTGCCCTTCGATATGCTGGTCTATCTTCTTGGCAGTCGCTACTGCGATACAGATCTTCTGTCGGAAGAGGCCTGGCGCCTGTTCGAGCATACACCGCCGGGTTGGGCGCGGGTGCAGGCGATCTGCGATTTCGTGCATTCTTCGGTCTCGTTCGATTACATGCAGGCCAGCGCGACGCGCACGGCGTCCGAAACCCTGGCCGGACGGCAAGGGGTCTGTCGGGACTTCGCCCATCTCGCGATCGCGCTCTGCCGGTGCATGAACATCCCGGCCCGCTACTGCACCGGCTATCTGAGCGATATCGGCCAGC
This sequence comes from Rhodovulum sulfidophilum DSM 1374, assembly GCF_001633165.1. NCBI lineage: Bacteria > Pseudomonadati > Pseudomonadota > Alphaproteobacteria > Rhodobacterales > Paracoccaceae > Rhodovulum > Rhodovulum sulfidophilum. The sequence goes on along the minus strand of NZ_CP015418.1, from coordinate 3,509,973 downwards.
CCGAGCCCCATCCGCCCGGCGATTTCGCGGCCTGGATGGAGGTCTATCTGGGTGGCCGCTGGTGGGTCTTCGATCCGCGAAACAACACAAGGCGCATGGGGCGCATCCTGATCGCGCGCGGCCGGGATGCGGCCGATGTGCCTCTGACCCAGACCTTCGGGCCAAGTATCCTGACCCAATTCGACGTCTGGACCTGGGACGCGGAAGCTGACCCGACCGAGGCGGTGCCTGTTTTTCGCGTTTAGCCGGTAGCGTCCCGTCGCGGGGCGGATGTGTTCCTTCGTCGCCGGGTCGCAAGCCCGACCGCTCTGGCGGCGTTCTCGTCATGGCATCCCACGTCACCAATCGTCCTGGAGAACCGAGATGACCACTTCGATCAAGACGACCGCCGCCTTCCTTCGGCCGTTCCGGCTTCCGAGCTTCAACGAAACGCTTCCGGAGGGAGAATACGAGATCGAGACCGAGCTGTCCCAGCCCGTCGACCGGATCGAACCGGCAAGCTGGACCTCGTCGGTGCTCGTCCGGCTGCATCCGCGCGCCTCGCATCCCGGGCTCAGCCGGACGCTCACCGTGCCGCTTGCCGAACTCGAGCATGCGGTTGCGAAGGACAAGCTGACCGGCAAGGCCCTGATCGACTTCTTTCTCGAGGAAATGCTGGCCGACCCGATGATCCGTCTCGTCATGCAGGCGGATGGTGTGGCCGAGGCTGACCTGCGCGATCTCTACGCGCGCCAGCCGGACCGACGGCATGCCGGAGCAGACGGGCGCCGTCCTGCCCGGGAGGCAGGCAATACCGGCCCGGGCGCCGAGGGCAGGCATGCCGGCATCGGGAAATGACGGCCCCGGCGGGCAGGTGGCGCCCCCTCCGGCCTACGGCCCGTCACGCCGGACCCGGAGGGCATCCGCGATGATCGATACCCCGATCGATCTCGACGGCCACAGGTCTGCCGCGGGCCAGCATGATGCCGAGATGCGGCGGCGCCCCGTGAATACCGAGCCGGATTCCGGGCCCTCGCGGCAACCGCATCTTGAAGATCTCGAAGACCGGATGCTGGCGGAGCCCGCGCGGAGCTGGGTCGAGGTCATGGAGAAGTGGCGCTTTCTTCTCGACCGTTATGCGACGACGCCCGAGGCCGGAGATGAACGCGTTCAGATGCTTATCAAACGCGCCCTTGGTGACATGGAACGATTGAGAAAACGTGAGGAGCGGAAATGACGATCAAGTCTGCCGACATCGAATTCGGGACGGTCAGGGCAACGGCCGACATTGCCGCCTCGCGGGTCTGCCTGAGATGCAGGTCGAGCTTCTGGAGCGAAGGGTTCGGCGAGCGGATATGTTCCCGTTGCAAGGGATCGGTCGCCTGGCGATCCTCCGTTGCCGGGGGCGGCGGACAGGGCCAGCGCCGCTCTGGCGGACGGTCGTCCTAGGGCTTGCCGATGCCATCCGTCACGATCCTGCACGCGACCGATTATCGTTACCGGACCGAGGTCCCGCTCGGGGCGCACCGGCTGATGCTGCGTCCGCGCGAGACCCGGGATCTCAGCCTGACATCCTTCGAGCTCGAGATCACGCCCGAGGCCCGCATCGACTGGTCGAACGACGTGGCCGGCAATGCGGTCGCGACGGCGCAGTTCGACCGCACCACGACGATGCTGTCGATCCGCGCCCGCACGCGTCTTGAATTGCGCGCCCCGGTCTGGCCGGTCTTCCCGATCGCCGCCGCCGCGGCCTCGTATCCGTTCGCATATTCCCCCGATGACTGGACCGATCTCGGCGCCCTGGCCATGCCGCAATATGCCGACGATACGGGGCGGCTGTCGAAATGGGTCGAGCGCTTTGTCATGTCGCGGCCGACGGATACGCTTTCGCTGCTGAAGGATGTCAGCAACGGCATCACGGCCTTGATTTCCTACCAGAGCCGCGAGACGGAGGGCACGCAGGGACCGCTGGAGACGCTGGACCGGGGCTGGGGCTCCTGCCGCGATTTCGCGGTCCTGCTGGCCGAAGCCGTCCGCACGCTTGGTTTCGGGGCGCGGCTGGTCTCGGGCTATCTCTTCGATCCGGACGGCGACAGGACCGGGGCGGCGGCGACCGGCTCCACCCATGCCTGGGTCGAGATCTTCGTCCCCGGCGCGGGGTGGGTTGCCTTCGACCCCACCAATCGCGCCATGGGCTCGGCCAACCTGATCCCGGTTGCCGTTGCCCGACGTATCGCACAAGTCTCGCCGGTCAGCGGCAGCTTCCACGGAAGGCCGTCAGACCTGCTGGCGCTCAATGTCGAGGTCAGCGTCTGTCAGGACGGAGCGTCGCGATAGGGTCGGAGCCTCTCACGCCGCATTGAGGGCGCGGATCGTCTCCTCCAGAGCGGAGGAGGTCACGGGCTTCGGGAGGAAACGGCTGCCCGTCGGCATCTCATCGGGCCGGGGAGGTCGGCCGCCCGAAACGATGAGGATTTGGCACTGGGGCAGGCGGTCGCGAACCGCGACTGCAAGCGCGAGGCCATTCATCGCGCCGGGCATGTCGATATCTGTGACCAGCAGCTCGAACCCGGTGCTTTCGTTCAACAGCTCGAGGGCCTGATCCGCGCTGGACGCCTCGGTCAGGCTGTAGCCCATTTCTTCGAGCATTATGGCAAGATCCATTCGGATCAGACCATCGTCCTCCACGAGAAGACTCCGGGGATTTTGATCGTCCATGCCGCGCGCTCCCATGTCCCGGCAGCGCATCGCGTCGCCCGGCAGATAAACCCCGCTCGGGGCAGATCGTTCCTCGGGGACCGGGAGATGAGGCGAAACCGGCATTATATGTCCGGGCAGTCCCGGCAAGGTCGGCATTCCCGACCCGTTTTCGGTGCGCGTCTCGGGGCCTGTCGGCGGCGCCCGGCGCGTCATTTCAGGTGTCGATAGCGATGAGACAATGCCCGGGGCCGGATGGATCGGGTGGTCGTTCATACAGCGGCCCTGAATTGATCGCCGGGGCCGAAAGCGGGTTTCGCCGGTTTCAAGCTGTTGTCCGACATGCTGCGCGAGCTGGTCGCGACGGTTCTCCGGGGCTTGTTGTTATCCGGCGTCTCCTGCCCATGGGCGGGGCCATCCATGCCCGTCGCTTAGCGCCCATCAACGATCCTGCCGCATCGGGAGGCACGCGTTTCGGCCGTTGGATGCCGATTGGGTCCCGCGCTTTGCGCCTTGTTCCGCTCATCCCGCGCGTGCGGCAGCTCGCGGCTTTGTCGCGAAACGATCTTGTGCTTATCTTCCCCCGGTTCGTCCGGCGCCGACATCCCCGCGCCCGCAGGTCGAGCCGGGGCGCCGTTTGGGTGCGCCTCGTTTGTTGGACGAGTTGCCGTGACGTTTCTTTCCCCTGCTACCCCGGATCGCCAGCCATGACACACCGTTCCCCGAACGGCGGCGCCGTGGTGCCCCTGCGCCATGAAGCGGTGCTCGAAGCGGTTGCCGCGATCCGTGCCGCCGGGGTGCTGGGGCGCAGCCCCCGCCGCGCCCGGCTGCTGGAATATCTCGTCGACCGCGAGCTCTCCGGCCATGGCGATGAAATCAAGCCGCATGCCATCGCGGTCGAGGTCTTCGATCGCGATCCACGTCTTGAAACCGGCCGCGCCGGTGTCGTGCGAAGCGAGATCGGCCGGCTGCGCGAGGCGTTGGCCCGGTTCTACGCGCTGGCCGATCCCGAACTGCCGGTGATCGAAATCCCCGATGGCAGCTGCCGTGCGACCCTGCGCCCCGGTCCCGGCGAGGCGGGACCGCCGCCGTCGCCCGGTTGGTGGCGCGTGGCGCTTCTTGCGGGGCTTGTGCTGCTGCTGATCCTGCCGGTCCTCTGGCAGGCGCATCTCCGGCACGACCGGGACGAGATCATCGCGGCCGCCGCGCGGCCCGTCGAAGAGGCTCCCTATCAGGTGCTGCGGGTGGCGGTGCTGCCGCTGCGGGCCGAGGGGCGGCTGGCCGGGCTGGAGGATCTTGCCTTCGGTCTCGCTGCCGAGATCGCCACCGATCTTGCCACCCGTCCCTGGATCGCGGTCAGTGCCCCGTCAGATGCCGCGCGGGCGGCGGAAACCGCCGATTACCTGCTCAGGGGGCGTCTGATGTGGCGCAGCCAGGCCCTGCTGGCCCAGCTCGAGCTCATTTCCTTTCCCGAGCGGCGCACGGTCTGGACCACCTTCCAGCGCGTTGGCGACAGCGCCGAGGCGGTCCGGGCCGTCGAACGTGACGCGGTCGGCCATATCCTCCGGCGGCTCGGGGCGGCGCATCGCATGGGGCCCGATCAGATCGGGCCGCCACCGCCTCGCCAGGGCGCGGGCGGTCTGCCGGAGCTGTCCTGCCTGATGGGGATTCACCGCTATCTGGCCACGCCGGCGGCACCGGCCCATGCCGAACTGGGCCTGTGCCTCGGCCGGCTCGTCGAGGGGCATCCCGGCCTTGGCGAGGCCTGGGCGGCGCTGGCGCTGGTGCGTCTCGACGAGGCCCGGTTCGGGCGCAATCTCAGGTCTGGCACTGATGCGGTTGCCGCGGCCTGGTCCGATGCGGCGCGGGCCAGCGCACAGGCGCTGCGGCTTGCCCCGAAAGGCCTGATGACGCTGCAGGCCGCGGCCATGCTGGCGATCGAGGGGCCGGCCCGCGATCCGGAGAGCTTCCGCTTCCACGCGGCACGGCTGCTCGAGCTTTATCCGCACCACCCGCCAAGCCTCGCGCTGATCGGGTCCCGCATTGCCGCCTTCGAGGGGCGCTGGGACGAGGGGCTGGCGCTGGTGGCGCAGGCGCTGCGGCTCGAACCGGACCCGCCGGGCTGGTTCCATGTCGCGCCGGCCCTCCATGCGCTGATGGGGGCGGATGCGGTCGCCGCGCGGGAGGCGGTGCGCCCGCTCGATCCGTCGGGGTCGCGGGTCGAGCGGCTTCTGGTCGGTCTTGCCGCAGCCCGCAACCGGAGCGCGCCGCCCGAGGCGCAGGCGGGCCTGACCGGGCTTGCCGCATGGACCGCGCCGGGCGGGCTTGCGGCGGCGGATGCGCTCGGCGATGCGCTCGGTGCCGGGGCGGCGGCCTTCGTCCGAAGCCGCGGCTATGCGCCCGCCCTCCAGGCCGAGCTCCTGCGCCAGATCGCGGCCGCGGGTCCGGTCGCGCCCGCCCCCTGAGCCCCTGAGGCCGGACGTCGCCCGATGCCGCAAAAGTGGCGGGCCGGGGCCCCGGGCAAGGCGGCTCCATGCCGCGTTTCAGCGGCGCTGCGGCGCATTGAACTCGGCAATTGTTTGCCTATTATTCTCCCGCTATGGCAGAGTTCTGCGCATCCGGTGTATGACGGTGGCCGGAAACCTGCCTGCGGTCATGCGGAGGAATTGCCGCCGTTGGCAGATGCTCCAGTTTCTGCGCAAGCATCGGGTTTTTCCGGCGTGTTTCTGCCATGCTGCGCCTGCAGGGTGCATGGGGTCGGGACAAACGGAGAGTCTGGTGGCAATCAAGAACGACGAACCTTGGTTAAGGGGTCCATTAATGTTTCCAGACAGTTCCAGTTCTTCGGTGCTTACCGGAGAATCCTGTCCGTCCCGTCGCCGCCTGCTTGCGGCGCTTGCTGGCTCTGCCGCGGTCGCGGCGCTGGGCCTGCCCGGACATGCCGCGGCGCAGGATGCCGCGCCCGAGGCCGAACCCTCCGCACCGGCGCCCGAGGTCGCGCCCGAAGCCGTTCCCGAACCGGCGCCCGAGCCGGTTCCGTTCTCCTTCGACGTGCTGAGCGACCGGATGCAGGCGCTCTCGAAAGAGCCTTACAAGGCCGCCGCACTGCCCGACGGGCCGCTTTCGGGGCTCGATTACGACGCCTATCGCGCGATCCGCTTCCGGCCCGATCATTCGCGCTGGGCCGATGAGGGCACATTCTTCCGTCTGCAGGCCTTCCATCCGGGCTGGCTCTACAAGGAGCCGGTCGAGATCTACGAACTGGTCGACGGCCTCGCCGAGCCGATGCATTTCTCGGCCGCCGATTTCGAGTATGACGGCAAGGCCGCCGACCTGGTCCCGGCCGATTTCGAGATGCCGGGCGTCGCGGGCTTCCGCCTGCATGCGCCCTTCAACCGTGCCGACACCTTCGACGAGGTCGTCGTGTTCCAGGGCGCGAGCTATTTCCGGGCGCTCGGGCAGGGAAATGTCTACGGGCTCAGCGCACGCGGGCTTGCGGTCAACACCGCCTCGGGCAAGACCGAGGAATTCCCCCGCTTCAGCGCCTTCTGGCTGGAACGTCCGGCGCCCGGCGCGACGTCGATGACGATCTATGCCGCGCTCGACAGCCAGTCGCTGACCGGCGCCTACCGCTTCATCGTCACGCCGGGGGTGAACACCGTCATGGACGTGACCGCGCGGCTGTTTATGCGCGAGAATGTCGATCAGCTGGGCATCGCGCCGCTGACCTCGATGTTCCTGCTGGGCGATAACGATCGCGGCGATTTCGACGATTTCCGCCACAGCGTGCATGACAGCGAGATGCTGATCATGAACACCCGGGATGGCGAGACCTGCGTGCGTCCGCTGAACAACCCGCCGCGGCTGGCCAGCTCCTATCTGGCGGCGCAGGACCCGGTCAGCTTCGGCTTGATCCAGCGCAATCGAAGCTTCGACGACTATCTCGATGCGGGGGCGCATTACGAACGCCGTCCCTCGCTGATGGTCGAGCCGGTCGGCAACTGGGGCCGCGGCACGGTGCGGCTGGTCGAGATCCCGTCGGATCTGGAGGCCAATGACAATATCGTCGCCTTCTGGGTGCCCGAGCAACGGGCGCGCAAGGGCGATGCGATGGAATACGATTACCGTCTGCACTGGGGCACCAATCCCCCCGGTGCGGTCGGGACGCGCGCCCATGTGGTGCGCACGCTGGTCGGGCGGGGCGGTGTCGCCGGCGCCGCCGGAAGCCCGGGACTGCGAAAATTCGTGGTCGATTTCGAAGGCGGCACTCTCGGGGAACTTCCGGACGATGCGGACGTTACTGCCGAGGTGTACGCAAGCACGGGCCGGATGGAGAAACCCGTGTTCAGCCGTATCCCGGATACGAATACATGGCGCCTTGTCGTCGACATAACCGCCGATACGGGCGCTCTGGTCGAACTCAAGGCCGAAATTACGGGGTACGGGCAAAACCTGACCGAAACCTGGCTCTACCAATGGATCAACGAATGAGTGCAGATACCACCTTCGATGCGCAGAACGCGATTGCGGTAGAAGGCCCGCATTGGGCTCCTCCGGTCGCTCCCATGGACATGCCCCAGCAGGTGCTGGAGGCGCGGCGCGAGCTGCGCCTGCCGGTCTGGCTGGCCCGCCTGATGCGACCGCTTCAACTGGGCTGACGGCAAACCAGATGTCCCGCATCCTTGCGTCCGGTTTCCGGACCCGTCTGCTGCGCGGCCTCGCGATCGGTTTTTCGCTCGCGGCGGCGTCCGTCGCCGCGTCCCTTCTGGCCGAGGCCTCTGCGCAGGATGGCGTCGACCCTTGGGACATGGCCCGAACCACCCTGATCTTCATCACCACGGCCTGGCTCGCCTGGGGTGCGGCCGGGGCATTTCTGGGGCTGCTCGGCCATCTGCGCCGGGCGCCCGAGCCGCAGCTGAAGCTGCCGCATCAGCCGACCGTGGTGCTGGTGCCGATCTGCAACGAGGACCCGGTGACGACCTTCGCCCGGATCGCCGCGATGGACGTATCGATCCAGGCGGCGGGGCTTCGTTGCGACATTGCGGTGCTGTCCGATACCCGCGACCCGGCCAATGCGGCGCGCGAACGCGACGTCTTCGCCCGGCTGCTGGCCGAGACCGGCGGGGCAGGGCGCATCTTCTATCGCCGCCGCACCGACAATCGCGGCCGCAAGGCGGGCAATATCGAGGATTTCATCCAGAGCTCGGGCGGCGCCTATGAATTCGCGCTGATCCTCGATGCCGACAGCCTGATGGAGGGCGTGACCATCCGCCGGATGATCGCGCGGATGCAGGCCGATCCCCGGCTGGGGCTGTTGCAGACGCTGCCCAAGATCATCGGCGCGGGCTCGCTTTTCGGCCGGGCGATGCAGTTCTCGGCCAGCTTCCACTCGCCGGTCTTCGCGCGCGGACTGGCGCGCCTGCAGGGCAATACCGGCCCGTTCTGGGGCCATAACGCCATGGTGCGGGTGCGGGCTTTCGCCGAAAGCTGCGGCCTGCCCGCGCTGGGGGGCAAGCCCCCCTTTGGCGGCCATATCCTCAGCCATGACTATGTCGAGGCCGCGCTTCTGGCGCGGGCCGGATGGCGCGTGAAGCTCGACGAGACCATCGAGGGCTCGTTCGAGGAGGGGCCGGACAACATCCTTGCCCATGCCAAGCGCGACCGCCGCTGGTGCCAGGGCAACCTTCAGCACATCCGGCTGGTGCTGGCGCCGGGGCTCGCGGGCTGGAGCCGCTTCGTCTTTTTGCAGGGCATCTTCGCCTATCTGGTGTCGCTTTTGTGGGGCGCCTTCCTGATCGCCTCGCTGCTGGCCACCGTCTTCGCGCCCGCGCCCGACTATTTCCCCGAGCCCTACCAGCTTTTCCCGGTCTTCCCGTCGGACCGCACGAAAGAGATCATCACCCTTCTGATCGGCATCTGCGGCCTGCTGCTTCTGCCCAAGCTGTCGATCCTTCTCGGAGCGGTGCTGTCGCGCCGCGCAGAGGGCTTCGGCGGCGGCAAGCGGGCCGCGGCCTCGGTCCTGGCCGAGATCCTGCTGACCTCGCTGCTGGCGCCGCTGATGCTGATGTATCAGTCGCGCGCCGTGCTGCAGGTGCTGTCGGGCCGGGATGGCGGCTGGCCTGCGAACCAGCGCGGCGAAGGCAAGCTGACGCTGTTGCAGGGGCTGCGCGCCGGGCTCTGGATCACCCTGACCGGGGCGGCGGCGCTGGCGCTCGTCACCCGGATCGCGCCCGACCTGACGGTCTGGCTGCTGCCGGTCTGTCTGCCGATGCTGATCGCGCCGCTGCTGATCGCCTGGACCTCGCGGCCGCTGACCCACAGCCTGTTCGCCGTTCCCCAGGAAGCCGAAGCCGCTCCGGTGATCCGGGCCTATCGCGATCTGGTCCGGCGCTGGATGGCCGAAGACGCCAGGAAGGAGGCGGTCGATGTCGCGGCCTGACCCGGTTTCCCTTCCCGGCAAGCGTCCGCGCGACCCCCGGATCGACGCGTTCCGCGGCCTGGCCCTGGTGATGATCTTCATCGACCATGTGCCCGGCAATCCCTACGAGAACTGGACGATCCGCAATTTCGGCTTTTCCGATGCGGCCGAGGCCTTTTTCGTGATGTCGGGCATTGCCGCGGGGCTGGCCTATTCCGGTCGCTTCGCCGCGCCGCAGATCCGGCTGAACGGGCTCTGGGCCGCGATCCGCCCGATCTGGAGCCGGTCCTGGACGCTTTACATCGTCCATGTCCTGCTGAGCGCCTGGGCCATCGCGATCTTCGCCTGGGGCGCGATGGCGCTGGACGTGCCCGAGCTGCTGACCAGGATCAACCTGCGCCAGGTGTTCGAGAATACCGCCCAGGCGCTGATCGGCATTCCGCTCCTGACCCACCAGTTCGGCTATGTGAACATCCTGCCTGCCTATTCGGTGCTGCTGCTGTTCGCGCCGGTGGCGATCTTCGTCGGGATGCGGGCCCCTCTGCTGATGGTCGCGGTCTCGGTCGCGATCTGGTTCGTTGCCGGGATGGGCCGGATCGATCTGCCGAACTATCCCAATCCGGGCGGCTGGTTCTTCAACCCGCTCTCGTGGCAGATCATCTTCGTGCTGGGGATTCTGACCGGCATTCACATGCGCCGGGGCGAACGCTTCGTGGCGCGGCGTCGCTGGCTGTTCTGGTCGGCCCTGGCCTTTCTCGGCTTCGTCTTCCTCTGGGCGCAGATCCCCGCGCTGGGCCAGCCCTTGCATGCGCTGATGCGGCAGGCGGGCGAGGCGGGGCTGCCCTTCCATGTGGTCGGTTTCGACAAGACCTATGTCTCGCTGCCGCGGATGCTGCATGTGCTGGCGCTGTTTTATGTTCTGTCCTGCCTGCCTGTAGTCGTCCGGCTCGCGGGCAGCCGGGTGGCGGCGCCGTTGCGGCTGATGGGTCAGCACGGGCTTCTGGTCTTCTCCTTCGGCACGGCGGTCTCGCTGCTGTTCCAGGTGCTGTTGGCGGGCTATCCCGATATGGCGCTTTTGCCCTGGCTGCTGCCGCCGCTGGGGGTGGCCGCGATGCTGGTCGCGGCAATGCTGGGCCAGGCCGCGCGGCGCGACCGTCGCCGGGTGCCGCTGCCCGTGGTCGATCCGGTGACGGCGCCTGCCGGTCCGCTTCCCCAAGCGGCGGCCGTCGCGGCGGCCGTGCCCTGTCCGGATTGCTCCGCCGATCCGCTTCCGGCGACGACGCTGCCATCCGCCGGGCGTGCGCCGGGACTGCAACCCGCCGAATAGAGGACCCCAATCCCCGGGTGGCCGTGACAGGGCAGAGCGTTCCGCCCGGCTCGCTCCCTCGGTGCTTGTCTTGCCGGTTCGGCGGCTTAAAAGCTGATCGTCGGTCGCCTTTCGGCGGCGGCCTGCCGGTGATCCTCGGCCATCCGGTCCCGCCCGTGGACCGGGCCGGGATGCCGGCGATGCAGATCCGCTTCGTCTTTCGGGGGCCGAGGGACGCCGGACGGGACCGCTCAGCCGCCGAGCACGCGCGGAAGCCACAGCACCAGCGCCGGAAAGGCCAGCAGCAGGCCGACGCGGAAAAGCTCGGCCAGGAAGAAGGGCAGCACGCCCCGGAAGGTCTCGGCCATCGACACGTCGCGGGCCAGGGACGAGATCACGAAGACATTCATGCCGACCGGCGGGGTGATCAGACCCAGCTCGACGACGATGAGGGCGAGGATGCCGAACCAGATCTTAAGCTCCTCGGTGCCCATGCCGAAGCCCGAGCCCTCGGCCATCTGGTACAGCCCGCCATTGACCTCGACCAGCACCGGCCAGAAGAACGGGATCACCAGAAGGATCATCGACAGGCTGTCCATCAGGCAGCCCAGCACGATCAGCGCGGCCAGAAGCAGGACCAGCACCGCGAGCGGTGCAAGCCCGGCGCCCGCGATCCACTCGGCACCCGCCTGGGGCAGGCCCGCACGGGACATGAAGATCTTCATCAGCTCGGCGCCCAGCAGGATCAGGTAGATCATGCCAGAGGTCGCGGCGGTCTCCAGCACCGAGGCGCGCAGGGCGCCGAGGCCGAGCCGCCCGCGCAGCGTGCCATAGGCCCAGACCAGCGCGACGCCCACGGCGGCGCCCGGCGTCGGGTTGTAAAGCCCCAGATAGATGCCGCCGAGCACCAGCGCGAAGATGCCCAGCACCGGCAGCACGCCCATGGTCGCGGCGCGGAACTCGGCCTGTCCGGCCGGGGCATGGGCGGGCCCGGCGCCGGGCCGCAGCGCGACATAGCCCGCGATGGTCAGAAGGAACAGCAGCACCGCAAGCGCCGCCGGCAAGAGCGCGGCCATGAACATGGTGACCACATTGGCCTCGACCAGGATCGCGTAGAGGATCAGCACCACCGAGGGCGGGATCAGGATGCCGAGCGTGCCGCCCGCCGCCAGCGTGCCGGTGGCCAGCGCGCCCGAATAGTTCTGGCGCCGCAGCTCGGGCAGGGCGACCTTGCCCATGGTCGAGGCGGTGGCGAGCGACGAGCCGCAGACCGCGCCGAAGCCCGCGCAGGCGGCGATGGCGGCCATCGCGGTTCCCCCGCGCATCCAGCCGAGCCAGGCCGCACCCGCCCGGAACAGCGCCGCCGACAGCCCGGCATGGCCCGCCAGCGCCCCCATCAGCACGAAGAGCGGCACCACCGACAGGTCGTAGATCGAGAACTGGCCCCAGGCCAGCGTCTTGAGCTGGTTCAGAAGCAGCGCCGGGCTGTTCAGCGCGGCGATGCCGCCGCCACCGACCAGGATCATCGCATAGGCGATGGGCATCCGCCCCGCGATCAGGAGGACCAGCGCGCCAAGCCCGATCAGGCCCAGCATCATCGGATCAGGCATTGCCCCTCCCGCGCGCCGCGGTGGCATCCTCGGCCAAGGTCGCGGCGGCTGCCAGCGCCAACAGCGCCAGCGAGACCAGCACCGGCACGAAGCAGGGCCAGAGCGGGATCTGCAGGATCGCGCTGGTATAGCCATAGGCGTGCTGATCGGCGAGCCCGAGGCTCATGCGCCAGAACAGGATCCCGGCCACGGCAAGGGCGGCCAGCGACCCGGCAAGGCTCATCCGCGCGGTCCAGATCGGTGACGCGCCCATGGTGAAGACATCGGCCGTGACATTGGCGCGGGTCAGCTGGCACCAGGGCAGGAAGGCGAAAACGGCGATGGCGGTGCCGATCTCGGTCAGCTCGAAATCGCCCGGGACCGGATGGCCGACCATCCCGCCGAGGATCGAGGCCAGGTTCAGCCCGACCACGCCCGCCAGCACCAGCCCGCCGAGGATCGCCCAGAATGCGACCGCGGCGGCCAGCGCGCGCCGGGCCATCAGCGGCTCTCGTGGGCGGCGATCGCGGCGCGGGCGCGGGCGACCAGCGCGGCGCCGTCGATGCCGCGGCGTTCCGCGTCCTCGATCCAGCGCTCGACGACCGGGGCGAGCGCCGTGCGGAAGGCCTCGGTCTCCTCGGGGCTCAGGACCTGATGGCTGCGCCCCGCGGCGGTGGTGATGGCGACCCCGGTTTCTTCGGTGCCGCGCCAGATCCGGCCCAGCTCGGCCAGCCATTCCGGGCCCGAGGCCTCGCGGAAGGCGGCCTGGATCTCGGGCGGCAGGCTGTCCCAGCGCGCCTTGTTCATCGACATCTGGAAGGTGGTGGTGCCGAAGCGGGTATGGCTGTCGCCCTCGATCAGCCGGTCGGTCTGGTCCTGCAGCTTCAGCGCGGGCACGATCTCGAACGGCACCAGCGCGCCATCGACCACGCCCTTCTGCAGTGCCTGCGGCAGTTCGGGCACCGGCATCGCCACCGGCACCGCGCCCAGCGCCTCGAGCACCCAGGCGCCGGTGCGCGACGGGATCCGCATCTTCTTGCCCGCCAGATCGGCCGGGGCATGGATCTCGGGACCGCGCAAGGCGATGCCGTTGCCGGCATGCACATGCAGGAACATCACCTCGAGCCCCTTGTAGTCGGGCTTGAGGTCGGTCTCGAACAGATCTGCCAGCGCCAGATTGGCCGCGCCGGGATCGTTCACATAGACATTCGGAAGCTCCATCACCTCGGTCCGGGGAAACAGGCCCGGCGTGTAGCCGTTCACCACCCAGATCAGGTCGACCACCCCGTCGCGGGCCTGGGTCACCAGTTCGGGCGGGCGTCCGCCCAGCGTCATCGAGGGATAGATCTCGATCCTGACCCGGCCGCCCGAGCGGGCCTCGACCGCGCGCGCCCAGGGTTCGAGCGTCTCGGTCTGGGTGGGCGAGGTCGCGGGCAGGAAATGGTGCAGCTTGAAGGTGTAATCCTGCGCCAGTGCCGCGCCCGTGGTCCAGATCGCGGCCGTTGCCGCGGCAAATGCGCCAACCAGTTTTCCGGCCAGTTTTCCGGTTGGCCTTCCGGCGCTGCGTTCCGGTCCCATCCCGTTCTCCCCCCGTCTGCGGCTCCTAGCGGCCGGTCGCCACGGGCCTACACCGGGAGGGAAAACCGGTCAACGCCGCGGGCCCGGGCCGCCCGGTACCCGGCCCGGTGGCAGCCCGCAGCGGGCGCGGGGCATTGACAGCTCGTTGACGCCAAGGGGCGAGGATGGTGCGACGGGGATGACATGACGCCATCGTGAGGCCTTGTGATCGCGCCCGGGAAACACGATCGCGCGGGGGCGCGTTGTCCCCCTGCCGAGCAGAAAGGCAGAAAAGGAGATCCGGATGAGCCGCAAGAGCGAGAAAGAGCAGAGCGAGCGCCGCGCGCCGACGCCGAGGAACGATCGGGGCCTGCCGAGCGCGCCGACGACCTGGCGCTTTACCGACTGGGCCATGATCTGAACGAAAAAGCCCCGCGGCGGCTGCCGCAGGGCTGGGTGTTCATATCTGTGACGGCATTCGGGCCGGTCTGCGCCGCGGGCGCGTCCGGCCCGTCGGGCCTCAGATTTCGGCCAGTTTGGTCGCCGATTCACGGCCGTCGCGGCCGGCTTCGATCTCGAACGACACTTTCTGGCCGTCCTGCAGGCCGGCCAGGCCCGAGCGTTCGACGGCAGAGATGTGCACGAACACGTCTTTCTTGCCGCCGTCCGGGGCGATGAAGCCGAAGCCTTTGGTGGTGTTGAACCATTTCACGGTGCCGGTAGCCATCCCGTGTGTCTCCTCAAGTAATGCCGCTCGCGGAAGTGCAGCGGCCCGGCTCGTCAGGTATCGATCGATGAACTGACAGCCGCTTAAGGGAAGACAGTGGTCGATAGAGATAACGTCGCGCACCGTGCTATGGGGCTTTTCTCGAGTCGCTGCAAGAAAAATTCGCGGCCTTGCCGGGGGGCGGGACGGCCTGTCGCAGAGACGGCCCCCAACGACAAGCTTTGACAACAGGCCGACGAAGTCGGGCCTTCGCGGGCCTGCCATTGCACCCGAACCGGGGCGGAATGCTCGGCGCGGGGGATGAAACCGCGCCATTGCCGCCTGTTATTCTCGCCATCACCTCCTAATTAAGAGACATTGTGGCCGGATTAACCGGAAAAACGCTCCAAGCGGGCAAAACGCTCCAACGGGAAGGTGCATGGCACGGCAAATCGGTCTCTCCGTCCTGCTTCTGGCCGGAACGCTCGCGCTCTGGGTCGCCTTCGTTCCGGGGGCGCGCCCGCTCCTCGACAGGATCGGGATCAGCGCCGTGCTGGGGCTGGCGCCGGCCGGGTCAGATGTGGGCTCCGGTCCCTCGGGGCCGCGCGGCGGGCCTGTGGCCGTCACCGTCGGGGAGGTGGCGCAAGGCCGCATCCGGGACCGGGTGGCCGCCATCGGCGATGGCCGGGCACTGCGCGCGGTCACGCTGCGCTCGAAGGTCACGGGCGAGGTGGTCGGGATCGGTATCCGGGATGGCGAGCGGGTGGCGGCGGGCGATCTGATCGTGCAGCTCGACGACGAGGCCGAGCGGATCGCGCTCGACCGCGCGCAGCTGGTTCTCGAGGATGCCCGCGACGAGGCTGAACGCGTCACCCGGCTGGAAACCACCGGTGCCGTCACCGAGGTCCGGCGGCGCGAGGCCGATCTGGCGCTCCGGACCGCCGAGCTGGAACTGCGCCAGGCCGAATTCGATCTTTCCGAACGCACGGTTTCCGCCCCTTTCGCGGGCTGGGCGGGGGTGCTCGACATCGATGTCGGCGACCGGGTCTCGAGCCAGGACGCGCTGGCCGTCATTGCCGACCGCAGCCGCATCCTGATCGATTTTCACGTACCCGAACGGGTGGTGGGCCAGGTCACTGAGGGGCTGGCCCTGACCGCGCGGCCGCTGGGCATGCCGGGCCGGCTGCTGGAGGGGCGGGTCCATGCCGTCGACAATGCCGTCGACCCGGCCAGCAGGACCCTGCGGGTGCAGGGCGAGCTCGACAATGCCGACGATCTTCTGCGTGGTGGCATGTCCTTCGAGGTGGTGCTGAATTTCGAGGGCGAACCGCTGCCCATGGTCGATCCGCTGGCGGTGCAATGGTCGAGCGCGGGCGCTTTCGTCTGGGCGGTGCGCGACGGCCGCGCGACACGGGTGCCGGTGGCGATCCGTCAGCGCAATGCCGACAGCGTGCTGGTCGAGGCCGATCTGGCGGTCGGCGAGCCGGTGGTGGTCGAGGGGCTGCAGACGCTGCGCGAGGGCACCGAACTGCGCGTCGTCGGGCCGCAGGCGGGGCGGACCCCGCCGCGTCCGGCGCGGGATGCGGGCTAGGGAGGCGCGGCCATGCTGCAGGAAGCATTGCGCGAGGCCGAATCCGGCGGCACGTCGCTGTTTGTCCGGCGTCCGATCCTGGCGCTGGTGCTCAGCGCGCTGATCGTGCTGGCGGGGCTCGCGGCCCTGTTCGGGGTCGAGATCCGCGAGCTTCCCAATGTCGACCGCCCGGTCGTCACCGTCACCACCTATTTCACCGGGGCGGCGCCCGAGACCATCGATCAGGAAATCACCAGCCGGATCGAGGGCGCGGTCGGCCGGGTCTCGGGCATCCGCTCGATCGAGTCGAATTCGCGCTTCGGGCGCAGCCGGGTGACGCTGGAATTCGCCGAGGATGTCGATATCGACGTCGCCGCGACCGATACCCGCGATGCGGTTGCCCGGATCCAGCGCGAGCTGCCCGATGAGGCCGACGATCCGCGCGTGGTCAAGGCCGATGCCGATGCCCAGCCGGTGCTTAGGGTCGCGGTGACCTCGTCGCGGCGCTCGGCCGAGGCGCTGACCGAGATCGTCGAGGACCGGATCGAGGACCGGCTGGTCTCGCTGCCGGGCGTGGCCGATGTGCATGTCTATGGCGACCGGGCGCCGATCTTCCGGATCGATATCGACCAGGCGCGGCTGGCCAGCCGCGGGCTGACGCTGGCCGATCTGGCCGAGACGCTGTCGGATGCGGGTTTCAACGCCGCGGCGGGCGATCTCGAGGGCGGCCGGCAAAGCCTCAGCGTGCGCACCACCGCCATGGTCGTCTCGGCCGAGGCCTTCGAGGATCTGCGCATCGCCCCCAATGTGTTCCTGCGCGACGTGGCGCGGGTCGATCTCGGCCCCGAACCCAACACTTCGGTGCTGCGCGCCAATGGCCGGACCGGGATCGGCATGGGGGTGATCCGGCAGGCGGGCAGCAACACGCTCGACATCTCGCGCGAGGTGCGCCGCACCGTGGCCGAGCTCGACCGCAGCCTGCCCGAGGACATCTCGATCTTCGTCACCTCGGACGATGCGGTCTTCATCAAGGGCGCCATCGCCGAGGTGCTGAAGACGCTGGGGCTTGCCGTCGCCATCGTGGTGCTGGTGATCTTCCTGTTCCTGCGCGATCTGCGGGCGACGCTGATCCCGGCGCTGACCATGCCGGTCTCGCTGATCGGTACGCTGGCCGCGATCTATCTGGCGGGCTTCTCGGTCAACATCCTGACGCTCCTGGCGCTGGTTCTGGCCACCGGCATGGTGGTCGACGATGCCATCGTGGTGCTGGAAAACATCGTCCGCCGCCGGGCCGAGGGCATGGGGCCGCGCGCCGCCGCCGTGCTGGGCGCCAAGCAGGTCTTCTTCGCGGTCGTCACCACCACCGCGACGCTGGCGGCGGTCTTCGTGCCGCTGTCCTTCCTGCCGGGTCAGGCGGGGGGGCTGTTCCGCGAATTCGGCTTCACCCTCGCGATCGCGGTCGGGATCTCCTCGGTCGTGGCGCTGACGCTCTGCCCGGTGCTGGCCAGTCGCATGCTGGCCCGCGCGCCCGGGACCGGGGCGGGCACGGGGGCCAGGATCGGCGCGGCGCTGGCCGGGCTCTACCGCCGCAGCCTCGGCGGCGCGCTGGCGCTGCCCCTCGTGGTGGTGACGGCTGCGCTCCTGTTTGCCGCGACCGCCCTGCTTGTGGCGGGGGGCGTGCGCCAGGAGCTGACACCGCGGGAGGACCGCTCGGTCGCGCTTCTGAGCATCCAGGCGCCGCAGGGCGTCTCGCTCGATTACACACAGGCGAAGATGGCCGCGATCGAGGACGCCATCGCGCCGCTGCGCGCCTCGGGCGAGATCGTCAACATCTTCTCGATCGCGGGCTCGGGCGGCTCGGACAGCCGCGGCTTCATGGTCTTCACCCTCGCCCCCTGGGAGGCCCGCGACCGCAGCCAGGACGAGATCGTGACCGATATCAACACCCGGCTGCGCGAGGTGATCGGGGTCCGTGCCTATGCGATCCAGCCCAATTCGCTGGGCATTCGCGGCGCGGGCAGCGGCATCAGCGTGGCCCTGACCGGCGAAAGCTACGACCGGCTGGCCGAGACCGCCCAGGCGCTGGTCGAGCGGATGCAGGATGACGGCGCCTTCGGCGAGGTGCGGCTCGATTTCGAGCGCACCCAGCCCGAGCTTTTCGTCGAGGTCGACCGCACCCGCGCGGCCGATCTGGGCATCGACATCGCGGGGCTGGGCGATGCGCTGAGGGCCTTCCTGAACGGGCGCAGCGTCGTCTCGGTCTTCGTCGGCGACCAGAATTACGACGTGCAGCTCGTGTCCTCGGCCGAGCCGGTGGACGATCCCGGCGATCTGGAGAACATCTTCGTGAAAAGCACGGGCGGGCGGATGGTGCCGATGTCGACCTTCGTGCGGCTCGAGGAACGCCCCGTGGCGCCCGATCTCGACCGACTGGATCAAAGCCGCGCGGTGTCGATCTCGGCCGATCTGGGGCCGGGCCAGTCGCTGGGCGGTGCCTTCGAGCGGATCGTGCAGCTGTCGGACGGGCTTTTGTCCGATGACAACCGGATCCTGCCCAAGGGCGCCGCGGCCACCATGGACGAGACCAATTCCGGGCTGTTGCTGATCTTCGGCTTCGCCATCGCGGTGGTGTTCCTGGTGCTCGCCGCGCAGTTCGAAAGCTTCATCTCGGCCATCGTGGTGATGGCGACGGTGCCGCTGGGGCTGGCCTGTGCCATCTTCGCGCTGCTCGTGACCGGGCAAAGCCTCAATGTCTACAGCCAGATCGGGCTGGTGATGCTGGTCGGCATCATGGCCAAGAACGGCATCCTGATCGTCGAGTTTGCGAACCAGCTGCGCGACGGGGGCGCGACGGTGCGCGACGCCATCTTCGACGCGGCGACGATCCGGCTGCGCCCGGTGATGATGACCATGGTCTCGACCGTCCTGGGCGGCGTGCCGCTGATCCTGTCCTCGGGAGCGGGGGCCGAGGCGCGCGAGGCGCTGGGCTGGGTCATCGTCGGCGGGCTGGGGCTGGCCACGCTCTCGACGCTTTACCTGACGCCGGTGGCCTATCTTCTGCTGGCGCGGTTCTCGCCGCCCCGGGCCGAGGAAAAGCAGCGTCTCGTGCGCGAGCTGGAAGAGGCGCTGGCAGGATGAGCCCCGGGGCAAGGCAATGGTCCGGGAAGGATGCGGCCCGGGCGGGGGGAAACGCCCGGGCCTTGTCGGCGGCGCGAAAGGCCGGTGAGGGAGCCGGCCCGAGGTGCATCTACGCGGCTCGCCGCCAGACAGTCATCGTTGGAAAAACTCCGGGCATGGCTGCAAGTTCCCGCGTCGATGCGAAAAATCCCGTCGGTGCGGAAAGGGGCGGGGCGCGATGATGGGCGGCTGGGGCGAATTCGCGGCCGCCTATGCGCTGTTCCTGCTGTCGCATGCGCTGCCGGTCCGGCCCGGGGTGCAGGCCGGGCTGCGGCGCTGGTTCGGTCGGAGGGGCTATCTTGCGGCCTATGTCGCGGTGTCGCTGGCGGCTCTGGGCTGGCTGATCGTGGCGGCGGGCCGGGCGCCCTTTATTCCGCTCTGGGCGCCTCTGCCCTGGCAGCTCTGGCTACCCGTTCTGGTCATGCCCTTCGTCTGCCTGTTGATCGCGGCGACGCTTGGCGCCCCCAATCCGCTGAGCTTCGGCGGCGCGGGGAATGCGCGCTTCGACCCGGAGCGGCCGGGCATCGTCGGGCTGACGCGGCATCCATTGCCGGTTGCGCTGACGCTCTGGGCGTTGGCCCATGCCGCGGCCAATCCCGATCTGGCGCATCTCATGATGTTCGGCGGTTTCGCGGTTTTCGCGATGGCGGGCAGCCGGGCCATCGACCGGCGGAACCGCCGTCTGATGGGGGCAGAGTGGGACCGGCTTGCCGCCCGCACCGCGACCCTGCCTTTCGCGGCACTCGCGACCCGGCGCTGGCGCCCCTCGGGGCCGCCGCCTCTCTGGCGGCTCTTGCTGGGCCTTGCGCTCTGGGCGGGGCTTCTCGCCGTCCACCGCCCGGTGATCGGGGTCTCGCCGCTGCCGTTCTAGTCCGCTCAGCGCGCGTCGCGCTGGGCTTAGGCTGGTGCCCGGCCCGGGAAGCCTCGAGAGGCACTCACGCTTCGGCGCCTTCCGGATCGCCGTTGCGAATAGGGCAGGGGTGCTGATGGCGACGCCTATGGTCTCGTGGAGGCCTGCGCAGGCGCTGACCGCATCTGGAGAGGGCTGCCTGCACAGACGCCGTGAGCCCGTCCCGGAGGTTCTCCATGGTCGGGGCGGTCGCTTCAAATCCGGCGGCGGCCGACAGCTTCCATGCGTCTGGTCCCGGATGAAGGACTATTCCGTCCGGGCACAGGCGTGGGGTGTCGCACTTCGTGTCGAGCCAAGCCGGTTGCCGTTGCCTCCGGTCGGGCGAAGGTCTGTATCTGCGTACAGACGCCTTGGCGCCTGCCGCCAGAGATGCGGGACGTGACAGGCCGCGCCCGTTACGGAACCGCGCCGGAAACCGGCAGCCTTATCGCTATTCTGAGAAGGAGACCCTGGAGCGGGCGATGAGATTCGAACTCACGACCCTTACCTTGGCAAGGTAATGCTCTACCCCTGAGCTACGCCCGCATCCATTGGGTAGGCGGGGTGTATAAATTCCGGCGGGGGGCTGCAAGAGGAAAATTGCGTGCTGCCTGCGGCGAGGCTGTCGACGGGACGGATCGCCGCCCAAAGCCCGCATCCGACCTTGCGGTCGGTTCCGGTCATCGAGATTTTCGAGAGAAACTGGAGCGGGCGATGAGATTCGAACTCACGACCCTTACCTTGGCAAGGTAATGCTCTACCCCTGAGCTACGCCCGCATCCATTGGGTAGGCGGGATGTATAAATTCCGGCCGGGGGCTGCAAGTGGAAAAAGCGGCCCGGGGCGGAAAAATCGCCCTGAAGGGGTGCCAGGCCGCAGAGGCGCGGGAGGGGCAGGCCGATAGCGGGGCCGTTCGCGCCCCGAAAGGGCCGCTCTGTTCTGGCCATGCGTTCGGGACCCACGCGTTCGGGCTAGAGGTGGAAGGTCTTCGAAGAGAGGCGCCGGAGGCGGTCCATGATCTTGAGCTTGCCCATGGCGTTCGGCTTCTCCGGCTTCTTCCAAGACTTGCGTTTCTTGCGGTTCGTCCTCCGGACTTCTCCGTTGGGGTTGATCATGCTTCCTGCCTCTGGGGCCGGCAGGAAAAGACCGGGCTCCGAATACAGGAAGTGGTCATGCAGGCCTTCTTGTCCGCGCCGGGCGAACTCGTCGGCGACAGTCCGGATCGGGGTCTCGGCCGCAACAGTGCGCCGCGCGGCTTCCCGCGAGATCACATAGGCATGGGCGCGCCATATATTGTGATCTTTCCCGGCGTCGCGCACGATCCAGCGGTGCCAGAAGCCCACGCCGCATCCGGCCAGAACGCGGTTGACGGTCTTGGGGCGTTGCCGCCGCTTGACGCCGAGATGCAGGATGAAGGAGGCGCCCTGTCGGCCCTGTTCGAAAACGGGCATGAGGATCTCCGGGAGCACGTCAAATGCCCGCGGGTCGGCGGGGCGGGCGTCATCCTCGAAGATCAGGACGAGGGGATGGTCTGAGTTGGCGAGCCATTCCATGACGCGCCTGTGGGACAGCGCGCATCCGACTTCGCCGGGAAGGGGCCTGCGCCCGATGGACCGAACAAAGTGCTCCATATCCGCGATTTCAGCCAGGCGCGCCTCATCGGCATTGCGCAGATCCGATGCGGGCCAGCAGCCCTCGACCCAGTCTGCGGGAAAACCCGCCTGCCTGAGATTGGCGCGGCGCTCGGTCGCGTCGTCGAGCGAGATCAGCGCGACGGGGATGATATCGGTCTTGTCGCTGTCGGTTTCCGCGTCCCGCCAGCTTGCGAGACGCGGCTGGTTCTTCGTCTTTGTCATTCGAATTCGATCAGCAAATCCTTGGCATCGATCTGTTGGCCCGGGGCGACATGGACGGCCTTGATCATGCCGTCGCGTTCGGCGTGAAGGCCGGTTTCCATCTTCATTGCCTCGATGGTCAGCAGCAGATCGCCCTCCTTGACCTCCTGACCGGCCGCCACGGCGACGGTGGCCACAGCCCCCGGCATCGGCGCGCCGACATGGGCCGGGTTGCCAAGCTCGACCTTCGGGCGGCGGGCGACGCTGGCCTTGGCCTTGCGGTTCGGCACCCGGATCACCCGGGGCTGGCCGTTCAGCTCGAAGAAGACCCGCGCCTCGCCATCCTCGGCGGTCTCGCCCACCGCCTGCAGCCGGATCTCGAGCGTCTTGCCGGGATCGATCTCGGCCTCGATCTCCTCGCCGGGCTCCATCCCGTAGAAGAAGGTGCGGGTGGGCAGGGTGCGCACCGGCCCGTATTGCAGGTGCCGCGTGGCATAATCGGTGAAGACCTTGGGATACATGAGATATCCGTTCAGGTCCTCGTTATCGAAGGTCAGGTCCTCGAACTGGGCCTCGAGCTCGCCGCGGATCCTGTCGATATCGGCCGCGGGCACATGCTTGCCGGGCCGGTCGAGGAAGGGCTTTTCGCCTTTCAGGATCTTGTTCCGGATCGCCTCGGGGAACCCGCCCGGGGGCTGGCCAAGATTGCCGCGCATCATGTCGATCACGGAATCGGGGAAGGCCACATCCTTCGACGGGTCCTCGACCTCGGCACGGGTCAGGCCCTGGCTGACCATCATCAGCGCCATGTCGCCCACCACCTTGGAGGAGGGCGTCACCTTCACGATATCGCCGAACATCTGGTTCACCTCGGCATAGGTCTCGGCGACCTCGTGCCAGCGCTCCTCGAGCCCCAGACTGCGGGCCTGGGCCTTGAGATTTGTGAACTGACCGCCGGGCATCTCGTGCAGATAGACCTCGGAGGCCGGCGCCATCAGACCGGATTCGAAGGCCGCATATTGCTGGCGCACGGCCTCCCAGTAGGCCGAGATCTCGCGCACCGCGCCCATGTCGATACCGGTCTCGCGGGGCGTGTTGCGCAGCGCCTCGACGATCGAGCCCAGGCAGGGCTGCGAGGTGCCGCCCGAAAAGCCGTCCATGGCAGCGTCGACCGCATCGACGCCCGCCTCGGCCGCGGCAAGGATCGTGGCCGCGGCAATGCCCGAGGTGTCATGGGTGTGGAAATGGATCGGCAGCCCGACCTCGTCCTTCAGCGCCTTGATCAGTACCGTGGCCGAGGCGGGCTTCAGGAGCCCGGCCATGTCCTTGAGCCCCAGGACATGCGCGCCCGCGGCCTTCAGGTCCCTGCCCATCGCGACGTAATAGCTCAGGTCGTACTTGGCCCGCGCCGGGTCGAGGATGTCGCCGGTGTAGCAGATCGTGCCCTCGCAGACCTTGCCGGTCTCGAGCACCGCATCCATCGCGACGCGCATGTTCTCGACCCAGTTCAGGCTGTCGAAGACACGGAAGACATCGACCCCGGTCTCGGCGGCCTGCTTCACGAAGCCCTGCACCACATTGTCGGGATAGATGGTGTAGCCGACACCGTTGGCGCCCCTCAGCAGCATCTGCGTCATCACGTTCGGCATTGCTGCGCGCAGGTCGCGCAGCCGCTGCCAGGGGCATTCCTGCAGGAAGCGATAGGCCACGTCGAAGGTCGCGCCGCCCCAGCATTCGACGCTGAAAAGCTGCGGCAGGTTATGGGCATAGGCGGGCGCCACGCGGATCATGTCGATCGAGCGCATCCGGGTCGCCAGCAGCGACTGGTGCCCGTCGCGCATCGTGGTGTCGGTGATCAGAAGCTGCTTCTGCGCGGCCATCCACTCGGCCAGTCCCTCGGGGCCGGACTGTTCCAGGATCTGGCGCGTCCCGGGGGCATAGGTTTCGTGCCGGGCGAGCGGCGGCCGCGGGTCGCGCGCCTCGGCCGGGGGCTTGGCCCGGCCGGTCGTCTCGGGATGCCCGTTGACGGTGATGTCGGCGATATAGGTCAGGATGCGGGTCGCCCGGTCGCGCCGTTTCTCGAAGCTGAACAGCTCGGGCGTCTCGTCGATGAAGCGGGTCGAGTATTCGTTGTTCAGGAAGGTCGGGTGCTTCAGCAGGTTCTCGACGAAGGCGATATTGGTCGAGACGCCCCGGATCCGGAATTCGCGCAGCGCCCGGTCCATCCGGGCGATGGCGGCCTCGGGGGTCGGAGCCCAGGCGGTGACCTTCTCCAGCAGCGAATCGTAATAGCGGGTGATGACCGCGCCGGAATAGGCGGTGCCGCCATCCAGCCGGATGCCCATGCCGGTCGCGCCGCGATAGGCGGTGATGCGGCCGTAATCGGGGATGAAGTTGTTCAGCGGGTCCTCGGTCGTGATCCGGCATTGCAGCGCATGGCCGCTCAGATCTACGTCATACTGGCTGGCCACGCCGGTCGCCTCGACCAGGCTCTTGCCCTCGGCGATCAGGATCTGGGCGCGGACGATGTCGATGCCGGTCACCTCTTCGGTGACGGTATGCTCGACCTGGACGCGCGGATTGACCTCGATGAAGTAGAAATTGCCCGTCTCCATGTCCATCAGGAACTCGACGGTGCCGGCGCATTCGTAATTCACCGCCTCGGCGATCTTCTTGCCGAGATTGCACAATGTCTCGCGCTGGGCGGGCGACAGGTAGGGGGCGGGGGCGCGCTCGACGACCTTCTGGTTGCGGCGCTGGACCGAGCAGTCGCGCTCCCACAGATGGTAGATCGTGCCGTGCTTGTCGCCGAGGATCTGCACCTCGACATGGCGCGCGCGGGTGATCATCTTTTCCAGATAGCCCTCGCCATTGCCGAAGGCGGCCTCGGCCTCGCGCCGGCCCTCGCGGACCTTCTCGGCCAGCTCCTCGGGGCCGTGGATCGGCCGCATGCCGCGCCCGCCGCCGCCCCAGGAGGCCTTGAGCATCAGCGGATAGCCGATGTCCTCGGCCTCCTTGGCGATGGCGTCCATGTCATCGCCCAGCACCTCGGTCGCGGGAATGACCGGCACGCCGGCCTTGATCGCGACCTTGCGGGCGCTGGCCTTGTCGCCGAGCGCGCGCATGGTCTCGGCCTTCGGACCGATGAAGGCGATGCCCTCGGCGGCGCAGGCCTCGACGAAGGCGGGGTTTTCCGACAGCAGCCCGTAGCCCGGATGGATCGCATCGGCGCCGGACATCTTGGCGACGCGGATGATTTCCTCGATCGAGAGATAGGCCTGGACCGGCCCCAGCCCCTCGCCGATCTTGTAGGCCTCGTCGGCCTTGAACCGGTGCAGCCCCAGCTTGTCTTCCTCGGCGTAGACCGCGACGGTGCGCTTGCCCAGCTCGTTTGCGGCGCGCATCACGCGAATGGCGATCTCGCCTCGGTTGGCGACGAGAACCTTGGTGAATTCGGTCAAGTTGGGGCCTCCCTGGGGTCGTTCCGGACCGCGATATCGGATCGCGGCTGATTTCTGTCGGTATAAAGCTGCGCTGCGGCGAAGCAAGGGTGAACGGGCCTTCGGGCCATGATGGGACGTGTCGTCCGACCCCGGAAGCGGGCGCGCGGGCGGTCTCGCATGCCCGGCAAAGTCGCGCTTTCCGCGGCCCTTTGTGGCCTCGTTCCCGGGGCGCGGGACCGGGATGCGGCGCGGTCCTGTGGTGCCGGGCGAGGTGCGACATATCCGTCTCGATTGCGAGGCGCCGCCCGATGTGGTCGAGCCCGGGTTCGATGCCCGCCGGTCGTCCCGCGACTCGCTGCCTCGGGCGCTGGTCGCGGTGCACCCGGCCGGCAAGGAGGATCGACATCAATGGCCGCAAGGAACCGGCCGAGTTCCATATGCGTATGGGCGGCGGGGGGCAGTGACCTGACAGTCGATGCCGATGTCCTGGCCGTTCGGGCAGGCGCGGCCAGGTCCGGTCAGGTCGATGGGATCGGGGTGACGGTGACGACGCGGCCGTCGCGGGTGGTCTGACAGCGCCAGGTGCCGTCGCGCCCGGCCATCTTCATGTCGATCCAGACCCCCGCGGCGGTGGGGCCGGTGCCGACCTGGAAGATGCCCGCTTCGGGCTGGTGGAAGCGCGCGGCCATCTCGGCGCTGCAGGCGGGGGCCGAGGCCTCGGGCGCCTGCGGCAGCATTTCGGGGGTGATGAGTTTCGGAACGCCGGTTTCCGGCCGTTCCGGCGTGCCGCAGGCGGCCAGAGCGGCCAGTGCCAGACCCGACAGAATGATGCGATATCGACTCATTCTCTTTTTCGCCCCTGTTTGTTCCGACTATTCGCCTTATAGGCGAATTTGCAATCGCGACGGCAAAAAATGCCCGAAAACAGGAACGGAATGGGAACACTTCTTTAACTCACCGCCGGAGCGCGCTAGATTGGTCGCCATGTGCCCGATCGACGACTCCGATGCTTTCGAAACCGCCGCAGAGGCGCCTCTTTCCGTTCGCGCCTCCGTTGGTGCCATGGCGGCGCGGTCGGCGCCCTATCTCGACGGGCTGAACCCGTCGCAGCGCCAGGCGGTCGAGACGCTGGACGGCCCGGTCCTGATGCTGGCGGGGGCGGGCACCGGCAAGACCCGGGCGCTGACGGCGCGGATCGCGCATCTGCTGTTCACCGGCGCGGCCCGGCCGAACGAGATCCTGGCGGTGACCTTCACCAACAAGGCCGCGCGCGAGATGAAGGAGCGGGTCGGCCGGATCATGGGCGAGACCGTCGAGGGCATGCCCTGGCTCGGCACCTTCCATGCGATCTGCGTCAGGCTGTTGCGCCGCCATGCCGAGCTGGTCGGGCTCAAGTCGAATTTCACCATCCTCGATACCGATGACCAGATCCGGCTGCTGAAGCAGCTGATCGCGAGCGCGAATATCGACGAGAAGCGCTGGCCCGCGCGCCAGCTGGCCGGATTGATCGACCACTGGAAGAACCGCGCCTGGACGCCCGAGGCCGTGCCGGCCTCGGAGGCTTCGGGTTTCGATGGCCGGGGCGTGAAGCTTTACGCCGCCTATCAGGAACGGCTGAAGACCCTGAACGCGGCCGATTTCGGCGATCTGTTGCTGCATGTGGTGACGATCTTCCAGGCCCATCCCGATCTGCTCGAGCAGTACCGGCGCTGGTTCCGCTATATCCTTGTCGACGAATATCAGGACACCAATGTCGCCCAGTATCTGTGGCTGCGGCTTCTGGCGGGCGGGCACAAGAACATCTGCTGCGTCGGTGACGACGATCAGTCGATCTATGGCTGGCGCGGTGCCGAGGTCGGCAACATCCTGCGCTTTGAAAAGGATTTTCCCGGCGCCGCGGTGATCCGGCTGGAACAGAATTACCGCTCGACCCCGCATATCCTCGCCGCGGCCTCCCATCTGATCGCGGCCAACAAGGGGCGGCTTGGCAAGACGCTCTGGACCGAGGCCGAGGGCGGCGAGCAGGTCCGCCTGATCGGCCATTGGGATGGCGAGGAAGAGGCCCGCTGGATCGGCGAGGAGGCCGAGGCGTTGCAGGGCGGCAGCCGCGGGATGCGGCCCTTCTCGCTGGACGACATGGCGATTCTCGTGCGGGCCAGCCACCAGATGCGCGCCTTCGAGGACCGCTTCCTGACCATCGGTCTGCCCTATCGGGTGATCGGCGGGCCGCGCTTCTACGAGCGGATGGAGGTCCGCGATGCGATGGCCTATTTCCGCCTCGCCGTCAGCCCCGCCGACGATCTGGCCTTCGAGCGGATCGTGAACACCCCCAAGCGGGGGCTTGGCGACAAGGCGCAGCAGAAGATCCAGGCCACGGCGCGGGCCGAGGGCGTGCCCTTGGTCGAGGGCGCGCGGCTGCTGCTGGAAGCGGGCGGGCTGGGTGGCAAGGGCGCGACCGAGCTGCGCAAGCTGATCGAGGCGATCTGGCGCTGGCATGACGATGTGCGGGCCGCGGCCCCCTCGGTCGTGCCGGACGAGGCCGCGCTGATCGATGACGAGGCTGTGCCGCTGGAGACCGGGCGGGGGGCTCCGACCCATGTCGAGCTGGCCGAGCGCATTCTCGACGACTCGGGTTACACGGCGATGTGGCAGGCCGACAAGACGCCCGAGGCGCCGGGCCGGCTGGAAAACCTCAAGGAACTGGTCAAGGCGCTGGAGGAATTCGACAACCTGCAGGGCTTTCTCGAACATGTCGCGCTGATCATGGATAATGAAAGCGAGGCGTCCGGGGCCAAGATCTCGGTGATGACGCTGCATGCCGCCAAGGGGCTGGAATTTCCGGTGGTGTTCCTGCCGGGCTGGGAGGACGGGCTGTTCCCCAGCCAGCGGGCGATGGACGAGACCGGACTGAAGGGGCTCGAGGAGGAGCGGCGGCTGGCCTATGTCGGGCTGACCCGGGCCGAAGAGCTTTGCACCGTGTCCTTCGCCGCCAATCGCCGGGTCTACGGGAAATGGCAGTCGCAACTGCCCTCGCGCTTCATCGACGAGCTGCCGCCTTCCCATGTCGACGTGCTGACGCCGCCCGGGCTTTACGGTGGCGGCTATGGCGCGGCCGCGCCTCAGGCGGCGGTCTCGGGCATCGAGGCACGGGCCTCGCGCGCCGATGTCTACAATTCGCCGGGCTGGCAGCGGCTGCAGAGCCGCAATGCCGGACGGGCGCCCGCCGCCCCTTCGCGCGGCGCGCGCGGCGGCGGTGTCGTGATCGATGCCGAGGCGGTGCCGGTCTTCGAGCTTGGCGCGCGGGTGTTCCACCAGAAATTCGGCTATGGCACGGTGACCGGTATCGAGGGCGACAAGCTCGACATCGCCTTCGACAAGGCCGGGGCGAAGAAGGTCGTGGCCCGGTTCGTGGTGGCGGCCGCCAGTGCAGACGACGTTCCCTTCTAGAAACTGACGGCAGGCGATTCGATGTCTGTGCGCCGCCGCTTGGCCGGGGCCGTTGCGGCATGCGGCTGCGAAGGGCTTGGGCCGGGGCCTGATCGGTACCTGTGGGCGGATCTGTCTGCTGGGCTCCCCCGGAAAAGAGAAACGGCGACGCCAGGGAGGAGAGGGCGCCGCCGTTCTGCACAACGGCAGTGTCAGGGAGGAGGAGACAGACTGCCGTATTCCGGTGGGACCGAGGTCCCGTATGAAAAATGCGGCGGCACCTGGGAGGAGGTAGGTGCCGCCGCGAGATGAGGAAACCCAGGGAGGAGGAGGGGTTTCCTTTCTCTGGGCGGTGGGACGTCGGTCGATGCCGGTGCGTCCCGCCCGCGCCGTTGGTCCTATAAATACGCCTTTGCTGCAGTTGCACAATGGCTTGCGGTCGAATTGCTGCCATGCGGAAACTGCATAAGTCATTCTGACATAGTTTTGGGCGGGTTCTGCCGGAATGGCGCAGGAACGGGCAGGGTGGAAACGACTCTTGCCCTTTCGGGGGATCCGGCCAAGTAAGAGGGCAGGTCTCGCGTGAAACGGAGTCTCTGATGCCTCTTTCCAATGATGTGATTTTAGCCGAACTGTCCCGAATCGCGGTGCCGGGCGGCGGCGATCTGGTCTCGCGCGATCTGGTCCGCGCGCTGTCCGTCGACGGCGAAACGGTTCGTTTCGTGATCGAGGCCGAGACGGCCGAGGCCGCCCGGGCGATGGAGCCGGTGCGGGCGGCCGCCCAGGCCGCGGTCGAGGCCGTTCCGGGCGTGGCGCAGGCGTCGGTCGTGCTGACCGCGCATGGCGGGGCGGCTGCGGCGCCGCAGCCCGGGCCCCGGATCGGTCGCCACCCCACCCCCGACGATGGTCCGCGCAATCCTTCGGGCGTCGACCGCATCCTGGCGGTGGCCTCGGGCAAGGGCGGCGTCGGCAAGTCGACGGTGGCCAGCAACCTGGCAGTGGCGCTGGCGCGTCAGGGGCGCCGGGTCGGGCTGCTCGATGCCGATATCTACGGTCCGTCGCTGCCGCGGATGATGGGCGCGACCCGCCGCCCGGCCTCGCCCGACGGCAAGATCATCGAGCCGGTCTCGGTGCATGGCGTGGCGATGATGTCGATCGGCCTGTTGCTGAAGGAGGACGAGGCGGTGGTCTGGCGCGGCCCGATGCTGATGGGCGCGCTTCAGCAATTGTTGGGCCAGGTCAATTGGGGGCGGCTCGATGTGCTGGTGGTCGATCTGCCGCCGGGCACGGGCGACATCCAGCTGACGCTGTGCCAGCGGACGCAGCTGACCGGTGCCCTCGTGGTCTCGACGCCGCAGGACGTAGCGCTGCTGGATGCGCGCAAGGCGCTCGACATGTTCGCGAAGCTGCAGGCCCCGGTGCTGGGGCTGATCGAGAACATGTCCACCTATATCTGTCCGAATTGCGGGCATGAAGCGCATATCTTCGGTCATGGTGGGGTCGAGGCCGAGGCGCGGAAGCTGGGTGTGCCCTTCCTCGGCGCGCTGCCGCTGGCGCTCGAGGTGCGGGAGGCGGGCGATGCCGGGCGTCCGGTGGCGCTGGGCGAGGGGGCGATGGCCGAGGCCTATGCCCAGATCGCCGGTCGGCTGATCGGCGGCGGCATGGCCTGAACCGCGCATGAGGTGGGCAGGGATGGTCCTGCCGCCGCGCTCACGGGAATTCATGGTCTTCTTTGGTTATATGGCTCCGGATCCTTGATTCGGAGCCATTTTTGTCGGTTTCAGGGGGAGGGCATCCGCTCACGCCTCTATGGTCCCCACACGCTATTCGTGATTTTTTTCTTGGGGACACGCATAGGCTGCGTTGGGGTTGTTAACTACGATATGTGGGAGTCGTTGCGGCCGAAGGCTCAATTTGAGGTATATGCAGGCCGGACTCGGTGCCAATTTCTGGGCGTGTTTCTGCCTTGGGGGCGTGCTTTCTTCAACACATTCCCGCCAAATTCAGTTGATCTCCATGAATTCCCATGCCATAAGAGTTCCAGAAGGCGATGGCGGTCGAACGGATCAAGGGGCGCACGAAGAGACCCCGAAAGACCAAGAAACGGTTTCATACAGGCACCCGCCACTGCCTCCATAAAAGATCCGGCGCGCGAGCGAGCAGACATCCCCCAGGTGGTGCGCGCAGCCGGGCAACCCGGAACGGGACGAGGGCGGCGGATTGGGCAGTGGCAGCAGCTCAGTCCGCCGTTTTCGTCGGAGCGGCCGCGAGATCGGTCATTGTCGCAGGCGGTGAGGGTAAAGGAGCGTCGGGCAGGTGGCGCGCAGGTTCAGAGGCGAAAGCCAGCACAAGGTGGATGCCAAGGGCAGGGTCTCGATCCCGGCCCTGTTCCGCCGTGTGCTCGAAGCTTGCGATCCGGACTGGACCGAGGGGCTCCGCCCGCAGCTGGTGATCGTCTATGGCGACCATCGCCGCAAATATCTGGAATGCTATACCATCGAGGCCATCGACGAGGTCGACGAGAAGATCGCGGCGCTGCCGCGCGGCTCGATGCAGCGGCGGATGCTGGAACGGATGTTCCACGGCCAGTCGCATCCGACCGAGGTCGACAATGACGGCCGGCTGACCCTGCCGCAGAAACTGCGCGACAAGATCGGGCTCGAGGGCGAGGCCTTCTTCATCGCCTCGGGCGATACCTTCCAGATCTG
This sequence comes from Rhodovulum sulfidophilum DSM 1374, assembly GCF_001633165.1. Taxonomy (NCBI): domain Bacteria; kingdom Pseudomonadati; phylum Pseudomonadota; class Alphaproteobacteria; order Rhodobacterales; family Paracoccaceae; genus Rhodovulum; species Rhodovulum sulfidophilum. The sequence goes on along the minus strand of NZ_CP015418.1, from coordinate 3,478,673 downwards.
GAAGCCGGAAACCTACGAGACCGAGGAACTGGCCAAGACCGAGGCCTGGCTCGACGAACTGCCCGACGATGTCGATCCGCTGAGCTTCCTCGACGGTGCCGTCGCCGAACCCGCCAGGGACGGCTAGGCCATGACTGCCGCGGACAATTCCGCCCCCGCCGAGCCGCCGCATATCCCGGTCCTGCTGCGCCCCCTGCTCGAGGCGGTGGCGCCGGTCTCGGGGCTCTGGCTTGACGGCACCTTCGGCGCGGGCGGCTACAGCCGCGGGCTGCTGGAGGCCGGGGCCGACCGGGTGATCGGGGTCGATCGCGACCCCAGCGTCGCCGATCTGGCCGCCTCCTGGTCCGCGGGCTGGGGCGACCGGCTGCAGCTTGTCGAGGGCGTCTTCTCCGAGCTCGACCGCCATGCCGAGGCCCCGCTCGACGGGGTGGTGCTGGATCTTGGCGTGTCCTCGATGCAGCTCGACCAGGCCGAGCGCGGGTTCTCCTTTGCCAAGGACGGCCCGCTCGACATGCGGATGGGCGCCGAGGGGCCCTCGGCCGCCGATCTGGTTGCCTCCGCCTCCGACACGGCCCTGGCCGACATCCTGTTTCATTACGGCGAGGAACGCGCCTCGCGCCGGATCGCGCGGGCCATCGTCAAGGCACGTGCGATCGCGCCCATCGTGACCACGGCGCAGCTGGCCGAGGTGGTGGCGCGCTGCCTGCCGCCGCACCGTCCGGGACAGACCCATCCCGCGACCCGCAGCTTTCAGGCGATCCGGATCGCGGTCAATGACGAGCTGGGCGAGCTGGTCCGTGGGCTGGAAGCCGCCGAGCGGGCGCTGAAACCCGGCGGAAAGCTGGCCGTCGTCACCTTCCATTCCCTTGAAGACCGGATCGTCAAGCGGTACCTGCAGGTCCGGTCCGGACAGGCCGCGGGCGGCAGTCGCTATGCGCCCGAAGCCCGGCCCGATCCGGCCCGTTTCGAGCTTGTCACCCGGCGCGCCGTGGCGCCCGACCCGGTCGAGCTCGAGGCGAACCCGCGCGCGCGCTCGGCCAAGCTGAGGGTCGCGATCCGCACCGGCGAGCCCGCCGGACCCGTGGACCGCGCCCGTCTGGGGCTGCCGAAGATCATGGAGGATTGATGCGCAGCCTCGTCTATGTCCTGACGGCGATGGCGGTGATGGCGCTGGCCTTCTGGGCCTATCGCGAGAATTACCGGACCCAGGCGGCGCTCGACAATGTCCAGCGTCTGAACCGCGCGATCGGGTCGCTGCGCGAGCAACTGGCCATGCAGAATGCCGAATGGGCCTATCTGAACCGTCCCGAACGGCTGCGCGAGCTGGCTGCGCTGAATTACGACCGGCTCGGGCTCGGTCCGCTCGCGCCCGAACAGTTCGGCCAGATCGATCAGGTCTCCTATCCCGAGATGGTGCTGCCAGACATCGTGCTGCCCGACGAGCTTTTCCAGGAGATCATGGCCGAAGCCGACCGCCCGGCCCAGACCGCCGCGCCGACCTTGCCCGTCGAGGATGCCGCCGCGGCCCCGGCCGTGCCCGAGGCGCTTGACGCGCAGGGCGCGCAGGATGCGGAGGCCGGGCAATGATCCGGACGCCGTTGCGCCCGCTGGCCCGCATTCTCGAGGCCCGCGCCAAGGGCGAGAATCCCGATGCCATCGAGCGCGAGAACAAGCGCCTGCGCCACGAGAAGATGCGCGATCAGGCCCGGGTCCGGGCCGAGGGGCGGCTGCTGGTGCTGGGCGTGGTGTTCTGCGCGGCCTTCGCGGTGGTCGGCGTGCGGATGGGGCTGCTGGCGGGATCGGTCCCCTCCGAGCCGCGCGCGACCGCCCCGGGCGCCTCGATCGTGGCGCAGCGGGCCGATATCGTCGACCGGAACGGCAATATCCTCGCGACCAATCTCGCCACCCATTCGCTTTATGCCCAGCCGCCGCTGATGATCGACCCGAAGGCGGTGGCGCGCGAACTGGCCCGGATCTTCCCCGATCTCGACGAGGCGCGGATGGTGAAGGATTTCACCGGCAGCCGCAAATTCGTCTGGATCAAGAAGAAGATCAGCCCCGAGCAGATGCAGCTGGTGCATGATATCGGCGATCCGGGCCTCAGCTTCGGCCCGCGCGAGATGCGGCTCTATCCCAACGGGGCGCTGGCCGCGCATATTCTCGGGGGGGCCGGGTTCGGCCGCGAGGGCGTGCAGTCGGCCGAGGTGATCGGCGTGGCGGGGGTCGAAAGGTATTTCGACGATTATCTGCGCGATCCGGCCAATGGCGGCCAGCCGCTCCGGCTGTCGCTGGATCTGACGGTGCAGGCCGCGGTCGAGCGGGTTCTGGCCGGCGGCATGAAGCTGATGAACGCCAAGGGCGCGGCCGCAATCCTGATGGATGTGCATAGCGGCGAGATCCTGTCGATGGTCTCGCTGCCCGATTTCGACCCGAACGAGCGTCCGCGCCAGCTGGTCAAGGGCGACCCGTCCGACAGCCCGCTGTTCAACCGTGCGGTGCAGGGGGTCTACGAGCTCGGCTCGACCTTCAAGACCCTGACCCTGTCGCAGGCGCTTGAAGAGGGCATCGTCACCCCGAATACCATGATCGACACCAAGGGACCGCTGGTCTGGGGCCGGTTCCGGATCCATGATTTCCACAATTACGGCTCGAGCCTGTCGGTGACGACGGTGCTGGTGAAAAGCTCGAATATCGGCACCGCCCGGATCGCCCAGCGGATCGGCGGAGAGCGTCAGCGGGCTTTCCTCAGCCGCCTCGGGCTTTTGGACCCGTCGCCGGTGGAGCTGGTCGAGGCGGCCGGGGCCAAGCCGCTGCTGCCCGCGAACTGGAGCGAGCTGTCGACGATGACGATTTCCTATGGCCACGGGGTGTCCACCAGCCCGCTGAACCTGGCCGCGGCCTATTCCACCATCGCCAATGGCGGTCGTCTGGTGCGTCCGACGCTGCGGGCGGGCGGCGGCAGGCTGGGCGAGCGGGTGATTTCCGAGGAAACCTCGCGCCAGATCCGCAAGATGCTGCGCGAGGTGGTGGTGCATGGCACCGCCTCCTTCGGCGAGGTGCCGGGCTATCGGGTGGGCGGCAAGACCGGCACCGCCGACAAGCCGAAGCCCACCGGCGGCTATTACGACAAGAAGGTGATCGCGACCTTTGCCAGCATGTTCCCGGCCGAGGCGCCGCAATATGTGCTGATCGTCACCCTCGACGAGCCCCAGGACACCACCGGTCCCAAACCGCGCCGCACCGCGGGCTGGACCGCGGTGCCGGTCGCCGCCGAAATCATCCGGCGCGCCGCGCCGCTTCTGGGGCTCCGGCCGGAGATTGAACAGGCGCCGGGCTTCGGGGTAACACTGACCGCGAACTGAGGGGCGCGGAGATCATGACAATCCGGACCGAAACGACGCTCGGAGATCTTGGGCTCACCGCCCAGGGCGGGCGCAACACGCATATCACCGGGCTGTCGGTCGACAGCCGCCAGACGAAACCGGGCCATCTCTTCGCGGCGATGCCGGGGACGCGGGCGCATGGCGCCGAATTCGTGCTCTTCGCGCTGCGGATGGGGGCGGCGGCGGTTCTGACCGACCGCGCGGGCGCGCGGATCGCCGCCGAGGCGCTGGCCGGCAGCGAAGCCGCGCTGGTGGTGGCCGAGGATCCGCGTCAGGCGCTGGCGGGGGCGGCGGCGCTGTTTTACGGGGCCCAGCCCGCAACCATGGTCGCGGTCACCGGCACCGCGGGCAAGACCTCGGTCGCAAATTTCACCCGGCAGATCTGGGCCGGGCTGGGACATGCGGCCTGCAATCTCGGCACGATGGGTGTGCAGGGCGCCTATGAGGCGCCGCTGGCGCATACCACGCCCGAACCGCTTACGCTGCACCGGCTGCTGGCCGAGATGGCGCAGGCGGGCGTGACCCATGCGGCGATGGAGGCCTCGAGCCACGGGCTCGACCAGCGGCGGCTGGACGGGGTGGCGCTGAAGGCTGCCGCCTTCACCAATTTCAGCCAGGACCATCTCGATTACCATGCCGGGTTCGAGGACTATTTCGCGGCCAAGGCCGGGCTCTTCGACCGGGTGCTGCCCGAGGACGGCACCGCGGTGATCAATATCGACGATGCGCGCGGCGCGCAGATGCTGGGACATGCCCGTGCGCGCGGACAGACCATCCTGACCGTCGGCCGCTCCGAAGAGGCGGATCTGCGCATCCTGGCGCAGCGCTACGACGCCACCGGCCAGGATCTGCGCTTTGCCTGGGAGGGCCGGTCGCAGCAGATCCGGCTCGACCTGATCGGCGGTTTCCAGGCCGAGAACGTGCTGGCGGCCGCCGGGCTGGTCATCGCCGCGGGCGAGGCGCCCGGGCAGGTCTTCGCGGCCCTGCCAGAGCTTGCCACCGTGCGCGGCCGGATGGAGTTGGCCGCGACCCGGGCCAATGGCGCCACGGTCTTCGTCGACTATTCGCACAAGCCGGGCGCGCTGGCGGCGGCCATCGCTTCGCTGAGGCCCCATGTGATGGGCCGGATCGTGGTCGTCTTCGGGGCGGGCGGCGACCGCGACCGGGGCAAGCGGCCGCTGATGGGGCAGGTGGCCAGCGAGCATGCCGATGTCGTGATCGTGACGGATGACAACCCCAGATCCGAGGACCCAGCGGCAATCCGTGCGGAAATACTGCAGGGCTGCGCCGAGGCGATCGAGGTCGGCGACCGTGCCGAGGCGATCCTACGCGGGGTCGATGCGCTGGAGAAGGGCGATGCGCTCCTGATCGCGGGCAAGGGGCATGAGACCGGCCAGATCGTCGGTGACGCGGTCTATCCCTTCGACGATGCCGAACAGGCCAGCGTCGCGGTCGCGGCGCTTGACGGGCGGCTGGCATGAGCGCGCTCTGGACCGCGGCCGAGGCGTTCGGGGCGACCGGCGGGCGCGTCACCCGGGACTGGTCCGTCAGCGGCGTCAGTATCGATACCCGCAGCCTGAAACCCGGCGATCTGTTCGTGGCGCTGAAGGACCAGCGCGACGGCCATGATTTCGTCGCCGAGGCGCTGGCGCGCGGCGCGGCCGCCGCGCTGGTCTCGCGCCTGCCCGAGGGTGTGGACGAGAGCGCACCGCTGCTGATCGTGCCCGATGTGCTGGCAGCGCTCGAGGCGCTCGGCCGGGCCGGGCGCGCCCGCAGCAGCGCCCGGGTCGTCGCGGTCACCGGCTCGGTCGGCAAGACCTCGACCAAGGAGATGCTGCGCGCGGTGCTGGCCGGGCAGGGGCGGGTCCATGCCGCCGAGGCGAGTTTCAACAACCATTGGGGCGTGCCGCTGACGCTGGCACGGCTGCCGCGCGAGGCCGATTTCGCGGTACTCGAGATCGGCATGAACCATCCCGGCGAGATCGCGCCGCTGGCGCGGCTGGCGCGGCCGCATGTGGCGCTGATCACCACCATCGCGCCAGCGCATCTGGAGGCCTTCGACGGGCTCGCGGGCATCGCCGCCGAGAAGGCCATGATCTTCGAGGGGCTGGAGCCGGGCGGCATCGCGGTCTATCCGGGCGATCTGGAAACCACCCCGGTGCTGGCCGCGGGCGCGGCCGGACGGGCCTCGGCCGACATCAGCTTCGGCGCGGAAGACGGCTGCGATTTCAGGATGGTTCGGGCCGATCTTCATGCCGATTCGACGGTCGTGCGGGCCGAGGCCCGGGGCCGCGATCTGCTGTTCAACATCCATGCCCCGGGGCGCCATTTCGCCAGTAATGCGCTGGGCGTGCTGGCGGTGGCCGAGGCGCTGGGCGTCGATCTTGTGGTCGCGGCCTGCGATCTTGGCCAGTGGAGACCGCCCGGCGGGCGCGGCGCGCGGCTGAGGATCGCGCTCGACCCGGTCGAGGAAAGCCTTTCGGTCGAGGTGATCGACGACGCATTCAACGCCAACCCGGCCTCGCTGGCGGCCGCGCTGGAGGTGCTGGCGGCGGCCCGGCCCACCGACGGGCTCGGCCGGGTGGCGCGCGGGCGGCGGATCGCCATTCTGGGCGACATGCTGGAACTTGGCCCCGACGAGCAGGCAATGCATGCGGGGCTGGCCGATCTGGACGCGATGGCGCGCGTCGATCTGGTTCACTGTGTCGGGCCGCGGATGCGCGCGCTCTATTTCGCGCTGCCCCTGTCCCGGCGCGGGCAGTGGTTCGACGAAGCCGATCTCCTGGCCGCCAAGGTCCATTCGCTGGTCGATGCCGGCGACGTGGTGCTGGTCAAGGGGTCGAAAGGCAGCCGCGTGTCGGTCGTGGTCGACGCGCTGAAAAGGCTGGGGCAAGGCGGCCCCGGCAGCGACGAGGAACTTTCGTAATGCTTTACTGGCTTGCCGACCTGTCCGATGGCGGTGGCGTCTTCAACCTGTTCCGCTACATCACCTTCCGGGCGGGCGGCGCGTTCTTCACGGCGCTGCTCTTCGGCTTCCTGTTCGGGCGACCGCTGATCAACCTCTTGCGCAAACGGCAGAGGAACGGCCAGCCGATCCGGACGGACGGTCCCGAAGGCCATATCGTCTCGAAGGCGGGCACCCCCACCATGGGCGGCGTGCTGATCCTGGGCGGGCTGATCGTCTCGACCCTGCTCTGGGGCAGGCTCGACAATCCCTATATCTGGATGCTGCTGTTCGTGACCCTTTCCTTCGGCGCCATCGGCTTTGCCGACGACTATGCCAAGGTCTCGAAGAACAACACCAAGGGGGTTCCCGGAAAGATCCGCTTCGGGCTGGGCCTGCTGATCGCGGCCATTGCCGGATATTGGGCGGCCTGGGCGCATCCGGCGGATCTGAGCTACAATCTGGCGCTGCCGGTCTTCAAGGACACGCTGATCCATATGGGGGTGTTATTCGTCCCCTTCGCGATGATCGTGATCGTGGGCTCTGCCAATGCGGTCAACCTGACCGACGGGCTCGACGGACTGGCGATCATGCCGGTGATGATCGCGGCCGGGGCGCTGGGCGTCATCGCCTATGCGGTCGGCCGAGTCGACTTCACCGACTATCTCGAGGTGCATTACGTTCCCGGAACCGCCGAGATCCTGATTTTCTCCGCAGGGTTGATCGGCGCGGGGCTCGGGTTCCTGTGGTATAACGCCCCACCCGCCGCCGTCTTCATGGGCGATACCGGTTCCCTGGCGCTGGGCGGCGCGCTGGGCGCGATCGCCGTCGCCACCAAGCACGAGATCGTTTTGGCCATAGTAGGCGGGCTTTTCGTGGTCGAGGCGCTGTCGGTGATCATCCAGGTCGGCTATTTCAAGGCGACCGGAAAACGTGTGTTCCTGATGGCCCCCATCCACCACCACTTCGAGAAGAAGGGCTGGGCCGAGCCCCAGATCGTGATACGATTCTGGATCATCAGCCTGATCCTTGCGCTGATCGGTCTGGCTACCCTCAAGGTCCGCTGAGTGGTCGGGCCGGGGTGGCCGAGGAGAAGAGAGATGCAGATGAACCCGGTCGAAGACACCTACAACTATCTTTCGCCGGCCGCCCGGCTCGGCAGTCCGTCCCTGCACGCGGTCACGCCCGACGTGAAGCTCAAGTCCTGGAACGGCGTCCCGCCCTATGCGGTCTGGGCGGGCCTTGGCTACCTGCTGGTTCTGGCGGTGATCTTCTCGGATCAGATCGTGCCCTATTGCGAGGCGAATTTCGCCCAGCCGCAGAACTGCGCGCCGATCTTCGGCAAGATCATCCCGATCTTCGTGGCGGGCATCATCCTGGCTCCGGCGCTTGCCGGTGCGGTGCAGCGGATGGGCGGCAACAAGGCCACCGGTCTGGCCTTTTCCTTCGCCGTGGCGGTGGTGCCGCCGGTGATGCTGGGCTGGTCCTACCTGCTGGGCTGAGCCCGCAGCCCCCGCGACCCGCGTCGCCCTGACAGGGGCGCGCGCCCGGCGACCGGGGCCCTCGGGCTGGTCGCCCGTCCTTTCCGTAGCCGATCCGGACCGTCTGCCCTGTCTTGCACCCGGCCCGGGCGGGGGGCATCGTCGCGCCGCTGACAGCGAAAGGACAGGGCATGATTCCGGTGCGAGGTGTAGAGGGCCAGAAGCTGGCCGTGCTGGGGCTGGGCCGCTCGGGCCTCTCGGCGGCGCGGGCGCTTCGCGCGGGCGGGGCCGAGGTCCTGCCCTGGGACGATAACGAGGCCGCGCGCGCCGCGGCCGAGGCCGAGGGCTTCGTTCCCGTCGATCCGACCCGCGCAGGCGCGCTCGACGGCGTGGCGTCGCTGATCGTCAGCCCCGGCATCCCGCATCTTTACCCCAGTCCGAACCGCGCGATTGTGGCCGCCTGGGCCGCGGGCGTGCCGGTCGACAACGATATCGGGCTGTTCTTCCGCTCGCTCGCGACCCCGGACTGGGACAGTTTCGATGTCGCCCCCAAGGTGATCGCGGTGACCGGCTCGAACGGCAAGTCGACGACCTCGGCGCTGATCCATCACGTTCTGGAACATTGCGGCCGCCCCAGCCAGCTTGCAGGCAATATCGGCCGTGGCGTGCTGGATATCGACCCGCCGGGCGAGGGCGGGGCGGTGGTGCTGGAGCTGTCCTCCTACCAGACCGATCTGGCGCGGGCGCTGACCCCCGATATCGCGGTCTTCACCAATCTCTCGCCCGACCATCTCGACCGGCATGGCGGCCGCGGCGGCTATTTCGCGGCCAAGCGCAGGTTGTTCGCCGAGGGCGGGCCGGACCGCGCCATCATCGGCGTCGACGAGGATGAAGGCATGTTCCTCGCCAACCAGCTGGCCGAGGGCGCGGCCGATGACCGGGTGATCCGGATCTCCTCGGGGCAGAAGCTGGCCGGGCCGGGCTGGCTGGTCTTCGCCCGCAAGGGCTTCCTGAGCGAATGGCGCAAGGGGCGGCAGGTGGCCAGCATCGATCTGCGCGCCATTGCCGGTCTGCCGGGGGCGCATAATCACCAGAACGCCTGTGCCGCCTATGCCGCGGCGCGCTGCCTCGGGATCGGACCGAAGCAGATCGAAGAGGCGCTGGAGTCCTTCGCCGGGCTGCCCCATCGCAGCCAACTGGTGGCCGAGGCGGACGGGGTGCGTTTCGTCAATGACAGCAAGGCCACCAATGCGGCCAGTGCGGCGATGGCGCTGGCGGCCTTTCCGAAGATCCGCTGGATCTGCGGCGGGCTCGAGAAGGAGGGCGGTCTGGGGCCGCTTCTGCCCCATCTCGGCCATGTCGCGAAGGCCTATGTGATCGGCCGCGAGGCGGCGGCCTTCGCGCTGCACCTCAAGGATGCCCCGCATGAGGTCTGCACCACGATGGAGGCCGCGGTCGCCCGCGCTGCCGACGAGGCCCTGCCGGGCGAGGTGGTCCTTCTGGCCCCCGCCGCGGCGAGCTTCGATCAGTATGACAGCTTCGAGCGCCGCGGCGAGGATTTCATCGCCCGGGTCCGGGCGCGGCTCGGCGGCTGAGGCCTCTTACAGCCCCAGCGCGTCCGAGGTCTCGCGCAGCATCCGCGCACTTGCCGTCAGCGCCGCGATCTCCTGGGCGTCGAGGGTCGGCATCAGCGTCGAACGAAGCCCGCTTGCCCCCACTACGCGCGGCAGCGACAGCGCCACGTTATGCACTCCCGTAACCTCGGGGGTGACCAGCGACAGCGACATCACCGCGCCCTCGTCGCGGCCGATGGCCTGCACGATCCGGGCCAGCCCCGCGCCGATGCCGTAATTGGTGGCGCCCTTGCCCTCGATGATCCGGTAGGCCGCGCGCCGCACCCCGTCATCGATCCGGGCGCGGACATCGGCGGTGATGGCCGAGCCGAGCTGGGCCGCGACCGAGGTCAGGGGTTCCGACCCGACCCGCGCGCCCGACCAGCCCAGTACCTCGCTGTCGCCATGTTCGCCCAGCACATAGCCGTGGATCGATTGCGGCGCGAGCCCGAGGTGATGCGCCACGAGGCTGCGGAACCGGGCGGTGTCGAGGATCGTGCCCGAGCCGAAGACCCGCCCCGGGGCCAGCCCCGCGATCTTGGCCGTCACATGGGTCATCACGTCGACCGGATTGGTCGCGACCAGCAGGATCGGGTCGGGGGCCGCGCGCAGCACCGCCCTGATCACATCCTCGAAGACTGCCGCATTGCGTTCGAGCAGCGCGAGCCGGCTTTCGCCGGGCTTCTGCCCGACGCCTGCCGCCAGGATCACGACATCGGCCCCCGCAAGCGCCTCGTAGCCGCCCGCCTCGACCGTCACCGCCGCGGTGAAGGGCGCCGCATGGGCGATGTCCTGGGCCTGGGCAAGCGCCAGCGCCTCGCTGCGGTCGACCAGCACGATCCGGCTGGCAGCCCCGGTCAGGGCCAGCGCATAGCCCGCTGCCGAGCCCACCATGCCCGCACCCACGATTCCAACCTTCATCCGTCGCTCCTGTCTGACAGAGATACAACCCTGGCGGTTCTGGACGGCCGCGTCGCCGTGCACAACGCTTCCTTAACAACCCTTTGTTCTTCGTGATAAAAATACCCGATTCCCCGGGGCTCTGCCGGCCCTTTTGTTCACGGTTTCGTGTGGCGCGCAGAAAAAAACGACTCGCTCCGGATTTTCTATTGAACCGACTCAGCACCGGCCCTATGTGGCCGCCTTACAGACGCCAACGCACGCGCCTCTGGCCCTCAGGCCACGTAGCGACGGTAACGTCTCCCTTGGAACTGAGCGGTCATATATGGCCGGGTCTATTGGAGATGACCATGCACGCTACGCAAGCCGATTTCGGCGGCGGTCCCGATCTGCTGTCGAGCTCCCGCGTCGAAACCTATATCCGGACCAACCGCTTCGAGCGGCCGACCCTGGTGATCGACACCGACCGTGTCGCCGACCGCTTCCATGCGCTGCGCGCGGGGCTCGGCCGGGCCGCCATCCATTACGCGGTGAAGGCCAACCCCGCCCGCGAGATCGTCGAGCGGCTGGTCGGCCTCGGCTGCCATTTCGATGCCGCCTCGCGCGGCGAGATCGAGCTTTGCCTCGGGCTCGGTGCCGCGCCGCATCGGATCTCCTTCGGCAATACCGTCAAGCGGGTCGCCGACATCGCCTTCGCGCATCGCGCGGGGCTCACGCTCTTTGCCGCCGATGCCGAGGAAGAGCTCGACAAGATCGCCGAACACGCGCCGGGCGCCGAGGTCTATATCCGCGTGCTCGTCACCGCCACCGAGGCCGATTGGCCGCTCAGCCGCAAGTTCGGCTGCGCGCCCGGCAAGGTCATGCCGCTGATGGCGCGGGCGGTCGCGCTGGGTCTCAAACCGGTCGGGCTGTCCTTCCATGTCGGCAGCCAGACCCGCCGGGCCGATATGTGGCTGCCGGTGCTGAACGAGGTGGCCGAAATCTGGCAGGCCGCCCGTGCCGAGGGCTTCGATCTGGATCTGCTGAATATCGGCGGCGGCTTCCCGGCCTTCTATGGCGAAGAGGTGCAGCCGCCCGCGATGTACGCGGCCGAGGTGATGCGCCTGGTGACCGAGCGTTTCGGCGCGGTGCCGCGAGTGATGGCCGAGCCGGGGCGCGGCATGGTGGCCGAGGCCGGCGCCATCGCGGCCGAGGTGATGCTGGTGTCGCAGAAATCCGAGGACGACACCTATCGCTGGGTCTATCTGGATATCGGCAAGTTCTCGGGTCTGGCCGAAACCATGGACGAGGCGATCCGCTACCAGTTCGCGACCGATCGCGACCATGAGCCCACCGCGCCCTGCATCCTTGCGGGTCCGTCCTGCGACAGTGCCGATGTGCTTTACGAAAAGCGCCCCGTCCAGCTGCCGGTGGGGCTTCGGTCGGGCGACAAGGTCATCATCCGCAATTGCGGCGCCTATACCTCGACCTATTCCTCGGTCGGTTTCAACGGCTTCCCGCCGCTGGACGTCGTCGTCATCTAGGCGTCGAGCCCGATCACCGGGCCGCCTGCCGCTTCGGCATCGGCCCGGTCATGGGTGACCAGAAGAACCGGCAGGCCCCGGTCGCGCGCGCGGGCAAAGACCAGCGCGCGGATCTGGTCCCTCAGGGCTGTATCGAGCCGCGAGAAGGGCTCGTCGAGCAACAGCGCCTCGGGTTCTGCCAGCAGCATGCGCATCAGCGCGACCCGCGCCTTCTGCCCGCCCGAAAGCGTCGCCGGATCGCGCTCGGCAAAGCCCGGCAGCCCGATCTCCTCCAGTGCGGCCTCGATCCGCGCGCGGCGGGCCTTGCGGCCGCGCAGGCTGCGGGGCAGGGCGAAGGCGAGGTTGCCGCCGACGCTGAGATGCGGAAACAGCAGCTCGTCCTGATAGAGGATGCCGATCCGCCGGTCCTCGGGCGGCAGCCCCGTCACCTCGCGCCCGTTCAGGAGGACGCGGCCGGTCATGGCGAAACCCGGGGGCAGCGTGCCGATCACCGCCGCCAGCAGGGTCGACTTGCCCGAGCCCGACGGCCCCATCACGCTGAGAACCTCGCCGGGGGCGACATGGGCATCGACCGCGATCAGCGGCTCGGTTCCCCGGGCGATGGCAATATCCTCAAGTCTCAAGCCTTCCATCACGCCCCCCGCATGCCGCGGCGGCGGCGGAAGATCAGCCGGGGCGCCGCCAAGGCCAGCGCGAAGGGCGCCGCGACGAGGGCGGTCTGGACCAGCACGGTCACGCCGATGATCCGCCGGTCGCCGCCCGCGGCCAGCGCCACCGCCTCGGTCGTCAGCGTCCTGATCCGGCCGCCGCCCGGCAGCAGCGTCGGCAGATATTGCCCGACCGAGACCGCGAAGCCCACCGCCGCCGCGGTCAGCACCGGCGCCAGCAGCATCGGCAGCCGGACGGTCCGGAAGATGCGGCCCGGGCCGGCGCCGAGCGCTGCGGCCACCGTGGCATGGCGCGGGTCCCAGGCCCGCCAGGGGGCCGAAAGCGCGAGAAAGACATAGGGCAGCACGAAGACCAGATGGGCCAGAACGACCGTGCCGCGCCCGGTCCCCGCGCCGAGGCTGAGCGCAAGGGTCTGCAATCCCGGCAGGAAGGCCACCTGCGGCACCAAGAGCGGCAGGTATAAAAGCCAGAGGCTGCGACTGCCGGGGGCAAGCCCGAAGCGATGCTCGGCCTCGAGACAGGCCAGCGTCAGGGCCAGCGCGAGCGCCGTCGCCAGCGCCGCGAGGACCAGCGTCTCGCGCGCGGGGGCGATCAGGGCTGGGCCGTGGCGGATCCAGCTGCGCAGCCCGATGCCTTCCGGCAGGGCATCGGGGAAACCCCAGAAGCCCGCCACCGACCAGAGCGCGAGCCCCGCAAGCCCGAGGATCACCGCCGCCGCCGCCAGCGCCGCAAGCCCCAGACCGGCGGCGCGCAGCAGCGGCTCGGCCAGACGACGCGTGCCGCCCTCGACCCAGCGGCGTCCGAGCCGGGCGGTTGCCAGCTCGCCCAGCCGCCAGAGCCCCAGCACCGCGAGGACCAGCCCCAGTTGCAAAATCGCCCCGGCCGCGGCCTGGAACCGGAGGCTCAGGTCGGGGTCCGACATCCAGCGCACCACCTGCACCGAAAGTGGCGGCGGCGTCGCGGGGCCCAGGACGATCGCCACATCGACCACCGACATCGAATAGGCCAGCACCGCATAGACCGGCAGCCGGATCTGGGCATAGACGGCCGGAAAGACCGCCTTGAGCCAGCCGGTCACCCGCCCGTATCCCAGCGCCCGCGCGATGGTCAGCCGCCGGGCGGGCGCGGCCTGCGGCAGGGCGGCCAGCGTCATCAGGAACAGGAACGGGATCTCCTTGACGGCGAGCCCGGCGATCATCGCCAGCCCCATCGGGTCCTGCAGGATCAACAGGTCGGGCGGGCGCTGCCAGCCGGTGGCCCAGGGCGACAGCGCCCGCAGGACCCAGCCCGAGGGCGCGATCAGGAAGGCCAGTCCCAGCGCCGCCGCCGCATGCGGCACGGCGAGCAGCGGCGAAAGCAGTCGTTCGAGCAGGGCCATCCCCCGCGTGTCGGCCCATCCGGCGGTGAAGAGCGTGACCGTGCCAAGCGCGATCAGCGTCGCGGCAAGGCCGGTCGCGACCGACAGCCCGATCGCCCGCGGCAGGCCCGGCCAGTCGGCCAGCGCGCGGGCGGGCTCGAGGCTGAGCGACCGGCCGCCAAGGGCAGGGAAGATCCCGAGCGCCGGGGCAAGCGTGCCGGCAAGCCCCGCCAGCACCGGCCCCAGCATCAGCGCCAGCGTCAGCGCGGGCGCGGCGCGCAACGGGCGCATGGGCCTCAGGGCGCCATGCCGTAACGCGCGGTCCAGTCGGTCTCGAGCCGGGTCGCCCAGGAGGGATGCGGCTCGGGCAAGGCGGGGCCAAGCTCGGCGGGCGAGAGCGTGGCGATGCCGAGATCGAGCACCTCGAACCGGGCGCGGTCCTTGGGGGCGAGCTTGTCCATTGCCAGCACCGTGCCATAGCCCAGAATGTCAGGGTCCTGTGCATGGGCCTGGGCCTCGGGCGACAGCAGGAAATTCGCCAGCACCATCGCGCCCGCCTTGGCCGAGGCGTTGTAGGGGATCGCGACGAAGCTGGCATTGCCGATGGTGCCGCCGTCCAGCACGAAGGTCCTGACCGTGTGGGGCAGTTGCCCATTGGCGATGGCGGTCGAGGCCTCGCCCGGGCTGAAGGAGATCGCGAGGTCGATCTCGCCATCGGCCATCAGTTGCAGCTGTTGCGGGCCGCTCTGCGGATAGGCCCGGCCCTGCCGCCACAGATGCGGGGTCAACTCGTCGAGAAAGGCCCAGAGCGGCGCGGTGACGACGTCGTAATCGGCCTCGTCGGTGGGCTTTTGCAGAACCGACGGGTCGGGGGCCAGTTCGTAAAGCGCCTGCTTGAGGAAGGTCGTGCCGAGAAAATCGGGCGGCTGCGGATAGGTGAAGCGGCCCGGATGGGCACGGGCCCAGTCCAGGAGCGCGGGCATGGTCCGGGGCGGCTCGGCCAGCCGGGCGCCATCGTAATAGAACACCACCTGCGCCATCGCCCAGGGCGCCTCGAAGCCCTCGGTCGGGACGGTGAAATCGGCGGTGACGGCGGGCTTGCCCTCGGTATCGACGAAGCGCCAGTTGGGCAGATCCTCGGCCCACGGACCGTAAAGCAGCCCCGCCTCCTTCATCGCCGCGAAATTGGGACCGTTGAGCCAGATCAGGTCGATGGCGCCGCCGGTATCCTTGCCGGCGGTCTTTTCGGCCAGCACCCGGCTGACCGCATCGGCGGTATCGGCCAGCTTCACATGTTCGACCGTCACGCCGTAGCGCTCTCCGACCTCGCTGGCGGCCCAGCGGATGAAATCATTGGTGGCCGCGGCCCCGCCCCAGGCGTTCCAGTAGACGGTCTGCCCCTGCGCTTCGGACAGCAGGGCGGGCCAGTCGGCCGGGTCGGATGCGACGGCAGGGGCCGCCAGCAGGCCCAGCGTGACGGCAAGGGGGACGAAGCGGCGCATGCGGGGGTCTCCTCCAGGATGTCCGGGGCCTTGCGGATGTCCCGGCCGGTTATTTCTGACAGGGCAGGCGGCACGAACAGGCGCGTTCCCTGGGCCCCGTATCGACCGGCCCGCGATGAGGGGGCCGACTTTCCTCTGTCAGGGTAAGCGGACAGCGATGCATGACAAGGGGAGAGCGGGAGAGAGGGGAGGGGGCGACCAGCGGCGAACGCTTTCCCGGCGCGCGGATCTGGGTGGTTTCCCCAACTTGCGCCGAATTTGGCCCGACGCTAGAATTGTTCCAGAAAAGGGATCGTCGGCCGGGGTGCAGTCGTTCTTTCTGGGGTGTTTTGTCGAGTTTGGTGCGGTTTTTGCACAGCTTCGCCCGACGATTCCTTTTCTTTATTTCCCTTTTTTCCGATGCTCGCCGGGGTCTCTTTCCTGGGGGGACTGGCTTGGGGCCGGGACCACTGTTTTCGACCGGGGCGCGCGACTTGCCGTTCGGAAACGAGCGGTGACATGTCTGATCTCTTCCGGTTGAGCGACGCTTGGAGGGCACGTCTTGCCCTGATTGGCAAGGTCGCAGGGCAGGCCGCGCGCCGATTGGCAGCACGGTGTCCGTAGGGTTATATTAAATAAGGACAATAGGTTAGGCGTCTACTTGTCCCGAAGGCGCATGGCATGCGCGGAACAGTCAGTAGCCGATGAAAGCGCGGACTGCCGGAACATGAAGCCGCAGGCCATCTGCGACAGCATGGGGCGCCCGTGTCTTCCCGTCCGGAGGGTAGGTCGGCGATGAGATCTTGGCGCGGGCGTGGTTGAGCCGCCTGCCAAAGATGGACTGGCGGCTCGCGAACCGGGCTGCGACGCTGACCGGTTCCGGGGCACGCTACAGGACAAAGGGATACGCGCCTGCAGTCCGGGCTGAAAGCCCCCCAAGACAACCGCGACAGAGGGATTGCGGGGCGACCAAGGCCGCAACCGCATCGGGATTATCTTCGAAAGGCTAAGCAGGCCAAGGGACTGCATGATCGAGGGCTGGCGGCCCGTCGCGCACGGGTATGACCGCGCGGCCCAAAGGCCTGCCTCCGCCGGCGCTTTCGCCGCAGCCGCCCTCTATTGGCCATGAGGCCCGCCCGACCCCGGGCAGCCGGGTCAGGCGGCCATCGCCTCCTGCCGGCTGTCTTCTTCGACCAATGCGGCATGCAGGGCCCGGATCGCGGGCTCCATGTCCTCGCGCGGGACCACGAACTGGGCATCGACATCGCGCGTGGTCTGCTGCACGGCCACCGGCTCGATCCCGGCGGCATCGAGCGCCGCCAGACCGCGGGCCAGCACCTTGAGCCCCTTCAGGTCGCGCCCGATCGCCGCCACCACCCCCAGGTTGCGCGCGGTCAGCGTCGCGCCCGGGAACCGCGCCTCGAGGTCGTTCTCGACCCGGCGCACCAGCTTCAGCGGCGCATCGAGGTAATGGGTGATGGTATTGGCATTCGAGGTCTTGGCGACGATCCGCACCTGGTGCCGGGTCAGCACGTCGAGAATGGCGCTGTCATAGCCTTTCACGCCGACCATGTCCTGCTCGAACAGCTCCAGCGCATAGACGCCGAGCCCGGTCACCATCTCGACCCGCGGCGCCTCGCCCTCGGCATCGTCGATCAGCGTGCCCGGATCCTCGGGCTCGAAGGCGTTGGTGACGCGCAGCGGGATGCCCGCCTGCCGCAGCATCTTAGCGGCCTTCGGATGCACCGCCTCCATGCCCATGTTCGACAGCTGGTCGGCCACGTCGTAATTGGTGTGGCCCATCTTCACCACCGCGCCCTCGCCGACCAGTTTCGGATCGGCCGAGGAAAGATGGAACTCCTTGTGGATGATCGCCTCGCCCGCGCCGGTCAGGGCCGCGATCCGGGCGAAGGTGACCTCGGAATAACCGCGGTCGAATTCGGCCATCAGCCCCTCGGAGCATTGCGCATAGCCGGTCACGATCGGCATCTCGTGGAAGATGTCGACATCGCGCAGCCCTTCGACAATGCGTTCCTCGAGGGTGCATTCGGTCTCGTCGCGCCAGCCCGACAGGTCGACGAAGCGCGCATCGATCCCGCGGCGGCGCAGGAGCGCCGCGGTCACGAAGGCCGATTGCGCCTCGCCCAGCCCGGACAGCAGCTCGCGGATCAGCCCCATGTGATGGGCGAGCCGGAAATGGCCGTAGGAACAGAGCCTCTGCAGGTCGATCAGGCAGGAGCGCGCGCCCTCGATCCGTTCGCGCACGAAATCGTCGGCGGCGGCGATGTCGGCGGGATGGTCGAGCACCTTGCCATGGGCCTCGCGCATGGCGCCCGCCACGCGGTTCAGCGCGTCCGACCAAGCATGGTCGTTATCGGCATTGGCAAAGAGCCCGTAGACCCCGGGCTCGCCGGTTTTCTTCTGTTCAAGCAGCAGATCGGTGATGCCGCCGAAGGCCGAGACCACGAAGATGCGGCCGTAATCCGGGGCCTCGCGGCCGCGGGTGAAAAGCGTGTCCACGAGGTCGTGGACGCGGGCCATGGATGTGCCGCCGATCTTCTCGACGGTATGATGTCGCTTGGTCACTGTGGTTGCGCCCGCCGGGTTGCCCCGGGGGCGTCCTGTCATTGGGGCCGGTCTTGGGCCGACCTGCTGGTCGGCCCGGGGGGCCAACCTTGGGCCAGCCCCTGCGGGGTCAGTCGGCAAGCTCTTCCACGGGGGCATAGGAGCCGTCCTCGCGGTGAACCTCGGTGCCGGTGACCGGCGGGTTGAAACAGCAGGCCATCACCAGTTCCTCTTCGGCGCGCAGGGTGTGATGGTCGTGCTGGTCGAGCGCGTACATCACGCCCGGGCGGATCTGATAGGTCTCGCCCGAGGCCAGGTCGGTGATCGAGCCCTTGCCCGAGATGCAGTAGACGCTTTCGAAATGGTGCTTGTAGTGGAACGTGTGTTCCGAACCGGCCTGCAGGACCGTGATATGGAAGGAAAAGCCCATTCCGTCATCGGCCAGCAGCATGCGCACAGAGGTCCAGCGCGCATCCGAGACCGCGCGGTCGGTATCCTTGAGTTTGTGAAAATCGCGAACAATCATTGTCTTACTCCGCTGCCATGGCGAAAGGGACGCAGGCCTCCACGGCCGCGTCGAGAATATCAAGTCCCTTGCGGAACTGCTCCATCGGGATGGTCAGCGGTGCCAGCACCTTGACCACCTCGTCATGCGCGCCCGAGGTCTCGATGATCAGACCGCGCCGGAAGCATTCGGCGCAGATCCGTCCGGCGAGGGCGCCGTCGCCCAGATCGATGCCACGCATCATGCCGCGACCCTTGAGCGTCGCGCCGCCGATCCGGTTGCCGATCTGGCTCAGCCGCTCTTCGAGAACCTGCGATTTCAGCGCGACCTCGTTGCGCAGATCGTCATCGGCCCAGAATTTTTCCAGCGCGACGCGGGCGGTCACGAAGGCATGGCTGTTGCCGCGGAAGGTGCCGTTATGTTCGGCCGGCTTCCAGATGTCGTGTTCGGGGCGGATCAGCGCGCAGGCGAAGGGCAGCCCGAAGCCGGAAAGCGACTTGGCCAGGGTCACCATGTCGGGCTCGATGCCCATATGGTCGAAGCTGAAGAAGCTGCCGGTGCGGCCGATCCCGGCCTGGATGTCGTCGACGATGAAGAGCGCGCCGTGTTTCTTTGCCAGCCGCTCCAGCCCCTGGGCCCATTCGCAGGAGGCGGCATTCAGCCCGCCTTCGCCCTGAACCAGCTCGACGATGAAGGCGGCGGGGGCGTCGATGCCCGAGGAGGGATTCGACAGCATGGCGTCGAGATGCTCGAGCGTGTCGAGATCGCCCATCGAATTCTCGAACGGCATGTGGGTCACGTCGGGCAGGGGCACGCCGGCGCCGCCGCGCTTGCCGCCATTCCCGGTCAGCGCCAGCGCGCCCAGGGTCATGCCGTGAAAGCCGTTGGTGAAGGCGATCACATTGCGCCGCCCGGTCACCTTCCGCGCAAGCTTCAGCGCCGCCTCGACCGCATTGGTCCCGGTCGGGCCGGTCATCATCACCCGATGCTCCATGCCGCGGGGATGCAGGATGTGGTGTTCGAAGGCGGTCAGGAAGGCGGCCTTCTCCTCGGTATGAAGATCGAGCGCATGGGCGAGGCCGTTACCCTCCAGATGCGCGATCAGCGCGGCCTTCATGTCGGGATCGTTATGGCCGTAATTCAGCGACGAGCAGCCAGCCAGAAAGTCGATATAGGTATTGCCGTCGGCATCGGTCAGGGTCGCGCCCTCGGCGCGGGTGAAGCTGACGGGGAAATTGCGGCAATAGGAGCGGACCTCCGATTCGCGTCGGTCGTAAATGGTGGTCTCGGCAATGGTGGTTTCGGCTGTCTCAACAGTCGACATGGGAACGTCCTCGGGTTTCTGAAAAGGGAAAAAGGCGAAAGACGGAAAACAGGGGTCACGCGGCCCGGGACAGCGCCTCGACCAGACGGATCGTCACCATGTGCTCGGTGGCGTGGCGGCCGTCGAAATGCTCGCTCCGGGTGAAATGGGGCGTGTCCTCGATCCGGGCCCCGAGCCTGCGGGCAAAGCCGCGGAACAGTCCCCAGGAGGCGTCGTTGTCGCGGGTGATGGTGGTTTGCAGCCGCATCACGCCGTCGCAGGCATCGCGCTCCAGCAGGTCGAACAGCATCCGCCGCCCGAGCCCGCGACCGCGCGCCTTGTCCGACACCGCGACCTGCCAGACGAACAGCGTCTCGGGATCGTCCGGCAGCCTGTAGGCCGAGATCCAGCCCACCGCTTCGCCGTCCATTTCCGCCAGGATGCAGGTATCGGCGAAGTGGTCGCACTGGATCAGATTGCAGTACATCGAATTCTCGTCGAGCGGCTTGCAGGCGCGGACCAGAGCCCAGACCGCGGCCCCGTCCTCGCCGGTCGGCGGCCGGAAGGTAATGGGCGCGCTGGCGCGCCGGGAGCTGGACTGGATTGTGATAGCCATGGTTCTGCTGTCCTCCTTGTGGCTCGGGTTTCTGAATATAGTTAGTCTTGCGAAATTTCAACATGCCGATGCAAAAGGCACAAAATTTGGTAGAAAGCCGCTAAAATGAGCTAAGCAATGCGGATCATGTTTGGTTCCATCAACTCTTGATTGTGGTATTTGTCCCGGATCATTTTGTCATGCGAAGCTCATTGCCCTTGCGCCCGCCCGCGATTGGTGAAAATCGTTCCCCGTCAGTGGGCTGCCGGAATATGGAGGGGGCGTGAAAAGGTCCGAACTGAGCCTTGTTGCGTTGCGGCGCATCCTGAGGGCAACCGAGCTTTACGGCCGGGAGTTGGCGCGTGCCGCGGGTCTGACCGCGGTACAGATTCGTGTGTTGCAGATCGTGGCCGAGACCGGACAGAGCACGCCGAAGACCATCGCAACCCGGATGGGGGTGTCGCAGGCGACGATGACCACCCTGATCGACCGGCTGGTCGCCAAGGGTCTGGTCGACCGGCGGCGCTCCGAGGCCGACCGGCGGCAGATGATCATCGCCATCACCGCGCTTGGCCGCGAGTCGATCGACCGGGCGCCGGATCCGCTGCATGATCGCTACGTCATCGCCTTCGAGAAGCTGCCGGACTGGGAGCAGGCGATGCTGGTGGCCGCGCTCGAGCGGGTGGCGGCGCTGCTGGATGCAGGCAATCTCGATGCGGCGCCGGTTCTCGATCTGGGCGATATCCGGAAGACTCTGCCTGAATAATAGGCGCCGGCCCGGTCTGACCCGCGTCGCGATGTTGCAGCGCCCCGATCCCCGTGCTTTTCCCGGCCGTCCGTTTCGCCTGAATGCGCAGGCCGACACGGCGCGTATCGGGGCCGGTGGCAGCCGGGGCGCGGAAAGGAAAAGCGGCCATGGCCCTTGCAGGGGGTCTGGTGCGAAACTAAGACTCTTCCGACACGCGGGCTGACATGCCGGACACCTCCGGACCGGTCAGCACCCAACGGCCGAACGTACCCAGAGGCAGGCAACTATGACCGACATGATCGAGCATTACATGAACAACCTGGTGCCCATGGTGGTCGAGCAGACCTCTCGGGGCGAACGGGCCTATGACATCTTCTCGCGCCTCCTGAAGGAGCGGATCATCTTCATCACCGGCCCGGTCCATGACGGCATGTCGAGCCTGATCGTGGCCCAGCTTCTGCATCTGGAAGCCGAGAACCCGACCAAGGAAATCTCGATGTACATCAACAGCCCGGGCGGCGTGGTGACCTCGGGCCTGTCGATCTACGACACCATGCAGTACATCAAGCCCAAGGTCTCGACCCTGGTGGTGGGGCAGGCGGCCTCGATGGGGTCGCTGCTGCTGACCGCGGGCGCCGAGGGCATGCGCTTCTCGCTGCCCAATTCGCGCATCATGGTGCACCAGCCCTCGGGCGGCTATCAGGGCCAGGCGACCGATATCATGATCCATGCCCGCGAAACCCAGAAGCTGAAGGACCGGCTCAACCAGATCTATGTCAAGCATACCGGGCAGGATCTGGAGACCGTGATCGACGCGCTCGAGCGCGACAACTTCATGGATGCCGAGACCGCGAAGGAGTGGGGCCTGATCGACGAGATCGTCGAAAGCCGCAGCGCCCTCGAGGATGCGAAGTAACCGCCCTCACCCTGCGCGGGGCCCGACCGGCCCCGTTGCAAGGTGCGGAATTTGACATTGTGCCCCGCTGCGCCTTGCCCTACCCTGACGTGAGGCCGAGGCGACCGGGGGAGGCCAGGCGCTCCTGCCCGGTGCAGGACCGCACAGACGACGACCGCAGAGGACCGACATGGCGACGAATTCCGGCAGCGACTCGAAGAACACGCTTTACTGCTCGTTCTGCGGCAAGAGCCAGCATGAAGTGCGCAAGCTCATCGCCGGGCCGACCGTGTTCATCTGCGACGAATGCGTCGAGCTGTGCATGGACATCATCCGTGAGGAGACCAAGTCCTCGGGGCTGAAATCGACCGACGGCGTGCCCACGCCCCGCGACATCTGCGAGGTGCTGGACGATTACGTGATCGGCCAGATGCATGCCAAGCGGGTGCTTTCGGTCGCGGTGCACAACCACTACAAGCGGCTCAATCACGGCGCCAAATCCGCCGATATCGAGCTGGCGAAATCCAACATCCTGCTGATCGGCCCGACCGGTTGCGGCAAGACCCTGCTGGCCCAGACGCTGGCCCGCATCCTCGACGTGCCCTTCACCATGGCCGATGCGACCACGCTGACCGAGGCCGGCTATGTCGGCGAGGATGTCGAGAACATCATTCTCAAGCTGCTGCAGGCCTCTGAATACAATGTCGAGCGGGCGCAGCGCGGCATCGTCTATATCGACGAGGTCGACAAGATCACCCGCAAGTCCGACAATCCCTCGATAACCCGCGACGTGTCGGGCGAGGGTGTGCAGCAGGCCCTGCTGAAGATCATGGAAGGCACCGTTGCCTCGGTGCCGCCGCAGGGCGGGCGCAAGCATCCGCAACAGGAATTCCTGCAGGTCGATACCACCAATATCCTCTTCATCTGCGGCGGTGCCTTTGCGGGTCTTGAAAAGATCATCGCGCAACGCGGCAAGGGCTCGGCCATCGGCTTCGGCGCCGATGTGAAGGACAATGATTCGCGCGGCATCGGCGAGGTGTTCACCGAACTCGAACCCGAGGACCTGCTGAAATTCGGCCTGATCCCCGAATTCGTCGGCCGTCTGCCGGTGATCGCCACCCTGACCGATCTGGACGAATCCGCTCTGGTCCAGATCCTGACCGCGCCGAAGAACGCCCTGGTCAAGCAGTACCAGCGGCTGTTCGAGCTGGAAGACACCCAGCTGACCTTCACCGATGATGCCCTGTCCGCCATCGCCAAGCGTGCCATCGCGCGCAAGACCGGCGCGCGCGGCCTGCGCTCGATCATGGAGGATATCCTGCTCGACACCATGTTCGATCTGCCGGGCATGGAGGCGGTGCAGGAGGTCGTGGTCAACGAGGAAGCGGTCAATTCAGACGCCGCGCCGCTGATGATCTATGCCGATCAGAAGAAGGAAGGGAAGACCGCGGGCTGAGCGTGGCCCGCCGTCTGATCTCGACCGGATCTACCTTCGAGGACCGTATCGGCTATTCCCGTGCCGTGGTCGATGATGGCTGGGTTTTCGTGGCCGGAACCACCGGCTACGACTATGCCACGATGACCATGCCCGACCGGGTCGAGGCCCAATGCGCCAATGCGCTGGCCACGATCTCGGCGGCGCTGGCCGAGGCGGGCGCCTCGCTCGACGATGTCGTCCGTGTCCGCTACATCCTGCCCGATCCGGCCGAGTTTCCCGCCTGCTGGCCGATCCTCTCCGAGGCCTTCGCCCGGGCCCGGCCCGCGGCGACCATGGTCTCGGCCGGGCTGATGGAGCCCGAGATGAAGATCGAGATCGAGGTCACGGCGCGGCTGTCCGCCTGAGGTTGGAGCCTCTCGCCGCTTCCTGATGCGCCATGCCCAAGGGGCGTGCCTACCTGCCTATGGCCCCTGCGCAAGCCGTGAAGGGGGCTCATCGACTGTCCGGGCCTGCTTCCGACCTCGATGACCGGGGCCATCATTCCTGGGATGCTGGTGATCGCGATGTTTTCGCCGGGATTTTAAAGCCGGATCCCATCGGTGCCGGGGTGGGCCCCGTTCTGGCCTGGCACCCCGCCTGTGTTGTCTCGCGCCGGATCAAGGAACGCGACCCGCGCCGGTCGGTCCGGGCCAGACCCGAGCCTCTTCAGACCGGCCTGCCCGAATTCTGAGCCTTCTCCGCGGCCAAGGAGGCCTTCGGGTCGTGCCGCACAGCGCGGCTGGGGGCTGGGCTAAGACGTGCCTCGGGCCGCTTCGGGATGGGTTGCCAGAAAACAGTGCAGCACGGCGTAAAGCTCCCGCGCCCGCCCGGTATCGTCGCGATGGAGGGCGGCGCGGATATCCTCGCAGATCATTGCCTGTACCCGTTGCGGGCCGTGATGCAGATGCATCAGGTAATCGCCCAGAAGCGACGCATCCGCATCGGGCAGGTTCTCGTGTTCTGCAATGGCCGTGATCTCGTCGCGCGAGAGATCGGTCATGTCTTCGATATCGTCGAGTGAAATCATCCGCGTCGCGCCCCCTCCCGCATCGCGCTTGCCGTCGCGTCCTCGATGCCTGCGGGCCAGCCTAGCATGGGCCGCGCCCGGCCCGTTTGATCCGCATCAAGGCAGGCTTACGCAGCGTCATCGGCCGGGCCCGGCTTTGTGCCTTTGTCACCGCCCGCCGCGCGTCCATGCGCTATCACCTGTCCGCAGATCACCCCAGAAAGGGAGACGGGACATGACCCTCACGAAGACCTTCGGCAAGACCCTGACGATGGCGGCGCTCGGGTTGACGCTGGCATTTGCGGCGGCTCCGGCGTCGGCGAAAGACGTGCGCCGCCTCGTCACCGTGCTGACCGATGCCGCGCCGCAAACCCAGCTGATGGCGATGGTTCTGACGCTTCAGGCGCTTGAGCGCGGGGTCGAGACCGAGATCCTGCTTTGCGGCCCGGCGGGCGATATTGCGCTTGCCGAGCCGCCCGAGGCGGCGCTGGCGCCCCAGCCTCCGGCCGGTCTGAGCCCGCAGGCCGCGTTGCGGGCCGCGATCGGCAAGGGCGCGCGGGCCGAGGTCTGCGCGATCTACCTGCCCGGGCAAGGCGCCGGGCCGGAGGTGCTGATCGAGGGGGTGGGCGTCGCCCGACCCGGGGCCATGGCTCGCGATCTTCTCGACCGTCGCGCCCGGGTCTGGTCGTTCTGAGCCGGGCCGCCGGGGCCCGGGATGCTTCGCCAGGCCGCACTCCCGAAGGGGCGGAATTCCTTTACCCTGACGGGCATGGGCCCTGTCGCTGTTAGCGGGGGCGGGCGCCGGTAGGCCGATGCCCGTTCCTGTCGTTGCCGCCAGAGGCCATCTGTCGGCCGCCGGTCTTTGGGCGGTCGCTTCGGGAAACGGATCATCGGAGGTCGTCGATGTCGGTCACGGGCTATTCAAGGATGCAGATTCGCCTGCATTGGGTGGTGTTCGGTCTTGTCGTGGTGCAGTTCCTGTTCGCGGGCGGCATCGGGCAGGCCTTCGGGCACTATATCGAGACCGGCGAGAAGGGCGTCACCCTTCTGGTCGCGCTGCATATCCTGCTGGGGCTGGCGATCCTGGTCCTGGCCTTCTGGCGGCTGGGGCTGCGCTTTCTTCATGGCGTGCCCGCGCCCGATCCCAGCCATACGCCCGCACAGGTGATGCTGGCCCGGGTGATCCATGGCGCGCTTTACCTGCTGATGGTGGCGCTGCCCGCGAGCGGCATGCTGGCCTGGTCCCTGGGCTCGGAGCTGGCGGCGGGGGTGCATGCGGCGTTCCGGGTGATCCTGGTGCTGCTTTTGCTGCTGCATGTGGCGGCGGCGCTGATGGGGCAATACATCAAGAAGGACGGCACGCTGACGCGGATGCTCAGGCCCGAGGGCTAGGGGCCAGCTCGAGGAAGGCGCGCACCGCCGCTTCGAATTCCCGGGGCTTGTCGGCATGCAGCCAATGACCGGCGCCGGGGATCCTGGCGAAGCGGGCGGCGGGGAACAGCGCCTTGATCCGGTCCCGATCGCCGGGGCCGACATAATCGGACAAGGCGCCCGTCAGCATCAGTGTCGGGCCCTCGAAGCGGCCCTCGATATCGTCGGGCCAGCCGGTGATATAGGGCATCTCGGCGTCGAGCGTGTCGAGATTGAGCCGCCAGCGCGGCGGTTCGGCGCGCAGATCCAGCGATTGCAGCAGGAAGGCCCGGGTCGACGGGTCGGCGATATCCGCCGCCAGCGCCCGGTCGGCCTCGCCTCGCCGCGAGACGGCCGAGAGGTCGAGCCTGCGCATGGCCCGGATCAGCCCGGACTGGCTGTGGCCATAGGCGACCGGCGCGATATCGGCCACGATCAGCCGACCGACCGTTTCGGGCCGGGTCAGCGCCAGCATCATCGCGGCCTTGCCGCCCATCGAATGGCCGATGACATCGGCCTGCCCGCCTTCGGCCGCGATCACCTCGGCCAGATCGGCGGCCAGATCCGGGTAGCGATGGGTCTCGGTCCAGGGGCTGCCGGCATGGTTGCGCATGTCGACCGCGACCACCCGGCGGCTGTCCGACAGGCGGCGCGCGATGGCCCCCCAGTTGCGGGCAGAGCCGAACAGGCCATGGACGATCAGGAGGGGCGGGGCGGCGGAGCGGTCGCCGTGGATCTGTGTCGCGAGCATGGGGCCGGAATAGCCGAACCTCCCGCCCCCGGCCAGAGCGACCTGCGAACAGCTCCGGTGCGGGAGGGGACCCGTGGCCTGCAGCGGCAGGCGGACGGCAGGCCTGGCGGAAAGCCAGGCCATCATGCCGGTGCGGGCCGGTCGGAAGGGTCGGTCTCGGCGGCCCGGGCGCGTTGCCTTGCGCGCGCGGTGCTGCGCCTGGACGTGCTGTGACGCAGGAGGGGGCGGTGTCGGGGGCAGGGTGATAAGTGCGGGACGCCCGACAACCTTCAGCCGGAGGGGGGCTGACGGTCCGGCCCCGGGCAATGTGGCAGAGAACGTCGCGCAGGGGGCGGGACACGGGCCTGCCCGGTTGCGGCTGGGAACGGGGAACATGTCGGGCGTTGCCGGAGGGCATTGCGCCTGCCGCTCGTCCGGGCCGCGCGCGATGTCTTGCGGCACCGATGCCCCCAAAGGAAAAGGGGAGCCGAAGCTCCCCTTCCCGTGCCGATATCGCGTGGCTCAGAGCCCGGGATAGATCGGGAAGCGGGCGCAGAGTGCCTCGACCTCGGCCTTGACCCGGGCCTCGACCTCGGCATTGCCCTCTTCGCCATTGGCGGCAAGCCCGTCCACGACCTCGGTGATCCAGCGGCCGATCTGGGCGAATTCCGCCTCCCCGAAGCCGCGGGTGGTCCCGGCGGGGCTGCCCAGACGGATGCCGCTGGTGATGGTGGGCTTTTCGCTGTCGAAGGGGATGCCGTTCTTGTTGCAGGTGATATGGGCACGCCCAAGCGCCTTCTCGGTGGCATTGCCCTTCACGCCCTTGGGCCGCAGGTCGACCAGCAGCACATGGCTGTCGGTGCCGCCGGTGACGAGGCTCAGCCCGCCCTCGACCAGAGCAGCCCCCAGCGCCTTGGCATTCTTGATGACCTGTTCCTGATAGGTCTTGAAGTCGGGGCGCAGCGCCTCGCCGAAGGCCACGGCCTTGCCCGCGATCACATGCATCAGCGGACCGCCCTGGATGCCCGGGAAGATGGCCGAGTTGAACTTCTTGGCCAGCGCCTCGTCATTCGTGAGGATCATGCCGCCGCGCGGCCCGCGCAGGGTCTTGTGCGTGGTCGTGGTGGCGACATGCGCATGCGGGAAGGGCGAGGGGTAGAGCCCGGCCGCCACCAGCCCGGCGAAATGGGCCATGTCGACCATCAGCCAGGCGCCGACCATGTCGGCGATCTCGCGGAAGCGCTTGAAGTCGAGGATGCGCGGAATGGCCGAGCCGCCCGCGATGATCATCTTGGGCTGATGCTCCTTGGCCAGCGCCTCGATCTGGTCGTAATCGACTTCGAGATCGCTTTCGCGCACGCCGTACTGGACCGGGTTGAACCATTTGCCCGACTGGTTCGGGGCGGCGCCATGGGTCAGGTGGCCGCCCGCATCGAGGCTCATGCCGAGGATGGTGTCGCCGGGTTTCAAAAGCGCGGCGAACACGCCCTGGTTGGCCTGGCTGCCCGAGTTGGGTTGGACATTGGCAAAGGCCACGTCGAACAGCTTGCAGGCGCGCTCGATCGCCAGGTTCTCGGCGATGTCGACGAACTGGCAGCCGCCATAATAGCGCCGGCCCGGATAGCCTTCGGCATATTTATTGGTCATCACCGAGCCCTGCGCCTCCATCACGGCGCTGCTGACGATGTTCTCGGAGGCGATCAGCTCGATCTCGTCGCGCTGGCGGCCAAGCTCCAGGCCGATGGCGCGGGCGATCTCGGGGTCGCGGGTCGCAAGGTCTTCCTTGAAGAAGCCGCTATCTTGGGGATGGACATTCATGCTTTGGGTCTCCTCGGGGACAGCCTGGGCCGGATGACGAAAGTTCTATCGGAAGGCCGTGCATTGAAAAAGCCCGATCTGGCCCGGTTCGGCCCTTCCCCGGGCCCGGAGGCGGGCCTTGTGTTTCCGATCGGCGCGCGCGAAGACTTGGCCGGAAACGCGAGGGAACAGGACATGGCCGGACCGACGAGAATTGCCTTTCTGGCAAGCGAGACCGCCAGCGCCGAAGGCGCGCTCGACCGGCTGACGGCGCAGTACGGGCAATGCGCGCCGGAACAGGCCGAGGTGATCGTGGCGCTGGGCGGCGACGGGTTCATGCTGCAGACGCTGCATGCCACCCAGGGGTTCGATCTGCCGGTCTACGGCATGAATTGCGGCACCATCGGTTTTCTGATGAACGAGTATCACGAGGACGGGCTGGCCGACCGGCTGGCGGCGGCGGAGGAAGAGATCATCAACCCGTTGCGGCTGAAGGCGACGCGGCCGGACGGGACCGTGGTCGAGGCGCTGGCGATCAACGAGGTCAGCCTGCTGCGCGCCGGGCCGCAGGCGGCCAAGCTCCGGATCTCGGTCGATGGCAAGGTCCGGCTCGAAGAGCTTGTCTGCGACGGGGCGCTGGTGGCGACGCCGGCGGGCTCGACCGCCTATAATTATTCCGCCCATGGTCAGATCCTGCCGATCGGGTCGGATGTTCTGGCGCTGACCGCGGTTGCGCCGTTCCGGCCGCGGCGCTGGCGGGGCGCGCTGCTGCCCAAGCGGGCGACGGTGACGATCGAGGTGCTCGAGCCGGGCAAGCGGCCGGTGATGACAGAGGGCGACAGCCGCGGGGCAGGGGTGGTCAGCATGGTCGAGATCCGGTCGGAGGCGACGATCCGGCATCGCATCCTGTTCGATCCGGGCCACGGGCTCGAAGAGCGGCTGTGTCGGGAGCAGTTCCTCTAGCTCCTGCCTGCCGGGTCCTGTCCTGGCATTCAGAGGAGGCCTTTTTCTGATCCCTGCCTCCGGGGCCGCCAGCGGAGGCGCCCGACGATGCGCAACGAGCCGGGGCCGGGTCTTTCGATCAAGGTCTGCCGGGATCCGGAGGCGGCGCGTCAATGCGTGGCGTGCAGGTCCTTTTCCGGTTCATCGGCGGGGTCGTCCCGGTCCTTGCGCGCCCAGGCTTCGCGCTTGCGATAGAGGGTCGAGGGGGACACGTCGAGCACCCGTGCCGCACGCGGCAAGGAGCCGCCTTCGCGGGCGATCGTGCCCTCGATCACCATCTGTTCGATTTCCGCCAGCGTCCGTCCGATCAGATCCTCGACTTGGATCGGCTTGGCGGCGCCGCCGATCTCCTCGGGCATCCGATGTCCCGACGCGGTGATCCTGTCATGTTCCTGCTGCAGGGCGATCGGCAGCATGTCCAGCGTGATTTCCGGCCCCTGATTCAGCACCACCGCATGGCGCAGCACGTTCAGCAGCTGGCGGACATTGCCCGGCCAGGGAAGGCGCCGGAACAGGTCCGCGACCTCGGGCGCCAGCCGGTCGAAATTGTGCTCTTCCTCGGCCGAGAGCTTTTCAAGCGCCGATTGCGCGATCTCGACCACATCCTCGCCGCGTTCGCGCAGCGGCGGCAGATGGATCGGCACCACATGCAGCCGGTAATACAGGTCTTCGCGAAACCGGCCGAGCCGGACCTCTTCCAGCGGATCGCGGTTGGTGGCGCAGACGATGCGGACATTGACCTTGCGCGGATGCGAGGCGCCGATGGGCTGTACCGTCGAGGTTTGCAGGAAGCGCAAGAGCTTGGTCTGAAGCCCCATGTCCATTTCGCAGATCTCGTCGAGGAAGAGCGTGCCGCCATCGGCCACCGCCGCGGCCCCCGGCTTGTCCGCCAGCGCCCCGGTGAAGGCGCCCTTGAGATGGCCGAAGACCTCGGATTCCAGAAGATCGCGCGGGATCGCCGCGCAGTTCATCGGCACGAAGGGGCCGTCGGCGCGGGCCGAGGCCGCATGCACCGCCTGGGCGCAGATTTCCTTGCCGGTGCCGCTTTCGCCGGTGATGAAGACCGTGGCCTTCGAGCGGCCGACCGAGGCGATCCGGTCATAGACCGCTGCCATCTGCGGCGAGCTGCCGACGAAGCCCGAGGGCGGCTCGGGCGTGGTCCGGGGCGGCGCCGGGGCGGGGGCCGGGTCGGCCGCCGCGCGCTCGGCCAGCGCGGTTTCGACCGCATGCAGGAAACGCTGTTCGTTGAAGGGCTTGAGCAGGAATTCATAGGCCCCCGCGCGCATCGCCTCGACCGCGCGGTTGATCGAGCCGTTGGCGGTGACAACGATCACCCGGGTCTCGGGGGCGAGCGCCAGGAATTCCTGCAGCAGTTCCTGCCCGGGACGGTCGGGCAGCATCAGGTCGAGCAGAACGACCTGCGGCTTGAGCTCGCGGAAGGCGGCCAGCCCCTCTGCCGCGGTCGAGGCCGACACCACCTTGTAGCCGGCATTGCGCAGCACCGTCTCGTAGATCATCTGAAGCGAGGGCGTGTCCTCGATCAGCAGAAGCGGGGGGACACTCATGCGCCTGCCTTGTTGTAACGGCTGCCGAATTCGGCCTTGAGCGCGGTGCAGAGCGCCTCGATATGCTCGACGATCCGCGGACAGAGCCGTCCGACCTCGGTATTGTCCTGCCTGCGGGCGGCGGCGTTCAGATTTTCCGCAAGCGCCTGCAACGCGCCGTTGCCTACCGCGCCGGCCAGCGAGATCAGCACATGGGCCCGCGACAGAAGCAGGGTCCGGTCGCCACGCTCGAACGCCTCGAGCAAGCCGCCGCGCACGGTCTCGAGATCGTCATGCATCCGGATCAGAAGCTCGCGCCCGTCTTCGGGCCCGGCCAGCGCCAGCAGCCGGTCGAGATGCAGTGCGTCGAAGGGCGGGGGGCTATCGGAGAGCGGGGTGCAGTTGCAGGGGCGCCGGTTGAGCACCCCCATGATCGCCTCGCCGAGGGCGTCGAGGCTCATGATCGGCTTGGCCAGAATGCCGTCGGCGCCGGCGGCATAGATCTGGTCGCGATTGGCCGCGAGCACGAAGGCGGTCACCGCCAGCACCGCGGTTCCCGGGCCGTCGCCCTCGGCCGTGCGCAGCCGCCGGATCACGTCGATGCCCGACAGGCGCGGCATTTCGATGTCGATCAGCGCGAGGTCGAAACGGTGGGCCGCCAGCATTTCCGCCGCGGCCTGACCGTCCTTGACCAGAGTGCAGCGCGCCCCCAGCGTCTCGAGCATCTGCCGCATCAGCAGCTGGTTGGTCGGGTTGTCCTCGGCCAGCAGCACCTCGCAGCATGACAGGTCGGGCAGGTCGTGCAGGTCGCCCGTCGACTGCACACCGGGGGCC
The DNA here is from genome assembly GCF_001633165.1 of Rhodovulum sulfidophilum DSM 1374. NCBI lineage: Bacteria > Pseudomonadati > Pseudomonadota > Alphaproteobacteria > Rhodobacterales > Paracoccaceae > Rhodovulum > Rhodovulum sulfidophilum. Next base: position 3,446,911 of record NZ_CP015418.1, on the reverse strand, counting down.
CAGGCCGCGCGCGGCAGGATCACCGAGACCTCGGCGCCGCCCTCGGCGAGATTGGCAAGCTGAAGCTGGCCGCGCACGCGCCGGGCCAGGTCGCGCACGATATGCAGCCCCAGACCGGTGCCGGGCTGGCTGCTTTCGGCCGGGCGCCCGGCGAATTCGAACAGCCGGGCCATGGCCGCGTCGGAAAAGCCCGGTCCGGTGTCGCGCACCCGGAAGCAGAGCGATTCCCGTGGCCCCATATGGGCCTTCAGCCGCACCGTTCCGGCCGAGGAATATTTCATCGCATTGCCGATGAGATTCGAGAGGATCCGTTCGAGCGCCACCGGATCGGTGCCGATGATGCCGGGCAGGTCGGGCTTGGTATCGAGCGTGAATGCCAGGCCGTGCTCCTCGGCATGGGCCTGCCAGCGCCCGGTGATGCGGTCGAGGAAGGGCTGCAGCGTGGTGTGGATCGGGGCCTCGATCTGGTCGAGCTCGTCGCCGGAGACCAGCGCCAGCGTCTCGTCGGTCAGGCGCGCCAGCTGTTCGGCGGCGCTTTGGACGCGTTTGAGCTGCAGCCTGGAATCCGGGTCGAGCGGGCCGAGCTCGGCAAGTGACAACCCGCCGAGAATATCCGAGATCGCCGCCCGCATGTCATGGCCAAGCATCGCGGCGCGCTTCTGCGCGCCATGCCCGGACTCGGTCAGTTCTGCGCGAAAACCGCGCTCCGCCAAGCCTAAGCCCTTGTCACCAGGGGCGGTGCGTTCCGGCATCGGCAACATTGCTGCACTCGCATGGGTTGCATTTCTATCTTATTACATCTCTTGGGGCCGTGTACCAACCTGTCTATTGGTCAGGTTTACCCGGTATCGCGGAAAATACTTGCAGTAATGGTAAAAAATACGAGAGCCAACGCAAGATTGTCCCTGCGTCGGCTTCAATTTCAGAGCTTTTTTCGATCCGGGGCCTGTTCCGGGGTCCGGTGTGGGGCCCCGGAACAGCGGCTCAGGCCGCCTGCGGATAGCCCAGCCGCTTCACCGCATCGGCGATTTCGTCGAGGATCGCCGGGTCATCAATGGTCGCGGGCATCTTGAAATCCATCCCGTCGGCGATCTTGGACATGGTTCCGCGCAGGATCTTGCCCGACCGGGTCTTGGGCAGCCGGTCGACGATGCAGGCCAGCTTGAAGGCCGCGACCGGGCCGATCTGGTCGCGCACCAGCCTGACGCATTCGCGGACGATCTCGCCATGGTCGCGGCTGCAGCCCGCATTGAGGCAGAGAAAGCCCATCGGCAACTGCCCCTTCAGCTCGTCGGCCACGCCGATCACCGCGCATTCGGCGACCTCGGGATGGCTGGCCAGCACCTCTTCCATCGCGCCGGTCGAGAGCCGGTGCCCGGCGACGTTGATGACATCGTCGGTCCGCGCCATGATATAGAGATAGCCGTCATCGTCCTTGTAGCCCGCATCGCCGGTTTCGTAATATCCGGGGAAATGGGCGAGGTAGGATTTCTCGAACCGCTCATGCGCGTTCCACAGCGTGGGCAGCGTGCCCGGAGGCAGCGGCAGCTTGACCGCGATCGCGCCCAAGGTGTTCGGGCCGACCTCGTGCCCGCCCTCGTCGAGGATGTGGATGTCATAGCCCGGCATCGGCACCGAGGGCGAGCCCACCTTCACCGGCAGCTTCTCGATCCCCAGCGGGTTGCCCGCGATGGCCCAGCCGGTTTCGGTCTGCCACCAGTGGTCGATCACCGGCACGCCCAGCATCCGCTGCGCCCATTTGATCGTGTCGGGATCGGCGCGTTCGCCCGCGAGATACAGCGCCTTGAGCCCGGTCAGGTCGTATTTGTTGACGAATTCGCCATTCGGGTCCTCGCGCTTGATGGCGCGGAAGGCGGTGGGGGCGGTGAAGAAGCTCTTCACCTTGTGTTCCGAGATCACCCGCCAGAACACGCCGGCATCGGGCGTGCCCACGGGCTTGCCCTCGAACACGATGGTGGTGTTGCCGTGGATCAGCGGCGCATAGCAGATATAGCTGTGGCCAACGACCCAGCCGACATCAGAGGCGGCCCAGAACACGTCGCCCGGGTCCAGGTTGTAGATGTTCTTCATGGTCCAGTTCAGCGCCACCAGATGGCCGCCGGTCGGACGCACCACCCCCTTGGGCTGGCCGGTCGTGCCCGAGGTATAGAGGATATAGGCCGGGTGGTTGCCCTCGACCGGCACGCATTCCGCGGGCTGAACGCCGTATTGGAAGCCGTGCCAGTTGACGTCGCGGCCCTCGGTCAGTTGCGCCACTTCCTGTTCGCGCTGGTAGATCACGCAGAATTCGGGCTTGTGGGTGGCCTGGTCGATGGCGCCGTCCAGCAGCGGCTTGTAATGCACCAGACGGCCCGGCTCGATCCCGCAGGAGGCGGCCATGATGCATTTCGGCTTGGCATCGTCGATCCGCACCGCAAGCTCATGCGCGGCAAAGCCGCCGAACACCACCGAATGCACCGCGCCCAGCCGCGCGCAGGCCAGCATCGCCTCCAGCGCCTCGACGATCATCGGCATGTAGATGATGACCCGGTCGCCCTTGGTCACGCCCTTGTCGCGCAGCGCCCCCGCCAGCGTCGCCACGCGGTTGCGCAGCTCGACATAGGTGATCTCGCGCTTGGTATGGGTGATCGGGCTGTCATAGATGATCGCGACCTGTTCGCCGCGGCCCTGTTCGACATGGCGGTCGACCGCGTTCCAGCAGGTGTTGACCATGCCGTCGTTGAACCATTCGTAATTCGGGGCATTCTCGTCGAACAGCGCCTTGGAGGGTTTCTCCACCCAGTCGATCGCCTCCGCGGCTTCCATCCAGAAGCCGTTGGGGTCCGCTTTCCACTGCTCGTAGACCTCGGCATATGACATGATTTTCCTTCCCTCCGCGTAGCTGGCGCAATTCTGTTACGCAGCGAGTTGCTGGGGCGCAAGATAGAAACTCTCGATTGCGCGAATGTTAGCGCAATCGCCCGCCAGCCGCGCGGAATCGTCGCGAGTCCGGCCGGGCTTGCATCGGTCGCGGCGGCACCGCAGATTGTCGTGGAAACGGAGGATCCGATGCCGCTACTGACCGCTGCCCGCGCAGTGCGCGAAAACGCCCATGCCCCCTATTCGCGCTTCAAGGTCGGGGCAGCCATTCTGGGGGCGGATGGACGGATCCATGTCGGCTGCAATGTCGAGAACGCGGCCTATCCCGAAGGCACCTGCGCCGAGGCCGGCGCGATTGCCGCCATGGTGGCGGCCGGCTGCCGCGAGATCCGCGAGGTGGCGGTGATCGCCGACAGCCCCGATCCGGTGCCGCCCTGCGGCGGGTGCCGTCAGAAGCTGGCCGAATTCGCCGCGCCTGGGGTTCCGGTGACGCTGGCCACGACCGGCGGCGCCAGCCGGGTCGTCACCGTTGCCGAGCTTTTGCCCGGGGCCTTCGCGCCCGCGCATATGGGCGACTGACATGGATGCACGCAGCATCATCGCGCGGGTCCGCGATGACGAAGCCCTGACCGACGAGGATCTGCGCTGGTTCGCCGAGGGCCTCGCCACCGGCGCGGTGACCGATGCCCAGGCCGGGGCCTTTGCCATGGCGGTGCTTCTGAACGGGCTGAGCGATCCCGGGCGGGTCGGGCTGACGCGGGCGATGCGCGACAGCGGCAAGGTGATCGAGTGGAACCTGCCGGGGCCGGTGCTCGACAAGCATTCCACCGGCGGCATCGGCGATTGCGTCTCGCTGGCGCTGGCCCCGGCGCTGGCCGCCTGCGGTGCGTTCGTGCCGATGATCTCGGGGCGGGGGCTCGGCCATACCGGCGGCACGCTCGACAAGCTCGAATCGATTCCCGGCTATCGCGGCGAGGTCTCGCTCGCCGGACTGAAATCGATCACCGCCCAGGTCGGCTGCGCCATCGTCGGCGCCTCGGACGACATCGCCCCCGCCGACCGGCGGCTTTACGCGATCCGCGATGTCTCGGGCACGGTCGAGAGCATCGACCTGATCACCGCCTCGATCCTCTCGAAGAAGCTGGCCGCCGGGCTCGAGGCGCTGGTGCTCGACGTCAAGGTCGGTTCGGGCGCCTTCATGAAGGACATGGACGAGGCCGAGGATCTGGCCCGCGCGCTGGTCGCGACGGCGCAGGGGGCGGGCTGCATGACGGCCGCGCTGATCACCGACATGTCCCAGCCGCTGGTGGGCGCGGCGGGCAATGCGCTCGAGGTGATCGAGGTGATGGAGACCCTGACCGGCACCGGCGTCACGCCCGCGCTCTGGGATCTGACCTGTGCGCTTGGCGGAGAGGTGCTGGCGCTGGGGGGGCTGGCCGCCGATGCCGCCGATGGCGCGCAGCGTATCGGCCGCGCGATCGAGAGCGGCGATGCCGTGCTCAAATTCGGCGAGATGGTCGCCGAGTTGGGCGGTCCGGCCGATTTCATCGAGCGCTGGCCCGACCGGCTGCCCGCGGCCCCCGTGCTGTGCGAGGTCGCGTCCCCCGCGGGCGGCATCGTGCAGGCCATCGACGGCGCGGCGCTGGGGCGCGCGGTGGTGGCGCTTGGCGGCGGGCGGCGGCGCGAGGGCGACCGGATCAATCCGGCGGTGGGGCTGGCCGAGATGGCGGCGCTGGGCGACCGGATCGCGCCGGGCGAGCCGCTGGCCATCATCCATGCCGCCAGCGAGACCGATGCCGAGGCGGTGGCCGGGCAGGTGCGCGCGGCCTTCACGCTGGGCGACGAGACGCCCGGGATCCCGCCTCTGGTGCAGCGGAGGCTGTTGCGATGACCCGGGCCTTCCTGGCGGTGATGGATTCGGTCGGCTGCGGCGGCGCGCCCGATGCCGCCGAGTTCTTCAATGCAGGCCAGCCCGATACCGGTGCCAATACGCTTGTCCATATCGCAAGGGCCTGTGCCGAAGGCCGCGCCGAGACCGGCCGCTCCGGCGCGCTGAAACTGCCTTATCTCGATGCGCTGGGGCTGGGGGCCGCGATCCGTCTGGCCTCGGGCGAGGGCGCGCCGGGGCTTGACGCCGAACCGCAGGGGCTCTGGGGCGCGGCGACCGAGGTCTCGCGCGGCAAGGACACGCCCTCGGGCCATTGGGAGCTGGCCGGGGTACCGCTGCCCTGGGACTGGAGCTATTTCCCGCGCGAGGTCCCGGCCTTTCCCGAAGACCTTCTGGCCGAGATCCGCCGGATCGCCGGAACCGGGGGCACGCTTGGCAATTGCCACGCCTCGGGCACCGAGATCCTCGACCGGCTCGGCGCCGAGCATATGCGGACCGGTTGGCCGATCCTCTACACCTCCTCCGACAGCGTCTTCCAGATCGCCGCCCATGAAGAGGTCTTCGGCCGCGCGCGGCTGCAGGCGCTTTGCGCGGCGATCGCGCCCCGGCTGCATGAGATGCGGATCGGCCGGGTCATCGCGCGGCCCTTCATCGGCACCCCCGAGACGGGGTTCACCCGGACCGCCCATCGCCACGATTACGCGATGGCGCCGCCTGCACCCACGCTGTGCGACTGGGTGCAGGCCGAGGGGCGGCGGGTGCAGGCCATCGGCAAGATCGGCGACATCTTCTCGATGCGCGGCATCGACGAGGTCCGGACCGGCCCCGATGCCGACCTGATGACCCATTGGGCCGATCTGATGGAAGAGGCGCCCGAGGGCAGCCTGACCTTCGCCAATTTCGTCGAGTTCGACAGCCTTTACGGCCATCGCCGCGACGTGGCGGGCTATGCCCGGGCGCTGGAATGGTTCGATGCCGCCCTGCCGCGCATCCTCGGACGGATGCGGCCCGGCGATCTGGTGCTGATCACCGCCGATCACGGCAACGACCCGACCTGGCGCGGCACCGACCATACCCGCGAGCGGGTGCCGGTGATCGGCGCCGGCCGCGGCACGCGCGCGCTGGGCCTGCGCGCCTTTGCCGATACCGCTGCCAGCATCGCCACCCATCTCGGCATTCCCCCCCAAGGCCCCGGACGGAGTTTCCTGTGACCGAGTTGCCCAAGATCGAATTGCACCACCACCTGGAAGGCGCGGCGCCGCCGGCCCTGATCCGCGACATGGCGCGGGCGCGAAACCTGGATATTTCCCGCATCTTCGATGCCGATGGCGGCTATGTCACCGGCGATTTCCTGCAGTTTCTGGACACCTACGAGGCCGCCTCCTCGGCGCTGAGGACGCCCGAGGATTATGCCCGGCTGACATCGGCCGTGCTGGAGGAGACCGCGGCCGAGGGGGTGATCTATCTCGAGACCTTCCTCGCGCCCGATTTCTGCGGCGGCTGCGATCTCTCGGCCTGGGTCGACCATCTCGAGGCGATCCGCGAGGCCGCCGGACGGGCCGAGGGGCAGGGCATCCTGCTGCGCGCCAATGTGACCTGCATCCGCCATTTCGGTCCCGACAGGGCGCGCGAGGCCGCGCTTTGCGCCGCCGAGACGGCGGGCGATTTCGTCGTCGGCTTCGGCATGGCGGGCGACGAGCGTCGCGGGCGGCCGCGCGATTTCGCCTATGCCTTCGACATGGCCCGCGAGGCCGGGCTGGGGCTGACCGTCCATGCCGGCGAATGGAGCGGTCCGGCCTCGGTGCGCGAGGCGCTGGCCGATCTCAGGGTCGACCGCATCGGTCATGGTGTGCGCGCCATCGAGGATCCGGGCCTTGTCGATCATCTGGTCGAGGCGGGCACGGTGCTGGAAATCTGTCCCGGGTCCAACGTGGCGCTGGGGCTTTACCCGTCGCTGGCCGCGCATCCGGTCGAGCGGCTCAGGCGCGCGGGCGTCAAGCTGACCGTCTCGACCGACGATCCGCCCTTCTTCCACACCACGATGCGGCGCGAATATGCCCGGCTGGCCGAGATCTTCGGCTGGGAAGACAGCGATTTTGCCGCGATGAACCGGGTGGCGCTTGACTCCGCCTTCTGCGATGCGGAGACCCGCGCAAAGCTCAAGACACGCCTGGAGGCCGCCGATGTATGACCATCTGACCGTCGTTACCCACCCGCTGGTGCAGCACAAGCTGACGCTGATGCGGGACAAGGCCACATCGACCGCCGAGTTTCGGCAGCTTCTGCGCGAGATCAGCCAGTTGCTGGCCTATGAAATCACCCGCGAGCTGGAAATGACCACGCGGCGGATCGAGACCCCGCTCCGCGAGATGGATGCGCCGGTGCTGGCGGGCAAGAAGATGGCGCTGATCTCGATCCTGCGGGCGGGCAACGGCCTGCTCGACGGGGTGCTGGAACTGGTGCCCTCGGCACGGGTGGGCTTCGTGGGCCTTTACCGCGACGAGGAAACCCTGCAGCCGGTGCAGTATTACTTCAAGGTGCCGCAGGATCTGAAGGACCGGCTGGTGATCGTGGTCGACCCGATGCTGGCCACCGGCAATTCCTCGGCCGCGGCGGTCGATCTGCTGAAGCAGGCCGGGGCCAATGACATCCGCTTCATGTGCCTGCTGGCCGCCCCCGAAGGGGTTGCCCGGATGAAGGAGGCCCATCCCGATGTGCCGATCGTGACCGCTTCGCTCGACGAGCGGCTGGACGAGCAGGGCTATATCATGCCGGGGCTCGGCGATGCGGGCGACAGGATGTTCGGCACGCGGTAGCTGAGTTCAGGCTTTACACCTTCCGGAGGCGGTGGCACGATTTCGGACAAACGGGTGAGATCGACATGCGCTTTCCGATATACTGTCAGGCCGTGACCGTCGCGCTTGCGCTTTGCGCGGGCGGTACGGGCGCGGTCCGGGCCGACCCGGTCGCCGCCGGGGCGGTGCCGCTGCAGCCGCCTCATGGCTATCGCGAGGTCTGGGAAGACGATCGCCTCAATCCGCTGCGCGGGCCGCGCACCGAATGGGGCGATGCCCAGATGCGGCGCGTCTGGACCGAACAGGTTCCGCAGCGCCTTGTCGATCCCGCCCGGCGGCCGGCCGTGGCAGAGGCGCCGGTGGCCGGTGTTGCAGCTCCGGGCCGTCGCTATATCCAGGTCGGGGCCTTTACCGAAGCCGGTGCGGCGGCAGAGGCGGTGGCGGATCTGCGCCGTCTGGGCCTGCCCGCGCGGCAGGGACGGATGATGGCCGGTGATGCGCTGGTGACGGTCATCTTCGCCGGTCCCTTCGGCGATCGCGACAGCATGGGCCGGGCCCGCGGCGCCCTGGTCGGGGCGGGCTACGCGCCGGTCGCGACCGGACGCTGAGGGCCCATCCGCCTGAGCGGCCCCATCCGGGCGGTCCAATCTGACGGTTGTTGAGGCCTTGGCCGCCAGACCGCCGCCGTCTATGGCCGATGCCGTTGCTTGGGCGCGAGCGGCTCGGGGCCTCCCGCCCGCCCGGGCCTGAAGCGGTGCCCCGGACCGTTTCCGAGACGGCCCTTTCTGCCCATGCCGCCACGCCCGGGATCATCCTGTCGAGGGGCCGCTCAGAGACGGCACGCCGGACGCCGGTTCTCTGCTCCGAGCCCGCGGGTCGCGGCAGCGGGGCGCGCGCTCATGTCGACATGCCTGGCCACCGGTCGCGGCTCTGCCGCGTGGCGCCAACCTCGCGCAGCTTCAGGAGGATGTCCGGCCGGGCGCTCGCCTTCCTGTCCATGACGGGATCGTTCCATGCCGGCGGGCGGAGCAGTCCGGCTCGGGCAGTCCGGCCCGTGCGGGGGTCAACCGCCGCAGATCGCCTGCAGGCGCAGCCAGTCGCCATCCGAAATCGGCGGATCGGTCTCGCGTCCGCGCAGCGGATCGCCCTCGATCAGGCCGCGCTGGCTTTCGCCGGTGACATCGAGTGCCAGCGCATAGGGGGTCGAGGGCAGGCCCGCCTCCCGGAACCGGGCCAGCAGCTCGGCCTCGGGCAGGGGGGCTTCGGGGGCGATCAGAACCTCGCGGGCATAATCCGACAGCGCCGCCTCGGGCAGGGTCCCGGTCGTCAGCAGCCGGAAGGTCGCCAGCGGCCCGGCCGCGCGCAACAGGTCGGCCAGCGGGTCGGACCGGGTGGCGCGCAGATCCTCGGTCAGGATGAAGCCCGCCACGGCGGCCACGTCCTCATGGTCCTCGACCAGTGCCCGGTTCAGCAGGATCAGCCCGCCGGGCAGATGCAGCGCCCGCGGCAGCCCGCCGGGCAGGACGCGCACCCGCTTGCCGCTGCCGGGCAGAAGCCGCGCGCTCAGCCGGTCGAGTGCGCGCTGGCCGCCCGCCCGCTCGCAGGGGGTTCCCGCGGCGCGGGCCATCCGCGCCAGCACCGCCTGGCCGATCTCGGCGCGGATCTCGGGCGGGGCGACAGCCACGGTCTGGCGCACCAGCGCGCCCGGCAGCCAGAACAGCGCCAGCGCGGCGATGCCCGCAGCCGTCGCCGCGACGATCCAGATCCGCAGCCGTCCGGGGCGCGGCCGGGCGCGGCCGATGGCCTTGCGCACGGTCTCGAGCGCGTCGACCATCAGATCGTCCTCGATCTCGAGGGTCTCGCCGCTATCGGCGCCGGGCGAGTAAAGCGCGGGCATCTGGCCGGGATTGAGCCGCTCGAGCGCGGCCAGCGACCAATGGGTCAGCACCCGTTCGGCACTGTCCGAGACCATCAGCGAGGCGTTGCCGAAGGACAGGATCACGTCGCGGCGCTGGGCCTCGGGGCTTTCGCGCCAGAGGCCCGGGCTTTCGAGGCGTTGGAATTTCTTGAGCGCCGTCATGGGCGGCTGGTCTTGCCTTCTGGTTGCGCGGGGTTTGCGGCCGGACGATAGCCCACCCGGCCGCGGCCCACAATGTCACAACGCCGGACTGCGGCGCCGGGCCGCCTGCGGGCCTAAAGCGCCTTGGCGACCTTTCTCAGCTCGAATTTCTGGATCTTGCCGGTCGAGGTCTTGGGCAGGTCCTGAAACACCACGCGCTTGGGCGTCTTGAAGCCCGCCAGCCTTTCGCGGGCGAAGGCGATCAGCGCATCCCCATCGACCTTGTGCCCATCCTTGAGTTCGACGAAGGCGCAGGGCACTTCGCCCCATTTCTCGTCGGGCTTGGCCACAACCGCGCATAAAAGCACATCGGGATGGTGCATCAACACGCCCTCGATCTCGACCGAGCTGACATTCTCGCCGCCCGAGATGATGATGTCCTTGGCCCGGTCGGCGATCTCGAAATAGCCATCCTCCCATTGATGGGCCAGATCGCCGGAATGGAACCAGCCGCCCTTGAAGCTCTCGCGGGTGGCGCGGGGATTTTTCAGGTAGCCCTTCATCACGCCATTGCCGCGGAACATGATCTCGCCCTGGTGCTGGCCGTCCATCGGCACCTGCTCCATGGTTTTCGGATCCAGAACGGTCACGTCCTCCATGAAGGGCATGGCCACGCCCTGACGCGCCTTCATCCGGGCCCGCTCCTCGGTCGGCAGCCCGTCCCAGTCCTCGGCCCGCCAAGTGCATTCCGTTGCCGGGCCATAGGTCTCGGTCAACCCGTAGACATGGGTGATGTTGAAGCCCAGCGGCTCGATCGCGGCGAGGGTCGCGGCGGCGGGCGGGGCGCCTGCGGTGAAGACCTCGACGATATGGTCGAAGTCGCGCCGCTCCTCGTCCCTGGCATTGACGATCATGTTCATCACGATGGGCGCGCCGCCGAAATGGGTCACGCCCTCATCGGCGATGGCGTCATAGATGGCGCGGGCCGTGATGTCGCGACAGCAGATGACGGTGCCGCCAAGCGCCGCGATCATCCAGGTGTGGCACCAGCCGTTGCAGTGGAACAGCGGCACGATGGTCAGGTAGGTCGGGTGCATCACCAGACGCCAGCTGACGATCTGGCCCATCGCGTTCAGATAGGCGCCGCGATGGTGATAGACCACGCCCTTGGGCCGCCCGGTGGTGCCCGAGGTGTAGTTCAGCGCGAGGCTTTCCCACTCGTCCTCGGGCATGATCCACTCGAAATCGGGATCGGCCCCGGCCAGCACGTCCTCGTATTCGGGGAAATCGCCGAAATCATGCACGCCCTCGGGGTCGTCGCCGACCTCGATGATGATCGGGCGTTCGCCTTCGAGATCCTCCAGCGCATCGGCCGCGAGCGGCAGGAATTGCGGGTCGACCAGCAGCACCTTCGCCCCGCCATGGTCGAGGATGTAGCTGACGGTATTGGCGTCGAGCCGGATGTTGATGGTGTTCAGAACCCCTCCGCAGGCGGGCACGGCCCAGGTCGCCTCGACCTGGGCGGGGACGTTCGGCAACAGCGTCGCCACCACGTCGCCGGGTTTCACCCCCATCGCGGCCAGCGCCGAGGCAAGCCGCGTCACCCGGTCATGGTATTGCCGGTAGCTGTAGCGCCGCTTGCCATAGACCAGCGCGGTCCGGTCGGGAAAGACCCGCACCGCCCGCTTGAGGAAAGACAATGGCGTCAGCGGCACATAATTCGCCGCACATTTCTCCAGACCGGTTTCATCGGACAGCCATCCCATGGCCCACCTCCCTCATTCGTTACGCGCTCCCGCTCCGATCTTGGCCAGAGCCTCCGCCGGAGGGAAGGGGTCTCGGCGCCGCCGAAGACCGGGGCCGCGCTTTTCCGCCGCCGTCCCTGCGGCGGGAAGGGCACGTCCTTGCCGCAATGCCGGCCGTATCGCGTCCCAATCGAGCCGGGTTTCTGGCTTAGAATCTTTCCAGTCGCGCCTTCGGCCCGACACGTCTTTGAACGCACCGCCTTGAACCTACCGCCTTGAATGCACTGCGCCGCCGGTCGGGATCCCGATCCGGCGAGGGCCCGGAACGGAGAGCAATCGCGATGGTCTTCAAGATCGACTTTCTCGGCACGCGGCCTGTTGCGGAACTGGTGGCGGCTGCCGGGGATGCGGCCGGAGCGTTGCCGCCGGTCGGCCTCGCCCGGGGCTTCCGCGCCGGGACCAGGGTCGCGACCCGCGAGGGATGCCGTCCGGTCGAGCTTCTAAAGCCGGGCGATTGCGTGCTGACCGTCGAGCGGGGCGCGCAGCCGGTCCGCAGGATCGAGCGGGGCTGTCTCTGGGAGGGGCCATCGGCCTGTCCGCCGCCGCTCTGGCCGCTCGAGGTGCCCGCCGGTGCGCTTGGCAACCGGCGCCGGCTGACACTGCTGCCCGAACAGAGGGTGCTGATCGACGCCGCCCATGCCGCCGAGACCCATGCCGAGCGCTTCGTGCTGCTGCCCGCGCGCATGCTCGCGGGCGTGATGGGGATCCGGCGGGTGGCGCCTCCTGCGGATGTCTGCGTCGTCTCGATCGCCTTCGATGCGCCCGGAAGCGTTTATGCCAATGGCGCGGCGCGGGTGCATTGTCGCTCCTGGCAGGGGGAGGGCGCCGGCGCGACGGACCGTCCGGAGGATCTTCGGCCCGAGATGCCCTGTTGCGGCATCACGCCCGGGCTGGACGAGGCCCGGCGGATCGTGGCGGCGCTGGAAGGCGCGCATGCCGGGGCGGCGATCCCGCCCCGGCTGCCCATGGTTCAGACCGTGCCCTTGCTTGACGCGCTGCTTCGTCACGCGGCCTGAGCATCGGGGGCGAAGCGGGCATAGAAGCTCTCGCCCTTGTCGGCCATCTCACGCAGCAGGGCGGGCGGCGCGAAGCGGTCGCCATGCCGCGCGGTCAGATCCTCGCAAAGCGCGACGGCCCGGCCCGGCCCGATCATGTCGAGCCAGGACAGCGGCCCGCCCGACCAGGGCGCAAAGCCCCAGCCGAGGATCGCGCCGACATCGCCTTCGCGGATGTCCATCAGCACGCCGTCCTCCAGCGCCCGCACCGCCTCCAGCACCTGGGCGAAGAGCAACCGGTGCTGTACCTCGTGCAGGTCCGGCTGATCCGCCGCGGGCGGGAACTTGGCGGCAAGCCCGTCCCAGAGCCCGGTCCGTTTGCCCGCCTCGTCATAGGCATAGAAGCCGGCCTTTGCCTTGCGGCCCAGCCGGCCCTCGTCGGCCAGCCAGAAGATCACCTCGTCCACGGCGTCGTCGGGATAGGCCTCTCCCATCGCGGCCTTCGTTGCCTTGGCGATCTTGACGCCGAGGTCGATCGAGGTCTCGTCCACCAGTTGCAGCGGCCCCAGCGGCATGCCGACAAGCTTGGCCGCGTTCTCGATCAGCGCGGGCGCGACGCCTTCGGCCACCATCCGGATGCCCTCGTTGATATAGGGGATGATGCAGCGGTTGGCGTAGAAGAAGCGCGCATCGTTCACCACGATGGGGGTCTTGCGGATCTGGCGCACGAAATCGAGCGCCTTGGCCACGGCCCTGTCCCCCGTGGCCTTGCCCCGGATGATCTCGACCAGCAGCATCTTCTCGACCGGGCTGAAGAAGTGGATGCCGATGAAGTCCTCGGGCCGGTCCGCCGCTTTGGCCAGATCGGTGATCGGCAGGGTCGAGGTGTTGGTTGCAATGATGCAATTCCCGTCCACCACGGCCTGCACCTTCTTCGTGACCTCTGCCTTGATGCCGGGGTCCTCGAACACCGCCTCGACGATCAGGTCTGCCCCTTTCAGCGCCTCGTAATCGGTGGTCGCGGTGATCCGGCCGAGGATTTCGGCCTTCTTCTCGGGGCTGGCCTTGCCGCGCTTGATGCCCTTGTCCATGTAGGCCGCGGTATAGGCGCGGCCCTTGTCGGCGGCCTCCTGGCTCTGGTCGACCAGCACCACCTCGATCCCGGCCTGGGCCGAGACCAGCGCGATGCCCGCGCCCATCATGCCCGCGCCGAGGATGCCGAGCTTCTTGACCGCCTGATCGGGCACGTCCCGGGGCCGGACCGCGCCCTTTTCCAGCGCCTCCTTGTTGATGAAGAGCGACCGGATCATCGCCGACGATGACGGGTTCATCAGCACATGGGTGAACCAGCGCGCCTCGATCTTCAGCGCGGTGTCGAAGGGTACCAGCGCGCCCTCGTAGACGGCGGACAGCAAAGCCTTGGCGGCCGGGTAGACCCCCTTGGTCTTGCCATGCACCATGGCCGAGGCCCCGAGGAAGGTCATGAAGCCCGCCGGGTGATAGGGCGCGCCGCCGGGCATCTTGTAGCCCCGCTCGTCCCAGGGCTTGACGATGTTCGGTTCGGACAAGACCCAGGCGCGGGCGGCCGCCACCGGGTCCTCGCAGACCTCGTCGATCAGGCCTGCGGCTTTCGCCTTCTTCGGGTCCGACAGCTTGCCTTCCAGCAGGAAGGACGAGGCCCCCATCGCACCCAGCTTGCGCACCAGCCGCGTGGTGCCGCCGCCGCCCGGGAAGATGCCGACCATGATCTCGGGCAGGCCGATCTTGGCCTTGGGATTGTCGGCGGCAAAGATCCGGTGACAGGCCAGCGGCAGTTCCAGCCCGATCCCCAGCGCGGTGCCGGGCAGGGCGGCGGCAATCGGCTTGCCGCCCTTGTTGCGATCGTCCATGCCCGCGCGCTCGATCTTCCGAAGCAGGCCGTGCAGCCGCATGGTGCCCTCGAAAAGCCCGCGCGCCGGGTCGTCGCCCGCCTCCTCTTTCATCCGGGCGATGATATTCAGGTCCATCCCGCCCGCGAAATCCTTCTTGGCCGAGGTGATGACCACGCCCGTCACGGCATCATCCGCAAGCGCGCTGTCGATATGGGCGTTGAGCTCCTCGATCCCGGTCAGGCTGAGGACATTCATGCTTTTTTCCGGCACGTCCCAGGTGATGGTCGCGATGCCGTCGGCATCGGTCTTGTAATGAAATTCGGCCATTCTCGCCTCCCTCAGACCCGTTCGATGATCGTTGCGGCGCCCATGCCGGAGGCGACGCAAAGCGTGGCAAGCCCGGTGCCCTTGCCGGTGCGTTCGAGCTCGTCCAGCAGCGTGCCGAGGATGATCGCCCCGGTCGCGCCCAGCGGATGGCCCAGCGCGATCGCGCCGCCGCAGGGGTTCACCACGGCAGGGTCGACATCGAAGGCCTGCATGAACCGCAGCACCACGGCCGCGAAGGCCTCGTTCACCTCGAACAGGTCGATGTCGGAAATCTGCATGCCGGCATCTTTCAGGATCTTCTCGGTCGCGGGCACGGGGCCGGTCAGCATGATGGTCGGATCGGTGCCGATCTTGCAGCTGGCCCGGATGCGCGCCCGGGGCGTGAGCCCATGCGCCTTGCCGAATTCGGCATCGCCGATCAGGATGCCCGCGGCGCCGTCGACGATGCCCGACGAGTTGCCCGCATGGTGGACATGTTCGATCCGTTCAAGATGCGGGTATTTCATCAGGGCAAGCTGGTCGAAGCCCGGCATCGTCTCGCCCATCTCCTTGAACGAGGGCTTGAGCGCGCCCAGCGTCTGCATGTCGGTGCCCGGGCGCATGTATTCGTCTCGCCCGAGGATGGTCAGCCCGTTCACGTCCCTGACCGGCAAGATCGATTTCGCGAAGCGGTCCTCCTCCCAGGATCTCGCCGCGCGCTTCTGGCTTTCGACGGCCAGCCCGTCGACATCGTCGCGGGAAAAGCCGTATTCGGTCGCGATGATGTCGGCCGAGATCCCCTGCGGCACGAAATAGGTCTTCATGGCAAGGCTGGGATCGACCGCGATGGCGGCGCCATCGCTGCCCATGGCAACCCGGCCCATCATCTCGACCCCGCCCGCGATATAGGCCCGGCCCGCGCCGGCGCGCACCTGGTTCGCGGCAAGGTTCACGGCCTCGAGCCCGCTGGCGCAGAACCGGTTGATCGACAGCCCCGGGATCGACTCGTCAAGCCCCGAGGCCAGCACCGCGCTCCGCGCGAGGCAGCCGCCCTGTTCGCCGACCTGGGTCGCATTGCCCCAGATCACGTCCTCGACGGCGTGGCCCTCGAGCCCGTTCCTCTCCTTCAGCGCGTCGAGAACCAGCGCCGAAAGCCGGAGCGAGGTCACCTCGTGCAGGCTGCCATCCTTGCGGCCCTTGCCGCGCGGGGTACGGACGGCGTCGTAGATGAAAGCGTCTGTCATTTGTCCTCCTCGTCGAACTCTCAGGCCCGGTCGGCGGGCGAGCCGGGCATCATGTCATAGGGGTGCTTCCAGCCGGGCAGGGCCTCGATCCGGCCGAGCCAGGCGTCGATGGCGGGAAAGGCCTTGCGGTCGAAGCCGAAGGGCTCGGGGTAGAACAGGTAGCCGCAGCAGGCGAAATCGGCCGTGGTGGGGCTGTCGCCGACCAGCCAGTCGCGGTCCTGCAAGACCCGCTCGAGCGTCTGCAAGGCGGCCTTCACCCGGCCCGACAGCCAGCGGATCGCCTCTTGCGGCCGTTTCTCCTCGGGCAGGAAGTTCATCAGGAAACGCAGGCTTCCGGCCTGGCCCGACATCTTGTGATTGTCCCAGAACATCCAGCGCAGCACCTCGCGCGTCTCGGCGGCATCGCGTCCGTCGAACCGGCCGCTTTGCTCGGCGGCCCAAAGCTGCATGGTGCCCGATTGCGTGAAGGTCACGCCCTCAGCGATCATGACCGGGACCTCGCCCATCGGGTTCAGTGCCAGGAAATCCGGGCTCCGTGCGCCGCCATTGAAGAAATCGACATAGACCGGTTCCCAGTCGAGACCGGCCAGTGTCAGGGTCAGCGCCGCCTTGTAGGCATTGCCGCTTTCACCGAAGCAATAGAGCCTGATCGTCATTCCGCGCCTTTCCTCTGTCTTGCGGTGCCGCGTTGCCCCGGCGCCCCGCCCGGTCGCGACGTCCTGTCATGGGTATTTTCGCCAAGAAGAAGCCCGAAACCTGTTTTCGGGAAACCCGATCTTAATCCGGCCGCGCGCAGGATCGGGGTGCGGTACAGGCTGGGGAGCCGATGACCGCCCAAGGAGAAGGCCCTCCATCCCGCGCCTGCACCCCGGTACCGCCCGGGGGTGCCGCCCCGATGGAGGGCCAGTCTCTTCCGCCTTCTTCTTGGTAAAAATACCCATGGCGCGACATCCACCGTCCGGGAGGATCGTCCGGGGCGGTGCAGGGCGCGCCGATATGGGCGCAAGCATTGGCGCAAGCGTTTCGGCATGTTCTCTGTCCGATGATGCGGAGGCGGGCGGCCCTGAGGCCGCGCCGATCAGAAATTCGCCGCGTCGAGAGCCATGACCGGCTCTGCCCCGCTGCGGATGCGCGCGAGATGCAGCGCCGTGGCGGGCAATTGCCGCGCCATGTAATAGCGCCCGGTCACCAGCTTCGCCTCGTGGAAGGCGGCATTGCCCTCCGCCGCGGCCAGCGCGGCCCGCGAGGCCACCGCCATTCTCGACCACATCAGTCCGAGGCAGACATGGCCGAAGAGATGCATGAAGTCGTAGCTTCCGGCGAGCGCGTTTTCCGGGGTCTTCATGCCTTCTGCCATGAAATAGGTCGCCGCCGCCTGCAGGTCCTTCGAGGCGGATTTCAGCGGGTCGAGGAAATCCTGCTTCAGTGCGGCATCGTCTTCATGTTCCGCGATGAAGGCCTTGACCAGCTCGAAGAAGGCCATCACCGCCTTGCCGCCATTCAGCCCGAGCTTGCGGCCGACAAGGTCAAGAGACTGAACCCCGTTGGTACCCTCGTAGATCATGGCGATGCGGGCATCGCGCACGAATTGCTCGGCGCCCGCGGCACGGGTGAAGCCGGTGCCGCCATAGGTCTGTTGCGCCAGCACCGTCGTCTCGAAACCCTTGTCGGTCAGGAAGCCCTTGATGACCGGGGTCAGGAGCGAGATCATCGCCTCGGCCTCCGGATCCTGCATCCGGTGGGCGCGGTCGATCATCTGCGCGCCCCAGAAGGTCAGCGCCCGGGCGCCCTCGACGAAGCTTTTCTGATCCATCAGGTTGCGGCGTACATCCGGGTGGACGAGGATCGGGTCGGCCGGTCCGTCGGGATTGGCCGGATCGCCCAGCGCCCGGCCCTGCAGCCGCTCCTGCGCGAAGGCCAGCGCGTTCTGATAGGCGACCGCGCCCTGCGCATAGCCCTGAAGCCCGACGCCCAGCCGGGCCTCGTTCATCATCGTGAACATGGCACGCATGCCCTTGTGTTCCTCGCCGATGAGAAAGCCGGTCGCCCGGTCGTAATTCATCACGCAGGTGGCATTGGCATGGATGCCCATCTTCTGTTCCAGCCCGCCGCAGGCCACGCCGTTGCGCCGGCCCGGAGCGCCGTTCTCGTCGGGCAGGAATTTCGGCACGATGAAAAGCGAGATGCCCTTGATCCCCTCGGGACCGCCGGGGATCCGTGCCAGCACCAGATGGACGATGTTCTCGGTCAGGTCATGCTCGCCGGCCGAGATCCAGATCTTGGTGCCGGTGATGGCGTAGGTTCCATCCTCCTGCGGCTCGGCGCGGGTCCGGATCAGGCCCAGATCGGTGCCGCATTGCGGCTCGGTCAGGTTCATCGTGCCCGACCAGGTGCCCGCGACCATCTTGGGCACGTAAGTGGCCTTCTGCTCGTCCGAGCCATGGGCGAGGATCGCCGACATCGCCCCGTGGCTCAGCCCCTGATACATGTTGAGCGCCATGTTGGCCGAGACGAACATCTCGCCCACCGCCGAGTTGATCAGATAGGGCATGTTCTGCCCGCCGACCTCTTCGGGCATGTCGAGCCCGATCCAGCCGCCAGCGCAGATCTGATCATAGGCGGCCTTGAAGCCCCCGGGCGTGCGCACCACCCCGTTTTCCAGATGGCAGCCCTCGGCGTCGCCGCTGGCATTCAGCGGCGCCAGGACCTCTGCGGCGAGCTTGCCGGCCTCGCCCAGGATCGCCCCGGTGAACTCGCGGTCGAGCTCGGCATAGCCGGGGATGCCGGAGCCGCCGATCTTAAGCACATCATGCAGAAGATACTGCATGTCCTCGGTCGGTGGGGTGTAGATCGGCATGCGTTCCTCCCTTGAACGTCATCCCAACCGCATCTTTCATTCGGCGGCGGGTTTCCTTTTTTCGAAGTGCTCCAGCTTCGCCTCTCCCCAGGCAAGCTGGCGTCTCAGTTCCGAAATGGCATCGTCCAGTTCGACACGTTGCCGCTCCATCGCTGCCAGCCTCTCGCGGGCCAGCTCGCAGGTGCGGCGAAACTGGGTCTCCTGTCCGTCGTCAAGATCGTAAAGATCCAGCATCTGCCGGATTTCCTCGAGGCTGAACCCGAAGCGCTTGCCACGCAGGATCAGCTTCAACCTCGCCCGGTCGCGCCGGCCATAAAGCCGCCGCTGGCCCTCGCGCAGGGGAGAGATCAACTCTTTGGACTCGTAGAACCGCAGGGTACGCGCGGTCACATCGAAAGCATCGCACATCTGGCGAATGGTCATCAACTCGTCGGTCATTGGTCGTCCGGATACATCACACAGATCCAAAATCTGCGCGCTTTTGCCATGGGATTCAAGTTTTGTTTACGCTTACGTAAACGTAACGCAACGTCGCAGGGGATAGAGGGGGAGGCGGTCAGGCCTGGCCGGTCGCGGCGGCGTCCCGCAGGGTCTGCAGCTCTTCGATCGAGGCGTCGAGCTGGGTGCGCTGATCGCGCAGCACCTTGAGCTGGCGGTCGGCCAGCCCGACCAGAGCCGCCATCTGCGCCTCTCTGCCCTGTTCGTCATAGATCAGCAGCCATTGCCGGATTTCCTCGAGGCTGAAGCCGAACCGGCGCGCCCTGAGGATCAGCGTCATGCGCGCCACTTCGCGCGGGCCGTAAAATCGAGACCGTCCGCTTTTTGTCGGGCTCAGCAGCTCGATATATTCGTAATAACGCAATGTGCGGGGCGTCACATCGAACCTGGCGCACATCTCTTTGAAATTCAGACGAACATCCGACATTGCCTCAAATCTACCAGCTATTTCTGTGCTAATAGCTAAGGCAATTCTGGGGGGCGGATCAATTCGGTTATATACCTCATCCGGCTTGTTTTTTCGCCTTTCGGGTCAGCGACGAACCTTACGCAGCGTTAACTTCTGCTTTCGGGTTCCATAAATCGGAACACCCTGTCCGGCCGGTCCATGGCAGGCATGCCGGGGCGGTCCGCACAGACCCGGCCGGGGCGCGCGCGGAACGTGGGTCGTCCCCCGCCCGACGGGTGCCGCCATCGCTGCGGGGGGCCGGATTTTGAGCTTGCAGGGATCGGGGGCAGACCCAATAACCGGCGCAGAGGGAGACCATCATGAGCGATCCGAAAACCGATCTCGCGCGCCGTTTCATCGAGGCCATTCCGCATTCCCACGCCCTGTCGATGCAGGTCGACGCGCTGGGCGACGGCCGGGCCGAATTGTCCATGCCCTATGATTCGCGCCTGGTGGGCGATCCGCATGGCGGCGTGATTTCCGGCGGCGCGGTTTCGGCGCTGCTCGACACCTGCGGCGGCACCGCCGTGATCAGCCATCCCGAGGGGCCGGGCCAGACCGCGACGATCTCGCTCCGTATCGATTACATGCGTACCGCGACCCCGGGCCAGCGGCTGGTGGCGCGGGCCGAATGCTATCACGTGACCCGCTCGGTCGCCTTCGTGCGCGCGACCGCGACCGATGACGACCGCGACCATCCGGTGGCGACCGCGACCGGGACCTTCACCGCCGACGGGGGTGCCGCATGAGCCGTCGCCCCCCCGAACCCGTGCAGATCGTCAAGCAGCGGCGCGATGCGGCGCTGGCGGCGCTGGTCGAGGGGCTGCCCTATGCGCGGTTCCTCGGGATCTCCTTCGACCGGCGCGGCGACGAGCTTACCGGGGTGATGTCGTTTCACGAGGCACTGATCGGCAATCCGGCGCTGCCCGCGCTGCATGGCGGCGCGACCGCGGCCTTTCTCGAGCTGACGGCCATTGTCGGCCTGTCCTGGGCGATGATCTGGGACGATCTGGAAAGCGGCAGGCTGGAGGCCGCGACGCTGACCCCCGAGACCCTGCCGCGCCTGCCCAAGACCATCGATTTCACGGTCGATTACCTGCGTCCGGGGCTGCCGCGCGACGCCTATGCCCGGGCCCGCGTCAACCGCTCGGGGCGGCGCTATGCCAGCGTCCATGTCGAGGCCTGGCAGGACAACCGCGCCCGGCTTTTCGCCCAGGCGACCGGCCATTTCCTGATGCCCACGTGACATGACGGAGGCCGTCGCCCGCCCGGACATGACGCCGCCCCTGCGCCTCGGACATCGCCGGGTGCTGGCCATCGCGCTGCCGATCGTGCTGTCGAATGTCACCGTGCCGATCCTGGGCGCGGTCGATACCGGCGTCGTCGGCCAGATCGGCGAGGCCGCGCCCATCGGCGCGGTCGGGGTCGGCGCGGTGGTGCTGGCCGCTCTGTACTGGATGTTCGGTTTCCTGCGGATGGGCACCACCGGGTTGACCGCACAGGCCCGCGGCGCGGGCGATGCGGCCGAGGTGGCCGCGATGCTGACCCGGGTGCTGATGATCGCGGCCGCCGCCGGGCTGGGCCTGATCGTGCTGCAGGGGCCGCTTTTCACTGCCGCGCTGGGGATTGCGCCCGCCAGCGCTGAGGTCGAGGGCCTTGCCAGCCAGTACATGGCGGTCCGGATCTGGTCGGCCCCGGCGACCATCGCGCTTTACGGGCTGACCGGCTGGCTGATCGGGCAGGAGCGGACCCGCGCGGTGCTGGCGATCCAGCTCTGGATGAACGGGCTCAACGTCGCGCTGGATCTGGTCTTCGTGCTGGCGCTGGGCTGGGGCGTGCCGGGGGTGGCCGCGGCCACGGTTCTTGCCGAATGGTCGGGGCTGATCCTGGGGCTCTGGCTGTGCCGCGCGGCGTTTCGCGATATCGCCTGGCGCGCCTGGGCGCGGGTCTTCGACCGGGCGCGGCTCCGGCATATCGCCGGGGTCAATACCGACATCCTGATCCGCTCGATGCTGTTGCAGGGGATCATGCTGTCCTTTCTCTTTGTCGGTGCGGGGTTCGGCGACGTGCCGCTGGCGGCCAATCAGGTGCTGCTGCAATTTCTCGAGATCACCGCCTATGCGCTTGACGGTTTCGCCTTTGCCGCTGAGGCGCTGGTCGGTCAGGCGATGGGCGCGCGCTCGGTCGCAGCACTTCGGCGCGGCGCGGTGCTGACCAGCGGCTGGGGGCTGGTCTCGGTGATCGGGCTGGCCGCGGCCTTCGCGTTCGGAGGCGGGGCCATCGTCGATCTGATGACGACCGCGCCCGAGGTGCGGGCCGAGGCGCGGGTGTATCTGCCCTATATGGTGGCCGCTCCGGTCGCGGGGCTTGCGGCCTGGATGCTCGACGGCATCTTCATCGGCGCCACCCGTACCGCGGACATGCGCAACATGATGGCCCTTTCCGCCGCGATCTACGCCCTTGCCGTGGCGCTGCTGGTGCCGGTCTTCGGCAATCACGGGCTCTGGCTGGCGCTTCTGGTGGCCTTCGTGGCGCGCGGCGTGACGCTGGGGCTGCGCTATCTCGCGCTCGAGGCGGCGGCGCGGAGCGGGCAGGGCGGCTAGGCCCTTCCCCCAGATATAGGCGTCGAAGTTGCGGGCCTAGAGGATCTCGTCCTCGTCGAAGAGCTGCCCGGCCGCGACCTCGCTGGCCCAGGCGCCGATCCGGTCCTCGGCGCGGTCGGCGGGCGCGATCGCGGCCAGATGAAAGACGGCATTGCCCTCGTTCACCACCGGCAGCATGGCCCGGCCGACGATGATGCCGGGCTCGGTGGCGCGGATCTCGGTCTCGATCTCGCCGAACGGGTCCGAGACCACCGCCAGCAGCTCGCCCTCGGCCACCACGTCGCCCTCGGACCGGTAGGTGCGCAGGAGCCCGCCCTGCGGCGCCCGGAGCCAGCGCGACACCCGGCAGTCGAGCGGCGCGCGCCGGGCCTTCGGCACGCCCTTGGCCGGGATCATGCCGCGGTCGAACATCACCCGCAGCACGCCCGCGAGCCCGGCCCTGACCGCGACCTCGTCGAAGCGCAGCCCCTCGCCACCTTCGTAAAGCAGTATCTGGACGCCCATTCGCGCCGCGGTCTCGCGCAGCGAGCCCTGCCGCGCCTCGGAGCTCAGCACCACCGGGGCGGCGAAGACCCGGGCCAGCCGGGCCAGCTCGGGATCGTCCGGCACCACGCGGACCTGCGGCAGGTTGGTGCGATGGACCGCCGCCGAATGCAGGTCGATGCCGATCTGGCAGCGGCCGACCACCTCCTCGACCAGCAGATGCGCAAGCCGCGCGGCCATCGAGCCGCCCGACGATCCGGGAAAGCAGCGGTTCAGGTCGCGCCGGTCGGGCAGGTAGCGCGACAGGTTGAGAAAGCCGAAGGCGTTGACGATGGGGATCGCGATCAGCGTGCCGCGCAGCGCGCCGAGCACCGGCAGGCTCAGGAGCCGGCGCACGATCTCGACCCCGATCACCTCGTCGCCATGGACGCCCGCGGTCACGAACATCGCGGGGCCGGGGCGGCGGCCATGAACGACATGGGCCGAAAGCGTGACCGGGGTGTGGTCGGACAGGACCGAGACCGGCAGGTCCACCGTGCGGCGGCTGCCGGGGGGCACGGTCTCGCGGCCAAGCGTGAACTCCGCGCGCGCCGTCATCTGGCTTCTGTCGGCAAGCAGCTCATCGTCACGCAATAGCGCCGGGCCGGGGGCGCTGGCAAGGGCCCTGCGGATTGACAGCGGCGGGCCCGGCCCCCATTGATGGTGGGCGTTCTGGTGCTTCCGCAAGGGAGTGAAAAGGGAAGCCGGTGCAATTCCGGCGCTGCCCCCGCAACTGTCAGCGGCGAGCCCCCGCCCCGAACCGCCACCGGAACCGGCATCGCCCGGGCCGGGAAGGCGGGCGGACCGGCCGAGACCCGCAAGCCAGGAGACCTGCCAGCGCGCCGAACCGCCCGCCCGGATGGCGTGCCCGGTCGCCCGGGCCGGGCGCCATTGCCGGGGCAAGCGGCCGCGATCCGCCTTCGCTTCGGGGGCGGGCCCGGCCTTCATCCTGCCGCTGACCGGCCCGGGGCTGGCCCGGCCGCGGCCGCCGACCGGAAGGAGTTGCGCCATGCAACCCAAGGACCTGACCGACAACGAGGCCTTCAAGGGCTTCACCAACAGCGCCTGCCCGTTCCTGCCCTGTCACAAGGGCGTGGCGCGCGAATTCAACTGCCTGTTCTGCTACTGTCCGCTGATCGCCTATGAATGCCCCGGGCCCTACCAGACCTATACCGATGCCAACGGGCTGACCCGCAAGGACTGTTCGGCCTGCACCCTGCCGCATGACGGCTATCTGCAATCCTGGAACTTCATCCAGCGCTGGCTGGAATATCCGCAGCCCTGGTCGGGCAAGCCGCAGACCGACCCGCCGGTCCGCCGCCCGCGCCCGCCGAAGCCCAACGATGCCGAGGAGATCCACCGGCGTCGCCGCGAGGCGGACGCGGCAGGGGACGGCGGGGACTGAGAGGACGGGGCTTCAGGCCGCGCCGGGCGGAACCGCCAGCACGTCGGCCGTGGAGCTGCGCAGAACCTGACGGGCGACGCTGCCCAGAACCATGGTTTCGAACGCGCCGCGGCTCTGGGTGCCGACCACGATCAGATCGGCCTCGGTCTCGGCCGCGGCGGCGAGGATCTCGGAGGCCGCGCTGCCGTTGCGGTGGCGCACCAGTTCGACCATCGGACCCTGCGGCAGGTCGCGCAGGAACGCGCTTAAGGCGCGTGCGGCCTCGGCCCCCGCCTCGCGCAGATGCGCCTCCCGGTCGTCCTCGCGGGTGGCGTGGATCCGCATCATGGCCGCTTCGGTCGCGTCGAAGACATGCAGCACCGAGCCGCGCAGCCGGTGGCCGAAGCCGAGCCCGCCAAAGCGCCGCAACGCGCCCCGCGAGCCCGGGGACAGGTCGGTCGCCAAGAGCGCGTGGCGATAGGGGCCGACGGGCGGCGCATTGGCCATCAGCACCGGGCAGGCGGCGGCGCGGATCGTGCGCTCGGCGGTGGTGCCGACGAAGACATCGCGCAGAAGCTGGCGCCGGTGCGGCCCGATCACCAGCAGATCGGCGCCAAGCTGGGGCACGGCCTCGATCAGCCCGGCAAAGGGATCGGCCAGCACGACATGGGCGCTGCAGTCGAGCCCGTCATGCGCGCGCAGCGTCTCCGCCTGTTGTTGCAGAAGCCCGGTCGCGGCCTCGCGCTCGGCCTCGACGATCCTGACCGGCAGGTCGTCATCGACCACATGCACAAGCTTCAGCGCGGCACCGGTCTGGCGCGCCAGAAGCGTGGCGCGGCGCAGGGCGCGGTCCGAGCGTTCGGAGAAATCGGTGCCCACCAATATGGTCTTCATCGCCAGCCTCCCTCCCCAGCCCACTGCCCGGCGCGCCTGTCCTGCGCGGATCACCCGGCCGCGGCCGCAAGCGGCACTGCGTCAATTCCGGCCAGGGTCGTTTACCTTTTCGAAGAAGTACTTATGTGAGCCCGGATCATTTTGAAAGACAAGGGCCCGCCCATGACCCTCTTGCCGCAGCCGCCCCCGCCCGCCGACATTTTCCTTCCCGTCGCCTTCGTCCTCGCGGGGCCCGATCGGGCACCTTTCCAGCGGAGGGCACACTGATGGAGGCGCTGCTGCATTCGCCCTTCGGCGAGGTCGCGACCCTTCTGGTGCTGGCGGCCGTCCTCGGCTTTGTCGGCCTCCTGCTGCGCCAGCCGCTGATCGTGAGCTTCATCGCGGTCGGGCTGGTCGCCGGGCCCTCGGCGCTCGACATCGTGCGCTCGTCGGACCAGATAGACCTTTTGTCGCAGCTCGGGATCGCGGTGCTGCTGTTCCTCGTGGGCATCAAGCTTGACGTCAAGCTGATCCGGTCGCTCGGGGCGGTGTCGCTTCTGACCGGGCTGGGGCAGGTCGCCTTCACCTCGGTCTTCGGCTACCTGATCGGGCTTGGGCTGGGGCTCGGCCATGTCACCAGCCTTTACGTCGCGGTGGCGCTGACCTTTTCCTCGACCATCATCATCGTCAAGCTGCTCTCGGACAAGCGCGAGATCGACGCGCTGCATGGCCAGATCGCGCTTGGCTTCCTGATCGTGCAGGATCTGGTGGTGGTGCTGGCGATGATCGTGCTCTCGGCGATCGGGATCGGCTCGGGCGAGGGCGGCGGCGATGGCACGGGCAATGTGCTGTCGGTTCTGGGCTTCGGGCTGGCCATGGTCGGCGCGGTGGTCCTGTTCGTGCGCCATGTCGCCGATCCGCTGTCCGAGCGGCTGGCCCGCGCGCCCGAGCTTCTGGTGATCTTCGCCATCGCCCTGGCCGCGATCTTCGCCGCGCTTGCCGATTTCGTCGGGCTCGGCATGGAGGTCGGCGGGCTGCTGGCCGGGGTGGCGCTGGCCTCGACCCCCTATCGCGAGACCATCGCCGCCCGGCTGGCGCCGCTGCGCGATTTCCTTCTTTTGTTCTTCTTCATCGCGCTGGGGGCCGCGCTCGACCTGTCGCTGCTGGGGGCGCATGTGCCCGGGGCGATCCTGTTCTCGCTTTTCGTTCTGATCGGCAATCCGCTGATCGTGCTGGCGATCATGGGGGCGATGGGCTACCGCAAGCGCACCGGCTTTCTCGCCGGGCTGACGGTGGCCCAGATC
This sequence comes from Rhodovulum sulfidophilum DSM 1374, assembly GCF_001633165.1. Classification (NCBI taxonomy): domain Bacteria; kingdom Pseudomonadati; phylum Pseudomonadota; class Alphaproteobacteria; order Rhodobacterales; family Paracoccaceae; genus Rhodovulum; species Rhodovulum sulfidophilum. The sequence goes on along the minus strand of NZ_CP015418.1, from coordinate 3,420,579 downwards.
AGCGAATTCTCGTTGATCTTCGTCGCCATGGGGGTCTCGCTCGGCCATGTCGCGCCCGAGGCGCTGGGGCTTGTCACCATGGTCGGGCTCGTGACCATCGCCGCCTCGACCTACATGATCACCTATTCGCACCGGCTGTACGATCTCTGCGAGCCGGTGCTCGGCATCTTCGAGCGCCGCGGCACCCCGCGCGAGCCCGAGGCCGGGGCCGCGGCCGGCGCGGCGCGGGCCGGGGTCCTGATCTTCGGGCTCGGCCGGTTCGGCACCGCCATCGGGATGCGGCTGCAAAAGCGCGGCATCGACGTGCTGGGCGTCGATTTCAACCCGCAGGCCGTGCGCCGGGCCCGGACGCTGGGCATCGAGGCCTGCTATGGCGATGCCAGCGATCCGGAATTCCTGGCCGAACTGCCGCTGGCCGAGGCCGCCTGGATGGTCTCCAGCGTGCCGATCCTGCCCGGGGGCCTGACCCAGGAAGATACCCGCCGCACCCTGATCCAGCTTGCGCGCGGCGCGGGCTTTCGCGGCCGCATCGCGGTGGCCTCGCATAATGCGGCCGATACGCAGGATCTGCTGGGCGCGGGCGCCGATCTGGTGCTCGAGCCGTTCCAGGACGCGGCCGACCGTGCCGTCGAGCTTCTGACCGGCGCGCCCGAGACCGAGCGCACCGCGATCCCCGGGATCGGCAGCGAGGCGCCGCAGCCCGCCTGAGCCGCAGCCGTCCCCTGCGGGGGGCGGCAGACCGTATCGCGGCCGCAGAGGGCGGCTGCCCGACCGGATCGACAAGGGAGACCCCCATGCCAGACCGTTCCGACCGACCCTTCCACGCCCTGACCGCCGAGGAGACCCTGGCCGAGCTGTCGGCCGGGCCGGGCGGGCTTGCGCCTGCCGAGGCTGCCGAGAGGCTGGCCCTCCACGGCCCCAACCGGCTGCCCGAGCCGCCCGGCCGGAACGCGGTCCTGCGCTTCCTCGCGCAGTTCCACAACGTGCTGATCTATGTGCTGATCGTCGCCGCCGGGGTGACGGCCGCGCTGCAGCACTGGGTCGATACCGGGGTGATCCTGGCGGTGGTCCTGGTAAATGCGGTGATCGGCTTCGTGCAGGAGGGTCGGGCCGAGCAGGCGATGGCCGCGATCCGCGACATGCTGGCGCCGCGCTCGGCGGTGCTGCGGGGCGGGCGCCGGGTGACGGTCGAGGCGGCCGATCTGGTGCCGGGCGATGTGGTGCTGATCGAGGCGGGCGACCGGGTTCCGGCCGATCTCCGGCTGATCGAGGCGCGCGGGCTGCGGGTCGAAGAGGCGATCCTGACGGGCGAATCCGTCCCGGTCGAGAAGGCGGTGGCCGCCGTGGCGCCCGAGGCGGCGCTGGCCGAGCGTCTGCCGATGCTGTTCAGCGGCACGCTGGCGGCGGCAGGCACCGGGCGCGGCGTCGTGGTGGCGACCGGGCCCGCCACCCAGATCGGGCGGATCAGCGGCATGCTGGCCTCGGTCGAGACGCTGACGACGCCCCTGGTCCGGCAGATGGATCTGTTCGCGCGCTGGCTGACGGTCTTCATCCTGCTGGTGGCGGGCAGCCTGCTGGCCTACGGCTTCTATGTCGGCCACATGTCCTTTGGCGAACTGTTCATGGCGGTGGTCGGCCTGTCGGTCGCGGCCATCCCCGAGGGCCTTCCGGCGGTCCTGACGATCACGCTGGCGGTGGGGGTCCAGGCGATGGCGCGGCGCAATGCCATCGTCCGCCGGCTGCCCGCGATCGAGACGCTGGGCTCGGTCTCGGTGATCTGCTCGGACAAGACCGGCACGCTGACCCGGAACGAGATGATGGCGGCGCGGCTGGCGCTGGGCGAGGCCGAGCTTGCCGTCGCAGGCGAGGGCTACGCGCCCGAGGGGGAGGTGTGCCCGGTCGATGTCGCGCCCGGGCCCGGGAGCGAGGCCGGGAGCGGGGCCGCGACCGATCCCGAACTGCTGGCCGCGCTGGCAAGGGCGGCCGCGCTTTGCAATGACGCGGTCCTGCATGAGGAGGGCGGCGTCTGGCGGGTCGAGGGCGACCCGATGGAGGGCGCGCTGCTGGCGCTTGCGGGCAAGATCGGGCAGGGCGCCCGCGACCGAGCCCGCCGCGACGCCATACCCTTCGATGCGGCCCATCGCTACATGGCGGTGCTGGTCGACGCCCCGGAGGGCGGGGCCGAGCTGTTGGTCAAGGGCGCGCCCGAGGCGGTGCTGGCGCTTTGCGCCGACCGGATCGCGCCGGGCGGCGGCACCGTCCCCATCGTCCCCGCGCACTGGCATCGCAAGGTCGAGGAGCTGGCCGCCGACGGGCTGCGGGTGCTGGCGCTGGCGCGCCGGGCCATGCCTGCCGGGCAGGAGGGGCTCTCGCACGACGATCTCGCGGGGCGGCTCAGCCTGATCGGCCTGGTGGGCCTGATCGACCCGCCGCGGCCCGAGGCCATCGCGGCCGTGGCCGACTGCCATTCGGCGGGGATCCGGGTCAAGATGATCACCGGCGACCATGCCGCGACAGCCCGTGCCATCGCCGCCGAGATCGGGCTGAAGAACACCGACCGGGTGCTGACCGGCGCCGATGTCGAGGCGCTGGACGATGCCGAACTGGCTGCCGCGGCGACCGGTACCGACATTTTCGCCCGCACCTCTCCGGCGCACAAGCTGCGGCTGGTGACGGCGCTGCAGGCGCGGGGGCTGACCGTGGCGATGACCGGCGACGGGGTGAATGACGCGCCCGCGCTCAAGCGCGCGGATGCGGGCATCGCCATGGGCCTGAAGGGCAGCGCCGCCGCCCGCGAGGCGGCCGAGCTGGTTCTGGCCGACGACAATTTCGCCTCGATCGCGGCGGCGGTGCGCGAGGGCCGCACGGTCTATGACAACATCAAGAAGGTGATCAGCTGGACCCTGCCCACCAATGCGGGCGAGGCCCTGACCATCGTCGTGGCGCTGTTCGCGGGCATGATGCTGCCGATCACGGCGGTACAGATCCTCTGGGTCAACCTCATCACCGCAGTGACCCTTGGCCTTGCGCTGGCCTTCGAGCCATCCGAGCCCGGCACCATGCGCCGCCCGCCCCGGGCCCGGACCGAGCCGCTTCTGACTGGCGGGCTGATCTGGCATATCGTGCTGGTCTCGGGGCTTTTCGTGCTGGCGGTTTTCGGTATCTTTGCCTATGCGACCGAGCGCGGCCATGATCCGGCGCTGGCCCAGACCATGGCGATGAACACGCTGGTCGTGCTCGAGATCTTCCATCTCTTCTTCATCCGCAACATCCATGGCACCTCGCTGACCTGGACGGGGTTGCGCGGCACGCGGATCGTCTGGGCCTGCGTGCTGACGGTGACGGGGGCGCAAGTCGCGGTGACCTATCTGCCGCTGCTGCAACCGGTCTTCGGCACAAGGCCGGTTCCGCTGGAGGACGGGCTTTTGATCGTGGGTATCGGCGCGGTCTTCTTCGCGCTGATCGAAACCGAAAAGCAGATGCGGCTGGCCTTCCGAAGGGGGCAGCACGGGACCTGAAAAGGCCGGGTTGGCTGGGCGGGCGCCTCCACCGCGCGGCGCCGCATCCCGCCCGCCGGGTTGTCGCGGCCCCGTGCATTCGGTCAACCACAGGGCTAGGCTGGCGCGCGCCTGCCGGGGCCCGGATCAAGTCGGGACCCGGATCCAAAGGAGACATGTCATGCGCCTTTTCGCGCTTCTTTCGCTTTTCTGCCCCACCGTCGCCCTGGCCGGGCCGGTGCAGATCGAGGGCCCCGCGGGCCCGCTCGAGGCTGAGGCCCTGGCGGCGCCGGGGGCGCGTGCGGCGGTGGTGATCGTGCCGGGCTCGGGGCCGGTCGATCGCGACGGCAACGCACCGGCGCTGGGGCTGCACTCGGACAGCTACCGGCTTCTGGCCGAGGCCCTGCAGACGGCGGGCATCGCCTCGCTCCGGATCGACAAGCGCGGCTTCGGCGGCAGCGCGGGCGCCATCGCCGACCCGAATGACGTGACCATTGCCGCCTATGCCGGGGATCTGCGCCGCTGGGTGGCGCGCGCCGCCGGGCTTGCGCCCTGCGTCTGGATCGCGGGCCATTCCGAGGGCGGGCTGGTCGCGCTGGTGGCGGCCGAGGAGCCGCCCGAGGCGCTGTGCGGGCTGATCCTGATGGCCACGCCCGGCCGCCCGGTCGGGCAGCTGTTGGTCGAGCAGATGCGGGCGCTGCCGGGCAACGCGCCGCTGATGCCCGAGATCGAGGCCATGGTCGCGACGCTGGAGGCGGGCGGCCGCCGCGATCCCGAGACCTTGCCGCCGCCGCTCCGGCCGCTGTTCGGGGCCGGGCTGCAGGACTACATGGCCGATCTTTTCGCCTATGATCCGGCGGCGGTGGCCGCGGGCTGGCACGGGCCTGTGCTGATCCTGCAGGGCGGGGCCGACATGCAGGTGCAGCCAGAGGATGCCGGGCTGTTGGCGGCGGCGATGCCGCAGGCGAGGCGGGCCGACCTGCCCGGCGTGACCCATATGCTGAAGGCCGACCTGCCGGGCCGGCCCTATGCCACCTATACCGACCCCGCGCTGCCGCTGGCGCCGGGTGTCGTCCCGGCGATCCTGGAGGCGGTCGAAGGGCGGTGACGGCGCGGGGCTAGAAGTCGAGCGAGTTGCGTTCGCGATAGCCCTGCAGGAAGCTTGCCAGCCGCTGATCGGTCGGGTTCTGGAAGATCTCGCGCGGGGCGCCCGCGGCGACCAGCTCGCCGCGCTCCATGAACACCACCCGGTCGGCGACATGGGCGGCAAAGCCCATCTCGTGGGTGACGACGACCATGGTCATGCCCTCGGCGGCAAGCTGCTTCATCACCGCCAGAACCTCGCCCACAAGTTCTGGGTCGAGCGCGCTGGTCGGCTCGTCGAACAGCATGATCCGGGGCTGCATGGCGATGGCGCGGGCGATGGCCACGCGCTGCTGCTGGCCGCCCGACAGACGGCTGGGATGGTTGGCCTCCTTGTCGGCGAGCCCGACCTTGGCCAGCGCCTCGCGCGCGCATTCTGTCGCCTCGGCATGTTTCAGCCCGCGCACCCGTTCCAGCCCCTCGGCCACGTTCTGCAGCGCGGTCATGTGCGGCCAGAGGTTGAACTGCTGGAACACCATGCCGATATCGCGCCGCATCTCGCGCAGGCGCCGCCCCGACATCCGCCGCCCGCCCGGGGTCTCGTAGCCGATCAGCCGGTCGTCGATGCGCACCTCGCCGCTGTCATATTCCTCGAGGAAGTTGATGCAGCGCAGCAGCGTCGACTTGCCGGATCCGGACGGCCCGATCAGGCAGGTCACCTTGCCGGGCGGGATGTCGAGCGTGATGTCCTTCAGCGCCTGGAAGTCGCCGTAGAACTTGTTGACCGCGCGCAGATGCGCCGAGGCGGGAGTGGTGGCGGTGGGCTCGAGGGACATCGGTCAGCTTTCTTCGAGAAGATAGTGGGTGAAGCGGCGTTCGAGGCGGCGGCCGAACCGCGAGATCACCTCGACGAAGCCCCAGAAGAACAGCGCGAGGATCAGGATCGGCAGCACGAAGGCGAAGGTCTCGCTCATCATGGTCTGGGTCTGGAACATGATCTCGGGCACGGTGATCATCGACAGGATGACGGTTTCCTTGGTCAGGATGATCGCGAAATTCACCAGCGCGGGCAGGGCCGAGACCATCATCACCGGCAGCATGATGCGCCAGACGATGGTGCGCCCGGGCAGGCCGATGGCGCGGGCGGCCTCGATCTGGCCCTTGGGCACGGCATCGAAGCCCGCGCGCAGGATCTCGGTGAAATAGGCGGCGCCGTAAAGCGACAGGCCCAGCACGCCCGCGGGCAGCGCGTCGAGCCTCAGCCCGATCAGCGGCCCGCCATAGTACAGCACGAAAAGCTGGACCAGGAAGGGCGTGCCGCGGATGAATTCGACATAGGCCCGGATCGGCCAGCCGACCCAGATCCGGGGCCCGAAGCGGCGCGCCATTTCCATCAGGAAGCCCAGGACGAGCCCGCCCGCGGTGCCCAGCACCCAGGTCAGAAGCGTCAGCCCGAAGCCGGTCAGAAGGTCGGGGCCGTAGCGGTGCAGCATTTCCAGCATCAGACCGTCAGCCTCCGTTCCAGAAGCCGCCCGGCCGCGGCGATCACCAGGTTGATCGCGAGATAGAGGAAGGCGGCGGCGAGGTAAATCTCGAGATAGCGATAGGTCGAGGAGGCGATCGACTGGCTCATCCGGGTGATCTCGACGATGCCGACGACGGTCACCAGCGAACTGGCCTTCACCAGCAGGATCAGCTCGTTGACGATGGCGGGCAGGCCGATCTTGAGCGCCTGCGGCAGCAAGACCCTGACCCAGAGATTGCCCGGGCTCATGCCGATGGCCAGCGCGGCCTCGGCCTGGCCCTTCGGAATGGCGTTGATCGAGCCGCGCAGCACCTCGGCCAGATAGGCCGCGGCGCAGAGCCCGACGGTCAGTACGGCGGCGGCCAGAGGCGGCACGTTGATGCCGATGACCGGCAGCAGGTAATAGGCCACCAGCAGCTGGATCAGCAGCGGCACGCCCCGGAAGAAGCTGACATAGAGCCCGGCCGCGCGGCGCAGCGACTTGCGCTTCGACAGCGCCGCCGCACAGAGGATCGCGCCCAGGATCAGCCCCTGCAGGCAGCCCAGGACCGAGATCAGCAGCGTGTAGCGCGCGGCGCCCAGAAGCACCGGCAGGTTCTCGACGATGGTCTGAAAGGAAAACACGGGCGGACCGCTCCCTGGCTGGTGGGCGGGCCGACACCTGTCCGGCCCGCGTTATGCCTTCGGAAAGGCGGTCGGCTCAGAGCTCGGGCATTTCCTGCGGAAGCTCGGTCGCGGTGCCGAACCATTTCTCCTGGATCTTGGCCATCCGCCCGTCCTCCTGGATCTTGATCAGCGCCTCGTTGATCGCGGCGACCAGCGTGTCGCCCTCGCCCTGGCGCGCGACCCAGGCGAAATAGGTGGGCTTGCCGAAGGGCGGCTTGACCACCGAGAACTGTTCCGGCCGGCTCTTGGCGAGATAGTCGAGAAGCGGCGCCGAGCCCGCCACCGCGTCGAGACGGCGGGTCATCAGGTCGGCATAGGCCTCGTCGGGGGTGCCGTATTCCTTGATCTTGATGCCGCCGATCGTCTCGGCATAGGCCTCGAGCTGGGCCTGCTGGGCGGTGCCCTTCTGCACGCCCACGGTCTTGCCCTTGGCGTCTTCGGGCGTTTCCATGTCACCGCCGGTGCGCTGCACGAAGGCCACGGTCGAATCCGAGATCGGCAGGGTGAAGGCATAGCGTTCGGCGCGTTCGGCGGTCATCGTCACCGGGGCCAGAACGAAATCGAACTTGTCGACCTCGAGACCGGGCAGGATCGAGGTCCAGGGCAGGTCCTGATATTCGGGTGTCACGCCCAGCTCCTTGGCAACCTCATCGAAGAGGTCGCGGTCGAAGCCGACATATTCGCCCTTCTCCAGCATGTCGAACGGCGCGTAATGCATCTCGGTGGCGGCGACGATCTTGCCGGCGGCCTGGATGTCGGACAGCTGGTCGGCCAGCGCGCCCGACGCGCTCAGCGCCAGGGCACTGAGACCGAAAAGCGCGGATTTCATCGAAAGACGAAGCGTCATGTTTCTCTCCTGTTGGCGGGGCCGGTCGTGTCGGCCGGCGCCCCGCCCCGGAGGGCGCCGGAAATCTCGGGCCGGGCGCCGTGTATCCGGCGTCCCGGCAGGGTCATGCCCGGGTCATGGCACAAGTCGGAGGCTGACCGCCAGCATCGGCGCGTCCCCGACCGCTCCGCCCAGGTCCCGCCCCGGATCGGACATGAGCGCCTCGCCGGGTGCAAGGGCAAAACCGTCGGCGGTGACCGGGTTTTGCCGCGCGACCAGCACCCTGGTGTCGCGCGGGGCCGGTTCGCCTGCCGAAAGGGCATGGACCGCATGAGCGGCCCGGCCGCGCCGGGTCATGACGTTGATGTCGAGGATCGCGCCCGCGCTCAGCCGGGCCGTCACCGGGGCTTCGCCGGGGAAGGAGAGGGGGGCCGAGTCTTCGCCCAGCTTGACCTCTCCGGCCCCGAAATCGAGGATCATGCCCCGGCCCGCCAGCACCGTCAGGGTGCGGTCGATGCCGGGAAAGGCCGAGAACGGGCCGTCCGAGCCAACCTCGGCCAGGCTGATCCGCCACAGCATGTCGGAAAAGCCCGCGCCTTCTGGGAAGGCGGCAAGCTCCCAGGTCAGCCCGCCGCCGTTCTTCCAGGGCCGGGGCTCCAGATCGTTGCGGCGGATAGGCCTCATTTCAGGATGCCCGGCAGGGTCAGCCCGTATTCGCGGGCACAGTCGCGCGCGATCTCGTAGCCCGCATCGGCATGGCGCATGACGCCGGTGGCCGGGTCGTTCCAGAGCACGCGTTCGAGCCTGCGGTCGGCCTCTTCGGACCCGTCGCAGCAGATCACCATGCCGGCATGCTGGCTGAACCCCATGCCGACGCCGCCGCCATGATGCAGCGACACCCAGGTCGCGCCCGAGGCGGTGTTGAGCAGCGCGTTCAGCAGCGGCCAGTCGCTGACCGCGTCCGAGCCGTCCTTCATCGCCTCGGTTTCGCGGTTGGGCGAGGCGACCGAGCCGCTGTCCAGATGGTCGCGGCCGATCACGACGGGGGCCTTCAGCTCGCCGTTGCGCACCATCTCGTTGATCGCAAGCCCGGCCCGGTGGCGCTCGCCCAGCCCGATCCACATGATCCGCGCGGGCAGGCCCTGGAAGGCGATGCGCTCGCGCGCCATGTCGAGCCAGCGATGCAGCCCGGCATTCTCGGGGAACAGCTCCTTCATCTTCGCGTCGGTCTTGTAGATGTCCTCGGGATCGCCCGAAAGGGCGGCCCAGCGGAACGGCCCCACGCCCCGGCAGAACAGCGGGCGGATATAGGCCGGCACGAAGCCCGGGAAGGCGAAGGCATCCTCGAGCCCCTCTTCCAGCGCCATCTGGCGGATGTTGTTGCCGTAATCGAGGGTCGGGATGCCCGCATTCCAGAAGCCCACCATCGCCGCGACATGGTCCTTCATGCTGGCCCGGGCGGCCGTCGCGACGCCCTTGGGGTCGCTCTCCTGCCGGGCGCGCCACTCGGCCACGGTCCAGCCTTTCGGCAGATAGCCGTGGAACGGGTCATGGGCCGAGGTCTGGTCGGTGACGATGTCGGGCCGCCCGTTCGGCAGCGGCTCGCCCGCCTGCATCCGGCGCAGGATCTCGGGGAAGACATCGGCGGCATTTCCGATCAGCGCGACCGACTTGGCCTCTCCGGCCTCGGTCCAGCGCCCGATCATCGCCAGCGCCTCGTCGAGGCTGTGGGTCTTCTCGTCGCAATAGCGGGTGCGGATGCGGAAGTCCGCGTGATCCTCGTCGCATTCCACCGCCAGGCAGCAGGCGCCCGCCATCACCGCGGCCAGCGGCTGCGCGCCGCCCATGCCGCCAAGGCCGCCGGTCAGGATCCATTTGCCCCTGAGATTGCCGTCATAATGCTGACGCCCGGCCTCGGCGAAGGTCTCGTAGGTGCCCTGCACGATGCCCTGCGCGCCGATATAGATCCAGGACCCGGCGGTCATCTGGCCGTACATCGCCAGGCCCTTGCGGTCGAGCTCGTTGAAATGCTCCCAGGTGGCCCAGTGCGGCACGAGGTTCGAATTGGCGATCAGCACGCGCGGGGCGTCGCGATGGGTGCGGAAGACGCCCACGGGCTTGCCAGACTGCACCAGCATGGTCTGGTCGTCCTCAAGCGTTTTCAGCGTCTCGACCATCAGGTCGAAATCCTGCCAGGTGCGCGCCGCGCGGCCGATGCCGCCATAGACGACCAGCTCATGCGGGTTCTCGGCCACGTCGGGATGCAGGTTGTTCATCAGCATCCGCATCGGCGCCTCGGTCTGCCAGCTTTTCGCGGTGATCTCGGGGCCCGTCGGCGGAAAGATGTCACGGGTGTTGTGGCGCGGATCGGTCATGGATCGGGTCCTTTCGGAAGCTCAGGCCAGAAGACGGCCGGCAATGATGTTGCGCTGGATCTCGGACGAGCCCTCGTAGATGCGCATGATGCGCAGGTCGCGGGCATGGCGTTCGAGCGGGAAATCGTGGGTGAAGCCGTAGCCGCCATGGATCTGGAGCGCGGTATCGGCGATCCGGCCCGCGGCCTCGGAGGCGTAGAGCTTGGCTTTCGAGGCGGCGGTGGTGAAGCGCAGCCCCGCCTGTCGTTGCCGCGCGGCCTCGTGGCCCAGAAGCTCGGCGGCGGACAGCTCTGTCGCCATGTCGGCCAGCATCCACTGGATGCCCTGCCGGTTGGCGAGCGGCTCGCCGCCGATGATGCGGGATTTGGCCCAGTCGCGGGCCTCGGACAGGGCCGCGCGGGCGATGCCCACGGCCATGGCCGCGACCTCGGTCCGGCCGTTGTCGAGCACCTTCATCGCGGTCTTGAAGCCAGAGCCCTCGGGGCCGACGCGGTTGGCATCGGGCACGGTCACGTCGAGATCGAGCTCCCAGACATGGCCGCCCTTCAGACCCATGGTCTGCTCGACCCGGCCGGGCACGAGCCCCGGCGTGCCCTTCTCGACCACGAAGGCCGAGATCCCGCGATGGCCCGCCTCAGGGTCGGTCACGCAGAAGACGACGACGAAATCGGCAACGCCGCCATTCGAGATGAAGCATTTCCGGCCCTTGATATGCCAGCTGTCGCCGTCGCGTGTGGCGCGGCTGCGCATGTCGGCCGGGTCCGAGCCCGCATTGGGTTCGGTCAGCCCGAAGGCGCCCAGCATCCGGCCCTCGGCCGCCGCCGGCAGGAAGCGCGCGCGGATCGCGTCATCGCCGCCCAGCAACAGGCTGTCGGTCGCGAGGAAATGCGCGGTCAGCGCCGAGACGGTCGAGCCGCAGCCGCCCGCGACCGCCGCCACCGCCTCGAAAAGCGCATGCGCCGAGATGTCGGCGCCGCCCCAGCGCTCGGGCAGGTTCGCGCCCATCATGCCGGTCTCGGCCAGAGCCGCCAACTGGTCATGGACGAAGGCGCCCGTGCGGTCGGTTTCGGCCGCTTGCGGGCTCAGCACCTCGGCGGCGAACCGGTCCAGCATGTCGAGGAACTGGCATTCCTCGGCGCTCAGCAGATGGTCGAACTCACGCATCCTCGCACTCCCTGACAATTCCGGCGGCCACAAGTCCGGCGATCTGGCCCTGATCGAGACCGAGCCGCTCCAGCACCGCGCGGGTGCCCTCTCCCAGCGCGGGCGCGCCGGTTTCGGCCAGCGGCGCCTGGCCGTCGAAGCGGACCGGCTGGCCCACGACCGGGGCCTGTCCCAGCCGGGGATGGGGCAGCTCCGAGACCAGCCCGCGCGCGGTCGCATGATCCGAGCCAAGCTGGTCGGCAAGCGTCAGGATCGGGGCGGCGGGCACCTTGGCGGCGGCAAAGGCCGTCACCGCCTGGGCGGTGGGGCGAAGGCTGGTCCAGGCCTCGATCATCGCGCGGATCTCGGGCTCATGCGCGGTCCTGAGCTCGTCGGTCGCAAAGCGCGGGTCATCGGCCGCCTCGGGCCGCCCGATCGCGGTGCAAAGCCCCTCGAACTGGCGCGGGCTGAGAACGGCGATGACCACATGGCCATCCGCGGTGCGGAAGGCGCCGAACGGGGTCGAGAACGGGTGGCGGTTGCCGACGCGGGCCACCGGGGCGTTCGCGTAAAGATGAAGCGCATGGCTGGTCGGCAGCATCGCCACCAGACAATCGAGCATCGCGACATCGAGCGTCGCGCCCTTGCCGCTGCGGCCCCGGCCGACAAGGGCTGCGAGGATCGCGATGACGGCGTAAAGCCCCGCCGCGACATCGCCAAGCGCCTCGCCCACCTTCAGCGGTGCGCCGTCTTCCTCGCCGGTCGCGTCCATCCAGCCCGACATCGCCTGCACCACGATGTCATAGGCGGGAAGATCCGCCGCCGGTCCGGATTGCCCGAAGCCCGAAATCGCGCAATGGACGAGGCCGGGATTGTCGCGACGCAGATCCTCGGCGCCAAGCCCCAGCCGCGCGGCGACGCCGGGGCGGAAATTCTCGACCACCACGTCGCACCCGGCGGCAAGCTGGCGCGCCAGGGCCTGCCCCTCGGGTGCCTTGAGGTCCAGAACGACCGATTGCTTGCCGCGATTGGTCAGCGAGAACAGCGCCGATTCACCCTCGCGGAACGGGCCGATATGGCGGTATTCGTCGCCCCGGGGCGGCTCGATCTTGATCACCTCGGCGCCCAGATCGGCAAGGATCGCGGTCGCGAAGGGCCCGGCCAGAACCCGGGTCAGATCGAGGATGCGCAGACCGTCCAGCGGCTTCACGAGGACAGCTCCGGCGCCAGCGCCTCGATCCGGGCGAGGATCGCGGCCAGATGCGGGCGCAGCCGCGCGGCCTTGTCGGGGTCGAGCGCGAAGGGTGCGGCCTCGGCGGTCAGATGGGTCGATTGCGCCAGCTCCATCTGGATCGCGTGAACCCCGGTCTCGGGCCGTCCGTAATGGCGCGTGGTCCAGCCGCCCTTGAAGCGCCCGTTCTGCACATGGCTGTATCCTTCGGCCTTTGCGCAGACGCTTGCGGCGGTTACGGCAATGGCGGGCGCGCAGGTCGTGCCACTGGCGGTGCCGATGTTGAAATCGGGCAGGGTGCCCTCGAAGAGATAGGGAATGACCGAGCGGATCGAGTGGCAGTCATAGAGGATCGCGACGCCATGGCGGGCGCGGACCCGTGCGATCTCGGCCGCGAGGGCGGCGTGATAGGGGGCGTGGAATTCGGCCAGCCTACGGGCGGTCTCGGCCGCGTCGGGGGCTGCGGTCCAGATCGGTTTGCCGTCGAAATCGGTCAGCGGCACCAGACCGGTGGTGTTCTGCCCGGGATAGAGGCTTTCATCCTCGGGCGGGCGGTTGGCGTCGATCACGTAGCGGTGGAAGGTGGCGCGCACCGTCGTCGCCCCGGGCAGGAGCCCATCGTAAAGCTCGTGCACATGCCAGTCGGTATCGGTCAGCTCGCGCCCGCGGGCGTTCAGCCGGGCGAGGATGTCCTCGGGCACATGGGTGCCGGTATGGGGCAGGCCGAGGATGACGGGGCTGTCGCCGCGGGTGATCTCGACGGGGCTCATTCGGCCATCTCCAGCCCTGCGGCGGCCACCAGCACACCGGTTTCGATCAGGGCCTGCGCCCGGGCAAGGTCGGGCGCGAGGTAGCGGTCCTCGCCCATCGTGGCCACCTCGGCGCGGATCGCCTCCAGCGCGCGTTTCAGCGGTTCGGAGGTTGCCAGCGGCGCGCGGAACTCGATGCCCTGGCCCGCGCAAAGCGCCTCGACGCCGAGGATCACGGCAAGGTTGCGGGTCATCCCGCCCAGACGCCGCGCGGCATGGGCGGCCATGCTGACATGGTCCTCCTGATTGGCGCTGGTGGGGGTGCTGTCGACCGAGCAGGGCGCGGCCAGATGCTTGTTCTCGCTCATCAGTGCGGCGGTGGTGACCTCGGCGATCATCAGCCCGCTGTTCAGCCCCGGTTCGGGCGTCAGGAAGGGCGGCAGGCCGAAGCTGAGCGCCGGATCGACCATCAGCGCGACCCGGCGCTGGGCGATGGCGCCGATCTCGGCCACGGCAAGCGCGATCTGGTCGGCGGCAAAGGCCACGGGTTCGGCATGGAAATTGCCGCCCGAGACGATCGAGCCGTCCGACAGCACCAGCGGGTTGTCGGTCACCGCATTGGCCTCGGTTTCAAGCGTCTGCCCGGCAAAGCGCAGCAGATCGAGCGCCGCGCCCGTCACCTGCGGCTGGCAGCGGATGCAGTAGGGGTCCTGCACCCGGGCATCGTCCTCGCGGTGGCTTTCGCGGATCTCGCTGCCCTTCAGGAGCCCGCGCATCGCGGCTGCGACGTCGATCTGGCCGCGATGGCCGCGCAGGGCGTGGATCTCGGCGCGGGTGGGCGCGGTCGAGCCCATGATCGCGTCGGTCGACATCGCGCCGGTGACGATGGCGGCGCGCAGGCAGGCCATGGCGCGGAACCAGCCGGTCAGGGCCAGCGCGGTCGAGACCTGGGTGCCGTTGATCAGCGCCAGCCCCTCCTTGGCGCCCAGCGTGACGGGGGTCAGCCCGGCGCGGGCCAGCGCCTCGGCACCGGGCAGGGTTTCGCCCTCATAGATCGCCTCGCCCGCGCCGATCATGACCGCGGCCATATGCGCCAGCGGCGCCAGATCGCCCGAGGCGCCGACCGAGCCCTGTTCCGGGATCGCGGGGGTCACGCCCTTCTCGAGCATCGCCTCGATCAGCGCGACGATTTCGGGGCGGACGCCCGAGGCGCCGCGCCCGAGGCTGAGCAGCTTCAGCGCCATCACCAGCCGCGCGGTGGCGATGTCGAGCGGCGCGCCGACGCCGCAGCAATGCGACAGGATCAGGTTGCGCTGCAGCGTGGCGGTGTCCTCGGGCGGAATGCGGACCGAGGCAAGCTTGCCGAAGCCGGTATTGACCCCGTAGACCGCCTGATCGCCTTGGGCGGCGGCGGCGATGCGGGCGGCCGAGGCGGCGATGGCGGGGCCGGTGGTCTCGGCCAGCCGCGCGGGCGCTTCCTCGCGCCAGAGCGTTTCCAGTTGGGCGAGCGTGGTCTCGCCCGGCGTCAGAGTCAGCATTTGCATCCCTCGAAATAACGGGCGTGAAGCGGGTTGAAGCCGATCCGGTAGGTCAGTTCGGCCGGTTCGGCGATGTCCCAGACGGCAAGATCGGCGCGCAGGCCCGGCGCCAGCCGACCGCAATCGGTCAGCCCCAGCGCCCGGGCGCCGTTCGCCGTGACGCCGCGCAGGCATTCGTCCGGGGTCAGCCGGAACAACGTCGCGGCCATGTTCATGGTCAGCAGAAGCGAGGTCAGCGGCGAGGTGCCGGGGTTGCAGTCGGTCGCCAGCGCCATCGCGGTGCCGGCCTCGCGGAAGGCGGCGACGGGCGGCATCTGCGTCTCGCGCAGGGTGTAGAAGGCACCGGGCAGCAGCACCGCGGCCGCGCCCGCCCGGGCCAGCGCCGCGGCATCGGCGGCATCGGCATGTTCGACATGATCGGCCGACAGCCCGCCGCGTGCGGCCACCAGCAGGCTGCCGCCCAGATGCGAGAGCTGTTCGGCATGCAGCTTGCCCGGCAGGCCAAGTTCGTCGGCGACATCGAAGATCCGCGCCATCTGCGGCACCGAGAAGGCGATGCCCTCGCAGAAGCCGTCGACCGCGTCGACCAGCCCCTCGGCATGGGCGGCGCGCAGCCCGGCAATGGCGATCTCGTCGATATAGGCCTCGGCGCGGCCCTTGTATTCGGGCGGCAGGGCATGGGCCGCGAGCCAGCTGGTGACGATGCGGACCGGGCGCTCGCGGCCCAGCCGCCGCGCCGCGCGCAGCATCTTCAGCTCGTCCTCGACGGTCAGCCCGTAGCCGGACTTGACCTCGATGGTGCCCGCGCCCTCGGCCAGCAGGCAGTCGAGCCGGGGCAGGGCCGAGGCCACCAGATCGTCCTCCGAGGCCGCCCGCGTCGCGGTCACGGTCGAAAGGATGCCGCCGCCCGCCCGGGCGATTTCCTCGTAGCCGGCGCCTTCGAGCCGCATCTCGAATTCGCGGGCCCGGCTGCCGCCATAGACAAGATGGGTGTGGCAATCGACCAGCGCCGGCGTGACCAGGCGGCCGCCCAGATCCTCGACCGGGCCGCCCTCGGGGGCGGGGCCGTCGCCAAGCGCCGCGATGCGGTCGCCCTCGATCCTGAGCCAGCCGCGTTCGATCCGCCTCGGCGCATCCTCGCCGAGTGGCAGGATGGTCGCATTGGCAAGGGTGAGATCAGTCATTGTATCGCCTCCTCCTTGATTCGAGATTATATGTCTGCACATAATAATCAAGTCAAACTCGGAGGGTCAGGCGATGCAGAGGGTCTGGGCGCGGCATGCGCTTGTGATGAATTCCTGGGCGAAAGACGTGGAAATCGCCGTCGAAAGTGGCGGAAAGATCGCGGAATTGCGTGAAAACGTGGCCTGTCCGCCCGGCGCGACCGTTGTCGAGACGCTTCTGCCTGCCCCCGCGAACCTGCACAGCCATGCCTTTCAGCGGGCGATGGCGGGTCTGACCGAATCCCGCGGCCCCGATCCGCGCGACAGTTTCTGGACCTGGCGGCGGCTGATGTACCGCTTTCTCGACCGGATCGGTCCCGAGGATGTCGAGGCCATCGCCGCCTTCGTGCAGATGGAGATGCTGGAGGCGGGCTACGGCACCAATGTCGAGTTCCATTACCTGCATCATGGCCCGGGCGGCGCGCCCTATGCCGATCCGGCCGAGATGTCGGGCCGGATCGCGGCGGCGGCGGCGGTCTCGGGGATCGGGCTGACGCTGCTGCCGGTGCTCTATACCTATGGCGGGCTCGACCGGCGGGCGCTGGTCGCGGGGCAGGACCGCTTCGGCAACGACCCGGACCGCTTCGCGCGGCTGTTCGAGGGCGCGGCGGCCCATGTCGCGGCCCTTTCCCCCGATTGCCGGATGGGCGTCGCGCCGCATTCCCTGCGCGCGGTCGATGCGGCGGGGCTCGCCGCGGCCCAAGCGCTGGCCCCCGAGGGGCCGATCCATATCCATATCGCCGAGCAGCAAGCCGAGGTGGACGAGGTGCACGCGGCGACGGGCCTGCGCCCGGTCGAATGGCTGCTGGAGAATGCCCCTGTCGATGCCCGCTGGTGCCCGATCCATGCCACCCAGATGGAGCCCGCCGAGACGCTGGCGCTGGCCGCGACCGGCGCTGTCGCGGGGCTTTGCCCGATCACCGAGTCGAGCCTCGGCGACGGCATTTTCGACGGGGTGCGCTGGGCGCAGGCGGGCGGGCGCTTCGGCGTCGGCTCGGACAGCAATATCCGGATCTCGCTGAGCGAAGAGCTCCGCACCCTCGACTATTCGCAGCGGCTGCGCGACCGCACCCGGGCGGCGCTGGCGACCGGGGACCGCTCGACCGGGCGGGTGCTGTTTCAGGGCGCGGCCGAGGGCGGGGCGCAGGCGGCCGGGCGCGCAAGCGGCGGGCTTGCGGTCGGCAACTGGGCCGATCTGCTGGCGCTGGGCGACATGGGGCCCGACGGGATCGGCCGGCAGGGCGATCTGCTGCTCGATACCTGGATCTTCGCACGCGACGACCGCGCCGTCAGCGATGTCTGGGCGGCCGGGCGGCATGTGGTGCGGGGTGGGCGGCATATCCGCCGCGACGAGATCGTGGCGGGATATGCCGCCGCGATGCGCCGCCTCCGGGACGGGCTCTAGCCATGGCCGGAGACCGCGCCGCCTCGTGGCAGTCGATCCGCGACACGATCATGCTGCGGATCCGCGACCGCACCTATCCGCCGGGGGCCTTCATCCCGAACGAGGCCGATATCGCGGCCGAATTCGGCTGTGCCCGGGCGACGGTGAACCGGGCCTTGCGCGATCTGGCCGAGGAGGGCTTCCTCGACCGGCGCCGCAAGGCCGGAACCCGGGTGATCGAGGCGCCGCAGCGCAAGGCGACGCTGGAAATCCCCCAGATCCGGCGCGAGGTCGAGGCGCGCGGGCAGGTCTATGGCTACCGGCTTCTCGCCCGCGAGACCGGGCCCGCGCCCGGCGAGCTGCGCGCCCGGCTGAAGCTGCCCGAGGCGGAAGCGACGCTTTATGTCGAAAGCCTGCATCTGGCCGATGGCGCGGCGCACATGTTCGAACGCCGCTGGGTGGTCCTGAGGACCGTGCCCGGCATTGCCGCGGCCGATCTGGCCGTCGTCAGCCCGAACGAATGGCTGGTGCGCGAGGCGCCCTATACCCATGGCGGCATGGAGGTCCATGCCGAACCGGCCGGGCAGGCGGTGGCCACGGCGCTGGACTGCGCGCCCGCCGATCCGGTGCTGGTGATGGAGCGGCAGACCTGGCTTCACGAGGCGCCGATCACCTATACGCGCGAGCATTTCGCGCAAAGCTACCGGCTTTGTCTCGGGCTTTAGGGGGCTCTGGCTTCAGGGCGCGGGTCGCGCGTGCGGCTCAGACCACCAGCACCGGGCAGTCGGCCAGCCCCGTGACCTTGTGCGAGACGCTGCCCAGCAGGTAGTTCTCGACCGAACCGAGGCCGCGGCTGCCGATCACGATCAGGTCGTTCTCGTGTTCGCGGGCGAAGCGGATGATGGTGCGGGCGGGCGGCCCGGCCTTGATGAAGGCGCGGGCGCCCTCGGCCCCGGCCTCGCGCGCCAGCCGCTTGGCATATTCCGCCACCTCGCGGGCATAGCCGCGCATCGCGTCGTCCAGCGGCCCCGGCTCGTCCCTGCGGACCATCGACAGCGAGGCCTCGAGCATCGAATGGTGCCGGAAGACGGTCAGCACCGACAGCTGGGCGTCGCAGAGCCCGGCCAGCTCGACCGCCTGGCGCAGCGCGCGTTCGGCCCCGGCCGAGCCGTCATAGGGAACGAGGATCGACTTGAACAAACAGGTCTCCTTTCCGCCGTCACCCGGCCCCGCCGTGGAAGGCGAGGTCGCGGAGGAAAAGCGCAATCTGAGGGAAGAAGATCAGCGCCACCGAGACGCCGAGCAGGATCAGGATGAAGGGCGGCGTGCCCCGGATCACCTCCATGTAGGGCCGCTTGAAGACGGCGATGGCGGTGAAGATATCGCAGCCGAAGGGCGGCGTGGCCGAGCCGATGGCGACCTGCAGCGTGATCAGCGTGCCGACCAGGACGGGGTCGAGCCCGACATCCGAGACGACCGGCGCGAAGATCGGCACCAGGATCAGGATCACCACGATCGGGTCGACGAACATGCAGCCGATGAAGAAGGCCACCGAGATTGCGAACAGCACGCCGATCTGGCCCATCTGGTCGATGCCGACCGCCGAGAGGATGGCCTGCGGGATCTGGGCGAAGGAAATCACCCAGGAAAAGGCCGCGCCCGCCGCCACCAGGATGAAGACGACCCCGGTGATCAGCCCGGTCGACTTGGCGGTGCGGTAGATGTCGCGAAGGCCCATCTCGCGGAAGACGATGGTTTCGAGGATCAGCGCGTAAAGCACGCAGGCCGCGGCCGCCTCGGTCGGGCTGAAGATGCCGCCATAGATGCCGCCGATGATGATCACCGGAAAGCCCAGCGGCCAGAGCGCGGCGCGGACCGCGCGCAGCCGCGCGCCCCAGCTGACGCGGGGCTCGGTCGGGACCCCCTGGCGGACCGCATAGGCCCAGGAATACAGCGCGAACAGCAGGAGGATCAGCAGCCCCGGCCCGATGCCCGCGATGAACAGCTCGGCGATCGAGGTGTTCGAGACCACGCCATAGATGATCATCCCGATCGAGGGCGGGATCAGGAAGGCGATGTCCGAGGCATTGACGATGAGGGCCAGGATGAAGCTGTCGCCATAGCCCGCCTTCTGCATCCGGGGCCGCAGCGGGCCGCCGATGGCCACGACGGTGGCCTGGGTCGAGCCCGAGACCGCGCCGAACATGGTGCAGGCGGCGGCGGTCGAGATCGCGAGCCCGCCCTTCAGGTGGCCGACAAAGGCCATGACCATGTCGATCAGCCGGCCCGCGGATTGCCCGCGGGTCATGATGTCGGCTGCGAAGATGAACATCGGCACCGCGATCAGCGAGGCCGGGCGGATGCCCGCCATCATCTGCTGGATCATGGTCTCGAGCTGGCCGAGACCGCCGAACAGCGTGACGAAGCCCACAAGCGCCCCCGCGATCAGCGGGATCATCATCGGAAAGCCCAGAAGCAGCAGGACGATCATGATCGAGAAGATTGCAGCTGCCATTGCTCAGATCTCCGTCTCGTCGTCGTCATAGCCTTCCAGAACGGCCGTCGACAGGTACACATCGCGCGAGATCGCGTTCTTCACCGCGGTCAGAAGGTATTGCATTCCGGTCATGAACAGCCCCACCGGCACGATCACCAGCGTCGTCCAGACCGGGATCTGCAGGGCGGGCAGGACCCGGCCGCGCCCGGCCTGGGTCAGAAGATAGGCGACCGCGAACCAGCACAGGCCGAACATCAGCACCGCCGTGGTCAGCGCGATCACGATCATCAGGATCTTGCGCGCGCGGACCGGCAGCGCGTCATAGATCGCCGACATCCGGATATGGCGACCCTGGCGCGCGGCATAGCTGATGCCCGCGAAGGTGATCACCACGATCAGGACGCGGTTGAGCTCCTCGGTAAAGAAAAGGCTCGACTGGAACAGGTAGCGCCCGACCACATTGGCGACCGTGTTCAGCGCCATCAGCAGCACGCCCGTGGCCAGCAGCACGGATTCGACCCTGGCGATGGCGGCATCGATCTTTCCCAGCACCCCGGGAAGGGTCGAGACATAGGCGACCTCGTCGGGGTCGTCGGCGGCGGTGGTGTCGGTCTGGGACCGTGTCTGGGACTGGTTCTGGGATTTGGCTTGCGAGCGGGGCCGGAGAGATTGGTCCGAGGACAAGGGCAGCTTCCTTACGTTCCGCCCTGCGGGCGGGGGCCGGTGCCGGGCGGGACGGGGGCGAGAGGCGGGCCGTCCGGGCCGCCTGCGCATCTACGCAAGTGCCCGGGGGCCCGGCCCGGCCCCCGTCGGATCGGCTCGGGTCGGATCAGCTCTGGCTGGCCTGCTGGGCCGCCTCGAGATCCTCTTTCATCTGGTCGAGAATCCGCTTGCCGCTGTCGCCCGTCATCTCGAGGAACCTGGCCTGGACCTCGCCGGCCGCGTCCTTGAAGGGCTGACGCTCCTCCTCGGAAAGGGTGGTGAAGGTCATCGAGGGCTTGGCCTCCTTGATCTTCTCGACCGAGGCCTCGGTCAGGCCCTTCTGGTAGTCGATGATATGGGCGAAGGCCGCCTCGGCAGCCGCGCGGATCGCTTTCTTGTCCTCGTCGGGCAGCCCGTCGAAGAAGTCCTTGTTGGCCATCACCGCGGTGGTGAAGTTGTTATGCCCGATCCGGGTCACGTAATCGGTGACCTCGTACATCTTCGTCGACTCGACGTAGAACATCGGGTTTTCCTGGCCCTGGATGATGTTGGTCTGAAGCGCGCCATAGACCTCGCCCCAGGGCAGCGGCGTCGGCGTCGCGCCGAAGGCCTTGTAGCTTTCCACCAGAAGCGGGTTGGTCATGGTGCGGATCTTGACCTCGTCCAGATCGGCAGGCGTCGTGAACGGCTCCTTGGTGGTGATCGCAACCTCGCCCTCGGGGAACATGGTCAGAAGTTCCAGGCCCTGATCGGCGTAAAGCGCGGGGAACATCTCGTTGATGGCCTTGGAATTCTTGAAGAAGCTGGCCAGGGTCTCGGTCTCTTGCGGCAGCAGGTAGGGCACGAAGAAGACCTGTGCCTCGGGGATCAGCGAGCCGGTGAAGCCGGGCGACTGGTCGACGAATTGCAGGATGCCGTCCTGCGCCTGTTCCATGATGTCGGCGGATTCGCCGAGCGTGCCATAGGGAAAGAGCTGGATCTGGTGATCGGTATTGGCCTCGATCTCTTCCTTGAATTTCTGCGCGTAGATGCCCTGGACCTCGTCCATCGCCTCTTCGAAGGCATAGCGCCAAGTGTCGGCATGGGCCATGCCCGCGCCAAGCGCGAAGGCGGCGGCCGAAAAGGCCAGGATGCGGGTGCTGAATGTCATGTACTGTCTCCTCTGGTTGCTTGCGCACGGGCCGG
Organism: Rhodovulum sulfidophilum DSM 1374; assembly: GCF_001633165.1. Taxonomy (NCBI): domain Bacteria; kingdom Pseudomonadati; phylum Pseudomonadota; class Alphaproteobacteria; order Rhodobacterales; family Paracoccaceae; genus Rhodovulum; species Rhodovulum sulfidophilum. The sequence goes on along the minus strand of NZ_CP015418.1, from coordinate 3,398,955 downwards.
CAGGCCCGAACCTTCGGGGCGGTCGGTGAACCGGAAGAGCAATGCGGCGCGCGATGCCGCCAATATCGGCGCTGTGGCCGTCACCCCTCCCGAAACGCGCCTTGTCCGGCTCCTCCGGGGGGCAATCCCCCGCTCCGGACATGTGGGAAAATCCATAACCCCGCGAAGCACCCCCGAACGGGGGTGTCCGCAGGCCGTTTCCCGCAACTTGGCGCGCCACCTGTCGGGCCCCAACGCGGCGCGCGGAAGGGCGGTTCCGGAAAAAACGAAAAAAATGAGGCGATGCCCCCCGGGGGTGGTGGTCCGGGGCGGTGCCTGGGGGCTCAGGGAGGCGCGCCGGTCCGGGCCGCCGGCAGGCCGTGTTGCCGCGCGACGGGCAGGGTGGCGGCCAGTATCGCCTCGGCCCCGGCGCGGGCATCGGCGACGGGATCTTCCGCATGGCCCAGATGCGCGGCGACGGCGGCGCCGTCCTTCAACAGCAGCAGCGCGCGGCTGAGTCCGCCCGGATCGGCCGCGCCGGCCTCGGCCGCCACGGCTTCGACCTGCCGGGCGAGGCGGCGCTTGTGTTCGGTCGCCAGGCGATGGATCGGATGCGCCGGATCGGGATATTCGGCGGCCGCGCGCAGAAACAGGCAGGATCGGAACCCCGGCTCGGCCACCCACTCGCCGAGGGCATCGTAAAGCGCCATGAGCCGGGCCCGGGGCGGTCCGGCCGCGTCCATCCGGTGGCGCAGCCAGGCCCGCACGCCGTCGTCGCGCCGCTGCATCGTGGCCAGGATCAGGTCGTCCTTGCTGCGGAAATGCCGGAACATCGTGGTCTTCGAGATCCCGGTCTCGTCCGAGAGGCGGTCCAGCCCGGTGGCGTGGAAGCCGTCGCGATAGAAGATGTCGAGTGCCTTTCGCACCAGTTCGTCGCGCTTGTCAGAACGCATGTCTGCTCCTTTCGGGGGCCGCGCGAAACGGCGGTCCCCGAACCGAACGGGCAGAGCGCGAAGTCGATCCCGCGCGACCGGTCGGCGCACGCAGACGTGAATGGGCCGCCGGGATCTGACCGGGCGCGCCATGCAGGAGGTCGCGGCCGGGAGCGAGGGACGGTTCTCGTCGCCCGAGGACGGCGCTGCGGACCGGGGGCGGCAGATCATGCCGTCTCGCCTTTCATGCTCGGTGGGGCGCGATCCGGGATCCGCTTCAAATGCTCCGTCTATACCGTTGATGTTAAGGTTACTCCACCGTGGTCCGATCCATGACCGCGTAGGAGCCGGCCTGCAGACCCCATGCCGGACCTTTCAGCGGGTCTTGTGCGTGGCTGGCCGATATCCTGACAGGCGCGCCTGCGGGGGAGGCAGTCGCGTCAAAGGCGTGGCCGAGACCGGGCCGCAGCCGGTTTCTGCCCCGTGCGATCAGGATCGCGCTGACGTGCTCGGTGCCGGTGGCGCGTGAGCTGCGCCAGCTTGTTGCGGAGCTGGTATGCAGGTCGTCGTGGCAGACCTTTTGGGCTGTCGATCCGGACAACGTCGTCAGCGGCGCGAGTTGAGCATATGTCCGCTCTTCCGGGGCAGATCTGTTCCGTTTCCCTCCTTGGTCCTGGTGCCGTCGGGCATGGCACAGGCTGTCTTCGCCCGTCTGACCGCGCGGGCGAAGGTGGTCGCGATGGGGGCTGGGCCAAGGCCTTCAATTTTGATCCCTTGTTCAGTGGGCGCGGGAGGCGGATTGGGCGCGCCGGGAGCCCGGCCGGCCCAGGCCTTCCAGCGTCACGCTGATCGCGGGCCTTAGTCATGATGGACGAGACGGGGGCCGAACCCGTCCTGGGGCGCGGATAGACACGTAGCCCACTCAGCCCGGGCTGGCAGCACGCGCAGCGCCGAGCGCGGCCCGGTCCAGGACACCCTCGGCCCAGCGATGGGCCGAGGCGCCGAAACAGTCATGGATCGAATCGACCGCGATCACGCTGCCGAGCGCGGCCCGGCCGAGCAGGCAAAGCCCGGCCTGGACCTGCCCGCGGCTGTCGACGACCTGTGCATCGGGCCGGGTGCGGATGCCAAGACCCTCGCCCACGGCCGCGACCCTTCCGGCATCGCGCAGCCCGGCAAGGACGGGCTCTTCCAGCCTCTCCAGCGCGGGCGAGGGCAGCACCGCGTTGATCATGACCGAGACCCGGGCGCTGTCATCCTTCTCGACCAGCTGCCAGCCCTCGGGCGTCAGCAGGATGTCGGGGGCGTCGACCGTCCGCAGATCGACGATCCCGGCCGCGATCAGGATCGACAGCTCTTCGGCCGTTTCGGCGGGCGGGCCGTAGGAATAGCGCTTGAGCCCCTCGTCGAAGCCGATCAGCGCCGCGATCGTCTCGGGGCTGGCGGTGCCGGGATTGACCGCCCGCCGAAGCGCGTTCTGCCAGTGCCGCCAGATCTGTCCGATGGCATAGCCCATTGCCGGAGGCCGCGTGCCCCGGGCCATGGCAAGCCCCTCGCGCAGCAATTCCGCTGCGTCCCGGCTCTCCTGCGAGGCCGGGGCTGCGCGTTCGGCCGCAAGCCAGGCCGCGACCCCGCCCGGATCGGCGCCCGCGGCCTCCAGCACCCGGCGGGCAGCGGGTTCGAGCGCGGCCGAGATGGCTTCGAGAGCGGCCTCGGGCGCGGCCCCCAGCGCGCGGTCCAGTGCGGCTTCGAAGGCACGGCTTTCCGCGGGCAGGGGCGCGAAACAGGCGTCGATCCCGGCGCTTGCGGGCTTGGGCCAGGGCGGCAGGCCGTCCAGCGAGAAGGGCAGGATGCGCGCGGGCTCGCGGCCCGAGGGCAGATAGCGCCCGTCCTCGAACCGGCCGCCGCGACCGAGCGTCAAAAGCCGCACAACATCGAGGGTCGAGAGCCCCAGCCCCCGGATCGCCACCGAGGCACCGGCCCAGTCCCCGGCTGCCTTCAGCAACCGGTCGGCCGGATAGGCGGGCAGAACGGCCGCCCCGGTCCGCCGGGCATGGTCCTGCCAGCGCGCAAGCTGAGGGTCGGGCGCGCTGCGGGGCTGGCCGGGCGCCAGCAGGACCTCGTCATAGGGGCCGAAACGCCCGGCCGCGCTTTCGAGATACCAGCCGGTGCCTGACCGCTCGAGCCGGAGGATCGCGGTTTCGTGCCGGCTGAGCGCGACCCCCTCGGGCAGGGTTGTTGCCAGCGTCCGGACCCTTGCCGCCAGATAGGCGCCAAGCTCGGCCCGGGCGGGAAACCGTTCGTCATCGGAGGGCGACATCAGCCAGGTCCCGAAGGAGGAGATCCGCGCAGGCGCGGGGCCGGGCGGGTCGATATCGACCGCCCGGATCGGGATGTTCAGAAGCATGAGCGGGCTTTGCCCCGGGGTGAAATTGGGGCCGGCGCCGGGCCATGGTCCGGGTTCGAAGATGTCTATCGCGACCGCGGAACCCGCCTGCGGCAGCCGGGCGGCCAGCGCCTCGAGCGCGCCGAGGCCGCGCGGGCCCAATCCTGCGATGGCAAGTCTCAGCGGACGCGACCGGGGGGATGTGGGGGCGGGCATGGCGGGGCGGGTTCCGGCGCGGTCGGTTGGCTTGGGCATCGGGGATCAATGCCCGAAGGGGGGCATCTGGTTCCCTCGCGGCCGGGGCGGCGGCCTCTTGCATCACGTTCCCGTGATCTTTGCAACGCCGGAGGGCTTCCGGCGTTCGGTCCCGACGACGCCTGCGCCCCGCATGACCCGAGACGAGACCTGACACCGGGTCAGGCAGACCCGCGCGGGGAAGATCCGACCCCATGCCGACAGGTGCCGACCGGGCCTGATGGCCAACCGACACAGAACCGACAGGGACATACGTGAACCGATTTTTCCGCCGCCTGTTTCCGCTTCTTCTCGCCACCTTGTTCCTGTCATCCCTGCCCGCACTGGCACAGACCGCGCCCGCCGCCGAGGATGCGCCCGGCGCCGAGGCACGGGCACTGATCGACATCCTCCGGAACGACAGCGCCCGCGAGGCGCTCATCGCCGAGCTGGAACAGGCCGCCGAGCGCGGGGCGGCGGATCAGGATAGGGCTGCGGCGCCGCCATCCGAGGCGGACGGGCAGGGGCTGGGACGCCGGGTCGCCGAGGCGACATCGGCCGCCGTCGAGGATCTCGCCGGGCGGATCGCGGCCGGATGGGCCGCGCTCGGCCGGGCCGGGCAGGCGTTCGAGGGGCTGGATGCCGGGACATTCGAGGCCTTCGGCGCCGCGATGCGCAACCTCCTGGCGGTCGTCGCGGCGACGGTCCTGGTGCAATTCGCCTTGCGCCGGGCGGTAAGGCCGCTGCACCGGAGGCTGGGGCGGACGGCGGCCGGGCAGGGGCTGCTGCGCAGGCTGGCCCCTGCGGCCCTGGCGGCGCTGCTCGATCTCGGCGCGCTGGTTCTGGCCTGGGCGGCGGGCTATGCCCTTGCGGCGGCCGCCATCGGCAGCGCGGGCACGGTCGGGCTGAACCAGTCGCTTTATCTCAACGCCTTCCTGGCCGTGGGGGTGGTGCGTCTGGCGCTTGACATCCTGCTTGCGCCGGGCGCGGCGCCGTTGCGGCTTTTGCCGGTCTCGGACCCGGGCGCAAGGCGGACGGCGGGGCTGGGCATGGCGATCGCGGGGCTTCTGGCCTATGGTCATCTGCTGGCGGTGCCGGTGGTGGCGCGCGATGTCTCGGCGCTGGCCGCGGCAAGTCTCGGCGCGCTGGTCACCGTGCTGGCGCTGCTGTCGCTCGGGGCGCTGGTGGTCCTCTATCGCCGTCCGGTCGCGCAGTGGATGCTGACCCGGCTGGCCCCGCCGGTTTCGTCTGCCCCCGGGACAGAAGACGCCCCCGAGTCCCAGACGGCGCCGGAAACCGGGGCGCCGCGCCGACATGGGCGGCTGGCGCTGGCGCTGGCACAGAACTGGCACTGGGCGGCGCTGGCCTATCTGGCGGTGCTGGCCGTGATCGTGCTGACCGGCCCCGATGGCGTCGTGCTGGCGGCGCTGGCGGGATCGGCCAGGCTGCTGGCGGCGCTGCTGCTGGCGGGCATCGTCTCGGGCGCGCTGGCCCGGGCCGCGGCGCGGGGCGTGCAGCTTCCGGAGCGCATCAGCGACCGCCTGCCGCTGCTGGAGCCGCGGCTGAACCGCGTGATCCCGGTGGCCATGGTGGCGCTGCGCTACCTGATCGTGCTGTCGGTGGCGCTTTTCGCGCTCGATACGCTCGGGGTGCTGGCGGTCGGGTCCTGGATGGAAAGCCGGTTCGGGCTGCGGGTGACGGGCGCGCTGAGCGCGGTCCTGCTCATCCTCGCGGTGGCCTATGGGCTCTGGCTGGCGCTGACCTCCTGGGTCGATTACCGGCTGGCTCCGGCGCCCGGCCGGGCGGCCTCGCCGCGCGAGGCGACGCTGCTGTCGCTGTTGCGCAACGCGCTGACGATCGTGATCGTGGTGCTGGCGGCGATGTTCTGCCTGTCCGAGATCGGGCTTGATATCGGGCCCTTGCTGGCCTCGGCCGGGGTGCTGGGGCTGGCCATCGGCTTCGGCGCGCAGAAGCTGGTGCAGGATGTCATCACCGGCGTCTTCATCCAGCTCGAGAACGCGATGAATGTGGGCGACGTGGTCAGCCTCGGCGGCACCACCGGCACGGTCGAAAAGCTTACGATCCGGTCGGTCAGCCTGCGCGACGTGAGCGGGACCTATCACATCATCCCGTTCTCCTCGGTCGACATGGTCTCGAACCTGACCCGCGATTTCTCGTATTACGTCTGCGACATGGGCGTCGCCTATCGCGAGGATGTCGACGAGGTGAAGGTGGCGATGGAGGATGCCTTCGCCGAGCTCGGGCGCGATCCCGAGGCGCGGGACGCGATCCGGGGCGATCTGGAATGGTTCGGGCTGAACAGCTTCGGCGACAGCGCCGTGGTCGTCCGGGCGCGGATCCGCACCCTGCCGGGCAGGCAATGGGGGGTCGGGCGGACCTATAACGGCATCCTCAAGCGGCTCTTCGACGAGCGCAATATCGAGATTCCCTTCCCGCATCAGACCATCACCTTCGCCGAGGCCAAGGATGGCCGCACCCAGCCGGTGCGGGTCATCAATGGCGAGGCGCAGGCGGCGGAACAGGGGGCGTAGCAGGGCGCGGGACCCGACGAGGAGAGACGATGCGGCGGCTTGGCTGCCCGTCCTGCGGGGCGGAGATCTGGTTTCACAACACCGCCTGCCTGAGCTGCGGGGCCGAGCTGGGCTTCCAGCCGGGGCGGGGGCTGGTTCCGCTTGGCACGTGCGGGGGGGCCGCTTGCGCCAATCGCGCGGTCATCGGTTGCAACTGGGTCGCCGCGGCGCCGGGCGGGCTGTGCCTGTCCTGCGCCCACAGCACGGTGGTGCCGGATCTGTCGGTGCCGGGCAATGACCGGCGCTGGGCCCGGATCGAGCGCGACAAGCGGATGCTGATGCGCCTGCTCGATGCGCTTGGGCTGCCGCTTCGCGACGCGGCCGGGGCGCCCGCCCCGGTCTTCGAGCTGCGCGGCGACCCGATCGGACCGGCGCCGGGGCCTAAGGTGATCACCGGCCATGCCCATGGCACGATCACGCTCAACATCGCCGAGGCCGACGATGCCGAGCGCGAGCGCATCCGCGCCGAGATGGGCGAGCCCTACCGCACGCTTGCGGGCCATCTCCGTCATGAGGTCGCCCATCACTACTGGGATCTGCTGGTGGCGGAGAACCCGGCCGCGCTCGACCGGCTGCGGCCGGTCTTCGGCGACGAGCGCGCCGATTACGGGGCGGCGCTGGAGCGGCACTACCGCGAGGGCCCGCCGCCGGGCTGGGAGGCGACCCATGTCACCGCCTATGCCACCGCCCATCCCTGGGAGGATTTCGCCGATACCTGGGCGCATCTCTTCCACATCCTCGACAGCATGGAAACGGCGCTGGCCTATGACCTGGTCCGCGATGACGGCCTGCAGGGGCTGGAGGTCGCGGCCCTGGCCGCGCTGCCGGTCGAGCGGCTGGCAGAGCCCTGGATCGCGCTTTCGGTCGCGCTGAACGCGGTCAACGAGGCGATGGGGCATGGCCGTTTCTACCCCTTCGTGCTGAGCCCGGCGGTTCTGGAAAAGCTCGAGGCGATCCGGCGGCTTCTGCCCGTCGCGGGCTGAGCGCGGGAACTGCGGCGGGTCTCGTGCGTTTTGAGCCCGACATCCCCGCAGCGAGGAGAGATTTCCGTGCGCAGCCCCTTCACCACCGGCCCCTTCAAGTCCGGCTCCCGCCTTCTGATCGGTTTCGGCGCGGTGCTGCTGGCGCTGGGGCTCGGCGGGGCGGCGGCGATGCATTTCGGGCTGGTCCCGGTCTCGGCCCGGCCTCCGCATAACGCGCTGACGACCGCGGTGCTGCATGACACCTTCCGGGCCTCGGTCGCACGCGGCGCGCGCGAGGTAGGGTCGGCCCCGGATCTGACCGATCCGGGGCTGATCGCGCTCGGTGCCCGGCATTACGGGCAGGTCTGTTCGTCCTGCCATGGCGGCCCGGGGCTCGGTCAGAGCCCGGTGGCGCTGTCGATGCGGCCGCGCCCGCAAAGCCTGCCCGCCGTGGTCGACGGCTTCTCGGCCTCGGAGCTTTACGTGATCCTGCGCGACGGGGTCCGGTTCACGGCGATGCCGAGCTGGCCCTCGGACGGCAATTTCAACGAGATCTGGGCGGTCGTCGCCTTCCTGCGGCAACTGCCCGAGATGACGCCCGAGGCCTATCGTGCGGCGACCGTGGCGGATGTCGCGGGGACCGGCGCGCCACCGGCCATGGCCTGGACCCGCCGGGGCCCGCAGATGCCGGTTAAGCTGCATGACGAGGCGGCCCCGATCGAGGACTATCTCTATGCCGCGCCCTCGACCGGCTGGCGCCCGATCGGGCTGCAGGACGTGCCGGTGGCCTATTGCGCGGCCTGTCACGGCGCCGACGGCACCGGTGCCCCGACCGGGGGCCAGGCGCCGAACCTTGCCATCCTCGATGCCGACACCATTGCCGCGCGGCTGCGGGCCTATGCCGAGGGCACGCGGGAAAGCGGGATCATGGCGACGGTTGCCAGCAGCCTGTCGGGGCCGCAGATCGAGGCGCTGGCCGCCTATTACGCCGATCTGCCCGACCGCACGCTGGGCGCGCCGGATCGGGGCGATCCCGAGCGGGGCGCGGTGCTGGCGCGGCGGGGCGACTTTGCCCGGGCGCTGCCGGCCTGCGGCGCCTGCCATGGCGGGACTGCGGGCGCGTCCGGGCTTGGCGTGCCGCGACTGGCCGGACAGGGCGCGGCGTTTCTCGAACGCCGTCTCGACAGCTTCGCCGCCGAAGACGGCCCCGACCGGCAGGGATGGAACCCCATGCCCGCCATCGCGAAGGCGCTGAGCCCGGACGAACGCGCCGCCGTCGCGACCTATCTGGCCGGTCTTCCGGCCGACGACCCGTTGATCCCGGCGCGGCCGCCGGTCCCGGCCGAAGCGGGGGCGGATGACGAGGCCGCAGAGCTGCTGCTGCGCTGCACCGCCTGCCATGACCCCGGTCCCGCGCTGGGCGCCGACCGCGATCTCTCGCCCAATCTGACGCTGCAATCCGCGGCCTATCTCGACCATCAGATGGCGCTTTTCGATGCCGGGCGGCGGCCGGTCGGGTCGATGCAGCAGGCGGCCCACGAGATGACCGCCGAGCAGATCGGGCGGCTGTCGGCGGCGCTTGGCGCCGCGCCGGCCGCGCGCTCGGGCCTCGACCCGGAACGCGCGCGGCGTCCCGATTTCGAACTGGCCGGGGCCGGGAAGCTGGCCGAGAAGGGCGATCCGGCGCGGGGGCTGCCCGCCTGCCTCTCCTGTCACGGCGCCCGCCCCACCGCTGCGGTCGGGCTGCTGCCGCGGCTTGACGGCCAGCGCGCGCGCTATCTCGAGGACCGTCTGGACTATTTCGCCGGGGATGCGGCGCCCGAGGTTCTGGCCCCGATGACCGAGATCGCCGCGCGGCTGACCGGGGACGAGCGCGCGGCCCTTGCCGACTGGTTCGCCGCCCGGCCGCCTCTGGCCAAATGAGGACCGGTCCGCCTGCCCGGGCGGGTATGGGCGGCGCGAACCGGCAGGCAGGGGCCGCCCGGGCGCCCGGGAAACGCCGTCGACCCTTGCCGGACCACCCTTTGCGCCCTACCCATCGGGAACCCCCCAACGGTAACCCCCTGCGCCGAAAGCCCCGCCGTGCCCGACCGCCCTTCCGCTCTCGCCCCGTTCCGCAAGGCCACCTACCGCAACCTCTGGCTCGCCTCGAACATTTCGAATTTCGGCGGGCTGGTGCAGACCGTGGGGGCCGGCTGGATGATGACCGAGCTGACCCATTCGCCGGTCATGGTGGCGATGGTCCAGGCCTCGAACACGCTGCCGATCATGCTGTTTTCGCTGATCGCGGGGGCGCTGGCCGACAGTTTCGACCGGCGCCGCATCATGCTGACGGCACAGATCTTCATGCTGGCGGTGTCGGCGGTGCTGGCGGCGGCGGCCTTTCAGGGCGCGCTGACGCCCTGGCTGCTGCTGGCCTTCACCTTCCTGATCGGCCTCGGCAGGGCGCTTTACAACCCGTCCTGGCAGGCCTCGGTCGGCGATATCGTGCCGCGCTCGGATCTGCCGGCGGCGGTGGCGCTGAACAGCATGGGCTTCAACCTGATGCGCAGCGTCGGCCCCGCCGTGGGCGGGCTGATCGTGGCGGCGGGAGGGGCGGCTGCGGCCTTCGCGGTCAATGCGCTCAGCTACCTGCCGCTCTGGCTGTCGCTGTTCCTGTGGCGCCCGGCGCTGGCCGAGCGCCGCTTGCCACGCGAGGCGCTGGGCCCGGCGATCTCGGCCGGGCTGCGCTATGTGTCGATGTCGCCGGTGCTGCTTCGGGTGCTGTTCCGGGGCTTCCTGTTCGGGCTGTCCGCGGTGGCCTTGCTGGCCTTGCTGCCCATCGTCGCGCATGAGCTGCTGGGGGAGGGCGCCTTCGGCTACGGCGTTCTGCTGGGCTGTTTCGGGACCGGCGCCATCGGCGGCGCGGTCTCGAGCGCGCGTCTGCGCGACCGGTTCCCGAACGAGGCCATCGTGCGCGGCGGCTTTCTGGGCTTTGCGGCGGCGCTGACGGGGCTGGCCTTCTCGCACGAGCTCTGGATCTCGGGGCTGCTGCTGCTGCCCGCGGGGGCATCCTGGGTGCTGTCCTTGTCGCTGTTCAATGTCTCGGTGCAGCTCTCGACCCCGCGCTGGGTGGTGGGCCGGGCGCTGGCGCTTTACCAGACCTGCACCTTCGGCGGCATGGCGGCGGGCAGCTTTCTCTGGGGGCAGGTCGCGGCCGGGGCGGGGCTTGCCGAGGCGCTCTGGGCCGCGGCGGCGGTGCTGGTCCTGGGCGCGCTGGTCGGGCTGAGGCTGCCGCTGCCGAATTTCGGCACCGAGGATCTGGCGCCGCTGGGCCGCTTCGTCGAGCCGCAGCTCGGGGTCGATCTCAGGGCGCGGTCGGGTCCCATTGCGATCACGGTCGAATATGACATCGCCCCCGGCGACGTCGATGCCTTCCTTGCGGCGATGACCGAACGGCGCCGGATCCGGATCCGCGACGGCGCGCGGCAATGGGTGCTGCTGCGCGATCTCGAACGGCCGACGGTTTGGGCCGAAAGCTACCATGTCGCGACCTGGGCCGAATACCTGCGCCATCATGAACGCCGCACCGTGGCGGATGCCGAGGTCAGCGACCGGCTGCTGGCGCTGCATCGCGGGGCGGGCAAGCCCAGGGTGCGGCGCATGATCGAGCGGCAGACGGTGCCACGCCGCGACGAACTGCCGCTGAAGCCCACCGATATCGCCTGAGATCCGCATCGCGGTCGGGACCCGGCGGGCGGTGCCGTCGCGTCGGAGCCCGGATACACCCTGAAGATGACCGGGTGCGGAGCTTGCCCCTGCCGGTCCCGCATGCAACACATCCTTGTTGAGCGAGAAGCGGCCGGTGCAGCCCGGGACCTTGCGCGTGCGTCAGATGCGGGCGGGGCAGGCGGGCAGAGGCCGCGCGAAGGTGATCCCGATGAGCGACCGACAGATCTTTTCCGACTTTTCAGACAGTCCTTTTCCGCGCAATGCGCTCCGCGGCCTGTTCGGCCCCGCATTTCTTGCGCTGACGCTGGCCGTCGCGGCCCCGGTTCCGGCCCAGGCCGATGGCGGACTTGCGGGGCTGTGGCAGAGGTTTTTCGGCCCGGCCGAGACCGGCGGCATTTCCAGTTCGAACGGGCGGCTGGAGGCGCAAAGCGTCGATGTCGCCACCAAATATGCAGGCCGCGTCGCGGCGGTCGAGGTCGAGGAGGGCGCGACGGTCGAGGCGGGGGCGGTGATCGCCCGGATCGACGATCGCGATACCCGGGCGCAGCTGCTGGGCGCACGGGCGGCGGTCCTGCGCGCCAAGGCCGCCCGCGAGCTGGCCGAGGCCAGCGTGATGCAGGCGCAAAGCGCGCTTGACGTGGCGCGGACCAATCGCGCCCGGGTCGAGCGGCTGCATGCCGACGGCCATGCCAGCGACAGCGCCAATGACGACGCCAGGAACGCCTTCACCTCGGCCGAGGCCGCGCTGGCGATGGCCCATGCCCAGGTCAGCGATGCCGAGGCGCTGATGGCCTCGAGCGAGGCCGAGGTCGACCGGCTGGAAATCGCGCTGGACGATCTGACGATCCGGGCGCCGATCCGCGGGCGGGTGCTGTACCGGCTGCACGAGCCCGGCGAGGTGGTGGCGGCGGGCGCGCCGGTCGTCACCCTGCTCGACCTGACCGATGTCTACATGAACATCTATCTGCCCGCGCCGACGGTGGGGCTGATCTCGGCCAATGACGAGGCGCGGCTGATCCTCGATCCGATCCCGCAATATGTGGTGCCGGCCCGGGTGACCTTCATCTCGCCCGAAAGCCAGTTCACCCCGAAAAGCGTCGAGACCATTGCCGAGCGCGAGGACCTGGTCTTCCGCGTCAAGCTGACGATCCCGCGCAACCTGCTCGAGCGCTTCGAGGATCAGGTCAAGACCGGCGTCCGCGGCCGTGGCTTCGTGCGCACCGCGCCCGAGACGCCCTGGCCGGCCGACCTTCAGGTCCAGCTTCCGGACTAGATCATGGCACCGGTTCCGGAGCACTCTCCCGGGGCGGGCGGCATCGCCGCCGAGATCGCCGGGCTGACCCACCGCTATGGCGGCAAGGCGGCGCTTTCGGGCATCGGGCTTGCCGTGCCGGCCGGCTGCATGACCGGGCTGATCGGCCCTGACGGTGTCGGCAAGTCGACGCTGCTGGGGCTGGTCGCGGGCGTCCGGCGGTTGCAGGAGGGACAGCTGCGCGTGCTTGGCCGCGACATGTCCGACCCGGCCGCCCGGCGCGCGCTTGCGCCGCGGATCGCCTATATGCCGCAGGGGCTGGGGCGAAACCTCTATCCGACGCTGTCGGTGCGCGAAAATCTCGAATTCTTCGGGCGGCTCTTCGGGCAGGGCGCGGCCGAACGCGGTCACCGGATCGGGATGCTGCTGGAGGCCACCGGCCTTGCGCCCTTTCCGGACCGGCCCGCGGGCAAGCTGTCGGGCGGGATGAAGCAGAAGCTCGGCCTGTGCTCGGCGCTGATCCATGACCCGGACCTGCTGCTTCTCGACGAGCCGACGACCGGGGTCGACCCGCTGTCGCGGCGCCAGTTCTGGGAGCTGATCGACCGCATCCGGGCCGAGATGCCGGGCATGAGCGTGCTGGTTGCCACGGCCTATATGGAAGAGGCGGATCGCTTCGAGTGGCTCGCGGCGATGAATGCGGGGCAGGTTCTGGCCTCGGGAAGCCCGGCCGAGCTGAAGGCGAAGGCGGGTGCCGCGACGCTGGAAGAGGCCTTCGTGCGGCTGCTGCCGGACCGGCCCGAGGCGCCGCCGCTGGTGTCGCGCCCGCTTGGCGAGGGCAGCGGGCGCGTCGCCATTGCGGCCCGCCACCTGACCCGGCGTTTCGGCGACTTCACCGCCGTCGACGATGTCAGCTTCACGATCCCCGAGGGCGAGATCTTCGGTTTTCTCGGCTCGAATGGCTGCGGCAAGTCGACGACGATGAAGATGCTGACCGGGCTGCTCGATCCGAGCGAGGGCGAGGCCGAGCTGTTCGGCCGCAAGCTGCGCGCCTCGGACATCGAAAGCCGGATGCGGATCGGCTACATGTCGCAGGGCTTCTCGCTGTATTCCGAACTGACGGTGCGGCAGAACCTCGAGCTGCATGCCGATCTCTACCATCTGCCGAAAGAGCGGCGCGGTCCCCGCGTCGACGAGGTGCTGGCCGAGTTCGAGCTCGACAGGCTGGCCGACCGCCTGCCCTGGGATCTGCCGCTGGGCCAGCGCCAGCGCCTGCAGCTGGCCGTGGCCACGCTGCATGCGCCGCAGGTGCTGATCCTCGACGAACCGACCTCGGGGGTCGATCCGGTGGCGCGCGACGCCTTCTGGCGCACGCTCATGTCGCTGTCGCGCGACAAGGGCGTCACGATCTTCATCTCGACCCATTTCATGAACGAGGCCGAGCGCTGCGACCGGATCTCGCTGATGCATGCGGGGCGGGTGCTGGATGTGGGCACCCCCGCCGAGATCGTCGCCCGGCGCGGCGCGGCCTCGCTGGAAGAGGCCTTCATTTCCTGCCTCGAGGCCGAGCTGGCGCCCGACCAGACCGCTCCGGCCGCCCCGGTCGCGGCGCCGCAGACGGAAACCGTGCCGCGCTTTGGCGGGCTGACCCGGCTCTGGGCCTATTGCTGGCGCGAGACGCTCGAGCTGATGCGCGACCCGATCCGGGTCTTCTTCGCCCTTGCCGGGCCCGCGATCCTGCTTTTGACGATGGGCTACGGCATTTCCTTCGATGTCGACCGGCTGAGCTTTGCCGTCCGCGATCAGGATCGCAGCCCGGAAAGCCGCGAACTGGTCGAGCAGTTCACCTCGATCCGGCAATTCGCCGAGACGGAAAATCTGGGCGGACCGTCCGATCTGGGCGACCGGATGGCGCGTGGCGATCTGACGGTGGCGCTGGAAATCCCCGACGAGTATGGCCGCGATCTCAGGCGTGGCGATGTGCCCGAGGTCTCGCTCTGGATCGACGGGGCGATGCCGTTCCGGGCCGAGACCGCGCGCAGCTATACGCTGGGGCTGATGTCGGATTATGCCGGGCGCCGCGCGCCGGGGGCCGGGCCCGCGGTCGGCATCGAGAACCGCTTCCTGTTCAACCAGGCCTTCAAGAGCGCGCATGCGATGGTGCCCTCGATGATGATGGTGATCCTGATGCTGATCCCCGCGATCATGTCGGCGATCAGCGTGGTGCGCGAGAAGGAGACCGGCACCATCGCCAATTTCCGGTCCACCCCGGTCACCCGGATCGAGTTCCTCCTGGGCAAGCAGCTGCCCTATCTGGCGATCGCCTGGGCGAGCTTCTGGATGCTCTATGCGATCGGGCGCACGGTGTTCGGCGTGCCCTTCACCGGCAGCCTGCCCGCGCTGGCCGCATCCTCCTTCCTCTATGTCTTCGCCACCACGGGGTTCGGTCAGTTGATCTCGGCCTTTACCCGCAGCCAGGTCGCGGCGGTCTTCGCGACCTCGGTGCTGTCGATCATCCCGGCGGTGAACTTCTCGGGGCTGATCCTGCCTGTGGCCTCGCTCGACACGCCCGGGCGCCTGGTCGGGCAGAGCTTTCCCAGCGCCTGGTATCAGGCGGTGACGAACGGCACCTTCCTCAAGGGCTTCGGCTGGGCCGAGATCGCGCCGAATGCGGCCGTGCTGGCGGGGTTCTGCATGATCTATCTGAGCCTCGCCATCCTCGGGCTGCGGAAACAGGAGGCCTGAGCCGATGCGAAGCCTGCTCAACACCTTGCGCCTGATGCTGAAGGAACTGCGCGCGATCCGCCGCGACCGGGTGATGGCGGTGCTGATCCTCTATGTCTTCACCGTCGCGACCTGGATGGTGGCGAATGCGGCCTCGACCGAGATCCGCGATCTGGCGGTTGCGGTGGTCGACGAGGACCGGAGCCCGCTGTCGCACCGGCTGACCGACGCGATCCGGCCGCCGCTGTTCCAGGAGGCGCCGGTGCTGTCGCCCGAGGCGGCCGCAGCGGCCCAGCTTGAGGGGCGCTATGTCCTGGTGCTGTCGATCCCGCCCGATTTCGAGCGCGACCTGCGCTCGGGCCATGCGCCCAAGCTGATGCTGCTGGTCGATGCCACCGCCATGGCCCAGGCCGGCAACGGCGCCACTTTCCTGCAGCAGTTGCTGGCTGATGAATTGCAGGACTATGCCGATCCCGGCGGCGACGGCACGGCCCCGGTCGACGTGGTGTTTCGCAACCGCTTCAACCCGAACCTGACCGCGACCTGGTTCACGTCGGTGATGCAGCTGATGAACAACGTCACCATCCTGACACTGATCCTGTCGGGCGCGGCGATGATCCGCGAGCGCGAGCAGGGCACAATCGAACATGTGCTGGTGATGCCGGTCCGCCCCCACGAGATCGTGCTGTCGAAGATTCTGGCCTCGGGTCTCGTCATCCTGCTGGCCTCGGTCGCGAGCCTGGTGACGGTGATCCACTGGGGGCTCGGCGTGCCGCTGACGAATTCGCTCGGGCTCTATGTGCTGGGCGCGGCGGTCTATGTGGTCGCCGTCGGCAGCATCGGGCTGCTGCTGGCCACCTTCACCCGCAACATGGGGCAGTTCGGGCTGCTGGTGATCCCGGTCATCATCGTGATGCTGCTGCTCTCGGGCGGGGTGACGCCGCTCGAATCCATGCCGGACTGGATGCAGGCGGTGATCCGGACGGTCAGTCCCGCGCCGCATTTCGTCGCCTTCGCGCAATCGGTCCTGTATCGCGATGCGGGTTTTGCGCAGGTGGCGGGCGAGCTCTTGCGGATGGCGGCGATGGCGGCGCTGGCGCTGGGCGTGGTGCTGGTGCGGTTCCGCAAGGTGCTGTCGGGCTGAGCCGGACCCGCGCCGCCGGTAGCCGGGGGGACAAGGAGATTGGGTTTCTGATCTGCCCGGGAGCGGGCCCCTCCAGGTCGTTCGAGACCGCGCGGCGGCCTGTTTCATGCTTCCGGATAGCACGCGGGGACCTGAGGGGACGGCATTTGCGGTCGAGCGAGGCCAGATGGGGCGGCTTTTGGCGGTTCTGTCCGTAATCCCGAGGCAAGACGCGGGTGGATGAATGACGGGTTCCGGGCCGGATAGTCTTCCTCGGCAAAAACGGGGTAGATGGAAGGACGCGCCCGCCGCCCATGGGCCTCTGAAGGCGCTTTGCAACCGGTTCATCCGCTTGAAGGTCGTCGCCAGGACCCTCGGTGCGCTTGCCGGGCCTGGCATGGGCGCAGCCACCCCGACGCGCCGTGACCGGAAACTCCAGGGGCAGCGCCTCCGGATCAAGGGCCTCTTCTTCATGCGGGCGGTGCCCGATCGCCAGCCGCCAGGACAGATGCGGCGCGCTGCCAGCTGCGTTGCAGCGACCGTCATGTTCCGGTAACGGGACCCGACCCAAGGAGGTCTGTCACAAGCCGCGTGCCGGTGCGAAACAACTGTGATCTATTGGCAGGTCACACCGGCGCGTTGTGGCGGAGAGGTCCCTATTCGACGGTCACCGATTTCGCCAGATTGCGGGGCTGGTCGACATCGGTGCCCTTGGCGACGGCGGTGTGATAGGCCAGAAGCTGCACCGGAAGCGCATAGAGCATCGGCGCGAAGAGATCGGACGCCTCGGGCATGATCAGCGTCTCCCAGACGCCGCTCCCGGCTTCGGCCGCGCCGCGGGCATCGGTGATCAGCAGCACCGGGCCGCCACGCGCCATCACCTCCTGCATGTTCGAGACCGTCTTGTCAAACAGCCGGTCATGGGGCGCCATCACGATCACCGGTACGGTCTTCTCGACGAGGGCTATGGGGCCGTGCTTGAGCTCGCCGCTGGCATAGCCCTCGGCATGGATATAGCTGATTTCCTTGAGCTTCAGCGCGCCTTCCAGCGCCAGCGGGTACATCGCGCCACGGCCCAGGAAAAGCACGTCGGTGGTCTCGGCCAGGCGTTCGGCCAGACGTCGGATCGGCTCGTGCAGTGCCAGTGCCGCGTTGAACCGTGCCGGCATCGCCTGCAGCGAGGCCAGGTGCCGGGCCAGGTCCGCCGGCGCGAGCCGCCCGCGCTGCCGCGCGGCGTCGAGCGCGACCAGCGCCAGAACGGCCAGCTGGCAGGTGAAGGCCTTGGTCGACGCGACGCCGATCTCGGCGCCCGCGAGGATCGGCAGTGCCAGGTCGCTTTCCCGCGCGATCGAGCTTTCGGGGACATTCACCACCGAGACGATCCGGTCGGCCCGGCCCGTGCAGTAGCGCAGCGCGGCCAGTGTGTCGGCGGTTTCGCCCGACTGGCTGACGAAGATCGCCAGCGTGCCTTCGGGGATCGGCGGCTCGCGGTAGCGGAATTCCGAGGCCACATCGACATCGACCGGCAGCCGGGCCAGCCGCTCGATCCAGTATTTGGCGGTGAGGCAGGCCAGATAGGCGGTGCCGCAGGCGACCATGGTGATCCGGGTGACGCCAGAGAAATCGATGCCGCCGCCGGGCAGGGTGATCTCGGTGCCTTCTTCGCCCAGATAGTGCTGCAGGGCATCCCCCAGCACCGCGGGCTGTTCGGCGATCTCCTTGGCCATGAAATGCTTGTAGCCGCCCTTCTCGATCCGGGTGGCGTCGATCTCGATGGTGCGGATCTCGCGCAGGACCAGATCGCCCGCGGCATCGAAGATCTCGGCGCCCGCGCGGGTGACCACGGCGCGGTCGCCCTCTTCGAGATAGGTGATGCGGTTGGTCAGCG
Source organism: Rhodovulum sulfidophilum DSM 1374 (assembly GCF_001633165.1). NCBI lineage: Bacteria > Pseudomonadati > Pseudomonadota > Alphaproteobacteria > Rhodobacterales > Paracoccaceae > Rhodovulum > Rhodovulum sulfidophilum. The sequence continues at coordinate 3,381,173 of NZ_CP015418.1, read as the reverse complement.
GCGCCAGCGCGATGGCATCCGAGCCCACGAACATCTCGCCCTCGCCATGGCCGATCGCGAGCGGCGAGCCCTTGCGCGCGGCGATCATCAGGTCGTCTTCGCCCTCGAACAGGAACAACAGCGCGAAGGCGCCTTCCAGCCGGTCAAGCGCACGGGCGGCCGCCTCGCGCGGGGCCATTCCCTCGTCGAGATAGGTCTGGGTCAGATGCGCCACGGTCTCGGTATCGGTATCGCTTTCGAAACCGATGCCGCGGGCGCCAAGCTCGTCGCGGAGCGTGCGGAAATTCTCGATGATGCCGTTATGGACCACCGCGACCCGGCCCGCGCGCTGGGGATGCGCATTGGCGAGGGTGGGGGCGCCATGGGTGGCCCAGCGGGTATGGCCGATCCCGGCCTTGCCGGGCAGCGGCTCATGGACCAGCAGGTCCGAGAGGTTGACGAGCTTGCCCACCGCCCGCCGGCGGTCGAGCCGGCCGGCATTGACGGTGGCGATCCCGGCGCTGTCATAGCCCCGGTATTCCAGCCGCCCGAGGGCCGCCACCAGCAGGGGCGCGGCCTCGTGATCGCCCAGAACGCCGACAATTCCGCACATGCGATTAACTCCGTACAGGGCGGGAGATCCCGCCTATTAGCCCTTGCGCTTCGCCTTTTCGGCCCGAAGCCGGTCCATTAGCCGCCGCGCGAGCCCCGGCTTGACCTGCTGGCGCGCCCGGCCAAGCGCCAGCGCGTCCTCGGGCACGTCCGACGTGATGACCGAGCCCGAGGCCGTCATGGCATGGGCGCCGATACTCACCGGGGCCACCAGCATCGTGTCCGAGCCGATGAAGGCATGGGCGCCGATCTCGGTGCGGTGCTTGAAGACGCCGTCGTAATTGCAGGTGACGGTGCCCGCGCCGATATTGGCCCGCTCGCCGATGGTGGCGTCGCCGATATAGGTCAGGTGATTGACCTTGGCGCCCTCGGCCACCTGCGCATTCTTGATCTCGACGAAATTGCCGACCCGCACATCCTCGGCCAGCTCGGCGCCGGGACGCAGCCGGGCGAAGGGGCCGACCACGGCGCCGCGGCTGACATGGCAGCCCTCGAGATGCGAGAAGGCCCGGATCCGGGCGCCGGATTCGACGGTGACATCGGGACCGAAGATCACGTTGGGCTCGATCACGGCATCGCGGCCGATCACGGTGTCGAAGGCGAAGAAGACGGTTTCGGGCGCGACCAGCGTCACGCCGTTCTCCAGCGCCTCGGCTCGCGCGCGGGCCTGGAAGGCGGCCTCGGCCGCGGCCAGATCGGCGCGCGAATTGACGCCCAGCGTCTCGGCCTCGTCGCAGATCACGACGCCCGCCGACAGCCCGCGCGCGCGGGCCAGCCCGACCACGTCGGTCAGGTAGTATTCGCCCGCCGCATTGTCGTTCGAGAGCGCGCCGATCAGCTCGAACAGGGTTGCGCAATCGGCAGCGATCACCCCCGAATTGCACAAGGTCAGGGCGCGTTCGTCCTCGGTCGCGTCGTTATATTCGACGATCCGGTCCAGCGTCTCGCCCGCCATCACCAGTCGCCCGTAGCGCTTGGGATCGGCGGCATGAAAGCCCAGCACCACCACCGCATGCCGGGCGCGGGCGGCCGCCATCGCCTCGAGCGTCCCGGGCCGGATGAAGGGGGTGTCGCCGTAAAGCACGATCGCATCGCCCGAAAATCCCTCAAGCGCGGGGCGGGCCTGGGCCACGGCATGGCCGGTGCCAAGCCGCTCGGTCTGTTCGGCGACGGCGACCTCGGGGTCGATGTCGAGGGCTGCGGCGCGCACCGCCTCGGCCTGATGCCCGGTCACGACAACGGTCCGGGCCGAGTCGAGCGCGCGGCCCGCCGCCATCGCATGGGCCAGAAGCGGTGCCCCGGCGACCTCGTGCAGCACCTTGGCGCGGTCGGACATCATGCGGTTGCCCTGGCCGGCGGCCAGGAGGATCAGGGCGGTGGGCATGGGGGTCTCTGCTCTTTCCTTTTTCTCGCTCCCCTTTTATCGCGGTTCCTGCGGTTCGCAACCTGCGGCCGGTTCACTTGGCATTTCGCTCTGTTACAGGGGCGGCGAACGGAAGAAAGAGGTGGCGTATGCGGACGGTGATCTTCGATCTGGACGGCACATTGGCCGATACCAGCCGCGATCTGATCGACGCGGCCAATGCCTGTTTCGAGGCGTTGGGGCAGGGCCGCCCGCTCGATCCCGAGGCCGATGCGGCCACCGCCTTCCTCGGCGGCCGGGCGATGCTGCGGCTCGGCTTCGAGCGGCTGGGCCGGATCGGCGATGATGCGCCGGTGGCCGAACAGTTTCCGCTGCTTCTCGATCATTACGCGGCCGGGCTCGACCGCCATACCCGGCTTTATCCCGGCGCCGTCGCGGCGGTCGAACGGCTGCGCGAGGCGGGTATCGGGGTCGGGATCTGTACCAACAAGCCCGCCGCCTTGGCCGAAGAGCTGATGACCCGGCTTGGCGTGCGCGGGCTTTTCGCCTCGCTCGTCGGTGCCGATACGCTGCCGGTGCGCAAGCCCGACCCTGCGCCCTATGCGCTGGCGGTCGAGCAGGTGGGCGGGCAGGTGGGCCGCTCGATGCTGGTCGGCGACAGCGGCACCGACCGTGCGACCGCGCGTGCCGCGGGCGTCCCTTGCGTGCTGGTCAGCTTCGGTCCCGCCGCCGACGAGATGTCCGCGCTGGAGCCCGAGGCGCTGATGGCCGATTATGCCGAGCTTGACGGCCTCGTGGCAAAGCTTCTGCCCGCGGCCTGAGCCATGGTGCCGCGTTTCTCCCGCAGCTTCACCCAGCAGGAGCCGCTTTCCGAGGCGGCGATCGAGGCGGCGGTCGCGGTGCTCCGGCACGGGCGGCTGCATCGCTACAACCTGACCGAGGGCGAGGCGGGCGAGGTCGCGCTGCTCGAAGAGGCGTTCGCGGCCTTCACCGGCGCCCGTTTCGCGCTGGCGGTGGCCTCGGGCGGCTATGCGCTGGCCACCGCGCTGCGCGCCTTGCAGGTGGGCCCGGGCGAGCCGGTCCTGACCAATGCCTTCACGCTGGCGCCGGTGCCGGGCGCGATTGCCAGTCTGGGCGCGCGGCCGGTGCTGGTCGAGGTCACGTCCGATCTGGTGATCGACCTTGGTCATCTCGAGGCGCGGATCGCCGGGACCGGGGCGCGGGTGCTGCTCTTGTCGCATATGCGCGGCCATATCTGCGACATGGACCGGCTCATGGCCATTTGCGACGGCGCCGGGGTCGCGGTGATCGAGGATTGCGCCCACACCATGGGGGCTGCCTGGAACGGGGTGGCTTCGGGGCGGCATGGCGCGATGGCCTGTTATTCGACCCAGACCTACAAGCACCTCAATTCGGGCGAGGGCGGGCTGCTGATCTCGGACGATCCCGAACTGATGGCGCGCGCGATCCTGCTGTCGGGCTCCTACATGATGTATCCGCGCCACCGCGCGGCGCCGGGGCCCGAGCATTTCGAGGGGCTCCTGGCCGAGATGCCGAATGTCTCGGGGCGGATGGATGCGCTTCGTGCCGCGATCCTGCGGCCGCAACTGGCCGAGCTGCCGGACCGGGTCGCGCGCTGGGCCGAATTGTACCGCGCGCTCGAGGCAGGGTTGCGGGGCTGCCCGGGGATCACGCTGATCGAGCGGCCCGCCGCCGAGCGTTTCGTCGGCTCGTCCTTCCAGTTCCGCCTGCCCGGCTGGCCGCCCGAGCGCATCGCGGATTTTCTGGGGCGGACCGCTGCGCGCGGGGTCGAGCTGAAATGGTTCGGCGCCGAGCAGCCGCAGGGTTTCACCTCGCGCTATGTCCATTGGGGCTATGTCGCGCCCGAGCCGCTGCCGCAGACCGACCGGGCGCTGGCCGGGCTGATCGATCTGCGGCTGCCGCTGACCTTTTCGCCCGCCGATTGTCACGAGATCGCGGCGATCCTCGTCGAGGAAATCGCTGCGGATCGGGCCTAGTTTTTCCGGTTCTCCGGCATACGGGGTTGATTGCTGGCGGATTGGCCTCATTTCCGCTCCGGCGTTTGGGATTGATGAGATGAGCCAGCCCCGGCCCGCTTTCCTCAAAAAGCGTCGTAGGGACGGGGCTGGCGGCGGTCGAGGTAACAGACCAGTCTGGCAGTCGGCGGGATCAACTTCGCCAGCTTCGAAAGCCCCTTCGGCGTCACGCGCATCTGTTCGGTGATCTTCTCGGAGCCGTCGGAGAGTGGTGGACTTGTGCAGAAACAAGCCCTGATCGCACTTCGTCTGATAGCCCAGCCAGTTCGCCGCGCCGGGGCGGCGGTAGATTCAGCCGTTCTGCGCCAGCCAGTCAAAGGAGTTTCTTGGGCCGAACGCCAAGCGTCTTGACTGCTTCGGTGATGTTCAGGCTACCCGCTGCCTTGGTCGGGCGATGATGGGCTTCGACATCTTCGCGCATGTCGGCGATCTGCACCGTTTGCCGGTCGTTCCGTTCGACCTGGTCTGCCCAGGCACATGCCGGCTCGGCTGAGCTGATGGGGTCCGGCAGTGCCGATGCCTTCTCTTCGAGCTCCTGCCAGCGATCCACGAGGCGGGCCGTGAACTCGGGCGAGAGCCGCGCGACCACCACGTAGCTGTCGCGCTTTTCCAGATGATAGACTTCGGTGACGTAGGCACGGTTGTTCCAGGCGGCAATTTGCATCTCCTCCGACGGAGGACGTCCGATGATGCCTCGATCCGCCAGCCGTTCGACGGTTGGCTTGACGTCGCCGTGCCGCACCTCCAGCAGGTCCGCAATCTCGCCACGATGAGATGGTTAGGGGCTGCTGCCACGATGCTGCAAGGTTGATACTGCACTCTCTGTCAGGGCGCGGGCTTCCTGCCAGAGGCGTCGGTTTCCCAGTCGGAGAAGAGTCCGCCGCGCACGGTATCGACGATCACCTTGGCGGCGAAGTCGGCGGCGCAGGTGCAGGGCAGTGAACCGTGCCGGTTTTGCCGGAGGCTCCAACTCCTGAGTAGGATGGGGCATCATGAGCAAGACGACGAACAAGTTTTCGCCCGAACTGCGCGAACGTGCGGTGCGCCTGGCCCTCGACAATGAGGGTCAGCATGGATCGCGCTGGCAGGCAGTCATGTCGAGTTCCGCGAAGATCGGCTGTGCGCCCCAGACCCTGAATGAGTGGGGCAAGAAGGCCGAGGTCGACAGCGGCCAGCGCGCTGGCATCCCAGCCGACTTGGCAGAGAAGATGAAGGCGCTGGAACGAGAGAACCGGGAGCTGCGCCAGACCAACGAGATCCCGCGCAAGGCGAGCGCATATTTTGCGATGATCGAAGGCGGTGCGGCATTGCTTCGAGCAATGCCTGAGATGCTCGACCGCCGGTCGAAGTGATGGTCGGGTTCATCGACGATCATCGTGGTGAACATGGGGTCGAGCCGATCTGCAAGGTTTTTCAAGGTGGAAGTCATCCAGCGTCGCGGCCCTTGGCGCAGCTTCGAGGCAGTCGAATATGCCGCTCTCGAATGGGTCGACCGGTTCAACAACCGCCGGCTGCTCGAGCCGATCGGGAACATTCCGCCGGCGGAAGCTGAGGCAAACTTCTACGCAGCTCTGGAAACTGAAGACATGGCCGCGTAACTAACCGAAATCAGCCTCCGGCAAACCCGGCGCGGTTCAAGGCTAGCTTTCGCTGTGTTTCAATCGAACACTCGCACCGCTGTCACTGCCTGCGTGATGAGAGCGCGACCACTCCGGCTGCCACGAGGCCTAGAATTCCAGCGAACCCAGCCGCGAGGGAGAAGCCCTGCGTGAAGGCGCCTGCCAGTATCTCGTGGAACGCCCCGGAAGCGACAGGGAGCGTCGATGGAACCTCATGCCGTTGAACGGCGACGGCCGCGATAGCGGCGACATCGTCAACGCCGGATTGCGCAAGCACGCTCTTCAGCGACGCGACGGCCCGTGCGCTCATGATGGTTCCAAGAAGGGCTATGCCAATGGTCATTCCGCCTTGCCGCAGCGCATTCATCGTTGCCGAAGCTGCTCCCGTCCGCTCACGAGGAGCGCTTCCCATCGCTGCAGCGCCGGTTGAGGGCACCGCCAATCCCAGCCCGATCCCGAGCAAGGCAAAGACAGGGGCCACCATGCCATAAGGGGTCGACGGCGTGAAGGAGACCATGACCAGCATCGATCCGCCGAGCAGAACATAGCCGGCGATCATCACGCGATTCATACCGAAGCGCCGCGTGAGTTTGCCGAAGACGGACGAGCCCGCGAGCATTGCGGCAAAGACAGGGGCCATACGCCAGCCCGTCTCCGTGGCCGTCCAGCCCTGCCCGCGCTGCAGGAAGAGAGAGAACAGGAACAGACTCGTATAGCCCGAGAAGCCCAGCACGAAAGAGGCGAAATTGGCCGATGCGAAGGCTTTCTGACGAAGCAGGTCGACCGGCAGAACCGGCCGGGCAGTCCGCATCTCGACGGCGATGAATGCAAGCAGGGCCAGCGCGGAAATGACCATCGGCACGGTGGTGACCGGAGCGCTCCAACCCGAATGCCCCGCATTGATCAACGACAGCGTCAAGGTACCAAGAAAGACGATGCTCAGAATTTGCCCGACAGGATCGAGGGCGGCGTGGTCCGGATGAGAGCTTTCCTCGATCCCCACAAGCCCCAGCCCGAGCGCAACGATGCCCAGCGGCAGGTTGACCAGAAAGATGCTTGGCCAGCCGGCGTAATCGACCAGCAAACCGCCCATCATCGGCCCGAGGATCAGCGAGATCGCGTTGAATGACGACCAGCCGCCGATGACATGGGCACGTTTCACCGGGTCGGGAAAGGCCTGGGTCAGGATGGAGAGCGCGCCGGGGATCACGAGTGCGCCCGCAAGGCCCTGGAAGGCGCATCCAGCGATCAGCGTCGCAAGAGAATCGGCCGTCGCGCAAATGGCCGACCCCAAGGTGAAGAAGGCCACACCAATGAGCCATGTGCGCTTGCGCCCATAGCGGTCTGCGAGTGGCCCGGCAGACAACATGAATGCCGAGAGGCAGAGCGTGTATGCCCCCACCACCCATTGAAGACCGGACAGGCTGGTTTCCAGGCTCGCCTGAATCGCGGGAAGGGCGACGCTCACGATGCTGATCGCGAGCGTCGCCATGAACGTTCCCAAATACACGGCGGCAACGGCCACCGCCCTTCTTGATACCGACATGATCTCACTAACCCTCTGATTAAAAACATGATGTATAACTTTAACCGACCGTCGGTCAATTGATTTGCGTCGCTTCATCCCCTCAGCGGCCACGAGGGTGACCGGGCCCCACCCTTGCGGCGGAGTGCGAATGAAAATGAGTCGCAATGTCATTGACCGACGGTCGGTCGTAGTCTATGCGCACAACCTGAGCAAAAAAGTCAACTTATCTTGGACCGATTCCATGGCGAGCTACGATCAAAGCGTGCCTTCCGGCACATCCCGCCCCCCGCGACCGGCAATAAACTACTATCTGGGCACGTCTGTGCTGTGCCTGTTGCTTGCCACTCCTGCGCTCTCCCAAGAGACGAAGCCTCGCAAGGACGGCAACGCATCGGATCTGAAGGCCTTCACGCTCGAGCCGATCGTCATCGACGTACAAGACGGCGATGCCGGCGTCGTTGCGAAGACCTCTCGCGTGGGGATGAAGGCCGATGCGTCGATCCTCGAAACGCCGCAATCGGTATCGGTCATCACGCGCGACCAGATGGATACCCAGAACCCCGCCAACACCAGTTCCGCGTTGCGCTACACGGCCGGGGCGACGAGCGAGGCTTTCGGCGCGTTCGGCAGCTATGTCGACATCACCCGCATTCGCGGGATCAAGGCCGACTATTACCTTGATGGGTTGAGGATCATCAGCAACTCCGGCAGCTGGTTGCCCCAGGTCGACCCCTTCACCCTCGACAGCGTGGAGGTGCTTCGCGGACCGTCATCCGTATTGTACGGTCAGGGAACGGGTGGCGGCATTGTCAATCAGGTCAGCCGACGACCGCAGGACGAAGCATCGCATGAAGTGAGCCTTCAGTTCGGCAATTTCGCGCGCAAGCATATCGGAATTGATACAACCGGCCCGCTGAACGAAGACCGAACTCTTCTGTTTCGTTTCACGGCGAGCGGCCTCGATACGAATGGGCAAATCGACGACACGAAACACCGCCGCCTGTATCTTGCCCCTGCCCTGACCTGGCGTCCCGACGACAAAACATCGTGGACGGTCATGGGCACCTATTCCTACGAGCCCGAGATACCCGACTATATCAGCCTGCCAGCCGTTCTTCTGGGATTGAACAACAGCCCATATCGCGAAATCAAGAGGCGCCGAAATTACAACGACATGAATTTCGCCGATTCCACGCGAAAGCAGACCTCGGTCAGTTCGTTCTTCGAACACGAGTTCGATAACGGTTGGAAATTCACATCCAACTCACGCTACATGCATGTCGATTCCAACCTCAAGCGCAGCACCGTATATGGTTTTTCGGACGTCGGCGGCGTTCCCTTCCTGAAAGGCTATTACGAAGACGCCCCCGCCGAATCCACCACATTCTCCACTGACAATTTCCTCAGCGGCGAATTTGATATTGGCCCTACGCAACACAAGGCGCTGGTCGGTTTTGACTACTCGTTCGGAACCATCAAAAACGAGCTGTATACTGACGGGCCCATCCTTTTCGATCCCTATTCAGACGACCACAACCCGGGCAAGATCCCCGATTTCTCGGCCAGCCGCGCCGCACCATGGAAAGTCGATCGCGATTTCAACCGCGGCGGCATATACCTGCAGGACCAGATCTCCTGGGACAATTGGCTGTTGACGCTTGGGGGACGTCGCGACTGGTTCACCAGCGACGACGAGACGTGGAGCTACTCGCTGACCTCGCGCGTCACGAATTATGACGATAGCGCCTGGAGCAGGCGGATCGGCCTGAGCTATCAATTCGACAGCGGCCTGGCACCCTATGTAAGCTATTCCACCGCATACGATCCGCTTCTTGAAAACGACTGGAAGGGAAACCCCTTCAAGCCGGTCGAGACGAAGCAAACCGAGATCGGCATCAAATACAGTCCGGAAGGCTCGAACATGCTGCTGAGTGCGGCGATCTTCGAGCTCAAGCAGACCAACGTCAAGACAGCCGATGCGCTGCATCTGGGGTTCAATACGCAAACCGGCGAGGTTCGCACGCGCGGCATCGACCTGCAGGCAGCGATGGAGGTCACGCCGAACATCAATGTCATTGCGGGATATACCTATCTGGACAATGAAATCCTCGAGGATACCCGTCATGAGGGGAACTCCCTGACGCAGGTTCCCAAGCACAGCGCCTCCGCCTGGGTCGATTATCGCTTCAACGAAGGAGCTTTGGCGGGTCTCAAGATCGGCGGCGGGGTGCGTTATCAGGGCTCGACCTTCGGAGATCCGACCAACAGCTTCAAAGTTCCCGCCGAAACGCTCGTCGATTTGGGGTTGAGCTACGATTTCGCTCAGGTGTCGCCCAAATTCTCCGGCGCCCTGCTCAATGTCAATATCGGCAACTTGTTCGACAAGGACTACGTTTCAAGCTGCACGTCGCAACTCTATTGCTTCGCCGGCGAACGGAGAACCGTTTCCGCATCGCTTTCCTATCGCTGGTAACCTCATGCAAGAAAGCTATCTTTCGCGCCGAAACATGGTGCGGGGCGGTCTGGCAATCGCGGCCTTGTGCCTCGGTTCCGCGCCCCGCGCCGCCCGATCCGACCGACAGCGCGGCTCGTCCGTCTCCATCACTGACATCGATGGTCGGACGGTCGCCATCACAAGACCGATAAGGCGGCTGCTTCTTGGCAATGGTCCGCTCGCTTATGTGATGGCGGTGCTGCAACCCGAAAACCCCTTCGCCAATGTGGTCGGCTGGGGAAACAATTTCCGGGCCGCCGATCTGGACGGCTACAATGCCTATCTGCGCAGGTTTCCCGATATCGACCGGATCCCCTCCTTCTCCAGCGGAACGCTGGAGTCGATCGGTGCCGAACTGGCGATCTCGCTCGAACCCGATGTCGTGGTGATGAATCTGAGTTCGAAACATGCCGCCCTTGCCTCGGGCTTGATGGCAAGATTGGCGCATGTCGGGATTCCCGTGCTGTTTGTCGATTTTCGCACCAGGATGTTCGAGAACACGACCCGCAGTATCCAGATCCTGGGCGAGTTGCTCGAGCGGCAGGATCGCGCGGCCCGCTTCCTGCAATTTCGTCAGGAGCAGATCGACCGGGTCATCGAGCCGCTGGCGAAGGTTCGGTCACGGCCGCGTGTGATGGTCGAGCGCGCGGCAGGAATGTATGACGACTGCTGCCTCACCTATGGCGACGGCAATTTCGGCGAGCTGATCAGGGCGGCCGGCGGGGACAACCTTGGCGCACATTTTCTGCACGGGTCTTTCGGCACCCTGCACCCCGAGCAGGTTATCGAGTCCGATCCCGACGTCGTTCTGGTTACGGGAGCAAACTGGTCCCTCTATTCTCCGGCCGGGGATTGGGTCAATCTCGGACCGGGCGCCGATCCCGTCGAAGGACAGAGCCGCCTGCACCGCTTGATGCAGCGGCCGGCCTATCGCTCGTTGCGGGCGGTGACTGCAGGGCGGGTTCATGCGATCTGGCATCCGTTCTACGACAACCCCTATTATTTCATTGCGCTGCAGCGCGTCGCGAAATGGCTTCACCCGGAAGTTTTCGCCGCACTCGATCCCGAGGACACGTTTCGCGAGCTGCATGCCCGGTTCCTTCCGGTGCCTTATGAATCAGGCTACTGGCTTAGCCTGGAGGGGGGCGCATCGTGACGGAACCTCTCGTGGAAACTCCGCCCGTATCGCCCCTGCAAAGCCGAAATCTATACCTCCGGCTTACCAGACGGCGGCTGACCCTGCTGACGGGCATCGGGCTGCTGACCGTCATCTGCTTCCTGATCGACCTCTCGATCGGTCAGGCGCATTATAGTTCCCTCGAAGTCCTGTCCGCGCTCTGGGATACGGACGCTCCGCTGTCCGTTCGCGTCATCCTTTGGGACATACGCCTGCCGGTCGCGCTGGCGGCCCTGGTCGTCGGCGCCAGCCTCGCGGTCGCCGGGGTGCAGATGCAGACGGTTTTGGGCAACCCGCTCGCAAGCCCCTTCACGCTTGGGTTGTCGGCGGCAGCGAGCTTTGGCGCGGCTCTCGGCCTGATCCTCGGAGTAAGTCTGTTGCCGGCTTCGGCCGTCGCCTTCGCCGTGCCGGCCAATGCTTTCCTGATCTCCATGGGCGCGGCCTTGTTCATTCACCGGCTCAGCCAGAAGCGCGGCATCACGACGGAAATGATCGTGCTGCTCGGAACGACCCTGGTCTTCACGTTTACCGCGCTGCTCCAGGCATTGCAGTATGTCGCGCCCGATCAGGCGCTTTCCGCTGTCGTGTTCTGGACGATGGGAAGCCTGTCGCGCGCCAACTGGCTCAAGCTGGGCATAATGAGCATCACTCTTGCGCTTGTCTCGCTTGCCTTCGCCAAACAGGCCTGGGCGCTGACTGCGCTGCGCCTCGGCGAGTCCCGCGCAACCAGCCTTGGCGTCCCGGTTGCCCGGTTGCGACTGCGGGGCATTCTGCTCGGGAGCCTTCTGGCCTCTGTTTGCGTCTCCTTTGTCGGCACCATCGGTTTCGTCGGGCTGGTCGCGCCCCATATCGCCCGCATGCTGGTCGGCGAGGATCAGCGTTTCCTGCTGCCGACCTCCGCATTATGCGGTGCGTTGATGCTGTCGGCCGCGTCAGTCCTGAGCAAGTCGCTCATTGCCGGCCAGACGCTTCCGATCGGCATCGTCACGTCCCTGGTTGGGGTGCCGCTGTTCTTCACCTTGATAATGAGGGCGAAGCGATGACGGGTCTCCTCAATCTGTCGGAAGTCTCGGTCTCCTTCGGCAAACGGCCGATCCTGCAGGACATCAGCTTCGGTCCCCTGGAGAGCGGAAGCGTCACCGCATTGCTTGGCTCCAATGCCGCGGGCAAATCGACCCTGTTGCGCCGGATCGCGGGCGAGCTGAAAGGCCCCGGTCGTGTCGAGATCGCGGGCCAGCCTGTCGAATCCTGGCCCGCCTATCACCGCAACCGCCCCGCCCATGTCCCCCAGGACATCTCGATGGGCTCGTCCTTGCGCGTGTTCGAGGCGGTGCTTCTGGCGAACAAGCAGGGCGGGGGCTGGTCGGTCGATGACGAGGAGCTGGATGTCGTCACGCATATGCTCGATACTCTCGGCATCAACAGCCTTTCTGACCGCGAGCTTGCCGCCCTCAGCGGCGGACAGCGCCAGTTGGTGTCCATTGCGCAGGCTCTTATTCGCGAACCGCGCGTGTTGCTGCTGGACGAGCCGACAAGCGCACTGGATCTGCAAAACCAGTTCGAGGTGCTGGATCTGCTGCGCCGATTGGCTCGGGAATGGTGCATGTGCGTGGTGGTCGCAATCCACGATGTGAACCATGCCTTGCGCTTTGCCGATTGTGCTGTCGTCCTTCACGACAGACAGGTGGAGGCCAATGGTTCGCCCGTCGACGTTCTGACTCCCCCCCTGTTGGGGAAGGTCTATGGCGTCGAGGCGCGCATGGAGACGTCGTCGCAAGGGCATCCATTCCTGATCGTGGAGCGCTCGATCAGAAATCCGCTTGGCGAGGAGCATGACTGAGTTGCCCAGCCGACTTATCCTTCTGACCATGCCCGGCATCCAGGCGCGCGGACGGTTCGGTAGGGTGTTCCTGCTCTGCTCCCTAGCGATCGCCGTACATGCAAGTTCCGCACTGTTATGGATGGGCTGTAAGCGTTGCATCTGACCCCGCCTAACACGGTGCTCATGAGCCATGTACCATCTTGGCGCTACGCGCCAAGATGGTAGGCCACCGGCTCTGGCACGGTGATCCCGTCCCGCGGGGTGCTCATCCGCGGCAAGAAGAAGGCTGATCTGCGGGAGAAAATTCTCAAGCGTGGCTATATCAAAGTGATCACCGGCCTCCTTGAAAATCTCTTTTACGGCTCCGGCATCTCAGTCTTGATCATCGTGCTGGACAAATTCCAAGCTTGGGCCTCCCCCACTGATTTGGCCCACCGTAGAGTTTAGGATACGGAGGATCGGAGAGACCCGCACGCCCTCGAGCGCCAGCATCGCCTCAAAGCGGTTGCAGCCATCGGCCGGATGCTCGAACGACAGCGCCTTGATCCGCTCGACTGTCTCGGGCGGGGTCGTTTGCGGGTGGGTCTTGTGGATCGGCGGAAGATCCTTCAGTCCCTCGAAGCCGTGGGTATGAAACCGGCGTTTCCACTCGTAGAAGCTGGTCCGGTCCATGCCGCGCTGCCGACAAGCTTCGGCGACGTTGCCGAGCTCCTTGGCCAGTTCCAGCACACTCATGCGGCTCTGCGCGACCTTCGTCTTCGCGTCACGAGCCCTGAGTTTCGTCGCTTTCGGTGTTCCATCCATGGCTGGGTCCTCCTTTTCCAAAATAGCATGGAAAGAAGATGGACATCTCCGAAGACCTCTTGCGGCTGAGTGGACAGCATGTTTCACTGGTCGTGTCGTGTCGTGTCGTGTCGTGTCGTGTCGTGTCGTGTCGTGTCGTGTCGTGTCGTGTCGTGTCGTGTCGTGTCGTGTCGTGTCGTGTCGTGTGGAGGGGATCATGGCGACGCAGGCGGGGTTCTGGAGCGTCGATGACCGGCTGGCGGAGATCTCGGCGAGAGGTGACCCGCCCGAGACCCTGAGCGCCACGGTGGATTTCGAACGTTTTCGACCAATCCTGGAGCGCGCCGCCGGCAGCCCTCGTCGCCCGAAAGGCGGCCGCCCCTCGCTGGACGTGGTGCTGAAATTCCGGATGCTGGTGCTGCTGAGCCTGAATGCGACCGAGCGCATGGTTCGGGACCGGTTGAGCTGGATGCGGTTCTGCGGTCTGGGCATCGCCGATACCGTGCCCGATGCGAACACGCTCTGGGAATGAGCCGGATCGGAAAACAGCGTGGGGCGCTGTTTTCCCGGCGAATGCGAGGCGCTGATCAAGGCCGATGCGCTCGACGAGCTGTTGCAGGACCTCGATCGTGCGATCAACCAGTCGGGGATCATTCCCCGGGCCGGGCAGAATGAGCCATTGATGCGCCATTGGTTCGAGCACAATGGCGAATGATGCCAGCCTCATCGCGGCGCCGCGCCAGCGCAATTCGGATGGTGAGAAGGCGGCCATCAAGGCGGGTAGGACCGCGCAAGAGATCTGGCCGGACAAGCCTGCGAAGACGGCGCAGAAGGACACGGATGCGCGTTGGACCGTCAAGTATTCCAAGGCGAAGGTCCGTGCGGACGGCAGTAAGCCGGTCGACCTCGCGATCCCGGCCTTCGGCTACAATAGCCATATCTCCATCGACCGGCAGAACGGGATCATCCGCCGTCAGATCGTGACGGACGCAGCTCAGCATGACGGAACCCGACTGCGCGAGGGACTGATCCAGAAGGCCAACACCGGGCGCCGGGGCTGGGCGGATACCGCCTATAGGTCGGCCGAGAACGAAGCCTGGCTCGCCGCCAACGGCATGAAGAGCGAGATCCATCGCAAGAAGCCCCGAGGCCGCCCCATGTCGAAACGGAAGTCGAGGGCGAACGGCCACAAGTCGGCCGTCCGCTCGAAGGTCGAGTATGTCTTCGGGCACCAGAAGGATCGGATGGGTCTTTTCATGCGCACCATCGGCTTCGCTCGCGCCTGGGCGACGATCACCTTGGCCAACATGGCCTACAACATGGGCCGATTGCGGGGGCTGCTCAGCCGAAGTGCGGCCGCCTGAGCCCGAAGAGCGCCGAAAACCGCCACCCCCCATCTGAACAAACCGCGATAGCGGGCGCACGAGGCTCCTGTCAGGCCTCTTCCCCGCCAATCTCGATGGTTCTCGGAGGTGTCCAGGTTAAGTGGACACACAACATCCGCAAGATCCTCGCCCATCTCAGGGCTCTCTTGCTTCTGTTGCTCACCATGATCCGGGCTCAAGCCGCCCGGCCAGATGATCACAGACGCGCCCTCGCGGCGGCGTGATCACATTGTTCAGGGGGGCTCCTTCAGGGAGGACTACTTTTCAGGGGGCGGGCCATGCAGGTGAGACTTGCAGGAACAAATAGTGTTATCTATCGAGCTATACGGAGACGGATAAACGTTAGGCTACCTGTTTGGAGAAGCAAGGGCATATGAGATACAAGCCCCAAAAAAGAACATCCGAAATTTCCGGTTCGCCCAGAACCAAACCCGCTGAAGTTAGGCTGGATGAACTGATGTCGGCGGCAGAAAAGCTGTTTCTGTCGCAAGGGGTCGAGGCAACGACGGTAAACGAAATTGTCGAATCCGCCAACGTAGCCAAGGGTACATTCTACCATTACTTTTCATCCAAAAATGAAATTTTGGAGGCTTTGGCGAAACGCTACACAGAACATTTCTTGAAGTCTGTACAGGAGGCTATTGATGGCTGCTCCCCGGATGATTGGGAGGAACGGCTTCGCGTATGGATTCATGCCAACATCGAAACCTATGTAAAGACATACCGCATACACGATATCGTTTACACGGCTCACCACCATCATGACCGCGCCAACCAAGCGAAGAGCGCAATATTGGATCAGTTGCTGGAAATCATAGAAGGAGGCAGGTTGGCTGGTGTCTGGGCGCCGAACCAACCGAAAATAGTGGCGTTGTTGATCTATTCAGGTGTTCATGGTGCGACCGATGACATCATCGCATCTAAAACAGAAGACTGCACATCCTTTGCGCGGAGTGTTTCCGATGCTTGCCTGCACATGCTGCCGCGGATCGGCGTTGTTGCAGAGTTCTAACGTCTGAGGATTTACTGCGCGAATCCAGGTGGTTACACGGACCGCATGAGCAAACCATCTCCCGCCAGCTATCGCACGACGAACTGGTTCAGCTACAACGCGTCGCTGCGCAAGCGGGGATCGCCGCTGCTCTGGGTCGAGAAGGACATGACCTGGCTCGCGACGGGCGGGCTTGTTGCACAAAGCGGTAAGGAGGATTCATTGCGCGCATGTATCGACCCACTGAAAGGCCTTCCCCATGCCACTGAAAGGCCTTCCCCATGCCCCTGAACCCCGACACGCTGATCTTGCCCGAAGAGACCGAGATCCTGCTCAGCGCGCTGAAACTGACAGATGGAAAAGTGGAGCAGCTCCTGCCGCTCACGGAGATCGTTCCGGGAGGCGAGGCGCAAAGCTTCCTGGGCCTCGCCTCACCTCACGATCCCGAACGCACGCCTTTCCCGGAAACACCTGCGCCGGGTCCTTGAACGCCGCTCCCGAACCAACCCCGAGATTTCCTGCCCCGAGACATGAGCATTGATCCACGCACAGACGGGCCCTCGGCCTGGAGTTCCGACCAGGAACTTGCCCGGCTCCGTGCGGCACTGCAGGTCGTGGCACATTTGGTGATCGATGACCCTGTCTATGCTCCGCTTTTCGAACGTTTGGAAGAAGAGATCCGTCAGGAAGAGGAAGATCTTGCCAACGGGGCGCAGGCGCGGGCCCGTGCGCTGCTTGCCCGGACCGGCGCGGGCCTCAAAACGAGATCGGCGCGAGGCGATCGGCCAACGAACCACCCTGACCATAGCGGGCAGGCACGCGCTTGCGCAAACTCCATGTCGCGCCACGCAATATCACCGCCATGCACAGTCCTCGTCTAGCGCACCAAATGAGAGAAGAATGTGGGGCAAATTGTGTAGCAAAACAAGGCGCCAGAACGCGGCGTCACTCATGTGTGTGAGGTAAATTGCTGAAATGAAAGGGAAGATAAGTTCACAACGCGAGGTTAAATGGCGGATGAGGTGGGATTCGAACCCACGGAACCTTTCGGTTCGCTGGTTTTCAAGACCAGTGCCTTAGACCGCTCGGCCACTCATCCTTATGTGTCTGCATCTGTCTGCGGCGGCTTCCGACCGGGCTCCCGGGGAGGCGGCCGGAGATCCGGACAATGCAGGTCAGACTTACCCGCTCGGCCCCGGGGCGACAACTGCCTTCTATGCGCGGGGAGCTTCGGTGAAAACGCGACGCGGGGGCGGGCGCGCCTTTCCTTGCGGGCGCTCTGCGGCTATGCTTTGCGACATCGTCCCGAGGCGCGGGCCTGCCTGCCCGGCGCGCGGGGGCGCGAAGACGACGCAGCATGGCGAACATGCGCGAAAGAGGGGCAAGGCATGCAAGCTTACCGGATCGCGCGGGTGGTGCTCCTTCTGGGCGTGGCGGGCGGTTTGTCCGCCTGCCAGGGCGCCGGTTTCGGGCTTTTCAAGAAAGACGACACCGAAACCATGCCTGTCCGAGCCGAATCTTCCGCCGCGGCGGCGGCCGAAGGCGAGGAGGCCGAGGCGCCCGAGGTCTTCCATGTCGAGGAGGCCGGGCTCTGGGACGGGCGGCCCTCGCTGGGCGGGATCTGGGTCGCGCATCCCGATGCGGCCGATCCCGAACGGGTGCTGATCCGAAATTCCGAAACCGGCCAGTCGGTCACGGGGGCGCTGTTCCGGCGCGAACGCGAAAATCCGGGGCCGCGGCTTCAGGTGTCCTCGGAGGCCGCGGCCCGGATCGGGCTGCTGGCCGGGCAGCCGACCGAGATCTCCGTCACCGCGCTCCGGCGGGTGCCGGCTCCGGAGGCGGGAGGCCGGAAGGCAGTGCCCGCCGAGGCGGATGCGGGTGGCCGTTTCGTGCAGGTGGCCACGCTTGACAGCGCCGACCGGGCGGAGGCGACCGCCGCGCGGCTGGACAAGGCCGGGCTCTCGGCCGAAATCCGCGCGCCGGATCCGGGCGGGCAGGGGCTCTGGCGCGTCGTCGCCGGTCCCGCTAAGACCGAAGCCGACCGGGCGGTGCTGATCGAGGCGGTGCGCGGGCTGGGCTATGACGATGCCTATGCCGTCAACCGCTGAGCCGTCCCCGCGACGCCGGACCCAATGCGAGAGGTGACCATGCGACCGACCTTCCTGTCCGCCCTTGCCGGGGCCCTTTCCCTGCTGGCGCTTGCCGCGCCGGCCCAGGCCAATTTCGAGACCCGGGCGGGCGCTGCCTATGTCGTCGACCAGTCGACCGGCACCGTGCTCTTGTCGAAGAATGCCGATCAGCCGGTGCCGCCGGCCTCGATGTCCAAGCTGATGACGCTGAACATGCTGTTCGAGGCGCTGCGCGACGGCCGGGTGACGCTCGAGACCCAGTTCTCGGTCTCGTCCAGGGCGATGGCGATGGGCGGCTCGACGATGTTTCTCAACGAGCGCGACCGGCCGACCGTCGAGGACCTGATCCAGGGCATCATCGTGCAGTCGGGCAACGATGCCTGCGTGGTGGTGGCCGAGGGGCTGGCGGGCACCGAAGAGGCCTTCGCGCGGCTGATGACCGAGCGGGCCCAGGTGCTGGGCATGACCAACTCGACCTTCGCCAATGCCAGCGGCTGGCCGCATCCGAACCAGCGCATGAGCATGCATGATCTGGGCATTCTGGCGATGCGGCTGATCGACGAGTTTCCCGAATATTATGGCTTCTTCGGCGAGCAGGAATACGACTATGACGGCCGCGCGCCGCAGAACCGGTTCAACCGCAACCCGCTTCTGAAGCTCGGGATCGGCGCCGACGGGCTGAAGACCGGCCATACCCAGGAGGCGGGCTACGGCCTCGTGGGCTCGGCGCTTCAGAACGGGCGGCGGGTGACCTTCGTGGTCTCGGGGCTGGACAGCGCCGAGCAGCGCGCCGAGGAAGGCGAGCGGATCATTAACTGGGCATTCCGGCAGTTCGTCCAGCGCGACGTCCTGCGCCGGGGCGAGCGGCTGGCCGAGACCGATGTCTGGATGGGCGAGATCGAGAAGGTCGGCCTGGTCGCGCGCGACGATCTGGAAGTGCTGCTGCCCGCCATCGTGCGCGACACGGTCGAGGCCGAGGTGCATTACCACGACCCGGTGTTGGCGCCGATCGAGGCCGGCCAGGAGCTGGGCGAACTGGTGATCCAGCGCCCCGACATGGAACCGCTGAGGGTGCCGCTGGTGGCCGAGCGCGCCGTGGCGCGGGGGGGCTTCGTGCCGCGGCTGCGGACCGCGACCGAGGTGATTCTGCGCTGGGCCGAAGAGAAGGCCGCCGACCTCTGACATGGACAGGTCGGCGCGGTTCATCAGCTTCGAGGGCATCGACGGCTCGGGCAAATCGACCCAGGCGCGCCTGCTGGCCGAGCGGTTGCGCGGCCAGGGACGCGAGGTCGTTCTGACGCGCGAGCCCGGCGGCAGCCCGGGGGCGGAACAGATCCGGCGGCTGGTGCTCGAGGGTGACCCCGACCGCTGGTCGCCCGAGACCGAGCTTCTGCTGTTCACGGCGGCCCGGCGCGACCATCTGGAACGGACGGTCCGTCCCGCGCTCGGTCGCGGCGCGGTGGTGATCTGCGACCGCTTCGCCGATTCCACCCGGATCTATCAGGGCATCACCCGGGGCGATCTGCGCGCCACGGTCGACCGGCTGCACGAGCTGATGATCGGCTGCGAGCCCGACCTGACCTTCATCCTCGACATGGCCCCCGCGACCGGGCTTGCGCGCGCCAGGGGGCGCAACGGCTCCGAGGAACGGTTCGAGGATTTCGGCGAGGCGCTGCAGGCCCGCGGCCGCCAGGGCTTCCTGGATCTCGCGGCCGAGTTTCCCGGTCGCTGCCGGGTGGTCGCGGCCGATCGCGCGCCCGAAGAGGTCGCTCGCGACATCGCCCGGCTGGCTGACGAGGCGCTGGCATGAGCGGGACCGAGCTTCCCGAGCCCGACCGGATCGAGGGCGCGCCGCATCCGCGCGACACGGTCCGCCTGATCGGGCAGGGCGCCGCCGAGGCCGCCTTTCTCGACGCCTTCACCGGCGGTCGGATGCATCACGGCTGGCTGATCACGGGGCCGCGCGGGGTGGGCAAGGCGACGCTGGCCTGGTCGGTCGCGCGCTTTCTGCTGACCCGGCCCGCGGCGGCAGAGGGGGCGGGGCTTTTCGGGGCCGCGCCCGCGCCTGACAGCCTTGCGGTTCCGGCCGATCACCCGGTCGCGCGGCGGATGGCGGCACAATCCGAGCCCGGGCTTTTCGTGCTTCGGCGGGGGCCCAATGACAAGGGCAACGCGCTCTCGGCCGAGATCCGGGTCGACGATGTGCGGCGGCTGAAATCCTTTTTCGCGCTGTCCTCGGCCGAGGGCGGACGGCGGGTGGTGATCGTCGACACCGCCGACGAGATGAATGCGAGCGCGGCCAATGCGCTGCTGAAGCTGCTGGAAGAGCCGCCCGCGAATACGACGCTGCTGCTTGTCAGCCATTCGCCCGCACGGCTTCTGCCGACGATCCGGTCGCGCTGCCGCGAGCTTCGGCTGGGGCCGCTCGGGCCTGCCGAGATGGCAGAGGCGCTGGCGCAGGCGGGGCAGGATGACAGTCAGGGCGCGGCGCTGGCCGAACTGTCGGGCGGCTCGGTGGGCGAGGCGATCCGGCTGGCCCGGAATGACGGTCTTGCGCTTTACGCCGATCTGGTGGCGCTTCTGGCGGGGCATCCCCGGCTCGACCGGATGCGGCTGCTGAAATTTGCCGAAAGCACGGCGGGCCGGGGCGCGGAGGGGCGTTTCGATCTGGTCCTGAGGCTGATCGAACTGGCGCTGGCCCGGCTGGCCCGGACCGGCGCCACCGGCAACCCGCCGCCAGAGGCGGCCGCGGGCGAGGCGGCGCTTCTGACCCGGCTGGCCCCCGATGCCGCCGCCGCCCGGCTCTGGGCCGAAGCCGCGCAGGACCTGATCGCGCGCGCCCGCCAGGGCCGGGCGGTGAACCTTGACCCCGCTTCCCTCATCCTCGATACCGTTCTCAGACTGGACGAGACCGCCGGCCGACTGGCCGCCTGAGGCGAGATGAGCGACACCGAGACCCCCCAAATCACCGACAGCCACTGTCACCTCGACTTCCCCGACTTCGCGAATGAACTGGACCAGGTGGTGGCCCGGGCCGAGGCCGCGGGCGTCACCCGGATGGTGACGATCTGCACCCGCCTGAGGCAGGAGCCGCAGGTGCGCGAGATCGCCGAGCGTTACGCGCCCGTCTTCTACGCCGCCGGCACCCATCCGATGAGCGCGGCCGAAGAGCCGATGGCCACCCTCGACGAGCTGCTGGCGCTGACGAAACATCCCAAATTCGTCGGTATCGGCGAGACCGGGCTCGACTATCACTACAGTGCCGACTCGGCCCAGGTGCAGAAGCAGAGCCTGCGGATCCATATCGCCGCCGCGCGCGAGGCCGGGCTGCCCCTGATCATCCATTCGCGGGCCGCCGATGACGACATGGCGCGGATCCTCGCCGAGGAATACCGCAACGGCGCCTATTCCTGCGTGATGCATTGTTTCAGCTCGTCGCCGGAACTGGCCCGCGCCACGCTCGATCTGGGCTTCTACCTGTCGATGTCGGGCATCGCCACCTTCCCCAAATCGGCCGAGATCCGCGAGATCTTCGCGGCAGCGCCGCTCGAGCGGATCCTGGTCGAGACCGACTCTCCCTATCTGGCGCCGCCGCCCCATCGCGGCAAACGCAACGAGCCCGCCTTTGCCGCCCATACCGCGCGGGTCGGGGCCGAGGTCTTCGGGCTCGAGCCTGCCGAATTCGCGGCCCGGACCCAGGCCAATTTCGACCGGCTCTTCGCCAAGGCCGCCGGCTGGCGGGACGCGGCGTGAGCGCCGAGCTGCGCTTCACCATCCTGGGCTGCGGCTCGTCGGGCGGTGTGCCGCGGCTGGGCGGGCATTGGGGCGCCTGCAATCCCGACAATCCGAAGAACCGCCGCCAGCGCTGCTCGATGCTGGTCGAGCGCGAGACCGCGGCGGGCGTCACCCGGGTGCTGATCGACACCTCGCCCGATCTGCGCGCGCAGCTGCTGCAGGCGGGCGTGGGCGAGATCGACGCGGTGGTCTACACCCATGCCCATGCCGATCATGTCCATGGCATCGACGACCTGCGCCAGATCGTCTTCAACATGCGCAGGCGACTGCCGGTCTGGGCCGACGGGCCGACCCAGGAGGCGCTGATCGCGCGCTTCGGCTATGCCTTCATCCAGCCCGAGGGCTCGCCCTATCCGCCGATCCTCGATCTGCACCCGATCGACGGGCCGGTCACCGTTCTGGGGGCAGGGGGGCCGGTCACGCTGATGCCGTTCCGCGCCCGTCACGGCGCCATCGACGCGCTGGGCTTCCGGATCAAGGGCCTGGCCTATCTGCCCGACGTGGCCGAGCTTTACGAGGAAAGCTGGCCGATGCTGGAGGGGCTCGAGATCCTGGTGCTGGATGCGCTGCGCTATGAGCCCCATCCGACCCATCTGAACCTCGAGACCGCGCTTGGCTATATCGAGCGCGCTGGGCCCTGGCGCGCGGTGCTGACCAACATGCATATCGATCTCGACTATGACCGGCTCGAGGCCGAGACCCCGGACAGCGTGACCCCTGCCTATGACGGCATGGTGCTGCGCCTGGCCGATTGATGGAAGCGCTGATCGAGGTCATCCTTCCGGTCTTTCTGGTGCTCGGTTTCGGCTATGTCGCCGTCTGGCGCGGGCTGTTTTCCGATGCCGGCGTCGACGGGCTGATGAAGTTCACCCAGCATTTCGCCATTCCCTGCCTGTTGTTCCGCGCGGTCTCGACGCTCGATCTGGGGCAGAATTTCGACTGGCGGCTGCTTCTGAGCTTTTATACCGGGGCGCTTACGGGCTTTGCGGCGGGGCTTCTGGGCGCGCGGCTCATGTTCCGGCGGACCTGGGAGGACAGCGTCGCGATCGGCTTCATCGGGCTGTTCTCGAATTCGGTCCTGCTTGGCATCCCGATCACCGAACGTGCCTTCGGCGTCGAGGCGCTGACCCCGAACTATGCCATCATCGCCGTGCATTCGCCGATCTGCTACGGCGTCGGGCTGACCGCGATGGAGATCGTGCGCAATCGCGGCGCGGGGCTGGTGCGGACCTCGGGCGCGATCTTCCGGGCGATGTTCCGCAACGCGCTGGTGATCGGCATCGCGCTGGGGCTGGCGGTCAATCTGGGCGGCATACCGGTGCCGCTGGTGGTTCAGAACGCGGTCGATCTGATGGTGAAGGCGGCGCTGCCGGCCGCGCTGTTCGGGCTGGGCGGGGTGCTGGCCCGCTACCGCCCCGAGGGCGATCTGCGCACCGTTCTGTTCGCCTGCGCCGTGTCGCTGGTGCTGCATCCGGCGGTGGTCTGGGGCATGGGCACGATGCTGGGCCTGTCGACCGGACAGTTCCGCTCGGCGGTGCTGACGGCGGCGATGGCGCCGGGGGTCAATGCCTATATCTTCGCCAACATGTATGGCGCTGCGCGCCGGGTCGCGGCTTCGGCGGTGCTGTTCGCGACGCTGGGCTCGATCCTGACGGTCTGGGTCTGGCTGGCGCTGATGCCCTGAGCCGGGTGGGCTGCGCTGCCGCTGTTTGCGGTCAGGACCGGGGCGGCCAGTTCCGGATCGTGCGCATCGCGATCTCGACTTCGCCCCGGTAGAGCTCGCCCAGCCCGTCAAAGGCGAGATGGTGGCCGAGCTGGCTTTCGAGATAGGGCAGGACGCCCACACCCCGGGCATCCAGCGCCTGGGGGGCGGCCCCGTGACGGAGCAGGCAATCGACCATGGCATGGTCGGCCGCGGCGATCTGCAGCGGCAGGCGGCCCGGCGTGAACCAGGGCTCGGAGCGCTCGTCGAAGGGGCGGTTCGGATCGGCGCCAAGCGCCAGCAATGCCTCCAGCACCGGCGGCGAGCCTTCCAGCACGGCGCGATGCAGCGGGGTCCAGCGATAGGCCCCGGTTTCGGCCTCGATCCGGGCCCCGGCCTCGACAAGCAGCCGCGCCAGCTTGGCCGTGATCTCCGGCGGCTCCCAGGGGCGGGGATAGACGCCAAGTTCGTGCAACGGCGCGTGGCCACCGGCAGAGCCCGCATTCGGGTCGGCGCCGGCGGTGATCAGCTGGCGCAGCACCGCGGGCGAGCGGTGTTCGACCGACAGCGCCCGGCCAAGCGCGGTCTCGCCGCGGCTGCCGTGACGGGCATTGGGATCGGTGCCGCGCAGGGCCGCGCCGAGCCGCGCGAGGTTGCCGGTGGCGATGGCGTCGAACAGCGCCTGAGC
This sequence comes from Rhodovulum sulfidophilum DSM 1374, assembly GCF_001633165.1. NCBI lineage: Bacteria > Pseudomonadati > Pseudomonadota > Alphaproteobacteria > Rhodobacterales > Paracoccaceae > Rhodovulum > Rhodovulum sulfidophilum. The sequence goes on along the minus strand of NZ_CP015418.1, from coordinate 3,357,049 downwards.
GGGGCCGGGCAGCAGCTCGTGCCGCGCCTCGGGCGTTCGGAGCGCGGCCAGCAGGATCGCGTTCTGGCGGCGCAGGGCTGCGGACAGGGTCTGCAGGCGCCCGGTGTCGCCGCAGCGCTCGGCCGCCGCATGGGCGGCCCGGAGCCTGGCATTCAGATCCCGGAAGGCCGGACCTTCGGTGAGCCGACATCTTTCTGCGGCAATTTCACGTAGGAGGTCTGGCTGCAGCCCCCCATCGGCCACAGCCCTGTTTCGCAATTCGGCCGAAATCGCCTCGAAGCTGTCAATATCCGCCCTCGTTGCCGCCTCGGCGAGCCGGTCGAGGTCACGTTGAATGCCCGAAACCATTTCCACACACCAGATACACGGGGCAGGCAGCCCGACTGCGCCCGCGATAGTTGTGGAATGGGGCGTTTTTTCTGAACAAATGAGACGAATTTTAGGCGCTTCCGGCCCGCTCCGGTCCGGCTCATGTCAGACCGGGGCAGGCCGTGTCGGACCCTGTCAGGCCGTGTCAGGCCTGGGCGAGCAGACCTTTCTGGCTGGCGAGTTCCTTCATCCGCTTTTGCAGCTTCTCGAAGGCCCGAACCTCGATCTGCCTGATCCGCTCGCGGCTGACATTGTAGACCGTCGACAGATCTTCCAGCGTCACCGGCTGTTCCTGAAGCCGGCGCTGCATCAGGATGTCCTTCTCGCGGTCGTTCAGCACATCCATCGCCTCGGTCAGAAGCGCGCGGCGGCTGTCCAGCTCGTCCTTCTCGGCATAGGCCTCGGCCTGGTTGGCATCCTCGTCCTCGAGCCAGTCCTGCCATTCGGTGGTGGTGTCGCCATCGCTGCCGACCATCGCGTTCAGCGAGGCGTCGCCGCCCGAGAGGCGCCGGTTCATGGCGATGACCTCGGTCTCGGTGACGTTCAGGTCATGGGCGATCCTCTGCACGTTCTCGGGCCTCAGGTCGCCGTCTTCCAGCGCCCCGATCCGGGCCTTGGCCTTGCGGAGGTTGAAGAACAGCTTCTTCTGGGCCGAGGTCGTGCCCAGCTTCACGAGGCTCCAGGACCGCAGGATGTATTCCTGGATCGCGGCGCGGATCCACCACATCGCATAGGTCGCAAGCCGGAAGCCCTTTTCCGGGTCGAAGCGCTTGACCGCCTGCATCAGGCCGACATTGGCCTCCGAGATCACCTCGGCCTGGGGCAGGCCGTAGCCGCGATAGCCCATGGCGATCTTGGCCGCGAGCCGCAGATGCGAGGTCACCAGCCGATGCGCCGCCTCCGTGTCGTGGTGATCGACCCAGCTCTTGGCCAGCATGTATTCCTCTTCCGGCTCCAGCAGCGGGAATTTGCGGATCTCCTGCAGGTACCGGTTCAGGCCCTGTTCCGGGGACGGGGCGGGAAGGTTGGCATAGTTGCTCATTCTGGTCCCTGTTGCTCCTGCATCTTTCCTAGGCACGTAATGATCGAACCGTTCGGTTCAAGCGCCGCTGCCCTCTATCATGGCACGGACGATGTGCGGAAATCCGTCGAAAAAAGGTCAATGCTACATCCGCTCACGCATCTGTGCGGCAACGGGTCAGCTTCCGAGCCTGCGCATCAGCTCCGCCATGTCGGCGGGCAGCGGCGCGGCAAAGCGCAGGGTCTCGCCGGTCTCGGGATGGACGAAGCCCAGGGTCGCGGCATGCAGCGCCTGGCGCGGGAAGGCGGCCGCGGCGGCGGCCGCGTCGCGGCCCATTGCCTTTTCCGACAGCCGCCGCCGCCCGCCATAGACCGGATCGCCGATCAGCGCATGCCCGGCATGGGTCATGTGCACCCGGATCTGGTGGGTGCGGCCGGTTTCCAGCCAGCAGGACACCAGCGCCGCCGCCGGGGGCGTGCCGAAGGGGGTGACCACCCGGACCCGGGTCACCGCATGGCGCCCGCCCGCGGCCAGCACCGCCTGGCGCTGACGGTCGGTGCGGTGGCGCCCGATCCGGGTCGCGATGCGCAGCACCCCGCCGGGCTCGAAACTCGCCCCCGCGACGCCCCTCAGGCGCGGGTCCGAGGCGTCGGGCAGGCCATGCACGATGGCGCTGTATTGCCGCTCGACGGTATGGGCCGCGAATTGCGCGGCGAGGGCGGCATGGGCCTTGTCGGTCTTGGCCGCGACCAGAAGGCCGCTGGTATCCTTGTCGATCCGGTGGACGATGCCCGGCCGCCGCTCGCCGCCGATGCCCGCGAGGCTGTCGCCGCAATGGGCCAGCAGCGCGTTGACCAGCGTGCCCGAGGGGCTGCCCGGCGCCGGATGGACGACAAGCCCCGCAGGCTTGTCGATCACGATCAGCGCGTCGTCCTCGTAGACCACGTTCAGCGGGATGTCCTCGGCCAGCGTGGCGATCTCGGCGGGCTCGGCCAGCTCGATCTCGAGCCGCTCGCCCTCGGCCACCTTCGCCCGCGCATCGGTCAGGGCCGCGCCGCCGCGCCGCACCGCGCCCGCGGCGATCAGCTTGGCCAGCCGCGAGCGGGTCAGCCCGGCCTGCTCTGGCACATCGCGGGCAAGCGCCTTATCAAGGCGGCCGGGCGGGGCCGGGCCGATGATGACGGCAAGGCGGCGAGGCGAGGAGAGCGGCGTGGACATGGATGACAAACCCGAACCGGAGGCACTGCCCCCCGATCTCAAATTGCTGCGGATGCTGGTCACCCTTTTGATGGTGACCATGATTGGCGGCTTTCTAGTGATCGTCGCGCTCTTTGTCATCCGGATGCCGGGGCAGGACGAGACATTGCCGCTGCCCCCGGCGCTGACGCTGCCCGACGGGGCCGAGGCCGAGGCGGTGACGCGCGGCCGCGACTGGGTGGCGATCGTCACCCGCGACGATCGGATCCTGATCTACGATGCCGCGACCGGCGCCCTGCGCCAGACCGTCGAGATCCGGCACTGAGCCGGGCCGGGCGCGGTGGCTATTTGACCCGCTTCCAGCGCCCGCCATCGCGGCAGATGCCGATGACGCAGCCCGAGACCGACAGGACATCGCCCTCGAGCGCCATCTTGGAATTGTAGGTCTTGTCGCGGTCGGGGGCCCAGACCTTGCCCTTGCCGTAGCGGCCCCCGCCCTGGGGTTTCATGTCCCAGACGATCTGCCGCCCGATGGTGTCGGTTTCGATCTGGCGGCCCTTGCTGTCATAGGCGCGGATCAGCGTGCCGCAAAGCGAGGCCCCGCAGGGCGCGATCCGGATATGGCCGAAATGGCCGGTATCGTCGAGCGGGGTCTGCCAGACCCCTTCGACCGGGTCCGCAAGGGCGGCGGTGGCGGCCAGCGTCAGGGCCGCGATCGGGATTGCGATGCGCATCGTGCTCCTCCCAAAGCATATGGAGCGAATCTGGCAGGGTGGCCGCGTTCCGGCAAGGGCGATGTGATGCGGGCGCACTGCGTGGCGTGCCGTTGCAATCTTCGGGCGTTCCTGCCACAGAACCGGGGCCCGGAGCCGCAGAAGGACAATGCCCATGATCCTCTATCCCGCCATCGACCTGAAGGACGGCCGCTGCGTGCGGTTGCTGAGAGGCGACATGGACAAGGCCACGGTCTTCGGCGAGGACCCTGCCGCGCAGGCGCTGGCCTTTCAGAAGGCGGGCTGCGACTGGCTGCATCTGGTCGATCTGAACGGGGCCTTCGCGGGCGCGCCGGTCAATGCCGATGCGGTCGAGGCGATCCTCGCCGCGGTCGAGGTTCCGGCCCAGCTGGGCGGCGGCATCCGCGACATGGCGACCATCGAGATGTGGCTCGGCAGGGGGCTTGCCCGGGTGATCCTCGGCACCGTGGCGGTCGAGAACCCGGACCTCGTGCGCGAGGCCGCGCGGGCGTTTCCGGGCCGGATCGCGGTCGGGATCGACGCCCGCAACGGCCGGGTCGCGACCAAGGGCTGGGCCGAGGAAACGGACGTGATGGCGACGGATCTGGCAAAATCCTTCGAGGATGCCGGGGTCTCGGCTATCATCTACACCGATATCGACCGCGACGGCGCAATGGCGGGGCCGAACGTGGCCGCGACCGAGGCGCTGGCCCGCGCGGTCTCGATCCCGGTGATCGCCTCGGGCGGCGTCTCGTCATTGGCCGATCTCATGGCGCTTCGGGCGACGGGGGCGATCTCGGGGGCGATTTCGGGACGGGCGCTTTACGACGGCGCGATCGACCTCGCCGGAGCATTGGCTGCGCTGAAAGGCTGAGGCGAGGGGGGCGCTGCCCCCCGTCCTTCGGACTCCCCCCCCGGGGTATTTCTGCCAAGAAGAAGATGCTCCTGTTCCTTCTTCTTGGCGAAAATACCCCGGGGTGCGGGGCAGAGCCCCGCCCGGGACGCTTTCCACCGGTGCGGCGGCGGGGTATGAGGGCGCGAAAGGAGCCGCCATGCTGAAGATCCGTATCATCCCCTGTCTCGACGTGGCCGAGGGGCGCGTGGTCAAGGGGGTCAATTTTGTCAATCTCGTCGATGCGGGCGATCCGGTCGAGGCCGCCAAGGCCTATGACGCGGCCGGGGCGGACGAGCTCTGTTTCCTCGACATCCATGCCACCCACGAGAATCGCGGTACCATGTTCGATGTCGTGCGCCGGACGGCCGAGCAGTGTTTCATGCCGCTGACCGTCGGTGGCGGGGTGCGGACGGCCGAGGATGTGCGGGCGCTGCTGCTGGCGGGGGCCGACAAGGTCAGCTTCAATTCGGCGGCGGTGGCCGACCCCGACGTGGTGCATCAGGCGGCAGACCAGTTCGGCAGCCAGTGCATCGTGGTCGCCATCGACGCCAAGACCGTGAGCCCCGGCAAGTGGGAGATCTTCACCCATGGCGGGCGCAAGCCCACCGGCATCGACGCGGTCGACTTCGCAAGGACCGTGGTCGCCAAGGGCGCGGGCGAGATCCTGCTGACCAGCATGGACCGGGACGGGACGCGGGCGGGCTTCAACCTGCCGCTGACCCGCGCGATTTCCGATGCGGTGGATGTGCCGGTGATCGCTTCGGGCGGGGTCGGCACGCTCGATCATCTGGTCGAAGGGGTCACCGAAGGCGGGGCCAGCGCGGTTCTGGCCGCTTCGATCTTCCATTTCGGCGAATTCACCATCGGCGAGGCCAAGGCCCATATGGCCGCCGCCGGCATCCCCGTGAGGCTGACATGACCGGACCCGAGCTCGAGGCGCTGGCGCGCCTTGCCACCACCGTCGAGGCGCGCAAGGGCGCCGATCCCGACACGTCCTGGACTGCCAAATTGTTCTCGAAGGGGCCCGAGAAATGCGCCGAGAAATTCGGCGAGGAGGCGGTCGAGGCGATCATCGAGGCGGTCCGGGGCGACCGTGCCCGGCTGACCGCCGAGGCGGCGGATGTGGTCTATCACCTGCTGGTGATGCTGGCGGCCCGCGACGTGAGCCTGGCCGATGTCGCGGCCGAGCTGGCGCGGCGCGAGGGCGTCAGCGGGATCGCCGAGAAGGCATCGCGCTGAGCTTTGCCCGGGGACGGGCGCATGGGCGCGACCCCAAGCCGCGCTTGCCTGTACCCGCGCGCGGTGCCACTTTCCGGCGCATGGACAAGGACAGCAAACAGCCTTCGACAGGGCGGATCGCCTGGGGCGTGGGCATCGCGGTGACGCTGGTCACCCTTCTCATGACCGACTGGGGCTATCTCACGGCGGGCCCGGTCCATACCGTGAGCTCGATCGCGGCGGCGGTCTTCTTCGGCTTTCTGGCGGCGCAGAGCGCGATCTTCGGGATCGAGTTCCGCGAGAAGCGGCGCCGGGAAAAGGACTGAGCAGCAGTCGGGAGCCCGGGCGGGCGGTCAGACGCCGCTCTTCTTGCGCTCGCTTTTCGAGTAATTGCTGAAATGGCCTTCCTTCCTGGCGAGGCTTCGAGCCCCCTTCAGGAGCTTTGCGCTTTCGCCCGAAGCGGCGATGCGCGACAGCAGGCGTTTGACCTCGGGGCTGCCGCAATCGGGGCAGGCCGGGGTGCTGTCGTCGCTGAGGCTGCGCAGAAGCTCGAATTCGGCCTCACAGGCGGTGCAGCGGTAATTGTAGATCGGCATCGTCGGGTCCTCTTGCGCGCGCGTTTCGGGGCCCCTCCATCCTGACGGCTTCGCGGTCCGGGTCAATCCGCAGCGGTGCCGCGCCCCCTTCAGCCCCGTTCGGCGCAGAGATCTGCCGCCTGCGCCCCGGCGACAGCCAGCGCATCGGCCGGGGCCAGCGCCACCATCAGCCCGCGGCGGCCGCCGTTCAGCACGATTTCGGGCACATTCAGCGCGCCTGCCTCGAAGGCCAGCGGCGCGCGGCGCTTCTGACCGAAGGGGCTGATGCCGCCGGTATGAAAGCCGGTCAGCCGTTCGGCCTTGTCGGGCGGCATCATCTGCGCCGATTTGGCGCCGAAGGCCGCGGCCACCTTCTTCATCGACAGCGTGCGGTCCGACGGGATCACCGCGCATGCGGGCTTGCCGTCGATCTCGACCATCAGGGTCTTGAGCACCCGGCCCGGCTCGGCGCCGATGGCTTCGGCCGCGTGCAGCCCGATCCGGTCCTGCCCGGCGACATAGTCGTATTCGATGGGGCGGAACGCGACGCCCGCGCGTTTCAGCGCCTGGGTCGCGGGGGTGGCGGTGCTCACGCCTCCGCCCCGAGCCCGGCAAAAACCTCGCCCAGCGCGGCCTCCAGCTTCGTGAACATCTCGTCCATCTGGCCCTCGGTCAGGATGAAGGGCGGGCACAGCACGATGGACTGGCCCAGCGGCCGGCAGATCAGCCCGTGATCGGTGCAGGTATTGGCGATCCGCTCGCTGACGGAAAGGGTCGAGGGGAAGGGGGTCTTGGTGGGCTTGTCGGCGACGGCTTCCAGCGCGCCCATCAGACCCTTGCCGCGAAACTCGCCGATATTGGGGTTCTCGGCCAGCCGGTTCATGCCCTCTTCGAACAGCGGCGTCAGGCGGCGGACGTTTTCCAGGAGCCCCTCGTTCAGGATCACGTCGATGGCCTTCAGCGCGATGGCGCAGCCGACCGGATGGCCCGAGGCGGTGAAGCCGTGCGGGAATTCCTCGACCGCCTCGGAGGCCCTGTGCAGCCGGTCGGCCAGATCGGGGCCGAGGATCACCGCGCCCATCGGGAAATAGCCTGCCGTCAGCGCCTTGGACGAGATGATGGCATCGGGGATGAAATCATAGGTCTCGCAGCCCCAGACATGGCCGGTGCGCCCGAAGCCGCAGATCACCTCGTCCGAGATCAGCGGGATGCCGTGTTTCTTCAGGATCGGCTGGATCGCCTGGAAATAGCCCGCGGAGGGCGGGATCGCGCCGCCTGCGCCCATGACGGGTTCGGCGAAGAACCCGGCGATGGTTTCGGCGCCTTCGCAGGCGATCACCTCTTCCAGCTCGGCGGCCATGCGGGCGGTGAACTCTGCCTCGGTCTCGCCGGGCCGGCCCTCGCGCCAGTAATGCGGGCAGGTCAGGTGGATGAAATCGGGCAGCGGCAGGCCGAAGAGCTCGTTATAGGGCTTGCCGGTCATCGAGGCCGACACCGCGGTCACGCCGTGATAGGCGTTCTTGCGTGTCAGGATCTTGCGGCGCCGGGGCTGGTCCTCGGCACGGGCCAGGAACCACAGCATCTTGACCAGCGTGTCATTCGCCTCGGAACCCGAATTGGTGTAGAAGACCCGCCCGCGCTGATAGGGCGAGACCTCGATCAGTTTCTCGCTCAGCATCACGGTCTGGTCCGACATCCGGCCGAAGAAGGCGTGATAGCCCGGGAAGCGGTCATATTGCGCCTTGGCGGCTGCGGTCAGCCCGGCATGGTCGAACCCCGCGACCATGTTCCAGAGGCCCGAATTGCCGTCCAGATAGCGGCGGCCATTGGTGTCGATGACATAGGGCCCCTCGCCATGGGTGATCACCACCGTGCCGCGCGCCTTGACCGAGGGCAGGTCGGTAAAGCCGTAGAAATTGGACGATTCGGCGCGGGCTTCCCAGCTGGCAGGGGCGGTATCGGGCATGTCGGGCTCCTTGGGGGATATGGCGGAGGGAGGCTAGCGCCGCCCGGAGGCGGGTGCAATCGGGCGCGGCATTCAGCGCAGGCCGGTTCTGGCGATCCGGGTGGCCAGCTCGCGCAGCGCGACGCCCCGGGCGGCGGCGATCTCGGCCGGTCCGGCGGGGGCTGCGATCGGGGCCGAGATCGCGAAGGGCACGGCGCGGTTCCGCCCGCCCGCATCGGGCGCGACGAAGAACTGCCCGGTCAGGCGGAAGGTGCCGTCGCTTTCGGCCAGCATGTCGGCCACCCGCACCTCGAGCGTGGCCTGGGCGCGGTCGAAGAAGGGCCAGGGCTCGGCCGCGACCTGGGCGCCGGTCATCCGGGCCAGCAGGCGCGCCAGATCCCGGGTGATGGCCCGGCTCGGATCGTCGGCCCAGAGCACGGCCGAGGACGAGGTCAGCGCGCCGCTGGCGCTGCGACTGTAGATCTCCTCGGAGGCGGCATAGGTCGGCAGCGACACGTCGCGGATCGCGACGCTGCGCCAGGCGACGGGCAGGCGCGGGCCGTCGACGGCCGCGTCGGGCACGGTATAGCGCTCGGGGCTGCCGCTGCAGGCGGTCAGCGCCAGGGCAAGCGGAACGAGGGCGGCAGGAAGCAGGCGATGTTTCATGTCAGCGTCCGAACAGGATCGAGTTGGGGTTGCGTTCCAGGGCCCGCGACAGCGCGGTCACGGCCTGGGCCGCGCGCTGGATCTCGCGCAGCGCGGTGTCGATCTCGCGGCCCATCCCGCGCGAGGCGTCGTAGCCCTCGATGGTGCTCGAGGCCTGACCCAGCACGGCCTGGGCCCGTGCCAGCAGGTCGGGCAGGTCGCGCGCGGCGGTCGAGATGTCATCGGCCGCCGAGCGCGCCGAGGCGAGGGTCGCATTGGCATTGCCGACGACCCCGCCCTCGCGCAGCTCGGCCAGCATCGCCGCCAGTTCGCGCAGCGCGGCGGAGAGGTCGGTCGGCAGGTCGCGGGCCTGATCGGTGTCGATCAGCCGGTCGGTGCTGTCGAGCAGGGCCGAGATCCGCCCCGCCAGCTCGTCCAGCGGCAGTGTCGCGGCCTGATCGGCCACCGCATTCAGCCGCGCGACCAGATCGGGCAGCCCGGCCGCGGCGGTATCGATGGTCTCCGCGGCCCCGGCGGCGGCGTCGAGCGCGGCGGTCAGGCGGCTCGCGGCATCGGCCTCGGCCAGCTGCCGGGCCAGCGTCTCGATGGCGGCGACGGTGCCATCGATCCGACCGGGCAGGGCCTGCATCTCGTCCGAGCCGACAATGCCGCGGGCCTCGCCCAGCAGCGCCCGGACCTCGCCCGGCACGGCGCGGATCTCGTCGCTGCCGGCCAGCGTGCTGACGCTGTTCAGCGCGTCGATGGCGCTTTGCATCAGATCCTCGATGGGCAGGTCGTTGATCCGGTTGTAGAGCCCCTCGGCGGTGGCCGAGACATCGGAAATGTCGCTGGCCGTGGTCGGGATCACCGGGTTCGGGTCGGCATCGCGATCGAGCTCGGCCGGTGCGGTCCCGGCGGTCTCGATCAGTTCGACCTTGAGCCTGCGGGTCAGGATCGAGGCGGTCGCGAGCCGTGCCCGCAGCCCATCGCGCACCCGTCCGGCGAGATAATCGAGCGCGTCCTCGGTGCTTGCGGGCGCCTCGAGCCCGAGCCTTGCGGGCTGGATCGCCAGCGTCGCCGCCAGCCGCACCCGGTCGTCGCCGAAGCGGTCGGCATCGACGGTGCCGTTCAACGCGGTGACGCGGCCGATCCGGAGACCGCCCAGCATGACCGGCGCGTCGATCGACAGCCCCTCGACATTCTCGGCGAAATAGGCGGTCAGCGTCAGCGCGGGGCCGTCCTTGGCGGCGAAGACGCTGGCGCGCGCGGTGGATTCGTCGGGATAGACCTCGAAGCGGGTATCGGGCTCGACCCGCTTGCCGCCCGAGACCACGCTCTGGAAGGTGACCCCGCCCGACAGCAGCGCCGCCACCGACGAGAAATCGACCCGGGCGCCGCCGGGGCCGAGCGAGAAGGAAAAGCCCGAACTGTCCCAGAACCGGGTCGAGCTCGAGATCAGCCGGTCATGGGGCGCGAAGACGATGGCATCGGCCTCGACGGTCGAGCCGTCCCGACTGACCTCGGCCTTGCCGATCCGTCCGACCTCGATCCCGCGATAGAGGATCGGCGCCTCTTCGGTCAGACCGGCATCGCTGGCGGCGCGCAGCCTCAGCCTGAGGCCGGGGCGGCCTTCGCGGTTGAGGGGTGCTGCGCTCTTGCCGCGGTGGCGTTCGACGAAGCCGTCGGGCGTGTCGTCCCAGATGCCCTGGATGAAAACCCCCGACAGCACGGTCGACAATCCGGTCACGCCGCGGGCGCTGACCTCGGGCTGGACCACCCAGAAGTCGGCGTCGCGGTCGACATAGGGCGCGACCGCCTTGTCGAGCCGGACCGAGACCAGCACCTCGCCGAGATTGTCGGTGAAGCCCACCTTCTCGACCAGGCCCACGGTCACGTCGCGGTAATGCAGCTCGGTCTCGCCCGCCTTGATGCCCGAGGCGGTCTCGAAGGTCAGTTCCAGCAGCGGGCCGCGCTCGACATAGCTGTGCCAGGCCACGCCCAGGGCGATGGTCAGCGCCGCGGCCGGGATCACCCAGACGATGGAAATGCGGTCGAGCAGGCCGCGGCTGGCCGGTTCGACCGGGGCTTCGGGGGGCAGATCGGTCATGCCATATGGCTCCGGGGGGCAGGAGGAGGATCGGTCTTGTCCCAAAGCAGGCGGCTGTCGAAGCTTTGGGCCGACAGCATGGTTGCGATGACCGAGACGGCGAAGAACAGGCTTGCGGTGCCGGGGCTGATCGACACCACCGCACCGAGCTGGACCAGCGAGGACAGGATGGCGACGACGAAGACGTCGATCATCGACCAGCGGCCGATATATTCGACCACCTCGTAAAGCTGCTGGCGCCGGACCCGGCTGAGGCGGCTGCCGCGGGTGATGCCGAGCGCCAGCCCGGCAACGGCGAGGAACTTGCCGATCGGGATCAGGACCGAGGCGGTCAGGATCACGGCGGCGATGCCCCAGTTGCCGTGACGGGCGATCTCGACCGCGCCGCCGATGATGGTGTTGTCCTGGGTCGTGACCAGGGTCCGGGTCTCGAGCATCGGGTAGATGTTGGCGGGCACATAGGCGATCAGCCCGAGGCACCACCAGGCCCAGACCCGCTGCAGCGAGAGCGGCGAGCGCTGGCTCAGCTTCTGGCCGCAGCGCGCGCAGTGCCGGGTCCCTGCGGGCCAGATCCGGGTGCAGCGGGTGCAGGCCACCAGGCCCATGTCGCGCGCGGTTCTCACCTGTCCAGAGATCTCCATACCGAATACCTGCACATGAAGGTGTCCTGTACCACGATCAGGATGACAAGGGCCGAGAACATCCAGAAGGCGGGGCCGAAGGCGACATGCGCGAGGTCCGAGATCTTGACCAGTGCGACCGCGCAGCCGATGGCGAAGACCTCGGCCATGGACCAGGGCCGCAGGGTCTCGGACAGCCGGAAGGCGGCGCGGGCATGCCGGGCGGGCGGGCGGTCGAACACGATGGGCGTGAGCACGTAGAGGATCAGAAGCGCCCTCAGCACCGGCACGAAGACGATCAGCGCCGCCACCGCCAGCGTCAGCACCAGCAGCATCGGGCGCCCGGCGAAGGCAAGCGCCGCGTCGAGGACCGAGGTGGCGTTGCTCATGCCGCCCGCCTCGACCTCGAGGAAGGGCGTCAGGGTCGCGGCGCAGATCAGCACCACCACCGTCAGGGCGACCGCGATCAGCCGCTGCCCGGCCTGGCGCTGAGGCGCGATCAGCACGGTATGGCAGCGCGCGCAGACCGCGCGTGCCCGGGGCGCGGGCTGGACCGCCCGGTAGACCGCGTCGCATTGCGGGCAGGCGATCAGCTCGGAGAGATCCTGCGCGGACAGATCGGGCTCGGTGGGCGAGGGGGCGGTCATCTGGATGTATCGGGGCCTTGGCAACGCAGCCCTCAGCATAGACCTCTCTTTGCTCTTATCCAGAGCCAACCGCTCCGGCGGCCGGATCGGGGATGCCCGAGCCGCTGAATTGTAGCCGCCGAATTGTGGCGGGCGGATCGGCTAGGCGTGGGGCATTCCTGCCCCTGTGGCCGCCGATCATGACGTGTTCCGAAGACGATGCCGGCGTGCCTGCGATCACCGTTTCGCAAGGCAGAACCAAATGTCCTTCGAATTCCCTAATGAAGCACGCCTTCCGCCACATTTTCTGCCCGCCTCGGAACTAGGCTTCCGGGCAAAGCGAGGGGTCGCTTGGCGAGGGATCGCTTCCTGCAAAAAGGAACGCGAGGGTCGCTTCCTGCGAGAGGACTGACAATGCCTGGAAAAACCATGTTTTTCCTTGCCGTCTGGCTTTTGTCCCTGACGGCTCCGGCTCTGGCCCAGAAAGCCGGCATCGGTGCCTGGGAGAACAGCCGCTATACCACGATCCGCTGGATCGAGGATCATCCCGCTCTGGGCTGGTATTACACATGGCGGACCGACCAGCTCTGGACCGGGAGGCCGGTCTCGCGCAGCGTCGAATTCGTGCCGATGATCCATTCCGAGCGCGATCTTGCGGCGGCAATCCGGTCGGATCGCCCGGTGCGGGCGCTGCTGGCCTTCAACGAACCCGACGGTCACGGCGCCCATCAAGGCGGATTGAGCGTCGCGCGCGCGCTCGCGCTCTGGCCGCAGGTCGAGGCGAAGGGGCGGGGGCTCCGGATCGGCAGCCCGGCCGTCACCAGGGACGGAACGCTCGGCCCCGGCTCCTGGCAGCGCCGCTTCATGACCGAGGCGGACCGGCGCGGCTACCGGATCGACTTCATGGCGGTGCATTACTATTCGACCGACGGCGATGTGGCGGCATTCCGGCGCTGGCTGCAGGCGGTGCATCGCGCCTATCGTCGCCCGATCTGGGTGACCGAATTCGCGCTGGTGGACTGGGACCGCCCGGGCGTAGGAAGCTATGCCGCCAGCGCGGCATTTCTCGAAGGCGCGGTCCGGATGATGGACGGGCTGCCCTTCGTCGAGCGCCATGCCTGGTTCGCCGCCAATCCCTATCCTTGGAAGGGCGCGGTGCCGAAGATCAATCTCGTCGACGATCACCTGCGGCCCACTCCGGCGGGGCAGGCCTTCCGCCGCGTGCTGTCCGAGCTGGGCGGGCGCGAGATCGCCCGTTCGGACTGATCCGCCGCCCCGATCTGCGGCCCCGGCAGGGGGCCGGTCCCGCTGTCCCAGCTGCGTTTCCGCGTGCGGTGTCTTTCCGGCCATGCGCCGATTTCAGGCGTGTGACGGCAGGCTTGTGACGAGAGGGGCGGGGCCGGGAGGCGGAGTTTTGCCGGAGCGCCGAGCAGAAAAGCGGCATCGGCTGAAACTTTTTGCGCCCATGCTCCGTTATGCTGCAGGTGCATTCTGTTATTTCAGGAGTTTCACATGATCCCTTCGCCCGTGCGGACCGCCATCTTTCCCGTCGCAGGGCTCGGAACCCGCTTTCTTCCCGCGACCAAGGCGACGCCGAAGGAACTGCTTCCGGTCATCGATACCCCGCTGATCCAGTTCGCCATCGACGAGGCGCGCGCGGCCGGGGTCGAACGCATGGTCTTCGTCAGTCACCCGTCGAAAACCGCCATCGAACGCCATGTGCGGGCCGATGCCGGGCTGATAGAGACGCTGCGTGCCCGCGGCAAGGCGCGGCTGGCGGCCGAGCTTGCGGCGGCGGCGCTGGACGAGGACGAGCACGAGGTCGAATTCGTGATGCAGCACGAGCAGCGCGGGCTCGGCCATGCCGTGCTTTGTGCCCGCTCCCATGTTTTGCCGGGGCCGGTGGCGGTGCTGCTGCCCGACGATCTGATCCTGTCCGAGCCGGGCTGTCTGGCGCAGATGGTCGAGGCCTATGGGCGCGCCGGGGCCGGGCATATGGTCGCCGCGATGGATGTGACGCCCGAGACCGTGTCGCGCTATGGCGTGCTCGATCCGACCGGGCAGGAGGGCCGGATCACCCGCGCGCGCGGCATGGTCGAGAAGCCCGCCGCGGCCGAGGCGCCCTCGATGAAGGCGGTGGTCGGGCGCTACATTCTCGATGCGGCGATCTTCGACACTCTGGCCAGTCAGGGCCCGGGCGCCAATGACGAGATCCAGCTGACCGATGCGATTGCCCGCGATGCGGCGCGGCTGGGGCTTGCGGGCTTCGGTTTCGACGGGGTGCGCTACGATTGCGGGTCCAAGTCGGGGATGCTGGACGCGACCCTGGCGCTGGCCAGCCGCGACCCCGATTGCGCCGAGGTGCTGGCGCGCTGGAGCGATGACAGCCAGACCGCGATCGCTGCCGAATAGGCCGCTCGGGACAGACGGAAAAGGGCCGCCCCGGCAGGGCGGCCCTTGTGGTTTCCCGGGGGAGGCGACAGGCTCAGCTGCGCCCGGCCAGAAGCGGCAGGGTCATCGCCTTGGCATAGTCGCGGGCCTCGGCCAGGGCCGGGTCGTAGCTGGCGCGCACCTTGGCCACGTCGGGATGTTCGGCGGCAAGCGCATCCTGCACCTCGTTCCAGGCATCGCGCTGGGCGGTGATGACATCTTCGGGGAAGTTGAGGAAGCGCACGCCCTGCGCCTTGAGCTCGGCCAGCGATTTGGCGTTGAAATGGTCGAACTGGCCCTGCACCTCATAGGCGGCGGCCAGCGCCGCGGCCTCGCAGATCGCCTGCAGGTCGGCCGGCAGCTCGTCCCAGGCGTCCTGGTTGAAGACAATGGACAGCCCCGCGCCGGGCTCGGTGAAGGCGGGCAGATAGCAGATATCGGTGATCTTCTGCAGCCCGAACGCCTGGTCGAGATGCGGCGAGACCCATTCGGCGGCGTCGATGGCGCCCGATTGCAGCGCCTGGAAGATCTCGGCCGGCGGCATCAGCACCGAATTGACGCCGAGCTTGCGGAACACCTCGCCGCCGAGCCCGGCGATGCGCATGTTCAGCCCCTTGAGGTCCTCGACGCTTTCGATCGGTTTCTTGAACCATCCGGCCGACTGGGTGTTCGAATTGCCGGAATAGAGCGGCTTGAGATTGCGCTCGGCATAGATCTCGTCCCAGACCTCCTGGCCGCCGCCCCAGCGCAGCCAGGCCATGTGCTCGACCGAGGTCATGCCGAAGGGCACGCCGGTGAACCAGTGCAGGGCGGGGTTCTTGCCCGCGGCGTAATAGGTTGGCCCATGCCCGACCGGGGCGTTTCCGGCCTGCACCGCATCCTCGACACCGAAGGCCGGCACCAGCTCGCCCGCGCCATAGACGGTGAAGCTCAGCCGGCCATCCGACATCGCGGCCACGCGCGCGGCGAAATTGGTGGCATTGGTGCCGACGGCGGGGGCCATCTTGGGAAAGGCGGTGGGCAGTTTCCAGTGGATCTTGCCCGAGGCGAGCGCAGGGCTGGCCAGCGTGCCGGTCGCGGCGATGCCGGCGCCCGTTTTCAGGAAGGTTCTGCGGTGCATCATGTCCTCTTGCGTTGCGCTTACCGGAATATCGCCTGTGGCAGCCAGGTCGCAAGCTCGGGCAGCGCGACCAGGACGCCCAGGGCCACGAGCTGCAGCGCCACGAAGGGCAGCACGCCGCGATAGGTGTCGAGCGTGGTGATGTCGGGCGGCGCGACCGAGCGGAAATAGAACAGCGCAAAGCCGAAGGGCGGCGTCAGGAACGAGGTCTGCAGGTTCATCGCGATCAGGATCGCGAACCAGACCGGCGAGATGTCGGTGCCGAGGATCGGCGGGCCCAGCAGCGGGACCACGATATAGATGATCTCGACCGCCTCGAGGATGAAGCCCAGGACGAAGATCACCGCCATCACCAGGAAGATCGCGGCCATGCCGCCGCCGGGCAGGCTGGCCATCAGCTCTTCGACGAGATGGTCGCCGCCGAAGCCGCGGAAGACCAGCGACAGCAGCGAGGCCGCGACCACGATGCCGAAGACCATGCCCGAGATCCGGACGGTGTCGCCCAGCGCGCCTTGCAGAAGGCCCGCGCGCCAGGTCCTAAGCCCCGCCATCAGCGTGCCCGCCGCGATCAGGGCCGCAGCACCCAGCGCCAGCAGCCCGGGCAGGGTGCCAAGCGCGGCCCGGCCGAGCCCGGCCATGCCCATGCCCACGAGGACCAGCGCCGCCAGCCCCGCCGAGGCGATCAGCCAGCGTCCGAAGGCGCCGCCTTCGGCCCGCTGCGCGGCCATCAGCATCGCCCCGATGGCGCCGAGTGCCGCCGCCTCGGTGGTGGTGGCGACGCCCGCGAGGATCGAGCCCAGCACCGCGAGGATCAGCAGGATCGGCGGCAGGAAGGTGAACAGGATTTCGGAGGCGGGCACCGGCTCGCGGGGCGCGCGCGGCTCGGGCGCGGGGCCGAGCCGAAGCGCGACATAGATCGCATAGATCGCGACCAGCATCAGCCCGGGCAGCAGCGCGCCCGCGAAGAGATCGCCGACCGAGACCGGGTCGGGGGCGAAATTGCCCGCCGCCTGCTGCGCCTCGAGATAGACATTGCCGATCTGGTCGCCCAGCAGCACCAGGATGATCGAGGGCGGGATCACCTGGCCCAGCGTGCCCGAGGCGCAGATCAGCCCCGCCGCCAGCCGCTTGTCGATCCCGGCCGAGCGCATCGCGGGCAGCGAGATCAGGACCAGCATCACCACCGTCGCCCCGATGATGCCCGTCGAGGCCGCGATCAGCGCCGAGAAGGCCAGCACGCTCAGCCCCATGCCGCGCGGCGAGCCGCGGGTCAGGCGGCCGAGCACGCCCAGCATGCGCTCGGCAAGCTGCGCGCGTTCAAGCAGAACTCCCATCAGTACGAAGAGCGGTACCGCCATCAGCAGCCGGTTCGACATCACGCCCCAGACCCGGCCGGGGAAGAAATTGAGGAAACTCAGGTCGAACAGCCCGAAGGCCGAGGCGATCAGCGCGGTCACGAGCGGCACGCCCGCGATGGCCAGCATCGCCGGGATGCCGCTGAGAATGCCGCCGAACAGCCCGAGCAACAGCGCGAGCAGCACGCCTTCCTGCCCGGTCATAGCGTCTCCTGCATGTCTTTGCCGTGATCGGAGGGTTTTCCGGACGGTTTCAGGATCATCGCGATCCCCTGCAGGATCATCAGCGCCGAGGCCAGCGGCAGCGCCGATTTGACGATGTAAAGCCCGCCGAGCCCGCCGGTCTCGATCGCGCCTTCGCGGATCGACCAGGAATAGGAAAGATCGGGCCAGAAGGCGCGGATCATCAGACCGAAGACCGGGATCAGGAAGACCAGCACCGCGACGATGTCGGCGATGCGGATATAGCGCGGCGACAGCCGCTCGGAGAAGACCTCGACCCGGACATGGCCGCCGCGCGCCAGCGTCACCGGAATGCTGAAGACCAGAAGGCTCGCGAAGGCATAATCGGCGGCGTTCTGGAACTGGATCGACCCGGTGCCGAAGCCGTAGCGCAGGATCACGATGGCCAGGGTCGCGCCGGTCAGGAACAGGGCCGCCACCACGCAGAAGGCCAGCGTGGCACGGTCGAGCCAGTGGCAAAGCCTGAGATAGGCGGTGAGGGCTGTGGCGCGTGTCATTGGTCCGGGCCATTGCCACAGACGGGACCGAACCGCAATTGGCGATCTGGACAGGATGCGGTCCCGCCCGGGGCCGCCGCGCCACGGTCCTGCAAGAAGTTCCCCCTATGACAATATACCGTCTGGCGGCGGGCAGGCGATGCTTTATGCTGCGACGCCGCAAGAGCCAGGCAGGACCGCCCGGCAGAACCGAGCAAGCACAGGAGCGCGCGATGGCGACCAGGATAGTGGTTCTGGGGGGCGGTTTCGGGGGCATGTATGCGGCCCGCGCGCTGCGCCGCCAGTTCGGCCGCAAGGCCGAGATCGAGGTGATCAACGGCCAGAACTATTTCGTCTTCCAGCCGCTTCTGCCCGAGGTCGCGGGCGGCTCGATCATGCCCGCGCATGCGGTCTCGCCGCTGCGGTTCATCCTCGGCGGCATCTTCGTGCGCAAGGCCGTGGTCGACAGCGTCGATTTCGACCGCAAGGTGGTGACCGTCTTCCAGGGCATCCAGCGGCGCCCGACCGAGATCGCCTATGACCATCTGGTGATCGCGCTGGGGCAGGGCACCGATTTCTCGCGGATGCCGGGGCTCGAGGAACATGCGCTGAAGATGAAGACGCTCGAGGATGCGCGCCGTCTGCGCGGCCATGTGATCGAGCAGCTCGAACATGCCCAGGTCACCCAGCTGCCCGATACCAAGCGCGGCGCGCTGACCTTCACCGTTGTCGGCGGCGGCTTCTCGGGGGTCGAGACGGTGGGCGAGATGAAGGAGATGATCGACCGCTCGCTGCGCTTCTATCCCAAGATCGATCCCTCAGAGGTGCGGGTGCAGCTGATCGAGTTCGCGCCGCGTATCCTGGGCGAGATGCCGAAGGAACTGGCCGATTACGCGGTCGGCCATCTCGAGCGCCACGGCATCGACATCAAGCTTGGCACCGGCGTGAAAAGCGCGACCCATCGCCAGCTTGTCACCACCACGGGCGAGGTGATCGACACTCGCACCATCGTGGCCACCATCGGCAATGCGCCGCTGCCGGTGGTGCAGCGGATGGGGCTGCCGCTCGACAAGGGGCGGATCCCGGTCGACCGGATGCTGCGGGTGCCGGGCGTCGAGGGCGTCTGGGCGCTGGGCGATTGCGCGCTGATCCCGCTGAAGGAGGGGGCCTCGGAACGGGCCGATTTCGCGCCGCCGACCGCGCAATTCGCGGTGCGCGAGGCCAAGCGGGTGGCCCAGAACATCGCGGCCACGGTCAAGGGGCGCGCGCCGAAGCCCTTCGCCTATGCCTCGCGCGGGGCGCTGGCCTCTCTGGGCGCCAAGCGCGGCGTCGCCAATGTGTTCGGCCGCAACATCACCGGCTTTCCCGCCTGGTTCATCTGGCGGTCCTATTACCTGGCACTCCTGCCCGGCATCGGCACCCGCATCCGGGTGATGATCAACTGGTCGCTCGACATGCTGGGGGCGCGCAGCCTGGTGCAGCTGAAATTCTACGGCAAACCGCCGCTGCGCTATGTCTATTACCGCGCGGGCGACCGGATCTACAATGCGGGCGACCGCTCGGACGGGTTCTATACGGTGATTACGGGCGCGGTCGAGATGGAGCGGCCCGATTCCGAAAGCGGCGCGATGACGACCCGGATCATCGGCCCGGGCGGGCATTTCGGCGAGCGGCTGATCCTCGGGGCGACCCGGCGCCGGACCACGGTGCGCGCCAAGGAGGATTGCAAGGTGCTGGTCATGAACCGCGAGGAATTCATGATGCTGGCCGAGGGGTTCGCGGCCTTCCGCGACTATTTCCAGCCTTATATGGAGGAACGCGGGGTCGCGCTTCCCGGTGGGGATGAAAAGGACGGCAGATAGGTCCGGACCCGTCTGAAAACCCGGCTTGGCCGCGGGCTTCGGACAGCGAAGCACGTTTTGGGACCCCGCTTCGGCCCGGTTGCGGCCGTAGCCGAGTTTACAGCGAGGCCAAAACCGTCTTTGCTGCCGCAGAGCTGCGCTAAGGTTTGGATCCTCCATGGCGATCACCGCGACCATCCGGCACCTGACCCATTATCGCTATGACCGTCTCGTGACGCTGGGGCCTCAGGTGATCCGGCTGCGGCCCGCGCCGCATAGCCGGACCCGGGTGATCTCGCATTCGCTGAAGGTCTCGCCCGGCGGACATTTCGTCAACCACCAGCAGGACCCCTATGGCAACTGGCTGTCGCGCTTCGTCTTTCCCGAGCCGGTGCGCGAGCTGAGGATCGAGGTCGATCTGGTCGCCGACATGACGGTCTACAACCCGTTCGATTTCTTCGTCGACGAGACGGCCGAGGACTGGCCCTTCGACTATCCGGCCGATCTGGCGGAGGACCTGTCGATCTACCGGAGCCCCGAGCCCGCGGGCGCGCGGATGCAGGCCTTCCTGGCCTCGGTCCCGCGCAAGAAGATCCGGACCATCGATTTCCTCGTCGCGCTGAACGCGCGGCTGGAACGCGAGATCGACTACCTGATCCGGATGGAGCCCGGGGTGCAGAGCCCTGAAGAGACGCTGAGGCTGACATCCGGGTCCTGCCGCGACACCAGCTGGCTGCTGGTGCAGGTGCTGCGCCATCTGGGCTTTGCCGCGCGCTTCGTCTCGGGCTATCTGATCCAGCTGAAACCCGATCTGGTGGCGCTGGACGGGCCTGCGGGCACCGATCACGACTTCACCGACCTGCATGCCTGGACCGAGGTCTTCCTGCCCGGCGCGGGCTGGGTCGGGCTGGATCCGACCAGCGGGCTTCTGACCGGCGAAAGCCATATCCCTCTGGCCGCGACGCCGCATTACCGTAACGCCGCGCCGATCTCGGGGATGGCAAGCCCGGCCGAGGTCGATTTCCGCTTTCACATGGAGGTGCATCGCACCGCCGAGCATCCCCGCATCACCAGACCATTCCCCGAGGATGCCTGGCAGGCGCTGGATGCGCTGGGCCAGAAGGTCGATGCCCGGATCGCGGCGCAGGACATGCGGCTGACCATGGGCGGCGAGCCCACCTTCGTCTCGATCGACGATTTCGAGGCCGAGGAATGGAACACGGGCGCCGTCGGCCCGATGAAGCGCGGGCTCGCCGACCGGCTGATCCGGCGGTTGCGCGACCGCTTCGCGCCCGGGGGCTTTCTGCATTACGGGCAGGGCAAGTGGTATCCGGGCGAGACGCTGCCGCGCTGGACCTTCTCGCTTTACTGGCGCCGCGACGGGGTGCCGGTCTGGAACAATCCGGACCTCATCGCCGAAGAGACCCACACCGGCGCCACCGCCGAGGATGCCGGACGTTTCCTGTCGGGGCTGGCCGAGGCCATCGGCGTGGGGGCGGAGTATGTCCAGGCCGCCTATGAGGACCCGGTGGAATGGATCCTCAGGGAAGCCGATCTGCCGGTCAACGTCACCCCCGAGGATGCGAAGCTGAAGGATCCCGAGACCCGTGCCCGGATCGCCCGGGTCTTCAGCCGCGGCCTGGATACCCCTGCGGGCTTTGCCCTGCCGATCCAGCGCTGGCAGTCGAAGGCGGCCGCCGGGCGCTGGCGGTCGGAACGCTGGAAGACGCGGCGCGGGCATCTCTTCCTGATCCCCGGCGACAGCCCGGTGGGCTTTCGCCTGCCGCTGGGGTCGCTGCCCTTCGTGCCGCCCTCGGCCTATCCTTACGTCTATCCGGCCGATCCCTCGGCCTCCTCCGGTCCGCTGCCCGATTTCCATGCCGGGCGCGAGGACCGCCGCCTTGCCCTGATGCAGGAACTCGAGAGGATCGCCCGCGAGCAAGAGACCGCCGCCATGCCCGCCGCGACGCCGGGCCGGACCCAGCCGGTGTCGGAGCCGCAGGCTGCGGGGCCGCGCCAGACCGTGATCGAACAGGGCGTCGATCCGAAGGCTGAGGCCGTGCGCACCGCCATCGCGGTCGAGCCGCGCGACGGACGGCTCTGTCTCTTCATGCCGCCGGTCGAGGCGCTGGAGGATTACCTGGAGCTTCTGGCCGCGGCCGAGGATACCGCCGCGACGCTGGGCCTGCCGATCCATGTCGAGGGCTACACCCCGCCCCAGGATGCGCGGATGAACGTGATCCGGGTCGCCCCCGATCCCGGCGTGCTCGAGGTCAATGTCCAGCCTGCGCAGAGCTGGGAGGACTGCAAGGCGATCACCTTCGGGGTCCATGAAGAGGCGCGGCAGTGCCGGCTGGGCGCCCAGAAGTTCATGATTGACGGCAGGCATTGCGGCACGGGCGGCGGCAACCATGTCGTGGTGGGCGGCGCCACGCCGATGGACTCGCCCTTCCTCAGGCGGCCCGATCTCCTGCGCTCGCTGATCCTCTACTGGCAGCGCCATCCCAGCCTGTCCTATCTGTTCTCGGGGCTTTTCATCGGCCCGACCAGCCAGGCGCCCCGCATCGACGAGGCCCGCCATGACAGCCTTTACGAGCTGGAAATCGCGCTGAGCCAGGTTCCCGATCCGGGCGAGGGCACGGCGACACCGCCCTGGCTGGTGGACCGGCTGTTGCGCAACATCCTGATCGACGTGACCGGCAATACCCACCGCACGGAGATCTGCATCGACAAGCTGTTTTCGCCCGACGGGCCGACAGGGCGGCTGGGGCTGGTCGAGTTCCGCGGCTTCGAGATGCCGCCCGATGCCAGGATGAGCCTCGCCCAGCAGGTGCTGATCCGGGCGATCCTGTCGCGGCTCTGGGACGATCCGGTCAAGGGCGCACCGATACGCTGGGGCACGGCGCTGCATGACCGGTTCATGCTGCCGCATTTCGTCTGGGCCGATTTCATGGAGGTTCTGCGCGACCTGCGGGACCATGGCTTTGCCTTCCGCACCGACTGGTACGAGGCGCAGGCCGAGTTCCGTTTCCCATTCTGCGGCGAGGTCGAATACGAGGGCGTGCATCTGGAATTGCGCCAGGCGCTGGAGCCCTGGCATGTGCTGGGCGAGCGCGGCGCCATCGGCGGCACGGTGCGCCATACCGACAGCTCGGTCGAGCGGATGCAGGTCAGGCTGACGACGACCAACCCGGGCCGCTACTCCGTCACCTGCAACCGCCGTGCGGTGCCGCTGGCCGAGACCGGGACCGGCGGCCTGCGGGTCGGCGGCGTGCGCTTCAAGGCCTGGCAGCCCGCCGAGGCGCTGCATCCGGTTCTGCCGGTCAATGCGCCGCTGGTCTTCGACATCTACGATGCCTGGTCGGGCCGGGCGCTGGGCGGCTGCACCTATCACGTCGCCCATCCCGGCGGGCGCAGCTATGACACCTTCCCGGTCAATGCCAACGAGGCCGAGGCGCGACGGCTCGCGCGGTTCGAGAAGATGGGGCATCATGCAGGCCAGTACCGGCCCGTTCCCGACCCCGTGCATCCCGAATTCCCGATGACGCTCGATCTGCGCCGCCCGCCCGGACCATGACATGACGGCACCCGAAGACACTGCCGAAGACCCGGTTCTCGCGCTGTTGCAGGGCTACAGCCCGCCGAATGGCGTGGCCGACGAGCTCTTGCGCCCCGATGGCAGCCTGCGCCCGGTCTGGCGGCCGCTGATCGAGCTTCTGGCGCGGCAGAGCCCCGAGCAGATGGCCGAGCGGTTCGCGCGCGGCGATCAGTACCTGCACGATGCGGGGGTCTATTACCGCCAGCACACCCAGAACGGCTCGGCGCTGCGCGACTGGCCGCTGTCGCATGTGCCGGTGGTGATCGACGGGGCGGAATGGCAGGGCCTGGTCGAGGGCATCGTGCAGCGGGCCGACCTGCTGGAACGGGTGATGGCCGATCTCTACGGCACGGGCGATCTGGTCGCGAACGGGCTTTTGCCGGCCGAGCTGATCGCGCGCAATCCCGAATGGCTGCGCCCGGTGGTGGGGATCCGGCCGCCATCGGGCCATTTCCTGCATTTCCTGGCCTTCGAGGTCGGGCGTTCGCCGGACGGGTCCTGGCTGGTGCTGGGCGACCGCACCCAGGCGCCCTCGGGCTCGGGTTTCGCGCTGGAGAACCGGATGGCGACCAGCCGGGTGTTCCAGGATCTCTTTCCCGCGGCCAATGTCGAGCGGCTGGCGGGGTTTTTCCGCGCCCATCGCAACGCGATGACGGCGCTGAAGGCGGGGGGCGAGGGCAAGGTCGCGATCCTGACGCCCGGGCATCATTCGGACACCTATTTCGAGCATGCCTATATCGCGCGCTATCTGGGGCTTCTGCTGCTGGAATGCGAGGATCTGAAGCTCGAGCGGGGGCGGCTGATGGTGCGCACCATCCATGGGCCGCAGCCGGTCAGCGTGCTGTGGCGGCGGCTCGATTCGCGCTTTGCCGACCCGCTGGAACTGGACGAGAATTCGGCGCTGGGCACGCCGGGCATGCTGGCGGCGCTGCGCGCGCAGGACGTCACCATGCTGAACTGTCTCGGCTCGGGCGTGCTGGAGGCCCGGGCGCTGATGGCCTTCCTGCCGAGGATCTGCGAAAAGCTGATGGGCGCGGCCCTGAAGCTGCCCAACATCGCCACCTGGTGGTGCGGGCAGGACTGGGAACGCAGCTATGTCTACGAGAACCTGCACCGGATGATGATCGGCCGGGCGCTGTCCTCGGACCTGCCCTTCGAGGTCGATGCCTCGACGGCCCTTGGCGGCGATTTCCGCGGCACCGCGCGGCGGCCGATCGGCGAATGGCTGGAACGGGACGGACCCGATCTGGTGGGGCAGGAGGCGGTGACGCTGTCGACGACGCCCGCGATGATCGATGGCCGGCTTCTGCCGCGGCCGGCGCTGATCCGGGTCTTTGCCACCCGGACGCCCGGGGGCTGGGTGGTGATGCCCGGCGGCTATGCCCGGATCGGGCGGTCGGGCGATCCGACCGCACTGGGCATGAAGAATGGCGGCTCGGTCGCCGATGTCTGGGTCACGAGCGAGCGGCCGGTCGAACCCGAGACGCTGACCGGGCCGGGCGAGGGGCCCTTCCTGCGGCGCGCGCCCAGCCTGTTGCCGAGCCGGGCGGCCGACAACCTGTTCTGGCTCGGTCGCTATATCGAACGCGCCGAGGCCCGGGTGCGGGAGCTGCGCGCCTATCATCTGCGATTGTCGGAGGGCGGCGATCCGGACTTGCCGCTGGTGGCGCGGCTCGGTGCCTTCATCGAGGGGTTCGGGGTCGATATCGGCGAGCCGGTCCCGGCCGCGGTGCTGGAGCTTTTCGAGGCCGCCCAGAGCTGTGCCGGCAAGGTCCGCGACCGGTTTTCGACCGATGGCTGGCATGCGCTGACCGATCTGTCCTTCACCGCGCGGGGCCATTTCAGTCGCGTGCCTCCCGGCGATCCGGCGGTCAGGGCGATGGGCGAGCTGCTGCGCAAGCTTGCCGGGTTTTCGGGGCTGGTGCATGAGAACATGTTCCGCTCGTCGGGCTGGCGCTTCCTGACGATGGGGCGCGCGCTGGAGCGGGCCGACCAGATGATCTCGCTGCTGACGGTCTTTGCCGATCCGGCCCAGCCGGCCGGCGGGTTCGACGTGGCGATCGAGGTCGGCGACAGCGTGATGACCCATCGTCGCCGCTATTCCGTCCATACCGACCGCAACACCCTGATCGACCTTCTGGGGCTGGATATCGGTAATCCGCGCTCCGTGCTCTTCCAGCTCGATCTTGTGCGCGAGCAGGAGCGGATGCTGGCGCGGAGCGCCCCCGGCGAGCCGATGTCCGACCTGGCCCGGGCGATCCTGCTGCTGCATACCGAGCTGTCGGCGGCGGTGCCCGAGGATATCGGTCCCGACCGGCTTTACCGGTTTCAGCAGGACGTCCGCGACATCTCGACATTGCTGACCCAGCGTTACCTGAGCTAGAGTTCCGGGAGGGACCGCGCGTGCCGATCGAATACGACATCCGCCTTGAAATCGGCTATGTCTATGACAGCCCGGCCGCCTCGACCCGCACGCTTCTGCGGATGCTGCCGCTGACCAATGGCGAGCAGACGCTGATTTCGGGCCGGGTCTCGGCCGATCCGGATCCGGATTTCCGGCGCGACGGGACCGATTTCTTCGGCAATGCCACCACAGAGATCGCCCATGACGCCGGCCAGACCGAGTTCCGCTTCCGCTTCAAGGGCCGGGTGCGGCGGATCCCGCGCGGCACCACGCTCGACCTTTCCTGCGGGCTGGGGGCGCTCGGGGCCGAGCTGCAGTCGATCCACAGCATTCTGCCGATGTCGCCGCATCACTTTCTGGGCGCCTCCGAACGGATCCGGCACGAGCCCGAGATCGCGGCCTTCGCCGAAGAGCTGACCGGGCCCGACATGTCGGTTCTGGCGGCGCTGAAGGCGGTGTCGCATGCCATTCACGAGCGATTCGATTTCGACCCTGAGGCGACCGAGGTGTCGACGCTTCCGATCGAGGCGTTCCGGAACCGGCGCGGGGTCTGTCAGGACATCAGTCAGGTCACCATCGCGTCGCTGCGCGCGATCGGGATCCCGGCCGGCTATGTCAGCGGCTTTCTGCGGACCGTTCCGCCGCCCGGGCAGTCGCGGCTGGAAGGGGCGGATGCCATGCATGCCTGGGTCAGGGCCTGGTGCGGGGTCGAAACCGGCTGGGTCGAGATCGACCCCACCAATGACATGCTGGCCGGTCCCGATCATATCGCGGTCGCGATCGGGCGCGATTACGCGGATGTGGCGCCGGTCAAGGGCTCGTCGCGGACCTCGGGCTCGCATCGGACGGATCACAAGGTGGATGTGATCCCGCTCTAGCCGCGATGCCGGAGATCCGGCGCAGACCTGCCGTTATTGCGACCAATTTTCGACGATTCGACAGGTCATCTCCGGCCCCGTCGCGCTTCGGAAGAATTCCGGCCGGATCCGCCTGTCCGTCTGACGGAGGTCGCGGCGGGGCAATCGCAAGGACAGGCCCCCGCGATCCTGGCTTCCGCCATTCATCACTTCTTAGGCTCTGCGGGGGTATTCACTTTTGAGCAGAGCGTACGTTGCAGGAACTCGAGGGATCGGAATGGAATCCGAATGCCAGTATGACCTCGACATCACCGATCCGGCCTGGTCGGAAGACGCAGGTGGTGTCATGAAATCCGTCTTGGAGGCGGCGCCGAAGAAGCTCCTTGTGCAGGCGGCCGAGGCGCCCGCCCAGAGCGCGCTTTCGGCCCAGCTTCTTCTATTCCTCAGACAATATGTGGAATCCAGCGGCGGCACCTTTTCGGTTGCCGACGCCTCGCCGGCCTTTTCCGAAGGACTGAGCCTTCTCGGCCTGCATGACATGATCCTTGGTACTGCGGAGGCCCAGCAATGATCAACATCCTTGCCATAGACGACTCGCTGACGATCCGCGAGATGGTGCGGGAAACGCTCAGTTCCGCCGGCTTTGCGGTGACGACGGCGAATGACGGTCAGGACGGTGTCGACCAGTTCTCGAAGGACCGCTACGACGCGGTCATCACCGACATCAACATGCCCAAGATGGACGGCTTCGGCGTGATCGAGCATATCCGCGGCGGCGGCACCAATGCGCGCGTGCCGATCCTGGTGCTGACCACCGAAAGCGGCGCCTCGCTGAAGGAACGTGCCCGTGCGGCCGGGGCGACCGGCTGGATCGTCAAGCCGTTTCAGGACGAAGGCCTGATCAGCGTGATCCGCCGGGTCACGGGGGCGCGCTGAGCCATGTCCCGCGACGATCTCAAGGCCACATTCTTCGCCGAGTGCGAAGACCTTCTGGACCAGCTTTCGGAAGGCACCGGCGAGCTGGAGGACGGAACGGCCACCGAGGAGACGGTTCACGCCATCTTCAGGGCTGTCCATTCGATCAAGGGTGCTGCCGGGGCTTTCGCCCTCGACACGCTGGTCAAGTTCGCCCATCGCCTGGAAACGGTGCTGGACCGCTTGCGCTCGGGGTCGCTGGTCCTCGATCCGGACTCGTTGCAGGTCATCCTGCGCTCGGGCGACATGCTGGCCGAACTGGTCGAGCTGGCACAGGCCGAAAGCGACGAGGAACCGCCGCAGATGGCCGAGCTCATCGAAAGCCTGGTCGCGCTTTCGGGGGCGGAAGAAGGCGGCCCCTCGGCGCCCGAACCCGACGAGGCGTTCGAGTTCGCGCCCGTCGCCTTCATGCCGATGTCCTTCGACGCCCCCGACGAGGAGCCCGAAGACGTCTACAAGATCCGCGTGCCCGCGATTGCCGACCTCTTTCGCAACGGTCATGATCCTTTTCTTCTCTTCTCCGAACTGGTCGCTTTGGGCCAGCTCGAGGTCTCCTGTGATGCCTCGGCCCTGCCTGTCTCCGAGGCATTCGATCCGGATCACTGCTACCTCTGCTGGGAACTGACGCTTACCGGCACGATGACCGAGGCCAGCATCCGCGATGCCTTTGTCTTCCTCGACGATATTTGCGAGATCGAGCAGGTTTCCGGCGGATCGGCCGCTTTGGGGGGCGACCTTCCCGGGCTTCAAAGCGAGGAAGGTCCCATGAGCGTTTCCGAGCCTGAAAACCCTTCCCTCCCGCAGGTCGCAGCTGAAGAAGCTGCGGCAGAACCGGCCACAGCGGCGTCTGCGACGTCCGAGCCGGCTGCGGCCGAAAAATCCAAGGCGGCGAAGCCCGCTGCGTCGATGCCCCAGACGACTCTTCGCGTCGACCCGGAACGGGTCGACCGGCTGATCAACACGGTGGGCGAGCTGATCATCAACCAGGCGGTGATCACGCAGAAGCTCCTGGCCTCCGGGATGGCGTCCAATTCGGACATCATGAGCGATCTCGACGATTACCAGTATCTTGCGCGCGAGCTTCAGGAGGGGGTGATGGCGATCCGCGCCCAGCCGGTGAAGCCATTGTTCCAGCGGATGCAGCGGATCGTTCGCGAGGCGGCGTATGGTTTGGGGAAGGACGTCGCGCTGATCTCGGAGGGCGAGTCGACGGAAGTCGACAAGACCCTGGTCGAACGTCTGGCCGAGCCGTTGACGCACATGATCCGCAACGCGGTGGATCATGGCATCGAAAGCTCCGAGAAACGCACGGCTGCCGGGAAACCGGCCCAGGGGACGATCAAGCTCTCTGCGGCACATTGCTCTGGCGATGTGCTGATCGAGATCTCCGATGACGGTGCCGGGCTCAATCGCAAGCGCATCTTCGAGAAGGCGGCAAGTCAGGGCCTGATCGCGGCAGACGCGAAGATGACAGATGCCGAGATCGACAATCTACTTTTCATGGCCGGGTTTTCGACGGCCGAGAAGGTGACCAACCTGTCGGGGCGCGGTGTCGGGATGGATGTGGTGAAGACCGCCATCACCTCGCTTGGCGGTCGCATCTCGATCAGCAGCCGTCCGGGGTTGGGCACGAAATTCTCGATCGCCCTTCCGCTGACCCTCGCTGTGATGGACGGAATGGTCATCCATGCGGCCGGCGAAACGCTGGTGGCGCCGCTTTCGAGCGTGGTCGAGACGATCCGCCCCAAGCCGAAGGATATTCTACCTTTTGGGCGGGAAGGACGACTGCTGTCGATACGCGGCACCTATGTTCCAATCGTGAACCTGGCCAAGCTTCTGGGTTTCCCGACGGATGCTGAAATCACTTCGGACAATATTCTGATCCTTATTCGCTCCGAGCAATCGGGTTTGGTCGCGCTCGCCGTCGATGATATCTCCGATCAACGTCAGGTCGTGATCAAGAGCCTCGAAGGAAATTACGGAGCGATCGAAGGAATTTCCGCTGCCACCATTCTGGGCGATGGCCGCATCGCCCTGATCATCGACACTGACGCCATCCTGTCCCTGGCCGGTCATTTTGGCCGGGATATGGCTTCCAGAGAGGAGATGGACTATGCCCAGACCGCAACAATGGGGTGATGACGACCTCCTGGAATTCGTCACTCTAAAGGCTGCAGGACAGAGTTTCTGCATTGAGATCACGCAAATTCGCGAAATCCGGAGGTGGACGCCGGTCACGGCGCTACCTCATGCCGAAGATGCGGTGCTCGGTGTGATGAACTTGCGCGGGGCGGTGATTCCGATCATCGACCTTGCTGCGCGCCTCGGTCTCGGTGAATGTGAGGCGTCGCCGCGCCATGTAATCATTGTTGTTGCGATCGGCTCGAAGACAATCGGTCTTCTGGTCGACTCGGTTTCCGAGATCCTGACAGTCGAAGGCAGCCAGATCTGCGACGCGCCGACCATGGGCGGTGGCGATATTCCGAATAGCATTCTGGGGCTGATCTCGATCGAAGAAGGCATGTCTCGTATTCTGGCGCCGGAGATTTTGGTGCCTCGTGGTCTGACGGATGCCGCATGAACGCTCCCTCGCCTTCGATGACCCCGCGCCGACGCTCTGATATCGTTTTCGAAGAAAGCGATTTTCAGAGGATAGCGGCATTTGCGAAGTCGGAATATGGCTTGCATCTCGAGCCGTCGAAAAAGGCCATGATCCATTCTCGACTTGGGAAAAGGATATCTGCTCTGAATCTCAAAGGATTCGCTGAGTATGATAAGTATCTGAAGGCAAATATCGAAGCGGAGAGCGAGCACTTCATTTCTGCTTTGACAACGAACGTCACGAATTTCTATCGTGAGAAACATCACTTCGAGCAGCTGCAAGCCGATGTTTTGCCAAAGCTCATCGAGCGCGCGCGATTAGGTGGACGAGTTCGACTCTGGTCTGCCGGTTGTTCCTCCGGGCCGGAACCCTACTCTTTGGCCGGAAGCGTTATCCTTCTCTGTCCCGAAGCGCCAAAGCTGAACATTCGAATTCTCGCGACAGATATCGATCCTTTCGTTCTGCGTCGGGCCGAGGCCGCGGTTTACAGCGACGAGGAGGCCAAAATTCCCCCGGGTGTCTGGGCTGATCAGGTGTTCGAGAAAGTCGTCGGAAAAAGAACGGAGTTTCGTGTGAGATCTGATGTTCATTCTCTTGTTTCGTTTCGACGGTTGAACATCAACGGCCCCTGGCCAATGTCAGGGCTTTTTGATGTGATCATGTGTCGAAATATGGCAATCTACTTTGATAGCCATACACAACAGACTCTCTGGCGCCGTCTCGCAGAGCAACTTGCTCCAGGCGGCATGCTGTTCATCGGTCATTCCGAGCGCGTATCCGGACCTGCCACCGCGCTGGTCGAGGCCGCCGGCGTGACGGCCTACAGAAAACGTTCCGCTTTGTAACTTGGAAGCGACAAGAGGAAAGGAATTACCGATGTCTCTCAAGGACAGTCTTAGGATCATGGTCGTTGACGACATGACCGTTAGTCGGGGGCTCGTGACCCAGGCATTGGAGGAACTTGGCATTTTCCACGTCGCGACCGAGGCAAGCGGCCGCGCCGCGCTGTCTAGACTCGCGGCCGATCCAGTTCACCTTGTGCTGGCCGATTACAACATGCCCGGAATGGACGGTTTGCAATTGCTCGAAGGGTTACGGCGCAACCGTTCGACACAGCGTATTGGCTATATTCTTGTGACAGGAACGCCGACCCCCGAACTTGTCCAGAAGGGGCAGCAACTTGGACTCAATAATATGGTGCGCAAACCGTTCACTACTGCGACCATGAAAAAGGCAATCGAAGCGGTGGTGGGGCGACTGTGACGCGTCACGACCTTCAACTTGTCAACGATGGTCCTCGCTTGCCGGAAATTATGGACGTTTTCGGCCATGAACTCCAGCATGCGGCGGAGCTTCTGCGACGTTACGAGAAAGCTGTCCTGGAACGGCAGGTGTCTCAGGCGGTGCGGCAGGGGGGCGCAAGCGAATTGCAACTCGTCGATCTGGTCATCCAGATCCTGGAGGATATGGCACCCTTCAGTCAGGATCTGGCGAAGCTCATGCCTGAGGAGACGCGTGTTCCAGAAAGCCTCATCGACCGGCTGCGCCTTGATCAACTGCGTGCAGTTATGGGCGGCGCAGAGATCCGGGACACCCCCCATTCCGGGGGAGATATCGACGTATTCTGATGTTTCAATGTGGGCCGGTGTAGAAAATGCTGACAGTAATAGTTTTTAAATCCGATGGCGACAAACTCGAACGTATAGCGTGGTACATCTTGGGGCGTGTGTGAAGCATTGTACAGCTGGTCGAGATGAGGCCATGGTCTTGGGGAAGAGAAAACCGAGGCTGTCGGTCAGTTACTTCCTGGTTTTTGTTAAGCCGTCGACGTGGCGAGAAGATCAAGTAAATGTTGCGGTAACGAATTTATATCGTGTTTGGCGAAGTCCTTGGTTTTCTTATGCGCATACCGTCGCTCCGCGCGCGCAAGGAATAGGACTTGTTCTTTGAAACGTTGCACCGGCTTTCTGGAGATGCCGTATGATCGAGATCATACGATGTTGTGTTGGTGCGGCTGAAAGTCACCGGCGGGTCTCAATTTGGTACCGGATGAAGCTCTAGGAGAGTGAAACAAGGATGGGGCCATGCGTGTAATGATTGCAGATGAACGGACGGAGACGAGAAACCGGATCGCGACCGCTGTCGAGCAGATGCGGGCGGTTTCGTTGGGGGCATGTGTATCGAATCTCAGCGAGGCCTACCACATTGCCGAGAGTCGTCCGCCGCAGGCAGTGATTGTTGCGGAGGCGCTGGCGCGCCTTGCCGAGTTTGAAGTGCTGCTGATGCTCTTCAAGGCGCTTGGGATTCGCTGCGTTGTTGTTAGTGAAACAGCGGCTGGCATGGCGCGCTTGCCGCCTTCGCTGATCCGTGAAGGCGTGGACGTAACGCATATTGACGCATCCGTCGAAGATTTGCGCCAGTGCCTTTTGCGTGTCCATTTGGGCCGAACCGCGCAAAACGCTTCCAGAAAGCAGTCTGATGCTGCAATGACGTTTCAACACGGACGTCTCGTCCTGCTGGGGGCGTCGACCGGCGGTGTTGATGCGCTTGTCAAAGTTCTTGAAGCTTTTCCGCCGAACTGTCCGCCGACATTGATCGTTCAACATACAAGCGAGTCCTTTAGTTCGGGACTGGCGCGCCTTCTTGATCGCAACACTGCCGCGACCGTGGAGGAGGCCCAGGACCAAGAGCCGTTAGTTCCGGGCCGCGTGCTGCTTGCTCCGGGCAAAACACACCATCTCGAGGTCGGGGTGACAGGGGCCCTTCGGTGTCGTCTCAGGCAAGGGCCGCTGCAAGCCGGTCACCGTCCGTCGGTAGACGCTCTATTTATGTCGGCGGTTCCTGTTGCGTCCAGGGTTTGCGCTGCCATTCTTACAGGAATGGGGCGAGATGGTGCTGAAGGCATGTTGGCGCTTCACCGCGCAGGTGCGCATACGATCGGACAGGACGAAAAGACATCTCTGGTCTACGGAATGCCTCGGGCGGCTTATGAGCTCGGCGGCGTTCGAGACAGACTGCCGCTCGCTTCGATTGGTCGGGCGGTTCTTGAAAACTGTAGCCGAAGGAGCGCGGCATGACACAGCAATCGCCAAGTCGGACACCCGGCAAAGACGCCTGGCCATCGCGTGTGCATTCGGTGGTACAGGGCGAATATCACGTATCGCGTGATCCTGATATCGTGCTCTCTACCGTTCTTGGCTCCTGTGTTGCAGCATGCATCTTCGATCCGCGTGTCGGACTGGGCGGAATGAACCACTTTCTGTTGCCTGGCGATGCAGAGTCGGGATCGACTGAACTGAAATACGGTGCCATGGCCATGGAGCTGCTTATAAATGAGTTGTTCAAGGCTGGTGCACGGCGATCCGATATGAAGGTGAAGCTTTTCGGGGGCGCGCGTGTTAGTGCCGCTTTCAGGGATATTGGTGCTCGAAATGTTGATTTCGCACGTTCTTACATTAGACGTGAGGGGTTCGAGGTCGTTTCTGAAAGTTTAGGTGGCATGCAAGCCCGGCGTCTCCACTTCAGGCCAGTGACCGGAGCTGCAAGATTGGTGCTCCTCCCCCCCACAGAGGCGCCGGCCGAAAAACGAATGCCGTTGCCAAAGGCGAAGGCCGATATCGACATCACTTTGTTTTAGGTTGCCTATGGCGCGAAATTGATATCGACGTCTATCAACAGGCTCTGGAGCTTCGCACCATCTGACCTGCTCCCCGTAGAGTCCGCGGTTATTAGTTCGCTCTGTTCAGGTTTTGGTCCTCTACTGACCGTTGGTGATACTCCCGCGGGGTGAGTCCGTGGAGGCTCGAATGCGGGCGGTGGTGATTGTAATCCTCGCGCCAAGCCGCGATCAGGTCTCGGGCATGGCGCAAGTTGGCAAACATGTTTGTATCGACCCAGCTGAATCTGCTTAGGTTAAGCCGCTAATGTGAATGCCTCGGCAGGCGTGCGCATGGCAAGGGCCTGATGAGGGCGGCGTTTGTTGTAGAAGCTGATCCAGTCACCGATGACGCGCATCGCGTGCTGGATGGTCTCAAAACGGTGGCGATGCACGCATTGCTCCTTCAGCGTCCGGATGAAGCGTTCGACCATGCCGTTCTGGTGGGGACAGTGTGGGGTGATGAACTCCTGCTTCAGACCGTAGCTGCGGGCGATCTTGGTGAAGTGGTGGCTGGTGAAGACCAGACCGTTGTCCGACCTCAGCAGGAACTCTTTCTCGACCTTGCCCAAAGTGCCGAACCTGGCGATCAGGGCGTGCTCGAGGGCGGCGCTGGCGGTCGTGGCTTTGCCGGACTTCGACAGATGCCAGCCCAGCAACTCTCGGTTGTGGCAGTCGATCACCAACGCCAAGGAAGCCCAGCCGTCCTTGCCCGTCCAGATACGGGCGAGATCCGTCGACCAGCGCTCGTTCGGCGCAGCCGCAACCGACGGCACGGCCTGGATGCGAGGCCGCATGCCCACGGCACGCTTGCGCACCTGCCAGCCCTTGATCTGGAAGATCCGCTGCACGGTGTTCTTGTTGAACCCCAGGAGCCAAGCCACGGTCCGATAGCCAAAGGACGGCTCTTCCTCGATCAGCTTCTTGATCGGCTCGGAAAAGCGGGCCTCGACCTTAGGCGCAGCCTTCACCGGCTTGTAGTAGACCGTCCGCCTCGGGATGCCGAACCAGGCACACAGCTTGGCGACGGACACAACGACGCCCTCGGCAATGAGGCCCTGCTGGGTGCGACGGATCAATTCCCGTCCTGCGCATCCAGCAGGGCCTGCAGCTTTTTTCGCGCCCGCAGCTCCAGCATCGCCTCTCCATAGGCTTCCTGCAGGTCCCGGAGCTGCTTCTCGTATTGCTCGCGGATGTCGAGCGGGTTGGCGCGCAGCGAGTTCTCCATGCCGCGCTTGGCATCCTCGACCCAGCCCTCGATCTCGGAGGGCGTCAGGTCGAAGGACCGGCTTGCCTCCGACGCGGTCGTCTTGCCTTGGATGATCTCGATGACGAGCGCCGTTTTACGCTTCGCCGTCAACCGCTTGATGCTGTCGTCCATCGTCTTACTCATGGCTACGTTCTCCCTTGTAGCATGAGCAGGTTTTCAGTGGGTCGATACATCAGGGCTGACAGCTCCCGATCCACGCTGCGCCGGCTGATGAAGGTATCGACGACGGTCGCCAGGCATTCCTTGGTAACGTCGGCGATCACGTTCAGGATATGCAGGCGCCGGCTGGACGTGAGCTGATCATGCACGAAATCGACCGACCGGCGGACATTCGGCACTGCCTCCACGAGGAGGGCTGCCCGCGTGCCAGTGGCCTTCTTGCGGCCTCGCCTGCGCTTCACCGACAGCCCTTCTTCCCGGTAGAGGTGCTCGGTCTTCTTGCGGTTCTCCAGTAGGCCTTCCTAGCGCAGCAGGACGTGCAAGCGTCGATAGCTGTACCGCCGACGTTCCCCGGCTAGCTCGCGCATCCGCTCCCGGAGCCGGTTATCGCCCGGCCGCCGGGCGCAATACCGGATCATCGACCGATCAGCGCGGCATCGGGGTTGCCAGCGGCATGGCATTGTGCGGTTACCGCGATGTCGAAGGCGATATACCGAGAAGCCAGCGCTTCAAGCGCGCCACATCGGTGTCTATCACATCGACAGAGCCGTCGAGGCGCCATCAGTTCCAGCCCAATGCCAAAGCCAACATACAAACGGCCGGGGCAAGCGTCCACCATGGGCCTCAGAACGCTCGTACGGGCTGCGGGCGGCGTGATGCCGCCCGGCCGCGATGGGGCGGATCAGTCCGTCTTGGCGTTGACCCGGATCGGTGCGCCCGAGGCCATGTCGGTGCCGGTATAGGGTTTGAGCGCGGCCTTCCAGGCGGCAAAGCCACCTTCGAGATGTGCCACCCGGTCATGACCCGCGGCCAGCCAGGCCTCGGCGACCTTGCGCGAGCGCACTCCCGATCCGCAGTGAAACACCAGACGCTTGTCGCCGCCCTCCGGCAGGAAGGCCGGATCGAACCCCGCCAGCGGCAGCAGCAGCGCTCCGCGGATATGCTCGAACAGGTATTCCTGCGGCGTCCTCACGTCGATCGTCACCACCTCGCCGGCCGCCATTGCCGCCTCGAGGTCGTCGCAATCCCAGTGTTCCAGTACCTTGCCGTTAACGTCCTCGCTGTGCATCCGGTTCTCTCCATCCGTTATCTGCCGCGGTCCTGTCTGTCCCGCGACGGGAGAGTGAAAGGATTTCGCCCTCGCCCGCAAGGGGGCGCGGTGCGGAATGGCCCGGGTCAGGCAGGGCCAAACAGGTGGGGTAGGGGCAAATAATCGCGCCGCGCAGGGAGAATGGGTCTTTGAACCGGCGGCAAGACTCAATAGATGTGTCTCACCTGTATCGCAAGGGGGCCGGTCGCGCCCCCGAGGGAGAAGACCATGCTGAACAATATCGGCCTGCCGGGCCTTCTGCTGATCGCCGTCGTCGTGCTCGTGCTGTTCGGGCGCGGCAAGAT
The DNA here is from genome assembly GCF_001633165.1 of Rhodovulum sulfidophilum DSM 1374. Taxonomy (NCBI): domain Bacteria; kingdom Pseudomonadati; phylum Pseudomonadota; class Alphaproteobacteria; order Rhodobacterales; family Paracoccaceae; genus Rhodovulum; species Rhodovulum sulfidophilum. The sequence continues at coordinate 3,320,717 of NZ_CP015418.1, read as the reverse complement.
CTCGTCGCTGATGGGCGAGGTCGGCAAGGGCATAACCGCCTTCAAGAAGGGTGTGAAGGAAGAGACCGAAGAGGCGCAGAAAAGCCTCGAATCCACCCGCGACGTCACCCCCGAGACCGAGAAAGACAAGGCGTAATCCGCCGCTTGCGAGCCTGATCCCATGTTCGATATCGGCTGGACTGAACTTCTGCTGATCGGCATCGTGGCGCTGATCGTCGTGGGTCCGAAGGACCTGCCCGGGATGTTCCGCACGCTTGGGCGTTTCACCGCCAAGGCGCGCAACATGGCGCGCGAGTTTCAGCGCGCGATGGACGATGCTGCGGATCAGAGCGGGGTCCGCGAGACCGTCGACGATCTCAAGGACATCGCCGATCCGCGCAAGCTCGGGCTCGATCGCCTGAACGAGGCCGCCGACCGGTTCGAGAAATGGGAGCCGAAGCTGCCCAAGCCCGGTGAAAGCGCCAGCCCGGCCACCGACGCGCGGGCGGCCAAGGCCGAGAAGATCCGCAGGGCCATGGCCGAGACGGGCGCGGCGAAGCGTGCCGCGCCGGAGGCCGCCGAGGGTGACGTTCCGGCGCCGGAAGACATCCCCGACAAGACGCCCGACAGAACGAGCGATGCATGACCCGGGATGACATTGACGATACCTCCGCGCCGCTGATCGAGCATCTTGCCGAGCTGCGCACCAGGCTGATCTATGCGCTGGCGGCCTTCGTCGCGGGGATGGTGGCCTGTTTCATGGTCTGGAACCCGCTCTTCAATGTCCTGACCCATCCGATCTGCTCGGCGCTGGCCGAGCGCGGGCAGGAATGCGGGCTCTATCTGATCAAGCTGCAGGAAGGCTTCTTCGTCGCGATCCAGATTTCGCTGGTCGGCGGCTTCGCCCTGGCCTTTCCGTTCATTGCCTTCCAGCTCTGGCGCTTCGTCGCGCCGGGGCTTTACCGTTCGGAAAAGCGGGCCTTCCTGCCATTCCTGCTGGCCTCGCCCTTCATGTTCATTCTGGGCGCCGCCTTCGCCTATTTCATCATCACGCCGCTGGCTTTCGACTTCTTCCTGGGCTTCCAGCAGGCGGGCTCGCTCGGGGCCGAGGGCGGCGGTCAGTCCGAAACGGCGGGCATCACCTTCCATGGTTCGGTGCAGGAATACCTGTCGCTGACGATCAAGTTCATCCTGGCCTTCGGGCTCTGCTTTCAGTTGCCGGTGCTTCTGACGCTGATGGGCAAGGCCGAGCTGGTCTCGGCAGCCGGGCTGGGCTCGGTGCGGAAATATGCGGTGGTGGGCATCCTCGTGCTCGCAGCGGTCGTCACGCCGCCCGATGTCATCACCCAGGTGATCTTGTTCACGGTGGTCTACGGGCTTTACGAGATTTCGATCCTGCTGGTGCGGCGCGGCGAGAAAACGCGCGAGAAAGAGCTGCGCGCCCAGGGACTGTGGTTCGACGACGATGAGGACGAGCCAGAGGAAGGGCCGGCGACCGGGCCTGAGGCAGAGTCCCGGCCATGACGGTGCAGAGCGCAGAGTCCCGCTTCGGCCCGGAGGCGGCCGACAGCCTGAAGCGCATCGCCGAGGCGCTGGAACGGCGCTTCCCCGCGCCGGCGGCGGCACCGGATTTCGCGGCGGCCGAGGCGTTTCTCTGGCATGTCGCGCCGGACCGGCTGAGCCCGGTTCCCGAGGTCAATCGGGTCGATCTGACGCTGCTGCAGGGTATCGACCGGTCGCGCGACACGCTGCTCGAGAACACCCGCCATTTCGCCCGGGGCCTGCCCGCCAATAACGCGCTTCTCTGGGGCGCACGCGGCATGGGCAAGTCGAGCCTTGTGAAGGCGGTCCATGCTGCTGTGGCGGCCGAGGGGTATCCGCTGAAGCTGGTCGAGGTTCAGCGCGAGGATCTGCCCTCGGTCGGGCGGCTGCTGGGGCTGCTGCGCGGGGCGGACGAACGCTTCGTGCTGTTTTGCGACGACCTGTCCTTCAGCCATGACGACCAGCATTACAAGTCGCTGAAGGCGGTTCTTGACGGCGGGATCGAGGGGCGGCCCGCCAATGTCGTCTTCTACGCCACCTCGAACCGGCGCCACCTGATGCCCCGCGACATGATCGAGAATGAACGTTCGACCGCGATCAGCCCCTCCGAGGCGACCGAAGAGAAGGTGTCGCTTTCCGACCGGTTCGGGCTCTGGCTCGGGTTCCACCCCTGCAGCCAGGACGAGTACCTGGCGATGATCGGCGCCTATTGCGCCGCGCATGGGATCGAGATCGACCCCGAGACGCTCCGCGCCGAGGCGATCGAATGGCAGGCCACCCGCGGGGCGCGCTCGGGGCGCGTCGCCTGGCAGTTCTTCAACGATCTCGCGGCGCGTCGCGGCGTCCGGATCTGACCGTCCGAGCTTCCGCTTCTTCTTGGTTCAAATACCCTTACCGGCGCCGCAGGCGCCGGTACTAAAATCTTCGACGAAGATTTTTGCCCGGAGGGCGCCCCGTTAGGGGGCGCCTCGCGGGCTCTTACGGTGTCAGATACGGCATCGGATCGACGCTTTCGAACCCCTTGCGAAGCTCGAAATGCAGGAAGGCGGGATTGCCCGAGCGCACCTGTGCCACGGTCTGGCCACGGGTGACCTTGGCCCCCTTCTGCACCGCGATCCCGTCGATATTGGCATAGACCGACAGCATGTTGTCGGCATGCCGGACGACGAGGATCGGGACCTGGTCGGTGTCGCGGGTGATCGCCGCCACGGTGCCGTCGGCGGCTGCCTTCACCGCGGTACCGGCCTTGGCCGAGATGTCGACGCCGTCATTCTTGCCCTTCTGATAGCCGCGGATGATGCTGCCCGAGACCGGCATCGCGAAGCGGGCTGTCGCGGCTGTCGCTTCCTTGGCCATCTGCGGCGAGGCCGGCACCGCTGGCTTGGCCGTGGTCTCGGGCCTGGGCAGCGGTGTTGCCGCCGAGGGCGGGGGAGAAACGGCCGAGCCCTGGCCGGGCTTCTCGGTGGTCTGCGCCGCCGCTGCCGCAGAAGCGCCAGCCGTCGCCGTGCCGCTCTGGCGGCGGGGCTCGCTTGCCACCGGGATCAGCAGATACTGGCCCTCGCGCACGGTCAGGTCGGGGCCGAGCCCGTTCCAGTCCGCCAGCGCGCGTGGCGTGACATTGTAAAGCCGGGCAATCGAATAGGCGGTCTCGCCGCGCGCCACCTTGTGGCGGACCGGCTCCTGCCCCGTGGGCTTGCTTGCCGCCGGGGCCGTGCCCCCCGCCCGGTCGAGCGCATCGCCCGCCAGCGTCGCGATATCGACCTGGCCCGCCGGGGTGATGGTGCCGTTGCCGGCCGGGGCCGCAGCGACGCCGCTGCCGGATTCGGCGACCCGGCGGGGCAGGGCGATGATCTCGCCGTTATTGAGCCTGGCCGTCTCGGAAATGCCGTTATAGCTGGCCAGCTCGGAGGCGGGCAGCCCGACCCGGCCGGCGACATCTGCCAGCCGGTCGCCATGCCGGGCGACCGCGACCTGATAGGTCGGGTAGGAGATCACGCCGCGCCGATCCGGCTCGGGCCGGGGGGCGGCCTCGACCCGCGGCGGTGTCGGGTTGTTGCCGAGATTGCGGAAATCATAGTCCCAGCCGCTTTCGCAGCCGGCGACCAGGGTCATCCCCAGGCCAAGGGCCAGAAGCCGGGCCGGCAACCGGCGGGCGGGGAAAATAAGGTCCATCGCTCGATCCTCGCTGCGTACGGGGCCCGTTTCGCCGGACCCTCGCGTCTCTCTTCTCTTGCCCCGGCCCTCAGTCCTGACCAAGCCCCTCGAGGAGGGGCACGAACCGGACCTGCCTGAGCTCGTCATAGTCAAAGCCGTTCTCGCCGCGGGTGACCTTGATCAGCCGCTGCACCGTGTCGGACTGGCCGACCGGCACGATCATGATACCGCCAACCCGCAACTGCGCCAATAGGGGCCCGGGCGGGTCCTCGGCGGCGGCGGTCACCAGAATGCGGTCGAAGGGCGCCTGATCGGGCAGCCCGCGCGAGCCGTCGGCGGCCATCGCGGTGACATTGGTCAGCCCCAGCGCCTCGAACCGCTTCTGCGCCGCGGCGGCAAGCCTGCGGTGGCGTTCCAGCGTATAGACCCGGCGCGACAGACGCGACAGCACCGCCGCCTGATAGCCCGAGCCGGTGCCGATCTCGAGCACCTTGTTGCGCGGTTGCAGGTCCAGCGCCTGGGTCATGATCGCGACCACCGAGGGCTGGCTGATGGTCTGGCCGCAGGCGATCGGCAGGGGGGTGTCGTCATAGGCGTGCTGCGCGAAATGGCCGGTGACGAACTGGCCGCGGTCGATCTCCTCCATCGCGGTCAGAACACGCCTGTCGGTCACGCCCCTGGACCTGAGCGCGAACAGGAACTGCATCTTGCGCTCGGCGGTCGGGTCGTCGGTCATCCCAGTCGGGCCTTCACGTCGGCGATGCAGTCATGCGCGGTCAGATCGGCGCGAAGCGGCGTCACCGCGATATAGCCGTCGAGGTTCAGCGCCGCGTCCGAGCCGGGCGCGGTCGGCAGGTTCTGCGCGCCGCCCCGGATCCAGAGGAACTTGCGCCCCGAGGGCGACAGATGCGGCTCGACCCCGAAGGAGGCATCGCGGCGGTAGCCCTGCGGTCCGACCTTCAGCCCCTTGACCTGATCGGCCGGAACCGGCGGGAAATTCACGTTGTAGAACAGCCGGTAATCGGCCCCGTCCCAGGTCCCCCGGTCGAGCAGCGCATTGACCGTGGCGGCGCCATGGGCGGCCGCGGCCTCGAATTGCAGGTCGTCATCGTAATTCAGCGGCCCGAGATATTGCGACAGGGCGATGGCGGGCAGGCCCTGCAGCGCGGCTTCCATCGCGCCGCCGATCGTGCCCGAATAAAGCACGTTCTCGGCGGCGTTGTTGCCGCGATTGACGCCCGACAGAACCAGATCTGGGCGGGCATCGGTCATCACGTCGTAAAGCCCGGCCAGCACGCAATCGGCAGGCGAGCCTTCGGCCGCGAACCGGCGCGGGCCCAGCTCGGCGATCATCATCGGGCGGGTATAGGAAATCATGTGGCCCACGCCCGACTGTTCGAAAGCGGGGGCGACGACCCAGACCTCGCCGGTGGGGCCGGCTACCTCGGCCGCGATGGCCTCGAGCACCGCCAGACCGGGCGCGTTGATCCCGTCGTCATTCGTGATGAGAATGCGCATACCTGCTCAACCTTGCCTTATTGCCCTTCCATAGTGGAGCGGACCCGAGGCGTAAAGGCGATGCCGGGGTCCGTGGCCGGAAACCTTGCGGGGAAGGGCGGTTATGCCCGCGCCTGTCCTTGAGAGGACGCCCCGGAGGCATGGAGGGTCTCCGGGGGCCGGGCGCAAGGGACCGGGTCAGGCCAGCCCGAGCTCGGCGGCCATGCGGCGCGCCTCGTCGGCCGGACGCGCCAGCGCCTCGGTATTCTCGCCGGGATAAAGCCGGTTGCGGTGGTTGGTGGGCATCGGCGCGGGCACGAAGCGGCGGACATGCACGTCCTGCAGCCGGGCCTGCTCGGCCTCCCAGGCCTGGAACAGCGCGCGCTGCGCGGCCTTGCAGGCGGCATAGGCGCCAAGGAAGGGGCCCTCGGCCTGATCGTCGATCAGGACGGCGCTGCCGCCGCCCGGCGCGACCCTGAGAAGCGGCGCGATGAAGGAGACCAGCACGCCCAGCGCCTCGACATCGGCCTTGACCGCCTTGGTCCAGAACGGCAGGTCGATCTGCTCGGCCGGGCTGAAGGGCGGCGACTGGATCGCGGCATGGACCCACAGATCGACATGGCCCCAGCGGTCGTAGATGCCCCGGCACAGCGTGCGCATGGCGTCGGTTTCGGTGATGTCCATGGGCGCCAGCGTCGCGCTGCCGCCCAGGGCCTTGATCCGGTCGTCGAGTTCCTCGAGCGCGCCGGTGGTGCGGCCGACGGCGACGACATGATAGCCGGCACGAGCCAGCTCTTCGGCAACCGCCGCGCCGAATCCGCGCGAGGCGCCAGTCACAAGGGCGAGTTTCTGGTCTGTCATGGACGGTCCTTGGAATACCTGAGCGATGGCGTCAAGATCCCGGCCCCGGGCGGGACCGGCCGGGCGACAATCCGGCGCAGGCGGCCTATTCGGCCGCCTTGGTCTGGAAGCCCTTCTGGATCATGTCGCTTGGCGCCACCGGGTAATCGCCCGAGAAGCAGGCATCGCAATATTGCGGGCAGCGGTCATTGCGGCCGCCGGCCTCGCCCACGGCCCGGTAAAGCCCGTCGAGCGAGATGAACTTGAGACTGTCGACGCCCAGATGCTCGCACATCTCGTCCTCGGACATCCGGCTGGCCAGAAGCTTGTCGCGCTGGGGCGTGTCGACGCCATAGAAGCAGGGCCAGGCGGTGGGCGGGCTCGCGATTCGGAAATGCACCTCGGCCGCGCCCGCATCCAGGATCATCTCGCGGATCTTCTGGCTGGTCGTGCCGCGCACCACGCTGTCATCGACGAGGATGATCCGCTTGCCGGCGATCAGGGCGCGATTGACGTTCAGCTTGAGCCGGACGCCCATGTTGCGGATCTGCTCGGTCGGCTCGATGAAGGTCCGGCCCATATACTGGTTGCGGATGATCCCCATGCCGTAGGGGATGCCGCTTTCATGCGAATAGCCGATGGCGGCGGGCGTGCCGCTGTCGGGCACCGGGCAGACCAAGTCGGCCTCGACCGGCGCCTCGCGGGCCAGTTCGATCCCGATCTGGCGCCGGGTCTCGTAGACCGACCGGCCGCCAAGGATCGAGTCGGGGCGCGAGAAATAGACATGCTCGAAGATGCAGAAGCGCGAGGCGCGGCGTTCGAACGGCTGGAAGCTCTCGACGCCCTTCTCGGGCGAGATCAGGACCATTTCGCCCGGCTCGATCTCGCGCACGAATTCGGCGCCGATGATGTCGAGTGCGCAGGTCTCGGAACTCAGGACCCAGCCCTCGCCGATCCGTCCCAGCACCAGCGGCCGCACCCCCAGCGGGTCGCGCACGCCGATCAGCTTGGTGCGGGTCATGGCAACCACCGAAAAGGCGCCCTCGACCCGGCGCAGCGCGTCCTTCATCCGCTCGGGGATGGTCTTCTGGAACGAGCGCGCCATCAGGTGGATGATGCATTCGCTGTCGGACGAGCTCTGGAAGATCGAGCCGTGCTGGATCAGTTCGCGGCGCAGCGCCACGGCATTGGTGATGTTGCCGTTATGGGCGATGGCGGCCCCGCCCATGGCGAATTCGCCGAAGAAGGGCTGGACGTCGCGGATCGCGGTCTGGCCTTTCGATCCGGCGGTCGAATAGCGGACATGACCGATGGCGAGCGACCCGGGCAGGGTCTCCATCAGGCTGGCCTTGGTGAAGTTGTCGCGGACATAGCCGAAGCGGCGGGCCGACTGGAACCCGCTTTCGGGCGCGTAGGAGACGATGCCGCCCGCTTCCTGGCCGCGATGCTGCAGCGCATGCAGGCCGAGGGCCACGAAGTTGGCGGCATCCGCCAGGCCGATCACGCCGAAGACGCCGCATTCCTCCTTGAGCTTGTCATCGTCGAAGGGATGCGAAGGCGGCATGGTACGGGGGGAATGCGGGCGCATGGGCAGCGGGGCTCCGAATCCGACTGAGGAAGTTGGGCTCTCTCTAGTCGCTCCGGCGCGCGGTGTCACGAAAGGATCATGAACAAGGCTTCACGGCCCCGCGACTCTGGCAGGGCCGGGGGCGCAAGAGCGCGACGGGGGCTTACTGCGGCGCGCCGCAGGTGCCCACGAGCTGTTCGTATTGGGTGGTCAGCCAGCCCAGCGCCTGTTCGGGGTCGGTCTCGGCGATCTTGGCGGTCAGCGAGGCGAAGACCGCCGAGGAGCGCGAATTCTCGACTGCGGGGAAGCTGTGATCGGTGATCACCATGCCGTAGACGAAGAAGGCGACTGCCACCAGCAGCGCGCCGCGCGCCGCGCCGAACAGAAAGCCGAGGCTCTGGTCGACGCCCCCCAGCACCGAGCCCTGGATCATCGAGGACAGGAGCGGCGTGAACAGCGACACGATCACCAGCGCCACCGCGAAGACCGCCGCGAAGGAGGCCATGATCGAGATCTCGCAGGAACTGCCGATGAAATCGCCCAGGTAGGGGATCTCGCGCACTAGCGGCTCGGCCTGCGGTGCGAAGGTGAAGGCCATGATCGCGGCGATGATCCAGCCCGCGATGGCCATGATCTCGCGCACCATCCCCCGGGAATAGGCGAGAATGGCCGAGACCAGGATCACGGCGGCAACAATGCCGTCAACGACGGTGAATGACTCCATGGACTCGTCCCTCCTCGGGCTAACCGGCGCCGAAAATTTCCCCGACGAAGGCGGTCAGGTCGGGCATCTGCCGGACCTTCATGCCGCCGGGTGCGCCGAGCTTGCTGCGTTCGGGCGCGATGGCGCTGGAAAAACCAAGTTTCAGCGCCTCTTTCAACCGGTTTTCGGTCTGGGCCACCGGACGCAATGCCCCGGACAGGGAAATTTCGCCGAAAAGAACGCAGTCTGGCGGCAATGCCACATCCTCGCGGGCCGATAGCAGCGCGGCCGCGACCGCCAGATCGGCGGCGGGTTCGGTCACCTTCAGCCCGCCGGCCACGTTCAGATAGACATCGAAGCCCGCAAAGGGGATGCCGCAGCGCGCCTCGAGCACCGCGAGCGTGGTCGAGAGCCGCCCGGCATCGAGCCCGACGGCGCTCCGTCTCGGCGTACCCAGCGGCGAGGGCGCGACCAGCGCCTGGATTTCGGTCAGAACGGGCCGCGTGCCCTCGATCCCCGCGAAGACGGCGGCGCCGGGGGCAGGGGTGCCGCGTTGGGACAGAAACAGCGCCGAGGGGTTCGCGACCTCGGCAAGCCCGCCGCCGGTCATCTCGAAGACGCCGATCTCGTCGGCCGGGCCGAAGCGGTTCTTGACGCTGCGCAGGATCCGGAACTGGTGGCCGCGCTCGCCCTCGAAATACAGCACGGTGTCGACCATGTGCTCGACCACGCGCGGGCCCGCGATCTGGCCCTCCTTGGTGACATGGCCGACCAGCATCACCGCGGTGCCGTGGCGCTTGGCGAAGACGGTCAGCTCATGCGCCGAAGCGCGCACCTGCGCGACAGAGCCCGGCGCGCTGTCGACCATGTCGGCCCAGAGGGTCTGGATCGAATCGAGAATCGCCAGATCGGGCTTTTCGGCCTCGAGCGTGGTCAGGATCGCGCGAAGGTCGGTTTCGGTGGCCAGCTTCACCGGCGCCTCGGCCAGCCCCAGCCGGCGCGCCCGCATCCGGACCTGGGCGCCGGCTTCCTCGCCCGAGATATAGAGGCATTTGAGCCCCTGATTGGCGAAGGCGGCGGCGGCTTGCAACAGAAGCGTCGACTTGCCGATGCCGGGATCGCCGCCGACCAGAATCGCCGAGGCCGGGACCAGCCCGCCGCCCAGCACCCGGTCGAACTCGCTCAGCCCCGAGGCGGCGCGGGGCGGTTCGGGCTCGGAGGTCGCCAGATCGCTGAGCGCCAGCCGCCGTCCGCGCGCGGCGCCCAGGGATTTCGAGGCCGGGCCCGCGCTTAGCGGCGCATCCTCGGTGATGGTGTTCCAGGCGCCGCAGGCGTCGCAGCGCCCGGACCATTTGTTCTGGGTCGCGCCGCAGGCGGTGCAGGTGAAGACGGTTGTCGGTTTGGCCATGCCCCTAGCTGCCCGAGCCGGGGCGCCGTTTCAAGGCCGCATCGGCGGGGCTCCGGGCGCTTGGCCGCGGCGCCGGGCGCGGCTAGGGTCGCAGAGGCCGGGAAGGCATCGGGAGGAGCGACATGCAGGATGATCTGGAGATCGGGATCGATGCGCGCGGCGTGGCACGGGTCACGTTGCGGCGCGAGGACAAGCATAATGCGTTGTCGGCAGATCTGATCGCGGGGCTCGACGAGGCCGCGCGGCGGCTCGGTGCCGATCCGGCGGTGCGCGCGGTGGTGCTGACCGGGGCGGGCGAAAGCTTCTGCGCCGGCGGCGATCTGGCATGGATGACGGCACAGATGCAGGCCGATGCCGCGACCCGCGCGGCCGAGGCGCGCAAGCTTGCGACCATGCTGCGCGCGCTGAACGAGATGCCCAAGCCGCTGATCGGCCGGGTCCAGGGCCAGGCCTTCGGCGGTGGCATCGGACTGATCTCGGTCTGCGATGTGGCTGTCGGGGTCGAGACCGCGCGTTTCGCCCTGACCGAAACCCGGCTGGGGCTGATTCCCGCCACCATCGGCCCCTATGTCGTGGCGCGGCTGGGCGAGGCCGGTGCCAGGCGGGTATTCATGTCGGGGCGGCGCTTCGACGCGGCCGAGGCGGTGTCGCTCGGCCTGCTGGCGCGCGCGGTGCCCGGCGAGTCGCTGGAGGCCGCCGTCGAGGCCGAGGTCGCGCCCTATCTGGCCTGCGCCCCGGGCGCGGTCGCGCGGGCCAAGGCGCAGGTGCTGAGCCTCGGGCCGCGGATCGGCGAGGCAGAGATCGAAGCGAGCATTGCGCGCCTTGTCGCAGCCTGGGAAACCGAGGAGGCTGCCGAGGGAATCGCGGCCTTCTTTGCCCGCCGCAAACCGGCCTGGAGCGCCCCGGCCGAGCCCTGAAACGCCCCGTTTTCGGGCTCTGAGCCGTCAGAAAACTAAGATTTTACAGATCTTTGGCGGCAAAAGCCGAGGCGCGGCATTTTCAATGCGCACGACTGTATACATTTCTGCCGCGGCGCTGTAACAGAGGGGCGCGGATCGCGGGGCGGGCCTGTTGACCCCCTGCCGCGGCCCCGACTAACGTCACGGTCGGAAAACCAGTGCGCGCGGCACCGGGCCGCGCGCGGCAAGATAGGGAGACCGAGGTGGACCAGCTCCTGAGCAACTACCTTCCCATTGCTATATTCTTCGGCATGTCCATTGCGCTGGGGCTTATCCTGATGCTCTCGGCGGTGATCGTGGCAGTTCGCCACCCCGATCCCGAGAAGCTCTCGGCCTATGAATGCGGCTTCAACGCCTTCGACGATGCGCGGATGACCTTCGATGTCCGGTTCTACCTCGTGGCGATCCTTTTCATCATCTTTGACCTCGAGATTGCATTTCTCTTCCCTTGGGCCGTCGCTTTCGGCACCATCGGTCTTGTCGGGTTCTGGTCGATGATGGTTTTTCTCGCCGTTCTCACGATCGGCTTTGCCTATGAATGGAAGAAAGGGGCGCTCGAATGGGCGTGATGACCGGCCCCAATACTGCTGGGGGCGACCGCGAGGTGGCCACCCAGGCGCTGAATGCCGAGCTGCAGGACCGGGGTTTCCTCGTGACCTCTACGGCTGACATCATCAACTGGGCGCGCACCGGCAGCCTGCACTGGATGACCTTCGGTCTTGCCTGCTGCGCTATCGAGATGATGCAGGTTTCGATGCCGCGCTACGATCTGGAACGCTTCGGCACCGCGCCGCGCGCCAGTCCGCGCCAGTCCGACCTGATGATCGTGGCGGGCACGCTGACCAACAAGATGGCGCCGGCGCTGCGCAAGGTCTACGACCAGATGCCCGAGCCGCGTTATGTGATCTCGATGGGGTCCTGCGCCAATGGCGGCGGCTATTACCACTATTCCTATTCGGTGGTGCGCGGCTGCGACCGGATCGTGCCGGTCGACATCTACGTGCCGGGCTGTCCGCCCACGGCCGAAGCCCTGCTTTACGGATTGTTGCAGCTTCAGCGCAAGATCCGCCGCACCGGGACCATCGTGAGGTAAGCCATGGATGAGTCGCTGAAAGAACTCGGCGCCCTGATCGCGGCCAAGCGCCCCGATTGCGTGATCGGCTGGGAGGTCGCGCATCGCGAGCTCAATATCGACGCCGCACCCGCCGCGATCGTCGCCTTCACCGAATTCCTGCGCTCGGATGCGGGCTGCCGGTTCTCGTCGCTGGTCGACATCACCGCCGTCGATCATCCCGAGCGCGAGGCGCGCTTCGTCGTCGTCTATCACTTCCTGTCGATGTATCAGAACCAGCGGATCCGCATCCGCTGCGCGCTGCGCGAGGACGAGATGATTCCCTCGATCGTGTCCGTGCACCCCTCGGCCAACTGGTTCGAGCGCGAGGTGTTCGACATGTTCGGCATCATCTTCTCGGGCCATCCCGATCTGCGTCGGCTGCTGACCGATTACGGCTTCCGCGGCCATCCGCTGCGCAAGGATTTCCCGACCACCGGCTATACCGAGGTCCGCTATGACGAGGCGCAGAAGCGCGTGGTCTACGAGCCGGTGAACCTGGTGCAGGAATTCCGCCAGTTCGACTTCATGTCGCCCTGGGAAGGGGCCGATTATATCCTGCCCGGCGACGAGAAGGCGAAGGCGTGATGGAACGGTTCTGCTGCATCCCCGCCATCGCCCGTTCCGGCGGCAACGACGATCGCGCGGCCGCTTTCCGGCCGGCGCGGCAACAGATGTCCGGGGCTGGCGCGGCCACCCGGACGGAGGTCTGAGATGAAGGACAACGCCTTCCAGGACGTGCGGACCGGCGAACAGAAGATCCGCAACTTCAACATCAACTTCGGCCCGCAACACCCTGCGGCGCACGGGGTTCTCCGGCTTGTGCTGGAACTTGACGGCGAGATCGTCGAGCGCGCCGACCCGCATATCGGGCTGCTTCACCGCGGCACCGAGAAGCTGATGGAAAGCCGCACCTACCTGCAGAACCTGCCCTATCTCGACCGGCTCGACTATGTCGCGCCGATGAACCAGGAACATGCCTGGTGTCTGGCCGTCGAGAAGCTGACCGGCACCGAGGTGCCGCGCCGGGCGCAGCTGATCCGGGTGCTGTTCTCGGAAATCGGCCGGGTGCTGAACCACTTGCTGAACGTCACCACGCAGGCCATGGATGTGGGGGCGCTGACGCCGCCGCTCTGGGGCTTCGAGGAACGCGAGAAGCTGATGGTGTTCTACGAGCGGGCCTGCGGGGCGCGGCTTCACGCCGCCTATTTCCGGCCCGGCGGCGTGCATCAGGACCTGACGCCGCAGCTGATCGAGGATATCGACGCCTGGGCCGAGGCCTTCCCCCGCGTGGTCGACGATATCAACGGCCTCCTGACCGAGAACCGGATCTTCAAGCAGCGCAATGTCGATATCGGTGTCGTCACCGAACAGGACATTCTCGACTGGGGCTTCTCGGGCGTGATGGTGCGCGGCTCGGGGCTGGCCTGGGATCTGCGCCGCTCGCAGCCCTATGAATGCTATGACGAGTTCGACTTCGAGATCCCGGTGGGCAAGAACGGCGATTGTTACGACCGCTATCTGGTGCGCATGGAAGAGATCCGGCAGTCGACCCGGATCATCCGCCAGGCCTGCGCCAAGCTGCGCAAGGAGCCGGGCGAGGTGCTGGCGCGCGGCAAGATCACGCCGCCGAAGCGCGGCGACATGAAGACCTCGATGGAAGCCCTGATCCATCACTTCAAGCTTTACACCGAAGGGTTCCACGTGCCCGCGGGCGAGGTCTATGCCGCGGTCGAGGCGCCGAAGGGCGAATTCGGCGTCTACATGGTGGCCGACGGCACCAACAAGCCCTACCGCGCCAAGCTGCGCGCGCCGGGCTTCCTGCACATGCAGGCGATGGACTTTGTCTCGAAGGGCCACATGCTGGCCGACGTGGCGGCGATCATCGGCACGCTCGACATCGTGTTCGGCGAGGTCGACAGATGACACGCGCCGCCCAACCCCAAGCTTTCGAAGAGTTTTCCGACCGATGCTGAGACGCCTTCACCCCGAGCAGCCCGACAGTTTCGCCTTCACGCCCGAGAACCGCAAATGGGCCGAGGCGCAGCTGACGAAATATCCCGAAGGACGCCAGGCCTCGGCCGTGATCCCGCTTCTGTGGCGCGCGCAGGAGCAGGAAGGCTGGCTGACCCGTCCGGCGATCGAATATGTCGCCGACATGCTGGGCATGGCCTATATCCGCGTGCTTGAGGTCGCGACCTTCTACTTCATGTTCCAGCTTTCCCCGGTGGGCTCGGTCGCGCATGTGCAGGTCTGCGGCACGACTTCCTGTCTGATCTGCGGCGCCGAGGACCTGATCTCGGTCTGCAAGGAAAAGATCGCGCCCGAGCCGCATATGCTCTCGGCCGATGGCCGGTTCAGCTGGGAAGAGGTCGAATGCCTCGGGGCCTGCTCGAACGCGCCGATGATCCAGGTCGGCAAGGATTATTACGAGGATCTCACCGCCGAGAGCCTTGGTGCGATCCTCGACACGCTGGCGCGCGGCGAGGTTCCGGTGCCGGGGCCGCAGAACGGCCGCTTTGCCTCGGAACCCAAGGGCGGGCTTTCCAGCCTGGCCGATGGCGAGAAGGCCAACGCGCATAATGCGTCGGTCGCGCGGGCTCTGGCGGTCGGCGACGGTATCAAGCGGATTGACGGGACCGAAGTGCCTCTTTTGACGCCCTGGCAGGGCGCGGGGGCTGCGGCGGAAGACGTCAAGACAGACGGAAGTTAAAGCGTTACAAATGGCGTCGGAGAACAACCGTCGTAGCGGAGAGAACGCATGAACATTTCTCGCACAGAAGCAAGATTCAAGTTTGCCATCTTCTGGTGGCTGGTCGCCGCGCTTTGCGGTCTGACCGTGGCCACCATCGGCTATGGTGTCGGCCTCTGGGCTCTGGGCGCCTTTGTCGGCGGCTTCGGCACCTTCGTGGTCGCCGGCGTTGTCCTGACCTGGGCCTTCTGCCATACCGACGCCGAATTCTCGGCGATGGTGGCCAAGAAGCGCGAGGCCATGGCCGCCATGAAGCCCTATCGCGATGCCAATGCGGCGATCGTGGTCCCGAACCGTCCGAAGCCCGGCGGTCCGAAAGTGGCCCCGACCGTGCCGAGATCGACGCCGAAGGCGGCCGCCGCTCCTGCGGCCCGTGTTGCGCCGAAGGCCGACGCCGCGGAGACCTCGTCCCCAAAGCCTGAGGCGGCGCCCACTGCCGCCCAAGAAAAGGTGGGGAACGGTCCTGCCGCGCTGTCGGCTCCTCGGGCCGGTGGTGCCGACGACCTGAAGAAGATCAAGGGCGTCGGTCCGAAACTGGAAAAACAGGTGAACGATCTGGGGATCTACCACTACGATCAGATCGCATCCTGGACGGCCGCGGACGTGGCCTGGATGGATGAGAACCTGGAAGGCTTCAAGGGCCGTGTCAGCCGGGATGACTGGGTGGCACAGGCCAGGGCTCTGGCCAAGGAAGGCTGAGCCTGCAGGGCAGGGAGGACCCGACGCCGCCTGGCGGCGCGGACTTCCCCTCCTGCACAGACGATGCGATTGTGCCCGGCGGGCGGCCATGCCTGCCTGCCGGACGCGCCAAGACCCAGCAGGCCGCGAGGCCGCGTCAGGACAACACAGCGGGGACGAACCATGCTGACGGATCAGGATCGGATCTTTACCAATCTTTACGGGATGTCCGACCGCACACTTTCCGGCGCGCGCGCCCGCGGACATTGGGACGGCACGGCTCAGATCATCGCCAAGGGCCGGGACTGGATCATCGACGAGATGAAGAAATCCGGTTTGCGCGGCCGTGGCGGGGCGGGTTTCCCTACCGGGCTTAAATGGTCCTTCATGCCGAAGGAAAGTGACGGAAGGCCGCACTACCTTGTCATCAATGCCGACGAGTCCGAGCCGGGCACCTGCAAGGACCGCGAGATCATGCGGCATGACCCGCATACGCTGATCGAGGGCGCGCTGATCGCCTCTTTCGCGATGCAGGCCCATGCCTGCTACATCTACATCCGCGGCGAATATATCCGCGAGCGCGAGGCGTTGCAGGCGGCCATCGACGAGGCCTATGATGCCGGGCTTCTGGGGCGGAACGCCGCCAAGACCGGCTGGGATTTCGATCTTTACCTGGCCCATGGCGCGGGCGCCTATATCTGCGGCGAGGAAACCGCGCTTCTGGAAAGCCTCGAGGGCAAGAAGGGCATGCCGCGGATGAAACCGCCATTCCCGGCGGGCGCCGGGCTTTACGGCTGCCCGACCACGGTCAACAACGTGGAATCGATCGCGGTGGTGCCGACCATCCTGCGCCGCGGCGGCGACTGGTTCTCGTCTTTCGGCCGCCCGAACAATGCCGGCACCAAGCTGTTCGCGATCTCGGGCCATGTGAACCGGCCCTGCGTGGTCGAGGAAAGCATGTCGATCGGCCTGCGCGAGTTGCTCGACCGCCATTGCGGCGGGGTGCGCGGCGGCTGGGAAAACCTCAAGGCGGTGATCCCGGGCGGCTCGTCGGTGCCGCTTCTGCCGGCGCAGATCTGCGAAGACGCGGTGATGGATTTCGACTGGCTGCGCGAGCAGAAATCGGGCCTCGGCACCGCGGCGGTGATCGTGATGGATCAGTCGACCGATGTCATCAAGGCGATCTGGCGGCTGGCCTCTTTCTACAAGCATGAAAGCTGCGGCCAGTGCACGCCCTGCCGCGAAGGCACCGGCTGGATGATGCGGGTGATGGACCGGCTGGTGCGCGGCGAGGCCGAGATCGAAGAGATCGACATGCTCTTCGACGTGACCAGACAGGTCGAGGGCCACACCATCTGTGCGCTCGGCGATGCCGCGGCCTGGCCGATCCAGGGCCTGATCCGGCATTTCCGCGATGAAATCGAGGACCGGATCCGCGCCCGCAAGACCGGCCGCACCAGCGCCGTGGCCGCCGAGTGAGCTTGACGGCGGTCATATCGCCCCTGGGACGGGCCGCGGCTTTTGCCGCCGGGCTTGGTCTTGCCGCCACGGTTTCGGCCGCGGGCGCCGAGCCGCGTCCGGCGCTTGGCGAGCAGACCGAGATCGTCCGGGGGCTGCAGGTGATCGCGACCGCCGACATGATCCGCAAGAAATGCCCCACGATCGGGGCGCGTATGCTGACCGCTTTCGGCTATATGCAGCGGCTCAAATCGAAGGCCACGCGGCTTGGCTATCCGGATGCCGAGATCCGTGCCTTCGTCGAGGACAAGGCCGAAAAGGCCCGGGTCGAGACCGCCGCCCGCAACTGGCTCACGGCCCGCGGCGTGCGGCTCGACGAGCCCCAGAGCTATTGCCCCGTGGGCCTGGCCGAGATCCGGTCCCGGACCGAGATCGGCCGTCTTCTGAGGGCGCGCCAGTGATGACGGCGCGGGCAGGAACAGACGGGAGGGCGGCCGGGCGGGCCGCGCCTGCGGCAGGGACGGGCGCCGGGCGCGCCCGATCCGGGATCTAGGACGCGTGCCCCGCCGGATCGGGGCGGGACGACGCAGCAAGCGACAAGGCAAGAGCATGGCAGAGCTACGCAAGATCATCATCGACGGCACCGAGATCGAGGTCGACCCGGCCATGACGGTGCTTCAGGCCTGCGAAGTCGCCGGGATCGAGATCCCGCGCTTCTGCTACCATGAGCGCCTCTCCATCGCCGGCAACTGCCGGATGTGCCTGGTCGAGATCGTCGGCGGCCCGCCCAAGCCCGCCGCCTCCTGCGCGATGCAGGTCAAGGACCTGCGCCCCGGCCCCGAAGGCGCGCCGCCGGTCGTGAAGACCAATTCGCCCATGGTGAAAAAGGCCCGCGAAGGGGTGATGGAGTTCCTGCTCATCAACCACCCGCTCGACTGCCCGATCTGCGACCAGGGCGGCGAATGCGACCTGCAGGACCAGGCGATGGCCTATGGCGTCGATTTCAGCCGCTATCGCGAGCCCAAGCGCGCCTCGATCGACCCCGATCTGGGCCCGCTGGTCGGTACCTGCATGACCCGCTGTATCTCCTGCACCCGCTGCGTGCGCTTCACCACCGAGGTGGCGGGGATCACCCAGATGGGCCAGACCGGCCGCGGCGAGGATGCCGAGATCACCTCCTATCTGGGCCAGACGCTGGACAGCGAGCTGCAGGGCAACATCATCGATCTTTGCCCGGTCGGCGCGCTGACCTCGAAGCCCTATGCCTTCACCGCCCGGCCCTGGGAACTGACCAAGACCGAAACCATCGACGTGATGGATGCGCTCGGCTCGAATATCCGGGTCGATACCAAGGGCCGCGAAGTGATGCGGATCCTGCCTCGCAACCATGACGGCGTGAACGAGGAATGGATCTCGGACAAGACCCGCTTCGTCTGGGACGGGCTGAAACGCCAGCGTCTCGACCGGCCCTATATCCGCGAGAACGGCAAGCTGCGTCCGGCGAGCTGGGCCGAGGCGCTGCGCGCCGCTGCCGCCGCCATGACCGGCCGCAAGGTGACCGGGCTGATCGGCGATCTGGCCCCGGTCGAGGCAATCTTCGCGCTGAAATCCCTGGTCGAGGGTCTGGGCGGCACGGTCGAATGCCGGACCGACGGCGCCCGGCTGCCCGCGGGCAACCGGTCGGCCTATGTCGGGACCGCGGCGATCGAGGATATCGACAGCGCCCGCCAGATCTACCTGATCGGCAGCAATCCGCGTGCCGAGGCCCCGGTTCTGAACGCCCGCATCCGCAAGGCCTGGATGCATGGCGCGGCCGTGCATCGGGTCGGCCCTGCCGTTGACCTGACCTATGACGTGATCGAGGAAGGCGCCGACCGTGCCGCGCTGGTCCGGCTGGCGGGTTCGGCCGAAAAGACTGAGAACGCTCTGGTGATCGTCGGGCAGGGGGCCCTGACCGAGGCCGATGGCGAAGCCGTCCTCAGCCAGGCGATGGCGCTGGCCGGGCGGCTGGGCGGGGGGCTTCTGGTGCTGCACAGCGCCGCCTCGCGCGTCGGCGCGATGGATCTGGGCGCCGTGGCCGAAGGCGGCATCGAGGCCGCGACCGGCGACGCCGAGGTGATCTACAATCTCGGGGCCGACGAGGTCGAGATCGGCGCCGGGCCCTTCGTGATCTATCAGGGCAGCCATGGCGATCGCGGCGCGCATCGTGCCGACGTGATCCTGCCCGGCGCGGCCTATACCGAAGAGGCCGGGCTGTTCGTCAATACCGAGGGCCGGCCGCAACTGGCGGTTCGCGCGGGCTTCCCGCCGGGCGAGGCCAAGGAGAACTGGGCGATCCTGCGGGCGCTGTCGGCCGAGCTTGAGGCCAGGTTGCCCTTCGACAGCCTGACCCAGCTGCGGCGCAAGCTGACCGAGGCGCATCCCGATTTCCGGCTGGTCGACGAGGTGATCGAGAATCCCTGGCGGCCGCTGGACCTGGCCGAGCCGGGCCGGGCCGAGTTCCGCTATGCGGTCAGGGATTTCTACCTGACCAACCCGATCGCGCGGGCCTCGGCGCTGATGGCCGAGCTGTCGGCCAATGCCAAGGCCCGGCGCGCGGCGCCGATGGCGGCCGAATAGGGGTGGCCAGGGGCGCGCGGCATATGGCGGGGCTGGCCCTCGCGGTTGCGACCGGCAGCGCGGCGGGCTGTTCGCCCTTGCCCGGTGCCAGCGCCCCGGGCCGCACGCCCGCCTATCTCGGCGCCGAGACGGTGGCGCTGAAGGACGGCCTGGTCGAGGTGGCGCTGCGGATGCGCGCCCCGGACGGGGTCGGGGGGCTCGACGATTACGGGCGCTGCGCGGTTGCGCGGCATGCGCTCGACAACGGCTACGGCTTCGCGCGCCATCTGCGCACGACGCTTGGCCGGGAAGGGGGCGGCGTCTGGACGGCGGACGCGGTCTACATGATGACAAGGACGTTTCCGCGAGGCGTCAGCCGGGTCGATGCCCGGCAGGAAATACGGGACTGCGCCACGCGGGGCATACCGACGGTCTGAGGAATGACGAGGCGAGATGGCTGACTTCATGGATACCGGCATTGGGCTGGCGCTGACGATCATGGGACATGGCCTGATGGTCATTGCCTTCGTGATGATCTCGCTGCTGTTCCTGGTCTATGGCGACCGGAAGATCTGGGCGGCGGTGCAGATGCGGCGCGGGCCCAACGTGGTGGGGGTGTTCGGGCTGCTGCAGACCGTCGCCGACGCCCTGAAATACGTGGTCAAGGAGGTGATCATACCGGCGGGGGCGGACCGGCCGGTCTTCCTGATCGCGCCGCTGATCGCCTTCGTGATGCCGCTGCTCTGCTGGGCGGTGATCCCGTTCTCGGACCGGCTGGTGATGGCCGACATCAATGTCGCCGTCCTGTACATCCTCGCGATCTCGTCTCTCGAGGTCTACGGCGTGATCATGGGCGGCTGGGCCTCGAACTCGAAATACGCCTTCCTCGGCTCGCTGCGCTCGGCGGCGCAGATGATCTCCTACGAGGTGTCGATCGGGCTGATCATCATCGGCGTCATCCTCTCGACCGGCTCGCTGAACTTCGGTGACATCGTTGCGGCGCAGGACGGGCGGTTCGGCTTCCTGTCCTGGTACTGGCTGCCGCATTTCCCGATGGTGTTCCTGTTCTTCATCTCGGCGCTGGCCGAGACCAACCGCCCGCCCTTCGACCTGCCCGAGGCCGAATCCGAACTCGTTGCCGGCTATCAGGTGGAATACGGCTCGACGCCCTTCCTGCTGTTCATGGCCTGCGAATATATCGCGATGTTCCTGATGTGCGCGCTGATGAGCATCCTGTTCTTCGGCGGCTGGCTGTCGCCCGTCCCGGGCCTGCCCGACGGCGCGATCTGGATGGTCGGCAAGATGGCGGTGTTCTTCTTCCTCTTCGCGATGGTCAAGGCCATCGTGCCCCGCTACCGCTACGACCAGCTGATGCGGCTGGGCTGGAAGGTGTTCCTGCCGATGTCGCTGATCTGGGTCGTCGCGGTGGCCTTCTTCGCACAATTCGAGCTGTTCGGCGGCGCCTATGCCCGCTGGGCAGTGGGAGGCTGACATGGCTGCAATCGACTGGCAAAGGGCGGGCAAGTACTTCCTGCTCATGGATTTCCTTCAGGGCTTCAGGCTCGGGATGAAATATTTCTTCGCGCCGAAGGCCACGCTGAGCTATCCGCATGAAAAGGGGCCGCTCAGCCCGCGGTTCCGCGGCGAGCATGCGCTCCGGCGCTATCCCTCGGGCGAGGAACGCTGCATCGCCTGCAAGCTCTGCGAGGCGATCTGCCCGGCCCAGGCCATCACCATCGATGCCGAACCCCGCGAGGACGGCTCGCGCCGGACCACGCGCTACGACATCGACATGACCAAATGCATCTATTGCGGCTTCTGCCAGGAGGCCTGCCCGGTCGATGCCATCGTCGAGGGCCCGAATTTCGAATTCGCGACCGAGACCCGCGAGGAGCTGTTCTACGACAAGCAGAAACTGCTTGAGAATGGCGACCGCTGGGAGGCCGAGATCGCCCGCAACCTCGAACTGGATGCGCCCTACAGATGAGCGGATACGCCAAACTCTTCGAACAGATGCTGGAGCAGAGCCACAAGATGGCCCGCACCTTCAACCCGGCGCTGGAAAGCTTCCAGGTGCACGGGTTCGACAAGCTGATCCCGACCATGCCCAAGGATTTCATGGACATGATGTGGGGCAACACGTTCAACCCCGACGGGCTGGACAGCAAGACCCGGCTTCTGGTCGTGGTCGCGGGGCTGACGGTCCTGGGCGCGCAGGCCGATGCCCAGTTCAAGATCGCCGTGCGCCATGCGCTCGAGGCCGGGGCGACGGAACGCGAGATCGCCGAGGTGATCTACCAGATGGCGATGCTGGGCGGCATTCCCGCCATGAGCCGGGCGCTGGACCTGGCGCAGACGGTATTCGACGAAACGGACGAGGAGACGGGCAAATGACCCTGGGTGAATTCGCGTTCTATGCGTTTTCTGTGGTGACCGTGGTCTCGGGCCTGTTCGTGGTCCTGGCGCGCAACCCCGTGCATTCGGTGCTGTGGCTGATCCTGGCCTTTCTCAGCTCGGCCGGGCTTTTCGTTCTGCTGGGGGCCGAATTCGTGGCGATGCTGATGGTCATCGTCTATGTCGGCGCGGTCGCGGTCCTGTTCCTCTTCGTGGTGATGATGCTCGATGTCGATTTCACCGAGCTCAAGGCGAAGATGGCGGCCTATTTCCCCATCGCGGGGCTGATCGGGGCGGTTTTCCTGGCCCAGCTGGTCCTGGTCTACGGGGCCTGGAAAAGCGCGGACGGGGCCGCGGCGCTGCGTGGCGCGCCGACGCCGGACCCGGCCGAGATCCACAACACGCTGGCGATCGGACAGCTCATCTATGTCGACTACATCCATCTCTTCCAGGCCGCGGGGCTGGTGCTGCTGGTCGCGATGGTCGGTGCCATCGTGCTGACCCTGCGCCACCGGCCCAATGTCAAACGCCAGAACGTGCTGGCGCAGATGTATCGCGATCCGGCGAAGGCGATGGAGCTGAAGGACGTGAAACCGGGGCAGGGCCTGTGACAGGCCCCGCAACCCCGGAACGCAAGGGACTAGCGGGCGGACGGCCCGGAGGAACGGAATGATCGGACTGGAACATTACCTGACGGTGGCCGCGGCGTTGTTCGTCATCGCCATCTTCGGGATCTTCGTGAACCGCAAGAACGTGATCGTCATCCTGATGTCGATCGAGCTGATGCTCTTGTCGGTCAATATCAACCTTGTCGCCTTCTCGGCCTATCTGGGCGATCTGGTCGGCCAGATCTTCACCATGTTCGTGCTGACCGTCGCTGCTGCCGAAGCCGCCATCGGGCTTGCCATCCTGGTTTGCTTCTACCGCAACCGCGGGTCGATCGCGGTCGACGATGTCAACGTGATGAAAGGCTAGGGGCTCATGGAAAAGATCATCCTCTTCGCCCCGCTGATCGGCGCGCTTCTGTGCGGCTTCGGCTACCGGATGTTCGGCGAGAAGGCCGCGATGTGGATCACCACGGCGATGGTGTTCCTGTCGATGCTGTTCTCCTGGGTCGTGTTCACGGGCTTCGACGGCGAGATGCGCCAGGTCGAGATCTTCCGCTGGATCGACAGCGGCAGCCTGGTGGCCGACTGGTCGATCCGGATCGACCGGCTGACCGCGATCATGCTGATCGTGGTGACGACGGTCTCGGCCTTCGTCCATCTCTACAGCTTCGGCTACATGGCGCATGATCCCGAATGGCGCGAGGGCGAAAGCTACAAGCCGCGCTTCTTCGCCTATCTGTCCTTCTTCACCTTCACCATGCTGGCGCTGGTGACGGCCGACAACCTCGTGCAGCTGTTCTTCGGCTGGGAGGGCGTGGGCGTCGCCTCCTACCTCTTGATCGGGTTCTATTACCGCAAGCCCTCGGCCAATGCCGCGGCGATCAAGGCCTTCGTGGTCAACCGGGTCGGCGATTTCGGCTTCCTGCTGGCGATGGCCTCGCTGTTCTTCCTGCTCGACAGCGTCAGCTTCGACGACATCTTCGACAAGGCGCCCGAGCTGGCGACGACCCAGCTCAGCTTCCTGAGCGGCAGCTGGAGCGCGGCCAATGTGGTGGGCGTGCTGCTCTTCATCGGCGCGATGGGGAAATCGGCGCAGCTTTTCCTGCATACCTGGCTGCCCGACGCGATGGAGGGGCCGACCCCGGTCTCGGCGCTGATCCACGCCGCGACCATGGTCACGGCCGGGGTGTTCCTCGTCTGCCGGATGTCGCCGGTGCTGGAATTCGCACCCGATGCCAAGGCGATGATCGTCTTCATCGGCGCGCTGACCGCCTTCTTCGCGGCGACCATCGGTCTTGTGCAGAACGACATCAAGCGGGTGATCGCCTATTCGACCTGTTCGCAGCTGGGCTACATGTTCGTGGCCGCGGGCGTCGGCGTCTATTCGGCGGCGATGTTCCACCTGCTGACCCATGCCTTCTTCAAGGCGCTGCTGTTCCTCGGGGCGGGCTCGGTCATCCATGCCATGCATCACGAGCAGGACATGCGGAACTATGGCGGTCTGAGGACCAAGATCCCCTATACCTTCGGTGCGATGATGATCGGGACGCTGGCGATCACCGGTGTCGGCATTCCGCTGACCCATATCGGCTTTGCAGGGTTCCTCTCGAAGGATGCCATCATCGAGAGCGCCTGGGGCGGCGGTGCCAACCTGGCCTTCTGGATGCTCGTGATCGCGGCGGCCTTCACCAGCTTCTATTCCTGGCGGCTGATCTTCCTGACCTTCTTCGGCAAGGCGCGGGGCGACAAGCATGCGCATGAGCATGCCCATGAAAGCCCCTGGACCATGCTGGTTCCGCTGGGTGTGCTGAGCGTCGGCGCGGTGCTGGCGGGGATGCTGTGGTACGGCGACTTCTTCGGCGACCATGACAAGGTGAACCGGTTCTACGGCGTGCCCTCGCATGAGGTCGCTGCCGCGGCCGGCGAACATGGCGGGACCGCCGCCGAGGGTGCGGCCGCGCTGCCGGGGCAGGGGGCGATCTATACCGCGCCCGACAACCACGCGATGGAAAATGCGCATGAGGCGCCGAAATGGGTCAAGGCCTCGCCCTTCCTGGCGATGCTGGGAGGCTTCGCCGTGGCCTGGCTGTTCTATATCAGCTCGCCCGAGCTTCCGGCCCGGACCGCGCGCGCGGCCCGTCCGCTCTACCTGTTCCTGCTGAACAAGTGGTATTTCGACGAGCTTTATGACGCGATCATCGTCCAGCCCGCGCGCAATATCGGCCGGGCGCTCTGGAAAGGAGGCGATGGCGGCATCATCGATGGCGGCATCAACGGGGTGGCGATGGGCATCGTGCCCTTCTTCACCCGCCTCGCGGGCCGACTGCAGTCGGGCTACGTCTATCACTATGCCTTCGCCATGGTCATCGGCATCGCCGTGCTCGTCACCTGGATGGCGCTGACCGGGGGAGCCCAGTAATGGACAACCTGCTTTCCATCATCACCTTCACCCCGCTGATCGCGGCGCTGATCCTGGGCGTGTTCCTCAAGGGCGACAGCGCCTCGGACCAGGCCAATGCGAAATGGGTGGCGCTGATCGCGACGACGGCGACCTTCCTGATCTCGCTCTTCGTGCTGTTCCAGTTCGAGCCCTCGGACCCCGGCTTCCAGTTCGTCGAGGATCGTTCGTGGCTCTTGGGTCTGCGCTACAAGATGGGCGTCGACGGCATCTCGGTCCTGTTCGTGATGCTGACCACCTTCCTGATGCCGATCACCATCGGTGCCTGCTGGACGGTGACCTACCGGGTCAAGGAATACATGATCGCCTTCCTGGTGCTCGAGACGCTGATGCTCGGCGTGTTCTGCGCGCTGGATCTGGTGCTGTTCTACCTGTTCTTCGAAGGCGGCCTGATCCCGATGTTCCTGATCATCGGCATCTGGGGCGGCAAGGACCGGATCTACGCCACCTTCAAGTTCTTCCTCTACACCTTCCTCGGCTCGGTGCTGATGCTGGTGGCGATGCTGGCGATGTATATCGATGCCGGCACCACCGACATCCCGACCCTGCTGACGCATCAGTTCAGCGCGGGCGACATCGTGATCGGCGGCAAGACCGTGGTCGGCGGCATGCAGACCTTCCTGTGGCTGGCCTTCTTCGCCTCCTTCGCGGTCAAGATGCCGATGTGGCCGGTCCATACCTGGCTGCCCGACGCCCACGTGCAGGCGCCGACGGCGGGTTCGGTGGTGCTGGCGGCGATCATGCTGAAGATGGGGGGCTACGGCTTCCTGCGCTTCAGCCTGCCGATGTTCCCGGTGGCCTCGGATATCTGGGCGCCGCTGGTCTTCTGGCTCTCGGCCATCGCCATCGTCTACACCTCGCTGGTGGCCCTGGCGCAGAAGGACATGAAGAAGCTGATCGCCTATTCCTCGGTCGCCCATATGGGCTACGTGACCATCGGGATCTTCGCGGCGAACCGGCAGGGCCTCGACGGGGCGATCTTCCAGATGCTGAGCCACGGCTTCGTCTCGGGCGCGCTGTTCCTCTGCGTCGGCGTCATCTATGACCGGATGCATACCCGCGAGATCGAGGCCTATGGCGGGCTCGTGAACCGGATGCCGGCCTATGCGCTGATCTTCATGCTGTTCACCATGGCCAATGTCGGCCTGCCGGGCACCAGCGGCTTCATCGGCGAGTTCCTGACGCTGGCGGGCATCTTCCAGGTCAATACCTGGGTGGCGGCGGTCGCGGCGACCGGCGTGATCCTGTCGGCATCCTATGCGCTCTGGCTCTATCGCCGGGTGGTCTTCGGCGACCTGATCAAGGAATCGCTCCGGACCATCAGCGACATGAACCTGCGCGAGCGGGCGATCTTCGCGCCGCTGGTGGCGATGACCCTGCTTCTGGGCGTCTATCCGGCTTTGGTGACCGACATCATCGGGCCCTCGGTCGAGGCGCTTATTTCGAACTACCAGACGGCACTGGCCGAGACCCCGGTCTCGACCCAGCTGGCCGGAAACTGAGGGGAACGAGATGATCTCTGACGATCTTTCCGTCGTCCTGCCGGAAATCATCCTTTCGGTCTACGCGATGCTGGCACTGGTCGGGGCCGTCTATACCGGCAAGGACAGGGCGGCACCTGTGCTGGTCTGGACCACCTCGGCGCTGATGCTGGCGCTGGCGGTCTGGATCGGCGTGACCGCCGGGCCGACCGAAACCGCCTTCGGCGGCGCGCTGATCGATGACGGCTTCGCGCGCTTTGCCAAGGTGGTGGTGCTGGCCTCTGCTGCACTCGTGATGCTGATGAGCCAGGACTACATGCGGCGCCAGAAGACGCTGCTGTTCGAATTCCCGGTACTGATCACGCTGGGTGTCGTCGGCATGATGCTGATGGTCTCGGCGGGCGATCTGATGATGCTCTACATGGGGCTCGAGCTGCAGTCGCTGGCGCTTTACGTCGTCGCCGCGATCCGGCGCGACAATGTCCGCTCGACCGAGGCGGGGCTGAAATACTTCGTGCTGGGCGCGCTGTCCTCGGGGCTTCTGCTTTACGGCGCCTCGCTGACCTACGGCTATGCCGGGACCACGCTGTTCTCGGGCATCCTCGCCTCGATCGGCGACGGCCAGATCGGCGTCGGGCTTCTGTTCGGGCTGGTCTTCATGATCACCGGGCTGGCCTTCAAGATCTCGGCGGTGCCCTTCCACATGTGGACGCCGGACGTCTACGAGGGCGCGCCGACGCCGGTGACCGCCTTCTTTGCGACGGCGCCGAAGATGGCCGCCATCGCGCTGTTCGCGCGGGTGCTGTTCGACGCCTTCGGCACGGTCACCGGCGACTGGGGGCAGGTGCTGGCGGTGCTGGCGCTGCTGTCGATGTTCCTCGGCGCCTTTGCCGGGATCGGCCAGCGCAACTTCAAGCGGCTGATGGCCTATTCCTCGATCGCGCATATGGGCTTTGCGCTGATGGGGCTGGTTGCGGGCACCGCGCTCGGCGTGCAGGCGATGCTGGTCTACATGGCGATCTATGTCACCATGAGCATCGGCACCTTCGCCTTCATCATGGGCATGGAGAAGGACGGCCAGCCGGTCACCGACATCCGCAGCCTGAACATGTATGCCTCCTCCGAGCCGCTGAAGGCGCTGGCGCTGATGATGCTGATGTTCAGCCTCGCGGGCGTGCCGCCCTTCGTGGGCTTCTTCGGCAAGTTCTACGTCATCAGGGCGGCGGTCGATGCGGGCTATGTCTGGCTGGCGGTGGCGGGCGTGATCGCCTCGGTTATCTCGGCCTTCTACTACCTGCGCATCGTCTTCTACATGTATTTCGGCGAAGAGGGCGACCGCAGGCTGGACGGGTCGATGCCGCCGGTATTGTGGGGCATCATGATGGTCGCCTCCTTCGCGATGATCCTCGGCGTCGTGAACCTGTTCGGCGTCGAGGGGCTTGCGCTCGCTGCGGCCCAGACCCTTGTCAACTGAGGGCGAGGGCTGGCACTGGCCGGCCGGACATGACCTGATCCTGCTCGATGAGGTCGACAGCACCATGGCCGAGGCGCGCCGACGGCGCGACCTCGACCGCCCGACCTGGATCGTCGCCCGCCGTCAGACGGCGGGCGTCGGCCGTCGGGGCCGGGCCTGGGGGGCCCCGGGGGGCAATCTGGCGGCGACGCTTGTCTTCGCGCCGGGATGTCCGCCCGCGACCGCGGCGCTTTATTCCTTCGTGACCTCCTTCGCGCTTTACGCCACCTGCCTGGCCTATCTCGACGACCGCGACGCGATCACGCTGAAATGGCCCAATGACGTGTTGCTGAACGGCGGCAAGCTGGCCGGCATCCTGCTTGAATCCGAGGGCACGATGACCGGGGTCGGGCGGCTGGCGATCGGGCTCGGGGTCAATCTCAACGCCTTGCCCGAGGCGGCGATGATCGAGCCCCGCGCCCTGATGCCCGCGACCCTGGCCGAAGAGATCGGAGAGCCCGTCGATCCGCTTGAATTCCTCGCCTTCTTCGCCGAGCATTTCGACCATCAGGACCGGTTCTTCCGCGAGAACGGCTTCGGGCCGCTGCGATCGGCCTGGCTTGAGCGGGCGGCGCGTCTTGGCGATACCATCACCGCGCGCATGGGCGCCGAGGAAGTCTCGGGGCGGTTCCTGACGGTGGACGAGGACGGTCAGCTTGTCATAGAGACGCCGGGCGGCCGACGTGCGATTGCCGCTGCGGACGTGTTCTTCTGACCGGGGGGATCCCCATGCTTCTCTGCATCGATTGCGGCAATACCAATACGGTCTTCTCGCTCTGGGACGGCACGCGGTTTCTCTGCACGCTGCGCACCGCCACCGAACACACGCGCACCGCCGATCAGTATTACGTCTGGTTCTCGACCCTGCTCGACCGCTACGGCATCGAGCCCGAGATCGCGGATGTGATCATCTCGTCGACGGTGCCGCGGGTGGTGTTCAATCTGCGGGTCTTCACCGACCGGTTCTTCGGGCTGCGGCCGCTGGTGGTGGGCAAGCCCGAATGCCTGCTGCCGCATGAGGCGCGGGTCGATCTGGGCACCAATGTCGGCCCCGACCGGCTGGTCAATACGGCCGGCGCCTTCGACCGGCATGGCGGCGATCTGATCCTGGTCGATTTCGGGACAGCGACCACCTTCGACGTGGTCGCCCATGACGGCGCCTATGTCGGCGGCGTGATCGCGCCCGGGGTCAATCTCAGCCTCGAGGCGCTGCACATGGCGGCCGCGGCGCTGCCGCATGTGGACGTGACCCAGCCGACGCGGGTGATCGGAACCAACACCATCACCTGCATGCAATCGGGCGTCTTCTGGGGCTATATCGGGCTGGTGCGCGAGATCTGCGGCCGGATCCGGGCCGAATACGACCGGCCGATGCGGATTATCGGCACCGGGGGGCTTGCGCCGCTCTTCGCGCAGGGCGATGTCCTGTTCGACCGGATCGAGGACGATCTGACCATGCACGGGCTGACAGTGATCCACGCCTATAACAAGGAAAACGGGGCGACATGAGCAAGAACAGACTGATCTACCTTCCTCTCGGCGGCGCCGGGGAAATCGGCATGAACGCCTATGTCTACGGCTATGGCGCTCCGGGGAAGGAGCGTCTGATCCTCGTCGACCTGGGCGTGACCTTTCCCAACATGGAGACGAGCCCCGGCGTCGATCTGATCTTCGCCGACATGGCCTGGCTCGAGGAACGTCGCGACCGGCTCGAGGCGATCTTCATCACCCATGCCCATGAGGACCATGTCGGCGCTTTGGGCCATCTCTGGCCGCGGCTCAAGGCCCCGGTCTATGCCCGGCCCTTCACCGGTACCCTCGCCCGGCTGAAGATGGAGGATCAGGGCCAGGACCCCGAAACCGTGCGTTTCGTCGAGCCCTGGCCAAACCGGATCGAGGCGGGCCCGTTCCAGGTGTCCTATCTGCCGGTCTCGCATTCGATTCCGGAAAGCTCGGGGCTGGTGATCGACACGCCGGTCGGGCGGATCGTCCATACCGGCGATTTCAAGCTCGACCGCACGCCCATCGTCGGCGACCCGTTCGACCCCGTTCTCTGGGGCGAGGTCGCGGCCGAGGGGGTCAAGGTCCTGACCTGCGATTCCACCAATGTCTTCTCGCCCAATCCGGGCCGCTCGGAAACCACGGTGGGGCCGGCGATCCGCCAGCTGGTCGAGCGCGCCGAGGGCATGGTGGTGGCCACCACCTTCGCCTCGAACATCGCGCGGCTGAAGACGCTGGCCGAGGCCGGGCGCGATGCGGGCCGGTCGGTCTGCCTGCTGGGCCGGGCGATGCGCCGGATGGTCGAGGCGGGTATCGAAAGCGGCGTGCTGACCGATTTTCCCAAGGTCGTCAGCCCCGAGGAGGCCTCCGATCTTCCCCGCGACAAGGTGATGCTGATCGTGACCGGCAGCCAGGGCGAACGGCGCGCGGCCTCGGCCCAGCTTTCGCGTGGCAAGTATATGGGCCTGACGCTGGCGGCGGGCGATCTGTTCCTGTTCTCGTCGAAGACCATTCCCGGAAACGAGCGCGAGGTGATCCGCATCATCAACGCGCTGTCCGAGATGGGCGTGGATGTGGTGTCGGACGATACCGATCTCTACCATGTCTCGGGGCATGCCAACCGGCCGGACCTGTCGCGCATCCATACTCTGATGAAGCCCGATATGGTGGTGCCGATGCATGGCGAACACCGTCACCTGCGCGAACATGTCAAGCTGGCCGCCGAGAACGGCCTGCCGGCCGTGGTGGCGGTCAACGGGACCATGCTCGACCTGACCGGCGAACGGCCGCAACCGGCCGAGTTCATCGAGACCGGCCGGACCTATCTCGACGGGGCGGTGCAGATCGGTGCGCTGGACGGGATCGTGCGCGACCGTATCCGGATGGCGCTGAGGGGGCTCGTGGTCGTGACCGCGATCCTCGACGAGGAGGATGAACCGCTGGGCGAGCCCTGGGTCGATCTCAGCGGCCTGCCCGAGACCGGGCGGTCGCGCGCGGCGCTGTCGGAGGTGATCGAAGAGGATCTCGACCAGTTCCTGCGCCGGGCCGATGACAAGACCCTGGCCGATGACGACAAGCTCGAGGAAGCGATGCGCAGGATCGTGCGCCAGACCGCCCAGGGTGAGATCGGCAAGAAGCCCGAGGTGGTCGTGGTGATCAGCCGGCTCAGCGCCTGAGGCGGGGAGGGCGCCGCTAGGGCGCCCCTTTCCGTTTCCCGCACATCAAAAAGGCGCCTGCGCGGCGCCTTTTTTCGTGTCCGGGTCCGCCGCGCCTGTCGGCGCGGCGATGTCCGTCAGGACGTCATTCGGCGTCCTGTTCCACCGGTTCATCGGCCGTAGCCGGTTCGGCCTCGGTCCGGGGCTTGAACGAGCGCAGCAGGAAAGCCGGCATGTGATCGCCCATCCCCACCACCGGCTCGTCGCGATGGCCGCGGCCGCCGCTGCGGCGCGGGCTCTGGTGACGGGTCTGCGGCTTGTTGCGGTCCTGGCTTTCGCTACGCTCGGTCCGTTCCGACCGTTCGGGGCGACGCTCGTTCCGCGGCGGCCGGGCGCTCTCGCGCGGTTCCTCGCTGCGTTCCGGACTGGCCGGGGCGGCCTGGACTTCCGGGGCGGCTGCGGCCTCGGCATCGCCCTCATGGCGCTTGTTGCGGCGCGAGCGGTTGCCCCGATCCTCGCCGCCGCTCTTGAGCGGGCTCTCGACGCGCGGGATCTTCTTCTCGACCAGATCCTCGATCGCGGTCAGCCATTTCTCGTCATAGGGGACGCAGATCGTCAGCGCCTTGCCATCGCGGCCGGCACGGCCGGTCCGGCCGATCCGGTGTACGTAATCCTCGGCATGAGAGGGCACGTCATAGTTAAAGACATGGCTCACCGCGGGCACGTCGAGGCCGCGCGCGGCCACATCCGAGGCGATCAGGAAGCGCAGCTTGCCATCGCGGAAGGATTCCAGCGTCCGGGTCCGCTGCGACTGGTCGAGATCGCCATGGATCGGCGCCGCGTCATAGCCATGGGCCTTGAGCGACTTGGCGACGATGTCAACCTCGGTCTTGCGGTTGCAGAAGATGATGGCGTTCTTGCAGCCCTCGCCCTCGCGTTCGATCAGGGCCCGCAGCAATTCGCGCTTTTCCTTGGCCTGCCGGTCCTTGCGCGAGGCGGTGTAGCAGATCACCGCCTGCTCGATGTTCTCGGCGGCGCTGGCGCGGCGGGCGACCTCGATCTTGGCCGGGGCCGACAGGAAGGTGTTGGTCACGCGCTCGATCTCGGGGGCCATGGTGGCCGAGAAGAACAGCGTTTGCCGGGTGAAGGGGGTCAGCTGGAAGATGCGCTCGATATCGGGGATGAAGCCCATGTCGAGCATCCGGTCGGCCTCGTCCACCACCATGATCTGGACGCCGGTCAAAAGCAGCTTGCCGCGCTCGAAATGGTCGAGCAGGCGGCCGGGCGTCGCGATCAGGACGTCGACGCCCTTGTCGATCAGCGCGTCCTGTTCCTTGAAGCTGACGCCGCCGATCAACAGCGCCTTGGTCAGCTTGGTCTTCTTGGCGTAGATATCGAAATTCTCGGCGCATTGCGCGGCAAGCTCGCGGGTCGGTGCCAGCACCAGGCTGCGCGGCATCCGGGCCCGGGCACGGCCGCGGCCGAGCAGGGTGATCATCGGCAGCACGAAGCTGGCGGTCTTGCCGGTGCCGGTCTGGGCGATGCCCAGAACGTCGCGGCCTTCGAGCGCGGGCGGAATGGCCCCGGCCTGGATCGGGGTCGGCGCGGTGTAGCCTGCGTCGGAGACGGCGGATAGAACCTTGGGGTCGAGCCCCAGTTCGGCAAAAGTTGTCATGTAAGTCCTTGGCTCAGTTGCGGCATCATGGCCGCACCTGTCGCACGCGGCCTAGACCGGCCGTATTGCCGGTCAGATCCTATTTCGCGGCTCGATAGAGGAAACCGGCGCTTTCGTCAAGGTGAAGGGCAGGCGATGCCCGCAATGGTGCGGCAGCTCAGGTGAAGACACGCCATATGAAGATGATCTCGGGGCCCATGAGCGCATAGGCCAGGGCGGCGACCAGCCCGTCCCGGGTCGAGAGCGCGAGCCCCAGCATCAGCACATGCAGCGACAGCACGAAGGGCAGGCCCGGGATGAAGCCCAGCAGGAAGATCAGCACGCCCGTTCCGATCAGGATCAGCGCGATCAGCCGGGTCGCGATCCGGCCCTCGATCAGCGCGACCAGCCGCGGTGTCAGCAGTGGCCGCAGCCAGAGCGCGGCGGGCTGGGCGCGGGCGACCGACACCGCCAGCACATGGCCCGAGATATGCACGCGCCGCAGCCTTGCGGGCAGCCAGAGCGTGGTCTCGCCGGTCATCATCCGCCCGCCGATCAGAATCATGAAGATCGCCACAACCCCGGGCAGGCCGGGAAGCATTCCGACCGGCAGGATCAGGAAGGCCGACAGCATCACCAGCAGCGGCCCGAAGCCGCGCGCGCCCAGGGCCTCGACGAGATCCGCGATGCTGATCCGGTCATTGGCCAGCGCCAGCGCCGCCAGGTCCTCCAGCAGGCTCGAAATGATCCAGTCGTCTTGGGAATTCATCGGCAGGTCGGCAGGAGGAAGAAAGGGGCGCGCGTCATTCCGGGATGTCCTGGCTGTCCCCTGTTGATTGCTGCAAGGCCGCGATCTTTCATGGATATCGCGGCAGGCTGCCGTGTCGAGGATGTCGCGGCGCGCTGCCGGAAATCAAGGGGCCGCGACATTCGGACGTGGTTTCATAGAACTTACACCGGCTGGATTCATGGCTGTCACAAGGCAAGGGTAGGGCAGCGGCGACTGTAACATCCATTCGGGACTCCCCCATGAAAAACAGCATGTTCCTGCTTTCCGCAGCCGCCTTGACCCTGGCGGCGCCGGCCTTCGCCGAAGACGTCTTTCCGGCGAAACTTGCAGGCCACGCCGTCCTGCCGGCGATGACCATGGTCGCGCCGCCCGCCGATGCGCCGCGCGATGCCTGGATTTCGGGCAAGTTCACCGGGGGCGCCCGGAACATGGTGCCGATGTCGGCGATGGGCGATACCGGCGGGCTGCACGGGCATCGCGAGACCGGCATCGCGCTGCCGTTCATCGGTCAGCCGCTGCAGGGCTTTTCGGGCTTCGCGATGGCGCGTGCCGAGGATGGCTCGGTCTATGCGCTGACCGATAACGGCTTCGGCTCGAAGGCCAACAGCCCCGATGCGATGCTGTTCTTCCACCGCATCCTGCCCGATTTCGGGACCGGCAAGGTGGACGTCAAGGAAACCGTCTTCCTGCGCGACCCCGGTTTCAAGGTGCCCTTCCGCATCGCCTATGAGGGCAGCGAGGGCCGCTATCTGACCGGCGCCGATTTCGATCTGGAAAGCATCCAGCTGGTCGACGGCTCGCTCTGGATCGGCGAGGAATTCGGTCCCTATCTGCTGAATGTCTCGCTCGACGGCGTGGTGCTGGGCGTCTACCCGACGATGGCCGATGGCAAGGAGCTGCGCGGCCCCGACAACCCGGCCGTCTCGGCGACCTCGCTGCCCGGCCGCGACTGGAAGTCGCAGCGCTCGGGCGGCTACGAGGGCATGGCGCTTCAGCCCGGCACCGGCACGCTCTGGGCGATGCTGGAAAAGCCGATCCTCGGCGATGACGGCAAGACCGAGGGCGACTTCCTGCGGGTGATGGCCTTCGACACGGCTGCGAAGGAATGGACCGGCGAGATGTTCCGGTTCGCGCTCGACGAGGCTGCGACGGCGATCGGCGATTTCAACTTCATCGACGACACCCATGCGCTGGTGATCGAGCGCGACAATGGCGAGGGCGATCCCAGCCTGAAATGCGACGGCGAGGCGGCGCCCGACTGCTTCCCGGAACCCGCGATGCACAAGTGGATCGTGCTGATCGACACCTCGGATGTCGATGCCGAGGGCTATGTCCGCCGGATCGGTCATATCGACCTGATGGATATCGCCGATCCCGACGGGGTGGCGCGTCTTCAAACCGACGCGGCGCGCGATCTGTCGGGTCGGTTCACCTTCCCCTTCTTCACCATCGAGGATGTGATGCGGGTGGACGACACCCATATCCTGGTCGCCAATGACAACAACCTGCCCTTCTCCTCGGGCCGCAAGCTGGATGCCGCGGCCGATAACGAGGTGATCCTGCTGGAGGTGCCCGAGCTTCTCTCGGCGCAGTGACGGCTTCCGCCTCACATTGACAAAAGGACGGCGCGGGGGGCCCCTCGCGCCGTTCTTATCTCCGGCAGAAGAGGTGGCGGCATTATCCGCCTGTTGTCTTTTCCATTTCGGCCGCTGCCCAAACCTGATTTAGCTCCGGACAGCTCCCGTGCGGGCTCCGGCGCCGAGGCCCCCTGCGGCCAGCGGCCTGACCGATGCCACGCAGCCTCCGTCCGCCCCGGCCCGGTGCGAGAGCGGCCCTCGGACGTTTCTGCCTCCAGCGGGGCTGTCCGGCGGCCGTCTGGAAGATGCAAGGAGAAGAGAATGCATACCAACAAGCTCGTGGTCGTCGGGGCAGGGCATGTCGGGTCCTATGTCCTGGCCGATGCCATGAAGATCGGCCTCTTTGCCGAGATCGGGGTCATCGACATTCTGGGGAACGTCGCCTTCGGCGAGGCGCTTGACCAGGCGCAGGCGACGGCTCTGCCCTACATGAGCAATATCAAGGTCACCTCGGGCGGCTATGAGCAATGTGCCGACGCCGATGTGATCGTCGTGGCCGCGGGGCCCAGTGTCATTCGCGACCCCGAAAACCCCAAAGCCGAGCCCGACCGTACCCTGCTGACCACCACCAATTGCAAGGTGATCCGCGAGGTGATGGCGGGCATCGTCAAGCACACGACCGAGGCCATCGTCATCCTGATCACCAACCCGCTCGACACCATGGTCTACATCGCCGAGAACGAGTTCGGCTATCCGCGCGGGCGGGTCTTCGGAACCGGGACGATGCTCGACTCGGCACGGCTGCGCAAGGTCGTCGCCGATGCCTATGGGATCGACCCGAAATCGGTCACCGGCTTCATGATGGGCGAACATGGCAGCACCGCCTTCCCGGTCCTCAGCCATGTCAATGTCGCGGGCATCCCCTTCGCCGAGCTCGACCGCCATTTCGAGGCCCTGGGCGACATCCGTTCCCCCGAGACGGTCAAGGCCCGGGTGATCAGCGCCGCCTATGACGTCTTCAACGGCAAGGGCTGGACCAATGCGGGCGTCGCCCAGTCGGCGGTGACGATGGCGCGCGCCGTTCTGCTCGACGAACGCAGCGTCTTTCCTGCCTGCACCACCCTGCGCGGGCAGTACGGCCATGACGGCGACGTGGCGCTGAGCATGCCCTGCCTGCTGGGCCGCGAAGGGATCGTGAAACAGCTTCCGGTCGGACTGAATGCCTGGGAGGCAGAGAAGCTTGCCGAGAGCATCGCCTTCATCCAGGCGACCATGCGCGATGCCGGAACCGGGCCTGACAAGGCCGTCGCCTGACGCGCGCGCGGTCCGGGCGGAAGCGCTCCGGGTCGCCGCAAAGGCAAAGGCGGGCGCACCCTGCCGCCCGCCATTCCGAAATCAGCCGGTCTGCATTTCCTTGGTCGCGGACAGCGTCAGTTCGGGATGGTCGCGCAGCACGCGGTCGATGTCCCATTGCAGCCGCGTCATGTAGACCACGTCGCCGTCATTGTCGGTGGCCATGTGCTGCTTGTTCTTCTGAACGAAGCCGTCCACGTCGGCCTTCTCGCCATGGACCCAGCGGGCCGAGGTGAATTGCGAGGGCTCGAAGCGCACCGGCAGGCCGTATTCCAGCTCGATCCGGCTGGCCAGCACCTCGAATTGCAGCGCGCCGACGACGCCGACGATGAAGCCCGAGCCCACCATCGGCTTGAAGACCTTGGCCGCGCCCTCCTCGGCGAATTGCATCAGGGCCTTGTCGAGATGCTTGGCCTTCATCGGATCGCCCGCCCGGCAGTTCTTCAGCAGCTCCGGCGCGAAGGAAGGAATGCCCGTGACCTTCAGCGCCTCGCCCTCGGTCAGCGTGTCGCCGATGCGCAACTGTCCGTGGTTCGGGATGCCGATGATGTCGCCCGCCCAGGCCTCCTCGGCCAGTTCGCGGTCGGCGGCCAGGAACAGCACCGGGCTCGACACCGTGATCGGTTTCTTCGAGCGCACATGGGTCAGCTTCATGCCCCGCTGGAAATGCCCCGAGGCCAGCCGCACGAAGGCTACCCGGTCGCGGTGCTTGGGGTCCATGTTGGCCTGCACCTTGAACACGAAGCCCGCGACCTTGGGTTCCTCGGGCGCGATCTGGCGCGACTCGGCCGGCTGGATCTGCGGCTCGGGGCCATAATTGGCGATGCCGTCCATCAGCTCCTTGACGCCGAACGAGTTGATCGCCGAGCCGAACCAGATCGGCGTCATCTGGCCTTCCAGCACCGCCTGCGGGTCGAGCGCGGGCAGAAGCTCCTTCGCCATCTCGACCTCCTCGATCAGCTTCTCGCGCAGATCCTGGGGCACATGCTCGGCCAGTTTCGGATCGTCGAGCCCCTCGATCTTGATCGACTCGGCCACCTTGTTGCGGTCAGCCCGGTCCATCAGCTCGAGCCGGTTCCTGAGCATGTCGTAGCAGCCCAGAAACTCGCGCCCGACCCCGATCGGCCAGGAGGCGGGCGTGACATGGATCGCCAGCATCTCCTGGATCTCGTCGATGATCTCGAAGGTGTCGCGGCTTTCGCGGTCCATCTTGTTGCAGAAGGTCAGGATCGGCAGATCGCGCAGCCGGCAGACCTCGAACAGCTTGCGGGTCTGGCTTTCCACCCCCTTGGCGCCGTCAATCACCATCACCGCGGCATCGACCGCGGTCAGGGTGCGGTAGGTGTCCTCGGAAAAGTCGCTGTGACCAGGCGTGTCGACCAGATTGAAGCGGAAGCGTTCATAGTCGAAGGACATCGCCGAGGCCGAGACGGAAATGCCGCGGTCCTGCTCCATCTTCATGAAGTCCGAGCGCGTCCGCCGCGCCTCGCCCTTGGCGCGCACCTGCCCGGCCATCTGGATCGCGCCACCGTAAAGCAGGAACTTCTCGGTCAGCGTGGTCTTGCCCGCATCGGGGTGCGAGATGATGGCAAAGGTGCGCCTCCGGGCAATTTCCGGCGGCAGGGCGGGGCGGTTCGACGGGGCATCCAGCATGGCCGCGGATATAGGTCAGGCGCGGAGCCCGCGCAATCGCCATCG
This sequence comes from Rhodovulum sulfidophilum DSM 1374, assembly GCF_001633165.1. Classification (NCBI taxonomy): domain Bacteria; kingdom Pseudomonadati; phylum Pseudomonadota; class Alphaproteobacteria; order Rhodobacterales; family Paracoccaceae; genus Rhodovulum; species Rhodovulum sulfidophilum. The sequence goes on along the minus strand of NZ_CP015418.1, from coordinate 3,282,790 downwards.
GTGCGGCGTTCAGGGGCCGCGGCGCCCTTCCACGATCAGGCGGATGGTCGAGGCGCCGATCACACCAGCCGCAATCGGGGCGCCCAGATTGACCGGGATGCCGAAGCAGCCAAACAGGCCCGAGCAGGCGCCGATGAGCCCGATCTTCCAGAAGTTGCCATAGGTGCCGGTGTCGTTGTCTAGATACCGGACCGCGAGGTCGATCTTCCCGGCGATGTCGATCAGGATTTCCTTGATCCGCCTGGCCTCTTCGGGCGTCACTTTCTGGTCGGGCTCTGCGACCGGAATGGCCTCATGCAGCCTTTGAACCGCGATCAGCGTTTCGTTCAGGAAGTTGAGCTTGGCATTGTAGTCTGAAAGGGCCTCGGCGTCGTTGGGGATGGCGGTCATGCGGTGTGCCGCGATCTCGTTCTGAATCTGTCCGGCGATATACTCGGCAAGGACTGCTGTCTCGGGGTAGCTGGCCTGTAGCGCATGTCTGAGTTCGGCAACCGGGCGTTCTTGAACCTTGGCCCGGATCGAGGGCGAACTGGATGCGGCGGCAGAACTGTCGTCCCCTTTAACGCCGTGGCTGTGAGGCCCCGGCGGTTCCGGATCGGGCCAATGCGCCGGATGATGCAGGCCGTCGGGCAGGATCGTTCCGGTATCGCCTTCCATGGTGTCGAGCTGAGCTTGTGTCAGCGCCCGGGTCTGCGACAAATTCGTATACTCGGGCGTGCCGACATCTTTTATACCCACGCCCGAGGATACGATTCGAACATCCGCCTCCCCGAGGTTCGCCCCCTCGAGATCCGCCCCCCCGAGGTCCGCCCCCCCGAGGTTCGCCCCCCTGAGGTTCGCCTCCCTGAGGTTCGCCCTCCTGAGGTTCGCCCCCCCGAGGTTCGCCTCCCTGAGGTCCGCCCCCCTGAGGTTCGCCCCCCAGAGGTTCGCCCTCCAGAGGTTCGTCCCCCAGAGGTTCGCCCTCCAGAGGTCTGCCTCCCCGAGGTTCGCCCCCCAGATGTCCGCCGCCCCGAGGTTCGCCTCCCTGAGGTTCGCCCCCACGAGGCTCGCCTCCCTGAGGTCCGCCACCCTGAGGTCCGCCTCCCCGAGGTCCGCCCCCCTGAGGTCCGCTCGCAAAAGCGGAATGCGGCCCTCTTCAAGCTTCCTAGAACTCTCGAACGCCGCCCGGATATCCATCCCGGACAGATCCGGAATGAACGCATCGCGCTCCCGCTTCCGCCGTGCGTTCCACGCCGCGACGCCTTCCAGCAGCCAGTACAGATGTAGGGGATTGCCCATGGCCCGTCTCCTCCGTCCGGGCGGAGCCTAGATCGGCCCCGCCGAGGCGTAAAGCGAGCGCTAGCGCGCGATCAACAGGTCGCAGGGCGGGTGGCGCATCAGGTCATTGGCCAGCGAGCCCAGGATCGAGGGCGCGTCGCCCGCGCGGCCATGGGCGCCCAAGACCAGAAGGTCGGGGGCATGGTCCTCGATCTCGCGGTTCAGCACGACATGGGCCGCGCCCTCGACGATGTCGATCTCGGCCAGCCTTTCGGGCAGGTCGGCATCGCTGCGCCATTCGGCCAGGCGCATCTCGGCGCTGCGCCGGAACGGGGCGATGGCGATCGAGCTGCCATGCGGCGCGACGAAGCCGCGATAGGGGATGTGCAGCGCATGCACGCCATGGATCGTGGCCTCGGGCGCGAGATCTGCCGCGATCTTGACGGCGGCGGTCGAGGCCGGGGCGAAGTCGAGCGCGGCCAGCAGCGCGGCATAGTCGTGATCGACCGGATCGCGGACCAGCAGGACCGGGCGCGCGGCATGGCGGACGATCCGCTCCATCGTGGTTTCGCGGATCAGGTCGAGGAAGGGCCGGTCGCGATGCAGGCCCAGCACGATCAGCGCGGCGTCGATCTCCTCGGCCAGAAGCGGGATCGCGGCGCTCGGATCGCCGGTCAGGATGCGGGTGTCGTGCCGGACCTCGGCCGAATGCGGGATCGAGGCGGCGAAGCGGGCAAGCCGGGTCTCGGCGGCTTCGGCCAGCGGACGGGCCACGTCCTCGGGCAGGTCGCTGTCGATCACTGCGGCCAGAAGGATGTCGGCCCCTGTCCAGCTTGCCAGGCGAAAGGCCCGGTTCACGGCGCGGTCGGCACGGGGGCTGAGATCGGTTGCTACCAGGAACGTGGCGGTCATGTCGGTCTCCCTCGGATATATCCGGTCAAGGTCGGGGCGCGGAGGGGGGCTTTCAAGGGCGACATATTGTTAGTATGTATATACATTGCATAGCGAATGTCATGATTGGTTAAAGAAGGCCTCGGGCGGAACCGGCCCCGGGCAGAGGGTGGGGAAGAATGAAGACGGTCCTGATCGCCAATCCCAAGGGCGGCTGCGGCAAGACGACGATTGCGGTCACGCTGGCCGCGGCTCTGGCCGATGGCGGCTGGAAGGTGGCGCTGGCCGATGCCGACCCGCAGAAATCGGCGCTTCGCTGGCTCCGGCGGCGGCCCGCGGCGGCCTCGGCGATCCGCGGCCTCGACTGGTCGGGCGGTCGCGGGGCCGGAAAGCCGGGCAAGGGGATCGGCTGGCTGATCGTCGATGCGCCGGGGGCGCTGCCGGATGCGGCCGCGGCCGGGCTGGTGGACGAGGCGCGCGCGGTGGTGGTGCCGGTGCTTCCTTCTGTCTTCGATGCCGAGGCGACCCGGCGGTTCCTGAGCGAGATCGCCGAGTTCAAGCGCATCCGGAAAGGCAAGGTCGAGGTCGATCTGGTGGCGAACCGGGTCCGGGCGCGCGGGCGCGACGCGGCCTGGATCCGGGACATGGCCGAGCGGGTCGGGCAGGCGCCGGTGGCGGAAATCTCGGACCGTGTGGCCTATGGCGATCTTGCCGAGCAGGGGCTGACGGTGTTCGACCGGCCGCAGCGCGCCTATGCGCCGCTTCGGGCGCAATGGACCCCGCTGCTGGCGGCGCTGACCTCCCGGGGATGAGGCGCGGCCCCGATGGCATGACTTCCGTCCCCTCCGGCGGGCTGGTAAGCCGGAGGGGAAACGCGACAGGGAGGCTTTCATGGATCTTGGTCTTGCGGGCAAACGGGCGCTGGTCTGCGCCGCGTCGAAAGGGTTGGGGCGGGGTTGTGCCGAGGCTTTGGCCGAAGCCGGTGTCGATCTCGTCATCAATGCCCGCGGCGCCGAGGCGCTTCTGGCCACGTCCGAGGAGATCCGCCGCGCTCATGGCGTTGCGGTCACGCCGGTCGCCGCCGATATCGTCTCGGAAGAGGGCCGCGCGACGGTGCTGGAGGCCGCGGGGCAGGTCGATATCCTCGTCACCAATGCCGGCGGTCCGCCGCCGGGCCTGTGGTCGGACTGGGAACGCGATGATTTCATCGCGGCGCTCGACGCCAACATGCTGACGCCCATTGCGCTGATGAAGGCGCTGCTGCCGGGGATGATCGAGCGCGGCTGGGGGCGGGTCGTCAACATCACCAGCCAGTCGGTGAAGGCGCCGATCCCGGTGCTGGGGCTGTCGAATTCCGCCCGCGCCGGGCTGACCGGCTATGTCGCGGGCACCGCGCGTCAGGTGGCGCCGCATGGCGTGACCATCAACAACCTTCTGCCCGGCATCCACGCCACCGACCGGGCGGTCGCGCTCGATCGCGGCGTGGCCGAGGCCGAGGGGATTGCGCTGGCCGAGGCCCGGACCCGGCGCGAGGCCACGATCCCGGCCCGGCGCTACGGCACGCCCGGGGAATTCGGCGCGGCCTGTGCGTTCCTGTGCTCGCGTCAGGCCGGGTTCATCGTCGGCCAGAACATCCTCCTGGATGGCGGGGCGACCAACGCCACGCTCTGAGCGGGCGTCCGGGGCTTGCTAACTGCCTTGCCGGCCGGATGCGCCGCCGTTTCTGTGCCGACGAAGGTAGTCCTCGACGAAGCTGCGGGTGATGCGCTGATTGCCGGGGTCGCGCTCGAAACCCGGGATGTCGGAGGGGACCTGTCCCGACAGGCTGGCATCGCTCTGGGCGGCCAGCCAGCGCCGGAACCCGGCAGCATCCGCGAAGGACAGGTATGCCGGCGCGCAGGGCCAGCCGTCGAGCGAGCGCGACAGGAAGAACCGCCCCGCCGCCCGGTCGTGAAACAGCCCGTGCCCGGTATAGTCGCGATGCGTCCGCACGATGGCGGCCTCGCCCCAGACCGCAGAGGTGGCTTCCAGGAACGCGACCGCCCGGCGGGCGAGATCCTCGCCGAAGGGGGTATCGTCGGGCAGGGGGGCTCCCCGGGCCCCGGGAGCCTGCGGCGCGGCCCCCTTCGCCCGGGCGCCGCCATGCAGGACCCGCAGAAGGCGCCGCGGCATCAGCCCAGGGCTGTCGACTTGATCCAGCTCGGCTTGCGCGAATTCTGCAGCAGGCTCACCCGCGGCGCATAGCGGCCGCCCAGCGCCAGGGTCGCGGCGCGCAGCATCTCGATCCCTTCCTCCGAACGCACCGGCAGAGCCCCCGGCGGGATCGGGCGGCCGACCGTCATCCGGTAGGGCTGGCGGTTCTTGTTCAGGGTCTCGTGGAACAGCGTGATGTCGCGCAGCGTCGGATGAAGCAGGTCGAACAGGTAGAACAGCACCGAGTTCCGCGACCGGATATTGACCGGGATCACCGGCAGATCGAACTTGCGCGCGATCATCGCCGCCGAGGCCATCCAAGGCCGTTCATGCAGCGACAGCCCGCGCCGCTTGGCCAGCCGTCCGGCGGGGAAGATCACCGCCAGCCGTCCCTTCTCGATGGCGGCGCGGGTATAGGCCATGGTCTCGCGGGTCTTGGCATGGCTGCGCTTCTCCTCGCGCCACTCGACCGGGGCGATGATCTCTTCCATCTGCGGCAGCACCCTGAGGATGTCCCGGTTGGCGTAGAAGAAGAGATCGGGCCGCCGCTGACGTAGGAGGCTCCAGAGCATCACCCCGTCGGCGATGCCGGTCGGGTGGTTCGCCACGATCATCGCGGGGCCCGTGGCCGGGATGTTCTCGATCCCGGTCCCGCGCACGTCCCGGGCCAGAAGCCGCGCCATCTCGTCCATGATCACGGGAGAGGGATGATCCTGCAGCACCTCGCCCAGCGCCACGGTCCGGTCATATCCCAGCAGACCGTTCAGCACGCGCCGGGACGGTACGCTCCAGGGATGGTCGGCGAAAAGCCAGGGCGCGCGTTCCTCGATGAGCGGATCGATTCGTTCTTTCATGCGCCTTGTCACCACACCCCAACAACATTTCCGTGACACCAGAGCCGATTCGACCGGCCCCGGTCAAAGCCTATCGCATTCCCTCGCATCGGCTCAGTCGGCGCTCTGCCCGGCCGCCAGCAGACGCCCGATCATTTCGCCCATGTCCGGGCTCAAACCCTCGCGGGCGGCAATCCGTTCCATCGCCGCCTTCGATTTTGCCCGGCGCCCGGCATCGTAGCGCGCCCAGGTCTCGAAGGCGGTCGACATCCGCGCCGCGGTCTGCGGGTTCACGCCATCGAGCCGGATCAGCCAGTCGGCCAGCAGATCGTAGCCCGCGCCCGAGGGGTCGTGGAAGCCCGCCGCATTGGCGGTCAGCCCGCCGATCACCGCCCGGAAGCGGTTGGGGTTCTTCCAGGTGAAATCGGGATGCTCGGTCAGCGCGCGGGTCACCGCGACCGCGCGCTCGGGCGCAGCAAGGCTCGCCTGCAACCCGAACCACTTGTCCATCACCAGACGGTCATCGCCCCAGCGCCGGGCAAAGCGGTCGAGCGCCTCTTCCGCGCCGCCGGTTTCCACCAGCACGCTCAGCGCGCCGATCTCGTCGGTCATGTTGTCGGCCGCCGCGAAATGCGCCCGTGCCTGCGCGCCGCCATCGAGCCGCGCGATGTAGCCAAGCGCCACCAGCCTCAGCGCGCGCCGCCCGGCATCGGCAGCCCCCGGGCTGTAGGGGCCGGGGCAGGTCATCTGCCTGTAGAGCCCGGGCCAGAGCGGTTCGAGATGGCGGGCGATGGCGCTCCGGGCGGTTTCGCGCGCGGCATGGATCGCCAGCGGGTCGGGCACGGTGCCGCGCCCGGCCAGCGCCTCGGCCAGTTCGTCCTCGCCCGGCAGGCGCAGCGCCAGCGCCCGGAAGGCCGGGTCGAGCGCCTCGTCGCGCGCGACAGATGCCAGCGCCTCGAGCCAGGCCGGCGCGGGGGCCGCGCCCTCTGTCACCATCTCGATCAGGATCTCGCGGGCGAGCGACCGCCCGGCTTCCCATTTGTTGAACGGATCGGTGTCATGGGCCAGCAGGAAGGCCCGTTCCTCGGACGAGCTGTCACGCTCGAGGATCACCGGCGCCGAGAAGCCGCGCAAGAGCGAGGGCACGGGTTTTGCCCCGAGCCCCTCGAACACGGCCTCCTGCCGCGCCTCGGTCAGCTCGATCACCGTCGTCGGCAGCACCTCGTCGCCATTGGGCGACAACAGCCCCAGCGCCAGCGGAATGACCTGCGGCGCCTTCTCTACCTGCCCCGGTGTGGGGGGTGTTTCCTGTTCCAGATGAAGGGTGTAGGTGCCGTTCTTGAAGTCTTCCGTGACCTTCACCCGGGGCGTGCCGGCCTGCGAATACCAGCGCTTGAACCCGGTCAGGTCGCGGCCCGTGGCATCCTCGAAGACCTGCAGCCAGTCCTCGATGGTGCAGGCCTGCCCGTCATGGCGGCTGAAATAGAGATCGAGCGCCTTCCTGTACCCCTCGGGACCGACCAGGCGGCGCAGCATGCCGATCAGCTCGGCGCCCTTCTCATAGACGGTCGCGGTGTAGAAATTGTTGATCTCGGTATAGCTTTCGGGGCGCACCGGATGCGCCAGCGGGCCGTTATCCTCGCGGAACTGGCGCGCGCGCAGCGTCATCACATCCTCGATCCGCTTGACTGCGGCGGACCGCATGTCGGCCGAGAATTGCGAGTCGCGGAAGACCGTCAGCCCCTCTTTCAGCGACAGCTGGAACCAGTCGCGGCAGGTGATCCGGTCGCCGGTCCAGTTGTGGAAATATTCATGCGCGATGATCCGCTCGATATTCTCGTAATCGCGGTCGGTCGCGGTCTCGGGGCTGGCCAGAACATAGCGCGAGTTGAAGATGTTCAGCCCCTTGTTCTCCATCGCGCCCATGTTGAAATCGTCGACCGCGACGATGTTGAACACGTCGAGGTCATAGGCCCGGCCATAGACCTCTTCGTCCCAGCGCATCGAGCGGATCAGGCTGTCGAGCGCGTAATCGGCCTTGCCCTGATCGGCGGGGCGGACCCAGATGTTGAGATCGACCTCGCGACCTTCCGAGGTGGTGTAGCGTTCCGATGTCGCGACCAGCTCGCCCGCGACCAGCGCGAAAAGATAGCTCGGTTTCGGCCAGGGATCGTCCCATTCGGCAAAGCCCGTGCCCCGGGCCACCGGATTGCCGTTCGACAAGAGGACCGGCAGGTCGCTTTCGATGCGGACCCGGAACGGCGCCATCACATCGGGGCGGTCCGGGTAGAACGTGATCTTCCTGAAACCTTCCGCCTCGCATTGCGTGCAATACATGCCGTTCGACATGTAAAGCCCTTCAAGCGCTGTGTTTTCTTTCGGTGCGATCTCGACTTCGCAGTCCCAGAGGAACGGCGCGTCGGGCACCTCGCAGCTCAGCCCCGTGGGAGTGATCTCGGGGGTGACGGGGTGGCCGTCGATCGCCGCCGAGATCAGCGCCAGCTCCTCGCCATGCAGGAAGAACCGGCGGTCGGTCGCGGCCGGATTGGGGCGGAAGGCGATCCTCGCGCGCACCCGGGTCTCTGTCGGGGCCAGGCGGAAGGTCAGCTCGACCCGGTCCACCAGGAAACCGAAGGGGGTGTAGTCTTTCAGGAAAACGGGTTGCGGCGTGGCGTCTGTCATCTGTCTCTCCACTGGGCACCTCCCTGACCTATACCCCTGAGGCCCAAGCGCAAGATGCCCTTGGCGGGAGTAGCGATGTTCGATTTATGTTCCTGCCATGGGCGTGACGATTCTCAGCTTCGGGCGCGATCTGCGGGTGGAAGACCATCCGGCGCTGTCCCGCGCGGGCCAGGAGGCGGGCGCGGAAGGCGGTGCGGTCCTGCCGGTTTTCATCGTCGATCCGGCGGTCTGGTCGGCGCCCGAGGCCTCTGCGCGGCAATGGCGGGTGGTGGCCGAGGGGCTGGCCTCGCTTTCGGCCGCGCTCGCGGCGCGGGGCGCGGCGCTGCAGGTCGAGATCGGGCCACCGGCCGAGGTGCTGGACCGGCTTGCCGCGCGCTGGCCCGTCGCGCGCGGGCTGGCGTTGGGCGCCCAGCCGCCAGCCGAGGACTGGGCGCGGCGGCGCGGCCTGCCCTGGAGGCCCGTGGCCGCGCCCCGGCGCCCGGCTCCGCCGCTCGGCGAGCTGACCACGCCGCCCGGACTGGAGCCGGGACCGATCCCTGAAGCGCGCGATCTGGGGCTCGGCTTCGATCCCTGCCCGGGCCGGCCGCGCGGTGGCCGGTCCGAGGCCGAGCGGGCCCTGGCCGCGGCACTGGCGGGCGCCGATCCCGATGCCGCGCTGTCGGCGCATCTGGCCTGGGGCGCGCTGTCGGCGGGTGAGGCGGCGCGGGCGGCCCGCCTTGCGCCCGAAGAGCCGGGCGCGCGCCGCCTCGCTTCCTGGCTGGCCCGGCGCGCCCGGTTTCAGCGGGTCCCGGCCGCCGATCCCGAGCCTGTGGCCGCGCCCCCGAACCCTGCGGCCGATGCGCGACTGGCGGCCTGGGCGCGTGGCGAGACCGGGCTGCCCGCGGTCGATGCCGCGATGCGCGCGCTGATCCATGACGGCATGCTCGATGCCGGGCGGCGCGGGCTTCTGGCCGCGGTCGGCTGCGGTCAACTCGGGCTCGATCCGGGCGCCTGCTGTCGGGTCCTGGCGCGGCTCTCGGCCGATCACGATCCGCGCCTGCACGGGGCTCAGTTCCGCGCGGCGGCGGCGCGGCGCGTCGATCCGCTGCGCTGGGCGCGCGCGGCCGATCCCGAGGGGGTATTCCTGCGCAGATGGCTGCCCGAGCTGGCTGATCTGCCGCCCGACGCGCTGCATGCGCCCTGGACCTGCCCGGCAGCGGCGCGGCGATTGGGGCGCCGCTATCCGCATCCGCTGGTCGCGCCCGGTCGCTGCCGGCCGACGGGCTCTCGGTCCGCAAGCCCGGCCGCGCGGCGGCAGGATTCGCGGCAACTGGCCTTCGATCTGTGAGATTGGCGGGCGCACAGGGGCTGTGCGGCTCCCGGCCGGAGCGGGGAAGCCCGGGCGCGTCATGCCCCGGAAAACGGGCGGAGGGGCCGCAAAACCTGCGTTTGCCGCCTGTTCGCTCCCGTCACGCGCCCAGACATCGCGCGTGCGGCGCCGGGGCGCGGCCCTTCACCCTTTGGCAAAAGCGCTATATCGTCGCGCGGAACAGGCAAACGAGGATCCCATGGCGCGCCCCAGGGTCGGCATCATCGGCAACAGCTTTCTGATCAACGACGAATACCCCGCCCATGCCGGTGGCACGATGAATTCCGAGGCGGTGGCCGAGGTGGCGGGGGCGCTGCCGCTTCTGATCCCGGCCGATCCGCGCTTTGTCAGCGTGCCCGAGCTGGTCGAGTGTTTCGATGGCTTCCTGTTCACCGGCGGGCGGCCCAACGTCCATCCCGAGGAATATGGCGAGGCCGAGACCGAGGCGCATGGCGCCTTCGACCGGGCGCGCGACGCCATCGCCTTGCCGCTGATCCGGGCGCTGGTCGAACGCGGTCAGCCCTTCTTCGCGATCTGCCGCGGCTTTCAGGAGGTCAATGTCGCGATGGGCGGCACGCTTCATCCCGAAATCCGCGACCTGCCGGGGCGCATCAACCATCGGATGCCGCCCGACGGGACGCTCGACGAGAAATTCGCCCTGCGCCACATGGTGACGCTGACCGAAGGCGGCCTGTTCCATCGCATTCTCGGCGCGACCGAGGTGATGACCAACACCCTGCACGGGCAGGGCATCAAGCGGCCGGGGCCCAGGATCGTGATCGAGGGGGTGGCGCCCGACGGCACGCCCGAGGCGATCCATGTTGCCGACGCGCCGGGCTTTGCGCTGGCGGTGCAGTGGCATCCCGAATACCGCGCCGCACGCGACCCGGTCTCGCGGCCGCTGTTCGAGGCCTTCGGCAAGGCCGTCGCCGACTGGGCGCGGGGCGACCGCCCGGCGGTGCTGAAGACGGCCTGAAGCGGGTTCCGGGCCGGTTCTCCGACGGTTTGAAGCGCCTGCGCACGCGCTCGTGACTTGAGCTTCCAGTTGCCGGAGCCTCTAGGCGTCTCGCCGCAAGACCGAAAACGGCGGAGACGAGACGATGAAACGACCCTTTCTGATCGGCGTGGCGGGCGGGGCCGCGGTTGCGGTCGGCCTTGGCGGCTGGCTCTGGCTGCAGCGCCCCGGGGCGGATGTCGAGGCTGGCGGGCCGCGCGCTCTGGTGCAGGTCGAGATGCCCCGGCTGAGCCCGCAGGCCGAGGCCGGGCAGGCGGTGTTTTCGGACAATTGCGCCCAGTGTCACGGCACCCGGGCCGATGGGCGCGAGGGGCTCGGCCCGCCGCTGATCCACCCGATCTACGAACCGGACCACCATGGCGATTACGCCTTCCTGCGGGCGGCGCGGCAGGGGGTAAGGGCCCATCACTGGGGCTTCGGCGACATGGCGCCGGTGCCGGGTGTCAGCACCGCCGACATTGCCTCCGTGGTCCGTTTCGTGCGCGAGGTGCAGCGGGCCAACGGTATCCGTTGATCGCTGGTTAAAGCTCTATTTCCATGCGGAAATTCGTCAGTGCCACGCCATGGCGGATGACGCTTTGCCGGGCGGTCTCGCGCCAGCCATGGCGCGCGAAGAAGGGGCGGGCGACAAGGCTGGCCTCGGTCGAGAGATGGTTGAGGCCCGAACGGCGCGCCTCGCGCAGGATCGCCTGCAACAACGCCCGGCCGATGCCGCGCCCGGTCCAGTCGGGCGAGACATAGGCGAAGTCGAGATAGCCGTCCTTGCCCAGCGTCATGAAACCGGCCGGCAGGCCGCGGATTTCGGCGATGACGGTGTGGCGGCTCAGCAGCTTGTCTTCCCAGTCTGGCGGGGCCTCGGGCGAGGGCGACCAGGCATCGCGCTCTGCGGGCGAATAGCTGAGGGCTGCGCCGCGATGGACCGCGTCGTGAAACAGCGCCCGGGTCGGACCGCCATCGCCCGGCCGCGCCCGGCGCAGCCGCATCCGGACCCGCGGCGCGGCGGGGCTCAGGTCACGGCGGCGCGGGCGCGGTAGGTCGGGTCGTCCCACAGCCGGTTCTCCATCACGTCCTGAAGGATCAGCGCCGCGCGCCGGATCTCGTCCTCGCCGATATAAAGCGGCGCGATGCCGAACCGCATGATGTCGGGCGCGCGGAAATCGCCCACCACGCCGCGCGCGATCAGCGCCTGGACCGCGGCATAGCTTTCCTCGAAGCGGAACGAGACCTGGCTGCCGCGCTGCAGGGGATCGCGCGGCGAGGCCAGCGCAAGCTGCGGGCAGCGGCTCTCGACCTCGGCGATGAAAAGCTCGGAAAGCTCGATCGAGCGGGCGCGGATATCGGTCATCGACACCCCGTCCCAGACCCCGAGCGCGGCCTCGAGCGCGGCCATCTGCAGGACCGGCGGCGTGCCGACGCGCATCCGGTCGATGCCCTCGCCCGGGCGATAGCCCTGCTCGAAGGCGAAGGGCGCGGCATGGCCGAGCCAGCCCGACAGCGCGGGCAGCGCCATGTCGGAATGGCGCGGCGCGACATAGATGAAGGCCGGCGCGCCCGGCCCGGCATTGAGGTATTTATAGGTGCAGCCGGCCGCGAAATCGGCGCCGCTGCCCGCCAGATCGATCGGAAGCGCGCCCGCCGAATGGGCCAGGTCCCAGACCGTCAGCGCCCCCGCAGCCTGCGCGCGCGCCGAGATCGCCGCCATGTCATGCAGGCGCCCTGTGCGATAATCGACCTCGGTCAGCATCACCACGGCGATATCCTCGTCGATGGCGGCCTCGACCTCCTCGGGGGCGACGATGCGCAGCTCGTGGTCCTGGCCGAGGCTCTTGATCAGCCCCTGGGCCATGTAGAGATCGGTCGGGAAATTGCCCGAGTCGCTCAGCACGACGCGGCGCTCGGGCCGCATCGCCAGCGCCGCGGCAAGCGCCTGGTAGACCTTGATCGACAGCGTGTCGCCGATCACGACCGTTCCCGGCTCGGCGCCGATCAGCCGACCGACATGGCGGCCAAGCACGCGGGGCATGGCCATCCAGCCGGCCTTGTTCCAGCCGCCGATCAGCATCTCGCCCCATTCCTCGCGCACCGCCTGCGCCGCCCGTGCCTCGGCCGCGACGGGCATCGGCCCGAGCGAATTGCCGTCGAGATAGATCACCCCCTCGGGAATGTGGAACTGGGCGCGCGTTGCCGCGAAATCGGTCATTTATGGGTCCCCCTGGGCAAAGGATTGGCGCGAAAGCGCCCCCGGCGCAAGGGGCGGGACGATTCAGCCCCTTGATCGCGGCCCTCGGGACTCTCTAAACGGGGGCGGTATGCGTGACGGAGATCCGATGGCCCGGTTGCTGCACTACCTGGACCTGCCGCCGGTCTGGTTGGCCCTGTTCGCGGGGCTTGCCTGGGCGCAGTCGCTGGCGTTGCCGTTCGCCTTTCTGGGCCGGGCGGGCGATGTCGCGGGCGGGCTGGCGCTGGCCTTCGGGCTGGGGCTGTCGGTCTGGGCGGCGCTCGGGGTGGTTCTGGCCCGCACCTCGCTGATTCCGCGGCAACGTCCCGATCGGCTGGTGGTGACGGGGCCGTATCGCTTTTCCCGCAATCCGATCTATCTTGCCGACGCGGTCATCCTGCTGGGGCTGATCCTGATCTGGGACGCGTTGCCGAGCCTGATCCTGGTGCCGCTTTTCCCGAAACTGATCGAATGGCGCTTCATCCGCCGGGAAGAGGCGCTGATCCACGAGGCCTTCGGGCCGGAATATGACGCCTATTGCCGACAGGTCGGGCGCTGGATCTGAACCCGCGGAAACTCCGGGACAAGGGATGCGCCGATCCTGAAACTTGTGAAACATTGTTGCGCAATGCTATGAGACAGCGGCCTTAAGCGGCCCAACGCCTGAAAGAGGGGACAAGAACGTGAAAATCGGGGCACCGAAAGAGATTCTGGAGGGCGAGGCCCGCGTGGCCATGACCCCCGACTCTGCGGTCCAGCTTCGGAAGCTGGGCTATGACTGTCTGATCGAAACCGGGGCGGGAGTGGCCGCGGGGTTTGCCGATGCCGCCTATGAGGAGGCCGGCGTCAAGGTGGTTCGCTCGGCCGAGGCGCTGTGGCAGGGCGCCGACATCGTCATCAAGGTGCGCGAGCCCGCCGCCGAGGAAGTGGCGCGGCTGCGCAAGGGCCAGACGCTGATCAGCTTCTTCTGGCCGGCCCAGAACGAGGCGCTGCTCGAGCAGTGCAAGGCCAAGGGCGCCAATGTGATCGCGATGGACATGGTGCCGCGGATCAGCCGCGCCCAGAAGATGGATGCGCTGTCCTCGATGGCCAATATCGCGGGTTACCGCGCGGTGATCGAGGCGGGCTCGAATTTCGGCCGCTTCTTCACCGGGCAGGTGACGGCGGCGGGCAAGGTGCCGCCGGCCAAGGTGCTGGTGGTCGGCGCCGGTGTGGCCGGTCTGGCCGCGATCGGCACCGCGACCTCGCTGGGCGCCATGGTCTACGCCTTCGACGTGCGCCCCGAAGTGGCCGAGCAGATCTCGTCGATGGGGGCGGAATTCGTCTATCTCGACTTCGAGGAGGACGCGGCCGACGGTTCGGAAACGGGCGGCTATGCCAAGCCCTCCTCGCCGGAATTCCGCGAAAAGCAGCTTGCGAAATTCCGCGAGCTCGCGCCCGACATGGACATCGTCATCACCACCGCGCTGATCCCCGGCCGTCCCGCGCCCAAGCTCTGGCTCGAGGACATGGTCGCGGCGATGAAGCCCGGCTCGGTCATCGTCGATCTGGCCGCCGAGAAGGGCGGCAACTGCGACCTGACCCGGCCCGGCGAGAAGATCGTCAGCGACAATGGCGTGACGGTGGTGGGCTATACCGATTTCGCCAGCCGGATGGCGACGCAATCCTCGACGCTTTACGCCACCAACATCCGTCACATGATGACCGATCTGACCCCCGACAAGGACGGCCAGGTCGTGCATAACATGGAAGATGACGTGATCCGGGGCGCGACCGTCACCCATGAGGGCGAGATCACCTTCCCGCCGCCGCCGCCCAAGGTGAAGGCGATCGCGGCCGCCCCCAAGAAGGACAAGCCCAAGGAGCTGACCCCCGAAGAGAAGAAGGCCCAGGAGGCCGCCGCCTTCCGCAAGCAGACGATCACCCAGATCGGCATGCTGGGCGTTGGCGCGCTTCTGATGCTTCTGGTCGGGGCCTTCGCGCCGGCAAGCTTCATGAGCCATTTCATCGTCTTCGCGCTGAGCTGCTTCGTCGGCTTCCAGGTGATCTGGAATGTCAGCCACTCGCTGCACACGCCGCTGATGGCGGTGACCAACGCGATCTCGGGCATCATCATTCTCGGCGCGCTTCTGCAGATCGGGTCGGGCAACTGGCTGGTGGTGATCCTCGCCACGATCTCGGTCCTGATCGCGACGATCAACATAGTGGGTGGCTTCCTGGTGACACGCCGGATGCTGGCCATGTTCCAGAAATCTTAAGGGGGCAGGGGATATGTCCATCGGTATCGTTTCCGCGGCCTATATCGCCGCCGCCGTTCTCTTCATCCTCGCGCTCGGCGGGCTGTCGAACCAGGAAAAGGCCAAGCGCGCCGTCTGGTACGGCATCGTCGGCATGGGGCTTGCCGTGCTGGGCACCGTGTTCGGCCCGGGCATCGGCCATTACTGGCTGCTCGTGCCGGCCGTCGCGATCGGCGGCTATGCGGGCTACGAGGTCGCGCGCCGGGTCGAGATGACCGAAATGCCGCAGCTGGTGGCGGCGCTGCACAGCTTCGTCGGCCTCGCTGCGGTCTTCATCGGGCTCAATGCCCAGCTCGAGCTGAACCATGTGATGGCGCTGAAGGCGGCAGATGACGGCGCCGCGGTCGAGGCGCTGCGGGGCTTTGCCTCGGTGCTGGCGCACAAGACTCCGGTCGAGATCTCGATCCTGAAAGTCGAGGTCTTCCTCGGCATCTTCATCGGGGCGGTGACCTTCACCGGCTCGGTCGTGGCCTTCGCCAAGCTCGCGGGCCGGATCGACGGCAAGCCGCACAAGCTTCCGGGCGGTCATATGCTGAACCTCGCGGCGCTCCTGCTGTCGATCGCGCTGGGCTATCTCTACTTCACCGGCGCGGGCATCTGGACCATGGTCCTGATGGCGATCCTCGCGGGCTTCATCGGCTGGCATCTGATCATGGGCATCGGCGGCGCCGACATGCCGGTCGTGGTCTCGATGCTGAACAGCTATTCGGGCTGGGCCGCGGCCGCCATCGGCTTCACGCTGGGCAATGACCTGCTGATCGTGACCGGGGCGCTGGTCGGCTCGTCGGGGGCGATCCTCAGCTACATCATGTGCCGCGCGATGAACCGGCATTTCGTCAGCGTGATCCTGGGCGGCTTCGGCGGCACCGGCGGCCCCGCGGCCGAGGTCGAGGGCGAGATGGTCGCGATCGACGCCGATGGCGTGGCCGCGGCGCTCGAGGATGCCGACAGCGTCATCATCGTGCCGGGCTACGGCATGGCGGTGGCCCAGGCCCAGAACTCGGTCTCGGTGCTGACCGAGCATCTCAGGAAGCAGGGCAAGACCGTGCGCTTCGCCATCCACCCGGTGGCGGGCCGTCTTCCGGGGCACATGAACGTGCTCCTGGCAGAAGCCAAGGTGCCCTATGACATCGTCATGGAGATGGACGAGATCAACGAGGACTTCCCTCAGACCGACGTCGCCATCGTCATCGGCTCGAACGACATCGTGAACCCGGCGGCGCAGGACGATCCGAACTCGCCCATCGCCGGCATGCCGGTTCTCGAGGTCTGGAAGGCCAAGCAGGTGATCGTGTCGAAACGCGGACAGGGCACCGGCTATTCGGGGATCGAGAACCCGCTCTTCTACAAGGAGAACACGCGGATGTTCTATGGCGATGCGAAGCAGAGCCTCGACAAGCTGCTGACGCTGATCCGCTGATCCGCTCCAGGATCGAAACCCCGAGACGCCCCGCCCCACCGGCGGGGCGTCTTGTCTTTGGCGGGTGGAAAAAGGCGCGCCTGCGGCGCTCGCTTTCAGGGGCGGCCCTTGCGGGCCGCGACTTTTGGGGTATTTGGACCAAGAAGAAAACGGCGCTTGTCTTCTTCTTGGCGAAAATACCCGCGGCCCGCAGGGGCCGCGCGCCTTTGGGCGCGCCCTGACGCGTTTACAAATCGCCCGGCTTGGCTAGAGGTGGTGTAATTCGCGCGAACAGAAGGCCAGCCTCCATGCCGATCCAGGACCATCCGCTGCGCTATGCGCTGACCAACGAGTTGCACACGCGACCTTTCCCCTCGCTGCAGGCGCCCTGCCATGCCGCCTTTCTTGCGATCAAGCCGCCGCTCGACGCCGCGATCCGCGACCGCGATGCCGACCGCGCCCATGTGATCGACCTGCTCGACCGGTTCGGGGCACAGCATCCCAAGCCCGGAGATACCCATTTCTTCGGCCAGATGGGGCGGCACAAGCTGAAATGGGAAAGCCATACCGAATTCTCCACCTATACCATCTTCACCCCCGGCGTGGCCGACCGCCCCTTCGATCCGACCGCCTTCGAGGTGTTTCCCGACGACTGGCTCGAAACCGCGCCGGGCGCGCGGCTGACCTCGGCCCTGATCCGGATCGAGCAGATCAGCGACGGGCGGGCGGAGATCTGCGACCGCTTCGGCGAATGGTTCGCTCCCGACAGCCTGTCGGCCGCGGCGATCCTCGACGGCGCTGCGGTCATGGCCACCGATTTCCGCATCGACACTGGCGGTCACATGCGGATGGCGATCTTCGTGCAGCCCGAGATCGGTCAGCGCCGGATCGGCCGCATCGTGCAGCGCCTGACCGAGATCGAGACCTACAAGGCGATGTCGATGCTGGGCCTGCCCCGGGCGCGGCAGATCAATGCGCGCCTCGCCGAGCTGGAGCCGCAGCTGAGCGCGCTGGTGGGCGAGATGACCGGCGGCCAGCGCCAGCCCGAAGAGACTCTGCGCAACCTGCTGGCGGTCTCGGCCGAGCTGGAAAGCCTGCTGGCGCAATCCGCCTTCCGGTTTTCTGCCACGACCGCCTATGAGGCCCTGGTGCATCAGCGGGTCGAGGTGCTGCGCGAGGAACGCTTCCAGCACCGCCAGACCTTCCAGGAATTCATGATGCGCCGCTACGACCCCTCGATGCGGACGGTGAAGGCCAGCGAGGCGCAGCTCGATTCGATGACCCGGCGCGCGGTCCGCGCGGCCAACCTCTTGCGGACGCAGGTCGATGTGGAACGCTCGGCCCAGAACCAGAAGCTTCTGGAAAGCATGGACCGGCGCGCCGATCTGCAGCTGCGCCTGCAGCGCACGGTCGAGGGGCTGTCGGTGGTGGCGATCAGCTATTACGCTGTCAGCTTGGTGTCCTACATGATCGCGCCCGGGGCCGAGGCGCTGGCGGTTTCGAAAGCCCTGGCGACGGCGGTGGTGACGCCGGTGGTGGTCCTGGCGGTCTGGCTGATGATCCGGCAGCTGCGCAAGGGCATGGAGCATTGAGCCTCGCGCCCTGACAGACGCGCAGCGCGGACCCGTTCTGCCGATCCCTGCCTGCCGCTGCGGCGGCAGCGTCGGGACAACCCCAAGACGGCGCGAAGCGGCTGGTCTCCGCAGTGCGGGCGACTGCGATAGGCGGCAGGCCGTGCTGCGGGACCGGGGCCGGATCCCCGGCGGCGAGGAAATTCGGTCGCGGGCTTCCTGCGTCCCGGGGCGGCCCCCGGTTTCCGGTCCTTTCGCGCGCGCGGTTCGATCCGCCGTTCCGGCTTTCGGCCTTCGCGCTTGACCTTGTCGGGGGCGGCCCCCAGTCTCGACCAAAGACCCTTCCGGAGATCCCCATGTCCAGCCTGCTCTCGCCCCGGCAAATATTTGAAAAGCTTGTTTCCTTCCCGACCGTCAGCCGCGACGGCAACCTTGCGCTGGTCGATTGGGTCGAGGGCTATCTGACCGAGGCCGGGATCGCCGCCAGCCGGGTCTGGAACCCGGCGCGGTCCAAGGCGGGGCTTTATGCCCATGCCGGCCCGCAGGTCGCGGGCGGCGTGATGCTGTCGGGCCATAGCGATGTTGTGCCGGTCGACGGCCAGGACTGGAGCTCGGACCCCTGGGAACTGACCGAGCGGGGCGGGCGGCTTTACGGCCGCGGCGCCTGCGACATGAAGGGCTTCGACGCGCTGGCGATCTGGGCCATGGTCGAGGCGCAGCGCGCGGAGGTGGCGCGACCGCTGCAGCTGGCGCTGACCTATGACGAGGAATTCGGCTGCCTTGGCGCGCCGCCGCTGATCGCGCAGATGGCGCGCGAGGGCTTTCCGAAGGCCGCGGCGGTCGTCGTGGGCGAGCCCTCGATGATGCAGGTGGTGACCGGCCACAAGGGCAATATCGGCTTCGGGATCCGGCTGAGGGGCCATGAGGTGCATTCCTCGCTGCAGCATCGGGGCGTCTCGGCGGTGATGGAGGCGGGGCGGCTGATCCAGTGGGCCAACGAGGCCAATGACCGCAATCGCGCCCGCGCCCCCGCAGGCGATGACGGGCTGTTCGATCCGCCCTGGACCAGCGTGCATGTCGGCGAGATCGCGGGCGGCACCGCGCAGAACATCACCGCTGCCGATTGCCGGATGGGGCTCGATTATCGCTGCGTGCCCTCGGACAGCCTCGAGGCCTGCCGCGCGGCTCTGCTGGCCGAGGTGGCGCGGATCGAGGCGGGCATGAAGGCCGTCCATCCCGGGGCGGGCATCGCGGTCGAGGAAACCTTCTCGGTGCCCGCGCTCGCCCCCGAACAGGACGGTGCGGCCGAGGCGCTGGCGCGGCGGCTGACCGGCGACAACGCCACCCATGTGGTCAGCTACGCGACCGAGGCCGGGCAGTTCCAGGAGGGCGGTTTCTCGACCGTGGTCTGCGGTCCCGGCGACATCGCGCAGGCGCATCAGCCCGACGAATACATCACCCTCGAGCAGTTCCGGCAGGGCGAGGCCTTCATGACACGGCTGCTGGCCCATCTGCAGGAGTAGAGGCGCATGCCCGTCAGGAACCGTCTCGCCGAGTTGCAGCCCGAGATCGCCGCCTGGCGCCGTGACATCCACGAGAATCCCGAGCTGATGTACGACCTGCCGCGCACCTCGGCGCTGGTGGCGGAAAAGCTCCGGGACTTCGGCTGCGACGAGGTGGTCGAGGGCATCGGGCGCTCGGGTGTCGTCGGCGTGATCCGGGGCCGCTCGGACGGGCAGGGGCGGGCGATCGGGCTGCGCGCCGACATGGACGCGCTGCCGATCCACGAGGCGACGGGGCTGCCCTATGCCTCGAAGACGCCCGGCAGGATGCATGCCTGCGGCCATGACGGCCATACCGCGATGTTGCTGGGGGCCGCCAGATACCTGGCCGAGACCCGCAATTTCGAGGGCCGCGCCGTGGTGATCTTCCAGCCCGCCGAAGAGGGCGGGGCGGGCGGTCTGGCGATGTGCGAGGACGGGGTGATGGAGCGTTTCGGCATTGCCGAGGTCTATGGCCTGCACAACATGCCCGGCATCCCGGTCGGCACCTTCGCGATCCGGCCGGGGCCGATCATGGCCGCGACCGACGAATTCGACATCACCGTCACCGGCAGGGGCGGCCATGCCGCCAAGCCGCATGACTGCATCGACAGCACGCTGGCGGCCTCGCATATCGTCGTCGCGCTGCAATCCATCGCCGCGCGCAATGCCGACCCGCTGAAACAGATCGTGGTCTCGGTCTGCAGCTTCCGCACCGAATCCGAGGCCTATAACGTGATCCCGCAGACCGTCCGGCTGAAAGGCACGGTCCGGACGCTGGAGCAGGGGATGCGCGATCTGGGCGAGGTACGCGTTCTGGCGGTGGCCGAGGCGACGGCCGCGGCCTATGGCGCGACGGCCGAGCTGTGCTACAGGCGGGGCTATCCGGTGACGGCCAACGCGCCCGATCAGACCGATTTCGCGGCCGCGATGGCCGAGAAGGTCTCGGGCCGGGTCGACAGGGCCACCGCGCCGCTGATGGGGGGCGAGGATTTCAGCTACATGCTGCTCGAACGCCCCGGCGCCTATATCTTCCTCGGCAATGGCGACACCGCCTCGGTGCATCACCCGGCCTATGATTTCGACGACGCGGCCATTCCCTTCGGCGCGTCCTGGTTCGTCGAACTGGTCGAGACCCGCCTGGCCGCGGGCTGAGAGGGGGCGGACCTTCCCCTGCGCTGTCTGGGCCTATGGCGCGCTTTCGGGGCAGGGGATACCCTGCCGGAAAAGAGGCGCCAGCGAGGGGACCCCATGACCGGAGTGAATGACGAGCGGTTTCCGAAAAGCCTGATCCAGGCCGACCGGATCGTGACCGATACCAAATGGAATACCGCCGAGAACGGCTCGACCCCGTTTTCCGATTTCTTCGGGGTTGCGATGCTGTCGAAGGGGGCGGTCACGGCGGCGCTGACGACACGGCGGGCGACCCCCTTCTCGGGCGCGCTGCACCTGCCGCTGGTGTTCCGCCGTCGCTCGAAGACGCGGCTCTGGACCGGCGGCAGGCTGCTGTCCTGGGGCTAGACGGAAGGCCCGGCGTCGCGACGTTTTCTACCTGCAGCTCTGAGCTGCGGAAGGCAGATGCCTTCGATCCGCGCGACTTGCGCGGCGATGGTGGCGTCCATCGTGCCGCGGTCTTCAGATGGGACGCCCGGAGTGAGTTTCTTCCATTTCGCTTGGCGCTCGTCGGGGGACAATTCGGCCCGCCACCCGACGTCCGCGAACACGATATCGAACTGTTTCATCAGCTCTCCGATGGCTTGTTCGAGGTCGGCGTCGAACAGCGCTTTTGCGGTCGGCAGGCAGTCGGCCAATGACCGACGGGCAAGAGACGCGGTTTCGCGGAGCGTCTCGTAATAGCTGTGAGCCTTGGCGGCCTCTGACGTCAGGGCCTCTGCACCGTCCTGCAAGCCCCTCTGAGCAGATCCGGGCGCGAAGAGGTTCGCCGCCGCATGACGCAGATCGCCCAGGCTTCGCCTGGCGTCATAGGTTGCGATCAATATCCGCTCGGCCTGATCGATCCGGCGCTCAGAGATCTTCTGTTCACGCCAGCTTTCGAACGTTCCGGAGCCGAGGCGCGCGGCCCAAATGACCGCGAAGGCCCCGACAATTGTGCCGATACCCGAGAGCACACTGCCCAGAGCGGATCAGTCCGCATGTGTCCAGCCCATATTGTCCTGCCTGCTTTCCGTTCTGGATCCGGGAATGAGCGTACCGATCAGACGCCGGTCGGTACAGGCTAGCAGCTCAGGAGCATCGCCTTCAGGATCAAGGGCCAGTTGTGCTGTTCCAGCGTCGGGGCGCAATATGCGGCGCCGGTGAAGTCGTCCTCCGCAGTATAGGTGCTGGGGGTGATGACGACGCCAAGCCCGGCGGCCCGCGCCGATTGCAGCCCGATATGGGAATCCTCGAAGGCCAGGCAGTCGCGTGCGGGCAGCCCCAGCCGGTCAAGCGCCAGCCGGTAGATCCCGGGATCGGGCTTCTTCCTCGCGACCTCGTCGCCCGCGGCGATGACATCGAAGACCCGGTCCGCAGGCTTGCCCCAGCAGGCCCGCAACAGCGCCTCGACATTGGGCCGCGAGGAGGTGGTGGCCATGGCGATCGCCATCTCGGCCTCGCGCGCATGCAGGATCAGGTCCTCGACCCCGGGGCGCAGGCCGACCGCGCCCTCGGCGATCATCCGGCCATAGGTCTCGGTCTTCTCGGCATGAAGCCGCAGGAGATCGGCCTCGGGCAGCCGCGCCGCCTCGGGCAGCCCGGCCTGAAAGGCGCGCAGCCGCTCCTTGCCGCCGCCGGTCTTGAGAAGAACGGCATAGTCCTCGCGCGACCAGTGCCAGTCGAGCCCGCGGGCGGCGAAGCTTGCGTTGAACGCCGCCCGGTGGGTTTCCTCGGTCTCGGCCAGCGTGCCGTCGAGATCGAAGATCAGGGCCCTGATGGTCATCTCAGCTCGTCGGCGAGCCGCGCCACGATGGCGACCAGCACGTCGTAATCGGAAAACCGCGCATCCTGCGGGATGTCGTCGACATCCTCGGCGCGGTGATAGCCCTCGGTGAACAGCGCAAAACGCATGCCGGTGGCCTGCGCCGTGGCCGCGTCGATCTCGCTGTCGCCGACGAAGACGGCCTGTTTCGCGCCCAGCTGCTCGCAGACCGCATGCAGCGGTTTCGGGTCGGGTTTCCTGGCCTCGACCGTATCGCCGCCGACCACCGCCGAGAAGAAGCCGTCGATGCCGAAGGTCTTGAGGATGGCGCGCGAGGGCGCTTCGGGCTTGTTGGTGCAGACGCCCATCGCCCAGCCCTCGTCGCGGAACTGTTCCAGCGCGTCCTCGACGCCGGGATACAGCGTCGTCAGCGTTGCCGGGTCGGCCTCGTAATGACCGAGGAAGGCCTCGACCATGGCGTCGCGCTGGCCGGGTTCAAGCCCGCGGGCCTTGATCACCCGTTCCATCAGCACCGGCACCCCGTCGCCGATGAAGGCGCGGATGGTGTCGAGGTCGAGCGCCTCGCGGTCAAGCCCGGCCAGCGTCCGGTTCACGGCGGCATGGATGTCCGGGGCGCTGTCGATCAGCGTTCCGTCGAGGTCGAAGATGATGGCCTTCACGCGGCGTCCTTCCATTTGATCGAACAGCCCATCGACGGGATCTGCTCTTGCGGTCCGTGGCCGGTATGGGCCACCTGCAGCATTGCCTCGTACAGGTCGCGCCGCAGGTCCGCGGGCCCGGCCTCCTTGCGCGAGGCATCGAGGCGGCCGCGATACTGCAATTCCAGCAGGCTGTTGAAGCCGAAGAAATCCGGGGTGCAGATGGCGTTATAGGCACGCGCGACCGATTGGTCCTCGTCATGGAGATAGGGGAAGGGAAGGTCAAGTTCCGCCGCCACCTTCTTCATGCCCTCGAAGCTGTCCTCGGGATAGGCGTCCGCGTCATTAGAGCAGATCGCGCAGATGCCGACCCCCATCGCCTGCAGATCGCGTGCGTCGCGGAGGATGCGGTCGCGCACGGCAAGCACATAGGGGCAATGGTTGCAGATGAACATGATCAGCGTGCCCATCGGCCCGTGCACGTCCGAAAGCGTATGCAGCCTGCCATCGGTGCCGGGCAGGCTGAAATCCGGGGCCTGCCAGCCGAAATCGCAGATCGGGGGAGAGACGGCCATGGGGAACCTCCTTCGGATGGCTTGTCTGTCGGAGCAGAAGTTAACGCGGATCGGGCCGCTTGCCAGCCGCTTTGTCGCATCCCGGCCCGGGCGGTATCGGGCGGAGGGGGCGATCTGCGGCGGCCGGTTCCCGGGCTTTCCGCCGGGGTGGGCCTTCGGCGTGGCCAGCCGCTGACAAGGAAAGACCGGCGCAGCGCCTGCGCCGGTCCCGGACCGTTGCCGCGTGGTTCCGCCGCACCGGTCGGCTCCGTTCGGGCGGCGTTGTCGCGGGCGTCAGGCCGCTTTCTGCGCGCCCTCGGCCGCCTCGCGGATCGCGCGGATGTTCCGGCCGTAGACCTCCGGCGCCTCGACCGAGCCGCCCTTGAAGACGGCCGAGCCCGCGACCAGCACATTCGCACCGGCCTCGACGACAAGCGGCGCGGTCTCGGTGGTGACACCGCCATCGATCTGGATATGGACCGGGCGGTCTCCGATCATCGCGCGGACGCGGCGGATCTTGTCGAGACAGGAGGGGATGAATTTCTGCCCGCCGAAGCCCGGGTTCACGGTCATGATCAGCACCATGTCGCAAAGATCGAGGATATGCTCGACGCTTTCCGCAGGCGTCGCGGGGTTCAGCACCACGCCCGCCTTCACGCCCTGCGCCCGGATCGCCTGCAGGGTGCGGTGGATATGCGGGCCGGCCTCGAAATGGGCGGTGATCATGTCGGCGCCCGCCTCGGCATAGGCCTCGATATAGGCGTCGACCGGCGAGATCATCAGATGCACGTCCATGAAGGTCTTCACATGCGGGCGGAAGGCCTTCACCGCGGGCGGGCCGAAGGTCAGGTTCGGGACGAAATGCCCGTCCATCACGTCGACATGCACCCAGTCGGCGCCCTCTGCCTCGATGGCCCGGATCTCGGCGCCGAAATTCGCGAAATCGGCGGACAGGATCGAGGGCGCGATCTTGATCGAACGGTCGAACATCTTTGGGTTCCTCCCGATAGGGCCGGATTTTCAGGGAAGGCGCGGCCCCGTCACGGGGCCGCACAGGTCGTTCATTCGGCGGCTTCGGTCACGCCCAGCTTCTCGCGCCAGCCGGGGAACAGCTTGTCGGCATCGAAGGGGAAGCTCTCGAAGGCGCGGGCCAGTTCCTTGTGCTCCTTGGCGTAGTCGACGAGGTTGACGCCCGCCTTCCAGGCGTCATGGGCCTGGTGCAGCGAGATCGCGCCCGCGGTGCCGCCGTCGACATGCCCGAAGGCGCCGCCGCCCGAGGTCTGGATCACGTTGGAATGGCCAAGATTGTCGAAGAAGCCCGGCAGCCGCAGCGCGTTCATGCCGCCCGAGATGATCGGGGTCGTGGGTTTCATGCCCAGCCATTCCTGGCGGTAGAAGGGGCCCTCGGCCACATCCTCGGTCAGCATGAAGGCCATGATCTTGTCCGACGGATCGCCCTCCATCTTGCCGAAGCCCATGGTGCCGGTATGGATCCCCGATGCGCCCTGCAGACGCGACATCTTGGACAGCACGAAGGCGGTATAGCCGCGTTGCGATTCCGGCGAGGTGATGGCGCCGTGGCCCGCCCGGTGATAGTGCAGGAACTGGTGCGGGAAGGCGCGGCGCGCGGTGGTGATCGCCGCGGGACCCGCCACGTAGCCGTCGACGAGGAAGGCGACGTGATCGGCATTCTCGCCGAAGGTTTCGAGGATATACTCGCCGCGGGCCAGCATTTCATAGTGGTCGTCGGCGGTGATGTTGGCCGAGAACAGCTTGGCCTCGCCGGTCTTGTCCTGGGCGCGCTTCATGGCGTCCGAGACCAGACGGATCGTCTCCTTCAGCGGCGCGAAGACCTGGTTGCCCTGGGGCTCGTCATTCTTGATGAAATCGCCGCCCAGCCAGAATTCGTAGCAGGCATCGGCGAAGGGCTGCGGTCGCAGGCCGAGTTTCGGCTTGATGATGGTGCCCACCACCATGCCGCCATCGGTGACGCTGCGGCCCAGAACGCGCCACATGTCGGCGATGTTCATCGCGGGCCCGTCGAAGAGCCGCAGATAGGCGGGCGGCACGTAGAAGTCGCGCATCTTGGCATGCGCCACGTCGCCCATACCCTGGTTGTTGCCGATCGTCAGCGTCAGGAACGAGGCCAGCATGGCGCGGCCGTCGATGATGTTGCGGTCGAACAGCTCGACCGGATAGGCGATCTTCGTCACGCCGTTCTCGGGGTCGATCTCGTAGACGAGCGCATCGACGCCCTTGGTGAAATCGTCTGTGGTGTGCACCTCGACATTGGTGCCGGTCGAGCTTTCGGCGGCGAAATGCGCCGCGGTGGCAAGGTAGTCCCCGTCCCCCTTGGGCGTCATCGTATAGGCGCAAAGCACGTGGCGGCCGCCGGCGATGAGAGCTTTCTCATCGAGGTCGAGGCGGGCATATCGGTTCGACTGATCCATTTCCTATGGCCTTTCGGTTCGTCTGGTCCCCGGGTTCCGGTGGTCTTCGTTCTACGTTGCGCGCGTTTCCGGAGCGGGCCCGGCCCTTGCGGGGGCCGGGCGCCAGCGGGTCATTTCGTCTTGGGATCGAGGCTGCCCTCGGCATAGCGTTTCGCCATGTCATCCATCGGGATCGACTTGATCCGCGAGGCATTGCCGGCGGTGCCGAAGCGCTCGAAGCGGTCCTTGCAGAGCTTGGTCATCTCGGCCATCGCGGGTTTGAGGAATTTCCGCGGGTCGAATTCGGCCGGGTTTTCCTTGGCGATGCGGCGGAAGGTGCCGGTCATCGCCATCCGGTTGTCGGTGTCGATATTGACCTTGCGCACGCCCATCTTGATGCCGCGCTCGATCTCCTCGACCGGCACGCCGTAGGTCTGGGGCATCGCGCCGCCATTCTCGTTGATGAGATCCTGCAGGTATTGCGGCACCGAGGAGGAGCCGTGCATGACGAGGTGCGTGTCGGGCAGCTTGGCGTGGATCTTCTCGATCACGCTCATCGCCAGGGTCTCGCCGGTCGGCTTCTGGGTGAACTTGTAGGCGCCATGCGAGGTGCCGCAGGCGATGGCCAGCGCGTCGACCTTGGTCTTCGAGACGAAATCGGCGGCCTGGTCGGGATCGGTCAGAAGCTGGTCGCGCGACAGCTCGCCCTCGGCGCCATGGCCGTCCTCGGCCTCGCCCTTGCCGGTCTCGAGGCTGCCAAGAACGCCCAGCTCGCCCTCGACCGAGGCGCCGACCCAATGCGCCATGTCGGCGACGCGCTTGGTGATGTCGACGTTGTATTCATAGGAGGCCGGGGTCTTGCCGTCGCCTTCCAGCGAGCCGTCCATCATCACCGAGGTGAAGCCGTGCTTGATCGCCCCCAGACAGGTGGCCTCGTTGTTCCCGTGGTCCTGATGCATGCAAAGCGGGATCCCGGGATAGATCTCGGCCAGCGCCTCGATCATCTTGGCCAGCATGATGTCATTGGCATATTGCCGCGCGCCGCGGCTGGCCTGGATGATGACCGGCGCGTCACAGGCCTTGGCGGCCTCCATGATCGACAGCCCCTGTTCCATGTTGTTGATGTTGAAGGCGGGCACGCCGTAGCCGTGCTCGGCCGCATGGTCCAGAAGTTGGCGAAGGGTGATAAGGGCCATCGTTAAATCTCCGTCAGTCTGCGCGTTTTGCGCGTTCCAAAGCTTCGAGGCCGGGGAGCGGGCGTCCTTCCAGCCATTCGAGAAATGCTCCACCGGCGGTGGAGACATAGGTGAAATCATGGGCATGGCCCGAGCGGTTCAGCGCGACCAGCGTATCGCCGCCGCCCGCCACCGAGACGCACAGCCCGGCGCGGGTCTGTTCGGCCACGGTCTCGGCCAGCGCCCGGGTCGCGGCGTCGAAGGGCGGGGTCTCGCAGGTGCCCAGCGGGCCGTTCCAGACGATGGTCCGGGCGCTGCGCAGGATGCCGCGATAAAGCTCGACCGTATCGGGACCCAGATCGTAGACCCGACGGTTCGGGCGGATGCCGCCCAGCGGCACCGGATAGGCATGGCCGCCCGCATGCTGAAGCCCGTCGACGACGAAATCCCTCGGCATCACGATCCGGCAGCCCGCGACCTCGGCCAGCGCGGCGATCTCTAGAAGGTCGTCGGCCAGTTCCGGCTCGCAGAAGGACCGCCCGATGCTGTAGCCGCGGGCGAAGAGAAAGCTGTTGGCCAGTCCGCCGCCCAGCAGGATGGTGCCGACCCGGCGCACCAGGCGCTTCATCAGCCCCAGCCGTTCGGCCATCGACTGCCCGCCCATCAGCGCCACCGAGGGCGAGGGCGGCGCGTCGAGCGCGCGTCCGAGCTGGGCCAGCTCCTCCAGCAGGAGCGGCCCCGCCGCGACCTGCCCGGCCGCGTCGACCGCCGCCGTGGTCGAGGCATGCAGCCGGTGACAGCAGGAAAAGGCGTCATTGACATAGATGTCGCCAAGCCGGGCCAGTTCGGCCCCGAGCCGCGGGTCGTTGCGCTCTTCGCCGCGCTCGAAGCGCAGGTTCTCGCACAGCAGCACTTCGCCCGGGGCCAGATCCTGGCCGAGGCGTTCGGCCATCGGCCCGGCGCAGGTATCGACGAACCGCACCGGTGCCTCCAGCGCGTCGGCCAGCGCACCCTGAACCCGTTCCAGCGTCAGCGCCGGGGTCATTTCGCCGCCAGGACGGCCCAGATGGCTCAGCACCACCAGCCGCGCGCCCCGGGCCAGAAGCGGCTTCATGCCGCTTGCAAAGCGGGTGATGCGGGTGGCGTCGGTGACCCCGGCGGGCCCGAGCGGAACGTTCAGATCCGCCCGGACTGCCAGGCGCCTGCCCGCAACATCCAGCGATGTCAGGGGCAGGCCCGCCATCAGATCAGCGCCCCCATCGCAACGGCGGTATCCGCCATGCGGTTGGAGAAGCCCCACTCGTTGTCATACCAGCTCAGGATCCGGACCATGTTGCCGTCCATCACCTTGGTCTGGTCCATGTGGAAGACCGAGGAATGCTGGTCGTGGTTGAAGTCCGACGAAACCAGTTTCTCGTCGGTATAGCCAAGCACGCCCTTCATCGGGCCGTCGGCCGCCGCCCGGATGGCCGCGTTGACCTCCTCGACGGTGGTGTCGCGCCCGGCCTCGAACACCAGGTCCACGACCGAGACATTCGGGGTCGGCACGCGGATCGCGACGCCGTCGAGCTTGCCGTTCAGTTCCGGCAGCACGAGGCCCACGGCCTTGGCGGCCCCGGTCGAGGTCGGGATCATCGACATCGCCGCCGCGCGGGCGCGATAGAGGTCCTTGTGCATGGTGTCCAGCGTCGGCTGGTCGCCGGTATAGCTGTGGATCGTGGTCATGAAGCCGCGGGTGATGCCGATGGCGTCGTTCAGGGCCTTGGCCACCGGCGACAGGCAGTTGGTGGTGCAGGAGGCATTCGAGACCACCAGATCGTCCTTGGTCAGCACGTCATGGTTGACGCCATAGACGATGGTCTTGTCGGCCCCGGCCCCCGGCGCCGAGATCAGCACCCGCTTGGAGCCGTTCTCCAGATGGATCGCGGCCTTGTCGCGGGCGGTGAAGATGCCGGTGCATTCCAGCGCCACGTCGACATCGCCCCAGGGCAGCTCCTTCGGGTCGCGGATCGCGGTCACCTTGATCGGGCCGCGGCCCACGTCGATGGTATCGCCGTCGACGGTCACGGTGCCCGGGAAGCGGCCGTGAACGCTGTCGTAGCGCATCAGATGGGCATTGGTCTCGACCGGACCCAGATCGTTGATCGCGACCACCTCGATATCGGTGCGGCCCGATTCAACGATGGCCCGCAACACGTTGCGCCCGATCCGGCCAAAGCCGTTGATTGCTACCTTGACTGTCATCTTCCACCCTTCTCGTCTTACTTGATCAGTTTCTTCGCGGCGGCGGCCACGGCTTCGGCAGTGATGCCGAAGTGTTTGTAAAGGTCGTCGGCCGGCGCCGAGGCGCCGAAGCCGGTCATGCCAACGAAGGCGGATCCGGCGCCCAGAAGCGGCGCCCAGCCCTGTTCCACGGCGGCCTCGACCCCGACCCGGGGCGCGTCGCCAAGGACCGACGCCCGGTAGGCATCGTCCTGCGCTGCGAATAGCTCGAAACAGGGGGCAGAGACAACGGCGGCCCTGACATCCTGGCGCGCCAGTTCGTCGGCCGCGGTCATCGCGATCTCGACTTCCGAGCCGGTGGCGATCAGGGTGACGTCGCGGCCGCCCTCGGGCTCGCGCAGCACATAGGCGCCCTTCGCGGTCAGGTTCTCGGTCCGGTGCTCGGTCCGCAGGCAGGGCAGGCCCTGCCGCGACAGCGCCAGAAGGCTCGGGGTCTTGTCCGAGGTCGCGGCGATTTCCCAGGCCTCGGCGGTCTCGACCACATCGGCCGGGCGGAAGACGTTGAGGTTGGGCATGGCCCGCAGCGAGGCCAGATGCTCGACCGGCTGGTGGGTCGGGCCGTCCTCGCCCAGACCGATCGAATCATGCGTCATCACATAGGCGACCGGCAGCCCCATCAGCGCCGAGAGCCGGATCGCGGGCCGGGCATAGTCGGCGAAGACGAGGAAGGTGCCGCCATAGGGGAAGAAGCCGCCATGCAGCGCGATGCCGTTCATCGCCGCCGACATGCCGAATTCGCGGATCCCGTAATGGATGTAATTGCCGCCGTAATTGTCTTTCGACACCGGCGACATGCCCTTGGTCAGGGTCAGGTTCGAGCCGGTCAGGTCGGCCGAGCCGCCGATGGCGTTGGGCAGGGTGGCATTGACCACGGCCAGCGCCATCTCCGAGGCCTTCCGGGTCGCGACCTTGGGCGCGTCGGCCGAAAGCTGCTGCTTGTAGGCGGTGATCGCCTCGGCCATGGCGGCCTTGTCGGGCCCGGCCAGCGATTTCTCGAAGGCGCCGCCATGCTCGGCACAGAGCAGACGCGCCTCCCAGCCCTCGCGGGCCTCGCGGCCGCGTGCGGCGACCGCATGCCAGGCGGTATAGACCTCTTTCGGCAGGGTGAAGGCCTCATGGGTCCAGCCAAGGGCCGCCCGGGTCGCGGCGATCTCGTCGGCGCCGAGCGGCGCGCCATGGACCTTGTGGCTGCCGGCCTTGTTGGGCGCGCCCTGGCCGATCACGGTCTTGCAGTCGATCAGCGAGGGGCGGGGGTCCTTGCGCGCGTCCTCGATGGCGGCGGCGACGGCCTCGCGGTCATGGCCGTCGACCTCGGCCACATGCCATCCGGCGGCGGCGAAGCGGGCCTTCTGGTCGACCGAGGTCGACAGTTCGGTCGAGCCGTCGATGGTGATCTTGTTGTCGTCCCACAGCACGATCATCCGGCCCAGCTGCCAGTGCCCGGCCATGTCGATGGCCTCGTGGCTGATGCCCTCCATCAGGCAGCCGTCGCCCGCGATGACATAGGTGTAGTGATCGACCAGGTCGTCGCCGAAGCGGGCATTGTGCATGCGTTCGGCCAGCGCCATGCCGACCGCGGTGGTGATGCCCTGTCCCAGCGGGCCGGTGGTGGTCTCGATGCCCTCGGCATGGCCGTATTCCGGATGCCCCGCCGTGCGCGCGCCCCATTGCCGGAAGCTGCGGATCTGGTCCATGTCCATGTCGGCATAGCCCAGCATGTGGTTGATCGAATAGACCAGCATCGAGCCATGCCCGGCCGACAGCACGAAGCGGTCGCGGTCGGCCCATTTCGGGCAGGACGGGTCGATCTGCATGAACCGGTTGAACAGCACCGCGGCCACATCGGCCATGCCCATCGGCATGCCGGGATGGCCCGAATTGGCGGCCTGCACCGCATCCATGGTCAGGACACGGATCGCGGTGGCCATCAGCGCTTCGGCGCTGGTGTCGATCTTGGTGGGCGCGTTCATTTTGGGCTCCTCAGGCGCGTTTGGATTCGGAGACGAGACGGTTGATCATCGGCGTCAGGATCAGCTGCATCGCGAGATCGAGCTTGCCGCCCGGGATCACGATCGAATTGGCGCGGCTCATCCAGGATCCGTGGATCATCGAGACCAGGTAGGAAAAGTCGATCCCGCGGGGGTTCTTGAAGCGGATGACCACCAGGCTTTCATCCGCGGTCGGGATCCAGCGGGCGACGAAGGGGTTCGAGGTATCGACCACCGGCACACGCTGGAAGTTGATGTCGGTTTCGGTGAATTGCGGGCAGATGCAATGCACATAGGCATACATCCGGCGCAGGATCACGTCGCGGATCGCCTCGGTCGTGTAGCCGCGCTTTTCCTTGTCGCGATGGATTTTCTGGATCCATTCGAGGTTGATCACCGGCACCACGCCGATCTTGAGATCGGCATGGCTGGCGATGTCGACCTCGTCATTGACGACCGAGCCGTGAAGCCCCTCGTAGAACAAGAGGTCCGAGTCCTCGGCGAAGGGCGCCCAGTCGGTGAACTCGCCCGGCGCCACGCCGCGCTTCGCGGATTCCTCGGCATCATGCACGTAGTGGCGGGTGCGCCCGGTGCCGGTCTCGCCATATTGCCGGAACACCTCTTCGAGGATCTTCAGCTCGTTGGCCTCGTAGCTGAAATGGCTGAACCCCGCATCGCCCTCGGCATAGTGACGGTCGAGCTCGGCCTTCATGTCCTTGCGGTTGAAGCGGTGGAAGGCGTCGCCCTCGATCGAGACCGCGTTCACGCCCTCGCGCCGGAAGATCTGGTCGAAGGTGTGCTTGACCGTCGAGGTACCCGCCCCGGAGGAGCCGGTGACGGAGATGATCGGGTGCTTCTTGCTCATGACAGTCCTCCAGGAACTCAGACGCGGAACAGGCCGCGGTTGCCGAACAGGGCGTTGACCTCTTCATCCGGCAGATCGTGATAGGCGGCGATGCGGCTGACCTTGTCGGTCGAGCCGAAGACGAAAGGCGTGCGGGCGTGCAGCTTCTCGGCGGTCTTGCCGAGGATCGGGTCCTGGGCGTCGGTGGCAAGGCCTCCGGCCTGCTGGATCACGAAGGCGATGGGCGCGCATTCATAGACCATCCGAAGCCGTCCGCGGGCATAGCCCTTGCGCGCGTCGCCGGGATAGAGAAAGACGCCGCCCCGGGTCAGGATCCGGTGCGTCTCGGCCACCAGCGAGGCGACCCAGCGCATGTTGAAATTCGAGGCGCGCGGGCCTTCCTCGCCGGCCAGGCAGTCGTCGATATAGGCCCGGATCGGGCGCGACCAGTGCCGGTAATTCGAGGCGTTGATGGCGAATTCCCGCGAGGTATCGGGGATCTTGATCGCCTCGGCCACCAGCACGAACTGCTTGCTGTCGGGGTCCAGAAGATATTCCTGGGTGCCGTTGCCGAAGGTGCAGACCAGCATCGTCTGCGGCCCGTAGATGATGTAGCCCCCCGCGACCTGCTGGTCGGTCGGGCGCAGGAAGCTGGCATCGGGATCCTCTGCGGCCTCGAAGATCGAGAAGATCGTGCCGATCGAGACATTGACGTCGATATTCGACGAGCCGTCCAGCGGGTCGATCGCCAGCGCATAGGCGCCCTCGGGGTCGAGAACCGCGACCGTGTCCTGTTCCTCCGAGGCGTAGTGGCGGACATTGGCGGCCTTGAGGCGTTCGCAGAAGGCATCGTCTGCCATCAGGTCAAGCGCCTTCTGGGTGTCGCCGCCGGTATTCTCGCCCACGGCCGCCCCCAGCGCCCCGCCCAGCGGGCCGCGCTGGATCACCCGCGAAAGATCGATGCCGACCTCGCAAAGCGCATTCATGATCGGCTGAAGCGCGGCGGGGATATGCTGCAAATCCCTGATCGGATTTTCCGTTTGCATAAAATTCTCCCGAATCTGGCGGCAACTTGTCGTTATTGGTTGCTAGAGGATGACGGGATGGTAGAGAATTTAAAAACCCGGAAGCTGTATTAGATTTTTTTGAAAACATAATGTCGACGCTCCGACCCGAGGCCATAACCTTCAAGCAACTCAGGGCGTTGTGCGCCGTGGCCGAGCACGGCACGCTGACCGCTGCGGCCGAATCCATTCACCTCACGACCCCGGCCGTTCATACCCAGCTGCGCCAGCTCGAAGAGAATTTCGGTGCGCGTCTGGTCGATCGCGGGCCGCAGGGCGTGGCGCGACTCACGCTGCAGGGCGAGGCGGCGCTGGTGGGCGCACGCGCCATTGAGACCGCGCTCGAGGCCTGCGTCGATCATGTCCGCGCGCTCAATGACGGGATGGAGGGGATGGTCACGCTGGGCGTGGTCGCCACCGCCAAGTATTTCGCGCCGCGTCTGGTGGCCGAGCTGCATCGCGCCTTTGCCGAGATCGACGTGATCCTGCGCGTGGGCTCGCGCGAGATGGTGGTGTCGGCCTTGCAGGCGGCGAGCGTCGATATCGCGATCATGGGGCGACCGCCCCGGCTGCCCGCGGTGCATGCGACGGTGCTCGGCCCGCATCCGCATGTGCTGATCGCGCCGCCCGATCATCCGCTCGCCGGACAGGGGCGGATCGCGGCCGAGCGGGTGCTGGCCGAGACCTTTCTTGCGCGCGAGGCCGAGTCGGGCACCCGGGTCCTGATGGAGCGGTTCATCGAGCGGCTGGGCAAGGGGCGGCCGCAGCGGGTGGTCGAACTGGAAAGCAACGAAACCATCAAGCAGGCGGTGATGGCGGGGCTCGGGGTTGCGCTGATCTCGCGCCATACCGTGGCCGGGGAACTGGCTGCGGGGCGTCTGGTCGAGCTTGATGCGCCATCGCTGCCCCTGGTGCGTCAATGGTTCCTGGTCCATCGCAGCGACACCGCGCTCAGCGCGGCCGGGCGGCGGATCCACGGCTATATCGTGGGACGGCAGGGGGCCTTCCTGCCCCGATAGCCCGGTCCCGACCCCGAATTTTCGTCGAAAATTCGCGCGGGCTGCGGGCCTGCGCCTTCCGCGGCCGCCGATTTCGGCAAGGGGTTGACCTTCCAGCGACTGGAGGCCCTATCTCGGGAGGGCGTTCGCCGTGAAGGAGGCTGCCATGACCGCTATGACCACAACCAGACTGAAGCTCGAGGGGCTGCATTGCGCGGGCTGCGTGCGGCGGGTCGAGCGCGCCCTGACCGAGCTGCCCGATGTCGGTGCCGCCCGGGTCAATCTTGCCACCGGGTCCGCCGAGATCGAGCATTCGGGCCCGGTCGCGCCGCTGATCGGGGCCGTCGAGGGCGTGGGCTTCGGCGTCGGGCAGACCGAGATCGCGCTTGCGGTCGAGGGCGCCAGTTGCGCCTCCTGCACCGGTCGGATCGAGCGGACGCTGATGGCCCAGCCCGGCGTGCTTTCGGCGTCGATGAACCTTGCAAGCGGCCAGGCCCGCGTCACCCTGGCCGAAGGGCTGGACGATGCCGCCGCACTTGCCCGCGCGGTCACCGAGGCGGGCTATCCCGCGACCCCGCTGCGCGCCGAGGCCCGGCCCGAGCCCGGCGCGGCCCAGGCCGCCGAGGCCCGCGCACTTGCCCGTCGCGCCTGGACCGCGGGGCTTCTGGCGCTGCCGGTCGTGCTTCTGGAAATGGGCGGGCATGTGGCGCCCGGTGCCCGCGAGGCGCTTGCCGGGATCGTCTCGGAGACCGGTCTGCGCATCGTCTCCTTCCTGCTGACCACCGCGATCCTCGCCGGTCCCGGCCGCGCCTTCTTCGTCAAGGGGGTGCCGCTGCTGCTGAAGGGCGCGCCGGACATGAACGCGCTGGTCGCGCTCGGCACCGCTGCTGCCTGGGGCTATTCGACCCTTGCGACCTTCGCCCCCGGCCTGCTGCCCGAGGGGACGGCGCATGTCTATTTCGAGGCCGCCGCGGTCATCGTCACCCTGATCCTGGTCGGCCGCAGCCTCGAGGCCCGCGCCCGCGGCCGCACCGGCGAGGCGATCCGGCATCTTCTGGGCCTGCAACCGCGCAGCGCCCGGGTGGTGACGGAAACCGGCCTCGAAGATCGGCCCGTTGAGCAACTCGCGCCCGGCGATCTGATCGAGATCCGGCCCGGCGAGCGCATCCCCACCGATGGCGAGATCGTCGAGGGGCAGGGGCCGGTCGACGAATCGATGCTGACCGGCGAGCCGATGCCGGTCGACAAGGCGCCCGGCGACGCGGTCACGGGCGGCACCGTCAACGGGGCGTCCTCGCTGCGCTTCCGCGCCACCCGGGTCGGCCGCGATACCGCGCTGGCGCAGATCGTGGCGATGGTCGAGACGGCGCAGGGCGCCAAGCTGCCGGTGCAGGCGCTGGCCGACCGGATCACCGGCATTTTCGTGCCCGCCGTGCTGGCCGCCGCCGCGCTGACGGTTGCGATCTGGCTGGTCTTCGGCCCCGATCCGGCGCTGGGCCTCGCGCTGGTCGCGGGCGTCTCGGTGCTGATCGTCGCCTGTCCCTGCGCCATGGGGCTGGCCACGCCGACCTCGGTGATGGTGGGCACGGGCCGCGCCGCCGAGATGGGGGTGCTGTTCCGCAAGGGCGACGCGCTGCAAGGCCTGTCGGCTGTGGCGACGGTTGCCTTCGACAAGACCGGCACCCTGACCGAGGGCCATCCGGAACTGACCGGGATCCGGCTTGCCGACGGCTTTGAGAAAGGCGATGTCCTGGCCGCCGCCGCCGCGCTCGAGGCCCGCTCGGAACATCCGCTCGCGCAGGCGATCCTGGCCGCCGCGCCCGATCATCCCGAGGCCGAGGGGGTCGAGGCCTTGCCCGGTTATGGCGTCAGGGGGCGGGTCGGCGGCCGTGACGTCCTGGTGGGCGCCGAACGGCTGATGGTGCGCGAGGGCATCGCGCCGGGCCCGCTCGAGGCCCAAGCCGCGACGCTGGCCGCGACCGGCGCGACCCCGGTCTTCGTGGCCATCGACGGAGCGATGGCCGGGGTGCTGGCCCTGGCCGACCCGATCAAGCCCGGGGCCCGGGACGCCATCGCCGGGCTGCACCGGATGGGTGTGGCGACCGCGCTGATCACCGGCGATACCGAGCCGACCGCGCGCGCCGTCGCGGCCGAGCTTGGCATCGACCATGTCGTGGCGGGCGTCCTGCCCGGCGGCAAGGTCGAGGCGCTGGAGGGGCTTCGCGCCGACGGCCCTGTCGCCTTCGTCGGCGACGGGCTGAACGACGCGCCGGCGCTGGCCGCGGCCGATGTGGGGCTCGCCATCGGCACCGGCACCGATGTCGCCATCGAGGCGGGCGACGTGGTGCTGATGTCGGGCGATCCGCAAGGCGTCGTCAATGCGCTCCATGTCAGCCGCCGGACCCTGGCCAATATCCGTCAGAACCTGTTCTGGGCCTTCGCCTATAACGTCGCGCTCATTCCGGTCGCGGCAGGCGTGCTCTACCCGCTGAACGGCCTCTTGCTGTCGCCGATGCTGGCGGCGGGGGCGATGGCCTGTTCAAGCCTCTTCGTGCTGTCGAATGCCCTTCGGCTGCGCGGGCTCGGCCCGCTGGAGGCCCGCTCATGAATATCGGCGACATCTCGAAAGCCACCGGGCTGCCGGCCAAGACCATCCGCTATTACGAGGAAATCGGTCTGATCCGCCCCGCCCGGGGCGCCAATGGCTACCGGCATTTCTCGGAGACCGACCGGCACAACCTGACCTTTCTGGGCCGGGCCCGGTCGCTGGGCTTTTCGATCGAGGAATGCCGGGCGCTTCTGGCGCTTTACACCGACAAGGACCGCGCCAGCGCCAATGTGAAACAGATCGCCCGCGTCCATCTGGCGCAGATCGACGCCAAGATCGCCGAATTGCAGGCGATGCGCGCCACCCTGGCCGAGCTGGTTTCGGCCTGCGCGGGCGATCAGCGCCCCGATTGCCCGATCCTGAAGGGGCTGGCCGGGGAAGGCTGAGCCGCCCGCAAAGGGCTTTGACAATGCGCCCCGATCGGCTAGGCAGGGGCCACTTCGGTTCCGGCCCGCAAGGCCGGAGAAAAGGGAACGCGGTGCGCCTTGCCCCTCGGGGCGCGGCAATTCCGCGGCTGCCCCCGCAACTGTAGGCGGAGAGCGCGGCTGACAGATGCCACTGGGCCAAGGGCCCGGGAAGGCCAGCCAAGCGACGACCCGCAAGCCAGGAGACCTGCCGGAGCGACGATCACCCTTTCCGGGCGCGGGGCGCGCCCCGGAGCGGCCAGCCCGCAGCGGTGAGACAGATCACCGTCCGGGGGGCTGGCCCGACCGCCGATGCGCCCCGGACCGCCCGCAAGGGCAGGGAAGGCAGGGCGATGGACGATCCGAACGAAACAGGGGCCGAAGACAGGACCGGGCCGCGCGGCCGGGACGCGCGCATGAGGGGGCAGGGGCTCTTCTGGGCGTTGGCGCTGCTGGTGGCGGCGCTGTTCCTGTTGTCCTTGCTGATCGGGCCTGCCGGGCTTTCGGTCCGCGAGAGCTTCTCGGCGCTCCTGGCCGGGCGCGGCGAGGCGGCGGTGCTGGTCATGCGCGAGATCCGGTTGCCGCGGGCGATCCTTGCCGTGCTGGTGGGGGCGAGCCTCGGGCTGTCGGGCGCCGCGTTGCAGGGCTACATGCGCAACCCGCTGGCCGAGCCGGGCCTGATCGGGGTGTCCTCGAGCGCGGCGCTGGGCGCGGTGCTGGCGCTTCAGACCGGGCTGGCCTCGGCGCATGTTCTGGCGCTGCCTGCATCGGCACTGACGGGCGCGCTGATCGCGGTCTCGCTTCTGCTGCTCTTGGCCGGGCCGCGCGGCGGCGCCTTCACGCTGATCCTTGCGGGCATCGCGCTCTCGGCGCTGGCGGGCGCGCTGACCCAGCTGGTCCTGAACCTTTCGCCCAACCCCTATGCCACGGCCGATATCGTGTTCTGGCTGATGGGCTCGCTGGCCGACCGGTCCTTCACCCATGTCTGGCTGGCCCTGCCGCTGACGGTGCTGGGCTGGATGCTGCTGGCCGGGCTCGGCCGCGGGCTCGACGCGCTGACGCTGGGCGAGGATGCGGCCGCGGCGCTGGGCATCCGGCTGGGGCGGCTGCGGCTTGCGCTTGTCATTGGCGTCGCCGCCTCGGTCGGGGCGGGGGTGGCGGTGGCGGGCGCCATCGGCTTTGTCGGGCTGATCGTGCCGCATCTCCTGCGCCCGCTGGTCGGCGCCCGGCCTGCGCGGCTGTTGCCGGCCTCGGCGCTGGGGGGCGCGGCACTTCTGCTGGCCGCCGATATCGGCGTGCGGCTGGTGCTGCCCGACCGCGACCTCAAGCTGGGCGTCGTCACCGCGCTGATCGGGGCGCCGCTCTTCATCCGGCTGATCTACCGGACCCGGGCGGAGGCGGGCGCATGACCGGGCTCGAGCTTTCCCATCTGACCGTCCGGCGCGGGACCCGCCCGGTGGTCGAGGATGTCACCGCGACGCTTTCCCCCGGCGACTGCGTGGGGCTCGTCGGCCCCAATGGCGCGGGCAAGACCACCCTGATGCGCGCGGCACTCGGGCTGGTGCCGCACAGGGGCAGCTCGAGCCTCGCGCGGCTTGCCCCCTCCGAGCGCGCCCGCATCGCCGCCTGGCTGCCGCAGATGCGCGAGATCGCCTGGCCGGTCAGCGTCGAGACCCTGGTCGGGCTCGGCCGCACGCCGCATCTGGGGCCGGGCCAGGGTCCCGGGCCGCGCGACCGCGCCGCCATTGCCGGGGCGTTGGACCGGCTCGGGCTGGCCGGTTTCGCCGGACGCCGCGCGACTGAACTCTCGGGCGGCGAACAGGCACGGGTGCTGATCGCCCGGGCGCTGGCGCAGGAGGCGCCGGTCCTGATGGCCGACGAACCCATCGCCGGGCTCGACCCGGCGCATCAGTTCACCACCATGGAGCTGTTTGCGGGGCTCGCCGCCGAGGGCCGCCTCGTGATGATCTCGCTCCATGATCTGGGGCTGGCGGTC
Organism: Rhodovulum sulfidophilum DSM 1374; assembly: GCF_001633165.1. Classification (NCBI taxonomy): domain Bacteria; kingdom Pseudomonadati; phylum Pseudomonadota; class Alphaproteobacteria; order Rhodobacterales; family Paracoccaceae; genus Rhodovulum; species Rhodovulum sulfidophilum. The sequence continues at coordinate 3,243,626 of NZ_CP015418.1, read as the reverse complement.
CGGTTCTGCACCCGGCTCCTGCTGATGCATCGCGGGCGTCTGGTGGCCGACGGCCCGCCCCGCGCGGTGCTGAGCGAGGCCAATCTGGCCGAGGTCTTCGGGCTGCGGGCCTATCTGGCCGACACCCCCGACGGCCCGGTCTTCCAGCCGCTCGAGGTGGTGCGATGACCCCGAATTCCTGCCCGACCGAGGAGCCTGCCGCATGATCGATCCGATCCTTTCCTTCCTTCAGACCGGCGGCGCGGCGATGTGGGCCATCGCGGCCCTGTCGGTGGTGACGCTCAGCCTCATCCTCTGGAAGCTCTGGCGCCTCGCGCTGATGGGCGCCTTTGCCGGCGCCCGGGCCGAGCGGTCGGTCGCGCTCTGGCAGGAGGGCGCGCGCGCGGCGGCGGCTGAGGCGGTCTCGGGCCGGGTCGGGCTGCGGGCGCGGCTGGTTCGCGCGGCCATCGGGGCGTTGTCGCTGGGCCTGCCCGAGGCCAAGGCCCGCGAAGAGACCACCCGTGTCGCCCGGCGGCTGCTGGTCGAGCTTCGCTCGGGGCTTCGGGCGCTGGAGCTGATCGCGGTGATCGCGCCGCTTCTGGGGCTTCTGGGCACCGTTCTGGGCATGATCGACGCCTTCCAGGCGCTGCAATCGGCGGGCGCTGCGGCCGATCCCGCCGATCTGGCGGGCGGTATCTGGGAGGCGCTTCTGACCACGGCGGCGGGCATGGCGGTGGCGATCCCGGCGGCGGTCGCGCTGAGCTGGTTCGAATCCGTTGCCGACAGCGCCCGGGCCGACATGGAGGATCTCGCGACCCGGCTGTTCCTGGCGACCGAGGCCGGGTGATGTTCAGCTTCGACACGCCCCGGCGGCCGCGCCGCCCGAGCCTCACGCCGATGATCGACGTGGTCTTCCTGTTGCTGGTCTTCTTCATGATCGCCGCGCGTTTCGGCCCCGAGGCCGGGATCGAGATCGTCGCGGCACAGGCTGGGGGCGCGGGCGACTGGCAGGGCCCGCCGCGTCTGGTCGAGGTGGGGCCCTCGGGGCTTTCGCTGAACGGGCAGGCGATGGCGCCCGACCAGATCGCGGCCGAACTGGCGCGGATCACGCCCGCGCCCGGCGATCCGGTTCTGCTCCGCGCCCGGGACGGCGCCGATCTGCAGGCGCTGGTCGATGCGATGGAGGCGCTCGGCCAGGCCGGGGTCACGGGGCTCATGCTGGTGGAGTGAGGCGATGTTCACATTCGGCGAAGACGACCGGCAAGGCACACGCGGCGAAAGCATCGTGCCGATGATCAATGTCGTCTTCCTGCTGCTGATCTTCTTTCTGATGAGCGCGCGCCTGGTGCCGCCCGCGCCCTTCGAGGCAGAGCCGCCCCGCGCGGACGGGGCCGAGCCCGCCGCGGGCGAGATGCTGCACCTGTCGGCCGCGGGCGATCTGGCCTTCGGCGCGGCGCGCGGCGAGGCGGTCTTCGCGGCGCTCGCCGCCCGTCCCGAGGCGGCCGGACCGCTGGTGATCCGGGCCGATGCCGGGGTCGAGGCGGCAGCATTGGCGCGTCTTGCCGCGCGGCTGACCGCCGAGGGACGCGGTCCGTTGCGGCTGGTGACGGTGCCACGATGAGGGGCGCGGGCGAGCTTCTGGCCTTCGTGCCGCTGGCGCTGGCGCTTCATGTCGGGGCCTTCGCGCTGGCGCGCCTGCCGCTTGGCGGCGTCGCCGGGGCTGCGGGCGGGCCGGGGGGCGATGCACTGGTGACGCTGGCGGCGGCGCCTGCCTCCTATGCCGGGCTTGCCGAGGACTGGACCGAGGCCCCGGCGATGCAGGCCGCGCCGGTGGATCTGCCCGCTCCGGAGGTCCCGCCTGAAAGCGACCCGGCCGCCATGCCCGAGCGCGCCTTGGCGCCGGTTCCGGCCCTGCCCAAGCTCGCCGCGATTCTGCCCGAGGCGGACCTTCCCGATCCGCCGGAGCGGCCCGAAAGGATCAGGGCCGCGCCCGACCCGGCTCTGGCGCTTCGGCCCGAACCCCGCCCGGATCGCCCGGCCAAAGCCGCCCGGTCAGCCCCCCCATCCGAGGCCCGCGCGGCGCAGGTGGCGCGGGGCGGCTCGGCGGCCGCCGAGGCGGGCGCGGGGGCGACGGGCGGGGCGCCGACGCTCTCGCCCGCCCGCGCCTCGGCGCTGCGGGCCGAATGGGGCGCGCGGATCCTGGCGCGTGTCGATCGCCGGCACCGCTATCCGAGGGGCACGCGGGCCAGCGGCCGGGCGCTGGTCGAACTGGTGCTGGCGCGCGACGGGCGGCTTTTATCGGTCCGGCTGGTCCGGAGCGCGGGCGATCCGAGGCTCGACGATGCCGCGCTGGCGGCGGTGCGCCGGGCCGGGCGGTTTCCGCCCGCGCCGGAGGGGCTTGGCGCGTCCCGCTACAGCTTTACCCTGCCGCTCCGCTTCGAGTGGAAGGGGTAGGCGGCACGCGGCCCAAGGCCCGGGCCGCGTTTCTTTGGGGCGCTGCGACCTGAGACCGTCGCGTCCCCGCCCGATGACGCAGGAAATACCCGCCCGGGCGACCCGGTTGCGGGGCGGGCTCAGGGCCGTGCGCCCGCTTTCGGGTGACTGGCAGGAAAGCCCGAAGACCGGTCTTTCCGGGATCGGCCCTCAGGCGGTCGCGGGGCGCCGGATCAGCGCGGCCGCGCCCCGCACCCGGTCGGAAAGATCCGCGTCCGGGGTCTCGGCCAGGACCAGCAGCCGCGCCCGCATCCGCGGGTCCCAGAACTGGTCGATATGCTCGGCGATGGCGGCTTCGGCCTCGTCCCCTGGCAGGCGGGCGAAGGCGATGGCGATCTGGTTGGCCATATAGGCAAGCTTTTCAGGGGTCATGGGGGATCTCCGCCGCGGCGATCCGCCGGGCATGGCTGTGAATGTCAAGGCTCTGGCCGCGGGCCCGGGCGACGAGGGTCAGACCTGCGGCCTCGGCCGCAGCGACGGCGCGCAGGGTGGGGGCCGAGACCGCGATCAGAGCCGGCGCGCGGGCAAGAACCGCCTTCTGCACCAGCTCGATCGAGACCCGCGAGGTCAGCAGGATCGCGCCCCCCGAGGCGTCGCGCCCCAGCCGGGCCAGCCGTCCCACCAGCTTGTCGAGCGCATTGTGCCGCCCGACATCCTCGCAAAGCGCGACCAGCCCTTCCGAGCGGGTCCAGAACCCCGCCGCATGGGCCGCGCGGGTGGCGCCGTGCAACTCCTGGCCCAGACCGAGCGCGGTCATCGCCTCGGCGATCTCGGGCGGCGTCAGGCAGGGCCCGCCCGGTGGCAGCACCGGCAGCGGCCGGGTCGCGGCCGCGAGGCTTTCGACGCCGCAAAGCCCGCAGCCGACCGGCCCCTCCATGCTGCGCCGACGCCCGGCCAGCCGCGCGCCCAGCCCGGGCGCCAGCCAGATCCGCAGCTCGATCCCCTCGTCATGATCGGCGCGCTCGATCCGCGCGATCTGGTCGGGGCGCTCGACGATGCCTTCGCTCAGCGAGAAGCCCAGCGCGAAATCGTCGAGATCGGCGGGGCTGGCCAGCATCACCGCATGGGTGGTGCCGTCATAGCAAAGCGCGACCGGGACCTCTTCGGCCAGCCGCCGGATGTCGGGCGCGGCCCCGTCGGGGCCGACGCTTTGCACCTGCGATGTCGCCCAGGGCCGCATCCGGGCTCATTCCGCCGCGGGCAGGATGCGGCGGGCGGCGCGGGCATGGGCGGCGTAATCCTCCTGCCAGTCCGAGGGCCCGTTCGACAGCGCCACCTGAACCGCCGTCACCTTGTATTCGGGGCAGTTCGTCGCCCAGTCGGAATAGTCCGAGGTCACCACATTGGCCTGGGTCTCGGGATGGTGGAAGGTGGTGTAGACGACGCCGGGGCTGACCCGGTCGGTCAGCGTGGCCCGCAGCGAGGTCTCGCCCGAGCGCGAGGCGAGGCGCACCCAGTCGCCCTCGGCGATGCCCCGGGTTTCCGCGTCATGGGGGTGGATCTCCAGCCGGTCCTCGCCATGCCAGGCGGTATTGGCGGTGCGCCGGGTCTGGGCGCCCACATTGTACTGGCTGAGGATCCGCCCCGTCGTCAGCAGGAGCGGGAAACGCGGGCCGGTGCGCTCGTCGGTCGGCACATAGTCGGTGATGACGAACAGCCCCTTGCCGCGCACGAAGCCTGCCTCGTGCATGACCGGCGTGCCCCTGGGGGCGGCCTCGTTGCAGGGCCATTGCACCGAGCCCTCGCGCTCGAGCAGATCGTAGCTGACGCCCGCGAAGCTGGGGGTGGTGGCGGCGATCTCGTCCATGATCTCGGAAGGGTGGTCATAGTCCCAGCCCGCGCCCATGGCATTGGCCAGCGCCATGGTGACCTCCCAGTCGGCCAGCCCGGTCATGGGCGCCATCACCCGGCGGACACGGTTCAGCCGGCGCTCGGCATTGGTGAAGGTGCCGTCCTTTTCCAGGAAACTCGAGCCCGGCAGGAAGACATGGGCGTAATTCGCGGTCTCGTTCAGGAAAAGATCGTGGACGATGACGCAATCCATCGCCGCCAGCCCCGCCGCGACGTGCTTTGTATCGGGGTCCGATTGCAGGATGTCCTCGCCCTGGACGTAAAGCCCGCGGAAGCTGCCATCGACGGCCGCGTCCAGCATGTTGGGGATCCGAAGCCCCGGCTCGTCCGAGATCGTCACCTTCCAGAGCCGCTCGAAGATGGCACGGGTCCCGGCGTCATGGACATGGCGGTAGCCCGGCAGCTCATGCGGGAAGCTGCCCATGTCGCAGCTTCCCTGCACGTTGTTCTGGCCGCGCAGCGGGTTCACGCCGACGCCCGCACGCCCGATATTGCCGGTCGCCATGGCAAGGTTCGCGATCGCCATGACCGTGGTCGAGCCCTGGCTGTGTTCGGTGACGCCGAGCCCGTAATAGATCGCGGCATTGCCGCCGGTGGCGTAAAGCCTTGCGGCCCGCCGGACCTCGGCCGCCGGAACGCCGGTCAGCGCCTCGGTCGCCTCGGGGCCGAGATGCTCTTCGGCGACGAAGGCCGCCCAGTCCTCATAGGCCTCCCGGTCGCAGCGTTCGGCGATGAAGGCCCGGTCGGTCAGGCCTTCGGTCACGATCACATGGGCCATGGCGGTCAGAAGCGCCACATTGGTGCCGGGCCGCAGCGCCAGGTGATGCGCGGCCTGCACATGCGGCCCCCTGACCAGGTCGATCCGGCGCGGATCGGCGACGATCAGCTTCGCGCCCTGCCGGAGCCGCTTCTTCAGGCGCGAGGCGAAGACCGGGTGGCCGTCGGTCGGGTTGGCGCCGATCACCAGCACCACATCCGCCGCCTCGACGCTGTCGAAATCCTGCGTGCCGGCCGAAGTGCCGAAGGTGGTCTTCAGCCCGTATCCGGTCGGCGAATGGCAGACCCGGGCGCAGGTGTCGACATTGTTGTTGCCGAAGACCTGCCGGATCAGCTTCTGCACCAGGAAGGTTTCCTCATTGGTGCAGCGCGAGGAGGTGATGCCGCCGATGGCGCCGGTGCCGCTTTCGGCCTGGATCCTGCGCAGCCTTTTCGCGGTGAAGGTCAGGGCTTCCTCCCACGAGACCTCGCGCCAGGGCTGGTCGATGGTCTCGCGGATCATCGGGCTCTGGATGCGGTCGGGATGGGCGGCATAGCCGAAGGCGAAGCGGCCCTTGACGCAGCTATGGCCGCGATTGGCCTTGCCGTCCTTCCAGGGCACCATGCGCACCAACTGATCGCCCTTCATCTCGGCCCGGAACGAACAGCCCACGCCGCAATAGGCGCAGGTGGTGACGATGGCCCGGTCGGGCGTGCCCATCTCGATCACCGCGTTTTCCTGCAGCGTCGCGGTCGGGCAGGCCTGCACGCAGGCGCCGCAGCTGACGCAGTCGGAATTCAGGAAATCCGTGGTGCCGGAGGCGATCCGCGCCTCGAAGCCCATCCCCTCGACGGTCAGCGCGAATGTGCCCTGAACCTCTTCGCAGGCCCGCACGCAGCGGAAGCAGGCGATGCATTTCGACGGGTCATAGGTGAAATAGGGGTTCGAGCTGTCCCTGGCCTCGTAGCGCGGGTTGGCCTCGCCGTTCTGCCGGGGCTCGAAATGGTTGGCGCCCGGGGTATAGCGCACCTCGCGCAGCCCGACGGCACCCGCCATGTCCTGCAACTGGCAATCGCCATTCGCGGCGCAGGTCAGGCAGTCGAGCGGGTGGTCCGAGATGTAAAGCTCCATCACCCCGCGCCGCAGCTTCGCGAGCCTGGGCGTCTGGGTCTGCACCTGCATGCCTTCGGCGGCGGGCGTGGTGCAGGAGGCAGGCGTGCCGCGGCGGCCCTCGATCTCGACCATGCAAAGACGGCAGGACCCGATGGGCTCGAGACTGTCGGTGGCGCAGAGCTTGGGGATCTCGATCCCGGCCTCGGCCGCGGCGCGCATCACCGAGGTGCCCTCTGGCACGGTCACCTCCATGCCGTCGACGGTCAGCGTCACGGTCTTGTCCGAGCAGCGGGCGGGGGTGCCGAAATCGGCATCGGGAATGATGAAGTCCTTCATCTGCTGGCCTCCGGGCTGGCGGATTGGTCATGCGATGCGAAAAGGGCCGCGCCCGATCCTGGGAGCGCGATCCCTGACGACAGGGCGGTGCGTTTCATGGCGCAACCCGCTGCCATGCGTTCCGCTGTCTGAAATGCTGCAATGCGCCTTCCCCCGGGGGGGATCGGACGTGGCCCGGGCCGGGCGCCCGGGACAGACCCTGGGGCGCTTTCGGGCCAGACGGCGTATGGCTGCCCCATCGAGGCGACATGAACCCGGCTCATTCGGCCGCCTCCCGCGCGGGGGGGAAATCCTCGGGGAAATGCCGCAGCGCGCTTTCGACCGGGTAGGGGGTGAAGCCGCCCAGCGCGCAGAGCGAGCCCGCGCGCATGGTCTCGCACAGATCGGTCAGGATCTCGGGCGCGGCCGGATCGCCCGCGAGGATGCGGTCGATGGTCTCTATGCCCCGGACCGCGCCGATCCGGCAGGGGGTGCAGGTGCCGCAGCTTTCCACCGCGCAGAATTCCATGGCAAAGCGCGCCATCGCGCCCATCTCGGCGGTGTCGTCGAAGACCACGAGCCCGGCATGGCCAATCAGCCCGCCCGCCTCGTCGCATTCCTCGTATCCCAGCGGCGTGTCGAACAGCGAGCGGGGGAAATAGGCCCCGAGCGGGCCGCCGATCTGCACCGCCTTGACGGGTCGGCCCGAGGCGGTGCCGCCGCAGACGCCCTCGACGAGTTCGCCGATGGTCATGCCGAAGGCCGCCTCGAACAGCCCGCCACGCCTGACATTGCCCGCGATCTGCAAGGGCACGGTGCCCAGAGAGCGGCCCAGCCCGAAAGAGCGGTAATGCTCGGCCCCTTCCGACAGGATCGCCGGGACCGAGGCCAGAGTGATCAGGTTGTTGACCACCGTCGGCCGCCCCATGAACCCCTTGTGGGCGGGCAGAGGCGGTTTCGGGCGCACGGTGCCGCGCTTGCCCTCCATCGAATTCAGAAGCGCGGTTTCCTCGCCGCAGACATAGGACCCGGCGCCGACACGGTCCTCGATGTCGAAATGATCGCCCAGAATGCCGGCCTCGCGCGCGATCCTCAGCGAGGCGTCCAGCGTCGCGATCGCCTGCGGATATTCCGAGCGCATGTAGACATAGCCCCGGTCGGCGCCGACCGCGCGGGCGCAGATCGCCATGCCCTCGATCAGGCAGAACGGATCGCCCTCGATCAGCATCCGGTCGGCGAAGGTGCCGCTGTCGCCCTCATCGGCATTGCAGACCACGGCCTTGCGCGCGCCCCCGGCCTCCAGCACCGTCTTCCACTTGATGCCGGTCGGAAAGCCCGCGCCGCCCCGGCCGCGCAGGCCCGAGGTGGTGATCTCGGCCACGATCTCCTCGGGCGTCATCGTCATCGCGCGGTCCAGCCCCTTCAGCCCGCCTTGCGCGCGATAGGCGTCCAGATCGAGCGGCTCGGCAATGCCGCAGCGGGCGAAGGCAAGACGGGTCTGGCGGGCGAAGAACGGGATCTGCTCGACCGGGCCGAGGGCCTTGGGGTGATCCTCGAAGGCGCCCTCGAACAACGCGGGCACATCGGCAGGCTCGAGCGGGCCGAAGCCCATGCGCAGGCCGTTTTCCTCGATCTCCAGCAGCGGTTCCAGCCAGACCATGCCGCGCGTGCCGGTGCGTTTCAGCATCAGGTCGAGCCCGCGTGCCTCGGCTTCGGTCTGCAGGGCCCGGGCGACCTCGTCGGCACCAAGGGCCAGGGCGGCGGCGTCAAGCGGCAGATACAGCGTGAGGCTCATGCCGATCCCTCCCGCGCGAGGCGTTCCAGCCCGTCGGCCGTGACCCGGCCGACGGGGCGGTCATCGACCAGCGCCGCGGGCGCGCAGGCGCAGAGCCCGAGGCAATAGGCCGGTTCCAGCGTCACCGCGCCATCTTCGGTCGTGCCATGCCACTCGACACCGAGCCGTGCCTTCAGGTCATCGCCCAGCGCCGCCGCGCCCATCGCCTGGCAGGCCTCGGCCCGGCAGACCCGCAGCACCCGGCGGCCGCCGGGCTCGGTCCGGAAATCGGGGTAGAAGCTGACCACGCCATGGATCTCGGCCGTGCTGAGGCCCAGTTCCTCGGCCAGGGCCGGATAGGCCGCCATGGGCACATGGCCGATTTGATCCTGCACCGCATGCAGCACGGGCAGCAGCGGGCCGTCGAGATGCGCATGGGCCGCGGCGATGCTGCGGCATCGCGCGATGATGTCGGTGGTCATGCAGTCCTCCCTTTGCATGCCATAGTGTGCCGTTTCGACCCCGGCGGGATCAATGGCCGCGATTCGTCGGGCGATAGAAATATTCTATTGAAACTTCGCCTGCCGCGCGGCCTCCATCAGGGCGTCGAGCACCGGGGTCATCGGTTCGCGATGGGGCGCGATCAGCCCGACCACATGTTCGGCCTCGGGCTCGGTCAGCGGCACCGCGACCAGCGATCCGGCGCCGAGGAAGGGCTGGGCGGTTCTCAGCGGCAGGATCGTGACCCAGCCCGAGGTCTGGACATGGGCGATCAGCGCCAGAAGCGAGTTCGACTCGAGCCGGGCCGTGGCCACCGCGCCCGCTTCGGCCATATGGCGGTCGACGATCCGGCGGTTCTGCATGTCGGGGGACAGAAGGCAGAGCGGTTCGGCCGCGGCCTCGGCCCAGGGCACCGCCGCGCGCCCGGCCAGAGGGTGATCGGCGCGCATCACCAGGGTGTAATGCTCGGCATAAAGCGGCACCGTCGCGACCCGGCCGAGCGGCTCGTTTTCAAGATAGGTCAGGCCGGCATCGACCTGGAGATCGTCCAGCATCTGGACGATTTCCGTCGAATTCCGCGAGAAGATGGTGATTCGCAGATTCGGGTGACGCAACGTCAGAGGGCCGGTCAGCGCGGTGATCGCGGCCAGCGCGGTCGGCACCGCGGCAAGCCTCAGATCGCCCGACAACCCGCGTTTCACCGCGCGCATCTCCTCGCGCAGCGCGCGGGCGTCGGCGACGATCACCCGGGCGCGTTCCAGCACCCTTGCGCCCTCGGGGGTCAGCCCGCCGAAGCGCGAGCCGCGCCAGACCAGAAGCACGTCAAGTTGTTCCTCCAATTGCTTTATCGCGGCCGAAAGCGTGGGCTGGGTCACGCCGCAGGCCTCGGCCGCGCGGCCGAAATGGCGCTCGCGCGCAAGCACAATGAACATCTCGAGCTTGTCGATCATCGGTCTCCTCCTCGCGACAGACTGCACCGGACCGCGCATGGCGCAAAGCACCTTAACGCGTATATGGGCGGAGAGGGCGTCGTGCCGTCCCGGCGATGGCACGCTTGAAAAGTGATCCGGAAGCCGCTTTGACTGCGCCTCGCAGCCCTTCCGAGACCGGGGCCGAACCGAAAGGACGCCAGATGAGGCCGTGCCTGCTTGCTGCCTGCCGAGACTGCCAGCCCCGTTTCCCGGCCGATCCGGCCGGCTTCCGGAGGGCGCGGCGATGATCCGGCGCGGTCCGAAGAAGGAGCTGACGCTTGGCCGGGCGCAAAGCCGCGGCCTGCTTCTGGCGGTGCTGGTCTTCAGCGTCTTCACCAACCTTCTGATGCTGACCGGCCCGATCTTCATGCTGCAGGTCTATGACCGGGTGCTTGGCTCGCGCTCGGAGGAGACCCTTGTCGCGCTCTTCATCCTGGTCGCGGCGCTGTATCTGTTCTACTGGCTGCTCGACTATGCCCGCGGCCGGGTGATGGCGCGGATCGGCTTGCGGCTGCAGGCGGCGCTGGCGCGGCGGGTGTTTTCGGCAATGGTCGAACGCGCGGCCTTGCGCGGCGGGGAGGGGCCGGGCGCCACCGCCATCGGCGATCTCGACGCGATCCGGAACCTCTTCGCGGCGCCGGTGCTGCTGGCGCTGTTCGACATGCCCTGGACGCCGGTCTTCCTGGCGGCGATCTTCCTGTTTCATCCCCTGCTGGGATTTGCGGCCATCGGCGGCGGCGCGGTGCTGATCCTGGCCACGCTCGTCAATCGCTGGGTGACGGGGGGCGCGCTGGAACGCTCGCAGTCCAGATCCTCGCGCGCGGCGCGGCTGGCGCGGCAGGCCGAGGAGGGCGGCGGGCTGATCTGGTCGCAGGGCATGGCCTCGGTGATGTCCGAGCGCTGGGCGCGGATGCAGGACGAGGCCAATGCCGAGGGCATGTCGGCCAATGACCGCAGCGGCAGCTTTGCCAGCTTCTCGCGCGCGTTCCGTTTCTTCCTGCAATCGGCGATTCTGGCGCTCGGGGCCTATCTGGTGCTGCAGCATGCGGTGACGCCGGGGGCGATGATCGCCTCGTCTATCCTGCTGGGCCGCGCGCTCGCGCCGATCGAGCAGGTGCTGGGCCAGTGGGCCCTGATCCAGCGCGCCCGCAGCGGCTGGCGCGCGCTGACCGAGTTCCTGCAGGCGGTGCCCGAGCGGATCCGGCCGACCCGGCTGCCCGATCCGGTGGCGCATCTGAGCGTGACCAATATCGGCCTGCGGGCCAGCGCGCCCGGCGCGCCGCCGGTGCTGCAGGGCATCAGCTTCGAGATCACGCCCGGCGAGGCGCTGGGCGTGATCGGCAAGAGCGGCGTCGGCAAGACCACGCTGGCGCGGATCATCCAGGGGCTATTGGCGCCCAGCGCGGGCGAGGTCCGGCTCGACGGCGCCACGCTCGACCAGTACGGTCCCGAGCGGCTGGGCCAGTTGATGGGCTGTCTGCCGCAGGAGGTGCGCTTCTTCGACGGCACCGTGGCCGAGAACATCGCCCATATGGAACTGAACCCCGATCCGGCGCGGGTGGTGCAGGCGGCCACGCTGGCCAGGGTGCATGACATCATCCTGAGGCTGCCGCAGGGCTATGACACCATGCTGATCGAGGGCAGCGGCCTGTTGTCGGGCGGTCAGCGGCAGCGGCTGGCGCTGGCGCGGGCGCTTTATCACGACCCGGTGCTGCTGGTGCTCGACGAGCCCAATTCCGCGCTCGACGCCGACGGGTCCGAGGCGCTGAACGCGGTCGTGACCGACATGAAGCGGGCCGGAAAGTCGGTTCTGATCATGACCCACCGCCCGACCGCGATCGCGGTCTGCGACCGTCTGATGGTGATCGATGGCGGCCAGCAGAAGGCGCTGGGGCCGCGCGACGAGGTCCTCAGAAGCGTGGTCCGGAACGCGCCCGAGGTGCAGCGCGCGATGGGCGCGGTCCGCAGCACCGCGGTGCCGGAGCAGGAGGCGCGGAGATGACCGCGAGATCGCCGGAAAGCGCCCGCTTGCCGCTGGCGGTGGGGCTCGTCGCCATTCTCTGCCTGGTGGGCGGCATCGGCGGCTGGAGCGTGGCCACCAGCATCGCGGGCGCTGTCGTGGCGCCGGGCACGATCAAGGTCGAAACCGAACGTCAGGTGGTGCAGCATGCCGATGGCGGCGTGGTCGGAGAGATCCTGGCCAAGGATGGCGATGCGGTCGCGGCCGGGCAGGTCCTGGTCCGGCTCGACGGCACCTTCCTGCGCTCGGAGCAGATGATCGTCGAACGCCAGCTGCTGGAGATCCAGGCCCGCAAGGCCCGGCTGGTGGCCGAGCGCGACGGGCTCGACAGCCCCGATTTCGCCGTCCTCGACAGTTTCGACAATATCGATCCCGCCTGGGTCCTCGATCATGTCGAGGGCCAGACCCGGCTGTTCGCCGCGCGCAAGACGGCGCTGGCGCAGGAACTCGATCAATTGCACGAGCAGACCGTGCAGATCGACAACCAGATCGAGGGCACCCGCGCCCAGCAGGACGCGCTGCAAAAGCAGCTGGTGCTGATCGAGAAGGAACTGGCCGACAAGATGACGCTCTATCGCCAGAGCCTCGTGCCAGCGAGCCAGGTGCTCGCGCTTCAGCGCGAGGAGGCGGGGCTCGAGGGCAATATCGGGCGGCTGGCCTCGCAGGAGGCCGAGCTGCGCGCCAAGGTCTCGGAGCTTGTCGTGCGGGGGCTCCGGCTGCGCGAAAGCCGCCGCGAGGATGCGATCACCACGCTGCGCGACCTGCAATATTCCGAGATCGAGTTGCAGGAGCGTCGGCTCAGCCTGGCCGAGCGGCTGTCGCGGCTCGATATCCGCAGCCCGGTCGACGGGGTGGTGTTCGGCTCGAAGGTGTTCACCGTGGGCTCGGTGGTGCAGGCGGCCGAACCGATGATGTATGTCGTGCCGGGCGGGCAGGCGCTGCTGGTCTCGGCCCGGGTCGAGACCACCGATATCGACGAGGTGTTCCCGGGCCAGCCGGTCTCGCTGAAATTCACCACCTTCGACAGCCGGACCACGCCCAATGTCTCGGGCCAGGTGCTTCGGGTCTCGGCCGATGCGCTGACCGACGAGGCGACGCGGGCGACCTTCTACGAGGTGGTGATCCAGCCCGATATCGACGAGATGGCCGATCTGCCCGATATCGAGCTGGTGCCCGGCATGCCGGTCGAATCCTTCATCCGCACCCGCGACCGCTCGCCGCTATCCTACCTGCTGCATCCGCTGGCGGTCTATTTCGAACGCGCCTTCCGCGAGACCTGAGCTTGCCCGAGGCTGCCGCCGGTCCGGGCTGACGCTTTTCGCGCCTGACGCGTTCCGGGCTTGACCGGGAACGGGCCGCGTCGCAGCCTGCGCCGGGCAATGCGCAAGGGGAGGAAACGCATGGAAAATCCGGTCAACAGGTTCAAGGCGGGGCTGAGGGACGGGCGGCATCAGCTGGGGGTCTGGAACGCGATCCCGGATGCGACCGTCGCGGAATGCCTGGCTGCCTGCGGTTTCGACTGGATCGTGATCGACGGCGAACATGGCGCGATGGAGGTGACCGACGCGCTGCCGGCGCTGCAGGCGGTGGCGGGCTATCCGGCGGCCTCGGCGGTGGTGCGCCCGGCGATCAATGACTGGGTGCTGATCAAGCGCCATCTCGATCAGGGGGCGCAGACCTTGATGCTGCCTTACGTGCAGTCGCGCGACGAGGCCGAGGCGGCGGTGCAGGCGATGCGCTATCCGCCGCGCGGGCTGCGCGGGATGGCGGGGATGACGCGGGCCAGCCGCTACGGGCTGGTGGCCGATTACCTCCGCCGTGCCGAGGAGGAACTATGCCTGATCCTGCAGATCGAGACCGTGGCCGCGCTCGAGCGGCTGGAAGAGATCGCGACCGTCGAGGGGGTCGACGGCATCTTCATCGGCCCTGCCGATCTGTCGGCCAGCATGGGCTATCCGGGCCAGCCCGAGCACCCGGCCGTGATCGCGGCCATCGAGGGCGCCATCGGGCGGCTGAAGGCGGTGGGGGTGCCTTCCGGCATCCTCGCGCTCGATCCCGATTTCGCGCGGCATTGCATCGCGCTCGGCACCGGCTTCACCGCGGTCGGGGTCGACATGGTGACATTGCAGCGCGGTATGACGGCGCTGGTCGAGACCTTCGCAAGCGGCTGAGCAGGGGGCTCAGGCGCTGATGCGGGCGTTCTGGCGACGGTCGTAGGAGGAGGGGATGCCCAGCACGTCGCGATACTTGGCGACGGTGCGGCGGGCGAGGGCAAATCCCGCCGCCTTGGCCTCGGCCGCGATCGCCGCATCCGAGAGCGGCCGGGCCGGGTTCTCCTTGGCCACGATATCGCCCACCAAGGCGATCAGCGCATCCTGCGACGGCCCGTCCTCGCCCGATCCGGGGGTGAAGGCACGGCTGAAGAAGGTCCGCAGCGGCACCGTGCCGCGCGGCGTCTCGATCATCCGGTGCTGCACCGCGCGGCTGACGGTCGAGGCATGCAGGCCCAGTTCCTCGGCCACGTCCTCGGTGCCGAGCGGGTGCAGATGGCGCGGGCCGCGGTCGAGATAGTCGCCCTGCCGCCGCACCAGGCAGACCGCGGCCGCCAGCAGGGTGGAATGCCGCCGCTCGACCGCGCGGGCCAGCCATTGCGCGCGCGAGCGGGCCCGGGTGGCATAGGTCCGCGCGGCGGTGTCGCGCCCGGTCTCGGGGGCTTCGGTGACCTTGATCGCGGGCAGGGCCGAGCGGTTCAGCTCGACCGCCCAGGTGCCGTCCTTGCGGATCACCCTCAGATCGGGCGGCAGGATCGGGGGCTCGGTCGCGGCGAAGGCGAGGCCGGGCTTGGGATCGAGCCCGCGGATCGCGCGCAGCGCATTGCGCACGTCCTGGGGCGTGCCGTCGCAAAGCTCGGCCAGCGCGTCGATCCGGCCCTCGGCGACCATTCCGAGATTGTCGAGAATGACCGACAGCTCCCAGGTCAGCATGTCCCTGTCCTCGGCCTGAAGCCGGAGACAGTCGGCAAGTCCGCGGGCGAAAAGCCCGGCCGGTTCGAACTGCTGCAGCCGTGCCAGCACCGCCTCGGCCACGCTGATCGGCACCCCGGCCGCGGCGGCGACGGCCTCGGGCGGGCTGCCGAGCCAGCCGGTCGGCTCCAGCGCCTCGGCGAAGGTCTCGGCCACGCGGGCCTGGCGCGGATCGGGAAAGGCCAGCGCGATCTGGCGCAGGACATGGTCGTAAAGGCTGGGCCTGTCCGAGGCCAGCGCCGCGACCGCGTCGAAATCGGAGCCTGCGCCGCTGCCGGCAACGCCGCTCGGCACGGCGCGCAGCGCCTGCGGCACGGATACTTCGAGACAGGGATTCTCCAGCGCCTCCTCGGCCAGATAGGCCGAGAGGTCGACCGCCGTCATCTGCAGGATCCTGAGCGCCGCCTGCATCTTCGCGGTCATGGCCAGACCCTGGGTCTGGCGCTGGGAAACCATCATCTCCATGGTACAACCCTAACACGGAAACGACCGTGTTCCACACTCATAGCGCAGCATTCCGTCACGCCCGGCCGCCCGGGCCGACAAGGTCGGGGCGCGCCGGTCCGGGGGCTCAGCCGAACTTGAAGAGAACCCCGTAACCGCCTCGGGGATAAGACCATTCCAGCTCGCCCGTGGCCTGGCACACGATCCGGCAGGTGCCGCATTCCATGCAGCCATCGGCCGCCACCTCGACCTGGCCCTCCTCGTTGATCGAGTAGCAGCCGGCCGGGCAGATCTTGGTCAGCGCCTTCAGCTCTTCGCTGTCGCCGCCGGGCTGGTGGTTGATCTTCACATGGGGGCGGCCTTCATCCACCTGATAGCGGTTCTGGTAAAGCCGTTCTTCCATGCGTGGGGATTTGGTGCCGTTGGTCTTGTCGTTCATCTCCAGGCCCTCGCCACTTTGAGCATGTCGACGGCAACATTCAGCCAGTTGCCGCGCGATGTCTTGAGACCCTTCAGGATCTCGGCTTCCTTGGCCCGCTTGTCGCGCCCGTCGACCCGCAGGAAGGCGTTCATCGACCGGTTGAGGATCGCGGGGTAGGTGGTGAAGAGCTGCCGGTTCTTCTCCAGCAGCCGCGGGATCTTGCGGTATTTCCTGAGATCCTTGATCACGAAGCTCTCTTCGAGCGCGTCGCGGTAAAGCTTGAGATTCTCCTCGCTGGCGGGCAGGCCCTGCGCCTTGAGCGCGGCCAGGCTTTCGCCCGCCAGCCGGCCCGAGGTCATGGCGAGGTTCGAGCCCTCGCGGTGCACCGCGTTCAGGAACTGACCGGCATCGCCCACGATCAGCCAGCCATCGCCGGTCAGCCGCGGGATCGCGTCATAGCCGCCCTCGGGGATCAGGTGGGCGACATATTCCTTCATCTCGGCGCCCTTCAGGAGCGGCTTGACCGAAGGGTGGTTCTTGAACCGGTCGAGCAGCTCGTAGGGCGGGATCTTCTCGCGGGCGAAATCGGCGACCAGACAGCCGACGCCGATCGAGATCGATTCCTTGTTGGTGTAAAGGAACCCGGTCCCGACCATGCCAGACGACACCGAGCCCAGCACCTCGATCACCACGCCCTCCTCCTCGTCGGCGAGATTGAAGCGTTCGCGGATGGTCTCTTCGGGCAGGAAATGGGTTTCCTTGACCGCCAGCGCCACATGCTGGGGCTTGAGCTCGGGGCGGAAGCCCGAGCGCTGGCCGACAAGCCCGTTCACGCCTTCGCCCAGCACCACCACATCGGCATAGACCGGGCCGCCCTCGCGGTCGGTCAGCACGCCGATGACCTTGCCGGCCTCGTTCTTCACCAGCTCGGTCACCGTGGTCTCGGTGATCAGCGTGACCCCGGCCTCGCGCACCTGTTTCGAGAACCACTTGTCGAACTGTGCGCGCAGGATGGTGTAGCGGTTGGGTTTTTCCTCGTTGAAGGTGTCCGAGCGGTGATGGGTGCCGGTATGGGAGTTTTCCGACAGCATCCAGAACCGCTGTTCGACCACATGGCGTTCGAGGGGCGCGGTCTCGCGGAAATCCGGGATGATGCGTTCCAGGGCATCGGCATAGAGGATCGCGCCCTGCACGTTCTTCGAGCCGGGATATTCGCCCCGGTCGATCTGCAGCACGTTCATTCCGGCCTTGCCCATGGTGTAGGCGGCCGCGTTGCCGGAGGGCCCGGCCCCGACGACGATTGCATCGAAATGTTCAGCAGGCATCGGTCAGTCCTCTCAGCTGGCCATCGCACGCGCCGACAACCGGCGGGCGAAGGCATCGGTGAGCGCCGGCAGCACGGTCAGCGCGTCGGCCACCACGCCCAGATGGGCGAATTCGAAGATCTTGGCCTCGGGGTCGGTATTGATCGCGATGATCAGATCCGCCCCCTCGACCCCGACCCGGTGCTGGATCGCGCCCGAGATCCCGGCGGCGATGTAAAGCTTGGGCCGGATGGTGTTGCCGGTCTGGCCGATCTGGCGTTCGGCCGGGGCCCAGCCCTTCTGCACCAGCGGCCGCGAGACGCCCCATTCGGCGCCCAGCACCTCGGCCAGCCGCTGCACCAGCGCCAGGTTCTGCGGCTGTTGCAGCCCCAGCCCGCCCGCGACGACGATATCGGCATAGGCGAGGTTGGCCTTCTCGACCTGGGCGTCCGAGACGAATTCGAGCACCTTGGTGACGATGTCGTCCTCCTGCATCCTGAGCGAATGCCAGACCATCCGCCCCGAGCGCGAGGTATCGGGTTCGGGCATCGCCATCACCCGCGGTCGCACCGTCGCCATCTGCGGGCGGTGGTTCAGCGTGTGGATGGTGCACAGAAGCGTGCCGCCGAAGGTGGGCCGGGTCGCGGCCAGCGACTTGTCATCGGCGATCTTCAGCTCGGTCGCATCCGCCGTCAGACCGGTCTGAAGCGTGGTCGCGACCGAGCCCGCCAGGTCGCGCCCCAGAGGCGTCGCGCCCAGAAGCAGGATCTCGGGCTGGTACTTGTTGACCAGATCGGTCATCGCCTGGGTGAAGGGCTCGTTGCGGTAATCCGCCAGCAGCGGATCCTCGCAGATGTAGCAGACATCGGCGCCGTAGTGATAGGTCTGCCGGATCGCCTGCTTGGTGTCCTCGTCGCGCCCGCCCAGCACCAGGGCGCAGAGATCGACGCCCAGATCGTCCGCGAGCTTGCGGCCCTCGCCCATCAGCTCCCACGAAACCGGGTGGACCTTGCCGCGCTCGATCTCGATGAAGACCCAGACATGCTTGTAATCCTTGTATTTCTCGGCCAGCTGCATCTGCATCGCGGCGCGGCTGCCGGCGGGGGGTTGCGGCGCTTGTGCCATCACGCTGTCTCCTTATGCAGGGGTCTTGGCGGAGAGGTCCGCCTCGAGTTTCGGGCTTTTCGCGAACAGGACGTCGAGGATCGCATCGCCGATTTGCGCCGGCGCCTTGCCCTCGACCGCGACCATCTCGGCCTTCTCGGCGCGGGGCTGGGGCGCGAAGACGCGCCTGACCACCGTGGGCGAGCCGCGAAGCCCGCATTTCATCGGGTCCTCGATGCCCGCATCCTCGGCCGACCAGATCGTCAGCGGCGCGCGGGCGGCGCGCAGCATGTCCTGCAGGCTGCCCCGGCGCAGCAGGTTGGTATCCTCGAGCATGGTGATCAGGCAGGGCAGCCTAGATTGCAGCACCTGCACCCCGCCCTCGGAGCGGCGCCGGACGGTGATCGTGGCGCTGTCGCTTTCCAGCGAGTCGATGGCCGAGACATAGGTCAGCTGGTTCAGCCCCATCCGCCGGGCGATGCCGGGGCCGACCTGGGCGGTATCGCCGTCGATGGTCTGCTTGCCGGTGAAGACGATGTCGATGGGGCCGTCCTCGGCCAGCTTGGCCAGCGCCGCGCTCAGCGCGAAGGAGGTCGCCAGCGTGTCCGACCCGGCAAAGCGGCGGTCGGTGATCAGCACCGCCTTGTCGGCGCCAAGCCCCAGCGCGCGGCGCAGCGCGTCCTCGGCCATGGGCGGACCCATGGTCAGCACGGTGACCGACCCGCCGTAATCGTCCCTGAGCCGCATCGCCTCTTCGAGCGCGAACAGGTCATAGGGGTTGATGATCGTCGGCACGCCCTGGCGCATGATGGTGTTGGTGACCGGATGGACCCGGATCTGGGCCGAGTCCGGCACCTGCTTGATGCAGACGACGATATTGAGCCCCTTCTTGGTCTCGACGGGCGCTTCGGGCGCGTCGATGGCCTCGGCGGCGGGGAAGTCGGGTTCGGTGAGTTTCTCGCTCATTTGACAGACAGCCGGAGCCCCTCCATCGGCACGACATTGCCGCGCGGTTGCGTGTAGATCTTCAGCGCCTTCTGGGCGCGCGGGGTGGAATTCTCGAAATCGGCATGGGCCTTCTGCAGCGCATCGCGGGCGGCGGCGCGCACGCCGTCGTCGTCGAGCTGGTCCAGATCGGTCTCGTCCAGATACTGGCCCATCCGCTTCATCACATGCAGACGTGCGCGGTTCAGGACCGCCTGATCGAAGGGCAGGTCGAGAAAGGCGAAGAGATCTTCGGCCGAGGACAGGGCGTAGAGCTGGTCGAGCATGCTCGGCCGGGGTGCTGGGCGTGTCATGTCAGGCTCCGTTCTTGGGGTTCGGTCGGTCCGGGGTGGCGGGCAAGCGCCTCGGCCCGGGCGGTGAGGAGGATCAGGTCGGCAGCGGTGGCGGCGCGCTTCTCGCGGTCGGCCCAGTCGCGCAGAACCGGCAGCAGCGCGCGGGCCGAGGCCTCGTCCGAGGGCAGCCCGGCAGCCGAAAGCGCCCGGGTCACCGCGGCCAGCCCCGAATGCTTGCCCAGCACGATCTCGCGGGCGCGGCCGAAGCGGGCCGGGCTCAGCGCCTGGGCCTCGTAGGTGCCGGGGTCCTTCAAGAGCCCGTCGACATGGATGCCGCTTTCATGGCTGAAGACATTGGCGCCGACGATGGGCCGGGTCGGCGACAGCGGCCGGTTCGAGGCGCGGGCGACGATCTGCGACAGCCCGCACAGCCGGTCGAGCGCGACGTCGGTCGGCCGTCCCTGCACGGCCAGCGCCGCCGCGACCTGTTCCAGCGCGGCATTCCCGGCGCGTTCGCCAAGACCGTTGACGGTGACCGACAGGAAACCCGCGCCGCCGCGATGGGCCGCGAGCGTATTGGCGGTGGCCAGCCCCAGATCGTCATGGGCGTGAAATTCCAGCGGCAGCGGCCCCGTCGCCAGGATCGACACCAGCGTATGCGCCGCGAACGGGTCCATCAGCCCCAGCGTATCGGCCAGCCGCAGCCGGATCGCGCCGGCCTCGGCCGCGACCTGCGCCAACTGGGCGAGAAAGCCGATATCGGCGCGCGAGGCATCCTCGGCACCGACCGAGACCTCGAACCCCGCTTGCGCCGCCAGCCGGACCAGCCGCGCGACCTCGGCCAGCGCCCAGTCGCGGTCGCGCCCCAGCTTGCCCGCCAGCTGGCGGTCCGAGGCGGGCACCGTCAGATGCAGGCGCGAAAGTGCGGTCATCGCCGCCAGCTCCAGGTCGCTGTCGCGAAGCCGGCACCAGGCGACGCCCCGGGCGCGGGTGAGCCGCGCGCCCGCCTCCCGGATCGCGGCGACCTCGGCCATGCCCATGGCGGGCACGCCAAGCTCGATCTCGGCGACGCCCGCAAGATCGAGCGCCGTCGCGATCTCGATCTTCTCGGCGGCCGAGAAGGCCACGCCCGCCGCCTGTTCGCCGTCCCGAAGCGTGGTGTCGCAGATCCGGGCCGGAGGCGGGGCGGGGGTGAAGTCGTCGGGGACATAGGGGGCAGTCATGGCAGCGGTCCTCAGCGGCTGGGGGCGGGAACGACGAAGACCGGCCGGCCAAGTTCCTCGGCCAGTCGCTTCTGCAGCCCGCCAAGGGTGAGCCCAGCCAGCTGACAGCCCGAACAGCTGCCCTTGAGATGCACCCGCACTCTGGGGCCCAGAATGTCGTGGAAGGCGACATCGCCGCCATCGGCGCGGAAGCGGGGTCGCATCTCTTCCAGTACCGCCTCGACCCGGGCGCGCTCTTCCTCGGCCGAAAGGCGCGGGGCACCGGTCTTCGAGGGCAGGGCGGGCCGGATCGGGGCGACACCCAGCGGCTGGGCGACGCGGAGCCCTTGGGCGGCGCGGAAGGCCGGAGGCTGGGCGTAATCCTTCAGCGCGGCGGCCAGGCCCTCGGCCGCGACCTCGGCGGCGGAGCGGTCCTCGGCGGGCAACCCGCCCAGCGCGGCCTCAATGGCGTCGGCGTCGATAGCGCGGGCCTCGGCGAGGGTCTTTCCGGTCACGAGCTCGGTCAGGGCCGAGCCCGCGGCGATTTCGGGCCCGCCGCCGGTCGACTGGAACATCGCGGCGGCGATCTGCCCGGCCTCGATCTTCAGGGTCAGGCGAAAGGCGTTGCCGCTGCGCACCGATCCTGCTTCGCCGAGCGCGTTGGCGCTGTCGAGCGTGCCGCGGTTCCGCGGGTTCAGGAAATGGTCGGTGAGGATTTCGGAATAGTCCAGCATCTCTCTCTCCCGGGCTGTCAGCAGAAGGACTTGCCGCAACCGCAGCCGCCCTTGGCATTGGGGTTGTCGAAGACGAAGCCCGAGCCCTCGAGCCCGGTGACGAAGTCGATGGTGGTGCCGAGCAGATAGCCCTGGCTCTCGGGATCGATCAGCACCGTGACCCCGCCCTCGGTCTCGACCACGGCATCGGTCGCTTCGCGGGTCAGCTCGAGCGCCATGGCATATTGCAACCCGGCGCAGCCGCCCGATTGCACCATCAGGCGCAGCCCCGCGATGGGCCGACCCGCGCCCTGGATCGCGCTGGCCATGGCGTCTCTGGCGGCTTCGGTGATCTGGATCATGGCTGTCTCCTGTCGGTCTCGGTCCCTGACGGAAGTGAAGCAAGGAGCGTGCCAGGAACCGTTCGCACCGGTTTCAACAAGATTTATGGTCCGACCCCGTCCGGTGTGGGTTTTGTCGGTGCGCTCTTTGGCGGATTTGCGACATGCTGATCGCGGCCGATTGTCGGAAACGGGAGGGCTCCCGCCCCCGTCCGGCCTTAGGCCGGGCCGCGGCCGCTTCGCGGAGGGTATTTGTGCCAAGAAGAAGAGCTGCGAATCCCTTCTTCTTCTTGGTTGAAATACCCCGGGGGTCCGGGGGCAGGGCCCCCGGCGCCGAACAGGTGTCGAGCCGGCCCCCGTTAGGGGCGGCTCGCCGCGGCGGTCGGAGTGAAGGCGATATGGTCAGGCGGGAGCGTGGGTCTGGCAGCTCGAGGGGCAGACCCGGGCGCAGGCGCCGCAGCCGATGCAGTCGTCGCCATCGGCGATGACCATGATCCTGCGTTCGATCTCGTCCTCGAATTCCTCGTCGTCGAGATCGACGATTTCGTCCTCGTCGGTGACGCCCTTCAGGGTCAGCACGTTGCGGGCGCAGACCTTGAAGCAGCGGCCGCAGCCGATGCACTTGCCCTGATCGATGGCCATCAGGAATTCGGGGATGTATTCGGTCCCGCCGCGGGTCGTGGCTGTGATCGTCATGGCTCGGATCTCCTTTGCGGCTTTCGGGGCCGCTTTCAATGCTTGGCCTGTGTCTTTGCTGTCTTTGACGTCATGGCGGGGCCGGTTGCGGCAAGGGGCCCGATCCGGTCATGCGGATCCGTCGGGGCGCCCGTGATGCGCCGCGACCGGGTCGGCTTCCGGAGGAGCCCGGGCGGGACGGGCGGGGTCGGTCAGGCCCGGGCGGTCTCGGGGAAGCGGGCGATCATCTCGGCCGCGTCCCGGGTCATCGCCTCGCCGGTGTCTGCCAGTTTCGCGAAGGTCTCGAAGCCGAAACGGTGGATGTCGCGCACATGTCTGGACAGCACCACCAGCCGCCCCGAGATCAGGACGATCCGGCCGAAGCCCTCATGGGTGATTTTCGACATCTGCGCCGCCTGGGCGCCGGTCCGGCGTTCGAGCAGAAGCGCCACGGCATCGTAGAACCGCTCGACCCGCCAGAGCAGGTCCGGGTCGGGGTCGCAGATGATCGGGATCTCGCGGCGTTCCTCCCTGGTCACGATGAAATCGGCCAGGATCTCGGCATCGGGCTTGCCCTCCCAGCTGCCATGGGTGTCCTCGGCGCGGATCACCGCGATCAGCTGGCTCAGGTAATCGCTGACCGGCAGCGCGCCGCCGCGGGGCAGGGTCTCGGCTTCGGTGCTCATTCGCTGTACTCCCCGGCAGGATCGGTGGCGAAATCGGTCCGCGGACGGCCCAGGACCTTGCGCAGGAAGGGCGGGGGCGCGCCTTTCAGCATGGTCTGGGTTCGGGCCAGGACCTCGGCGATGGGTTCGGGGGCCTTGCGCTTGATCGGATGGATGCCGGCGCGCACCACCCGGGCGGCCGACGGCCCGCCGATCGCCAGCACGAACAGAAGCGCGCAGCCGCTCAGCGCCTCGACCTTGGGCGTGATCCGGTCGTCGAGACTGTCATGGCCGCCTTTCTGGTCGGTCACGGCATCGAATTCCAGCACCTCGACCAGACGCGAGGAGGCGGTCGTCACCTCGTAGACGGCGAATTTCGCGGCCGAGCCGAAATGCGCGTCGAGATGTTCGAGGTCATTGGTCGCAATGGCGATTATCAGCGGGATCTCGCTGTCGGTCATGTCTGTCTCCGGCTCAATGAGGCGCAGTCTGCGGGCGGTCATGCTCGAACTCCGGCTCGATGGGGGCGGCACCGAAATCCTCGGGGCGGGCCGCGTCATGCGGATGGGAGAGCACCGCATTGGCCACCTCGAAGAGGAAGGCGCGGGTGCCGCGATAGCCGACCCGGCAGATATCCTGGGCGCCGAGCCGGTCGTTGATGGGAAAGCCCGCGCGCAGGAGCGGCAGGCCCAGCGCCTGGGCCGCGTGACGGCCATGGGCATGGGCGATCAGAAGGCCCGCGCCCGCCTTGCGGGCCCCGGCCTCTAGATCGCCCAGATCGCCGAGCACGGCCTCTTCGGCCGGGATCAGCTCGACGATGGGATTGGTGCCCGAGGTGGTGACGACGGCGACCGCCTCGGCTCCCATGCCGGCCAGCGCCGAACTCAGCGCATAGGCGAGGTCGGGATCGGCGGCGATGGCATAGCGCAGCCCCCCGGTCTGGAAATGCGCGTCCAGCATCGCGTCCTGCAGCCGGGCGCGGTCGCGCCGGATCGCGGGCGGCGCATCGGCGGTGCCGGCCAGCGCCATCAGCGCCCGGACAAAGCCGTCGACGGCGCGAAGCCCGGTCAGCGAGGGGAAGACCTGCACCGGCATGCCGCCGCGCGCCCCCAGCAGCCGCGCCGCGCCCTGCATGCTTTCGCCGATGGCGAAGGTCGCGGCCGAGCGCGCCATGGCCGGGATGTCGTCCAGCCGGGTGCCGCCGAGCGAGCGGCCGGACCAGTCCTCGGCCAGATGGCCGTCAAGCGCGGTCGAGAGGTCGGGAAGGAAGATCGGCGTCAGCCCGAAAGCGCGGATCAGGCGGTCGATTTCCTCGATCTCGGCCGGGGTCACGCAGGCCGAGGGCAGCACGTTGACCTGTCGGCTGTCGGTATTGCGCTGCTGCGGGTCGGTCTCGGGCACCAGCGCCTCGACGATGGCGGTGACGGCGGCGGCCCAGCCATCCTCCATCGCGCCCTCGAAATCCGGGGTCGAGGCGTAGACCACCTTCAGATCGCCGAAATCCCGGCGCCGGGCCAGGACCTCGCGCAGCTCGCCGGGCACGTCCTCGCCGCGGGTCTCGGTCAGGGCGGTCGAGGCGATGCCGATGAAGCGGGGATGGGCGCGCTTGCGGATATTGGCGATGGCCTCCTCGATCTGCTCGGCGCCGCCGAGGATGGTCGAGACCTCGTTCATCGCCGTGGTCTGGAGCGGGATCGCCTCCTTGAAGTGGCGGACCATGTGGACCATGGCGAAGGCGGTGCAGCCCTGGGCGCCGTGAAACAGCGGCACCGCCCCCTCGATGCCCAGATAGGCCATCGCGGCGCCGAGCGGCGCGCTCGATTTCAGCGGGTTGGTCGACAATGCGCGGCGGGGTCGGGTGAGGCGGGCCATGTCAGCAATCCTCGAAATCCTTGGGGTCATTAACGGGACCCGGGGCCGGGTCCTCGGGGGCGGCGGCGGGACGAAGCCCGGTCGCCGGGCGTGGCGCATCCCCGGGGCCGTCCCAGGGGGCAGGGCGCCGGACATCCTCCCAGACGGGATTGTTGACCGAGCGGTCGATGGCGCGGACCAGATCGACCATGCCCATGTAACCCGCATAGGGTTCGTGCTTTTCCTGGTTCACGTCGATCCAGGGGGTGCGCGCCTTCAGCGCCACGAACTGGCTGCGCGCGCCCGACATCAGGATGTCGGCTTTGGCGGCCTTGAGCGTCGCGTACATGTCCTTCGGCGCCATGTTCTCGTACATGTGGGTTTCGTCGCCCATGATCCGGATGACGCGCGCCTTGTCGGTCTCGGTGGCCTTGCGCACGGAGGTGCCGACGACCTCGATGCCAAGCTCCTGCAGGGCCGAGACCACCGACCAGCTTTTGTGCCCGCCGGTATAAAGCAGCACCCGTCTGCCCTCGACGCGCGGCCGGTAGGGGGCGAGTGCTGCGCGCGCCTTGGCCTCTTCCTCGGCGATCAGCGCTTCGCAGCGGTCCATGAGGTCCTCGGCCGCGCCGCGTTCGACCAGCATCCGGCACATGGTCCGAAGCGCCTCGGAGGTGTCCGAGATGCCGTAGAAGGAGCCCTCGAAGAACGGGATGCCCCAGCTGTCCTCCATCTTCCGGGCAAGCCCGATCAGCGCATGCGAGCAGACCAGCATCGTCACCCGTGCCCGGTGCATCACCGCCACCTGCCGGTAGCGCGCATCGGCCGAGAGCGAGCCGATGATGCGGATGCCGAGCCGGTCGAGCAGCGGCTTGATCTGCCAGAGCTCGCCATTCAGGTTGTAATCGCCGATGATGTTGATGTCGCAATCGGTCATGCGCTCGGGCTCGACCGTGCCGATCACATGGCGATACATCATCTCGCCCGCGAGCTTGCAGCCGAGGTTCTTCGACCCGGCATAGCCCGGCACGTCGACCGGGATCGCGGGCGTGCCGAAGGCCTCGGTCGCGGCCTTGCAGACCGCGGCGATATCGTCGCCGATCATCGCCGTCACGCAGGTGGCATAGACGAAGACGGCGGGCGGGGCATGTGTCTCGACGATCTCGCGGATCGCGGCGTAGAGCTTTGCCTCGCCCTTGCCCATGACGATGTCGAGCTCGGTCAGGTCGGTGGTGAAGCCGGTCTTGTAGAGCATCGAGCCCGAGGAGGCCGAGCCGCGATTGTCCCAGGAATTGCCGCCGCAGGCGAGCGGCGCATGGACCAGATGGGCGACATCGACGATGGGCTGCAGGGTGATCATCGCGCCGTCGAAGGCACAGCCCCCGGCCGCGGCCCCCGGGGTCAGCGGCTTGGCGCAGCCCTTCTTGCGCGCCTCGGCCGACTTGGCGCGGTTGGTGGCGCAGCCGGGCTCGTTGAAGGCTTCCTGCACGGTTTTCTTGAGCGCGTCGGACATCCGGGTCTCCCTGCTTCATGGGAAAGAAGCAGGAAGCGTGCCAAGGCGTGGCTGTCATGGCGGGGCGCGCAAAAAGGCCAGCGTTTCTAGGGCGTCCGAGGGCGCGTGTCGGGTATTTAAGCCAAGAAGAAGGGGGGCGCGTTGCGGGTCATGGCGGGCTTGCGTCGGGTTTTGTCGGGTCTCCGACAGCGGGCCTACATCCGGAAATGCTTGGACAGCTTCAGCCCCTGGCCCTGGTAGTTCGAGGCGATGCCCTGGCCGTAAAGCGCGTCGGGCCGGGCCGACATGCGCTCATAGACCAGACGGCCGACGATCTGGCCATGTTCCAGCACGAAGGGCGCTTCGTGGCAGCGCACCTCGAGCACCCCGCGTGAGCCCGCGCCTCCGGCGTCGTCATGGCCGAAACCGGGATCGAAGAAGCCCGCGTAATGGACCCGGAATTCGCCCACCATCGCCAGATAGGGCGCCATCTCGGCGGCGTAATCGGGCGGGATATGAACAGCCTCGCGGCTGACGAGGATGTAGAAGGCGCCCGGATCGAGGATGATCCGGCCCGCGCTCGAGCGGATCTCTTCCCAGAATTCGGCCGGGTCATGGGCGGCGATGCCGTCGAGATCGACGACGCCGGAATGCGGCTTGGCGCGGTAGCCGACGAGATCGTCGCCCGAGGGTTTCAGATCGACCGAGAAGCCCAAGCCCTCGGAGATCACCGCCGGGCCGCCCGAGACCAGCCCGGCCGAAGCGTCGAGCGCGCGAAGCGCGTCATCGGAAAGCACGGCCTGACCGGCGCGAAAGCGGATCTGGTTCAGCCGCTGGCCGGGCCGGACCAGGACCGAGAAGGAACGCGGGCAGATCTCGGCATAAAGCGGCCCGTCATAGCCCCCGCGGATGCGGTCGAACTCGACCCCGCCATCGGTGATGGTGCGGGTCAGAAGATCGAGCCGCCCGGTCGAGCTTTTGGCATTGGCGACGGCCTGGATGCCCGGGGGCAGGGCGAGCCGCTCCATCAGCGGCACGACATAGACGCAGCCCTTTTCCAGCACCGCGCCCTGCGACAGGTCGATCGCATGCATGCGGAAATCGGCGATGCGCTCGGCGACGCTGCGGCTTTCGCCGGCGAGGAACGAGGCGCGGACCCGGTAGGCGACCGGCCCGAGCCGGAGATCGAGCGAGGCGGGCTGGACCTGACCCTCGGCAAGCGGGGCCGAAAGGCCGATGGCGCCGGTCTCGATCAGGCGACGGATGTCTTGAGCGGGCAGCACGCCGGGTGCGGTCATGGATCCTCCCTCGGCCCGGCGCGGGGCCCCTGAAACACAACCGCCCGCAACCACGAGGGATGCGGGCGGGTGAGGGTAATGGTCGGGCTAGCAGGACTTGAACCTGCGACCTTCCGTCCCCCAGACGGACGCGCTACCACCTGCGCTATAGCCCGACGTGGGGCGCTTCATAACATGTCTGACGGCGGGGGCAAGACGCAAATCGGCCTTCAGTCACGCGCGGCGGTTTCGATGCTGAGAACCACCCGGGCGAGCCGCTCGGCGGCCCGGCCGGCAGCATCCGGATCGGCGTCGAGGAGGCGCTGGAGCCCGTGTTTCAAGAGCCTGCTGCGGGTGGGCAGCCCTGTCGGGACGAAGGCCGGGTCGTCATCTGCGGGGTCGGTTTCCGGAAGATCGGCGCCGAGCGGCTGCGGTATCGCGGGCTGTTCCGGCGGCGCGACGGTAGGCGCGGCCTCTGCCGGCTCGGTCATGCCGCTCGGGAGGTCCTCCGCTTCGGGCGGCATCGAATCGGGCGCCGTTTCCGGCGCGGGCGTGCCCTCGTCGAGGGCGGGGCTTTGCCGCAACCCGGCCGGGGTCGGGGCCTGCGCGACGGGCGGTCGCGCTTCCGAAGGTTCCGGGGCGATCTGCTCGGGGGCAGGATCCAAAGCGGTGGCGTCCGACGGGAGCGGGGCGAGGACCTCGTCATCGTCGGTCGAGGCGGCGCCGTTCGGCGAAGATGGCGTTGGTGTTGGTGTTGGTATTGGCGCGGACGGGGCCTGCTGCCGGGGAGGGCCGCTGTCGGGCCCGGGCAGGATCGCCTCGTCCGGCTCGGGCGCGGGGCGCCGCCGCATCGGCAGGATCTCTGCCGCCTCGGCCTGGGCATCCAGCGCCATCGGCGCCTCGATGTCGGGATCGGTGGCTTCGGCAAGGTCGGCCGCGTCCGCTTCGTCGAGAGGCTGCGACAGGGCCGCGACATGCCTGACGCCCTCCTCGCGCAGGATCTTCTGTACCCCGCGGATCGTCAGCCCGTCTTCATGCAGAAGCCTTTTTATGCCGCCCAGAAGCAGCATGTCCGAGGGGCGGTAATAACGTCGCCCCCCGGCGCGCTTGACCGGCTTGACCTGGGTGAACCGGCTTTCCCAGAACCGCAGGACATGGGCGGGCGTGTCCAGCCAGGTCGATACCTCGCTGATGGTACGGAAGGCCTCGGGGGACTTGTCCGTGGCCAATGCCGCTCAGCCCCTGTTGCCGGCCGCGACGCGGTCCTTCATCAGATGCGAGGGACGGAAGCTCAGCACCCGCCGCGGATGGATCGGAACCTCTTCGCCGGTTTTCGGATTGCGCCCGATCCGGGCGGCCTTCGACCGCACCGAGAAGGTCCCGAAGGACGAGATCTTGACCGTCTCGCCGCGGACCAGCGCATCCGACATGTGCTGAAGCACGCTTTCGACCAGATCCGCGGATTCGTTGCGCGACAGCCCGACCTCGCGGAAAACCGCTTCGGTCAGGTCCATTCGGGTCAGTGTATTGCCTGCCATTCTCTCCCCCATTTGTGACAGCCCCTATCGAAACCCTTGACTTGCAAAACCTTAGGTAGATTTGAATTTCCGAGTCAATACAGGGAACTTACCGCCAAGGGCGGTGGCGACGGCAGAGCCGCGCCTACCAGCGCAGCACGACCGAGCCCCAGGCCAGACCGCCGCCGATCGCCTCGGTCACCACCAGATTGCCCGGGACGATCCGGCCCTCGTGCCGGCCCACCGACAGCGCCAGCGGGATCGAGGCCGCCGAGGTGTTGCCATGGTCCTGAACCGTGACGATGACCTTCTCCATCGGCAGATGCAGCCGCTGCGCGGTGGCCTTGATGATCCTGAGATTGGCCTGATGCGGCACCAGCCAGTCGACATCGGTGCCATCGAGCCCGACCTTGGCAAGCGCGGAATGGGCGGTGTCGGAGAGCTTCTCGACGGCATGGCGGAAGACTTCCTTGCCCTGCATCACCAGATGCCCCGAGGTGCCGGTCGATACCCCGCCATCGACATAGAGGATGTCGCGATGGCGCCCGTCCGAATTGAGATCGACCGAGAGGATGCCGCGATCGGCGGTCGTGCCCGTGCCCTCGGATGCCTCGAGGATCAGCGCGCCCGCCCCGTCGCCGAACAGGACGCAGGTGCCGCGGTCGGTCCAGTTCATGATCCGGCTGAAGGTCTCGGCACCGATCACCAGAACGCGGCGGGCGAGACCCGAGGAAATCATGGAATTGGCATTGGCCAGGGCGAAGATGAAACCGGCGCAGACCGCCTGGACGTCATAGGCGAAGCCATGGGTCATCCCGATCCCGGCCTGCACCATGGTGGCGGCGGACGGGAAGGTCAGATCGGCGGTCGAGGTGGCCAGAACGATGGCGTCCAGATCATCGGCCTCAAGCCCGGCATCCTCGAGCGCGGCCTTGGCCGCTTCCACGGCCATCTGCGAGGTGGTCTCGCCCTCGGCCGCGAAATGCCGCCGCTCGATCCCCGAGCGGGTCCGGATCCATTCATCCGATGTGTCGAGCGTCGCCTCGAATTCCGCGTTTTCCACCACGTGCGCCGGAAGATAATGCCCGACGCCCCGGACGATCGCCCTCGTACTCATGTTTACCTCTTGCTCCCCCCGGCCAGTTCCCTGACCGATTCAGGCTCCGTCGCATTGCTGGCAGCAACCCGTGCCGCCAGCCGTTCGGTGAAGCCCGACTGCGCCAGCTCGAAGGCGAGCTTGACCGCGGCCGACACGCCCGTCGCATCCGACGCGCCATGCGATTTCACCACAGTTCCGTTCAGCCCGAGGAACACGCCGCCATTGGCGCGCCTGGGGTCCATCCGCTTCTTGAGCCGCCTGAGCGAGGTATAGGCCAGGAGCGCCGCCATCTTCGACAGCGGCGTCGCGGTGAAGGCCTCGCGCATGAAATCGCTCAGAAGCTTGGCCGTGCCCTCGCCGGTCTTCAGCGCGACATTGCCGGTGAAGCCGTCGGTCACGATCACGTCGACCTTGGCGGACGGGATGTCGCCGCCCTCGACGAAGCCGACAAAGCTGTAATTGGCGCTTTCCGCAGCGGCATCGATCAGGTCATGGGCGGCTTTCAGCTCGGCCCGGCCCTTGTTCTCTTCGGTGCCGACATTCAGAAGCCCGACCCGCGGCCGCTCGAGCCCCAGACCGTTGCGGGCATAGGAGGTGCCCATCAGCGCATATTGCAGCAGGTCGCGTTCATCGGCGCGGACATCGGCGCCGACATCCAGCATGACATTGAACCCGCCGGGATTGCGCGAGGGCCAGAGGCAGGCGATGGCCGGCCGGTTGACGCCCGGCAGCTTGCGCAGCCGCATGATCGACAGCAGCATCAGCGCCCCGGTATTGCCGCAGGAGACGGCCACCGTGGCTTCGCCATTGCGCACCGAATCGATGGCCGACCACATCGAGGTGTCCTGGCCGTGGCGCATCACGTGGCTGGGCTTGGCGTCCATGGTGACGACGCCATCCGCATGCCGGATCTCCACCCGCCCGCGCAAGGGCTTGCGGCGGGCGACGAGCCGCTCGAGCTCGTCCCGCTGCCCATGCAGTATGAAGCGGATGTCCGGATTCTTGGTGGCGGACAGGGAAATGCCCGCGACGACGGCCGCAGCTCCGCGGTCGCCACCCATGGCGTCCACCGAAATGACGGTGCGCGGGGCGGCGCGCAGCTCCTGGGGATGCTCTTCGGTCATGGACTGACGCGCGCCTTTAGGGGCTGATTATGCCGCGTCGTCTTCGTCCAGGTCGATCTCGTCGGCTTGGGCCACGACCTCGCGGTCGTCGTAATGGCCGCAGGCCGCACAGACATGGTGCGGACGCTTCAGCTCGCCGCAGTTCGAGCACTCGTCGGGATTACCCGCGACCAGGGCATCATGCGAACGGCGTTGGTTGCGGCGGGACCGCGTAACTTTATTCTGAGGGACAGCCATGTCTCAACCTCGGTCTGGAGGGGCCTTGGCCCGGTGTTCTTTCGTTGGGAACGCGCCACTCTCAGCGCCCTTGGCGCGGCGTCGGATCCATCGTGCAAGCGAGGCCGGGAACATACTGCGATTCTGGTTGGGCGCAAGCCCCTTTCTGGGCCTTTTCCCGGGGCGCGACGCCCAGACGCCGTATCCGCCCCCGGGCTTCGGCAAAGTGTCGTCTTCGGCCGCGTCTTCGGCAGCGTCCGGCCTCCCGAGGTCTCACTCGGACGTGTCGCCGCCCTCCGCGTCGTCGCGGGAGGGGCGCAGCCGGGCCAGCGCGGCGAAGGGCTTGAGTTCGGCATCCTGCATCGGCGCCACGCCCGGCGCGGCAAAGACCGCCTCGCCGAGATCGGCACCCTCGGAGCGGGGATAGAGCGGCAGTGCCAAGGCCAGTGCCTCTTCCATGACCAGGGCGAGGTCGAGCCTGTCGGGCAGCGGTTCCTCGTTTTCATCTTCGGGCATCTCGATCTCTTCGGCTTCGGGCCGGGCGGGCATGTCGGCGCGGTAGAGCCGGAGCACGTCGGTGTCGATCCGGGTGGAGACCGGCGCCAGGGTGACGACGCAGGGCTGCACCACCGTGGCGCCGAGGCTTGCCTCGAGACGCCAGTCGGCCTGTCCCTCGGGCCGGAGCGCGCCGGCAAAGCGCAGTTTCTTCAGGCTCGTTATCCCGAGCCGCCCGGCCAGCGCGGCGCGCTCTTCGGGGTCGGGCGTCAGGACGAAGTCGACCGGCTCGCGGCCGCGACGCCCGGCCAGCCGGAGGCTGCGAGGGGCGGTCACTTCTGGTTTTCGGGGTGGTTCCGGCGTGTTGGCCATGGTTCACGTTCCATTCTTGAACCCGGGGCGTTCGATCTGCTAAGCGGGATAGAAGTGAAAAACCCCTGTGACAAGAGGTTGCGATGGCAAGGCCCCGTGCAGTGCACGCCAGATTGGCGCTGGCTGCCGTTCTCTCCGCCGGTCTACTGGCGTGTTCTCCGATCCACCGCAGCCACGGCTATGCTCCGTCCGAGGAGGATCTGTCCGCGATTTCGGTGGGTGTCGATACCCGCGACAGCGTGGCCGAACTGGTCGGCCCGCCCACCATGGGCGGCGTGATGCGCGACGAGGCGTGGTATTACGTGCAAAGCGACTGGGAAACGGTCGGCTTCCGCGAACCGAAGGAGACCGAACGCCAGGTCGTGGCGATTTCCTTCGACGGGTCCGGAACGGTCGAGAATGTCGAACGGTTCGGGCTCGAGGATGGCCGCGTGATCGCGCTGAACCGTCGCGTGACCGAGGCCAACGTCAAGGGCATCTCGTTCCTGCGGCAGCTTCTGGGCAATATCGGCCAGTTCAGCGCCGAGGATATTCTGGGCGACCGCTGATCGCCGGCCGGGGCCCCCTCAACGGGGCCCCGCGATCCGGTCCCGGGCGGGCTAGGTATCGCCTTCGGCGGCGTCCTCCGGCTTGAACTTCAGCGCCACGCCGTTGATGCAATAGCGCAGTCCGGTCGGTGCCGGGCCGTCGGGAAAGACATGGCCCAGATGCGCTTCACAGCTGGCGCAATGCACCTCTGTGCGCGTCATAAGGAGGCGCCGGTCTGTGTGCTCGCCCAATGCGTCGGGGGCGGCCGGACGGGTGAAGCTCGGCCAGCCGGTGCCGCTGTCGAACTTGTCGGCCTGATCGAAGAGCGGCGCGCCGCAGCAGAGACAGGCGAAGGTGCCGGGCGTTTTCGGAAAGTCGTCATGCGAGAACGGGCGTTCGGTCGCATGCTCGCGCGTTACCCGGTAGGCGAGCTCCGGTAGCCGGTCTTGCCAGTCGGGGTCGGTCTCGGACTTTTTCTGGGTCATTTGGTCTCGCGGGTTCTGTCAGGGTTTCGTCACATCTTGTGTGATATCGGCCTTCGGACAATATCTAGGCGGGCAGTCCCGCCCCGCCAGCCCCCTGGAGCCGTCACGATGCTGTCACTTCGCAAGGGTCGCTATGCCGCGCGGCTGGCCGAGACCCCGGCCGATATTCTCGCCGCACAGCGCCTGCGGTACCGCGCCTTCCGTGCCACCGGGGCCCATCCCGAGGGGACCGATGCGGATGCTTTCGATAGGCTCTGCCGCCATGTCCTGGTCGAAGAGACCCGCGGCGGGACCCTGGTCTGCTGTTTTCGGCTGCTGCCGCTGAAGGGCGGGGCCGAGATCGGGCAGAGCTATTCGGCCCAGTATTACGAGCTTTCCGCGCTGGCGGCCTTCGACGGGCCGATGGTCGAGATGGGGCGGTTCTGCATCCATCCGGATTGGCGCGATCCCGATATCCTGCGCGTGGCCTGGGGGGCGATGACCCGATTCGTCGACGAGGAGGGGGTCGAGATGCTGTTTGGCTGTTCGTCCTTCCGGGGAACCGAGGCCGAGACCTACATGGATGCCTTCGCGCTTCTGCAGGACCGGCATCTGGCGCCGAAGCGCTGGTTGCCGCGGGTCAAGGCGCCGAACGTGTTCCGCTTCGGGCAGATGCTGCGCCGGCGCAGGCCGGATGCCCGGCGGGCGATGCTGGGCATGCCGCCGCTCTTGCGCAGCTATCTGGCGATGGGGGGATGGGTGTCGGATCATGCGGTGGTCGACCGCGATCTCAACACGCTTCACGTCTTCACCGGGCTCGAGATCCGGGCCATTCCGCCGTCCCGCAAGCGGTTGCTGCGTGCGGCGGCGGGATAGGACGCCCGGAATTTCGTACGAAATTCCGCAAAGGGGCCGTTGAAGGCCTCGAAATTCTTCGGCGAAGAATTTCCGTGGCGACCGCCCTTTGCCGAGGGGGCACCGATCTGCCGCTTGACCGGCGTCAGCCGGCATCATACCCAGCGCCCATGGCCCGCGCTCCCCTGCTTCAGCTTTCATCGATCTCTCTCACCTTCGGCGGTGATCCGGTCTTTTCCGGCCTCGATCTCGTCATCCAGGAGAATGACCGCGTCGCGCTGGTCGGCCGCAACGGATCGGGCAAATCGACCCTGATGAAGGTCATGGCGGGGCTGGTCGAAGCCGATTCGGGGGGCCGTGTGCTCTCGCCCGGCACGTCGGTCGGCTACATGGAGCAGGAGCCCGACCTGTCGGCCTTCGCCACGCTGGGCGATTTCGCCGCTTCTGCGCTGGCGCCCGGCGAGGGCTACCGCGCCGAGATCGCGGCCGAGGGGCTCAAGCTCGATCTTTCCGCCCCGGCCGCCACGGCTTCGGGCGGCGAAAGGCGGCGGGCGGCGCTTGCCCGTCTGCTGGCTTCGGCGCCCGATCTCATGCTTCTGGACGAGCCGACCAACCATCTCGACATTGAGGCGATCGGCTGGCTCGAGACCCAGCTGGCCGAGACCCGCTCGGCCTTTGTGCTGATCTCGCATGACCGCGCCTTCCTGCGCAATCTGACCCGGGCGACGCTCTGGATCGATCGCGGCGGGGTCCGCCGCCAGGATCGCGGCTTTGCCGGTTTCGAGGACTGGCGCGACAAGGTCTGGGCCGACGAGGACGAGGCGCGTCACAAGCTCGACCGCAAGATCAAGGCCGAATCGCGCTGGGCGGTCGAGGGCATCTCGGCCCGGCGCAAGCGCAACCAGGGCCGGCTCCGGGCGCTCCATGCCATGCGCGACGACCGCTCGGCCATGATCCGCCGCCAGGGCACCGCGGCGATGGCGCTGGAGGCGGGGCCGAAATCCGGCAAGCGGGTGATCGAGGCCAGCGGCATCTCGAAAAGCTTCGGCGATCGGGTCATCCTGCGACCCTTCTCGCTGCGCATCCAGCGCGGCGAGCGGGTGGCGCTGGTCGGTCCCAACGGCGTCGGCAAGACCACGCTTCTGAAGATGCTGATCGGCGAGCTTGCCCCCGATACCGGCGAGGTCCGGCTCGGCACCAACCTCGAGATGGCCGTCTTCGACCAGAATCGCGCCGCGCTGGATCCCGAGATGACGCTTTGGGAAAGCCTCGCGGGCGATCCCGAGATGCGGGTCTCGGGCAAGGCCGACCAGGTGCTGGTGCGGGGCCAGCCCAAGCATGTCGTCGGCTATCTCAAGGAATTCCTGTTCGACGATGCCCAGGCCCGCGCGCCGGTGCGGTCGCTTTCGGGCGGCGAGCGGGCGCGGCTCCTGCTGGCCCGGATCATGGCGCGTTCCTCGAACCTCCTGGTGCTTGACGAGCCGACCAACGATCTCGATGTCGAGACGCTCGACCTGTTGCAGGAGCTGGTCTCGGATTTCGACGGCACCGTGCTTCTGGTCAGCCATGACCGCGATTTCCTCGACCGGGTCGCGACCACCACGGTCGCCATGGAAGGCGATGGCCGTGCCGTGGTCTATGCCGGGGGCTGGAGCGATTATCGCGCGCAGCGGGCCGAGGCCGCCGGTCCCGAGAGCGGCGCCGACAAGCCTGCCGGGAAACCCTCTGGCGGGCGTTCGAAACCCGCCGCTTCCGCCGACGCGGGGGCCGGGACGAAGAAGGCGGCCGGGCTCAGCTATACCGAAAAGCACCGCTTCGACGCGCTGCCGGGCGAGATGGAACGGCTCGAGGCCGAGATCGCCAGGCTCGAGGCGCTGCTCGAGGATCTGGAGCTGTTCACGCGCGAGCCGGTCAAGTTCCGCAAGGCGACCGAGGCGCTGATGGCGCGGCAGGAGGCTTTGGCGAAGGCCGAGGAAGACTGGCTGGAACTGGCCGAAAAGGCCGAGAACGCGGGCTGATCCCGGTCAGTCGGGGAGGCCTGCGCTTGGATGCAGGACCGGCCGGTAGCCGGCCGCCAGGGCCGCGACCGTGGGCGCCGGGGTCAGGACAGTCACCCTTCCGTCAGGCCGGGCACGCGGCGCCCCGTATCCCGCCGGTCGCCAGGGCAGGGCGGCCGCGCCGAGGATGAGATGGGGGACCTCTTCCAGCAGCACGAAGCTTCCGTCCGGCAGCGCGGCGGCCGGGGCGGTGTGATGCCGCTGCCGCCCCGAGGCGGGGCAGATCCGTGCCGCATGCAGCAGGGCATCGAGGCGGGCGGCCGTTGTCGCGCCGAAATCCTTGGCAAAGCGCCGGAAATCGGCGCGGCGGCAGGCGGCGCAGGGGCGGTGCCCGGCGGCCAGCGCCACCGCCTCGTCCAGAAAGAACAGTTCGGTATAGCGCCCCGGCGCCATGATCGGACGGTGTTGGCCGCGAAACTCCGTAAGACAGCAGATCCAGGCCTTGTGGCGCCAGCGCGCCCGGCCAAGCCGGCCTTCGGCATCGTGCAGGCAGCCGCGATTGCCCATGAACAGACCGCGGGCCGGATCGGCCAGGATCGCGCCCAGGGGCGTGACGCGGTTCTGCCGTGGGCTCATCCCATCCGGAGCCCCGCATCGAGCCGGATCACCTCGCCGTTCAGATAGCCGTTCTGCAGGATATGCAGCACCAGCGCCGCATATTCCGCCGGATCGCCCAGCCGGGGCGGGTTCGGCACATTGGCGGCAAGCCCGTCCATGTCTGCCTCGCCCGGGCCCTCCTGCATCGGGGTGCGGAAGAGCCCCGGCGCGATCGTCATCACCCGGATCCGGAGCCCGGCCAGATCGCGCGCAAGGGGCAGGGTCATGGCCGCGATGGCACCTTTCGAGGCGGCATAGGCGGCCTGGCCCTCCTGTCCGTCATAGGCCGCGACCGAGGCGGTGTTGACGATCACCCCGCGGCAGCCCTCGTCATCGGGGGCGTTCTGCGCCATCTCGGCCGCGGCCAGCCTGAGCACGTTGAAACTGCCGATCAGGTTGATCTCGACGGTGCGGCGAAAGCTTTCGAGCCCATGCGGCCCGCTCCGGTCCAGCGTGCGCTCGGCGGTGGCGATGCCCGCGCAGTTGATGCAGGCGGTGATGCCGCCCATCTGCGCCGAGGCCTCGCCGATGGCCTGTTCGACCGAGGGCTCGTCGGTCACGTCGACCGGCTGGAACCCCGCGCCGATCTCGGCGGCCAGTTCCATGCCCCGCTCGGTATCCCGGTCGAGAATGGTCACCGCCGCCTCGGCCGCGCAAAGCCTTCGCGCGGTCGCGGCGCCAAGCCCCGAGGCGGCTCCGGTGACGATGGCCCTGGTTTCGCTGATCTGCATCCGCCCCTCCGTTTTGCCCAGAGCTAGCCCCCGCGCGCGCGGCTTGTCCAGTCCAGCGCTTCCGGCGCTGCGCCGTCGCCGGAGCAAAAGGCGCGGCCGCCGCGCGGAGGTATGGAAAAAACGGCGGCGCATGGAACCCGGGCGCGGTGTCTGGGTTCTAGGTGCGAGCGGCAGCGGTTCCGGTGCTCTTTCGCGGGGCCAAGGGCGGGTTTTGCGTCATCTGCGCGAAGATCTGCCTGTCGCGGAGCGGGGACCGGCCAGTCCTTGCCGGTTCTGGCCGACCGGCGACCGCGGCGGCTCACAAACCCGTGCACGCCTCTTCCAATGAGGGTGCAGGAGGGTTTTCTAAACGTGATGCGGGATAAATCCCCGGTTCCGCATCCATGACGCCAAATGCCGACGATCCCACGGAGACCTCCCGGGGACGCCGAGAAAAACGAGAGGCAAGGAGAAGACAATGACGTCCTATTTTGCACCCGCCGCTATCGCATTGGGCCTGACCGCGGCCGCCGCCGCCCCGGCCATGGCCGGCAGCTATTCCCCCGCTCCCGCCGAGCCGGTCATCGTGCCCGCCGTGCCCGCCGCCGCGCCTGATGGCGACTGGGGCGGGGCCTATCTGGGTCTGAGCTACGGCTATATCGACGTGTCGACCGACAGCGGCGCGCCGGATGATGACAGCGATGCCTTGGGCATCCATGCCGGCTATCGCTGGGATTTCGGCAAGACCGTTGCCGGCCTCGAGGTGGAATATGGTGAACCCGATCTGGATTTCGGTTCCGCAGAAGTGGACAATGTCTGGCGGATCAAGGGTCAGTACGGCTATGACTTCGGCCGCACGCTGGCCTATGCGACCGCCGGTATTGCCCCGACCGACACGTCTGTGGGCGACGAGACCGGCTATCTGGTCGGTGTCGGTGTCGACTACCAGATGACCCAGAACTGGGTGATGGGCGCCGAAGTGCTGTATCACGACTTCGACGAATTCGGCAGCTCGGGTGTCGGGGCTGACGCGACCACCGCGGCGGTGCGTCTGTCCTACCGGTTCTGATCGGTCCCCGGGGCGGTCGGCCTGCCCCGCGGGATCGTCATGTGACGTTCTCGCGGGGGGCGTTGGAGCGCCCGACCCGATCCCGGATCGCCAGCCGCACGGCCTGGCGGGGCCGGGGCGGATAAATTCGGCCGTCATCGTTGCCCCCTTGCAGAGCTGCAGAAGGGCAACGGTGGCGGCCTCGTCTTTCAGGGCGAAGCTAAACAGCTGCAGTCGCAGCCGGGGGGGGGGCCCGAAACCGGGCAGGGCGACGACGGCCGCGCAGGCATCCCCGCTGTGGGTCCGACCCGCATGCGAACCTCTCCAGACCGCAGGGGCGGGGCGTGATCCAGGGTGGTCAGCGCCCGGAACCGGCAAGGATCGCCTCGGGTGCCGCGCGCAGGCTCCGGCCCGGCGATGCCGTCCGGGGTGCTTCGACGGGTGAACCCGGCGGACGCACGGGGCTTGGCGACAGGCGCGCGTCGGGCACGGCGAGATCGTCATGGTCTCGTGGCCTGCCTCTTCTTCGGGCAGGGCAGCATGAGGCGGGTGCGTGCGGTCGGCCGGTGTCAGTCGAGCCCTTCCCGAACCCGGCGCGGCAGGCTTGCGCGCACCGTCGCGTGGCTTTCGCGCAGGCGGTGCGCCATTTCGTCGGCGTCCTGGGCCTCGAACCCGACCGAAATCCAGCCGCCGCGCGGCAGATAGGGCGCCTTTTCGGCGCGGCC
Organism: Rhodovulum sulfidophilum DSM 1374; assembly: GCF_001633165.1. NCBI lineage: Bacteria > Pseudomonadati > Pseudomonadota > Alphaproteobacteria > Rhodobacterales > Paracoccaceae > Rhodovulum > Rhodovulum sulfidophilum. Next base: position 3,204,256 of record NZ_CP015418.1, on the reverse strand, counting down.
GGTCTCGATCAGCATGGTCGCGAATTCGGGATCGGCGCATTTGACCGAGATCCGGCCCGAGCCCGGCGCCATCAGCGCGAAGATCTTGCCGCCGATCTTCCAGACCTCGATGCCGGGGCCGAAGGGCTGGCTGCGCGTCGCCCCGGGCAGGGCGTCGCAGAAGGCACAGAGCGCGTCTTCGGTCATCGGGAGGTCGGATGTCTCGGTCATCGGGATGCGCTCCGCTGTGACGGGAGAGGCTTGGCAGCGCCCAGTCCCGCTGATAAGACACCCGCATGACGACCGCCCGCAACCCCATTTGCTGCATTACCCGCTGACATCTCCCGGGCGGGACGGGCGTCGTATTTCCATCTTTCAGGATATGTGCCAGAACCCGCCGCGGGACGCGCGCGAAGGATCTGGACCGCATGACCGACATTCAGCTTTACAATACCCGCACCCGCCGGAAGGAGAGGTTCGAGCCGCTCGATCCCGCCAATCTGCGGATGTATGTCTGCGGCCCCACGGTCTATGACCGCGCCCATCTGGGCAATGCCCGGCCGGTGGTGACCTTCGACCTGCTGTTCCGGCTGCTGCGCCATGTCTATGGCGCCGATCACGTCACCTATGTCCGGAACTTCACCGATGTCGATGACAAGATCAACGCGGCGGCCCTGGCGCGCAAGCAGGCGGGCGATGCGCGCCCGCTGGAAGAGCTGATCCGCGAGCGCACCGAAGAGACCATCGGCTGGTATCATGCCGACATGGACGCTCTGGGGGCGCTGCGCCCCAGCCAGGAACCCCGCGCGACCGAGTTCATCGGGCAGATGATCGCGATGATCGGGGATCTGATCGAAAAGGGCCATGCCTATGCGGCCGAGGGCCATGTGATGTTCCGGGTGCGGTCCTACAAGGACTATGGCGCGCTGTCGGGGCGGTCGGTCGATGACATGATCGCGGGCGCCCGGGTCGAGGTCGCGCCCTTCAAGGAAGACCCGATGGATTTCGTGCTGTGGAAGCCCTCGGACGATGACCTGCCGGGCTGGGACAGCCCCTGGGGCCGCGGCCGGCCGGGCTGGCATATCGAATGCTCGGCCATGTCCCACGAGCTGCTGGGGGACAGCTTCGACATTCATGGCGGCGGGATCGATCTGCAATTTCCCCACCACGAGAACGAGATCGCGCAAAGCTGCTGCGCCCATCCCGAGGGCGGTTTCGCGAAGGTCTGGATGCATAACGAGATGCTGCAGGTCGAGGGCAGGAAGATGTCCAAGAGCCTCGGCAACTTCTTCACCGTGCGGGATCTTCTGGAGCAGGGCGTGCCGGGCGAGGTGATCCGCTTCGTGTTCCTGTCGACGCATTACCGCAAGCCGATGGACTGGACCGCCGAGAAGGCGCGCGAGGCCGAGGCCACGTTGCGCAAGTGGAGGGGGCTCGTCGCGGGCATCGAACCCGCGCCGAGCCCCGCGCCCGAGGTCATCGACGCGCTCTCGGACGATCTGAACACGGCGGGCGCGATTGCCGCGCTGCACGGGCTGGCAGGAACGGGCGATCTGGCCGGGCTGAAGGCCTCGGCCGGGCTGCTGGGATTGCTGGGCGAGGATATGGGCGTATGGGCCGAGATGCCCGAGGCCGATCTGGGCGGCTGGACCGAGCGGCTTGCCGCGGCCCGGGCTGCGGCGATGGACAGCAAGGATTTCTCGGAGGTGGACCGGCTGAAGGCGCTGCTGATCGGGGCGGGCGTCGAGGTCCGGATGAGCAAGGCGGGCATCGAGCTGCTGCCCGGCGCCGGGTTCGATCCGGCCAGGCTGGAGGGCTCGGAATGACGGCGCGCGCCACTCCGAGTCGGTTCCGCCGGTCCGCCCGGTGGCATGCCGGGCAGCGCCCGACCCTCCCCGCGGGAGGGCGCATGGTCGCCGTTTCGCGCCGAAATTCCGTGCCGGTCCGCATCGGCGGTTTGCCCCGATCCGAACATGGCCGCGCCCTCCCGGGCTCCGGCGCTGCCCTTCCTTCCAGGGCGGGAGCGCGCGCATGAAAGACCGCCTCTATCTTTACGACACCACGCTTCGCGACGGGCAGCAGACGCAGGGCGTGCAGTTCTCGACCGACGAGAAGATCCGCATCGCCCATGTGCTGGACGCGCTGGGGCTCGACTATATCGAGGGCGGCTGGCCCGGTGCGAACCCGACCGACAGCGCCTTCTTCGAGGCCCGGCCCGAGACCCGCGCCACCTTCACCGCCTTCGGCATGACCAAGCGCGCCGGACGCTCGGCGGAAAATGACGAGGTTCTGGCAGGCGTCCTGAACGCGGGCACCGATGCCGTCTGCCTCGTCGGCAAGACCCATGATTTCCACGTCACCACGGCGCTGGGCATCAGCCTTGAGGAAAACCTGGAAAACATCGCGAAATCCGTCGCCCATCTGGTCGCCCGGGGCCGCGAGGCGCTGTTCGATGCCGAGCATTTCTTCGATGGTTACAAGGACAATCCGGCTTACGCGCTGTCCTGCTGTCAGGCCGCGCTGGAGGCGGGGGCGCGCTGGATCGTGCTCTGCGACACCAATGGCGGCACGCTGCCGCCCGAGATCGGCCGCATCACCGCCGAGGTGATCGCGGCGGGCATTCCGGGCGAGAAGCTGGGGATCCATACCCATGACGATACCGGCAATGCGGTCGCGGGCAGTCTGGCCGCCATCGATGCGGGCGCGCGGCAGGTGCAGGGCACGCTGAACGGGCTGGGCGAGCGTTGCGGCAATGCCAATCTGACGACGCTGATCCCGACGCTGCTGCTGAAGGAGCCCTATGCCAGCCGCTTCGAGACGGCGGTGCCCGGCGAGGCGCTGGCGGGCCTTACCCGGGCCTCGCGGCTTCTGGATGACATCCTCAACCGGGTGCCGCTGAAAAGCGCGCCCTATGTCGGATCGTCGGCCTTTGCCCACAAGGCCGGGCTTCATGCCAGCGCGATCCTCAAGGATCCCTCGACCTATGAGCATGTCGCGCCCGGATCGGTCGGCAATGCCCGCATCATCCCGATGTCGAACCAGGCCGGCCAGTCGAACCTGCGCCGCCGTCTGGCCGAGGCCGGGCTCGAGCTTGGCAGGGACGATCCGAGGCTGGCGGAGATCCTCGACGAGGTGAAGGCGCGCGAGGGGCAGGGCTATTCCTACGATACCGCGCAGGCGAGCTTCGAGCTGGTCGCGCGGCGGGTTCTGGGCGATCTGCCCGCCTTCTTCCGGATCAAGCGCTACCGCGTCACCGTCGAGCGGCGGCGGGTCGAGCCTGCCCGCGCGCTCACGCTGTCCGAGGCGGTGGTGGTGTTGGATGTCGATGGCGAGCGCAAGCTGTCGGTCTCGGAAAGCCTTGATGCCGAGGGCAATGATCGCGGCCCGGTCAATGCGCTCTGGAAGGCGCTGGCCAAGGATCTGGGGCCCTATCAGGCCTTCATCGACGACATGAAGCTGGTCGATTTCAAGGTCCGCATCACCAATGGCGGCATCGAGGCCGTGACCCGGGTGATCATCGACAGCGAGGATGGCGCGGGGCGGCGCTGGTCCACCGTCGGGGTGTCTCCGAACATCGTCGATGCCTCCTTCGAGGCGCTGCTGGATGCGGTGGTCTGGAAACTGGTGCGCGACGGCGCGCCCGATTACGACGCGGGGGCCCATGTCGCTTGAGGCCTGCGCCGAGATCCTGCGGCGGGGCGATCCCGACCGCTTTCTGGCCGCGATGTCGGCGCCGGTCGCGGCCCGCGCCCGGCTGCTGCCGCTTTACGCCTTCAATGTCGAGGTGGCGCGGGCGCCCTGGGTGACCGAGGAGCCGCTGATCGCCGAGATGCGGCTGCAATGGTGGCTGGATGTGCTGGACGAGATCGCCGAAGGCCGCCCGGTGCGCAGCCATGAGGTGGCGACCGAGCTGGCCGGGGTGCTGGACGCGGAGGCCGCCCGCGCGCTGGTCCCGCTGGTCGAGGCCCGGCGCTGGGACGCCTATCGCGAGCCCTTCGCCGACGCGGCCGCCTTCGAGGCCCATCTGGCGGCGGGGGCGGGCGCGCTGATGCGGACCTCGGCCCGGGTGCTGGGCGCGAAGGACGGCACCGCGGCGCTGAGCGATCTGGGTTTCGCGATGGGGCTTGCGGGCTGGTTCCGGGCGGTGCCCGAGCTTGTGGCGCGCGGCCGCCAGCCGCTGCCCGATGACCGTCCCGAGGCGGTGGCAGAGCTGGCGCGGAGCGGGCTTGCGCGGCTCGCCTCGGCCCGCCGCGAGGGCGTTCCGGCACAGGCGGTTCCGGCGGCGCGGGCGGCATGGCGCACGCGCGCGATCCTGTCCCGCGCGGCGGCGGAACCCGGGCGGGTGCTCGAAGGCGGGCTCGAGGACGCGGAAATCGCGCGTAGGGCGGGGCTTTTGTGGCGCGCGCTGGCGGGGCGCTGGTAGGATAAGGGCTGGCTCTGGCCGCCGGGGCGGAGCTTTCCTTAGGTCAGGACACATCCCCGCCGTTTCGCGCCCGGGATCGGTGTCGCCTCAGTCCTTGTCTCCGGGACGCAGCACCAGCCAGATCAGCGCGCCGCCCGCCAGCGCGAGGAACGGCACCATGGCGAGGTTGACCGCCACCCAGCCCTCCTGCGGCACGCCGCCCGAACAGTTCATCAGCCCGCCCGAGGCCAGCGAGGCCATGGTCACCCCGCCGAAGACGAGAATGTCGTTCATGCCCTGAACCGCGCCGCGCTCTTCTGGGCCATGTGCCGAGGACAGCATCGCGGTCGCGCCGATGAAGCCGAAATTCCAGCCGATGCCCAGAAGCACGAGGGCGGCGAAGAACTGCTCGATCTCGACCCCGGTCAGCGCGACGGTGCCGGCTCCGGCGAGGATCGCAAGGCCCAGGGCCACGATCGGGCGGGCCCCGAAGCGGGCGATCAGATGCCCGGTGAAGAAGCTGGGCACATACATCGCCAGCACATGCGCGGTGACGATATCGGCGGCGGTGCCGGTGTCGAAGCCGCAGCCCACAACGGCCAGGGGTGTCGAGGTCATGACCAGGTTCATCAGCGCGTAAGATACCGTCCCGCAGATGATCGCGACCGCGATGACGGGATCGCGCAGCAGCTCGGCCCGGGTCCGCCCGGCATGATGCGCGGGATCGCGCGGCGGCGGCCGGGGGATGTCGAGAAAGGCGAAGAGCAGCCCGCCGCCGAGATTGATCGCGATCGCGGTGAGATAGGTGCCGAGGAACGGGATCACCATCGTCTCGGCGGTGACCTTGACGAGCTGGGGCCCGAGGATCGCCGCGGCGAGCCCTCCGGCCAGCACATAGGAGATCGCCTTGGGCTGGAACGTGCCTTCGGCGGTGTCGGCGGCCGCGAAGCGGTAGAAACCCTGGGCCGACATGTAGATCCCGGTCAGGAGCGCCCCCAGCAGGAACAGCGGGAACGAGCCCAGATAAAGCCCCAGCGCCGAGGCGCCGGCTCCGGCCGCCCCGCCCGCGACGCCGAGCACGAACCCGGCGCGACGGCCCCAGCGCTGCATCAGTGCCGAAAGCGGTCCCGCCGTCAGCATCGAGCCCAGCACGATCAGCGAGATCGGCAGCGTCGCGAGGCAGGCATTGGGCGCTAGGGTCTGGCCCGCGAGCCCGCCCACGGTGAAGATCATCGGCATCTGCGCGCCGAGAAGCGCCTGGGCCAGGATCAGGACGGTCACGTTGCGCCGGGCGCGGGGGGAAACGGCAGGGGACGGCAGGGTATCGGTCATGCCGCTGACCTAGCGCGGCCGGGCGCATGGGGGAAGCCGGGAAATCGGGCCTGCGCCCGGCGAAGGCCGTCGGACGGCGCCTGTCCCCTTGGCGGCGGGGCCGCGCCGCCCTATCGTGCCGGGCATGGTCGGACGCATCATAGAGACCGAGGCCTGCCTGGCCGAAGGCGCGGCGCATCTGGCCGCGGTCGAGCCGCGTTTTGTCCATGCGCTGTCCCTGACCGGACCGCTGCCGCTGCGCCGCCGCAAGGACGGGTTCGAGGCGCTTTTGTCGGCCATTGTCAGCCAGCAGGTGTCCGTCGCAGCGGCGGATGCGATCTGGGGACGGATGAAGGCCGCCCGCCTGACCGGGCCGCGCAAGATCATCTGGGCCTCCGACGAGGATCTGCGCGCCTGCGGGCTGTCGCGCCAGAAGATCCGCTATGCAAAGGCCCTTGCCGCGGCGGGGATCGATTTCGCGGCGCTGCGCGGGGTGCCGACCGAAGAGGTGGTCGCGACCCTTGTCGCGGTCCCCGGCATCGGCCGCTGGACCGCCGAGATCTATGCCATGTTCTCGCTCGGCCGCGCCGATGTCTTCGCGCCCGCCGATCTGGCGCTGCAGGAATCGGCAAGGCTGCTTTTCGATCTGCCCGAGCGGCCGAAGGAACGGGCCCTGCGGCAGATGGCCGAGCCCTGGGCGCCGTGGCGGGGCGTTGCGGCCCGCGCGCTTTGGGCCTACTACCGGGTGGCCAAGGACAGGGAAGGGATCAGATGACACGGGTTCTGGAAACGGGCCGCGCGGGCGCGGCCGAGGGCCGGGCAGAGCGGCTGGTGATCTTCCTGCACGGCTATGGCGCGAACGGGGCCGATCTGCTGGGGCTCGCGCAGCCGCTCGGGCCGCATCTGCCCGGCACCGCCTTTCTGGCGCCCGACGCGCCCGAAAGCTGCGAGGGCGTGCCCTTCGGCTATCAGTGGTTCCCGATCCCCTGGATCGACGGCTCCTCGGAGGAACAGAGCGAAGCGGGCATGCGCCGCGCCGTCGACGACCTGAATGCCTGGCTCGACGCGGTGATGGCCGAGGAGGGCGTCGGCCCCGAGAATACCGTGCTTTTCGGCTTCTCGCAGGGCACGATGATGGCGCTGCATGTCGCGCCGCGCCGTGCCGTGCCCTTTGCCGGTGTGGTGGGTTTTTCGGGCCGCCTGCTGGCCCCCGAGACGCTGGAGGACGAAACCGTGTCGCGCCCGCCGGTGCTGCTGGTGCATGGCGATGCCGACGAGGTGGTTCCGGTCGGCGCTTTGCCCGAGGCGGGGAATGCCCTCACCTCGGCCGGGTTCGAGGTCTATGCCCATGTGATGAAGGGCACTGGCCATGGCATCGCCCCCGACGGCTTGTCGCTGGCGCTGGCCTTCATGCGCGAGCGTTTCGGTATCGAGGGCGCCGAATAGGCCCTGCCTTGTTCAGTCTTCCCCGGGCCATGCCGGCGGTCATGCCGTCCCCGGCAGCGGGCTGGCCTCTGGCCCGGGCGTTCTCGTCCCGACGGCGCCCGACGCCCGTCCCTTGCCCGGAGGGGGCCGGAATTTGCCGCGCCACAGCCCCGGATCGGAACTGTCGGCGCCCGCCTGACAGGCGGCTTTCGGGACGGGCAGGTCCGCGATCCTAGAGCCTTCAGCCGGGCCGTCGCCGCGATCTGTCCTCCGATGCGGCTGCGGCCCGTACCGCGGGATCCGGCCGGTCGCCTCGAGCCGCTCTCCTTCGGCCGGATGGATCGGATTTGGCAGGAATACGCCTCTCAGCACCTAACGGCCTCCGGGAATGGCGTGAGGTCCGCGAGACCGACCGAGCCAGTTGCCGCCGAGGTGAAAGCTCCCTGCTGCCGGAGCCGCCTAGGGCGGAAGGGCAGGAGCACCGGGACGATCCCGGCCCGGATTTCGGTGCTTTTAGCGCCGGGATGCCCCGTCAGCCCCTGACTGTCCCCCTGACCGGCAAAGCCGGTGCGGCTCCGGGGCGCGATGACGCGACGGTACGTGGCCCCGTTCCCTGCGGGGCCCGCCCATCAGTGCCGGATGCGGCGGCGCCCGGCGGCACAGGACATCTCGGCCCGGCCAAGGGTCAGAAGCGCGCGGCGGAAGCCCGGCCCGCTCAGCACGACCTCGCCCGCGCCAAGCGCGCGGGCATCGCGCAGCGCCTCTGCGGTCAGGGTCTGGGCGGTCTTGACCGCCGCCGCCAGCGGTGCCCCGCGGGCGATCCCCGCCACTATCAGCCCGGCGAAAAGATCGCCGGTGCCGGGCAGCGCGATCGGCAGATGCTCGGTCGGATGGCGGCCTATGTCCCCGGCGCCCCCGGGGCCGAGGATGACGCTTTCGATATGGCCGGGCGGGGTGTCCTCGAGCGCGCAGCCGGTCGCGATCAGATGCGCGCCGGGGGCGATGCCAAGCTCTGTCCGCGCCGCCTCCAGATCGGCGATCCGCGCGATCCCGCGCCCGGTCAGCCAGCTCAGCTCGAACGGGTTCGGCGTGGCGATATCGGCCATCGGCAGCAGCCTCTCGCGCATCACGTCGGCAATGGTTTCGGGAACGTAGAGCCCCGGCCCGCTATCGCCCATCACCGGGTCGCAGAGATAGGTCAGTCCGGGGTTCCGCGCCTTGGCCTCGGCGATGAAATCGGCCACCATCAGCGCGACCTCGAGCGAGCCGATATAGCCGGTGAGAATATAGTCGGCCCGCTCCCGCAGGCTGCGTTCGCGCGCGCCCTGCAACAGGTCGGAAAAGAACTCGGGCGGCAGCGCGCGGCCGCGCAGGGTCGGGTAATCGGGCGTGTTCGAAAAGACTACCGTCGGGATCGCCGCGACCTCGAGCCCGGCCGCCTGCATCGGAAACAGCGCCGCCGAATTGCCGACATGGCCGAACACCACCTGGCTCTGGATCGCGATCACGAAGGGCGGGCGGGTCATGCCTGGCCCTCCAGCCGCGCACGCTGGTCCTCGACCCGGCCGCTGTCCAGCCGCCGCTGCGCCAGCCGCCGCCAGCTTTCGGCCAGAACCTCGAGCGCGGCGATGCCTTCAAGATCGTCCCGGTTCAGCCGGTCGACATGCAGCGCGTGCCAGAGCCGGTTCAGCGTCCAGTCGGGCGCGACCCGTTCGGTCAGGTGCAGCCGGTCGCCGGGGGCGACGATGCCCGGTTCGAGGACGCGGTAATACCAGCCGGTGCGCCCGGTCTGCTGCACCCGCCGCGCCATGTCGGGCAGGCCGAAACGATGGTTGAGCTTCCAGCAGGGCTGGCGCCCCTGCGACACCTGCAAAAGCGCCGTGCCCAGCCGGAAGACATCGCCCACGGCGACCTCGGTTTCGGTTGGCCCGCCGACCGAGATATTCTCGCCGAAGGCGCCCGGCGCCGACAGCGCGGGCAGATCGCCCAGCGCGGCGCGCCAGCGGATGTAATGCCCGGCGGGATAGTGATGCACCGCCTTCTCGACGCCGCCATGGACGCGGCGGTCGGCCTGCGCGTCGCCCTCGAGGCCCTCGGGGCCAAGCGCAAGCGGGCGCTCGACCGGCGTCTTGACGATGGCGCTGGGGCGCCCGCTGTCCGGAAGCGCGGCGATGGCGCCGGTCAGCAATGTGACCCCGGCATTCTGGATCTGTTTCATCGAAGCCTCTTGCGTTTCGCGCCGGTCTGGCAAAAATCCGGCTGGTGAAAAAGATCCAGTTTGGAAAATTCAGATAGGCCGGTTTGCGATGGTGCGTGCTCCTCTTGCGCTCGATATCGACAGGGCCGATGGCGGGCCGCTGTTTCTCGTGATCGCGGAGGCGATCACCCGCGACATCACCCGGGGAAGGCTGCGGCCGGGGGCGCGGCTGCCCGGAACGCGGGCGCTGGCGCGCGAGCTGGGGGTGCATCGCAACACCGTCGATGCTGCCTATCAGGAGCTGCGGATGCAGGGCTGGCTTCAGGCGGCACCTGCGCGCGGAACCTTCGTGGCCGAGGATCTGCCGCAGACGATGACCGCGCCGCCCGCCGCGCCGGTCCTGGCCGAACCGGCCGCGCGCCGCCCGGCGCTGGCCTTTTCGGACGGCGCGCCCGATCCTGGTCTCGTGCCCGACAAGGCGCTGGCGCGGGCCTTCCGGCGGGCGCTGCTGTCGCCGGCCTTTCGCAGCGGGGCCGATGATGGCGACGCCCGCGGCACGCGGGCCTTGCGCGAGGCGCTTGCGGACTATCTCGCCTCCGGCCGGGGGGTGGTCGCCGATCCGGGGCGGCTGCTGATCGCCCGCGGCAGCCAGATGGCACTTTATCTGGCGGCCCGCGCCACGCTGGCGCCCGGCGCGGCGGTTGCGGTCGAGGAACCCGGCTATCCGCTGGCCTGGGCGGCGTTCCGTGCCGCCGGGGTCGAGCCGCGCGGCGTCCCGGTCGATGCGGGCGGGCTTTCGGTCGTGGCGCTGGAGGCCGCGCTGGACGCCGATCCGCGGATCGGGGCGGTCTGTGTCACGCCGCATCATCAATATCCGACCACGGTGACGATGGGGGCTGCGCGGCGGCTGCAGCTTCTGGATCTGGCGCAGCGCCGCGGCCTCGTTGTGATCGAGGATGATTACGACCATGACTACCGCTTCGAGGGCCGTCCGGTGCTGCCGCTGGCTGCGCGCGCGCCCGACGATCTGCCGCTGATCTATGTCGGGTCGCTGTCCAAGCTGCTGTCGCCCGGTATCCGGCTGGGCTATGCGCTGGCGCCCGAGCCGCTGCTGTCGCGGATGGCCGAGGCGCGGGCCGCCATCGACCGCCAGGGCGATGCCCCGCTCGAGGCGGCGCTGGCCGAGATGATCCGCGACGGCGATCTGGGGCGCCATGCCCGCAAGGCCCGCCGGATCTACCGCGCCCGCCGCGACCTGCTGGCCGGGGCCCTGGCCGAGCGGCTGGGCGAGCGGGTGGTGTTCGATCTGCCCGCTGGCGGGCTGGCGCTGTGGATGCGCTCGGCGCAGGGCGGGGCCGATCTCTGGGCGATGCGGGCGGGGCAGGCGGGGCTTGCGCTGCTGCCGGGCGCCCGGTTCATGCTCGGCGCTCCGGCGCCGCAGGCCTTCCGGCTTGGCTATGCCGCGCTTGACGCGGCGCAGATCGTGCGGGCGGTCGAGATCCTGGCCCAAAGTTGCCCGCAGGGATGAGGGGAGCGGCCCGGCGCGCCATCCGAGCCGAGGAAACACCAGGCGCGCCTTCTAGCGAGGCTGTTCTGGATCTCGACGAGCGGTTTGTTCCGGGGGCTTGAACCGGGTCTCCTGCAGCCCCCGAGCGAGAGGGGCAGTGACGCGCCCGCCCCATGGCCGTCCGGTCCGTTTCTGCCAGTGCCACCAGTGCGCCTGCCCGCATCTGTCCGATCCGGGGCCGTCTCATGGTGGGGGCTGATCGCGGCGGTCGGCTCTTGTCCATCGCCGCATCCTTCCTTGTCGCGACGGCGAAGACACCGGGTCGAGGGGCGATCTTGCCGGTTTCGGTCCCATCGCGCCCGACACCGCCGCCGCGACCCGTGGGACGGGGTCTGGACCGGACGCGGCGGCGATATTGCTTGCCGGCGCTGCCGCTCGGATCGGGGCGCTGGCCCGAAAGCTGCCGGGCCTGTCCTTGGACCATGCAGGGCGGTGATGGCGGTGAGAACGGGCGGCTTACACCCGCCTTCTGCGCAGGAGGTCTCGGGAATGCGCCGGGAGGGGGGCTGCATCGCATAGGTGGCCCGGGGCGCGTGTGCCGGTCCGGCGAGAGCGGCATGCCCGGCTCTGTTGACTCGGAAGGGGCGGGCGGCGCCCGGTCCGCTGCTCAGGCGGTGTCGTCGCGCAGGCAGGCCAGCGCGAATTCCGCCTCGCTTCGGGCCAGGACCCAGCCGTCGCAGATCACCGTGTCTCCGGCGGCGAAATCCTGCTGCGCGGCGGTGGCCAGGGCCTCGGGGCTCTTGGCCTCCGTGGCTTCGTTGCGACCGACATAGCCCTGACGCAACAGCTCCCTGGCAATCCGGCGCGGGCCGGCGAGGGTGGCAAGACGCGGGCGCCCGGTGCCGCAGGGCCTGGCCAGACCGGTCAGGATCGTGCCCATGTAGCCTGCGGCCCCCAGCCCCAGCCCGCCCAGGATCAGATGACGGCGTTTCACTAGGCGGCTCACAGCAGCCCCTCCCGTTCGGCCCGGGCCTTCAGGTGATCGGACAGCCGGAAGGCCATGGCGGTGATGGTGAGCGTCGGGTTCGGATAGCCGCCGGTCGGAAACAGCGCCGAGCCCGCGACATAGAGATTTTCCACGCTGTGCAGCCGGCCGTCGCCATCGGTGACGCCGCGGCGCGGGTCCTCGGCCATGCGCACCGTGCCCATGTGATGGCCGCCGCCGCCGACCCCGTCGAGGAAGATCTCGGGTTCGGGATCGATCTCGATCCGCATCCGGCCGAAGCCGATCCGCCCGGCCTCCTGGGCGATGACCTGATGGGCGGCGAGGATGCAGTCATGGTCCTGACGGGTGATCTGCCAGTCGAGCTGGGCCTGCGGACGCCCATAGGCATCCTTGTCGGCGCGCAGCGAGACGCGGCTGGCGGGGTTGGGCCTCTGCTCGATATTGTTGAACAGCCCGTAGGTGTCGTGCCGGGCATTGCTGCCGCATCGATAGGCCCGGGCGGTGCCGAAGGGATCGCTGACGAGCCCGGCGATGTCGGCGGCGTCGATCCGGCCGCTGCGCAGCGCCCTCAGATCGCGCAGCCGGAGCGGCAGAGAATAGAACTCGCTCCGGAACTTGCCGATCCGCCTGGCCCGGACCGCCTCGGCGGTCAGCACCAGGTGACAGCGCACCGCGATCTCGCCATAGGGCACTTCCGACAGATAGAGCGGCAGCACATCCGCGGGATCGCGGGGCAGCAGCAGCCCGCTCTTGAACATCAGATGTTCCTGGAAATAGCGGCCGACCAGATCGTTCTCGTTACCAAGACCGGCCGGACGCTGGCCATTCGCCACCAGCAGCATCCGCGGGATCTCGATGCCCCCGGCCGCCAGCACGAAATAGCGCGCGCGAACGTCGAAGCGGTTCCCCGCCGGGCTGCGTACCACCACATGCGACACCGTCTCGCCTGTGGCCTCGCCCAGCCGGATGTCGCAGACATCGGCGTAAAGCACGACCCGGACATTGGCCGCCTTGTCGAGGCGCGGGCCGTATTCGTCGCCGTAGAACACCCGGCGATAGCGCGAGAGCTGGCTTTTCAGCATCGGCCCGTCGAAGGGCATCAGCCGGGTGCCGAGCGCGCGGGCCACGGGCGCCGGGTCGTATTCGTACTCGCCGAGCCCGAGAAAGGCATGCGCCTGCCGGTAATAGGGGGCAAGCGTGTCCGCGCCGAACGGCCAGCCCGACATCGGGATCCATTCCTTGGGCTCGAAATCGTCGGGCTCGAGCCGGACGCAATGCCCGCCCCAATGGTTGGTCGCGCCGCCGAAGAACCTCAACCGGTTCGCGGTCACGTCATAGGGTCGGCCGATATCGGGAACGATCGAGGCATCCTCGACGACCGGGTCCATGTCCATGCCCCCGGCTTCGAGCAGGCAGACCCGCAGCCCGCTGTCGGCCAGCGCCGAGGCCAGGGTGATGCCCGCGGCTCCGGCCCCCATGATGCAGATATCGGCCTCGAGACCGGGATCGTCGGCAAAGCTGCGCGCGTCCTGGAAGCTGTCGAAAGCCATGGCTGCAACCCTCCTGAGCGGATCGGCGGACCGGGGGCGCGGCCCGGGCGCGTGCCTTCAATGAAATGAGTAGGGCGGGGCTTCGGCGCCAAGTCAAGCATTCCGGCGTGGTGCCCATGCGGTGTCGGGCCGCGTTGCGAGGAGGGCGCGTCCACTGTAGCGCCGCGCTCCGGCCTGTCGCGGCAAGGGCGCGGTGATATCGCGCGGTGACGTCGAGGCGCGCCGGTCGGCAGGATTGCGGAGCGGTCAGGGCTCGGTCGGGAGGCAACCGCAGCCGATGCCGTCGCGAGCCGTGTCTCGCAGCTCGTTCTGCCCCCTCGACCCGTCTCTCGGCCCTGCCCGCGACGCCGCGCCAGCCCGGTATCCTCGCCCGGACCGGGCGGCTCTGTCATTCGGACCGGGCGGTTCCGTACCCTCAAAGGGCGGTCCCATCCCACGGACGCGGCGGGCCGGTGGCGGCAAGATCGCGACCGCTCCGGCGCGCTCGGCAGTTGCGCGTTGGCAGGGGGATGCTAGACAGGTCGCAGGGAATGAGGGAGGCCGCGCAGGGGACCCCGCGGATGCAGCCCTCGCTTTCCGTAAATGCCAGGCAATGCCAAGGAAGCGTCATGGTTTCACGCGTCATACCGGTCGATCCGTTCGATCTCGTCATCTTCGGCGCGACCGGAGACCTGTCCACCGGCAAGATCCTGCCCGGGCTTTACCGTCGCGATGCCGACGGCCAGCTGCCCGAGGCCGCCCGCATCGTCGGGGCCGCGCGCAGCCCGATGGGGGACGAGGATTTCCGCACCCTGGTGCGTGCCGCAATTCATGCCGCCATCCCCGAGAAGAAGCGCGACCGCGAGGCGATCGAGCGGTTCCTGACGCGGCTCTCTTATGTGGCGGTCGATGCCACCGGCGAGGATGGCTGGCCCGAGCTGGCCGCCAAGATGCGCCCCGATGTGGTGCAGGCCTATTACTTTTCGGTCGGGCCGGGGCTGTTCGGCGCGCTGGCCGAGCGGCTGCATGCCCATGGCATGAACGCCGAGACCTGCCGGATCGTGGTGGAAAAGCCCTTCGGCCATGATCTTGCCTCGGCCCGCGCGCTGAACGCCACCCTGGCCGAGCATTTCGACGAACACCAGATCTACCGGATCGACCATTATCTGGGCAAGGAAACGGTCCAGAACCTGATGGCGGTGCGCTTTGCCAACATGCTTTTCGAGCCGCTCTGGAAGGCGCAATATGTCGACCATATCCAGATCACCGTGGCCGAGACCGTGGGCGTCGCGGGCCGTGGCGGCTATTATGACAAGTCGGGCGCGATGCGCGACATGGTGCAGAACCACATGATGCAGCTTCTGTGCCTGATCGCGATGGAGCCGCCCTATGCCTTCGAACCCGATGCCGTCCGCGACGAGAAGCTGAAGGTGATCCGCGCGCTCGACCCGGTGCGCCCGGCCGATCTGGTGCGCGGCCAGTACCGCGCGGGCGGCGGCATGGGCAGCTATCACGACGATGTCGAGGCGCCCGACAGCCGGACCGAAAGCTTCGTCGCGCTCAAGGCGCATGTGTCGAACTGGCGCTGGAAGGGCACGCCCTTCTATCTGCGCACCGGCAAGCGGCTGCGCGCGCGGACCTCGGAAATCGCCGTCACCTTCAAGGATCCGCCGCATTCGATCTTCGGCGATCAGGAGGGCCATCGTGCCAACCTGCTGGTGATCCGGCTGCAGCCCAATGAGGGCATCAAGCTCAAGGTCACCATCAAGGAGCCGGGGCCGGGCGGCATGCGGCTGATCGAGGTGCCTCTGGACATGTCCTTCGCCGAGGCGCTGGGCCCGGGGGCGCAGGAAATACCCGACGCCTATGAGAGGCTGATCATGGATGTGATCCGCGGCAACCAGACGCTTTTCATGCGCGGCGACGAGGTCGAGGCGGCCTGGGCCTGGACCGATCCGATCATCGCGGCCTGGGAAGCACGCGGCGACCGGCCGCAACCCTATGATCCGGGCGGGTCGGGGCCCGAGGATGCGCTGATGCTGCTGCATCGCGACGGCCGGCGCTGGCGGGAGATCCGGCCATGAAGCTGCATACCTATCCCGATCTCGAGATGATGATGATCGCGCTGGCCAATGTGCTGGCGGGAGAGCTGAACAACGCGCTGTTCCACGAGGACCGGGTGACCATCGCGCTGCCCGGCGGCACCACCCCGGGGCCGCTTTACGACGATCTCTGCGCCAGCAGCCTCGACTGGGCGCGGGTGCGGGTGATGCCGACCGACGAACGCCTGGTCGCACCCGATCACCCGCGCTCGAACGAGGGCATGATCCGGGCGCGGCTTCTGACCGGCAAGGCGGCCGAGGCCCGCTTTGTCGGCCTCCGCCCCGGCGCCGACGGCATGGAGGGGCTCACGACCCGGGTGCGCCGGGCGCTGCCCTTGAACGTGCTGGTGCTGGGGATGGGCGAGGACATGCATACCGCCTCGCTTTTCCCGGGCGCGCCCGAGCTTGACGCCGCGCTTTCGCCCGAGGCGCCGCCGGTGATGCAGATCACCCCGCCCGGCCAGCCCGAGCCGCGCATCAGCCTGACCGCGCCGGTTCTGCAGGGCGCGCTCAGCACCCATATCCTGATCACGGGGGCGGCCAAGCGGGCGGCGCTCGAACAGGCGGCGGATCTGGCCGATCCGCATCTGGCGCCGGTCTGCACGGTGCTGAAGGATGCAACGGTCCATTGGACGGAGTAACGACGTGACGCTTTCGACGATCTGGGAACGGCTCGACGCCCAGGCGGGCCGGGCCGCGACCCGCCCCCTGACGGCGCTGTTCGAGGACAGGGGCCGTGCCGCGGCCTTTTCGGTCCGGTTCGCCGGCCAGTCGGCGGCCGCCGCCGCAACCGATGCCGAAGAGATGCTGTTCGATTTCTCGAAGACCAATATCGACGAGGAAACGCTCGAGCTGCTGATCGAACTGGCCATCGCCGCCGGTGTCCAGGCCCGGCGCGACGCGATGTTCGCGGGCCGCCGGATCAACGAGACCGAAGGCCGGGCGGTCCTGCACAGCGCGCTGCGCAATCCCGAGGGCAAGGTCGCGCTTGACGGGCGCGACGTGATGCCGGGTCTGCGCGAGACGCTTCTGAGGATGCGCGGCTTCTCCCGCGAGATCCGGGGCGGCGGCATTTGCGGGCAGGGCGGGCCGATCACCGATGTCGTCAATATCGGCATCGGCGGCTCGGATCTCGGCCCCGCCATGGCCTGCCTCGCGCTGGCGCCCTATCATGACGGACCGCGCTGCCATTTCATCTCGAATGTCGACGGGGCCGATGCCGCCGACACGCTGAGGGGGCTCGATCCCGAGACCACGCTGGTCATCGTCGCCTCGAAGACCTTCACCACCATCGAGACCATGACCAATGCCGAGACGGTGCGGGGCTGGATGGCGGCGCGGGTGTCCGAGCCGGGCGCGCAATTCGTGGCGCTGTCCTCGGCCCTGGAGAAGACCGCCGATTTCGGCATCGCCCCCGAGCGGGTCTTCGGCTTCGAGGACTGGGTCGGCGGGCGCTATTCGGTCTGGGGGCCGATCGGGCTGTCGCTGATGATCGCCATCGGCCCCGAACGCTTTGATGAATTTCTCGCGGGCGGCGCGGCGATGGACGCGCATTTCCGCAGCGCGCCGCTGCGGGCCAACCTGCCGGTCCTGCTGGCGCTGGTGGGGATCTGGCATGCGCAGGTGCAAGGCCATGCGACGCGGGCGGTGCTGCCCTATGACCAGCGGCTGGCCCGGCTTCCGGCCTATCTCCAGCAGCTCGAGATGGAGAGCAACGGCAAGAGCGTGACCATGAGCGGGCAGGCGGTCTCGCGGCCGACCGGTCCCGTGGTCTGGGGCGAGCCCGGCACCAATGGCCAGCATGCCTTCTATCAGCTGATCCATCAGGGCACCCAGATCGTGCCCTGCGAATTCCTGGTCGCGGCGCGGGGCCATGAACCCGAACTGGCCCGTCATCACCGGCTGCTTCTGGCCAATGTGC
The DNA here is from genome assembly GCF_001633165.1 of Rhodovulum sulfidophilum DSM 1374. Lineage (NCBI taxonomy): Bacteria > Pseudomonadati > Pseudomonadota > Alphaproteobacteria > Rhodobacterales > Paracoccaceae > Rhodovulum > Rhodovulum sulfidophilum. The sequence goes on along the minus strand of NZ_CP015418.1, from coordinate 3,186,877 downwards.
TGGCCCAGTCCAAGGCCTTGATGGAGGGACGCGGGATCGAGGCGGCCCGCGCCATTGCCGCCAAGGCCGGCTTTCAGGGCGACGAGCTGGAACGGCAGGCCCGCCACCGGGTCTTTCCCGGCAACCGGCCCTCGACCACGCTGATCTATCCGCAGCTGACGCCCCGGATGCTGGGCCAGATCGTGGCGCTTTACGAACACCGGGTCTTCACCGAGGGGGTGATCCTCGGCATCAATTCCTTCGACCAGTGGGGGGTCGAGCTCGGCAAGGAGCTGGCGAACTCGCTCGAGCCGCTGCTGGAGGGCGGGCCTCGTTCCGAGACGCTGGACGGCTCGACCGCGCAACTGCTCGATTTCATCGCCGCCGCGGGCTGAACCTCTGATCTGGCGGCGGCGCGGGGCTGAGGGGCCGGATCGGGGAAAGGATTCGTTCAGGTTTTCGGCCTAGCCTTGGGGCGGGCTGTGAGCGGAGCGAAGATGTCGACCTGTCGGGAATGCGGGAAAGTCCTGAGCGTGTTCGGATCGGACGGGGACACGCTCTGCGAGCTTTGCGCCATGGTGCAGGATGCCGAGCTGCTGTTTCGGCAGATCCGCAGTCTGGAGGATGACGGCAAGACCCGTGCCGAGATCGCCGAGGCGGTCTGGGACCGCTGGGCCGCCGAAGAGCGTGCCGCCGGGATGGGCGACGTCGCCCCGAAGGCCGGTTTGGCCGCGCCCGCGCCCGTGGATCCCCGTTTGCGCCGCTGAGCGCGCCTCTCGTCCTGACAGGGCGCCCTTTGACCGGAGCGATTTTCTCCCGGTGACGGACCTTTTCGCGTGACGCGGGATGAGCTGCCTCTCTCGGTGGGATCATGGCCATCGTCTGCGGGATGGTGTGCGGCGCCCGGGTGCTGGACCGTCGGGAACCGGAATGCTCCGTTTGTCTTCCGAGGGCAGGGCGGTGGCACCATCGGGATGAGGCATGGCTTGTATTCGAGCGCGCTGTCGGTCTTCGGTGTTGCTTCTGTGCCGATCCTTAGGTTCTTCGCGGGCGTCGGCAGGGCTGATGAACCTGCGGGCGTTCACGCTCGCCATCCGGAGATTGCCGGTGACGGCCTCGATGAAGCCGTTATCGGTTGGCTGGCCGGGCCGTGAGAAATCTGGCGTGATGCGGTAGGCATCTACCTGACGGGTCCCGTGCGTCTCCCTTGTCGCGACTGGTGTCCCGGGGGCTCAGGTGGCGCTGCGATGGCGGATCGGGTCGGCCAGCAGGCGCAACCCGTTCAGCACCACCAGCACGGTGCCGCCCTCATGGCCCACAACCGCTACTGGCAGCGGCAGGTCGAACAGGATCCCCGAGGCGACCAGGACCGCCATCGCGCCCATCGCGAAGATCAGGTTCTGGCGGATGATCCGGGCCGTGCGCCGCGACAGCGCATGGGCCGCCGCCAGACGGCCCAGATCCTCGGACAGAAGCGCGACATCGGCGGCCTGCAGCGCGACCTCGGACCCGGCGGCCCCCATCGCGATGCCGATATCGGCGCGCGCCAGCGCCGCCGCGTCATTGACCCCGTCGCCGACGAAGGCAACCCGGCCCGAGCGGGTCAGCCCGGCCACGATCCGCAGCTTGTCCTCGGGGCGCAGCTCGGCATGGATCTCGGCGGGCGCGATGCCGAGATCGGCGCCGATCCGCTCGGCCACCGCGCGCCGGTCGCCGGTCAGCATCGCCAGTCTTGCGATGCCCCGCGCCCGCAGCGCGTCCAGTCCGGGCCGGGCGGTCGGACGCGGCTGGTCCTCGACCGTGACCGCGCCGAGATAGCGCGCGCCGCGGCCCAGCAGAACCAGCGTCTGCGCCCGCCGGTCGAGGTCGCCGATCAGGGCGGGGCGCTCGCTCGGCGCGTCCTTCGCGCCCATCCGTGCCGCCAGCCGTTCATTGCCCGCCCAGAGCACGCCCTCGTCATCGACCCCCACCATGCCCTCGCCGGGCACCGCGCGGGCCTCGCGCACGGCAAGCGGGCTCAGGCCGCGGGCGGTGGCGGCGCGGCGGATCGCATCGGCGATCGGGTGTTCGGAATGGGCCTCGAGCCCGGCCAGCCGCGCGAGGAAGATATCGGGATCGCCCTCGCAGGCCAGTTCGACCACCTCCTGCCGCCCGGTGGTCAGGGTGCCGGTCTTGTCGAAGGCGAAACTGTCGACCCGGGCCAGCGTCTCGAGCGCGGCGCCGCCCTTGAACAACACGCCTCCCCGGGCCGAGGCCGACAGCGCCGACAGGATCGCGGCCGGAACCGAGATCACGATGGCGCAGGGGCTGGCCGCGACCAGAAGCGTCGCCGCCTTGTAAAGCGCCGCGTGCCAGCCAAGGCCGAGCCAGAGGAAGGCGGCGAAGGCCAGCACCGCGCCCGCCAGCACGGCGATGGTATAGCGCTGGCCGAACCATTCCGAGAAGCGTTCCGAGGGCGCGCGGGCGGCCTGGGCCTCGGTCACCAGCGCGATCATCCGGGCCACGGTGCTTTCGGCAAGCGGCCGGGTGACCTCGACCGCCAGCACGCCATGCAGGTTCACCGTCGCCTCGAAGACCTGCGCACCGGGCTGCTTGTGGACCGGGACGGATTCGCCGGTGATGGTGGATTCGTCGATCGCCCCTTCGCCCTCGCGGATCGTGCCGTCGACCGGCACCCGCGCGCCGGGGCGCAATATCACGATGTCGCCCGGCGCCAGATCGGCCACCGCGACCTCTTCGGTGTCGCCCGAGGCCCTGCGCCGGAGCGTGCGGTCGGGGCGCAGCTCCATCAGCGCCTCGATGGCGCGTCGGGCGCGGCCGATGGCGCGATGTTCGAGCGTGGTCGACAGGCTGAACAGCGTCAGCAGCACCGCGCCCTCGGCCGTTGCGCCGACGGCCGCCGCCGCGAGTGCCGCGATCACCATCAACAGGTCGATATCGAGCGCGCGCTCGGTCCAGAGGGCGTGGAGCGCGCGTGCCCCGGCCGGAATTCCTCCTGCCATGTAGACAAGCGCCAGCGCGGCCGTGGCGGCCATATGCGGCCAGCCGGTCGCGGGGAACGGTCCCCAATGCAGCGCGGCGGCTGTCAGCATCCCGGCCAGGGTCACCCCGGTCAGGATCAGGCGGCGGGCATCCTCGGAGCGCGTCGGCATCGCGGTCGTCTTTCGATCTGGCTGGCGTCTGGCCGGATAGGCGCTCCGGTCCGGACACGGGCTGGCGGGGCTGCGTCTGCGGTATATCCGTTTGCGGTATATCCCTTTGCGGGGCATCGCGTCAGGCATCTTGAGCGGAACGCGACCATGCGCCTCTGTCGGCGTCCGGAGCGGGGTGCGCAAAGACATGCGGCCGGCCCGTAAGGACCGGCCGCAGGCCGGGGAGACGCTCCCGGGGATGCACGGAGCCCGGCGAGGGACCTGGCTTGGGACAGGATCGCCGGGGCCGTTCGGGATGCGTCAGCGGGTAAGATCGAACGAGATGTCGGTCTCGCCCAGGGTCCCCGTATTGGTGTCGAGCTTGTCGAAGATGGTGTCGAGGATCTTGACCAGAACCGTCAGCCCGCCCTGATAGCCGAAGGTCGGGAAGCGGTGGTGGTGGTGGCGGTCGAAGATCGGGAAGGTGAGCCGGATCAGCGGAATGTTCAGGTCACGCTCGATATACTTGCCATAGCTGTTGCCGATCAGAAGGTCGGCGGGTTCGGTCGCGAGGATCGAGCGCAGGTGCCAGAGGTCCTTGCCGGCCCAGACCTGGCAGCCCTTGCCGAAGGGCGAGCTGTCCAGCAGCGCCTGCATCTTCTTGGCCCAGGCCTTCGACCCGTTGGTGGCGAGGCAATGGGTGGGCTCGCCGCCGGTTTCCATCACGAACTTGGCCATCGCATAGACGAAGTCGGGATCGCCGTAGATCGCGTAGGTCTTGCCGTGCAGATAGGCCTGGCTGTCGGCCATCGCATCGACGAGGCGGCCGCGTTCCAGCGTCAGGCTGGCGGGAACCTCCTTGCCGGTCAGCTCCGAGACCGTCATCAGGAACTCGTCGGTGCCCGCGACGCCCATCGGGTAGTGGAGCGCGGCGGTCTTCTGGCCGACCTCCTCGCAGAATTCGAGCGTCCGCTTGGTGCAATATTCCTGCAGTGACAGCGTGGCCTTCGCGTTGACCGCGGCCTTGACGTCATCAAGCTTCGTGCCGCCGGCATACATCTGGAAATTGCCGTCCGAGGGGGTGTCGTAGACATCCGATACGTCGCACAGGACGGTGTAGTCGACGCCCATCTCGCCCAGCATCCGGTTCATCTCGCGGATATTGGCGACCGCGAAGCCGTCGAAGCCGGGGATGATGTTGATGCTGTCGGTCTCGCTCCGCTCGGCCCCCTTCCAGAAATGGGTCAGGATGCCCTTCTGCATGTTGTCATAGCCGTCCACGTGGCTGCCCACGAAGGCCGGGGTATGGGCGAAGGGCACGTCGAATTCCTCGGGGACCGAGCCCTTTTCCTTGGCCTGGATGATGAACGAGTTGAGGTCGTCGCCGATCACCTCGGCCATGCAGGTGGTCGAGACGGCGATCATCTTGGGCTGGTAGAGCGCGTAGGTATTGGCGAGCCCGTCGACCATGTTCACCAGCCCGCCGAAGACCGCCGCATCCTCGGTCATCGACGAGGACACCGCCGAGGCCGGTTCCTTGAAGTGGCGCGACAGATGCGAGCGGTAATAGGCGACGCAGCCCTGCGAGCCGTGCACGAAGCTCATGGTGCCTTCATAGCCCGCCGCCGCGAAGACCGCGCCCAGCGGCTGGCAGGCCTTGGCGGGGTTGATGACCAGAGCCTCGCGGGCGAGGTTCTTCTCGCGGTAGTCCCAGGACTTGGTCCAGTCGAGGATCTCGGTCACCTGGGGCGCGGTCGGCGCATTCTCGAACGTCGCCCGCTTGTTCTTGAACATTTCCTTGTATTCGGGCTCGTGGAACAGCTTGTTGTGGTCGAGCACCTTGTCTGCCGATTGGGGCATGGCTTGGGATCCTTCTTCGGGCCGTCCGCATTCCGAGACGCGGCCGAAAGGGTTGAGGGAGCGGGCGGGAGGTCTCGGCCCCCCGCCGAAGGGCGTCAGGCCGATTTCTTCCAGGGCGCGTCGAACAGGCCCCAGACCGGGTTGTTGATCGCGAGATCCATGTCGCGGGCGAAGATCGCGAAGCCGTCATAGCCGTGATAGGGGCCGGAATAGTCCCAGCTGTGCATCTGGCGGAACGGGATGCCCATCTTCTGCACCGGGTATTTTTCCTTGATGCCCGAGCCCACGAGGTCGGGGCGCATGCCTTCGATGAACTTCTCGAGCTCGTAGCCCGTGACGTCGTCGTAGATCAGCGTGCCTTCCTTGATGTATTCGCCGGTCCGCTTGTAATCGTCGCCATGGGCGAATTCGTAGCCGGTGCCGCAGATCTCCATGCCGAGATCGTGATAGGCGTCGACCACGTGGCGCGGCCGCAGCCCGCCGACATAAAGCATCACCTTCTTGCCTTCGAGGCGGGGCTTGTATTTGGCCAGCACCGCGTCGACCAGCGGCTGGTACTTGGCGATGACCTCCTCGGCCTTGTCCTGGACGGTCTTGTCGAACTTGGCGGCGATGGCGCGCAGGCTCGCGGCGATCTGCGACGGACCGAAGAAGTTGTATTCCATCCAGCCGACGCCGTAATTCTCTTCCATGTAGCGGCAGATGTAGTTCATCGACCGGTAGCAGTGGATGAGGTTCAGCCTGGCCTTCGGCGCGTTCTCGATCTCGGCCAGCGTCGCATCGCCCGACCAGGAGCCGACCACGTTCAGCCCGATCTCTTCCAGCAGCATGCGCGAGGCCCAGGCGTCGCCGCCGATATTGTAGTCGCCGATGATGTTGACGTCATAGGGGCCGGGCTCGTAGCTCGATTCCTCGCCGCCGTTGAACACCCAGTCGCGGATCGCGTCATTGGCGATGTGGTGGCCCAGCGATTGCGAGACGCCGCGAAAGCCCTCGCAGCGGACGGGAACGATGGTCTTGTTCACGTCCTTCTTCTTTTTCCTGGCCACGGCCTCGATATCGTCGCCGATCAGGCCGATCGGGCATTCCGATTGCACCGTGATGCCCTTCGACAGCGGGAACAGCGCGTTGATCTCGTCGATCGTCTTTTCCAGCTTCTTGTCGCCGCCGAAGACGATGTCCTTTTCCTGGAAATCGGTCGTGAACTGGAAGGTCACGAAGCTGTCGACGCCGGTGGTTCCGGTATAGTAGTTCCGGCGTTGCGACCAGGAATAGTGGCCGCAGCCGACGGGGCCGTGGCTGATATGGACCATGTCCTTGACCGGCCCCCAGACCACGCCCTTGGAGCCTGCATAGGCACAGCCGCGGATGGTCATCACGCCGGGGACCGACTTGATGTTCGATTTGACCGTGTCGCATTTTGACGCGATCTCGGTCTCGCCCTCGGGAGCGGGCGCCGCCACGTTCAGGTGCTTGGCGCGCTTCTTCTGGGCTTTGGCGGGGTAGGCCGAAAGGACCTCTTCGATCAGCTTTTCGGGCGCGATCGGATCGGGAATGTCTTTTGCCATCTGGCTGGCTCCTTGGGGCGGGGTGGGGGGGCCGATCTGCGTGCCGGCCCCGCGATACTCAGGCCTCGGCTTCGGCGATGGCGGCGAGCCGGTCTTCCTCGGACTGCATGATGCCGAAATCCATCAGCATCTCTTCCAGCTCTTCCATGGTGATCGGCGTGGGCACGACGCCCTGGCCCGAATTACCATGGATCTTGGTGGCGAGCTGGCGGTATTCCTCGGCCTGCTGGCTTTCGGGGGCGTATTGGATCACGGTCTCGCGCCGCAATTCGGCATGCTGCACGATATTGTCGCGCGGCACGAAGTGGATCATCTTGCAGCCCAGCTTGCCGGCCAGCGCCTCGGCCAGTTCCAGCTCGCGGTCGGTCTGGCGTTCGTTGCAGATCAGCCCGCCCAGCCGCACGCCGCCGGAATTGGCGTATTTCAGGATGCCTTTCGAGATGTTGTTGGCGGCGTAAAGCGCCATCATCTCGCCCGACATGACGATGTAGATTTCCTGGGCCTTGTTCTCGCGGATCGGCATGGCGAAACCGCCGCAGACCACGTCGCCCAGCACGTCGTAGGAGACGTAGTCCACGTCTTCGTAGGCGCCGTTCTCTTCAAGGAAGTTGATCGCGGTGATCACGCCGCGACCGGCGCAGCCGACGCCCGGCTCGGGGCCGCCGGCCTCGGTGCATTTGATGCCCTTGTAGCCGATCTTCATCACGTCCTCGAGCTCGAGATCCTCGACCGAGCCCGCTTCGGCAGCGAGGTGCAGCACGGTGTCCTGCAGCTTGGTGTTGAGGATCAGACGGGTCGAGTCCGCCTTGGGGTCGCAGCCGACGATCAGGATCTTCTGACCCATCTCGACCAGGGCGGCCAGCGTGTTTTGCGAGGTGGTCGACTTGCCGATCCCACCCTTACCGTAGAAGGCGATCTGTCTCAGAGAGCCCATGGGGATATCCTTTGTAGCTAGGTTCGTTTCCGTGTCGTGTCGCGAGAAGGCATCGCGGCCGCTCTCGGAAGAAACCAAGCAGGAAGCGTGCCAAGCGGGTGAGAAAATCAGAAGTTCATAAAAACAATGGGATATGCGGAAGGTCCCGGCCTTTCGGGGATGTGCCGAACGCGACAAAGCCCCGACAATTCCGCCCCGCTTCCGGCCGCGCGCCCGCATCCGGCGTTCTGTCATGGGTATTTGGGCCAAGAAGAACCAGAGGAGGGAGCTACCGGGGCCCGTTTCTTCTTGGCGGAAATACCCCAGACGAGGACGGCCCCCGAAGGGGCCGTCAGCTGAAACCATGCGCGCGGCACGCGCGCGCCGCAGAACCTGTCGCGGAACTGGGGTCAGGCGGTCGCGGCGAGCGCCTCGGCGACCCCGGCAAGCGGCAGGTCGAGCCGCTCGATCCCGAGTTCCTCGAGAAAGCGCGTCTCCATCCGGGTCAGCTTGCCCTCGATCACCGCGGCATGGCCCGGGGCCGAGCGTTTCGCGATCTGGCGGGCGAAGGTCCTGAGCATCTGGTCGTCGAAGCGGCAGCCGAGAAACAGGAAGGGCCGGCCGGTGCGGCGGGCCTGCACCTCTTCGGGGATCGGCGACTGGATGTCGATTTCTGTCAGGACCTCGACATAGTCATTGTCGGAGATCAGATAGGCATGGCCCTCGCGGATCAGCCCGTGCGGCTTGTAGATCAGCATCTGCCAGGCGGGATCGGGCTCTTCGCCGATCAGGTTGCCGGCGGCGTCATAGGCGCGGGTCCAGATCTCGGACCATTCGCCATGGCGGCTGACGCCCTGCACAAGGCCCCAGTCGCCGCGGCCCTCGGCGCCCGCGGCGTCGAGAAGCACGCCGTCATACCAGGCATCGACCACCAGCGGCGGACGGACCTGCGCGATCCAGCGATGCAGCGGCCCGGGCTCGGGACGCGCCGCGAAGGTCTCCTGGACGATGGCGTCGAGGGTGCGGCGAAACCGGCGGCCCTCGACATATTGCGCCACGGACCAGAGATTGCCCGAGGCGCGTTTGGGCGCGCGCACCCTGGCCTCGATCGCGGCGCAGAGTGCCTCGGGCGAGGCCGGCTGGTCGCCGCCCGCCATGGCGGCGACACCCGCGCCCAGATAGGGGACGCGGCGCCCGGAAGCGACCTCGTCGAGAAGGTCTGACAGTCGGTCTGCGGCGCCCATATTTCCTACTCCGTCGACAGGCGCCGGGCGTCGATCGTCACCGGCAGCGCGGGAGGGGTGTCATAGGCGGGCATGTCGAACACCCAGCCATTGGTCAGCCTGGCCCAGCCGCCCCAGATGCCGGGATGCTCGGCTTCGACGATGAGCTCTTCGAGGTCCTTCTTGGCGACATAGACTTCCATGCCCTTGGCGGTGTCGCGAACGGTGATCTTCATGCCGGTGTCTCCTTGGCGGGGGTGTCGAGGCTGACGAGTTCGTCGCGGCGCATGCCGACGATGGCGCGGCTGTCGATGAATTCGACCGCGTAGACGTAGAACTGCTGCAGGAAGGTGCCGATGTCGCGGACATAGCCCACCTCGCCCTTGCGGACGACGAATTCGCCGATCTCGCGGCCCGGCACGGTGCCGTCATTGCGGATATGCTTGCGGGCGCGGACCTTCTCGCCGGGCTGGAAGGCGGGCGGGCGGTAGATCTCGATTTCCCTGTCATCGGTCGACATCGCTGTTCCTTTCGGCGGGGGGAGGGGTGGCGAGCTCGGCCAGCCTTTCGGCCGCGGCCTGGCGCACCGGCTCCTCGGGATCGTCCAGCAGCCCGCGGGCAAGATCGGCCCCGGCACGCTCGGCCACGGCATGGCGGACCCTCAGATCGGCATCGCGGGCCAGCGGCGCCAGCCGGCCGGGGGCGATCCGCCGGGCGACGGCGCGGCGCACCTCCGGATCGGGGTCGGCGATCAGTGTCTCCAGCCAGCGCGGCGCCACCCGTTCGGCGACCAGCTTGCGGATCTCGGGGGCGGGGTCATGGGCGAGGATCGGCAGCACGCCGGGATCGGCCCGCCGGGCCGCGACCTGCCGCACGAACGGGTCCGGGTCGCGCAGGAGCGGCACCAGATCGGCAAAGGGCATCCGCCAGGCCAGCGCGATCCGCACCTCGCGGTCTGGATCCTCCAACGCGGCCTTCGACTGCGCGGCGGGCAGGCGGATCGCCGCGACCGCGCGCACGCCCGGGTCGGGATCGCCCAGCAGCGGGCGCAGGCGGAAGATGTTGGCGACCCGCGCGGCATGGGCGCGGGTCTCGGGATAGGGATCGTCGAGGCAGCTTTCGGCGGCCTCGGGGTTCATCATGAAGAACCGCGCAATCCTTGGTGCGTAGCGGTCGAACGCGCAGGACCAGCCGGGGCCGCATCGCCGACGGGCCAAGAGCCCGGCAAACCCGCAGGCGGCGCAGTCAAGCGCCTCTCCCTGCCAGTCGACCGGGTCGGGACCGCCGGCCATGGCGGGCTCAGGCCGGAACGCAGGTGTTCGGCACCGGGCAGACCGCGGCGCATTGCGGCGTGTCGAACTGGCCCTCGCATTCGGTGCATTTCTCGGCGTCGATGATATAGCCTTCGCCCTTGAACTTGATGGCGGCGTTCGGGCATTCGAATTCGCAGGCGCCGCAGACGGTGCATTGCGATTTGACGATTTTCAGGGCCATGGGCTGTCTCCTTCGGGTTGGTCTTGGCAGGGATCAGGCGCGTTCGGCGGACAGGCCGGGGCGCGCGGTTTGTTTCGAGTGCAGAACAGCGGCGATGGCCGTCTCGATATAGTCCTGGGCGAGGCCGTCGATGGCCTCGATACCCGCCTCGGCCAGGCGTTTCCTGGGGCCGTCTCCGATCTTCGAGCAGAGCAGGTAGGGCACGTCGCCCAGCACCCGCAGGATCTCGTCCATGCGGGCGGTGTCGCCATGCCCGCCGAGGCAGTAATTGTCGGCGCGGCGGTGGCCGACGAAGCGGATGCCCCGGGCATCGGCCTCGTAGATCTGGAACTCGGTCGCCTTGCCGAAATGCAGGTTGATGCGCCCCGAGCCGCGGGTGCAGACGGCAAACAGCGCGGGTTTCGCGGTCTCGGCGACGGCGGCCTCGGCCTCGGCCGTGGCGGCGGCGCGGTCGCGGCGTTCCTCGGCGACCCAGTCGCGATAGGCGCTCCGGGCTTCGGTCGCATCCCCGATCTCTTCGGGCAGCTTGTCGAGGGTGAAGTCCTGGCCGCGATCCTCGCCCAGAAGCCCGACCGCATCGGCGCGGCACTGGCGGCAATGGCGCATCAGGTTGGCACCGCCCGCGCAGGCATCCTGCACCTTCTTCAGCTCGGCGCCGGTCGGCCCGCGCTGGCCGGTCAGCCCGAAATGGGTGCCATGCGCCGGGTCCGAGATCAGCGGCATGATGTTGTGCAGGAAGGCGCCCCGGGCCTTCACGGCCTTGTTCACCTCGATCAGATGTTCGTCATTGAGCCCCGGGATCAGCACCGAATTGACCTTCACCAGCACGCCCCGCTCATGCAGCATCTCGAGGCTTCGCAGCTGCCGGTCGCGCAGGATGGTGGCGGCCTCGATCCCGCTGCGGCGTTTGCCGTCATGGAAGATCCAGGGGTAGATATGCTGCCCGATTTCGGGGTCGATGGCATTGATGGTGATGGTGACATGGTCGATGTTCATCGCCACGATCTCGTCGACATGATCGGGCAGGGCGAGCCCGTTCGACGACAGGCACAGCTTGATGTCGGGCAGGTCCTTCGCGACCAGCTCGAAGGTGGCCCTGGTGCGGCGCCAGTCATAGGCCGCGTCCCCGGGGCCGGCGATGCCCAGCACCGAAAGCTGCGGCACCGAGGCCGCGACCGCCAGCACCTTGCGCGCCGCCTGCTCGGGCGTCAGCCGTTCCGAGACCACGCCCGGGCGGCTTTCATTGGCGCAGTCGTATTTGCGGTTGCAGTAGTTGCACTGGATGTTGCAGGCGGGGGCGACGGCGACATGCATCCGCGCGAAGTAGTGATGCGCCTCTTCCGAATAGCAGGGGTGGTCCTTGACCTTGGCCCAGGTCTCCGGGTCCATGTCGGCCGGTCCCTGCGACGACCCGCAGGAGCCCGCGCTGCAGCCGCCGCCTTTGGCCAGCGCCGCGCCCATGTCCTTGCGGGACGCGACCTGCAGGCCGGAAATCGGGATCAGGGTGGCGGACATGGGCACGTCTCCTCGCAGAAATCGGGTTCCGTAAATCGGCTTCCATAAGGGTGGAAGCACAAAGCGTGCCAGGACCGGGCGATGCGGCAGTCCCCTTTTTTTATGGGGGCTGCGGCAGGGCGGTGAGGCGGGCAAGGAACATGGGGGGGCGACAAACGTATGAAACCCGACATTCGATGTCGGGGCGGATCGGTTTGCCGGTCCGGAATATATGACGGGCGGCACCGGTCCCGGGCCGCCCGTCATCCGCCTTGCGCGGTCAGGATCAGAATTTTCGAAGCGGGATGTCGTGTTTCTTCAGCGCATAGCCGATCTGGCGCGGGGTCAGGCCCAGCAGCCGCGCGGCCTTGGCCTGGACCCAGCCCGCGCGCTCCATCGCATCGATCAGACGCGCGCGCTCGTCCTGCGGCTCGGGGGCGAAGGCGGCCGGGGGGCGACCGGCGGGCGGGGCAACCGGCGGTTCGCCGAAGCCGGCCGGGCAGGCGGCGGCAGGCGGGCACTGGCCCGTGCCGCTGTCGATCACCGGCAGCGGCGTGCGCACCGCGGCGGCCAGCCCGCCGATGGGCGATTGCTCGCCCGTCTGCATCCGCCAGAGCTCGGCCGACAGGCAGGTGCCCTGATGGCAGGCCAGCTCCTGCGCCCCGATCTCGGTCCCCGAGGACAGCGCCGCGACCCGGCTGATGCAGTTCTCCAGCTCGCGCACATTGCCCGGGAACTGGCAGCGCGCCAGCGCCGAGACCGCCTGCGGCGTCATCCGCTTGTTCATGCCGTTCTGCTGGTTGAAGCGGTCGAGGAAGGCCTGGGCCAGCTGCGGCACGTCCTCCAGCCGGTCGCGCAGCGGCGGCAGCAGGATCGGCACCACGCAGATCCGGAAGTAAAGATCGGCCCGGAACGCGCCGCGCGCCACCGCCGCCTCGAGATCGCGGTTGGTCGCCGTCACCAGCCGCACATCGACACGCAAGGTCCGGGTGCCGCCGACCCGCTCGAATTCGCCCTCCTGCAGGATGCGAAGCAGCTTGACCTGAAATTCGGGGCCGATCTCGCCGATCTCGTCGAGAAAGAGCGTGCCCTTGTCGGCCAGCTCGAACCGCCCCTTCTTCTGCGCCATCGCCCCGGTGAAGGAGCCTTTCTCATGGCCGAACAGCTCGGATTCCAGCAGCGTCTGGCTCAGCGCCGCGCAGTTGACCTTGACGAAGGGCTTGTCCTTGCGATCCGACAGCGCATGCACCGCGCGGGCGAACAGCTCCTTGCCGGTGCCGCTTTCACCGCGCAGAAGCACCGGCGTCCGGGTGGTCGCCACCTTGCGGATCTGCGCGATCACCGACTTGATCGCGGGGCTGTCGCCGATGATGCCCTTGATCGGTTCGGCCGGCAGCGGCGCCTCGGCGGCGGCCTTCTCATTGGCCTGGCGCAGCGCCAGCCGCGCCTCTTCCATCAGCCGTTCGCGGTCGCGCGCGACCAGGCGGCGGAACTTGACCGACTGTTCGAGGATGGCGGCGACCATGGTCATCACCCGCTGATCCTCGTCGATATTGGGATAGAGATCCTCGGTCAGGTCGCGCCAGGCGCCGAGCACGCCGATCACATAGGGCGAATGCACCTGTTCGCGGATCGGGACAGCGATGAAGGCGAAGCGGTCATGCGGCGCCTGCGGCGGAAGCGCGTCGGGCCCGAGCTCGCTCGCCACGTCGCAGGACACAAGCGCCACCCCGGTCCGGAACACCGCCCTGGTGGCCCCGACCGGCATCGCGCGGCTGGTTGCAGGCGCGCTGGCCGCGCCCTGCGTCGTGGCCGCGATCGCAAAGGGATTGACCCCGTTCCCGCCGGCCCCGTTCCCGCTGGCCCCTGAGCCGCTGTCGTCAAGCAGGGCCAGCGCGCCCATCCTGAGGCCCATGAACGAGGACAACACGTTCAGCACCGAGGGCATGGCCGCGACCGGGTCGCTTGCGCCGGTCAGGATCTTGGCGGCCTCGCAGACCGTATCGAGCGGAAACCGCTCGTGAATATCGAATTGGGGCAGCGCGGGGCTGCCGCTTTGGGGAATAATGGAGGAAGGCATCGCGCATCTCTATGCTTCTGGTTGCAGAGTCCGATGCATCCCGGCGCTTGTCCATGGTCTTGTCCGAAACGGGACAAAATGACAGCTCATATTCCGTTTTTTCGAACCGGGCTGCCCGAAACGCAGACAGAAGATCTCGCGCTGCCGGATATTTCGGCATTCATGTGAAGTGATTCCGACAAGGCTGTGGCGATTCATGGAATAGGTCGGACCGGCCGCGGCCTGGCCGCCATCCGGGCTACCCGACAGCAAGGGGGCCGACAAAACCGGGGCGACAAAAGACCAAAAGGGGCCGACAAGACTGTCGGCCCCTGCAGGACGCCCCGAGACAGTCGGTCGGGCTCAGCGTTGCAGCACCTCGGCGGTCGGCCGCGGCGTGGTGGCGGTCTCGGGCGGCAGCACCGGTGTGGTGATCGCGGGCATGGTCCCGGTCAGGCTGTCGAGGAAGGCCACGATCCTCTCGGCCTCGGCATCCGAGACGTCCTCGCCGAGCTGGGCCGTGCCCATCACCTGTACCGCGGTTTTCAGGTCCCAGACCTTGCCCGAATGGAAATAGGGCGCGGTCAGCGCGACGTTGCGCAGGGGCGCGGCGCGGAACACGTATTCGTCGCTGGCCGTCGCCGTCACCGAATAGCGGCCCTTGTCGCCCTCGGGCAGGATGTCGGCGCCGGGTTTCTCGACCAGACCGAAGGGGAAGTAGCCGTTGCCGCCCAGGTTGACGCCGTTGTGGCAGGTCACGCAGCCCTTGTCGACGAAGAGCTGAAGCCCCTCTTTCTGGGTTTCGTCCAGCGCCATCTCGTCGCCGTTCAGGAAGGCATCGAACGGGGCGGGGGTGATCAGCGTGGCCTCGAAGGCCTCGATGGCGCGGGCCATGTTGTCGAAGCTGACGGCATCGGCCTCGCCCGGGAAGGCGGCTTCGAACCAGTCGATATACTGGCCCATGGATGTCAGCGTCGCGACGACATTGTCGGGCGTGTTCGCCATTTCGACCCCGGCCTGAACCGGCCCCTTGGCCTGGGCCTTCAGGTCTTCGGCGCGCCCGTCCCAGAACTGGGCGATGTTGAGAACCGCGTTCAGTACGGTGGGCGCGTTCCGCGGCCCCTTCTGCCAGCCATGGCCGATCGAGGTCTCGAGGTTGTCGTCGCCGCCGGTGGTCAGGTTGTGGCAGGAATAGCAGGAGAAGACCCCCGAGGCCGAGAGCCGCGGGTCGAAGAACAGCGCCTTGCCGAGCTCGATCTTCTCGGGGGTGACGCGGTTGTCGGCGATCTGGGGCACGGTCGAGGGCAGCGCCTCGAAATAGTCGAGGGCCATGTCGCGCAGGTCGGAGGCCGCGGCCGGGACGGCCAATGCGGTGGAGAGGAGGGCTGTTGCGATGAGGCGTGTCATGGAATGAACCGTTTTCTTGGATATCGCGCGTTATTGAAGTTGGAATAATTCGAATATTCAGCCTTGACCTGGATCAAGTTGCCGCCCGATTGCGGGGCGCTGCGTCGCTCGGTCGCGCCGGGCCCATGACGGCGGTGCGCGGCGGGGACCGGTGCTCGCCCGGCCAGAGGAAGAGGGCTCAGACCGCACCGATCGGGCCCATCAGATCGGTCAGGATCTGCGCGACCGGCCGGTCTTCCTCCGCAGGCGGGGCGGCGGTCCATAGACCGGGCTCGGGGGCGTCGCCGCTCAGGAGCGGCAGCGCGGCCAGCGCGGCGCCAAGGCTCGCGGGCGAGAGCGCGCCCGCCGTTGCCGCCTGCGCGGTCGGAAGCGCTCCGTCGCACCACCGGTCGGCGGCCTCCCAGTCGAGCCCGGGCATCCGGCAACAGGCCAGGGGAAAGGGCCGCCTCGACCGGTCGCGGCTGGGCAGGATCAGCGCGGTGAGCGTGCCCTTTTCCAGATCGAGCGTTGCCCGCAGCCCGGTCCGGGGCCAGCATCCGGGCCAAGCCGCGCGGGTCGCCAGATGCGCTGTCATCCAGCGTTCGAGCGCAATCCGCACAAGGCCGGGAACCCCCTGCGTGACGACGTTTCCGGCGCTCGGGATCTTTCCGAAATATCCGGTGGTGGGCGTCAAGCTCCCTCCGGTCTGGCGGTTTGCGGGAGGGCCCGGGGGACATTCCAGAGGGCTGACCGGTGCGCGGTCGGCATCCGGGCATACCTCACCGGCAGGCCGTTTGCGCGCGGGGCAGCGACGGTTTCCGCACCGCCGGGCCGCGCTGTTTCGCAAAAGCTGCGGCCGAGCGGGGCGCTGTCGGCGCGGGCGCGCGATGACGAAAGGCGCCGGGCCTTTCCCGACGCAATTTCAGGTGCGATGCCCCGGCCGCGCTTTGTGGCCCTTTTCCCGGCCTGTCTCCGCAACCGGGGCTGTGCCCTCGGGGCGTCGTCCGTACGAGAGCTCGCGGAGGGCAAGCGGGCATCCGGGGGCTGAGGATGCAGCGCAATTCGGGACATGGGGCGCAAAACAGGGCGTGCCCCGCAAGAGGCTGCGTCGCCGCAGAGGGACGCGAACAGGTTCAGATCGACCAATGTCCCGGATCCATGCCTCTGGTTCCAATAACCGGACTGTCTCAGACTCGGCCGGGTCACGCAACGGTTTCGGACCCGTCCTGCCTTGCCGCGCCCCGCCGGATGCCCGACCACGGTGTCCCTGATGCGGTTGCCGTCGGCCGCCCGCGGTCGCGATCACGCCGCGCTGCCCGGATCTCTGCGGCGGGCGGTTCCGGTGCGGCGCCATGCCCGCCATGCCCGGTCGCCGTTGCCGATTGCAGCGTCCGCCGCCCCGGCCTAAGACACGCCGCGACAGAAACGAAAGGTCCCACGGGATGAGCACCGATACCGATTTCGCCGCCGCGCTCCAGCACAAGATCGATTTCAAGACCAAGCCGCTGGGTTCGCTCGGCCGGATCGAGGATCTGGCGACGCTCATCGCTACCGTCCAGGGCACGCTGAGTCCGCAGATGAAGACCTGCGAGCTGACGATCTTTGCCGCGGATCACGGTATCGCGGCCGAGGGCGTGTCGAAATTCCCGCAGGAAGTGACGCGACAGATGGTGCTCAACTACCTGGCGGACGGGGCCGGGGCCAATGCCTTCGCCCGGGCCGTCGGGGCCGAGATGAAGGTCGTCGATGCCGGGGTGGCGGGCGCGCCCTTCGGGGTGGCGGAACTGATCGAACGCCGGATCGGCGCGGGCACGAAAAGCTTCCTGCACGAGCCCGCGATGAGTGCCGCGGAATGCGACCGCGCGCTTGAGGAGGGCCGCAGGCTGGGCGCCGAAAGCCTGGCCGATGCGGTCGCTTACGGCGAGATGGGCATTGCCAATACCGCCTCGGCTGCGGCGCTGGGCCACAAGCTGACCGGTGTCGGGCTGGATGTTCTGGTGGGGCGCGGCACCGGGCTTGACGATGACGGGCTGACGCGCAAGCGCAAGGTGCTGGAGGCCGCCGTCGCGCGGACCGGCGCGCTGGGGCCGAAAGAGGCGCTTGCGGAATATGGCGGTTTCGAGGTCGCGATGATGACCGGCGCGATGATCGGCGCGGCCGCGGCGAGGAAGGTCGTGATCGTCGACGGCTTCATCGCGACCGCGGCCGCGCTCGCCGCCATGCGGATCGCGCCCGCGACACGCGCCGCGATGGTCTTCTCGCACCGCTCCGAGGAACAGGGCCATGGCGCGCTGCTCGACGCGCTGGGCGCCGAGCCGCTGCTGCGTCTGGGGCTTCGGCTGGGCGAGGGCACCGGCGCGCTGCTGGCCTGGCCGCTTCTCAAGGCCGCGGGCGAGATGCTGAACACCATGGCCAGCTTCGACGATGCCGGCGTGACGGGGCCGCAATGACCCCGGCTGCCTCGCTGCGCGAAGAGGCGCGGCTGGTCGTTCTGGCGCTGCAATTCGTCACCCGCCTGCCGCTGCCTGCCGATGCGGGCTATACGCCCGACCGCATGCGCCGGGCGACGCGCTATTTTCCGCTTTGCGGCGCGCTGATCGGCGCGCTTCTGGGGCTGGTCTTCGCGGCGGCGGCGGCGGTCTTTCCTCCGGCGGTCGCGGCGGTGCTGACGCTTGCGGCCGGCGTACGGCTGACCGGGGCGCTGCATGAGGACGGGCTGGCCGACATGGCCGACGGGCTTGGCGGCGGGCTGACGCGCGAGCGCGCGCTCGAGATCATGCGCGACAGCCGGATCGGCAGCTATGGCGCGGTGACGCTGATGCTGGCGCTGGTGCTGAAGCTGGCCGCGCTCGCGGGGCTCGGCGCCGCGGCGGGGGGCTGGGCCGCGCTCGGAGCGCTGGTCGCCGCCCATGGGCTCAGCCGTCTGGCGTCGGTGCTCGTCATGGTGCGCCTGCCCTATGCGCGCGACGAGGGCAAGGCGGCCTTCGCCGCCGCCGGGCCGGGCCGGGACGGCATGGCCATCGCCTGGGCGACGGGCGGAGCGCTGATGTTGGGCCTCTGGATCGGTGCGGGGCTGGCCGCCGCGTTGACGGTGCTGGCGCTGACGGTCGCGGTAACGCTCTTCATGGCGCGGATGATGATGCGCCGGCTCGGCGGTCATACCGGCGACGGGCTGGGTGCGGTGCAGCAGGTGGCCGAGATCGCGGTCCTTCTGGGGTTTCTGGCATGGGCCTGATCCTGCTGCGCCATACCCGGCCGGATGTGGCCGAGGGCACCTGCTACGGTCGTACCGACTACCCGCCCGCGTCGAGCTTTGCCGATGAGGCGGCCGAGGTGCTGGCGGCGCTGCCCGCCATCGACCGGATCCTGACCAGCCCGCTGATGCGCTGCACCCGTCTGGCCGAGCATATCGGCGCGGCGCGGGGTCTGCCTGTCGCGGCCGATCCGCGCCTGATCGAGATCGATTTCGGCGCCTGGGAGGGCATCCCCTGGGCCGAGGTCCCGCGCGAGGGGCTCGATCACTGGGCCGGGCATTTCTACGAGTCGTGCCCCCATGGCGGCGAAAGCGTCGGCATGTTCTTTGCCCGGGTCGTGCCCTTTCTCGAGGAGATGAGCGGACCCGGGCGGGTACTCGCCGTCTCGCATGCCGGGCTGATGCGGGCCGCGCTGCATCATGCCGGTCGCGAAGGCGCCTGGCAGATGAAATTCCCCTATGGGAGCTTCATCGAGCTGCCCTGACGCCGCTTTTTCGTCAGTGGCCAGAGCGCGTTCCGCGCAGGCGTGCACCGGGAGTCTCCGCCGGGATCGTGGTCTTTCGGGTATTTGTACCAAGAAGAAGACGAAACCTGATTTCTTCTTGGCGAAAATACCCATGACGGAACGCTGCTCACGGGCGCACAGGTCAGGGCAGGGGCGCGGTCCGGAAAAGCCGCACCTTCAGCCCGCCATGGGCAACCGGCGGAGCGGGCGGCAGAAAGGGCAGGGCCGTTGCCCGCGCAAGCCCCTCGTCGCTGGTGACCAGTCCGACCCGCCAGCCCGCGAAACGGTCGCGAAGTGTCGCCCCGAGCGCGCCGTAAAGCGCGAAGAGAAGCTTTCTGTCCCCGATCCGCGCGCCATAGGGCGGGTTGACCATCACCAGACCGGCCGGGCCTTCGGGCCGGATCAGATCGCTGACCGCCTGGCGCCGGAAGTCCGTCCGGTCCGCGACGCCCGAGCGCGCGGCATTGGCGGTGGCCATCCGGATCGCGCCGTCATCGCGGTCTGACCCGAAGAAACGGGCCTCGGCCGGGATCGCGGGCGCAGGCGCCTTCATCGCGGTCCAGGCCCCGGCATCGAAGCTGGCGAAGTCTTCGAAGGCGAAGCTGCGGTCGCGGCCGGGGGCGAGGCCTGCCGCGATCTCGGCCGCCTCGATCGGGAAGGTGCCCGAGCCGCACATCGGATCGAGCACCGGTTCCTGCCCGTCGAAGCCGCAGGCGCGCAGGAAGAGCGCGGCCATTGTTTCGCGCAGCGGTGCCTTGCCGACCGCCTGCTTGTGGCCGCGCCGATGCAGCGGTTCGCCCGAGCTGTCGAGGCTGAGCGTCACCAGATTGTCGTCGATCCGGACCTTGAGCGCGATCGCCTCTTCGCCGCCGATGGGCGCGCCCAGCGTCTCTGCGATGGCGCGCTCGATGCGCTGGGCGGCGGCGCGCGCATGGTAGATCTTCGAGGCCCGGCATTGCACCTCGACCCGCACCGGCCGGTCGGGCCTAAGCACCGCCGCCCAGTCGACCTTCCGCGCCCGCTTGTCGAGCTGGGCGAGATGGAAGGCGCGAAAGGCGCCGATCCGGACCAGCACGCGCGAGGCGCCGCGCAGGACCAGATTGGCACGCCAGACCTCGGGCCAGCCCCCGGTCACGGTGACGCCCCCGGGGACCGCCACGGGCGTGGCAAAGCCCGCCGCGCGGGCCTCTTCGGCCAGAAGCGGTTCGAGCCCGGGCAGGGCGGCGAGAAAGATCTCGAAGGGGGCGGCGGCAGTCATCCGGGCTCCGGCACAGGGGGCAAGGCATTCGCGATACACCGGAAGCGGCGGGCAGGGAAGGGCGTGCTTGACAGCTCGGGTGCGGCGCCGCTAGCGATGAGGGCGGAACACGCGGTTCCGGTCGATCCGGAGAGGAACGTGAGGTTCTCTGCCAATCTGGGGTTTCTCTGGCGCGAGCTCGAGCTGCCCGATGCCATCCGTGCGGCCGCCGCCGCCGGGTTTTCCGCCGTCGAATGCCACTGGCCCTATGACACGCCGCGATCCGCGATCCGCGCGGCGCTGGACGAGACCGGTCTGCCGATGCTCTCGCTCAACACCCGTCCCGGCGATCTTGCGGTGGGCGAGTTCGGGCTTTGCGCGTTGCCCGGGCGGGCGGCCGAGGCGCGCGCGGCGATCGATCAGTCCATCGCCTGGGCTTCCGCGCTCGGGGTGCCGCAGATCCATGCCATGGCCGGATGCGCGCGCGGGCCCGAGGCCGAGGCCGCGCTGGCGGCGACACTGGCCTATGCCTGTCTCGAGGCCGCCCCCTATGGCATCGGCATCCTGATCGAGCCGATCAACCCGCATGACGTGCCGGGCTATGCGCTGGCCAGCACCGCCGAGGCGGTGGCGATGATCGAGCGGGTTGCCGCGCCGAACCTCCGGCTGATCTTCGACTGCTACCATGTGCAGCGCGCCGAGGGCGATGTCTCGGTGCGGCTCAGGGCGCTGATGCCGCTGATCGGTCATGTGCAGGTGGCCTCGGTGCCCGATCGCGGCCCGCCCGATCATGGCGAGCTCGACTATGGCCATGTCTTCGGCCTGCTCGAGCGGCTGGGTCACGCCACGCCGGTCGGCGCCGAATACCGACCCGACGGACCCACCGGCGACAGCCTGGGCTGGATGGCACGCTTCGCGGCCAGCGCTGGGTAGGGCGCGCGGCGGTCTGTGTCCCCGGCGTTCGCGGCCTTGCCCCTGGAGACGGTCGCGCGGGGTGTCGAGAGGGGCAAGGCGGCTGGGGTCCGGTCGGGCGCGAGGGCGGGGCTCCGGGGGCCGGTCTTCTGATGCCATGTGCGGCAGGAAATGGCGGGCCGGTCCCTAGCGGAGCGGGCGGAAAAGGGGATAGAAGCTGGATCGTTGCGCAACCGCCGCTTTGGCCAGGGCCGCAGGGAGACAGATGCCGGAACATTCCTTTCTCGCCATTGGCGAATGCATGGTGGAGCTTGCCCCGGACCGGGACGGGCTCTTTCGCATGGGTTTTGCCGGGGATACCTTCAACTGCGCCTGGTATGCCCGGCGGCTGCTGCCCGAAACCTGGTCGGTGGGCTATGCGACCGCCGTCGGGGCGGATGCGGTGTCGGACGACATGCTGGCCTTCATGGCGGCCGAGGGCATCGCGACCCAGGCGATCCGCCGGATCGAGGGGCGCACGGTGGGGCTTTACATGATCGCGCTGAAAGACGGCGAACGGAGCTTTTCCTACTGGCGCGGGCAGGCGGCGGCGAAGGCGATGGCCGACGATCCGGACTGGCTCGACCGCGCCTTTGCCGGAC
Organism: Rhodovulum sulfidophilum DSM 1374; assembly: GCF_001633165.1. Lineage (NCBI taxonomy): Bacteria > Pseudomonadati > Pseudomonadota > Alphaproteobacteria > Rhodobacterales > Paracoccaceae > Rhodovulum > Rhodovulum sulfidophilum. The sequence goes on along the minus strand of NZ_CP015418.1, from coordinate 3,165,221 downwards.
GCGACCTCTTGCATCTCTCGGGCATCACGCTGGCGATCCTCGCGCCCGAGGCGCGCGAACGGCTTTGCGCAGCACTCGGGCGGGCGCGGGCGGCGGGCGCGCGGGTGAGCTTCGACACCAATGTCCGGCCCCGGCTCTGGCGCGACCCGGAGGAGATGCGGGCCGGGCTGATGCTGGGCGCCTCGGTCGCCGATACGGTGCTGCCCTCCTTCGACGAGGAACAGGCGGCCTTCGGCGATGCCTCGCCCGGGGCGACGGTGGCGCGCTACCGCGAGGCCGGGGCGACGACGGTGGTGGTCAAGAACGGCGCCGCGCCGATCCGGCTTTGGGCCGAGGGCGCCGAGGCCGAGATCGCGCCGGTGCGGGTCGCGCAGGTGGTCGACAGCACTGCTGCGGGCGACAGTTTCGCGGCGGGCTTTCTGGCCGCGCGGGCGACCGGGGCAAGCCCGCCCGAGGCGGTCGCGCAGGCGGCGGCGCTTGCGGCCCGGGTGATCGGGCAGCGCGGCGCACTTGCCCCCGGTCTGTTTGCGGATGGGGCGGAGCCCTGAGCCGGCTTCGCCTCAGTTGACCGGGTTCCGTTGACGGGCCTCAGTTGATTGCCCTCAGTTGACGGGGCTCGGCAGCGGTTCGCCATCCAGAAAGGCACGGATATTGGCCAGTTGCAGTTCGGCCATGGCGCGCCGGGTCTCGACGGTGGCAGAGCCCGCATGCGGTTGCCGCACCACATTGTCGAGCCCCTGAAAACGCGGGTCGATGGCGGGCTCGTCGAGATAGACGTCAAGCCCGGCACCCGCGATCCGGCGCTGTTCCAGCGCGGCAAGCAGCGCCCCCTCATCGACCGTCGTGCCGCGCGAGATGTTGATCAGGACACCCGTCGGCCCGAGCGCGGCAATCGCCTCGGCAGAGACGTAATTCCGGGTCTCCTCGCCGCCGACCAGCGCCACGACGAGGAAATCGACCGCTTCGGCAAGGCTGACCGGATCGGCGTGATAGCGCCAGCCTGGGGTCTCCTTCTGTTGCCGCGAATGGTAGTGGATCTCCATCTTGAAGGCGGCAAGCCGGTCGGCGATCTCGCGCCCGATCCGGCCCAGCCCGACAATTCCGGCCCGCGCGCCCGACACCTTCCGGGCAAGCGGCATCTCGTCGTATTTGCCCCAGCGGCCGCTCCGGACCCAGCCGTCGCCGCGCAGAAGACAGCGCGCCTGTGCGAGGATCAGCCCCACCGCCATATCGGCGACATCGTCGTTCAGAACGTCGGGCGTGTTGGTGACGCGGATGTCGCGCGCGGTTGCGGCGGCCAGGTCGATGGCATCGTATCCGACGCCGAAATTGGCGATCAGCCCCAGCCCGGGCAGTGCGGCCATCTCACGCGCGCCGAATGGGGCCTGGCCCTTGTAGGCGACGGCGCGAAGTCGCTTGCGCAGGCCGGGGGCGAGCCCTTCGAGCGCGGCGGGGCTCTCGACCGAGACGGAGGAGACCGCGGTCGACAGTCGGGCGCGCTCGTCCTCGGTGAAGGCGGCGCCGCAGATCAGCAGGGGGGTATCGGTCATGAAGGGGCCTTTCGTCTGGATGGTGCGCGCAGTCGCGCGGGTGGGCGCTGAGGATGGCGGTCGCAGCGGCGCGGGACGGGCGCGGATGCCGGTTTCCGGGCGCGCCGCTGGCGGTCCCGGCGATATGCGGCTCTGCGATTGGTCTCTGCCTCGGCCGAGCCTGTCCCGGAGGCCTTGCTGTCGGGGAGGACGTGGAAGGCATCGCCCGGCGGCTTGGTGCCGTGCAGCCCGGAAGGCCGCGTGCCGGGCGATGGCGCTCACGCAGCAACGGGTCTTGAGGCCGGGCCGTGCCATCTGCGCGAATGTCGGGACCGTATGGCCGATCCGCCAGCCGGTCATTGCCTCGGTTCCGGCAGGGGCCCTTGGCCCTCCATCGGACGGGATCAGCGGGTCGCGAATATCGGGAGATTGTCGCGGGCGGGAGTGGTTCTCGCCCGACAATGCCGTAACATGAGAAAGGACTGAAAGGCATTTGATAATAATATGGTTTCAGGATCGCGATGGAACTCCTCCAGTCGGCCGGGTCGGGATGTTCGGAATGATCGGCCTGGTATGGGTCGGTGATCGGCCCCTGCTCTGCCCCGGTCTCGAGGACACCCCCTCGGCCTTTCTGCAGCGGGAACGCGACCGGGATCGCACCGGGATGGTCGCTGGCGTGTTGATGGGGCGCAAAGCCCGGATCGGGAGAGAGGCTCTGATGCCCGGGCTGGTCGAAGAGCGGGATTGCGAAGAAGGGGCCTGGTTTACCTTGGGGCAGGGGGACCACGGTCTCGGGATCGACCCCGTGGCGGTGCTGCGGGTCGGACGCCTCGGGCTGACGCGGCGCGGTACGGCCGCTGGCCGGAATGGCGTCAGGTGCTGGGAAGCGATGTGCCGGGACGACGGATTTGACGATGGGCATGTGCATGCGGAAATCGGGTTTGCGGAAATCGCTCGGGCGGATGCCGGGATGAACGTTGTACGGCCGCTGCACGGCCAACGCCCGGGCCGCCATCGTGAGGGTCGCGACCGGTCTCTGGCGCGACTGGCTGTCGGCGAATTGAAGATGCGTCATGGGCTTCCTCCCCGGGGCCGGGCCTTGCGGCAGCTTCCGATTGGATAGCCCAAGAGAAATCCCGGGATAAAGGCCTCCGTTCGGCCCGCGCGCCCTGCCTGGCGTTGCCGGGCCCGATCCGCCGGGGATGCTTCTGGAAACGGGGCCAGCCGATTGGTGCGGTCGGGACCTCTCCGGCCTTCGGGGCCGATTGGTCTTGCATCCGGCATGGCGTATCGGAATGCTTGTGCCGAGGGCCGCGACCGGCTTCCGGTCCGGGGCAGGCCCGCCGCCTTTGATGTCACGCATGGCGTCACGACCGGGGGCGCAACAGAGGACAAGCGGAGGATGGGCATGGGCGATACGCGCGCGAACAGACGGTTCCGGTCGCAGGAATGGTTCGACAACCCGAACAACCCCGGCATGACCGCGCTTTATGTCGAGCGCTACCAGAACCAGACCTTCACCCGGGGCGAGCTGCAATCGGAGCGTCCGGTGATCGGCATCGCCAATAGCGGCTCGGATCTGGTGCCCTGCAACAAGATCCACATCTTCCTGATGGACCGGATCAAGGCGGGCATCCGCGAGGCGGGCGGCGTGCCGATGGAATTTCCGGTGCATCCCCTGCAGGAGACCGGCAAGCGCCCGACTGCCGCGCTGGACCGCAACCTTGCCTATCTGGGGCTGGTCGAGATCCTGCATGGCTATCCGCTGGACGGGGTGGTGCTGACCACCGGTTGCGACAAGACCACGCCCGCGATGCTGATGGGGGCGGCGACGGTCGACATCCCGGCCATCGCGCTGAATGGCGGGCCGATGCTCGACGGCTGGTGGCAGGGCAAGCGCGCGGGCTCGGGCACCATCGTCTGGGAAAGCCGCCGCCTCCTGGCCGAGGGCAGGATCGACTATGACGAATTCATGGACCGGGTCTGTTCCTCGGCGCCCTCGCTCGGTCATTGCAACACCATGGGCACGGCCTCCACCATGAACGCGATGGCCGAGGCGCTGGGCATGAGCCTGACCGGCAATGCCGCGATCCCCGCGCCCTTCCGCGAACGGATGGCGATGGCCTACGAGACCGGCAGGCGGATCGTGCAGATGGTGCTGGACGATCTGAAACCCTCCGACATCCTGACCCGCGCCGCCTTCGAGAATGCCATCACCGTCAACAGCGCCATCGGCGGCTCGACCAATGCGCCGCCGCATCTGCAAGCGATCGCACGGCATGCGGGGGTCGAGCTGGACGTGACCGACTGGGAGCGGATCGGCCATGACGTGCCGCTTCTGGTCAACATGCAGCCCGCGGGCGAATACTTGGGCGAGAGCTTCTTCCGGGCCGGCGGGGTGCCCGCGGTGATGGCCGAGCTGGCCCGGGCCGGGCGGCTGCATGTCGGCGCGATGACCGCGACCGGCCGGACCCTGGCCGAGAACCTCGAGCGGGTCCGCTCCGCCGACCCGGACGTGATCGCGACCTATGACGCGCCGCTTCGGGCGCAGGCCGGGTTCAAGGTGCTCTCGGGCAACCTGTTCTCATCGGCGCTGATGAAGACCTCGGTGATTTCCGATGAATTCCGCGCGCGCTTCCTGTCCGAGCCGGGCCAGGAGGGCGTGCATGAGGCCCGCGCCGTGGTCTTCGAGGGGCCCGAGGATTACCATGCCCGGATCAACGATCCCGAGCTCGGGATAGACGAAAGCGCGATGCTCTTCATCCGCAATGTCGGCTGCGTCGGCTATCCGGGCTCGGCCGAGGTGGTGAACATGCAGCCGCCGGATGCGCTGGTGAAGCAGGGCGTCCGGCATCTGCCGACGGTCGGCGACGGGCGCCAGTCGGGCACCTCGGAAAGCCCCTCGATCCTGAACGCCTCGCCCGAGGCGGCGGTGGGGGGCGGGCTGGCCTTGCTGAGGACCGGCGACCGGGTGCGGCTCGATCTGAACGCTTCGCGGCTCGATGCGCTGGTCGACGATGCCGAGTGGGACCTGCGCCGCGAGGCCTGGGAGCCACCCGAAATCGTGAGCCAGACCCCCTGGGAAGAGATCTACCGCGCCAATGTCGGCCAGCTGGCCGAGGGCGGCTGTCTGGAACTGGCCACGGCCTATCGGCGGATCGCCCGCGATCTGCCGCGCGACAATCACTGAGACCAGGATGGCAGGCCGCATCGTCCTTTTTCGGGGCGCGGGGCGGCCGATTTCGGTCCTGTCCCGGTTGCGTTCTGCCCCTTGACGGACAGGATGCCGCGGTCGTGGTCCGATGTGGCGGAAGGAACCGCAGGACGGGCGAACGCTGCGGTCCATCTTGCGCGACAGAAGACATGTGATCGCGGGTCTGGCGCCGGAAGGGCACGGCACAACCGCGTGAGAGGGCCGGGACCGTCCGGGAGGGGGCTCTGCCCCCCGTCCTTCGGACGCCCCCCGGGGTATTTTCGCCAAGAAGAAGGAAACGGCGAGGGTGTTCAGGGTGCCGGACAGGGAGGCTTGCTGTCGGGACGGCTTCATGGGCCGGATAGTGGGGGGAGGGACGGCGCGTGGGTGCGGCGAGGACGATCTGAGGGGCTCCGGCGAGAGCGGCGGCGGCGTCTATAGCCCGACCGGCAGGACGGTGCCCGGTCGGGGTGTTGGTCAGGGCGTCGTCTGTAGGCGCAGGAGCGGCGTCGGCCATTTCGGCAGCGAAAGGCGCGGCGAGGGTGGGGAAGATGCCCCGGTTACCGTCCTTCTAGAGCGTCTGATAGCCGGTGATGTGACCTTTCGGCATCGCGTGGACATCCGGAGAGCGGGCATAGTGGGCGACAGCGCTCCGCCCGATTGCGTGGTCATTCGCGCGGCCGGAGCCGTTGGTCTTCCAGGGGGATCCCGGGCGCCGAGCGGCATAGTTCGTTCGTTTCGTTGGCGGCGACGGGGCGGGCTGGGCTTGTTGCGCAAAGCGTTGAGGAGGAGCCATTGGCGGATCCAGTGTGTTGGATCGGTGCCATGTAGAAGCTTTTGTCCACCCGCTATGGCAGGGTGAGCTGGTCGGACTGTTGCAGGGCGCGCGCCAGCGGGGGCGCTTTCGGTCCGGTTTGATCTTGACTGGGTCCGTGCATGCCGAAAAGAGTGGCAAACGGGGACGGCCTGAGATCACGGCCCATAGGGGGCTTTTCATGACGCCACAGCGGGGCGATGGTGCCCTCATTGGGACGCCCCCGTGTCGTCTGTGTCCCGGCGATGTGAGGTGGGCGGTCGTGGGGCTCCGGCGCCAGGAGGTTGTGGCGGCGGCCCGGGTCGCGCCGGAAAGGCTCAGAGCGTTGACGGCTGTGCGTCGGGCGCGGTCAGGACGACCGCTCCGGTCTGCTCGAATGTCGCGATCAGACCGGCCAGGGTCATCCGGTCATGCGCGATCGTCTCGACCTCGGCCCCCTGTTCGTCGAGCGCGGTGGCATATAGATGCGAGAGGCGTTCGCAGCCCATAACCGCGACCGGGCGCCCCTGCCACATGTCGCGCATCGCCGCGAGCTCGCTACCGATCAGAAGCCCCGACAGCCGGCCCCGGATCTGTCCCGTCGTCGGCGGGTCGAGCAGTGCCCCGGCGCGTAGGGAAAACAGGGTGCCTGCAATCCGCTCGGGGTGGCAGAAGGCCTCGTCGACGGCGGCGTGGAACAGGCGGTCGTTCCAGATGTCGTCGAAGGCGCGGCGCAGGATCGAGCCCCGCACCAGCAGCCGGTAGAGTTCGCCCGTGATCGCGGTACGGAAGGCCAGCACCCTGCCGTCGCAGAGCCGGACCCATTTGGGATGCGTCCCCGGCAGACAGAGCGTTCCGTCGAAATCCGGGCGGATGGTGAGGAAACCGGCAACCCGGGTTTCCTCGCCGCGCATCACGTCGGGCGGCTCGGTCTGGCAGAGCCCCGGCAGGATGCCGACCGAGAGGCGCGGATCGGTGCTGGGCGCGCGCACCGGCCGCCTGGCGCTCGGTCGGCAGGGCAGGCGCGCATAGGGCACCTCGATCCAGCCGCGCCGTGCCCCGGCCACACCGCAGACCAGGACCGGGGTGACCTCGCCCGGGGGCAGCATGCTGTCGGCCAGGGCCAGCAGGGCGGGCTCGAAATCGGCGGGGCCAAGGTGCTCCATGCTGAGATCCGAGGCGCCTTCGGCCTGCACCTCGTGCCCGGTCATCGCCCAGACCCTGAGCGAGGCGGGGCCCCAATCGGCGGCGAGCCAGTGCTCCCCGGCCATTTCCATCACCCGGGCCCGGGCGCGCCGATGCGGCGCGGGTGAAAGCGTGACAGTTGCCGGCAGGTTTCGCCGGGGCGCAACAGGACCGACGGATAATCGGGCCGGTTCGGGGCATCCGGCCAGCGCTGGGGTTCGAGCGCAAGCCCGGCATGGGCGCGATAGGGGCGGCCCTGATGGCCGGGAAAGGGCCCGGTATCGATCCCGCCGCCGTCATAGACCTGCAGGCCGGGCTCGGTGGTCGACAGATCGAGCGCGATGCCGGGCGCCGACAGCCTGCAGGCGGGACGCAGGCGGCTGGGCGCATCGCCGAGGCAGAAATTGTGATCGAGCGGTGCATCGCCGGGGACCCGCACCGGGCGCGGGCGGCGGAAATCGAAGCGGGTCCCGGCCACCGGCGCGGGCGAGCCGAGCGGGATCAGCGCGGCATCGACCGGCAGATAGGTCCCGGCCGCGATCTCCAGCAGATGGGCGTCGAGCGTGCCGCTGCCGTCGAGGCACCAGTAGCCGTGCGGGGCGAGATTGCAGAAGGTGAGGCCGCCGCTTTCGCCCTCGAGCAGGATCTCGAGCGCGCCGTCGTCCTCGATGGAATAGCTGGCCCGGAGCGTCAGCGGACCGGGCAGCCCGCCGGTGCCCTCGGGCAGCGACAGGCCGAGGCGGCAGGCGGTGGTGCTTTCGCTCTCGATCCGCCAGTTGCGGACCGAGCAGCCCGCGGGCCCGCCATGCAGCATGGTTCGGCCGGCCTCGTTGGCCTCGAGCGCCAGCCTGCGTCCCCCGAGCGGGGCCGAGGCCCCGGCGATGCGGTTCGCGACCGGGCCGACCACGGCGCCGAAATCGCGCATCGGGCCAAGATAGGGGGCAAGGTCGGGGCTGCCCAAGACCAGCGAATGGCCAATGCCGTCCAGCCGCAGATCCATCAGCGTGGCGCCCCAGGTCATGATCCGGGCGCGGGTTCCGGCCCGCGCGATCCAGAGCGCCTCGACCGGGCTGCCGTCCGGCGCGCGACCCAGTAGCCCCCGCCCGGTGGCGGGGTCGTCACTGCGTGCGGTGTCGAGGGCCGTATCCGTGGCGGAGGTCATGCGCGGCGCTCCTGGCTCGGCTTCTGCCGTAGCTCAAGCCTCTGCTACAACCGGGCCGTGTGCAAGTCCCTTCTTGCTGGAACGGAAAGAGGCCGGGCGCGCTGTGGCGCCCGTGCCCGTGTCTTGGGCGGATCGGCGACGGCTGCGGGCCGCCGGGAAAGGGGCGCGAAGGGCTCAGGGCGCCTCGAAGCTCAGATGCACCTTGACCGCGCGGGTCCGGTCGCCGGCGGCCTCGAAGGCCGCCTCGGCGTCTTCCAGCGGGAAGCTGGCGCTGATCATCGGGCGCACGTCGATCCGGCCCGAGGAGATCGCCGCGACCGCCTCGGCGAATTCGGGGTGGAAGCGGTGGGTGCCGCGCACCTGGATCTCCTTGCCGACGATCAGGTTCAGCGGCACCGGGGTCTCACCGGCGACGCCGACCTGCACGAAGATGCCGCGCGGGCGGAGCGTCGTGATGGCTTGGGCGATGGCGGGCGCGGCGGCCGAGCATTCGAAGACCACGTCGAACCGGCCCTTGTCGGCGGCATAGGCCTCGAGCGCGGCCGGGTCGCGGGCGATGTTGACGATCCGGCTGGCACCCATCTGCAGCGCGACCTCGAGCGGCACGTCCTGCAGGTCGGTCACCACCACCTCTGCGGCGCCGCCCTCGGTGGCGACGGCGGCGCAGAGCGCGCCGATCGGGCCCGCGCCGGTCACCAGCACCGTCTTGCCGGTCAGGTCGCCCGCGATCCGGCGGGCATGCAGGCAGACGGCCAGCGGCTCGGAACAGGCGGCCTGGCCGAGCGAGATGCCCGGGCCCACCGGCACGCATTGCGCGGCGCCGATGGCGATGCGGTCGCGGAACAGCCCCTGTTCATGCGGGACGCGCATCGCCGAGCCGCGGAAGCGCATCTCGAGGCAGTGATTGAACATGCCCTGCTGGCAATAGAGGCAGGTGCCGCAGGGCTGCGACGGGTTCAGCGCCACCATCTGGCCCTCGGTCAGCCCGCTCACCCCGGCGCCGAGCGCGATCACCGTGCCCGCCGCCTCGTGGCCCAGCACGATCGGTTCGCGCACCCGGACCGGGCCGAAGCCGCCATCATGGTAGTAATGCAGGTCCGACCCGCAGATGCCGCCTGCGCCCACCGCGACCAGCACCTCGCCGGGGGCGGGACCGTTCAGCGGCAGGGTCTCGATGCGGATGTCATGGGGGGCGTGGAGGCGGCAGACGCGGGTGTCCATTGAAGGCTCCTATGGGATCAGGACGGAAGGCAGCCAGGTCGCGATGGCGGGCACGTAGGAGACGAGCAGCAGCACCGCGATATTGGTTGCGAGGAAAGGCAGGACGGCGATCACCACCTGTGTCAGCGGTTGCCGGGCGATGCCCGCGCAGACGAAGAGGCAGACGCCCACCGGCGGCGTGGTCAGCCCGATCATCAGGTTCAGGACCGCGAAGGTGGCGAAATGCAGCGGCTCGATGCCGACCGCCTGGGCCAGCGACAGCAGCGGCACGAACAGGATGATGAGGGCGGCGATGGTCTCCATGAACATGCCGACGAAAAGCAGCAGCAGGTTGATGATGAGGATCACGAGGAACTTGTTGTCGGTGATCGACAGCACGCCCTGGGCGATGGCCTGCGGGATGCGCTCCGACACCAGGATCCAGCCGAAGACATTGGCAAAGCCCACCAGCGCAAGGATGCCCGCCGAAGAGACGGCGCTGTCGATGATCACCTTCGGCACCCGCCGGAACGGCAGGTCGCGATAGATGAAGCAGCCCACGAAGACGGCATAGACGCTGGCGACGATGGCGGTTTCGGTCGGTGTCGAGAGGCCCGAGAGCAGGCCGTAGATGATCAGGAAGGTCATGGCGAGGGCCCAGATCGCGCCGCCGAAGCTGCGCACGACCTCGCCGGCGCCCTGCCAGGGCTGGCGCGGGAAGTTCTTGCGCCGGGCGATGACATAGGCCGTGACCATCATCGCAAATCCCATCAGGATGCCCGGGACGGCCCCCGCCAGGAACATCTTGCCGACCGAGATCCCCGACAGCGCGCCGACGATGATCATCGGCACCGAGGGCGGGATGATCGGGCCGACGGTCGAGGAGGCGGCGGTGACGGCGGCCGAGTAATCGGCCGGATAGCCCGCCTTCTTCATGCCGGGGATCATGACGCCCCCGATCGAGGCGGCATCGGCCACGGCGGTGCCGGTGATGCCGCCGAACAGCATCGAGGCGGCGATATTGGTCAGCCCCAGCCCGCCCCTGATCCAGCCGACAAGGGCATTGGCGAAGCGCACGATCCGGTTGGTGATGCCGCCCTGGTTCATCAGGTTGCCGGCCAGGATGAAGCCGGGGATCGACAGCAGCACGAAGACATCCATGCCGGCATACATCTTCTGCGGCATGACCACCGGCGGAATGCCCGCCAGCAGCAGATAGCCCAGCGATGACAGGCCAAGCGTCACCGCGACCGGAAGGCCGATGACGAGGCCGCCGACGAACAGGCCGAAAAGAACCCAGACTTCCATCAGATATCCTCGGCCTTCTCGGGGGTGCCATCCTCGGTGCCGGTCAGCATTCCCAGCACGCGCAGCGCCGCGAACAGCACCAGCAGCGCCAGCATCAGGAACACGGTGACATGGACATAGCTCATCTTCAGCCCCAGCGCGGGCGAGCTCTGCATCCGGCCGATGCTGACGAAGCGCCAGGCATGGGGCAGCAGGTAAAGCGCCATCCCGCCGGTCGCGAGCGCCGACAGCAGCCGCAGCCGCCAGGGCCATCGCCCGGGCAGGGCCTCGCAGACGATGTCGACATTGACCATGTCGCCGCTGCGCAGCGACAGCCCGGCGCCGAAGGCGATCAGGAACAGCAGGGCGAAGCGGGTCAGTTCCTCGGTCCAGACCGGAGAATTCCCCAAGCTGCGGCCGATCACCTGAAGCAGCACAGCGCCGATCAGGACCGCGAAGGACAGGCCCGCGCCGATGCGGGCGAGGGCGGTGACGGTCGCTATGAAGCGTTCGGTCTTTGGCATGGGACCTCTTGGGCGCTTGAACACTCGGGTTCCGGGGCTCTTGGGGTTCGGGTCCCGGCCGGCCCCATCGCGGGGGGCCGGCCGGTCCTACTCGTTACGGACTGTCACTCGTCAAACAACGCGTGCCGGCTCATTCGGCGAAGATCTGCTCCACCACGGGCCGGATATCGGCGTCGACATTGGCCAGGACCGCGTCCTTGGCCTTTGCCGCGAAGGCGGCATTGTCGACCTCGACGAAGGTCATGCCATGCTCTTCGAGCCAGGCGCGGTCATCGGCGAGGCTCTGTTCGAACAGCTCGCGCTCATAGGCCTGGGCGCGGCTGGCGGCTTCCATCACCGCGGCCTGATCCTCGGGCGAGAGCTTGGCCCAGGTCAGTTCGGAGATGGTCAGGTAGATCCAGGAGCGCACATGGTCGGTGAGGTTGACGTAGTCCTGGACCTCGTTGAAATTGGCCGAGCGGATCAGCGCCAGCGGATTTTCCTGCCCGTCGATGGTGCCGTTCTGCAGCGAGGTGAAGACCTCGGAGAAGGCCATCGGCGTCGGCTGGGCGCCGAGCGATTTCCAGACATCGACGAAGAGCGGCACGTTCGGCACCCGCATCTTCAGCCCGTCCAGATCGTCGGGGCTCTCGATCGGGCGGTTCGAGGTCAGCTCGCGCGCGCCGCGGGCGAAATAGGTGATCGGACGGATCTGGGCGCGCTCGACGATCTGGGCCTCGATCTGCTGGCCGATCTCGCCCGAGGCGACCGCATCCATGTGCTCGATCGACTTGTAGGCATAGGGCAGGGCCAGAAGGGCCGCCATCGGCGCCCAGTTCTGCAGGCTCTCGCCGGTGATCGTCATGTCGACGGTGCCAAGCTGCATGCCGTTGATCAGGTCGATCTCCTTGCCGAGGCTTTCATTCGGATAGACCTCGACCGCGATCCGCCCGTCGGTCAGCGCCGACAGCTCTTCGCCGAATTTCAGCGAGGCCTTGTGCCAGGGATTGTCCTCGTTGGCGAGGTGGCCGAGCTTGAGCGTGATCTCCTGCGCCAGCGTCGGCGTGGCGGCCAGCCCCGCGATCAGCGCGGCCGCAGCCAGCCCGGGCAGTTTCCATGCGGATGTCATATCGGGTCTCCTCCTGTGGTCTCGTTATCGGTATCGGTATCGGTATCGGCCCACGCGCCATCGAAGAAGCCGGGATTGTCGGCCATGATCGTGGGCAGGTCATTCAGGATTTCGCGCAGATGCGCCCGCGTCGCGGCATCGGCGGCGGAGACATCGCCCTTGGCGATGCCCTCGACGATGGCCTCGTGCTGGGCGATCAGCTTGTCGACCGGAAACCGCCCCAGCGCCAGGAAGCGGACCCGGTCCATCTGCGATTTCAGCCCTTCCATCAGCGTCCAGGCCCCGGACTTGCCCGCCGCCTCGGCCAGCGTCCGGTGAAACTGCTCGTCGAGCTGGATGAAATCGCGCGGCGCGGTTCCGGCCACGGCGCGCTGACGCTCGATCTGCGCCCGCAGCCGGGCGATCAGCGCGGCATCGGCGGGGCGGCGGGCCAGCAGCCGGACGATATCGGCCTCGATCGCCTCGCGCACGAAACGGGCGTCGAGAACGGTGGAAAAGGCGATGGTGGTGACGATGGTGCCGCGTTGCGGACGGATCGACAGCAGCCCCTGTTCCGAAAGCTTGATGAAGGCCTCGCGCACCGGCTGGCGGCTGACCTCGCAGCTGCGCGCGATCTCGGCCTCGGACAGCCGGTCGCCCGGCCTGAGCACATTCCGGATGATCCGGTCGCGCAGGAAATGATGCAACTGAGGCGTGATCGGCCGGCTCGGATCGAGCACGCAGCGCATGTCCCTGTCGATGTGCTGATCCATGATTCGCCTCCCTCACCTCCAGAGCTACCATACTGCCATACTAGTCAGCAATCGTTCCGGCTGCTACACGTGGCCGCGAATGCGACTCGGAAAGGCAATGCAATGCGGCAGACATGGCGGTGGTTCGGCCCCAGGGACCTGGTTTCGATCGATGACGTTCGGCAGGCGGGGGCCGAGGGCATCGTCTCGGCGCTGCATCACGTGCCGACCGGCGCGGTCTGGACCCCCGAGGAGATCGCCCGCCGCAAGGCCGAGATCGGCACCATGGCGGATGGGACGGCTTCGGGCCTGACCTGGGACGTGGTGGAAAGCCTGCCCGTGTCCGAGGACATCAAGAAGCAGACGGGCGACTGGCGCGCGCATATCGAGGCCTATCGCGACAGCATGCGCAACCTCGCCGCTGCCGGGATCGAGGTGATCTGCTACAATTTCATGCCCGTGCTCGACTGGACCCGGACCGATCTGGCCTGGAAACAGCCCTCGGGCGCGACCTGCATGCGCTTCGATCTGACCGATTTCGTGGCCTTCGATCTCTTCATCCTGGGCCGTCCCGGCGCTGCCGAGGCCTATGACGACGCTCTGCGCGAGGCCGCACGGGCCCGGTTCGCCGAGATGCCCGAGGCGGCGCGCGACGCGCTGGCGCGCAATGTTGTGTTCGGTCTGCCGGGCGCGGCCGAGCGCTTCACGCTTGAGGATGTGCGCGCGCATCTGGCCGAATATGCGGACATGTCCGAGGCCACGCTGCGCGGCCATCTGGTCGATTTCCTGTCCGAGATCGTGCCGCTGGCCGAAGAGCTGGGCCTGCGCTTCTGCTGTCATCCCGACGATCCGCCGGTGCCGCTGCTGGGGCTGCCGCGGATCATGTCGACCGAGGCCCATTACGCCGAGGTGCTGGCGGCGGTCGACAGCCCGGCCAATGGCGTGACGCTCTGCTCGGGCTCGCTCGGGGCGCGGTCCGACAACGACCTGCCCGGGATGATGGAGCGGCTTGGCGACAAGGTGCATTTCCTGCATCTGCGCAATGTCACGCGCGAGACCGGTGCCACCTTCGGCTCGTTCCACGAGGCCGAGCATCTGGGCGGCGATACCGACATGGTGGCGCTGGTCGAGGCCGCGCTTCGCGAGGAGGCCCGGCGCCGTGCCGCGGGCCGGGCCGACTGGTCGATCCCGTTCCGGCCCGATCACGGCCAGGACATCCTCGACGATCTGGGCCGCCACGCCCAGCCCGGCTATCCGGCCATCGGGCGGCTGAAGGGGCTGGCCGAACTGCGCGGCATCATCGCGGCGCTCGGCCCCCGGATCGGCTGACGGACCTCCCGGCCCGGATTGCCAGACCGGCCCTTCTCGGGCAGTCCTGACGCTGGGGAAGGGGCCGCATGCGGCCGCCGGCCCCAGGCCGGGACGTGCACCGCCATGGGCGAAGGGGGCAGCGATGGCGCGGGAGGAGAAGACGGGGCCGGGCCATGTGCCGCGGCCCCGGATGCCCGACATGAGCCGCCCGCCGCCTCCGACGCCGCGGGCGGGCAAATCTTCGATGGCGCGCGATGCGGCGGCTGCGGGGCCGCTCGGGCTTGGCGCCGATGTCTCGGCCTTTCTCGATACGGGCGTGCCCGGCCAGCTTCATCGCGAGGCGATGCGGCGGCACTGGCATTCCGACCCGATGCTGGCAAGCCTCGGTGCCTGCGATCCCGATAAGGACAAGCCCTGACCCGGAGGCCCCGGCGCGGCCCCGAAGCGCCGGGCTGGAAAGGCCGGTTCGGGGCGGCTAGGCTCGGCCGATCAGGGGAGGGTGGCATGGTCTTCTCATTGGGGCTGGATCTGGGCACGACCGGGCTCCGGGCGCTTTTGCTCGATGACGAGGGACAACCGGCCGGATCGGCCGAGCGGCCCTGCGCGGTCGCGCATCCGCATCCGGGCTGGTCCGAGCAGGACCCGGCCGACTGGATCGCCGCGCTCGAGGGCGCCATGGCCGAACTGGCCGACCGTTTCCCGGAGGCGCTGGCCAGGGTGCGCGGCATCGCGGTGTCGGGCCAGATGCATGGCGCGACGCTGCTCGATGCCGGGCTTGCCCCGATCCGTCCCTGCATCCTCTGGAACGACACCCGCAGCCATGCCGAGGCGGCGCGGCTCGACGCGCTGCCGGGGATGCGCGAGATTTCGGGCAATATCGTCTTTCCGGGCTTCACCGCGCCCAAGCTCGACTGGGTCCGCCGCCACGAGCCCGAGGCCTTCGCCCGCATCGCGAAGGTGCTGCTGCCCGCGGGCTTTCTCAACCTCTATCTGACGGGCCGGGCAGTTGCGGACATGTCCGACAGCGCCGGAACCTCGTGGTTCGATACCGGCCGTCGCGATTGGTCGGATGCGTTGCTGGAGGCCGGGCATATGCGGCGCGACCAGATGCCCGAGCTGGTCGAGGGCTCGGCCCCGGCGGGGAGGCTGCGGCCCGAGCTGGCGGCGCGCTGGGGCATCGCGCCCGGCGCCGTGGTGGCGGGGGGTGCGGGCGACAATGCCGCTGCCGCCTGCGGCACCGGCGCGCTGGCCGAGGGGCAGGGGTTCGTCTCGCTCGGGACCTCGGGGGTGTTGCTGGCGGCGCGGGACGGTTACCGGCCCGAAGCGGGCAAGGCGCTGCACACCTTCTGTCATGCGGTGCCGGGGCGGTGGTATCAGATGGGCGTTATGCTGTCGGCGACCGACAGTCTCAACTGGTTGTCGCGGATCACCGGCCAGGGCCCGGCCGAACTGACCGCCGCGCTTGGCGAGACCTTGCGGCCGCCCGGGCGGGTGCGGTTCCTGCCCTATCTCTCGGGCGAGCGGACGCCCCATAACGATGCCGCGATCCGCGCGGCCTTCACCGGGCTCGGGGCCGAGACCGGTCGCGACGATCTTGTCCGGGCGGTGCTGGAGGGCGTCGCCTTCGGGCTGCGCGACAGTGCCGAGGCGCTGCGGGGGGCGGGGGCCGCACCCGCGCAGCTGCTGGCGATCGGCGGCGGCGCGCGCTCGCGGCTCTGGCTGCGGATGATCGCGACGGTGCTGGGCGTGCCGCTCGAGGTGCCCGAGGGCAGCGAGCTTGGCGCGGCGCTGGGCGCGGCGCGGCTGGGGCGGGTGGCCGCGACCGGCGCGCCGCCCGAGACGGTGATGACCCCGCCCGTCATCGCCGCGACCATCGCCCCCGACGAGACCCTGGCCCCTGCCTTCGACGAGGCCTACCGGCAGTTCCGGGCCGCCTATCCGGGGCTTCGGGCAATTCAGTAAGCCGGAGCAATCCCCAAGGTGCGTGCCGCTCGGACCCCGCGCAGACATCCGGCGGGGACGGGGGCAGAGACCGGAACAAGGCTGCAAAGGAACCGTCTCGTCCGCGCCAGCCCGGTGTGAGCAATGGGCGTTCGCGACTAGGGGGAAGGATGCAGGGTCATGTGCCGACAAGGCGATGCCGGTCCTGTCGCCTGGCCGCCGGTTTAAGAAACGCGGATCCCGGACACGGGCGGAGAGAGCTGCTTCGTGCCGGGAGCGGTGGGGGCATGCCCGGGAAAGGCAGCCCGGCGGAGGCAGCCGGGCGGTGTCGAGCGGCCCGGGCCGCGGCCGGGGATGAACGGCTATGCCGCGGTCGGGCAGGCGCCGCCGGTCCGATTCTGCCCTTGTCAACACGGATCTGTCTTCGCGACCGGTTGTCGCCGGGCGGGGGCTCAGCGGTCGAGAATGGCGGCTTCGGCTGCGGCCAGAAGATCGGCGCTCGAGATCGGCTTGCCGAGGACGGCGGCGAATTCGCGTCTGCTATGGCCCTCGCCATGTGTGCGCCAGTCGGTATGGGCGGTCATCAGCAGAACCGGAAGATCCGGGACATGGGCATGCACCTCCCGTGCCAGCCGCGCGCCGCTCATGCTCGGCATCGCGTAATCCGTGACCAGCAGATCCCAGTGCCGGGGATCCTCGCTCACCGCCTCCAGCGCGTCCTCGGCCATGGTGCAACTGGCGACCTCGGCCCCCGCATTCTCGAGAATGGCCGAGATCACCCGCAGCACGTCGGGATTGTCGTCGGTCACCAGGACCATATGGCCGTCGAGCCGTCCGCTCAGCGGTCGGGACCGGCGCCGGGAGCCGTCCGGTGCCGCAGGCGCGGCGTTCCTGTCCGAGTCGAGCGGCCAGAACACCGAGAACCGCGCACCCGAGGTGCCGTCACTGGTCAGGGCGATGGCGCCGCCATTCTTGCCGACGATGCTCGGCAGGATGGCCAGCCCGCTTCCGCAATCGACCGCGCTTGGGCTGAAAAGGCGCGGGGCGAAGACCCGGCTGCGGGCATCGGTGTCGAGGCCGGGGCCGTCATCCTCGACCTCGAGCAGGCAATAGGCGCGGGCCGGGTCAAGGCTGCCGAATGCGAGTGGCGGCTTCAGCTCGGCGTCGCTGGCGATGCAAAGCGCGATCCGGATCCGGCCGCGTCCGGTCGGGTACTCTTCGGACAGGATCGAGTCGCGGGCGTTGGTCAGCAGGTTCAGCGCGACCTGCATCATGTCGGTCTGGACCGCGTCGACCATTACCGGCCGGGCGGGCAGGTCGAGCTGCAGCTCGACCGCGCCGCTGCCATCGGCCAGCAGCAGATCGACCGCCGCGCGCACCGGCCCGCGCATGTCGACCCTCTCCCGCAACGGGGGGCGCATGCCGAAATCAGACAGCCGCCTGAGCAGCCCGCTGGCCTGCCCGACCGCAAGCTGGATGCGCTGGACATTGGGTCCGACGATGCCGCTGTCCGCGATCAGGCTGGCTGAGCCCGAGATCGCGGCCAGAAGGTTGTTGAAATCATGCGTGAGCCCGATCGAGAGATGTCCGATCAGCTCGCGCTGGCGCGCCACCTGCAGGTCGTCGCGAAGCCGAGCGAGTTCCCGGTTTGCGCGCACCCGTTCTGAGAGATCGCGCGCGATGCACAGGATGCCGCCGGCATGGCGCCGGGTCAGCGAAAGCTCATGCAGCACCCGGCTGCCATCGGGCCGCCGGTACCAGACCTCGCCGCGCCAGTTGCCCCGGGCGTCGAGCGCGGGCAGCGCCGTTCCGGTCATCAGCTCGGGCGTCTCGCCATCGTAAAGCTCGGTCCAGGTCCGCTCGCGGCATCCCTCCGTGGCGTCGAGCCCGAACATGTCGCGATGGGCGGGGTTCATGTACAGGAAATGACCGTCCGGTCCGGCGATGGCGATCGCGTCGCGCGAGAGGTCCATTGCCGCCAGACGGTCGGCCTGGGCGCGTTGTGCGAGCTGCTTGAGTTCGGTGATGTCGCTGCGCAGCCCGACATAGCCGCCATCGGGGGTGCGGCGCTCGATCACCCGCAGCCAGCGCCCGTCGGCCAGGTGCTGCTCGCTTTCGTCATAGGGGCGCCGGTGGCGGGCCAGCCGTTCGGCCAGCATCGCCTCGCCATTCCGCGAGTCGCTCGGATACTCGCCATGTGCGAGCCCGTAGCGCAGGATGGCCTCGAAGGTCTGGCCGAGCTCGATCGCGGGGGCGCTGTGCGGGTAAAACTGGCGGTAGCGGTCGTTGAAGAGGATCAGCCGATCCTGGCTGTCGAAGAAGGCGAAGGCGTCGGGTAATGTCTCGATGGCCTGCACCACCCGCTCTTCGGCCTCGCGCGCCCTTCGCGCGATCTGCGCCAGGCGGTCCTTGTCGCGGCGGCGTTCGGTGATGTCGGACAGGATCCACATCCAGCCGTCGCAGAGCGGCGTCACCGCGACATCGAACCAGACCTTGGTGCCGCCATGGTCGAGAAACGCGGCTTCACCGGCGAATCCGTTGTCTGCCTCAAGCTGCTCGCAGACCTGATCGAGGCGCGTTGCATCGGACCAGACCGCCCCGAAGGCCTGCCGCGGCGACAGCCCGGCCAGCCTGTCCGCCGGGCGTCCGATGTGCTCTTCCGTCGCGCGGTTGGCCCAGGTCAGGCGGTGCGAGCTGTCGGTCAGGAACACCTCCCTGGTCATGTGCTCGACAACCCGGCCGAGCCGGTCGCGCTCGCGGCGCTGCGCGATTTCCTGGGTCACGTCCCTGATGAGCAGCACATAGCCGGGGGAGCCCTGCGCGCGGGCGGGTGCATGCGTCGCGGCCGAGAGGGTGTAGATTTTCTGTCCGGCGGCCGGCACCGGGGGGTGGACCAGTTCCGGGAGGGCCGCAAAGCCCGCGGCGTCGGCCCGGTCGAGAAGCGCATGGATCGCCTCGGCGGTGGCCGGGGGCAGGCAGTCCTCGGGCCGGAAGCCGAGCAGGCCTTCGATGCGGCCACGGACCGACCTGCGGCTATGCGAATGGATATGGGTGTAGCGCCGTGTGGCATCGAGCTCGATCACGGTGTCGGGCAAAAGGTCGAACACCGCCCGCATCCGGTTGCGTTCGCCTTCGAGAAGGGCGCGTTCCGCTTCGGCCAGACGGCGTGCTTCCTGTTCGCGCACCAGCAGTCCGACCGCGTCGGTCAGGCAGGAAAGCGCCGCGATGTCGCGACGGGCGAAGGGGCGCTGCCCGGCTGCGCGGTCGATGCAGAGCACCCCGCCGAGCTCTGCGCCGTTGCGGAAGGGCAGGATCAGCCTGGCGCCTATCCCGAGCCGCCCGAGCGCCGCCTTGTCCTCGAGCGCGACCGGCCGCATGGAGGTGAAGGTCTCGATCCGCCTGGCGAGAAAGGCCGCCATCTCGGCATCGGCCGGTATCTGCGCCGGGCCGGCCTGCGTATCGGGCGGTTTCCAGATCAGGACGGGCCGGACCGTTCTTTTGCGGTACTGCCATAACACGCAGCGCGAGGCGCCGAATTGGGTGCCGATCGAGGCGATGATGCCGGCCGCGGCGGTATGGCCACCTTCCGCCGCGGCCGGCATCGCGCTATCGCACAGCCCGAAGGCTGCGTTGAGGGACGTCTCGGGGGGCGCGGCGGGTCTGGTCTGGGCTCTGGCCATGCGGGCATCGGGGCTGCCCGGTAGAGCATGGACCAATGCCCTGCCGGTGTGTTCGAGAAACGGGATCTGGGTGTCGGTGAAGACGCCCGGCCTCGGGTCGAGGCAGAGCAGCGCGATGTCGCAGGGGCCCGACGGGCAGGGCCGGACCAGCAGCAGGCTGGACATGCCGGGCAGCAGGGCGGCCATCTCGGTCAGTCCGGGGTTCTTTTTCAGGTCGTCCTGGCGCCATGCCCCAAGCAGGCCCCATTCGGCGGGAAAGCTCCGCCCCTCGAGGCCGACCGGAGCTGCGGCGGTCACACGTAACCGGCCGTTGGCAGCCGGATCGGGGCAAACCAATGCCACTTGGCCGCAGCCGAGAACGGCCGCGACGCCTTCCAGGAACGCGCGTTCGGGCAGGGCTTCGGGGCCAGTCTGGGCCTGATCTTCGGGTGTCGGTTTCATTGCGGACCGTGGAAACGGTCGGCCCGCTCTAAAGGCATGTCGGCCTTTGTTGCGGGACAGGGTCTATAGGGGCATGAATGCGCGGATGCACCGGGTGAGATGGACGCGGACGGTGCGAATCTGTTCATCAAGAAAATCTAGACCTGCTACCGCGGGGCACGCAAGGTGCCTGTCCGAACAGTTGGCCCCCGACTGTGCGCGACCTTCCTCGGCCGGGTTCGTGTGATCGAGGCCCACAGGGTTGGGATCGGCGGTCAGATCCGAGCGCCGGGAGTTGCAGGCCCGCTCGTGCCGGCGATCCGCTTTGGGCGCTTGAGCATCCGGATGCCCAGAATGTAGGTCAGTGCGAAGAGCAGCGCGTAGAAGCCCAGTGCCCGTGCCGCCGCGCCAGGCGCGTTCCACAGCACGACCCCGGTCAGGACCGGCGCCGAGGCCAGCACCCAGATCACTACGCTGGTCGCCGGGTTCGAGACAAAGCGCCGTTGCCGCCCGAGCCAGAGGATTTCCAGAGCGCGCATCGTGAACTGGTGGAAATGCAGCCGGTCCGGCTGATCGGTGCGCCGTCCCGCCAATGTGCGGCGCAGCATCGCGAGGAATGTGTCTGCCACCGGCCAGAAGAAGATCAGCAGCATCGCCCAGGCCGAGGCCTCTTCGACCCGGTCGAGCAGCAGGATCGACATCCAGGCCAGCAGGAAGCCGGTCACATAGGCGCCGCTGTCGCCGAGGAAGATCGCGCCGAAGGGAAAGTTGAAGACCAGAAACCCGAGCAGCGCGGCTGCGATGAGAAAGGCGGCCTGGGCAAGATCGGCCTGGCCCGCGTGCAGAGCGACCAGCCCCAGGCCCATGGCGGTCAGGCTGCCGATGCCGGAGGCCAGCCCGTTCATTCCGTCGATCAGGTTGAAGGCGTTGACGATGCCGACGACGGCGAAGCTTGTGAACAGGATGGCGACCGGTGCGAACCGCAGCAGCGCATCGGCAGCCGCGAGATCGACCCGCTCGATCCAGAGCCAGAGCAGGGCGGTTGCAAGCAGGCTCGAGGCCGCGGCCGCGGCCAGACGCCGCAGCGGCGTCATCGGATGTCCAATATCCTCGAGCAGTCCGACTACGAACAGAGGAAGCGCAGCGGCGATCAACGCGGCATAGGCCGGCAGGATGTCACCGGGCAGGGTGGCCGCCCCTGCGGCAAGCGCGAGGTAGACTGCGATGCCACCGCTGCGCTGGGTCGGACGGCGATGTGAGGCCTGCACGGCGGCGATATCATCGCGACGGGCGGGTGAGAGCGCGCGCGGTCGGGTGAGCAGCAGCGCGGCGCAGCAGAACGCGGATAGCAGGAATACTAGGAACATGAACAGGATTGCTTTGGGGGGAACAGACTTGGGAAAGGATACCGGAGAAGCACAGCGCGTTTTGGTCCTGCCGGGAACCTGGGCAAAGGAGAGTGGGGGGCGCAAATGGCCCTCTCTTGGAACAAAATTGCTGCAATGCCGACGCTCGGGCGTTTGGATGAGGTGGCGACACTACTGATTGTCTTTATGTGATCCGAAAGGTACGGTATCCGTCATCGGGTGATCCGTTTGGCGGATATATTTCCGGCTAACTGCATCAAAAGGGCATGTGCTGATTGTTTCTCATAGCTAATGGGTAGTATGAGATACCAACGCGCCATCCGGACTGCCGGCCGGGTCGGTGACCGCGCAGGTGTCTGCCTCTAAGGTACGGGTATACCTACCTTGACGGGCCAATTGCCCGCGGAGTTGTCCCGATCTGTCGTTTGGAGCCCGAAGCCGCATTCCGACCTTTCGAAAGCGTCCATGTGATTCGTCCGATGTTCAGAGTCCGTCTCGAAAGGAAAACCGCTGCTGCCGCTCCCGAGCGTCCGAGCGGG
This sequence comes from Rhodovulum sulfidophilum DSM 1374, assembly GCF_001633165.1. NCBI lineage: Bacteria > Pseudomonadati > Pseudomonadota > Alphaproteobacteria > Rhodobacterales > Paracoccaceae > Rhodovulum > Rhodovulum sulfidophilum. The sequence goes on along the minus strand of NZ_CP015418.1, from coordinate 3,143,251 downwards.
GTCGCTCCGGGCGCCGAGATGCGCCCTCATCTGCGCCGATATAGCGAGTGTATGAGCCAGATCCCTGACCACGCCTCCGATCCCGCGGTGCAGGATATGCTCGACGAGGCGCGTGAACTGGTGGATGCCCTGCGGATCTATGTGCTGTTAGACCAGCTCCCCGATGTCGTCTCCGCGGCGCCAGACAAGACAGCACAAGGCAAAGCAGCACAGTGCAAGGCGGAAGCAGGCGGGATCTGGGTCGATACCGACCGGATCGATCGCCCTCCGATCCGGGTGCTGCCGACATGCGAGGCTGCGCGGCTTCTGTCGCTGCCGATCCCGGAGCCCGCTGGCGGTGCCGATCTGGGGTTTCTGATTCTCGAGACCAGACCCTTGGGCCGGATGCTGTCCTCCGACGAGTTGCGATGTCTGCACCGGCTCGCGCGGCGCTTGGGCGAGATCCTGAATGCCCGCCGTCCGCGTCTTGCCGCCGGGGCCGCGCCGGGCGCCGAGTGCCGGGGGGCGCTGCTGCATGGACTAGGGACGGCGCCCCGCAAGGACGGGGGGGCGGCGGGTGGAGACGGCCGGACCCGCAGTCCGGGGCCTGCCGGGGGCGACGCTCCGCCGGGGGCGGAGCGGCATGCTCAGATGACCGAGAAGTTCGTCCATGACATGGCCAATCTCGTTGCCGTGATCGACGGTTCCGCGCGGATGCTGAGCGAGGAATTCGGCGGCTCCGCGCATCTGCATCGTATTCTGGAGGCCAACCGCCAGATTCTGGCGATCATGGAGACGCTTCGCGCGGCGGGCCGCAAGGAGCTCCGGCATCGCTGGGTCGATCTGGGCTGTCTGCTCCGCGCTGCCACCGATTTGGTGCAGGCGGAATGGCCCGAGGGGATATGCCTCGATCTCGATCTGCCCGGGCATGAGGCGCTGGCGCTGGCCGACCCGGTGCAGGTCTCGCGGATCGTGCTGAACCTTCTGTGCAACGCACGCGACGCGGTGGCGCGGAAGACGCCGGGGCGGGCGCCGGAGGGCCGGGTTCGGCTGAGCCTGCGACGCCAGTGTGACCGGCCGGGCGCCGAGGACCGCGCCTGGTACGAATTCTGCATCGTCGATGACGGTATCGGCATGGATGCCGATACCCGGCGCAACATGTTTCTTCCGCATTTCACCCGCAAGGGCGGGGCCGGTAGCGGGCTCGGTATCGCGTTTCTCGATTGTCAGATCCGCGAGCTGGGCGGCCGGATTTCGGTCGAGACCGCGCCCGGCCAGGGCACCACTATTCGCATTTTGTGGCCGGAAGTATTCCCATGATAGAGCTTGTATTGCAGTCGGATGCCGGTGCGGTTTTTGTCTTCCTGATTTTGAGAAAAGCTCTCGATCCCTGATTTGTAATGGCTCGAATTTGTAATGATCCTATATTTTCGGAGCAAAATGCGCGGCCCTCGTGAGGGCCGGGGTGGTCCGCCACAGTGATCAGACGGGCCGGGTGGCCATCAGGCGGACCATCCGGATGCGCCCGGGCCTATCCGAATTGATAGTCTCCTATGGGTGGACGGCTGTCGAGGCGTCCGAAAGTGGCACAAGATCTGTTAGAAGGGCTCAAAAGGAGGGGGTCTCGAGGGAGCCGGAAATTGACTCCCCCGAGATAAATGTCAAGTCCAATGCCGGAGTACGTTGGGGGTAACAGCTAATCCCGGCAGTCTTCGTGGGTGGCGAAGATGGTCTCAACAGTTGTAGGGATACCCTGTCATTCACCGGATCGCAAACCCCCAGAGACCGAAAACGGGTCGCGAACGGGCGGGCATTAGTGGCGCTTGATATCCGATCGGGTGTCTGTGAGTGCAGGAGGCTAAATCAAGGAATTCAAATTGATTTCTTTTTTGTTCTAGATAATTAATTCCCGTGTTCGAGGAATTTAATTGGGGCTCATGGTGTCAGCTATCGCCGATGGCGGCAAGTGGTGGGCGATGGCATTCGTCATCTGGGTTTGTGTCGGAGTATTAAAGATGAAACGGTTTGCCTTGGAACGGACGGAATGCGGCGCCGAGCGGGTCGGGATGTCGGAACGAGGCAGGCGCCCCGGTCCCATCTTTTCCATGATGGTCGTTTGCGTTCCCGCCGGATGGCTGACGCTGATCTCTGCGCTTCTGCTGGAGCACTCGTTGCTGGCGGCGGTGGCCGCGATGATCGCGGCGATGTGGGGGCTCTTCGTTCTCGCGCTGGCGGTCTTCCTGCTGGCTGACGCGCTTGAGATTCGCGGTGGCGGCCGACGGGAAGGCGATGCCGTGCTGGAGTGAGCGGCAGGCCCGTCCGGTCGGATGCGGCGCAGGTGCGTCCGGTCCTGGCCTGCGTGTTCAGGGGGTACCGCGTTCCGCTGATCGATATCGGCCTGCGCCCCGGTCTGCGGCTGGTCTGGCTGCAGCGCTTTCCCGAAGGCCGGAGCGGGTTGATCGCCTGGCTCCGCTGTGCCGGGCTCGACGTGGTGACAGTGCCCGGGCTCGACCCCGCGCAGGAGGAGATCGAGGGCAGCGGCCGCTATCTGGCTGCTGTGATCGTCAGCGCGGAGGATTTCGCCGGTTTGCCGCTGGCCGAGGGCCTGGCGGCATTGCGCCGGAGCGCTCCCGAATTCCATCTGATCGTGCAGATTGGCCCTGCAGCTCCTCAGGCCGCGACTTTGGGCGCGCTGGCCGACGGGCTTCTGGCCGAGCCCGCGGGCCCGGCCGATCTGGAAATTGCGCTTCGCCGTCTCGCCGCCCGCGGCTGAGGGCGCTGCTGTCCGGGACGTCTTGCTCCCGGGCGCCGGTCTGGCGCGCGGCATCTGGATGCCGGGCGAGGGTGTTCCCCGCCCGGATCAGATCGTCGGGCGTGTCGAAGTAAAGCGCCGCATTCTCGGTTGTCTCGCGATTGAAGATGCAGCCATGGGCCAGCACCGGCACGCCGAATTGCATCATCTCGACGGGTGCCGGATTGGTGTCTCCGGCGGAATGTCCATGCGCTTATAGCGCGGTACGGTCGCGGATCGCGCGCAGCCGCGCGGGGTCGTAGACCGGATCTAGGGATGGGCGCCGTAGCGGGCCTTCAGCTCCCGGCCATAAGCGCTGGCATCCCAGTTGCCGACGAAGACCAGCGGCGCGCTCAGCCGCGACCAGGCCTCCAGCACCAGGGCGACGTTGTTTTCGGGCTCGATCCGGCAGAGCGCCAGCGCATAGCTCTGGGGCAGGGCCTTGGCTCCGACCGGGCCGGGGGCCGTGGCGCGGGCATGATCGCCGCCATAGGGAATGGTGTGACAGGCCAGGCCGTAGCGTGTGGCGACATGGCGGGCGATGGCGGCATTGTCGGCGATCACCTCGTCCGAGAACCGCACCGCCGCCCATTCCGAGGCGCGCAGCACGGCCCGCGCCAGCCGCCCCCATTTCGCGCGCTGCCATTCGATGCCGTCGATATTGGTCACGATCCGGGCCCGGCCGAAGCAGCGCACCAGTGGCAGCGCCAGCGCCCCCGACACGCCCAGGAGCAGCAGCCGGTCATGGCCGCAGAGCACCGCGTCGACAAGCGAGACGGCGTCGTAAAGCATGCTTTGCGCGCCATTGGCCCGCAGCGGCAGATAGCACAGCCGGGCCCCGCGATAGCGCGCGGGCCGCGAGGCGAAGGCGCTGGCGGCGCAATAGACCGTCAGGTCGGGCGGGGCTCATGACGCTTTTCCCGATGATGTGGGGCAGGGTGGGCGGTGTCGGGCCAGCGCGGCCTCGGTCGCCTGGAAAGGGGCGCGCAGCCAGTCCGGCAGCGGCGTCGGCGCGAGTTCGGCGCAGGTCCAGGCCCAGGTTTCAGCCAGCCCCTCGCAAAGCGCGATCTCGGGCTGCCAGCCGATGGCCTGCCGCGCCGCCGCGATGTCGAGCACCACGCGGGGGATGTCGATGTTGCGGCCGGGCCGGATCTCGGGCGTGACCTCGAGCGTCGAGACCTCGCCGATCAGATCGAGGATCTCGCGGATCGAGCGGCCTTCGCCCGCGCCCGCATTGAAGGTGCCGCTTGCGCCGGTCTCGGCCGCGGCGACGCAAAGCCGGGCCAGGTCGCGGACATGGATGAAGTCGCGCACGATGCTGCCATCGCCCCAGAGCTGCATCGGCTCGCCGCGGGCAAGCCGCCCCATGAAGGTACCGATCACGCCCTGCACCCCGCCATGGCCCTGACGCGGCCCATAGGGCTTCGAGGGCCGCAGGATCACGGCCTGCAGCTCGTGCAGCCGCGCTTCCATGCGGATGAACTGCTCGATCGCGACCTTGACGATGCCATAGGAGGAAATCGGCTCGAGCGGATGGGCCTCGGGCACCGGCAGATGCTGCGGTACGCCATAGACGGTGCCGCCCGAGGACAGATAGAGCAGCCGCCGCGGTGGGCGTCGACATCGAAGGGGTTGCGCAGGAAGTCGATATCGATCCGGTCCGGGTCCCAGAACGCCTCGGTCTGGGCCGCCATGAAGCGGCTGGCGAAGAGGAAGATCGAGACATTGCGGCGCCAGAGATCGAGCCGGTCATGGATATAGGCCTCGATCATGCTGGCGGCGCTGACCGCGAGAGAGCCGTGACAGCAGCGGTTGACCAGCGCGCGGTGAAAGCGCCCGCCCCGGCATTCGGTGCAGACCCGGCCATGGTGGAACAGCTTGTAGTTCGGGCAGAGGTGCTTGTAGTCGTTGCAGCTCAGCACCACCGGCACCCCGGCCTCGCGCGCCGCGTCGAGGATGGCGGGTGTCAGCCGCACGTAAATCGCGAAGGCATGCACGATGTCGGGCCGTAAGGTCTCGATCATCCGGGCGAAGGCGTCGCGGGCGCGGGTATTGTAGATCATCGCGGGCAGCCGGGCGGCACGCGCCGCGATGCTTCCATGGCGGTAATCGGCCGCCTCTGGAAACAGATCGGCATGAGGCGCCTTGAGCCCGTCTTCGGCGGCCGAGAAAGCGCCACCTCATGGAGGAACACCTCGGCGCCGCTCTGAACGGTGTAATTGTTACGGGCGAGCAACACTCTCACCTTGGTCCCGTTCCCGTCTGCACCTTTGCGGCCGGCGTCGCCGTCTCGCCCCGGGGTGCTGGCAGAACAGCAGGCATACTTTTTCTCTTTCGGGTATTCTGCGACCCATTGGGGCGCAAGACCCTCCCTTTGCGTCCTGCCATCGCGCCGGAATTGCCGTTACTCCGGCATCGGAGCGAGCCAGTCCGACCCGTTCGCCGCCCGGTTGTGAAGGTGCCGCCGGGCAGGTGCTTGGGGAGGTGCAATCCATGCGCTGAGGCTTCGCGACCCGGAAACGGCACTGAGGACCCTGCCGATGACGCCACGACTGGCTCCCATGTTCTTCTCTCTCGCGCTTTGTGGCGTCCTGTCGGGCTGCGCCACCGGTTTCGTGCGGTTTCCGGTCACCGAGGAAGAGCAGAGCAAGCTGCCCGCGGATGTCCAGGTGATCCGGCTCGACAGCAGAAACATCGCGAGCTTCTCGCAGCCGGCACGACCGCCGCAGCCGACGACCCTGCCTCCGGCCCGGGACTGGGATTACCGGATCGGCGAGGGCGATGTGCTGAGCGTGGTGGTGTTCGACCATCCCGAGCTGACGCTGCCGCTGGGCGACGAGCGCGGCGCGCTCGATTTCGGTTTTCGGGTGCAGTCGGACGGGACCTTCTTCTATCCCTTCATCGGCCAGGTTCCGGCTCGCGGCCGCCGCCCCGAGGAGGTGCGGGCAGATCTGACCCGGCAGCTTGCCGACTATATCTCCGACCCGCAGCTCGAGGTGCGGGTCACCGGTTTCAACTCGCAGCGCGTCGTCGTGGCGGGCGAGGTCGGCACCCCCAACCGGCAACCGCTGACCACCATACCGCTGACCCTGATCGAGGCGGTGAACGCGGCCGGCGGGCTGACCGAACTGGCCGATGCGGAGCGCGTGACGGTGCAGCGTGGCGGCCGACTCTACAATGTCAATCTTGACGGTTTCCTGACCGCCGGGATCGCGCGCAACAACCCGCTGTTGATCGCGGGCGACACCGTGGCGGTTCCGCGACGCCGGGCCAAGGAGGCCTATCTTCTGGGCGAGGTCGATACCCCCTCGCCGGTCGACCTGTCGCAGGAGCCGATCACGCTGACCCAGGCCGTGGCCCGCAGCGGCGGCATCGACGAGCTGCGCGCCGACGCCCGCGGCCTGTTTGTCTTCCGCGGCCGCGAGGAGGGGATCACCGTTTTCCAGCTCGACGTTTCGAGCCCGGGCGGCATGCTGCTGGGGACCCGCTTCCTGCTGGCGCCGCGCGATGTGGTCTATATCACCCGTTCGCCGCTGCAGCGCTGGAACGACACCATCACCGGCATTCTGCCGACGGTGCGCACGGTCGGCCAGATCGACGATATCGGCGACTGACCGGAGTGCATGAAACTGCGTATCCTCACGGTCTGCACCGGCAATATCTGCCGATCGCCGGTCGCGGCGGCGCTGCTGCAGGCGCTGCGGCCCGGTGCCGGGCTTTCGTCGGCCGGGCTCGCGGCGGAACCCGGCCGGGTCGCCGATCCGCTGACGGCAGAGGTAGCGCTGGATCTGGGGGTCGACCTCTCCGGGCATCGCGCACGGCGTTTTTCGGCCGCGATGGGCCGCGAGGCCGATCTGATCTTGGCGATGGCGCCGCGCCATTGCGAGGACATCGTTCGGATTGCGCCCGAACTGACGGGCCGCACCTTTCTTCTCGATCACTGGTGCGGTGGCACTGGCATTCCCGACCCCTACGGAAAACCCCGCGCCTGGCATGAGAGCGTCGTCGACGCGATCCTGCGGGCGACAGAGAGCTGGGCTGAGAGACTATGACCGAGCCGTATCCCCGATCCACCACGCCGCCCGCGGCCACCACGCCGCAGCAGGACGACGACATCGACCTGTCGACGCTCTTCGCTTCGGTCTGGGCGGCGCGCGGGGCGATGCTGAAGGGCGCGGCTGCGGCGCTGGTGCTCGCCGCCGTGATGCTTCTGTTCAGCACGCCGAGCTATCGCGCCACCGCGCTTCTGCAGCTCGAGGAGCGCAGCAACCAGTTGATGCTGCCGACCGACATGGCCGATCTTCTGGAGACGTCACCGCGCGCCGCGACCGAGATCGAGATCGTCGGCTCGCGCCGGATCCTCGGTCAGGCAGTGGCCGCGCTTCATCTCGACTGGAGCGCCCGGCCGATGCGGCTGCCGCTGGTCGGGGGCGTGCTGGCGCGCACCGGGCTCGGGCTGCCCCAGATCGGCTTTCTGACCCGCTACGATACCGGCGATGCCGGGATCGCGCTGACACAGCTCGCGGTGCCGCCGGACTGGGTGGGGCTCGAGCTGACCGCGATCCGGACCGGGCCCGAGAGCTTCCGGCTGACCGATCCGGAGGGCCGGGTCCATGACGGTCGGGTGGGGGTGCCGCTGAGGCTTTCCGAGAAGGGCTTTACCATCGAGATCGGGCGGCTCGACGGCGAGATCGGGCGCGGCTTTCGTATCGTCCAGGTCTCGGTGTCGGATATGGTGAGGCGCCTGCGCGGGATGCTGGGCGTGTCCGAGAAGGGGCGCGATACGGGTATCCTGCAGCTGTCGCTCGTCTCGGATGACCGGCGCCGGGCGGCGCGCGTGCTTGATGCCGTCACCGAGGCCTATGTCCGGCAGAATATCGACCGCAATGCCGCAGAGGCCGCGAGCAGCCTCGATTTCATCCGCGAACAGCTTCCCGAGGCGGTCGAAAGGGTGCGGCAGGCCGAGCTTAAGCTGAATCGCTTCCGTGAGCAGGCCCAGGCCATCGATCTTACCGCCGAGGCGCAGGGGCTTCTGGAACAGTTGCGGGTTCTTGATGCCGAATTGCGGCAACTCGACACCAAGGAAGACGAATTGCAGCGCCGCTTTACGCCGAACCACCCCGAATATCGCAACCTGCTGAACGAGCGTGCCCGCGCCGAGCAGCGCCGCAAGCGGCTGGAGGACGAGGTGGGAGCGCTGCCCGAGACCCAGCGCGAGGTGCTGAACCTGACCCAGGAGCTGGAGCTCGCGCGCGAGATCTATACCCAGCTTCGGGTGCGCGAACAGGAGGTCGCGGTGCTTCGGGCCAGCGCGGTCGGCAATGTGCGGGTGATCGACAGCGCCGAAACCGCGCCCGATCCGGTCAGCCCGCGGGTGGGGTTGACGCTGCTGGTCGGGCTCGTTTTGGGAGCGGTGGCGGCGCTGGCGTGGAGGCTTCTGGCGCAGGCGATCCGCCGGGGCATCCGTGCGCCCGAGGAGATCGAGGCGCTTGGGCTTCCGGTCTTCGCCACGGTGCCGCTGGTGAGCGACATGCCCCGGCAGCGGCCCGGCACCCCACCGCCGATCCTTGCCCGCGACATGCCGCGCGGCCTGGCGGCCGAGGCGTTCCGGTCGCTCCGCACTGCGCTGCGTTTCGGCCTGATCGATGCCGAGCGCCGCAGCATCGCGATCACCGGGCCGACGCCGGATGCGGGCAAGAGCTTCGTCTCGCTCAACCTCGCCATGGTGATGGCCCAGGCCGACCAGAGCGTCTGCCTGATCGATGCCGACATGCGGCGCGGCGAACTCGCCAGGCGGCTGGGCCTGCCCGACGGTCTGCCGGGCCTGTCGGACTATCTCGCGGGCGACACCGAGCTTGACGCGGTGCTGCGACCCGCTCCGGTCGGCGGTCTGAGCCTGATCCCGACCGGGATCTACCCGCCCAACCCCTCCGAGATGATGATGCGGCCGCGCTTTGCCGAGATGATCGAGATGCTTGGCCGCCGCTTCGACTGTGTCATCGTCGACTGCCCGCCGATTCTGGTGGTGACCGATGCCGTCATCGTCGCGCGTGCGGTCGGCGCCACGGTTCTGGTGGCCCGCCACGGCTCCACCGCTCCGGGCGAGATGGCGGCCGCGATGCGGGCGCTCGACGGGGCCGGACGGCCGGCGCATGCGGCGGTGCTGAACGGGTTCGAGCGCCGCCATGCCCGCCCCGGACGAGAAGAGGGATATTACGGCTATGGCTACGGCTACGGTTACAGTTACGAGGCCCCCATCCAACGCGACTGATGTTATGGGCGTCCGGATGGGCATGGCGGCTATCCTGACGCGCCGTTGCCTTCTTACCTCCCGCCGGACGTAATTGCACACTGACGTGCAATTACGTCCGTGATGCGCCTCGCAGCTGCCGACGCGCTAAGAGTGAGGGAAGCAAGATGAACGAGGCCAGCGGTCTCGCGACAGGGAGGCCGTGGCTTGCAGGGCGTGTCGTCTCTGCCGTTCGGAAACGGTCACGGCGTGGTCGGTCCGGCTCCGTGCCTTCCGATGTCCCGGGGAAAGCGTGGGGAACCGAGCGGCCCTTCCTTTACGACTGTCGTTCTCCTGTCCGGACGCGGATGAGCGAGCTGATACTGATCCTGTCGGCCACAGGGCGGGGGGCGGGCGCAGGGTAGGGGCGGTTCGGGCCCACCATATTGCCGATCCCCTTCCGATTTTCGCGACCGCCAAGGTGTCGACAGAAATGCCCTCCCAACCGCTTTCCTCTGCCGGACGGAATGGCCCGGCGGCCCGCGCCGGTCGGCTGTGGCTTCCAGTACGCTGCAGAGCGTCCACGCTGCGGCGGTGCCCGGACTTGGAAAATGCCCGGGGCGAGCGGCGTTTCGTCGCAGCGGCGTTTCCAGGAGGGGGGCTTCCGGCCCCTCGGGGGCCAATCCGGCGCAAAAGCAGCCTATCTTTGCCGACTGGGTTCCGTGGATCATTGAGCCGCCAAGGCGCTCGCTGTACTGGTGGGGCTCGCCGCCGGTCTCCCCCCACTTCGTGCCCGGCGATTTACATTTTGCAGCGTCCCGCTGGGAGACAAAAAATGTGTCCCTCGGATACTGCGTCGTCGTCCGATCCCGGCACCCGGCGCCCCCATTCGGAGGTCGCGGAGGAGACAGCGGCGCATTCTGGAGCACTGAAGACCGCTCGCAACCGGTTCCGGCTTGCGGACGGTACGGTCATGCAATGGACGCTGGAACAGATCTGCGCCATCCTGAAGGTGTCGGAAGAGGGGCTCGGCGCGGCCATCGCCGAGGTGCTGAACGAGTTGACCGCGGCCCTCGGGGCGACGCGGGCCCAGTTGTTGCGGCCGAGTGCCGACGGGCGCTGGCTGATCCTCGAGATGGTCTGGCAACGCGAGCCCGGGCCCTTCACCGGCCTGGTCCGGATCGAGGCTTCGGCGCTTCCGGCCGCCTGGTGGGCCGCGTTCCAGGCCGAGGCCCCCCTGGTCTGCGATGATCTTGCGAATTGCGATCCGGCCCTGTTTCCGGCCAATTCCGCCGCCCTGGCCGGGATCGGTGCGGTGCTGGCGGTTCCGTTCAGCCTCGATGGCCGCTTTGCCGGGGCGCTCCTGCTGTCGGCTCCGGCAGGCCGGCTTCTGCCCGAGGCGGTTCCGACCGAGGCGCTCGCCGCGCTTGCCCAGACGATAGGGTCTCGTCTTGGCTGTGCCGATCTCGCCATGCCCCGGACGTCGCGGCCGCTGTCGGACGAAGCCGGCGGCGTGGCGCCTGCGGCCGATGCGGTGTCGACGGCCGATACCGTGTTGACCTTCGACGGCGACGGACGGGTAACCGGGTGTTGCAGCCGGGATGACCGCGCCGTGGCCGACGGGCTGGAGGGGCTCGCCGGGATGATGCCCGAGGATTTCCTGCTGCCCGAACAGACCGCCCGGCTGCGCGCGGCCTTCGATCACTGCCGCATCGGGGGCGCGTCGAGCCCGTTTCCGCTGCGCCTGCCGACCCGGGCCGGGCCGCGCGAGATGCGGGCGATGGTCTTCGAGCGGGCCGCCCCGGAAGCGGCGCCCGAGGGCGCTCCGGCCGGTCTCGGTCTCCTGCTGCAGGATGTTTCCGGTGCCGGGCCCGATCGGCGGCATGCCGGGATGTGCGCCCGGGCCATGGAGGCGATGAGCGTTCCGGCGGTGATGACCGACGCATCCTGTCGCATCGCCTGGATGAATGCCGCCTTCGAACGCCGCACCGGCTTCGGCTTTTTCGAAGCGCTCGGCAGCACACCCGCAGAGCTTCTTCGGATCGAGATGCCGGTGCCCGGCGATGGCGACCGCCTGAGCGCGGCGCGTCTCGCCCGCCGTCCGATCCGTATCGAAATTCAGTGCCGGACCAAATCGGGCGCGGCGATCCTCCTCGACGTCTCGATCGTGCCGCTCTTCGATGCGGCGGGCACCTGTCTCGGAACCTTCGCGACGGCGATCGACATCAGCGAACGCCGGGCGCGCGAGACCGCGCTTGCCGGGGGCGAAGGGTCGGTCCGCACCGCCCGGGACGCACTGGTGAACGCGCTCGAGGCATTGCCGGACGGCTTTGCCTGTTTCGATGCCGAGGACCGTCTGGTGATCTGCAATGCCCGGTTCCGGGATATGCTGCCGATGGCGGGTACCCCGATCGTGCCGGGCCTGGGCTTTCGCGAGCTCTTCGAGAGCGCTTTGAGGCAAGGCATGCCCCGGGGCGATCCGGAGCAGCGCGCCCGCTGGATCGCCGGGCAGGAGACGGCTCGATGCTGCGGCGCGCGGATTCTGGAGGGCGAGCGTCGCGATGGAGGCTGGCTGCGCCTGAGCGACTTGCCGACCTCGGATGGCGGCCGCGTCGTGTTGTGCACCGACATCACCGCGCTCAAGCGCGACGCCCGGCGGACGCGCGAGAAACTGGTCGCGGCGATGGACGCGTCGGTCGACGGCGTCGCCATCACCGACAGCGCCGGGGCGTATCTCTACATGAACCGGGCCTGCCGCGAGATGCTCGGGATCGGCGCCGGGGCGGATATCCGGGCCCATGTCTGGCAGGAGTTCCATTCCGAGGAGGAGGTCGCGCGCATTCGGGCGGTCTCGGAGCGGCCGTTGCAGACCCGCGGCATCTGGACCGGCCTCGTGGTAGCACGCAGAACCGATGGCGGAAGCGTCGAGCAGGAAGTATCGGTGACCCGGCAGGCCGATGGCTGCAAGCTCTGCATCAGCCGCGACGTGTCCGAGCGCCGGCGGGTCGAACGCAACGCGCTGCGCCTGCGCGAAGAGCTGCAGCTCGCGCAGCGCCGTCAGGTGATCGCCCAGGTTGCAGCCGGGCTGATGCATGACTTCAACAACCTGCTGGCGACGGTGTCCGGCTCGGCCACGCTGTTGCGCAACGGGGGCGATGCCGAGAGCAATATCGCCCGCATCTTGGCCGCCAGCGCGCAGGCCGGGGCGCTGGTCAACCGGCTGGCCTCGCTGGAGCAGCGCGCGCATCGTCCCGACCTGATCGATCTGCGCGATCCGCTCGAGGAGGCGGTCAACCTGGTCCGGGCCGGTGCCGGCAGCGGATTGTCGCTGACGCTTCGCCTGCCGAGCGAGCCGATGCTGGCGGTCGCCGACCCGACCGATGTGATCCAGGTTTTTCTGAACCTTTTGCTGAACGCGCGCGATGCGATCTGCTGGCGGACCCCGCAGGCCTGCCGCGGTGAGATCACGGTGACCGCCGAACTGGCCCATGGTCGTGCCCTGCGCCGCAAGCCTCGGATCGGCCAGCTCTTGCCGGATCGGCGCTATTTCCGTATTTGCGTTAGCGATAACGGCTCCGGCATCGGCTGGGCGGTCCGGCGGCGTCTGTTCGAGCCATATTTCTCGACCAAGGGCAACGGGGGCACCGGTCTGGGCCTGTCGATCGTCGAGGGTGCGGTGACCGAAAATGGCGGGGCCATCGGGCTGCAGAGCCGCCGCGGCTGCGGCTCCCGGTTCAGTGTGTTCTGGCCCGAGGCCGGAGAGGAGCCGCATGAAGACCTGTGCGCGGCAGGGCCGCCCTGCGGCCGGCTGGCCGGCCGCAGGATATTGCTTTCCGACGGCGATCAGGAGGCGTTGCGTATCCTGTCAGTCTATCTTGAAACGGCCGGCGCCGAAGTGGCGGCGAGCAACAACCCAGAGGATATTCTGGAGGCCGTCCGCAGCGATCCCGAGAATTGGGATCTTCTGGTGACGGATTTCGACATGCCGAGGCTGACCGGAGCCGATCTGGCTGCCGCGGTGCGGACATATGCGCCGGACCTGCCGGCTCTGCTGGTCACGGCCCTGCCCGACCGGCATCTGCGGTCGGGAGCGGCCCGCCGCGATCTGTTTTCCGGTGTCCTCGGCAAGCCGGTTGCCTCGGTCGATCTTGTCGCCGGGGCCGTGGCTGCGATTGGAGGAAGACAGACAGAACGATGACGATTAAGGTATTGGTTGCTGACGATCACGAACTTCTGCGGGACACGCTGGAGCTTTATTTTCAACAGTCCGACGGGGTCGATGCCGACTTCGTCGGCGACTATCCGTCCGCGCTGGAAAAGATGCAGGGAGAGACGGAATACGATCTCGTTCTGCTGGATTACAGCATGCGGGGCATGAACGGGCTCGAGGGGCTGAAGGCCGCGCTCGATGTCGCCGGATCGAACCGGGTGGCGCTGATGTCGGGCATCGCTCCGCGCGATGTGGCAGCCGAGGCGCTTAACCTCGGGGCGGCGGGGTTTGTGCCGAAGACGCTCTCGGCCAAGTCGCTGCTGAGTGCGGTGCGCTTCATGGCCGAAGGCGAGCGCTATGCGCCGATCGACTTTCTGATGGGCGAGGATCAGACCAGCCTGGCGAATCCGCTGGCCGAAAAGCTTCTGAGCCGCGAGGTGCAGGTGTTGCGGCGGCTTCGGGCGGGGATGTCGAACAAGGAGATCGCCCGTGAACTGGGCGTCACCGAGCCGACGGTCAAGCTCTATCTGAAATCGCTTTTCCGCAAGATCAACGTCAATAATCGTACCCAGGCCGCGTTGTTCGCGCAGGAAAACGGTTTGTTCTAGGGAGGTAGCGCCCCGGTTCCGAAGCGTTCGGCTGGGCACGGGGGGCAGGTTTTGCCGCGTCGGGCTTGTCGGTGCGCTCGGGGCAGGACGCTGTCCGGCGGGACCCGTATGGTTCGGGTCGCGCTGAGGCGCGAGCGGCGGCATGCCAGAACTGAAACGGCAAACGCTGCCGCTACCCGGCCTCGGATGTTTCCTCCGAATGCTCGGGCCGGCGGGCTGCCTCATGTCCGATGCGACAGGTCATCCCCCTCGATCAACTACGTTGCCGAAGATGCGACAGCAGAAGTTCTGAAGGAGATTGTCATGGATGGTGCGGAGACCTGCTCGACTGACCTGCTCCCCGTAGAGTCCGCGGTTATTAGTTGGCTCTGTTCAGGTTTTGGTCCTCTACTGACCGTTGGTGATACTCCCGCGGGGTGAGCCCGTGGAGGCTCGAATGCGGGCGGTGGTGATTGTAATCCTCGCGCCAAGCCGCGATCAGGTCTCGGGCATGGCGCAAGTTGGCAAACATGTGCTCGTTCAGGCACTCGTCACGCAGTCGGCCATTGAAGCTTTCCACGGTGAGCGTCGCAGCGCCATCGGTTCGAGCGAGCCGCGAACGTTTTGCATTGGCTTGCCAGGGGCAATGTAGTGCCACTCGACCTTGCGACCCTCCTGCCATTTCAGGATGGCGTTCGACGTCAGTTCCGTTCCGTTGTCGCTGACCACCATGCAGGGGGAGCCGCGCAGTCGGGCGATGTTGTCCAGTTCACGCGCCACGCGTTGCCCGGAAAGGGACGTGTCGACCACGCAGGCCAGGCACTCCCGGCTGAAGTCGTCGATGACGCACAGAACCCGGAAACGACGCCCGTCTGACAGGCTATCCGACACGAAGTCCAGCGACCATCTTTGGTTCGGGCCTTGCGGGGTTGCCATCGGCGCACGGGTGCCAATCGCCCGTTTCCGGCCACCACGCTTGCGCACCGTCAGGCCCTCTTCGAGGTAGATCCGATAGAGTTTCTTCCAGTTCACTTTCCAGCCCTCCCTGTTCAGCAGAATGTGCAGGCGCCGATAACCGAACCGCCTGCGTTCCCCGGACAACTCTTTCAAACGCTGACGCAGTCCTTGGTCCTGCGGCCTGCTTGACCTTCGCCGATAGACACGCGGATCAAGCCCGGCCAAGGCACACGCCCTCCGCTGGTTATAGTTCTTCTCTGTCATGGCCCAGTCCACGGCACGTCTCCGAGCACCGGGCTTCAAAAGTTTTTTCCCAGCATTTCCTTGAGTGTGGCGACGTCGAGTATGTGCTCCGCCAGCATCTTCTTCAGCTTGGCGTTCTCAGTCTCCAGGGCCTTCAGCCTCTTGGCCTCGGACACTTCCATGCCGCCATACTTCGAGCGCCATTTGTAGAAGGTGCCATCGCTGATGCCGTGCTTGCGGCACAGTTCCTTGGCACCTATCCCGGCCTGATGCTCCTTCAAGATGCCAATGATCTGCTCTTCGCTGAAACGGCTTTTCCGCATCGTCTGTCTCCTCGTTTGGAGAACAGGCTAACCTCAAACCGCGGACTGTTCAGGGGAGCACGTAACGACGATAGGTTTGAGCCATGGCTTGAACGGCCGCTTCCGTGATCCGCGGGCGGCACGGGCTTGAGGTGTCGAACAGCGGCTATCGGCAGATTGTGTTGACAAACTCCGGCCGCGGTTGAGAGTCCGTCTGAGTTTGGAACACCGTTCTTCACAGGGGCCGCAAAGGTCCATTTACGAGGCGGGATCGCAGAAAAGCGGAACCATGTCCCGTGAGCTTGTGCCCTGCGGCCCCGCAAGCGAGTTTTTCAACAGTATCGGCAGGGAGCAGCAGGCGGACCGACCGCGCGCTTGGCGGTTGACGTCGCCTGGACGCTCTCTGCCGCGCAGCGTCTCCGAACCGGTCGTTTGTCCTCGGTGCGGCAAGCTGTCCCTTACGGAAGTCCGCAGTGCGGTGGTGCCGATGCCATCACCGAGGCGCCCCGCGGCTGACCAATGAGGGACGCATCTGCTCTGGCGACGGGCATTGGACCCGCTTCGTTCCCCGTGCGTGACCTCAGGCTGTCACAATCGCTTTCGTTATATAGCTTGATAACATAACGAATCAGCGGCGGCGCCGTGCGGCGGGGTCCGCAAGAATTGGGGGACAGACATGTCATTGCTTTTACGGGTGGTGGGAACCAGCTGTCTGGTTTCGTGCGGCTTCGGCCTGCCGGCCCTTGCCCAGCAGTCTTCGGACGGACCGGACGAGGTCTTCGCGCTTGGCGAGATCGTGGTCCGGTCGTCGGACGAGACGACGCAGGGGGGCACCAGCAGCACGATCAGCGCCGAAGAGATCAAGCGGACCAACCGCGCCACGCTGGACGACGCGCTGCGCACGCTGCCCGGCGTCTCGGTCGGCAATACCGGCGGGTCGCGCAACGAGCGGCTGATCTTCGTGCGCGGCTTCGACCGCTTTCAGGTGCCGCTTTACGTCGACGGGATCCGCGTCTACCTGCCTGCGGACAACCGGCTCGACTTCGGGCGCTTTCTGACGCCGGATCTTGCGGAAACCCAGATCCAGAAGGGCTATGTCTCGGTGCTGAACGGGCCGGGCGGCATGGGCGGCGCGATCAACCTGGTCACGCGGCAACCGACCGAAGTCTTCGAGGGCGAGGCAAGGGTCGGGCTGGAAGCCGGCAACCGCGGCGATGTGACGACCCGCACCGGTTACCTGTCGCTGGGCAGCCGGATGGACCGGTTCTTTGTCCAGGGCAGCTACCTTACGCGCGACAACAACGGATACTACCTGTCCCGCGACTATACGCCGACGGAAGTGCAGGGGTCGGGACGCCGGGACTATTCCGACAGCGAGGACAGCCGCCTGAACCTGAAATTCGGCTTTACCCCCAACGCGACCGACGAATACGTGCTGAGCTATACCCGGCAGGAGGGCTCGAAGAACGCCCCCTACAATGTCGATCAGCCGGTGCGGGGCATCACGCCCGCGCCGCTGCCGGTCGGCGCCAGCTATCAGCGCGACTGGGAATGGCCGGAATGGGATCTCGAGGGGCTGACCTTCTATTCGACCACCGATCTGGGCGGCGGCGCCTGGCTGAAGACCAAGCTCTTCCACCACCAGTTCGACAATGTGCTTTCGGCCTATGACGACTACACCCATAGCAGCCAGACCGTCGGGCGGGCGTTCGACAGCACCTATGACGACACCGCTTGGGGCGGGACCCTCGAGCTTGGCTCGGATATCGGCCCACGCAACACGCTGACATCGGCATTCCACTACCGCTATGACCGGCACCGCAACACTCAGCTGTCGCGTCCCGACATCAACAGCGTTCCCGACCCGACCGAGACCAGCCGGGAACGGACCCTGTCCTTCGCCCTCGAGGACCGCTTTCAGATGCGCGAGGATCTGAGCCTCGTGGGCGGGCTCAGCTTCGACCGGGCCGAGGTTCTGTCGGCGAGCCGCACCAGCACCGATTATGGCGATCCGGTCGGGTCGTCCGATGCCGTGAACTGGCAGCTTGCGGCGATCTGGACGCCCGGGGCGGGCGGCGAATACCATGCCAGCCTGTCGTCGCGGACCCGCTTTCCGACCCTCTTCGAGCGCTACAGCACCCGCTTCGGAACCGCCGTGCCGAACCCTGACCTCGACGCCGAGCGCGCCTTGACCGCCGAGATCGGCTATCGCGGCGATCTGGGGCCGGTCGCGGTCGAGAGCGCGCTGTTCTACAGCGAGATCGACGACACGATCCAGTCGCTGAATGTCGGGGTCGGCCTGACGCAGAACCAGAACGTCGGCGACGGGACCTATGCCGGCTTCGAGATCGGCGCCCGCACCGACCTGACCGGCAGTCTGGCGCTGTCGGCCAACTACACCTATCTCGACCGCGACATCACCGACCCGATCCGCCCCGGCCTGAAGGCCACGGACACGCCGCGCCACAGCGCCTATCTGCGGCTCGACTGGCAGGCGACCGCAAGCTTCTCGATCGCGCCGTCGCTGGAACTGTCCAGCTCGCGGCTTTCCGACAGCGCGATCCAGCCGGCCGATCCGACCGATGTCTCCTATACCCGGAATGCCGGGTTCGGTCTGGTCAACCTCGCCATGGAATGGAAGGCCAGCGACCGGGCCAGCATCGTCTTCGGGGTCCGGAACGCCCTCGACAAGAATTACGAGCTGGTCGAGGGCTTTCCCGAGGCAGGCCGGGCGTTCTACCTGACCACGGCCTACACGTTCTGACCGGCGGAGGCCCCGGCAACGGGGCCTTCGTCTTCCCGGCCGGAGGGGCCGGAAAAATGCAGCCGGCCTCCGGGCAGGGCGTCGCGCCGGACCGGAATGTCGTAAAGACGTGTCATCCGCGCGGCGGTCATGACCTCTGCGGCAGGCCCCGCCGCCAGAATGCCGCCGCGTTCGATCAAGAGCGCCTCATGGCCCAGATCGGCGGCCTGATCGGGATCGTGGGTGCAGAGCAGAACGCCGATCCCGCGCGAGGCGAGCCCCTGGATCGCCCGGCCGACCCGGATGCGGTTGGCGAAATCGAGGCTGGCGGTGGGCTCGTCCATCGCGACGGCCTCGGCGCCCTGGGCGATGGCGCGGGCGATCAGCACCATCTGCCGCTGTCCGCCCGACAGCCGCGTGATCTCGACCGGGCCGAGATCGTCGATCCCCAGAAGGGCCAGCGCCGCCTCGGCGCGCGCGATCTCGGTCGCGCGCGGCCGCGCGAACGGGCCAAGCCGCGCCGCCGCCCCCATCAGCACCAGATCGAGCGCGCGCCAGGCGAACGGGGTGGCGAGGGTCTGCGGCACATAGGCCAGCCGCTGGGCGATCTCGGCCCGGCTGAGATCCGAAAGCGGGTGCCCGCCCAGAAAGACCGCGCCTCCCAGCGGCTGCATCAGGCCCAGCAGCGTGCGGAAAAGCGTGGTCTTGCCGACCCCGTTCGGCCCGAGAAGACAGAGGATACGCCCGCGGTGAAGGCCAAGGCTGACCTCTTCGAGGAGCGCCCGCCCGCCATGCCCCACGGCCAGCCCGCGGGCTTCGACCAGCGGCGTCACTCGGCCCATGTCCGTCCCCCTCGCGCCAGGAGCCACAGGAAGACCGGCCCACCCAGGACCGCCGTGAGAATGCCCAGCGGCACCTCCTGTTGGGCGATGCACCGGGCCGCCGCGTCGACCAGCACCATCAGCGCGGCCCCCATGGCCAGCGCCACCGGCAGCAGCCGGTCGAAACGCGGGCCGGTGATCAGCCGCGCCATATGTGGCACCATCAGCCCGACCCAACCGATCACGCCCGCGACCGATACGGCGGCCGCGGTCACCAGCGTGGCCGACAGGATCACCAGAAGCCGCAGCCGTCCAGCCTCGACCCCCAGGGTTCGCGCCTCGTCATCGCCGAGCGCCAGCAGACCGATCCGCCAGCGCAGCGCGATCAGCGGAAGAAGGCCCGCGACGATCGCGGGCAGGGCCGCGGCGACATCGGCCTGCTTGATCCCCGCAAGGCTGCCCATCAGCCAGAAGGTGATCGCGGGCAACTGGTCGTCGGGATCGGCCATCAGCTTGACCAGCGAGATCCCCGCCCCCGCGATGGCCGCGACCGCCATGCCGCACAGCACGACCACCAGCACCTGTCCCATGCCGCGCAGCGCCAGCGCGATGGCCATGACCAGAGCGATGGTGCCGATCCCGAAGGCGAACCCCATCAGCTGGATCGCCAGTACCGGCAGGCCCAGCAGGATGCCCAGCACCGCCCCCAGCCCCGCGCCCTGCGACACGCCCAGAATGTCCGGAGCCACCAGCGGGTTGCGAAAGACCGTCTGATAGGCCGCGCCCGCCGCCGCCAGCGCGGCCCCGATCAGGGCCGCCGCCACGACCCGCGGCAGACGGATGTTCCACAGCACGATGGCCGCCTGCGGATCGGGCGGCCGGCCGATCAGCGTTTCGGCCACATCGACGGGCGACAGCGGGTAAGGCCCCAGCATCGCCCCTGCCGCCAGCGCTCCGGCCAGACCCAGCGCCAGAAGCGGCGCCGCCGCGCGCTCACTCACCGGGATGCCCGGACCCCAGAAGCCCTGCCAGCGCCGCCCGGTCGGGCGTCACGCCGTAAAACAGCGTGTAGAACCGGGCCACCTCGGCCTCGATGTCGGGTGCGGCCGCTTCGGGATAAAGCTTCTGCGCCAGCCATTTCAGTCCGATCAGACGGTTGACCGAGGGCGGACTGTCGATAAAGCCGAAGGGCGCCGCCGGGGCCAGATAGACCCGCCCGTCGCGCACCGCCGGAATTCCCTGCCATTCGGGCATCGTGCCGACATGCGCCGCGAAATCCGCGTCGATGGTCACGATCACCTCCGGCGCCCAGGCCTGCACCTGTTCGGGCGACACCGTGGCGAGGCCGTCCGGTCCGGCCGCAACGACGTTCCGGCCACCGACGCGGTCAATGATCTCGGCGTTGATCGAGCCCCGCGCGGCTGTCTCGATCCCCTCGGGGCCGCGCGCCAGATAGACGGTTGGGCGCCGGTCCTCGGGAATGGCCGCCAGGATCGCGTCGATCCCGGCGAAGGTCGCTTCGGCATAGGCGGCCAGGGTCTCGCCCCGCTGGGTCTCGGCCAGCAGCTCGCCAAGCGTGCGCAGGGTGGCGGGGATCGTCGGCAAGGACCCGTCGATCAGGGCATAGGGCGTGCCGGTCTGCGCCTGCACCCGCCGGGCCAAGTCGCGATAGGTGGCGTTCACCGTACCGTAATCGACGATCAGGTCGGGCCGGGCCGTCAGCAGCACCTCGAGGTTCACCGTGTCACCCTTGCCGGTCAGCCGGCCGAGCGCGGGCAGATCGCGCGTGCCGGGCCGCAGGAAAGGCATATCCTCGGCCCCCGGCGCGCGCGGCCAGCCGACCATGGCATCGGGTTTCAGCGTGTAAAGCAGCGTGGCTGCAGGCGGCCCCGCCGCGAAGACGCGCCTGGGGTCGGCCGGAACCTCGATCTGGCGGCCGGTGGCGTCGGTGATGGTGCGCGTTTCCGCGGCCGCGGTCAGTGCCGCAAGCCCCATGGCAAGCGCCCCCGCCATCAGCGCGGTGAGGCGAAGTGGCATCATGGCAGAAGCCCGAATTCGGGTTTGAGATCGACCAGCGGCGTGCCGTCGATGCAGTCGAGGCCGCGCACGGTCAGGACGTTTCCCTCGACGCGCAAGAGCCGGACAAGCGACGAGGCGATGGGGTTCGGCCGAAGCGGCGAACGCAATGCGAAGGTTCCCAGCGAGCCGTCGCCGAAGAACGGGTTCTGCCGCACGACATCGCGCCGCGACAGGTGCATCCAGTAAAGGACCTGCATCCGGTCCTTGCCCGCGACTCCCTCGAGCGCCGAGAGCCAGCGGGCGTCCAGCACGATCCGGCAGTCGGGTCCGTTCACCGGGTCGCCGCGTCGCGGGCACTCGGCGCGTTGAGCCCAGGGCGTGCGGATGCGGCCGATGAACCACAGACCGGCGTCGAAGGCGTCGGGTACGGGCACGCATTCCTCATGCGGGCGCAGAGTTTCGGAGGCAGCCAGGGTCATGGCCGTCGATCCGCTTGTGCCACGGGGTCCGTCCCGTGGAAGCAGCGGCCGTAAGGCCCTGCGGGACGCGAGACGCCCCTGCTCGTTCCGTCACGTTCTTTCGGTGTCATCGTGCTTCGATCTCCTGCCATCTTTTCGGCCGGTCCGGGCAGAGGCGCCCTCTCGGCAGCGCGGCCAGCATTCGCTATGTTGCAGAACTATATAGCGTTGCGCTAAGCAGCAGGGTCAAGGGCGCTTTCACGCCGACCGGTGGCCTCACGGTCGGGTCCGACGGGTCTGCCTGACTTTTGGGCGTCTTGCCGCTACACTGGCATACGGGGCTTCAGCGACGTTCTGCCCGCCAAAACGGGTCATCCGGATCTGCGCCTCCATTTCGTGGCGCGGCGGATCAAGCGGGGCGAATTGCTCGTCGTGGCGTGTTCTACCCCCTCAAGGGCGGCCACATCTTGCGCAATTACTCAGGAGACGGTTCATCGAATGGCTCTTCGCCGGCATCAAGACGAAGGGGCAGAACCTCGAAGATACCCGCCTGACGCACGTGCGAAAGTTAAGCCTTTTGATTGCAGGCACTGCACGCGCCATCGCGTTGGTATGCCGAACCGCCGCCAGACGTATCGGCCCGAAATATCCCGCCAGGAAGAAGCGTAGCCACTGCGACAAATCTTGGTTCGGAACTGGCTTCGATGAACTTCGCCACAGTCTGCGATCAGAGCAGGGCGACCCGACCCTCGATCGAAAATTCGTTGTCCCGAGACGGCTGAGGAAGAGAGTCGCGTGGTGTGTGAACTTCGGTTTTCATGACGCGGCGCTTCGGGTTCTTACCGCACGGCTTCTGTCCCGGGCGCATTGACCCTTTGGTGCTGTATTTGACCTGGCCGTCGCGCGGATCGTAAACGCGCTTGCCGCGGGCGCGGACCCGGATCTGGGGCGCACCGCTGGGGAAGAGATCGCGGTCGTAATCGGCCTCGAAGTAGACATAGGCCACGCCGCGCAGCCGATGCGCCTCGGTCCATTCGCGGGCCGCCGCGACATAGCGGGCCTCGGCCGCCTGATCCTCGCCGCCATTGTGGACGCGGAGGCGCACGCGGCCTTTGTAATCGCTTCCGACCTGGCCCCAGTGATAGGGATCGCCGCTGCCCGCGGCTTCATCGCGGCGGTATTGCGCCTCGGTCCAGACCAGGGTCTCGCCCAGCCAGATCTCGACCGCGCCGTCGATCTCGTGGCAGGCCAGCGGCATGATCGAATGATAGCGCCGATGCGGCTTGCCCCCGGCCTCGGTGGTGGCGCGGGCGACAATCGAGCCCCCGAGCATGCGCTCGCCATAGAGGATCCGGCCCGTCGTCACCGGCTGGATCCGGTTCAGCGTGATCTCGTCGCGGGTCTTGGCCTTCGGCTTCTTCGCCATCGCCATCTGGATGCCGGTCAGCACGGCCGCGAGCGCGGCCTGGCCCATGATGGCGGTGGCGGTCAGCCCGGCCATCCAGCCGCCCGCCGCAACGCCAAGGGCGGCCACCACTGGCGGCATCGCCGCCGCAGGGGTCGCCGGGAGGATCAGCGCCAGACTGGCCAGCAGGACCAGCGCCAGCGCTGCGGTCATGCCCCGGATCAGTCGATACGCCATGCCGCCTCCGCGGTCAGGACCGGGCGGCGCACCAGGCCGTTCCGGCCCATATGCTGCGCATAGCGCCCCGTCACCACGCCCATGGCGCCCGGCATCGCGCCCTCGCAGGCGGTCATCACCCAGTCGCCGCGCCGCGCGCCCGCGACCGGCAGCCGCTCCAGATGCGCGTCGACCAGCGCCTCTATCGACTGGAAGCCCAAGGACACCAGCACCTTGGCGGCCCCGTATTCCGAGCCGTAATCGGGAAGCCCCGGGATCGGATCTTCCCAGGTCATGCTCCGGGCGACGGCCCGGCAGAAGCCCAGGCAATCGGCCGTGCCCCAGGCAAAGGGCCGGTCTTCCCAGTCCCGCACCGCGGCCGACAGGCGCCGCTCCCAGCCCGCGCGCCGCATCAGCTCCGCCCCCAGGTATCTTCGCGGTTCTGGATCGCCTGGACCAGGCCGAAGCCCTTATCGCCCGGGAAGCGCTTTTCCTGGTCCTCGGGCAGGTAATAGAAGGGGAACTTGCGCCCCAGCGCCATGCTGCGCGGCTCGAGCGCCAGCGTGGTGGTGGCGGTGTCGGGGCCGTCATCGCTCGCCATGGTGTCGGCGACCCCGTCGAAGAGCACATCGGCCGTCTCGATCTGGCCGGTCTCGTCGAACAGCGCCAGGAACACCGTCACCCGGCGGCGCTGGAACTCCTCGAGCTCGGCCAGCGCCACCACCTCCGGGTCGAGCCCGGAAAGCGTGATCGACAGCCCCGGAATGCCCTCGCCCGAGGTCGCCTGCGCCTCGCCGACCGAGAGCATCTGCCCCGCGCCCAGATAGGTCACGCCCTCCCAGTCGACGGTTCCGTGCCCGGTGAAAATCGCCAGATCGCCGGTATCGAACCGGCAACGCACCAGCAGGCCCAGCATCCGATCTCCGCTCGCGTCCATCACAGCGCCTCCATGCGTATTTATATGCGCTACGCCCTTGCGCGAACCGGCGGTTAGGCGTATTTATGTGCGCATCTTGAGTGAGGGGTGGACATGCTGGAGACCAACAGCCGCAAGATCGTCAAGCGTCTCGAGCAAGACGGCTTCGAGCTGGTGAAGGTCACCGGGTCGCACCACAAGTTTCGCAAGGGCGACAGGATCGTGACGATCCCCCACCCGAAGAAGGACCTGCCCATCGGCACGGTCCGCAACATCTACAAACAGGCCGGTTGGCTGTAACCGAAGGGAGAGCCCCATGCGTCACTACATCGGCGTCGTGCACCAGGAAGACGACAGCGCCTTCGGCATCCATTTCCCCGACGTGCCCGGCTGCTTCTCGGCGGCCGATGCCCTCGACGATCTTCTGGCCAATGCCAGCGAGGCGCTCGCGCTTCATCTCGAGGACGAGATCCTGCCCGAGGCGCGCAGCCTCGATGCCGTTCGGGCCGATAGCGACGTGGCCCGTGACCTCGAGGCCGGGGCGTTCCTTCTGGCGGTGCCGTTCTTCCGGCTGAGCGGGCGAACCGCCAAGGCGAATATCACCATGGATGCGGGGCTGCTGGCGGCCATCGACCAGACGGCGAAAGAGCGCGGGCTGACCCGCTCGGCCTTCCTGGCCGATCTGGCGCGGCGCGAGATCACCGGCTGAGCCCGGGATCACAGCGCCTCTCTGATTTGCAATATGCGTGTCCTGATCCGGGACTGGCTGCCGCTGTAGCTGGTCTCGGGCCCGGCCAGTGCCCAGGTGCCGAAGGGCGCGCGCATGGCCACCGGATCGCCCGGGGCGACGGGACGGCGCAGCCGGGGCCAGAGCGTGACACTCTGCCGGAAGGCCGGTGTGAACCGCCTCGCCGGTGGCGTTCAGCGCCAGCATCGTCGCGTAAGGCATCTGCTTGCGCTCCACATCCCGAAACCCCAGATCGTGCAGCCCTGGTGGTTCGGCGAGCCGGTCTTCAAGGCCACGGGGCTCTACCTGCGCGGCCTCGCGCCGCTGAGCGCCACCAACCGCCTGACCCCGCCCGCGCCCGGCACCGAGGCCCACAAGCGCTGGAGCGCGGTCCACCGGGCCTCGCCCGGACCCGACCGCTGGAAGATCAGATCCCGCACCTTCGACGGCCTCGCCGCCGCCGCGGCGGACCAATGGGGTGCAGAAACAGGAAAGGAGGCCGCCTGATGGCCGAGACCGCACCCGACCGGATCGAGGAGATCGAGAGCCTTGCCCGGCACAATTGCGACGAGCTGGCGGGGCTGACCGCCGCGCTCGAGGAGCTCCGCACCCGTGTTGCCAGACTGGAAGGCGCCGACGCCGCCCCGGCAGCCCCGCAGAACTGCCCCACCTGCCGGGGCAGCGGGTTCATTCGCGACTATTGGCACCCGTACGTGGGCGTCCGGTGACGGCAAAGCTCAATTCCTTCCCCAACGCGCGTCCCGAGAGTTATCTCCTTTGCCGGTTTCGGTGGCGAGGTGGGCGGATGTGCGTCCCAAGCCGCGATCACGATCCGCGCATGGGGCAGGTGGCGGAACAGGGTCTCGTTGAGCCGTTCGTCCCGCATCCGGCCGTTGAAGCTTTCGACGAACCCGTTCTGCATCGGCTTGCCCGGCGCGATGTAGGCGGTGCGGTACCCGATGGCGGAAGCTCCCGGGAGCGCCTTGCGCCCCCTCCTGCGACAGCCCGTATGTTGGCAAGACCTCCGGAGCCCGTCACGTTGCGGTGGTGGAGGATCGGAGGCGACAGAATGACTTGGATCATCGATCAGTTGATTGCGTTCCTGGCTGAGCTGCGCGGGCTGTCGTTGCTGTCCCAGGTCCTCACCCTGGCCGGCATCCCCAGCGTCATCGCATTTTTGTTCGGCATTCCGGCTTGGTTGATGACCCGCAGGGTTCGCGACGCGGTTGCCAACTTCGACGCCGTCGAGGCACAGTTGAAAACCGCGCGGCGGGAAGCGGCTAGGCTCAAGGCCGAGGTCAACGCCCTCGAGGCGCAGACACCAGAAGCCTTCCTGGCAGACCACAGGCGCGACATCGAGAACCGGGATGACGAAGGGGCCATGGCGCGTGCGGAAAAGTTCGTCAATCGGCAGAGAGAGGCATTGCTGCTAGCATTCCGCACCCGAATGGACGAGGCAATCGGGCAATCTGTCGAGGACGGGGCGCCGGCCTTCGCGACGGCACGGCTCTGGGCCCAGGCAGCGCGGGCCCTGGCGCCCGGCGACAGGATGCTGGGCATGCTGATCGACGAGCTTGCCGAAGCAGAGGCTGTCGCGGCTTCGGGCGCTGGCGTTCGGCTGAAGGGGGATGCGGATCGGCAGGACCGGGCGACGCGCATGGACCGGCTGCCGAGTGATCTGGAGGCGTTGAGGGCCGCGTTCTGGCGCGCGCGCGCCCGAGGTCACTACGCGGTTATGTTGGTCCTCGCCGAACATGGGCTGACATTGACGAGGCGGCGGCCGTTCGGCGACGGGTCGCAAGAGCATCTCGGGTTCCGTTTCTGTCGCGCTGCGGCTTGGTTGCTGGGGGGGGCGCGCGCAAGACGCCGGTGCCGAGCTAGAGGCGTTGCTGCCGCTTGAGACCCAGGTTCTGGGCGCGCGGCATCCCGATGTGCTGACGACGCGCAGCTTCATCGCTTGGTGCCGGCGGGAGACCGGGTACGCGGCGAAGGCGCTGGAAGAGTTCGAGGCGTTGCTGCCGCTTGAGACCGAGATTCTGGGCGCGCGGCATCCCAATGTGCTGGCGACGCGCAGCTCCATCGCGGCGTGCCGGCGGGACACCGGGGACGCGGCGAAGGCGCTGGAAGAGCTCGAGGCGTTGCTACCGCTTCAGACCGAGGTTCTGGGCGCGCGGCATCCCGATGTGCTGACGACGCGCAGCTACATCGCGGCGTGCCGGCGGGAGACCGGGTACGCGGCGAAGGCGCTGGAAGAGTTCGAGGCGTTGCTGCCGCTTCTGACCGAGATTCTGGGCGCGCGGCATGCCACCCGCGAATTCCTTGGACAGCATGGTGTTGCCCGCGTCGCGCGACCGGGCGGGTTTGACCCGCTCCCGCAGCTCGGGGCTTTCGTCGATCAGCGGATCGATCCGCTGGCGCGAGTTGCGCTTGGCCAGTTCCACCGTCGGCTGGACCGCCAGCATCGGCCCCGGCGCCTGGTGGATCGCGAACCCGATCCAGTTGTTGCCCGCCTCGGTCGCGCCGACCTGTGCCGCTTTCATGAACACGATCCGCTGCGTGGGATCGCCCGGCGACAGCCGGTCCATGATCTCGCGCATGTAGGGTGTGCGCACCGTCCGGTACCGCCCGGGCTCGGCCGAGGCGCGACCCGAGAGCATCCGGTGCCGGTCCGCCCATTCCGAGACGGTCAGGTCCGGGTCGGGCCGAAGCCCGTTGCCCCAGGCCTGGAGCAGCGCCTCCGCCCCGTCGAAGTCATCTTGATTCCGCTGCACATCTCGGCTCCTATTCCCTCTGAAGTTAAAGGCGATGAGGGGCACTCGGATGGAGAAGGTCAGGGGAGAAATTACATCAATCGATGGCTACGCTCACAACTCAGAGATTTACCTGACGCTTCGGCTTCCAGGCGGCCACATCATTAACATCCACTACAGCTATGACTGCGAGGAAATAGCGGAAGGACTACACGAAACCCTCTCCATAGGCGATTTGATTTCATGCGCTGTGGAAGAGGACTTGGATCTTGAGCAACGGCAATCTTACACCGGTTGTGGCGTCATTAGGCAACACGATCCTACAGATGTACTCGACGACGTTTTTGAGGATTTTCTGGGCAGTGCGACTGATCAGCCTTTCAAGAAAGACGAGATAGCCCTCATCTCGATATTCTGCGCCGAGGCTGCGGAGGCCGTTAAGCGCGAGTTCAAGACCAATCCCGAGCAAAACAGAGTTATTGACGCGGAATTCTCTGAGTTGGCCTCTGCGGCACGGTCGGAAACCAAACAGTCTTGGAAGAAGAGATTCCTAGCCGCGATCATCAACATAGGCTCTGCGATCGCCATTGATCAAGCAATAGGCACGTCATTCATAGTAACATTTGCAGCTATCCTTAAAGAGGTCATTAGAGGAATTACAAAAAGGTACTTTCTCGATGAAAAAGGGGGGCGAAAGGGCATCCAATAGCTGCCGCATACAAGCGGCATTTTACAGTGCGATTCGGACCTCGGCGAGTTCGTCGAGGTGGGCGCGTACATGTCTCTCCAGCACCTTCTGCATCGCGGCTGGCTCCACGGCGATCTGCTGGCCCGTCGCGTCGCTGCACGAGGCCGAGAGCTCGGCCGCCATCAGCGCGGCGGCGCGTGCAGGCCAGTTCACCCATGCGTCCCGTTCCTCCCGCGCCAGCCGGAACACCAGCGCCAGCGCGCGCGCCCGCTCGATCAACTCCCCCTTCAGCTTCTGCAGACGGATGCGCCGCTCCTGCGCCTTCAGCACCTCGTTCGCGGTCTTGGCCTGCAGGAAGGTCGTGCCGCCGCCGACTGCCGGGACCGCAAGCCCCTGTTCGCGCAGGGTGTCGCCGACAGCGGCGACCGCCGCCTCGGGGACGGGCTTCAGCCCCGCAGAACTGCCCCACCTGCCGGGGCACCGGGTTCATTCGCGACTATTGGCACCCGTATTGGGACAACGGCTACACGGAGACCGACTGTACGGCCTGCGGGGGGACGGGGAAGCTGACGGCCGGAGGCGCGGCCGATGGTTGAGCGCCTGCTGTCGATCCCGGAAGCGGCGCGCGCACTCGGGGTTCCGAAAGAGAGCCTGCGGCGGGCGGCCGACACCCATGGAAAGACCATCCGCATGGGGCGGGCGGTCAGACTGCACCCCGGCGATCTGGAGGAATTGATCGAACTATGCCGCGTCGTCCCGAAGGTGCCCGTCTGTATTGGAGAGAGAAGTCAGGACAGAAACCTTATTGGGAGATCCGCGATGCCGGAGGGATCCGTCTCTCGACCGGCACGAGATGCCGCGAAGAGGCTGAAGCTCAGCTCGCGGCCTATATCGAGCGCAAGAGCCGTCCGACCGGTCCCGTAAACCCGGACGAACTGAGCATTTCCCTCTGTCTCTCCATCTACGCCGAAGAGCACGCGGCCTTCGTCGCCGCGCCCGAACGTATCGGCTACGCCATCGAGGCGCTGGATGAATTCTGGCGCGATCTGCCCGTGTCTTCGGTCACCGGCGCGATGTGCCGCCGGTATGCGGCAACCCGCCAGCGCAGGTTCCGCGATGGACGCACCGCTCCCGTCAGTCCCGGCACGATCCGCCGCGAGCTGAACGTCCTGCAGGCGGCCATCAATCACTGCCATGGCGAAGGCTATCTGATCACCGCGCCCAAGGTCACGTTGCCGCCCCGGCCTGATCCGGTCGAGAGGTTCCTGACCCGCCAGGAGGCCGCCTGGCTGATCCGCGCCGCGCGCAATCTCCGCAGAGACGGACGCCATCTTGCCGATTTCATCCTGCACGGCCTCTATACGGGCAGTCGGAAGGACACGATCCTCGGCATGCATATCGACACGCCCAGCGTTTCCGGCGGCCATGTCGACACCGTCCGCGGCATCCTCTACCGCAAGCCGATGGGCAAGGCCGAGACGAAGAAGCGGCAGCGTCCCGCCCGGCTGCCGCCGCGCTATCTCGCGCATCTCCGGCGCCAGGCCGCGAACGGGCGACGATTCGTGGTCCAGGACTGCGACGGATACAGGGTCGGCGACATCCGGAAGGGCTGGGCACGGGCGGTGCGGCTGGCCGAGGAGCTGGCGGCCGGGCAGGGGGTCGAGATCGATCTCACCATGCCCGACGGCAAGGGCGGCCGGAAATACATCACGCCGCATGTCCTGAAGCACACGGCGATCACCTGGGCGGTGCAGCGCGGCGCGTTTCTTCCTGACGTTGCCTCATACTTTTCGACATCTCTGGAAACCATCGAGCGCGTCTACTGGCATCACAGCCCCGACCACCAGAGGAGTGCCGTCGAGGCGATGGACCGCAGGAAATGAGGCCCGAAACCCCCTGTCTGGGACTGGAGCGGGACTTCTCGAAACGGACAGCGCCGCGAAACTTCTGTAAGTATCTGATTTATTTGGCGCACCCGAAAGGATTCGAACCTTTGGCCTCTGCCTTCGGAGGGCAGGGGGAGCGCGAATATTCGTGTTAAATTCCTCAAATGTTCTTTATTTGTATCCATTTCGCGCCGTGTCATTTGACGCAAACCGCACCGAAACCGCACCGGAGCTTTCAAAAGTAGGCGTAGGAAGAGGTTCGGCGCGATGATTGGGCGGAACGATGGACAAGTATGCACGAATAGAGCCGCAAAGGTCCGGAGAGCGGACGGAGCTGCCGCTTATCGCTTGCTTTTCAGGAGTGCCTTCAGACCTGTCGGATAGAGTTGAGGCTGGCCAGGACCGTCCAGCTCTTCTAGAGCAAACCATTCGGCGAAACACTCCACACCGCTATCCTCTCGAAACGCGATACGGGTCTGTCCGGCGAAAGCCTCACGCGGAAACGTCACGTCGAAAATTGCCAGAATCTCGTGCCCGAGGCTCCCCTCGTGAACGTAGATGTTTTCAATGAAAGTCGGGCTGCCAACGATTTTCACCGTTATCCGGGAGGAGCGGACGCTGGCGCTTAATTGGCCAGTGTCCGCTTCGTGTGCCTTAGAGTTTGTTGATCGAGTTTCCTCCATCGGCGATCATTGCGGTTCCGGTCACGAATGACGCATGATCGGAAAGGAGGAAGAGAGCCGCCTGCGCGATCTCGGATGGATCAGCCATGCGCTTCAGCGCGTGGAAACCCCGCACGACCTCATGAACAGCGGCATCCTCTCCAGCCATCGGTGTCATGGTGCCTCCAGGCAGGAGCGCGTTGACGCGGATGTTCTCGGGCCCATGTTCCGCCGCCAAAACCTGGGTCATGCCGATCAGGCCCGCCTTTGCCGCGGCATAGGCGCCCATGCCAGGCAGCCCGATCATGTGGCCGACGAAGGAGGAAGTGAAGACAATCGAGCCGCCGCCGCGTTTGCGCATTGCCGGTATCTGATACTTTGCCGCATAGAATCCGCTGTTGAGATTCACCGCCATCACTTTGTGCCAGTTGCTCTCATCCATGTCGGGGATCGGTCCCATGTCTCCTGTTGTGCCTGCATTGTTGAACGCACCATCAAGACCGCCGAAGCGCTCTTCGGCGCGTTTCACCAACTCTTCTGCATAACCGCTCTCTTCAACGTCCCCGGCGATGAAATCCGCTTCGCCACCGTCAGCCGAAATCTCGTTGACGGTTCTCTCAAGCAGGTCAGCACGGCGCGCACCGAGGACAAGTCTTGCGCCCTCCGCCGCGAAAATCTTTGCCGCCGCAGCTCCGATGCCGCTGCTTGCGCCGGTAATGATGATTGTCTTGCCTTCTAGAAGCATTTCCGTCTCCGTCTGATGAAGTGTCGGGAACTGCTTAGGCAAAGCCTTGCCGCTCAATCGACCCGCTTCTTGCGCAAACACCCTCGTTTGAGGGGCGAAGCCAGCCTTCGCCTATGGCGCTGCATTCGGGAGGCTGGGCTCGGAGCGGACCTGCGGTGGCGCAGCATGGCGCCGGAGCGCCTCGGGCCGCCCGCGGATCACGATAGCGGCCGTTCATCCCCGTTGCAGCATGCACTCTGGCCGCCAAGGTCAGGAGGGCGGACGAAGCGGGCATGCGGGCGCTCAACACGCTGCTCCTGGTGTCACAAATCTCGATCCTGTCTCGTCTTGTGAGTATAGACAGAGAACGGAGACAGCGATGACCCCTCGTATGAATTACTACAAGGCCGCGCCGGATGCGATGAAGGCGATGATGGCGGCCGAGGAGACGATAAAGGACCTATCCCTGCCTGAAGCCCTGCGTGAGCTGGTCAAGATGCGCGTGTCGCAGATCAACGGCTGCGCTTTCTGCCTTGACCTGCATGCCCCCGCCGCGCGGCAGGCCGGTCTGTCGCAGCAGAAGCTGGATGTCCTTGCGGCTTGGCGAGAAAGCCCGGTCTTCGACGATCGCGAGCGTGCCGCGCTGGCATGGGCCGAGGCCTTGACGCGCATCGAACAGACCGGCGCACCGGATACCGACTACAGGCTTCTGGCCGCATCCTTCGATGAGCGTGAACGGGTCGAACTGACCTTCGTGATCACCATGATCAACGCATGGAACTGCTTTGCCGTCGGCTTTCGCCAAGTCCACACGCTGCGCGAGGCTCGAGATGCGGCAGGCTGACCCGCATAGTCAGATCTTCGAGGGCGAGCGCCGGCGTCTGGCGGGGCTCGCCTACCGCATGACCGGATCGGTGGCCGAGACGGATGATATCCTCCAGGACGCCGCGTTGAAATTCCGTGACGCCGATTTGTCCGGCATCGACCGTCCGGCCCGGTGGCTTTCGACGGTCGTGATGCGACTGTGCCTCGACCATCTGCGCTCGGCACGGGTGCGCAGGGAAACCTATGTCGGGGCATGGCTGCCCGATCCGTTGATCGCCGATCATGCCCCCGGCGCGGAAGAGGAGTGGATCCTGACCGAGGATGTCGGCATCGCGCTGATCCTGACCCTCGACAGCCTGACACCCGAGATGCGGGCGGCGTTCATTCTCCGCGATGCATTCGACTACAGTTTCGAGGAAATAGGCCTGCTCGTTGACAAGACCCCCACGGCGTGTCGGCAACTCGTCTCCCGGGCGCGGCGCAGGCTGGCTGGGGCCGAACCTGCCGATCCACCGTCGAGCGAAACGGATCATCCGCTCGTCACCGCCTTCTGGGAGGCAAGCCGGCAGGGCGATATGGATCGTCTGCTTGCCCTGTTTGCCGAGGATATCGAGGTTCACACCGATGGTGGCGGCAGAGTGAAAGCGGCCATCAACGTGCTGAACGGGTCTCGCAACGCTGCCCGCCTGTTCGCCGGCCTTGCCAGAAAGCGGACACTTCCGGTCGGGCCCTGTCCTCCGCTTCGGTGGATCAACGGCTCGCCCGGTTTTGTGTCCATTGAAGGGGGCGTCCTGCAGACCACCGCCCTCTCGATCCGGCGCGGCCGGATAGAAGCGATCTGGATCATGAGGAATCCCGACAAGCTCAAACATCTGCGCTTGCAGATGTCGGCGCGGAGGTTCCGACGAACCGGCGTTGACGCGTTGGCCGATGCATTCCCAACCACAGACGTTATATGAGCCGACTTGCGACAGAATCCTATTGGTGTGGAATGTGGTCGTGAAGCTCGAAGCCGACCTGCGGCAACCCGACGCGACGCACGAGCGCCTCGGGCCGCCCGCTCGGGCGCTCGCTGCCGATAGCCGCCGTTCGACACCTCAAGCCCGCGCCGCCTGCGGATCACGGAAGCGGCCGTTCATCGCGGTTGCAGCATGCCCTGTAGCCGCCAAGGTCCGGAGAGCGGACGTTGCTGCCCTTAGTCAGGCGAGACTGGACAGATCGAGTATCGGTTTCTGGCCATCCGGTTTTTCGGCCTCCGCAAAGGCCTGCCGCCACTCCCGGGCTGGGAAAACCCTTGGGGGTGAAGGCGGGGCCTCTGCGAGCAACGTCCAAATTTCGGCAAATGCAGCCTGCATGCCCCGTCCCGCCAAAACCGGGAAGTGATCCCGCATGTGAAACCGGTGATAGGTCGCCCTGATCCCGGCCCCGATATTGACCGGCTTGCCCGTCAGAAGGCCGTAGGCAACAAAATCCGTTTCTGCGCGCATCCGTTCCAGAATACATCTTGCGATGTCGCCGCCGAGAGCGTCGAATGCGACGTCGGCTTGGGCAGAGGCGGTCAAAATGGCGCTAATATTGGCTGTCGAGATCGGTTCGATGCCCACCCGGTGCAACCGGTCTTTTCGGTTCTCCGAACGATAGATCCCCATGACGAGCTTGGCTCCCTGGCTTATCGCCCAGCGTCCCAAGTGTTCGGAACAGCTCGATCCCGCGCCACTGAGGAGCACCACCTTGCCACGGACAGGCCAGAGCCGAAGCATCGTGGCAGCGGCCATCGGATTGATATACGCCCGCGCCGCAACGAGGTCGGAAACCGCGTCGGGCACCTCCACGGCATGATGGGCGGGACAATCCACCAGGGTCTGCCAGGTGCCTTCACCGCGCAGGGGCAGAACACGACGACCAACCATGTGAGAGAGGCCGTCCGGAGCTTCGACCACGCGCCCGACACCTTCGTATCCCGCGACGGCCGGCAGCGAAATCCGATGGGCATAGGCCCCCGTGATTGGTATGAGATCGGAGGGGTTGACCGGCACATGTGAGACTGCCACGCGAAATGAGCTTGGAGGGCGTGGCGGCAGTTCGCGATTGAGCATTTCAAGCGTCGACCGAGGTGCCCCGAAAGCTCTGTAGATGAATGAGGTCCGCATGGGGTGCGGGGGATTTTTCCAAGGCATGTCTTGCCTTAGCCCATAACATGACTGTCGGCAAAGGGCTCGGAGCGGACCTGCGGCGGCGCAGCATGGAGCTGGAGCCCCTCGGGCCGCTCGCTCGGGCGCTCGCTGCCGATAGCAGACGTTCGAGCCGGGCACGACGGATGAGCGCAGGCAGCCCTAACCGGACGTGCGTCCTCCATCCGACGAAGTTCCGCTCTACGTCCTTTCATTGACCATCGCGACCCAAGCCTTGAGCCGCCATGCATCATGACTGGGCAAATTCTACCGTTTCAGTCCGGGACATGAACCGTGGTATCTGGCCTGCGCTCTAATTTGTGCCGAAACGGTGTGGATATCCTCCTTCAGGAACGCGCAAAGCCACGGCTTTTTGCCGTACTTTGCCGTCGGGATAACGTCAGCAAACTGTGAGGGCCGCTCACATCTCTGCAAGATCGATCATCGCGAGAAGCTTGAGAGTGTTGCCGAAGTAGTCTCCGTCCTCGATAGGAATGGCGGCCATGGCGGCCCAAAGAGCGTCCATCCAGACCTGATCTGAGTCCGGATCGCCGCTGCCAGCAATCGCCCCGGCGGCGAACATGGAAATCCAGCCGGGTTCTCCTGTCCACCGGCCATCCTGCGGGATGCTGCCGTCGAGCCGGTAGGTAGAGGCGATCCGGGACGGGTCCCCGCCGGTTTCGGTGCGGATCCATGCATTGATCCGCCGTAGGCGATTGGCCGCGCGAGGATCGCCGCTGACCCGGTAATCGGCCGCCAAACGATAGGGGTAGCGCAGGGCATTCCACGAATAGAACCCGTCGTAGTCCCCTTCCAGGAACTCCGCCGGGGCCGGCCGCGGATCGTCGGGCATCCCGACCATGAAATCAGGCACGAGACCGGTGCTTTGCGCGTAGGTCTCGGAAATCCGGCCCCAGACGTCATAGCCGGTGCTCCGGATCTCGGTCCACCGGGACGCATCGGGACCGGGCGCGTGGGTAAAGACTGAAAAGTTGTAGGGCATAAAATCCGAGGATCGGGAAGCCGCGTCATAGACCTCATAGCGCGCCCAGTCTCCCAGTTTGACGAGATCGTGACGGCTGATTTCACGGGCCAGAATGGCCTCACGGACCTTTGCGGCATCCTCGGCGTAGCCGCCCCATGTTTCCTGCGCCAATTGCAGCGCCAGTGCGATGTCGATGTCGCCGTCGCTGGCCGTAGTCCCGCCTTCGGGCGCGTCCTTGCAATCGCGGGTCTGGTTCCACGCCATCAGGCCAGGCCCGCTTTCGGCGGGGTGAAGCCGGAAATAGGCAAGCATCCCGTCAAAAAGAGGTTTTGCCTGGCTGTCCCGCCCCGCCATTCTGACAAGGGCGAGCATACCGTAGCCATGGGCCTCCGACACGGTGAGCGTATTGGGCACGCTATCGCCATAGGTCGGCTTCCCGTCGCCTGCTATATCGACATAGGCGCCGCCACAGCCCTCACTCAGATATACGCTCTTCCAGTCCTGCCAGAAACGATCCAGTGCGGCCCTGCGGCGGTCTTTGTCCACCGAAGGATAGATGACCGATGCATCTCCCGGCAAGACGGTCAAGGGTGGGCTAGCGGCGACGTCGTCGCCCCACACGATCAATGCCGGACATGCGATGATTGAGTATCCCAATCTCGACCAGATGCGTGTCACTTGGCGTTTCCTTTTGTAGCCTGCCTGCATGATAGTCTGAAAGATCGCCTATACTGCGGCGAAGTTCATTTCGCGCCCTCCGCTGCTCAGCGCCGCGAACGGCAGGGAGCGCCTAGGCGGTGTCACTCAGGCGCACCGCAGCAATGCCGCGTTGCCGCAGGACGCCCGAACGACTGGCGCCGCCCTCTCGGGCGCTTGCTGCCGATAGCCGCCGTCCGGTCCCCCCAAGCCCGATCCGGCAGCGGATCACGGAAGCGGCCGTTCATCCCCGCTGCGGCATGCCCTGGAGCTGCGAAGGTCCGGAGAGCGGGACGAAGTGGCCGTTCGCCTAGCTTACAACCTTCAACCATTTCCTGATGCGCACGCGCGCATTCGCGTAGGGCGACGAGGTATTGAACTGGACCATCCGCCCCTTCGTCCACTTGCCATACCAAGGGTGGCCATAAAGCTCGTCGTTCGTCCGGGATGAAATCGTTTCGACCAGCCTGAGATTGGTTGCCGCAAGGCCGGTCAGGAGCTCATGCCAGTCGAGATGCTGGTAATCCGCATAGAATTTCTGGGCCAGTGAGCCGAGTTGATTCCACTTGAAACCGGTTTCGGGAAGCTCCAAGGCCTCGCCACGATCATCCCGATCCAACCATTTCAAAACGAGTTCATTCCAGCCAAGCAGATAGGCCACCAGATCGGCGGGGCTCATCATCGTTCCAGCGGCATGGCCCTCCATGGAGGCCGTGCGTGCAAGCTCCGGTGGCACGCGCTCTAGGTCGTATATCAGGTTGCCGAATGTCGTTGAAATCGCATCCAGAAGTTCGGCTTTCGATACCGGCACGCCCATACTGTTCCCTTACGCATTTTGATCCGAAGTTAGGCCCGACGCGCATCATTGCCAATGATAGATACGGGCTCGGAGCGGACCTGCGGCGGCGCAGCATGGAGCTGGAGCCCCTCGGGCCGCCCGCTCGGACGCTTGCTGCCGATAGCTGACGCTGGGCAAGAGCTACCATCGGCCATTGGCCAACCGCAGAAGCGGACATCCGCTTGGCTGATCTAACCGACCTCGCGAGAGGGACAGGCTGCCTAAAGCGATCACGTACGCGAACTGCAGATAACCACTCGGAGTCATCACACGCCTATCGTTGCGCTTGACACCTCACAGGGTCCCCTTTCTCATGGATGCGAACAAGGCGGTGCTTGAGCTGGGGCGACTCTTTCACCTCTTTACTACATGAAACGAAGTAGCTTTTAGTGGGTTGGGTCAGAAGCGGACACAGAGCGTGGCTGCGCACTGATCTGGAGTCAATTTGAAATTCCTCCCAATGAAACAACAAAATCTCGGTGACTGAGGGTATTCCTAGATGCCAAGCCTGACGAACCAAATTCTGGATTCCCGCGCTACCTGGGAGGTTCGCATCGCTCCTGAACTATCCAAATTTAGCTCTGACGCGCTCTCACGCCTATCATATTTGTACCCTTCGGCGAGATTCGACGTCTCGGGAGAAGTCATCGTCGTCTGGAATATTGATTATAGCGAAGAAGTTCGCAGGGATATATTCTATGCCCTTTACAGATCTAAAATTGCATCTGAAGGCGCCGCGCTCCGATCCCTCCTTTACAATGCAGTGCTCGGCCAATGAGGGTCTGGCCGCTCCGATTTCGCAACATGCCGTCTGGTGGAGTTCTATTTGGGGACGACTCGGGTGGATATTTTTGCGCGGACGCCGAATTTTTGAGCCGCTACGTTCATGGATCTCTAACAAGTTCAGACTTTGATTTTTTGTACCGAAATGGGCAGGCCTTCGAAAATTTAAACGATCTTTCCTTTGTTGGATTTGCGGCCCGTTGGGCGCGTCGAATCAATTTACCCAAGCCCCTAGGTTTTGTGATTCTTGCGCCCACACTTAGGTGTGATATGTCATGCTCCTATTGTCAAGTTTCGCGGGCGCCGGAGACGGCTTCGGCATTCGATTGGTCAGAGCAAGATACCATCAATGCACTGAGCTGGATAGATCGCACGGCAGGCGATAATATTAAAGTCGAATTCCAGGGCGGGGAATGCCTTCTGCGGCTGGACATCCTAGAGCGTGTCCGTGATTTTTGCAGATCTCGGTTCCACATTTCTGAGTTCGTTGTTTGCACCAACCTACAAAACGTCTCCGAGGCAGCTTGGTCTTTTCTTGCACCCGAAGATACTTTTATTAGCACATCATTTGATGGAACGCCTGCCCACCATGAACTCACGCGAACACGCAACTCCAAGGAAACCGAAAGATTTCTTTCAAACCTTCGGCGCGCCACTACTTCTTTCGGGCCGGGAAAAGTTTCAGCGCTGCCGACATTAGATCCAGACGCGCTTCCATCTCCGGAAGACGTTATTCAAAGCTATACGCAGTATGGACTAAATTCCATATTCCTGAGGCGAATCAATCATCAAGGGTTTGCTCGGAAGCGCTTTAGGTTTAGTGAAGCGCCGGATCGTTGGCTTGAATATTATCGACGTTTTATCGCCGCTGTAGTCCGTCACAACTCCAAATCCGAGGTCCCATTCGAGGAATTTTATATTGCACATTTGATCCGGAGAATTCTGCGGGGGGAGGGGAACGGTCACGTCAATCTTAGAAACCCGAACTGGCTAGCCAAAGATTATGCGGTCATAGACTATGATGGTCGAATTTATCCATCCGACGAAGCGCGCATGATTACGCGTGTCGGGCAGATTGACCTCTCAATAGGGCACATTCATTCCGGGCTGGATGAAGTGAAGTTAAACCAGCTTCAAGCCAATGCCTCTAATTTTCAAGATCCAGATTGTCAGCATTGCGTGTTTCAGCCGTACTGCGGGCTAGATGTATTCGATGATCTGTCGCGATACGGGCGGATCGACGTTCCTAGACCGCAAACGGACCACTGCCGACTGCACCAGGGCCTGTTTGATATTGCCTTCGAGATGATTTACTCAAAAGATCAGAGCACTCGCGAAACTGTCAGGAAATGGCTCGGAGCTGCCAGCCTGCCATCAGATGTGGCACCAAGCCCGCTATGATACCACTTCGCTTATCTTGCTCGCCTATGCCTATAAGTGAGCCACTCGTCTTTCGTTTAAGAACTGACTCTACGAGTGCAGTTTTTTCGGAGAGCTCTCTGGATGCGTGGATCACAAAAGCCAACGGAGTTAACGCAGAGTTCGATCTGAATGGATTTGGGCTCTCAGTTAAAATTTCGAATATTGAAGAAGTTGACCGGGATGTCGTTCTGTTGCTTCCGGGAAAGAACGTAATTCATCGGTTAATTAGAGCAAAGTCACAGCACAATACTCTCCTGATAACGGAGCGCTGCGATCAAAAGTGCATTATGTGTTCCCAGCCCCCAAAGGACTCTCATGTTGACATGTTTGGCGTTTTCAAGGAGGCCCTTGATTTAGCACCTAGAAACACCATCATCGGCTTGTCCGGGGGGGAGCCCCTACTGTTCAAATCCGAGCTTTTTAATTTACTTGAGTACGCGCGTATATTTCGCCAAGACATCTCATTCCACATTCTCACCAATGGAAGGGCTTTTACGGATTTTGATTCTGAAAAAATAGAAAGTATTGGCGTTGATCGTGTCCTGTGGGGCGTGCCGATATACGCAGCTAGACCAGAAATCCACGACGCAATCGTCGGCGTCAGCGGTGCATTTGAACAGCTCACTCATAGTCTGGCGACATTAGCTCGGACCGGAGCGCGCATCGAA
The DNA here is from genome assembly GCF_001633165.1 of Rhodovulum sulfidophilum DSM 1374. Taxonomy (NCBI): domain Bacteria; kingdom Pseudomonadati; phylum Pseudomonadota; class Alphaproteobacteria; order Rhodobacterales; family Paracoccaceae; genus Rhodovulum; species Rhodovulum sulfidophilum. The sequence goes on along the minus strand of NZ_CP015418.1, from coordinate 3,103,550 downwards.
ATTAGAACCGTCATCATGAATGGGAATATTGAGCACCTGGAAGATCTCGCATCGTTCATCGCGCGAAAATTGCCCTTCATTGATGTCTGGGCCATTATGCAAATGGAGAATATTGGGTACGGAAGGATGGTGTGGCGGCAAGAGTTTTTCGATAGCTCACTTAACTTCGATCCGATTGCGCGAGCGATTGACACTGTCGAAATCCGCGGGGTATCTGCAAACCTGTATAACTTCCCGATCTGCACTATCCCTACAAGCTACAGGGCTTATGCGGTAAATTCAATATCAGACTGGAAACAGAAATTTCTCTCCGAGTGTTCCGCTTGTGTGGCAAGATCTGATTGCTGCGGCCTATTCGAGTGGCACCCCAAAGACGGTGGGTATAATAGATTGGGATTACTATGAAGCGTTTCATTATATCAACGTTAACTGCTGCCGGATTTCTACCAGGTGCCGTTCAAGCGAGCTTACCGCCGACGGATGGGATCGCCTTGAAGCCCAGTAAGTCTTTACTGTCAAAATTCACTATTGAGCACCTCTATACGCTCGCAGGGCATCGCAGCCACTCAAGTCATAGATCGCATTCATCCCACAGATCTCACTCGAGTCACCGGTCATCGACCGGAGGTTATAGTTATTCGCCGCCAACCTATTCACCTCCGACCTATTCGCCGCCCCAACCAGCCGCTCCCTCTCCATCTTTTAACTCGACATCGCCAAGAAGCCCGAGCTCACCCAAAACCCTTCCGGGTAACTCTGGGAAATTTACGGAAATTGTTAGACTGGTGCAAACAGCATTGCTTGCCTACGGTTACTATGACGGTCCGATTGACGGCGTCATCGGGACGAAATCTCGATCTGCTCTTTTGGCCTTTCAGAAGGCATTTGGCCTCAGTCAAACCGGAAACATTACTCCGGAGACCCTCACCGCTCTTGGCATTGCGGCGCGTTAGGCTTTGCAGTTCTTTGGGGTTTTCGTGTGAGGTTTTGCGTCCGAGAGGGGTTTGAAGATTTTTGTGGACTCTCGGGCCTTGCAATACGTCGCGCGTTCTTTTGGGGCGTGGATATCGGGCAGTGAGGTGAATCTGCTAAGTTATATCTAACACTCGCTCCAACAAACTGCTGCGAGGTTTCCAGCACAGGTCGTTAACCCATCAGGTGTCCGCTTTGGGGAAAGCCCGTGAGATCTGGCCAGTGCCTCGAACGTCGGGTCCCCGCCCTCATCCTACCGCCAGCTATGCTCAGGCCAAACCACCTTGCCTTTGCGCGTTGCCGTCGCCCTATGATCGGTCTATCTTCTATTCATGCAGAAATCGCGTCAATTTCACGGCCTCACTACGGGTGTCACACTCGAGAAACAGGCGCGATCCATCCTCAAGCAGACTCAGGCAATGACGAAAGCCGATACGCATAAATTTGGTATACGTCACGCGGAACATTCTGGCGTCGAACCAATGCTCTTGGCGCTGTCTATGGAGTTTGCGCTGAAGGCTTGGTTTGTTTGGGATCACAACAGCCTCAAGACCAAAAGAACCCATGATCTCTTGAAGCTGTTCGAGATCCTTGACGACACCAGTAAGGAACGTCTCGATCGCGAATTCAGGAACAATGTGGCACCGCATCACCCAAATTTTTCCGTATTGGACTACGGAATTAGAGACGTGCTTTCCCAGCACGCTAAAGCTTTCGTTGAATGGCGATACATTCATGAAAAGCGAGAGCAGGGGGTGTCATTCGACTTCACCACCTTCCTGGCAACGTTGGAAATGGTGCTGGATGAATTCTCAACGCTGTACCGGGAAGAGGTGATCTGCCCGCGGCGTGAAGTCCCGCCTCGGCCTTAATAAGCTCCCAAGCTCGCGTTCCTCGCGCAGATGCGGCGAACGACCGCTATCCGGCCCAAGCGACCAGGGACGCTCGCTGCCGATGGCGGACGTTCACGCAGGGCACTACAGATGACCGCAGGCGGCCCAGAACAGACCGTCTTTCAGCTTCAGTCAATCTCGCCCTATTGATGAATCAACTCATCAAGGTGAGGGAGATCATCGACACGAAGCAGTATAACTCCGGTGCTCTGCGCCAAAACGGCGGCACTTGGGGTGAATCCTACAGTTGTAATTACTGCCGAAAGAGAAATCCCCAAGTGCTTTGCCCCGGAATATACCTCTTGAACAGCCCTATTCCCAACCTTTCCAGAGTATCGCTTGGCTTGTATCGCGATACTAGTTTCGCCCTTGGTGGCGATGAGATCAACCCCCTGGTCCCCAGAACCCTTTGTGACCTCAGTGTTCCAGCCAAATTTCTTTAGTGACGCAGCCAGCCATTCCTCAAACTCATATCCATCTTCTGGAAAGCTCTTCGCGTCAAATTCGGCAGGGGCGTACCGGCTGTCCAACTGTTGGATCGAATTCATTACAATGCTAGCAGCAACCCCATCAGGAAGAAGGTGCCATTCCTTGCTTATTGAGTTTAGAAAGCGCTCAATCTCGGATTGACGATGGTCTTGAACAGTGGCGCCATACTCGTTAAGTATCAATGATCTTCTGATATTTTTGCTTAGCTGCACATAGTGCTTTCGCACGGCATCCATTATAGAAGACTCTATGCGATGGGTTTGGGCCGCAATTCTTAATCTCACTTTTTCCTTGTTCTCAAAAATCTTTTTTTGAAGCTCAGGGGAAGTGTTGTGAGGGCCTCTGTAGTAGTCTTTTCGATTTGGGGAGGCGCCATAATTTGACGCCCCCCCGTCACCCTCAGACTCGCGTTTTCGCTCTGCCACCTCGGCAAGTTTTTTTGCCAGCCTATCAGAAATAGTATGCTTCTCTGAGCCAACTCTGCGAACCAATATTTCCCCCAATTTCATAGTCGAAACGAATCACGCCGGGATAGTGTCAGGTCAGTTGAGGATGGCCTGCGAGGCTGTCACGGCAACGATGTTTGCGCAATGTTGATACGCCAAACAGCGTGTGTTTTAGTTGGAAGATGCATCATCTTTCCAGTCGAGGCTAGTACGAAGGCACAGCGCCAAAAGCACTACTTTGCTGACGGCTTGCCACCCCGTCGGGCAGTTCTGCTGCTTTAGACTAGATGCTAGTCGATGTTGCATGCGTTCACTGTATGCTACCGGCGCTCAGCTTTCAGGCGATGAGGCCCAAGTCACAGCTGCAGCGGAGGTTGGGAATGTCCGCTGTCCGACCTTGGCGACCTGAGTGCATGATGCAGCCGGGATGAACGGCCGCTTCCATGATCTGCGGGCAGCATGTCCTCGAAGCATCGAACGGCCGCTCCCCGCCCTTCATGTCCCACACAGCCGCCCGGTCAGCGCCACCAGTTGCCGCTCCTCCGCAGCCGAATGCACAAGCCCGTAGCTTGCGGCGATCCGCCTGAACCGCAGCACATACTGACAGCGGAAGCCCGGATCGGGCGGCAGCCAGTCGAGCGGCCCGCGCGCGCCTTTCGAGCGGTTCGCCGAGGCGCTGACGGGCAGCAGGTTGACGGGATCGCGGGCGAAGCGGGCGCGCTTCGCGGCGGGCCAGCTGGCGGCACCATGGGCCCATGCATAGCGCAGCGGCACGATATGATCGATGTCGAGATCGCCCGCCTCGGTGACCACCTGTCCTGTATAGGGCGCGAACCAGCGGCCGTGGCGCACCGAGCAGCCCGAGGGCGCGAGCCGCACCGGCACGGTGGAGAGAGCCGCCAGCAGCTCGGCGCGGGTATCGAGGCAGTTGCCGTCCGGATCGGTCCAGCCCGAGCCGAAGGCTGCGCGCTCATAGGGCAGGGCCGGTGCAATGCTCTGCGGCGCCTGCGCGACCGGCGCGCAGGTCAGGAGCGTCAGGCTCAGCAGGAGCAGGGACAGAAGACGGCGCATGGGGCAGACCTTTTACCGGGCGCCCCCAAGATCCGGTTAAACGCCGACCGGGCCGGGGGAACTCATACGAGCCCCACCCTGACCTCGCGATTGGCGATGATCAACTCCCGCGCGGCGGTCGCGCCGCTCTTCGAGACCGAGTAATTCAGCCGCACCTCCTCGATCACGAAGGCACCGAACAGATCGCGGATCTCGGGCCGGTCGTTGATCGACAGCAGGAAGGCGCCCTCGATCCGGCCCAGGCGCTCGGCCAGCTCGGCGAACTGGTCGCGGTCGAAGAGCCCCTTGCCGTAATCGTCCTCGCCGCCCCAATAGGGCGGATCGAGATAGAACAGCGCCTGCGGGCCATCATAGCGGGCCAGCACGTCCTGCCAGGGCAGGTTCTCGAAGACCACGCCGTCGAGCCGGGTATGAGCGGCGTCGAGCAGCGGGCCGATCTTGGCCAGGCTGAACAGAGGCCCACTGTTCGGCGATATGCCGAAAACCCCGCGGAGCTGCCCGCCGAAGGCCAGCCGCTGCAGATAGAGGAAGCGCGCGGCACGTTCCAGATCGGTCAGCGTGGCCGGATCGCAGGCGCGGAGCCGCTCGAACTCGCGGCGCGAGGTGATCTGGAAGCGCATCACCTCCATCAGCTGGGGATAATGGCGCTGCAACACGCGGAAGAGATTGGTGATCTCGCCGTTCAGGTCGTTCGCCACCTCCAGACGCGGGCGCCAGCTTCGGCGCAGGAAGACCCCGCCCATGCCGAGGAAGGGCTCGACATAGGTGCGGTGCGGGATCGCCTCGATCCGCTCGATGATCCGCCGGTTGAGGGCCTTCTTGCCGCCCATCCACGGGGCGACGGGGGTTGCGGGGACGGTTTTTCGCATTTCGTTCATGTCAGGAACCTGTTCTAGGTCCGCCCGCTCTCGCGAGAGCCGGGCGACAGATTCCCTCTCGGGTGTCGGCGCAGCATCTGTTGACGCAGGCTGCGTGGTGAGGCGGTGCTACAACACCGCCTTGCCCCCGCCCGTAAGCGGGGGGAATTCAGTTGCGTGAGAGAAGGAAAGGGTGGCACCCCCAAGCGGGCACGCGAGAACGGGGCGACCCCCGCGGGCGTTGGGCCTGCGAGGGTCTAATTTAGTTTCAGTTCTTTGATAAGTTTAGTGGGCCCTTGCCTGGCCAGTTCCGTTGTTATAGCGGATACCCTAACCAAAGGTTGTCTGTATTATAGATAACTCGCCTTATGGTTGTATTTCTCATGATCGCCTTCCCCTGACCGCTTCGCCGATCCGCCGCCCGATCTCGCCGGGCGAGGGGGCGATCCATCCGATCAGGGCGACCAGCACGATCCAGGGCGGAATGACATTGACGATGACGGTCTCGACGCGGTCGGCGCGGAGGCGGTTCTCGGATTGCTCCTGGCGGATCTCGCGGGCGCGGGGCCGAAGGATGGAAGGCGCGTTTTCGACCTTCTGGCCCTGGACGTTTTCGGCCCCGGCCTGGACGTTGGCGGCGACGTTTGGCCCGAGCGGCACGGGCAGCCCGCCGCATCCGGCCAGCAGCAGCGCCGCGAGGAGCGCCCTCATGCGCCGTCCCAGCGAAACGGCACGTCGGCCGGAACGCCGTCGAGCCCCTCATGACAGAGCTGCCGGGCCTTGTTGCGGCGGATCAGGAGGCCGCGAATGCCCTTGCCGCCCGCGAAGCGCCAGCGCGGAAGCTCGTCGCAGGCGCCGCGCAGATCGCCCGCATTGAGCTTGCGGATCAGGGTCGAGCGCGCAGCCGCGCCGAGCCCGACATTATAGGCCCAGTCCAAAATGCCCACATAGCTCCGGGCCGGGATCAGGTCCTCGACGGGATCCGCGATCAGCCGGTCGAGCCCGGCCTCGAACTCCGCGAGCCTCCCGGCGAACATCGCCCGGCACTCGGCGGGCGTGTAGCTGTCGCCGAGCGCGACGCCCCGGGTCTCGCCGAAGCAGACGGTCGGCATGCCGACGATGTCGAGATAGGCCTCTGTCTTCAGGCCCTCATTGCCACCGACGAAGCTGAGCGCGAGGGCGGTGGCGGCGGCGCCGCGTTTCAGGATCCTGCGCATCGGTTCACTCCATCCTCTGGGCGATCAGCCGGGCGGCGAAGGCGGCCGCGGTCACCAGCGCCGACAGCCCGGCAAAGAGGCCGCGCGGGATGCCCAGCAGATCGGGCGAGGCGAGCGAGAGCCCGGCCTCACAGCCCGAGAGCAGGCCCGCGATCAGGATGAGACGGATCGACCAGGCGCGCCGGATCAGCGCGCGCCAGTGGGGCACGAGGTGCATTTGGGGCTCCTTTCGGGGGAATAGCTCAGCGCGGGACGCGCTGCAGGACGGTCTTGATGTCGGCGCGAAGCTCGCGCAGCAGCGCGTTGGTCTCCTCGCGGTCGCGCTGGCGGGCGGCGAGATCTTCGGCGCGCTGCCGCTGCCAGCGGGCCTCGAGGGCGCGGATCTCCTCGGCGAGCCGGGCGGTCTCGCGGTCGAGCGCGGCGGTATTGGTCCGCGCCCGGGCCTCGAGCCGTACCGACCAGACGGCCAGCCCGAGCAGCGAGAGCATCACCGCCCACCAGTCCCGGATCTGCGTGGTCAGTTCCTGCATGGGGCCTCCGGCGGATGGGCGCGCGCGGTGTTGGTGACGGTCATGGCGGGCCTCGTCATGGGAGGGCAGATCAGCCGGTGAGGTGTTCGCGGCGCCTGAACAGGCGGACGCGGCCGGTGCGGAAGACCTCGTTGATGCGTCCGCCCTCGGCCCAGCGGACCCGGACGGCACTCAGCGCCGAGGCCTCGGGGGCGCCGGTCGGGACGGCAAGATCCTCCATCCCGGCCTTCAGCGGCGCGTCCCAGATGCAGCCATGGACCAGCCGGGGCTGGCGCGGCATGGGCAGCCGCAGCATGCCGGAACAGACGTCATCCCTGCGGAAGCCCGCCCCGGGGAAGGACGTGAAGGGCGACCAGGTGCCGGTGACCTCGGGCCGCACCGAGATCTGCAGTGTGGAGGTGGTCTTGTTGGTGGCGACGGCCTCGAAGACCAGCGCATATTCGTATCCGTCCTCGAACTCGGGCGTCTCCACGTTCTGGATGCTGCCTGCCTTGTCGTAGCTCCAGATCAGGCCGGTGGCGCCGTCGCCGGGCCGGACCATGTCGAAAGGGTGCCAGCCCGGGATCACAGCGTCGGGGGCGTGGGCCAGGATCGCGGCGCGCAGGATCGCCCCGGTCACCGCGCCGTAGATGTCGGAAAACGCATCCTTCGCCTGGGCCTCGGTCAGCTGGTTCACCCCGGCCGGAACGAAGCTGCCGGAGGCGAAGGAGCCCAGCGTGATCCAGCCATTGTTCGGGACATTGCGCATCTTCAGGGCGCGGGCGTCGGTATCGACCCAGAGCATGCCGGCCGCCGTCTCGGCGGGCGGGGTGGCCCCGGCATTGCCGCTCTGGATCGCGGAAAGCACGCCCTGCAGCATGGCGAAGGCCTGGGCCTTGGTATGGCCGGTGTCGAGCAGATAGGTGGCTTGGGTCATGTCATCCTCATGCGGCCTGGAGGGCGGTCACGGTCAGGCCCGTGATGCCGATGGTGTAATCGGGGCTCTCGACGCCCAGGACCGCGCGGAAGCGGAAGGCCCGGCCCGAGTAGTCGGCGGCATCGAAGCTCTGCCAGGGCCCCCAGCGGGCGGCGTCGGGGGCGTCATCGGTAACCGAGACCTGCAGATCGACATCGCCATAGGCATCCGTCGAGCCGAGCCAGAGCCGCGCATCGGGCGGCGTCCACATCGCCGTGCCGGAGGGCTGCCAGAACAGGTCCCGGGCCTCCGAGATCAGCAGCTCGATATCCGAGATCAGCCGCACCGGCTGGACCGCGCCCAGATCGATCCGGCCCGCGAAGGCATAGCGCGCGCGGGTCTCGCCCGGCGCCATCGCCAGCACGCCGCCTGCCGCGCTGCAGCCGGTGGCGGTTCCGGCAAAGCCCGGGGCCTCGGCCAGGGTGGCGACGGTGGTGGTCGGGATGATCGAGGCGGCGCGGACCGCGATCCCCGAGACCGGGCCGGGCGTGCCCATCGCATCATAGGGGCGGGCCAGATAGGTGCCGGATTTGAGCGGCAGGGTCGCCTCGGTGACGCCGCCCGAGACCGATTTGCCGATGCCGGTCGAGCTCTGCCAGCTGGCGCCCGCCTGCGCTCCCGCGTGGCGGAACTCGATCCGGCCGCCCTGGCGCACGTCGAGCGAGGGATGCCGGTCCCAGCGCAGCATCGCCACCGCGCCGCCCGAGGCCTGGACCGAAAGCCCGGTGATGGCGCCCGGCGGGGCGTTCTCCCCCTGCACGGCGGCGGCGCCCGCCCAGGCCCAGTCCGACCAGATGCCGCGCGCGTTCCGCCCGCGCACGCCGAAGGCATAGGTGCCGGGCGCGACATCGTTGATCATGTCCTCGGGCGTATCGGTGAGCCCGCGCAGCGTGGGCTCGGGGGCCGAGACCGGGCGCCAGGCGAACTGCCAGGTGTCGACGAAGGGATTGTCGGTGGTGGCCGAGAGGCGCACCCGGGTCTTGACCCCGCCGCCGCCGCGCGTCTCGTACAATTCCTCGGTCATGGTCGGCGCCGAGACCACCGGTTTTGCGGTCGGCGAGGGCAGGGTGGGCACACCGCCCGCAGGCTTGGGCATCTCCTCCGAGGTCCGCCAGTCGAAGATCGCGGGGCCGGTCTCGATGCAGCTCAGCGTGACGCGGACCCCGTCCTCGCCGATATGGACGGTGCGGCCGGTGACCTCGAAGGTCTTGGCCGTCCAGCCCCGGCGCGGCAGCGAGACCCGGATATTGTCGCCGAGCCGGACGGGCCAGGCGGCAAGCGAACAGGGCAGCGTGACCTGCTTCTGGCGGCGGCCCTTCAGCAGTGCCAGCTTCATCAGCCGCTGGCCGCGGGCAAAGCCGGTCTCGCCGGGCAGCTCGCCCATGTCGAGCACCAGCGGCTCGCCGTTGTCGGCCGCGATATAGGTGGTGCTGTCCAGCACCGGCAGGTCGGTCACGACATGCTCGTTTTCCGGATCGGCATATTGCGCCTTCACGGTGTTGAACTGCTCCTCGAAGGGCTTGCGCGCGGTGACCTGGATGCCGCCCGTCAGCATGTCCTCGGTGACGGTGAAGGCGGGTTCCTCCCAGGCCGCGCCCCCGACCGTCAGGCGGCCGCGCTCGCAGGTCCACCAGCCGCCCCAGGACGAGGACAGATCGTTCAGGTTCGCGGCCGCGGTGGCCTCGGTCTCGAGCACGCCGTTGAAGGCATAGCGGTCCTCGGTCCTGCCCGAGGCCAGCGGCACCTGTTCCTCGGCGAGGTTGGCCAGGGCGAGGATCGTGTCCTCGTCGAGATCCCCGGGGCGCCAGCCCGGCCCGCCGCGGAGCTGCGGCGTCAGCATGTAATCGCGCAGGCAGAGCGCGGGGTTGTGGCCCTCGCGCGCCCGCTTCATCAGCACGTCGAGACACATGCCCTCGACCATCAGCCGCCCGTGCTGCAGCTCACGGGAAAAATACTTGCGCAGCGTCTTCTCATCGCAGCCGAGCTCGATCGCGATCATCTCATGGGACCAGCCCGCCGCCCGACGCGCGGCCACAAAGTCCTGATTTGCCTTGTCTTTCCGGAAGCAGGGCCGCCCCCGCCGGTCGCGGAGCGGCTCGACCGGGTTGCCGAATAGATCCACGGCCCCGGGCTCGGGGGAAAAATCGTCTGTCATCGGGAAAAAAATCTCCGACTGGGAGAGGCGCCGGTCTTCAACTTCGGAACTTCCGGAGTTTTGACCCACCCCCCTCGGGGGCTGTCGGGCTCAGTCGCCCGCCGCCCGTTCCGCGCGTTGCTTCGCGCCGTCATGCCAGGCTTTTGACACGGCCTGCAGGTTGTCTTCGTCCCAGAACAGCGCCGGATCGCCCCGGTGCGGACGGATATGGTCGATCACCGCGCTGTCGGGCGCGGGCGCGCGGCCCAGGAGCGGCACGCCGGTCTGCTCGCAGACATGGCCCGCCCGCGCGAGGATCTTGCGCCGGAGCTTGCGCCACCGCGCCGTGCGATACCACGCCCGCCACGGCTTCACCCGCTCCCGCGCGCGATCCTGCGCCCGCGCATCGCCCTGGGCCGGTCCGATCCGCGGGGCAGGGGAGGCCAGTCGCGGCGGCATCGCCGTCAGTCTTGGGGGCATCGGCACCTCCCGTAAACGCAAAGCGCCCGGGGCGGGGTCTCCGCTCCGGGCGCAAATTGGGTGACGGCACTATGTCAACGGGGGCAGAGGTTCGTCAAGAAAATTGTTTCTAGGGGCGGGCGCAGATCTGATATGGATATATTGCGCAGATTGCGCGGATCGGATGCCTCGCTGCGCATTCTCACGGGCAACTAGGAGCGCCCGGTATGCGAAAACGCGATTCTTACAGAGCGCGCAAGAGCGCCCTTAAGAACAAAACTCGGCCGGTGAGTTCCGAAGCGGGGGCTTCGGTTGCTCGGATCGATGCTCTGACGCGAAACGCGCGCCATACTTGGTTTGTCCTTCTCGGCCTTCTCGTCTTTGTCGGCATCACGCTGATGAGCGTGGAGCATATAGACTTCTATGGCATCGACCGGACCACCAAGCTTCCACTGGTCGATGTCCAGGTCCCCACCCGGTACTTCTTTGTTGCGGCTCCGATCCTGACAGCGGCTTTCTACATCTACTTTCACCTGCATCTCATCAGGCTATGGGATGCCTTGGGGGCGGCAGATAACAGGATCGGAGACCAACCTCTCGTCGATGCCGTCATGCCTTGGCTGGTTACCGATGCGGCGCTGCATCTTCGAAACAGATGGCGGGCTGATGAATGCTGTACGCCGCGTGCGCTGGACAGACCGGCGACCGTCCTGAACCTGGCGTTGACATGGGGCTTCGGTCTGATCGTGCTGGGCTTTCTCTGGTGGATGTCCATGCCTGCTCGCACGTTCTGGCTGACGGCAATTGCCTGTATGGCTCTGTTGGCTGCGGCTGGGGCTGGGTTGTCGAGCCTGAAGTGCCTTTTCGAGAAAATGAGTGCAGAAGAGCATGCTTGGCACAGATGGTTATTTGCGCCACGCACGCTGATCGGCGTCGGCCTCATCGCCTTTTTCGCTAGTTTTCTGCGTACGGGGTGGTTGGTTGACGGGTGGGCGCCGCTAATCCGGCTGCTCGCCCCGATAGATATGACTGGCCTTGCGATCGTGGAGAAGCCTCCCGGATGGCTCCCTAGAGACATCGCAAAAGCTGATTTCTTCGCGGATTGGTGTCAGCGCGAAGGTACTGATTGCCTTCGGAGCGGGCTTTCGAAAAATCACCGAGACCTGTTTGAGAGAGAGTTTCGACGACGCAGAGAGGCCGCGCTTTCGGATCTACGCAAACCTCAATGGCACCAGCCCGGCCAACAGAAACCGGATTTCAGAGGAGCGCAGTTGGCTGGCACGTTCTTGGCGGGAGCGGAGCTCAGATGGACACATATGGAGGAGGCGGACCTCAGATGGGCCCAGATGGAAGGGGCGGATCTCAGATGGTCGCAGATGGAGGGGGTGAACCTCAGATGGTCGCAGCTGGAGAGGGCGGACCTCAGCGGAGCGCGGATGGAGGGGGCGAACCTCAGGGGAGCGCAGCTGGAGAGGGCGGACCTCAGCGGAACGCGGATGGAGGGGGCGAACCTCCGCGGGGCGCGGATGGAGGGGGCGAACCTCCGCGGGGCGCAGATGGAGGGGGCGAACTTCCGCAGGGCGCAGATGGAGGGGGCGAACTTCTTCGAGGCGCAGATGGAGGGAGCGGACCTCGGCGGGGCGCAGATGGAGGGGGCGTACCTCCGCAGGGCACAGATGGAGGGGGCGGACCTCAGCGGGGCGCAGATGAAGGGGGCGAACCTCAGCGGGGCGCAGATGGAGGGGGCGAACCTCCGCAGGGCACAGATGGAGGGGGCGAACTTCTTCGAGGCGCAGATGAAGGGGGCGGACCTCTTTGGGGCGCAGATGGAGGGGGCGAACCTCTTTGGGGTGCAGATGGAAGGGGCGGACCTCAGTATGAGTTTCTCGACAGGTGTGCGGTTCGAACCCTTAATAATCCAGTCGGCGAACCTGAGAGCGGTCACAAATGATGGCGGCGCTCTCAGGTTCGCCGATTTCAGAAGCGTCACCTTCAATGAAAAGACTGATTTCAGAAACGTGTTTCTTGACGGAAGTGTGCAGATAACCGACGGCTTCCGAAAGCAAATGGGCGATCCATGCCAGTGGCACGCGGATGTGTTGAACGACGAAGAGTTTTTCGGTCGTTGGCGGGGGTGGGTCGAGGCTTCCGGAAAAGGTAAAACTTACTGGCCGTGGGTATCACCGGCGGGTTTGTCGGACGTTGCTGCGATCCCGCCTCCGGATGGTTGCACTTGGAAAACCGGCTCCATTTCCGACACATCTCAGTAACGCGTTGACGTTTGAGCTTCGTGCTTTCCGGAAGCGGGGCACCTCGTTAGAAGGGTAAGAACACTTGAGCCTCACCGCCACGGCGTCATGGGCGGCATGTCGCGGGTAATGCGGATCCGCGCGAGATCGGCGGCCGCGAGCGCCGCCTGCACCTCCAACAGGTAGCCCCACCAGTCCAGATAGGCCCGGCGCGCTGCCGCGATCCGGGCCGGGGACGGTTCCCAGACGCAGGGGGTGTAGCGGGCGCGGTCCTGGACGATCACGCCCTTGCGGTTGCAGCGGGGGATCGGCTGCCAGCCGTCCGGAAGCTCGGCGCTGTCGCAGGCCCGGCCATAGGCGCGGTGCTGGTTCTGCTGCCATTCGACCGGGCGAAGCCGCGGGCGGGCATCGGGCATCCAGTCAGGGGTACGGCCCGCGCGGGCGAGATCGGCGACGAGGGTCGCGGCGTACCAGGGCAGCACGTTCCGAACCACGGTTGCGATCAGCTCGGCATCGTCATGCGGGCGGGACCGGCCGCGGCTGGTATCGACGCGCGTGCCCAGCTGGGCGCGTTCGAGGGCCACGTATTCCATGCCGAAGGGGCGCCAGCCGGTGCCGCCGACCGCCTCGATCTCGTCATGGTCGAGCCGGGCGCATTCGGTGCCGAAGGCCCATTCCAGAGCCTCGCGAACCGGCATCGCCCGGCGGATGCGCGGTGCAGGCCGCACCGGGGAGCGGAGCGCGGCCGTCATGCCGAGGCCCCCGCGAGATCGGCGATGCTGCGGCAGTGGGCGAGGCGCGCCTCGCGGTCCCGCAGCCAGGCGGCCTCGGCCGGGGAGAGCTGCCCGGGACCGGCGCCCGCCAGATGCGCGTGGCGGCGCAGCGCCTCGCCCGCCGCCTGGCGGATCTGCCCCAGCGCATAGCTGCGCGGCCAGCGGCGGTTGTGGCGCAGATCGTCCAGGAGTTCCGGCGCCCAGCCCTCGGCCAGCGCCTGCCGCCCCACCGCATGGGCGAAGACCGCCCGGATCAGCGGCGAGGCATCGTCGGCGGGCGGCTGGATCTGCGCCGCCGCCTTCAGGATCGCATTGGCGATCGGGAAGCGGTCGCGGTCCTTGCCGCCGGGCTGGGCCGCCGCCATCTCCTCGAGCGCGGCCAGGTTCGGCGCGCTCATATAGGCCAGCCGCTTGGCCAGATCCGCCAGCATCTCCTCGAACTGCGCCTTGGTCATCGCCCCGGGCTTCACCAGCCCCCGCCGCAGCAGGGGCTCGACCAGCAGATCCCGCACCCGCTTCTCGCCCTCGGCCTGTTCCCTCGCATCCATCTCGGCTCCCTTCTTCTCAGCCTCGCCCCGCCTGCCTGCCGCGCGCCCCCGTCCGGGGCGGCGCGACCGGGGTGTCTCTTCTCGTCTCTTCTCGTTTCCTCTCCTTTCAGCGGTGACGGAAACGGCGCAAAAAAAGGGGACGGCCCGGCGGAAACACGGAATGTTCCGTGACTTTCCCGGTCGGTTCCGTGATTTTCCGTGATTGTTCCGGAATATTCTGTGACGGTAACGGAATGTCACGGATCGACCCTGGCCGGTTCATCGGGCCATCTCCGCGCTGAACTCGTCGAGCGCCCGGCGGATGAAGCCCTCGCGGCGCTGGGTCTCGGGATAGCGCTCGGCCAGCCAGTCATCGAAGCGGTCGAGGAATTGCGGCGCGCGCAGAAGCTGCCCGGCCCCGATCCGCTTTTCGATCATCTCGCGCAGATCCTTGAGCCGCTTGTTGCGGCGGCGCTGTTCGGCCTCGGCGCGGTTGCGGCGGCTGCTGGCCAGCGCCTCGACCGCGACCTCGGTCACCACCGGATGCGCCAGCCGGATCTCGCCATTGTCGCAGCGCACCCGCGACCAGCCATGCAGCGGCGTCATCTCGCGCTCGCAAAGCTGGTGCCAGCGGTCGACCGTGATCCCCAGCGCCTTGGCCAGCAGCCGCTCGTCGGTCGGCAGCGTGCCCACCGGGGTCTCGTCATGGGCCTCGCAGATCAGCAGGAAGCCGTACCAGCCGACCTCGGGCTCGGCCAGCTGGCGGAACTCGCTCTTGCGCCAGCGCTTGAGGTTCCACTGCACGAAGAAATGGGAATCGAGCCGGTCCTCGCTGGAGATCGGGTAGTCCGGCAGCCCGCCGGTCTCGACCGGGGCCAGGTGGCGAGGCGCGGCCATCACGCGGGCACCCGGTCCGGGCGCGTCAGGTCCGTGCTATCCATGATGAAGCTCCTCCATCGGTTCCGGGCGCGCAGGCCCGTTCGGTGACGATTTGCGGGCCTGCCGGGCGCTCAGCGCCATCGCGGCGGCCAGAATGCGTTCCCGGGCGGCGCGGCCGCCCCGGGTCAGGGCATGGGAGAGATAATCGTCCGAGAACCCCAGCGCGCGGCTCGCCTTGCGCTGCGAGGCAAAGCGCAAGCCCCCGATCTCGAAGGGTTTCGGGGCGCGGCCGGGGCGGCGCTGCGGTCGGCCGATCCGGTCGGGATCGCCATCGGCCAGTGCCCGCCAGACCGCCTGCGGCGTCACCCCGAAGCGGGCGGCGGCGGCATGGGCGTCAGTGAAGACCTCGCCCCGGATCCGCACCGGCATCGGCGCGAGCCCCTTGCGGCCCGTGCCCACCCGGTCGAGCCGCCCCTTGCGCGCGGCCGAGCGGATCGCCTCGGGCGTCACCCCCAGCGCGCGGGCGGCGCTGGCCGCATCCGGATAGGTCGTGCCGCGGATCGTCAGATCGGTGTGAACCCGCGTGGCCATCACATCCCCAGGGCCTCGCGATAGAGCTGCAGCACCGCCTCTTCCTCGGCGATGTCATCGGCATGCCGCTTGCGCAGCGCGATGAGCCGACGCAGCGCCTTGGTGTCGTAGCCGCGGGCCTTGGCCTCGGCCATGACGGCCTTCTGCTGATCGCCGATGGCGGCCTTTTCCTCGGCCAGGGTCTCGAAGCGCTCGATGAAACCGCGCAACTCGTCGGCTACGACCCGGTAAGTCCGGTTGCGCACCGCCTCGTCCTCGGCGGTTTCCTTCATCGGCGGCCGCGGCGGGGCGGTGAAGGTATCGAGCGGGATCGGCCCGGTCGTCGCCCCGTTCGGGCCGGTGAGCGAAACGGTCGGGCCGTCTGCCAGCACTGCCAGGGAGGGCGGCAGGACATCGGCGGCCACTTCGCGGCGACCGACATGATCGGCAGCCGTGACGATGCCCTCGGCCTCCAGCGCCTCCATCAACCCCGCCGCCCGGCTGAACCCGATGCGCAACACGGCTTGCAGGTTCGACACCGACGCCTTGCGCGACTCGACGATGTGCTGCGCCGCCCGAACCGTCAGCGGGTCGACCGCCAGCTCTGCCGCGCCCGGATCTTTCAACATTTCTGCCCCGACGCTCATGCCGCATTCCCCCCAAAGGGGCCGGGCAGCCCGAGGGGAAAAGACGTGCTGCCCGGCCAGTCGTCAGGGAGGGGCCCGGCGTCCGGCCGGGCGGCGGAGACGGGACGACGGCCCCGAATGGCGGTATAGGTCAAGAAAACGCGGGGGCTCGCTACCGTGTCGCTCGCGACAATCGCGCGGCGCGCTTTACGGCAGCTTGCGTCAGATTTGGCAGCTCTTTCCGAAGAGATCGCACGCAACGCAGAAGAAGAATGACCCCAGCTGCAAGGGCGATGTTCAGCACGACCTGGGCCACAAGCATGGCGGTGAACATGGAAAACCTCCTGTTCCGGTGAAGGTGTGGCGTCGGGGGTCTTGAGGGCGACGCGCGCAGGGGGCGGTTGGGTGCGCTCGCCGAAAGACCCCTGCCGCGCCGTCATCGCGAGCCCCCCTTGAACCGTGCCAAAAACTTTTCGGCCCGCGCCTCGAAGACGCGGGCGGCGGCGCGGGCTCTGCCCGCGCGCACCTGGTTGAAGCGTCCGGCGATACGCCAGTAGATCCGAATTGCCAGTGTCATGCCGTTTGCTCCGGGTCGAAGAGTTCGAAGACTGTCTCGGCGCCCGCAAGCGCCAGCACCGCCACGACGTAATGCAGCCCCGGCGCGTTCTCGGAACGCAGCCAGTTCCGCACCGTGCGCGGGTTCACAGGCCGCTGCGCCGTGTTCAGCGCCTCGGCCACAAGGTCGGCCAGCTGGGCCTCGCTCGTCGCCTCGGGGAATGACCGCCAAAGCAGCGAGGCGAACCATTTCCGCTCCCGCTCCTGCGGGTCGCGGAACTTCTGGAAGGACTTTTGCATATGACTTCCTCCAATATGACCGCATGGGTCGGTCATTGCTGAAAAGAGGACGGGAGAGGGTGTGGAGGGCATCAGGCCGAATCCTCCGTATCAGGAGCTAGACCACCGCTTTTTGACTGAGGGGAGGCGGGGTGGATTGCACCGCTGTCGGCCATGAAAGATCTGATCTTCCGTTCCGTTTCCGGCCAGACACGCCCCCCGCACCTGAGCCGAGAAACAAGCTCGGAGTTCCCGACAGCCCGCTTTCCGAAATAACTCGCGCCCATACCTGTATTTTCGAGGAATGAGTCGATGTCGGACAGGAGTGCAGAGTGCTTAATCATGCCGCCACAATATCCGCTAAAGAGGATGTGTCAAGCATCCGCGATAAAGGACGTGCGTTGTGCTCCTCTCCAGCGGATATTTGTCGAATGTTGGACACTAGTTGGCGCGAGAGGCTTCGCGTCGCCATTCAAGACGCCGGAAAGTCGATGCGGGCCGTTTCCTTGGCCTCGGGGAACGGCCCGGGTTACGTCCATTCGATCCTATCGGATGGCAAGGAGCCGACCATGGACAACCTGGCGGCGGTTTGCGACGCGATCCCTGTCAGTCTTATCTATATACTGTATGGCCTTGATGTGTCTGATGAGGATTTCGAAATCCTCCGCGCGCTTCGTGAGTACCCTGAAATAAGACAGGGCATCTATCAGATCATTCGCGCAAAATCATCCTCCTGATCTCCGCCAGGATTTCGAGCTTTTTCGCCTTGGTCAGGCCTCTCAGGCGCCTCAGGTACTCATCAACAAGCATATTCTGTCTCCGATAGGGATCGCGCGTTCACCACGTTCGTCACCGAATGACAGATTCGGACGGTGCTCTCACCGCGTAATATCCTCTAACGCGGACATGGTGTGTTGACTATCCTCTTTGGCGGATGCACGTTGCTCTTACTGCAACCGCAAAAGGGGAGACCTATGAAGACCATCCTGACCACCGCCGTACTGGCCCTGCTGGCCGCGCCCGTGCTTGCCGCGACCGACACCACGGAAGACCAGGCGACCGCCGTGTCGCCTGCCTCCGCCCCGGATTGCTTCGCCCCGATCCAGGGCACCAATGCCTTCCAGCGCAGCAACGCGCCGGGCTGCGTCTATTACACCGCCCCCACCGGCAATGACCGCGACCCCGCCGCGTCCGGCGAGGGCGAAGGCGAGGGCGGCGAAAGCTCCGACACCTGAGCATCGGTGCCCCGCCCCGCGCGGGCGGGCATCCCATGCCCAGACCCGGAGGACACCATGCCCCGCATCCCCAAAATCCCCGAGCTTCCTGCAACTTACGGCTTCGGCACCTGGCGCGATGC
Source organism: Rhodovulum sulfidophilum DSM 1374 (assembly GCF_001633165.1). NCBI lineage: Bacteria > Pseudomonadati > Pseudomonadota > Alphaproteobacteria > Rhodobacterales > Paracoccaceae > Rhodovulum > Rhodovulum sulfidophilum. The sequence continues at coordinate 3,085,712 of NZ_CP015418.1, read as the reverse complement.
GCTGCTCGGCCTGTTCATCGGCCTTGCTTTCATCGGCTCGGCCGGGGGCGGGCTCATGCTGGCCCGGATCGCGAAGGCCAGCCTCTGATGGCCGCGATCCTCACCATCGCCCCGCAGATCGCCGACCGGCTCGCGGCCGAGGCCGCCGCCGCCCGTATCGAGGCCAACACTGCCCGCGTTGCCGCCAAATCGAACGCGCGGGACGGCAAGCCGCTGCTCGCCCGCGCCGCTTTCGCCCGCGCCGAGCGGCTGCAGGGCCGGGCCGTCACCCTCGGCGCCCTGGCCGCGCAAGCCCGGGCAGGCGGTGCCGCATGAGCATCATGGACGCCATCGCCCCGCCGCCCGACGCACTGGCCGAGTTCGTTGTCGAATGGCGTGGCGCATCGCCCGAGGTCCGCCTCGCCGCGATCCGCGGCGCGCTCCGTCGCCACGGGATCGAGATCCCGGCGCTCCCGGGCCGGGTGGCGTTCTACGAGATCCAGCTCTTCGGGCTGACCGCCACCGGCCGCGACGAGGCTGAGGCCGCCCAAAACTGGATGGAGGCGGCCACCCGCCTTTGTCCCTTCGACTGAGTTCACAAGGATATCGCCATGGCTGATGAAACCATCGCCCGGGACATAGCCCGTGACGCCGAACCGGAATGGATCCTGAAATTCTCGATCAAGGGCGGCGATACCGTCGAATGGATTGCCGCGAAGTCGACCGTCTTTGGCGCTCTGGAAGAGCTGAACAAGCGCGAATGCGAAACCGGGCCCGTGGGCTGGGTCTTCCTCCCGATGGGGGCGATCAACATGAGCGAGGTTCGGTACGTCTCGATCCACCCCCGCCCGCGCGAGACCAAGCCCAAGCCCGCGCGGCGAGCGCGCTTCACCTGGGCTTGAGGCGAATGTCGCATCCCCTCCGGATCCTGATCGGCTGCGAGACCTCGGGCGTGATGCGCCGGGCCTTCGCCGCGCGCGGGCACGATGTCTGGTCCTGCGACCTGCTTCCGGCCGAGGATGCCACCAACCGCCACATGATCTGCGATATCCGCGACGTGCTTCACTTCGGCTGGGATCTGCTCGCCGTCATGCATCCGCCCTGCACGCGGCTCTGCAATTCGGGCGTCCGCTGGCTGCATGTGCCGCCGACCAACGCCCCGGCCGAGGCACGCCCGGACGAACGCACCGCCTGGCCGGATCTGTCCGAGGACACCCGCCGCGCCATCATGTTGCGGCTGCTCGACGAGGGCGCCGCGCTGTTTTCGGCCTGTTGGCGTGCCCCGATCCCGCGTGTGGCGGTCGAGAACCCGGTGATGCACCGGCACGGGCGCGCGCGGCTACCGGCCGATCTGCCGAAGCCGCAGATCGTGCAGCCCTGGTGGTTCGGCGAGCCGGTCTTCAAGGCCACGGGGCTTTACCTGCGCGGCCTCGCGCCGCTGAGCGCCACCAACCGCCTGACCCCGCCCGCGCCCGGCACCGAGGCGCACAAGCGCTGGAGCGCGGTCCACCGGGCCCCGCCCGGACCCGACCGCTGGAAGATCAGATCCCGCACCTTCGAAGGCCTCGCCGCTGCTGCGGCGGACCAATGGGGCGAAAACGCAAGAAAGGAGGCCGCATGATGGCCGAGACTGCACCCGACCGGATCGAGGAGATCGAGAGCCTTGCCCGGCACAATTGCGACGAGCTGGCGGGGCTGACCGCCGCGCTCGAGGAGCTCCGCACCCGTGTTGCCAGACTGGAAGGCGCCGACGCCGCCCCGGCAGCCCCGCAGAACTGCCCCACCTGCCGGGGCAGCGGGTTCATTCGCGACTATTGGCACCCGTATTGGGACAACGGCTACACGGAGACCGACTGTACGGCCTGCGGGGGAACGGGGAAGTTGATGGCCAGAGGCGCGACCGATGGTTGAGCGCCTGCTGTCGATCCCGGAAGCGGCGCGCGCACTCGGGGTTCCGAAAGAGAGCCTGCGGCGGGCGGCCGACACCCATGGAAAGACCATCCGCATGGGGCGGGCGGTCAGACTGCACCCCGACGATCTGGAGGAATTGATCGAACTATGCCGCGTCGTCCCGAAGGTGCCCGCCTGTATTGGAGAGAGAAGTCAGGACAGAAACCTTATTGGGAGATCCGCGATGCCGGAGGGATCCGTCTCTCGACCGGTACGAGATGTCGCGAAGAGGCTGAAGCTCAGCTCGCGGCCTATATCGAGCGCAAGAGCCGTCCGACCGGTCCCGTAAACCCGGACGAACTGAGCATTTCCCTCTGTCTCTCCATCTACGCCGAAGAGCACGCGGCCTTCGTCGCCGCGCCCGAACGTATCGGCTACGCCATCGAGGCGCTGGATGAATTCTGGCGCGATCTGCCCGTGTCTTCGGTCACCGGCGCGATGTGCCGCCGCTATGCGGCAACCCGCCAGCGCAGGTTCCGCGATGGACGCACCGCTCCCGTCAGTCCCGGCACGATCCGCCGCGAGCTGAACGTCCTGCAGGCGGCCATCAATCACTGCCATGGCGAAGGCTATCTGATCACCGCGCCCAAGGTCACGTTGCCGCCCCGGCCTGATCCGGTCGAGAGGTTCCTGACCCGCCAGGAGGCCGCCTGGCTGATCCGCGCCGCACGCAATCTCCGCAGAGATGGACGCCATCTTGCCGATTTCATCCTGCACGGCCTCTATACGGGCAGCCGGAAGGACACGATCCTCGGCATGCATATCGACACGCCCAGCGTTTCCGGCGGCCATGTCGACACCGTCCGCGGCATCCTCTACCGCAAGCCGATGGGCAAGGCCGAGACGAAGAAGCGGCAGCGTCCCGCCCGGCTGCCGCCGCGCTATCTCGCGCATCTCCGGCGCCAGGCCGCGAACGGGCGACGATTCGTGGTCCAGGACTGCGACGGATACAGGGTTGGCGACATCCGGAAGGGCTGGGCGCGGGCGGTTCGGCTGGCCGAGGAACTGGCGGCCGGGCAGGGGATCGAGATCGATCTCACCATGCCCGACGGAAAGGGTGGCCGGAAATACATCACGCCGCATGTCCTGAAGCACACGGCGATCACCTGGGCGGTGCAGCGCGGCGCGTTTCTTCCTGACGTTGCCTCATACTTTTCGACATCTCTGGAAACCATCGAGCGCGTCTACTGGCATCACAGCCCCGACCACCAGAGGAGTGCCGTCGAGGCGATGGACCGCAGGAAATGAGGCCCGAAACCCCCTGTCTGGGACTGGAGCGGGACTTCTCGAAACGGACAGCGCCGCGAAACTTCTGTAAGTATCTGATTTATTTGGTGCACCCGAAAGGATTCGAACCTTTGGCCTCTGCCTTCGGAGGGCAGGGGGAGCGCGAATATTCGTGTTAAATTCCTCAAATGTTCTTTATTTGTATCCATTTCGCGCCGTGTCATTTGACGCAAACCGCACCGAAACCGCACCGGAGCTTTCCAAAGTAGACGTAGGAAGAGGTTCGGCGCGATGATTGGGCGGAACGATGGACAAGTATGCACTCAGGCCGCCAAGGTCCGGAGAGCGGGACGAAGCTGACGCTGGTCTATCCGCAGAAGTGCATGCCGAGCACTCAGGCGACGGTATTCGCGATGCGTATGTCCCTCCCAGGAGGTGCATCGAAAAGACGGCCGTATTCCCGAGTGAACTGCGTCACGCTGGCGTAACCGACCGTGTGGGCGGCCTGTGCGATCTTCGCGCCCTCTGACAGCATGAGCCGCCTCGCTTCAATCAGGCGAAGCTGTTTCTGGAATTGGAGCGGCGACAGGGTCGTGATGGCGCGGAAGTGCTTGTGGAACGCGGGCTCACTCATTGCGGCGGCCTCCGCGAGTTCCTCGACCCTGATCGGACGGGCGTACTCCCGCCGCAGGATATCGACCGCGCGCGCGATCCGTCCCGCGTGGCTGTCCGGCACCCCGAGCGCAGCGATGGCCGGGCCGTGAATCCCCATGAGAAGCCAGTAGTGCAGCTCGCGCAGCAGGCCGTCGGCAAGCACTGGCAGTGCCTCGGGCCGATCCAGCAGACGCGCAAGGCGAAGGGCGGCATCGATGACCTCTGTGTCAATCGGCTCCACCCTCACTGGCGGCGCTTCACCCGATCGCAAGGAGACAGCCGGACGCAACGCACGCAGGATCACGGGATCGAGTTCGAGGACGAGCGCATAGTAGGGTGCCGCGATACTGGCGTGGGTAATCCGGCTGACTGTCGGGATGTCCGCCGCGACGACCATCGCCTGCCCCGGCGCGTATTCGAAGCTCGCGCCCAGCGTGGTCACGCGCTTCCGTCCCTGCAGCAGCATAGCGATCACGGGCTTCTGGACGGCAACCATCAGCTCTCCCGGGTGCAGGGCACGCACTAAGGTGAGGCCCCGGGCCGGGGTCGGCGCCGAACCGTCTGGCCCGGCATTGGCGTCGGCGAACCGGCGGCAATGGACGAGCAACTGAGCAAGGGGGAAACTGCTTTGGGCAATGGTCATGCGATATATTATGGCCGGAATCGGCCTGTCGGGGAAGGGGTGAATGGAAACAGGCAAGTCATGGCGAGATTCAGGCAACTACAAGCGCCGGCGCTCTTTTATTTCAGAGTGACACCATGACACCCTGAAAGGACACTCCCATGAGCAAGATCGCTCTCGTCACCGGCGCCAATCGCGGCCTCGGTCGCAACACCGCTCTCGCCATCGCCAAAAGCGGCGGCGACGTCATCGCCACCTATCGCTCGAATGCCGGGCAAGCACAGGAGGTCGTGACCCTCATCCGCGAGATGGGGCGCCAGGCCGTGGCGCTGCCCCTCGACGTTGCCGACACCGCAAGTTTTCCAGCCTTCGTCGAGAGCCTGCGCTCGGAGTTGCGCAAAATCTGGGGTCGCGACGGCTTCGATCATCTCGTCAACAATGCCGGGCATGGCGAATTCGCCCTGATCGAGGAGACCACCGAAGCGCAGTTCGATGGCCTGTTCGCAGTCCATGTGAAGGGCGTCTTCTTCCTCGCTCAAGCCCTTCTGCCGCTCCTGGCCGACGGCGGGCGGATCGTGAATTTTTCGTCCGGCCTGACACGGATCTCCTTCCCCGGCTTCGCGGCCTATTCGGCGGCAAAGGCGGCGGTCGAGATGCTCACGGTTTACATGGCGCGGGAATTCGGAGCGCGTGGCATCGCGGTGAACACGGTCGCGCCAGGCGCCATCGAAACCGATTTCGGCGGCGGACTGGTCCGCGACAACCCCGAGATGAACGCTCAGTTCGCGGGGATGACGGCGCTCGGCCGCGTCGGGCTGCCGGACGACATCGGTCCGATGATCGCCAACCTTCTGCGCGAAGATAACCGCTGGGTCACCGCACAGCGCATCGAGGTCTCGGGCGGCCAGACGATCTGATCACCCTGCATGACGCGCCGGTTCCCTCGGCGCGTCATTTCACTGGCCGATCTATGTTGCGAGACTGGAGCGTGACGGGCCTCGCCTCGCCTCGCCCCCTTTGGGCTCGGAGCGGACCTGCGGCGGCGCAGCATGGAGCTGGAGCCCCTCGGGCCGCTCGCTCGGGCGCTCGCTGCCGATAGCGGCCGTTCGACACCTCAACCCCGCGCCGCCCGCGGATCATGGAAGCGGCCGTTCATCGCGGTTGCAGCATGCCTTGGAGCCGCCAAGGTCCGGAGAGCGGGACCAAACTGCCATTGCCGCAGCTTTTGCGTAGTCGCTGGCAATGCAACGAAAAGCTGTTCGTCAATCGCGGCGTACAGGCCCTCTATCAGAGGAAAGCTCCAGGATATCCCCCTTCGGCAACCGAGCTGCAGAGGGGGTTCCAATCGCATCCGCCGCAGGCTGATCTTATGCGACCGGCCGCGAATTCCCGGCGAAAGCGTTGGATGACTGCTTCGTCCAGGCTCAGCCGCGTCCCCGGTTCCAACGGGAGCGCTAGAAGCTCCCCAATGTCGTCAGCGGCCGCCCGGTCCCGGGCGACCACACTCTTTCGATGGCAATGCGGTTCCGACCCGTCGAGCAGCGGGGCGCAGATCTCGTCAGGGCCATCGACGATCACCACATCTTCTCCCGCACCGATCCGGCCGATGATCACCGCAAGGTTCGCCGTGAAGGCAGGGGAATATCCCTCGCCTACGTGCGTGAGGATGCAAAGGAGATGATGGGGGCGCAGCCGAACGGTCATCCGCCCTTGCGGGTCATCCGGCCGCAGATCAGCTTGAGCACCATTGCCCCGAGCGCGGATTTCAGCACCGCGCCGAGTAGGAACGGCATCACACCGGCCACGATGGCCTGTTCGGCACCCACAAGGGTCGTCAGCCAAGCCGCACCCACGGTGAGACAGACGAGATTGGCGGTCAGCATGGCAACGAAGGCCAGGCCGACGCGCTGCCCAGTCCAACCGCGTTCGGCGAGCCAACCCATGATCATGCCCGCCACGGGGAAGGCGAAGAGGTAGCCCGCTGTCGGTCCGACGAAGTGATGCGCCCCTGCAGCCCCACCGGCCAGGACCGGCAAACCCGACGCGCCTTCGATCAACCACGCCGAAATCGTAATGCCGCCGAGCCGCCAGCCATAGAGCGCGCCGACCAGCGCGACCGCGAAGGTCTGCAAGGTTACCGGGACGGGGAACATGGGAACCTCGATATAGGACGAGGCAGCTAGCAATACCGTGCCAAGGATAACAGCGCCGATCTTCCAAGCGAGGGGGCGGTTTTGCAGGCCGAGCGGATTAAGAGCGGCCCCGGCAGGGGCGGTGGTCGACGCGGTCATGCGAACTTTCCTTTTTGATTACAAACAACGTTTGCTTCCTGATAGTTTACCCAGCCCCGAAGGTCGAGAAAGGGCTCGGAGCGGACCTGCGGCGGCGCAGCAGGGCGCCGGGGCGCCTCGGGCCGCCCGCTCGGGCGCTCGCTGCCGATAGCGGCCGTTCGACGCCCCATGGCGTCGATGCTTGACGAATCGCGGAAGCGGACATCCGCTTGATCAATGGAAAAGCTCTCAACCAGCGACGCAAACGGCCCTCAGCCGCCCTTGCCTTGACATCGGTATGCCGCGGCGCGGCCCGTCAGAGCTACCATTCGCTGCGCCTGCGAAGCCGGGCATCCGACGTAACCATGCGGCGTGGGGTCGCGCGGAAATCCGACAGATGTCGTAGACCAGCCCTCCCCAGACATTCGTGCCGCGCGCAGCGTCAGAAGCCCTTCAGCGGAGCGGCTTCATCCCTCCGGCGCAATGCAGCTGATTAGAAACGTTTCAATTCAGATCTGTTGCAAAGACATTACGACGAGCCAACTGCTGCCACATCCGTTCGTCCGGTTCCCAACCGGCCTTGCGCATATCATTCAGAAGGCGCAACCGCGTCGCCCTGTCAGGGGCGTTCAAGATCACGTGCTGCCAGATCAGAAGGTCCGGCTGCGGCCCATTCTTGCACAATCCATCCAAGATCGGCTTGAGGTAGCGGAAGTCTCTCGTCTTCACCATAAGGCAACCAAACATCTGTACGTCCATCTGCCCTCCCATCCGCCTGAAATCTCCCGCAATTTTCTTCGCGTCAGTAATCGAGGCCGCTGACTTCATCAACGACGTGACGATTTGCTTGTTCGGTTTCACACCTTTGCGCAGCATGTCGCGCCATAGCCTCATCGCAGCCAAATGGCTCGGGGCCTTGGCGATGAGAGTGTTGAAGGTGACCTCGTTCGGTTTCACACCCGCCGCCACCATCTCGGCCCGCACGGCCTCGGCCAGGGCGAAATCCGGGGCCTTGGCGATGAGAGTCGAGAAGGTGACCTCGTTCGGTTTCACACCCGCCGCCACCATCTCGGCCCGCACGGCCTCGGCCTGGGCGAAATCCGGGGCCTTGGCGATGAGAGTCGAGAAGGTGACCTCGTCCGGTTTCACACCCGCCGCCACCATCTTGGCCCGCACGGCCTCGGCCTGGGCAAAATCCGGGGCCTTGGCGATGAGAGTCGAGAAGGTGAACTCGTCCGGTTTCACACCCGCCGCCACCATCTCGGCCCGCACGGCCTCGGCCTGGGCGAAATCCGGGGCCTTGGCGATGAGAGTGTTGAAGGTGACCTCGTTCGGTTTCACACCCGCCGCCACCATCTCGGCCCGCACGGCCTCGGCCTGGGCGAAATCCGGGGCCTTGGCGATGAGAGTGTTGAAGGTGACCTCGTTCGGTTTCACACCCGCCGCCACCATCTCGGCCCGCACGGCCTCGGCCTGGGCGAAATCCGGGGCCTTGGCGATGAGAGTCGAGAAGGTGAACTCGTTCGGTTTCACACCCGCCGCCACCATCTCGGCCCGCACGGCCTCGGCCTGGGCGAAATCCGGGGCCTTGGCGATGAGAGTCGAGAAGGTGAACTCGTCCGGTTTCACACCCGCCGCCACCATCTCGGCCCGCACGGCCTCGGCCTGGGCGAAATCCGGGGCCTTGGCGATGAGAGTGTTGAAGGTGACCTCGTCCGGTTTCACACCCGCCGCCACCATCTCGGCCCGCACGGCCTCGGCTTGGGCGAAATCCGGGGCCTTGGCGATGAGAGTGTTGAAGGTGACCTCGTCCGGTTTCACACCCGCCGCCACCATTTCGGCCCGCACGGCCTCGGCCTGGGCGAAATCCGGGGCCTTGGCGATGAGAGTGTTGAAGGTGACCTCGTCCGGTTTCACACCCGCCGCCACCATCTCGGCCCGCACGGCCTCGGCCTGGGCGAAATCCGGGGCCTTGGCGATGAGAGTGTTGAAGGTGACCTCGTTCGGTTTCACACCCGCCGCCACCATCTCGGCCCGCACGGCCTCGGCCTGGGCGAAATCCGGGGCCTTGGCGATGAGAGTCGAGAAGGTGACTACATCATACTCCGGCATCCCGGTGGTGCGAGCAATAGCAAGGGCTTGCATGAAATTCTGTTGAAGATGAATAGTTAGGTTGAACCGACGCACTTGCAGCACGTCTATTTCGTCGCGGAGGGCCGGGGTGGCGGCGGCGCCATGCGCTTCCTTTAAACGCCGCAGTGCCCCCAACCGGTTCTTCGCCTTCCAAATTAACTCCGCGTCGAGCAGAATCAGCCGCGCTTCGGCATCAGCGGCATCCTTGTGCTGGCGCTCAGCCTCCGCCTTTGCCGTGGCCGCTTTGTGGCGGTGCCCTTCCGCATAGGCGAGCGCCTGATCCAAGCTCGCACGGGCGGTGAGGGTATCGCCCGTTTTCAATGCCGCCTCGATATTTGCGCTGATCTCGGGCAGGGAGGGAAGGCTGTTTCCCATGGCACGCAAGGCGACCAAGACATCTGCGGTGGTGTCCCGGTCGGTCAGCAGAGAAAACAGCATGTCCCTTATCTGGCTAATGCCTTGCGTCTGCTCCTCAAGCATTGAGGTCTGAAGCTTCTGTTTAGCCTGCAGGCAGGCCAGAATTTGCGCCGTTGCCATCTCATGCGCCGGGCGCAGGGTATCGCAGATTGATGGATCGAGAAGCAATCGACGCACTATCGGTGCGACCACCCGACGAAAACCGTCCTGCGCAGTGGCGTTCCGATGACTGGGATCGGCCGGGCAACCCTTCAGCAACTGTTCCGTTATCGTATCGGCGTCGCGGGCGCAGGCCATGATTGTTTCTGCCGATATCGCCGCCCCCTCGATCATTTGAGGAACCAGCCGACGCTGTGTTTCGGACAGGTGGGTGTCCTTAAGTGCCTCTACAAGTTCCTGTTCCACACTGCGGACAATACTGTCAGTGCTGTTCGGCCAGTTCTTGGCAAGCTCGAGCAATGAACCGACCCCAGACATCGTGGAACCTGCCACGGCGATGGTGCCTGTGCCCGTGGCTGCCCCTACTGCAGCGACTAAAATGTTCGCCGCATGGAAATATTTGCCAGCGCGAATTGTCATTGCTGCCTCCTCTTCAGCGCAAACCATAGCTGCGCGGGCAACCGTTGTGCAGTGCGGGCGAGCATGACTCCGTTTTTTAGCCAAATACGCGGATGCAGTGCCATCATCACGGTGATCTGATAGTCTGTTTTGGTCTGGCTTGCGTTGAAGCGTGAACAAAACAAGCCCCCCAGAAAGCGAGCGTTCGCACCAGATGCGGCGAAGGTCGGCTGCCCGTCGCGGGCTTCGATGCAAAGCTTCATGAGATCCCCCGGATCGTGCCAAAATCGCAAATCAATACGAAAGAGTATTCCGCAGATGCGCTTTTTTCTCAATCACCGCCTTGCACGCCATTTGACCGCGCGCAAAGCGTCCGGCCGAAGGCGATGCCAGCCTTCGGATTCGGTGGCCACGGCCAGGGGCTCTAAAGACCTAGGACTTCTTCGCGATCATAAGCCGGGACTGCTCTTCAGCACACTTCCCGCCACCTGCAGGCGACAGCGTCCCGAAGGTCCGCTTCGGGGAAGCCCGCGCGATAATGGGCGAAGGCCTCGAACGTCCGCTCCCCGCCGCCACCGTACTCGTCGCTTCCGGCCCGGAGCGGACCTTTGCGACACCGTCGGCTGCCGCGGCGCAGCTTCCCCGAAGCGGACCTCCGCGGTTATGCGCAGCATTGGCGGGCAACGAACGTCAGGTAGGCGGACAAAGCTGCCGCTCCCTGCAAATCAGGTCAATTCTGTCATAACTGCCTTGCGATAGGCTTCGCGCTGCGACAGGCGGTCGTACCACGACTCAAGCGCAGGCAGGCCGGGGCGCTCGATGGGCATATTGAACCAAGCATAGGCAATACAGCCCAGCGGGATATCTCCGATCCCCAGGATTTCCCCAGACAACCATGGTCTCTCGGCGAGAGCCTCGTCCGCGACTCTCATCAAATCGGCACACTGTTTCTGTCCTCGCAGCATCGCTGTTTCATCGCGCGCCTCCTGCGTGCAACGAACCAGATTCCAAAACAGATCGCGGAAGGGGACAGCGAATGAAAGGGACGCCCAGTCCATCCACTTGTCGGCAACAGCCCAGGTTCGTGCATCCGCCGGGGCAAACTCACCGTCACCATACTGCCGGGCGAGGTATCGGACGATGGCATTGGATTCCCAGAGTACCAGCGATCCCTCCTGGAGACAGGGAACAAGTCCATTTGGGTTGAGCGCACGAAACTCCGGTGTGGACACAAGGCCGAAAGCGCCACCTGCGGGGACATGCTCGTATTGCAAACCCAGCTCTTCCGCGCACCACAGCACTTTGCGAACGTTGGTTGAATTGTCACGTCCCCAGATTTTCATGACTTATCCCTTGTTGATGTTTGCGCCTATACGCCGACGTTTATTGGCAGGAAAGGGCTCCGAGCAGACGTGCGGCGGGCCAGGCCAAAGGCTCTGGTCAGGTGCCCTGTCGCTGCCGGCCCGAACTTGCCGTCCGCCTTCGTCATCTGATGCTGCGACGCAGCCCGTCAAACCGGACCTTTATCCATGGTGAAGCATTCAGTGAACTCTCGTGCTACATATTTTCAGGTATGGACGTCGAAGAAGCTAAACTTTCCAATGCAAACTCGGATTCTGGGGGACATACCAAAGGTCGCGAACCTGTGTGTCATCGCTGTTCGGCGTGGGATCCGCATCTCTGACACGGAAGGTGGTTGGGATTTTCACTGCGCTTCCGAAGATCAGTGCATGCTGTTTGGGCAGAGATGGTAACCGCTTCAGAACTGTTTCCGAGATGAAGGGCGTCATCTGTTTGATCTGCGAAAGATCGTCAGGGTTTTGGATGCGATGAACGATGAAGTTGTTGCATTGCGATAAAACTGTCTTCGAGAGCTCGCTTGGTCGCTGCGAGGCGACGATCAAGAAAGCCCCGTATTTTCGACCTTCCTTGGCGATCCGCTGGAAGGTGATGCCAGCATCAATGGCGAAGCGGCTTGGGCGCTCTGAGATGTAGCGGTGCGCCTCTTCGAGGATCAGATGGACAGGCATCTTGTTTCTGGGTGTTGCGCGGCGCATTCGGTCGAAGATCAGCCGTGCAACAACGGCAGAGGCGAGTTCGATGATCTCGTCAGAAGCATCGTTCAGGTCGATGATGCAAAGCTGCCGCTCTTTCCGGTAGCGCCCTCCGTCTCTGGCAATGCCCAAGAGTCGATCCACGAAATGGGTTGGCTCCCTATCGTGTTCTTCTAATTCCTCGACAGAGGCCCTTAGGAATTCGAATTCTGGGTTGTCAGAAATCGACTTCAAGCGTGTCACCATCTGGGAGCAGTAGTCTCTAATCTGCCTGTTTCCGTTTGCCTCTTCATAGTGAAGCGCGAGGTCGAGCGCCGCCTGTAACCGCTCGAAGGAAAACGGCTTATTTGCATATGTAGGCAACACAGGCTCGTCTTGAACAAACTCAGAAAGGAATTCAGACAAGCCGATGGCATCGGCTAAGGAGCCGTAATTAACTCCTAGTTGATGCCTGATCTGCGGAATGCTGATCTCATCCGTTCTGAAGGATGCAAGAATCGCGACGAGGCGATCTGATTTACTTGGACTGCTGGCATCGGTCTGAAGAATTGCCAGCAAAGTCTTGGCGAGCACGTGATTTCTTATTTCAGAAATGCCAGCGGCGTCCTCGACGATACCACTTTCCTGCTCAGCGAAAAGTGTAGTTAGACCGAGAGCTGTGCGAAGAGCGGGCTGCTGCGACCGCTCGCTGGCGCGCAACAGAAGCGCCCATTCATCGACCGTCATGAACCAATGCGGCAGTCGGAAGCGGCTTACTTCTTCGTTCCCTAAGAGACTCCTCCTGGAAACCCCGATCTCTTCACCTGGGTCGGTGGCTTTGAGAAAGCTTGAATTGATAGACAGCGTTAGGTTGTCGAGCGCTTGTCGATACTCGCCGTTGACATCGAAGATCACGAAAGACGCGCCAAGCGCGCCGAAGGCGTCTGGCTTCATGAAGACAGACTGGAAAATCGAGGCAACAGTGCAAGATTTTCCGCTTCCAGTATTGCCAAGGACGGCGACGTGTCCCCCAAACAGGGCATCAATCTGCGCTTTAACAGGGTAGTCTTTGAACACGGCCGAGGTGCCTATCTCGATAGTATGGGGGACCGCTCCCTCCTTTTCAGCGCCCTCAGCGTCGATCTTTGTCTGCCGATCTGCCGGTTGCTCCACGTTGAAGATGCGGTCCAAGTCTTCATCGCGCGCATAAAGGGCGTCTGCATAAAGCGGGGGAAACGTCGAGACACCGAATTTGAAGGAGCCGCCCTGGACAGGCATGGAGCCGACCGGAACCACGTCTAAGAACTTTGCCGCTGTGGCTTTGTCCATTTCTGGGCCGTTGCCATAGGCTGGCGAAAAATCCTTTTCCCTGAGACCGATAACCTCCAAGACGACATACTCGGATTGGGTCGGCACCATGAGATATGACCCGAGGGTCGCGACATAGTGGACATCATCAAAGCCAACGACTGTGAAGTTGTCGCTGCCCCTATGCAGCTCGACAACCAGACGATCCGCTGAAACGCTAACGATCTTGCCTATGGCGCGGCTTGCATCATCTCTCGCCATTGTTGCCATCCTGCTGTTTCGAAAGCAGCTTCTTGAAGACCTTTTCGATGGCCTGCTCTTCTTTCTGGTCAGCGCTCGTTGGCATCAAGTCCTGCACGATACTGTCGAAGTAGTGCGCCTTCTTTCCCGTCTCCTCGTCGCTGCCCCAGATGAACCAAATCCTTGGGTCTCCTAATGCCGCGAGCTCTTTAGTTACAGGATTGTTGGTGTCTTCTGGGTTGAGGAAGGCGATCAAGCGGAAGCCCGGGAGGGTCAGCCCTTGAAAGATAATGTTGTTGATGTGCTCATCCCCAAAACTGAAGCCCATGACGAAGAGGACACTCTGATCTTGAACGATCTGACGTTGGAATTCGCGGAACATGTCCGAGTAGGGCGAGCCAAAGCTCGCTGTCTGCTTAGATGGTGTCGGATAGATCATGACGCGATCTTCGGTGGGATCGAGCCTTCCAGCAGACTCCCGGATTGGGAAAAGGCCTGTCTCTTCCTCCGTCCAATTTACGGATCCGTGAAGCTTGCAGAAATACACATATCCGTCCACTGCCGCCCACCTCTTAGAGGAAATATCGAGCTGCTCAGCCAAAGCACGGCGATACGTGGCTGGGTTGAAGCGGCGTTCGACCGTGCCCGAGAAACCATTTGAGTAGGGAATGCCTGATCGGTCCATCGCCTTTTCGTTGAAGAGGTCGTAGTTGGTGGTGAAGACCCAAGGTGGCGCAAGCCCACGGGATCGTGTAGCCAACGACTGATAAAAGCGCCGATAGAGTGTCACGACTGTTTCGTCGCCTTTTGCAAACATTCCTTCGCTGCATTTCTGAAGGATGAAACCCTTAACGCCCGAAATAACAGCCTCGACGGTTTTGAGCGCTTCCTGGAAATCCGTATTAGTGCTCGTCTTGCAAAATTGCTGCGCCGTCATCAGCGCTTCCATCATCCGCTCGAGGTTCTTGCCGAAATCTCCGTTTGTAAGCTCGATACCGAGCGTGTCGTTGAGCGCAGCCCGTTGCTCAACAGTCACAAATGAATTAAATCCCGGGAGGCCAGGCATAGTTTTGAGTATCGTTTGAAACTCTGCCGCGAGCGGCCCCATGGTCGGAATGCCAAGCTCATTGTTTTCGTGTGTGTAAGACGAGCAACCTGAGCCAATGAGGAAAGACAGGTTTTTGGAGCCAAATACCTCTGCCAGATGCCGCCGAATAACTTCAGCGCGCTCGTCAAAGCCTGCTTCAGGGGGGAGCTTCGCGAACTCGTCTTTGCTCCCTTTTCTAAAATTGATCAAACAACCTCTCCAAGTAAGTCTCGCCCTTGCCTTCGGGCCGTACGGTAGCGCATGAGTTCAAATGTTGTAAGCCCGGTTCCGGTTGCTGCACCTCAATCATAAAGACATGCAGCGAATGTCCACAATTCGCCCGATTTTTTGAACTTAGCCGAGATGAGGTCCTGAGCACTTTGAATGTCTGCTCCCGCCGGTGATGCTGAACCGCTTTTCGCCTGCAGAGAAAGTCCGCTCACCGCCCTACGCCCCACACAGCCGCCCGGTCAGCGCCACCAGCTCCCGCTCCTCGGCAGCGGACTGCACAAGCCCGTAGCTTGCGGCGATCCGCCGGAACCGCAGCACATACTGACAGCGGAAGCCCGGATCCGGCGGCAACCAGTCGAGCGGCCCGCGCGCGCCTTTCGAGCGGTTCGCCGAGGCGCTGACGGGCAGCAGGTTGACCGGATCGCGGGCGAAGCGGGCGCGCTTCTGGGCCGACCAGCTGGCGGCGCCGTGGCCCCACGCATAGCGCAGCGGCACGATATGATCGATGTCGAGATCCCCGGCGTCGGTGATCACCTGCCCGGTATAGGGCGCGAACCAGCGGCCGTGGCGCACCGAGCAGCCCGAGGGCGCGAGCCGCACCGGCACGGTGGAGAGAGCCGCCAGCAGCTCGGCCCGGGTGTCGAGGCAGTCGCCGTCGGGATCCGTCCAGCCCGAGCCGAAGGCCGCGCGCTCATAGGGCGCGGCCGGTGCGTCGCTCTGCGGGGCCTGCGCGACCGGCGCGCAGGTCAGGAGCGTCAGGCTCAGCAGGAGCAGGGACAGGAGACGGCGCATGGGACGGACCTTTTACCGGGCGCCCCCAAGATCCGGTTAAACGCCGACCGGGCCGGGGGAACTCATACGAGCCCCACCCTGACCTCGCGATTGGCGATGATCAACTCCCGCGCGGCGGTCGCGCCGCCCTTCGAGACCGAGTAAGTCAGCCGCACCTCCTCGATCAGGAAGGCGCCGAACAGATCGCGGATTTCGGGCCGGTCGTTGATCGACAGCAGGAAGGCGCCCTTGATCCGGCCCAGGCGCTCGGCCAGCTCGGCGAACTGGTCGCGGTCGAAGAGCCCCTTGCCGTAATCGTCCTCGCCACCCCAATAGGGCGGATCGAGATAGAACAGCGCCTGCGGGCCATCATAGCGGGCCAGCACGTCCTGCCAGGGCAGGTTCTCGAAGACCACGCCGTCGAGCCGGGTATGAGCGGCGTCGAGCAGCGGGCCGATCTTGGCCAGGCTGAACAGAGGCCCACTGTTCGGCGATATGCCGAAAACCCCGCGGAGCTGCCCGCCGAAGGCCAGCCGCTGCAGATAGAGGAAGCGCGCGGCACGTTCCAGATCGGTCAGCGTGGCCGGATCGCAGGCGCGGAGCCGCTCGAACTCGCGGCGCGAGGTGATCTGGAAGCGCATCACCTCCATCAGCTGGGGATAATGGCGCTGCAACACGCGGAAGAGATTGGTGATCTCGCCGTTCAGGTCGTTCGCCACCTCCAGACGCGGGCGCCAGCTTCGGCGCAGGAAGACCCCGCCCATGCCGAGGAAGGGCTCGACATAGGTGCGGTGCGGGATCGCCTCGATCCGCTCGATGATCCGCCGGTTGAGGGCCTTCTTGCCGCCCATCCACGGGGCGACGGGGGTTGCGGGGACGGTTTTTCGCATTTCGTTCATGTCAGGAACCTGTTCTAGGTCCGCCCGCTCTCGCGAGAGCCGGGCGACAGATTCCCTCTCGGGTGTCGGCGCAGCATCTGTTGACGCAGGCTGCGTGGTGAGGCGGTGCTACAACACCGCCTTGCCCCCGCCCGTAAGCGGGGGGAATTCAGTTGCGTGAGAGAAGGAAAGGGTGGCACCCCCAAGCGGGCACGCGAGAACGGGGCGACCCCCGCGGGCGTTGGGCCTGCGAGGGTCTAATTTAGTTTCAGTTCTTTGATAAGTTTAGTGGGCCCTTGCCTGGCCAGTTCCGTTGTTATAGCGGATACCCTAACCAAAGGTTGTCTGTATTATAGATAACTCGCCTTATGGTTGTATTTCTCATGATCGCCTTCCCCTGACCGCTTCGCCGATCCGCCGCCCGATCTCGCCGGGCGAGGGGGCGATCCATCCGATCAGGGCGACCAGCACGATCCAGGGCGGAATGACATTGACGATGACGGTCTCGACGCGGTCGGCGCGGAGGCGGTTCTCGGATTGCTCCTGGCGGATCTCGCGGGCGCGGGGCCGAAGGATGGAAGGCGCGTTTTCGACCTTCTGGCCCTGGACGTTTTCGGCCCCGGCCTGGACGTTGGCGGCGACGTTTGGCCCGAGCGGCACGGGCAGCCCGCCGCATCCGGCCAGCAGCAGCGCCGCGAGGAGCGCCCTCATGCGCCGTCCCAGCGAAACGGCACGTCGGCCGGAACGCCGTCGAGCCCCTCATGACAGAGCTGCCGGGCCTTGTTGCGGCGGATCAGGAGGCCGCGAATGCCCTTGCCGCCCGCGAAGCGCCAGCGCGGAAGCTCGTCGCAGGCGCCGCGCAGATCGCCCGCATTGAGCTTGCGGATCAGGGTCGAGCGCGCAGCCGCGCCGAGCCCGACATTATAGGCCCAGTCCAAAATGCCCACATAGCTCCGGGCCGGGATCAGGTCCTCGACGGGATCCGCGATCAGCCGGTCGAGCCCGGCCTCGAACTCCGCGAGCCTCCCGGCGAACATCGCCCGGCACTCGGCGGGCGTGTAGCTGTCGCCGAGCGCGACGCCCCGGGTCTCGCCGAAGCAGACGGTCGGCATGCCGACGATGTCGAGATAGGCCTCTGTCTTCAGGCCCTCATTGCCACCGACGAAGCTGAGCGCGAGGGCGGTGGCGGCGGCGCCGCGTTTCAGGATCCTGCGCATCGGTTCACTCCATCCTCTGGGCGATCAGCCGGGCGGCGAAGGCGGCCGCGGTCACCAGCGCCGACAGCCCGGCAAAGAGGCCGCGCGGGATGCCCAGCAGATCGGGCGAGGCGAGCGAGAGCCCGGCCTCACAGCCCGAGAGCAGGCCCGCGATCAGGATGAGACGGATCGACCAGGCGCGCCGGATCAGCGCGCGCCAGTGGGGCACGAGGTGCATTTGGGGCTCCTTTCGGGGGAATAGCTCAGCGCGGGACGCGCTGCAGGACGGTCTTGATGTCGGCGCGAAGCTCGCGCAGCAGCGCGTTGGTCTCCTCGCGGTCGCGCTGGCGGGCGGCGAGATCTTCGGCGCGCTGCCGCTGCCAGCGGGCCTCGAGGGCGCGGATCTCCTCGGCGAGCCGGGCGGTCTCGCGGTCGAGCGCGGCGGTATTGGTCCGCGCCCGGGCCTCGAGCCGTACCGACCAGACGGCCAGCCCGAGCAGCGAGAGCATCACCGCCCACCAGTCCCGGATCTGCGTGGTCAGTTCCTGCATGGGGCCTCCGGCGGATGGGCGCGCGCGGTGTTGGTGACGGTCATGGCGGGCCTCGTCATGGGAGGGCAGATCAGCCGGTGAGGTGTTCGCGGCGCCTGAACAGGCGGACGCGGCCGGTGCGGAAGACCTCGTTGATGCGTCCGCCCTCGGCCCAGCGGACCCGGACGGCACTCAGCGCCGAGGCCTCGGGGGCGCCGGTCGGGACGGCAAGATCCTCCATCCCGGCCTTCAGCGGCGCGTCCCAGATGCAGCCATGGACCAGCCGGGGCTGGCGCGGCATGGGCAGCCGCAGCATGCCGGAACAGACGTCATCCCTGCGGAAGCCCGCCCCGGGGAAGGACGTGAAGGGCGACCAGGTGCCGGTGACCTCGGGCCGCACCGAGATCTGCAGTGTGGAGGTGGTCTTGTTGGTGGCGACGGCCTCGAAGACCAGCGCATATTCGTATCCGTCCTCGAACTCGGGCGTCTCCACGTTCTGGATGCTGCCTGCCTTGTCGTAGCTCCAGATCAGGCCGGTGGCGCCGTCGCCGGGCCGGACCATGTCGAAAGGGTGCCAGCCCGGGATCACAGCGTCGGGGGCGTGGGCCAGGATCGCGGCGCGCAGGATCGCCCCGGTCACCGCGCCGTAGATGTCGGAAAACGCATCCTTCGCCTGGGCCTCGGTCAGCTGGTTCACCCCGGCCGGAACGAAGCTGCCGGAGGCGAAGGAGCCCAGCGTGATCCAGCCATTGTTCGGGACATTGCGCATCTTCAGGGCGCGGGCGTCGGTATCGACCCAGAGCATGCCGGCCGCCGTCTCGGCGGGCGGGGTGGCCCCGGCATTGCCGCTCTGGATCGCGGAAAGCACGCCCTGCAGCATGGCGAAGGCCTGGGCCTTGGTATGGCCGGTGTCGAGCAGATAGGTGGCTTGGGTCATGTCATCCTCATGCGGCCTGGAGGGCGGTCACGGTCAGGCCCGTGATGCCGATGGTGTAATCGGGGCTCTCGACGCCCAGGACCGCGCGGAAGCGGAAGGCCCGGCCCGAGTAGTCGGCGGCATCGAAGCTCTGCCAGGGCCCCCAGCGGGCGGCGTCGGGGGCGTCATCGGTAACCGAGACCTGCAGATCGACATCGCCATAGGCATCCGTCGAGCCGAGCCAGAGCCGCGCATCGGGCGGCGTCCACATCGCCGTGCCGGAGGGCTCCCAGAACAGGTCCCGGGCCTCCGAGATCAGGAGCTCGATATCCGAGATCAGCCGCACCGGCTGGACCGCGCCCAGATCGATCCGGCCCGCGAAGGCATAGCGCGCGCGGGTCTCGCCCGGCGCCATCGCCAGCACGCCGCCCGCCGCGCTGCAGCCGGTGGCGGTTCCGGCAAAGCCCGGGGCCTCGGCCAGGGTGGCGACGGTGGTGGTCGGGATGGCCGCGGAGTTCGGGATCGCCATCGCTCGGGGCGTCGCGCGGGCCATCGATTTTGCGAAAGGGATCATCGAGGGCAAGCAGTCCGGGTTCCCCGAGCTCGCCCAGGACGTTCTGCGGGTCCTCAGCCGTCAGCTGGTCGAGCTCCACAACCGCTTTCGCTGGTACGAGATCACGATGCGTATCCAGGCTCGTCTCAGCCGCCAGGCGCAACTCCTGCAGAGCATTCCCGGAGTTGGGCCGGTCACCGCCTCGGCCGTGGCCGCCACGATCGGATCGGGTCACCAGTTCAAGAGTGGGCGGGAATTTGCGGCGTGGCTTGGTCTGACACCGCGCAACCACTCCAGCGGTGGCAAGGAGCGCTTAGGGAAGATCACCAAGATGGGCGATCGGTATCTGCGTCAGCTTATCGTCGTCGGCATGACATCGCGTGTGCGGCAGGTCTCCAACCATCCGGAGCGTGCCGATCCCTGGCTGACGAAGCTGCTGCAGAGGAAGCCTGCCCGGCTCGCGACCGTCGCCATGGCGAACAAGACGGCGCGGATCATGTGGGCGGTGCTGACCAGGAACGAATCCTACCGACCTCACACAGCCTGAGACATACCGAAACAGCGAGATAGCAAGACCGACGATGTGATGGTGTACCCTTCAGCCGCAACGATCAGGAAGCTCCGCCGAATGTCCCGGGCGAAATTGCCCGCAAAGCAGATAGGAACCTGATCTGCGGATCCCATCAGGGCCAGCGGTGTGAACCGCGCAAACAGGCCGGACACAAGACTGCTTCTGAAAAGGTGCGCGAGATCATTTACGACTTGCTATGCGGGAGCCATCCACACAAGACGTTCGATGCCCCAAGGGCGCGCCGCCCGCCGATCACGGAAGCGGCCGTTCATCCCGGCTGCAGCATGCACTCAGGCCGCCAAGGTCCGGAGAGCGGGACGGAGTGGACTTTGCCGCTTGGCTGTCGAATGACCGCTTGCACAAATTTTCAGTGCCCTTTGGCGGTGCCTGATTAGACCACTTCGTCCGGGTACGGCAGCTCATCAAGAGCCACGTTCACGAAGTCGGGGTCGGGTGTCCTGGAAAACCGCACGGCGGGCACATGAGTTCGCCCTTCCGCTATCGCTTTCACAACACGATGCATGCCATCCATCAGTCGTCCTTCGGCGCAGAGGATAACGGGATGAAGTGGATCGACTTCGTTGATCAAAGCGACGTGAGAAGCAATTGAGCGCGGTGTCGGCACGGCGTTTGCATCACCGTACCACCAATTCTCGTCTGTTTCGGCAATATCACTCACCGGAACAGTTTGCACCTCGATATCGCGTGCAGCGCGCATGAGCCGATGCACGTCCCATACGTGCCGATCCGACCCCACTTGGCGAGAATGGTATTGTTTTCTTACTGTTTTGGTATTCGTCCGGTCCATTGCCACCTAATAGCAAAGCATTGGAAGCGCTGCTAGCGATCCGTTTTGATCTTCGGGAAGCCGACATTCGTGCTTCGAGCCGCATCGGTCGGTTTGGGCTCAAAGCCGACATGCGGCGGCGCAGCATGGTGCTGGAGCGCCTGGCGGCACCCACTTGGGCGCTCGTTGCCGATAGCAGACGTTCGCGCAGGGCGCGGCGGATGACCGCAGGCAGCCCAGAGCTGCCGGTCGTGCCCCAGCGTCACCTGCACCTGCACCTGCACCAAGGACAGCGGCTAGCGGCTGGTTGGCACCGGCACGGCGTCGCCCCGTACCTAGGCTGTCTACTTAACCTTCTTGACTAACGAATGACACGACGGTTCCGACAAATGCGGCGCCTCATCCAAGACTGAAATCCTATGGCCCTGGCGTGTGTCGGTTAGCGGCAAATGCCCTCGTAGACGTATGCACCCACAGCACTGTCCAGAGAAGCATTAGTGATTTGATAACCATTTGGGCAATGCCCCCCCTCGCCGAGGTAGCTTCCAATAAGCCACTCGTGTTGCTTTCGAAGTTCATCAGGTGCGTTGACAACGCCGTTGTAGGCGTCCGCACTTACAACGTAGCGAAATGCGGTCCTCCCATCCACAGCGCGGTTGACGCTCCCACTGCCTTTCATCAGGTCAATAGAAGGCACCGGGTCGACCATGCAGCCGCTCAAGATGAGCGGGATACAAATGCCTGAGAGTACTTTCTTCACGATATCCATCCATTAGCTTTCTATACTCTCCTTCTGGTAATGCGGCATGCCTGACCTGACTAGCTCGAATGCTTGTGGAGCGGTACGACGAAAGAGCAGGTCCTACGGAAGGTATGGTGAATGGAGCAAAATCTTCATCTCGGCGCAGGCAAGAGACATCAGATATTGGGACCAGGGGTGTCAGGACTGATGGTGGCTACACCTTAGCCGCCGTTCTCGCCGAGCGCAGCGTGCGGCCCTTAGTTGCCTTCCAATCACCACGCCGATGCCGCGCCGCAGCTTCGCCAGACCGGCCATCCATCCATGGCGCAGCATCTTCGGAGGAAGAAGGTCGGCAGAGCGGAACAAACCCGCCATCCGCAGATATCAGAAGACAATGTGCACCCACGCGGACAAGCAGATACAAGACCAGTTTCCCAAGCCTCATGTTGCCAAGGCACTTTTACCCCATGCCTTCGATCTGAGAGACGGAGCGCATGACGAGGCACATCTGCTTCGAGTCTGGCGCAATGTCGAGAGGATTGCCAGCGAAGAGGGGGGCGACATTGAGATCCTGCTTGCCGCAACCCTGCTGCACGACTGCATCTGGATCGACAAGGGGTCCTCGCAGCGCCACATGGCATCACGTCTTGCTGCGGCGAAGGCACGTGATGTTCTGACTGGCATGGCGTGGAGCGACGACCGGATCAACCAGGTCTGCCATGCCATCGAAGCTCATAGCTTTTCCGCCTGTGTTACTCCGGCCAGCCTGGAAGCCAAGATCCTTCAGGATGCTGACAGACTTGACGCCATCGGCTTCATTGGCGTGGCGCGCTGCTTCTACATCGCCGGCCTCAGGAAAGCTTCGATCTGCGATGCCGTCGATCCAGCTGCAAATGATCGGCCCCTGGACGAGGACCTCTTCGCACTGGACCATTTTCAGACCAAGCTGATGAAGCTTGAGCGCGGGTTTCAAACGATGACCGGCGCACGCTTGGCAGCAGATCGGTCTGCTCATGTGAAGAGCTTCTATAACGGACTACTTGCTGAGCTCAGCTAAGGCCTCGGAGCTGACCGGCGGCGACGCGGCGTGGCGCTTGAGCGCCTGGCACCCCCACTTGGTCGCTCTCTGCCGATAGCCGCCGTTCGACGCCCCAAGCCCGAACCGCCTGCGGCTCACGAAAGCGACCGTTCATCCCCGCTGCAGCATGCACTCAGGCCGCCAAGGTCCGGAGAGCGGATGAAGCCGCCAGTGCGATCAGAACTGCTAACGACTGCTCCCGGCCCCTTATAGAAAACAAGTTACCGATAGCCCATGCGTTGCCGACAAGCTACTATCCCGGCGAAGCAACAGTAGCTTCTGTGAATGAACCGGGCAAACATTGGCGTATTACGAACAGGATTTCAAAGAGGTCGCGCATTGTGGTGCGAACACCACCATCAATATCGCATGCGATGACGAAGGAAGAAAGAGCGCTGCGTTTGGGATTGTTAGCCGCAGACCAGGGCCAATGGCTGCCGCTGGTATCTATATCTTACTGCCTCATGGAATTCCGGTTTCTGATTTCAAAATGGGGGGAATTGCACAACCGTTTGATCCGCCGCTACCGGAAGGGTGCGTCCCGGCAATTCTTGGGTCTGACTCACTTGGATGTTGGGGTCATCAATGCCCGTGCTGTAGTGGCTACTTCCGCAATGGAAACCACGCGGCAATTTATCCGCAGACCTGCCCATACTGTGGCTTGAGAGCGGCAGCATTTGAATTTCTCACTCCGGCACAGATGAAGTTCCTTGCTCACCTTGCGGAGAGGTTGAAGGAAGAACTTGCGGCGCCCGATGCGAAGGGGACAGAGCGACAAGTTGAAATCGACATGGAAAGCCTTGTTAAGCAGGCCGCAGATGAGCCAAAGCCTGACTTCTACTATGCGTCACAGACCCAACAGACGCGATACAAGTGCGACCAATGTGGAGAGTTTAACGATATCAGAGGCCTCTATGGCTACTGCGCCGCGTGCGGATGGCGAAATAATATCCAGATGCTCACGGCTCGATTTGAGGAAATCAGGCAGTCTCTAAATGACGGACAAGCGCAACCAGAGGCAGCCGTTGGCCAAAGCGTATCGGCGTTCGATGCAGCCTGCCGTGACTTCGCCAATCAACTCGTGCGCCGCATTCCGATGAAGCCCGCGCGGAAAGAAACGCTTTCCAGGTTGGTCTTTCACGATATTGAGTCGGATACGTTTAAGCGTTTAAAAGATATTTTTGACATGAACCCACTTAAAGGAATTGTGGAGAAGGATGCTAGATTCATCCGACTCATGATGGAGCGAAGGCACATCTACGAACACAACGCTGGAGTCATAGACCGTAGATACATCGAACGAAGCGGCGATGAAGACGCCGTGGAGGGTAATCTACTGCGTGAAAATCGCGGAAACACCCACCGGCTGATTGGTTTGCTTGCTCGTATGGCAAGCAACGTTAGCACGGATTTCCACGAGATATTCACGCCGACTGAGTGGCCAATCAATTCTTTCAAAGAGCGGCAAAGACGGGCGGAGCGATAGGCGTCCTTAAGTGGCCTTTCGTGCACAGTGCATTATTGGTCAAAAGGGCTCCAAGCGGTCATGCAGCGCTGCGGTGGGCCGCATGAGCAGCCTGGCGGTGCTGCATGACGCCCCCGGCCCAGAGCCGAACTTCATGCCAGGCGCAGCGGATGACCGGAGCCAGCCCTAAGCCGACGTATGCGTCCGGCGCTGCACGACAAATTTGGAAGTCTAGATCTTTAGTCCCGGGCTGTGGTGGTCTACTAATCTGGAGGTTTGGCGTATTCTGAATCAAAAACCTCATGAGATCTCTTGATCACCATCAACAATGTCAGCAAAAAGTGAAGGTAAAGAAATCCTAAAATCGCCGACTCCAACCTCTCTGGCAGATCCAATACATAAAGAGCAAGGAAGATGGTCACAGACGAAAATGATACGAGTATCAAGTATGATATATTCGTGTTTATCTCCCTCAGCAATACTCGGACTTCTTCCAGCCTGTCTTTCTCACCTGCTTGAGTTATTGGGTCTTGGCTGAACTTTCTATCTGCTCGAAAGACACCATACATTGCAACCTGCGCGCTGAAAAGTAACGCAGAAAAGATTGAAAATACGGAAATAGAAACGCCAAAAACTTCATCTCCAAGACCCACGCAGAACCAGAAAAGAGAGAATCCAAAAAGCGCTGGAAGAAAGTAGAAGGCAAGAATGTCCATGGTTGACACTCTTTGATTTCGATAATCTGACAGGCTCTTTATATGAGCCTTAAGAACGCCAAGGATGTTGAATTTCATCAGTTCATGCCGTACTGCTCGCGAAAATCAACGATAATTTGCGTGGCGACTCGTTCCAAGGATTCATAAAGTGGGTGCCCGTCCTCTTGAAGTTCAACATTATCAGTGATGTCAATCACGCCAGCAGTATTTTCAGGCCCGATAATGCCTACTTTTCGGTACGTTCCGCCGATACTGATTAGCGCGCTTGCTTCGTCGAATTCAATCCCGTTGATCACCATGGCGGCCGTCCCATTTGCCGCTTCAATCAAAGGTGCAACGTCCGTGAACCGGCCGAACATTCTCCGTCGAAGAGCGGAAATGGAAAGCTCGATGTCTACTTCCTCGGGCGGAAGGTCTTGGAGAATATCGACTCGATCTTTTGGCACCCGCTTTCGTGAAAGAATTAACTTCTTCACCGGAGTTTGAGCGTACATTTCTTCGGCTGGAGGCATAACTTTTCTAGCGGTTAGACGAGTATTGCCGCTCCAATCGTTGTACTCTTTAGTGAATGAAGACAGAACCTGGCCAACGCAAGAGCGATCTCGATAGGACTGGAAGGCAGCAAATCCAAAGTTCGCATTCTCAGGAATCCAGATTTGATAGTACAGCGGAATCTCTTCAACGTGATCGCTACGTCGCTCAAACAGGACATCGTTCTCGCCTGAGCTGCGCATCTTTGAGCTGATGCCAAATGTTCCATACTCGACTAGCCCACCATACGATCTGCCCTCTGGAGGGCGTGGATTCAACCTCCAGCTACGCTCGATGTTGTTGTTCTGCGTGTTTGTGAGCTTCCCTTGGATGAAGGTATTCATAAATTGCGAGGGCTGAGATCCCGGCCCGTGAGTGTCGAATGGGATGCGTTGGTAATCATCAGACCGAGAAAGGACCAATTGATATACGTATAGTCCAATTTTTGTCAAATTTCTATCTCCACAAGATACCCCGCCCAGCAAGCAATAAACTTCATCGTTTATTGAGAGGGTGCCGAGTCAGTATTGTTCGTTGACTTCCGGGCGCTTGTAAACCGCAATTTGAAGCAGGCTACGTTTCTAGGCGCGCCAGTTAACGTCAACAAACTGCGCTCTACGGACGTTCATGCCAAGTACAGCGAAGGTCAGCTTCCCGCCCATTACGCCCCACACAGGCGCCCGGTCAGCGCCACCAGCTCCCGCTCCTCGGCGGCGGACTGCACAAGCCCGTAGCTTGCGGCGATCCGCCGGAACCGCAACACATACTGACAGCGGAAGCCCGGATCCGGCGGCAACCAGTCGAGCGGCCCGCGCGCGCCTTTCGAGCGGTTCGCCGAGGCGCTGACGGGGAGCAGGTTGACCGGATCGCGGGCGAAGCGGGCGCGCTTCGCGGCGGGCCAGCTGGCGGCACCATGGCCCCATGCATAGCGCAGCGGCACGATGTGATCGATGTCGAGATCGCCCGCCTCGGTGATCACCTGCCCGGTATAGGGCGCGAACCATCGGCCGTGGCGTACCGAGCAGCCCGAGGGCGCGAGCCGCACCGGCACGGTGGAGAGAGCCGCCAGCAGCTCGGCCCGGGTATCGAGGCAGTCGCCGTCGGGATCGGTCCAGCCCGAGCCGAAGGCCGCGCGCTGATAGGGCAGGGCCGGTGCAACGCTCTGGGGCGCCTGCGCGACCGGCGCGCAGGTCAGGAGCGTCAGGCTCAGCAGAAGCAGGGACAGGAGACGGCGCATGGGACGGACCTTTTACCGGGCGCCCCCAAGATCCGGTTAAACGCCGACCGGGCCGGGGGAACTCATACGAGCCCCACCCTGACCTCGCGATTGGCGATGATCAACTCCCGCGCGGCGGTCGCGCCGCCCTTCGAGACCGAGTAATTCAGCCGCACCTCCTCGATCCGGAAGGCGCCGAACAGATCGCGGATCTCGGGCCGGTCGTTGATCGACAGCAGGAAGGCGCCCTTGATCCGGCCCAGGCGCTCGGCCAGCTCGGCGAACTGGTCGCGGTCGAAGAGCCCCTTGCCGTAATCGTCCTCGCCACCCCAATAGGGCGGATCGAGATAGAACAGCGCCTGCGGGCCGTCATAGCGGGCCAGCACCTCCTGCCAGGGCAGGTTCTCGAAGACGACGCCGTCGAGCCGGGCATGGGCGGCGTCCAACAGCGGGCCGATCCGGGCCAGGCTGAAGCGTGGCCCGCAGCCAGGCTGCACGGCGAAAACCCCGCCGAGCTGCCCGCCGAAGGCCAGCCGCTGCAGGTAGAGGAAGCGCGCGGCGCGTTCCAGATCGGTCAGCGTGGCCGGATCGCAGGCGCGGAGCCGCTCGAATTCGCGGCGCGAGGTGATCTGGAACCGCATCACCTCCATCAGCTGCGGATAATGGCGCTGCAACACGCGGAAGAGATTGGTGATCTCGCCGTTCAGATCGTTCGCCACCTCCAGACGCGGGCGCCAGCTTCGGCGCAGGAAGACCCCGCCCATGCCGAGGAAGGGCTCGACATAGGTCCGGTGCGGGATCGCCTCGATCCGCTCGATGATCCGCCGGTGCAGGGCCTTCTTGCCGCCCATCCAGGGGGCGACGGGGGTTGCGGGGACGGTTTTTCGCATTTCGTTCATGTCAGGAACCTGTTCTAGGTCCGCCCGCTCTCGCGAGAGCCGGGCGACAGATTCCCTCTCGGGTGTCGGCGCAGCTTCTGTTGACGTGGGCTGCGTGGTGAGGCGGTGCTCCAACACCGCCTTGCCCCCGCCCGAAAGCGGGGGGAACTCTCAGGTCCGGCGGCGCGTGACCGCTTCGCCGATCCGCCTCCCGATCTCGCCCGGCGAGGGCGCGATCCAGCCGATCAGGGCGACCAGGACGATCCAGGGCGGGATGACATTGACGATGACGGTCTCGACGCGGTCGGCGCGGAGGCGGTTCTCGGATTGCTCCTGGCGGATCTCGCGGGCGCGCGGCCGCACGATGGAGGGCGCGTTCTCGACCTTCTGGCCCTGCACGTTTTCGGCCCCGGCCTGGACGTTGGCGGCGACGTTGGGACCGAGCGGGACCGGCAGCCCGCCGCATCCGGCCAGCAGCAGCGCCGCGAGGAGCGCCCTCATGCGCCGTCCCAGCGGAACGGCACCTCGGCCGGGATCCCGTCGAGCCCCTCATGGCAGAGCTGCCGGGCCTTGTTGCGGCGGATCAGAAGCCCCCGCACGCCCTTGCCGCCCGCGAAACGCCAGCGCGGGAGCTCATTGCAGGCGCCGCGCAGATCGCCCGCGTTGAGCTTCCGGATCAGGGTCGAGCGCGCGGCCGCGCCGAGGCCCACATTATAGGCCCAGTCCAGAATCGCGACATAGGTGCGGTCGGGGATCCGGTCCTCGAGGGGATCCGCGATCAGCCGGTCGAGCCCGGCCTCGAACCCGGCCAGGCGGTCGGCGAACGGCCGGATCGGGCTGCCAGCCCGGATCGGTCACCGGATAGGCGGGCGAGGATTCCGCCAGCACGCAGCCGCGCGAGAGGTAGCTCTTGATCCGCTGCACCGCCATCCGGACCGGCGCGCCCTCGGGATTGTCCTTGCCGCCCAGCACCAGCGGCATGTGGTCGAGATCGGTCAGCAGCACGGTCTTGTAGGTGCCGCCCGACAGCACCTGCGGGGTCGGATAGCCGATCAGCAGCCGCATGCCGCGAAAGCGCTTGCGGCTGAAGGTGTCGTCGTCGCGGCCGCGACCGAGGCGGCTGTAGACCTCGGGGCTGTTGCAGATCAGCTGGTTGAGCTTCTCCTCGACCCATTTGTCCCGCTCGGGCCGCGACATGTGCACGATCAGCGTGGGGTTCTGGTCGCAGGTCACCGCATGCAGCGACACCGTCTGCAGCATCATCGTCTTGCCGCTTTGCGACGGCCCCATGAAGGCCACCACCTTGAAGAGCCGCGACTGGGTCACGTCCGAGGGCTCGACCATGTAGGGGGTCACGCTCCGGTCGAAGCCCTGCCAGGCGCCCTGGACCTGCACGTTGATATAGCGCTCGGCGGCCTCGGTCACCGACAGGCGGCTCGGCGGATCCAGCATCGGCAGCGCGTCGGCCAGGATCTCCTCGGGCGTGGTCAGGCCCGGCAGCGGCGCGAAGCTGCGCAGCGCGCCGATCCGGGCATCGCGGATCACCACCATCTCAGAGCCCCATCTCGCCCTGGTCGCCCCGCCGCAGCGCGACCGGTTCGGCCGCACCCCGGCCGATGGCCTGTTCCAGGTTGCCGCGCGCCCGCACCAGCGCCCCGTCGCAGCGGGCCTCGAGCTTGGCGGTCTCCTCGGGATCGAGCGAGAACTCCATCTCGCAATAATCGACCAGCGTGGTGATGGTGCGGCGGAACTCGACCAGCATGTCCTCGAAGAGATCGCGCACCCGCGCCGTCCGGGTCAGCTCGCCGCGCTGCTCGGCCGCGCGCTGGTAGCGGTAATCGGCATCGGCCTCCTCGGCGATCTGCTTGGCGGTCAGCCCGGCCGAGGCATTGGCATCCTCCTCGTCGAGATTGCGGAACGCCATTGCCAGCTGCGAGGCCGAGCGGTCGGCCGCCGCCTTCGCCGCCCGCGCCCCGGCATCGCGATGCCTCCGCCAGGCGTAGCAATCGGCCGGCGAAAAGGCATATTCCCGGCCGTTCCCGCCTTCCTCCAGCACCGGCATGCCCTGCGCGATCCATTTGCTGATCGTGTTGTCGCTGACATCGAGGGCGCGGGCGATCTGGGCGCGGTTCATTGCGGTGTCCTCCACCCCCTCGGGCAGCGGATAGAGGCGGCGGAGATCGGCCAGATCGGTCATGACAACAACAACCCTCACTCGCAGCTTCGAAAATTCAGACACACATGCAGGCACCGGGGTGCGAATTACCCCCGTGCGATCCCCCTCCGGGAAGGACCCGCGCTCATCTGGCGGTGGAAAAGGCCTTCCTGATCGCCGCCCGCATCCGGCCCGGCATCTCGCGCGCGGCGACGATCCGGCCATGGCCTTCCATGTCGAACCGCGCGCCGTAGCGGGGCAGCCGGTCGGTGAAGGACAGGAACTTGGTCAGCCGCTTGCCCTGCCGCTTCCAGACCCCGGGCGACAGCTGCCCGGGCTTCGGCACGAAATACCGCGCCGCCCGCGCGCTGCGCTTGCGCGAGCCGTCGGTGCTGTTCTGGGCGCGGTCCTGCTGCGCCCCGATATTGGAAAGCGCCCGCTGGATCTGACCGGCGGGCAGGTTGCCATGGGCGTTGAGCCTGGCGCCCCGCGCCGGAACCACCGCCTCGATATGGTCTTCATAGGCGACATTGCCGATGATCAGCCGCTCGATCCCGGTCTTCGGGCGGGCGCCGCCGCGCTCCTCGACTTCGAGGTAATGCCGTCCGCGCGGGGCATCCTTGCGCTCGACCGTCGCCTCCGGCTTCCGCTTGGTCGCCCGCCGCAGGAAGAACGCATTCAGCGTCCAGCGCGTCGGCCGGTCGAACACCTTCTGCATCAGCGTCCTGTTCTCTTCCAGAACCGCCTCGCCGGTGGCGTTCAGCGCCAGCATCGTCGCGTAAGGCATCTGCTTGCGCTCCACCTCCCGAAGCCGGGACACCAGCTTGCGCAGATCCGAGGACGAGACACCTGCCGTCAGCTTCATGCCGTTCCTCTCTGCCAGCGGGCTGCGAGAGCCCGTCCCGGAACGCAAAGCGCCCGGGGCGGGGTCTCCGCTCCGGGCGCAAGTTGGGTGACGGCACTATGTCAACGGGATCAGATTACAGTCAAGAAAAAAGTTTCCGGAGCCAAGATCACGCCCCGTTCTTGAGCATCATGTCGATGTGCTTCTCGGCTTACCGAATATTGTTGAAGGCTGCGCCGTAAGCATAGAGTTTCAAGCGTTTGGCTGGCTCTATAACTAGCGGTCAAACGCCCGAGGCGCGTTCAGAAGAGCGACTAACGCTTGGCTCGTCCCGGCCGACTTTCGTCACTGGCTCCTTCATCCGTGCCAACTCGAACATTCCACGAGCCACAGCCGCAATATCTAAAGTCGATTTTGCTTGGTGTGCCATCATCATGGTGAAAAAGCCTGAACCCATAACGATTCCCCCTGGAATAGCACCGACAAGCCGTGCCGAGATCGAAGGCTCAGCCTCAACATAGCCCAGCTGTGCAAGCTCGTTCATGCTGCCATAAAATCCACCCAACAGATGTCCGTAAAAGCCGCCATCCCTGAAGCCCACGAAAGTGATTGCAACACCTCCAAGAACCACGACCCAGGAGAAAACATCGACCAGCTCGCAAACCACCCTGCGAAAAATAAATTGCTCTTTGAAATCTTTCATTTTCAAGCTCCGATCAGTCATAATTAAAGTTGCATCTCGATACAAAAACCTGTCAACAAGAAACCTTGCCAGCATCCCGCCGCAATCATTTCTCATGCAATGAACGACGCTATCGCCAGGGTGTCATTGGCGGCATGTCCCCGGTGAGGCTGATCTGCGCCAGCTCCTCCCCCTTCAAAGCCGCCTGCACCTCCAGCAGATAGCCCCACCAGTCGAGGTAAGCCCGCCGCGCCGCCGCGATCTGGCTCTGGGTCGGGGTCCAGACGCAGGGCGTGAAGCGCACCGCGTCCTGGACGATCACGCCCTTGCGGTTCCTGCGCGGGATCGGTTGCCAGCCCTCGGCGCCGAGCGCCGCCGCATCCGCGGCTTTGCCCCAACGGTTCGGGCGATTGTGCTGCCACTCGGCCGGGCGGAGCCGCGGGCGTGCGTCGGGCATCCAGTCGGGCGTGCGGTCCGCGCGGGCGAGATCCGCGACCAGCGTGGCCGCGTACCAGGGCAGGACGTTGCGGACCACGGTCGCGATCAGCTCGGCATCGTCATGCGGGCGGGAGCGGCCGCGGCTGGTGTCGACGCGCGTGCCCAGCTGGGCGCGTTCGAGGGTCACGTATTCCATGCCGAAGGGGCGCCAGCCGGTGCCGCCGACCGCCTCGATCTCGTCATGGTCGAGCCGCGCGCATTCCGTGCCGAAGGCCCATTCCAGCGCCTCCCGAACTGGCATCGCCCGCCGGGTCCGGGGCGCGGGCGGCACCCTGATCCGGGCCGCCGCCGTCATGCCGCGACCCCGGCCTTGCGCAACGCCCGCGGTCCCACCGCCACCCGGATCCGGTCGAGCTCGACTTTCAGAACCGACAGCTCGGCCAGCTTCTTCTCGGCCGCCGCCCGCTGCCGTGCTGCCTCTTCGGCAACCGCCCGCATGTCGCGTTCCAGCGCCTCCATCCGGCCGAGCGCTCCCGCGATGTCTTCGTTGCCGCCATCGGGACCGAAGAACGCATCCCGGATCTCGGCCACCCAGCCCGGCATCACCCCCAGCACCTCGGCCACCGTCGCGTCGGTGTCGCCCTGCCGGTAGCGTTCCGCCGTGGTGTCATAGACCCCTTCCAGCAGATCCATGATCTCGCGCTTCTGTGCCCGGGTCGGTTGCCGCAACGCCCCATCCGGGTTCGAAGCCGGTGCCGTCGTCGTCTTTGCCATGCCTGTCGCCTTTCGTTTCGCTTCGCAGGCCGGGCAGTGGAGCTTGCCCTTCACCTCGGCCCAGCCTTGCCCGATCATCTTCCGGTTTATCTGCCCCGCGTCCGGCACCCAGACCCTGCCGGGTCGATGCAGGTAGTTGCAGGTCACGACCTCCTCGCGGCCGCAGCCATCGCAGACCACCCGCGCCCGGTTCACGCCTTTGCCCTTGATCGCCCGGATGCTCATGCCGAGGCCCCCGCGAGATCGGCGATGCTGCGGCAGTGGGCGAGGCGGGCCTCGCGGTCCCGCAGCCAGGTGGCCTCGGCCGGGGAGAGCTGCCCGGGACCGGCGCCCGCCAGATGCGCGTGGCGGCGCAGTGCCTCGCCCGCCGCCTGGCGGATCTGCCCCAGCGCATAGCTGCGCGGCCAGCGGCGGTTGTGGCGCAGATCGTCCAGGAGTTCCGGCGCCCAGCCCTCGGCCAGCGCCTGCCGCCCCACCGCATGGGCGAAGACCGCGCGGATCAGCGGCGAGGCGTCGTCGGCGGGCGGCTGGATCTGCGCCGCCGCCTTCAGGATCGCATTGGCGATGGGGAAGCGGTCGCGGTCCTTGCCGCCGGGCTGGGCCGCCGCCATCTCCTCGAGCGCGGCCAGGTTCGGCGCGCTCATATAGGCCAGCCGCTTGGCCAGATCGGCCAGCATCTCCTCGAACTGCGCCTTGGTCATCGCCCCGGGCTTCACCAGCCCCCGCCGCAGCAGGGGCTCGACCAGCAGATCCCGCACCCGCTTCTCGCCCTCGGCCTGTTCCCTCGCATCCATCTCGGTTCCCTTCTTCTCTGCCTTGCCCGGTCGCCTCAGGACTGTCCCGACATTGTCCGGCGGACATTTGCGGGACAGTTGCGGACAGTTCGGGACAGTCGGGACAGTCCGGCCCCTTTCCTTGCCCTTGCCGGGTTATCCACAGGCCTTGCCCTGTCAGACTGACGCGAACCGTCCATGTTCCTGTCCTTTTCTCTGTCTATGTCCCTGTCGTGCAGGACAGTCTGAAACTGTCCGAGACTGTCCCTGAACTGTCCTCGGGACAGTTGCGGACAGTCTCGGGACAGTCTGGAAGTTACTCGCGGGCGCGCGCGGCCCGGTTCACGTCGAACATGTGGCTGGACCAGGCGGCGAGCGCCCGCTCGACCCAGGTCGAGCCGCGATAGCCGCAGCCCTGTTCGACCAGCCAGTCGTCCATCCAGAGGATGGCGGCGTCGTTCTGCGCCAGCTCGGGATGGAGCCCGGCCACGGCCGAGCGCAGCCGCTGGCGCCGCTTGGCGGCGTTCGCCGCCTCGTTGCGCGCCCGGTTCGCGACCTGGTTCATAAGGGAGTATTGCCCCCGCCAATCGAGCTTGCTCCTGGCCTAGAACGCTGGCGCGCATCAGAACTGAGGGCAGTCCTCGATGGTCAGGTTCCGCGAGAGAGGTTCGAGTGGTGAAGCGCACACAGCGGCCCTACGTTTCCCGGCGCAGGGTGAAGGGAAGAACCTACTACTATTTCCGTCGCAACGACACATTCGTTCGTCTGCCAGACAACCCTGACAGTCCCGAATTCGATCACGCCTATTGGGCCTGCCGGTCGGGGAGGAATGTCGCCGCCAAGACGAGCTTCGACGCGCTCATAACCAGCTATCTTGCCTCTCCGGCCTTTCTCGCGAAGGCCCCGACCACACGCAGTGAATACCGCCGCACGCTCGACCAGATCAGAGCAAAGAATGGGCCGAAGGATTTCACGCGCCTGCGACGCCGCGACGTCATCGCGGCCCGCGACACCCATGCGGAGCACTGGCGAAAGGCAAACGCGATGGTCGAAATGCTCTCGATACTCGCGCGTCATGCGCGGGATCTGGAATGGATCGACTTCAACCCGGCGGAAAATGTCGAGAAGCTCAAAGGCGGCAGCTACGAACCGTGGCCTCCTTGGGCACTTGACGCCTTTCCGCGCGAAGCGGAAGGCGCCGCCTTGACGGCCTTTCACTTGGGCGTGGGAACGGGCCAACGGCTTGGCGACCTGTGCAAGATGGAATGGAGTCACTACGACGGCGATGCCATTGCGGTGGTACAGGGAAAGACCGGTCAGCGCCTATGGGTGGCGTGTCCTGCCGACCTGCGCGAATACCTTGATGCCCTGCCTCGTACTGGCCGCTTCATCATCGCCAAGAACATGACGCAACCCCTCGGCAAGAGGACAGTGCAGCGACTGGTCGAAGGCGTCAGGAAGAAGATCGGCGCCACGGCCTATGTCATTCATGGATGGCGCTACACCGCTGCGATGCAGCTTGCGGAAGCCGGTTGCAGCGATAGCGAGATTGCGGCCGTGACGGGGCACCGCACGTTGCAGATGGTCCAGAAGTACCGCGCTGCCGCGAACCAGAGGCGCCTGTCCAGGCAGGCACAGGATCGCAGGGGCAGAAAGTGAACAGAACGTGAAACCGGAAAACTTTCCGGAAAACCGGCGCTGCGGGCGTTGCCGGAGGTCCTGCCGTCAGGATGAATTACATATATTTTTCAATATGGTGCGGGTGAAGGGACTCGAACCCCCACGCCAAAGGCGCCAGAACCTAAATCTGGTGCGTCTACCAGTTCCGCCACACCCGCATCGCCTGCCGGGCCAGGTCCTCTCGGGACCGGGATGGCCGGGCAGGCAGGCGCTCTTCTAGCAAAGGCCCCGACATGAGGCGAGCCCAAAAATCCGCAGCGGGTGCGGCGGTATCTGGAATGACGGGATCGGGTCATTTTCGGGTAGGTGCGGGGAGTTTCGTCAGGACGCATCTGGCCTTCGGACAACTTGCCATGGTCTCAGGCGGAGCGTCGGGGCTGGTGCCGGAGCCGCGCTGGTTCGGCAAGCGGTGGCGGGCGTGTCGTAGGCTCAGGCGCTCGGCCTGACCGGGCCATGTGGCGGGATCACGGCCGGCCTGAGCCCGAGCGGGGCCGTGGTGCCCGCGGGCTGGTCCGAGCCTTCGCTGCCATCGGCCGGCATGCGGGCGTGCAATCGCTGGTCCGGGGCGGCCGAAGCGCTGTCTCTGCGCGGGGCTTTTTCCCGGTTCTGAGCCGACGATGGTCATCGTCAGGCGCGACCGATGATGGTGCCGGGGCGGGCGATCCATGAAGCAGGCGGAGCCATGGACGGGGCATGGGCTCGGGTACAGGCGTGAAGGCGATGGCCATCAAAAAGGCGGGCACCCAAAAGCTGGGCACGAACAGATGGGCGTAAAGACGATGGGACGGCTCTCGCAACCGTCTTACGGTCTGCCCCGATGGCACGGGGCCGAGGCGGCCCTCAGGATGCGCCGGAGCGCAGCTTGCGATACCACTCCACGATGCGCGCGCGTTCCTCGGGTGGCATCATCATGACATTGCCGGGCGGCATGGCATGGGTCAGGCCGGCCTGGCGGTAGATCTGCCGGGCATGGCGCGCGACCGTCGGCGCGCTGTCGAGCCGGACCCCCTTCGGTGCCTGCCCGAGCCCGGGCCAGAGCGGCTCGGCGGTGTGGCACATCGCGCAGCGGCTTTCGACGATCTCCTGCACCTCGCCGAAGCCCGTCGAGGCGACGATCCGGGCGAGAGGCGCGGGCAGGGCGGCCTCTGTCTCGGGCGCGGCCATGTCCCTGGTGGGCCAGAGTGACAGCGCCACGATGGCAGCGAACAGGGCGGCGGTCGCGGCCCATGTCCACCAAAGGCGGCCCTTGCGGGCATGCATGCTGTTGAAGAAATGCCGGATCGTCACGCCCATCAGGAAGACAAGGCTTGCGATCAACCAGTTATAGGGGCTCGCGAAGGCCAGCGGATAGTGGTTCGAGAGCATCAGGAAGATGACCGGCAGGGTCAGGTAGTTGTTATGGGTCGAGCGCAGCTTGGCGATGGTGCCGTATCTCGGGTCGGGCTGGCGTCCCGCCTTGAGATCGGCCACCACGATCCGCTGGTTCGGCATGATCACCAGAAAGACATTGGCCACCATGATCGTGCCGGTGAAGGCGCCGAGATGCAGAAGTGCTGCGCGGCCGGTGAAGACCTGCGTGTAGCCCCAGGCCATCGCGACGATGATCGCGAAGAGGATCAGCATCAGCACGGTCGGGCGGCGCCCCAGCGAACTGCGGCACAGAAGGTCATAGCAGATCCAGCCGATGGTCAGCGATCCGGCCGAGATCGCGATCGCCTGCCAGGGCGCCCACTGGATCTTGTCGTAATCGACCAGAAAGAGATCCGCCCCCATCCAGTAGACCAGCGCCAGCAGGATCAGCCCGGAAATGAACGTCCAGTAGGCCTCCCATTTGAACCAGGTCAGGTGGTCGGGCATGTGGTCGGGCGCGACCATGTATTTCTGGATATGGTAGAAGCCGCCGCCATGGACCTGCCATTCCTCGCCCAGCACGCCCTCGGGCAGCGGGCGCGACCTCGTCAGCCCCAGATCGAGGGCGATGAAATAGAAGGACGATCCGATCCAGGCGATCCCGGCGATGACATGCAGCCAGCGCACCGCGAATTCCAGCCAGTCCCAGACCAGCGAGAGGTCGAACATGAGCAAACTCCTTGAGATGGGCGCAGGCTATACGCGGGACCGGCTTTCTGATAATTCCGGATTATCCCGATCAGCTTCAAGAAATCCCGAATAATCACCCGTGGCCAGCATCAATACGATCCGAATGTTCGTGCGTGTCTACGAACTGGGCAACATGTCGGCCGCCGCGCGCGATCTGCAGGTTTCGGCCGCGGTGGCCTCGTCGCGGATCGCCGATCTGGAACGGCATCTGGGGATCCGGCTGTTCACCCGCACCACCCGTTCGATCCAGCCGACCGAGCAGGGCCGGATCTATTATCCCAAGGCGGTGAAGGTGCTCGAGGCGCTGGAAGAGGCCGAGGCCGCGGTGCAGGAGATCACCCATCACCCGCGCGGCTCGCTTTACGTCTCGGCGCCGCTGGGGGTGGGGCGGCGGCTGATCGCGCCCAATGTGGTGCTGTTCCAGGACCGCTACCCCGACATCCATGTGCGGCTGCGGCTGTCGGACCGGCGGGTGGATCTGGCGGGCGAAGGGCTCGATGCGGGGTTCCTGCTGGGCGATCTGCCGGATTCGGGGCTGAAGGTGCGGGCGCTCGGCGATTGCACGCGGGTGCTCTGCGCGGCGCCGACCTATGTCGCGCGGCGGGGGATGCCTTGCTGCGGGGCCGACCTGATCGACCAGGGCCATGATTGCCTTCTGTTGCGGTTTCCCGGCTCGCGCGAGTTCCGCTGGACCCTGCAGACCCCCGAGGGGCCGCAGAGCTTCAACGTCAAGGGCCCCTATGCCTGCGACGACGGCGATGTTCTGACCGCCTGGGCGCTGGACGGGCGGGGCGTGGTGCTCAAGCCCGTCTTCGACGTGGCCGAGCATCTGGCCTCGGGCGCGCTGATCCCGGTCTGCGAACAGACGCCGCCCCCCGATGCCCGGCTGGCCTGTCTGTTTCCCCACAAGAAGAACCAGGACCCGAAAAGCCGCCTGTTCATCGAGTTCATGGCCGAGCGGATCAAGGCCGCGCTGCGCCGGCGGGCGCAGATCTATCAGCTGCCGCGATAGGTCGAATAGCCATAAGGCGACAGCAGGAGCGGCACGTGGTAATGCGCCTCGGCATCCTCCATGCCGAAGCGGATCGGGATCTGGTCGAGGAATTTCACCTCTCCGGTCGCAAGGCCCGTGCGCTCCAGATAGTCGCCCGCGAAGAAGACCAGTTCATAGGTTCCGGTCCTGAAGGCCTCGGGCGGCAGGATCGGCGCATCGGTGCGGCCGTCGGCATTGGTCTCGACCTCGGCGACCTTGCGGTGGGAATTGCCCGAGACGCGGTAGAGGGCGATCCGGAGCCCGGCCGCGGGGGCCCCG
This sequence comes from Rhodovulum sulfidophilum DSM 1374, assembly GCF_001633165.1. Classification (NCBI taxonomy): domain Bacteria; kingdom Pseudomonadati; phylum Pseudomonadota; class Alphaproteobacteria; order Rhodobacterales; family Paracoccaceae; genus Rhodovulum; species Rhodovulum sulfidophilum. The sequence continues at coordinate 3,047,417 of NZ_CP015418.1, read as the reverse complement.
GTGGCGGTGTCCAGAACATGGGTGGTCAGATAACCGGGCATCTTGTCCTCGCGCTGAATGGGGTGCTGCTTTCCTTATGGCATAAGCCGGGACCCAAGGAAGACCCCGAAAGACTTTCAGGAAATACTTGAAAGACTGGGCGTTATTCATGGTTTATGCGAAAGTGATCCGAAGGAGGACCTCTTTTGACCCGCTATCCGCGTGACCTTCGGGGCTACGGCGCGACGCCGCCCCACCCGCAATGGCCGAACGGCGCCAAGATCGCCGTGCAATTCGTCATCAATTACGAGGAGGGCGGCGAGAACTGCATCCTGCATGGCGATGCGGCCTCCGAAGCCTTCCTGTCCGAGGTCGTGGGCGCGGTGCCCTGGCCGGGCCAGCGCCACTGGAACATCGAGACGATGTACGAATACGGCGCGCGGGCCGGGTTCTGGCGGCTGCACCGGATGTTCACCGAGCGCGACATGCCGGTCACGGTCTATGGCGTGGCGACGGCGCTGGCGCGCGGGCCCGAACAGGTGGCCGCGATGCAGGAGGCCGGTTGGGAAATCGCCAGCCACGGGTTCAAATGGATCGAATACAAGGATTTCTCCGAGGAGGACGAGCGCGCCCATATGGCCGAGGCCAAGCGGCTGCATGCCGAGGTCACGGGCGAGGCGCCGCGCGGCTGGTATACGGGGCGCTGTTCGGCCCAGACCGTGCGGCTTGCGGCCGAGGATGGCGGGTTCGCCTATGTCTCGGACACCTATGACGACGATATGCCCTACTGGACGGCGGTGGGCGACCGGCATCAGCTGGTGATCCCCTATACGCTTGATGCCAATGACATGCGGTTTTCGGTGGCGGCGGGCTATGGCTCGGGCGACGAGTTCTATGCCTATCTCCGCGACAGTTTCGATACGCTTTATGCCGAAGGGATGGCAGGCGCGCCCAAGATGATGTCGGTCGGGCTGCATTGTCGGCTGGCGGGACGGCCCGGACGGGCGGCGGCGCTGAAGCGGTTTCTCGATTACATCCGCGGCTTCGACGGGGTCTGGGTCGCGCGGCGGATCGACATCGCCGAACACTGGGCTTCGGTCAATCCGCCTGTCCTGTGGGAGAGGCCCACGGCGATGGATCGCGACAGTTTCGTCGCGCGCTTCGGCGGCATCTTCGAACAGTCGCCCTGGATCGCGGGAGGAGCCTTCGAGCTGGAGCTCGGCCCGGCCCATGACAGCGCGCTGGGGCTGCATAATGCCTTGGCGCGGGTGTTCCGGTCGGCCGGACCCGAGAAGCGGCTGGAGGTGCTGAAGGCGCATCCGGATCTGGCGGGCAGGCTCGCCGCCGCGAAACGGCTGACCGAGGCCTCGACCGCCGAGCAGGCCTCGGCCGGGCTCGACGCGCTGAGCGACGCGGAACGTGCGCGCTTCGAGGATCTGAACCGCCGCTATACCGAGCGCTTCGGCTTTCCCTTCATCATCGCCGTGCGCGACCATGACAAGGCGGGCATCCTCGCGGCCTTCGAGCGCCGGCTTGAAAACACCGCCGATGCCGAATTTGCCGAGGCCTGTCGTCAGGTCGAACGGATCGCGCTGCTGCGGCTGAAGGAGATCCTGCCATGAGCCAGTATTACGCCCCGACCGGCGGGCTGCCGGGGCAGGAGGTCCTGCATACCGGCCGCGCCGTCTTCACCGAGGCCTATGCGGTCATCCCCAAAGGCGTGATGCGCGACATCGTCACCAGCAACCTGCCGCATTGGCGGGGCACGCGGGCCTGGATCATCGCGCGCCCGATGACGGGCTTTGCCGAGACCTTCGCGCAATATGTGATGGAGGTGGCCCCGGGCGGCGGGTCGGACCGGCCCGAGCCCGATCCGGGCGCCGAAGGCGTGATCTTCGTCACCGGGGGGGCGCTCGATCTCAGGCTGGGCGGGCTGGCGCACCTGATGACGGCGGGGGGCTATGCCTATCTGCCGCCGGGGGCCGACTGGACGGTCGAGAACCCGGGCGAGACGCCCGCGCGGTTCCACTGGCTGCGCAAGCGCTATCAGGCGGTCGAGGGCATCGACCGGCCCGAGGCCTTCTTCGTCAACGAGGCCGATATCGCGCCCAATGCCATGCCCGATACCGAGGGGCGCTGGGCCACCACGCGCTTCGTCGATCCCGACGATCTGCGCCACGACATGCATGTGAACATCGTCACCTTCGAGCCGGGCGGCGTGATCCCCTTCGAGGAAACCCATGTCATGGAGCACGGGCTCTACGTGCTCGAGGGCAAGGCGGTCTACAAGCTGAACCGCGACTGGGTCGAGGTCGAGGCGGGCGATTTCATGTGGCTGCGCGCCTATTGCCCGCAAGCCTGCTATGCGGGCGGGCCGGGGCGGTTCCGCTACCTGCTTTACAAGGACGTGAACCGGCATCCGGCGCTTGCGCTCGGGGCGCTGTGATGTTGGAGGCCCAGCCGATCACGCCCGAGGCCTTCGCCCCCTTCGGTGAGGTCGTCGAGACCGGCGGCGATTTCAAGCTCATCAACGAGGGTTGCTGCCGCCGCTATTCCGATCTCGTGACGCTCGACATCCTCGACGGGCGGCCCGGGATCAGCCTGTTCCAGGCCGAGATCCGGGCGCTGCCCCATGACTGCACGCTGATGGAGCGGCACCCGCTGGGCTCGCAATGCTTCATTCCTATGCAGAATGCCGAATTTCTGGTCATCGTGGCGCCGGATGAGGAGGGGCAGCCGGGCCCGCCCTCTGCCTTCATTGCCGGTCCGGGGCAGGGGGTAAATATCGGCCGCAATGTCTGGCATGGCGTGTTGTGCCCGATTTCGGGCTCGGGGCTCTTCGCCGTTATCGACCGCATCGGCGCGGGGGCCAATCTGGAAGAGGTCCGTCTGAAGACGACGCTGAGGATAAGGCGCGCTCGGCCGGGCTAGGCAAGAAACAAACAAGAACGGGGAGATTTCGACGATGGCTGTAGACAGCTCCATCGGGACGCCGGATCAGCTGCGCGACCCGAACTATACGCCTGCGCTTCACAAGGCGATACCGCTGGGCATCCAGCATGTGCTGGCGATGTTCGTCTCGAACGTGACGCCGGCGATCATCGTCGCGGGGGCCGCGGGCTTCGGTTTCGGGTCGGAGGCGGGGGCCCAGGGCTTCCCCGACATGACCTACATGATCCAGATGTCGATGCTGTTTGCAGGGATCGCGACGCTGTTTCAGACCATCGGTCTGGGCCCGGTGGGGGCGCGGCTGCCGATCGTGCAGGGCACGAGCTTTGCCTTCATCCCGATCATGATCCCGCTGGTCGCGGGCAGGGGCGTCGAGGCACTGCCGGTCCTGTTCACCGGCGTCTTTGTCGGCGGGCTGTTCCATGCGCTGCTGGGCACGGTGATCGGAAAGATCCGCTTTGCGCTGCCGCCGCTTGTCACCGGGCTCGTGGTGACGATGATCGGGCTCGCGCTGGTCAAGGTCGGCATCCAGTATGCCGCGGGCGGCGTTGCGGCGATCGACAGCCCCGAATATGGCAGCCTGCTGAACTGGTCGGCGGCGCTGGTCGTGGTTTTCGTCACGCTGGGGCTGAAATTCTTCGCGCGCGGGATCTTGTCGGTCTCGGCGGTCGCGGTGGGCATTCTGGCGGGCTATCTCTTCGCGCTGGCGACGGGCATGGTGACCTTTGGCGGCATCGGCGACAGCTGGCAGCGCGCGGCCGTGCTGGAAGTGCCGCTGCCCTTCAAATACGGGGTCGAGTTCAGCTTCGCCGCCATCATCGGCTTCGGCCTGATGGCCGTGGTTTCGGCGGTCGAGACCGTGGGCGATGTCTCGGGCATCACCAAGGGCGGCGCCGGGCGCGAGGCGACCGACCGCGAGATCGCGGGGGCGACCTATGCCGACGGCGTGGGCACGGCCATTGCCGGTGCCTTCGGGGCGCTGCCCAACACCTCCTTCAGCCAGAATGTGGGGCTGATCGCCATGACCGGGGTCATGAGCCGGCATGTGGTGACCTGCGGGGCGTTTTTCCTGATCCTCTGCGGGCTGGTGCCCAAGGTCGGCGCCCTGATCTCGACGATCCCGATCGAGGTTCTGGGCGGGGGCGTGATCGTCATGTTCGGCATGGTGGTCGCCGCGGGCATCTCGATGCTGTCGGACGTGACCTGGAACCGGCGCAACATGGTGATCTTCGCCATCGCGCTTTCGGTCGGGCTCGGCCTGCAGCTGGAACCGAAAGCGGTGCAGTATCTGCCCGATACCTTGCAGATCCTGATGACCAGCGGGCTGTTGCCCGCGGCGCTGATCGCCGTCGTCCTGAATCTGGTGCTGCCCGGGGAACTCGCCTCGGAGGCGACCGAAGAGGTCTCGGGCGGCATGTCGGGGCATGGCCGCGGGAGCCTCGGACAGGACTGACCCGGGGCAGGGGCCGACGGGCAGGGCAGCTTCCGGCTGTCCTGTTCCGTATTTTACAACCGCAATTTCCCCGCTATGTCCTTCATGCGCGGGGTGTCCGCCGAATTTAATGCATATATTTTAGGCATCCGCATTCTTGTTGCGCGCTTGGCGGTGGGAAATCATTGCCGGTGCCGCGGGGCGGAAATAGCGTAAGGCCATGAACGAGAGCCAGACCTTCGACGAGATGTGGGGCCGCGAACAGGTTCTGCGGTCGCCCTATGAGCGTTTTCACGAGTGGTTCGAGGGCGAGGACATCGCCCGGTTGCGCGCCAAGCAGCGCGAGGCCGAGGAGGTGTTCCGCCTGACCGGCATCACCTTCAATGTCTATGGCCGGGCCGAGGCCGAGGAACGGCTGATCCCCTTCGACATCATCCCGCGGATCATCTCGGGGCGCGAATGGCAGCGCCTCTCGCGCGGGATCGAACAGCGCGTCAAGGCGATCAACGCCTTTCTCTATGACATCTATCACCGGCAGGAGATCGTTAAGGCGGGCCGCATCCCCGAGCAGATGATCGCGCGCAACGAGGCCTTCCTGCCGCAGATGGTCGGGGTCAAGCCGCCGGGTGGCGTCTATACCCATATCGTGGGCATCGATCTGGTGCGCACCGGCGACAACCAGTTCTACGTGCTGGAAGACAATGCCCGCACGCCCTCGGGCGTCAGCTACATGCTGGAAAACCGCGAGACCATGCTGCAGATGTTCCCCGAGCTGTTCTCGCGGAACCGGGTGCAGCCGGTGCAGACCTATCCGCTGGACCTGCGCCGGTCGCTCGCGGCCTGCGCGCCCTCCGATGTCGACGAGAAGCCGACCGTCGCGGTGCTGACGCCCGGCATCTACAACTCGGCCTATTTCGAGCATGCCTTCCTGGCCGACCAGATGGGGGTGGAGCTGGTCGAGGGGCAGGATCTCCGCATCGTCGGCGGCAAGGTCGCGATGCGCACGACCGAGGGCTACCGGCCGATCGACGTGCTCTATCGCCGGGTCGATGACGATTTCCTCGATCCGCTGAACTTCAATCCCGACAGCGCGCTGGGCATTCCGGGCATCATGGATGTCTACCGGGCGGGCCGGATCACCATCGCCAATGCGCCGGGCACCGGCATCGCCGATGACAAGGCGATCTACAGCTACATGCCCGAGATCGTCGAATTCTATACCGGCGAGAAGGCGATCCTCGAAAACGTGCCGACCTGGCGCTGTTCCGAACCCGAGGCGCTGGCCTATGTGCTCGAGAACCTGCACGAGCTGGTCGTCAAGGAGGTGCATGGCTCGGGCGGCTACGGCATGCTGATCGGCCCGACCTCGACCAGAAAGGAGATCGCGGCCTTTCGCGACAAGCTGAAGGCCAGGCCCGGCAATTACATCGCGCAGCCGACGCTGTCGCTGTCGACCGTTCCCATCTTCACCCGGAACGGGCTGGCGCCGCGGCATGTGGATCTGCGCCCCTTCGTGCTGGTCAGCCCCGCGGGGATCAAGATCACGCCCGGCGGTCTGACCCGGGTGGCGCTGAAGAAGGGATCGCTGGTGGTGAACTCGTCCCAGGGCGGAGGCACCAAGGACACCTGGGTGCTCGAGGACTGACGCGATGCTGGGAAAGACCGCAAATGGCCTGTTCTGGATGTACCGCTATCTCGAGCGGGCCGAAAACACCTCGCGCCTGGTCGAGACCGGCCAGCGCATCGCTCTGACGCGGCTGGACAGCCCCGATGACGAGTGGCACTCGGTGATGCAGACCGGGGGCGTGGCCAAGGCCTACAAGCGGCATCACGAGGCGGTCACCAAGGAAGGTGCCATTGACTGGATGCTGCGCGCCAAGGAGAATCCCTCCTCGGTGCTCTCGGCAATCTCCTCGGCGCGGCAGAATGCCCGCGTGGTCCGCACCGCGCTGACCCATGATGTCTGGGGGGCGATGAACGGCTGCTACATGGAGGTGAAGGCGGCGCTGTCGCGCCGGGTGAACGAGCGCGACCTGCCCGCGGTGATCGACCTGATCAAGGACCGCACCGCGCTGGTGCGCGGCACGACCCAGGGCACGCTGCTGAGAAACGACATCTTCAATTTCGCCCGGATCGGCACCTTTCTCGAACGCGCCGACAACATCGCCCGCATTCTCGACGTCAAGTATTACGTGCTGCTGCCCTCGACCTATTCGGTGGGCTCCTCGATCGACAATGTGCAATGGGAGACGATCCTGCGCGCGGTCTCGGCGCGGGGCGGCTTCCGCATGGTGCATGGCGGCCAGGTCGGCCCGCGCGATATCGCCCAGTTCCTGGTGCTCGATCGCAAGATGCCGCGCAGCCTCGACTTCTCGGTCACCAAGATCCGCGACAATCTCGAATATCTCGCCTTCGATTATGGTGTCCGGCACCCGTCGCACGATCTGGCCGAGGCGCTCAAGCAGCGCTTTACCGCCCATGATATCGACGCGATCTTCGATTACGGCCTGCATGAATTCCTGCAGGACGTGCTCGGCGCGCTGAGCGAGCTCGGTCGGCAGATCGAGATAGATTACAGATTCTACGAGTGATCCGATGCGGCTGAAGATACGTCATTCCACGCGCTACGCCTTCGACGACCCGGTGATCTACGGGCTCCAGCAATTGCGCAAGACCCCCAAGAACGGCCCCGAGCAGCGGGTGATCGCCTGGAAGACCATCGTCGAGGGCGGCCGCAAGGAGCTGAGCTTCGAGGACCATCACCGCAACACGGTCGAGCTGATCAGCTTCGAGAGGGACGTGACCGAGCTGGTGGTCCGCAGCGAGGGCGAGGTCGAGGTGCTCGACACGTCGGGCGTGATCGGTCCGCATCGCGGTCCCTCGCCGCTCTGGCTGTTCCGTCAGCCCACCGCCCGGACCCGGGCCGGGCCGGGCTGCCGGGCGCTCCTGCGCGAGGTGAAGGGCGAAAGCGATCTCGACCGGCTGCATGCGCTGTTGCGGGTGGTGCATGGCGCCGTCGGCTACGAGATCGGGGTCTCGCGCCCCGACTGGACCGCCGAGGAGGCGCTGGCGGCGGGCAAGGGCGTGTGTCAGGATCATGCCCATGTCTTTGTCGCCTGTGCCCGCGAGATGGGCTTTCCAGCCCGCTATGTCTCGGGCTATCTGATGACCGACGGCGTCCAGTACGAGGCGAGTCACGCCTGGGCCGAGGCCCATGTCGAGGGTCTGGGCTGGGTCGGCTTCGATGTGTCGAACGAGATGTCGCCGGACGGGCGCTATGTCCGTGTCGCGACCGGCCTCGATTATGCCGAGGCCGCACCGGTGACCGGCTCGCGCATGGGCGGCTCCGGCGAGGCGTTGTCGGTCGAGATCGAGGTGGCCCAGCAATAGCGCTGGCGCGCGAATGCGGGGATTGGGACGGCGATGACCTATTGTGTGGGCCTGATGCTCGAGCGCGGGCTGGTGATGATGTCGGATACCCGCACCAATGCCGGCGTCGACAATGTCTCGACCTTCGGCAAGATGTTCACCTGGGAAAAGCCCGGCGAGCGGGCGCTGGTGCTGATGACCGCGGGCAATCTCGCCACCACCCAGTCGGTGGTCTCGATCCTCGACGAGCGCACCAAGGCCCATGGCGAGCGCGATCCCTCGCTGTTCGAGGCGCCCTCGATGTTCCAGGCGGCGCGGCTGGTGGCGGCCACGCTGAAGGACGTGATCGCCGCCCATGCCGATGTCGGCCAGCGGGCCGATGCCTCTTTCAACGCGACGCTGATCCTTGGCGGTCAGATCAAGGGCGGCGCGCCGCGTCTGTTCCTGATCTATCCCGAGGGCAATTTCATCGAGGCCGGCGTCGACACGCCGTTCTTCCAGATCGGCGAGACCAAATACGGCCGCCCGATCCTGGTGCGCGCCTATGACGCCGCGATGAGCTTCGAGAAAGCGGTCAAGGTGATGCTGGTCAGCTTCGATTCCACGCTCAAGGCCAATCTCTCGGTGGGCATGCCCTTCGATCTGCAGATCTACGAGACCGACAGCCTGCAGCTTGGCCGCCGCATCCGGATCGATCCGCAGGACGCCTATTTCGAGCGGATCTCGACCGGCTGGGGCGAGGCGCTGAAATCCGCGCTCGACAGCCTGCCGGATTTCGAATTCTGAATTTCGACTTCCGGGCCGCAGAAGGTGGGGGCCGGGGTGATGCGGGGGCAATGCCGGGTTTGCTTCCGGGCTCGGTGCCGACCTGTCCCGGGGCGAAAACCCGGCAGGACCGGGGCGCGAAGCGGATCAGGTATATCCCGGTGGAGGGCAGATCTGGCTGTGACCGTCGCTGCCGCGACAGGTCATCGGTCGTCCATCCGGGTGAAAACAGGCGCCTTTCCGCCGATTTTTAAGGCCCGCTCTTCTGTTCCGGGCGATTTTTTGCCATCAGAGACGTTTACCTTGTTTCAAGGCCAATGGGTCAGCTTGTCGGTCAGTCGGACTGCGGCTAAGGAATCGACATGACCTCCAAACACCCCCAGAAGGGCAAGGCTTGGCCGTCGGCGTATCGTCGCGCGTCGGATGCCTCCCTGTCCTTTACCCGGCGCGTGGCGCAGGGCCGGGCGCCGCGTCACGCGGTTCCGGTTCTGCTTGTCGCCGGGGCGGCGCTGACCGCCTTGGTCACGCTCCTTGCCGTTGGTGCGGTTCCGTCCGCCTCGGGCCGGTCGCCGGATGCGACGCTGACGCTCGGCCGCGATGCCGTGCCGGTGGATGGCGCCGTGCTTCTGGCCGGGGAAGACCCGGCCCGTGCCGCGCCGCTTGTGCCCGTGGCGCGTCCTGCCGCCTTCGCGCGCCCCGATGCCGGGCCGCTTTCGACAGATGGTCTCGGGCCCGTCGCCGAGGCCCGGGCGCTACAGGGAAGACAGGCCGGCCGGGCATTGCTTGCGGCCTATCCGGCATCGCCCGGGGGCACCCTGCTGCCGACCGGGATTCATGTCTTCGCGGGGGCGCCCGATCTGTCGCCGCCCGCGCGGCCCGATGCCGACGCGGCTCCGGACGCGGACACGCTCGCTCAGCTCCGGCCGCCGCGCCGTCCGCTGGCAGCGGCCGATCCGAAACGCCCGCGTCCGCGTCCGGCCGCTATCGGCAACAGCGCCGCGGCAACGGGTCCTGCCGCCGCCTCCGACCGGCCGCGCTCGCGCCCTGCCTCGGCTGCCATGGCCTCCTCCGCGCCGGACCTGGCCGGGCTTCGGCCGGTATCCCGACCGCTTGCGCTGGCCGAGGTGGAGCCCGCGGCTCCTGACGCCCTTCGCCCGTCGACCCGGCCGACCGCCCGGGCCGGGGCTGCTTCCGCCGCCAGCCTGGTGCCTTCTGAAAGTGCCGGGCATTCCATGGCCACGGTGCCGGTCGTGCCGCCCGCGGCCAAAGCCGCCGAGACGGCACCCGGTCTCCGGGCCTCGCTGCGCCCGCAGACCCGGCCAGCCGCCCTGGCCCGTCTGGCCCGAGGCGCGCTGGTCCCGGATGGCCGCCAGGCGGTCGCCCCCAGGGCCGAGCCTTTCGCTCATACTGATATCGCCCGCGGCGCCCATGGCTGCTCGACGCGTCTGGCCCGCGGCATTCCCGGCCGGCCCCGCGGCGCTCTTTCCGGAAACGCGATCGGCGCGCGGATGAGCGGTCTGCATGGCGGCGACCGCGACGCGCTGATCGTGCAGCAGGCACTTGCCGGCAATATCCCCGATTTCCTGCGCGAACTGACCCCGGTCCGGGTCTCGGGCAGGCTGCCGGGTGGGCGCCGGGCCGATGTGACCATCTGCGTGACACCGGATTATCTGGCGCTGGGCAGCGATGCGGATTTCGTGCGCGTGCCGATGGGCCTGCCCGCGGCGGCGCGGATCGCCGACCGGTTCGGCTTCCTGTTGCCGACCACGCGGATGGTCGATGCGATCTATGGCCAGGCCCGGATGCGGTTGGCGCCGCGACCGATGCAGCCCGGGGCGCAGATGAGCTCGACCCGGTATTTCCTGCAGCACAACCGGACCGTCGAAGGTCAGACTGGTGGCCGCGAGGGCCAGTTGACCGCCGGACAGAAGAAGGATCTGGTCCTGACCAACCGGTTGCGCAGTCATCCCGGCCGGGTCGCGATCTATGGCTGGCACAAGCCCGACGGCCATCCGATCCAGCCGCTCAGCACTGTCCATGGCGCCTATTATTCCGATTACAGCCATGGCGTCCGGCTGGTCAGCCAGACCGCCTTTGTCGACGGCCGTCCGGTCTCGCTGGCAAGCCTGCTCGCCAACCCGTCCTACGCACAGATGCTGACCGGCGAAGGGCCGATCGCAGCGCCCGAGCGGCTGATGGCCTCGCTGTACCGGTAGGGGCGGCGGCGTCCAGCCTGGTTCCGCTTGCGGTCCGGTCGGGGTGCCCGCTTGGCCAGAACAGGGCGCGTGGCCTCAGCGCGGGGCGGAATTGAACAGCGGCACGGTCGAGATCGACATCTTGGCCGAGCCCTCGCTCAGTTCGCGGGCATGGGCCAGATAGATCAGCGTCTGGTTTTCCGCGTCGAAGATCCGCTTGATCCGGATGGATTTCAGCACCAGCGACCGGGATTGTCGGAACACTTCCTCGCCATCCGGGCTGCGATCGATATCGCCGATCTCGATCGGGCCGGTCTGGCGGCAGGCGATCGAGGCATTCGACGGGTCCTCGAACCAGTTGCCCTGGCTCAGCCGGTCCAGCATCGAGCGCGAGAAATAGGCGACATGACAGGTCACACCGGCGACGTCGGGGTCCTGGATCGCCTCGATCACGATGTCATTGCCGGTCCAGTCGACCCCGACCCGTCCGACCTCTTCGGCCGGGGCGGTAAGCGGCAGAACGGCGAGAAGCGCGGCAAGCAGGGCAGGGCGGGGCATTGATGGATCCTCATCTCTGATGTCGTGCCAAAGGTAGGCATCCCGCCGCGCATTGCCACAGCGATTGACGCCGCACCTCGGGGGATGCTATTTAATGAACAAGCGTTCAATAAGCTGGGGAGGAGGAGCCCGGGCGATGTTCACCGCGACGATGGAATTCGATCTCGACGACGACACCCGCGCGCTGCGCGACATGGTGCATCGCTGGGCGCAGGAGCGGGTTCGGCCGATGGCTGCCGCGATCGACCGCGACAATGTCTTTCCGGCCGAGCTCTGGCGCGAAATGGGCGATCTGGGCCTGCTGGGGATCACCGTGCCCGAAGAGTATGGCGGTGCCGGCATGAGCTATCTGGCTCATGCCATCGCGATCGAGGAGATCGCCCGCGCCTCGGCCAGCGTCTCGCTGAGCTATGGCGCGCATTCGAACCTCTGCGTGAACCAGATCAAGCTGAACGGCAGCGAGGAGCAGAAACGCAAGTACCTGCCGGGTCTGATCTCGGGCGCGCAGGTCGGCGCGCTGGCGATGTCCGAGGCGGGGGCGGGCTCGGACGTGGTCTCGATGCAGCTCCGCGCCGAAAGGCGGAACGATCATTACCGCCTGAACGGCACCAAATACTGGATCACCAACGGCCCGGATGCCGACACGCTGGTCGTCTATGCCAAGACCGATCCCGAGGCGGGCCCCAAGGGCATCACCGCCTTCATCGTCGAGAAGACCATGGCCGGGTTCTCGACATCGCGCCATTTCGACAAGCTCGGCATGCGCGGGTCGAACACGGCCGAGCTGATCTTCGAGGATGTCGAGGTCCCCTTCGAGAATGTGCTGGGCGAAGAGGGCAAGGGCGTGCGGGTGCTGATGTCGGGGCTCGATTACGAGCGCGTGGTGCTGGCGGGCATCGGCACCGGCATCATGGCCGCCTGTCTCGACGAGGTCATGCCCTATATGCGCGACCGGCGCCAGTTCGGCCAGCCGGTCGGAAGCTTCCAGCTGATGCAGGGCAAGATTGCCGACATGTACACGGCGATGAATTCGGCCCGGGCGTATGTCTATGCCGTCGCACGGTCTTGTGATCGCGGCCGGGTGACGCGGCAGGATGCGGCGGCCTGCGTGCTCTATGCCTCGGAAGAGGCGATGAAACAGGCGCACCAGGCGGTGCAAGCCATGGGCGGCGCTGGATTTTTGGCAGATAGCGCGGTCGCGCGCCTGTTTCGCGATGCCAAGCTGATGGAGATCGGCGCGGGCACGTCCGAGATCCGGCGGATGCTGGTGGGGCGTGAATTGATGAAGGCGATGGTCTAAATGAGAGTCAGAGACTCAACTTTAGAAGGTGATCCAGATGCGACTTCCTCTGATCCTCGCCGCCGCGCTGGCCGTGGCCACTCCCGCCCTGGCCCAGCAATACGATTTCACGCCCGATGCCACGCTGGCCTGCATGAAAAAGCAGAAGATGCACGGCGCCGACATCGCCTGTGTCGGCAACTCCGCCCGCGCCTGTTTCCAGAAGATGAAATCGCCTTCCGTAAGCGATATCGCCGCCTGCCAGCAGGCCGAGGCCGAATACTGGAAGGCGCGCATGGACAGCGCCTATGAGCATCTGCTCGGTCTGGCAGAGGCCGCCGATGCGGACTTTGCCAAGGCCCAGGGCGAACCCCAGCACGCGACCATGGTGCAGGACCTCAGGGACGAACAGGAGCAATGGAACAGTTGGCAGAAAACCCGTTGCTGGGTCGAGGCGATGATGCGTCGCGGGACGCCCTACCGCACGACGGCGGCCGCGGGATGCACGATGAAACAGATCGCCGCCCGTGCGATGTTCATGGAAAGCGCGGTCAGCTATATGGAAAACAAGTAAGCTGGCCTTCTGAGGCCGCGGGTCCCGCCTTGTACGACGCCGCGGCCCGGGGCCGGGCCTTCAAGGCCCATGTCCGGCCGGGGCCGGGCATGGGCGGGGATGTTCTGCGGAGATCAGAACTTCCAGATATAGGAAACGCCAAAGACCCAGGGGTCGATATGGGCGGTGCCGATCTTGCCGCCATTCAGCTTGACGTCGCTGTCGATGTCGATCCAGCGCACATCGGTCCGGATCGAGTGGCGCTCGTCGATGGCGTAGTCGAGGCCGGCATGCAGCGCGAGGCCCCAGGAATCGTCGATATCGACATCGCCAAGCGCGCTGTCCGTGTCCCAGAAGGTGGTGTAGTTCAGACCGGCGCCGAGGAAGGGCGTGACCGAGCTGCTGTTGACGAAGTGATATTGCAGCGACACCACCGGCGGCAGCTGCAGCGTATCGGCCTTGCCGACACCGTCGATATTGATGTTGTGCTTGAAGGGCAGGGCACCCAGCACCTCGACGCCCCAATTATCGGCGAAGAAATATTCGAAGGTGAGGGTCGGGCGGGCATTGTCGCCGACATGCGACTCGGCGCCTGCGAGGGTGCCATTGTCCGATTTCGGAGACACGTAGCCAAGCCCGAGGCCGAAGGTCCAGTCGCCTTTCGACTGCGCATCGGCGGCGGATCCGGCCAGAGCGGTTGCGGTCAGGGCAATGGCAAGCAGGGAGGTCTTCATTGCAGTGTTCCTTAGAATTTGAATCGCTCTCGGTCATTGGGGCGGAATGACATGGGTTTCCTTGACTTGTATCAATTCGCAGCATGGTGCTGCATACAATGGTGCGCGGAGGACACGCGATGCGTCTGAGATCCGCCGTCCTGCCGACCTCCGACAGCTTCCGGGCCAATCGCGCGGCCCATCTCGAGGCCCTGCGCGAGGTTTCCGAGGCCGCGGCGCTGGGCGCGGCGGGCGGGGGCGAGGCCGCGCGCGCCCGCCATGTCGCGCGGGGCAAGATGCTCCCGCGCGAGCGGGTCGCGAACCTGCTGGACCCCGGCAGCCCGTTTCTGGAAATCGGCGCGACTGCCGCCCACGGGCTTTATGACGGCGCCGCGCCCTGCGCCGGGGCCATTGCCGGGATCGGCCGGGTCGAGGGGCAGGAGGTCATGGTTCTGGCCAATGACGCCACGGTGAAGGGCGGCACCTATTACCCGATGACGGTCAAGAAACACCTCCGCGCCCAAGAAATCGCGGCCGAGTGCCATCTGCCCTGCCTTTATCTCGTCGATTCCGGCGGGGCGAACCTGCCCAATCAGGACGAGGTCTTCCCCGATCGCGACCATTTCGGGCGGATCTTCTACAACCAGGCGCAGATGTCGGCTGCAGGCATCCCGCAGATCGCCGTCGTCATGGGCTCCTGCACCGCGGGCGGCGCCTATGTGCCCGCCATGTCCGATGTCACCATCATCGTCCGCGATCAGGGCACGATCTTCCTTGCCGGGCCGCCGCTGGTGAAGGCTGCCACCGGCGAGGTCGTCTCGGCCGAGGATCTGGGCGGCGGCGATGTCCATACAAGGCTGTCGGGCGTGGCCGACTACCTGGCCGAGGACGATGCCCATGCACTGGCGCTGGCCCGCCGCGCCGTGCGCCATCTGAACCGCGAACGCCCCGCCACCGTCCGCTGGGAAACGCCCGAAGATCCGGCCTGCGATCCCGAGGAAATCCTTGGCGTCGTGCCCGCCGATCTGCGCATGCCGTATGACATCCGCGAGGTGATCGCGCGGCTCACTGACGGCTCGCGCTTCGACGAGTTCAAGCCCCGCTTCGGCGAGACCCTCGTCACCGGCTTTGCGCATGTCATGGGCTGCCCGGTCGGGATCGTCGCCAATAACGGCGTGATCTTCTCCGAGGCTGCGCAGAAGGGCGCGCATTTCATCGAGCTCTGCGCCCAGCGCGGCACGCCCCTCGTCTTCCTGCAGAATGTCACCGGCTTCATGGTCGGCCGCAAATACGAGAACGGAGGCATCGCGCGGCACGGCGCCAAGATGGTCACGGCGGTCGCGACCGCTGCGGTGCCCAAGATCACCATGCTGGTCGGCGGCAGCTTCGGCGCGGGCAATTACGGCATGGCCGGCCGCGCCTATTCGCCCCGCTTCCTCTGGAGCTGGCCCAATTCCCGGATCTCGGTGATGGGCGGCGAGCAGGCCGCGGGCGTTCTCGCCACCGTCAAACGCGACGCCATCGAACGCGCGGGCAGCAGCTGGTCGCCCGAGGAGGAGGCCGCTTTCAAACGCCCCACCATCGAGATGTTCGAGGCCCAAAGCCACCCGCTCTACGCTTCGGCCCGGCTCTGGGATGACGGCATCATCGATCCGCGCAAATCCCGCGAGGTTCTCGCGCTTTCGCTCTCGGCCGCGCTGAACGCGCCGATCCCCGACACCCGCTTCGGCCTCTTCCGGATGTGACGCGCATGCCCGTTCTTCTTGGCAGAAATACTCCGGGGGGTGCGGGGGGCTGGTCCCCCGCCGCGACGACAGCCACGAAAGGCACGCCATGTTCCGCAAGATCCTGATCGCCAATCGCGGCGAGATCGCCTGCCGGATCATCGCCACCGCCCGCCGCCTCGGCATCAGGACCGTCGCCGTCCATTCGACGGCCGATGCCCGCGCCGCCCATGTGGCCATGGCCGACGAGGCGGTCGCGATCGGCCCGCCCGCGCCCGCCGACAGCTACCTGCGCGCCGACCGCATCATCGAGGCCGCGCTGAAAACCGGCGCCGAGGCGATCCATCCGGGCTATGGCTTCCTGTCGGAAAACCCCGATTTCGTCACGGCGGTCGAGGCCGCGGGCCTCACCTTCATCGGCCCCTCGGCCGAGGCGATCCGGGCCATGGGCCTCAAGGACGCGGCCAAGGCGCTGATGGAACAGGCGGGCGTGCCCGTCGTGCCCGGCTATCACGGTGCCGATCAGGACGATGCCCATCTCGAGGGCGCGGCCGAGGCCATCGGCTGGCCGGTGCTGATCAAGGCCGTGGCGGGCGGCGGCGGCAAGGGGATGCGGGCGGTCGCCCGTCCGGCCGATTTCGCCGCCGCGCTGGCCTCCGCCCGGTCCGAGGCCGGGGCCGCCTTCGGCAACGAGGCGGTGCTGATCGAGAAGCTGATCGAACGCCCCCGCCATCTCGAGCTGCAGATCTTCGGCGACGGCACCGACGCGGTTCATCTTTACGAACGCGACTGCTCGCTTCAGCGCCGCCACCAGAAGGTGATCGAGGAGGCCCCCGCGCCCGGCATGACCCCCGAGATGCGCGCCGCCATGGGCGAGGCCGCAGTGCGGGCGGCCCGCGCCATCGGCTATCGCGGCGCGGGCACGGTCGAGTTCATCGTCGACGCGTCCGACGGGCTCCGCCCCGACCGGTTCTGGTTCATGGAGATGAACACCCGGCTGCAGGTCGAGCATCCCGTGACCGAGGCCGTGACCGGGCTCGATCTGGTGGAATGGCAGCTCCGCATCGCCGCCGGCGAGGGCCTGCCGCTGACCCAGGACCGGATCCCGCTGACGGGCCATGCCTTCGAGGCCCGCCTTTACGCCGAGGATGTGCCCGCTGGCTTCCTGCCCGCCACCGGGACCCTGGCGCATCTGGAATTCCCCGAAACCGTCCGTGCCGATACCGGCGTGCGGACGGGCGATACGATCAGCCCGTGGTACGATCCGATGATCGCCAAGATCGTGGCGCATGGACCGACCCGCGCCGTCGCGCTGAACCGGCTGGCCCGGGCGCTCGAGGATACGCAGGTCGCGGGCACCGTCACCAACCTGGCCTTCCTTGGCCGTCTTGCCCGGCACCCGGGTTTTGCCCGGGGCGAGGTCGATACCGGCCTCATCGACCGCGAGATCGACCTTCTGGCCGAAAGCCCCGCGCCCGCCCGGGTGATCGATGCGGCGGCACTGCTCGAGGCCGCGGCTCCCCCCGCCGGGCCGCTGGCGGGCTTCACCCTCTGGGCCCCGCTCCGGCGCCGCGTGACGCTGCGCCGCGATGGCGAGGAGGTCACGGGAACGCTGCTTTTCGAGGGTCCGGCCCGCGCGACCGTCGAGATCGGCGAAACGGTGCTCGACGCCCGTCTTGGGCCCGAAGGCTGGCGGATCGACGGCGCCTTGCCCGGGGCCGTGCTGCGGGCGGGCGGTGCGATCCATGTCTTTGCCGGGGCCGATGGCAGTTTCAGCTTCACCCCGGTCGATCCGCTCGACCGCGCGGCGGCGGCGGGCGCCGGGGCGGATGTGATCGAGGCGCCGATGCCGGGGCTGCTCAAGACCCTCGCGGTGAGCGAGGGCGATCATGTTGCCGCGGGCCAGCCTCTGGCCGTGCTCGAGGCGATGAAGATGGAGCATATGCTGGCGGCGCCCCGTGCGGGCATCGTGGCCGAGGTGCTGGCCGCGCCCGGCGCCCAGGTCGAGGCCGGGGCGGCGCTGATACGGCTGACGCCGGAGGAGGAGGATGCCTGACCGGGTCGAGATCTTCGAGGTCGGGCCGCGCGACGGGCTGCAGAACGAGCCCCGTGCGATTCCGCTGGCCGAGAAGATCGCGCTGATCGACCTGCTCAGCGGGGCAGGCTTCCGGCGGATCGAGGCGGCCAGCTTCGTGCGCCCCGAACGGGTGCCGCAGATGGCCGATGGCGCCGAGGTGCTGGCGGGCATCCGCCGGGCGCCGGGCCTGCGCTATGCCGCGCTCACCCCCAATATCCGCGGCTATGATCGTGCCCGTGCCGCCGGAGCCGACGAGATCGCGATCTTCGCCTCGGCCTCCGAAGGGTTCAGCCGCGCCAATATCAACGCCTCCGTCGATGAGAGCCTCCGCCGTTTCGCCCCGGTCGCCGTGGCGGCGCGGGCCGACGGGCTGCCGATGCGCGGCTATATCTCCTGCGTGACCGACTGCCCCTATGACGGCCCGACCCCGCCCGGCGCGGTCGCGGCGCTGGCAGAGCGGCTGCTGGCGCTGGGCTGCTACGAGATCAGCCTTGGCGACACCCTCGGCAGCGCCAGGCCCGAAACGGTGGGCGCGGTGTTGCGCGCGGTTCTGGCGGTCGCCCCGCCCGAACGCTTCGCGGGGCATTTCCATGATACCGGCGGCCGGGCCATGGCCAATATCGAGGTGGCGCTCGACGCGGGGCTCCGGGTGTTCGACGCCGCGGCCGGCGGGCTTGGCGGCTGTCCCTTCGCCCGGGGCGCGCCCGGCAATGTCGCGACCGAGCGGGTGGCGGCGCGGCTCGCCGCCCTCGGGCTGAGGACCGGGCTCGATCCCGACCGCCTGGCCGAGGCCGCGGGCTTCGCGCGGCGGATGCGCGGCGGCCCGTCCGGGGCCGGATCTTTCGCTTGAAACGGGGCGATTTATCGCATCCATGAACACCCTGTCCGAGGCGCATGATGCGATTCGGAAAAGGAGCGCCCCATGGACCACACCGCCGGCCGCTGTCCCTTTGCTGCCCAGCGCGAGACGCATAGCGGCTTCCATCCTTTGCACCTGCGCCGCTCGATCCTCAATCGCGAGGTTCTGCGTCCGGTCCTGCGCCAGCTCGGGCTCGAGACCATGCCCCACGATCCCCATGTGACGCTTGCCCATAGCACGGTCCCGGTCGACTGGGGCCTCAAGGTTTTCGAGCCGGACCCGCACCGGATCGCGATCACCCCGCAAAAGCCGCGCTTCGAGCGCGGCGCGGCGGGCGGGGTCGATCTGGTCTTCGGGGCGCCCGAGCTAGAGGCCCGCTGGCAGGCGCTGCGCGATGCCGGGGCGGTCTGGGATCTGCCGCCCTTCGTGCCGCGCGTGGCGTTCGGCCCCGCGCCGGCCGAGCTTCCGTCGATCTGCTTTTTCACCGGGCCGGTGCTGTTCGGCCCCGAATGGCGCGCGACGCCCGATTGCGTGAAGGCGGACGCGCCGCAGTCTTCGGCTAAGGCCTGATCCGGCGGGGCGGACCGGCCCGCACCGGACAGCGCCCGAGAAGGCCCGCCATGGCGTCGAGCCGCGCGATCCGGGCGGCCGCGCCCCGGGGCAGGGGGGCCCGGCCGGTCTCGTCATAGAAGATCGCGGTCAGCCCCAGCGCGGCGGGTGCGGTGACGTCCCAGACCGGATCGTCGCCCAGCATCCAGGCCTCGCCGGGCGCGGTGTCGAGCCGCGCCAGCAGGCGCAGATAGGCGCGCGGATCGGGCTTGCCGAAGCCTGCCTCCTCCTCGATCTGGATCGCCCCGAAGAAGGGCGCAAGCCCGAAACGCGCGAGCTTGGCGCGCTGCCGGGCGCCCGATCCGTTGGTCAGAAGCCCCAGCCGCAGACCGCGCGCGTGCAGCTCTTCCAGCATCCCGCGCGCGCCCGGTTTCAGCGTGATCGCCTCTTCGAGATAGGTCTCGAACCGGTCGGCGATGCGGTCGGCATCGATCCCGTGCAGCGGGTCCGACCCGGCCGGCCGGGCGAGGTTCAGCCGGTGGAAGGCCGAGCGCACCACCCGCCGCCGGGTCGCGTCGCCCTCGAGCCGCCAGAGCTTGCGGCCCTCCTCGTCCGACAGGAAGCTCAGCACCCGGTCCAGCACCTCGGCCGTGACCCAGCGGGTCGAATGCTCGCCCAGCGCATCGGCATGCTCGGCGATGATCGCGGCCCAGGTCCGCTCGGGCTGGCGATAGGCGGTCAGCAGCGTGTCGTCGAGATCGAGAAGGAGGGTCCGGGGCGGGCGCATGGCTCAGGCTTTCGCGGCCTCCCTGAAGGCGGTTTCGGCCGCGGCGAGGGCCTGGTCGGTGGGCGCGGGCCAGCCCGCGGCGGCGAGTGCTGCGCCAAGCCTGGCAAGATCGCCCAGCACATTGTCCAGGCGGGCGCGCGGGCCGGTATGGTTCAGCCGGATCACCCGCGCGCCGGCCGCGCCGGTGCCCGCGCTGAGCGTGTCGCCCGCGACATGGGCCAGAACCCCGGCGGCGGACAGCCCCTCGGGCAGGGCCAGGGCGGTGACAAGCGCCGAGGCCTCGGCGGGCGGCACCCATTCGGTGCCGGTCAGCGCGCGCGCGCCGGCACGGGCGGCGGCGGCGGCGCGGGCATGGCGGGTGCGGATCGCCTCTGGCCCTTCGGCCTCGACCCGGGCAAGCGTCTGGGCGAGGGCATGGAATTCGAGCGCCGAGGGCGTGCCCGGCAGCGCGCCCCGGCCGGTTTCAAGCCAGTGCGCGCGCAGATCGCCGAGCGACAGGATCGAGGGCGCGGCACCGGGCGGGGCGATCCGCTCCCATGCGGCGGGCGAGACGGCGATGGCCGAGGTTCCGGCCGGTCCCCCCAGCGCCTTTTGCGGCCCCATCACGGCGATATCGATCCCCAGCGCGTCGAGCGCGAGCGGGTGGCCGCCCAGCGAGGCCACGGCATCGACCGCCAGCAACACGCCATGGGCCCTGGTCAGGGCCGCGATCTCGGCCAGAGGGTTGAGGATGCCGGTCGCGCTTTCGGCATGGACGAGGGCGACCAGATCGAAGCGGTCGGTGACCAGCGCCTCTGCCACGGTTGCGGCGGCGACCGGATGTCCCGGCGCCCGGCCCGCGATCTCGGTCACCTCGGCGCCGGCGCGCCGCAGCCATGCGCCGAACCACTGCCCGTAAGGCGAGGTCGCGATATTCAGGACCTTGCGGCCCGGCGCGCCGATCGAACTTGCCACCGCCTCCAGCGCCACCATCGCCTCGCCCTGCACCAGCAGCACATCGTTGCGGGTGCCCATCAGCCGTCCGATGGCATCGGCAAGCGGGGCGAAGCCTTCGGCCGGAAAGTCCGGCGCATCGGGCAGCGGCAGCCAGAAGGGGGCGGGCAGGGCGGTCATGGAAGGGCCTCTTCGGCGGGGATTTCGGGCACGGCAGCGATCAGGCGGCGCAGGATCTCGCTGCGGGGTGCGGCCAGCAGCGCCTCGGTCGGGCCGGTCTCGACGATCCGGCCGGCCTCCATCACCGCGATCCGGTGCGACAGGGCGCGGGCGACGGCCAGATCGTGGCTGACGAAGAGATAGGCCAGCCCCCGCTCGCGCTGCAACCGGGCCAGCAGCTCCAGCACATGGAACCGGAGCGAGGCGTCGAGCGCCGAGACCGCCTCGTCGAGCAGCACGAGTTTCGGCCGGGGCGCGATGGCGCGGGCGATGGCCACGCGCTGGCGCTGGCCGCCCGACAGCGCCTCGACCGGGCGGCGGGCCAGATCGGGCGAAAGCCCGACCTCGCTCAGCAGCCTCGCGACATGCTCGGGCCAGTCCGGACGGGGGGCGATCCGGTGCAACCGCAACGGCTCGCTCAGCGCGCCCGCGACGGTGGCGCGGGGATGAAAGGCGGCGGCGGGGTCCTGAAACACCATCTGCATCGCCCCGCGCGCCTGGCGCAGGGCGCGACCGCGCAGCGCGCCCCAGTCCTGTCCGTCAAAGCGGATCTCGCCCGCATCGGGCTCGGTCAGCCGGGTCAGCACGCGGGCCAGCGTGGACTTGCCGCAACCCGAGGGGCCGATCAGGCCCAGCGTCTCGCCTGGCGCGATGGTCAGGCTCACCCCGTCAAGCGCCCGGATGCGGCGCGGGCCGGGATAGGTCTTGGCAAGGTCGCGGGCATCGAGCAGCGGGCTCATGGCGCGTCCCCGACAAGGCGCGGGCTGCTCAGGTCGAGATGGGCGGCCAGAAGCGTCCGCGTATAGGCCTCGCGCGGGCGGTGCAGCACCCTTGCGGCGGGGCCGGTCTCGATCAGCCGGCCGTCATGCAGCACCGCGATCCGGTCGGCAAGCCCGCCCGCCAGCGCCATGTCATGGGTGATGAACAAAAGCGTCATCCCCTCGGCCTCGACCAGCCCGCGCAACAATTCCGCGATCTCGGCCTGCACCAGGACGTCAAGCGCGCTGGTCGCCTCGTCCGCGATCAGCAGGCGCGGTCCGGCCGCGATGGCAAGCGCGATGGCGATCCGCTGGCGCTGCCCGCCCGAGAACTGGTGTGGATAGGCGGCGAGCGCGCGGTCGGGATCGGGGATCCGGACGCGTTCAAGCAGCTCGGCGGCACGGGTGCGGGCCGCCTTGCGCGACAGCGGCAGATGGGTGCGCAGCACCTCGTCCAGATGGCGGCCGACCGACAGGAGCGGGTTGAGGCTGCCGCCCGGGTCCTGGAACACGTAGCCGATGTCGCGGCCCGGCCGGGGCAGGGGCTCGGTCCAGTCGATCCGGCCCGAGACCTCGGTGCCGGCGGGCAGCAGCCCGGCCAGGGCACGGGCGAGCGTCGATTTGCCCGAGCCGGATTCGCCGATCACCGCGAGTTTCTCGCCGGCGAAAAGCGCAAGGCCCAGATCGCTCAGCGCGGGGATGCGCGCACCCGGATAACGGATGCCGAGGGCGGTAAGGGTGAGAAGCGGCGTCATCTGTTCCTGCGCCCCGACAGGATGTCGGTCAGCGCCTCGCCCAGAAGATAGGTCGAGATCACGGTCAGGACCAGCGCGATGCCGGGGATGATCGACAGATAGGCGGCCGAGCGCAACTGGTTGCGGCCCTCGGCGATCATCGCCCCCCAGGTGATCGAATTGGGGTCGCCGAGCCCGAGGAAGGACAGCGCCGCCTCGGTCAGCACCGCCGCGGCGACGATGACCGAGGCCACCGCCAGGACCGGCGGCAGCGCAAGCGGCAGGATCTGGCGGAAGGCGATCTCGGCCGGGGACATGCCCATGACCCGGGCCGCGGCGACGAAATCGGTCTCCCGCAGGCTCAGAACGCGGGCGCGGGCCAGCCGCGCGGGCCCGGTCCAGGCGCCAAGCGCGATGGCCAGAACCACGATGCCCAGCGACGGTCCCGCGGCCGAGACGAAGGCCAGCGCCAGCAGAAAGCCCGGCACGATCTGGAAGGCATCGACGAGGCGCATCAGAACCGCTTCGGTCAGTCCGCCGGCAAAGCCCGCCGCGGTGCCGATGCTCATGCCGAGGAGGACCGCGACAAGGGCCGCCGAAAGCCCCACGCTGACCGAGGTCCGCGCGCCGTGGATCAGCTCGGCCAGAAGATCGCGGCCGAGCCGGTCGGTGCCGAGCGGCAGAGCCGGGTCGGTGAAGGGCGGGATCAGCGGAGCACCCGCGATGGCCAGCGGATCGCCGGGCGCGATCAGCGGCGCGAAGACCGCGACCAGGATCAGGGCCAGCAGGATCGCGGCCCCGAACAGCGCTTCGGGGCGGCCGAGCAGGGCTTTAGCCACGGTCGCTTCCCCCGCCTGCGCCGATCCGGGGATCGAGCCAGCCATAGGCCAGATCGACCATGAGATTGGCAATGACGACCATCAGCGCCGAGGTCAGGATTACCGCCAGCAGCAGCGGCGCGTCGCGCCCGGCCACGGCCTCCTGGGCAAGCCTGCCGAAGCCCGGAATGGCAAAGACGCTTTCGATCACCACCGAGCCTCCCAACATCGCCGCCGATTGCAGCCCCAGCATGGTGACCAGCGGCAGGATCGCGTTTCGCGCGGCATGGTTCAGCGTGATCCGCCAGTCGGAAAGCCCGCGCGCCCGCGCGGCAAGGGTATAGTCCTCGCCCCAGGCCTCGGCCATGCCCGCGCGCATGATCCTGAGAAACAGCGCGAGATAGATCATCCCCAGCGCCGCCACCGGCAGCACCAGATGGCGCGCGATGTCGGCGGCGCGTGCCAGCCCGGTCTTGCCCGAGGCGATGGTCTCGATCCCCGAGACCGGCAGCCAGCGCAGCTGCACCGCGAAGACGATGGCCAGCACCAGCCCGAGCCAGAAGCTCGGGATCGAGTAAAGCACCAGCGAGCCGCCCGACAGCAGCCGGTCGAGCATCGCGCCCGGTCGCCGTCCGGCCAGTACCCCGAGGCCCGAGCCCAGCAGGAAGGACAGCGCCGTGGCGCTTCCCATTAGCCAGAGCGTGTTCGGCAACCGCTCGGCGATCAGCGCGCCGATCGGGCGGTTCAGCGCCAGCGACCAGCCGAGATCGCCCCGCGCATATTGCCCGAGGGTGAAGGCCAGCCGTTTCCAGGCCGGGCCGTCAAGCCCGTATTCCGCGCGCAGCCCGGCTGCCATCTGCGCATCGCCCCCGCCCATCGACAGCAGATAGGCATCGACCGCGTCGCCGCCGGCGCGGTCGAGCAGCAGGAATACCCCCACCAGCACGATCAGCAGGACCGGCAGACTGCCCGCGAGCCGGGCCAGAACGATCCGTATCATCCGCGGCATCGCGGCGCTTCCGTTCCGGCGCTCATTGCGACAGGCCGGTATCCGCCCAGTTCGACACCACCCAGCGCGGATTGGTGGCGACGCCGGTCACCTTGTCCGAAACCACCGAGGTGAAGCTCCAGTCGGCGACGTTGATGATCGGCAGATCGGCCGCGACCATCCGCTGGAGCTTTTTGTACAGCGCCACCCGGGCGGCGGGGTCGAGCGTCACCAGCGCCTCGTCGATCACCGCGTCGAGTTCGGGATCGGCATAGCCGCCCTGATTGGAGAAGGGCACGCCCGGCGGCATGCCCGAGCGCAGAAGGATGGTGGTCGAGATCGCCGGATCGGCGCGGAAGACGGTGGGCGCGATGGCCAGATCGAAGGCGTGATCGGTATAGACCGCCCGGATATGGCCCGCCGCGTCATGGGGCACGATCCGGGCGTCGATGCCGATGGCGGCCAGCGCCTGGCGCAGGTAGTCGCCGAACTGGCGCGTCTCCGAGAAATAGGGCGCGGGCAGCAGCCGCAGGCCAAATCTGGTGCCGTCGGGACCTTCGGGATAGCCCGCCTCGTCCAGCAGCGCCTTGGCGGTTTCGATGTCGAACGGGTAGGTGGCGACATCGGGGGTGTAGAAGGTGGGATCGTTGGCCGGGACCGGGCCGGTGGCGGCTTCGGCATAGCCGAGGAAGATCGTCTTCAGCACGAAGTCCCGGTCGATGGCATGGGCGATGGCCTGCCGGACCTTCAGCTTGGACAGGGCCTCGGTGCGGTGGTTGATCTCGACAGTCAGCTGGTAGGTCAGCGCCTCATAGCCCTTGGTCACGACCTCGAGCCCCGGCACCCGGCCGATCCGGTCCAGATCGGACAGCGGCACCGCCGAGAAGGCCGCAAGATGGACCTCGCCCGCCTCGAGCGAACTGGCCGCCGCGGCGCGGTCGGGCAAGACCCGGAACACGATATCGTCCAGCAGCGGAAGGCCCTCGCCCCAGTAGCTGTCATTTCTGCTCAGCAGGTAATATTCGCCGGGGCGGTGCTTGCCCCATCTGAACGGGCCGGTCCCGATCGGCGCCGCATTGGCCGGGTTGGTGGCGATGTCCGTGCCCGCGTAGAGATGTTTCGGCAGTACCGAGGACACCACCGGCAGCGCATTGGCGATCAGTTGCAGCGGCATCGGCTGCGAGAAGCGGAAGACCGCGGTCAGCGGGTCGGGGGTCTCGACCGCCTCGAGATTGGCAAAAAGCGCGCGGCCGATATTCTGCAGGGGCTTCCAGACCTCCATCGCCGAGAAGGCGACATCGGCCGAGCTGAAGGGCGTGCCGTCATGCCACAGAACCCCCTCGCGCAGGGTGAAGGTAACGCTGTGCCCGTCCTCCGAGCCCTCCCAGCCGGTCGCCAGAAGCGGCCTCAGCCCGCCGGGCGCGTAGCTGGCCTCGGCCAGCGGCTCGATCACCTTCGAGGTGATGAAGAAGACCCCGTTCGAGGCGACGATGGCCGGGTTGAGCTGGCGCGGCTCGCTGTCGGCGGCGACGATCAGGCGCCCGCCTCCGGCCGCATGCGCGCGCCCCCACAGCGCCGTTGAGCCAAGCAGGGCGGCGGTGCCGGTCAGGAGGCTGCGGCGGGAAATCGTGGCAAGCATTGGAACCATGTCCTTATCTGAGCCGGCGATTGCGCCGCCGCCCGGCGGCA
The DNA here is from genome assembly GCF_001633165.1 of Rhodovulum sulfidophilum DSM 1374. Classification (NCBI taxonomy): domain Bacteria; kingdom Pseudomonadati; phylum Pseudomonadota; class Alphaproteobacteria; order Rhodobacterales; family Paracoccaceae; genus Rhodovulum; species Rhodovulum sulfidophilum. The sequence goes on along the minus strand of NZ_CP015418.1, from coordinate 3,021,490 downwards.
GGCTGGCACCGTCCGGCCCGGGGTGCAAGAGCGCGCGGGACGGGAGGACCGGAATGGCGACAGCGCCACCGGCGCAAGGGGCGGTCCCTGCCTGTGGCGGAGCTGCCCGCTATTTCAGGGGGTTGCCGTCCCGCACCTTGCTTTGGAATTCCATCAGAAACCAGAAGCTGCGGTCGATCTGACGTCCGAAGCACTGGCGCAGGCGCCGGGTATATTCGCCGTTCCGGTCCTGTTGGCGCGCGGTCAGGAACCGGCTGAAATCGGCGATCAGCGCGGCCTTGCCGGGCGGCGCGACCACGGCATAGGGCTCGATCGAGATCGCCGCCGGGATCAGCCTCAGCTCGTCCTTGAACCTGGCGAGGGAGGAGGCGGTCGTTTCAGTCTCGCTATCGTCAAGCGCCTCGAAGCGTGCCGCGATAGCCTCGGGCAGTTCCATCCGCCGGGGCAGCTTGTCCAGATGCTGCCAGTACCAGGCCAGGATGTGATGGTCGCCGACCAGAACGTCGATGCCCTTCGGTCCCGGGGCGCGCAGGGCCAGAATGGCCTCGGCCGTGCTGTCGAAGCCGACGGCACGCTCGAGCCCGTCGAGCGAACAGCTCTTGTTGCGGCGAATGAACTCCTGCCAGGTCTCGATCCGCCGCGGGTCGAGGACGCGGTCCTGCATGCCCGGTGCGGATGTCGTGCCGTTGACGACGCCGACCCTGCAGGACGTGCCCTCGGCCTGGGCGAAGCGGGCATTCACCAGCGCCGAGGTGCTGGTCAGGAAGGTGTAGGGCGAATGCGGGACCGAGGCCGCCAGCGTGACGGTGGCCGTGGTCGCACCGCAAAGCATGTCGAAAGGCGGAGCCTCGGCGGCAAGCGCGTCATGACGTTTGTCGACCGCGACCGGCACCGCCTCCACTTGGGGGCCTGCGCCGCGGCAGCGCGAGAGCAGATCGAGCAGATAATCCCGGCAAAGCCCGACAGTGTAGCCGGCATAGCCGCCGAGCAGTCCCTCTTCCTCGTATCCGCAGGTCGCAGACAGATCGGGCGCCCGGGCCTCGGGGTTGATTCGGAATGAAAAGGGAGGTGCGTCCTCGCGCAGCCCGACCCGGATCGTGGCGGAACAGACCCCATCCGCTGCTCTGTCGCGGCTCTGGGCCGGTCCGGGCTGCCCGCTGACGGTGAAAATGAATATCGCAATAAAACAATTCCGTATCATGTCTCTCTCATGGCTGGATTGTTCTGTGCGGCGCATCTCTTGGCGCGTCGTCAAATAGGTATTTCTTGAATAATTGGAATTATGGTAAACAATTTTACGGGGAATGAGAAATTATTATTCGAGGCGGACCGATGCTCGTGAAGATTTTCTGGTCGCTGGTTTTTGCTGTCGCATTTTCTTTATCTATAAATTCCGGCGGTCTTGCGGATCTGGAGGCCCAGTTGCGGGCGATGCCCGTGGGATTCGATGTGATCGTCCGGGGCGGCCTGCCTGGCGAAGGCGAACGCAGGGCGGTCACGCTTCTGGCGGCGCTTTTGGTGCTGGGGCTTTTCGCTCGCCGCTTCAACGGCTGGCCCAACGGCGCCCGCGGTCCGGTGGGCTTTCCCGAGCACGGGCCGCGCTATTTCACGACCCGGTTCCGGTTCTGCGCCTGGGCGCTGCTTTACGGATCGGTGATCGCGGGCGCGTTTCTGGTCGTGGTGTTCTTTCCGACGCTGGCGGATCAGGCGGTGGCACTGCTGTTTCCGGTGATGCCCGGCAATCCGTTCCTCAGCCAGATCGACAAGGTGCTGCCCTCGGCGCCGCCGGGCGGGGGCACGCAGTGGTCGCTGGCCGCGGCGGTCGGCATCGCGGCGGCCTTCTATACCTCGGACTGGGAAAGGATGCTGCGCGAGCGGTTCCAGAACAACGCGCTGATCCCGCGGCAGGCCGAGCAGCTGTTCGAGGAATTCACCAGGTTCGAGGCCGTCGTTCCGGTCGAGTCCCATTTCGGCGACCGGTTCATGATGCAGTTCCGCGAACGCGATGATCTGCCGACCTACCATCGGATCGATCTCGATCCGGAACAGGCCGAACTGGCGCAGATGCGTCTGGAGCGACTGGCCCGGGTCGAGTTCATGCACTGGCGGATGACGCAGGGCGACTTGCCCGAAGAGGTCGCCGCGCGACTGGCCGAACATGTGCCGTTGCGCCAGCGGCTGCTCGACAAGCTGGCGGCGATCCGGGACGAGGCATTGGCGATCGACCTGCAGCTGGTGCAGGTCACGAACCTGCTGCTGTGCCACCTGGTCGAAGCGCAGCGGCCCGACTTCCGCCGACGGCTCGGGCAGGCCGCGGGGCTCGATTGCGAGCAGGATCGGATCGAGACGTTTCCGGTCTCGCGGCTCGACGACGTTATCCCGGTTCTCGAGGACGAGCTTCGGCGGATTGCCGAGGCCGAGCCGGTGCCGATGGGATGGCAGGGCGAGGGCGACGGTGCCGCCGGGCAAGCCATCGAGGCGCTGCAGGAGCAGGTCGCCAGTCTGCGCGCGCTCTTGCCGCTTTGCGTCACGGGGCTCGAGGTTCAGCGCGGACGGCTGCGCGATCTGAGCGCGAGGCTCGAGGATCTCTGGTGCGAGACCTTGCGCTTTGCGATCTGCATCGGCCTTGCCGCGCCCTATGCCAGCGGCAAGCGCTTCTTCTGTGCGCTCGGCCTGCGCGCCAGGATGGGCTATGACGTCAATCTCAGCATCGTGCTGGCGGTTCCCATGGGGCTGTGCTTCTTCTGCGCGGTCGCGTTGCTGAGCGGCCAGTCTTCCGCCCATGCACCCGGGGCCAATCTGGAGGGGGCTGAGCTATTGCAACGCGTCAGGATGCTTCTGGGAGGCATGAAGATCGCCGCGACCGAGCGTCCGCTCTGGCTCATCCTCGGCGGCTTCTTCATCGGCTGGCCGCTGCTTCAGGGCTGCTATGTCGGCAGCGCATTGGCACATGGCCGCCAGACCGAGGGCGGCTTCGGACGGCCCGGCGCGCTGCGGCCGCTGGACTATCTGATCTCCTTCGTGATGATCTGGTCGGTCCTGGTTCCCGGGGTGGCGGCGCTGATCTATGTGCTTGGCTTTTCCGCGGCTTTTCCCGATGTCTATGTCGGCGCTCTGGCCTATGCGCCGGTGTCTGCCCTCTGGGGCGTCATGGTCAGCATTACCTCGATGCGCGCCTTCGATACGCAGGCCGAGGGTCCGGCGATCCGGATCTGGGAGAGCGTGATTTTCCTGCTGCTGGTGGCGGTGGGCGTGGTGGTGGCCGAGATCTGGATCGGGTCGGTTGATCCGGAGAGCGATACCCCCTTCAATGCCGGCCGGTTCTGGAACCTGCTGTTTCTGGCGTCAGCGCTGACCATGGTGCTGATCGGGGCGATCCTGCTCGCGACGTCGTCCAAGGTGAGCGGCAAACTCCGACGCATGCAGGGCGCGCGCCTGACGCCGCTTCGCCCCGCCTATCCGGCCTAGCGCGACGCGCCCGGCCGAGGGCCTTTCCTTTCCATCGCTGCGTCGGTTTTCTCGGTTGAATGCGCCGCTGCGGCTTGCGACTTTCATCCCTGTCCCAGGCAAGGAGTCGCCCCATGGTTCAGCCGCTTTCCGATCTGATCCGTCAGGGGCGCGGGCTCGTTCCGGCCGATCTGGTGCTGAAGGGCGGGCAGGTTCTCGACGTGGTGACCGGCGAGACGGTGCCTGGCGATGTCGCGATCTGCGGCGAGACCATCGTCGGCATCGGCGCCGAGTATGACGGGCGCGAGACCATCGACGTCTCGGGGCTGACGCTGGTGCCGGGCTTCATCGACACCCATCTGCATATCGAAAGCTCGCTGGTGACGCCCCTGGAATTCGACCGCTGCGTCTGTCCGCGCGGCGTGACGACGGCGATCTGCGACCCGCATGAGATCGCCAATGTGATCGGGGTCGAGGGTATCGAATATTTCCTCGAGGCCGCGACCCGCACGGTGATGGATATCCGGGTGAACCTGTCCTCCTGCGTGCCCTCGACCGGGATGGAGACCGCGGGCGCGCGGATCGAGGCGGCGGATCTGCTGCCGCTCAGGGATCACCGCCAAGTCATCGGGCTGGCCGAGATGATGAACTATCCGGGCGTTCTGATGCAGGAGCCGGGCGTTCTGGCCAAGCTCGAGGCATTTCGCGACGGCCATGTCGACGGCCATGCGCCGCTTTTGTCGGGCAGGGATCTGAACGCCTATATCGCCGCTGGCATCCGCACCGAGCATGAGGCGACGACGGCCGCCGAGGCCCGCGAGAAGCTGCAGAAGGGGATGCGGGTGCTGATCCGCGAGGGCTCGGTCTCGAAGGACATGGCGGCGCTGCGCCCGCTGCTGACCGAGCTGAGCTCGGCCTATATGTGCCTGTGCACCGACGACCGGAACCCGCTGGATATCGCCGAAGAGGGGCATCTGGATCACATGATCCGCTGGATGATCGCCCAGGGCACGCCGGTGCTGGCGGCCTATCGCGCGGCCTCGCTCTCGGCGGCAGAAGCCTTCGGGCTGAAGGATCGCGGCCAGATCGCGCCGGGCAAACGGGCCGATATCGTGGCGGTCGCGGACCTGGCCGAGTGCCGGGCGCAGCTTGTGCTGTCGGGCGGACGGGCGGCCACGGCCGCGGCTTTCGCGGCGCGCGAGGCGGTGGCGCCGGTCGGGCGGGGCTCGGTGACGGCGCCGAAGGTCACGGCGGCCAGTTTCCGGGCGGCCTCGAACGCGGCCGAGACCCATGTGATCGGGATCCTGCCGGGCAAGATCCTGACCGAGCATCTGGTCGAGGACATGCCCCCGGAGGGCGGCGAGAAGCGCGCCGATCCGGAGCGCGATCTGGCCAAGGTCGCGGTGGTCGAGCGGCACGGCAAGAACGGCAATGTCGCGGTCGGCTTCGTGCGGGGCTTCGGGATGCAGCGGGGCGCCATCGCCTCGACCGTCTGCCACGATCATCACAATATCGTCGCGGTCGGCATGTCCGAGGCCGACATGGCGCTGGCCGCGACCCGGCTTTCCGAGATCGAGGGCGGGTTCGTCGTGGCCGAGGGCGGCAAGGTGCTGGCCGAACTGGCGCTGCCGGTGGCGGGGCTGATGAGCCTCGAGACCTTCGAGACGGTCGAGGCGCGGCTGAAGGATCTGCGCGCGGCGGCGAAATCGCTGGGCGTGGTGCTGGAAGAGCCGTTCCTGCAGCTGGCCTTCATCGCGCTGCCGGTGATCCCGGCGCTGAAGATCACCGACCGCGGGCTGGTCGATGTCGAGAAATTCGAGATCATCGGCTAGGGGCGCGCCAGTTCGGTCTTGTGGCCGGGCCCGCGTCCCTGTCGGGCCTTGGCGGGGTGCTGACAAAGTCCCGGCCTGCCCGCGCGGGGATCAGAGCCCCCCATTCCGGGGAACTCTCCTTGCGCGGGCAAATCGTAAAAGAGACGATGAGATGGACGAAAATCGCGCCGTGACGGTGTTGTATCGGCAGCCTGTCAGCGCGGCAGGGCGGCGGCCTCGCGGGCAAGCGCGGTGATCGCGTCCCAGTCGCCGGCGGCGACCTTGTCCTTCGGCGCGATCCAGGAGCCGCCCGCGCAGATCACGTTGGGCAGGCTCAGGTAGCTTGCGGCATTGGCCGGGCTGACGCCCCCGGTCGGGCAGAAGCGGATCTGCGGCAGCGGGCTTGCCAGCGCCTTCAGGGCTGGGGCCCCGCCCGCGGCTTCGGCGGGGAAGAATTTCTGCACCGTGTAGCCGCGTTCCAGCAGGATCATCGCCTCGGTCGCGGTCGCGGCGCCCGGCAGCAGCGGCAGGTCGCCTGCGCGTGCCGCATCGAGCAGCGCGGGCGTGGCGCCGGGCGAGACCCCGAAGGTGGCGCCCGCCGCCGCCGCGGCCTCGACATCGGCGGGGGTCAGGAGCGTGCCCGCGCCGACCACGCCACCCTCGACACCCGCCATCTCGCGGATCGCGTCGAGCGCGGCAGGCGTGCGCAGCGTGACCTCGAGCACCGGCAGGCCGCCCGCGATCAGTGCCTCGGCCAGCGGCCGGGCGCGTGCGGCATCCTCGATCACCAGCACCGGGATGATGGGGGCGCGGCGGCAGATCTCTTCGGTGATCTCGCTGGCGGCATTGGGGGTCATTGGCGGTCCTTTCGCGCGGATATCCACTGTTGCAGGGGTATTTAGGCCAAGAAGAAGGGGTCAGACAACGATCCCCGCCCCTTCGGCTGCGGATTTCGCATTGGCGCGGAAGGCCGCGAAGAGTTCGCGCCCCAGCCCGGTCTCGTTGGCCGAGAGGTCGGGGGTGACGGGGGCGCGGTCGAGGGCGCCTTCGGTCCGCACCTCGAGCCGGCCCGCGGGCGCGTCGAGCCGGATCACGTCGCCGTCGCGCAGCCGGGCGAGCGGGCCGCCATCGGCGGCCTCGGGCGAGACATGGATCGCGGCGGGCACCTTGCCGGAGGCGCCCGACATCCGGCCGTCGGTGACCAGCGCGACCTTGAGGCCGCGATCCTGCAGCACCGAAAGGGTGGGGGTCAGGGCGTGGAGTTCGGGCATCCCGTTGGCGCGCGGCCCCTGGAAGCGGACGACGACGATGGTGTCCGAGGTGAACTCGCCACGCCGGAACGCGGCCTTGACCTCTTCCTGGTCCTGGAAGATGCGCGCGGGGGCCTCGATCACATGGCGCTCGGGGGCCACGGCCGAGATCTTGATGATGCCGCGCCCGAGATTGCCGTCGAGGGCGCGCAGCCCGCCCGTCTTCTGGAACGGATCGGCGGCGGTGCGCAGGATCTTGTCGTTGAGGCTTTCGCCCGCGCCCTCGCTCCAGGTCAGGCGGCCATCGACGAGCTTCGGTTCCTGCGTGTAGCGGGCGAGGCCCTCGCCCGCGACGGTCAGGGTGTCGGGATGCAGCAGGCCCGCCTCGAGCAACTCGCCGATCATGTAGCCCAAGCCCCCGGCGGCGTGGAAATGGTTCACGTCGGCCAGCCCGTTGGGATAGACGCGGGCCATCAGCGGTGTGATTTCCGACAGGCGCGCGAAATCCTCGATGTCGAGGAGGATGCCCGCGGCGCGCGCCATGGCGGGCAGGTGCAGCACGAGATTGGTGGAGCCCCCCGTCGCCATCAGCCCGACGATGCCATTGGCGAAGGCGCGTTCGTCCAGAACCCGGCCCGCGGGGGTGTAGCGGTTGCCCAGGGCGGTGATTTCCAGCGCCCGTTGCGCGCCCGCGACGGTCAGCGCGTCGCGCAGGTCCGTGTTGGGGGTGACGAAACTGGCGCCCGGCAGGTGCAGCCCCATCAGCTCCATCAGCATCTGGTTGGAATTGGCGGTGCCGTAGAAGGTGCAGGTGCCCGGGCCGTGATAGCTTTCCATCTCGGCCTGCATCAGCTCGTCCCGGCCGATCTCTCCGGTGGCGTATTTCTGGCGGACCTTCGATTTCTCATCATTGGGCAGGCCGCTTGTCATCGGCCCCGCGGGCAGGAACACCGCCGGGATATGGCCGAAGCTTGCCGCAGCGATCACGAGGCCCGGCACGATCTTGTCGCAAACGCCCATGAAGAGCGCCGCGTCAAAGCAGTTATGGCTGAGCGCGACGCCGGCTGACAGTGCGATCACGTCGCGCGAGAACAGCGACAGCTCCATCCCGGTCTGGCCCTGGGTGACGCCGTCGCACATGGCGGGCACGCCGCCCGCGACCTGGGCCGTGGCCCCTGCCGTGCGCGCGGCGTCGCGGATCAGCGCCGGGAAGCGCTCGAAGGGCTGATGCGCCGAGAGCATGTCATTATAGGCGGTGACGATCCCGAGATTGGGCGCGCGGCCCACGGCCAGGCGGTCCTTGGCCTCGCCCGAGGCGGCATAGGCATGGGCCTGGTTGCCACAGGTCAGATGGGCGCGGGCCGGGCCCTGGTCTGCGGCGCGTCCGATCCGGTCGAGATAGGCGGCGCGGGTTTCGGCCGAGCGGCTGGCAATGGCTTGGGTGACCTCTTCCAGCACTGGATGAAGCGGCATAACGGGTCTCCTGTCGCGGGCTTTCGTGCCACTTATAGGGCGTTAGCGCTAACGGGGAAAGGGGCGGCGGGGGCTGCGAATCCGCTTCACGTCGCCCGCGCGAGGCCCTAGAGGGAAGCGATGAGCATCGATTATCCGACGATCCGCCTCATGCCCAAGGCCGAAGCGCGCGCCATCCGGCATGGTTTTCCATGGGTTTATTCCGACGAGCTGGTCATGGACCGGCGCACCAGGGCGCTGGCGCCCGGTAGTCTGGCGGTGCTGGAGGATACCGAGCGACGGCCGCTGGGCCTGGCCGCGGTCAATCCGCTGTCGCGGATCGTGGCGCGGGTGATCGACCGCGATCCCGAGGCCGAGATCGATAGCGCCTGGTTCGCCGCCCGGATCGGGCAGGCGTCGCGCCTTCGCGAGCGGCTTTACCAGCAGCCCTTCTACCGGCTTGTCCATGCCGAGGCCGACGGGCTGCCGGGGGTGGTCATCGACCGTTTCGGCGACACGGCGGTGGTGCAGCCCAACGCGGCCTGGGCCGAGCTTCGGCTGGAGGCGCTGGTCGAGGCGCTGCGGCAGGTCACGGGCGTCGGCACCGTGGTCAAGAACGGCTCGGGCCGGGTGCGCGGGCTCGAGGGACTGGCCGAGGAGACGCTGGTCCTGACGGGCGCGCTTGAGGGCCCGGTGCCGGTGCCGATGAATGGCGCGACCTACATGGCCGATCTGACCGGCGGGCAGAAGACGGGGCTGTTCTACGATCAGCGGCCGAACCATGCCTTCGCGGCGGGGCTGGCGCAGGGCGCGCGGGTGCTCGACGTCTTTTCGCATGTCGGCGGCTTCGCGCTGGCAGCACTCGCGGCGGGGGCGGAAAGCGCGCTGGCGGTCGACGGTTCCGAGCCCGCTCTGGCGCTGGCCGAGGCGGGCGCCCGGGCCTCGGGCCTCGACGCACGGTTCGCGACCCGGAAGGGCGATGCCTTCGACACGCTGGCGGCTCTGGATGCCGAAGGCGCGCAATTCGATCTGGTGATCTGCGATCCGCCCGCCTTCGCCCCCTCGAAGAAGGCGTTGGATGCGGGGCTCCGGGCCTATGAGCGGGTGGCGCGGCTGGCGGCGACGCTGGTGGCGCCCGGCGGCTATCTGGTCCTTTGTTCCTGTTCGCATGCCGCCGATCTGGCGAAATTCCGGGCGGCCAGCGCGCGCGGCATCGGCAAGGCCGGGCGACGCGGGCCGATCGTCTATACCGGCTTTGCCGGTCCCGATCACCCGGTGCTGCCGCAGCTGGCCGAGTCGGGCTATCTGAAGGCGCTGGCCTTCCGTCTGACCGAATGAAGGTCCTGCTGGACGCCTGCGTGCTTTACCCGACCGTGCTGCGCGAGATCCTTCTGGGCGTCGCGCGCCGGGGCGGCTTCACCCCGCTCTGGTCGGCGCGCATCCTCGAGGAATGGGCGCGGGCCGCGCGCAAGATCGGCCCGACCGGCGAGGCGCAGGCGCGGGCCGAGATCGCGCTGCTGCGCGCGGCATGGCCGGGGGCGGAGGTGGCGCCGCGGGCCGGGCTCGAGGCGCGGCTCTGGCTGCCCGATCCGAATGATGTGCATGTCCTGTCCGCGGCCATCGCGGGCGGGGCCGATCTTCTGCTGACCTTCAATGCGCGCGACTTTCCCGGTCATCTGCTGGCCGCGGAGGCGCTGCGCCGTGCCGCGCCCGACGCGCTTCTGATGGATCTGTGGCTGGCCGATCCGGAGCCGGTCGAGGCGACGGTCGCCGAGGTGCATGACGCGGCCGAGCGGATCGCGGCCGAGACGCTGGACCGGCGCGCGCTGCTCAAGCGGGCGCGGCTGCCGCGGCTGGGCAAGGCCCTGGACACGCCCCGGGGCTGACGCGGCCGGAAACTGCGGGAAGCGCCGGCCACTCTCCGTCGCCTCCCGCAGACATGGCCCAACGACCATGGCAATGAAGGGAGATCGCTCTCCCGTGCGGTGCCCGTATCGAACCTCGGACCATTCCGACCCGATTTGCACGCCCGGAGTGACTCGGGCGCGGAGCCCACTGAGCCCGGCCGTCCCGATCCGCCGCACACCCCCCAATTGGGTTCGCCTATTATGCGCTTGCTGCAGCGCAGAAAAAACCGGGGGTTTTCCCCAATGCCCGGCCCGGCAAGGTCCGGCAGGGCCGGGCGCGAGGGAGGCTACGGAACGATCAGGCCAAATATCAGGGCCCGCGCAACGGCATGGGTGCGGTTCATGGCATGCAGCTTGGTCATCGCCGAGGCCATGTGATGCTCGACGGTCTTTTCCGAGATCGACAGCCGGAAGGCGATTTCTTTGTTGCGCAATCCGGTTGCCGCCCAGAGCAGGCATTCGCGTTCGCGCAGCGACAGCCGGACACTGCCGGGGGCGATTGCCGGCGTCTGTGCAAGCGCATGAAACAGCCGGGTTGCCGCGCAAATCGCGCTTCCGCTGGTGGCAAGGATATCGGCCGCCTCATCGCCACTGCGCGCCGAGAAGGCCAGCCCCGCGCCGCTGCGGTTCAGCGCCGACGCCCCCTTGAGCGGCAGCGTGAGGCCGAAACTCACCCCGAAATCCTCGCATAGATCCAGCACCTCGCGGCTCGCGGGATCGGTATCGAGACGGGCGTCGGGATGGGCCCAGTATAGCGGCGCCTCGGCCCCGGAGTCGCAGTAAAGCGCGCGCGGGTCGTGGTCGATCATCCCTTTTTCGGCATAAAGATGGGTGAAGTCGGCGGGAAAGGTCGAGCGATAGAGCATCTCCTGCGAAATCGTCCGCGACCTGACCGCCGGTGTCTGAGCATAGATGATACGCGACACACCGTGACTGTGCAGGTGGTCGTTGAACACCCGCCAGAGGGAATCGAACGAGGTTTGCGCGCGCAGAGTTTCGACGAAATCGAGGCATTGGGTGTCAACACTCATCAAGCTCAATTCCGGGCAACACGGCTCAGAGGTAGCAGGGGAAGAATTAAGGATTACCAAAGAAAAACGCTCAAATTTGTCGCTCCTAGGGTGTTTCCGGAACCGCCCACCGGGCTTCCAGAGCTTCGATCGCGGCGATGCGGTCCGCGGATTTCGGATGGCTCATCAGCCAGGCGGGCATTGCGCCACCCCGGCTTTGCGTGACGCGGTCGAGCTTGGCGAAAAGTGTCTTCTGCGGCGCGGTGCCGATCCCCGCCTTGGTCAGCAGTGCCGCGGCATAGGCATCCGCCTCATATTCGTCCTGACGGCTGAGCCGCGCCGCCAGAAGCGAGGCCAGCGCATTGGCGATATAGACGCCGATGCCGGGCAGGAACCGGCTCAGCACCATCGCCAGGGCCGTCCGCATCGCGTTCTGGCCCGAGAAATCTATCATCCGGCGGCGGCTGTGCCCCAGCGCGACATGGCCCAGCTCATGCGCGATGACGCTGGCCAGTTCTTCGGCGCTGACCTCGCCCGCGTGGTAGCGGTCGTGAAAGCCCCGGGTGATGAAGATCCGCCCGTCGGGTGCTGCCAGCCCGTTGACCGGCTCGATCTCGTAGATGTTGACGCGAATCCGCTGCAGGTCGAGCGCCTTGGCCATGCGATCGGTCAGCGCCTTCAGCCGCGCATCGGCCAGCTCTGACGACTGTGCATCGAGTTCGCGGCCGGTTCTCCAGGCCGAGAAGCGGTACATCGCGATGGCGTAGAGGGTCGCCAGAAGGATCGGGGTCAGCTTCAACATGTCGTTAGGATATGGGGCGGGCGGCGGCGGGTGCAATCCTGTACTCGTCCCTGTGCGGCGATGCCGGGCGGGCAGGGTGATAATCTTTGGTTATCGAAAATATCAATAATGCCAAATTATATAAATCACCAAGCTCTGCTACAAAGAGAGCAAGGGAGGAATCGGACGACACCTGTCCGCGCCGACGGTCATCGCGTCGGCAGATGGGGGCCGTTCCGCGTATCTTCTTGCAGACCCCAACCCCCAACCAAAGATCCGGAGGGAGACATGGACGGAAACGACAGACCGGCCGGCACATGCCCGGTATTGCACGCCACCTTCGGCGGCCAGTCGAACCGCGACTGGTGGCCGAACCAGCTTAACCTGCGCATCCTGCATCAGAACCCGTCCGCCGCAAATCCGATGCAGCCCGGCTTTTCCTATGCCGAGGCCTTCGGGGCGCTCGATCTGAACGCGGTCAAATCCGACCTGCGGGCGCTGATGACCGAGAGCCAGGACTGGTGGCCGGCCGATTACGGCCATTATGGCGGGCTTTTCATCCGCATGGCCTGGCACAGCGCCGGCACCTATCGCACCGCGGACGGACGCGGCGGCGGCGGCACCGGGAACCAGCGTTTCGCGCCGCTCAACAGCTGGCCCGACAACGTCAACCTCGACAAGGCCCGGCGCCTGCTCTGGCCGGTCAAGAAGAAATACGGCAATGCCATCTCCTGGGCCGACCTGATGATCCTGGCGGGCAATGTCGCGCTTGAAACCATGGGGCTCAGGACCTTCGGCTATGCCGGCGGGCGCGAGGATATCTACGAGCCCGAGGAGGACATCTACTGGGGCTCCGAGCGCGAATGGCTCGCCACCAGCGACAAGCCGCAAAGCCGCTATTCGGGGGATCGCGACCTGGAAAGCCCGCTGGCCGCGGTGCAGATGGGGCTGATCTACGTGAACCCCGAGGGGCCAGACGGCAATCCCGATCCGCTCGCCTCGGGGCGCGACATCCGCGAGACCTTCGCCCGGATGGCGATGAACGATTACGAGACCGTGGCCCTGACCGCGGGCGGCCACACCTTCGGCAAGTGCCACGGGGCGGGCGATGCCGCGCTGCTGGATGCCGAACCCGAGGCCGCGCCGCTGCAGGCGATGGGGCTGGGCTGGCTCAGCCGCCATGGCAGCGGAAAGGGCGCCGACGCGATCACCAGCGGCATCGAGGGCGCCTGGACGCCCAATCCCACCACTTGGGACATGGGCTATTTCGACGTGCTCTTCGGCTATGACTGGGAACTGACGAAAAGCCCGGCCGGGGCCTGGCAATGGACGCCGAAGGACCTGAAGCCCGAGGATCACGCGCCCGATCCCAAAACCGGCGAGCGCAATCGCAAGATCATCATGACCACCGCCGACATGGCGATGCGGATGGATCCGATCTACGAGCCCATCGCCCGCCATTTCCACGAGAATCCGGATGAGTTCGCCGATGCCTTCGCGCGGGCCTGGTTCAAGCTGACCCATCGCGACATGGGCCCGAAATCGCGCTATCTGGGCGCCGAGGTGCCGTCCGAGGACCTGATCTGGCAGGACCCGGTGCCGCCGGTCGATCATCCGCTGATCGAGGCCGCCGACATCGACGCGCTCAAGGCCAAGATCCTCGGCTCCGGGCTCACGGTGGCCGAGCTGGTTGCGACCGCCTGGGCCTCGGCCTCGACCTTCCGCGGCTCGGACAAGCGGGGCGGCGCCAATGGCGCGCGCATCCGGCTGGCGCCGCAGAAGGACTGGGAGGTGAACGAGCCCGAGCGGCTGACCCGGGTGCTGGAGGTGCTCGAGGGCATCAAGGCGGGTTTCGACGCGCGCGCCACGGGCGGCAAGCGGGTTTCGCTGGCCGATCTGATCGTGCTGGGCGGGTCGGCCGCGGTCGAGAAGGCCGCCGCCGAGGCGGGCACGCCCGTCGAGGTGCCCTTCGCACCGGGCCGCACCGATGCGAGTGCCGAACAGACCGACGTCGCATCCTTCGAGGTGCTCGAACCGCTGGCCGACGGTTTCCGCAACTATCAGAAGGGCGCCTGCAGCGTTACCGCCGAGGAATTGCTTCTCGACCGGGCGCAGCTTCTGACGCTGAGCGCACCCGAGATGACCGTTCTGGTCGGTGGGCTCAGGGTACTCGGCGCCAATGTCGGGCAAAGCCCGCATGGCGCCCTCACCGGACGGCCCGGGCAGCTGACGACCGACTTCTTCGTCAACCTGCTGGACATGGGAACGGCCTGGGCGCCGACCGATGCCGACGAGACCCTGTTCGAAGGTCGCGACCGGGCAAGCGGCGCGGTGAAATGGACCGGGACCCGGGTCGATCTGGTCTTCGGGTCGAACTCGCAACTGCGGGCGCTGGCCGAGGTCTATGCCCAGGACGACGCCGGACCGGCCTTTGCCGCGGATTTCGCCGCGGCCTGGGCCAGGGTGATGAACGCCGACCGGTTCGATCTGGTCTGAGCGTATGAGACCGCCCGGGGCGACGCTGGCCGCCCCGGGCCAGGGAAAGGGGGGATGCTCTCTGTCTTTCTGTGCAGTATCCGTTGCGAAAGTTTCCAAATCGCAAAGGGTGGCGCCGCAATCCATTTTTATACAAACTCATCCCGATGGGTTTCAGTTTTCTGCTGAAACCCATCGGGATTTTACGTAGCGTTAACTCGTAACCCAAATCATACGGGTAGTGTTACGCCAAGCAGGCCGATCGACGACAGGTCGCCATTGCACCGGCTCGTGATCAAGGTTTCCTGACATGACGAATATGCCAACGGACAGTCTCCCTGTGCTTCGTCGCCCTGCCGAGCGGACCTTCGGTGTCCTGATGCTGGACGACAATGAAATCGACCGCATGCGGCTGAAACAGCTCTGTCTGCGGGCGGGGCTCAGTTTCCGGGTACGTGAAGCCGCGGATCTGGACGATTTTCGTCGCGCGCTGGACGAAGCCCCTTATGACATGGTTTTTCTCGACTACGACCTGAAGATGGATACCGGGCTGGACGCGCTCGAGTTGCTCAAGGCCCATCCCGCTCAGGCCGAGGCGATCGCCATCATGATCACCAGCACCGATGCGCCGGCAACTGTGGTCGAGGCGATGCGCAGCGGTTGTTCCGACTTCCTGGTCAAGGACGAGCTCAGCATCTCGATGATCCGCCGCGCCGTGACCGCCGCGATCGAGCGCGAGATCTACCGGGCCGCGATCCTTCGCGAACATGAGGCCCGGGTCAGCGTCGAACGCATGCTCGAGAGGTTTTCCGCGGTCTGCGCGGCCGATATCCGCGGCATGCTGTCGGGAATGCTGCGCAAGATCCGTGGCGTCACGCAATCGGTCGAGGGCCATGCCCAGATCAGCCAGGAGGTCGCCGAGGCCGAGCGGGCCTGCATGGAGCTGTTCGAATATCTGGAGAACATGAACGGCATTCTCGCCCTTGAGGTGGATCCCGGGCGCGAGCGGTTGTCGCGATAGGATGGATGCGTGGCGATCGGAGGGATCATAGCCAGACGTCGCCTCGGGCTCAGCGCGAAGCTCGCGCTTCTGGCGCTTGTCGTCGTGCTGACGGCCACGCTCGTCTTTTCCGCTGTCACCCTCTTCGGGTCGCAATGGTATCGTCAGGCGGCTTTGTCGCGCATGGAGTTTGCCGGTGCCTTTTTCAGCGAGCGGGTGCTGCGCGAGCTGGAACTGATGGCCTCCGATGCCGGCAATCTCTCGGTGCTGCCGGAGATCGGCGCTGTGGCCGATGGCACGACCCGAGGCGCAAACGGGACCGGATCTGACGACGAGGGCCAGGTTTACTGGCGAAAGCGGCTTGAGGCGGTGTTCGAATCCGTGCTTCTGACCCGGCCGCATTACACCCAGGTCCGTTATATCGGGCGCGAGAACAACTGGCGCGAGATCGTGCGCGTTCACCGTGTGGGGGATCGGATCGAGGTCGTCGCACCCGGCGGGATGCAGTCGAAGGGCAACGAGCCTTATCTGGCCGACCGCAAGGCGCTGAATGCGGGTCTTCCCTTCTTCTCGCGCATCACTCCGAACCACGAACATGGTCGCGAGGTCGGTCCGCCCACGATCCGTTTTGTCGTGCCGGTCCTGGGGACTGCGGGCACTGTCGGCGGTGCGCTGGTGATCAACGCCGATTTCGAGTGGTTGCTGCGCGCCGCCAATCTGCATCCGTCCGACGGTTTCTCGGTGACGGTCATGACCTCCTCGAACGATTACATGATCTTCGATCCGGTGACCGGTCCCGGTCGGCTGCGCTTTCACGACACGCCCGAATGGAACCCGGCCGAGCTGCCCGATCTTGCGGGTATCGGGGGCGGCGACATGGCTGATACGACCGAAATCGGCTGGCGCCGTGCTTTCAATGTGACCAGCCTGCCATCGGGGTCGCCCAGTCGCGGCGATCGGCTGAGCTTGCGGACGGATATCTTCGTGGTGACCGAATTGCCGACACGGTTGCTGTTCGCGCCGCTCCGTCAGCAACTCTTCTGCGGTCTTGCGGCTGCCATCGTCCTGTCGGTGGGGGCCGCGTCGGTCGCCTGGATCATCGGCAAGCAACTGACCGCTCCGCTGCACCGGCTGGCCCAGGGGCTGCGCAAATGCGATTTGGGCGAGGATATGAGCGACCTCATCCCGACCACCAATGACGAGGTCGGCGAACTCGCGCGGGCGCTGGTCAGCCTCAACGACCGGCTCTATCAAAAATCGACGAAGCTCAACGCGATCTTTTCCGAGGCGGCAGATGGTCTGATCACGATCTCGGAAGCAGGCGTGATCGAGGAGGTGAACGCCGCTACGGCGCGCATTTTCGGTTACGACGCCGCCGACATGGTCGGTCGCAATGTGTCGATCCTGATGAGCGAGGAAGACGCAGAACGACATAACGACATGCTGCGGCGGCGGATTGGGCGCAGGGAGCAGAAGCGACTGATTGCGGGGCGCGAGGTGGCGGGCGTTCGCAAGGACGGGACGCAGATCATCGTCGAAATCTCGGTGGCCAGCGCCCGTCAGACCGGAGGGTCGCGTTATATCGGCGTCATTCGCGATGTGACCAGTCGACATGAGCAACAGGCACGCAGTGAGGCGTTGGTCAAGGCGCTCGAGCGATCGAATGCCGATCTGGATGCTTTTGCCTATTTCGCGTCGCACGACCTCAAGGCGCCGCTACGGGTTATCGATAACGCTTCGGCCTGGCTCGAGGAGGATCTTGCCCCCTATCTCAACGAAGATACGCGCGACAGCATGGATCTTCTGCGCAGTCGTGTCGCTCGGATGGAGCGCTTGCTCGACGATCTGTTGAACCATTCGCGGATCGGTCGGATCGAAGAAAAGGCGCAGATCGTCGAAGGTCGGGACCTTTTCGACGAATTGCGTGGGTTGTTGCAAATTCCCGATGGCTTCTCCTTCGAGGCCACGCCGGAATTCATGGATCTGCGAATTCCGAACATGCCGATCAAGACTGTTCTGCTCAACCTGCTCGGAAATTCTCTCAAGCATCATGATCGGGAAACCGGCTTCGTCCGTCTGTCGGGCTACGAGACAGACACCGCGTATCACCTTTCGGTAACCGATGACGGGCCCGGGATACCGCCCAAATATCATGCAAAAGTTTTTGAGATGTTCCAGACCCTGCGTCCGCGTGACGAGGTCGAGGCCAGCGGTATGGGGCTGGCAATGGTGCTCAAACATATCCAGCTCGCCGGCGGCGAAGTCCGGATCGACAGCGACGGCTCACGCGGCACAACCATAAATCTGGTTTGGCCCAAGGCGGCTCGAGCCGACAAGGCGACGGGGCGCGCCGCATGAACCAAAGACCGAACCTGTCGACCGCTCGTGCACCTCTCAACCTGTTGATGGTCGAGGACGACGATGGCGATGTGAAGGCGGTGCGTCGGGCGCTTTATCGTGCGGGTATCGAAGCCACCATGATTCGCGCCGTTGATGGCGTCGAGGCCCTGTCTATCATGCGGGGTCGCGCGCGTCCGCATCCCTCGATCCCCTACATCGTTCTGGCCGATATCCAGATGCCGCGCATGAACGGTCTGGAATTCCTGAATGAGCTGCGCAAGGATTGTAGTCTAAAGCAAGTAATTGTTTTTGTGCTCACAACCTCGAACAATGACCAAGATAAACGTAAGGCCTATGAGGCCGGGATTTCAGGATACATCCTTAAACAGAACGCCGGTCAAGATTATCGCCCTCTAATTGAGACTCTCGATCGTTTTTGGAATATAGTAAGCTTTCCCGACGTTCGTCCCAGTGAGGAATGACAGATGCGCGATCTGGATGTCATGATCATCGATGATGATGCCGGAGACCGGAAGCTCATTCGCAGATTTCTGGAGCGATCGGGGATGTGCAGAACGATATGCGAGGCAGAGCTCGTGCATTCCGCTCTCGACCATGTCGCCGAAACCTTCGATGCAGTGTTTCTCGACTATGTGATGCCAGGGGAAAACGGTCTGGACGGGCTGGAGACGCTTCGGCAGAAATGGCCGACGGCGGCCTTTATCCTGATGACCGGTCAGGGAGATGAACAGATTGCTAAGTCATCAATTCTGGCGGGGGCCGCGGATTATACGCCAAAATCGAGGATCAATCAGACCGGCCTGGAACGCATGCTGGTGCGTGCGGTCGAGGTCGTTCGGCTTGCCCAACGTGTCGAAGAGCAGCGTCAGGAGCTTCTGACCTTCTCGAATGTTCTTGTTCATGATTTCCGGGCCCCGATACGCAGCATCCGCTTTATATGCGAACAGTTGGATGAAGAACTCGGTGGTGCGCAATCTTCGGAATTGCGCAAGTTGATGGAGTTGATGAAGAAAACCGCGACGCAGATGTCGCAACTTGTCGAGGCGCTCGCCAGTCACATAAGAACAGATGCAGATCCGGTTTTCGAATGCATCTCCGTCTCCGACCTTGTCGAGAACGCGCTTTCCTTTCTGGATCATGACATTCGTGAAAGCGGGGCCTGTATCGATCTGGATCTGCCGGATATCGATGTCTTCTGCAGTCCTGCGATGATGGCGCAATTGATTCAGAATTTGGTGCAGAATGCAATAAAATATTCCGGGGGCGGGCTGCCGAACGTTCGTATCGTGGCGCGTCGGCTGGATAACGGGGACGTGCTTTTCGAAATTGCCGATCGCGGTGTCGGGGTGCCAGAGGAATACCGACAGCGTATTTTCGAGCCATTCCAGCGCCTGGCCCAGGCCTCCAACATGCCGGGTACGGGGCTTGGCCTTGCGACCTGTCAGAAGATCGTCAAGCGGCATGGCGGACGGATCTGGTGCGATGCAAACCCGTATGGCGGCACGCTGATGCGCTTTCGGATGCCGACTGGCCGCAAGCCTTTCGACAGTGTTACTTTGAAAGTTTGGAAAACGCGGAGTGACGGTGCCGCCGTGATCCGCTGAAGGTACCAGCGCGAACTCGGGTCAGGCCGTCAAGCCGCGCGATTTCAACACCTCGGCGACGGTGAGCGCGGTGAACTCGGTCTTGGTCCATATTGCTACGACATTGGCTGCCTTTGCCTTGGCGGGCATGAAGGGGGAGGGCCAGTCGCTGACCATGACCACCGGGATCTTCATCCAGTTGCGATGCGCCGCCAATTCCAGGGCAAAATTCGCGCCCTTTCCGTCAGGAAGGGAGTTGTCGAGGAAGATGATGGAAATGGGCATCTCGGAAAGACAGTTTCGGGCCTCGGCCAGGGTGCTGACGAAACGGACCTGAAGGGGCTGAGCATATGCAGCGAGCTTGCGCTCCATGATCATGCGGTCGAACGCCGTGTCTTCGACGACGAGACAAGTCGGTGCGCTCTGTGCCATTCGCTCGACCTTTTGTTTCGATGCCGGAGCATCTGGTTTTTCATGCAAGCCGCCGGAAAGCGTCATTCGCTCTTATCGCGCAATGGCCCGACACAGAATATATAGCACGATCCAGCGGTTGATCGGAGCTGCAATTAGACAAAATGGTATTGATTAAATGCTGCCTCTTCCGAGCGTGGTGGGCGCCCTGGCGGCAGCTCGCGGCCGGCCAGTCAGGCGTTGACCAGCTTGTCGAGATGGGAGATTTCGTTTTCGCCAATGGGTTTGCGCAGGAAGCTTCGCACCATCGGAAAACGTTCGGCCTGCCGCATATCGGCGGCGCATTCCGAACTCGTGAGGATCACGACCACCGAGTTTCTGAGGTGACCGGGCAAGTCCTCGTAGATCCGTTCGAGGAATTCGAAACCGTTCATCCGCGGCATGTTGATATCGAGAATGACGACGTCGATTTTCGGACAGGACGGGTCGCGCAGATAGTCAATGGCCTCCTCTGCCATTCCGAATTCCAGCATCGTTTCCACGAGGCCGGTCTTGCGAATGAGGCGCTTGACCATCTTGCGTTCGAACCGACAATCGTCGACCATCATCAATGTGTTTATCACCCTGCTTCTCCTTGAGAAAAACCGTGAAACGGCTTCCGGCCCCCGGGGTTGATTGCACCATGATACGTCCTCCGTGATTGAGCGCAACTCTTTGGCAAATGGCAAGTCCCAGGCCGCTGCCGGGGTACAAATCCGTGTCATTGAGATGTGTGAACAGATGAAAAATGCGGTCGTGGAATTTCGGCTCGATACCTATGCCCCGATCCGATACCGCAAAAGCGACCATGCCCTGCGGTGCCGCGACCGTTTCGATGTCGATTTCCGGCGTCGTGCCGGGCAGGCGAAACTTGATCGCATTGCTGATCAGATTCTGGATCAGCTGGTGAAGCTGGCGGGGATTGCCCGTCAGACGCGGCAGGTCGCCGACATGCAGACGGGCGCCGCTGGCGACGATGTCGGCGGCAAGATCCTTCATCACGTCGCCGACGACCCCGGACAGCTCGATGGTATCGGATGTCTGCTCGCCGCCGACGCCGACGGCGCGGGTATAGTCGAGGACGTCGCGGATCATTCGTGCCATCCGGGCCAGGATCTCGTGCATGTCCTCGATCAGCGCCAGATCCTCGTCGGGAAGCCGGTCCGTGCTGGCTTCGGTCAGCGCATCGGCGATCAGCATCAGGGTGTTGATCGGCGATTTCAGGTCATGCGAGGTCGCATAGGCGAAGTCGCGCAGCTCGGCATTGGTCCGCTGCACGATCGCGATCTGGGCGCGGAGTTCGGCGTTGAGATCCTCGATCTCGGCCAGATGCCGGCGTTCGCGGGTGACATTCAGCACCATGACCAGGATCGTATTGCCCGGCAGCGCGAAGCTCGACCAGCGGAAGATCTCGCCGTCGGCGGTCTGGAACTCGTGGGAATGGCCGTCGCGCCGACTGGGCCCGGACAGATCGGCGGCCAGTGCGGCGGGCGAGTTCGTGCCCCAATGTCTGGCATCGGCCTTGATCAGCGCCCGCACCGCCTGCCGGTAATCGGCGCCCTCGCGGATCAGGTCGGGGCCCGACGGGCTGATGGCCTTGGCGGCGGAATTGACGAATTCGATCCTTCCATTGGACGCGACCATCAAGAGCCCCAGCGGGATCCGCTCGACCATGTCCGCGGTGAAGCGCAGCCGTTCCTGTCGGATCCGGTGGTGCTGGACCGGGATGTAGCCGATTGCCAGGACCATCAGCAGCCCGAAGCCGCCAAGCGTGAGCAGGATGCGACGGTCGGTCCAGAACGGCGCGGTGCCGAGCCAGGTCGCGCGCAGGTCCTGATAGCGTTGCGAGGCCAGATAGCCGGGGATGACGAGGTTCAGCGCCTCGCGCACGGTGGGCAGGCCGGGGCGCAGGGCAGGAGCGAGGAAGATGCGCTGTCGCGGGAAAGGGGCCTCGGCGATGTCGTCGCCGCGTTTCATCTCGCCTGCGATCCGCGAAAGCATGCCGCGCTCGGCGACGATCGCGTCGATCCTGTCCTCGAAAAGGGCGGTCAGCAGGTCGCGATAATCGTCGAAATGGCGGATGTCGCTGGCATTGCGTTTGGCCACGGTGTTCGCGACGCCCGCCCGCCAGGTGCCGACACGCAGTCCCGACAGCCCGTCGAACTTGTCCTGGCGCCCGCTTCGCACGAATACACCCAGATCGATGGCCTGGATCGGCAGGGCGAAATCCATCCGCAATTCGCGTTCTGGGGTGATCCCGATCAGCGGCAGGATGTCGATCGGGCTTTGCGGTCCGCGGGCCCAGTCCTCGGGCGAAACCGTCTGAAATCTGAGCTCGATTCCGAGTATCTCGCCCAGATCGCGCATCACCTCGACCGAGAAGCCGGTTATCGTGCCATCGTCCCTTGCCTCGCTGAAGGGCGGCAGGTTCACGACGCCCACGGTCAGGATGTCGGGCTGTGGCGGCGCCGCCTCGAGCAGCCATCGCCGGCGCAGATCTTCGAGGGTTCCGCTGGCCCGAAGCGTGGCGATGGCCCGGTTCAGAGGCTCCAGCAACTCGGCCCGGCTGTTATGGATGGCGATGACCCGGTTGAATTCCAGGATCGGCGGCCCGACTGCGGCGATCCTGTGATCCAGGCGCACGCTGCGGACCATGCCCATCACCCAGTCCTCGGCCATCAATGCGGCGTCGATCTCGCCCGAGAGCAGCTTCAGCAGCATCGTTGCGGGCTCGTCGAAAAGCACCGTCCGGTTGTTTTCGAGCAGGCCGGAGGTGTCGGACCCGGCATATTGGCGTATCGTTCCGATGCGCTTGCCGACGGGGGTGACGTAATCGGGCCGGTTCGCATTTTCGGTCAGGACGAAAAGATGCACATGCGCGCGTGCGATCGGCTCGGTGAAGACATGGTTGGCCTCAAGCGAGGGCAGCCGGGCGGTGGCGAACATCAGCTGGCTTTCGCCCCTGATCTGGGCGGCGATCAGGCTTTGCATGTCGTCATAGCGGCGGGGCTCGATCCGCAGCCCGGTCAGGTTTCGGATTTCGGCGATCAGCCGGGGCGTGAAGCCCACGAGCTCGCCCGTCGGCGTCATTTTCCAGAACGGCGGATTGTCGAGCCAGCCCGTGACGATCGCGGGAGGGGACGAGCCAGAGAGCTGGGCCCGGGCCTGGGAGGGGTGGCCCAGCATCAGGACAAGGGCGGCCAGCAGCCAGACCAGGCCCGCTCGGACCAGCCTGCGAAGACGATATCCATTCTCGGAAACGATCCCGGTACTGCGCAATTCGCTCTCCGACCGCTGGCGCGAGACTATGGTTCTGGGTAGGGAGTTTCCCCTAGGTTAGCATGGTTCGGCTTTGGACAGAGTCGGATTCAGTCGCCTATGGACTTTGGTCGGATCGGATCGCGGCCGATCCGCGTCCTGTCGCCCTGTGGCGGTGCCGATGTCGTCAAATCGACAGTTTCTGTCCGCTTCGTGACCGAACCGGCGCAGCAGCCACCGGTTTTTCCGGGCGGGACACATGGCATGCCCTTTGCTTGCATTACGATATGAAGTCGAGTTACATAGCGAACTGCAGCGCGGCGATGCATCCTGACCGGCAGACCGAGGCCTGCGGTCGGGCAGCCAAGGCAAGGTTCGCTCAATCGAGGATCGGACCCGGATGCTGCTTCTTGACGATACCGCCCTGGCTTGCCTCTTGAAACGCGACGGCGCCGTCGCCGCCGCGGCCTTTTCCGCGTCCGGGCGACGGGCCCGCATGGTGTCGGTTGCGCTGCGGGCGCGCGGCTCCGGCATTGTCTGCGGCACCGAGGAGGCCGCCCGGATGTTCGCGCTGCTGGGCTGCGCCGCCGATACCGCCATCGCAAGCGGGACCAGGGCAGAGCCCGGCGCGTTGCTGATCGCCGCGCGCGGACCGGCCGAGGCGCTGGTCGGGGGGGCGCAGGCGGTGCAGACGCTGCTGGAATGGGCCTCGGGCGTTGCCGATTGCGCCGCGCGCATCCTGCGGGCCACGCGCGCGGCCGATCCGGCGGTGGCGGTGGCCTGTCCGCGCAAGGCGATCCCCGGGGCCCGGCCGCTGGCCCTGAAGGCGGTTGCGGCGGGCGGGGCGGCGATCTATCCGGCGCTGGGGTCCGAGGCGGCGCTTGTGCTGTCGGATTGCCGGGCGCTTGGCGGCCGGGCGGCGCCGGGCGAGCGGATCGCGGGGCTGCGGCAGGCGGCGCCGGACGGCCGGGTGACGGTCGAGGTGCGCGACGGCGACGAGGCGCTCGCGGCGGCCCGGCTCGGCGCCGATCGGCTGCTGCTGGCCCGGATGGCCCCCGATGCGGTCGCGGCCACCATGCGCGCGCTGGGGCCGGACTGGCCGGGCGAGGCGCTGGCCGCCGGGCCGATCACCGAAGGCGCCGCCCCGGCCTATGCGCAAAGCGGGGTCCATGCGCTGGTGAGCTCGGCGCCCTATCACGCGCTTCCGGCCGAAATCGACGTGGTCTTCGAGCCGGGCTGAGCGCTCAGGCGGGTTCGGAGATCTCGATCAGGTTCAGGTCGGGGTCGCGCAGGTAGATCGAGCGGATCGGGCCTGTCGCCCCGCTGCGCGCGACCGGCCCCTCGATGGGGCGGATGCCGCGCGCGGCAAGCGCCGCGATCACCGCGTCGAGCGGCCGGTCGGCCAGAAAGCACAGGTCGAGCGCGCCCGGCACCGGCAGATGCGCCCTGGGCTCGAATTCATGGCCCTTGACGTGGAGGTTGATCTTCTGGCTGCCGAAGCACAGCGCCTTGCGACCCGCGCCGAAGGTCTCGAGCCGAAGGCCCAGAACGCCGACATAGAAGGCCAGGCAGGCCTCTTCGTCGGTGGTGGTCAGAACCAGGTGATCAAGCGCGGAAATCATTGCGCGGCCACTCTGCCATGAAGCTCAGGGCCAATGAAAGGTTGATTTTTTCGGCTGCAGGGCGCACTCGTCACCCCGAAGATTTGCCAGCCGGAAAGTCACGACATGCCCGCATACCGTTCCCGTACCAGCACCCATGGCCGCAACATGGCCGGCGCCCGCGGCCTCTGGCGCGCGACCGGCGTCAAGGACGGCGATTTCGGAAAGCCGATCATCGCCATCGTCAATTCCTTCACCCAGTTCGTGCCGGGCCATGTGCATCTGAAAGACCTGGGCCAGATGGTCGCCCGCGAGGTCGAGGCGGCGGGGGGGATCGCCAAGGAATTCGACACCATCGCCGTCGATGACGGCATCGCGATGGGCCATGACGGGATGCTCTATTCGCTGCCCTCGCGCGAACTGATCGCGGATTCGGTCGAATACATGGTCAACGCGCATTGCGCCGATGCGATGATCTGCATCTCGAATTGCGACAAGATCACCCCCGGCATGCTGATGGCCGCGATGCGGCTGAACATCCCCGCGGTCTTCGTCTCGGGCGGGCCGATGGAGGCGGGCAAGGTCACGCTGGGCGACGGCCGCACCGTGTCCATGGACCTGATCGACGCCATGGTGGCCGCGGCCGATGACAAGGTCTCGGATGACGACCTGGCCCGGATCGAGGCCGCCGCCTGTCCGACCTGCGGCTCCTGCTCGGGCATGTTCACGGCCAACTCGATGAACTGCCTGACCGAGGCGCTGGGCCTGTCGCTGCCGGGCAACGGCTCGACGCTGGCCACCCACAGCGCCCGCAAGGAGCTGTTCCTCGAGGCAGGCCGCCGCGCGGTCGAGCTGTGCCGCCGCTGGTACGAACAGGACGATGCCAGCGTGCTGCCGCGCTCGATCGCGACCAAGGAGGCGTTCCGGAACGCGATGGCGCTGGACATCGCCATGGGCGGGTCCACCAATACCGTCCTGCACATCCTCGCCGCCGCCCAGGAAGGCGATGTCGATTTCACCATGGACGATATCGACGCACTGTCGCGCAAGGTGCCGTGCCTGTGCAAGGTCGCGCCCAACACCGCCAATGTGCATGTCGAGGATGTCCACCGCGCGGGCGGCATCATGTCGATCCTGGGCGAGCTGGACCGGGGCGGGCTGATCCATCGCGACTGTTCCACCGTCCATGCCCCGACCCTGGGGGCGGCCATCGACAAATGGGATATCGGCCGGTCCAATTCCGACGAGGCGCGCAACCTGTTCCTGGCCGCGCCGGGCGGCGTTCCGACCCAGGAGGCGTTCAGCCAGTCCTCGAGCTGGCCCTCGCTCGATACCGACCGCAAGGCCGGGGTGATCCGTTCGGTCGAGGCGCCGTTCTCGAAGGATGGCGGGCTGGCGGTGCTCAAGGGCAATATCGCGCTCGACGGCTGCATCGTGAAGACGGCGGGCGTGGACGACTCGATCCTGGTCTTCTCGGGCCCGGCGCGGGTCTATGAAAGCCAGGACGCGGCCGTCTCGGGCATCCTGACCGGCAAGGTGCAGGCGGGCGAGGTGGTCGTGATCCGCTATGAGGGGCCGAAGGGCGGGCCGGGGATGCAGGAGATGCTCTACCCGACCTCCTATCTGAAATCGAAGGGCCTCGGCAAAGCCTGCGCGCTGATCACCGACGGGCGGTTCTCGGGCGGCACCTCGGGTCTGTCGATCGGGCATGCCTCGCCCGAGGCGGCCTCGGGCGGCGCCATCGGTTTGGTGCAGGATGGCGATCTGATCGAGATCGACATCCCGAACCGTTCGATCAACCTCGCGGTCTCCGAGGAGGAGCTGGCCGCCCGCCGCGCCGCGCAGGATGCGAAGGGCTGGAAACCGGCCGCGCCGCGCAAGCGCAATGTCTCGCAGGCGCTGAAGGCCTATGCCCATTTCGCGGCCTCGGCCGACAAGGGCGCGGTGCGGATCGTTCCCGAATAGGGGCGGATAAAGGTCAGGCCCGATGAAACGGCGGGGCGGGGCGCGACGCCGCGTCCCGTTTTCCTTGGCCGTCGCGGGGCCTTAGGTTCTGGCCGACCCCATGCCTTTCCGGGCCTCCATGACCTTTCAGGACCGCTGCCGAGGAGCCGAGACCATGACCGATACCGCTTTGTCGCCCCGGCCCCGGCGGATCTTCCTTCTGGGCGCGACCGGCACCATCGGCCGGGCCACGCTCGACGCGCTGCTGGCGCGGGGCCATGAGGTGGTGTGCTTCCTGCGGCCGCGCGCGGGCGACGATCCGGGGCGAGGCCTGCCCGGCGCGGCGCGGGTCCGGGTCGGCGATGTCACCGATCCCGCCTCGCTGGCGGCCGACGGCTTTCGCGGCGAGCGGTTCGATGCGCTGGTCTCCTGCCTTGCCTCGCGGACCGGTACGCCCCGCGATGCATGGGCCATCGATCACGAGGCCCATTCCCATGCGCTGGCCGCGGCCCGCGCCGCCGGGGCAGATCAGGCGGTGCTGCTTTCGGCGATCTGCGTGCAGAAGCCGCTGCTGGCCTTCCAAAAGGCCAAGCTGGCCTTCGAGGCCGAGCTGATGGCCTCGGGGCTGACCTGGTCCATCGTCCGGCCCACCGCCTTCTTCAAGTCGCTTTCGGGCCAGGTCGAGAGGGTCAGGGCGGGCAAGCCCTTCCTGGTCTTCGGCGATGGCCGGCTGACCGCCTGCAAGCCGATCAGCGATGCCGATCTGGGCCGGTTCATGGCGCTTTGCCTCGACGATCCGGAGCTGCAGAACCGGGTGCTGCCGATCGGCGGCCCGGGGCCCGCGATCACGCCGCGCGATCAGGCCGAGGAGCTGTTCCGCCTGCTGGGGCGGCCGCCGAAGATCAAGCAGGTGCCGGTCGGGGTCATGGACGGGATCGTCGCGCTGCTTTCGGCGCTGGGACGGGTGTCGCCAAAGCTCCGCGACAAGGCCGAATTCGCCCGGATCGGGCGCTATTACGGCACCGAGTCGATGCTGCTGCTCGATCCCGAAACCGGACGTTACGATGCCGATGCCACGCCCGAATATGGCAGCGACCGGCTGTTCGACTATTACGCCCGGCTGGTCAGCGGAGCGGAGCGCGCCGAACTGGGCGCGCATGCGGCGTTCTGAGCCTTACTCCAGCGAGCGCCAGAACCGCGGCGTCAGCAGCACCAGCACGGTCAGCATCTCGAGCCGTCCCAGATACATGCCGATGGCGAGGATCGTCTTGGCCTTGTCGGACAGCGACTGGAAGGTGCCCGCGGGCCCGATGAGGTCGCCGACGCCCGGTCCGACATTGGCCAGCGCCGTGATCGCGCCGCTGAAGGCCGTCGCGGCATCCAGCCCGACCAGCGTCAGGAGGCTCGCGATCACCGCAAAGCTCAGCGCATAGATCGAGAAGAAGCCGATCACGCTCGAGACGATGTCCTCGTCGATCACCCGGCCCTCGTAGCGGATGCGATAGACCCCGTGCGGGTAGCGGACCGAGCGGATGCCCTCGCGCAGCAGCCGGTACATGATCACCCAGCGCATCGCCTTGGCCCCGCCCGAGGTCGAGCCGGTGCAGCCGCCGACCGCGGTCAGGATCACGAAGGCGGTCACCGCGACCGGTCCCCAGGTGGTGTAGTCGGTCGTGGCATAGCCCGTGGTCGAGACCACCGAGACCACGTTGAACGCCACCAGCCGGAGCGCGGCCGGAAGCGGCAGGTCGGTGCTCAGCATCAGCCACAGGCTCAGCGGCAGGATCACCGCGGCCAGCGTCTTCAGCATCGCCGAGACCTGCTCGCTGCGGAACTTGCCGTGATAGACCGAGCGGATGTACCACGAGAAGGGCACCGAGCCGAGCACCATGAACAGCGTGCAGGTCCATTGCAGGAACGGGCTCGCGAAAAAGCCGAAGGACGCGTCATGGGTGGAATAGCCCCCCGTCGACAGCGTGGTCATGGCATGGGTCGCGGCGTCGAAGACACTCATCCCGCCGGCGCGGTAAAGCACGCCGCAGAAGATCATCAGCGAGACATAGACCAGAAGCGTCGCCGCCGCGAACTGGGTGGCGTTGCGCAGCTCCTTCTCGCTCTTGTCCGAGCTTTCGGTTCGGAAAAGCTGCATGCCGCCGACCTTGAGCACCGGCAGAAGCGCGATGCCGGTGCCGATGAAGCCGACGCCCCCCAGCGCCTGCAACAGCGCGCGCCACATCAGGATGCCCCTGGGCGTGCCGTCCAGCCCGGTCATCACCGTCGAGCCGGTGGTGGTGATCCCCGACATCGCCTCGAAGAAGGCATCGGCCGCCGACAGCTTCCACAAGTAAAGCGGCACCGCGCCGCCCGCCGCAGCCATCAGCCAGACCGAGGCGGTCAGCATGAAGGCATGGGGCAGACGCAGCGTCTCGAAGCTGGGTCGGGAGGCCATCGCGACCAGCGTGCCGATCAGCCCGAGCTGGAACGCGGCCTCGCCGAATATCGGTCGGGTCTCGGGGTAAATCGCCGCCACGACCGCCGACATCAGAGCCAGCAGCCCCAGGACAAGCCCGTTGGCAAAGACGACGACGTTCAATCGAGATTCCCTTTGGGGCGACCATGCCACCGCCGCCGGGACATTTCCAGAGACCGAAAGGGCAGGCGACGCGCTTTGGCGTTTCGCATCGGGCAGGTGACGGGCGGGACGGCATCGTAGCCCGCCACCGTCTACCGCGACCTAGATGCCCCAGCGGCTGGCCCTGTGCGTCGAGCCTGCCTATCCCGGTCGCCTTGATGCCGGTTCCGGCCAGGGGGCTCCTCCGAAATCTGTCCGAGAAGCTGTGAAGCCGCTGCGGATTGCCGGGCGGCCAGAGCGTCGACCCCGGTGACGAGCCGGTCGAGGTCTGGCTGTGCCTTCGGTCCCTCATGGGCATTCCGGCCGGCGGCGCGGATCTGCTGTCGCTCGTCAAGCCGCAGCCGTCGTCATCGAAATGGCTGCCTTGCGGGCGCCGGTCATCGGGTCGTCGGCAAGGTCGTCCCTCACGCCGCTCACTGTCATGTCGCCTGTTTCGCGCCGTCCGCTCGTCAGGTCATTCTGCCCCTCGCGAAGGCGAAAGCCACGCCGCGCAGGTTTCTCGAAGGCGGCATGGGGGCGAGCGGGGCAGGCAGATCGTCCGCGACGACCTGAATCCCTGTCAGCAGGGCCAAGCGCATCTCCTTGGCCAGGCGGGCGAAGCTGACTCGGCAGAAGCTCGAGGTCGTCGAAGCCGTTGCCAAGGCCCGCGCGCATCTCGCCGACGGTCAGGGCGCGCGCGGTCATCACCTGCGCAGCTTTCGACCAGGTCCGCGGAGCAGCTCGGCGAGCGATGCGCCAAGTGCGGCCGAGATCGCGGCAAGGACCAGACAGCCAATCTCGATGGCGCTTCCGGTCATCCGCCCGCAGAGGATGAGACGGCTGCGGCAGCGCCCTGCGGTCGCAATGCGGGCCGCTGGGGCCGCTCTCAGTGCGAGAGCACCAGCAGGCGCAATTCCTCCTCCGACATGTCGGGCTTGTCGCGATAGGCTTCGAGCAGGGCCGCGAAACGCGCGAGGTTGTCGAGGATCTGGCGCTGGCCCGAGGCCGAGAGCTCGCCCTGCAAAAGCCGCATCGCATCCTCCGTCAGCTTCGGATCGGCGCCTTCGGTCAGGGATTCGACGGCCGAGCGCAGCGACAGCAGATAGGTCTTCTGGACGTCGCGCAGCATGTCGAGCTTGGTCATCAGCCGCGACCCCGCGCTGCGCAAGGCGCTGCATTGCTCTGCCCGGGCGCAGAGCCGGGTCTGGTCGGCGATGCCGATCAGCTCGCTGCTCATCCGCGCCTCCTCGGTCTGTCCGGCCCGCATCGCGCCCACCAGCACCGCGCCGTTCAGAAGCGTCGACTTTGCGGCCTCGCCGAAGGCGGCGGTCGCCTCCTCGTCCGAGCGGCGGACCTCGAGTTGCAGGTCCTGCAACGCGGCCTTCCGGCGGGGGTCGATTTCCTCGTCGATCATTTCGGCAAGCGTGCCGAGCGGGGTCTGGTCGGGGCCGCCGCGCGCGGTCTTCTCGGTCCGCGCGATCCAGCCCGCCTTGATTTCGCGCAGAACCGGGTCGGACCAGGCGACGCTGCGGCTGAGCACAAGCCGCAGCCCGAAGGTCTTGCCCGCCGTGGCGGTGCCGTCCGCGGCGCTGTAAAGCGGGTATTCGGTGCGTTCGGCCGAATAGACCTGCGCGGGCGCCGACAGGACCGAGCCGCCGCGCGTCACCAGCCCGCCCGCCTGGCCGTGATCGCGCCCGACGGCGTTCAGCCGGTAGGGCTCCAGCATCAGCTCCTCGGCATTGCCGTAGATGTCGTAAAGCCCCAGCGGGTTCGGCCGGGCGAGGCCCACGGGCAGCAGCGCGCCCCGCGCCGAGCCCACCACCTTGGCATAGTCGAACAGATCGCCCTCGCCGAAGAAGCGGCGCGAGGGAAAGACCGTGGGGTCGACCGCCGCGCCGCCGCGGGCCGCGAATTCCCATTCGGTTTCGGTGGGCAGCCGCAGATAGGCCCGGCCATCGGTCTCGGGCGGCAGCGCCTCGCGGGCTTCGGCCAGCAGCCATTCGGAATAACGCTGCGACAGCTCGACCGCGCGGAACCAGGACAGCCCCCCCAGCGCGGTGCGGTCGATCCGTTTGGGCGGGCTGCAATCGCCTGTCAGCGCGCGGCCCTGGGCGCGGGTCATCTCGTAGCGGGCGATGTAATAGACGCTGTCGCCCGGGGCGGGGCCGGGGAAGGCGCCGCGCAGATAGGCGGTGCGCAGATAGTCGGAATAGCCGGTCTCGGGATCGGACTGGCCGACCCGGATGCGACGGTCGGCCAGCGGGTCGTCGGCCTCGACCGGGACCACGACGCGCTGGAAGGCCATCGCCCCGCCGCAGGGCATCGGCAGGATCAGATCGGCGGGCGCGGTCCCGGCCGCGGGGTCGTACTGGGCCTTGTCCCAGGTGACCGGGGCGGCGGCGACCGGCGCGGCCAGAAACAGCGACAGGCACAGGGCCGCGGATCTCATGTCTCTTCCCTCAGGACGGTGGCGGGGTCGGTGGCAAGGGCCGCCCGGGCCGCCGCCAGCGAGGCGCAGCCGACGAAGGCGATCACGGCCGCGGCGATGGTCGCGGCTTGGCCCGCCGAAACCGAGACCAGCCCGCCGCGATCGGTCAGCCCGGTTTCGAACAGCCTTTCGGCCAGCGCCGCGGTCAGGTGGAACAGCAGGAAGGAGACGAAAAGCCCCGCCACCGCCGTCACCAGCGCCTGGATCACCGGGAACAGCGAAAGCTGCCATTGCGGCAGGCCCAGCAGCCCCAGATTGGCCAGGGTGCGGCGGGTGCGCACGACCTCGCCCCAGAAGCCGAAGATCAGCGAGGCGGCAAGCCCTGCCGCCGCCACGGCCACGGTCAGCGCCAGCGCCAGCCCCAGATTGCGCCCCAGCGCCAGCACCGAGGTCACCTGGGCCGTGCGTGCCTGGGTGCGAATGCCGAAGCGGGCTTCCAGCCGGTCCTGCAGCGGCGCCAGCCGGTCGAGCGCGGAGGCATAGACCCGCATCCCCTCGAAGCTTTCGGTTCGGTCGGCCAAGGGCTTGCCGCTGTCGATGCCGTGCTCGGGCAGGGCATAGCCGTCATAGAAGGCCTCGATCAGGTCGAGCATGGCGATATCGGCCATCACCACCCGCCCGTCGAGCCGTCCCTCGGGCAAGACGCCCGCAAGCCGCGCGGGCAGGACCAGCTGGCGCGGCCGGTTCTCGGCCTGGGTGAAGATCTCGACCCGGTCGCCGGGCGCCAGCCCAAGCTGCGCGGCCAGCGCGGGCGAGACCGCGACCTCGTCCGCCCCCAGCCCCGGCAGCGGCGCGATCATCGGATCGCCCCTGCCCGAAGGCGCGATCAGCGCCTCCTGTCGGCCGCGCCCGCCGGTCGCGCGGACATTCACATAGTCGAAGATGCTGCGGGTCTTGAGCGTGGCAAAACCCACATCCTCCCAGCCCTGCACCTCGGCCAGATCGGCGGGCGTGAAGCTCTGGTTGCCCGCGGTGTCGATCTGCAAGGTCGCCGGGTTCGACATCAGATCGCCGATCAGCGCATCATAGACCCCGTTCCGCACCCCATAAAGCACCAGAAGCGGCACGATGACGCCTGCCAGCACCGCGACATTGCACAGCAGAAAGATCCAGTCGCGGAACAGGGCCCGCAGCGCCAGCGTGACCAGAAGCCTCATGCCGCCTCCTGTCCGTCTGCTGCGGCGATCAGGCGGCTTACGGGGCGGCCCGGCGCATGGTCGGGATCGATCTCCAGCCGGTAGCGGGTCAGCGAAAAGCGTTTCAGCAGGTCCAGATCATGCGACGAGACGATCACCGCGGCGCCGCTGCGCGCGGCGGTCTCGAACAGAAGGCTCATCGCCTCGGCGGCGTTTTCGGGGTCGAGCGCCGCGGTCGGCTCGTCGGCGATCACGAAGCGGGGCCGGTGCGCCAGCGCCCGGGCGATGGCGGCGCGCTGGCGCTGGCCGATCGACAGCCGCTCGGGACGCAGCCCCGCGACCGGGCCGAGCCCGAGCCGCGCGATCAGATCGGTCACAAGCCCGGGGTCGGGGCGCGCGCAGATCCGCTGCGGCAGGGCCACGTTCTCGGCCAGCGTCAGGAAGGGCAGCAGCCCGCCGGTCTGCGGCACGAAGCCGAAGAGCCGCCCGCGCAGGGGCGCGAGCCCGCCCCGGCCGGTCCAGAGCGCGGCCAGGTCGCGCGCCGGTCCCTCGGCCGGGCGCAGCCGGTAGATGCCGCCCGGCTCGGGCGCGCGCAACAGGCCCAGAAGCTCCAGCAGCAATGTCTTGCCGGTGCCGCTGGGTCCTGTCAGCCCCACGGTTTCGCCCGCGGCGATGCGAAGCTCGGGCACCCTCAGTGCGAAGCCCCGGTCGCCATCGCTGAGCGAGACCCCGAGATCGCGGATGTCGAGCGCGGCCTCCATCGGCTCAGGGCAGGATGTCGAAGGGCATGGCGAAGACCTGCTCGCCATCGGGCGCGCCCTCGTAAAGCGCGGTCCAGACCGAGGGGTCGTAAAGCCATTTGCGATACTGGGTCAGCTTCTGGCGCATGCCGTCGATGATCTCGCGCCGGACCATCGGTCCCGACATCCAGCGCGCCTCGTCGGTCTGCAGAAGCTGGCTGCGATAGGGCAGGCGTTCGAGATATTCGAGCGCGCCGCCCAGACTGTCGGCATCGGTCGCGACCAGCCGGTCGGGGTTCTGCGCCATCTGCGCGATGACGCCGCGGACCTGCCGGAAGAAGCCGCGCGCCTCCTCCTCGCCGCGCGTTCCCTCGGCCAGCCGGACCAGGTTGTCGAGCAGCTCGGCCATGGTCGCCATCTCGTTCTTGGTCACCAGAAGCCGCGGCTCGAGCGCCAGCGCCCGGGGCTTTTCGGCCGCCTTCTCGGTCACCCAGCTTTCGAACACGTCGGGCGCGCGGGTGCCCTCACGCGCGCCGAGCCAGGCCAGTTGCAGCGCGTGGCCCAGGAATTCGAGATCTTCGTCGCGGTCTTCGGGGGCCAGCACCTGCGCCTGTCCCAGCGCCATCCGCACGTGATCGGTCAGCGCCGTGACCAGCGCCGTCACGGTGTCCTCGAAGGCCTGTTCCGAGCCGCCCTCGATGGGATAGTAGAACTGCCGCCCGGCAAAGCGCGACAGCTGCCGGTAGCGCTCGGCGGCATAGTCGTGATTGGCCGCGCCGGCATCCGTCTTCAGATGCAGCGTCATGATGACGATGTTGCGCCCCTCGGCATCGCGCTGGATCTCGACCGGGCCGATTTCCGAACGCGCATTCGGGTCGCGCGGGTCCTTCGGCCCGGCATCGGTCACGAGGATGACATAGCGCGCGTCGAACGGATCGCCCGAGCCTGTCCGGTCCCAGTCGGTCCGGCGGATCGCATCCTCGACGCCGGCCAGGCTGTCCTCGTTGAAGCCGGGCGACGAGACCGTCGCGGTGCGGGTATTGTCGATCGCCTCGAGCACCGGCAGCTGGTTGATCCGCCTCTCGAGCGGGATCACCTCGCGGGTGCGGTAGCCCAGACCCGGCGCGGCCTCGGGATTGTCGCGGAAGGCCTCGATGCCGAAATTGATCCGTTCGCCGATATCGGTGCCGTTGATGTCGAAGATGATCCGGGCCAGTGCCTTGCGGGTGCGCTCGATATAGGGCTGCATCGACTTGGTGGTGTCGAAGACGAAGACGACGCCCGCGTCGAAATCGCCCGCCGACGAGGACGCCTCGGCCGCGACCACTGGCAGCTCGTCGCGCAGCGGCACCGAGGCCACTTTCAGAAGCAGGTTCGCGTCATAGGTCATCGGGTGCAGGTCCTCGACGAAATCGAGGATCGGCAGGATGTAGAAGCGGTCGCGGATATTGACGTAGTTTTCGGGTTCGATGGCGACGACGCCGTCCTCGGGCGCAAGCATCCCGGTCTCGGCCTTCTCGATCAGCCGGGCCTGGGTGGCGACCAGCGCCTCGTCCTCCATGAAGCCGCGCAGATCGTCCTCGGTCCGGAACATCAGCGAGCGGGCACGGTCGGCGGGGTTGGTGAAGGTGGCGACGATGTTCTGTTTCCAGTCGACCACGGTGTCGGCCGCGACCCAGCCCGCGGGCGCGGCGGTGGCCGAGGGGCCGACCTCGACCCAGCCCTCCTGCCGGGCAAAGACGTAAAGCGGCTGGAACGCCGGATAGCGGCTGGTCTCGGGGCCGTCGGGCGCGTCATGGAGCGGCGCGCCGGGCCGGGTCAGGACCCGCTGATAGACCGTCGATGTGTCCTCGACCAGCAGCGGATGCGCCAGTGCCGCGCCGCTCTGGGCAACGAAAAGCACGATCGCAAATGCCGAAAGGGCCGGGCGGAGGCGGAAGGGGCTCATGGACGGCAATACTCCTCGGCGGCGCTTCGCGACAGCGTGTCGGAGGCCGCGCGCAAATCGGGGCAGAGACGCTCGAGGCGCCTGGTGGCCTCGGCGCTGCCCGCGGCGCGCGCCCGGGCATAATATTCGGCGGCTTTCGAGGCGCTCGGCGTCAGGCTGAGCCCGATCTCGGTCTCGACGGGGTCGTCATTGGCGCCCTCGTCGTAGATCTCGCCGAACAGCAGCAGGGCATCGGCATCGCCCGCATCGGCCCCGGCCTCGAGCGCGGCCAGCGCCTGTTGCGGGGTCACCCGCGCGCCGCAACGCGCCATCAGCGCCCGGCCCTCGGCGAAGGGCAGACCGTCCAGCCCGGCCAGCGCCTCGGGGCGGCAGGGATCGGGCGGCGTCGGCTCGGCCTCGGGGCGATCGGCGACCACCGGCGGGGAAGGCGGCTGCATCAGGAACCAGGCCAGCGCCCCGCCGCAGATCAGAAGCGCGAGTGCTGAAAGCCCGGCGATCAGGGGCAGGCGGCTGCGGCGCTGTTCCTCCGGGGCGGGGTCTTCGGTCTGCGCGGCGGGCGGCGGCGCCCCGGGCCCGGGATCGGGCAGTTTGCCGGTCAGCAAACCCTTTGTGTCGGCCGTCGCCTCAGTCGTGGCCTCGGCGGGTGCCGCGCGCGCCACCGCAAGCCCGCCGATCCGGGCCGCCCCCGGCATCGGCACCACGTCATCGGGCCAGCTCAGCTCGGCCTCGATGCGGTTCACCCGGATCTTCAGCGCGGCATATTCCTCGATCCGGTTGACGATCTCGGGGCCGATCACCAGCCTCGCGCGGTCGCCGTCGCGGACCACCTCATAGGGGCCGAACTCGGCCCGGTCGGATTGCCAACCGTCAAGCCCGAGGAAGCGTTCGGAAAAGGCGTCGAAGACCGAGACCGTGGCCTCGGTCTCGGGCAGGGCCCCGGCCTCGGCCGACAACTCGGCATAGCCTCCCGAGGGACGTCGCGGATCGGGGCGGATCTTCAGCGCCATCGCCTATGCGCCCCCCGCGCCGAACTCGGCCAGGATCTCGCCAAGTTTCTGATTTTGCGCGACATTGACGCCGCCCGCATCGCC
Source organism: Rhodovulum sulfidophilum DSM 1374 (assembly GCF_001633165.1). NCBI lineage: Bacteria > Pseudomonadati > Pseudomonadota > Alphaproteobacteria > Rhodobacterales > Paracoccaceae > Rhodovulum > Rhodovulum sulfidophilum. The sequence goes on along the minus strand of NZ_CP015418.1, from coordinate 2,985,146 downwards.
ATCCCTGGCATTGGCCACGAACATCGCGTCCAGCGCGAAGACCCAGTCGGTCCAGGTCTCCTCGGCGGTCGGGCGCGGCTCGGGCGGCAGGCCGTCGGCATCGTCGGCGCCGGGGCGGGGCGCGAAGACCGGCCGGCTGCCGCCTTCCGGAAGCTCGACCCGGGCGCGCTCGGCCTCGGGCAGGGCGTCGCTGCCCAGCACCGAGACGAAGCGGTTGATATGCTCGGCGCAGACGATGGCGGCGGGCTCGGCCTGCTTGTCGACGGTCAGCCCGAAGGCCATCGCCTTGAGCTGGGTCCGGATCCGCTCGACCACGCCGATGCGCCTGAGCGCATGGGTCAGCTCGGCCGAAAGCGTCGCGACCGCGCCCGGGCTCAGCCCGAAATGTCCGGCCGTTCCGACATCTTCGCGGAACCGCTTGAGCCCCTCGATCCAGACCTCGACCGCGCTTTCGGCCTGGAAGGCCTCGGCGGACATGGTGCGGATATCGGCGCCATTGCCGGTCGCGGTCCGGTTGGCCCTGGCCTCCGTGCTGGGCGGCTCGGCCAGCGCCAGATCCGCGGCAGGCGCGGGGCGGCCGGGACGCAGCGGGCGGCCGGGGCGGGCTGGGGCGGCCGGGCGGGAGGTTTCGGCGGCGGGCCGGGCGGTGGCCGCGCTCGAGACCGCCTGCGAGATCCGGATCGAGGAGGGCACCCGCGAGATCCGGTCCTGCACCAGGTCCTGATCGACCATCAGCGCGGCCAGAACCGCGCCGAAGCGATGCCGCTGCAGCGCGATTTCCAGCTCGTCGATGAGGACGGCCGCCGCCTCGCGCTTTTCCTCGATCCGGCGGCCGATATCGTCCGAGACATGGAAGGGCGCCAGATCGGCGGCCAGATCGCCCGCCAGCCTGTCGAGCTGGGCGCCGATCTGGCCGGTCTTGCTGTCGGGGGTGCAGACCTCGGCCAGCCGCCCGATCAGATAGCTGACACCGCCGTCATTCAGCCCCAGCGCGGCGTCCCAGGCCGCGGCCGGATCGGCGAAATGGCGCTGGACGCTGGCGGCCTCGAGACAGCCCGCGCGCAGCTCGGCCAGACGCGCCTCCTTGTCGGGACGGATGCGGATCTCGCGCTTGGCCTCGTCATAATCGATCAGCCCGTCGACATAGAAATTCGGGTTGCGCAGCCAGTAGCAATTGTCGAAGGGCCGTCCCGGGGTCCAGCTGTCGACCCAGGGGTCCTTGCCGCGGCCGAACTTCTCCAGAAGCGAGGCCTGCATCCGACGCTCGAACCGGGTTTCCGCGCCGCCGGCGGCGGCACTCTCGCCCAGATGCTTGTCGAACTTGGTCAGCACGAAGAACAGGATGCAGCGGCTCGCCGCGCGCTGTTTGGCGCTGGCGCCATGGGTCATCGCGATCCAGGTCTCGACGAGGCCGGGCAGGTCGAGCGTCTCCATGTTGCTGTCCGGCACGCAGAGCAGCATCGAGGTGATTTCCTGGTTCTCGACATAGCGGTCGAACAGATAGGCGACCTTGCCGCGCAGCAAGAGCTGGGTGAGGGTCTTCTCGGGCTCGGCCAGGGTCTTCGACAGCGGCTGTTCGAAGCGGTTGCGGGCGCCGGGAAAGTCCAGCAGGTCTGTTTCCTCGAACAGCTCGTAGGGCCGGGTCTGCATCGGCATCACCAGCTCGGCCGCCAGCGCGCAGACCAGCGCGCGCGGCAGCTCGACCCGGGCGCCCGAGGGCAGGCAGAGCGGCAGGCTGTCGTCCGCCTCACTGTCAAGCCCGTGCAGCGTCTTCACGTCGATGATCGAGGTCTCGCGCGGCGTCAGCGCGGCCAGCGGCGCATGCACCTCCTCGGCATTGCCGGTCTGCTGCAGCGCCTCGCCCAGCCGGATGTAGAGATCGGTCAGCGCGTCATGCCCGCCCCAGAGGATGGCGAAGAAGGCGGCGCGGTCGGCAACGCCCAGCTTCGGCGCGATCAGCGCCGCATCCTCCCAGAAGCTCTTGAGCCCGGCGGCATAGGCCGCGCGCCCGAAGCTGCGATTGACGTAATCGGCGATTTCCAACACGTCGTCATGGCTCAGCCCGGGCACTTCGGCGCCGCCCGTCTTCGCGCGGAAGGCGTCCAGATGGGCGGTGATCGCCTCGGGCTCGGGCACGGGTTCCGACTGGTCGCCATCCATGTAGAAGGAATTGACGATGGTGCGCGCGACATCGGCTTCGGACAGCAGCACCAGCCGGATCGGAAAGCCATCGGGGCAGGGGGCCTTGGTCATGGTGAAGCGGGTGACGAGCCCGGTCGACTCGCCTTCGCCCTCGGGATTGATCTCGCGGATATAGTCGAGCTGGCCGCCCGGGCCCTGGAAATCGGCCACCAGCCGTCCATCTTCGGGCCGCGCCAGCACCGAGACCAGGAAGGATTTCCCCGCCTGCGAGGGGCCGAACACGCTGACCGACATCTTGGTGCGGGCGGCGCGTCCAAGCTTCTGCGCCCGGCGCGCGCCCTTTCGCAGCGCCTGCGCCAGCGATTTGCGGTCGAGCCCCACGGTCTCTGCATTCTCGGGGTCAGACACCCAGTCAAGCGCCTTGCGGGCCGCCGTCTCGACCCGGGCGCATCTTTCGGCAAGCTGGTCCTTGGTCGTCATCCTGCCCCCTCAGTACCGGAACACGCCGGTATCGATCCAGTATTCGTCGTCGAAGCCCAGCGTATGCAGCTTGAGCACGACATCGGTATTCTTCATCCCGTCGCCCGCGCCATCCTCGACCAGGGTGATCTCGAAGGCCTCGCGCAGCGCCTCGCGCCTCAGCTTGGCCTCGGAATCCTCGCGGTCGTCATCGTCGTAATCGGCCTTCTCGAAGGTCACCCGGATCGGCGTCGGCCGACGCTGGGCGTTGGGATTGGCGAAGTCCAGACGGAACAGCGGCGTCGTCGTCCAGCGCTCGATCGGCAATTGCCGCGAGCCGATATGGACGGGCGAGAACATGTCGACCGTGGCCTCCTGCGCGCCGCCCTTCGTATCGAGGTCGAGATCCGAGAACATCAGCCGCGCGTCGAGGATCTGGCCGTTATTGTCCATCTCGCCGACGAAGCGCGCGGTCGACTTCATCTGGAAGGCGCCGGTCGTGACCTTGAAGTTCGGAATGCGGTTCTCCGACAGCGCGATCAGCATGCCGCCGACCGCCACCGTGCTTTTCGGATCGCCGATGCGCTGGGTGATCGGGTCGCGGAACGGGTACCAGCGCCCGGTCTTGTAGCTGTGCATCGAGATCAGCCGGTAGGGCGGCACCACCAGCAGTTCCTCGACGATGGAGCGCACCGCCGGCAGCCGCGAGGGCCGCCCGGTCAACAGCACCACATCGACGCCCAGATGGTCGATCACCTCGGCCATGTTGCCCAGCACCTTCTGGAACGCCTCGCGGGCGATGGCGTCGACATCCTCGCGCGAGGTGGTCAGGACCACATCGGCAAAGCGCCAGTCCGGCGCGCCGACATCGCGCGCGGCCTGCTCGATATAGGCCAGGATCTCGTCCGAGATCAGCGGCTCGGCCGGACCGGCGCGGGGCGGCGCCACGCCATCCTCGTCGGGGGCGGGCCCGGGGCGGGGCAGGCCCAGCGTCTCGGCCACCGACAGATCGAAACGGTCATATTCGGCGGCGGTCTCGGAATGGCTCAGGATCGCGACCGCCAGCGGCATCAGCGCGCGCAGCGCGAACTGGCGGCGCTTCTGCACCACCTGCTGATCCTGCCCGCCGATATCGCCCGCGAAAAGCTCGCGCAGCTTCTCGCCGACATAGCGCCCGCCCGCGGCCTCGATCGAGCTTTGCAGCCGCGGCAGAACGATGCTGGACACCACCCGCTGCAGCATGTCGTCGCCCGCCACGCGAAAGCCCTCGCGGAAGGTCTGCACCGGGTGCAGCACGCGGTTGGCCTCGGACCAGTAGGTCGAGATCATCAGATCGGTGGTGCCGCCGCCGATATCGATGCAGGCCAGCCTGAGGCTGGGGCTGGGCGCGGTCTCGCCGGGGCGGACCCGGTCGCGGCCCTTCAGGCGCAGGAAGGCCTCGATATTGCCGTCGAATTTCTGGGTGATCTCGCTGTAGAGATAGACCAGCTGGGTGCAGCTGGCCTCGTCCCATTCGACGGTGACGGCGGGCTTGATCTTGTAGCGGTCCAGCGCCTCGTCCATGCCCAGCATCGCCCAGACCATCTTCAGCGCGCCCTCGGCCCGGCTGCGCATGATCGCTTGTTCCTGCACCGAGGTCGCGGTGGGCAGGGTCAGGATGATGCGGTTGAGCCGGCGCGGCAGGTCCGATTGCGCCCGGCGCGCCCGCGAGGCGGGGTCGTTGATCTGCACCAGCGCATGGCTGAAGATCTCGGCCAGCATGAAGCCGAACAGCGACGAGCGCGAAAACCGTGGCCGGATCGCCCGGTCCGAGGGGGTGCGGCCGCGGCGGCGCAGGCGCTGTTTCTCCTCGTGGCGGACCTGCTCGATCACGTCGCCCGCCTCGTTCAGCTGGCGCATCGCGGCGCGGACCGATTTGGGCAGGTTGTTCGGGTCGAAATGGTTGTGAAAACGCCAGTCCTGCTGGCGGGTCTCGTCATCCCAGAGATAGCGCTTGGGCGAGCTGAGCCCCGACATCGTCTCGGTGCCTTCCTCGCGCTGGATCAGCCTCAGCGCCTCGGGACCGACGCGCACGAAGCCCGGCCACATGAAGGCGTTCCTGCGCCCCGAGCGGCTGGCAAACCGGTCATCGCCGAATTTCAGATCGGCGAATTCGACCCGGCTTTCGAACAGGCCCGAATAATACAGCTCGGGCCGGGACAGGTCGCGGATCTCGAGGGGAAAGGAGCGCACCAGATCGACCCGGGCCTCGCCCGGGAAGCGTTCGATCAGGATGCCGCAGGTGCGCGAATTGCCCACATCCAGCACCAGATCGACATCGACCGGCGTCACCGCGTCGCGTTCCGAGACGGTGTTGACGAAGCGGATCTTCGGGATCTTCACCGCCCGGTCGATGAATTGCAGGCAGGCGAGATAGCGCGCCCAATGCTCGAACTGATGCGGCAGGGTGTCTTCGGAAATGTTGCGCCCCGGCCGCTCGGCGCGCTTGAAGCCCAGGAACAGTTCTTTCAGCCAGTCCGAGACCCAGAGCTGCGGGTCGCGCTTCTGGCCGTCCTCGCCCTCCTCGATCCGGCGCAGGAACCAGTCCATCTGCGCCGGGTCCGAGACGAAGCGGAAATCGCGCGGGTTCTCGGCATCGGCGATCTGGGGCGCGACGTAATGGGCCGACTGGTCCTGCGCGGTCAGCGCGGTATCGAGCGCGATCTGCACCCGGTGGGTATGGCCGGTCTCGGGATCGGGGGCGGCCAGTTCCACCACCCGCATCCGCGCCCAGGTCGAGGGGCCGGGATCGAAGCGTTCCTCGCCCGCGGGCCCGCGCTCGGATTTCATCCTGAGGACCGGCACCGGCACCCATTTCGACAGGAACGGTTCCAGCGCCGCCGCGGGCCGGATCGAATAGGGGTCGTCATCGGGCTTGGCGGCGCTTTCCAGCGGTGCGTCGAGTTCCTCGTTGCCGGTCAGCGGGATCAGCATCCGCTCGTCCGGGGTGTCGTCGAGGGTGCGCTCGATGAACCGCCAGGGGCGCTGGGCCGCCTGATCGATGGCAAAGCCGAAATCCAGCATCTGGATGCCCGAGAACGGCACCAGGGTGATGTCCTCGTGCCAGTTGACGAGCGGCCGGAGCTGTTCCTTGCGGTCAGAGATCATGGCAATCCGGGATAGTTGATGGTTGTGGTCCAGCTTTCGCCCTGGCGGGTCAGGCGGCCCTCCTGCAGGACCTCGCTGCCTGCGTCGCGGATCAGCAGCCGGAAGCTGTCGGGGCCGCGGGTGCGGTCCTTGAACAGCGTGACGGTGGCGCGGTAGGTGCCCGAGGCCGGACCTTCGAAATAGATGTTCTCGACCGGGTCGGGGCGGATCCGGTCGACATTGCTGTCGACATCGAGCCGCCCGTTGCAGACATTCTTGGCCCGATACCAGATCCGGGCGCCGGTCGGGCAGGTCACGGCCAGATCGATATCCGAGGGGCCGCTCCAGAACAGCGAGAAGTTCAGATCGCCCCGCCGCGCCCCGGCATCGTCAAGCGCGCGGTCGTAGCGGCTTTCCTCGACCGGGGCGGCGGGCGGCGGCGGTGGCGCGGGCTGACAGGCGCGGTCGGCAATGGCGATCCGGCGCTCGATCCGGTCGATCCGGTCCTGCAGGATCAGGGTGCCGGCATCGGCGGCCGAGGCCTCGGGCGGCGGGCCCGGGCAGAAGGAGAAGAGCCCGACCCCCCGCAGCCCGCAGGCCGGAACCAGAAGCGCCACGATCGCGGCCAGCATCAGCGCGAGGATCAGCCAGCCGAGCCAGAGCAGAAGCGGCCAGAGCGACATGCCGGGGCGCGCGTTTGCGGCGGCTACAGGTTCGGCGGGCGCCGTCCCGGTTGCGGGGGCGCTTTCGGCCGCGGCCGGGGCGCTGGCGGGCAGGATCCGGGCGGCACCGGTCAGCCGCCCGCGTTCCGAGCGCTGCCGGTCGCCGGTCCAGGCCCAGTTGACCAGTACCGGTTGCGGCCCGGGCCCGTCGCCGATGGCATAGACGTAATCCTCGCCCGGCACCTGCAGCGCATTGCGCAGCGCTTCGGACAGGCGTTCCGAGCTGGGGCTGCCTTCGGCCGCGATCTCGTCGGCGAGGGCCGCGATCTCGTCGCTCAGCACCTCCAGCCGGGCCATGACCTCCGCGCGCTGCTCGGGATCCAGCGCGTCGAGCCGGCGCACCGCTCCGGGGATCGGCGCATACCAGTCGTAGCGGTCGCCCTGTTCGGTCGCCACCGGCTCGGCAAACAGCGCGGCATGATCGGGGCCGAGCCGGTCGCGCAGGGTATCCGCGATCAGCTCGTAGGAGCGCTGCTCGCGGCTGCCGATGGCGGTCAGCCCGGCCGAGGAGGTGGTGACGATGAGCGCCTCGAACATCCGGTCTCTCCTACTCGTCCGAGGAGGGGCGGAGGTTGAAATCCGGCACGCCCGCGGCGGCCTCGGCCGGGGTCCCGGCGCTGGCGGGCGGCGCCACCGGGCGCAGCAGCTGCGGCTGGCAGGGCCGGGTGACGGTGGCGGGGGTCAGCGCGGCGGATTCGAGAAACTCGAGCAGGTCGCCCGAGGCCAGCGCGACGTTCAGATTGCGCAGCGCGCCCTGCCGGACGAAGGTGTTGACGCCGACGACACGGCCGCACATGTCGACCAGCGGCCCGCCGGAATTGCCCTGCGAGATCGGCGCCGAATGGACGATGGCGGGCGTGCCCTGCGCCAGCACCTGTTCTGCATTGACGGTGCCGTCGGTCACCGCGAGGTCCGGGACCGGATCGGTGCCGCCGCGCCAGTCGCCCAGCAGGTCGTCGGGATAGCCCGCCGCGATCACGCTTTGCAGCTTCAGCGAATGGCCGGGCTTCAGCAGCGTGAAATAGGGCGCGTTCACGCCCTGGACGCGGAGCAGCGCGAAATCGCGCCCGGTGCTGCCGAACGGCCCCACGGTCTTGATCACCGTCACCGGATATTGCTGCCCGAGGCTGCGGTTGATGACGAAGATCCGGTCGTCCTGCGCGCCCGCGACCACGTGATTGTTGGTCACGACGAGATCGGGGCCGACGAAGAAGCCCGAGCCGCGCTCGGCCCGCACCTGTTCGCCGGGGCGGGCATCGGCATCGGCGAGATAGCGCACCACCATCACCGTGCGGGCCTCGATCAGCTCCAGCAGCGAGGTCAGGTCCATCGCCGAGGCGCCGTCCGAGGGCACCTGCACCCGGGCCGGGTCGGGCGGCAGGATCGGGTGCGGATCGGCGGCGGCGCGGCTGCCGGGCGCGTCGGCGGGGTTGGCCGGATCGGGCGGCAGCAGCCCCTCGATGGTGCGGCCGTCAGGCATTGTCAGCGTGCCGTCGGGACGGCATTGGGCGCCGTCCAGCGCTGCCTGCAGCCGCGCCAGCCGGTCTTCGAGCGAGGCGTTGATCTCGGCAACGGCGGCCGCGGCGGCGGCGCGGTCGATGGCCGGGTCGGGGTTGCGGGGCGGAAAGATCCGGGTGCCGGGCAGAAGCAGCCAGACCAGCACGCCGCCCGCGATCAATAGCAGGGCAAGCAAGGGCACCCAGGCGATTACTCCGGGCCAGGCACGCGCGGCGGGTTCGGGCGGGACCGGGCCGGGCGCCACCGTGGCGCCCGCAGCCGGGGGGCCGCTGCCGTCGGTGTCGGGCGGGGGGTCGGCCCGCCGCGCCATGGCTTCGGTTGCGCTGAGCGGCGGCGCAGCGGCCAGCGGCAGAAAGCGCCCCAGTGTGGCGGCGACATGGGCGGCACGGGTCTCGGGGTCGCGGCTCATGCCGACCGGCAGCATGCCCCAGTTCACGATCACCGGCTGGCCGTCGACGACCCAGATGTCGCCGTCGGGATGGTTGGCCAGATGCAGCGCCGCACCGATCAGCGGTCCGTCCTCGGGATCGGCAAGATGGGCGCGGATGGCGCGCAGCCTTTCGCTCAGAACGGCCTCGACCCGGCTGCGGTCGGCCTCGTCCAGCGCGCGAAGGGGGCGGCCCTCGCCGGGGTATTCGGTATACCAGGCGACGCTGGCCGGGGCGGTCTCGTTGCCGCGGCTCAGGAGCGGTTCGGCAAAGAGCGCGGCGGCCTCGGGCGAGACCCGTTCGCGCAGCGCCTGATAGAGCGCCCCGTGGCTTTCCAGCGCCAGCCCGCCGCCGGTCTCGAGGCATTGGCTGAGGTCGATCTGGCACTTGGTCAGGAAATGCTCGGCCATGGTCACTGGTCCTCGGTTCTTCGGCGCAGGCGAACCTCGCCGCGGCCGCCGGTCTCGGGCTGGAAATTGACGCAGCTGGCGCCGCCATCGCCGGCCAGCTCGCAGGTGATGATGCGTTGATGGATGTAGCTGCCGTCGGAACAGCGCAGATTGCCCGGTTCACGCACTTCCAGCCGCTGGAGGCTGCCGGCCGCGTCGCGGTCGAGGAACCGGCCCGAGACCGCGCCCCGGCAGGTGGTGCCATTGGTGGCGGTCATCGTCTCGCGGCCGCGACCCTCGCGGTCGAAGCACATCTCCCACTGGGTGTAATGGGTGATCCGACCGGTCTGGATGTCGCGGGTGCGGAAATCGGAATCGAGCTCCCAGCAGCCGTCGAGAACGCGGATATCGCCACGGTTCCAGATTCCGGGATCGATCCCCGCGCGGTCGGGAGGCGCGGTCGGTTCCGGGGCGGGCGTGGGCGGCACCGCCTCGCATTGCAGCGCGGCCAGTTCGTTTTCGGTCCGGCGGATGTCGCGCAGAAGCGCCAGATTGCGGCTGCGAAGCCTGTCGAGCCGGGCCAGGGCGGCGGTCTCGGCCTCCGAGCGGCAGCTTTGCGCAAGCCATCGGTCGAGCAGGGGAAATTCGACGCGGCAGGCAGCGAGCGCGGCATAGCCGGAGGCGCCCACGATCACCAGAAGTCCGAGCGCCATCCCAAATATCGCCGCACGCAGCATTTCAATCCGCCGTCATCAAACGCAGTGTCAATGCGAAATTATGCCTTGAGTTAATTGCATTTGCGGCCCGGGGTCAACTGCCGCCCACCGCCTGGCCGGCATGCCGCCCCCCGCCGGGTCGGGCAGGGGGCGGATGTCGTCTCGTGCCGGGGATCACTGCAGATTGAAGCTTGGCACGCCGGATCCCGAGGACGAGGTTTCGGGGCCCGAGCCGGCAGGCCCCTGGCCACCCAGCGCCGTGCGCATGATCGCCACGCGCTCGCCGCTCTGGCTGGGGCGCACGGCCGGCTCGGAGCCGCGGTCGAGCGCGTCGAAGGCGATGTCGTACCAGCCCTGGGCCCGGGCCGGGTCGCGCTGGGTGCCGAAGCCGCTGCGCAGATGATGGCCGATCAGTTCGGCATAGGGCCGGGCGCCGCTGCCCACCAGCATCAGCGCCGAGGCCAGCGCCATTTGCGGGTCGTCGGTGCGGTAGCCATAGCCCAGGCAGATGGTCGCCGCGTCCGAGATCTGACGCGGATCGCCACCGATCTCGCGCACCCGCCGGTCGGCTGCGGCCGCGACCTCGACCGCGGACTGGCTGTCGAGCCGGACGATCTGGTCCTCCATCCGCTCGACCACCCAGCGGCAATTCCGGGCCAGCGTCGCATCGGTGGTGCCGCTGCCGGCCAGCAGGTTTTCGGACCGGCTCGAGGCATAGCTGCTGGCGCTGCAGAACTGCTCGTTCAGGGCCTGGCGGGCGCGGTCGGGATCGGTGATGTCGGCCGGGCTCAGCACCGGGCCATTGGCATTGGTGACCATCTGGCTGCTGGTGCAGGCATTGGCCATCGAGGCATTGGCCTGGGGCAGGTCGGGGATCGGGGTCTGGCCGGTATCGCTGTTCCGCACCGGGCAGCGGCCGGTTTCCTGGCAGTAATTGCCGCCGCGCATCTGGCTGGCATAGGCCCTGAGCAGTTCTTCGCCATAGATCCCCGGATAGGCCGAACCGCCGCCGGCCTGCGCCCAGTTATAGGCCCCGACCAGGGTCTGGCGCTGATAGGCGTCAAGCCGGCCGGTCGAGGGATAGCCCATATAGCCCTGATAGCGCGAGATCGCATCGCGGGTGCGGCGGCCCATTATGCCATCGGCGCTGCCCGCCTCGTAGCCGAAATAGTTCAGCGCCTGCTGATCGGTGCGGATCGCCGGGTCGGCCGCGCGCGGCTGCTGCCGGGGCGGCGGAGAGGCGGTGCGCTGAGGTGCGGCGCTCGGTTGGGCATTGCGGTTGCCGCCAAGCCCGCAGCGGCCGGGATTGGCCATGCAGAAGAAGGCCCCGGCCGCGATACCAAGCTTGACCACATCGCCGGTATCCGCGCGCACCGGCCCCGGCATTGTCAGGGCCACGGCGGTGGCGGCGATCAGGAAACCCCTGGCTTTCATAAAGATGTCCTCCAACTGGCATTCGGCTGCCGAACGTTCTCATGCCGAATATAGTAGCGTATCGGCGGCGAGGGGCTACCGCCGAACTGCGCCGGAGGCTGCGACAGGACCTGTCGTCGGCCGATGACTGCCCATTGCTCCGGTCCGGAGCCGTGGAAGATCAGGGCGGTCGGGGCTCCGGAGGGCGCTCCGACCCGCGGCGGCTCAGTTGCCGATATTGAAGCTCGGCAGCGCGGCCGGGGCCGATGCGGCGCCGGCGGTCGAGGCGCCCGTCAGCTCCGGGGCGGGCGCGCCGCCTGTCAGGGCAGCGCGCATGATCGCGACGCGCTGGGCGCTCTGGCTTGGCAGGAAGACCGGCGTGGCGCCGTCATCGAGCGCCGAGAAGGCGGTATCGTACCAGCCGCGTGCCCGGTCGGCATCAGCCTGCACGCCGAGCCCGTCGCGCAGATGGTGGCCCAGAAGCTCCGCATAGGGCCTGGCACCGGCGCCGACCAGCAGCATCGAGGCAGCCAGAACCACCTCGGAATCGTCGGTCCGGTAGCCATAGCCGAGGCAGACCTCGCCGGTCTGCACGAGACCTTGCGTATTGCCGTCCGGCGATGCCTGCCGGATCTTCTGCTGCGCTGCGGCGGTCAGGTCGGCGGCCGGGCGGGTGCCCAGCGCATCGGTTTCGGCGGACATGAAGTCGACCACCTTGCCGCAGTTCTGGGTCAGCTGGTCATCGGTCACCTGGGCGCCGCTCAGCATGCTTTCGGTGGAACTGACGGCATAGGTGCTGGCGCTGCAGAACTGCTCGTCGAGCGCCTGGGTCGGGTTGACGATGGCTGCCGGGCTGCGCACCGCCCCGCCATTGGCCGAAGAGACCATCTTCACCGTCTGGCAGTGATCGGCAATCGAGCGGTTGCCGCTGCTGTCAGGCAATTCGAACCCCGCAAGCGCGCCGCCGGTGGTCATCACCTGAGTCGGCAGCTGGGCGGCGCCTTGCGGGGCCACCGGTTGCGGATAGGCGGGCGCGGCATTCGGCATCGTGCCGTTCGCGCCATAGCCCGTCTGGGGCGGGAGGCCGTTGCCCCCCGGATAGCCCGGCGCCCCGCCATAATTGTTCTGGGCCGGATAGCCGCCGCCCATGCAGCGGCCGGTCTCCTGACAGTAATTGCCGCCGCGGGAATGGCTGGCATAGGCGCGTAGCAATTCCTGGCCCTGAATGCCGGGATAGGTCGCGTTGCCGCCGGACTGTGCCCAGTTATAGGCGCCGACCAAGGTCTGGCGCTGATAGGTGTCGAGTTGACCGGTCACCGGATAGCCCATATAGCCCTGATATCGCGAAATCGCCGCGCGGGTCCGCTTGCCCGTCACGCCATCGGCGCCGCCCGCGTCATAGCCGAAATAGTTAAGTGCCTGCTGGTCGGCGCGAACGGTGGGGTCGCCCGCCCGGCGCGTCGTTCTGTGTTGGTTGCCGCCCTGGCTGCGCCCCTTGAGACAGCCGGTCACGGCGCAGAGAATGGCGCCGCCGACGATCACCTTGCCGAGGTCGTCCGCGCGCAGGCGCTCTGCCGGCAGTGTCAGCGCAAGGCCCGAAATCGCTGTCGTCAATACGATTGTCCTGACAGGCATCCCATTCCCCCGTAATCGGCATTCAAAATCGGTTGATCTTGATTATAGCGAAAAGCTCTTCTGGAATCTTCTGCCAAAAGTGACTTTATTTCAATCAAGTACAAGCAGGTATCGATTTCGAAGAAATTCGGATTCGGGGGGGATCCCGGGTAACGCTGCCTTTCCTGTCGACGGTCTTCGCCGGGGGCCTTGTCGCGGCTTGTGCCGGCTTGCGGAGATCGGTGGCACGAATCCCGGGCGGGACTTTCCGGTCATCCGCGGATGATTGGCGCAGGCGGGGCAGGGTCTGCCGTCGTCTCCATCCGCCGCCCCTGCTGACCGGCCCGGTCTTCAGAAATCGTCGGCCGTGAGCATCGCCTCTGGCACAGGTGTTTCGCGATGGCGCTCGCTCCGCAGCCGTTCTCTCTGTGCTGCGGCCATCTGTCGGCATCCTCCTGTTCCCCAGGCGTTTTGCCCTTGTATCGTCCCTTGCCCGGGCATCGGCGCCGGCGCGCGCTTACACCAGCCAACCGGCGCGTCGGACCGGCAGTGGGCTTTTTCGCCTTGGTCCGGGCCCCTGGCATCGCTGCGCCGTCCGGCGGGGCTCAGAAATCCTGCCAGCCGCCATCGTTGACCGCGGGTTTGCGCGGTTCTTTTGGCATTCGGGTGTCGTCGGGTGAGGGGGCGGGCTCCGTGCGCCGGGCCGCGCGGGCAGCGCCAGGCACGCCCCGCAGACGGAACCGAGACACCAGTCGCTGCAGGCTCGACGCTTCCTGCTTCAGCGTTGTGCTGGCTGCGGTCGTCTCCTCGACCATGGCCGCGTTCTGCTGGGTCGCCTTGTCGAGCTCGGAGACGCCGACATTGATCTCGCCGAGGCCAACGGACTGTTCCTTGGCGCCGGTCGCGATGCCGCCGATCAGTTCGGCGATATGGCTGACCCGCTCGACGATGTCGCTCAGCGCCGCCGCCCCGCGGTTGACCTGGGAGACGCCCGAAGCCACATGGTCGGAACTGGCCGAGATCAGGGTCTTGATCTCCTTGGCGGCTTCGGAGGAGCGCTGGGCCAGCGCCCGCACCTCGGAGGCCACGACCGCAAAGCCGCGGCCGGCCTCGCCGGCCCGCGCCGCCTCGACGCCCGCATTCAGCGCCAGCAGGTTGGTCTGGAAGGCAATGTCGTCGATCACGCCGATGATCTGGTTGATCCCGTCCGAGGATTTCTTGATCTCGGCCATCGCCCCGATGGCATCCTTCACCACCAGGCCGGATTGTTCGGCATTGCCGCGCGCCTCGCGCACGACATCCTCCACCTTGGCAGCACCCTCGGCGGCCGAGCGCACACTGGACGTCATCTCGTCGAGGGCTGCCGCGGTCTGTTCCAGCGTCGCGGCCTGGTTCTCGGTGCGGTGCGACAGATCGCCGGCAGCGCCGGCGATTTCCTCGGCACGGGAATTGATTTCGGTCGCGTTCTCGACGACAGAGCCGATCAGCTCGTTCAGCGTGTCGATCGTGGCGTTGAAATCGGTCCGCAAGCGTTCGTAATCTTCGGGGAAACGGTTTTCGAGCCGGGCGGTCAGGTCGCCTGCCGACAGCGATTGCAGCGCTGCGGCGAGTTCGCTCACGACCGCGTTCTGCTGGGCTGCGCGGGCCTGCCGGTCCTGTTCTGCCTCGTGTTCCAGGCGTTGCATGCGGTCGCGTTCGACGAGCCTGTCGCGGAACACGACAAGTGCCTTGCCCATGCGGGCGATCTCGCCCCCGAAGATGCCGAAGCTCCTGACCTCGGTCAGTTCGCCCTGGGCCAGGCGCCCGGTGACGCGGGCGAGACGGCCCATCGGCCAGATGATCAGAATCCAGGTCAGAACCGGGGCGAGGATGAAGATGGCGCCGCTGCCCAGGGTGACCAGATGCAGACGATTCCGGGCGGCATCGGCATCGGCAAGAAGCGCGGCGCCGGCGGCGTTCGCATCCGCCATCGCCGCATTGTCCTGCGCGCTGGCCGCCCCGGCGATTTCGCGCAGCCGTTCATAGGCCGAACGCGATCCGGCCTCGGCCTCGTCCCGCGCCAGGATCGCGGCGCGGCGCGTGGCCACGATTCCGGTATTCGGGTCGGCATAGGCGGCGAGCCGGTCGATCATGCCGCGCAGGGTGTCGGTCAGGTAGACATGGCCGGTCAGCTCGGTCAGCCTGTCGCGGGCGTCGACGATCTGGGTCTGGGCGGCATCGGCATCGGCGACATCCCTGGCCGTGGCGCCGAGATAGGAGGTGGCGACGAGCGTCTTGACCGCGAGGTCGATATCGGCGGTGTCGCGGATCTGCTGCACCTCGTTGCCGAGCAGTCTGTGGATGGTGTCACGGTTGAAGGCGGCGGTCTCCTCGGCGCCGATCATCAGCTTGAAGGTCAGGTCATCCGTCGCCGAGCTGAGCGCGATGTTGCTGTCGTCGCGCAGCTTCATGACGTCTTCGATATAGCCGGCGCGGGCGCGAAACCCGGTATTGGCCACATTGGCGAAGGCGGCCCTGGTATCGGTCAGGATCGGCAGATATCGTGGGATCGTTCCGGCCGCGTCGAGTTCGGCGAGCACGGTGTCGAGCTTGCGCAGGCTGGCAGCGGCAAGGTCGCGCAGGATCGCGATCATGGCCGGGTCCTTCTGCCCGGCGATGGCCAGCGCGACGCCGGAAAGCAGATTGATCTCGGCCCGCGCCTGCAGGATCAGCGCGGTCGAGTCGAAATCGGTATGGACCAGTGTTTCGAGCGTGTCCGAGACGCTTTCTATGGTCCGTTCGCCGGCGGTGTTCATGTCGCGTACGGCGTCCTCGGTCATTCCGGCGAGGGCCTCGCGGATCTCTTCCACCGTTGCGCTGAAGTCGGTCAGCTGTTCCTGCATCCGGTTCTGACGTGCAAAGCGCCGGTCGAGGGCCGCACGCATCTGGCCGACCTCATCCGAGAGCGCCGTCAGCATCGGCAGGAAGGTGGCTTTCTCCGGGCCGGGCAACCGGTTCACCGCCGCGACGATGTCCTTGCTTTTGGAGATGAAATCCCCGTAGCCCTCATCCACCTCCTGAATATCGCGCGCCATCAGCATCTCCGACAGGGAGTCGCGGATTTCCCCGGTATTCTCGATCACGGTGACGCTGGTGCTTATGCCCGGCAATGCGTCGGTCATGAGCCCGGTGAGCGATGCCGAGAGCGTGTTGAACACCATCGTGGCGATGAGGATCGCCGCCGCCGTCATCGCCCCCATGAGCACAAGGATGGACGAGAATTTCAGCGCGATACTGCCGAAGACCGTCGAAAGGAACTTGAGCATGGCAGCCCTCCGGGAGGTGGTTCTGAGGCCTCGGGCCGCCAGGGCCCGCCCTGGTCAGAGTTTCGGATCGACAGCGGCCGGGGGCAGCGGCTCGAAGGCACCGTCGGCGCCGATCCTGGTGAGAAAGACCTCGTCGAGGCCCTGATTGTCGCCGGGGCCGAAAGAGAAATTCAGCCCGCCGAGGTCGAATGTGCCGAGCTGGTCCAGCGCCTCGAGCATCCGGCTTCGAGTGGCGAAGGGGCCGGCCTTCTGCAGCGCGCGCAGGGCGACGCGCCCCGCCAGATAGCCTTCGAGCGAGACGAAATCCGGTCGGGCCTCGGCATCGACCTCTTTCAGGGCGGCCTGATATTCGGTCACGACCGGCAATGCGGTATCGCCGGGAAACGGCACGACCTGGCTGACGATGATGCCCGCGCCATCGGCGCCGAGTTCCTCGCTGAGCGCCCGCGACCCGACAAAGGAGATATTCACCACGGTCGGCGTGAAATCGAGCCTGCGGCCGACGCGGACGAATTCGGCAACCGGCTTGTAGGCCGCGACCATCACCACCGCGTCGGGATGCGCCTCTCTGATGTTCAGAAGGGCAACCTTTACCGCCAGCGTGTTGCGCGTGTAATTGCCCTCGGCCACCAGGGTGAGGCCGCGTTTCTGCATCGCGCGCCGCACCCCTTCAAGCCCGGCCTGACCGAAACCGTCATCCTGATAGAGGATCGCGATCCGGTCCATGCCGAGCCTGTCGACCAGATAGGCGATCCAGGCTTCGGTTTCGGCATCGTAACTGGCGCGGATATTGGTCACGTTGTCGATCCAGGGCGTGCGCAGGAAATCTGCCCCGGTCAGCGGGCCGATCACCGGCATGCCCGCGCTGGCCGACAGCGGCTGGGTCGCCTTGGCGGTGGGGGTTCCGACCTGGCCGATCAGCGCGAGATGACGATCCTCGGAGACGATCCGCTCGACGGCCGCGGCCGAGCGGGCGGGTTCGTAACCGTCATCGACGCTGTCGAGCATGACCTTGCGGCCATGCACGCCACCGGCGCGGTTGGCCTCTTCGAAGGCCGCGAGCAGGCCGAGACGCATGCCCCGGCCCAGGGCCGCGGCCGGGCCTTCCAGGGCCGCGACCTGGGCAAAGCGGAAAGGCGGCCGGTCGGTCCCGGAGGCGGCGAAGGCGGTGCTTGGCGGGCCGAGAAGGCCCGCGGCAAGGGCGATGGCAAGGGCAGGTGCGATGGCAAGGGCAAGGCGCATGTGAGGCTCCGGTACCGGACGGGTCCGGTCCGAAGCCATAGCTTTGCCTGCGTTAAGATCAGGTGATCATGCCCCCTGAAGGTCGCTGTCATTTCCTCTAAACTTCGAGCGACCTTCAGACATATGCCGGGCGGGACCGCGGAAGGGGAGGCTTCCGGGTCAGTCCCGGCGATAGCCCGTCGAGGCCTGCAGAAGCGCGCGTGTATAGGGATGCGAGGGCGTCATCGCCCGCATCTCTTCCACGCCCATCACCTCGACGATCTCTCCGGCCCGCATCACCGCGATGCGTTCGCAGATATGGGCGACCACCGCGAGATCATGCGAGACCATCAGGAAGGTCAGGTCATGCTCGGCCCGGAGGTCGGCCAGCAGGTTCAGGATCTCGGCCTGGACCGAGACGTCGAGCGCCGAGGTCGGCTCGTCGAGCAGCAGGATCGAGGGCTCGGGCGCCAGCGCCCGGGCGATGGCCACGCGCTGGCGCTGGCCGCCCGACAGCTGGTGCGGATAGCGGAAGCGGAAGGCCGAGCCGAGGCCCACATCGTCGAGCAGCCGCGCGATCCGGGGTTCGACATCGCGAAAACCGTGCAGGTGCAGGGTTTCGGACAGGACCTGATCGACCGACTGGCGCGGATGGAGCGAGGCATAGGGGTCCTGAAAGACCATCTGCACGCTCTTGTAGAATTGCCGGTCGCGGCGGTGTCCGGAGCGCACCGGATTGCCGTTCACCGCCATCCGTCCCGACCAGTCGGGCGCCAGCCCGCTCAGCGCGCGCATGATCGTCGACTTGCCCGAGCCGCTTTCGCCGACCAGCCCGAAGCTTTCGCCATGACCGACCCGGAAGCTCGCGCCCCGGACGGCATCGACCCGGTCGCGGCCCTCGCCGAACCAGACGCTCACATCGTCGAAGTAGAGCGCGCTCATGCCGGCCTCACCGAAGGGGCCTCGGCCCAGGCCGGATCGCGGCGCAGGACCTCCAGCCGTTTCTGCGGCGCGTCAAGCCGCGGCAGCGAGTTCAACAGGCCCCGCGTATAGGGGTGGCGCGCCTCATGCAGCTTGTCGGCATCGCAGGTCTCGACCACGCGCCCGGCATACATGATCAGCACCCGGTCGCAGAAATCGGCCACGAGGTTGAGGTCGTGGCTGATGAAGATCAGGCCCATTCCGCGCTCCTGTACCAGCTTGTCCATGATCTGCAGCACCTGCGCCTGCACCGAGACGTCGAGCGCCGAGGTCGGCTCGTCCGCGATCAGCAGCTCGGGATCGGGGATCAGCATCATCGCGATCATGATCCGCTGGCCCATGCCGCCCGAAAGCTCATGCGGATGGGCGCGCATCACCCGTTCGGGGTCGCGGATCGAGACCGCTTCCAGCATGTCCAGCGCGCGGCGCCGGGCCTCGGCCCGGCTGCCCTTCTTGTGCACGCGCCAGGCCTCGATCAGCTGTTCGCCGACGCTCATCACCGGGTTCAGCGAGAATTTCGGGTCCTGCATCACCATCGAGATCCGCTCGCCGCGCACCTTGCGCATCCGGGCCTCGGATTTCTGCATCAGATCCTCGCCATCGAGCTTGATATGCCTGGCCGTGACCTGCCCGGGCGGCCGGATCAGCCTGAGGATGGAACGCCCGGTCATCGACTTGCCGGAGCCGCTTTCTCCAACGATACCAAGCCGTTCCCGGCCGAGCTTGAAGGACACGCCGCGCACCGCCTCGAACATGCCGGTGCGGGTGGGAAAACGGACCCGAAGGTCCTCGACATCCAGAAGATCGGTCATTTTTCCCCCTTCGGGTCCAGCACGTCGCGCAGCCCGTCGCCCAGCAGGTTGAAGGCCAGCGACACGGTGAAGATGGCAAGCCCCGGCATGGTGGCGACCCACCAGTGATCGAGGATGAAGCGGCGGCCCTCGGAAATCATCGCACCCCATTCGGGGCTGGGCGGCTGCGCGCCGAGGCCGAGAAAGCCAAGACCCGCCGCAGCGAGGATGATCCCCGCCATGTCGAGCGTCACCCGCACGATCAGCGACGAGATGCAGAGCGGCCAGATATGGCGCGTGATGATCCGGACCGGCCCCGCGCCCTGCAACCGCACCGCGCTGATGAAATCGGCGTTCCGAAGCGTCAGCGTCTCGGCCCGGGCGATCCGGGCATAGGGCGGCCAGGCGGTCAGCGCGATCGCCAGCACCGCATTCTCGATGCCCGCCCCGAGCGCTGCCACGAAGGCCAGCGCCAGCACCAGCCGCGGGAAGGCCAGGAAGATGTCGGTGATCCGCATCAGGACCATGTCGACCCAGCCGCCGAGATAGCCCGAGACGGTGCCCATGATCAGCCCCGCCAGCGGCGCGATGAGGGCGACCAGCGTCACGATGTATAATGTGATGCGCGAGCCGTAGATCAGCCGCGAGAGGATGTCGCGCCCCAGCGAGTCGGTGCCCAGCAGATGGCCGGGCGTGCCCAGCGGCTGCAGCCGGGCGGTGAGGTCCTGATGGAAGGGATCATGCGGCGCGATCCAGGGTGCCAGCGCGGCGATGGCCAGCAGCGCGATCAGGATCGCGAGCCCGAACATCGCCATCGGGTTGCGGCGGAAGGCCAGCCAGCCCTGATAGAGGCTGGCCATGCGGGCCTGGATCCGCGACTGCGGCGTGTCGGTCAGAAGCCAGGCGCGAAGTCCGGTCATGTCGGTCATTTCGCCCTCGGATCGAAGACCTTGTAGAGCAGGTCGGAAAAGACGTTCAGCAGCACGAAGGCCAGCCCCACCACCACGGTGCCGCCCAGAACCGCGCTCATGTCGGCCGAGAGCAGGGCGTTGGTGATATAGGACCCGATGCCCGGCCAGGCGAAGATGATCTCGGTCAGCACCGAGCCCTCGAGCAGCCCGGCATAGCTGAGCGCGATCACCGTGATCAGCTGCACCCGGATGTTGCGGAAGGCATGGTTCCAGATCACCGCGCGTTCGCTCAGGCCCTTGACCCGGGCGGTGGTGACATATTCGGCCGACATCTGTTCCAGCATGAAGGAGCGGGTCATGCGGCTGATATAGGCAAGGCTGTAATAGCCCAGCAGGGACGCCGGCAGCACGATATGGTTGACCGCGTCGCGAAAGACCGTCCAGTCGCCCGCCAGCGCGCTGTCGATCAGGATCATCCCCGTGACCGGCTCGATCATGCCGTCATAGAAGATCGACAGCCGCCCCGGCCCGCCGACCCAGCCCAGAATGCCGTAGAAGATCAGAAGGCCCATCAGCCCGAGCCAGAAGATCGGCATCGAATAGCCCACCAGCGCTACCACGCGCGCGACCTGGTCGATCCAGGACCCGCGCCGGACGGCGGCCAGCACGCCCAGGGGCACGCCCAGAAGCACGCCGATCAGCGTGCCCAGCGTCGCCAGTTCGAGCGTTGCCGGGAAGACCCGGGCGATGTCCTCCGACACGGGGCGCGCGGTCAGCAGCGAGGTCCCGAAATCGCCCCGGAGGACGTCCTGCAGATAGAACCAGAACTGGACCATCAGCGGCCGGTCGAGGCCGAGCTCCTGATGGACGCGGGCATAGACCTCGGGGCTTGCGCGTTCGCCGACGATGGCCAGCACCGGGTCGATGGGCATCACCCGGCCGATCAGGAAGGTGACGAACAAGAGGCCCAGCATGGTGATCGCGATCGATCCCAGCGTCATGCCCGTCCGTTTCACCCAGCGGGGAGGGAAGGGCGCGCGCACGCGCCCTTCCTGTGCCTTGCCGGTGGCTGCCATGTTACTTCGTCACCTTCCAGTAGCTGGCATCGGCAATCGCCTGGCCGGTGGTGAAGCCCTCGACATTCTCGCGCAGGCCGTCCTGCTCGATGGCCTGGAACATGATGACGAAGGGCGAGGTCTCGCGGAACCGGGCCTGGATCTCGTGATACATCTCGATGCGCTTGGCAGTGTCGCGCTCGGTCACGGCGGCCTCGGTCATCTCGGTCAGCCCGTCCGCGTCCCAGGAATTCCGCCAGGCCAGGATGCCGCCATTCTGCGCCTCTGCCGAATTGTCGGGGTTGTAGGCGAAGGTCGAGGCATTGGTCTGCGGATCGGGGTAATCGGGGCCCCAGGTGCCCAGATAGACGTCAAGATCGCGGGCCCGGTACTTGGCCAGGATCTGCTTGCCGGTGCCGACCTCGATATTCAGGTCGATCCCGGCCTGGGCGAAGGTGTTCTGCATCGACTGGGCGATTTCCATCCGCTCCTGCACGTCGCGCACCCCGATGGTCAGCTCGAGCCCGTCGACGCCCGCCTCGGAAAGCAGCGTCTTGGCATGCTCGAGATCGAAGAAGAACGGGTTTTCCTTGACCGCCCCCAGATAGGTCTGCGGCAGGAAGTTCTGCTGGATGGTCCACTGGCCCTTGAGGAAGCTGTTGGCCATGCCCTCGTAATCGACGAGGTATTTCAGTGCTTCCAGCACCTTGGGATCCTGCAGCTCGGGGATCTTCTGGTTGAAGGAGGCATACATCAGGTAGCCCTTCAGCTCTTCCTGGATCCGGACGCCCTCGGCGCCGTCAAGGCCCTGCACATCCTGCGGGTTGAGGTTGCGCGCGACGTCGATATCGCCCCGTTCCAGCAGCAGCCGCTGGGTCGCGCTTTCGGCGATATGGCGCACGATCACCCGCTTCATCGCGGGCGCGCCCTGATAGAAATCGGGATTGGCCTGCAGGGTCACGGATTCGTTCGGCTTCCAGGCCACCAGGCTGTAGGCCGCCGAGCCCGCCGAATGGGTCTTGAGCCAGTCATGGCCCATGTCGCCGTCGACCTCATGTTCCAGCACCGTCTTCTTGTCGAGGATCGAGCCGATGGTGGCGGTCAGGCAGTTCAGCACGAAGGAGGTGGCATAGGCCTTGTCGGTGGTGACGATCAGCGTGTTGCCCTCGGCCCGGATCGTCTCGTCGATATTGTCGGGCGTGAAGCCGAACTGGGTCAGAAGGAAGGAGGGCGTGAGGTTCAACAGCACCGCGCGGCGCAGCGAGAATGCGGCATCCTCGGCGGTCACCGGATTGCCCGATGTGAAGGTGACGCCCTCGCGCATGGTGAAGGTGATGCTCCGGCCGTCCTCGCTGACCTCCCAGCTTTCGGCCAGATCGGGCTGGTAGCCGGCCTCGTAATCGAGCGGATCGAAATTCACCAGGCGGCCGTAGACATTGCGCAGCACGTCGCCGCCGGCGAATTCGAAATTCTCGGCCGGGTCGAGCGTGGTGATGTCGTCGATCCGGTTGGCCACGACCAGCATGTTGGCGGGCGTCTCGGCCCAGAGCGCGGGGGCGGTGGCGGCGAGCGTCGCGGTCAGCGCGGCGCCCGAGAGCAGCCTGGCGAAAGCATTCATCTTGGTCGTCCTCTCTGTTGGTTGTTCTTATGTCGTCTTGTGGCGTAGTCCGGGGCGGCGCGGGTGCGCCTGTCAGTGTCCCCAGGTCTTCTCCAGTACCCGCAGCCAGTTGCCCTGGCAGATCCGCGCGATCAGTTCGGGCCCGTAACCATGCGCAACCATTGCCTGGCGCAGGGCCGGAAGGCCTGCCGCCGTGCCGATCGCGGATGGGATCAATGCCCCGTCGAAATCCGAGCCGAGCCCGACCCGGGACTCGCCCAGCCGGTCCAGAAGATGGTCGAGATGGCGCAGCATGTCGTCAAGGCCGGTATCGACCATGCGGCCGTCGGGCCTGAGAAAGGCGGTGGCGTAATTCAGCCCGACCATGCCGTCGCTGGCGGCGATGGCGTCGAGCTGGGCATCGGTCAGGTTGCGGGCATGGGGACAGATCGCATGGGCGTTGGAATGGGTGGCGACCAGCGGTGCGTCCGAGTGTTTCGCGACATCCCAGAACCCCGCCATCGTCATATGCGAGAGATCGAGCATGATCTTCAGTGCGTTACAGCGCCGGACCAGCGCCACCCCCAGATCGGTCAGCCCGCCGCCGGTATTGCCGTCGGACGGATAGCGGAACGGCACGCCCTCGCCAAAGATCGTGGGTCGGCTCCAGACCGGGCCGAGCGAGCGCAGCCCCGCGCCATGCAGCACGTCGAGCGTGATCAGCTCGGGATCGATGGCCTCGGCCCCCTCCATGTGCAGCACGGCCGCCAGCTTGTGCTCGACCATCGAGATGTGGACCTCGGCGGCGCTGCGGCAGATCTTCAGCGCGCCCAGCTCTTGCAGCCGCTCGAGCGTCGCGATCTGCGTCATCGCCACCTGCAGCGCGTGGTCCTGCGGCACCGGCTCGGGCAGGGGCAGGTCATAGCTGTCGCGGGCCATCTCGTCGTGATCGGTGTCGCCCTCGTCGGAGGGGACATAGACCGCGAAGAACCCGCCGCCCAGCCCGCCCTCGCGCGCCTTGGGCAGGTCGATATGGCCGGGCCCGCCGGTCACGAAGCTTTCGGCGGCCTTGGGGCCACCGGCGCGATAGAGCCTCAGAAGAACGTCGTTATGGCCGTCGAACACGGCCGGAAGGGTATTGGTGTCCACGGAGGTCTCCGGCATTGTCGGGTCAGCAGGTCTGACTTACCCGGGCAACTTATTCAAAATCAGACGGACCGAAAGCCCGAATTCGGACCTTTCGGTCAAAAAGCGAGGCGCCAGGGGCGGGCTCAGTGAAGGATGGGGTCGTCGCGGACGAACATGTTGGCCCAGGCGCGATCGATCAGCTCGGGACTCATCTGGCGGGGCAGCCCCTCGAAGTCGCAGATCGCGATCATCTGATCGATCAGGAAGACCGGCTGGTAATTGGCATAGACATTGTCGATGGTCGGGTATTTCTCCCGCAGCAGGTAGATCAGCGCGTCTTCGTCGATGGGCATCTCCTTCCTGCGGGCGACGCTTGCGAAGATCTTCAGGAACTCTTCCTGGCAGGGGCCGTCGAGCTTGATCTTGAAGAAGATCCGGCGCAGCGCGGCGCGGTCGAAGATCTCGTTCGGGTGGAAGTTGGTCGAGAAGATCACCAGCGTGTCGAAGGGCACCTCGAATTTCTCGCCCGATTGCAGCGCGAGGATGTCGCGGCTTTCCTCCAGCGGCACGATCCAGCGGTTGATCAGCGCTTGCGGCGGCTCGGCCTGACGCCCCAGATCGTCGACGATGAAGACGCCGCCGGTGGCTTTCAGTTGCAGCGGCGCCTGATAGGTGCGGGCGGTCGGGTTGTAGACGAGGTCGAGCATCGACAGCGACAGCTCGCCCCCGGTGATCACGGTGGGACGGCGGCAAAGCACATAGCGGCTGTCGGTCCGGCCCGTGGCCCGGCGCAGCGCGGTGGGGTCTTCCTCCTGCGCTTCGGTGGCGCTGTGCACGATCGGGTCATAGACGGTGATCACCTGACCGGCATATTCGATGGCGCGCGGAACTTGGATCAGATCCTCAAGAGCGTCGCATATGCCATTGGAAATGGATGATTTTCCGTTTCCGGGCGGGCCGTACATCAGAATCGAGCGTCCGGCGCCGACGGCCGGGCCCAGCTGGTCCAGAAGCGCGTCGGGCAGGATCAGATGGCCCATCGCCGCGGTCAGCCGGCTGCGGGTGATCCGAATGTTGCGGATCGACTGACGGCGAACCTGTTCGGCATAGACGTCCAGCGGCACCGGCATCGCGCCGTAATATTCCGACTGGGTCAGCGCATCGAGCGCGCAGGCCTTGCCCGCCTCGGTCAGCTTATAGCCCATTTCGCCGCCCGAATTGGCATGCAGCGTCCCGGTCGCCTCCAGCAGTTTCTGGCTGCGGGCAAGGTCGACGAGCTCTTGCGTGACGGGCACCGGAAGACAGATCGCCCGCGCGATCCCGCTGACGGCATCGAGCGCCTTGCGGAAAACCGTCTTCAGCAGGATGTCGCGCATCATCACCATCGGCAGCCGCATCTCGGCCAGCGAACGGGGGGCGGGCGGCCCGGAGAGCTTCGGGGCTTGCAGGGGCATGGCGGGTCCGGACACGGCTGCGCTATCGGGGCCGAGACTGCTGCCTGTTTGCGGTAATTTCGGGGCGAAAACCTATGTTTTCAGGGTGAATTATTGGATTGGTTCCGTTCTCTGGGCGCTTTGGAGCTGCGCTCTCGCGGCCCCCATGGCCAGCCGGTACGGATGGCGCGTCTAGATCGCGCTCGGCATCGCTCCGATGGCGGCCAGGCCGAGATAGAGGATCAGCGCCGGCCCCAGCGCGAGGGCCATCGGAAAGTCGCGCGCCTCCCAGGAGGCCCAGCCGGAGAGCGCCTGGCGCAACGCCGGGACACGCCGGGCCAGGCGATGCGCGACGAAGCTTACGGGGATCGTCGCGGCCAGCAGAAGCAGGAAGGCGCCGATATCCGGCGGGGCGATGAAGGGGGCCATCGCCGCGGCGAATTTGGCATCGCCCGCGCCGACCGCGCCGGTCAGGTTCAGCACGAACCCCAGCACCAGCACCACCGCCAGATGCAGCCAGCGCCAGGCCCAGGGGGAAAGCGGCAGGGCCGCGAACCCGACCAGCGCATAGACCGCGACCAGGGCCAGCACCGCCCGGTTGGGAATGGTCATGGTCCTGAGATCGCTGAGCGCGGCCCAAAGCGCGATCGGGGTCGCGAAGGGCAGGAACCAGAGCGCCGCGGTCATGGGCAAGGGCCTAGCCCTGCGCCTCGAGCGCGCGACGCGCCTGCACCGCGGCCTCGAAATGCTGCGGATGGGTCTCGATGGCCTGTTCCAGAAGGCCCTTGCCGATGGCGACGTCGCCCTGCTTGATCGCGGTCAGGGCCAGAGTGTGGTACAGCTGGGCGCGCTCGGTCTGGGTCATCCGGACCACCGGCAGCTCGTATTTCCGCTGCGCGCCGCGGGCCAGGACCAGGTTGTTCTTGGCGGTGAAGAGCCCGGGATCGTAGGTCAGCGCAGTCACGAACAGCCGCTCGGCGCCCTTGAAATCGCCGCGCGTCAGCTTGGAATACCCCCAGTTGTTGAAGACCCCGGCGGGTTTGGTGGTCAGCCCGGCCGCGGTTTCGTAAAAGCTGTCTGCCTTCGCCCATTCGCCGTTGCCATCGGCCACCATCGCCTCCAGCCGGTAGCGCCGATAGGTCTCGAAGGTGGGCGGGATCCGGTCGAGCTCGGCCTCGGCCTTGTCCCACTCGCCGATCCGGATCAAGGCGTCGGCGTAATTCACCCGGTCCTCGTTGCCCGCATCGTGATGGCGCAGCACGGCCGCCCAGGCGGTGGCGGCCTCGGCCGGGCGCTGCGCCCGGATCAGCGATTGCGCGAGGCCGCGCCGGGCGGAGATCTTGTCGGGATCCTCCTCGAGCAGCCGCCGGAAATAG
Source organism: Rhodovulum sulfidophilum DSM 1374 (assembly GCF_001633165.1). Lineage (NCBI taxonomy): Bacteria > Pseudomonadati > Pseudomonadota > Alphaproteobacteria > Rhodobacterales > Paracoccaceae > Rhodovulum > Rhodovulum sulfidophilum. Next base: position 2,958,821 of record NZ_CP015418.1, on the reverse strand, counting down.
CGGATCGCCTCATCGGGGTCTGCAACCGTCATCATGATGCCGGTCAGGCTGCTTTCGTCGCTGGCCAGCACGTCCTGCACGGCGCGGTCGACATCGGTATCGCCGGGTTTCTGGCAGGCCGAGACGGTCACCGCCAGGGCGACGCAGATCGGGGCCAGGACGGGATGGCGCATCGGGGCATCCTTTCGGTCGCTCTGATCTCAGGGCGGGGCCAGAAGCAGGTATCTGCCCTCGCCGCGCCGAACCAGTTCGAAGGTGGTGCCTTGGTTCCGAGGTGAATCATAGTCGGGATTTTCTGTCTTTGCGATAGCGAGCCGCAGATTGCGGCGAATGTCCTCGGACCGGCCGCTGTCCAGCGCGAAGGCGGTCTCGAAGACCCGCCGGGCCTCGCCGGGCTCGCCTTTTTCCATCAGCACCACGCCGAGATTGTTCCAGGCCGGCACGAAGCGCGCATTCGCGGAAATCGCGCGCCGCAACTGGGTCTCGGCCTGGCCGAGCCGTCCGAGCCGGAGATTGGCCGAGCCGATGCCCGACAGCACATCGGCGCTCAGCCCGTGCTCGGCCGCGGCGCGGTAATAGGCCCTCAGCGCCAGGTCGTATTCGCCCGCCGCCATCAGACGGTGACCGACGACGAGCCCGTCGACCGCCGTTGCCGGATGCGCCGCGCCGTTCGGGGCGGGCAGGCCGCGATAGGCCGGCGAAAGCGTCCCCGACGCGCTGCAGGCGGTGCAGAAGACCGCGGCCAGCACCGCGCCGCGGCGCAGGGGGTCAGAAGTCTGCGTTCTGGAGCGTGTCGTAGATCTCATAGATGGAGGGGCCGATCAGGATGATGAGCAGCGGTGGCACCGTGAACATCATCGTGCCCAAAGTCAGCTTGGTCGGCAACTTGTTCGCCTTTTCCTCGGCGCGCATGACGCGCTTGTCGCGCATCTCGGCCGAAAATACGCGCAGCGCATCGGCGATCGAAGTGCCGAAGGTCGCCGACTGGATCAGCACCGTGATGAAGAACGAGATATCGGTGATGCCGCAGCGTTCGGACATGTCGCGCAGCACCTGTACCCGGTCCTTGCCGGCCTTCAGCTCGTTCGACACGATCTCGTATTCCGCGGCCAAGGCGGGGAATCCCGGCCGCAATTCGCGGGCGACGCGGAGGATCGACTGGTCGAGCGACTGCCCGGCCTCGACGCAGACCAGCATCATGTCGAGACTGTCGGGAAAGCCGTTGGTGAGGTCCTCCTGCCGGCTCTGCAGCCGCCGTTCGACCCAGTATTTGGGCAGGTAATATCCGACCGCGCCGGGCAGCAGCACCGAGAGGATGACCCCGGATGTGCCGATATTGCCGCCCGCATTCAGCACGAAGGCATGGACCAGCCCGGCGGCCAGAAACAGCAGCCCAAGCGCGAATTGCGCGAAATGGAACAGCCGCACCGATGATTTCGAGCGGTATCCGGCCCGTATCAGCCTGAGCCGCGCGGCCGAGAGCGCCTTTTCGTCCCGGGGTTCGAGAAGGGTCGAGAAGCGGTCGAGCCGGTCGGGTCCCGAGGCATGGCGCAGCGCTGCCTGCGGGTCGCGGGCGCCGGCGGTCTCGGCCGCGCGGACCTGGCGCCTGAGCTTGTCGAGCGGATCGCTCCGGCGCCGCAGGAAGACCGGCAGCGACAGCGCGACCAGCCCGAGCCCGAGCAGCCCCATCGCGATCAGCGGACCGAGCGGGCCGAGGCGGTCGGTGAGCCAGCCATTGACGAGATCGACGAAGGCCATGGGGTCTCTCCTCAGACCTTGATGTTGATCATGACGCGCATGAAGATCACGTTCACGACCAGAAAGACGGCAACGGCGATGGCGGCCGGAAGGAAGAAGGCGGTTTCCTTCACCGCGTCGTAATAATCGGGCTTCAGGATCGAGATCATCAGGATCGCGGCGACCGGGAAGCCCGACAGGAACATGCCCGACCATTTCGCCTCGGCGGTGATCGCCTTGACCCGCCGGAACAGCTTGAAGCGCGACCGGATCACCTTGGCGAGGCCCGCAAGCACCTCGGCGAGATTGCCGCCCGATTGCTGCTGGATCGTCACCGCCACCGCGAGAAAGCGCAGATCCTGCATCCCGACCCGCTCGGCCAGATCCTTCAGCGCCTCGCCGATATCCCGGCCATAGGCGACCTCGTCGGCGATCACCCCGAATTCCGAGCCCAGCGGGTCGGGCACCTCCTTGGCGACGATGTTGATGGCCGCGACGAAGGGATGGCCCACGCGCAGCGCGCGCACCATCAGTTCGACCGCGTCGGGCAACTGTTCCTCGATCAGCCCGAGCCGCTTGCTGGCCTTGCCGTTGACCCAGGTGCAGACGCCCCCGACGCCGATCGCGACCGAGGCCAGCGCGCGCACCGGCAGGGCCGCTTCGGTTCCGATCGTCAATCCCAGGAAGGCCAGGACCGACAGCGCGACCATCACCGCGATCAGCTGCAGCGGGGTGAAGGCGATATTGGCCTTCTGCGCCCGCTCGGCCAGAAGCGCGTAAAGCGGGATGCCGCGGGCGCGCATGTGCTGGGTCATCTCCTTGCGGAGCTGTTCCAGCACCTGGTCGCGGTCGAGGCCCCTTTCCAGCATCTCGAGCCGCCGGTTGACCCGGGCGTTCAGGCTGATCGACTTGCCGAAAAGCGTCAGGTACAGCCCCTCGACCAGCGCCAGCACCGAGAGGAAGATCAGGCCGTAGATCAGGAGTTCGGTGCCGATCTGCATGGGTTAGCCTCCCCGTCCGGGCTCGAAGATGGCGGTGGGAAGGTCGTAGCCCCATTGCCGGAACCGCTCCGAGAAATGGCTGCGCATGCCGGTCGCGGTGAACCGGCCGGCGATCCTGCCGCCGGGGTCGAGCCCGAGGCGTTCGTAGCGGAACACTTCCTGCATCGAGATCACCTCACCCTCCATCCCCGTCACCTCGGTGATCGAGACCAGACGGCGCGATCCGTCCTGCAGGCGGCTGGCCTGCACGATCAGGTTGACGGCCGAGGCGATCTGCGCCCGCACCGCCCTCAGCGGCATCTCGATCCCGGCCATGGCAATCATGTTTTCCAGCCGGCTGACCGCGTCGCGCGCGTTATTGGCATGGATCGTGGTCATCGAGCCGTCATGGCCGGTATTCATCGCCTGCAGCATGTCGATCACCTCGTTGCCGCGGGTCTCGCCGACGATGATGCGGTCGGGCCGCATCCGGAGCGCGTTCTTGAGACAGTCGCGCTGGCTGACCGCGCCTTTGCCCTCGACATTGGGGGGGCGGCTTTCCATCCGGCCGACATGGGTCTGCTGCAGCTGCAGCTCGGCGGTGTCCTCGATGGTGAGGATCCGTTCGGAATTGTCGATGAAGGAGGAGAGCGCGTTCAGCGTCGTGGTCTTGCCCGAGCCGGTGCCGCCCGAGACGATGATGTTGAGGCGCGTCGCCACCGCGGCCTGCAGATAGGCGGCCATCTCCTCGGTGAAGGCGCCGAATCTCACCAGGTCGTCGATGCCGAGCTTGTCCTTCCTGAATTTCCGGATCGAGACCAGGCTGCCATCGACGGCGACCGGCGGCACCATCGCGTTGAAGCGCGAGCCGTCGGCCAGCCGGGCATCGACATAGGGGGTCGATTCGTCGACCCGCCGCCCCACCGCCGAGACGATCCTGTCGATGATCCTAAGCAGGTGCTTTTCGTCCCGGAAGGCGATGTCGGTCAGCTGAAGCTTGCCGCCGCGCTCGACGAAGATCTGACGGGGGCCGTTGACCAGGATGTCGTTGACGCTGTCGTCCTTCAGCAGCGGTTCGAGCGGGCCGAGCCCGGTCACCTCGTCGAACAGCTCCTGGTAAAGCTGGTTGCGGTCGTCCTTGTTCAGAACGACGCCCATCTCCTCGAGCGTTTCCGAGGCGATGGCCTGGATCTCGGTGCGAAGCTCCTTCTCTTCGGCATGTTCAAGCGCGGCGAGGTTGAGGTTTTCCAGAAGCGTCTTGTGCAGCTCGGCTTTCAGCTCGCCCAGACGCTCCTTGCGCTTGCGGTCCTTCTCGTTGGGCGCTGCCTGGAGCGGCAGGGCGGGGAGGGCGGGCGCCGATGCCTCGGCCGGGGCCTCGGGCGGTGTCTTGGCCTGCGGTTGCGGCGGGGCGGGCGGCACCTTGCCGGGCGCGGGTTTCCTGTAGCGCGAAAACATGCAGGGCTTCCTATTGCGCGGCGGCGGCCGCAGCCGTTCCGACATCATGCAGCGACAGCGCCAGCTTGCGGATCTCCTTTCGCAGCGGCGACCGGGCGGCGGTTTCGGCCAGAAGCAGACCGTGATCGCCGGCTTCGGTCACCGATCTGCCGCCATCGGGCAACATAAGCCCGATCTCGATATCGAGACTGTCGGCCAGCCGTCGCACCCGGCCGCGGCCCGACAGATCCGTGAATTTGGGCGCCCGGTTCAGGGCAAAGCGCAGCCTTTCGCGCGGCAGACCTTCTGATTTCAGGGCCCGGATCACCCGGAGCGCATTCTGCGCCGAGCGCATGTCAAGCGCGAGCAGCGCGAAATAGAGATGCGACCGGTTGATCACCGCCTCGGTCCAGTTGACGATTGTCTTGGGCATGTCGATCACGACGAAATCGAATTGCGACCGGGCCATGTCGATCAGCGCATTGATCTCGTCGGGACCGACGATGTCGAGCGGCAGGATGTCGGTGGGCGCGGTCAGCACATGCAATTCGTTCCGGTAGACCTGCAGCGCCTGCAGAAACCCCTCGCCATCCATCGCGGCGATGTCGGAAAGCAGCTCGAACACGGCCTCCTTGCGCGGCAGGTCGAGATAGGTCGCGGCCGAGCCGAATTGCAGGTCGAGATCGAGAAGACAGACCCGGCCGCCGACCTCGCCCGCGATCAGGGAAAGCTCCCATGCGAGGTTCACCGCGAAGGTCGAGGCGCCGACGCCGCCCGCCAGTCCCTGCACCGGCAGCACCACCCCGTCGCGGTTCGGTCGCGAGAGCCTGGGGCAGGTCGGGTCGGGCGCCGGTGCGGGCGACCCGGCCCGGCGAAGGCGCTCGACCGCGTCATGCAGGGCACCTTCGGGCAGCGGATAGGGCACGAAATCGTCGGCCCCCTTCCGCATCAGCTGATGCAGCGCGATCGGGCTCAGCTCTTCGGCGATGACCAGAACCCGGAGGCCACGCCGTTTCGCGGCCTCCACGATCTCGCCGATCGCGGCGATATTGGCCGCGTCGGCATCGCCGACCGCGACCGCGATGAATTCGAGATGCCGTGCCTCGGGCTGTTCCAGGAAATCCTGCGCCTCCGCGAAGGCGATATCGCCCCATCCGCCGCCCAGCTCGGCCTCCATGTCCTCGATCAGAAGATCGAAATTCTGGATGTCCCGCGACACCGTGCAGGCGCGGATCGGAGCCTGATCCGGTATCGGCGCTGGCATGCTCGTCATCGTTTCCACGTCCTTCCACGCAGACCGGGCAGGGCGGCCGGGCAGCCGTTCTTCCGCACCGTTGGCGCGCGACTCGTCCGGCGCGCATATGTCCGTTATCGGGTGAGGATGAAGAACAACTTGGGCAACATTACGGCCCGAGCGGCGGAATTGTTCGGAAATACCCTCGGAATGGGCCGCCGCCGGAGGGATTGGTGCGCAAGAGGCTGCCGGGCCTCACCGGGCCTCGCCGGGGCGGCGTCGGCCAAATGCTATTCTTCGGCCTGCAGCGGTTCGGGGATGAGACCGGGCTTCGGCTGGGCGCTGTCCAGATAGGCCTTGTAGCTGCGCTCCATGTATTTGCCGTCGATCGCCATCGGACGGGGCCTGATGACCCCGGATACCTCCGTCACCGTGCGCCGGTTCTGCCGTTCGGGCCCCGCGCTCGGCACCAGCGGTCGGGTCTCGCCATGCGAGACGACCGCCTGCAGCCGCGCCCGCGACACGCCGCGCCCGGCCAGATAGCCGATCACGGCCTCTGCGCGCCTCAGACCCAGCGCCTTGTTATAGGCATCGCTGCCGACCTTGTCGGCATGGCCGTAGACCCGGAACACCACGAAGGGATGGCGCAGGATCCAGCCCGCCTGCCGGTCGAGCGCGCTTTGCGCGGTCCGGTCGAGCACCGCGCTGTCGAAGGCGAAGGCGACGGTGTTCGGTACCTCGGCGGCAAAGCGGCGGGTCATGTCGATGGCCATCGCGCGGTCGGCGGTCATCATCATCCGGTTGGTCGTCGTGGCCTTGCCGAAGCTGCCATCGTCAAGCGTCTCGCCCGCGGGCCGGTCGAACTCCTCGCGCTGTTGCGGGCTGCAGCCGGTCAGGGCCAGCGCGGTGCCGAGGGTCAGAAGGGCAAGGCGGGCGCGCATGGGCTCACTCCATCACATAGCCGTAGGAACCGCCGAAATCCTGCCGCGCGACCTCGCCCGCAGCCCCCGACCGCGGCGTGCGCGGCGATGACAGCCGACCGTACAGAAAGAGGTCGCGCTCGCTGGGCGGGGCGACGCGGTCGGTGGGCAGCGCCAGTGCCTCGCCCCGGATCGGCGAGACCAGATGCGCGGTGACGATGATCACCAGCTCGCTCTGGTCGCGCTGGTATTCCGAACTGCGGAAGAGCGCGCCGAGGACCGGCACATCGCCCAGCCAGGGGACCTGTCCCTTGAGACTGGCGAAATCGTCCTGCAGCAGCCCCGCGACCGCGAAGCTTTCGCCGTCATGCAGCTCGACCGTGGTGGCGGTCGAGCGGGTCGAGAAGCCGCTGATGATGATGCCGTTGTTGTTATACGTGACCGACGGGTCGATATTGCTGACTTGGGCGGTCATCTCGAGATTGATGTTGGTGCCCACGACATTGGGGATGAAGCCCAGCGAGATGCCGAAGGGCTTGAACTCGACCGTGACCTCGCCATCGCTGCCGACCACCGGGATCGGGTATTCGCCGCCGGCCAGGAAACTGGCCGACTGGCCCGAGAGCGCGGTCAGGTTGGGCTCGGCCAGGGTCCGCACGAAGCCCTTGGTTTCCAGCGCCTCCAGCAGGACCGCGAATTCGACATCGCCCGCGCCGATCCCGATCGAGAACACCCCGTTGCTGCCGCGCGAACGGGTCAGGCCGGTGGCCGGGTTGCCGTCGAAGAGATTGCCCAGATTGTTGCCTTCGGCGATGGTGTTGGTGCCGCCCGAAAAGCTGAGATCGCCGCCACTGGTCAGGCCCGAGACGCCGAGGCTGGTGCCGAGGCTTTTCGAGACCGAGCGGTTCATCTCGGCGAAACGGACCTTCAGCATTACCTGCTGGGTGCCGCCGACGGTCAGGAGGTTCGAGATCCGCTCGGGGGCGTAACGCGAGGCAAGGTCGAGCGCGCGGTCGATCACCAGCTTCGAGCTGACCGTGCCCGACAGCACCAGGCCGTCATTGGCTGCCCGGACCTCGATCGGCTCGCCCGGCAGGACGTCGCGCAGCCGCTCCTTGAGTTCGCTCATGTCGGGCGTGACCTGCACCTCGACATTGGCGATCAGGTCGCCATCGGGGCCGAGCAGGGTCAGCGTCGTGCGCCCGGGCGACTTGCCCAGCACGTAGATGGTCCGGTCGGACAGGGTCGAGATATCGGCGATCTGCGGGTTCGAGATCGACAATTCGGCGAAGACCTGCTCGCTTTCGACGACGACGGCGCGGTTCATCGGCACGGTGAGCTTTCCGGTCGCCAGACCTCCAAGCGTGCGAAGGGTCTGCGCCCCGGCGTCGCGGAGGGCGCCCGGAGTGGTGGCAAGACCCAGCAGCGCGACCGCGAGGATGATCCGAAAATTCATGCGATCCTGCCTTTCCGACCAAGCCGCGGAAGGGATCTTGCGCCCCTTGCGGCAATCAGGATGCGGCATGGCCCCGCTCTTTTCAATCTGGGGGCGGTGTTGCGGATCGTGGCCTGTGGATATCTCGCAACAATCAAAGGTGCCGGACGCGCGTTCAGATGCAATCAGAGGTCGCGCGGTCTGTCGGCTGTCGGCAGGCTGGGGGGATCAGTTGGTACAGGGAATGGCGATTTCCATCACCTCCGAGCCGCGGCGGGTCCGGATCGTGCAGATCCGTTTTTCCTCGGGCGGCGCGGCGGGCGCGTCCTCGATGCCCAGAAGCGTTTTGTGGTCGACTTCGACAGCCTCGGCCAGCACATCGTCATTGGCCCCGACCAGCGCCAGCGACAGCCGACCGATCGACTGCGCCTGTGCCAGAGCGGCGACCTGCTGCGGCGAGACCTCGACCGTCACCGTACGGGCGATCACCGGACGCGTGGTGTCGTCGTGGGCGATCTGGTCGACGGCGATCAGCCGGATGCCGGGTTCGATCAGCTTGGTGAACTGTTTCGAATGGCTCTCGCCGCTCCAGTAGATATCGACGCGGTCGCCGGGGCGCAGAAAGCCCGACACGCCCGAACTGACATCGACCCGGATGGCGAAGGCGCGCATGCCCTTGGTCAGGCGCGAGGTGATGCCGGCATCGGCGCCGGGATCGGTCACCTTGACCTGCAACAGGGGTTCGCCCGCCTCCATCGCCCGCAACACGGTACGGAATTGAGGCTGACCCTCTGGAAAAAGCTCTTCCTTGGTCCGGAAGACGCCATCTGGCATCGACTCCTCCGGCCAGAGCACCGGGCGCAAGTCTGCAAGGGTGATCTGCTGGCCATAGCGCAGCGGTTCCCTGGCGACGACCACGGTTTCCAGAGCGACCTGCTGGGCCCGCGCGGCGGCGAGGTCGCGCTTGGTCTGGTTGAAATAGCCCTGGGCCATATAGACGGCAAACCCCGCCAGGCCGAGCCCGACCAAAAGAACCAGTCCGAAGATCAGGCGCATGACATGTCCTTTCGCGGTCGATCCGGGGGGCCGTTCAGGCCGCGGAGCGTCGGTGGCTCTGCCGGCCGGGCCGCCCCTGGGCGGCAGGTTCGGGGCAATCCTGCATTTGCCTGATTGATATTCGTTTAAAGAGCGACCGATTGCCGGACGGAGGCCCGAAAGACAGGAAAGGCCGCACGCGATGTGCGGCCTTGGGGATTTCCGGGCGCAGGCTCGGGTGGATCAGTTGCTCCAGCCGAGTGTGCTCGGCGAGGCGACCGTGGCTTCCGACAGCGCATCCGAGATTTCACCGCCCAGGTCGTTCACGCCGCCGCGGACGGTGCTCAGCACGGCGATGCCAAGGCCGACGATGGCGGCGGTCAGCACCACCCAGTCGACGGTGACGGCGCCGGAGTCGGATTTGGCGAAGGTCTTGACGATATTGAAGAGTTTCATGTTTGCCCCTCCAGAAGGATGCTTGCTCGGTTCAGATGACAATGGATGAAGCGCCGGACCTCCCGAGGGACGAACTCTCAACCGCTTCGGCCTTGCCATCAGGCCTGTCAAATCAGGCGGGAGTGGGGCTTGGACTTGGCAATTTCCGTCAAGTCGGAAAGTGTCCCTAAAACCTTCTGGATTGAAATGTGTTTCGGTAATTCGCGCGAAATGATTTCGAAAGCGAATTTTAATCCTGGCGATGTCTGCAATGCGAATATGGGGAGGGACGGGGCCACCGACAGGATCATGGCCAGGCCCGGCGTCGCGGGGATGCCGGTCGTTTCCCTCGCCTACAGGTCCTGCTCCGGGCAGGGACGTGGTGTCAGATCCGCTTGCGGCTCTGGATGGTTGCGTTTCTGACGGCGGTCTGGCCGATCCGCATGGTCTGGGCTATCGAGGGCGACAGGATCACGACGCTGTCGGCCTTGCGCTGTCCGTCATGGTCCACGGCGCCGGGCTCTGTCGGCGCCGTCCGGCCCCGGACCGGACGGCGCGACAGGCCTCAGACCGAGAGTTTCTTGAACACCCGTTCCGGGATAAGCCGGATGATGCCCATGATGCCCATCCAGAAAAACGGCGTGTAGATCACGTTGCGCTGTTTCTCGAGTGCGGTAAGGATGTCATCGGCGACCTTGTCGGGCGAGGCCACGAGGAACATCCCCTCGATGCCCCAGGTCATCGCGGTATCGGTAAAGCCGGGCTTGACCGTCAGCACATGCCCGCCCGCGCGGCCCAGCCGGTTGCGCAGGCCCGACAGGTAGGTGGCGAAGGCCGCCTTGGCCGCGCCATAGACATAGTTGCCGATCCGTCCGCGATCGCCCGCGACCGAGCCCACGCCGATGACGGTTCCCGCGCCTCGAGCCTCGATGATCGGGGCCAGCCCCTGCAGCAGCCGGGCCGGACCGGTGAAGCTGTCGGTGACGACGCCCTCGATCAGGCCGGGATCGGCGTCGATCTCGGCCTGGGGCGGCATCGAGCCCACGAAGACCGCCGCCGAGACCGTGCCCTCGCAGGCCTCGGCCCGGGCGAGGATCGGCGCCAGGCAGGCGGGATCGCGCGCGTCGAAGCGGATGGTTTCGGCGAAGGCCGCGCCCCGGACGCGCGCATCGGCCGCGTCGCGCTCGAGATCGGCAAGCTCGCGCCCGGCGAGGATGAGGCCGTCGCCGCGCGCGGCAAGCCTGCGCGTCAGCGCCCGCGCCATCGAGGACGAGGCCCCGAGAATGATCCAGGTCTCTGCCATCACGCGCTCCTCAGTTGCAGCCGCCGCACCAGATCGGTGGCCAGGCGCCGCCCGGGATCGGCCTTGTCCGCCTCGGCGCGCCAGGCCTCCAGTTCGGGATACATCGCGGCCATGCTTTCGGGCCGCGCCAGCGCGTCCTTGGCCAGATAGATCCGCCCGCCCGCGGCCAGCACCTGATCCTCGAGCCGGGCGTAAAGCGCGGGCACCTTGGCGCGGGCGGGCAGGTCGACCGCCAGCGTGTAGCCGTCCATCGGGAAGGACAGATGCCCGGCGCGGCCCGGCCCCATCCGTTTCAGGACCGCCAGCGGCGAGGCGACGCCGCCCCGCGCGATGGTGTTCAGGATCTCCTTCAGCGCAGCCACCCGGTCCGCGGGCACGACGCATTGGAACTGGTGAAAGCCGCGCTTGCCATACAGCCGGTTCCAGTCGGTCAGCGCGTCGAGCGGGAAGAAGAACGCGTCCAGCGCGCGGGTCCGCTTGCGGCCGCTGTCGGGCACGCCCGATCCGTACCAGCGGTTGAAGATCTTCACCACCGGCCGGGACAACAGCGCCTTGGGCGCGTCGAAGGGCACGGGCTTCGCTTTGCGCTCGGGGCCGGGGCGGGTGCCCTCGACCAGCGTGCCCTCTTCGAGGATGCCGCGCCCGAGCCGCTTGCGTTTCGCCGTCGCGTCGATCCAGCCCACGGTGAATTCGGCCTCGGAGGCGTCGAGCGCGGCGATGAAGCTGTCGAAGTCCCGCATCCGGGTTTCCACGACCTTCATCCGCTGGCCGGGGATCGGCATCAGCTGCAGCCGTGCCGACAGGATGGCGCCGGTCTGGCCCTGACCGCCCATCGTGGCGCGAAACAGCGCGGGGTCCGCGCCCGGCGTGACCTCGCGCGGGCCTTCGGGCATCATCAGCGTGACCGCCAGCACATGCTGGCCGAAACTGCCCGCACCATGATGGTTCTTGCCATGCACGTCATTGGCGATACAGCCGCCGATCGTGGCAAAGCCGGTACCGGGCATTACCCTCGGCATCCAGCCCCGCGGCGCCAGCATCTTCAGAAGCGCGCCGATGGTGGCCCCGGCCTCGACCTCGATCACGCCGGTCTCGGGGTCGAAGGCCAGAAGCCTGTCCATCCGCGTCATCTCTGTCGCGGCGCCATCGCTGTTCAGCGCGCCGTCGCCATAGGACCGGCGATTGCCGATGGCGGGGCCGCCTTCCGCCAAGGCCCCGGTGAGGGCCGAAACCCGTTCCGGCCGTGCAATCCGGCCATGGGCCCGAAGCGCCCGGCCCCATCCAGCATAATCAGCGGTTTTCCACTGCATTCACTGTCCTTTTCGACATTCGTTCCGCCAGGGGAAAGACCAGAGCGCCGATCCCGATTGCGAACCATAATGTGGTGACCCGGATCACCGCCGTGGCCGCGACCGAAGTTTCGAGCGGCAGGCCCTCGAGCGCAAGAAGCGCAATCATCGCAGCCTCGGCGCCGCCCAGCCCCCCCGGCGCGCCGGTCAGCCCGCCGGCCAGCGTGGCGAAGACGAAGATGCCGATGGCCTTCCACAACCCGATATCGGCGCCGAGCCAGATCAGCAACTGGTGAAAGGCAAACCCCTCGGCCATCCAGCCCAGACCGCCCAGCAGGATCGAGACGACCAGCAGCCGGGCATCGGCGAAGCGGCCCAGCGTCCGCGCCATGCCGCGAAGCCGCCCGAAAAGCCGGGGCCAGCGGCCGAAGATCCGGTAGCCGCGGGTCACCAGCGCCGCCATCAGCCGGCCATTGGTCGCGACGGCAGCGGCGGCAAGGGCCAGAACCGCAACCGGGATCGCGCCCGCGATATGACCTGCGGACAGCGCCAGGGCCAGGCAGAGGATCAGGGCCATCGCCACAAGATCGGCGGCGCGGTCCATCACGAAAAGCGGCGCCGAGCGTTCAAGCGGCAGCCCGGTCTCGCGTCTTATCCAGCGCACCCGCACCAGTTCGCCAAGCCGTCCGGGGGTCGCGATCATCAGAAAGCCGCCGAGATAATGGCGGATGTCGCGCCAGAGCCCCGGCGGCAGGCCGATCTGCCGCCCGAAGGCATGCCATCGCAGCGCGCGCAAAAGGTAGTTGATCAGCGACAGACCCAGAAGCGCTGCGCCCTGGATCACACCCAGCCGGGACAGCTGGGCCATGGTGTGATCCCATCCGGAGGCCGCGGCGAGCCCTGCCAGGCCGACCACCACCAGCACCAGAAGTCCGGCCATCAGCAGAGTGTCGCGCATGCGGCGCGAGGCGGGCAGGGCGGTAGAGAGCGATGTTCCGGTCATGTATGCGTCACCCGTTTGCTGTCTCCGGCCAGATAGCACGGGAAGCTCTGCGAAATGCGAACCCTTTCCGCAAAAAAACGGCGATTGTTCCATTCGAGACGAGATCTGGCGAATTTTTGACGTCTATATGTGCGTATGCGAACCAAAAATATCAGTCAAGTAAGGTTATGTGCATTGAAAGTGGAGAGTTTTAGTAACATCTATGCCTCATGCGACGGCACCGAGCCGCCGAAACGCACATTAAAGGAACAAACCCATGAAAACCCTTGCCCTGACCGCAGCCGCTTTCGTTGCACTCTCTGCCCCCGTCTTCGCCCAGACCCAGCTGGAACAGGATCTCGGCGTCCAGCCCGGCACCTATAGCGCCAGCCAGCTGATCGAACTCAAGGCCGCCGCCGAGAAAGACGGCCCGCTGGCGCGGGTCTGGTTCAGCCCGGCCTCTTCGACCACGATGTCGTCCTCGGGCTATGCCGATGCCCGCGTGGCCAAGGTGGTGGCTTCGCTCGCCGCGGAAAGCGATAACGGCTACGTGGCCGCGCATGGCCACCGCGACAACGGGCCGGCGGCCCAGACCATCACCAACCCCCGGGTTGCGGCCATCGCGGCCTATAATGCGGCGAATGGCGACTGATCAGGTCTTCCGGCCGCGGTTGCGATACCGGGCCGGATGGGCTGCATGAAAAGGCCGCGTCGGTAAAACCGGCGCGGCCTTTCTTTTGTCGGGCGGTGTCGAGGCAGGGCGCTCAGTCGACGATGTGGGCCTCGGTCGCGGCCCGGATCTCGTCCTCGGTGACGCCCTCGGCGCATTCGACGATCTTCAACCCGCCCTCGACCACGTCGAGAACGCCCAGATTGGTGATGATCCGGTCAACCACCCCGGTGCCGGTCAGCGGCAGGGTGCATTCCTTCAGCAGCTTCGAGTCGCCATGCTTGTTGGTGTGGTCCATCACCACCACCACCCGGCCGACGCCCGCGACCAGATCCATCGCGCCGCCCATGCCCTTGACCAGCTTGCCGGGGATCATCCAGTTCGCCAGATCTCCGTTCCCGGCCACTTCCATCGCGCCGAGGATCGCCATCGCGATCTTGCCGCCCCGGATCATGCCAAAGCTGGTGGCGCTGTCGAAATAGGCCGAATGCGGCAGCTCGGTGATGGTCTGCTTGCCGGCATTGATGAGGTCGGGGTCCTCCTCGCCCTCGATCGGGAAGGGGCCGATGCCCAGCATCCCGTTTTCCGATTGCAGCGTGACGTTCACGCCCTCGGGGATGTAATTCGCCACCAGGGTCGGAATGCCGATGCCAAGATTGACATACATCCCGTCCTTGAGTTCCTCTGCGGCGCGCGCCGCCATCCGGTTGCGATCCCAGGCCATGCTTTTCCCCTCCCTTACGCCGCGCGCGTGGTGCGCTGTTCGATCCGCTTCTCGTGTTCGCCCTGGATCAGGCGGTGCACGTAGATCCCCGGCAGGTGGATCTGGTCGGGCTCGAGGCTGCCCACCGGCACGATCTCCTCGACCTCGCAGACACAGACCTTGCCGCACATCGCGGCGGGCGGGTTGAAGTTGCGGGCGGTCTTGCGGAACACGAGATTGCCGGTCTCGTCGGCCTTCCAGGCCTTGACGATGGACAGATCGGCCACGATCCCGCGTTCGAGAATATAGGTCTCGCCGTCGAACTCCTTGTGCTCCTTGCCTTCGGCGATGACGGTGCCGACGCCGGTCTTGGTATAGAAGCCCGGAATGCCGGCGCCGCCCGCCCGCATCCGTTCGGCCAGCGTGCCTTGCGGGTTGAATTCCAGCTCGAGCTCGCCCGACAGGTATTGCCGCATGAATTCGGCATTCTCGCCGACATAGGACGAGATCATCTTCCTGACCTGGCGGGTCTGCAGCAGCAGCCCGATGCCGAAATCATCGACACCGGCATTGTTCGAGGCGAAGGTCAGATCCTTGGTGCCTGCCTCGCGGATCGCCTGGATCAGAAGCTCCGGTATGCCGCAGAGCCCGAAGCCTCCGGCGGCGATGAGCATGCCGTCTGCCAGCAGGCCGTCCAGGGCCTCGGCGGCAGTGCCATAGATTTTCTTCATGAACCTCTCCCTCTGATCCTCTGGACAGAGTTGTGGCGAACGGTCACGGGGGAGTCAATCTGCTGGGATCCGTGGGCGCGACAGGTTGCCGGGCGTGCCCCTTGCCGCCCTTTGCCGGGACCGGGGATGCCGCGGCCACCTCCGGGACGGAGCTTGATTCAGACGGGTTATTTTCCGGGGCACCGGATCGGACCCCGCGGTCGAGAAGGCAAGGATGTTCGTGAGCCGGTCCCTGACGCAGATGACATTGCCGCCGTTTCAGCCGCCCTCGCCGCGGCCAACCGGCGAGGCGCACGCTTACAGAGTCCTTTCTGGGGCCTTCGGCAGCTCGCAGGGCGCGGGCATGAGCGGGGGCTACAGCGACCCGTCCCGCAGCGTTGCGTCGAAAGGCAGTCTGTCGCACTAGGCCCGGATGTACTGGAGGCCATCCGGCCCCTAATCTCCAGTGAACTGGCGGCCCTGCGGACGGCTGTGGATGAGATGTTCGCGGCCGATCTCGACCGGGATCTGGCCTCGGTCATTCGCCATGGCGCCCTGACCGAGGGTGAATGAGGCAGTGTCACGCGCGGGACCAGGGATGTCATGGCCGCCTGCAATCTGTTCGGGATCAACACGACGCTGGCCAGTCTTTCGGCAAGCGATCCGACGTCAAGGACTATCGTTGTAGATGGGGACCGGTTGGACATGACGGAAGAGGACCCGGTCGCGGGCAGTATCGACGCGTTGGTCGACAGGCGGATGACTGCCATTCGCACATCTCTCCAAATAGGCGCGACCTAAGGCTTGAGCGCCATGACCGGGTGCGCTCCGACAGTATTTCGCGAACTGACGGACGAGACCCTGGACAGCTTGCGCTTTGACCTGCCTGCAAGGCCGGGCGGATCATAGCCTCGGCGAAATCGGAATGGCGGTCGAGACCTGTGAAAGCGACGCCCCGGGCAGGTCGCGGATCGTCAAGACACCCGATATGGCCGCCGGCCCCCTCATCCTTCCTGCCGAAAACGATGCCTGGGTGAGGGCGCCCTGGAACGGCTTTCGCAGGAAATACCGGAACCTTCCCCCGCACGGGCGCGTCGGCTTGCGGAAGACAGGCCGCCCGATCGGCGCGCCGCCGTGACCCGGGAGGCCTCTCTGCGGCGCGGTCCAGATCAGATGATCCGGACCTGGGTGCCTACGGGGGTGATAGCGTAGAGCTCGGCGATCATTTCGTTGTAAAGCCCGATGCAGCCATCCGAAGACGGCCGGCCGATCTTGCGCGTGTCATGGGTGCCGTGAATGAGATAGGCGGGCCAGGACAGGTACATGGCATGGGTCCCCAGCGGATTGTCGGGGCCGGGCGGCATGTAGTGCAGATCGGGATTGCGCTCGACCATCGAGGCGGTGGGGGTCCAGTCGGGCCCGACCCGCTTGCGCACCACCTTTGTATAGCCGCGCTTGGTCAGATCCTCGCTGATCGGCACCGAGGTCGGATAGATCCTGTAGTCCTCGCCATCGCCGCTCCAGAAATGCAGGGCGCGCGAGGCGGTATCGGCCACGATCGCGGCCTTGCCCAGCTTATCGAAATGCTCGCGCCAGCTCTGCTGCGAAAAGCTCGAGATGTTGCGGCGGGTCATCGGCGCGGGCTCGGCGCGCAGAAGCGCGGGGGCGGCAAGGCCCGTTCCAAAGGTTGCGCCAA
This sequence comes from Rhodovulum sulfidophilum DSM 1374, assembly GCF_001633165.1. Taxonomy (NCBI): domain Bacteria; kingdom Pseudomonadati; phylum Pseudomonadota; class Alphaproteobacteria; order Rhodobacterales; family Paracoccaceae; genus Rhodovulum; species Rhodovulum sulfidophilum. The sequence goes on along the minus strand of NZ_CP015418.1, from coordinate 2,942,258 downwards.
ATGCCAAAAGTGCCTTTCGGCGTGACATGCTCCGGTCAGTCATGACTCTGCCCCTTTTCTTCTCGGGCCCGGAACCTGTCCGGACCCTTGCCTCCGGGGCGCAATCTGGAACAGCGGGCCCGCGCCGACCAATCAAATCCGCTCACCGCGTCGTGCATTCATGCGATCCGGCCAGGCGGGGCGGTTACCCGGCCGAGTCCGAGGTCTTCGCCTTGGTGGTCTTGGCCCTGGTCCCGGTGGTCTTGGCGGTCGTCTTCTTTGCGGCCGTCTTCCCGGTCTTGGCGGCGGCCGGTTTCGCCTTGGCCTTAGCCTTGGTCTTGCCGCCCTTGGCCGCCTTGGCATCGATCAGCTCGACCGCCTGTTCCAGCGTCACAGCCTCGGGTTCCACATCCTTGGGCAGGGTCGCGTTGACCTTCTCCCATTTGACATAGGGCCCGTAGCGTCCGGCCATGACATCGATGGCGCCGCCCTTCTCGGGATGCTCGCCAAGCTGGCGCAGCGGTTTCGCCGCCGTGCCGCCGCCGCGGGTCTTCTTCTGCGCCAGAACCTCGACCGCGCGGTTCATGCCGATGGTGAAGACCTCCTCGACATCGGGCAGGTTGGCGTATTTCCGGCCATGCTTGACGAAGGGGCCATAGCGTCCGATCCCGGCCTCGACGGTCTCGCCATCCTCGGGATGGGGCCCGATCTCGCGCGGCAGGCTCAACAGCATCAGCGCCTTCTCGAGGTCGATCTCCTCGGGCTTCCAGCCCTTGGGCAGGCTCGCCCGCGGCGGTTTCGGTTCCTCCTCGGTGGGCTCGCCGCGCTGCACATAGGGGCCGAAGCGGCCGATGCGCAGGCTGATCTCGTCCTCGCCGTCATGGCCCAGAACCTTGCCGTCGAGCTCCGAGCTGTCATCGCCGTTCACCGCCGAGAGAGAGCGGGTATAGCGGCATTCGGGGTAGTTGGTGCAGCCGATGAAGGCCCCGCCAGACCGCGCGGTCTTGAGGTTCAGCCGGCCGGCCCCGCATTTCGGGCAGACCCGCGGGTCGGACCCGTCCTCGCGCGGCGGATAGAGATGCGGCGCCAGCACGTCGTCGATCTTGTCGAGGACCTCGGAAATCCGCAGATCGGCGGTCTCGGCGATGGCGGCCGAGAAATCCTTCCAGAAGCGCTCGAGCACCTCGTGATAGTCGCGTGCACCGGCCGAGACGTCGTCAAGCTCGTCTTCCAGGTTGGCGGTGAACTCGTAGCCGACATAGCGGCTGAAATAATTCGACAGGAAGGCCGTCACCAGCCGCCCCTTGTCCTCGGGAACCAGCCGGTTCTTGTCCTTCAGCACATAGCCGCGATCCTGGATCGTGGTGACGATCGAGGCATAGGTCGAGGGCCGGCCGATGCCGAGCTCCTCCATGCGCTTGACCAGCGTGGCCTCGGTATAGCGCGGCGGCGGCTGGGTGAAATGCTGCTGGGCGAGGATCGCCTTGGTCGCATCGAGGATCGCCCGGTCGCAGCGCAGCACCGGTTCATCCCCGGGCGCCTCGATCGGCTGGCCGTCGCGGGCGGCGCTGCCGGTGCCCGCGAGCGTCGCGTAATCGGCGGCGAAGCGGTCGGCCGATGCGGGCCGGGCGGGGTCGCCCTGCGCGATCTGCGGCAGGCGGCGGTCATCGCCATCCTCGCTATCGTCGCGGCCCTCTTCATAGACCTTGAGGAACCCGTCGAAGAGCACGACCTGGCCGGTGGCGCGCAGCACGACCTCGCGATCCGCGCTTTCGACATCGACGGTGGTGCGTTCCAGCCGCGCGGCTTCCATCTGGCTGGCGATGGTGCGCTTCCAGACCAGATCGTAAAGCTTGCGCTGGTCCTCGTCGGTCACCCGCAGCTTGGACGGGTCGCGGGTCATGTCCGTCGGCCGGATGCATTCATGCGCTTCCTGCGCGTTCTTGGCCTTGTTCTTGTACATCCTGGGCGATTTCGGAACATATTCGGCGCCGTAGCGGTCCTTGATCGCGTCGCGCGCGGCCATCACCGCCTCGGGGGCCATGTCGATGCCGTCGGTCCGCATGTAGGTGATGATGCCCGCCTCATAAAGGCGCTGCGCCGCCTGCATGGTCTGGCGCGCGCCAAAGCCGAACTTGCGGCTGGCTTCCTGCTGCAGGGTCGAGGTCATGAAGGGCGGCGCGGGGTTGCGGGTGCCGGGCTTGGCCTCGACCGCGGCGACGGTGAACGCGCGGCTTTCGATGGCCCTGACCGCCAGCTCCGCATCGGTCGCGGTGCCGAGGTCGAATTTGTCGAGCTTCTGGCCGCCAAGCGTGATCAGCCGGGCCTCGTAGATCTGGCCGCGCGGCGTCGCGAACTGGGCCGAGACCGTCCAGTATTCGCGGGCGCGGAAGGCCTCGATCTCCATCTCGCGCTCGACGATGAGCCGCAGGCAGACCGACTGCACCCGGCCCGCCGATTTTGCGCCCGGCAGCTTGCGCCACAGGACCGGCGACAGGTTGAAGCCCACCAGATAGTCGAGCGCACGGCGCGCGAGATAGGCATGAACCAGCGGCTCGTCGATGTCGCGCGGGTTCTTCATCGCCTCGGTCACCGCCGATTTGGTGATGGCATTGAAGACGACCCGGCTGACGGCGGTGTCCTTCTTGATCGCGCGGCGTGCGCGCAACGTCTCTTCCAGATGCCAGGAAATCGCCTCGCCCTCGCGATCGGGGTCGGTGGCGAGGATCAGCGCATTGTCCTCTTTCAGCGCGTCGGCGATGGCCTTCACATGCTTCTTGCTGTCCGAGGCGACCTCCCAGGTCATCTCGAATCCCTGCTCGGTATCCACCGATCCGTCCTTCGGGGGCAGGTCGCGAACATGCCCGTAAGAGGCGAGAACCGTGTAGTCGGAGCCCAGATACTTGTTGATTGTCTTGGCTTTGGCCGGGGACTCGACAACGACGACGGGCATGGATTTCTCTCGACTATGGCGGCGGGTGGCTTGGCGGCGCAAGATGTGGGGGGGAGGGCGCGAATGTCAATGCACGGAAGGGCGCATGGCGAATTTCGCTTCATGGTTGAGGCGCTGCCGCGTCATGCCCGTAGGTTGCGGGTGCGGGGCAGAGCCGGTCAGACCGGGCGCGACAGAAGCCCGCCCGGCGCCCGGGCGATCCGGCCGTCGAGTTCCAGCGTCAGGAGTTCGGAGGTGACGGTGCCCGCCGGCAGGCCGAGGTCGCGGATCAACTGGTCCTCGGCCAAGGGAGAGGGGCCGAGACGGTCCAGGATGCGGGCATGAAGCGCGGCCGTATCGGGCGGCGCGGCGCGGCGGGCCTCGGCCGGGGTCTCGGGCACCTCGGTCATCCGCGGCGGCGGCTTGGCGGGGGCGGCCGCCGCCGGCCGGGGCGCGGGGCCGAGCGCGTCCAGCACATCCTCGGGGTGACGCACCAGCACGGCGCCGTCGCGGATCAGCATGTTGCAGCCGGAGGCCCGGGCATCGAAGGGATGGCCCGGCACGGCCAGCACCTCGCGGCCCTGATCGAGCGCGGCGCGGGCGGTGATCAGGCTGCCGGAGCGGCTGGCGGCCTCGACCACGACCACGGCCCGGGCGAGCCCCGAGACGATGCGGTTGCGCTGCGGGAAATGGCGCGCCTGCGGTTCGAGCCCGGGGGGCTGTTCGGACAGCCGCAGTCCTTTCTGCCCGATCTCTTCGGCAAGCCCTGAATTCTCGACCGGGTAGGGCACGTCGATCCCGCCCGCCTGCACCGCGACGGTCCCGGTCTCGATCGCGGCGATATGGGCGGCGCGGTCGATGCCGCGGGCAAGACCCGAGACGATCACATAGCCGGCCTCGGCCAGCCCCTCGGCCAGCCGCCGCGCCATGCGCATCCCCAGCGACGAGGCGTTGCGCGCCCCGACCAGCGCCACCATCGGGCGTCGGGTCAGATCGGTGCGGCCAAGGGCCCAGAGCACGGGGGGCGCATCTGCAAGGTCGTGGAGGGCAGGAGGGTAGGACGGGTCGCCATGCAGAAGTGCGACGGCGCCCAGCTTGCGGGCGCGGGCGATCTCGGCCTCGGCCAGATCCAGGGGGAAGGGGGTGTAATCGCGAACCCCCGCCTGCCTGGCGATCTCGGGCAGGGCCTCCAGCGCCGCCGCGGCGCTGCCATGATCTTCGAGCAGGCGGAAGAAGGTGGTTGCACCGACACGGCGTGACCGGATGAGACGAAGCCACGTAACCAGGGTGTCTTCCCGGGTGGGTGGTGCGAGGGGGTGGTAGGAAGAAACAATCTCCACGTTTCGCAGCTCCGCTCATCCGTGAACCCAATGTGCCGTGAAATGGGTTAACGTAAGGTGAACGAATTCCAGAATTTCGCCTTTTACGCGAAATGTCGGGATTGGCCCCGGCAAGCCATTGGAATATCGGGGACCGCCCGGGGCTCAGGCCCCGGCGCCGCCCACCGTCAGCCCCCCAATCAGCAGCGTCGGCTGACCCACGCCGACCGGCACCCACTGGCCGGCCTTGCCGCAATTGCCGATCCCGGGATCCAGCGCCATGTCGTTGCCGATGGCCCGGATCTGCTTCATCGCGGCCGGGCCGTCGCCGATCAGCGTGGCGCCCTTGACCGGCGCCCCGACCTTGCCGTTCTTCACCCGGTAGGCCTCGGTGCAGCTGAAGACGAACTTGCCATTGGTGATGTCGACCTGCCCGCCGCCGAAGCCCACGGCATAGATCCCGTCCTTCAGCCCGGCCAGGATGTCGGCAGGCGCGGTATCGCCGCCCAGCATGCAGGTATTGGTCATCCGCGGCATCGGCGGATGGGCATGGCTTTCGCGGCGGCCATTGCCGGTGGGGCTCAGCCCCATCAGCCGCGCGTTCTGACGATCCTGCATGTAGCCCACAAGCACGCCATCCTCGATCAGCACGGTGCGGTTCGAGGGCGTGCCCTCGTCGTCGAAGCTGATCGAGCCGCGGCGGTCGGGGATGGTGCCGTCATCGATCACCGTCACGCCCTTCGCCGCCACCTGCTGGTCCATCAGCCCGGCAAAGGCCGAGCTGCCCTTGCGGTTGAAATCGCCCTCGAGCCCGTGGCCGACCGCCTCATGCAGCAGGATGCCGGGCCAGCCCGGCCCCAGCACCACGTCCATCGTCCCGGCCGGGGCGGGCTCGGCCTCGAGATTGACCAGCGCGATGCGCAGCGCCTCGCGGGTCGAGGCCTCCCAGCTGCTGCGCTCGATCCGCCCGGCCAGCCCGGTGCGGCCGCCGCCACCATCGCTGCCCGATTCGCGATGGCCGTTCTCCTCGACGATCACCGAGACATTGAGCCGGGTCATCGGCCGGATGTCGGAAAGAAGCGTGCCGTCGGGCCGCAGGATGACCACCTCCTGCAGCGAGGCCGCGAGCGAGGCGGTCACCTGCACCACGCGGGGGTCGAGCTCCCGGGCGAAGGCGTCGATCTCGCGGAGCGTGTCGATCTTGAGCGCGAAGGGGGCCTCGGCCAGCGGGTCGGCATCGGTATAGAGCCGCCGGTTGGTCGGCTGCGGCCCCAGCGCCAGCGTGCCGCCGCCCTCGGCCACCGCCAGCCGTGCGGTCTCGACCGCGCGTTTCAGCGCCGCTTCCGAGATGTCGCTGGAATGGGCATAGCCCGAGGCCTCGCCGTGCACCGCGCGCAGGCCGAACCCTTCGGAGGCGTCATAGCTTGCCGTCCTGAGCCGCCCGTCATCGAAGCTCAGCATTTCCGAGCGGCGCCGTTCGAGAAACAGCTCGCCATCCTCGGCGCCCAGCGTGGCGGCCTGCAGCAGAAGCAGCGCCCGGTCGCGGTCGAGTGCGGTCTCGAAAGGGCGGAACGGGGGGTGTTGCATGGGGGCTCCTGACTTGGCGCGGATGGGCTTTGGAAAAAGCGGCGGAATGTCGCAGGTTTCGCTTGTGCCGCCCTGCTCAATATGTTTGTCTTGGGACAAGATGCAACGGTGCGACGCGATCCAGGCGCAGTGCACCGCAAGGATGCCGAAAGGCACCAAGCAGGGAACCGGGTAATCGGCTCATGTCGCTCCACATGAGCCGCCTAAGGGACGGCGAGTGCCGGGTCCGACCCATCAAGTGTCCGGTGCCGCGCGCTCCCGCGGTGCCGGACATTTTGTTTTCAGGCCCAACGCTCGTTTTCAGGACCGCCCCTTTTCGGGGCCGCCGCCCGGGCCGGGGCGCTCCGCCCCGTGATCCCGTCGTACCGCGCTTCCGTCGTTTGCCCCGGGGTGACATGGCCCGATCTGTGGCGTATCAGGCGGCAAGCTGAGGGGAAGAGCAGGCAATGCGCTATGTATCGACCCGGGGACAGGCCCCGGTTCTGAGTTTCGAAGAGGCAATGCTGACCGGGCTGGCCCGCGATGGAGGGCTTTACGTGCCCGAGACCATTCCGGCGATGTCGGCCGACGAGATCGCGGCGCTGGCGGGGCTGTCCTATGAGGAGGCCGCGTTCCGGGTGATGCGCTCCTTCATCGGCGAGGCCTTCACGGATGCCGAATTCGAGGCGATCATCGCCCGCGCCTATCGCGGCTTCAACCACGCCGCCCGCGCGCCCCTGGCCCAGATCGGCCCGAACCACTTCCTGCTGGAGCTGTTCCACGGGCCCACGCTGGCCTTCAAGGACTTCGCGATGCAGCTGATCGGCCAGCTGTTCCAGGCGGCGCTCGAGCGCTCGGGCCAGCGGGTGACCATCGTCGGGGCGACCTCGGGCGATACCGGCTCGGCCGCGATCGAGGCGTTCCGCGGCCTGCCCAATGTCGATGTCTTCATCCTCTTCCCCGAGGGCCGGGTCTCGGAGGTGCAGCGGCGCCAGATGACCACCCCCGCCGAGGACAATGTCCATGCGCTGGCCTTGAAGGGCGATTTCGACGATTGCCAGGCGCGGCTGAAGGACATGTTCAACCATTTCGAGTTCCGCGACGCGGTCGGGCTTGCGGGCGTCAACTCGATCAACTGGGCGCGGGTGCTGGCCCAGGTCGTCTATTACTTCACCTCGGCGGTCTCGCTTGGCGCGCCGCACCGGCCGGTGCGCTTCACCGTGCCGACCGGCAATTTCGGCGACATCTTCGCGGGTTACATCGCCGGGCGCATGGGGCTGCCGATCGAGAAGCTGGTGATCGCCACCAACCAGAACGACATCCTGCACCGGGCGTTGACCGGCGGGGCCTATGAAACGAAGGGCGTCTCGCCCTCGATCAGCCCGTCGATGGATATCCAGGTCTCCTCCAACTTCGAGCGCGCGCTGTTCGAGGCCTATGGCCGCGACGGCGCCGCCGTGGCCGGGCAGATGGAGGATCTGAAGGCGCAGGGCGGCTTTGCCATCAGCCAGGGTGCGCTGGAATTCCTGCGCGAAACCTTTGCCTCGGGTCGCGCGTCCGAGGCCGAGACCACCGAGACCATCCGCGCCACCTTCGCCGCGACCGGGCTGACGATCTGCCCGCATACGGCGGTCGGCGTGAAGGTCGCGGCCGAACAGCCCGCCTCGGCCGCGCCGATGGTGACGCTTGCCACCGCGCATCCGGCAAAATTCCCCGATGCGGTCGAGGCCGCCACCGGCCTGCGGCCCCCCCTTCCAAAATCGATGGCCGATCTGTATGACCGGCCGGAACGGGTGAGCCCGGTCGAGAACGACCTTGCCGCCCTCGAAGCCCTCATCAATGAAAGGCGCAAGCGTTGAGCGTCGAGCTGCACAGGCTGCCGAACGGATTTCGTATCGTCACCGAGCGGATGCCCGGTCTGAAATCGGCCGCCATCGGGATCTGGATCATGGCCGGCGGGCGCGACGAGCAGCCCGAGGAAAACGGCATCGCCCATTTCCTTGAACACATGGCCTTCAAGGGCACCGAGAAGCGCACGACGCTCGAAATCGCCGAGGCGATCGAGGATGTCGGCGGCTATATCAACGCCTATACCTCGCGCGAGATGACGGCCTATTACGCCCGCGTGCTCGAGGCCGACGTTCCGCTGGCGCTGGACGTGCTGGCCGACATCCTGATCAATCCGCTCTTTTCCGAGGACGAGATCGAGGTCGAGCGCGGCGTGATCCTGCAGGAAATCGGGCAGGTGCTGGACACGCCCGATGACGTGATATTCGACTGGCTGCAGGAGGTCGCCTATCCCGGTCAGGCGCTGGGCCGCTCGATCCTGGGGTCCGCCGAACGGGTGCGCGGCTTTACCCGCGAGGACCTGTTCCGCTTCATCGGCAAGCATTATTCGCCCGACCGGATGATCCTGTCGGCGGCGGGCGCCGTCGATCACGCCGAGATCGTGCGCCTGGCCGAGGCGCTGTTCTCGGACCGCGAACCGGTCGCGCGCGGCGCGCTGGAACCGGCGCGCTTCGCCAGCGGTGAGCGGCGCGAGATCAAGCCGCTCGAGCAGGCGCATATGGCGCTGGCTTTCGAATGCCCGGGCTATCGCACCCCCGGGATCTATACCGCGCAGGTCTTCTCGACCGCTCTGGGCGGCGGCATGTCCTCGCGGCTGTTCCAGGAACTGCGCGAGAAGCGCGGGCTTTGCTATACCGTCTTCGCCCAGACCGGCGCCTATGCCGATACCGGGATGATGACGCTTTATGCCGGCACCAGCGCCGAGCAGGTCGGGCCGATGGCCGAACTGACCATGGCCGAGCTGGCCCGTGCCGCCCGGGACATGAGCCCGGCCGAGATCGCGCGGGCCCAGGTCCAGATGAAGGCAGGCCTGCTGATGGGGCTGGAAAGCCCGTCGAACCGGGCCGAGCGGCTGGCGCGGCTGGTCTCGATCTGGGACCGCGTGCCCGGGGTCGAGGAGACCGTCGCCCAGATCGACGCGGTGACGACCGAGGCGGTGCGCGAGTTCGCCTCCCGGCTGACCCTCGACGGCCGTCCGGCGCTGGCCCTTTATGGCCCCGTCTCGGGGGCGCCGGCGCTTGACGCGCTGCAAGGCAGGCTTGCGGCCTGATGCTGGGCCTCAGGCGCAAGGTCCGGATCGAGACCGAGCGCATGACCCTGCGCCCGCCGGCACATGCCGATTTTCAGCCCTGGACGATGCTCCGGGCCGAAAGCATGGCCTTCCTCACGCCTTGGGAGCCGACCTGGTCGCCCGACCATCTGGCGCGCAAGGCCTTTACCAACCGGGTCTACTGGGCGCAGCGGGCGCTGGGGTCGGGCTCGGCGGTGCCGCTGTTCCTGTTCCGCCGCTCGGATGATGCGCTTCTGGGCGCGATCACGCTCGACAACATCCGCCGCGGGCCCTCGCAATCGGGCACGCTTGGCTACTGGGTCGGCGAATGCCATGCCCGCCGGGGCTATATGCGCGAGGCGATCGAGGCGGTGGTGCATTATGCCTTCACCCAGAAGGACCTGAGCCGGATCGAGGCCGCCTGCCTGCCCGAGAATGCCGCCTCGCGCGGGGTTCTGGAGAAATGCGGCTTCAAATACGAGGGCGTGGCCCAGAGCTATCTGCAGATCAACGGGCGCTGGCGCAATCACGTGCTTTACGCGAATCTGCGCCGCGACCGGCGCGGCCGGACCGAAACCGGGCTGGCCTGAGCCTGTCCTGCCCCTGATCTGTCGGCAGCGGCAAGACCCGGTCGGAACCGGTCGGTCGGACGATGCTGTCCCGGCCCCTGGCAAGCGCCGCGCCGACCCGGTTGAGTTCAACGCGCGGGATCGTCAGCGGCGCTTCGGAGATAGGGCCGCAGATGGCTCCCACGGTCGGATCGCCCGCCAACCGCGTCCTGCCCGCCGCATGAGGGGCGGGGCGGCAGTCGGGCCGCCGGATGGCTGGTCACATCCTCGACCGCGGGGCACGGTAGCGGCTGCATTGGGCGAGTCCGTCGTCACGCGGGACTGCATGATTGCTCGCGCGGACGAGGATGGAGCACCGCCACACCCTGGCCCACCTGATCATGTAGTCGCGCAGATTGCCCTGCCAGGCGGCATGCCGGACCACCCGTCGAGCATCGCGGTGGTGCCCCCCGGCCGGGGGAATTGATGGCGAGAGGCCCGTTGCTTGCCATCCGCGTGGCTTGCGCCCGGGCAAAGGCCGCGATCTCGCCGGCAGCAGTCCTGCTTCGGAAGGAAGACCTGCTGCGGGGCGGCTGAGCCTCGGCAATGGCATGAAGAGACCCTGACGCGGGCCGAAGCTCGGATCGCGCCCTTTGACGCCAATGTCCCCGTCTTTTTGACGCAAGGGAAAGTTTATTCCCCGGGCGTGACGGAGACCGTTGAAACGCTAGCTTTTCGTAAAAGGGGAGGCGCGCCATGTTGCGGTCCTGTCTGATCCTGCTTGCGGTCCTGACCGCCTTGCCGGCCTTTGCCGAGGGGCGGCGGCTCAGCCATTGCATCGCCATCGCCGATGCCGCCCCCGGCATGCGCTTTCTGCACCGCGCCGCCTTCGGGACGCCGCTCGATGAGAATACGGTGCGACTGACCTTCGTCGATCACGCGACCTTCCTGCTCGAAACCTCGGGCGGTCTGGTGGCGGCCACCGATTATACCGGCTATCTCGGGCCGAACCCGGTCACGCCCGACGTGGTGACCATGAACAATGCCCACGAGACCCATTTCACCGCCTTTCCCGACCCGGCGATCCCGCATGTGCTGGAGGGCTGGGCCAAAGGCGGCGAGGCGGCCGATCATCATCTCGATCTCGGCGAGATGCTGGTGCGCAACGTGCCGACCGACATTCGCGGCCGCGACGGCGCCTCGGTGCGTCAGAACGGCAATTCGATTTTCGTCTTCGAGGTCGCGGGGCTCTGCATCGGGCATCTGGGCCATCTGCACCATGTCCCGGATGAGTCGCAGTTCGCGGCGCTCGGGCGGCTCGACGTGGTGATGGCGCCGGTCGACGGGCGACTGACGCTGGATCTGCCCGCGATGATCGCGGTGCTGACGCGGCTGAAAAGTGCGGTCGTGATCCCGATGCACTGGTTCGGCCCGCGGACGCTCGACCGCTTTCTCGAAGGCATGGCGGGTGAGTTCGAGGCGAGCCGGCCGGGCGGTTCCTCGCTCGAGGTCTCGCTCCGGACGCTGCCCTCCCGTCCGACCGTCGTGGTGCTGGAGCCTCTCTCCGACTGAGTTGTCCGACCGGCTTGCCAGCGGGCGCCCCGGCATGCTTCACCGGAGACGAAAGGACCGCCCATGCTGAACCCCGTCACCGATGCCTTTGCCGCCGATCTGCGCGCGCGCCTGCCTGCCGCCGTCTTTCGCGAGCTGACGCCCGCCTATCTGGAAGAGCCGCGCGGCCGGTTCCGGGGGCAGGGCGCGCTGTTGCTGGCGCCGGGACGGGTCGATGAGGCCGCCGAGATCGTCCGCGCCTGTGCCGCTGCGCGGGTCGGGGTCGTGCCCTATGGCGGTGGCACCGGGCTGGTCGGCGGGCAGATCATGGAAACGGGGCCCGCTCCGGTCATCGTCACGCTGGAACGGATGCGGGCCATTCGCGCGGTCCATGCCGACGAGAATGTGCTGGTGGCCGAGGCGGGCTGCATCCTGGCCGAGGTCCAGGCGGCGGCCGAGGCGGCGGGACGGCTGTTTCCGCTGTCGCTGGCCTCGGAGGGCTCGGCCCGCATCGGCGGGCTGCTGTCGACCAATGCGGGCGGGCTCAACGTGTTGCGCTATGGCAATGCGCGCGATCTGTGCCTCGGTATCGAGGCGGTGCTGCCCGACGGCTCGATCCTGAAGGGGCTCAAACGGCTCCGGAAGGACAATACCGGCTATGACCTGCGGCATCTGCTGATCGGGGCCGAGGGCACGTTGGGGCTGATCACCGCGGCGACGCTGAAGCTGGCGCCCCGGCCCGCGGCCACGGGGGCGGCGCTTCTGGCGGTGCGCGATCCGGCGGCGGCGCTGGCGCTTCTGGCCATGGCGCGGGACCGGGTGGGCGAGGGGGTCTCGGCCTTCGAACTGATTCATCGCGCGGGGCTGGACTTCCTCGCCGAGACCATGCCCGATCTGCGTCGGCCCTTCGCCGATCCGCCCGATTGGATGGTGCTGATCGAGCTCGGTCTCGGCGCGGGGCAGGACCCGGGCGCGGCGCTGGAAGATCTCTTTGCCGGGGCCTTCGAGGCGGGGCTGGTCGCGGACGGGCTGGTGGCGCAATCCGAGGCGCAGCGGCAGGATTTCTGGACAATGCGCGAAACGATCCCGCTCGCCAATCGGCGGATCGGCGCGATCGCCTCGCATGACATCTCGCTGCCGCTTTCGGCGATCCCCGATTTCATTGCCGCGGCCGGGCCCGCGCTTGCCCGGATCGGCCGCTTCCGGATCAACTGTTTCGGCCATCTGGGCGACGGCAACCTGCATTACAACGTCTTCCCGTTGCCCGGAGAGACCCGCGCCGATCACGAGGCGCAGCGCGATGCCATCACGCGATGCGTTCATGATCTGGTGGCCGGGTTCGAAGGCTCGATCAGTGCCGAGCACGGGATCGGACGGCTCAAGGTTGCAGAGCTCGGGCGCTATGGCGATCCGGCGCGGCTGGCGGCGATACGGGCGATCAAGGCCGCGCTCGATCCGGCAGGCATCCTAAACCCCGGCGCGGTCATCCCGCCGCCCTGACCAGGCGCCGCGGCAAGGACGGAGGGCGTGTCATGGGTATTTTCGCCAAGAAGAAGAGACACTCCCGCTTCTTCTTGGCTTAAATACCCAATTCGGGAACCTCAGGCGCCCGCGTATTCGCAGAGCGTGTGCACGTCCATACCCATCTCTTCAAGCCGCTTGCGGCCGCCGAGTTCGGGCAGGTCGACGATGAAGGCACAACCGATAACCTCGGCCCCGAGCCGTTCGCAAAGCTTGATCCCCGCCTCGCAGGTCCCGCCGGTGGCCAGCAGGTCGTCGACGATCAGCACCTTCTCGCCCGGGGCGAGCGCGTCGTCATGGATCTCGACCACGGCCTCGCCATATTCGAGCTTGTATTCCTCGGCGATGGTCGCGGCGGGCAGCTTGCCCTTCTTGCGGATCGGCACGAAGCCCTTCGAGAGCTGGTGCGCGATGGCGCCGCCCAGGATGAAGCCGCGCGCCTCGAGGCCCACGACCTTGTCGATCTGCGCCCCGGCATAGGGGTTCAGCAGCTGGTCGATCGCCATCCGGAAGCCGCGCGGATCGGCGAAAAGCGTGGTCACGTCGCGGAACATGATCCCCTCATGGGGGAAGTCGACGATGGTGCGGATATAGTCCTTGACGCTGCTGCTGGCGATCATCCCGGGGCCCTCTGCTTCAGATCCTTCGGGGCCCGCTTCTGGCGCAAGGTTTTGCCCCCCGCAAGGGCGTGGTTTGACGCAAGGGGTGCGCGCTCAGCCGCGTGAGGTCATGAAATAGCGGTAGAACCGGTCGGAGATCCAGTTGAGATGCGGCTTGCGCCAGTCCATCCGGTCCCGTCTCAGCAGGCATTGTGCGACATGAAGATTCATTTTCGGACTCCCTTCCGTTTTCTTGTTGCGAACCCATCCCGGGTTCAGGTTAATGCACATGTATATACATCGCATAGACAAAAGGCAACGGTGGGACGCGTGGGCCATGGGCAAGAAGGGTGGAAAGAAGGACAGCCAGCTGGTGCTTCGGCTCGACAAGGAGCAGCGCGACGAGTTCGTGGCGCTCTGCAAGACGCTCGATACCAGCGCGGCGCGCGAGATCCGCGCCTTCATCCGGACATTCGTCAAGCAGCATGGCGGCGAGGCCGGGAGCGGAAAGAAGAAATAGGATCGCGCGCGTGCCGGGCCGGTGCGGCAGCGTTCCCGGCTTGGGCTGTCCGTGCTGCGGGGGCGGACAGGGCAGGGTGCCCGCGGGGATGTCCTGAACCGGTTCCGAGCGGTGCCGCGCCTGGCCGAGAGGCCTGAAACGGGCCGGGCAGATCGCTGCCGTCGGAACCGGCCGCGTGGGCCGGATCCGCGCTTTCGGAGGCGGCTCAGCGGCCGAGGACGCGCCCCGCGACCGCGTCGAGCCGGGCGATCAGGGCCGGGTCGCGTTTTTCGGGGGCGGTGATCAGCGCATGTTCAAGCGCGGCCTCGCAGCCCTTGTCGCAGGGTTTGTGGGCGCCCAGAAGCCGGGGCAGGCGGCTGACCATGCCACGGGCCTTTTCGGCATTGCCGATCAGGGTTTTGACGATGTCGGCCACCTCGACCGCATCGTGATCGGGATGCCAGCAGTCATAATCGGTGACCATGGCGATCGAGGCATAGCAAAGCTCGGCCTCGCGGGCCAGCTTGGCCTCGGGCATGTTGGTCATCCCGATCACGTCGCAGCCCCAGTTCTCGCGATAGAGCTTCGATTCGGCCAGCGTCGAGAATTGCGGCCCCTCCATCGCCAGATAGGTGCCGCCGTCATGCACGGTGATGCCCTCGTCGCGGGCGGCCTGCAGGCAGGCGGCCGAGAGCCGGCCGCAGGTCGGATGGGCCATGCTGACATGCGCCACGCAGCCCTCGCCGAAGAAGCTCTTCTCGCGGGCGAAGGTGCGGTCGATGAACTGGTCGACCACCACGAATTCGCCGGGCGCGAAATCCTCGCGGAACGAGCCGCAGGCCGAGACCGAGACGACATCGGTGGCGCCGATCCGCTTCAGCGCGTCGATATTGGCGCGGTAGGGCACGGAGGTCGGCGAATGCACATGGCCGCGGCCATGGCGCGGCAGGAAGGCCATCTTCATCCCGTCGAGCGTGCCGGTCAGGATCTCGTCGGAGGGCGTGCCCCAGGGGGTCTCCACTGCCTGCCAGCGCGCGTCTTCCAGCCCGTCAATGTCGTAGACGCCCGAGCCGCCGATCACCGCGATCATTCGTTCCATGTCATCCGTCCCTCTTGTTGGTTCTGGCATGCCGGCGCTCCTTTTAGGCGCCTCATCCGGGAATGGAAACGGCACCAAGGCGCGCAGGGCGGCAAAAATGCCGCTGCCTGACGCAGCTTCAGGGGCGCTGCAGCTCGAAAATCTCGCCCACCACGGCGTAATCGCGATAGCCCAGCCGGGCGAGCGGCCGGAACCGGGTGACGTCGAACCGCCCCTCGATCAGGCAGTCCTCGCGCAGATGGAGGCCCGTCACCGCGCCGAAAACCACGAGATTGGTCGCGCCCGGCAGCCGCAGGATCCGGGTCAGCCGGCATTCGAGCGCGGCCGGGGCATCGGCGACCCGCGAACAGGCGATGGTCTCGCAGGGGGTGCGGTCGATCCCGGCCAGCGCGAATTCGTCCTCGCCGCAAGGGACGGGGGCCGAGGTCGCGTTCATCGCGTTCGTCGCGGCCTCCTCGACGATGTTCACGCAGAAGACACCGGTTTCGCGGATATTGGCGACGCTGTCCTTGGTGCCGTCGCGGTCTGGCTTGGTCGAGGTCGAGGCGAACATCACCTGCGGCGGCTCATAGGCCACCGCATTGAAGAAGGAATAGGGGGCAAGGTTGTCGCGGCCCGCGCCGTCGCGGGTCGAGATCCAGCCGATCGGACGCGGCGCGACGATGGCGCCGAACGGGTTATGCGGCAGGCCGTGGCCGTCTTCGGGACGATAGAACATGACATTCCTTTCTGCCATTTCCCCCGACATTACCTCGTGCTAGGGGCGGGTCCAGCAGGTAGGGAGAGCGGCGTGATCCGGGTTGCGGAAGAAACGGCCGGGGACTGGTGGGAAGTCGAGGCGCTTTACGACCTTTGCTTTGCGCCGGGGCGCACCGCGCTGTCATCCTACCGTCTCAGGGACGGGGTGCCGCCGGTTGCCGAGCTCTGTCTGACCGCCCGCGATGCAGAGGGCATCCTGGCCGCCGCGATCCGCTACTGGCCGATCCGGGTCGGAGAGGCCGAGGCGCTGCTGTTGGGGCCGGTCGCGGTCCACCCGACGCGGCAGGGCGAAGGGCTGGGCGGGCTCCTGATCCGCAATTCGCTGGCCCGGGCCGAGGCACTGGGCGTGGCGCGGGTGATGCTGGTGGGGGACGCGCCCTATTATGCGCGTTTCGGGTTCTCGCGGCTGACCGGCGTCGAGATGCCACCGCCGACCAACCCCGACCGCGTGCTGGGGATCGAGCTGCGTCCCGGTGCCTGGGCGGGCATCGCGGGCGCGGTAACCCGCGCGCGACCGGATCGAGCGCACACCGCATGAACGAAGACCGACTGGGCGCACCCCTCTCTACCCGGCATCTGTTCCGCCCATGTGGCGACGCCCGGCGGTTCGCAGTGGTCTTTTTTCGGAATTGGGCGAGATCGTTCGGGACGATTCTCCGCACGCTTCGGGGAGAGGGGGCTGACTGCGAAGGGGGGGGAATTTGTAAGTGCAGTGTATTTTCAGGGCGGTACGAATTCAGATTTTTCCAGTAAAAGGCCATGTTCTGTATTAATCATAGGTTGTTATTTATTTCGTTAATGCATTTTATAGGTGTGTGTTGATGAGGGGTTTTCTCGTTTCTTCTGCGCTGGTTATTTCTGCGACGGCTGCATTTTCCGCCGATCCGAGCAGCTTCCAGAACACCTGTTCCAATATCGCGTTTCACTATACCGATGATGCCACTGTATCGACCCAGCTGAATCTGCTCAGGTTAAGCCGCTAATGTGAATGCCTCGGCAGGCGTGCGCATGGCAAGGGCCTGATGAGGGCGGCGTTTGTTGTTGAAGCTGATCCAGTCACCGATGACGCGCATCGCGTGCTGGATGGTCTCAAAACGGTGGCGATGCACGCATTGCTCCTTCAGCGTCCGGATGAAGCGTTCGACCATGCCGTTCTGGTGGGGACAGTGTGGGGTGATGAACTCCTGCTTCAGACCGTAGCTGCGGGCGATCTTGGTGAAGTGGTGGCTGGTGAAGACCAGACCGTTGTCCGACCTCAGCAGGAACTCTTTCTCGACCTTGCCCAAAGTGCCGAACCTGGCGATCAGGGCGTGCTCGAGGGCGGCGCTGGCGGTCGTGGCTTTGCCGGACTTCGACAGATGCCAGCCCAGCAACTCTCGGTTGTGGCAGTCGATCACCAACGCCAAGGAAGCCCAGCCGTCCTTGCCCGTCCAGATACGGGCGAGATCCGTCGACCAGCGCTCGTTCGGCGCAGCCGCAACCGACGGCACGGCCTGGATGCGAGGCCGCATGCCCACGGCACGCTTGCGCACCTGCCAGCCCTTGATCTGGAAGATCCGCTGCACGGTGTTCTTGTTGAACCCCAGGAGCCAAGCCACGGTCCGATAGCCAAAGGACGGCTCTTCCTCGATCAGCTTCTTGATCGGCTCGGAAAAGCGGGCCTCGACCTTAGGCGCAGCCTTCACCGGCTTGTAGTAGACCGTCCGCCTCGGGATGCCGAACCAGGCACACAGCTTGGCGACGGACACAACGACGCCCTCGGCAATGAGGCCCTGCTGGGTGCGACGGATCAATTCCCGTCCTGCGCATCCAGCAGGGCCTGCAGCTTTTTTCGCGCCCGCAGCTCCAGCATCGCCTCTCCATAGGCTTCCTGCAGGTCCCGGAGCTGCTTCTCGTATTGCTCGCGGATGTCGAGCGGGTTGGCGCGCAGCGAGTTCTCCATGCCGCGCTTGGCATCCTCGACCCAGCCCTCGATCTCGGAGGGCGTCAGGTCGAAGGACCGGCTTGCCTCCGACGCGGTCGTCTTGCCTTGGATGATCTCGATGACGAGCGCCGTTTTACGCTTCGCCGTCCACCGCTTGATGCTGTCGTCCATCGTCTTACTCATGGCTACGTTCTCCCTTGTAGCATGAGCAGGTTTTCAGTGGGTCGATACAGCGGCGCCGAAATCGCCGCGACCTGTCTGACCTCGGATGGCATGCCGAACGATACCTCGATCGCCATGCCGGGGATCGGCAATGACAACGGCTCGCTAGTCATGGAGGGGAGCAGCGCGAGCTTCCGGAAAAGCTGCTGCAGTATCATGCTTCACCCGTCCATCGACAGGGTGGAACTGACTGCGAGCTGCCGCAAGACCGACGGCTCCTTCGAGGATGCGTCGATTTCCATCGACGGGATCAGCAACGAAGACGGGACATTGTCCGACTGAGATCGGGTGCGGATTTCGAAGGCGGGCAGTCCAGGGCGCTGCCCGTTTTTCGTGAGCCGGTTTGCCATGGGCCGATTTCCGTTCCCGGAGCTGGGGCGCGCATGCTGGACGGCACCATCTGCCCCGAACATGGCGCTGCCGAAGGCGGCTGGACGAAAGGGTATCGTCGTCAGTCGCGGCGCCGCAGCCAGTCGATGATGGCCGGACGAACCGACTGGGCGCCGCTGGCTCGGGCGGTATCGATCACGGCGCGCGCCTCGGCGAGATTGCTGCGCCGCAGCATGTGCTTGACCGGCCCGATCGAGGCCGGACGCATCGACAGGCAGCGCAGGCCGATGGCCGCAAAGCACAGCGCCTCGACCGGGCGGCCCGCATCCTCGCCGCAAAAGGACAGATGCGTGCCGGTATCCTCGCAGCGCTTCACGATCTGTTCGAGGAAGCTGAGAAAGCTGACATTCAGCGTGTCATAGCGCCGCCGCACCCGTTCATTCTCGCGGTCGGCCGCGAAGAAGAACTGTTTCAGGTCGTTGCCGCCGATCGAAATGAAATCGGCTTCCTCATAGAATTGCCGGGGCGAGAAGGCCATCGAGGGGGTTTCCAGCATCGCGCCGATCTCGACCTTCTCGGGCAGGGCCCGGCCCAGCCGCCCTTCGCGGTCGATCTCGCGCATCAGGTGGTCGCGCGCGGTGCGGAATTCGTCGAGCTGCGCCACGAAGGGGAACATCACCGAAAGCGGTCGGCCATTGGCCGCCCGGATCAGCGCCTGAAGCTGCATCCGCAACACGCCGGGACGGTCGAGTCCGACCCGGATCGCGCGCCAGCCCAAGGCGGGATTCGGCTCGTCCTGCCGCTTCATGTAGGACAGCACCTTGTCCGAGCCGATATCGAGCGTGCGGAAGACGACGCGCCGGCCATCGGCCGCATCCATCACCCGGGCGTAAAGCGCCGCGACCTCGCTGCGCTTGGGCACCTTCGATCGGATGAGGAATTGCAGCTCGGTGCGAAACAGCCCCACACCTTCGGCGCCCGAGCTTTCCAGCGACGGCAGATCGGCCATCAGCCCCGCATTCATGTGCAGCGCGACGCGCTGGCCGCACAGCGTCAGCGCCGGTTCCTTGCGGATCGTGGCATAGCGCTGCTGCGCCTTGGCCTGCATCGCGATCTTGTCATTGAAGGCGACGGCCACGGTCTCTTCGGGGCGCAGATGCACGATGCCCTGTTCGCCATCGACCAGGATCGGGTCGCCGTTCAGCGCCTCGGTCGTGATCCGCTGGGCATTGACGATCAGCGGGATCGCCAGCGCCCTGGCGACGACCGCGGCATGGCTGCCGACCGAGCCCTCCTCCAGCACGATGCCGCGCAGCGACCGGCCGTAATCCAGAAGCTCGCCGGGTCCGATATTGCGCGCGATCAGGATCGGGTCCGAGGGGCGCTCGGCCCCGGTATGCTCGCCCTGGCCGGTCAGGATGCGCAATAGCCGGTTCGACAGGTCGTCAAGATCGTGCAGCCGCTCGCGCAGATAGGGGTCGGGCACGGTCTGCATGCGCGCGCGCGCCGCCGACTGTTCCTTTTCCACCGCCGCCTCGGCCGACAGGCCGCGGGCGATGTCCTCTTCCATCCGCCGCTTCCAGCCGCGCGAATTGGCGAACATGCGGTAGGCTTCCAGCACCTGAAGCTGATCCTTGTCGCCGCCCGGCGCCGCGCTCAGCATCTCGTCGACGGTGACGCGCAGCCGGTCGACCGCCTCATGCAGCCGCCGCATCTCGGTCTCGTAATCGTCGGCGATGGGATTTGTCACCACCACGCGCGGTTCGTGCAGCCAGACATGGCCGACCGCCACCCCCTCCTGGCCGACGGTGCCCTGAAACATCACCGGCCGCTGGTGCAGCGCGGCCAGCGCCTCGCCTTCGCCGACGAAGGCGCCGAGCTCGGTCATCTCGGCCAGCACCATCGCCACGACCTCGAGCGCATAAAGCTCGTCATCGGAATATTGCCGCGCGTCCTTGGACTGGACGACCAGCACCCCCAGGCGTTCGCCCAGCCGCTGGATCGGCACGCCGAGGAAGGCCGAGAAGATCTCCTCGCCGGTCTCGGGCATGTAGCGGAAGCCGCGTTCCTGCGGGGCGTTGCCGGAATTGATCGGATGCGCGGTCTTGGCGACGCGGCCGACCAGCCCCTCGCCGACCCGCAGCCGGGTCTTGTGCACCGAGTCGGGGTTCAGGCCCTCGGTGGCACAAAGCTCCAGCGTATCGGCATCGCGAAACAGGTAGATCGAGCAGACATGGGTCCCCATCTGCTCGGCGATCAGGCTCGTGATACGATCCAGCCGCTCCTGACCCGCTGCCGGTTCGGCGAGGGTCTCGCGCAGGCTGACAAGCAGCCTGCGGCTTGAACTTTCAGTCGGGTCGGGCATTTGCCCCCGTATCAGGCTGCGTTTTCCAATCCGAACGCATCATGGAGGGCTTGCACGGCAAGTTCCATATATTTCCGGTCGATCAGAACGGAAATTTTGATCTCGGAAGTTGTAATGACGCGGATGTTGATACCCTCTGCGGCGAGCGCGTCGAACATGGTCGAGGCGACGCCGGCATGGCTGCGCATGCCGATCCCCACCACCGAGACCTTGGCCACGTCGGTATCGGCCACGACCTCGCGGAAATTGACCTCGCCCGCATCCATGGCCGTCTCCATCGCCTCGCGGGCGCGCGGCACCTGATTGACCGGACAGGAGAATGTCATGTCGGTGCGACCCTCTTCCGAGATGTTCTGCACGATCATGTCGACATTGACCCCGGCCTTGGCCAGCGGTCCGAAAATGGCGGCGGCAATGCCGGGGCGGTCGGCCACCGATATCAGCGTGACCTTGGCTTCGTCGCGCGAATAGGCGACGCCGGAGACGACGTTCTGTTCCACAATATCCTCCTCGTCGCAGACGAGCGTGCCAGAGGTCTCGTCGGTGTCTTCGAAACTCGACAGGACCCGCAATTTCACCTTGTAGCGCATCGCCAGCTCGACCGAGCGGGTCTGCAGCACCTTGGCGCCGAGGCTGGCAAGCTCCAGCATCTCCTCGAAGGCGATCCGGTCGAGCTTGCGCGCCTTGTCCTCGATCCGCGGGTCGGTGGTATAGACCCCGTCCACATCGGTATAGATGTCGCAGCGCTCGGCCCCGAAGGCGGCGGCGAAGGCGACGGCGGTGGTGTCCGATCCGCCCCGGCCCAGCGTGGTGATCCGGCCCTCATGGCTGATGCCCTGAAAGCCCGCGACCACGGCGACGCGCATGCCCTCGGCGAATTTCTGGTCGATATTGGCGCGCGGGATTTCCTCGATTCTCGCCGTCGAATGCGCCGAGCTGGTCCTGAGCGGCACCTGCCAGCCCTGCCAGCTGCGCGCGGGCACGTCCATTTCCTGCAGCGTCAGCGCCATCAGCCCGGCGGTCACATTCTCGCCCGAGCTGACCACGGCGTCATATTCGCGTGCATCGAACAGCGGCGAGGTCTGCTCGACCCAGCCCACCAGTTCGTTCGTCTTGCCGGACATCGCCGAGACCACGACGATGACGTCATAGCCGCGCTCGACCTCGCGCCTGATCTTTTCGGCGGCATTCCTGATGCGCGCCAGATCGGCCACCGAGGTGCCCCCGAATTTCATTACCAGAACCGGCATCGTTGCCCGTCTCGTCCCCGCGCTTGCATTTCGGGGATGCCTTATGGGATGGCGCGGCAGAGGGCAAGATCAATGGACGCGCCTGACCGTTCCTTGTTTCGAAGCTGTGGCAGGTTTCGAGGCCCGGCGGCTCGATATGCCGGGCGGGCGTGGCCGTGGCCTCGGCCATGTCCAGCTCGGATCCCTCTGGATCGGCGCTGTCGCCGCCCATGCCGCTGCGCATCCGGCAGGGTTGGCAGATGCCGCGCGATCGCGATCCGGGCAAGGCTGGCACTGCTGCAGGGCTTGGGTGATCCCGGGCGTTCCCTGGCTGGCGACGGCGATCGGAAGCGCCGTCAGTTCCGCTTGCGCCCAGGCAGGAAGGGCAGGGGGGCGACGGGGATGCCATCCTCGATCAGCCGGATCGCCTCGTCGGGGCGGGCTTCGCCATGGATCGGGCGGTCGGGGCGGAGCCCAGCATGGATGTCGCGGGCCTCCTGCGCGAATCGGAGGCCGACATGTTCGGAATTCTCTTCGATCCGCTTGCGCAGCGCCGTCAGCGCCTGTTCGGCCGGGCCCGTGGGGGTCGAAAGCGGCCGCCCGGCCGGGGCGGCGGCGTTTTCGGAACCTTCATCCGGGGCGGGCGCGCCAGATCTCTCGGGCCGGTCGGTTGCGACGCTGGGAGCCATCAGCGCCTTCGAGACGTCGCGGCTGCCGCAGAGGCTGCAGCTCACATGGCCGCTCTTGAGGAGCGTGTCGAAGGCAGAGGCCGACTGGAACCAGCTTTCGAAGCGGTGCCCGTCGGCGCAGGTAAGCGCATAGCGGATCATTCGAAAATCCTGTCGTCAGGACGTGCTGATACTTAAGGGCCCGCGCGGCGAATGCAACGCCGGGCTTGACCCTCTCACGTCGCGGAATAGGTTCAATTTCACACCAATACAGCATATGGATGTCTGCGCATGCGCCCTGCCACTCTTCCGGTTGTTGCCGCCCTGTTGCTTGGCGCCGGGTCCGCCGCGGCCGCCGAGAGCTTCCGTTTTCCCTCCATCGACGGGGGCGAGATCGACCTCGCGGCGTTTCGCGGCCGGCCGGTGCTGGTGGTCAACACCGCCTCGCAATGCGGCTTCACGCCGCAATATGACGGGTTGCAGGCCCTGCAGGACAGCTACGGCCCCCGCGGGCTGGTGGTGCTGGCCATCCCCTCGGACGATTTCAACCAGGAACTGGCTGACGAGACCGCGGTGAAGGATTTCTGCGAGGTCAATTTCGGGCTGACGCTGCCGATGACCGAGATCACCCATGTGAAGGGGGCCGAGGCGCATCCCTTCTATCGCTGGATGGATGCGGAACATGATTTTTCGCCAAGTTGGAATTTTAATAAGGTCCTGCTTGACGGCTCGGGAAATCCGGTTGCCACCTTTGGGTCTTTCACCAAGCCGCAATCGGCGAAATTGACTGCAAAGATCGAAACGCTTCTGCCGCAATAGCGACAGGACCCGAGCGCGCGGGTATGGCCTGCCCGGGGATCGTCGGAACGGCGTTCTGCCGTGCTCTTCCGCGATGGATGTAATTCCGTATTTTCCCTGAAAGCGGGAAAGCTATCTGCCGCACGGAATTGCGCCTGGCGTGAATTCCGTATTCCAGGTCGCGTTTTCGCATTTGCAGCATTGAGTTGCGGCATTGCGGCAAAAGGCGCTGCGGGCATGCCGCATCTTGAAACGCGCGATTGCGGTCCCATCTGCCAAACAGCTTTAGCCGCCGTCACCGGAGCTTTCGCATGATCCGCGCCTTCGCTGCCATCGCCCTGCCGCCGGAGATCCGCGAGCGTCTGGTTCAGGTACAGGCAGGCCTGCCCGAGGGCCGTCCGGTCCCGCCCGAGAACCTTCACCTCACCCTTGTTTTCCTGGGCGAATTGCCCGAGCCGCGGCTCGATGACGTGCATCTGGCCTTTGCCGGGATCCGGGCCGGACGCTTCCAGCTGACAGTGTCCGGCCTCGGTCTGTTCGGGTCCGACCGGCCACATAACCTGCATGCGGCACTGGCCGAAAGCGCGCCGCTCCGGCATCTGCAGACCAAGCTTGAAACCGCCGCCCGGCGGGCCGGGGTTGTGCTCGACCGCCGCCGCTTTGTTCCGCATGTGACGCTGGCCAGATTGGGGCGCGATCGCTCTGCGCGGCGGCGCGTCGAATTGGCCGTGGCGCAGGCGGCCGATTTTCGCGCAGGCCCGTTCGAGGTCGGCTTTTTCGGACTTTTCCGTTCTGAAATAGGAAGAAATGCTGCGCGTTATACCGAATTGATGCGATATACGTTATTCGCTTCGCAGGATGCCTCTCCTGGGGCATAATACCGTAAAAAGGGAGGAGACATGATCTGGACCGTTCATCCCGGGCGCGGGCTCGGGGCATTGTCCTTTGGGATGACTCCCGAAGACGTGCAGTCGCATCCCGATCTCGGGCGCCCGGGGCATGTCTATCGCGGCAGCCGCGGCCGGGTGATGGAATATCGCGGCCTTTCCGTGCCGATTTGCGAATATGGCCCGAATGGGCTCAATTGCATCATCGCCTGCCGGAAGGTGATGGGGGTGCGCTATCAGGGCGCCGCGCTGTTCGAGGCCGATCCGAAGGCCGTCGTCAAACTGATGGAAACGCAGCTCGGTCCGGCGCGGCTCTGCCAGGAACAGCTCTGCTTTCCCGGCGCGGGCCTGTTGCTGGGCGGGTTCTTCGATCCGCATGAGCAGTGCTTCTTCCATCCCGAGGCCGATTATCAGGACGAGCGCAGCATCACGGTCTGCATTCCCGGCGCCTGCGGCACGGCCTGCGTCGAGGAGCTTGAAATGGTGAGCTTCCTCTAGCCTTTCGCGACCAGCAGGGGGCGGGGCTCAGGGATCTGGCACGCCGCCCCCGAGCACGGTGGCAAAACGTGCGCTGTCGATATTGCCTCCGCAGAGGATGACGCCGACGCGGCGGCCCGCCATCATCTCGCTTTCCTGCATCAGGGCGGCCAGAGGCGCAGCGCCCGCGCCCTCGGCCACGTTATGGGTGGCGCTGAAATACAGCCGGATCGCCTCGGCGATTTCGGCATCCGAGACCGAGACGATGCGTTCGGCCCCGGCCGAGTAGATCGCCAGGGCCTCGGCCACCGGCACCCGCACCGCCAGCCCGTCGGCGAAGGTCTGCGCCGTCGGGGTCTCGACCAGATCTCCGGCCGCCATCGAGCGCAGGACGCAATCGGCCCGTTCCGAGACCACGCCGACGATCCGGGTCGACAGCCCCAGCGCATCGCGTGCCGCGATGGTGCCGCAGATGCCCGAGCCGCAGCCGATCGGCACATAGACGCTGTGCAGGTCGGGCTGGGCGGTGAACAGCTCCAGCGCATAGCTCGCGACGCCCCGCACCAGCTCGCGGTGGAAGGGCGGCACGAGATAAAGCCCCTCGGCCTCGGCGACCCGGACCGCCTCTTCGCGGGCGCTGTCGAAATCGGCGCCGAAGATGCGCAGATCGGCGCCGAAGGCCCGCATCGCGGCGTTCTTCTCGGCCGAATTGCCCTCGGGGGCGTAGATCCGGGCGGTCATCCCGGCGGCGCGGGCGGCCAGCGCCTGACCCTGGCCGTGATTGCCGCGGGTCGCGGTGACGATGCCGGGGCAGTCGGGATGGGTGCGGGTCAGCCAGTCGATGAAGGTGAGGGCGCCGCGCAGCTTGAAGGCGCCGGTGGGGCCGTGGTTCTCGTGCTTGACCCAGACCTCGGTGCCGATCGCCTCGGCCAGGAGCGGCCAGGCATATTGCGGCGTCGGCGGCATCCGGGCATGGACGAGCCGCGCGGCCTCTTCCAGCTCGTCGAGCGAAAACTGCGTCTCAGCCATTGCCGGGCTCCTTTTCTGCGGGTGCGGGCGCGCCCATGAGGCCTTCGAGCGCGTCGATCAGGGTGTCGGGGCCGGGGGTCTCGGCGCGAAGCCCGGCCAGAACCTCTCTGGCGCAGGCTGCCCGGCGGGTCTGTTCGGCACCGTCGAGAGCGGCCAGCGCGGCAGAAAGCCCGCCGGCCCCGGCGACGCCTTCGGCCGCCCCGGCGCGGTCGAGCGCGCCATATGCGGCGGCGAAATTCGCCACATGCGGACCATGCAGGATCGCGGATCCCGCGGCGGCAGGCTCGAACGGGGTATGGCCGCCCTTGTCGACCAGCGAACCGCCGATGAAGCTGACCCCGGCCAGCGCGTACCAGAGCGCCATTTCTCCCATCGTATCGGCCAGCAGCACCGGCCGCTCGGGCCCCGGAAGACCGCCGTTCGAGCGGGTGGCATGGCCGAGCCCGGCCCGCTCGATCAGCGCGGCGATCTGGGCGGCGCGCCGGGGGTGGCGCGGGGCGAGGACAAGGCGCGCTTGGGGATCGGCACGCCACCGCCGGGCGAAGGCCTCCAGGATCGGCGCCTCCTCGCCCTCATGGGTCGAGGCCGCCAGCAGCGTTCTGGCGCGGGGCAGGAGGGGCGCGAGGGCGTTCAGATCGTCCGCATCGGGCCGGGCCGCGGGGGCGAAGGCCTTCAGGTCGATCACCGGGCCGCGCCGTTCCGGGGCCAGGCCGAGGGTCGCGAAGCGGTCCCTTGATGCCGGGTCCTGGGCCGAAAGATAGGCGATGGCACCGGTCAGGCGCCGCGCCAGCGCCGGCATCCGCTGCCAGCGCGCGGCGCTCCTCGCCGAGAGCCTCGCGCCCAGCAAAAGCACCGGGCGGTCCCGACGCGCCATCTCGAAGATCCGGTTGGGCCAGAGCTCGCTTTCGATCAGGATCAGGGCCCGGGGCTGCCAGCGCCCGATGAACAGGCGCAGCGCCCAGCGGTAATCGTAAGGCGCAAGCCGCGCCGAGACCCGGGGCAGGGCCCAGCTTTCGACCAGCGCGCGCCCGGTCCGGGAATTGCTGGTCGCGACGATGCAAAGATCGGGGCGACGCTCGAGCAGCCGCTCGATCAGCGGTCGCGCCGAGGCCAGCTCGCCATTCGAGGCGCCATGCAGCCAGATCGTCGGCTGCTGCACCCGGCCCGGCCCGTTCGATGTCCCGTTCAGGCCCAGCCGCTCGCGCGCGAAAGGGCGGTCGCGCAGCAGGAGCAGCGCGAGGCCGGGGGCGGCCAGGGAAAGAAGGATCCGGTAGCTCAGCACGGCAAATCGGGGCGGCGGGACAGGAAGGGCATGACACAGCCGGAACACCGGATCTGCGCCGAAAGGGTTACGCGCCCGATGCCGGACTGGCAAGCGGGCACCGCCTGCGTCCTGTTTCCCTCTTGCCATACCTCGCCCGACATGGGGTGTCAGGCCATTGCCGTGCCCGGACTTCTGTGGCATCACCGAAGCTGGTAATTTCCGAACTGGAGAATTCAGCCGCATGGCCGATTACGCCGCCCGCCGCGAAGCGATGGTCGATACCCAGGTCCGCCCCTCGGACGTGACGCGTCTGCCGATCATCGAAGCGCTGCTTTCCGTCCCCCGCGAAGCCTTCGTTCCCGCGCGCCTGCGCGAGGCCGCCTATATCGGCGAGAACCTCCCGCTGGCGCATGACCGCGTCCTGCTCGAGCCGCGCAGCTTCTCCAAGATGCTCGAGGCGCTCGATTTGGGGCCGGGCGACATGGTGCTCGATCTGGGCGCCGGGCTCGGCTATTCGGCCGCGGTGATGGCGCGGATGGCCGATGCGGTGGTGGCGCTGGAAGAGGATGGCAGCATGGCGCGCGAGGCCGAGGCCACCTTCGGCGAGCATGACGTCGACAATGTCGCGGTCGAGGTCGGCGCGCTGACCGAGGGCGCACCCAGGCACGGCCCCTATGACGCGATCATGGTCGAGGGCGCCATCGAAGAGTTGCCGCAGGCCATCGCCGATCAGCTCAAGGAAGGCGGCCGGATCGTCGCGCTCTTCATGGAAGGCACGCTGGGCGTGGCCCGCATCGGCTGGAAGGTCGAGGGGGTGCTGAACTGGCGTTTCCTGTTCAATGCAAGTGCCCCGGTTCTGCCGGGATTTGCGCGCGCGACAGAATTCGAATTCTGACACGTGGAAGACATACAAGAGCCGCATCGAAGAAACGCGGTCTTACAAAGGCAAAAGCCAGACGAGGCACGGATATGAGTGGTTTCCTACGTTATTTCGCCGGCACGGCCCTGTCGGCGACGCTTGCCCTCGGGGCGGTCGGGGCAGCGCAGGCGGAGACCCTGACCGATGCCCTGATCGCGGCCTACAAGAACTCTCATCTGCTGGATCAGAACCGGGCGCTGCTGCGCGCGGCAGACGAGGATGTGGCCCAGGCGCTGGCGACTTTGCGCCCGGTGATCGCCTTCGCCATGACCGGGAACTATACCGACCCGGCCTCGGCGGCGAATGGGCTGGAGAATACCAGCGCCCTGGCCGAACTGACCGCAAGCCTCACGGTCTATGATGGCGGCCAGAACCGGATGGCGCTGGATGCGACCAAGGAAACCGTGCTCGCGACCCGGGCCGCGCTGATCGGGGTCGAGCAGGATGTGCTGCTTTCGGCGGTTCAGGCCTATATGGACGTCTTCGCCGCGCTGCAGACCGTCAGCCTTGCCCAGAACAACAACCGGCTGATCGCGGAAGAGCTGCGGGCCACCGAGGACCGTTTCGAGGTCGGCGAGGTGACCCGGACCGACGTGTCGCTGGCGCAATCGGCGCTGGCCGAGGCACGCTCGAACCTCGTCGCGGCCAATGGCCAGCTGGCGACGGCGCGCGAATCCTACAAGCTGGCGGTCGGGCATTATCCGGACACGCTCAGCGGCATTCCCAACCTGCCCAGCATTCCGACATCGCCCGAGGGCGCGCGGTCGGTCGCGGTGAAGACCCATCCCGACATCGTCCAGGCGCAGCACAATGTCACCGTGTCCGAGCTGAACCTCGCCCGGGCCAAGGCTGCGCAGGGCCCCAGCCTGACCGCCTCGGTCGGCTACCAGCGCGACGACAATTCCGAGGAGGGCTACCAGGCCCAGCTCAAGCTGTCGCAGACGATCTATGCCGGCGGCAAGCTCTATGCCGCCGAGCGTCAGGCGATGGCCAATATGCAGGCCACCCGCGCGGGGCTTTTGCAGACCGTGCGGCTGGTCGAGCTCGATGTCGGCAATGCCTGGTCGAGCCTTGCGGTGGCGCGGGCCCAGGTCTCTGCCAGCGACCAGCGGATCCGGGCGGCGCAGCTTGCCTTCGACGGCACCAAGGAAGAGGCCCGGCTGGGCGCGCGCACCACGCTTGACGTGCTCGATGCCGAACAGGACCTGCTCGATGCCCGCACGGCGCGGGTAGAGGCCGAGGCGACGCAATATACCGCGATCTACAGCGTGCTGGCCTCGATGGGGCTGCTGACGGCCGAACATCTCGGTCTGGGCATTCCGACCTATGACCCCAATGCCTATTACAACGCGGTCAGCTCGGCCCCGCCCAAAAGCCTTCAGGGCGGCAAGCTCGACCGTGTGCTGCAGAGCATCGGGCGCAACTGACGCCTCTGTCCAGTTGTGTCCGCGGGGCCGAGGGGCTAGGATTCGGTCCTGTCGTTAACTGTCTTTTCGGTTCGGAGCCGTGCCATGGTTGAAATGCGCAGCATCGTCGATACCGCCGGGGTCCGGTCGGCCGGCCCCGCGCCGGAGCCCGTGCCGTCCCGGACCGAGCCCCGTATGGCGCGACTGGTGCTGACCCCCAACCTGCGTGTCCGCCCCGACCCCGAGACCCGGTCCGCACCAGCGCGGGCGATGCCGGTGCTGCTGCGCGGGCCCTTGCCGCAGGAACCCGGCGCTCCGGCTCTGCCGGTGGCCCGCGAGGTGGCGCCGTCCGGCCGCCGGACCGCGTCGGTCGCCGATCTGGCCGAGGCGAACCGGCGCGATGCGGTGACGCTTGAACGGCGCATCGCCGAGCTCGAGGCCGCGATGGCCGGGGTCGATGCCGATTGGGACCCTGAATGCGAAGAGGGGTTTCCCGCGGCGCCCTGGGTCGGGAAGGCGCAAGCCATGTCCGTCGGCCCGGCAGCGGGGCTTGGCGACGAGGCCGCGCTTCGCCTGATGGTGTCCGATATCGTGCGCGAGGTCGTGCGGCAGGAGCTGCGCGGGACGCTGGGCGAGGGCATCGGTCGCAATCTGCGCAAGATGGTCCGTCGCGAGCTCGGCCGTGCTCTTGCCGAACGCGATCTCGACTGATCCTTTCCGGACACCTCTTTCTGGACGGTTCTTTCCGGGCAGCCCTCTGCGCCGCTGATCAGATGCGCCCGCAGGACCGATACCGGATCTCGCGGGGCGCTGATCTCGCCGGGACCGTCATCCTTTCCCTAAACGCGAAAAGCGCGCCCTTTTGGGCGCGCCATTCGCATGGAGAAGCTGGCAGGCGGTTCAGGCGGCTTCGGCCTGTTCCTGACTGTGGCGTCGTTCGCTTTCTTCGCGCGACAGGGCAACGGAGGTCCGGACGCCGCGACCGACGAATTCCATCAAGCCGCGCACGACCCGTTCGTTCGGATCGATACCGGCACAGGAGAGAACCTCGCGGCCGTCACGAGACCGCGCCCAGCGCGCGATCTGTTCGGGGCCGTTGCCATATTTCTTGTCGTCCGCGATCGCGTCGTCCAACGCGGCGAGCACCACAGCAGCGAACAATTTTCGGGCACGATGCCCCTGTTCGTGATTGAACGCCGTGCCATCAACGAAATCGACCATCTCGTCGTCCTTTTATTCTTGCTCTTGCATTTCGGGCGTGCGGCCGAATATGACGCTTTTATCGCGATTCGGTATTCTCCATTTTGCAAGTCTGCCATGCGCTTGGTGCATGGCTTGCAAAAAACAGACCCCGATCTAGTCGTCTTGCCAGCCCAGCTCCCGCAAGATATAGGGTCGGCATAATCCCTATCAACCTTCTCTCAAGGGTTTCCGTATGGCGAAGATCAACGGCAACGAAATTCGGCCGGGCTATATCCTCGACCATGACGGCGGGCTCTGGGCGGCGGTGAAGGTGGATCACGTCAAGCCCGGCAAGGGTGGGGCCTTCGCCCAGGTCGAGCTGCGCAACCTGCGCAGCGGCAGCAAGCTGAACGAGCGTTTCCGCAGCGCCGACAAGGTCGACCGCGTCGAGCTTGAGCGCCGCGACCAGCAATTCCTTTACGAAACCGACGGCATGCTGGTGGTGATGGATACCGACAGCTACGAACAGACCGAACTGCCCGCCGATCTGCTGGGCGAGCGTCGCCCTTTTCTGCAGGACGGCATGACCGTCGTCGTCGAATATTACGAGGCCGAGGCGCTGAATGCGACGCTGCCGGCCAAGGTCACCTGCAGGATCGCCGAGACCGAGCCGGTGGTGAACGGGCAGACCGCCGCCAAGAGCTTCAAGCCCGCAATGCTGGAAAACGGCATCCGGGTGATGGTGCCTCCCTTCATCGGTCCGGGCGAGGACATCGTCATCAACACCGAGACGCTGGACTATTCGGCCCGCGCCTGAGGCCGCATCCGAACCGGGTTGCGGATCAGGCCCCGAGCGTTGCCAGACAGCGCTCGACCAGACCGCGATAGCCGCCTCCGAACAGCCGCAGATGAACGAGCGCGGGCCAGAGCTGGTAGACCGCGCGCCGCGCGGGCCAGCCCGGGGCGGGCGCGCCGTAGCGTTCGCGGAAGGCCGGGCCGGGCGTGCCGAACAGCTCGAGCATCGCCAGATCGACCTCGGCATCGCCATGATAGCAGGCGGGATCGATCAGCGCGGCCCCCCCGGGCGTGAACAGCACATTCCCCGTCCACAGATCGCCATGCAGGAGCGCCGCCGGAGGATGGCGCGGGATCAGCCCGTCAAGCCGCGCGGCCAGTGTTTCGAGCCTTCGGGCGATCTCGGCGGGCAGCGCCTCGGGCCAGGCCAGAAGCCGCCGCGCCGCCCAGAAGTCCGGCCAGTCGGCGCAGGCGGCATTCGGGATCGCGGCCGGGCCGAAGCCATGATCCTCGTCCCAGCCATAGGCCCCGCCCGTCGTTGCGTGCAGCCGCAGCAGCGCGGTACCGAGCGCGGCCCAGCCCGGGCCCGAGGCCGCACGCTCGTCGAGATGTTCGATGAGAAGCCAGCCGCCGCCTTCGGCGATGACCGCGGGCGCGGGCACGCCCGCCCCGGCGATGGCCCGAAGCATCCGCGCCTCTGCCGCGACCCGCGGCCCGGCCTTGGCCACCATCCGACGGCCATCCTCAAGATCGACCCGGATCACCTCCGACAGATCGCCGCCCCTAAGCGGCTGGCTCCGGGCGATGGCGGCGCCGGCCAGCGCCTCCAGCGCCGCCCGCTCAGCCATCCGGCCAGAGCACCGTCGCCGCGCCCGCCGTCATCCGGGGCAGGACCCGGTCGAAGCGCAGATAGGCAATGGCCAGATCGCCGGCCTGGGTGAAGAGCCGTCCGGCCTCCTTGCTTCCGGCCGCGATCGGCGTGCCGGTGGGGGCGGCGCCCTCGACGCCCACCGTGGCGAGGCCCTTGCGCAGCTCGGTCTTGTGCTTCATCCGCGCGGTAACCTCCTGGCCGACATAGCAGCCCTTGCGGAAATCGACGCCGTGCAGCCTCTCGAACCCGGCCTCGAGGATGTAGCTGTCTTCGGGGATCAGCTCGATCCCGGTCTCGGGAATGCACTCGGCGACCCGGATCCTGTCCCAGTCGATGGCGGGGGCGGTGCCGGGCGTTTCGGCATAGGCGCGCCAGCCAAGCGCCGCATGGCGCGGGTCGGGCAGGGCGCCCTCGGGCGGCTCGCCAAGACCCCGGTGCACATGCAGCCCGGCGGGAGCGATCCGGACATCGGCCCGGAGCTTGTAAAGCGAAAGCCGCCGCGCCAGCGCCTCGGCGATATCGGCCTTGACGTCGAGCAGGATCGTGTCGTCGCGTTCGGTCAGCAGGAAATCGGCCAGATACTTGCCCTGCGGCGTCAGCATCGCGGCATAGACCAGCCGCCCCTCCAGCGCCTTGACGTCGTTGGTCACGAGCCCCTGCAGGAATTTCTCGCGATCCGCGCCGGTGATCGCAAGCACCGTCCTGTCCGCTGCCTCTTCGCCTGTCATGGCTCTTCTCTCCCCGTGCCGTTCCGGGCCCGAAGGTGTCAGGACTCGACCGTGAATTGCAACCGGTAGAGCCCGGCATAAAGCCCGTCCCGGGCCAGAAGCTGGTCATGGCGGCCGTCTTCGCGCACCCGGCCTTCTTCCATCACCACGATCCGGTCGGCGTCGCGAACGGTGGCCAGCCGGTGCGCGATCACCAGCGTGGTGCGGCCCTTCGCCAGATGGCTCAGCGCCTCCTGCACCGCGCGTTCGGATTGCGCGTCGAGCGCCGAGGTGGCCTCGTCCATCAGCAGGATCGGGGCGTCGCGCAGAAGCGCGCGGGCGATGGCCACGCGCTGGCGCTGCCCGCCCGAGAGGTTCGAGCCGCGCGGCCCGGCGGGGCTGTCGAGCCCGGCAGGCAGCCCGGGCAGGAATTCGTCGATATGGGCCGCCTCGATCACCTCGCGCAGATGCGCCTCGGGCACGTCGCGGCCGAGGCAGATATTGTCGCGCAGGCTGTCATCGAACATCGGCGCGTCCTGGGTCACGACCGAAAACAGATCGCGCAGCTCGGTCAGTGCCAGATCGGCGACCGCGACCCCGCCGATGGCGACGCGGCCCGATTGCGGCTCGACCAGCCGGGTCAGCAGGTTGAAGACCGTTGATTTTCCCGCCCCCGAGGGGCCGACCAGCGCGGTCATCTCTCCGGCCTTCGCGCTCAGGCTGAGCCCGCGAAGCACAGGCGTCTCGCCATAGGCCAGATGCACGTCCTCCAGCGCCAGATCGCAGCGCTCGGCCGGGGCGGGAAGCTGGGCCGGCCGGGCCGGGGCCAGGATGGTGGCGCGTTCCTCGAAGACGCCGTGGATGCGTTCGAGACTGGCCAGCGCGGCCTGCCAGGCGCCCGAGACATTGCCCAGCCGCCGGAGCGGTTCGAAGACCAGCGCGATGGCGGTGAAGAAGGCCATGAAGTCACCGACGGTCTTGTCGCCCTCGATGATCTGCAACCCGCCGAAGACCAGCACCGCGGCAAAGCCCAGACCGCCCACGATATCGACCAGCGCGGGCATGCCCGCCTGACCGGCCCGGGCGCGCAGCTGCGAGGTGACGAAGGACGCGACGGTTTCTCCGAAGCGGCCCTTCTCGCGTTGTTCCATGCGGTTGAGCTTGATGGTGACGATGCCGTGGAACATCTCGTCGAGCCGACCCGAGATCTCGGCTGCCTGCACCCGGGCCAGCCGCGCGGTGCGCCGGATCCAGCGTTGCAGCACCATGATCGGCACGACCAGAAGCGGGATGCCCGCCATCGCGATCAGGGTCCAGGCCCAGTCGATGGACAGCGCAACCGCGATCAGCGAGACCAGCGAGACGAAGTCGCGCCCCGAGGCGGTCAGGACCGTGTTCCAGACATTGGCGGCGGCGGTGGTGTCGCCCCGCACCCGCTCGATCAGCCCGCCGGGGGGCGTGCGCTGGAAATAGGACCCGTCGAGCCCCAGCAGGTGGTCGACCATGTCCTTCTGCAATTCGCCGGTGATCGACAGCCCGGCCCGCGCCATCAGCACCCTCTGGCCGAAACCGCTGAGCGCACGGGCAAGGAAGATCGCCAGCACGCCGCCCGCCACCAGCGGAATGGCGCTGCGCTCGCCCGCGACGAAGATCCGGTCGAACATCGGCTTGAAGCTGTAGCTGAGCAGCCCCAGCGAGGCGCCCTCGATGGTCATCAGCGTCAGCGCGATGCCGATGGTCAGGGAATGGCGGCGCAGATATCCGCGCCAGAGCCAGCCGAAGATCTGGGCGCCGCCCGCCATGGTGTCTAGCTCCGTCCCGCCTTGAATTCGGTTTCGATGGCGGCCGGATCGTAGCGGGTCGAGATCCAGTCGCGCAGCGTCATCGGGCTATCGGCCGTGTCGGTCTCGTAGCGGTCGAGCACCAGATCGAGCACGCCCGCCTTCGAGCGGCGGCTGTGCAGAAAGCGCCAGCTCAGCATCTTGCGCGCCTGCGCGACAGGTGTGCCCTCGGCATGGATGAGATAGAGCGCGGCGGCAAAACCCGCCCGGTCCGAGCCCGACTTGCAATGCATCACCATCGGTCGTTCGGCCGTATCGAAGATGTCGAGCAGCGCCAGCAGCGTTTCGCGCGGGACCAGATGCCGGGCCCTGACCGGCACCGCCTCGAGCCGGAGCCCGAGCGCGGCGCAGGCCTCTTCTTCCAGCAGCCAGTGCGAATGCGGCCGGTTGCCGCCGCGCAGCGAGATCACGGTGCGGATGCCCATGTCGCGATAGCGCCGCAGCCGTGCGGGCGAGGGCTGGTTCGAGCGCCAGACCCCGGGCGCGATCTCGACGAGATTGGTCCAGAGCACGCGCAGGAAGGCATGGTCCATCAGATGGAAATGCCAAAGCGCGGCACGGCGTGCGCCCGGGGCGCTCAGATCGGCGCCGTGGCGCTCGGTCATCCGACGTTCGATCGCCGCTAACCGGGTTTTCAGCTGGTCGAACATCACAGGCCTTTGGTGCGGGGGCGCAAGGCCGCGAGATAGCCCGAAACCATGGCCCTGACAAGCAACTGCCGGCGGTCTCCGGATCGCTCGGGAAGCTTTCATGCGCCGGATCGGCGGCTTCTGGAGGCAGCATGACCGGGCTCGGCCCCGCCGTAGGGGGCCTTCGGTAGGTCTTTCCGGGCCCCACAGCGTTCCGCGGGCGAATTTCCATGGCCCCGCGGCGCCCGCGTCTCTCGAATGTTTCTTGAGATATCGAGGCGGGGGCGGCCCGTGCGCCGGCGGTCCCGCCATGCCCGGTTGGCCGTACGCGCGGCATGCGGGGGGCCAAAAAAACGGGCCGCATTGCCACGCACTGACGGGGGAGGCCGGTCAGGGCAGGGCGATCTCTGCCAGC
Source organism: Rhodovulum sulfidophilum DSM 1374 (assembly GCF_001633165.1). Taxonomy (NCBI): domain Bacteria; kingdom Pseudomonadati; phylum Pseudomonadota; class Alphaproteobacteria; order Rhodobacterales; family Paracoccaceae; genus Rhodovulum; species Rhodovulum sulfidophilum. The sequence continues at coordinate 2,906,810 of NZ_CP015418.1, read as the reverse complement.
AGGCCGCGATGATTCGACCCGAGCTCCGCGCCGAACGGGCAGAGGCGGACCAGCCGCGCGCCGCCGCCGACCAGCACCTGATCGATGGGCACCCCGAACCGGCCCGCGCCCACGGGCCAGGTGGCCGTGGGCAGGCGGGCGGTGGCCATGCCGGTGTCGCGATGGATCTGCGACAGCGTCCGGCTCCAGGGCGCGGCGTTGAAATCGCCGATGGCGACGGCCGGACCGGGCAGCCAGCCGAGCTGGGCGGTCAGTCGCTCGAGCTCGGTGTCCGCCAGCCCTGACATCCAGGGCTTGAGAAGCTGGAGACCCGCCAGAAAGACCTGCTTGCCACCGGTCGTCTCGATTTCGGCCACGGCATAGCGGTCGGGCCAGGCCGGGTTCAGCGACATCCTCCAGAACCGCTTGGGCCGGCTGCGCGCGGCCAGCACGATCTGGCAGGCCCCGGGACGGCAGGGCGAGACGAAGTCGTAGCGGTCTTTCAGGAGCGGCAGGCCCCCGGCGACGGCCTCGGCCTCGGCAAAGACGATGATATCCGGGTCCTGCCGGAGGACGGCCCGGACGATGGTCTCGGCGGGCAGGTCGTTCTCGATACAGACGTTGAAGAAGAGAATGCGCAGATCGGGGGCGCGGCCGGGCTGGGCGGGCAGGCTCTGACGCAGATGGAGCGCCCCGAGCCCGGCCAGCGCGACCAGCGCGGCCGCCACCAGCCCCGGGCCGAGACGGCACAGCCCCATCACCGTGGCGCCGAGCGCGAGGATCAGGGCCCCGGCCAGCAGCCAGGGCGCAAGCGCATCGAGGATGCGGGCAAGCGGCCCGGCCGCGCTGCTGCCGGGGACGAAACGCGCCCCGGCGCCCGCGACCAGCGCCAAGGTCGCCGCCATCGCAAATGCCCCCGAAGCCTGTGGCTGCCAGATCAAGACCCGTCTCCCATCAATGGCCCTTCTCCCGCAGCCGCCTGTCATCCGGACTGGCCGAGCGCGGCCCCTGCGTCAAGCCGCTCCGGCCTGGAACGGCCAGACCAGGAGGATCATCGGCACCGAGACCGCGATCACGATGATCTCGAGCGGCAGGCCCATCCGCCAGTAATCGCCGAAGCGATAGCCGCCGGGCCCGAGGATCAGCGTGTTGTTCTTGTGCCCGATGGGGGTGAGAAAGGCGCAGGAGGCCGCGACCGCCACCGCCATCAGGAACGGATCGGGGCTGACCCCCAGCGCCTGGGCCATCTGGATGCCGACGGGGGCCGCGACCACCGTCGTCGCGGTATTGTTCAGCACATCCGACAGGCACATGGTCGCCACCATCAGCGCGGTCAGGATCACCCAGGGCGGCATGTCGCCGGTCAGCCCCAGCAAGGTCTCGGCGATCAGCCGCGTGCCGCCGCTTTCCTCCAGCGCCACGCCAAGCGGGATCATCGAGCCGAGCAGCACCACGACCGGCCATTCGACATGGGAATAGACCTCGTTGATGGGGATGATCCGGGCCGCGACATAGCCCACCACGACCAGCCCGATGGCGATGGTCAGATCGACCAGCCCGACGCTTGCCGCCGCCACCGCCGCCGCGAACAGCCCGATGGCGATCCAGGTCTTGCGGGTATCGGTCACCGCCAGCCCGCGATCGGCCAGGGTCAGGCAGCCCAGCCAGTCGACCACGTCCTGGGCCACGTCCTGCGGGGTCAGAAGCAGCAGGATGTCGCCGGGCCTGACCTTGGTCTTGCGGATCTGCTGGCGGACCGGGCGGCCCTGGCGCGAGATCCCCAGAAGCACCGTGCGCCGCCGCCAGGCCAGCCCCACAAGCTGGGCCGAGCGTCCGGCGATCCGGGCCTGTTCGGGCACCACCACCTCGATCACGGTCAGCCCCGCGCCCTCGGCCTTGAGCCGCTCCTGGTTGGCGCCCTCGGCGAAATCGAGCGACAGCGCGGCGCGGAATTCGTCCAGCGCCTCGGGGCTGGCCTCGATCACCAGCGAGTCGCCCGCGGCCAGCGCCGTGCCGCGCTGCAGCCCGTAAAGCCGCTTGCCGCCCCGGACCAGTCCCAGCAGGGCGACGTCATTGGCCTCGGCCTCGGGGTCGAGATCGGCAAGCCGCCGGCCGATCAGCTTCGAACCCTCGGGCACGGTCAGCTCGGCGATATAGGAGGAATAGTCCGACATCGGGTCGGCCGATGCGTCGAGCCCCGCGCTTTTCGGGATCAGCCGCCAGCCGACCAGCGCCACGAAGACGATACCGGCCAGCGCCGCCACCCCGCCCACGGGCGCGAAGTCGAACATCCGGAAGGACTGGCCGGTCGCGTCCTGGCGGAAGGCGGCGATGATGATGTTGGGCGGCGTGCCGATCAGCGTGACCATGCCGCCCAGAATGGTGGCGAATGACAGCGGCATCAGGCTCAGCCCCGGCGCGCGGCCCGCCTTGCGCGCGGTCTGGATGTCGACCGGCATCAGCAGGGCCAGCGCGGCCACATTGTTCATGAAGGCCGACAACAGCCCGCCGATCCCCCCCATGATCGCGATATGCGCGCCCAGCCCGCGGGCGCTGTTCACCAGCGTCCGGGTGATCAGATAGACCGCGCCCGAGCGCACCAGCCCGGCCGAGACCACCAGCACCAGCGCCACCACCAGCGTTGCCGGGTGGCCGAAGCCCTCGAAGGCGCGGTCCGGATCGACGACGCCCAGCAGCACCGCGGCCATCAAGGCCCCGAAGGCCACCAGATCGTAGCGCCACCGGCCCCAGATCAGGGCGACGAAGACGGTGGCGAAAAGGGCGAACAGAATGAACTGGTCCTCGGTCAATCAGGGGTCTCCCGGCTGTCCGGCGCCCGCGCGCCGGAGGGTTTCACCCGACCCAACGCCCCGAGCAGGCTTGCAGGTCCGCCTCGGCCTGACATATAGAGGGCTCCGTCAATTTCAAAAAGCCAAGTGGGGATCAATGGCAGGCCATTCCAAATGGGCGAACATCCAGCACCGCAAGGGGCGGCAGGATGCGGCGCGCTCCAAGCTGTTCTCCAAGTTCAGCAAGGAGATCACCGTTGCCGCCAAGATGGGCGACCCGGACCCTGACAAGAACCCGCGCCTGCGCCTGGCGATCAAGGAAGCCAAGGCGCAATCCATGCCCAAGGACAATATCGAGCGCGCGATCAAGAAGGCGATGGGCGGCGAGGGCGACAATTACGAGGAAATCCGCTACGAGGGCTACGGTCCCGGCGGGGTCGCGGTGATCGTCGAGGCGATGACCGACAACCGCAACCGCACCGCCTCGAGCGTGCGCTCGACCTTCACCAAGTTCGGCGGCAATCTCGGCGAGACCGGCTCGGTCGCCTTCATGTTCGAGCGGGTGGGCGAGATCGTCTATCCGGCCTCGGCGGGCGATGCCGACACGGTGATGATGGCCGCGATCGAGGCCGGGGCGCAGGATGTGGAAAGCTCGGATGACGAGCATGTCATCTATACCGCCGATACCGATCTGAACGAGGTCGCCACCAAGATGGAGGCCGATCTGGGCGAGAGCGACTCCACCAAGCTGATCTGGAAACCCTCGAACACGACCGAGATGGATCTCGAAGCCATGCAGAAGCTGATGAAGCTGATCGATGCGCTCGAGGATGACGACGACGTGCAGCACGTCACCAGCAATTTCTCGGCCAGCGACGAGGTGCTCGAGCAGCTCTGAGCCTGACGGCTTGGCAAGATCATGCCGCGCGGGTCCGGAAACGGGCCCGCGCGGTTGTCGTCTCGGCATCGGCAAGATCGGTTCCGACGCATCGCCCGTCAGTAGGCGATCCGCTCGATCCTCGCCGCCAGGCCCCGGGATGCAGGAAAAATCCCCGGCGTCAGGCAGGGGCGCGGCCAGACCGGCGCTGCGGCGGGGTCCGGCCTGCCCAAGCAGGGGATGGCCCGGGATCGGCCGCGCCATGCCGATCGCCTGACCCGGAAGGACCCGGGGAGGGATCGCCCGGATCTTCACCTTCCGATCTCGCGCCATGAACGGCGGCCGTTCGCTGGTCCCGGCATGGCGCAACCGACGCCGCGGTCCGGAAGGCCGCCATGATCCCGGGCCGCCCCGGCGAGGCGCGGCGAAATTCCCGCTTGGCGTGTTCCGCCGAGGCTGCCTACACTGAACGGGGGATCGGGCCGGGCAGGGGAGGCAGGGTCGATGGGCGAGCGCACCAGCCACGCGATCGGACGTTTCGACAAATCGTTCCTGATCCATATGATCAAGGATTTCTTCCTGGTCCTGCTGGCGGTGACCGTGCTCGAATTCGCGCTGAAGGCGGCGCTGGTCTATTACAAGTTCGAGACAAGCGGTGCCGAGGAGGCCCAGGGCGTGGCCGAGGACCTGGCCGAAAGCGTCCGTGCCATCATGCGCAACGAGGGCGGGCCGGTCGCGGCGCGCACGATGTATCCGATCCTCAAGCGCAACTGGGACGATCTGGGCTACAAGATCGCGATCGAGCCCGCGCCGGTGACGGTGCGCTCGATCGAGGCGCTGTTCGGCTTCACCCCCGCCGGCATTCCGGCCGGGACCTGGCCCGAGGGCCGGTTCCGCGAGGCGGAGGTCGAGATCGCGGCCGAGACCTTCTGCCTGACCTGTCATGCCGAGGCCGAGGTCGGGCAGGTGCTGGGCCGGGTGACGGTCCGGGATTACCTGTCGCGCGACATCGCCGCCTGGCTTGACGAGATGACGCTGAGCGCGGGGCTCGCCTTGGGCAAGATCGTGCTGCATTCGGTGTTGCTGTTCCTGATCCTCAGGGTGCGGATGGAGCCGCTTTTGCGGCTGCGCGGCACGGTGGCGGGGCTTGCCCGCGCCTTCGGCACGCTCAGCGAGCGGGCCGAGGTGCGCAGCGCCGACGAATTCGGCGCGCTCGCGCATGACCTCAATCTCTTTCTCGACCGCATCAACCGCCTGATCAACGAGCTGAACGCGGTTCTGGGCAAGGTGGTGCGGGTCAATGACGACATCGTCTCGGTGCAGGGCGATCTGCGCGGTCAGGTCGACCGGCTGATCCGCGGCATGCGGCGGCTTGAACGCGAGGCGATGCTGAGCGCCAAGCGCGAGCCCCTGCTGTCGCAAGCCTGGTTCGAGGCGGTGCGGGGCGCGGTCGCCGAGCTCGACGCCGCGCTCGAGCGCGCGGGCGAAGCGCCGCAGGCCTCCGGGCTGGTCGAGCATCTCTCGGCGGTGATCGCCAATGCCGAGGCGCAGATAGCGGCGAGCCAGCGGCTGTTCGAGGGGCTCGCGGCGCTTGGCGACGAGACCGAGGCCCTGAAGGGCGCCATTGCCGAGATGGTGCGGATGGAAGAGCGCATGAAGCTGATCGTCGAGGCCGGCGGCACGCTGGTCCAGCGCCTGCGCCCGGATCTGGCCGACCCGCCGCAGCCCGCAGCCGAGACCGCCTGAGCGGACGCCAGCCTTGCCGGGGGGCCTTCATGTGGCGGGTCTTGCGCGGTGGGGCGCGGCATGGCAAGCCGGGGCATGGCTGTTCAGTCGGTGCCCGAAGCGGGCCAGAACCCGGTCGCGGGTATCCTCTGGATGCTGGCGACGGGGATCAGTTTCGTCGCGGTGACCGCGCTGGTGAAGCTCTCGGCGCAGGGCCTTCCGGCGGCGCAATCGGCCTTTCTGCGCTATCTGCTGGGGCTTGTCTTCCTGCTGCCGATACTGGGCCAGCTTTCGCGTGCGCGGATCGGTCGCAGGCGGCTCGCGCTATATGGCGGGCGCGGCCTTGCCCATGCGCTGGGCGTGATCTGCTGGTTCTTCGCGATGACGCGGATCCCGGTCGCCGAAGTGACCGCGATGAACTATCTCAACCCGATCTATGTGACCCTCGGGGCGGCGCTCCTGTTCGGCGAGCGGCTGGCCGCGCGCCGCATCCTGGCCATCGCGGCCGCGTTCCTGGGGGTCCTGGTGATCCTGCGCCCGGGCTTTCGCGAGATCTCCGAGGGCCATGTCGCGATGCTGTTCACCGCGGCCCTGTTCGGGATCTCCTATCTCACCGCCAAGCTGCTGAGCGAACGCGACGAGGCCTCGGTGGTGGTGGCGATGATGTCGGTTACGGTCACCATCGTGCTGGCGCCGCTGGCACTTGCGGTCTGGGTGCCGCCAAGCTGGCAGCAGGTGGTCGGGCTGTTCTTCGTGGCGTTTTTCGCGACCGCCGGGCATTACGGCATGACCCGCGCCTTCCGCGCCGCGCCGCTGACGGTGACCCAGCCGATCACCTTCCTGCAACTGGTCTGGGCGACGCTGATCGGCTGGCTGGCCTTCGGCGAGGCGGTCGATGGCTGGGTGCTGCTGGGCGGCGGCCTGATCGTCGGATCGGTCGTGTTCATCACCTGGCGCGAGGCGGTCATCAAGCGCCGCGTCGTCACGCCGCCTGCCGGAGCGCCCGAAACGTAGGGTCACGAGGGCTTGCGATGCGCGGGGCCGGTGCTAGCATTCATTCAAATGCACGATATTTACGCTCTTGATCCCCGCGGCGACCTGCCCGATGCGCTGCGCGACCTGCTTGACGACTGCCCGCGCGAGGTCTGGGCCGGTCGGCTGCCCGAAGACGAGTCCACCCGGTTCTGGCTCGACCGGCACCGGATGTTCCGCATGCTTCTGGCCCGGATGGAGGAAGATGTCCGGGTCATGGCGGATTTCGGGACCCTGGCCGAGGCGCCGGCAGAGGCCGCGATCCGGGCCGTCCGGCGCGATGCCGCCATGCTGCTGAACGAGGTTCACGGCCATCGCAAGATCGAGGATCTTCATTACTTCCCGCGCCTTGCGGCCTTCGAGCCGGGCCTCTGGGCGGCCTTCGAAATGCTGGATGCCGATCATCAGGCGCTCGGTCTTCACCTGAGGGAACTTGCCGATACGGTGTCCGAACTGGTCCGGGGCGAGCCCGCGGGCCGGGACGCCTGCATCGGGCGGCTGGAGCTCAGGCTTCAGCGCTTCGGCTCCTGTCTCGACCGCCATCTGATCGACGAGGAGGATATCGTCTTGCCGATCCTGCTGCGCCATGGCGCGACGCTGACGGACTGAGCGTCCGGTTGATCGGTGTCATGGACAGCGCCGATTTGCGGCTCCTAGGCTTTGTTTCGAGCCATGGGGGACAGGAGGAGATCATGACCCACACGCCGCACGAGCTTGCAGAGGATTTGCCCGAGCGGGCCGCGCTGATTCACGCGTTGCGGGAGAGCGACGCGCATTTTGCCCGGCTGGTTGACGAGTATCACGACATCAATGCCGCGGTGCACAGGGCAGAGACCGATGTCGAGCCGACCGAGGATCTGCACCTGAACGACATGCGCAAGACCCGGATGCATCTGAAGGACGAGATCGCCCGCATTCTCGATCAAGCCTCGGCCTGAGGCGCGGGTCGGTGCCGGGCCTGTGTCCGGGCCTGTCATCAGGGCCCGGTCCGGGCGGTCAGTCGGCGACCTCATAGGGCAGCAGGCCGCGCCGGTTCGCGTCGACCGTGAGCCGGCGTTCCAGCGGCGGCACGGCGCGCTGGTGACAGTCGCGGCGCTCGCAGATCCGGCAGGAGATCCCGATCGGCTCGTAGGCGGCGGCGTTGTCGATATCCAGATCGTCGGCATAGATGATCTGGTCGGCATGGCGCACCTCGCAGCCCAGCCCGATGGCATAGCGCCGGACCGGCGCGCGCCAGGCGCCGCCCGGCTTCGAGACGTCGCGCGCCAGCGAGATATAGCGCAGCCCGTCCGGCGTTTCGGCAAGCTGGCGCAGGAACCGGCCCGGGGTCTCGAAGGCGCGATGCACGTTCCAGAGCGGGCAGGCCCCGCCGAAGCGCGCGAATTGCAGCCTTGTGGTGGAATGGCGCTTGGTGATGGTGCCGGCCTGATCGACCCGCACGAAATAGAAGGGCAGCCCCTTGGCGCCGGGACGCTGCAAGGTCGAGAGCCGATGCGCCACCTGCTCGATCGAGGCGCCGAACCGGTCGGCCAGCAATTCCAGATCGTGCCGGGTCTCCTGTGCCGCCTCGAGGAAGCGGTTATAGGGCAGAAGCGCCGCCCCGGCGAAATAGTTCGCCATGCCGATCCGGGCGATGGCGCGGGCGGCGGGGCTCTGGAACCGGGCAAGGTCGAGCGTGGCCTCGAGCAGTTGCGACTGGGTCAGAAGCGCCAGCTGGTGCAGCAGTTGAAACCGCCGGGTCGGGCCGCGAAGATGGCTGGAGAGGGTCAGCGTGCGGGTGTCCTCGTCATATTCCCTCAGCCCGGGCATGTCCTTGAAGGACAGGGAGATGCCCTGTGCCTCGAGGGCGGCCAGGGCCCGCTGCTCGGGGTCGGCCGCGGTATCGGAGGCGCGCGCGAAGCGTTCGGCGGCGCGGTCGACCGCGTCGATATAGTTGTCGCAATAATGAAAGAAGTCGCGCACGTCTTCCCAGGGCGAGGGGCCCAGCGGCGCATCCTCCCGTCCCAGCGCCTCGTCGAGCGAGGCCAGCCGTTCGTGGCTTTGCCGGTAGGCGCGGTGCAGTTCCAGAAAGGCGCGGGCCAGCGCCGGGGCGTTCGAGGCGGCCAGCCGCAGATCGGCCAGCGGCGGCGCCAGATCGCCGAAGACCGGGTCGGCCAGCGCCTCGCGCATGTCGCCGACCAGCCGCTCGGCATCGCCCTCCGACAGCTCGGTCACGTCGAAGCCGAATTCGGAGACCAGCGCCAGCAGCACCGTCGAGGAGACCGGACGGTTGTTGTTCTCCATCTGGTTCAGATAGGGCAGCGAAATCCCCAGCCGGATCGCGAAATCCTTCTGGGTCAGCCCCAGCCGCGAGCGGGTCTCGCGCAGCTTGACGCCTGCATAGAGTTTGCGCGTCGCCATCGCGGGCCCTCGCTTTGCCGATTAGCTGGGATCTGTCCTAGCTTTTGCAAAGCCGTCGCGCAAGCGCGGCTCAGGGCCCGTCCTTGGGCGGCATTGCAAGGATCGGTCCGGCGCGGCGGTCGACCCAGCGCACGTAAAGCACGGCGACCACCGCCAGTGCCGAGGTCGTGGCCATGATGAGCAGAAGCGGCCAGGCTCCGGTACCGGGTTTCAGAAGCGCGCCCGCGAGCGCCGAAAAGGCCGCGCCGCCGCCGATCATGATCGCGCCGCCAAGACCGCTGGCGGTGCCCGCCAGATGCGGCCGGACCGACAGCGTGCCCGCGATGGCGTTGGGCAGGACCATGCCATTGCCGACCCCGAGCAGGGCCATCGCGCCGAAGAAGGCGATGGGCTGGGTCGCACCCGCCGCGAAGAAGGCCATCGACAGCAGGGGCGCGGCCAGCGTGATCAGCGCGCCCCAGTAGATCATGCCATTGATGCCGACCCGGACCGAATAGCGCCCCGAGATGAAATTCCCGGTCATGTAGCCGACCGCGACGATGCCGAAATAGAGGCCCAGCACCGAGGGCGACAGGGCGAAGACATGGCTGCCGACGAAGGGCGCGCCGCCGAGATAGGCGAAGAAGGCGCCCGAGGACAGCGCCGCGGTCAGCGCATAGCCCCAGAAGCGGCGCGAGCGGAACAGCTCGGGATATTGGCGGAACTGGTCCATCAGGCTGACGTCGCGGGGCGTCGAGGTCTCGCCCAGATCGGCCCAGGTCAGTACCAGCACGCCCAGCCCTGCCAGCAGCAGCGCGAGGAAGGTGGCCTGCCAGCCCCAGATCTCGTCCAGCACCCCGCCGATGCTGGGCCCGATCATCGGCACCAGCGCCATGCCCATGGTAACATAGCCGATCATCGAGGCGGCCTGGGTATCGGCCACCATGTCGCGCACCACCGCGCGGCTCAGCACCATGGCGGTGACCACGACCGCCTGCGCCATGCGGAAGCCCAGAAAGGCCTCGGCCGAAGGGGCGAAGATGCAGCCCAGCGTCGCCAGCAGGAACAGCACGGTCGAGATCAGCAGCACCGGGCGGCGGCCATAGCGGTCGGAAATCGGACCGACGAACAGCTGCATCACCGCATTCGCGGCCAGGTATGTCGCGACCGACAGCTGCATCACCGCGTAATCGGTGTCGAAATGCACGGCCATGTTCGGCAGCGAGGGCAGGAAGATGTTGATGGTCAGCGCCGGCAGGCCTGCCAGCGCGACCAGGGTCATGACATGGGGGGGTGTTGTGCGGTCCAGGAAACGGACCCGGGGGTGCGTCGACATGTCTTGGGGTTAGGCGCTGACCGGGGGCTTGTCCAGCGCCATCGGGGCCTACCAGCGGTGGAAGATGAAAAACGCGCCGAGCGCGATGAATCCGAAGCCGAGCGCATGGTTCCAATGCAGCGGTTCCTTGAGGTAAAGTACCGAAAATGCGCAAAATACCGTCAGGGTGATGACTTCCTGAATGGTCTTCAGCTGGGCCGCCGAGAAGTGACCATAGCCGATCCGGTTCGCGGGCACCTGCAGCAGGTATTCGAAGAAGGCGATGCCCCAGCTGACGAGGATGACGGCGACCAGCGGCGTGGCCTTGTACTTGAGATGACCGTACCAGGCGAAGGTCATGAAGAGGTTGGACAGGACGAGAAGGCCGATCGTGACGACCGGCACCGGCAGGGCGGGCATGGTTGGGCTCCGGGACGAAGGGGCGGGCATCTGCCGATATGGCATGCCGGGCGACCTCGTCTACCGGATTTGCCGATTTGCAATATGCAGCCTGATGCTGGGAAATAATTTGCAAATTTACCGTTTAACACTTTGATGAAGCGCATTGCATGGGTAGGTTGCCGAAAATTTCCGCAAGGGGCATCGCCGATGAAAGATATCCTCAACGAACTCGAGCGCCGCCGCAGTATCGCCCGTCTGGGCGGGGGTCAGCGACGCATCGACAGCCAGCATGCCAAGGGCAAGCTGACGGCGCGCGAGCGGATCGAGCTGCTGCTGGATGAGGGCTCGTTCGAGGAATTCGACATGTTCGTCGCCCATCGCTGCACCGATTTCGGCATGGAGGACAGCCGTCCCTATGGCGACGGGGTGGTGACCGGCTGGGGCACGATCAATGGCCGCATGGTCTATGTCTTCAGCCAGGACTTTACCGTCTTCGGCGGCTCGCTGTCCGAAACCCATGCCCAGAAGATCTGCAAGATCATGGATATGGCGGTGCAGAACGGCGCCCCGGTGATCGGGCTGAACGATTCGGGCGGGGCCCGGATCCAGGAGGGCGTCGCCTCGCTTGCCGGCTATGCCGAGGTGTTCCAGCGCAATATCGAGGCCTCGGGCGTGATCCCGCAGATCTCGGTCATCATGGGGCCCTGCGCGGGCGGGGCGGTCTACAGCCCGGCGATGACCGATTTCATCTTCATGGTGCGCGATTCCTCCTACATGTTCGTGACCGGCCCCGATGTGGTGAAGACCGTCACCAACGAGGTCGTCACCGCCGAGGAACTGGGCGGCGCCTCGACCCATACGAAAAAATCCTCGGTTGCCGACGGCGCCTTCGAGAATGATGTCGAGGCGCTTTACGAGGTGCGCCGGCTGGTCGATTTCCTGCCGCTGAACAACCGCGAGAAACCGCCGGTGCGGCCCTTCTTCGACAAGCCCGGCCGGGTCGATGCCAGCCTCGACACCCTGATCCCCGACAATCCGAACACGCCCTATGACATGAAGGAGCTGATCCTGAAGGTCGCGGATGAGGGCGATTTCTACGAGATCCAGGCCGATTTCGCCAAGAACATCATCACCGGCTTCGTCCGGCTCGAAGGGCAGACCGTGGGCGTCGTGGCGAACCAGCCGATGGTTCTGGCCGGCTGCCTCGACATCGACAGCTCGCGCAAGGCCGCGCGCTTCGTGCGCTTCTGCGACTGTTTCGAGATCCCGATCCTGACCTTCGTCGACGTGCCGGGCTTCCTGCCCGGGACCGGCCAGGAATATGGCGGGGTCATCAAGCATGGCGCCAAGCTGCTGTTCGCCTATGGCGAGGCGACGGTGCCGAAGGTGACGGTCATCACCCGCAAGGCCTATGGCGGCGCCTATGACGTGATGGCCTCGAAACACCTGCGCGGCGATTTCAACTATGCCTGGCCCACCGCCGAGATCGCGGTGATGGGGGCCAAGGGCGCGACCGAGATCCTCTACCGCTCGGAACTGGGCGATGCCGAGAAGATCGCGGGCCGCACCAAGGATTACGAGGATCGCTTTGCCAATCCCTTCGTGGCGGCCGAGCGCGGTTTCATCGACGAGGTGATCCAGCCGCATTCGACCCGTCGCCGCGTCAGCCGCGCTTTCGCCTCGCTTCGGGGCAAGCGCCGCGAGACGCCTTGGAAGAAGCACGGCAACATTCCGCTTTGAGGCGGAGGTCGAGGCACGGGTCCGAGATACGGGAGCATCCATGAAACGCGGGGGCTGGCATATGCTGCGGGAGAAGGGCGCGCTGACGATGGCGCGGCAGCTTCCCGTGCGCTTCGACCTTTGCGCGAGCGCGGCCTTCCCGCCCGCCAGCAAGGGGCGGCTGGCCCTGCAGATCCGTCAGGATCTGTGGCGGATGCTGCAGGATCTGCGCGGGTTTTCGCCCGTGGTCACGGTTGAGGAGGAGGGGCAGGGGCTGCGGGTCCGCGCTGGAGGTCGCGCCGCAGCCCCTTTCCCGCGATCCGATTGCGAACGCAAGATCGCCGCCCTGCTGACCAGCCCGTCCCATCGGGCGCGCTGGCTGGCCCAGGCAGGGTCGGAGCCCCGGACATGATCCTGCGCGCGGTTCTTCTGGCCGGGGCGGCACTGGTGCTGGGCGCCTCGGGCGAGGTCATCGACGTGCCCTCGGGCCAGTCGGTGACCCATCTCGACACCATCACCGGCGAGCCGGGCCCCGCCGGGCTGACGGTGCGGTTCCGCTTTCTCGCCCCCGATATCGCGCAGGACGAGGGCTCCATGCCCGCCACGCTGGCGCAGGGCGACATGGATTATCTCTGCGCCGAATTCGCGCTGCCGCGGCTGGCCGGAACCGGCCCCGAACCGGCGCAGGTCGTCATCACGCTCATGGACCGCCCGGTGCCCTTCGGTCAGTCCGATCCCGAGGCCACGCAGTTCTTCGAGGCCTACCGTCCCGAGGCGGGGCGCTGCATCTGGGAAGGGTTCTGAGACGATGCCGCATTCCGTTCGTCCGGCCGCCGCCGCGCCCGGTCCTGCGCCGGTTTTGCCACAACTTTCGCGGGTTGCTGCGGTGGCATGTGCAAAGCCGGAAGATTGGGCTATTCTCCCGGGAGGTCGCGGCAAGGCGGCCTTTACACAGGCAGGTGCCGGGCTCGGTCCCGCGCCAGAAACAGACGGGAGTGTTCCATGTCCAAGAGTGTCAAAACCCTTTTCGCCCTCTCGCTCGTCGCCTTCGTCGCGGCCTGCGCGCAGAAGGAAGAAGTGGTCTATGTCGAGCCGGTCCAGCCGGAGCCGACCTACAACAAATACTGATCGGGGCGAGGGGCGGGCGCGTCCCGCCCCGGCTTCGCCGCGCCCCGGTCCTAACGGAGGCGCGTCATGCTGAAACACAAGGGGTTCCCCTCCCGTCTGCCGGGGACCGATTTCCAGTTCACCATCCGCCGCGCGAACAAGGACGGAGCCACCCGGCTGGTCCCGCGCGAGCGTTATGCCGACCGGCGCCCGGCCGATCGCCGCGCCGATGCGGGCTTTCTGGCCGCGCTGATCGACCAGTTCGGCGATGCGCCGTTCGAGCGCGGCAATCTCGATGCGGGCCGGTTGTCCTGGCTTCTGGGGCGCGAGGTGCTGCCCGCCGAAGAGCCGTTCGATCCGGAAAGCTATGAAGCGCTGCTGCGGGTCGATATCGACTGCGCCAGAACCGCCTTCCCCGAGCTTTTCGCAGGGGGGCCGTTGGCGTGAAGCTGCTGGGCCACCTTTCATATAGGCGAGATCTTGCTCAAAGCCGCTCTCCCTTGCGTTGTGGTCTTTTCTTTTGTTCGGGTTACGGCGACAGTCATCAGCGACAGGACGGTCTTTCACCCCTAGACCGAATTGTCTATTTTCAAAACTATCATTCCCCAACCCCTAGGCCTGACCCATTTTTTCGGGTCAGGCCGACCCTCCCCCCTGGTCGCGCTCCGGTTCGTGCCGCATGGCGGATCGTTGCCCGCCGGGGCAGGGCCGCTGCGTATTTCCGTTTCGCGATCCGACGCTTGCAGGTATCTTATGCGCGTAACGACAAGATCCGTGGAGGCGGAGTAGAATGCCCAGTCCAAAGTTTCTCGCCGTCCTGGCCGCAGCTGTCCTGCTGGCCGGATGCAACATGTCCAATGACAGCCAGCGCGCCGTCGCGGGCGGTCTCGGCGGTGCGCTCGTCGCCGACGTGCTGGACACCAACGTCGCGGCAGGTGCGGCGATCGGCGCCCTTGGCGGCGCCCTTTGCGACGACGCGGGCGCCTGCCGCTGATCTGAACCGGTCGGCCTCGGGCCCGTCCGGACGCCAATCTGTGAGGGTCATCGGGGCTGTGCGCCCCGGTGGCCCTTTGCTTTGTAAGCGCCGGGGCGGGCTCGTCCGGGCGGAATGCTGGAAGGGACAGAGATGTTCGACAAGATCCTGATCGCGAACCGGGGGGAGATCGCCTGCCGGGTCATCAAGAGCGCCCGCAAGATGGGCATCAAGACGGTGGCCGTCTATTCCGACGCCGACCGTCATGCGCTGCATGTGCAGATGGCCGACGAGGCGATCCATATCGGTCCCCCGCCCGCGAACCAGTCCTATATCGTGATCGACAAGATCATGGCCGCGATCGAGCAAAGCGGCGCCCAGGCGGTGCATCCGGGCTATGGGTTCCTGTCCGAGAACAAGCTCTTTGCCGAGGCGCTGGAGAAGGCCGGGGTCGCCTTCATCGGCCCGCCCGCCAGCGCCATCGAGGCGATGGGCGACAAGATCACCTCGAAGAAGCTTGCCGCCGAGGCGGGCGTCTCGACCGTGCCGGGCTATATGGGCCTGATCGAGGATGCCGCCGAGGCGGTGAAGATCAGCCGCGAGATCGGCTATCCGGTGATGATCAAGGCCTCTGCCGGCGGTGGCGGCAAGGGCATGCGGATCGCCTGGAACGACCAGGAGGCGCGCGAGGGCTTCCAGGCCTCGAAGAACGAGGCCGCCAACAGCTTCGGCGACGACCGCATCTTCATCGAGAAATTCGTCACCCAGCCGCGCCATATCGAGATCCAGGTGCTGGCCGACCGGCATGGCAACTGCGTCTACCTGCATGAGCGCGAATGCTCGATCCAGCGCCGGAACCAGAAGGTCATCGAAGAGGCGCCCTCGCCCTTCCTCGACGAGGCGACGCGGCGCGCCATGGGCGAGCAGGCGGTCGCGCTGTCGCGTGCCGTCGGCTATTGCAGTGCGGGCACGGTCGAGTTCATCGTCGATGGCGACAGGAACTTCTATTTCCTCGAGATGAACACCCGGCTGCAGGTGGAACATCCGGTGACCGAACTGATCACCGGGGTCGATCTGGTCGAGCAGATGATCAACATTGCCGCCGGCCAGAAGCTGCCCTTCGAACAGAAGGATCTGAAGATCAACGGCTGGGCGCTGGAAAGCCGGCTTTATGCCGAGGATCCGTACCGCAATTTCCTGCCCTCGATCGGGCGGCTGACCCGCTATCGTCCGCCGGCGGAATCGGCGCATGATGCGGCGGTGGTGCGCAACGATACCGGCGTCTTCGAGGGCGGCGAGATCTCGATGTATTACGACCCGATGATCGCCAAGCTCTGTACCTGGGCGCCGACCCGGGCGCAGGCCATCGACGAGATGCGGACCGCGCTCGACGCCTTCGAGGTCGAGGGCATCGGGCACAACCTGCCGTTCCTCTCGGCGGTGATGGATCATCCCAAGTTCTGCGCGGGCGATATCACGACCGCCTTCATCGCCGAGGAATATCCCGACGGCTTCGCGGGCGTCAGCCTGCCCGAGCCCGAATTGCGCAAGGTGGCGGCGGCGGCCGCCGCGATGTTCCGCGTGGTCGAGATCCGGCGCGCCCGCATCTCGGGACGGATGGACAATCACGAGCGCATGGTGGGCGGCGACTGGGTCGTGGTGGCCCAGCGCGAGAGCTTTGCGCTCTCGGTGAGCGCCGACCGTGAGGGGGCCACGATCCAGTTCCAGGGCGGCGATCATCACCGCGTGACCTCGGACTGGACCCCGGGCCAGCCGCTGGCGGTCCTGCATATCGACGGCGAGCCGCTTGTGCTCAAGGTGGCGCAGAGCTCGCATGGCTTCGTGATCCGCCATCGCGGCGCCGAGATGAAGGTTCAGGTCTTCACCCCGCGCCAGGCCGAGCTTGCCGCGCTGATGCCCGAAAAGCTGCCGCCCGACACCTCGAAATTCCTGCTCTGCCCGATGCCCGGTCTGATCGTGACCATCGATGTCGAGGAGGGCCAGGAGGTTCAGGAGGGCCAGGCGCTGTGCGTCGTCGAGGCGATGAAGATGCAGAACACGCTGCGCGCCGAGAAGAAGGGCATCGTCGCCAAGATCAATGCCGGTCCCGGCGAAAGCCTGGCCGTCGATGAAGTGATCATGGAGTTCGAATGATCCCATGACGCAGCTCCCGTCGAAGAAGCTGGACATCGTGACCGTCGTGTTCTCGGGTGAACTCGCGCTGCTGCGCTTGCAGGCGCGTTCGATTGCCCGCGAGTTTCACGCCTCCGCGCTGGGTGATATATTCGTGATCATCAACGATCATGAAGAAGCGGCCTGCGCGGAGGCGGTCGAGGCAATGCGTGGCGATTACGGCCCCTTCGCCGGGAAGTTGAAGGTCGTGCGGCCAGACGAGTTGCTTTCGGACTGCCCGACCCTCCGCGCCCGTCTCGAGAGGTTTTACCTGACCCATCTTCGCGGGGTGGGCCGAAAACTGCGCGGCGCGGGCGGTGGCTGGCGTGGGAATGGCGGATGGGGGATGCAGCAGGCGTTGAAGCTGATGGCTGCAAGGCTGGGCGCGTCCCCCTATCTTCTGGTTCTCGATGCAAAGAACCAGTTCGTCGCGCCTGTTACCGGCTCGGATTTCGTGGCCGGGGATGGACGGCCGCGGAGCCGCGTGGTCGAGACCGAAGAAAAGCAACAAGGCTGGATCAGGGCGTCTTTTGCCAAACTGGCTTTGCCAGAACCAACGTCTCTGGCCACGGCCCCGCCGACGGTCACGCCGGTGGTCTTCGCCCGCGATGATCTGAGGTCCGCATTGGCCCTGATCGAGGAAAAGCTGGGACCGATCGAGCTGTTCTTCGCCCGACGCCGGGGGAAGGCGACCGAGTTCATGCTTGTCTACGCCGCACTCGATCAGGGCAGGGGGCTGTGGTGGGAGCTTCACGCCGAGGGTCTGCCCGCTTCTTTCTCGCTGTTCTCCGGTCGCAGTGTCGGCAGGCTGCCAGAGCTTGTGGCAGCGGCGCGGTGCGGCGATTGCAAGATGATCGGAACCCATAGCCGCCTTCTTGCGGCTATGACCGAGACCGTTCGAAAGGACCTTGTCGAGTTCTGGCGCGAGCGTGGTCTCATACGGTCCGACAGCGAGATCGAGGCATTGTTTCATGCCTAGAGCGTCTGTCCCTGGCCCGTCTGTAGCTGGAGCGGCCTCGTTCGCTCAGCGCCGGTCGCGGACTTCCTGCTGGCGCAGCGGGATCTTGTCGATCGAGCGCGAGATCTCGCGGACGTTCCAGGGCATCGGCTTGCGGAACTTGATCTCGCCATCCTTGCCGACCAGCACCAGCATGAAGCCGCGCGGGCGCAGTTTCATGCGCAGCTCGGAGCGGGCGTCGGGGTCGGTATCGACGATCACCACCACGTCGCGTTCGGCCAGCTCGTCGATGCGCTCGGTCAGAAGCTGCATCTGGGTCCGGTATTGCGGATTGGCCGGGCTGTCGGCGAAGACCACGACCGGCCGCGCCATCCAGTGGAAGTCGGACAGGCTTACGCCCTCGGCCTCGAGCACCACGGTTCGGTCGGCCTCCCAGCGCGCCAGCGGCTCGGGTTCGCTGACTGCGTCGGCGGTTCCGGCCAGCGGCATGAGCGCGACCCATGCCATGATCGTCAGGTGTTTTTTCATGAGCCCTCCTGTCGGCCCAGATATAGGCGCAGGTGGGCGGAAAGCGAAGTCTGAACCCGCGCCCGGCGCGGGGCATGCAGAAGAAGGACGGATCCGATGACGGACAAGACCACACGCTGGGCCGCGCTGGCCGAGAAGGAACTGCGCGGCAAGCCGCTCGACGGCCTGACCTGGGAGACGCCCGAGGGCATTCCGGTCAAGCCGCTTTACACCGAGGCCGATACCGAGGGCCTGGCGCATATGGGCTCGGTCCCGGGCGAGGCGCCCTTCACCCGCGGCCCCAAGGCCACGATGTATGCCGGCCGCCCCTGGACGATCCGGCAATATGCGGGCTTCTCGACGGCCGAGGAATCGAACGCCTTCTACCGCAAGGCGCTGGCCGCCGGTCAGCAGGGCGTGTCGGTGGCCTTCGATCTGGCCACCCATAGGGGCTATGACAGCGACCACCCGCGCGTCGTCGGCGATGTCGGCAAGGCAGGCGTCGCCATCGACAGCGTCGAGGACATGAAGATCCTGTTCGACGGCATCCCGCTGGGCGAGATCTCGGTCTCGATGACGATGAACGGCGCGGTGATCCCGATCCTCGCGAACTTCATCGTCGCGGGCGAGGAGCAGGGCGTCGAGCGCAAGCAGCTTTCCGGCACCATCCAGAACGACGTCCTGAAGGAGTTCATGGTCCGGAACACCTATATCTATCCGCCCGAACCCTCGATGCGGATCATCGCCGACATCATCGAGTTCACCTCGACCGACATGCCGCGCTTCAACTCGATCTCGATCTCAGGCTATCACATGCAGGAGGCGGGCGCGAACCTGGTGCAGGAGCTTGCCTTCACGCTGGCCGACGGCAAGGAATACGTGAAGACGGCGCTGGCGCGCGGGCTCGATGTCGATGCCTTCGCCGGGCGGCTGTCCTTCTTCTTCGCGATCGGCACCAACTTCTTCATGGAGATCGCCAAGCTGCGCGCCGCGCGGTTCCTGTGGCACCGGATCATGTCCGAGTTCGGTCCGAAGAACCCCAAATCGCTGATGCTGCGCACCCACTGCCAGACCTCGGGGGTGAGCCTCGCCGAGCAGGACCCCTATAACAACGTGGTCCGCACCGCCTATGAGGCGATGAGCGCGGTTCTTGGCGGCACCCAGTCGCTGCATACCAACGCCTTCGACGAGGCGATCGCGCTGCCCACCGAATTCTCGGCCCGGATCGCGCGGAACACCCAGCTGATCCTGCAGAACGAGACCAAGGTGACCAAGGTCGTCGATCCGCTGGCTGGGTCCTACTATGTCGAGAAGCTGACCGCGGATCTGGCCGATGCGGCCTGGGAGATCATCTGCGAGATCGACGAGATGGGCGGCATGACCAAGGCGGTGGCCTCGGGCATGCCCAAGCTCCGGATCGAGGAGGCCGCCGCGCGCTGGCAGGCCCGGGTCGACCGCGGCGAGGAGGTGATCGTCGGCGTCAACAAGTTCCGGCTCGAGAAGGAAGACGAGATCGACATTCTCGATGTCGACAACGTCAAGGTCCGCCAGAGCCAGGTGGCCCGCATCGAGAAGATCCGGGCAAGCCGCGATCAGGCCGCCTGCGATCACGCGCTGGCGGCTCTGGAGGAGGCCGCGCGAAGCGGCGAAGGGAACCTCTTGCGGCTGGCGGTCGAGGCCGCCCGCGCGCGCGCCACGGTGGGAGAAATCAGCATGGCGATGGAAAAGGTGTTCGGGAGACACCGGGCCGAGGTCAAGACGCTCTCGGGGGTCTATGGCGCGGCCTATGAGGGCGACGAGGGCTTCGCCGCGATCCAGCAATCGGTGGAGGATTTCGCCGAGGAAGAAGGGCGGCGGCCGCGGATGCTGGTCGTGAAGATGGGGCAGGACGGGCATGACCGCGGCGCCAAGGTGATCGCGACGGCCTTTGCCGATATCGGCTTCGACGTTGATGTGGGCACGCTGTTCCAGACCCCCGAGGAGGCGGCGCAGGACGCGGTCGACAATGACGTCCACGTGATCGGGATCTCGTCGCTGGCGGCGGGGCACAAGACCCTGGCGCCGAAGCTGATCGAGGCGCTGAGGGCGCAGGGGGCCGATGATATCATCGTGATCTGCGGCGGGGTGATCCCGCATCAGGATTACGATTTCCTCCGGCAGGCGGGCGTCAAGGCGATCTTCGGGCCCGGCACCAACATTCCGGCGGCGGCCAACGACATCCTGCGCCTGATCCGCGAAGCCCGCGGCTGATCGGGGGCGAGGCCCGTGCCGACCCTTGGGACGGCACGGGCCAAAAGTTTTCGCCGAAAACTTTCTCAGGACTTTTCGTCGAAAAGTCCTGCGGTCCTATTCCGCGGCTGTCGCGCGCTTGCTGCCTTTCGGGGTTGCCAGCAGCCTGAGCGCGGCATAGCCCAGCAGTGCCGAGATCGCCGAGCCGCTGAGGACCCCGAGCCGGACATCGTTCATCAGGACCGGATCGGCATAGCTCAGCGAGCCGATGAAAAGCGACATGGTGAAGCCGATCCCCGCGAGGCAGGACAACCCGTAGATATGGCCCCAGCCGACGCCGTCGGGCAACCGGGCGAGGCCGGATTTGACCATCGCGAAGGTGATCGCGAAGACCCCGACCTGCTTGCCGAGCACAAGACCCAGCGCCACGCCCAGCGGCAGCGGTTGCAGCAGGTCCGAGAACGAGATGCCGGTCAGAACCACCCCTGCATTGCCGAAGGCGAAGATCGGCAGGATCAGGTACAGCACATAGGGCGAGAGCGCATGCTCGAGCGCGTGAAGCGGCGATTTCCCCCATTTGTCGCGCAGCGGAATGCAGAAGGCGGTCGCCACGCCCGCGATGGTCGCATGCACCCCCGATTTCAGCACGAAGAACCACATGATCGTTCCCAAGAGCACCATCGGCGCCACCCGGTGCGCGCCCTTGAGGTTCAGCCAGATCAGCCCGGCCAGCGGCAGCAGCGCCATCAGCAGGTAGTCGACCTTCAGATCCGCCGTGTAGAACAGCGCGATGATGACGATGGCCCCGAGATCGTCGAGGATCGCCAGGGTCAGAAGAAACACCTTCAGCGACGCCGGCACCCGGTCGCCCAGAAGCGCCAGCACCCCAAGCGCGAAGGCGATGTCGGTCGCGGCCGGGATTGCCCATCCCGACAGCGTCTCGGGGCTGCCCCAGTTGAAGGCCGCGAAGATCAGCGCAGGCACCACCATGCCGCCCACTGCCGCCATGCCCGGCAACACCACATCGGCTGGTTTCTTGAGCTTGCCTTCCATCATCTCGCGCTTAAGTTCCAGCCCGATGAGGAAGAAGAACACGGCCATCAGGCCGTCATTGATCCACAGGATCAGCGGCTTCTCGAGCCCGCCGCCATTGAGCAGGACCGAGAAGGTCGCGCCGAGTGTCTCGTCGTAAAAGGGTTGCAGGGGCGAATTTGCGACGATCAGGGCGGCGAGGGCCGCAAGCATCAGCAGGATACCGCCGGAGGCTTCGTGGCCGAAAAACTTGTCGAGCGCGCGGAGCAGCATTGAATTTCCCGATTTTATTGGATTCTACGTTTGCGAAATGGGGTCTCGCCTGTGGATGTCAATTGCGCCCGGCGATCCTGCCGCGAAACTCGGACCATGCCGTCGCTCGGTGCGATGGCCCGGCCGCGATGATGACGCCGAGTCGGAGGCACAGGGACTGCCCTTGAAAACCGCCTTGCCGCGGCCGCTCGACAGGTGTTCGGACGGGCGGGCGGTTGCATCGGAGACAGAGAGCGCCCGAACCGGCTGTCACCCGCAGGGCGCTTTCGTCCTGCGCACCGCCCCGCTGCCGGGGGCCTGCCCCTTGGTGCCGGTTCCGGTGCCCGGAACGACGGCCATTCCCCGCTCCGGTCGCCGAATTTTCGAATGACGGCGGATATTTGCCGGAAAGACGCCGGGTGGGGCGCAGGGCGGCCGAATGACCGACCTGACTCTGCCGCCATCGCGGGCTAATCTCGGTCCATGTCGCTCTGGTCCCGCATCGCTGACGCCGTTTCCGCCCTGGCCAAGGGCGAAAGTCTTGCGGCCGTTTTCGACCGGCTTCGCACGCCGCCCGAACGCAGCGTCGCCTTCACCATCGCGGTGATCGCGCTGGGGGCGAAGATGGCCAAGGCCGATGGCCGGGTCACCCGCGACGAGGTCGCGGCCTTCCGCGAGGTCTTCTCGATCCCGCCTGGCGAAGAGGCCAACGCGGCCCGGGTCTTCGATCTGGCGCGGCAGGACGTGGCCGGCTTCGAGGATTACGCCCGCCGCATCCGCCGCATGTTCCGCGAGACCCGGGGGCCGCTCAGCGACCTGATGGAGGGGCTGTTCTTCATCGCCCTGGCCGATGGCGACTACCACCCCGACGAGGACGCCTTCCTTGCCCGGGTGGCCGAGATCTTCGGGCTGAGCGAGCGCCAGTTCCGCACGCTTCGCGCCCGTTTCGTGCCCGAGGCCGTGCCCGATCCCTATACCGTTCTTGGCGTCGATCCGACCGACGATCTGGACACCATCCGCAAGGTCTGGCGGGCCGAGGTGCGCGAGACCCATCCCGACCGGATGCAGGCGCGGGGCGTGCCCGAAGAGGCGATCAAGCTGGCCGAGCGGCGGCTGGTCGCGATCAACCAGGCCTGGGAGACCATCGTCGCGGACCACGCGGCGTGAGGATCGCCACCTATAATGTCGAATGGTTCAATGCGCTTTTCGACGACGAGGGCCAGCTTCTCGAGGGCGAAGGCCCGTCGGGCCGTCACGGCATCGCGCGGCAGGCCCGCATCGCGGCTTTGGGCATCGTCTTTTCCGCGCTCGATGCCGATGCGGTGCTGGTGGTCGAGGCACCCGACGAGAACGGGCGGCGTAGCACCGTCCGGGCGCTCGAAAGCTTTGCCTGCGTCTTCGGGTTGCGGGCGCGGCGGGCGCTGATCGGCTTTGGCAACGATACCCAGCAGGAAATCGCGCTGCTTTACGACCCCGACCGGCTCAGGGCCCGTCACGACCCGCAAGGCGCGCCGACCGGCCGCAAGGGGGCGCCGGACGCGCCGCGCTTCGACGGCGTCTTTCGCTGGGATATCGATGTCGATGCGGCGCCCGACCTGATCCGCTTCTCCAAGCCGCCGCTCGAACTGGCGGTCGAGACGGCGGCGGGGCTCCGGTTCCGGATGATCGGGGTGCATGCCAAGTCGAAGGCCCCGCATGGCGCGCGCAGTCCCGACGAAGCGATCCGGATCTCGATCCAGAACCGGCGCAAGCAGCTGGCGCAATGCATCTGGCTCCGGCAGCGGATCGAGACCCATCTCGACGCCGGCGAACCATTGATCGTGCTGGGCGATTTCAATGACGGGCCGGGGCTCGACGAATACGAGAAACTCTTCGGCCGGTCGGGCGTCGAGATCGTCCTGGGGCAGGAGGCCCCGCCCGAGCGGCGGCTGTTCGACCCGCATGCGCGCGAGGCACTGCAGGGGCTGTTGGCGGCGCAACCCGCCTCGGCGCGGTTCTTCATTCCGGCAACGGGGCGGTATCTGTCGGCGCTGCTCGACTATGTCATGATTTCGGCCGAGCTTCGCGCGCGCGGGCCGCGCTGGCGGATCTGGCATCCCTTCGACGATCCGGATCTCTACCGCATCCCCGAGCTGCGCGAGGCCTTGCTGACGGCCTCGGACCATTTTCCGGTCAGCCTCGATATCGCGATCTGAACGCTGCGCTTCATTTTCCCGCGTCGCGGGCCTATACTCGCCGGATGAGACATCGGCTTGCCCTGGTTCCGCTTCTGGCGCTGCTGCTGACCGCTGCCCCGGCTTCGGCCCAGGACAGGGGCGGGCCCGGCGATGATGGCGGCATGAGCGAGGGGCTCGGGCTGCTCGGCGAGGGGATGCAGATGTTTCTCAAGGGGCTCGGCGACGAGCTCGAGCCGCATATGCGCGACTTCGCCGAGGCGGCCGAACCCGCGCTGGCCCGGCTGATGGAGCTGATCGACGATCTCGACGCCTATCAGCTGCCCGAGCGGTTGCCCAATGGCGACATCATCATCCGCCGCAAGCCCGATGCGCCGCCGCTGCCCGATCCCGAGGCGCGGCCCGAGGGCGAAATCGATATCTGACCGGCCGTCTCGGGTGAAAGACGGGCGCGGGCGACAATCGACGCGCGGCATCTGACGAACAGCCCTGACGAACTGGCGGCCGGTCTGGGGCCTCGCGCGCTCAGCGGCGGCGGACCCGCACGCTGGTCTCGACCCCCAGCGCCTTGGCAAGCGAGGCGAAGCGGGCCGCCGCGACCTCGCCGAAAAGCGGCACGGCGGCCTCGGCGAGGATCAGTTCAAGCTGCTTTTTCTTCGGGTAATGGCGCAGCTCGGCCAGGCTGTCGGGGGCATGCAGCGAGAACATCGCGCCGAAGCGCATCGCCTTGCCCAGGACTTCGGCCTGGCGCATCCGGTCGGCGTCGAGCAGCGAGAACAGCGGCTCGAACCGGCTGCCCGAGCGGCTGTTCTTGTAGCGGTGCAGCAGCGACACGCCGAGGAAAACCCGTTCCCAGTGTTCGAGCCCGCCCAGATTGGCCTGGGTGGCGCTGTCGAAACAGATCTCGTGGCGGTAATCGGGATGGGCGCGCCAGGCGGTGTCGTGCAGCAGGCAGGCCGCGCGGATCAGCCGCCGCTTGTCGGGCCCGGCGGCGCCGAACAGCGGCAGGATGAAATTGTAAAGCCGGTTGCCGAAGCCGGGCTGGCGGGCCGCTCGCTGCTCGGCGAAACGGCAGGCCTCGATCAGCGGGTCGCGGGCACGCAGGTCGGCGGGCATCTGCTCGTAAAGAAGCCCTTCGCGAATGCCGTAGCTCGAGACCGCGATCTCATGCGGGCGCAGATGCGCGACCAGCTTCCTGAGTACCTGCGCGGCATAGGGCACCAGCGCCATGCGGTCGGGCGAGGTGCCGGTCTTCTGCCGCAGCGCATCGGGGTCCGAGCCGGCGATCCAGTCGATGGTTTCCAACAGCGCGGCCCGGGTCATCCGGTATTCATGCAGCACCGTCAGCGGATAGCCGCGCCGTTCCATGTCGAGCCGGGCGATGGCGCGCCAGGAGCCTCCAACCAGATAAAGCCGGGGCGGCGCGATCGGCATCGGCGCGACCAGCCGCCCGATCTCCTGGGCAATGTAGCGATCGAGGCCCTTCTTGCCGCCAGAGACCTCGCGCAGCTTGAGCGGCCCCAGCGGCGAGGTACCGCGCAGGCCCACCATGCCGCCCTTGAGTTCGGCCAGCTCCATCGAGGAGCCGCCGATATCGCAGACGATGCCCTCGGCACCGGGCCAGCCCAGAAGCACCCCCTGGGCCGACAGGCGCGCCTCTTCGGTGCCGTCGATCACCCAGGGTTTCAGCCCGGTCTCGCGCTCGATCTCGGCGCGGAATTCGGGCCCGTCCTCGGCATCGCGCATCGCCGCGGTGGCGACCACGCTGATCGGCGTGGCGTCCATCGCCTCGGCCAGGATCGCGAATCGACGAAGCGCGGCCAGCGCCCGGCTGCGCCCCTCGGGCGACAGGCGGTTGGTTTCGCTCAGTCCGGCGCCGAGCGCGCACATGACCTTTTCGTTGAAGAAATAGGCCGGGCTGCGCGCCGCGCCGTCGAAGACCACCATCCTGACCGAGTTCGATCCGATATCGACCACGCCGACGCGCGAAAGCGCGCGCGCTTCCGGACCGCCGAACAGAGGCCTCCCGAAAGGATCCCATGCATTGGGGCGATCCTCGGCCTGTCCGTCCATGAAGTGCCTTTCCTGGGGCCTGCGCCGGGACAATGCCAAAACTCCCGAGCCGTGGTCAATCCTTGACCTTGGCAAGCTGGCGCACATCTCCCGCCCCGGCCGAGCCCCGGCCCGAAAGCGAGGCGTTCTCCATGAAGAAATGGTGGCAGTTGAAGGCGTTCGGCCCGGCCTTGGCGCGCAGGAAGCTGCCATCGGGCTGCATCACCCAGCTTTGCGCCTCGTCGGCCAGATTGGCGGTCATGATCTGGTCGGTGATCTGCGCCTTGACCGTGGGGTTGGTGCATTCGACCAGCGTCTCGACCCGGCGGTTGAGGTTGCGGCCCATCCAGTCCGCCGACGAGATGTAGACGCGGGCATCGGGCGAGGGCAGGCCGTGGCCATTGCCGAAGCAGACGATGCGCGAATGTTCGAGGAAACGCCCGATGATCGACTTGACCCGGATATTCTCGGACAGGCCCTTGATGCCGGGCCGGATGCCGCAGATGCCGCGCACCACGAGCTCGATCTTCACGCCCGCATTCGAGGCCGCGTAAAGCGCGTCGATCACGTCGGATTCGATCAGCGAATTCATCTTCGCCCAGATATGCGCGGGGCGGCCGTTGCGGGCATGCTCGGCCTCCTCGGCGATCCGCTGCATCAGCGTCGATTTCAGCGACAGCGGCGAGATCGACAGGTTCTCCAGATGCGCGGGCTCGGCATAGCCGCCGACATAGTTGAAGACCTTGGTCGCGTCGCGCCCAAGCGCCTCGTCGCAGGTGAACAGCGACAGGTCGGTATAGATCCGGGCGGTGATCGGGTGGTAGTTGCCGGTGCCGTAATGGGTATAGGTCACCAGCCGGTCGCCCTCGCGCCGGACGACGGTGCTGATCTTGGCATGGGTCTTGTAGTTGATGAAGCCGTAGATCACATGCGCGCCCGAGCGTTCCAGCCGGCGCGACTGGCGGATGTTCGCGGCCTCGTCGAAGCGGGCCTTCAGCTCGACCAGCGCGGTGACCGACTTGCCGTCCTCGGCCGCCTCGCACAGCGCCTCGACGATGGGCGAATTCTTCGAGGTCCGGTAGAGCGTCTGCTTGATCGCCACCACATCCGGGTCGCGCGCGGCCTGCTGCAGGAAGCGCACCACCATGTCGAAGGTCTCGTAGGGGTGGTGCAGCAGCATGTCCTTCTGCCGGATCGCGGCGAACATGTCGCCGTCATGGTCCTGGACGCGTTCCGGCACCCGCGGCGTGAAGGGCACCCAGAGCAGGTCGGGCCGCTCGTCGATCACGAGTTCCTTCAGATCGGCCACGCCGATGATGCCGCGCACCTCGATCACCTCTTCCTCGGTGATGTGCAGCTCGCGGATGATGACCGAGCGGAGCTCCTCGGGGGCGCCCGCCGACATCTTCATCCGCACCACCTCGCCGCGGCGGCGGCGTTTCAGCGCCACCTCGAATTCGCGCACCAGGTCTTCGGCCTCGTCCTCGACCTCGAGATCGCTGTCGCGCAGCACCCGGAAGGTGCAGCTTCCGACCTCGCGATAGCCCGGGAAGAGCGAGTTCAGATGCACCAGCAGCAATTCCTCCATCGGCAGGAAGCGCTGCTGGCCGTCCTCGGCAGGCAGCCGCGCGAAACGCTGGATCTGGTGCGGGATCGGCAACAGCGCCTGCAGCGGATGACCGTCGCGCTCGCGTTCAAGCTGCAGCGCCAAGCAGAAGCCGGTATTGGGGATGAAGGGGAAGGGATGCGCCGGGTCGATCGCCAGAGGCGAGAGCACCGGAAACACCTTCTGCAGGAAATATTCTTCAAGATGCGCACGGTCGGCCGCGGTCAGCCGGGCGCGGGTGAGGATATGGATGCCGGCATCCTCCATCTCGCGCTTGAGCTTGTTCCAGGCGGTCTGTTGCGATTGCAGCAGCTTGCGCGCGTTGCGGTCGATCTGCACCAGCTGCTCGGCCGGGGTGAGACCGTCGGCGGCCGGCACGATGCTGCCCTTCTTGGCCAGCTCGCGCAGGCCTGCCACCCGCACCGTGTAGAATTCGTCCAGATTGGTGGCCGAGATCGACAGGAAGCGCACCCGTTCGAGCAGCGGCACCCGCGGATTGGAGGCTTCTTCGAGAACCCGCCAGTTGAATCCGAGCCAGGACAGCTCGCGGTTATAGAACCGCTTCGGTCCGAGCCGTTGCGGTTCGGGGATCTCGACGGCGTCCGGAAACGGGGCAACCAGAAAATCGGCTTGGGTCATGGCGGCGCTTATGGGCAATCACTGTGAAGGATCAGTGACACTTAATCGCCCCGCCCGGGGTCTTTGTCCAGCACTTCGCGGGCCAGGCGCAGGCCGGGCTTGCGGCCGCTGGCCAGCGCCTCGCGGTCGATCGCGGCCACGGTCTCGGCGGCGGCCGAGAAAGAGCGTTCCATGCGCCCGACGAGATAGCCGATGAGGTCGGGGCCGACGGCGATCTGGCGGTCGGCGAACAGCTTGACCAGTACCGCGGCCAGCAGCGCGTCGTCGGGCGGCGCGAGATGGGCGGTCGCGGCGGCCTGCACCCGGCTGGCCAGGTCGGGCAGCTGCAGGCCCCATTCCAGCGGCGCGCGGCGCGCGGTCATCAGCAGCGTGCCGCCCTCCGCGGCCAGCAGGTTGTGCAGGTGGAACAGCGCGTCCTCGGCCTGCATCCGCCCGGCGATGCGGTCGGCATCCTCGACCGCGATCGCGCCATGGGCGGCCAGCGCCGGCAGTTCGGCCTGGGGCAGGTCGCGGGCATGGATCACCTCGGCCGCGGCGAGATCGGCCCAGACATGCACCAGATGGGTCTTGCCCGAGCCCTCGGAGCCGATCAGCACCAGCTTGCGCGCGGGCCAGTCCTGCCAGCCCTCGATCTGCTGCACCGCCAGCGCATTGGCGGGGGCGACGAAAAAGGCGGCGCGGCCGCGGGCGGGGCGCACGGGAAGGTCGAAGGCGAGCTGCCGGGCCATCTCAGTCCCGGTCCTCATTGGAGGCGCGCTCTCCGGAGGCCGCCTCCGGTCCGGTCTGGCCCGATGTGCCGCGATAGAGCCGGCTGTCCTTGTATTGCGCGATGGAAAAGCGGGTGAGAACCCCCAGCGAGGCCGCCACCGGCACCGCCGCCAGAAGGCCGACGAAGCCGAACAGCGAGCCGAAGGCCGACAGCGCGAAGATCAGCCAGACCGGATGCAGCCCGACCGAGCCGCCGACCAGTTTCGGCGTCAGGACATGGCCCTCGACCTGCTGGCCCGCGATGAAGATGCCGCCCGCGATCGCGATCATCCACCATTCGCCCCAGAACTGGAACAGCGCCAGCCCCAGCGCCAGCGTGCCGCCCACGACCGCGCCGACATAGGGAACGAACGAGATCATCCCGGCGACAAAGCCCACGATCAGCCCGTAATTCAGGCCCAGAAGCCCCAGCGCCACGGCATAGAAGACTCCCAGGATCAGGCAGACCGTGCCCTGTCCGCGGATGAAGCCCGCCAGCGTCCGGTCGACCTCGCCCGCGAGACGGCGGATCACCGGTGCATGGTCGAGCGGCAACAGCTTGTCAACCTCGGCCACCATCCGGTCCCAGTCCATCAGCAGGTAGAAGGTCACGACCGGCACCAGCACGATCAGCACGACCAGATCGACGATGCCCACGACCGAGGTCAGCAGCCCGTTCAGAAGCTCGCCGCCCTTGGCCTGCACCGCCTCGCCGATACCGGTCAGGGTCTTGCGGATGGTCGAGCCGTTATCGGCCAGCGACGGGAAGCGTTCGGTCAGGAAGGCGTGGAAATGGCCCGCGATGTCGGGCGCGGCATTGGCCAGGGCCACCGCCTGGTCGATCAGCGTCGGCAAGACCAGAAGCGCGCCCAGCACGAAGATCACCAGCGCGCAAAGCGTGATCGTCACCGTCGCGCCCACCCGCGACAGGCCCACCCGTTCCAGCCGGTCGGCGACCGGGTCGAGGAAATAGGCCACCGCCATGCCCACCAGGAACGGCATCATCACATCGCCCAGCAGCATCAGGATCAGAACGATCACCGCTGCCGCGATACCCCAGTATTTTGCCTGCGCCCGGACCGGCAAGCCCATGCGTCCTCTCCCGTATCGGTTGCATTCCGTATTGACCCAGACCGGGGCGCCGCGCAAGTGCGGCGCTTGTCTGGTCGCCCGCGATGACATAGGAGGGCAGGGACGTCAATTCACGAGGCCCGATCCGAAAATGCGCCTGTCCCGCTATTTCCTGCCCGTCCTGAAGGAGACCCCTTCCGAAGCCCAGATCGCCAGCCACCGCTACATGCTGCGCGCGGGCATGATCCGCCAGCAGGCGGCGGGGATCTATTCCTGGCTGCCGCTGGGCTTCAAGGTGCTCAAGAAGATCGAGGCCATCGTCCACGAGGAACAGATCCGCGCGGGCCATATCCCGATGCTGATGCCGACCCTGCAATCGGCCGATCTGTGGCGCGAAAGCGGTCGCTACGACGCCTATGGCCCCGAGATGCTGCGGATCACCGACCGGCACGGCCGCGACATGCTGTATGGCCCCACCAACGAGGAGATGATCACCGACATCTTCCGGACCCATGTGGCCAGCTACAAGGACCTGCCGCTGACGCTCTACCACATCCAGTGGAAGTTCCGCGACGAGGTCCGTCCGCGCTTCGGGGTGATGCGGGGCCGCGAATTCTACATGAAGGACGGCTACAATTTCGACATCGACCGTGACAGCGCGATCCATGCCTATAACCGGCACATGGTCAGCTATCTGCGCACCTATGAACGGATGGGCCTGAAGGCGCTGCCGATGCGGGCCGATAGCGGGCCGATCGGCGGCGACGACACCCATGAATTCCTGGTGCTCGCCGAGACCGGCGAATCCGAGGTCTTCTATGACAAGGCCATTCTTGATCTGACCTTCGGCGACCGCCAGGTCGATTACGACGACCGTGCCGAATGCGCGCAGATCGTGACGGAATGGACCACGCCCTATGCCCGCACCGACGAGACCCATGACGAGGCGCTTTACAGCGCCATCCCCGAGGACCGCCGCAAGACCTCGCGCGGGATCGAGGTCGGCCAGATCTTCTATTTCGGCACCAAGTATTCCGAGGCGATGGGCGCCACCGTCGTCAATGACAAGGGCGAGCGGGTGCCGGTCCACATGGGCAGCCACGGCATCGGCGTGTCGCGTCTGGTCGGCGCGCTGATCGAGGCCAATCACGATGACCGGGGCATCATCTGGCCCGAGGGGGTCACGCCCTTCCATTGCGGCATCGTCAATCTCAAGCAGGGCGATGCCGAGGCCGACGCGGCCTGCAAGGGGCTTTACCAGGCGCTGAGCGACAAGGGGCTCGAGCCGCTTTACGACGATCGCGAGGAACGCGCCGGGGCCAAATTCGCCACCATGGACCTGATCGGCCTGCCCTGGCGGATCACCGTCGGCCCGCGCGGGCTCAAGACCGGCGTGGTCGAGCTGACCTCGCGCCGGACCGGCGAAAGCGAGGAGATGAGCCCCGAAGCCGCCGTCGCCCGGGTCGCCGAGATCTACGCGCCCCACCGCACCGGCTCGCATTGGGAACCGATGGCGAAATCGAGCTTCCATACTTGGCTTTGAACGGCGGGTCCCGAGGGCAACGCCCGGAGCGTCAAGATGAAAGCCGGCGCGGACAATGGTCGCGCCGGCTTTTTTGTGTCCCCGGCCGGTCCTGTCGTCTCGGGGCGTCGAAGCCAGGCCTGGCTGGCCGTGCTGCGGCGCGCCTGAAGCTGACGAGGGTCTGCCGGCATTGGAGGAGCGGCAGTCCCGCCCGGTCGAGCCCAAGAACCCTGCGCCGATGACGGCCGCGCAGGCCGGAAACGTCTGCCGAAGCCGGAGCCGGGCCAAGACCCAGCCGGTCTGGCGCTGTTTCCGCCCGTCGAGGGTGCCGCCGGACCGAAGCCCGGGACGCGGGCAGAGCCGGCAACACGATCCGGCGCCTTCCTGAAATCACGAAGCCGAGGGAGACCGGACGCTCTCTTGACCCTGACCGCCAAATCCTGCTTGGTGCGCCCGGCACAGCGACCGGAGAGCCCATGACCGCCGTCCCCTTCGCCCGTTTCGAATGGATGATCGCCTGGCGCTATCTGCGCGCCCGCAAGGCCGAGGGCGGGGTCAGTACCATGACCTGGATCAGCCTCGCGGGCATCACGCTTGCGGTCTTCGCGCTGATCGCGACGCTGGCCGTGCGGTCGGGCTTTCGCGAGGAATTCGTCGATACCATCCTCGGCGCCAATGCCCATGTCACGGTCTATGCCGCGAGCGAGGTCAACGCCTCCGGTGTGCGGAGCCGCACCATTGCCGATTACGAGCCCATCGCCGAGAGGCTGCGCGCCGTGAACGGCGTGACCCGGGTAGCGCCGCTGATCAAGGGCCAGGTGATGGCGGCCGCGCCCGGCGGCACCGCGGGGGTCGAGGTCTTCGGCATCGCGCCCGCCGATCTGGCCACGATCCCGCGCATCGCCCATCCCGAGGCACATGCGGGCACGCTCCAGCGGTTCGGCGAGGGCATCGCCATCGGTTCGGGCGTGGCGCGCGAGCTGGGGGTCGGCATCGGCGACCGGGTCCGGCTGATCTCGCCCGACGGGGTCAAGACGCCCTTCGGCACCTCGCCCCGGGTGAAGGCCTATGAGGTCACCTATATCTTCACCGCCGGGCGCTACGATATCGACCGCACCCGGGTCTACATGCCCTTCGCCGAGGCCCAGAGCTATTTCAACCGCGAGGGCGTTGCCGACGAGTTCGAGGTGATGGTCGAGGATCCCGAACATGTCGACGATCTGACGCCCGCGCTCTTGCGCGCGGCGGGCGAGCGGGCGCTGATCTGGAGCTGGCGGGACGCTTCGGGGTCGTTCCTGCGCGCGCTCGATGTCGAGGATAACGTGATGTTCATCATCCTCTCGATCCTCGTGCTGATCGCGACCATGAACATCGTCTCGGGGCTGATCATGCTGGTCAAGAACAAGGGCCGCGACATCGGCATCCTGCGCACCATGGGATTGTCGGAAGGCTCGATCCTCCGGGTCTTCTTCATCTGCGGCTCTTCGGTCGGGCTGATCGGCACCGCCTTCGGGGTGGCGCTTGGCTGCCTCTTCGCGATCTATATCGACCCGATCTTCTCCTTCGTGAACTACGTGGCGGGCGGGGGCGTCTGGGACCCTTCGATCCGGGGCATCTACAACCTGCCCGCCAAGCTGGAACTGAAGGATGTGCTGTCGGCGGTGATCCTGTCGCTGGGCCTGTCCTTTGTCGTCACCCTGTTTCCGGCCCGCCGTGCGGCCCGGATGAACCCGGTCGAGGCGCTGCGTTATGAGTGAGCCCGTGCTGAGCCTCGAGGCGATCGAGAAATGCTACAATCGCGGCCTGCCCGGAGAGGTCACGGTGTTGCGGGGCGCCACGCTGAGGGTCGTGCCCGGCGAGGTGGTGGCGCTGGTTGCGCCATCGGGCGCGGGCAAATCGACGCTTCTGCACATCGCCGGGCTGCTCGACACGCCCGATAGCGGCGCGGTGCGGATCGCCGGGGCCGACATGACCGGTCAGAGCGACCGCCGCAGGACGGCGGCGCGCCGGGCCGATATCGGCTTCGTCTACCAGTTTCACCACCTGCTGCCCGAATTCACCGCGCTGGAAAATATCGTGTTGCCGCAACTCGCCGCGGGCATGCCGCATGGGGCGGCCGAGGCGCGGGCGATGGATCTTCTGACCCGTGTCGGCATCGCGCCCCGCGCCGGGCACCGGCCCGCAGCGCTGTCGGGGGGCGAACAGCAGCGCGTCGCCTTCTGCCGGGCCCTGGCCAACCGGCCGCGGCTTTTGCTGGCGGACGAGCCCACCGGCAATCTCGACCCGGGCACATCCGATACGGTCTTCGGGGCGCTGATGGAGCTGGTGCGCGAGACCGGGCTGGCCGCGCTGATCGCGACCCACAACCTCGATCTTGCCGCGCGCATGGACCGGACCCTGCATCTGGAGGCCGGGCGGCTGGTCTGACACGGACGCTCCTCCGCAAGGGAGCGGATGGGAAAGGCCGCTCGCACCGCGCCGCCGGGCATGCCTTGAGCCTTTCCCCCCTGTGCCGCATCTGTCTGCCGAGGCGCAGGGGCTTGCGACAGCAGCAAGGCTGCGTCGGGCGGCAGGCTACGCGCGCATACCGAGCCCGCGCGCGACCGGGCGTTCCGCGGTCAGGCGGCGTTCCGGTTCGAACGATGGCCGGAGGCGTTGAAACGCGGGCCCTCTTCGGTCTGGAAAAGCGAGACCTGACGGCCGAGATCCTGGGCGTCGCTGGCGAGGACCTGACTGGCCGCCGTTGATTCCTCGACCATGGCTGCGTTCTGTTGGGTGACCGTGTCGAGCTGCGAGACACCGGTATTGATCTCGCTCAGGGTGAAGGACTGATCGGTGGCGCCTGTTGCGATCTGGCCGATATGGCTGTTGATGCCGGCCACGGCCGCGATGATCTTCTTCAACTGCTCGCCCGCGCTGCTGACCTGTCCGACCCCCTGCTTGACGCTTTCCGAGCTTTCATGGACCAGCCCCTTGATCTCACCGGCCGCATCGCTGGCACGCTGGGCCAGGGCGCGGACCTCGGAAGCGACCACGGCGAAGCCCCGGCCGGCATCGCCGGCGCGGGCCGCCTCGACCCCTGCGTTCAGGGCCAGAAGATTGGTCTGGAAGGCGATATCGTCGATGACGCCCAGAATCTGGCTGATCTTGCGCGAGGAGGTTTCGATATTCGACATCGCGCCGACCGCGTCCTCGACGATCTTGCCGCCGGCTTCTGCGGTGTTCTGGGCACTGCTGGCCGATGCCTCGACTTCCTTGGCCAATGCGGCGGTCGAGCGGGCATTAGAGGTCAGTTCCTCGATCGCGGCGGCCGTCTGTTCCAGCGTGGCCGCCTGGGTTTCGGTACGCTGGGACAGGTGCGAGGAGGCATCGCCCACCTCGCGGGCCGTGCGTTCGACCTTGTCGGAGAGGTGCTTGACCGCCGACAATGCAGAGGCAAGCTGGGCGACGGCGGTGTTGTAGGCCTTGCCGAGGATCTCGATGTCGGGGAGGTTGGAATGGGGAACGCGATGGGACAGATCGCGTTCCTGCAATCGTTCGAGCCCTTTGGCAATGGCATCGACCCCGTGCTGACGCTCGGTGACGTCGGTGGCGATCTTGATCACCCGGGAAGCGCGGCCGCTTTCGTCGACACATGGCCCATAGGTGGCCTGGATCCAGATCACCTGCCCATTCTTGTGGACGCGCGGAAACTGGTCGGTGAATGCCTTGCCGCTGGCGAGTGCCTTCCAGAAATTCCGATAGGCTTCAGTCTTGACATAGGCCGGGTCGACGAACATCGAATGGTGCTTGCCCACGACTTCGTCCAGCGTATAGCCGAGCGCTTTGAGGAAATTGGTATTCGCGGTTAGGATTGTGCCGTCCGGTGAGAACTGGATCGTCGCCTGGGTCTGGTCGATCACCGCCATGAAGGCCTCTGCGAGCGCATGAGCCTCTTTCTCCTGTGCAGATTTCCTGGGCCTTCCGAACATGGCGATCACTTCTCTCCGGGGAATGAGGAACAGCGGGACATTACTTGGTTTTGCATCTATAGCGAGAACTTCTTCAAAATCCGGTTAAGGGGATTGCCCCCGCGGAAGGCTTGCCGTCAGGGAGCTGTCCGGGCCTGGTCGGGCGGAGCCGAGGCGGCGTTGAGGCCGGTCCTGTATCCCGCTATGATCGGCGCGGTCTGCACGGGCGGGCAGGCGTGGCGCATCTTGCCCCCTGCGCCGATGGGACGGGCTCCGGGAGGGTTGCGCGATGTGTGGCGGCGAGAGCCGGGAGAACGCGGCGGGGCCGGGACGGGGTCCGGCCGATGCCAAGAGCGACCCGCCGCGGCGCATCATCCATGTCGACATGGATGCCTTTTTCGCCTCGGTCGAACAGCGCGATCGGCCCGAGCTTCGCGATCGGCCGGTCGCGGTCGGGCATGGCCGGGCCCGCGGCGTGGTGGCGGCGGCGAGTTACGAGGCGCGGGAATTCGGGGTGCGCTCGGCGATGCCGTCGGTGACGGCGCTGCGCAAATGTCCCGAGCTGATTTTCGTGCCGCCCCGGTTCGAGGTCTATCGCGGGGTCTCGGCCGATATTCACGCCATCTTTGCGGAGTATACGGATCTCGTCGAGCCGCTGTCGCTGGACGAGGCCTATCTCGACGTCAGCCAGGCTTGCGCCGACGGTCGGCCGGCCAGCGAGATCGCAGAGGAGATCCGGGCCAGGATCCGCGCGGCGACCGGGCTGACCGCCTCCGCCGGGGTCAGCTACAACAAGTTTCTCGCCAAGCTTGCCTCGGACCAG
This sequence comes from Rhodovulum sulfidophilum DSM 1374, assembly GCF_001633165.1. Lineage (NCBI taxonomy): Bacteria > Pseudomonadati > Pseudomonadota > Alphaproteobacteria > Rhodobacterales > Paracoccaceae > Rhodovulum > Rhodovulum sulfidophilum. The sequence goes on along the minus strand of NZ_CP015418.1, from coordinate 2,870,779 downwards.
AACAAGCCCGACGGTCTGACGGTGATCCCGCCGCATCGCGCCGCGGCCTTCGTGGCGGGGCTGCCGGTCGGACGGTTCCATGGTGTCGGGCCGGTGACCGAGGCGAAGATGCTGAGGCTCGGCATTCGCAGCGGGGCCGATCTGAGAGCAAAGAGCCTCGCTTTTCTGCAGGCGCATTTCGGATCGTCGGCCGCGCATTACCATGCGATCTCGCGGGGGATCGACCTGCGTCCAGTCCGGCCCGACCGGCCGCGCAAGTCGATCGGGGCCGAGACCACGCTGTCGGAGGACCTGAGCGCCTTCGAGGCCGCGACCGAGGTGCTGGCGCGGCTGGCGGCCAAGCTGTCCCGGCCCTGCGCCGAGAAGGGGCTGGCGGGGCGGACGGTGACGGTAAAGGTCCGGTTCACCGATTTCGAGCAGGTCACCCGGCGGCGCACCTTGTCGCGGCCGCTGACCGAGACCGCCGAGATGCTGGAGGTCGCGCGGCAGCTTCTGGCCGGTCTTCATCCCTTCCCGCGGCCGGTGCGGCTGCTGGGGATCACGCTGTCAGGTCTCGAGCCCAGGGCGGAGGCGGCTGCGGAAAAACAGCTCGACCTCTTCGACGAGGGCAGTCGGAACAGCGGCTGAGCCGCCAGTCGGGGCGGTCACGGCGGCGGGCCGGGGTGGTATATGTCCCGCGCCGCCCCATCGCGGGCAGGGCGGTTCCGACCCTGTAGAGGCGGCGCAGTGCCGGGGCGGGCGCAGCTCGTGATGCGGAACGCTTGCGTAGCCAGGGCCAGCTGTGCCGATCGGAACGCCAATATCGCAATCGGGTCCTGATGCTCAGGGCGCTCGGGGCGACAAATTAAATCGCAGATGAGATCACGGCGGGGGCGCTGTCTCCCGACGGTCCCATCCGCTGCAAGGCGGAGGCCGTCAGGCAAGCCCCGCCCGATTTTGTGCAATGACGTCATCGAGCAGGCTGATCGGGTTCATCTGTCCGCGGCTCAGGCTTAGGCGGTCGGCCTTCCTGTCCTGGAGCGCGCTGCGCTCGGCAGAGCATGCGCGGAGCCGGGCGGAGAGCTCGTCTTTCACGGTCTTGCTTTTGACCTCCGTTCCAGCCGGGGGAGCGGTGTCTTCGACATATTCGGTGGATGCGGCCAGAGATTGTATCGACCCAGCTGAATCTGCTCAGGTTAAGCCGCTAATGTGAATGCCTCGGCAGGCGTGCGCATGGCAAGGGCCTGATGAGGGCGGCGTTTGTTGTAGAAGCTGATCCAGTCACCGATGACGCGCATCGCGTGCTGGATGGTCTCAAAACGGTGGCGATGCACGCATTGCTCCTTCAGCGTCCGGATGAAGCGTTCGACCATGCCGTTCTGGTGGGGACAGTGTGGGGTGATGAACTCCTGCTTCAGACCGTAGCTGCGGGCGATCTTGGTGAAGTGGTGGCTGGTGAAGACCAGACCGTTGTCCGACCTCAGCAGGAACTCTTTCTCGACCTTGCCCAAAGTGCCGAACCTGGCGATCAGGGCGTGCTCGAGGGCGGCGCTGGCGGTCGTGGCTTTGCCGGACTTCGACAGATGCCAGCCCAGCAACTCTCGGTTGTGGCAGTCGATCACCAACGCCAAGGAAGCCCAGCCGTCCTTGCCCGTCCAGATACGGGCGAGATCCGTCGACCAGCGCTCGTTCGGCGCAGCCGCAACCGACGGCACGGCCTGGATGCGAGGCCGCATGCCCACGGCACGCTTGCGCACCTGCCAGCCCTTGATCTGGAAGATCCGCTGCACGGTGTTCTTGTTGAACCCCAGGAGCCAAGCCACGGTCCGATAGCCAAAGGACGGCTCTTCCTCGATCAGCTTCTTGATCGGCTCGGAAAAGCGGGCCTCGACCTTAGGCGCAGCCTTCACCGGCTTGTAGTAGACCGTCCGCCTCGGGATGCCGAACCAGGCACACAGCTTGGCGACGGACACAACGACGCCCTCGGCAATGAGGCCCTGCTGGGTGCGACGGATCAATTCCCGTCCTGCGCATCCAGCAGGGCCTGCAGCTTTTTTCGCGCCCGCAGCTCCAGCATCGCCTCTCCATAGGCTTCCTGCAGGTCCCGGAGCTGCTTCTCGTATTGCTCGCGGATGTCGAGCGGGTTGGCGCGCAGCGAGTTCTCCATGCCGCGCTTGGCATCCTCGACCCAGCCCTCGATCTCGGAGGGCGTCAGGTCGAAGGACCGGCTTGCCTCCGACGCGGTCGTCTTGCCTTGGATGATCTCGATGACGAGCGCCGTTTTACGCTTCGCCGTCCACCGCTTGATGCTGTCGTCCATCGTCTTACTCATGGCTACGTTCTCCCTTGTAGCATGAGCAGGTTTTCAGTGGGTCGATACAGAGATGCCCTCCCGCGCCGAGCGGACCTGAGGCGTCGGCCGCCGGAGGTTCGCGCCGACTCTGCTCCGGACGCATGGCGCCCGAATTGGTCGGCGGCAGTCCGTCTGGCCGCCATGGCGCCGCTTAGTCCATACACTGCTGGACCGGCCCCGGCGCTGTTTCGGCGCGCTCCGGTCCCGTCCGGCCCGGGGCACACGCTGCCTGCCGGATCCGAGGTGTCAGCTTGCGGCGCGGTGGGGCTTGTCTGCCGGCGCGTCGCGCCCGGGCTCTGGCACCATGGCGGCAGGGGCCGTCTTGCACTGTGTCGCCGCCCCCGGCACCTCGCCCAGAAGCTCGCTCAGCCGCCCGCGCGAGACCGGCTTCAGCGCCACATCCTCCATCCCGGCAGCATGGAAACGGGCCAGATCCTCGGGCAGGGCATGGGCGGTCATCGCCACGATCCGGGGCGGCGGGCCTTCGGCCGCGCGGATGCGCCGGGCCGCCTCGATGCCGTCGAGCCGCGGCATGCTGATATCCATCAGGATCACGTCGAACTGCCGCGCGGCTGCGGTCTCGACCCCGTCGAGCCCGTCGATGGCCTCAGTGACGCGGTGCCCGAGCCCCTCGAGCAGGCGGCGCGCGATGAAGCGGTTGACGCGGTTGTCCTCGACCACCAGCACGTCGAGCGGCCGGGCCGGGCAGGGGGCGGCCGGGTGCGGTGCGGCGGGCTCGGCCGCGGCGGTGGCCTCGGGAAGCGGGAGCGTCACGGTGAAGGTGCTGCCCTGGCCCGGTTGGCTGGAGACCTCGATCCGCCCGCCGAGCAATCCGACCTGACGGGCGACGATGGCCAGTCCCAGCCCGGTGCCGCCTTCCTCGCGCCTGTAGGTGGCATCGGCGGTGAAGAACTCGTCGAAGATCCGCGGCTGGTCCTCGGGGGCGATGCCGATGCCGGTATCGGCAACGCGGATCTCGATCATCTCGCGCGAGCGGCGCCTGGCCGAGACCGTGACCCGGCCGCCGCGGGTGAACTTGACCGCGTTCGAGATCAGGTTGATCACGATCTGACGCAGCCGCTGCGCGTCGCCCCGCACCATGCCACGACCGGCGCCAAGGCCGGCGTCGATCTCGAGCGCGAGCCGGGTGTCGCGCTCGGCCGCCAGCGGCTGATGCAGCGCCACCAGACGCCCGAGCTTCGCAGTCAGGTCGAAATCGGTGATCCGGGTTTTCGAGCGCCCGGCATCGATCCGAGAGACTTCCAGCACATCCTCGACATGGTGCAGCAGGATTTCGCCCGAACAGGACATGATGTCGAGATACTGGCGCTGGGCATCGTCCAGAGGGCTGCGCTGCAAAAGCTCCATCGTGCCGAGCAGACCGTTCAGGGGCGTGCGCATCTCGTGGCTCATCACCGCCAGCAGCCGCGCCTTGGCCTTCTCGCCCGCCAGCGCCCGGTCGCGGGCGGCGGTCAGTTCGGTTTCGACGCGCTTGCGCTCGGAGATGTCGCGCAGGAAGATGACGAAGACCGTCCCGTCATCGGTCACCGCGCGGCCGAACGAGATCTCTGCGGGGAAACCGGTGCCCGACTTGCGTTGCGCGGGCAGTTCGATGCGGCCGGTCGCCTCTCCGCCCCGCCTGATAGCGGCGCTCAGCGCCAGGGTCTGTTCCAGCGGGCGGCCGAGCACCTCGTCGCGCGCATGGCCGAAGATGGCTTCGGCGGCGGCGTTGAATTCCAGCACGGTTCCGGCTTCGTCGGTCACGATCACGGCGTCGAGCGCGGTGGTGACGACGGCATTCAGCCGCGAGCCGGTCGCGTGCAGTTCGCGGCTGCGGCTCCGCATCCGTTGGTTCAGCCGGCCCAGCGCCGCCATCCCCGCCAGGAGCAGCACGATCAGGGCCAGACCGATCAGCGCCAGCAGGGTTTCGAGCCGCTCGACATGGGCATGCTCGCTCAGATGCGAACTGACCAGAAGTCCCGATCCGGCGGCCGAATAACGCCGCACATCGGTGTCGATCGCGTCGATGGTCCGCGACAGGTCGGGCAGCCGCGCCCGCAGGTCGGCGTCGTTTCCGGCAAAGGCATCGGTCATCTGGCGCAACGCATCGGCGATCCGGTCGGCCTGTCCTCCGAGCCCGGACCGCCGCAGCGGCTCGGCGAAGGAGGCGGTCTCGGTCACCAGTTTCGCCTGCGCGCGGAAATTGGCGAAATCGAGCCGGAGCCGGTCAAGCGGCATCACCCCCCGATCCGCCATGTAAATCGCGGTATGCAGCTCGGCATGCTCCATCTCGAGACGGGTCAATTCCGACTGCGCCGTTTCGGCCGTGATATCGTGCAGGTGGGCCTCGCGGTCGCGGATGTCGAAGGCGATGACGGCGATGGCGCCCAGCATCACCACCAGCGCGGCCGCCGCGGCGAGCGCCTCGATCCGGCTGCGCGGCAGCAGCCGTCTTGCCCGCAGCAGCCGGGCGGTGGACAGGGTGGATCGGCGGATCGGCGGGTCGGCAGGCATGCGGTCTTCCTCGGCGGGGCGGCGAGGCCGCAGGAGGCGGCCCCGGCCCGGCCGAGATCATCGCAAGTTTGTGTCAATTATAAGGAGTTCGGGGCGAAATCCGGCGATCCCTGACAGCAGGCGGCGGCCTCGCTTCTTTCCGCCGAAGGCCTGCCGCTTCGCCATCGGCCGTGTTTCGCATCACGTCGGAGCCCCCGGTCCCGTCCGCGCGCCGCAGGGGGCGACGACGCGCGGTGGGGGCAGGGGCCGCGTCACATCGCGGCTGCACTCAGCCCAGGGCCAGGCCGATGTCCAGAGGAGCGGCGGGGATGGCGGGCAAGACGGGGCATGCCTCCGGCGCCGGGGGCAGGCTTTCGGCCGCGAAGCGGTCGAGCGTGGCGCGCAGCCCGGTCTCGAGCCCGACCGCGGGCGACCAGCCCAGCACCGCCCGGGCCCGGGCGATATCGGGCCTGCGCTGCACCGGGTCGTCGCAGGGCAGCGGGCGAAAGACCAGCGGCGCCCGCGCGCCGGTCAGCCGCAACACGGTCCGGGCGAGGTCGATCACCCGCATCTCGGCGGGATTGCCCAGATTGATCGGCCCGGTCACGGCGGGCGGTGTCGCCATCAGCCTGACCAGCGCCTCGACCATGTCCGAGACATAGCAGAAGGAGCGGGTCTGGCTGCCATCGCCATAGACGGTGAGCGGCGCGCCGGTCAGCGCCTGCATCGCGAAATTCGACACCACCCGGCCGTCATCCGGGCGCATGCCGGGGCCGTAGACGTTGAACAGCCGCGCCACCTTGACCGGGAGATCGTAGCGCCGCCGGAAATCGAAGATCAGCGTTTCGGCACAGCGCTTGCCTTCGTCATAGCAGGCCCGCGGTCCGATCGGATTGACATGGCCCCAATAGTCCTCGGTCTGAGGATGGACCAGCGGATCGCCATAGACCTCGGAGGTCGAACATTGCAGCAGCCGCGCGCCGCTGCGCCGGGCAAGCTCGAGCAGGTTCAACGTGCCGATCACGGAGGTCTTGGCGGTCTGTACCGGATCGCGGCTGTAATGGGCGGGCGAAGCCGGGCAGGCGAGGTTGTAGATCTCGTCGACATCGAGATCCAGCGGCTGCGTCACGTCATGGCGCAGCAGCGTGAAACCGGGCCTGCCGCGCAGGGGGGCGATATTGGCCTCGCGCCCGGTCGAGAAATTGTCGAGGCAGGTCACCGCATGGCCCATGGCCAGAAGTGCCCTGCACAGATGCGAGCCGATGAACCCGGCGCCGCCGGTGACGAGAATGCGTTTCGGGAACTGCGTCAAGGGAATGCTGCCTGTCCTGTGGTTGCTGCTATGCGGCCTGCCGGTGGCAATGCCGCGGGCGTCGGTTTCGGGGCCGGCGGGCGAAGGGCCTGCCGACGGAACCAAACACGGGAACGAAACACGGAACCAAACTTGGCGGAGCGCGGAAAACGCGGCATACCGCAGATCGGGCGCGCGGCTTGAACCTCTCTGCCCGGTCCGAACCTGGATGCGGTCCGGAAGGGAACGGGTCTCAGTTGCGCCTTGACGACCAGTGTGGCACAGGATTGCACAATCTTAAATAAAAAAGTATCGACTAAAAACAACCTATAAGTGTTTTATCGAAACCGCCCCCCTCCATCCGGCCGCCGGCGCGGGCCCTTGCGGGCGCAGTCCCGATCCGGCGGGGCGCCGCGCGCCGGGAGCGACGCCTCGTCCGTTCGCAGCCTCCCGTGCGGCGGCGATGCGAAAGGGCGGTGCGAAAGGGCGTTTCGGACAGTGCCCGGAAAAGGGACGCAGACCGGCCGCTTCGGCGCGGAAGTCGGCATTTCTCGGTTCCGAACGAACTCGCGCTTGAAGCGGAGGGCCTTTTCCTTCCATATCGCGACAACATCGCATTCCGACATTTCCAAAGATGGAGGCCTATTCCTTGACCGCCGCCGACATGCGCGATTCCATCCTGCGCCATCTCGCCTACGAGCTTGGCACCGATCCCGGCCATGCCACATTGCACGACTGGCGCATCGCGCTGTCCCTGGCGGTACGCGACCGGCTGGTCGACCGATGGTTCGCGGCCAATCGTGCGACGCGGGCCGCGCAGCCCAAGCGCGTCTATTACCTGTCGATGGAATTCCTGATCGGCCGCCTGCTGGAAGACGCCATCGTCAACCTGCGCCTCGAAGAGCAGGCGGGGACCGCGCTGGCCGATCTGGGGCTGGACTTCGACGCGGTGATCCAGAACGAACCCGATGCCGCGCTTGGCAATGGCGGCCTCGGCCGCTTGGCCGCCTGTTTCATGGAATCGCTCGCGACCATCGGCTGCCCGGCCTTCGGCTATGGCATCCGCTACGAGAACGGGCTGTTCCGCCAGTCCTTCCAGGACGGCCGCCAGATCGAGGAGCCCGAGGACTGGCTGAGCCAGTTCCATGCCTGGGAATTCGAGCGCCGCGATGTCGCCCAGGAGATCCGCTTCGGCGGCGAGGTCACCCAGAAGGACGGCCGCGCGGTCTGGACCGGTGCCGAGGCGGTGATCGCCGCCGCCTTCGACACGCCGATCATCGGCTGGAAGGGGCGCTGGGCCAATACGCTGAGGCTGTGGTCGGCGCAGCCGCTCCACGGCTTCGATTTGGCGCGGTTCAATCGCGGCGAATATGCCGCCGCGGCCGAGCCCGAGGCGCTGGCCCGTACCATCAGCCGCGTGCTCTATCCCGACGACACCACCGGGCAGGGCAAGGAATTGCGGCTGAAGCAGGAATATTTCTTCACTGCCGCCTCGCTTCGCGACATCCTGCGCCGGTTCGAGGCCGAGGGCGGCGCGCTTGCCGATCTGCCGAAGAAGGCCGCGATCCAGCTCAACGACACCCATCCGGCGATTGCCGGGCCGGAACTGGTGCGGCTTCTGCATGACGAACGCGGCATGGCGCTCGATCAGGCCATCGCCACCGCGCGCGGCTGCCTCAGCTATACCAACCACACGCTGATGCCCGAGGCGCTGGAGCGCTGGTCCGAGGACCTGATGAGCCAGCTCTTGCCGCGCCACATGCAGCTGATCGAGCGGATCGACGAGGCCCATGCCGCCGAGATGCCGGGCCGCCGGGTCACGCTGCGCGAGAATGGCGAGGTCAAGATGGGCGAGATCGCCTTCACCATGGCGCACAAGGTCAACGGGGTCTCGGCGCTGCATACCGATCTGATGAAGGAAACCGTCTTCGCCGATCTGCACCGGCTGCATCCCGACCGGATCGTCAACGAGACCAACGGGGTCACGCCGCGCCGCTGGCTTCTGTCGGCCAATCCGCGGCTCAGCCGACTGATCACCGAGACCATCGGCGAGGGCTGGGTCGACGATCTCGAACAGCTCGACCGGCTCGAGGCGTCGATCTCGGATCCGGGCTTTCTCGACGCCTATGCGAAGGCCAAGCGCGAGAACAAGCAGGACTTCGCCGAGTGGCTGGCGGCCGAGCAGGGGGTGCGGGTCGATCCCGAGGCGCTGTTCGACGTGCAGATCAAGCGCATCCACGAATACAAGCGCCAGCATCTGAACATTCTCGAAACCGTCGCGCTCTGGCGCGAGATCAAGGCCAATCCCGGCGCGGGCTGGGTGCCGCGGGTCAAGATCTTCGCGGGCAAGGCCGCGCCCGGCTATGTCTTCGCCAAGGAGATTATCCATCTGATCAATGACGTGGCCGAGGTGCTGAATGCCGATCCGGTCACCAGCCCCTATCTCAAGGTGCTGTTCCTGCCCAATTACAATGTCAGCCTTGCCGAGCGGCTGATCCCGGCCGCGGATCTGTCGGAACAGATCTCGACCGCGGGCAAGGAGGCCTCGGGTACCGGCAACATGAAATTCGCGCTGAACGGGGCGCCGACCATCGGCACGCTCGACGGCGCCAATGTCGAGATCCGCGACCGGGTGGGGGCGCGCAACTTCTTCCTGTTCGGGATGACCGCCCAGGAGGTCGAGGCCCGCCGCGCCGTGCCCGATCACGCCCGTCAGGCGATCCAGGCCGATCCCCGGCTGGGCGGCGCGCTGAAGGCGATAAGCCAGGGCGCGTTCTCGCCTTCGGACAAGCACCGCTATCGCGGGGTGGTCGCCAACCTGACCGGGCAGGACTATTTCCTGGTCTGCTCCGACTTCACCGCCTATTGGGACGCCCAGCGCCGGGCCGAGGCGGCCTTCGCCGATCCGGCGGTCTGGCACCGGATCGCGGCCTGCAACACCGCGCGCGCGGGCTGGTTCTCGTCGGATCGGACGATCCGCGGCTATATGACCGACATCTGGGGCACCGTTCCGCTGGCTGCGGAGTGACATCGCCTTTGCAACCCGGGCGGGACGGCATAGGCTCGCGGACATGACGACGACAAGATCCGCCTCCGCCTCTCTCAGCGCCGCGTTTCCGGCCAGGGAAGACGCGCTTCGCCTGCAGGCGGGGTTGCATGACGATCCGTTCGGGGTGCTCGGCCCCCATGGGCAGGGCCGCCGCCGCATCGTCGCGGCGTTCCTGCCCGGCGCGGCGAGGCTCGAGGCGGTCTCGGGCGGCAAGACCCATCCGCTGGCCCGCAATCCCGAGGCGCCCGATCTCTTCGCGGGGCCGGTTCCGGGCAAGGCGCCCTATGTCCTGCGGGCGCATGACGGCAGCGGCAATTGCTGGGAGTTCGAGGACCCCTATCGCTTTGGCCCCGTGATCGGCGAGCTGGACGAGTACCTGCTGGGCGAGGGCACCCATCAGCGGCTCTGGCAGGTGCTGGGCGCCCATGTCCGGACCCATGAGGGCATCGCGGGAACCCATTTCGCGGTCTGGGCGCCGAATGCGCGGCGGGTCTCGGTGGTGGGCCCGTTCAATGCCTGGGACGGGCGTCGGCACCCGATGCGGCGGCGCGGCGCCACCGGGGTATGGGAGATCTTCCTGCCCGGCATCGGCGAGGGCGAATGCTACAAATACGAGATCCTCGGCGCCGATGGCAGCGTGCAGCCGCTCAAGGCCGACCCGGTGGGGTTCGGGGCCGAGCATCCGCCGAAGACCGCAAGCGTGGTGCGCGACATCCGCGGCTATGGCTGGCACGACGATGCCTGGATGACCTACCGCGCCGGCAACAACGCCCGGACCGCGCCGATTTCCATCTACGAGGTGCATCTGGGGTCCTGGCGGCGCCGGGCCGGGGAGGGCAACCGGCCGCTTTCCTACCGCGAGGCCGCCGAGGAGCTGGTCGATTACGTCGCCGATATGGGCTTCACCCATCTCGAATTCCTGCCGCTGTCGGAACATCCCTTCGACGGGTCCTGGGGCTATCAGCCGGTCGGGCTGTTCGCGCCCACCGTACGGCACGGGCCGCCGCATGAATTCCGCGACCTGGTCGATGCGGCGCATCGCAAGGGGCTGGGGGTGATCCTCGACTGGGTGCCGGGCCATTTCCCGACCGATGCGCATGGGCTCGCGCGGTTCGACGGCACCGCGCTTTACGAACATGCCGACCCGCGCGAGGGCTTCCATCACGACTGGAATACCCTGATCTACAATTTCGGCCGCACCGAGGTCGCCAATTTCCTCTATTCCAACGCGCTCTACTGGCTGGAGGAATACCATGTCGACGGGCTGCGCGTGGATGCGGTGGCCTCGATGCTTTATCGCGACTATTCCCGCAAGGAAGGCGAGTGGGTTCCCAATGTCCATGGCGGGCGCGAGAATCTCGAAGCCATCGCGATGATGCGGAAGATGAACGCGCTCTGCTATGGCGAGGTGCCGGGGATCATGACCGCGGCCGAGGAAAGCACCTCTTTCCCCGGCGTGTCGCGCCCGGTCGATGCGGGGGGGCTGGGCTTCGGCTACAAGTGGAACATGGGCTGGATGAACGACACCCTGTCCTATATCGCCCACGACCCCGTGCACCGGAAGTTCCACCATCACCAGATGACCTTCGGGCTGGTCTATGCCTTCTCCGAGAATTTCATCCTGCCGATCAGCCATGACGAGGTGGTGCATGGCAAGGGCTCGATGCTGGCGAAGATGCCCGGGCCCGACTGGGAGAAATTCGCCAACCTGCGGGCCTATTACGGTTTCATGTGGGGCCATCCCGGCAAGAAGCTGTTGTTCATGGGGCAGGAATTCGCGCAGCGCGCCGAATGGGACCGGGCGGCCGAGCTGGACTGGGGCGTTCTGGAGGCCGAGCCGCATCGCGGCATGCAGCGGCTGGTGCGCGATCTGAACACGCTCTACCGGGCCACGCCCGCGCTGCATGTCAGGGATTGCGAGCCCGAGGGCTTCCGCTGGGTCGAGGCCAATGCCGCCGACATCTCGGTCTATGCCTGGCTCCGGCAGGGGCAGGCGGGCGATCCGCCGGTGGCGGTGGTCGCGAACCTGACCCCGGTGGAACGGAGGGGCGTCCGGCTGGGCCTGCCGCAGGCGGGGCGCTGGCGCGAAGTTCTGAATACGGATGCCGCGCTTTACGGCGGCGGCAATCGTGGCAATCTCGGCGGCGTTGTCGCAGGCGGGGTCGCGCATCACGGGCTTCCGGCCTCGGCCGAACTGACGCTGCCGCCGCTGTCGGTGCTGTATCTGATGCCGGGTGAGGATTGACGAGGAGGGGACGATGGAGACGCGCTACAGCAGGCTCGCAAACCGAAGCATGGCCTTCGTGCTGGCGGGCGGGCGGGGCAGCCGGCTGAAGGAGCTGACCGACATGCGGGCCAAGCCCGCGGTCTATTTCGGCGGCAAGACCCGGATCATCGACTTCGCGCTGTCGAACGCGCTGAATTCGGGCATCCGCAAGATGGCGATCGCGACCCAGTACAAGGCGCATTCGCTGATCCGCCATTGTCAGCGCGGCTGGAATTTCTTCCGCGCCGAGCGCAATGAATATCTCGATATCCTGCCCGCCAGCCAGCGGGTGTCGGAAAGCCAGTGGTATCAGGGCACGGCCGATGCGGTGACCCAGAATATCGACATCGTCGACAGCTATGGCGTCGATTATGTCCTGATCCTCGCGGGCGACCACATCTACAAGATGGATTACGAGATCATGCTGCGCCGCCATGTCGAAAGCGGCGCCGAGGTGACGGTGGGCTGCCTGACCGTGCCGCGCGAGGAGGGCTCGGCCTTCGGGGTGATGAAGGTGGACGAGACCGACCGGATCGTCGAGTTCATCGAGAAGCCGCAGGACCCGCCGGGGATGCCGGACGATCCCGATCAATGCCTCGTCTCGATGGGGATCTATGTCTTCGACTGGAAATTCCTGCGCGCGCTGCTGATCGAGGATGCCGCCAATCCCGCATCCAGCCATGATTTCGGCTCGGACCTGATCCCCGACATCGTCAGGGGCGGCAAGGCGATGGCGCATCGCTTCACCTCGTCCTGCGTCAAGGACCGCGCGGATTCGCCCGCCTACTGGCGCGATGTCGGTACCATCGACGCCTTCTGGAAGGCCAATATCGACCTGACCGATTTCACCCCCGACCTGAACCTCTGGGACAAGAGCTGGCCGATCTGGACCTATTCGGAATCGGTGCCGCCCGCCAAGTTCGTCCATGACGAGGAGGACCGGCGCGGCTCGGCGGTGTCCTCGATGATTTCGGGCGGCTGCATCATCTCGGGCACCGAGGTGCGCAATTCGCTGCTCTTCACCATGGTGCGTACCAATTCCTACGCGGTGCTCGACCATGCGGTGGTGCTGCCCTATGTCGATGTCGGCCGGCACGCGCGGCTCAGCAATGTGGTGATCGACCGGGGCGTCGTGATCCCGCCCGGGCTGGTCGTCGGCGAGGACCCTGAAGAGGACGCGAAATGGTTCCGCGTGAGCGAGGGCGGGATCACCCTCATCACCCAGTCGATGCTGGACCGGAGGGCGGAGGCATGAGCCTGAACGTCCTGTCGGTCGCCTCCGAATGCGTGCCGCTGGTCAAGACCGGCGGGCTGGCGGATGTGGCCGGGGCGCTGCCCGGGGCGCTGAAGGCCGAAGGCGTCGAGATGCGGGTGCTGATCCCGGGCTATCCGGCGGTGCTGGCCAAGGTCGGGACCGGCGAGACGCTGTGGGAAAGCGATGATTTCTTCGGCGGCCCGGCGCGGCTTTGCTTCGCGACCCATGGCGGGCTCAGGCTTTACGTGCTGGAGGCCGCGCATCTTTTCGACCGGCCCGGCGGGCCCTATCTCGACGGCGGCGGCTGCGACTGGCCCGATAACGACATCCGTTTCGGCGCGCTGTCCTGGATGGGGGCGCAGATCGGCGCCGAGGGCGCGGGCGGCTGGCGCCCCGACCTGATCCAGTGCCATGACTGGCAGGCCGGGCTGGTGCCGCTCTATCTCAAGGCGCGCAGCGTCGATCTGCCGACGGTGATGACCGTGCACAACATCGCCTTTCACGGGCTGATGCCGGCGGGCAGGATGGCTGCGCTGGGTCTGCCGGGCTGGGCCTTCCATCCCGGCGGCATGGAGTTCTACGGACAGGTTTCGGCGCTGAAGGCGGGGCTGGTCTATGCCTGGAAGGTGACGACCGTCAGCCCGACCTATGCGCGCGAGCTCCGAACCCCCGAATTCGGCGGCGGGCTCGACGGCGTGATCCGGGCGCGGGCGGGCGACGTGCTGGGCATCCTGAACGGCATCGACGAGGCCGACTGGGACCCGGCGACCGATCCCCATGCGCTGCGCTTCAAGCAGCCCCGCGGCAAGGCCAAGGCCCGCGCCGCGCTGCTCGAGGAAATGGGCCTGACCGAGGGGCCGGGGCCGCTTTGCGTCGTGGTCTCGCGGCTGACCGGGCAGAAGGGGCTCGATCTGCTGTTGCAGGCGCTGCCCGATCTGGTGGCGCGGGGCGGGCGGCTGGCGCTGCTGGGCTCGGGCGAGCCGCCGCTGGAACAGGCATGGCGCTCGGCCGCCCAGCGCCATGAGGGCGTCGCGGTCCGGATCGGTTATGACGAGGCGCTGGCCCACCGGCTGATCGCGGGGGGCGACGCGATCCTGCTGCCCTCGCGCTTCGAGCCCTGCGGCCTGACCCAGCTTTACGGGCTGCGCTATGGCACCATTCCGGTCGTCGCCCGCACCGGCGGGCTTGCCGATACCGTGATCGACGCCAATCCGGCGGCGCTGGCCGCGGGCGTGGCCACCGGCATCCAGTTCGCGCCGGTCAATGCCGAGGCGCTGTCGGTCGCGCTTGACCGGCTCTGCGATCTGCATGCCGACCCCGAGCTGTTCGCGAAACTCCAGCGCAACGCAATGCGCGCCCCGGTCGGCTGGCAGGGCTCTGCCGCCGCCTATGCGCGCCTCTTCCGAGAGATATCACCCCCCTCATGACGTCATCGCACATGCTGCCCACGACCATTGCCGCCGGTTGCCCGAATACGCTCGGGGCCCGATATGATGGGGAGGGGGTCAATTTCGCGATCTTCTCGGAACATGCCAGCCGGGTGTCGCTGTGCCTGTTCGACGAGACCGGCCATACCGAGCTTGCCAATATCGATCTTCCCGAGCGCACGCATCATGTCTGGCATGGCCGGATCGACGGGCTGGAGCCGGGCCAGCATTACGGCTACCGGATCTCGGGCCCCTACAATCCCGACCAGGGCCACCGCTTCAATCCCAACAAGCTCCTGCTCGATCCCTATGCCCGGCAGATCTCGGGCCAGCCGCGCTGGCACGATGCGCTGATGGGCTACGAGGTGGGGGCGGCCCAGGGCGATCTCAGCTTCGACAAGCGCGACAGCGCCCCCTATGTGCCGCGCTCGGTCGTGGTGGCCCCCGACATCGACTGGGGCGACGATGCCCCGCCCGCCACGCCGATGGCCGAGACCGTGATCTACGAGGCCCATGTCAAGGGCCTGACCTGCCGCCATCCGCGGCTGCACGCGCCGGGCCATTTCCGGGCGCTGGCCTCGGACCCGATGCTGGAGCATCTGCAAAGGCTCGGCATCACCGCGATCGAGCTTCTGCCGGTGCAGGCCTTCCTCAACGACAGTTTCCTGGTCGAGAAGGGGCTGACCAATTACTGGGGCTATCAGACCCTGGCCTTCTTCGCCCCCGATCCGCGCTACATGGAGACCGGCGACATCTCGGAATTCCAGCGCATGGTGGCGCGGCTGCATTCGGCGGGCATCGAGGTGCTTCTGGACGTCGTCTACAACCATACCTGCGAAGGCAACGAGATGGGGCCGACGCTGTCGTTTCGCGGCATCGACAATGCCAGCTATTACCGGCTGTCCGAGGACCGGCGCTATTACGTCAACGATACCGGCTGCGGCAATACCCTGAATACCGGCCATCCGATGGTGCTCCGGATGGTGATGGACAGCCTGCGCTACTGGGTCGAGACCATGCATGTCGACGGCTTCCGCTTCGATCTGGCGGCGACGCTGGGGCGGGGCGCGGACGGCTTCCACCCCAATGCCGCGATCTTCCAGGCGATGCGGCAGGATCCGGTGCTGTCCCGGGTCAAGCTGATCGCCGAACCCTGGGATATCGGCCCGGGCGGCTATCAGCTGGGGGCCTTCCCGCCGCCCTTCTCGGAATGGAACGACAAGTTCCGCGACGGCGTGCGCCGGTTCTGGCGGGGCGATCCGGGGCGGGTGCCGGATCTGGCGGCGCGGCTGGTTGGCTCTTCGCCGCAATTCGACCATTCCGGGCGGCCCGCGACCTCGAGCGTGAACCTGCTGACCGCCCATGACGGGTTCACGCTCCTGGATGTGGTCAGCTACAACGACAAGCATAACGAGGCCAATGGCGAGGATAATCGCGACGGCCATTCGGCGAATTTCTCGGACAACATGGGCGCCGAGGGGCCCAGCCCCGAGCCTGCCATCATCGCGGCAAGGGCACAGCGGCGGCGCAGCATGATGGCGACGCTTCTGCTCAGCCAGGGCGTGCCGATGATCCTCGCGGGCGACGAGATCGGCCATACCCAGCATGGCAACAACAACGCCTATTGCCAGGACAATGCCACCGCTTGGGTCGACTGGCAGGGCGCCGACGAGGCCTTTCTCGACTTCACCGCGAAATGCATCGCCTTTCGCAAGGCGCATCCGATCCTGCGCCAGAAGCTGTTCCTGCACTCGCGCGAGCGTGCGCTCGACGGTATCGAGGATCTGTTCTGGCGCCGGGCCGATGGCCAGCCGATGTGCCGCTCGGACTGGGAAGATCCCGACCTGCGGCTGCTGGCGGTCGAGATCCGCACCGCCTCGGGCACGCCGCGCTATGCCGCGCTCGAATACGCGATCTTCGCGGTTTTCAATGCTGGTGGCGCGGTCGAGGTGACGGTGCCCGACGCGCCCGAGGGCCAGCACTGGGCCCTGCATCTGGACAGCTCGCGCCCCGAGCTCGTGCCCGAGCCGGTCGAGGGCATATTCGGGATGCCGGCCGAGGCGGTGGCGGTCTTCGTGCTGGAAGAGGAGCCGCCGGTTTGAGCAGCCTTGCCGCCCTTGCCCGGGCCTCGGGGATCCTGCCCGGCTATCGCGACCTGACCGGCACCGAGCGGCCGACCGCGCCCGAGACGGCGCAGGCGCTGCTGGCGGCGATGGGGCTGGCGGCCGCGACCGAGGCCGAGGCGGCGGCGTCGCTGGACGCGCTCGAGGCCGCCCGGGCCGCGCGCCATCTTCCCGACTGGCTGGTCCTGGACGAGGGCCGCGCGCCCGCGCTGGACGTTCCGGCCGCCTGGCGGATCGAGCTTGAAACCGGCGGCGTGATCGAGGGGCGCGCGGAGGATCCGCTGCCCGCCCTGCCTCTGGGGTTCCACCGGCTGCGCGTCGGCGCGGAAGAGACGGCGTTGCTTTCCGCGCCGCCCGCGCTGGCTTTGCCCCGGCGTGGCTGGGGCGTCGTCCTGCCGCTTTACGGATTGCGCGATGCCGGGCGCGGCGGGCTGGGCGATTACGCCGATCTGCGTCAGGCGCTGGAGGGCTTTGCCGGGCGCGGCGCGGGCTTTGTCGGCGTCAATCCGATCCATGCGGGCTTTCCCGCCGATCCGCACGCGATCAGCCCCTATTCGCCCTCGCACCGGCGCCGGTTCAACGTCGCGCATCTGGCGGTGCCCGGCGAGGCCGCCTCGCCCGGGGGCGAGCTGGTCGATTACCCGCCCGCCATCGCCGCGCGTCTCGCGGCGCTGAAGGCCGCCTTCGCCGGGCTTGACGCCGCAGCCCTGTCCGAACTGGCCGCGTTCCGCGCCGCCCGCGGCCCGGAGCTGGAGCTTTTCGCCATCCATCAGGCGCTTTCCGACCGCTTCGGCCCCTACTGGCCCGACTGGCCCGCCGAGTACCGCACCTGCACCGCCCCGGCAGTCGCGGATTTCGCCGCGGCCAATGGCGATGCCGTGGCGTTCCATGCCTGGCTGCAGTTCCTGGCCGAGACCCAGCTGGCCGCGATCCGCGAGGCGGGCGCCGCGGCGGGGATGGCGCAGGGGCTGTATCTCGACCTTGCCGTCGGCACCCATCCGGCCGGGGCCGAGACCTGGGCCGATCCGGGGCTGTTCGCGCAGGGCGTCTCGCTCGGTGCGCCGCCCGATGCCTTCGCGCCGCAGGGGCAAAGCTGGGGGCTGGCGCCGATGCTGCCGGGGGTGCTGGCCGCGCGCGGCTTCCGCCCGCTGGCCGAGACCCTGCGCGCCCAGCTGCGCTTTGCCGGGCTCTTGCGGATCGACCATATCCTCGGCTTCGAGCGCACCTTCTGGGTGCCCGAGGGCGGCGCGCCGGGCGGTTATGTGAAGATGCCGCGCGCCGCATTGCTGGCGGTGGCGCGGATCGAGGCGGCGCGGGAGGGCGCAGTGATCGTGGGCGAGGATCTGGGCAATGTGCCCGAGGGCTTGCGCGAGGATCTGGCGGCCTCCGGGCTTCTGGGCTGTCGTCTGGCGATGTTCGATCCCGAGATCGCCAGCTGGCCCGAGCCGGTTCTGGGCAGTTTCGGCAGCCACGATCTGCCGCCCTTTGCCGCCTGGGGCGCGGGGCGCGACATCGACTGGCATCGGAGGCTTGGCCATATTCCGCCCGAACGTGCCGAGGCGCTTGCGGCCGAACGCACGGGTCAGGCCCAGGCGCTCGGCGTCCGGATCGGCGGGGCCGGGGTGGATGCGCTGCATGCCGCGCTCGCGGCCAGTCCGGCCCGGCTGATCGCGCTGCAGACCGAGGACATGCTGGGCGCGACCGAGCAGGCGAACCTGCCCGGCACCGTCGACAGCCATCCCAACTGGCGCCGCCGGATCGGTCCGGCCGCCGCCGATCTGGCCGACAGCGAGCCGGTCCGGCGCGCGGCCCGGATCATGGTCCGCGCCGGGCGCTGACGCCCGGCCTCGACAGCGCTGACGCCCGGCTTCCGAAACGGCCTTCGGGCGCCGACGCCCGGTCTCGAAACGGCCCTCCGTTGCCGGGACCATCCCGGCGCCGGGCCGCTGCCTCAGAGCACCGAGACGAAGCGGGCGGCGGTCTCGACCCCGTCGATCACCGGTACCGGAAGCCGGGTGCGCAGATGGCCTGTGACCTTGGCCATGCCGGCGCAGCCGAGGATCACCGCCTCGATATCGTCCTCGGCCACGGCGCGTTCGGCCTCTTCGGCGATCCGGGCGCAGGCGGCCTCGGTGTCGTCCTCGAGGGCCAGCACCGGCACGTCGCTGGCCCGGACCCGGGCCAGATGCTGCGACAGCCCGTAATTCCTGATATTGGCCTCGATCGCCGGGATGGCGGCGGGCAGGGTGGTCACCACCGAAAACCGCCAGCCCCTCAGCGCGGCATGGTGAAAGGCCGCCTGTCCCACGCCGATCACCGGGCAGGGCGCGCAGGCCCGCGCCTCGGCCAGCGCCGGATCGTCGAAACAGGCGAGGATGACGCCCCCGGCACCGCGCCGGGCGGCCTGGGCGACCAGTTCCAGCAGGGGCGGCGTCGCGGCCGCGACATCCTCGGGGCCCTGGATCGCGGGCGGGGCCAGGGTCGAGGTCCAGCCCTCGAAGGCCACGCCCGGGGCCGCCGTCTCGGCCATGGCGAGGATCGAACCGGTCATGGCGGCGGTGGAATTGGGGTTGATGACGATGACGGTCATGGCTCAGACCATCCCCTGACCGGCATCCGAGCCCCGCCGCGCGCGGCGGCGGTTCATGGTCCAGACCGTGGCGAGGAAGACGCCGATCACCGCCAGCGAAAAGGCCGTGGTCAGCGTGCCGAGCGCGAAGATGACCGGGGTCGTGACATTGGTGGTCATGCCGTAGATCTCCAGCGGCAGGGTGTTGTGGCTGCCCGCGGTCAGCAGGGTGCGGGCGAATTCGTCATAGCTGAGGGTGAAGCCGAACAGCGCCACCCCGATCAGCGAGGGCGCGATGATCGGCAGCACCACATGGCGGATCGTCTGCCAGGCGGTGGCTCCCTGGTCGCGCGCGGCCTCCTCATAGCTTTTGTCGAAGCGGTTGAAGACCGCGAACATGATCAGAAGCCCGAAGGGCAGGGTCCAGGTCAGCTGCGCCCCGAAGCCCGATGTCGCCCAGTGCACGTCAAGCCCCGACTGGCTGAAGATCAGCCCGACCCCCAGCGAGACAAGGATAGAGGGAATCACGAGCGAGGTCACCACCATGTAGAACAGGACCCCCGACCCGGCAAAGCGCTTGCGGAAGGCAAGCCCGCCCATCACCGAGACGATGACCGTCGTCACCATCACCATCAGCCCCAGCGTGAAGGACCGCCCGAAGCTGCCCCAGATGTCGCCGACGGCCTGTTGTTCGAACAGATCGCGGAACCAGTGCAGCGAGACGCCCCGCATCGGGAAGGTCAGCCCGCCTTCGGGGCCCTGGAAGCTGAGAATGGCGATGGTGAAGGTCGGGCCGTAGAGAAACAGCAGGAACAGCGCGAAGAAGGCGGCCAGCAGGTAGAAGGAACGGGGGCGGCGGTCCATGTCAAAGCTCCTTCCGGATGTCGACGAAACGCAGCAGGATGCCGATCACCATCAGCACCGTGATCAGCAGGATGACGGCGGTGGCGGCGGCCGAGGGGTATTGCAGAAGCGCGATGTCATTCGAGATCAGCCTGCCCACATTGGCCGATTGCGAGCCCGACATGAAGCGCACGGTGATGAAATCGCCCATCACCAGCGTCACCACGAAGATCGAGCCGATCATGATGCCGGGCTTGCAGAGCGGGATGATGACATTGGTCAGCGTCTGGAATCCGGTCGCGCCGGCATCATAGGCGGCCTCGATCAGCGCGCGGTCGATCCGCATCATGCTGTTGAAGATCGGCACCACCATGAACAACGTGTAAAGGTGGACGAAGGCAAGGATCACCGAGAAATCGGAATACAACAGCCAGTCCAGAGGGGCGTCGATCACGCCCATCGACATCAGCGTCGAATTGGCGATGCCGTTGCGCCCCAGAAACGGGATCCAGGAAATCATCCGGATGATGTTCGAGGTCCAGAACGGAATGGTGCACAGCAGGAACAGCGCGATCTGCCAGGTCAGGCTGCGGATATGGAAGGCCAGGAAATAGGCCACCGTGAAACCGATGCCCAGCGTGAAGATCCAGGTCAGGACCGCGTATTTGAAGGTGTTGAGAAAGACCTTGTAGGTCACGGGCGAGCTCAGCAGGAACGCGTAATTGTCCCACTGGAAATCCGGATAGATCGAGAATTCGGTCGCGCCCCAGAAGCTGACGACCGCGATCATCGCGATCGGCAGCAGCAGGAAGACCGCAAGCACCAGCCCCAGCGGCGAGGCCAGCAACCAGCCCGAGACATGGCGGTTCTTCAAAAGCGCGCCGGGCAGCGAGCCCGGGGCGGCGGGGGAGGTCGTCGGATGGGCGGACATGCGCGCTCTCTTCTTTTCCGGAACGGAGCCCTTCCCCCGGGGGTCCGGGGGAAGGGCAGGGACCGGGCGCCACGGAAGGCGTGAAACCCGCGCCGGTCCCGTCAGTGTCGGGCTCGGGGCGCCGCCCTGGGGGTCAGGCGGCGATGAACTCGTTCCACTTGCGGATCATGTAGCGGTTCTCGTCCATGACCGCGTTCCAGCAGGCGATATGGCCCATGCGTTCCTCGAAGGACCCGCCGTCGCGGGTCTCGCCGGGCTGCGCCATCGCGTCGCCATAGGGGTTGGTGATGACCTCGGTCGCGGGCTTGCCCTCGAACCAGTAGCCCCATTCGTTCTCGGTCATGTAATTCTTCGAGGTTTCCGGCACCGCCGAATAGTATCCCTGCCGCATCAGGAAGCCGCCGACCCAGCCCTCGAGATACCAGTTGATATAGTCATAGGCCGCGTCGAGCTCGATCCCCGAGAGGTTCTTCGACAGCCCGATCCCGCCGCCCCAGGCCCGGTAGCCCTCTTTCAGCGGCTGGTAGACGCAGGGGATGCCGCGTGACTTGACCGCGGTGATGGCGGGCGACCACATCGACTGGATCACCACCTCGCCCGAGGCCATCAGGTTGACGCTTTCGTCGAAGGTCTTCCAGAAGGCGCGGAACTGGCCCGCCTTCTTGGCCTCGGTCATGATCGCGAGGGTCCTGTCGATCTCGTCGCGGGTCATGTTGCCCTTGTCGCCATACTGGATCTCGCCCATCGCCTCGCAGACCATGGCCGCATCCATGATGCCGATGGCCGAGATGTCGAGGATCGAGGCCTTGCCCCGGAAGGCGGGGTTCAGAAGCTCGGCCCAGCTCTCGACCGGATGGTCGATGAGATCGGGGCGGATGCCCAGCGTGTCGGCATTGTAGATCGTCGGGATCAGGGTCATCCAGCCGGTTTCATGGTCGGCAAAGCTGGTCCCGTCCGGGCCGTCGGTGAAGCCCACGCTGTTGGGCGAGGTGCCCTGGGCGATGGTCGATCCGGGCGTCAGCCGGCCATCCTTGAAGATGCCGACGATCTTGTCGTAATTCTTGATCCTGCCGACATCCATCCCCTGCAGGTTGCCGGTCGGCCAGACCTTCTTGCAGATCCAGTATTCGATATCGGCGATGTCGAAGGATTTGGGCTGGGTCGCGGCGCGCTGGGTGACGGCGTCGCTGTCCAGCGCGGTCATCTCGAGCGTGAAGCCCAGATCCTCCTTCACCTTCTGCGCCACTTCGTTGATGTTCGAGACCCCGGTGCCGAACTGGCGCAGGGTCACGTCCTTGATGTTCTGCGCCCAGATCATCGGCGCCGGAAAGGCGCTGGCCGCGACGCCCGCGGCGGCGCCCTTCAGCAGGCGGCGTCGGCTCAGGCCGGTCCTGGTGGCTTTGGTCATCTCTGTCTCCATGCTGGACTTGAGGGGATTACGCGTTAAGCGCGTGGAGGTGGTCTTCGTCCCAGTTCAGTCCCACGCCGTCTCCGGGCTGGATCGGGCGGGCGAAATACCGGTCTTCGGGAATGATCGCGGTAAGCTCCTGATCGCCCGCGGTCATCAGCGTCAGCGCGACGCTGGTGCCCTGGTACTCGATCCCGGTGACATGGCCGTCGAGCTTGCCGGTCTCGGCCTCGGTCACGGCGATCTGGTCCGCGCGGATCGCGAAATGGCCGCGCGGCAGGGCGATGACATTATGCCCGCCCATGAAGCGGGCGACGAATTCGGTGCGCGGGCTGTTGAACACCTCGCGGGCGGGGCCGGCCTGCTCGATCACCGCATCGTTCATCACCACGATCTCGTCAGCCAGCGCCAGCGCCTCGTCCTGGCCATGGGTGACATGGACGAAGGTGATGCCCAGCTCGCGCTGCAGCTTCTTCAGCTCGGACCGCATCCGGATGCGCAGGAACGGGTCGAGCGCCGAGAGCGGCTCGTCCAGAAGCAAGACCTGCGGATCGGTGATCAGCGCGCGCGCCAGCGCCACCCGCTGCTGCTGGCCGCCCGAAAGCTGGGCGGGCAGGCGTTCGGCGTAATCGGTCATGTGCACGAGTTCCAGCAGCGCCATCGCGCGGCGGCGCCGGGTCTCGCGCTCGACCCGCTTCATCTTCAGGCTGAAGGCGACATTGTCGACGACCGACAGATGCGGAAACAGCGCATAGTTCTGGAACATCATCGCGGTGCCGCGCCGGGCGGGCGGCAGATGCGAGATATCCTGGCCTGCCAGCACGATGGCCCCGTCCGAGACCTCTTCATGCCCGGCGATCATCCTGAGCGTCGAGGACTTGCCGCAGCCCGACGGGCCCAGCAGGCAGGCATAGGTGCCGCCCCTGAACAGGTGTTGGATGCCATCGACCGCGACGGTTTCGCCATAGCGTTTCGTCAGGGCCACGAGTTCCAGATCGAGTTCAGTGCGCATGCCGCTCCCCAGAAGCCATTGCCTCACCTTTCCGGGTCGGATCCGCCCACGAAAAGTCCCGGATGCGCGATCCGCCCCCGTCTTTCGCGGGGCGCCGGTATTTTGGGCGGATGTGGACAATATTGTCCGAGAGGTGATCGAAGATTGTATACGATCCGCTTGCCGATCCCTCACAACCCAAGGGATTCTTGTCCGGCTGTCCGGGACGCGCCAAGACAGGGGAAGACGAGGAGAACGCCGTGACCGACCGGTCCCCGACACCGCGCCATGAAAGCAGGCGGGCCAGCCGTGCCCGCGACCTGGCCGAGCATCTGACCCGGGCGATCCACGAGCGCCGGCTGGGCCCGGGGATGAAGCTGTCCGAGGATGAGGTGGGCGAGATCTTCGGGGTCAGCCGCACCATCGTGCGGGCGGCGCTGCAGCAGCTTGCGCATGACAACCTGGTCGCCATCGAGCCCCATCGCGGCGCCTTCGTGGCCCAGCCGACCGTGCGCGAGGCGCGCGAGGTGTTCGAGGCGCGCGCCCTTGTCGAACCCCGCACCGCGCGCTCGGCCGCCCTGCGCGCGACGCCGCAGGATATCGGGCTGCTCAGCCACCATATCGCGCAGGAGCACGCGGCGCTGGCGGCGGGCCGGAGCGGGCAGGCGCTGCGCCTGTCGGGGCAGTTCCATATAGAGATCGCGCGGATCGCCGATCAGGCCATCATCGCGGGCTTCATCGCGCAGCTGATCTCGCGCTCGTCGCTGGTGATCGCGCTCTACTGGCGGCGACCGCAGGCGATGTGCGAGAGCCATGCCCATCACGCGCTGATGCGCGCGATGGAGGATCGCGACGGCGACCGGGCCGAAGAGGTGATGAAGGGCCATCTGCTGGACCTGTTGTCGCTGCTCGATCTGCACGAGCCCGTGCCGGTGCCGCTGACGCTGAGGGAGGCTCTGACAGGCGAATGAAACTGCGCAGGATGACGGCCGGGGAACTGCCCGCGGTGCTGGACTGGGCCGCGGAGGAGGGCTGGAACCCCGGGCTCGACGATGCCGCGGCCTTCTACGCGACCGATCCCGGCGGCTTCTTCGTGGCCGAGGTCGAGGGCCGGATCGTGGCCGCGATCTCGGTTGTGAACCATACCGATGCGCTGGCCTTCCTGGGGCTTTACCTCTGCCGGCCGGACTGGCGCGGGCAGGGCATCGGCCATGCGCTCTGGACCCATGCGCTGGCCCATGCGGGGGCGCGGACGGTGGGGCTCGACGGGGTCGAGGCGCAGCAGGGCAATTACCGCAAGAGCGGGTTCGAACCGGCCGGGCGGACGGTGCGCTATGCCGGAGTGCTGCCGGGCCGCGCCCATCCCGGCATCGGGCCGGTGCTGCGCGACGATCTCGGGACGCTGATCGCGATGGAGGCCGGGGCCACCGGCTTCGAGAAGCGCGCCTTCCTGTCGGCCTGGGCGAGCGATACCAAGACCCGGCGCACGCTGGTCTGCCGCGCCGCCGGAGAGATCGCGGGTTTTGCCACGATCCGGGCCTGTCGCGAGGGCTGGAAGATCGGCCCGCTTGTGACCGGGGACACGGCGGTCGCGGCGGCCTTGCTCGAGACCTGCGGCCGCGTCGCCCATGGCGCGCCGGTGATGATCGACGTGCCCGAGCCGAGCCGCTGGCTTGCCGGGCATTGTGCGGGGCTGGGGCTGGCCCCGGTCTTCGGCACGGCCCGGATGTATCGCGGCCCGGCCCCGCAGCCGGGTCCCGTCATCGCGGCGGTGGCGACGCTGGAACTCGGCTGAGCCGGGGGGCGGGCCGTCAGGCGGCGCCCACCGTCACCAGGTGGTTGTCGAAGGCGCGGGCCTGCTGCGTCGTCCAGACCGGATGCAGGTCGCGCAGCCCCATCACCGCCCCGGTCCCGGTCGTGGCGACGAAGCCGCCACCCGCGGCAGGGGCGAGGCCGCAGACATCGCGCGCCTCGATCGCGCCCGCAAACCGCGCCCCGGCAATGTCGAAGACATGCACCCGGCCGCCGCGCGGCGACGAGATCGCGGCCTCGGCCCCGTCCTCCGAGATCGCGACCGAGCCGGCATAGCCCTGCATCGCGGCATGTTCCGCCTCCGGCGCGTCCAGCCAGACCGGCGCGGTTCCCCGCCGGTGCAGCCCCAGAAGCGGCGGCATCTCGGCCCTCGGGCCCTGCCATTGCATGGCGAAGGCGACGGTTCCGCCCGGTCCCAGCGCCAGATGCCGGATCGAGCTCATGTGCCAGTCGGCGGGCGGCGCGATGGTTTCAAGCAGCGTCCCCTCGGTGCTGACATAGGCGAGGTTCGGTTCCATGAACGGGATGTTGAGCTTGGTCCGGCCGCTGTCGGGATGGGTCTCGATGCCGCCATTGGCGATGACCAGGCTCTTCCCGTCGGGCATGAGCTTGATGTCATGCGGGCCGATGCCGTGGCTCTCGAATTCGCCGACCCGAAGATAGCCTGCCTCGGTATCCCAGACCCCGATCACGCCGCGCGCCGTGTCGTAGTCGTTTTCGGCGGTGTACATGTAGCGCCCGTCGGCGGAATAGGCGCCATGGCCGTAGAAATGCCGCCCCTCGGGCGCGTCGAGCACGGCATTCACCCGGCCCTCGCGGCAATCGATCACCAGCGCGAAGGTGCCGGGGCGGCGGGCGAAGGCGGTGGCTTCGGGGCGGATCGGATGGGCGGCGGCGGCATGGCCGCGCTGGGGCAAGGGAAGGCGGAACCGTTCGGCCCCCGCCGCGTCCAGCCCGACCAGCATCTGCCGCCCGTCGCTTTCCTGCGCGGCGCTCAGAAAGGCCGGGCTGCCGGCATCGGCCCAGCCGACCCGGGGGCAGAGCGAGGCGGCAAGCGCCCCGGTCAGGAAGCTTCGGCGATCGGCCATGTCAGTCTCCGTCTCTCGAATTGAACCCGGCGGCGACGCCAAGCGCGGGGCCGAGGCTGGCCCGGCTTTCCTCGGCGATCTCGTGGATCGCCTGTTGCAGGATCTCGACCCTCAGCCGCCCCTGCGGCGTCGTCACCCCGGCAAAGACCGGATCGTCCAGATCGGCCGCGACCCGGTCGGCCCGGTCGAAATCGGCGGTCAGCGCGGCGGCGCTGGCCGGGTCTTCCGAGGCCATCAGCATCGCCAGCTCGCGCATCGCCGCCAGCGTCACCGTCACATTATGCAGCGACCGGCCCGAGCGCCGGCTTTCGGCCCTGCTCGGGCGCGGCCGCTCGAAGGTGCCGAGCGGACGGCCGAGCCTCAGATCGACATCGACCTGCAGCCCCTCATGAAGCGCGGTGAAGAAGGCCTTGAGCACCTCCTTGTCGGTCTTGTAGGGCGTGCCGGGGCCGGGGTTGCGCATCAGATCGGCATAGCCGTTCTGCCAGTCGGCCAGGATCGCGGACGCGAGGGCATGGATGTCGCGCGCCTCGGCCCGGATCAGGGCACAGCCATAGGGCGAGGCCTCGGCGAAATCCGGATCGTAAAGCAGGTATTCGAGCGCGTAGAAGCCCCGCGCCGCGACCGAGACGGTGGCGAAGTCCGCTTCGCTTTCCACCACCGGATCGGCATCGGCGATCAGCCCGGACAGGGTCCTCGGCGTCATCCCGCGCGAGTCGGGCCAGAAGGCCAGCGCGAAGGCGCGATTGTCGGTCTCGGTCGGGCCGAGCCGCAGATGGCTGACCGCAAGCCAGGCATCGAAGGCCTCGTTCCAGGCGGCGCGAAGCGGCTCGGAGCCGGGATCGCAATCGGCCTCGGCCGCGGCTTGCAGCTTGGCGGTCGAGGCTTCGAACCGGGCGAAACCGGGCAGCACATGGCGGTCGATCACCGCATCGGCAATATCGGCGGGCGCGGCAGCGAGAGGGCTGGCCAAGGGGGTGGCGCCGAGCGCCAGCGCGAAGGCAAGGACGGTTCTTCGGATCATAGGCTCTCCAGGAAACGGATCAGGGCGGCACGGTCGCTGGCGGGCATCGTCGCGACCCGGTCGCGGGCGGGGGCGGCCTCGCCACCATGCCAGAGCACGGCTTCAAGCAGGGTCCGGGCGCGGCCGTCATGCAGATAGCCCGCCTGCGGTTCCAGCGCACGGGCCAGCCCCAGACCCCAGAGCGGCGGCGTGCGCCATTCCCGCCCCGAGGCCCCGGCACCGCCCCCGGCCAGACCCTCGCCCATGTCATGGAGCAGAAGATCGGTATGGGGCCAGATCAGCTGAAAGCTCAGCGCGGGCGCCTCGGGCAGGCGGCGGGTGACGAAGGCGGGGCGGTGACAGGCGGCGCAGCCGGTATCGTGGAACAGCTTCTTGCCCGCCAGCACCTCGGGCGCATCCGCGTCGCGCCGGGCCGGCACGGCGGTATGGCGGGCATGCCGGGTCACCAGATCGAGCGCGGTGGCCGAGATCTCGAAGCCGTCCTGTTCGGGATCGCCGCCATCGGGCGCGGCGCGGCAACCGGTCTGGACCGGGGTGCAGTCGCCATGGCCCGAAGGGTAAAGCGGCGAGCTCAGCCCGATGTCATGGGCGAAGGCATGGGCGATCTGGGCCTGAAGCGTCGGCTGCGCGGCGGTCCAGCCGAAGCGGCCCAAGACCGGCTGGCCCCCGGGGCCGGGCAGCAGACTGGCCCGCCCGGAAATGCCGTCGCCATCGGCATCATCGGGATCGGCCAGCGCAAGGATCGCCTGTTCGGGGATCGCCTCGAGCAGCCCCAGCCCGGCCAGCCCGGGCGCGATGCGCGGGCTGATGACGGTGGCCTCGTCCAGCGGGCCGAAACCGGGCTCGGCCAGCTCATAGCGGGGCCGGCGCAGAGTCGCGCTTTCGCCCTCGGACAGCGTGACCGCGATCTCGTCATAGGCGACCCGGGGGCGGCCTTCGGCGGTTTGCCCGGGCAGGCCCAGCGGCTGGATCTGGCGGCCATAGACCGGGTCGGGATGCGCGCTCAGATAGCCCTCGATGGCGGCCGGGTCGGGGACCCCGAGCTGAAGCATAAGTGCTGCGGGCAGGTCTCCGGGGCCCGCAGGCGCCGCGCCGCGGCCGCCGCCCGGATGGCAGGCCAGGCAGGAGCGCGCGTTGAACAGTGGCCCGAGCCCGTCCGAGGCGATGGTCGAGGCGGGGGCCGAGACCCAGCCGCGGTCGAAAAGCGCCTGCCCGCCGCGAAAGTCGAGCCCCTCGCCCGGGGGCAGGTTTGCCAGCGGCGAAGAGAAGGCCGCCGCCCCCGCGACCGTGCCCGCCCCGCCTGCCAGCGCCTCGAAGGGCTGCGGGCGCGTGAAATCGCGCGGCAGGGCGGTTGCCTGTGCGATGCGGGCCTGTTCGGCGGCGGTGAAGGGCAGGGCGGTGAAAGGCAGGGGGGACAGAGCCGGGCCGGTGACCACCTGGGTCAGGGGGCCGGCGACGGCCGCCGACCCCATCCAGATCCCGAGAAGGGCGGCCTTACCCGGCCTCGTCCATCTTCGAGGCGTTGAGCAGCGCGTAATTCTCGTCACCGACACGGCCGTAAAGGTCGAGCTGGGTTTCCAGGAAGTCGATATGGCCTTCCTCATCGGCCAGAAGCTCATCGAACAGCTCCTTGGTGACATGATCGCCGACCTCGGCGCAGTATTCCCGCGCTTCCTTGTAAAGCGCACGGGCATCCTGTTCGGCGGCCAGATCGCATTCGAGGGTCTCCTTGGGGGTCTGCCCGATCCGGAGCGGGTCGAGCTTCTGCAGGTTCGGGTGGCCTTCGAGGAACAGGATCCGCGCCATCAGCTTGTCGGCGTGGTTCATCTCTTCGATGCTTTCCTCGCGGCTCTTCTTGGCCATGTGGCCGAGCCCCCAGTCATCCTGCAGACGGTAGTGAAGCCAGTACTGGCTGATGGCGGTGAGTTCGCTGCGGAGCGCGCTGTTCAGGTATTCGATGACCTTGGGGTCGCCTTGCATGAGGTCTTGTCCTTTCGATGCTGGGGCCTGAGGTTCTGTAGGTCCGGTGGAACCTCAAGATTAGCGTTTGCGCGCATCGTGTCTAGGAAGAGAGTCATGCAGTCGCCGCAGTCGGCACGTTTGCCGAGCGAACGGAATACCTTGCCAGGGGTGACGATGGTCTTGGGATCCGACGCCCGCATCCAGTCGATGGCGGCGTTGATGTCGTGATCGGTGATGCACTGGCAGTGACAGACGATCATGCGGGGGGCTCCTTCAGGAAGGCCCGGGGCCCCGCGAACGGGGCCCCGGGGTCAGAACCTCACTGGAAAACGGCGGTCGGGTTGTCGAGGCTGTCCGAGCCCTCGACCGAGACCCCGCCGACGCCGAGCGCCTCGACCACGCGCTCGATGCTGGCGGTCTGGGCGACCAGCCCGTTCACGCCGCCCATGATCAGCGCCTCGCCGGCCTCGTTGCCGCGGGCCAGCATCTGGTCATAGGCAAAGCCCGCCTCGGCGGCGGTCTTCAGCCGGGCAAGCGCGGCCATGGTGGTGTCGAGCTTCATCTTCATCTCGGCGTCGAGATCGGCATCCTTCGCCGCGACCAGATCCGAGACCGAGGGCCCCGAGACCTCGGTGCCGTCGATCCGGGTATAGCTGCCCAGATAGACGTTCCGGATGCCCAGCCCGTCATAGTAATGGCTGTTATGGGTGTTGTCCGAGAAGCAGTCATGCTCTTCCTCGGGGTCGTTCAGCATCAGCCCGAGGCGCATCCGCTCGCCGGCCTGCTCGCCATAGGACAGGCTGCCCATGCCGGTCAGGATCGCCGAAAGCCCGGCCGCGCTATCGGCCATCACCGCCTCGCGGGCCTCGCCGCCCTCTTGCCATTGCGCCACCATCCAGCCGAGATCGGAGACCAGAAGGTCGGTCGCGGCCTTGAGATAGGCGCCGCGCCGGTCGCAATTGTCGTTGGTGCAGGCCTCGCCCTCGGCATAATCGGTCCAGGACCGCTGGCCCGCGCCCGCGTCGGTGCCGTTCAGATCCTGGCCCCAAAGCAGGAATTCGATGGCGTGATAGCCGGTCGCGACATTGGCCTCGATCCCGTCGGCCTCATGCAGCGTCTCGGCCAGCAATTCGGGGGTGATCTCCGAGGCGTCGACGGTCTCGCCCGCGATCTCGAAGCTCGGCGAGGCGATGACGTTGATCGCGGCCAGCGGGTTCTCGTCGGTCGCGCCGCCATAGCCGGCATCGACATAGTCGATCAGCCCCTCGTCGAGCGGCCAGGCATTCACCTTGCCCTCCCAGTCATCGACGATCGGGTTGCCGAAGCGGAAGGCCTCGCTTTGCTGATAGGGAACGCGGGCGGCCAGCCAGGCGCGGCGCGCGGCGTCGAGCGCCTGCGGCGAGGGCTCGGCGACCAGCGCGTCCACCGCCTTTTGCAGCCGCTCGGCGCCGGTCAGCGCATCGCCATAGGTGGCGGCGGCGATGTCGGCATAGGTGGACAGCACCGCATCCGGGGCCGGGGCGTCGGCCAGGGCTGCCGTCCCGGCCAGTCCCATGGCCAGCGTGCAGGTGGCGAGCGTCGGTTTCGTCATGCGTTCCCTTCCTTCTGTCTTCGGGTCTTGCGTCAGTGCAGTGTTGCCCGGCGCGAGGGCCGGACGTTCGGGGCGCTGTCGGGCGCCCTTCGGGCCGATACCGCGGCAAGCGCGAGGCGCCGGAGCGCCATCGCCAGCCGCGCCGCCGGATCGACCAGGCCCGGCGCCATGTCGGCCCGGACCAGCATCGTCGCCATCAGCATCGCATCTTCGCGATCTCCCGCGCCGGCGGCGGCGACAAAGGTTGCAAAACAGGATTCGTCTGCCCCCAGGCAGGGGCAGGAGGCCGAGTGCCGCATCAGCGGCCGTCGGCCATACATGGCGCAGAGCGAACAGATCATGTGCAGGCTGTCGGCCGCATCGCTGCCCTGACGCGGCCCGAGCCGGTCCGAGAACTCGCTGCGCAGACGCTCCTGCGCGTCGTCGCCATCGGCCCAGAGCCGGAGACAGCGCACCGCGCCCGCCTCCACCGGATCAAGATCGTCGAGAAAGCCCACGGCGGCGCTGCCGCGGCGATTTGGATCGGCATTCATCTGTCGGTTCTCCTCAGCATCCGGCCAGGCCGGAGCCGGGCTGACCCGCCCTGCCTGTACCGTCATGTCCTGGTCGGTCAGAATGCCCGGGCCTTCCGTCAGGTGGGTTCGGGTCGGTGTTCGCGTTGGCTAGAAAGCTGACGAAAATGCTCGGATAAGTCAACCTGAGTTTTTCTCTCGGATAAACGTCGGGCCGCCCCGCGACTGGCCCCGACTGCCCCGGGGCCGCCCCTTCGGCGCCACGCCGAAACGAAACAGGGGCGCGCCAGACCGGCACGCCCCTGCAGGGAAACGCGGTTGCGGCGGGGGCTCAGCCCACCTTCAGCGCCGCGCGTTCGGGAAAGAGGCGCGCCAGGCCCTCGGCGCTGGCCTCGGCCACGCCGCGCTCGGTGATCAGCCCCGAGACCAGCCGTGCGGGCGTCACGTCGAAGGCCGGGTTGCGCGCGGGCGTGCCATCGGGCGAGATCTGCACCAGCCCGACCACGCCGCCCGGCATCCGGCCCTGGACATGGGTGACTTCTCCGCCGTCGCGTTCCTCGATCGGGATCTCCTTCACCCCGTCGCGCACCGTCCAGTCGATGGTGGGCGAGGGCAGGGCCACGTAGAAGGGCACGCCGTTGTCCTTCGCGGCCAGGGCCTTCAGATAGGTGCCGATCTTGTTGCAGACATCGCCCTGCGCCGTGGTGCGGTCGGTGCCGACGATGCAGAGGTCGATCTCGCCATGCTGCATCAGGTGGCCGCCGGCATTGTCGACGATCAGATCATGGCTGACACCGTGATGGTTCATCTCCCAGGCGGTGAGCTGGGCGCCCTGGTTGCGGGGCCGGGTCTCGTCGACGAAGACATGGACATCGATGCCGGCCTCGAGCGCGTGATAGATCGGCGAGGTCGCGGTGCCCCAGTCGACCGTGGCCAGCCAGCCCGCATTGCAATGGGTCAGCACATTGACCCGCCTGCCGCCCTTCCGCTCGGCGATGGCGCGGATCAGCTCGAGCCCGTTCAGCCCGATCTGCCGGTTGATCTCGACATCCTCGTCGCAGATCTCGGCGGCGCGGCGGAAGGCGGCCTCGGCGCGGTCGGCCGGGGCCAGCGGTTTCAGCACCCGTGTCATCTCGTCAAGCGCCCAGCGCAGGTTGATCGCGGTCGGCCGGGTGGCGTGCAGCACCTCCCAGGTCTCGGCCAGCGCCGCGTCCGAGGCGTCATGGGCCATCTGCACTGCCACCCCATAGGCGGCCGTGGCCCCGATCAGCGGCGCGCCCCGGACCCACATGTCGCGGATCGCCGAGGCGAAATCCTGCCGGTTGCTCAGCGCCACGATCCGCAGCTCGTGCGGCAGCCAGCGCTGGTCGATGATCTTCACTGTTCCATCGGCCTCGCGCCAGATGGAGCGATAATGGGTCCCGTCGATCTTCATGGCCCCTCGGTCCTTTCCTTCACCCTGTCCACCCCGCCGTCTTTTCGCCTGCCCGGTGCCGGTGCGAAAACGCGGTCAGTCGTCTCACTCGGTCCTTGCCAGAAAGCTTGCGCATCCGGTCAGCGCCGCGAAATCGTCGATCACGGTCGAGACCCGGAACTCGGCCATCAGCGCCGAGAACCGGCCCTTGCGCCGGAACGTCCCGGCAAAGCCCATCGCCCCGGCATGGGGCGTGACCGCGCGGGCCATGCCGCCGATCAGGTAGATCCCGCCATAGGGCAGATGCTGCAGCGCCAGATCGCCCGCGACCGTGCCCAGAAGCCGCACGAAAGTCTCGGCCGCCCGGAGCGCCTGGGGATCGGTGTCGAGCGCGGCCAGAACGCCATGGC
The DNA here is from genome assembly GCF_001633165.1 of Rhodovulum sulfidophilum DSM 1374. NCBI lineage: Bacteria > Pseudomonadati > Pseudomonadota > Alphaproteobacteria > Rhodobacterales > Paracoccaceae > Rhodovulum > Rhodovulum sulfidophilum. Next base: position 2,837,988 of record NZ_CP015418.1, on the reverse strand, counting down.
CGTCCAGCTTGCGTGGCGTTCCGGCCCCGGCCGTCGCCCAGTCGTACAGGCGCCCGAGCCCGCGCCCCGACAGCGCCTCTTCGACCGCGGCGAAGCCGTCGGCTCCGGCCAGGAATTGCGCCAGCGACAGCGCCTCGGCATCGGCGACCGGCAGCGAGACCTGGCCCGCCTCGGCCTCGCCGACCATCAGCCCGCCCGGCAGCGCATGCACCGCCGCCGCGTTGAACCCGGTGCCGATGCCGATCACCAGCCGCGTCGCGCCGGGCTGGGCGGGGCCGTCCAGGACCGGCACCAGCGCCTCGGGCGCGAGCTGATCGAGCGCATGGCCCTGGGCGGCCAGATCGTTCAGAAGCTTGACCCGCGGTGTGCCGCTGACCCGCGCGATGGCGGCTTCCTCGATCGTCCAGTCGAGATTGGTCAGCCGCCCCCGCCCGTGCCGGACCGGCCCGGCCAGCGCCGCGCAGGCGCCCGCGATCTCGGGCGAGCCCGCTTCCCGCAGATAGTCGGTCAGCACGTCGGTCAGGTCGGCATGGTCGGCATTGCGGTAGCGCCGGACCGTATCCGGCATCAGACCGGGCCCTTCGGCCAGAGCGACACGGGTATTGGTGCCCCCGATATCGGCAACGAGCGATGTCACGGCGCGGCATCCTCCAGCATGCGTCTCAGCGCGTGGTAGGACGCCTTGGGGGTGCGCTGCAAGCTCTCGAAATCGACATGGACGAGGCCGAAGCGCCTGTCATAGCCGAAGGCCCATTCGAAATTGTCCAGCAGCGACCAGATGATATAGCCCTTCAACGGCACCCCGCCGGCAATGGCCTCGCGCGCGGCGGCCAGATGGCTCGACAGGTAGGCGATGCGGTCCTCGTCGCGGATCTCGGGGCCGTCCTTGCCCATGACGAGGGCGTCGGGCGCGGCCATGCCGTTCTCGGTCACGTAAAGCGGCAGATCGCCGGTATGGCTGCCGCTGATCCAGCGCAACAGGTCCGGCAGGGCCATCGGCGCGATTTCCCAGCCCATGTCGGTCTTGCGCCCCGGCCCGGGCCTCTCGGCCCAGTTGGGCCAGGGGCCGGGGGCATGGGCGATGCGCTTGACGGTGTAATAATTCACGCCGAGCCAGTCGATCGGCGCCGAGATCGCCGCCATGTCGGCCTGCCATCCCGGCGGCAGATGCGGTCCGAGCCCCTCGAGCGCCGGTTCGGGATAGTGCCCGCGGGTCACGCCGCCCAGAAAGAAGCGGTTGAAGACCGCGTCATAGCGCAGGCTCGCCGCACGCGCTTCCTCGCCGGGTTCGGCCGGGAAGGCGGGTTCGAAATTCAGCACGATCCCGATCTCGCCGACCCCGGAGGCGCGCAGCGCGGCGAGGCTCAGCCCGTGGCCCAGCGCCAGGTGGTGCATCGCCCGGGCGGTGGCGCGGATGTCGCGCAGGCCCGGCGCATGGCCGCCCTCGAAATGCGCGAGCCATCCCGCGCACCAGGGTTCGTTGACGGTGGCCCAGGACCAGACCCGGTCGCCCAGCCTGTCCGCCATCAGCGCCGCGAAATCGGCAAGGCGGAGCGCCGTGTCGCGATTGGCCCAGCCGCCCAGATCGGCCAGCGCCGAGGGCAGGTCCCAGTGATAGAGCGTCAGCGCGGGTTTCAAGCCCCGCGCCAGCGTCGCGTCGACCAGCCGGTCGTAGAAGTCGAGCCCGGCGGCATTCGGCGCCCCCGCCCCCTCGGGCAGCACCCGCGGCCAGGAGGTCGAGAAGCGGTAGATGTCGAAGCCTGCGGCTGCGACCAGATCGAGATCGGCCTCGTAGCGGGTGAGGTGATCGCAGGCCCGTGCCCCGGTCGCGCCATGCGCGACATTGCCGGGCGTGGCGGCGAAGCTGTCCCAGTGGCAGGGGCCGGCGCCGCCCTGGGCCGCGCCCTCGATCTGATAGGCCGAGGTGGCGGTTCCGAACAGGAAACCGGGCGGAAAATCGGCGCGGGTCGGGATCATGCGCTCCTCCGGGGCGGGCCGGGGGCCGGGCTTTTGCCTCGGCCGGTCCCGGCGGGTCAAGGGGCCGGGGCGTTGGGCGGGGGTGCTGCGATCTGGTTCGCCTGCATGCTTGCCTTCGGGACGGGGCGCGTCAAGCCTGCCGCCGCGTTTCCCGGACAGAGCGGGGAAAAGCGGGCCGTTACGGGCGACGTGCGCGGACAGACGCGGAGCGGCGCAAGCGGGCAGGGGGCGGACGAATCGGGCAGCTGCAACGTCTTTCCGGGATGCGGCAGGGCCATGCCTCGCGCCTCGGTTGACAGCTTCGCGACCATCGGCCACCGTTCTGAGGCGACTCCCCCCGGGGCGTGCCTGCCCCCGGACGGGAGCAAGACGACATGACGGCAAGATAAAACGACAAGATAAAACGACAGGGGCCTGTCCGGTTCGGTCAGGTCCGAGGGGAGGTCGATATGCAACTGATCGCGATGGCGGGCCCTGTGGCCGCCGCGCTGACCCTTGCGGCGGGGGCGGCCCATGCGCAGGGCCTCGTATTCACCCCCGGCGAGGATGACCGGTTCTCGTGGCCAAGCTATGAGGCCTTTGCCGAAAGCCACGATCTGAGCGGGAAGACGCTCGACATCTCGGGGGTCTGGACCGGCCCCGACAAGGACCTGGTGGAAAGCGTGCTGGCCTATTTCGAGGCCGCGACCGGTGCCCGGGTGCGCTATTCGGGCTCGGAAAGCTTCGAACAGGATATCGTCATCGCGGCCCAGGCCGGATCGGCGCCAAATATCGCGGTATTCCCGCAGCCGGGGCTGGCCGCCGACATGGCACGGCGCGGCTTTCTTTCGCCGCTGGGTGCGGACACGGCCGACTGGGTGCGGGCCAATTACGCCGCGGGCGAGAGCTGGGTCGATCTGGGCACCTACGAGGACGAGATCGGCGCCGAGGCGCTGTACGGCTTCTTCTACAAGATCGACGTGAAATCGCTGGTCTGGTACGTGCCGGACGCCTTTGCCGAGGCAGGCTACGAGGTGCCCGACACGCTGGAGGATCTCAAGGCGCTGACCGAGCGGATCGCCGAGGAGGGCGGGACGCCCTGGTGCATCGGGCTGGGCTCGGGCGCGGCCACCGGCTGGCCCGCGACCGACTGGGTCGAGGACCTGATGCTGCGCCGCGAGGCGCCCGGGACCTATGATGCCTGGGTCAGCCACCAGATCCCGTTCAACGACCCCGCGGTGGTCGGCGCGATCGAGGATTACGGCTGGTTCGCGCGGAACGACGCCTATGTCGAGGGCGGCGCGCAGGCAGTCGCCACCACCGATTTCCGCGAAAGCCCGGCCGGGCTCTTCACCTTCCCGCCGGGCTGCTACATGCACCGCCAAGCGAGCTTCATCGACACCTATTTTCCGGAAGGCAGCGAAATCGGGCTCGATGTCGATTTCTTCTACTTTCCCGCCTATGCCGAACGCGATCTCGGCAGGCCGGTTCTGGGTGCGGGCACGCTCTGGGCGATCACCCGCGAGAGCGAGGCCGCGCATGTCTTCATCGACTTCCTGAAGACCCCCATCGCGCATGAGGTCTGGATGGCGCAGTCGGGCTTCCTGACGCCCTTCACCGGCGCCAGTCCCGAGGCCTACGCGACCGACAGCATGCGGGCGCAGGGCGAGATCCTGACCAGCGCCACCACCTTCCGCTTCGATGGCTCGGATCTGATGCCGGGCGAGATCGGGGCGGATGCGTTCTGGAAGGGCATGGTCGCCTACACCACCGGCCGGAGCGATGCCGAGACCGCGGCGCAGGAAATCGAGCGGCGCTGGAACGCGATCCGCTAAAGCGCGCCCGCCTGTCCGGGGTCGCCTTGACGGGGCGCTGGCCTCGGGGGCTGCGGGCGCGTTCGAGGGAGGGGGCCCGGAGAAAGGGGCGGGCCCGGGAAGCAACGCCGGAGATGCCGGCAAGCCGCGCGAAAGGAGCGCCGATGTCGCCGCTGCTGCAGGGGATCGCGACGATCCTGATCGGGGTCGGGGGCTGCGTCGGCTATTTCTACGGCGCCAATCTGCTGCTCGACCGGGTGATCTTTCCGCCCTCGGGCCGCGATCCGGGAGCCAACATCTCGCGCGCGAATGCCGTCAGGCCCTGGCTGTTCATGGCGCCGGCGATGGCGGCGCTGGGGCTTTACCTCGTCTATCCGGTCCTGGGCTCGTTCTGGCGCTCGCTGTTCAACCGCGACGGCGGGAGCTTCATCGGCCTTGGCAATTACACCGACCTGGCCGCCGATCCGGCCTTCCGCACCGCGGTTCTCAACAACCTTCTCTGGGTGCTGGTGGTGCCCGCGGCCTCGACCTTCCTCGGGCTTGTCGCGGCGCAGCTGACCGACCGCATCCGCTGGGGCAACATCGCCAAGTCGATCATCTTCATGCCGATGGCGATTTCCTTCGTCGGCGCCTCGCTGATCTGGAAATTCGTCTACGCCAACGAGGCCGATATCGGGCTTCTCAACGCGATCCGGGCGGCGCTGGGATTCGACGATCCGATAGACGTGATCCAGATCCCGTTCTGGAACAACTTCTTCCTGATGGCGATCCTGATCTGGATCCAGACCGGCTTTGCCATGGTGATCCTGTCGGCCGCGCTGCGCGGCATTCCCGACGAGACCATCGAGGCCGCGATCCTCGACGGCGCCAATCCGTTCCAGATCTTCTTCCGGATCATGGTGCCGCAGATCACCGGCACCATCCTCGTGGTCTGGACCACCATCACCATCCTGGTGCTGAAGGTCTTCGACATCGTCTACACCATGACCGGCGGCAATTTCGGCACCCAGATCCTGCCCAGCTACATGATGAGCTACATGTTCAAGGATGACGGCCGCGCCACCGCCGTGGCCTTCGTGATCATGCTGATCGTGCTGCCGGTGATGGTCTGGAACATCCTTCAGGCCCGCAAGGAGATGCGGTGATGGCGGGACATGCGGGGCGGAAATCGGGGCTGGTCTGGGCGGTGCACCTGAGCGTGGCGGCGCTGGTCGTGATCTGGCTGTTGCCGACCGTGGGGCTGTTGGTGTCCTCCTTCCGCGATCGCGACCAGATCTCGGCCTCGGGCTGGTGGAAGGCGCCGCTGCCGGTCGAACAGACCTACCGGGTCCGCACCGATCCGGAGGCGGCGGTCGAGCGCCACGGGCGGGTCATCCTCAGCGGCAATGTCTTCGACAGCGAGGACAGCGCCGGGGCGGGCACCGTCACGGGCTTCGGCGTCACGGGCCGCGCGCCCGCCGAATTCGCCCCGGGCGAGAGCGCGCCCCTGCGCGGCGGCGGCCGGCTGACGGTGGCGCCCGATGGCAGCTTCACCGCCGAGGCCGGGTCGCCCTTCGGCCGGCGCGGGCCCACGATCTATTTCGAGGCCGCGAGCCCGCCCAAGGTCACGCTCGACAATTACCGCATGGTTCTGGGCGCCGACGGCATGGACCGGGCCTTCATCAACACGCTGACGGTGACGATCCCGGCCACGGTCATCCCGATCCTGATCGCGGCCTTCGCGGCCTATGCGCTGTCCTGGATGGAGTTCCCGGGCCGGGGCCTTCTGATCGCGGCGGTGGTCGGGCTTCTGGTGGTGCCGCTGCAACTGGCGCTGGTGCCGCTTCTGCGGCTGCATGAGACGGTGGGGATCGGCCAGAGCTTCATGGGCATCTGGTTCGCCCATACCGGTTTCGGTCTGCCGCTGGCGGTCTATCTCTTGCGCAACTACATGGCCGGTCTGCCGCGCGACATCATCGAAAGCGCCAGGGTCGACGGTGCCACCGATTTCCAGGTCTTCACCCGGATCGTGCTGCCGCTGAGCTTTCCGGCGCTGGCAAGCTTCGCGATCTTCCAGTTCCTCTGGACCTGGAACGACCTCCTGGTGGCCAAGGTCTTCCTGCCCGCCGCCTCGGAAACCAAGGTGATGACGGTCAAGATCGCCGATGACCTCCTGGGCTCGTACGGGGGCGACTGGGGCATCCTTGCGGCGGCGGCCTTCATCTCGATGGCGGTGCCGCTGGTCGTCTTCTTCGCGCTGCAACGCTATCTGGTGCGCGGCCTTCTGGCCGGGTCGGTGAAATGAGGAGGCGGCCTTGGCGCTGAGCGAGGACCCCGACTGGTGGCGCGGCGCGGTGATCTACCAGATCTACCCGCGCAGCTTTCAGGATTCGAATGGCGACGGGATCGGCGATCTCGGCGGCATCCTCGCGCGGCTGCCGCATGTCGTCTCGCTCGGCGTCGACGCGATCTGGATCTCGCCCTTCTTTCCCTCGCCGATGAAGGATTTCGGCTACGACATCTCGGAATATTGCGACGTCGATCCGATGTTCGGCAGCCTTGCCGATTTCGACGCGCTGGTCGCGGCCGCGCATGGGCTGGGGCTGAGGGTGCTGATCGACCTGGTGCTGTCGCATTCCTCGGACCGCCATCACTGGTTCGTCGAAAGCCGCTCGAGCCGCGACAATCCGAGGGCCGAGTGGTATGTCTGGTCGGACCCGAGGCCCGATGGCACGCCGCCCAACAACTGGCTGTCGATCTTCGGCGGGTCGGCCTGGAGCTGGGACCCGGGGCGCGAACAGTATTACCTGCATAATTTCCTGGCCTCGCAGCCCGACCTGAACCTGCATTGCGAGGCGGTGCAGCAGGCGATCTTCGAGACCGCGCGGTTCTGGCTGGATCGCGGCGTCGATGGCTTTCGCCTCGACACCATCAATTTCTACTTCTGTGACAAGGAGTTGAGATCCAATCCTGCGCTGCCGGTCGAAGACCGCAATGACAATATCGCGCCACGGGTGAACCCCTATAATCACCAGCTGCATCTTTATGACAAGAACCAGCCAGAAAATATTGAATTCCTGAAAAAATTCAGATCCATCCTGGATGAGCACGGCGCCGTCGCCCTGGGCGAGGTGGGCGATGCGCAAAGCGATCTGGAAATCCTCGGGCAATATACCTCGGGCGGCGACAAGGTGCAGATGTGCTATGCCTTCGATTTCCTCGCCTCGACGCCTTTGACCGCCGCGCGCATCGCCGCCGTCTATGAGCGGCTCGACCGGGTCGCGGGCGATGGCTGGGTCTGCTGGGCGCTGTCGAACCATGACGTCATCCGCCACCCGACCCGCTGGAACCTGTCGCCCGCAGCGCTTCGCGGGTTCCTGACCCTGACGCTCTGCCTCAAGGGGACGGTCTGTCTTTATCAGGGCGAGGAGCTGGGCCTGCCCGAGGCCGATGTGCCCTTCGAGGCGCTGCAGGACCCTTACGGCATCGCCTTCTGGCCCGAATTCAAGGGCCGTGACGGCTGCCGTACGCCGATGGTCTGGGCCGCCGAGGACCTGCATGCCGGGTTTTCGCGCGCGCCGCGCACCTGGCTGCCGATCCCCGAGACCCATATCGGGATGGCCGTGGCGGCACAGGAACATGCGCCCGAGGCGCCGATCCACCATTACCGCCGCGCCATCGCCTTTCGCCATGCCAATCCGGTGCTGGCGCGGGGTCGGATGGAACAGGTCCGCGCCGAGGGCAACGTGCTGTCCTTCCGGCGCTGCGACGATGCGGCCGAGATGTTCGTGGCGATCAATCTGGATGAAAACCCGGCTGCCATGCCCGCCCCCGACGGCGACTGGCGGCCGCTGGGCGCCGAAATCAACGCGGCCCGGCCGGGGGCGGACGGGCTGGTGCATCTGGGGCCCTGGCAGCCCTCGCTCATGATACGGCGAAAGGAGACGGGATGGCGGGTCTGACACTCAGCGGCGTGGGCAAGAGCTATGGCGCGGTCGAGGTGCTGAAGGGGATCGACCTCGAGATCGAGACCGGCGAGCTGGTGGTGTTCGTGGGGCCCTCGGGCTGCGGCAAGTCCACGCTTCTGCGGATGATCGCGGGGCTCGAAGGCATCACCGCGGGCAGGCTGACGATCGACGGGGTGCCCATGAACGATGTGCCGCCGGCGCAGCGCGGCATCGCCATGGTGTTCCAGTCCTACGCGCTTTACCCGCATATGAGCGTGCGCGACAACATGGCCTTCGCGCTGAAGATCGCGGGGCAGTCGCGCGACGAGATCGACGCCGCCGTGACCCGGGCCGCGCGCATGCTGCAGCTGGAGCCCTATCTCGACCGGCTGCCCAAGGCGCTGTCGGGCGGGCAGCGCCAGCGCGTGGCCATCGGCCGGGCCATCGTGCGCGACCCCAAGGTCTATCTCTTCGACGAGCCGCTGTCCAATCTCGACGCGGCGCTGCGCGTGGCCACCCGGATCGAGATCGCCCAGCTGAAGGAGGCGATGCCCGACAGCACGATGATCTATGTCACCCATGACCAGGTCGAGGCGATGACGCTGGCCAGCCGCATCGTGGTGCTGGCCGACAAGGGCGTGGCCCAGGTCGGCCCGCCGCTCGAGCTTTACGAGAAGCCGCGCTCGGAATTCGTGGCGCAGTTCATCGGCAGCCCGGCGATGAACCTGCTGGAGGGCGCGATTTCGGGCACCGGCGAGACGACCGAGGTGCGGCTGACGGCGGGCGGCGGCACGATCCGGGCGCGGGTGCCGACCGAGCCCGGCGACAAGGGCCGCAAGGTCCGGGTCGGCATCCGCCCCGAGGACATGGCGGCGACCGATGGCGCGGATTACGCCTTCGAGGGCCGGGTCGAGATCCTCGAGGCCCTGGGCGAGGTCACCCAGCTCTATTTCGAACGCGAAGACCCCGAGGCCGATCCGGTGATCGCCAAGCTGTCCGGGGTCCATGCCGGGCTGCGCGGCAAGACCCTCAGGATGACCGCCGATCCGGGCCGTGTGCATCTTTTCGCCGGCGGGCGGTCGCTGCTCTGGCGATAGCCCGCCGAGGCGCGCGGGCGGCGCTTGACGGGGCGCGGGGCAGGGCCGAGAAGGGCGCGAAAGCCCTCCTGGTGCCGGATCTGCCCGGGACGGGCAACCATGAAGGAAGGATCCCCTCCGATGCCGCGTTCTATGGCCCGCCGGTCGCTGCTTGCCGCGCTTCCGCTCTTGTTTCTGGGGGGCTGTGTCCAGACCGGGCCGATGGGCTCGATGGCGCCCGGGGTGATCGGCCCGGTGGCGCCCGGCAGCATCTGGGCGGGCCGGATCGGCCGTGTCACCGGCACCGACGGGATGGTCGACAATCCGCTCTGGACGGCCGAATTCTCGGAGCCGGGCTTCCGGTCGGATCTGGCAAGCTCGCTGACGCGGGCGGGGATAATGACCCCGGGCGGGACCAACAGGCTGAATGCCGATGTCGAAAGCGTGACCCAGCCCCAGACCTGGACGAAGGTACAGGTGACGATGGTGGTGCATTACACCATCCATGACGCGACCGGCCGGACCGTGTTCGACCAGACCGTGACGACCTCCTATACCTCGCCGCTGGGGCAGTCGGTGCGCGGCATCGACCGGCTGCGGATTGCCAGCGAAAACGCCGCCAAGGACAATATCGCGCTGCTCCTGCATGCGCTTGGCGCCAGCGCCGAGGGCGCGCCAACGGGTGGGCCGTTCTGAGCCCGGCCGGTTGCGGCAAGCGGTCGTCTCGCGGGGTGGCTCGGGTCTGGCATTCTATTTGAGACGCCGCCCGGCGCGGCCCGTGACGGAAGAGGGCCATGCCTATGATCCGTCCTTTCGGACCGCTTGCGCTTTGTGCGGTTCTGGTCGCCTGCGCCCATGGCGCGGACGAGACCGCGATGGTCCCCGCCGCGATCGCGCCGCTCTCGCCGGGCAACCCGCATCGCGGCGCGATTTCCGATATCGAGACCGCGGGCGGCAAGGAGACCAATCCGGCGCTGGCCTCGCAGATCGCCGATGCCGATTTCAAGGCGGCGCTGCGCAGCGCGCTGCTGTTGTCGGGCGCCCTGTCGGCCTCGGGGCGCTATGTGCTGAGCGCCGAGATCGAGGACATCACCCTGCCGCTTTTCGGGGTCGACATGCAGGTCGGGCTGACGGTGCGCTACCGGTTGCAGGACCGCGCCGGCAAGACCCGCTGGGAACGGCGCATCGTCACCCGCCATACCGCGCGGCTGGGCGAGGCCTTCCTCGGGTCCGAGCGGCTGCGCTATGCCAATGAGGGCGCGGCGCGCGAGAATATCGCGGCCTTCCTGCGTGCGCTTGGCGCCGAGGCACGGGCCGGGGGCGTTGCGGGCGTCTCGTAGCGGCCCGGGCGATCAGGCGAGGCCCGGCAGCCACAGCACGATGCCCGGCACCGCGATCAGCACCGCGATGGTGATGGCATCGGCCAGGAAGAAGGGTGCGACGCCGCGAAAGACGTCCTGAACCGTCAGATCGTCGCGGACCCCGGCCACCACGAAGCAGTTCAGCCCGATCGGCGGCGTGATCAGGCAAAGCTCGGCCATCTTGACGACGAGGATGCCGAACCAGATCGCGCACATCGGCCCCGACATGCCGAAGGCGCTGTCCGCGGCCGATACATATTCGCCCCCGTTCAGCGCCATCACCGCCGGAAACACGACCGGCAGCGTCAAGAGCAGCATCCCGATCGCATCCATGAACATGCCCAGCACCGCATAGGCCAGCAGGATCATCACCAGCGTCAGCAGCGGCGGGTGGGACAGCCCGGCGATCCAGTCGGCAAAGGCGCCCGGCAGATCAGCGAAGCCCAGAAAGCGGACATAGATCAGCACCCCCCAGATGATGGTGAAGATCATCGCCGAGAGCTTGGCGGTCTCTAGCAGCGCGTCCTTGAATTGCGGCCAGCGCATCCCGTGCGCCAGTGCCATCAGGAAGACCACGAAGGCGCCGATGGCTCCGCCCTCGGTTGGCGTGCCCCAGGCATCTCCGCCGAACGGGTTGTAGACGAAGAAGACGATGGTCCAGACCACGAAGAGGATCGGCAGCGCCTTGGGCAGGGCGCGCAGCCGCTCGCCCCAGCTGAAGCCCCGGACGGCCGGGCCGAAGCGGGGCAGGGCCAGCGCCATCGCGACGATCAGAAGCGCATAGATGCAGGCCGAGACCATGCCCGGCACGAAGCCCGCCAGCAGCAGCTTGCCCACATCCTGCTCGACGATGATGGCATAGATGACAAGGATGGCCGAGGGCGGGATCAGGCTGGCCAGCGTGCCGCCCGCCGCGACGACGCCCGCGGCAAAGCGCTTTTCATAGCCGATCTTCAGCATCTCGGGGATGGCGATCCGGGCGAAGACGGCCGAGGTCGCGACCGAGGCGCCCGACACCGCGGCAAAGCCCGCCGTGGCAAAGACGGTCGAGACCGCAAGCCCGCCCGGCAGCCAGCCGAACCATTTCTTCGCCGCATCGAACAGCGCCCGGGTGAGCCCCGCATAATAGGCCAGATAGCCGATCAGGATGAAGGTCGGGATCAGGCTCAGCGCCTGGCTTGCCACCTTCGAATGCGGCACCTGGCCTGCGGTCTTGACCGCGACCGTCAGCGCCCAGCCGAAGGCCTCCGGATCATAGCCCTTCTTCGACCAGAAGATCCAGACCAGCCCGACCAGCCCCGCCAGCGCGGCGGCAAAGCCCACCCGCATGCCCAGCAGGACCGTGACGAAAAGAAACCCTGTGACCGCGAGGCCGATCTGGATCGGATCCATGGCAGCCTCCTAGTCGTCCGCGCCCGAGACATGGGTCGCCTCGGACGCCGCCTGATCGGCCACCGACACCACCAGCGGCACCGCCACCGGGGCGCTCAGCCCCAGCAGGAAGGCCCGGCCATAGCCCCAGAGCTGAAGCGCAAGCCGCAGGCACAGGACCGAGAAGGCGACCGGCGCCAGCAGCTTGGCGGGCCAGAGCGGCAGGTTGATGTCGATCGAGCTGTCCCGGCTGAAGAGCGGCGCGCCCCAGTCGAAGCTGCGCTGGAAATGCGCGAAACTGCCCCAGACCAGCAGCGCCATGACAACCAGCATCGCCAGCGTCGTCACCGTCTCGGCCGCCCACAGGGCCCGGCCCGACAGCCGCGAGACAAGGATATCCATCCGGATATGGCCGCCATCCCTCTGGGTATAGGCGATACCCAGAAAGGCGATCAGCGGCATGCCCTGCTGGATCCAGTCGACAGAGCCGGGCAGCGGCTGGTTGAAGAAATGTCGCCCGCCGACCGAAATCACCGCCAGCAGCATCAAGACGAAGACGGTGAGCCCGGCGACCAGCGCAAGCTGGCGTTCAAGCCGGTAAAGCCCGCGATCGAGCCGCGAGAGCGGGCTGTCATCCTCCAGCACCGGGGCATGGATGGCCATGGGCGGTATCCTCGCAGGTTCTCAGGGCGGGCTGTGGCTTGGGCCGGGCCGGGGGCGCCCGTCCCGAACCTGTTTCCGGATCAGTTTCGGGGCCGGGCGGGGGACTACTGTCCGATCTGCCCGGTCACGCTGTCGTAAAGCTCCTGCGCGGGCAGGCCGCGTGCGCTCATCTCCTCGATCCAGGCCGTGGCCACCGGGCCTGCCGCCGCCTCGCGGAACTCGGCCATCGCCTCGGGCGCGAAGGTGATCCGCTCGATCCCGCGCTCGTCAAGCGCCGGGCCCCAGCGCGACATCGTCTCGCTGTTGTAATAATCGATGTAATGCGCCAGCGCCTCGTCGACCGAGCCCAGAAGGGCCGCGCGATGGTCCTCGGACAGCGCTGCCAGCGCGTCGCTGTTGACCACGACCGGGCAGTTGACCGTGCCGGGGTTGAGGTTCGTCGTCCACCAGCTGCCGGTGTCGATGGTGCCGAAGGACATATGCGCATGCGGCGCGAAGGAGACCGCCTTGACCACGCCGGAATCAAGCGCCTGGCGCACCTCGGTCGCACCCATCGAGGTCGGCACCGCGCCGACGATCTCCATCGCCTCGCCGATACCGCCGGTTGCGCGCACGGTCATGCCCTTGAAATCGGCAAGGCTCCGGGGCGGCGCGCCGACGCCCACGAAATTGTATTGCGGCATCGGTGTCGGCATCAGCAGGGTCGCGTTCCAGCGCGCCAGATCGGCCTCGACCGCCGGATGCCGGTACAGCGCCATCGACAGGTCGCGTTCCTGTTCCAGGCTGTCGACGCCGAGGAAGGGCAGCTCCAGCACGGTCAGCGTCGGGTTCTTGTCGCGGTGATAGCCGGCGCAGATCTGCGCCATCTCGAAGGCGCCGATCTCGATGCCGTCGAGGTTTTCGGTGCTTTTCGACAGCCCGCCATAAGACAGCGACAGCGTGAATTCACCGCCGGTCTTCTCGCTGACCAGCTCGGCCAGCTTCTCGACATTCTCGGTGAATGCGCGCCGCTTGCCCCAGAGCGAGACATTCCAGGTCTCGGCCAGCGCCTCGCCCGCCAGACAGCAGCCGAAAGCGCCCAGCGTCATGGCGCCGATCGCAGCTTTCATCGGTGGATCCTCCCTGATCTCCCTGTCCGATCGAGAGTAACCGGCCGCGCGCATCGGTAAAGCAAAAACTGGCGCCCGGGCGATGCGCTTGCCCGGAGCGGCCCGCCATGGCACATCGGAGCCGCACAACAAGGAGAGACGGTCCGATGTTCGCCCCGCGCCCGCGTTTCGGCAGCCAGACCCCGCCCGCCATCTTCCCCCCGGTCCTGGGCGCCTTGGGGCTCGGGCTTGCCTGGCGGCGGGCGGCAGACCCCTTCGGGATGCCCTCGGCCGCGGGCGATCTGATCCTTGGTGCAATCACCATGCTTTTTATTTTTATCATAGTGGCTTACGGGCTGAAGCTCTGGCGTCGCCCGAAGGTCGTGGCCGAGGATCTGCGGGTCCTGCCGGGCCGGGCCGGGCTCTCGGCGGCGGTGCTGTCGGTATATCTGCTGTCGGCGGCGCTGGTACCGCTGATCCCGGCGCTGGCCGAGATCCTGCTCTGGGCGGGGCTTTTGCTGCAGGCCGGGCTGGTGGGGCTGCTGCTATGGCTTTTCGCCACCGGCCCGGCCGAACAACGCCGGGTCACGCCGGTCTGGCACCTGCATTTCGTGGGCTTCATCCTCGCCTGTCTTTCCGCCGTGCCGCTTGGCCATACGGGGCTGGCCACCGTCCTGCTTTACGCAACGACCGGCGTCGCGCTGGCGATCTGGGCGGCGAGCCTCGTACAGATGCTGCGCCAGAGGCTGCCCGCGCCGCTGCGCCCGCTGCTGGCGATCCATCTGGCCCCGGCCTGCCTGATCGGCAGCGTGGCCGCATCGCTGGGCCTGATGCCGCTTGCGCTGGCTGCGGCGGCGGTCGCGGTGGCGCTGCTGGCGGCTCTGCTGGTATCGGCGCGCTGGCTGCTGGCGGCGGGGGTCTCGCCGCTCTGGGGCGCGCTGAGCTTTCCGATGGCGGCCTTCGCAAGCCTGATGCTGGCGCTGGCCGCGGCGCTCGAGGGTCAGGCCCCGGGCGAGGCCTTCCGCATCGCGGGCGGCATCGCGCTGGTCGCGGCGACGCTGGCAATTCCGCCGATCCTCGTTTTCGTGATGCAGCTTTGGGCAAAAGGCCGGCTCGCGGCGCAGACCAATGCCGCGTGCGCCTGAGCGGCTCTGGCCTTGGGCCGCCGAGGCGCGCTAGGATCTGACCATGCAGGATGTCGCCACATGTCCCCATTCCGCCTGGATCGGCGAGCTGCCCGGCGGGCTCCGCCGCCGGTTCGAGCCGGGCGCGGCCATCGCGCGGCCCGGCGACGTGGACGGATACGGCGATGGAAAGGGCCCCGACCGGCTTTTCGTTCTGGACGAGGGGCTTGCCCGGATCTGCCTGAACGGCGCGGCGCGCGCGCTGACCATCGGCTACCTGCGCCCGGGCGGCGCCTATGTCACCCATACCCGGGCCTGGGTCGAGGCGGTCAGCCCCTGCACCGTGATCTCCTGGCCGGTCGGCGAGATGCTGGCGCTGCTGACCCGCCAGCCCGCGCTTGGCCTCGCCGCCTTTCGCGAGGTGGGCCAGCTTCTGCACGGCGCGCTGAACCTGATCGAGGATCTCGCCTTCCGGCCGGTCGAGTCGCGCTTCGCGCGGTTCCTGCTGAACGAACGCGCCCTGCAAAATAGCGATCTGATCCGGCAGATCGACAGCACCGAATCCCTCGCCGCGGCGCTCGGCACCTCGCGGCAGACGCTCTCGACCCTGATCAACCGGCTGATCCGCGAGGGCGTGCTGGCCCGCCCGGACCGCCGCCATCTGAGGCTTCTCGACATCGCCCGGCTCGAGGCCATGGTCGACCTGTCGGCCGGCTGACAGAACCGCTCGCCGCCATCGCCTATCAGCACCCGGTCCCCGGGCGACCTCCGGGCCGGAAGAGGAGCGCATGGCCATGACCGACCAGACCCCCGACCGTTACGTGAGCTTCTGCGGGATCGAGTGCGACCGCAAGGCCGACCGCCTGATGGCGATGCTGGCGGCGCATATGGCCGAAAGCCAGTCCCGCTGGGTCGGCTATTTCGAGCAGAAGCTCGCCGAGAAGGCCCGCATGGGCAATGACAACCTGCATTTCGTGGGCAGCCAGGTGAACAGCCTCTCGGCCTTCTTCGAGGAACTGGGCGACAGCGCCGCCGAAGATCTGCTCTACGATCTCGAACAGACCTGCTGCTGACCCGGACGCCCACCCTAAAGCCCGGTCTTCTTCTTGGCCGAAATACCCCCGCCGGAGGCGCCTTGCGGTCCCCGGAACGGGGCCGCAAGGCCCGGCCCAAGGCCGGACCAGCGGCGCCACCGGCGCCGTGCAGGCCGGGGGCGCGAGAGCTTTCCGGCCGATTGGCCCTTTTCTTTTCTTCCCTTGCGTGAAATAGGGAAGCGCCAAACGAAAACTCCCCCAGGAGAACTCCCATGGAGATTCGCGAGGCCCTCACCTTCGATGACGTCCTTCTCGTTCCCGCCGCAAGCTCGGTTCTGCCCAGCACGGCCGATACCTCGACCCTTGTCAGTCGCAAGATCAGGCTGAACATCCCGCTTCTGTCTTCGGCCATGGATACCGTCACCGAGGGCCGCATGGCGATCGCCATGGCCCAGGCCGGCGGCATCGGGGTAATCCACCGCAACCTGACGGTCGAGGAACAGGCGCGCGAGGTCAGCCGCGTCAAGCGCTTCGAATCCGGCGTGGTCTACAACCCGATCACGCTGCGTCCCGACCAGACCCTGGGCGATGCCAAGGCGATGATCGAGCGCTACAACTTCACCGGCTTCCCGGTGGTCGACGAACGCGGCCATGTGGTGGGCATCCTCACCAACCGCGACATGCGCTTCGCCTCCAGCGACGCGATGCCGGTCAGCGCGATGATGACCGGCAGCGAGCTTGCCGTGCTGCGCGAGCCGGTGGATCGGAGCGAGGCGCTCAACCTGATGAAGGCGCGCCGGATCGAGAAGCTTCTGATCACCGACGACAAAGGCAAGCTGACCGGGCTGCTGACGCTGAAGGATACCGAGAAATCGGTCCTGAACCCGCAGGCGGTCAAGGACGAGCTCGGTCGGCTCCGCGTTGCCGCCGCGACCACGGTCGGCGATGCCGGGTTCGAACGCTCGCTGGCGCTGGTCGATGCCGGTGTCGACATGATCGTGATCGATACCGCGCATGGCCATTCCGAGGGCGTCGCGAAGGCGGTCGAGCGGCTCCGGAAGGCCTCGAACGACGTCCAGATCATGGCCGGCAACGTCGCCACCGCCGCGGCCACCCGGGCCCTGATCGATGCCGGCGCCGATGCGGTCAAGGTGGGCATCGGCCCGGGCTCGATCTGCACCACGCGGATGGTGGCGGGGGTGGGCGTGCCCCAGCTGACCGCGATCATGGATTGCGCCACCGCGGCGGGCGATGTGCCGGTGATCGCCGATGGCGGCATCAAGTATTCGGGCGATTTCGCCAAGGCGATCGCGGCGGGCGCCTCCTGTGCCATGGTCGGCTCGATGATCGCGGGCACCGACGAGTCGCCGGGCGAGGTGGTGCTGTATCAGGGCCGCTCGTTCAAGGAATATCGCGGCATGGGTTCGCTCGGCGCGATGGCGCGGGGCTCGGCCGACCGCTATTTCCAGAAGGACGCGGCTTCCGACAAGTTGGTGCCCGAGGGGATCGAGGGTCAGGTGCCCTACAAGGGGCCGGCCGGCACCGTGGTGCATCAGCTGGTGGGCGGTCTTCGAGCCGCGATGGGCTATACCGGCTGCGCCACCGTCGAGGAGATGCGCCGGAACTGCAACTTCGTCCGGATCACCGGCGCGGGGCTGAAGGAAAGCCATGTCCATGACGTGACGATCACGCGCGAAAGCCCGAATTACCGCGTGATGTGAGGCGGCGCAGGGCCCATGAGCAGGGCGCGGGATCGGGGCTTCGGCCCGTTTCCGCGCCCGCTGACAGGTGCTGAAGCCCATGGCCAGAGCCATCCGCCGGTCCTGCCTGAGCCTCACCGCCGACAGTGGTGCTCGCCTGAAGATGGTTTCGCGGGTGTGCTAGACTGCAAGGGCGGGCTCGATCCGACCGCCTAAGGCTGCATTGCCATAATCTCTCTGGCTGGCGACCTGACCGACATCGGTGCCAGGGGCTGCATCGCTGTGAAGGGGCGCGTGGTGATGAAACCGAGCATGGCTTGTGCCACCTGCCTGACCCGCATCCATAACAGCCAGATGCAATCCCAAGGCCCGCGTCTATGGTCTAGGCACCATCGTCTGCGCGATTCTGTTCTTCGGGCTGCGGGTCCGGCGTCGCGAGGTCAGCCGGGAGCGCGAGACCCGGGATGAGAGCCGGATGACCGTCTTTCCCGATCAGGAGCTTCCACGTACCGATACCCGGCATGGCGTTCTGTTTCGGTTTTATGCCGAGAAGGGCAAACTGGTCGCGGGCACCCAATCTCATTCAATACCTTAGATATTATTCGTAAGTTTATGTAAATGAATGAATATAATTCATAGAAACTGGGGCTTCATTAACCCCTGACTTACCTGTTTCCCCTGATCCTCGGTTCGGGCGCAACCCGCGTCCCGAGGAGGATCGGAATGAGTATCGCAGCGTTGCAGGCGCCTGCCGCCAAGGCGGGGGCGATACCGACGGACCGGCTGGGCGGCTATCAGGGCAAGCGGGCGCTCGACCTGCTGGCCGCGGCGCTGCTTCTGGCGCTGACGGCACCGCTGATGCTGCCGATCTGGCTGCTTCTGTGGGCGGAAACCGGGCAGGGCTTCGCCCGCCGCCTGCGGATCGGGCGTGGCGGCAGACACATCCGCTGTCTCGTCTTTCACGTTGAGCGTCGCGGCGCGATGCTGGCGGGGCCGGTCGCCCTTTGGGTGCGGCGCGCCGGGCTGTCCGGGCTGCCGCTGCTCTGGTCGGTGCTTCGGGGCGAGATGAGCCTTGTCGGCCCGCGCCCGGCCACGCGCGCGGATCTGGCGCGTTACGGTCTGGCGCAAAGCGGCTATCTGGCGATGCGGCCGGGGTTGACCGGGCTTGCCGATGCCCGGGACGGCGGGCGTTTCTGCGACCGGGTCCATGACGATCTGCGCTACGGCCGGATCGCCAGCCCCAGGGTCGATCTGGGGCTGATCGCGGCGGCCCTGATGCGCCGATGGCGGTCGGGCAGGCCTCAGCCGGACCTCGCACTCCTGTCCGGGAGGGTGCCGCTGATAGTCAGCTCTCATAGCGGGTCTTGCCGCGCCGGTCGGCATCCATCGGCAGGTCCATGTGCAGCGGCTGGTGGGCGCGCTGCGAACAGGCCTGGCGCGGACAGAGCTGGCAACTGACCCCGATCTTCGCGACCGGCCCCTCGGCGTCCAGATTGACCGCCTGGGCATAGCCGATCCGATGCGCCTCGCCGCGTTCGCAGCCCAGCGCCACCGCCAGCCGGTTGTCCTGCAGATGCGGGCTGAAGACCGGGCGCTTGACGGTGCGGCTGAGGGTGAAGAACTGGCTGCCATCGGGCATCTCGACCAGCTGCGGCAGGATCACCCCGGGCGTCGCGAAGGCGTTATGCACGTTCCAGACCGGGCAGGACCCGCCCTTTTCGGCCAGCGCGAAGGGGGTGGCATTGACCCGCTTGGTGACGTTGCCGGCCTTGTCGACCCGGATCAGGAAGAAGCCCACGCCGCGCGCGCCGTCGCGCTGCAGCGCGGTCAGTCGGTGGCTGACCTGCTCGAAGGAGGTGCCGAAGGCCGCCCCCAGCCGGTCGACATCATAGCCGGTCGCTTCGGCCAGGGCGAGGAAGGGGGCATAGGGCATCAACAGGGCTGCCGCGAAGTAGTTGGCCAGCTCGACCCGGCAGCGGGCGGCGGCCAGATCGCCGTCGATACCGCCTTCGCCGATCATAGAGTCGAGCAGATAGGGAATGTCGGCCAGCGCCAGGACATGGGCCAGCTGGAACGCCCGGTTGGCATGGTCGAGCGCCTGCGACAGCCGGACCTCGCCCGCCTGCCGGTCGAACACCCTCAGCGCGTCGGGCATGTCATCTGCGGGGGCGAGCCGGACCTCGATGCCGAGCTTCTGCCGCAGGTAGCGCTTGAGCTGGGCATATATGTCATCGGCATCGCCCGCGAACTGGCCGCGCACATTCTCTGCCGCGGTTTCCAGCGCGTCGAAATAGTTGCGGTTGTCGCGGAAGAAATCATGCACCGCGGTTTCGGGCGAGGTGACCAGCAGCGCGGGCTCGGTGCCACTGCCGCCGATCCGGGAGATCCGGTCGACGGCGGTGCGGTGGCTGCGATAGAGCTGCAGGAACAGATCGACGAGCCGGGGGGCGTGATCGACCGCGCCGCGCAGCTCCTGCAGGTCGGGACGGTCGCGGCCGAAGGCCGGGTCGGCGACCGCCGCGCGCAGATCGGCCAGCCGTCCGGCATTGCGGTCGCTCAGCAGCTCGCGGATCTCGATGCCATAGGCCTCGGCCAGCGCCATCAGCACCTTGACCGACAATGATCTCTGATTGTTTTCCAGAAGGTTGACATAGGCCGGGCTGATATTCAGCTGCCGCGCCATTTCGGCCTGGGTCTGACCATGATCGCGCCGCAACTGACGCAGTTTCGATCCGATTAACGCTTTCCGCATGATTTACAACATTACACAACTGGCGCTTGTGAACTCCGACCTTAACAGATCAACGCGGTTTCGTGTGAAAAATCAGGCGCCATGCCTATTCTCGACACGGCGTCGCGACGGGATCTGCGGGCAGGGAGGGAACACGCCCGCAGGTTCTGTGCCGCGCTCAGTTCGGGAGGATCAACATGACACAGCACCTCACACGTCGGGCAAGCCTCGCCCTGATGAGCGCCGCGGCCCTGACCGCCGCAGCCCCCGCCCTTGCCGATGACTGGAAGCCGATCAAGCCGGTCGAGATGGTGATCATGGCCGGGCAGGGCGGCGGCGCCGACCAGCTGGCGCGGCTGTTCCAGGCGATCATCCAGAAACAGGGCCTGTCGCGGATGCCGATCCTGCCGGTCAACAAGGGCGGCGGCTCGGGGGCCGAGGCGCTGCGCTATCTCAAGGACCGCGAGGGCGATGCCCATACCATCATGGCGACGCTGAACAGCTATTACACGACGCCTCTGCGCACCGATATCGGCGTCGATATCGCCGAGTTCACGCCGATCGCGCGAATGGCGCTGGACAGTTTCGTGCTGTGGGTCTCGGCCGACAGCGACATTCACAGCCTCGACGATTATGTCGCCGCGGTGAAGGAGGCCGGCGGCGGCTGGAAGATGGGCGGCACCGGCACCGGGCAGGAGGACAGCCTGGTCACCGCGATGCTGGAAAAGGAATTCGGCATCGACGTCACCTATGTGCCCTACAAGGGCGGCGGCGACGTCGCGACCGCGCTGATCGGCGGGCATGTCTCCTCGACCGTCAACAACCCCTCGGAACAGATGGGCTTTTACCGCGCCGGCAAGTCGCGCCCCATTGCCGCGCTGACCGCCGAGCGGCTGACCCGCTTCCCCGATCTGCCGACCTTCACCGAGCTTGGCCATCCGCTGGTCTATACCATGCAGCGTTCCTTCGTCGGGCCGAAGGACATGCCCGCGGGCGCGGTCGATTACTATACCGAGATGTTCCGCCAGCTCAGCGAGACCCAGCAATGGCGGACCTATACCGAGGAACAGGCACTGCTGGCCGATTTCCTGACCGGCGAGGCGCTGCAGGACTATTTCCTCAAGGAACGCGACAAGCATGCCGAGATCCTGCGCGGCATGGCCTCGTCGAGCTGAGCCTGACCCGGCCCGAGCTGGCGGGCGCCCGCATCATAGCGCGCCCGCAGGTCTGGCATCCCCGGCAGAAGGAGGACCGACGCCCATGCTTGCCGCCGACCGTCTCATCGCCCTGGCCCTGATGGGCTTTTCCGTCATCGTCATGTGGTATGCCCAGCGGTTGCCGGTCGGCTGGGAGGCCGAGACCGGACCGGGGGCGGGCGCGTTTCCGTTCTGGCTGGGCCTCGGGATGCTGCTGGCCTCGGGGGCGATCCTGGCGCGCAGCTTCGTGACGCGGCCGCATTCGGGCGAGACCTTCATCCCCGATGCCGATGCGATCCCGCAGGTTCTGGGCGTGGTCGGGCTGCTGCTGGGGGCGATCGCGCTGATCCCGCTGCTGGGCGCCTATATCGCGCTGATGCTGTTCCTGCTGGCCTATCTCAGGCTCATGGGCGGGCATGGCTGGCTGCTGACCGGCATCCTGACGCTGACGACGCCGGTCTTCCTGTTCTTCTTCTTCGAGGTGACGCTGAAGATCCTGCTGCCCAAGGGCGTTACCGAGCCGCTGTTCTATCCGCTTTACGCGATGTTCTTCTGAGGAGGCCCGGAGATGGACGTTCTTGCGCTTCTGGCCGACGGTTTTGCCGCCTCGATCTCGCCCCTGAACCTGATGATCGTGCTGATCGGGGTGACGGTCGGCATCTTCATCGGCGCGATGCCGGGGCTCGGGTCGGTGAACGGGGTGGCGATCGTGCTGCCCTTGACCTTCATCGTGCCGCCGGGATCGGCCATCATCCTTCTGGCCGCGATCTATTACGGGGCGATGTATGGCGGCGCGATCAGCTCGATCCTGCTGGGCATTCCCGGCGCCTCGACCGCCGTGGCCACCACCTTCGACGGCCGCCCGATGGCCCAGAAGGGCGAGGCGGGGCTGGCGCTGATCGTGGCGGCCGTCGCCTCCTTCATCGGTGGCACGATCTCGGTCCTGCTGTTCACCGTCTTCGCGGTGCCGCTGGCCGACATGGCGCTGGCATTCGGCCCGGCCGAGGAATTCGCGCTGGTCCTGCTGGCCTTCACCACCTTCGTGGGGCTGGGCGGCGACGACATCCTCAAAACCATCGTCATGATCTGCTTGGGGCTCGTACTCTCGACCGTCGGGCTCGACATCATCTCGGGCGAGCCGCGGCTGATCTTCGGCGATCTGCCGGGCTTCTATTCGGGGATCTCGTTTCTGGTGCTGGCGATCGGGGTCTATGGCGTGGGCGAGGTGCTTTACACCATCGAGACCTCGCGCAACGCGCCCATGGTCACGCCCGCGCGGCTGACCTTTTCCGAACTGCGCGCGGGGCTGTCGAAGATGCGCGGCATGTGGCGCACCATGAGCCTTGGCTCGGTCATGGGCTTCTTCGTCGGCATCCTGCCGGCCGCGGGCGCGACGCCGGCCGCGCTGATGAGCTATGGCGTGGCGAAGTCGATCTCGAAACGTCCCGAAAGCTTCGGGCGGGGCAACCCCGAAGGCGTGGCCGCGCCCGAGACCGCCAACAATGCCGCCTCGACCGGCTCGCTCCTGCCGATGCTGACGCTGGGCATTCCGGGCTCGCCGACCACGGCGCTTCTGCTGGGGGGCATGGTGATGTGGGGGCTGACGCCCGGGCCGATGCTGTTCGTCGAGCAGAAGGAGTTCGTCTGGGGGCTGATCAGCTCGCTTTACACCGCGAATGTGGCGGCGGTGCTGGTCAATATCGCGCTGATCCCGGTCTTCGTCTGGGCGTTGAGGATGCCTTTGACGGTGCTCTGCGCCATGGTGCTGGTGCTCTGCATCGTCGGCGGCTACGCGCCCGGCCAGCGGCTGCACGATGTCTGGATGATCGCGGGCTTCGGGGTCGCGGGCTACCTGTTGCGCAAGGCCGATTATCCGCTGGCGCCGCTGGTGCTGGCGCTGGTGCTGGGCCCCTTGATGGAAAAGAGCTTCCGTCAGACCATGATCGCCGAACATGGTGATGTGACCGTCTTCGTCGAGCGGCCGATCGCGGCGGTCTTCGTGGCGATCTCGGCGCTGCTTTTCGCGCTGCCGCTGATCCGGGCCCTGCGCCGGGGCCGCAATGGCAGCGCCCGTCCGGCTCCGGCCGAGTGATGTAACGAGACAGAAAGGACATGACCTTGCAGACCATCTCGGATCTTCTTCAGGGACAGGACGGCAACCGTCCCGCCATCGGGGCGCCGGGGCGCGACTGGCTCGATTTCGCCGGGCTTCGCGACCAGGCGCGGCGGGTGGCGGAGGCGCTGCATGGCGCCGGTATCGGCCGGGGCGACCGGGTGGCCATCGTGCTGCCGAACGGGCCCGAGATGGCCGCGGCCTTCGTCACCCTGGCGCAGGCGGCGGTGACGGCACCGCTGAACCCGGCCTATCGCGAGGAGGAATTCGCCTTCTATCTCGAGGATCTGAAGGCCCGGGCCATCGTCCTGCCCGAGGGCTATGACGGTCCGGCGGCGGCCGCGGCCGAGCGGCTCGGGCTGATCGTGCTGCGGCTTTCGGTCGATCCGTCCGAACCCGCCGGGCGGTTCTCGCTGAGCGCCGGAGGGGCGGGCGGCGATTGCGACGCGGGCGCGCCGGGTCCCGGGGATGTGGCGCTGATCCTGCATACCTCGGGCACCACCTCGCGGCCGAAGATCGTTCCGCTCAGCCAGGCGAATGTGGCGGCCTCGGCGGTTCATATCCGCGACTCGCTGGCGCTGAGGCCCGAGGATCGCTGTCTGAACGTGATGCCGCTGTTTCACATTCACGGGCTTCTGGCGGCGGTGACGGCGTCCTTGTCGGCGGGGGCCTCGATCTGGTGCGCGCCGGGCTTCGATGCGCTGAAATTCTTCGGCTGGATGTCCGAGGCGCGGCCCAGCTGGTACACCGCCGTGCCGACCATGCATCAGGCGATTCTGTCGCGCGCGGCGCGAAACCGCGATGTGATCCAGGCGGTGCCGCTGCGCTTCCTGCGGTCGTCCTCGGCCTCGCTGCCGGCGCAGGTGATGACCGAACTGGTCGAGACCTTCGACGCGCCGCTGATCGAGGCCTATGGCATGACCGAGGCCGCGCATCAGATGTGCTGCAACCCGCTGCCGCGCGGGTCCCAGAAGCCCGGATCGGTGGGCGTGGCGGCGGGCCCCGAGGTGCGCATCGCCCATGAGGCCGAGAGCCGGCTGATCGAGGGCACCGGCGAGGTGGTGATCTCGGGGCCGAACGTGACGCCGGGCTATGAGGGCAATCCCGAGGCCAATGCCAGGAGCTTCTTCGAGGCCGAGGGCCGGCGCTGGTTCCGCACCGGCGATCAGGGGGCGTTCGATGCCGAGGGCTATCTGCATCTGACCGGCCGTCTCAAGGAGATCATCAACCGGGGCGGCGAGAAGGTGAGCCCGCTCGAGGTCGATGGGGTGCTGATGGACCATCCGGCGATTGCCCAATGCGTGAGCTTCGCGCTGCCGCATCCGAAGCTGGGCGAGGAGGTCGCGGCGGCCGTGGTGCTGAAGGAAGGCGCCGAGGCCGACGAGCGCGAGATCCGCGAGTTCGCGGCCGCGCGCATGGCCGATTTCAAGGTGCCGCGCAAGGTGGTGATCCTCGACGA
The DNA here is from genome assembly GCF_001633165.1 of Rhodovulum sulfidophilum DSM 1374. Lineage (NCBI taxonomy): Bacteria > Pseudomonadati > Pseudomonadota > Alphaproteobacteria > Rhodobacterales > Paracoccaceae > Rhodovulum > Rhodovulum sulfidophilum. Next base: position 2,813,376 of record NZ_CP015418.1, on the reverse strand, counting down.
GATCCCGAAAGGGGCGACCGGCAAGCTGCAGCGGATCGGCCTGGCCGAGAAACTGGGCCTGTCGGAACCCGCCTGAGCCGGTTTCCGGGCTTTGCCCGGACGCTGCGCGGCGGGTATTTTTCCCAAGAAGAAGATGGAAGCGGCGGGCCTCGCGGGCCCGCTGGCGGGATCAGGGACATGTGTGCATGAAGATCTGTGTGTTCGGGGCGGGCGCCATCGGCGGCTATATGGGGGCGAAGCTGGCGCAGGCGGGCGCCGAGGTGAGCCTTGTCGCGCGCGGTCCGCATCTGGCGGCGATGCGGGCGCGGGGACTTCGGCTGATCGAGGAGGAGAGCGGCACCGACGAGACGGTGCCGGTGCGGGTCGCGGAGGATGCGGCCGAGCTGGGCGAGCAGGACTATGTGATCGTCACGCTGAAGGCGCATTCGGTGCCGCCGGTGGTGGGCAAGATGCAGCCGCTGATCGGCGCGGGCACCACCGTCGTTTCGGGGGTGAACGGCGTGCCCTGGTGGTATTTCCACAAGATCGGCGGCCCGCTTGAGGGCACGCGGCTGGCCTCGGTCGATCCGGGCGATGCGCAATGGACCGGCTTCGGGCCCGACCGGGTGCTGGGTTGTGTGGTTTATCCGGCCGCCGAGGTGATCGAGCCCGGCATCGTCCGGCATATCGAGGGCAACCGCTTTTCGCTAGGCGAGCCGGATGGGTCCAGATCCGAGCGCGCGCTGCGGCTGTCGCGGGCGCTGGCCTCGGCCGGGCTGAAGGCGCCGGTGCGCCCGAAGCTCCGCGACGAGATCTGGGTCAAGCTCTGGGGCAACCTCTCGTTCAACCCGATCTCGGCGCTGACCCATGCCACGCTTGACGTGCTGTGCACCGATCCGGGCACGCGGAGCGTGGCGCGGGCGATGATGCTGGAGGCGCAGGCGATTGCCGAGAAACTGGGGGTGAAATTCCCGATCGATGTCGAGCGCCGGATCGAGGGCGGCGCCGCGGTCGGGGCGCACCGGACCTCGATGCTGCAGGATCTCGATCTCGGGCGGCCGATGGAAATCGACGCGCTGGTGGGCTCGGTGCAGGAGCTTGGCCGGATCACCAGTACGCCGACGCCCGCCATCGACACTGTGCTGGCGCTGGTTGCGCTGCGGGCGCGGGTCGCGGGGCTTTACGGCGGGTGATCCGGGGCGCTCGGGCCCGTGTTTCAGGCCCGTTCGCGCTGTGCGATCTCGGCGAAGAAGGCGCGAAGCGCCGCGGGCGAGAGCGGCTTGGTCAGAAGCTCGGCGCCGCGCGCCCGGCAGGCGGCGGCAAGATCCGGGCTGCGCTCGGCGCTGACGATGCAGGCCGGGATCGGGCCGTAGCGGGTCTCGATCAGGCTCAGCGCCCCGAGCCCATGGCCCGGCCCGGTTTGGGCGCCATGGCGGTGTTCGATCAGCGCGGCATCGGGCTTGAGGTCGATCTCGGCCAGAAGCGTCAGCGCCTCGTCGATATCGGCGACGTCGATGACATCGACCCCCCATTTCCCCACCAGCATCGGCAAGGCCCGGCGGATCTCGGGATCGGCCTCGATCAGCAGCGCGACGAGTCCCGGCGAGGGCTCGGCGGCTGGGGCCTTCGGGGCGGGCTTCGGGGCGGCGGTTTCGGCCAGCGGCACGGTCACGAAAAAGCCGCTGCCATGCCCGGGGCGAGACCAGAGCCCGAGCGGATGGCCGAGCCGGGCGCAGGCCCGCTCGACGATGGCAAGTCCGAGCCCCATCCCCTCGCTGGCCGAGGCGCGGGCGTTCAGGCGATGTAACTCGCGGAAGATCGCCTCCTGATCCTCCTCGGCGATGCCGGGCCCGGTATCCCAGACCTCGAGCCGGAGCGACTGGCCCTGACGCCGCGCCCCGACCAGAACCCGGCCGCACCCGGTATAGCGGATCGCGTTCGAGACCAGGTTCTGCAGGATCCGCCGGATATAGCCCGGATCGGTCCGCAGCGTCAGATCGCGCGGCAGCACCCGCAACTCGAGCCCCTTCAGCGCGGCATGGGGTGCGAAATCGGTCTGAAGACGGGTGTACAGCTCGCGGAGCGGGACCGGCCCCGGCGCGACCGCCGCCTGGCCGCTGTCGAGGGTCGAGATGTCGAGCAGCGCCTCGAGGATCTGCTCGACGCTTTCCAGCGCGGTCTCGGCCCGGCCCAGCACCTCGCGATGGGCGGGCAGGGTCGCGTCCTCGGCGATGGAGGAGACATAGAGCCGCGCGGCCGAGAGCGGTTGCAGCAGATCGTGGCTGGCGGCTGCGACGAAGCGCGATTTCGAGGCATTGGCGCGCTCGGCGACGGAGAGCGCATCCTCGAGAGCGAGCGTGCGGGCAAGGACGCGCTGTTCGAGATGGGCCTTGGCCTCGGCCAGCGCGCCCGCGGCGCGGCGCTCGGCGGTGATGTCCGAAACCGAGATCACGAAGCCGCGGTCGGGCATCTCCTCGGCCAGAACGTCCAGCATCAGGGTCTCGCCCCGGCCGAGCCCGAAGCGCAGCGGCGGGCGGCGGTCGATGTGATGCACCCAGTCGAGCAGCTCGGTCGGGGCGATGTCGAAGCGCAGCGCCCGGTCGGCGGCAAGCTGGCCGAAGAGCCGGTCGAAATCGGCGCCAAGCCGGAACTGCGCCACCGGGATCGAGAGCATCGCGCCGACCTTGCGGTTCCAGCCCACCAGCCGGTGCGCGCTGTCGAAGATGCAGACCCCCTGGTTGATATGGTCGAGCGTCGCGCGCACCAGCCGGGCCTGATCGTCCAGCATCCGGCTGCGCTCGCGCCGTTCGCTGCGCATGATGTCGGTGATGTCGGTCTGCAGGATCACCGTCTTGCCGTCTTCGGTGCGATGGTCGCTGACCTGCACCCAGCGATGGCCGAGCAGGCTGATATTGATCACGGTATGGGGGTTGTCGCGATGCCGGGCGCGGCGGCGGCTGGCCCAGATCTCGGGCGTCTCGCCCTCGGGCAGGGTCAGGTAGCGCGAGCGCGAGACCGCCTCGACATAGTCGTGAAAGCGGAGCCCGGGGCAGAGCCGGTCGCGCACATCCGGCATCTGCATCACGAAGCGGCTGTTGAACAGCACCAGATGGTCGGACTGGTCGAACAGCGCGAAGCCCTCCTGCAGCGTCTCGATGGCATTGGCAAGATCGGCGCGGGCGGTTTCGGTGGCGCGGTTGGCCTCGGCCAGCCGGGCATTCGACTCGTTGAGAAGATCGAGCGCATGTTCCAGATCGCGGGTGCGGGCGCGGACCTGATCCTCGAGCAGCACCGCGCGCTGGAACTGCGCATAGGCCGCGCCGCCATCGTCGGTGGCCTGCTCGACCCTGCGCATCAGCACCTCGGCGATCTGGCGCAGCTTCTCGGCCTGGCGCTCGGGCGGGTCGGTCGGGTCGATCAGGCTGTCGGACATGGCGGGGCCTGCTCGGGATCGGGGCCGGAGGCCGGTGGCGGGTAGATCGCGAGGCCGGTCAGGGTCTGGTTGACATGCAGCCCGCTGATCTGTTCGCCATAGGTGGAAAAGCCGCGCACCCGGTGGCGCGCCAGGATCGTGGACAGCGCCGGGCGCAGCTGGCGTTCCTCGGCCTCGATCCGGCGCAGCACGCAATCGCAGCCCAGGATCACGTCGGGCGGCTTGTGCCGGGCCAGCCCGGCCAGTTCCGCCTCGATCCGGTCGGCCATCGGCAGGGCCTCGGCCAGGGTCAGCACCAGCCCCTCGTCGATGGCCGAGAAGAAGACCAGATCGCCGTTCTCGGCGACGCGCTGGATCGCGCGGACATGGTGCCGTCCACCGATCCGTACCACGACCGGATGCGCAGCGAAGGTCAGCGGCGAAAGCTGGTTCGGGTCCTTGCCCAGCAGCCTTGCATATTCGCGCGCGGCGGGCTCGGCATTGATGCGCTCGACGATGCGGCGCTTCGGATCGGCCGCGGTCACCACCATCCGCACCCGGCCGGGCATCAGGTGGTCGTGGCTGAAGGCCCGGACCGGGCAGTCGGTCCGCACAAAGCTGAGCACCGCAGCCGAGCGGAAGGCGCGCCCGCCCGCGCCGACCAGGGTGCGGCCGAACCGGGTGCCGTCGCCCGCCGAGCCGCCGATCAGCGGCGCGGTGCCAAGCCCGGCCAGCATCGCCGAGGTCAGGGCGTCCTCGCAAAGCGACAGCCCGTCGACCATCAGGAAGGCGAAATCCTGCGGCCAGCCGGGCGCGGCCCGGGCCAGCGCCACCCGGCGGCGGATCATTTCGCCGATCAGCGTTTGCGGGTCGAGCGCGGCGAGGTTCTCGATCACCATCGTCTCGGCCCGGAAATGCGCCGCGGGCAGGGCGAGGGCAATGATTGCGCCTTCGGCATAGCCCTCGGGCCCGATCTCGCCCGCGGTGGTGCAGCCGGTCACCGAGACATCGGGATAGGCCTCCTGGGTCCCGGCCATCACCGCGGCGAAATCGGCATCGGGGCTGACGAAGAGGGTGATGAGGGCGAAGGGACCGGGACCGAGCCCGCGCCTCAGATGCCCGACGGCCCCGGGGTCGCGGCTGTCGGCAACGGCTTCGCGCACCAGCGGCGGCTGGCGCGAGAGCGTCCGCGCGGGCGTCGCGTTCCGGTCCATCCATCCCCTCCCAAAGACGGTCTTCGCCAGAAACGGCCGCCGTCTTCGCGGGATGCGCCTAGCCTGGATCGCTCATCACCCCGGAGAAGCTGGCCTCCTGGGCGATCAGCACCGCCTGGGTGCGGCTCTGGACCCCGAGCTTGCGCATGATCGCGGTGACATGGGCCTTAACAGTGGTTTCGGCAATCGAGAGGTCGAATGCAATCTGTTTGTTGAGCTTGCCTGCACAGATCGCCTGCAGGATCCGTCCCTGCTGCGGCGTCAGCAGCGCCAGCCGCCGGATCGCATCGTCGCGGCCGGTGGCGGCGGTTTGTCCGGGATCGCCGAGCTCGATGCCCTCGGGCACATAGACCCTGCCCTCGGCAATGGCGGCGAAGGCGGCACGGAACACATCGCGCGGGCTGTGCTTGGGCACGAAGCCGATCGCGCCGGCCCGGATCGCCGAGCCGATGATCCGTGGATCGGCCATCGAGGAGACGACGATCACCGGTATGTCCCCGACCGCGGTCTTGAGCCGGATCAGCCCGTCGAGCCCGCTTACATCGGGCAGGTTGAGATCGAGCAGCACGATATCGGGCCGCGGCGCCCTGTCGAGCCGGCTGAGCGCATCCTCGAGATGGTCGCTGGTCTCGACCTTGCCGATGCCGACCGCCGATTTCAGCGTCATCGACAGGGCGTCGCAGAACAGGGGGTGATCGTCGATCACCATCGCGCTGGCGAAGCGTCTGGGGACGGTCGGGCGGATCGGATCGGGGCTCATGGGGCATCTGCCTTTCGGCTGGTCGGACGTCAGGACCGAGCAGGGACCCGGGTAGGATCGAAGCCTAGCACGCGGCTTGAGCGGCGCCCATCGGCACCAAGGTCGAAGCGCGGTGCGGCGGCTCTAATCCATTGGTCGAATAGCAGGCCGGGCGGGCAGGTCCTAGTCTGAGCACCGGGACGGGGAGGACGAAGGGGGAGAGGCGCAGATGAAATTCGCCGCCACGCATGACATCGCCGCACCGCGCGCGACGGTCTGGGAGGCGCTGTTGTCCGAGGCGGTGCTGGAGGAGTGCCTGCCGGGCTGCCGCGAATTGTCGGGCACGGCCGAGGACGGCTTCGAGGCGACGGTGGTCCAGAAGATTGGCCCGGTAAAGGCGACCTTCAAGAGCCATGTCAGCCTGAGCGACATGGAGGCACCTTCGGCGCTGACCCTGTCGGGAGAGGGCAAGGGCGGCGCGGCGGGCTTTGCCAAGGGCAGCGCCCGGGTCACGCTTGAGGAGATCGCCGAAGGCACGCGGCTTGCCTACGATGTCGATGTCGAGATCGGCGGCAAGCTCGCGCAGCTCGGGAGCCGGATGATCCATGGCGTGGCGCACAAGCTGAGCGACCAGTTCTTCACCCGTTTCAAGGAGGTGGTCGAAGGCCCCGAAGAGGCGGAAGACCCCGCCGCCGAAGAGAGCGCGGAGGCGCCCAAGGGCAAGGGCTGGCTCGGTCGGATGATGACCCGCAAGGCCGAGGCGGAATGACGGGGACCCAGGGAGGACAGGAATGACCAAGGTCAGCATGAAGGTGAACGGCAAGCCCGTCTCGGGCGAGATCGAGGGCAGGACGCTGCTGGTGTCCTTCCTGCGCGACAATCTGGGGCTGACCGGCACCCATGTCGGCTGCGATACCAGCCAGTGCGGCGCCTGCGTGGTGCATGTCGATGGCAAGGCCGTCAAGTCCTGCACCATGTTCGCGGCCGAGGCGGAAGGCCGAGATGTGACGACGATCGAAGGTATGGCCAATGCCGACGGCTCGCTGTCGCGGATCCAGCAGGCCTTTCAGGACCATCACGGGTTGCAGTGCGGCTTTTGCACGCCCGGCATGGTGATGTCGGCCGCAGCACTTCTGGCCGAAACGCCGAAGCCGAGCGAGGCCGAGGTGCGGCACTATCTCGAGGGCAATATCTGCCGCTGCACCGGATATCATAATATCGTCAAGGCGATCCTCGCCGCCTCGGGCCAGGATGTCAGCGGCATCGGCGGCGACGCGATCGCCGCGGAATAGGGCGGGCACGAATTTTCGTCGAAAATTCGGACCGATCTTTCGCTGAAAGATCGTATCAGGGAGGAGAACAATGCCGAAAGACCACGGCATCGGCGCCAGTTCGAAACGGCGCGAGGACAAGCGGTTCCTGACCGGGAAAGGTCGCTATACCGACGACATCAACCTGCCCGGACAGGCTCATGCCTGGTTCGTGCGATCGCAGGTCGCCCATGGCCGGCTGACCAGCGTCGACACCTCCGAGGCCGAGGCCATGCCGGGCGTGCTGCGCGTCTTCACCGGCACCGATTTCGAGGGCGTTGGCGGTCTGCCCTGCGGCTGGCTCATCACCGACCGGTTCGGCCAGCCGATGCAGGAGCCGGGCCATCCGGTGCTGGCCAGGGACAAGGTCCGCCATGTCGGCGATCCGGTCGCGGTGGTCGTGGCCGAAACCGCGGAACAGGCCCGCGACGCCGCCGAGGCGGTCGAGGTCGAGATCGACGAGCTTCCGGCCGTTCTCGACATGAGGGCCGCGCTCACAGCCGACGCGCCGCTTGTCCATGACGGACTCAAGAACAACCTCTGCTACGATTGGGGCTTCGTCGAGGAGAACCGCGAGGCGGTGAATGCCGCCTTCGAGACCGCGGCCCATGTCACCACCCTCGATCTGGTCAACCAGCGTCTGGTACCGAACGCGATGGAGCCGCGCGTCGCGCTGGGCGATTTCAACCCGGCCACCGAGGATTCGACGCTTTACACCACCTCGCAGAATCCGCATGTGATCCGGCTTCTGATGGGCGCCTTCGTGCTGGGTATCCCCGAGCACAAGCTGCGCGTCGTCGCCCCCGATGTGGGCGGCGGGTTCGGCTCGAAGATCTTTCATTATGCCGAAGAGGCCTTCTGCACCTTTGCCGCCAAGCAACTCCGGCGTCCGGTGAAATGGACCTGCACCCGGTCCGAGGCCTTCATCTCCGACGCCCATGGCCGCGACCATGTCACCCGGATCGAGCTTGCGCTGGATGCCGAGGGTCATTTCCAGGCGCTCCGGACCGAGACCCATGCCAATATGGGGGCCTATCTCTCGACCTTCGCGCCTTCGGTCCCGACCTGGCTGCATGGCACGCTCATGGCGGGCAATTACAGGACGCCTCTGATCTATGTGAACGTCAAGGCGGTCTTCACCAATACCGTACCGGTCGATGCCTATCGCGGCGCCGGACGGCCCGAGGCCACCTTCCAGCTCGAGCGTGTCATCGACAAGGCCGCCCGCGAGATGGGGATCGACCCGGTCGAGATCCGGCGCCGGAACTTCGTCACCGAGTTTCCCTATTCGACGCCCGTCGCGGTCGAATACGATACCGGCGATTACCATGCGACCATGGACAAGCTTCTCGAGATCGCCGATGTCGCGGGCTTCGAGACGCGCCGGGCCGATAGCAAATCCCGGGGCAGGCTGCGCGGGCTCGGGCTCAACTGCTATATCGAGGCCTGCGGTATCGCGCCCAGCCAGCTTGTCGGTCAGCTCGGCGCCCGCGCCGGGCTTTACGAAAGCGCGACCGTCCGGGTCAATGCCACCGGCGGGCTGGTGGTGATGACGGGCTCGCACAGCCACGGCCAGGGGCACGAGACGACCTTTGCCCAGGTCGTGGCCGACATGATCGGCATCGGCGAGGACATGGTCGAGATCGTCCATGGCGACACCGCCAATACGCCGATGGGCATGGGCACCTACGGCTCGCGCAGTCTCGCGGTCGGCGGGTCCGCCATGGTGCGGGCGACCAACAAGATCATCGCCAAGGCGAAGAAGATCGCGGGCCACATGATGGAGGCCGCGCCCGAAGACATCGAGCTGAAGGATGGCAGATTCACCGTCGCCGGCACCGACAAGTCCGTGGCCTGGGGCGATGTGACCCTCGCGGCCTATGTCCCTCACAACTACCCCCTGGAGGAACTCGAGCCCGGGCTTGAGGAGACCGCCTTCTACGACCCCAACAACTTCACCTATCCCGCCGGGGCCTATGCCTGCGAGGTCGAGGTCGATCCCGAGACCGGCAAGGTCACTATCTGCTCTTTCGCCGCGGCCGACGATTTCGGCAATATCGTCAATCCGATGATCGTCTCGGGGCAGGTCCATGGCGGGGTGGCGCAGGGCATCGGCCAGGCGCTGATGGAGGCGGCGGCCTATGATGAATACGGCCAGCTTCTGTCGGGCTCCTACATGGATTATGCCATGCCGCGCGCGGATGATGTGCCCTTCTACCGGGTCGATCATTCCTGCGCGACGCCCTGCACCCATAACCCGCTGGGCGTGAAGGGCTGTGGCGAGGCGGGCGCGATCGGGGCGCCGCCCGCCGTCGTCAACGCGGTGATCGACGCGCTCCATCGCGGCGGTTTCACCGATGTGGCGCATATCGACATGCCGCTGACGCCGTCGCGCGTCTGGGCGGCGATGCAGGGCTGAGGAGGGGACCATGTACGCGTTCGAATTCGACCGTCCGACCACGCTCGATGCGGCCGTCGCCGCACTCGGGCAGGAAGAGGCGCAGGCGCTGGGGGGCGGGCAGACCCTGATCCCGGCGCTCAAGCAACGCCTGGCAAGCCCGGCGCGGCTGGTCAGCCTGACCGGCATCGAAGAATTGAAGGGGGTCCGCAACACGGCCGACGGCGTTCTGTGCATCGGCGCCGCGACACCGCATGCGGTGGTGGCGGCCGAGGCCGCCGAGACCTACCCGGCGCTTGCCGATCTCGCGGGGCATATCGGCGATCCGGCGGTGCGCAATCGCGGCACCATCGGCGGATCGCTGGCCAATAACGACCCCTCGGCCTGCTACCCTGCGGCCGTGCTGGCCTCGGATGCCACGATCCGCACCCATACCCGAGAGATCGCGGCCGGGGATTATTTCGACGGCATGTTCGCCACTGCGCTGGAAGAGGGCGAGATCATCACCGAGATCCGCTTTCCGGTGCCCCGGCAGGCGGCCTATGTCAAATTCGTCCAGCCGGCCTCGCGTTTTGCATTGGTCGGCGTCTTCGTGGCACGTTTCGCCGACGGGGTGCGGGTGGCCGTTACCGGCGCCGCCGAGGAAGGGGTGTTCCGCTGGGGAGATGCGGAAGAGGCGCTGTCGGCGGATTTCCGGCCCGAGGCGGTGTCGGAACTGACGGTCGCAGCCGAGGGCATGATCGGCGATCTGCATGGCAGTCCCGACTACCGCGCGCATCTGGTTCGGGTGCTGACCGGACGGGCGGTGGCCGGGGCCTCCTGAGCCTTGGGCCGCCCCTTCATGGAGCGGTGGCATGCCGCCCGGGCAGACCATACGCGGGGCAGACCAGACAAGGCCCCCGATCCTTTGTCCGGGATCGGGGACCGGTCTGTCCGGGGCGCAATGGGGATGACGCCAGTCGCGGACGAAGAGGCAGGGCGTAGCGTCAGGCGCCGAACCGCCGTTCGGCCGCGGAACTGCCTTCGAGCAACTGACTGACCATCGCAGCGATGCTCTCCTGGGTCGCGTTCAGCCGGTCGAGCACGGCATCGAGATTGCCCTGCCGCTCTTCTCCCCGGCCGGCCATCAGCTGTTCCGACAGCGCGGTCACGAGGCTTGACAAGGCATCGATCTCGATGGCTCGGGCGGCGATATCGTCGGCACTGACGCTGCCCTCGGGCTGGGCCTCGGCCAGTCGCTCGATCCGTTCGAGCAGGGCCGCGATCTCGCCCGAATGCGAGGACTGGACGTCGCCCAGACGTTCGGCAATGGCTTCGATCCGCTCCTCGATCGCTTCGATGGCGGCCTGCGAATTGTCGGTATCGTCGGCATCTTCTTCCGGGGCGGTCGACGGTTGGGCGAGCGTGTCAAGCGCCGCTTCGATCCGCGCGACGGCGACTTCGACCCGTTCGAGGCCCTCGGCCAGACGCTGTTGGTTGGCCTCGACCCGTGCCATTGCGGCCTCGATGGTCGCGATGCGCGTTCCGAGGCTTTCGCCGGGATCAGCGTCGCCCAGATCGTCGCGCGGACTGCCGAGCATGAATTCGATCAGGTCGAGCCTGTCCATCACCCGGTCGAGAGCCGCGCCGAACGTCTCATCCGAAGCTTCTGCCGGTTCGGCAGTGTCATCGGGGCTTTCGTTCCCGGTTTCGTCCAGTGCCGCGATGTCCGAGCTGTCGGTTGCGGCCAGATCATCTTCGGCCGCTGCCTCGGCCTCGGGCATGTCGGGAAGGATGTCGTCTTCTCCGAGCCCGATGTCGGGCCCGGGACCGGCCTCCTTCGGGAGGTCGGCCAGGCCGGTGGCGGTTTCGTCCCCGGTCTCGGGCTCCGGGGCATTCGGCAACTCTTCCTCCGCACCCGCTTCGGGCGTCGGGTCGGCGAGGGAGGCTTCCGTGTCGGGCGCGTCGACGTCCTGGCCTTCCGAGCTGTCGAAATCGGCTGCGTCCTCCTCCGCGACGACTGTCTCGGAGGCGGCCTCGTCTTCCGCCTCTTCGGGCATCGGGAGCCCGGGGTCGGAAAGCTCATCCTCTGCGGCGGCATCAGCGGCGATTTCGTCGCGCATTCCAGCCGTTTCGTCCGCATCCCCGACAGGGGCGGTCTCGGCCTCCTCTTCGCGCAGGCCCGCCTCGAGACCGGGATCATCACTGGGATCATCGGGGACGACCCCTGCCTCATCTTCGGCGGCGGGCGCGGGGGCCAGATCGGTAAGCCGGAACGGGTCGAGCCGCAGGAAATTCGGGATCTCGCGCCGGAAGGTCAGGCCGACGCCCTCGCCGGGCATCATCACCGCCTCGACGCCCATCGCGCGGAGCACGCGCATCGCCGAGGCCGGAACCGCCTCTGGCGCGCCGCGCGACATGGTCAGAAGGTGTGTGGGCCGAGGCTCGACGGTGGCATCCGCCGCCGCGGCCGCGCTGTCCGGGCCGGAGCTTGCCGACGCCGGGGACATCTCGTTCGCAAAACCAGTCACGGGATTCTCCCTGCTCATCCAGTCACTCCCGGTGGTACGCCCAATGGGTTACGAAAGTCTTGAAGCCTGGCGGAACAGGCCGCCGCCACATGGGTCAGGCGACCGAGGAAGCGCCCGGGCGGCGGTCGCCGAACCGGCCCGCGGCCAGCCGGGCGCAGAAATCGTCCGCCGCCAGCGGCCGGGCGAAATGAAAGCCCTGCAACGTGTCGCAACCGAGCCCGGCCAGGATCTCGGCATGGGCGGAGGTCTCGACACCTTCGGCCGTCACCCCGATCCCGAAGGTCCGGCCGATATCGACGATGCTGCGCACCAGCCGTCGGGCGCGCTCTGTCCGGGTGACGGGAACGACCAGACGCTGGTCGATCTTCATCACATCGGGCGCAAGCTGCATCAGCCCCACGACCGAGGCATGGCCCGATCCGAAATCGTCGATCTCGATGCCAAAGCCCTGTTCGCGCAAGAGATCTATGTGAAAGCCGAATTCGTCGCTTTGTTCTTCGACCAGCACGCTTTCGAGCACTTCGAGCGCGATCCGCGTGGGCCCGATATCGATGGTCGCGGCGATGCCGGGCAGGTCGGTATCGCGCAATTGGGCGACGCCCGCATTGAACGAGATTTTCGGGATCGAGAAGCCCGCGCGGTTCATCGCGGCGACCTCCTCCAGCCCCTTGCGATAGATGATGCGATCAATCTCGGGCAGCACCGACATCTGCCCCGCCAGCCCGAGAAACGCCGCCGGGGTCAGGATGCCGCGCAAGGGATGGCGCCAGCGCGCCAGCGTCTCGATCCCGACCAGGGCATGGGTCGCGGCATCGAACTGGGGCTGGAAATAGGGCAGGAATTCCTCGCGCAGCACGGCATGCTCGATCTCGAGGGCAAGGCGGCGCTTTTGCTGGACGTCGCGGTGCAGGGACGGGGTGTAGAGCGTGATCGCGTTGCGTCCGCCGTCCTTCGATGCGTAAAGCGCGGCATCGGCACTGACCAGCAGCGCGGAATTGTCGACCAGCCGCTTGTCCGCGGCGCAGATGCCGAAACTGGCCCCGATCCGACAGGTCTTGTTCTGGAACGGGATGTCGCGCAGGATCTCGTCGCGCAGCCGCTCGGCCATGGCCTGCGCCTCAAGGGCATCGCGCCCGGGGCCGAGCAGGATCACGAATTCGTCGCCGCCGATCCGTGCCGCGACATCGCCCGGCGCGATGCCCTCGCGCAGGATCTCGGCGATCCGGATAAGCACATGATCGCCCGCGGCGTGGCCATGGGTATCGTTGACGTTCTTGAAATGGTCGAGATCGATGCGGATGATGGTGCGGGGATCCGCCTCCGAAGCGAGCTCCTCGAACAGGTTTTCAAGCGCGCGCCGGTTCGGCAGGCCGGTCAGGCTGTCTTGCAGGGCCTGCTGTTCAAGCTTGTGCCGGGCGGCCTCGAGCTGGGCTTCATAGGCCTTGCGGCGGGTGATGTCGGAGGAAATCGCCGCGAAACGGGTCACCTGCCCGTGATTGTCGAAGATCGGCGTGATGCTGAGATAGGCCCAGAACGGCGTGCCGTCGCGGCGGTAATTCAGGATTTCGGCGCGAACCGGACGTTTTTCCGCGATCGCCTCGCGCAGGGTGCGGCTGACGGCCGGGTCGGAGCCGGGCCCCTGAAGCAGCGCGTCCGCATCCCGGCCGAGCACCTCTTCCGCCGCGTAGCCTGTCAGGGTCAGAAAGGCCGGATTGGTCCAGACGATACGCCGGTCGCGGTCCGAGACCATGATCGAATCGTGGGACATCCTGGCGATCTGCGCCAGTTCGGCCAGTTCCGCCTTTTGTGCGGTCAGGCGTCGTCGGCTGTCTTCCAGCGCGCGATGCGGCGCGACGATAAAGCGGTGCCCGGCCAGCCCCATCGCCATGAAGGGCAGCAGCAATGCGAGACCGGTGAACAGGAAGACCTCGCTTCCCATTTCCCAGGCGAGCCGGGCGGTCAGCCCGGTATTGCGCGCGATCATCACGTAAAAATCGGTGCCTGCGACCGGCGCGGCGATCAGATCGTCGCGGTCGCCGCTCCAGTCGGGATACATCCGGACCTGAAACCCGGTGGCCAGCCGTGTTGCCGCCGAGACCGCGTCGCCCGCCAGAATCCGGCTGAGGTCGAGATGCTTCTCGATCACCAGCATGCCGCGCGGCTGGCCGTCGGACAGGATGGGCAGCGAAATCAGGAAGGCCGATTCGACCGGGGTCTTGCCGGGCCGGTACGACACGATGGGCGCGCCGCCGAGGCGCCCGCTTTCGAGAAGGCTGAGCCCCTGGCGGGTTTCGGCCAGGCCGAAGACCGGATGCCCGATCCGGCCCGGCACCCTCAGCCGGACATTGCCCCGACGGTCGAACAGCAAGGCCTGCGCCGTCACCCCGTCGACAAGCCGTTCGAGGTCGCGGCGCATCTGTGCGGGACGAACCCGGCCCGACCCGGCAAGATAGGCGGCCGTACCCGGGGCCTCGGCCAGCGTCCGGGCATCCGCCAGAACCAGCGTCAGCGCATCCTGCACTCCGGCCGCACGGGTCTGGGCCTGGGTCTCGAGCGCGGCCCGGTGCAGCTTGTGCAGCGTGGGTATGGCCACCAGCCACAGCGCCGCGGCAATCGCGGCCAAGGCTGTCAGATAACCCGCCGCCGTCAGCAGCAGGAACCTTCGGTCGACATCGAGCCGGGTCATCGGAACGGCATGGCCGGTCGATGCGCGCCGGACCGGTCGGTGGGGGGCGGGCGGTGGCGGGGCATTTCCGTTCACAATTTGTTCGCCCGGCCATCCTGCGGTACGGGATTTGGCGCAGTCTTAACGCGCCCGAAGAAAGCCCGGACAATTCGAGCTGTCCGATGCGGGGCGGCAGGTACAGCGGCCGGGTCGGGGTTTCGGCCCTTGCCTTGATCCCTGCCTGAGGTCACACTTTTCGGCATCCGGTCCGGGGGGACCGCTTTGACGAGGCGAGGGACGGATGCGTTACGCTTGGCTGGCCGCGGCGGCGGCCGTGCTGTCCGTATCGGGCACGATCGGAAACTGTCAGGAGACCGAAACGCCGGGCGAGGCCGGTGTCGGCGCTTTGTCGGAACAGGCGGCCTCTTACCGACGCATCATCGCGGCCCTTTCCGAAGAGAGCGCCCAGGCCGAGGCGGTTCTGGAAAAGACGCAGGAGCGTTTGCGCAAGGCGCTGAACGCGCTGGCCGAGGCCGAGGCCGAGCTGGAACAGACCACCCGGCACCAGTCCGAGGCCGAGGCGGCGGGAGAGGCCCGGCTCGCGGAGCTGACGGCCCGTATCGAGGCCGCGCGCGCCGAGCTGGCCGGTCTGGAGGCCGAGCATTCCGCGCTGACGGCCCGGATCGAGACCGCGACCGGGGCCGCCGAGACGGCGGAGCGTGCGGCTGACGAGGCCCGCGCCGCGCGCGATGCCGCCGGAACCGAGGCGGCGGATCTTGCCGAAACGGTTGAACGGGCGAAGGCCTCGGCCGAGACCGCGCAGGCGGAACGGCGCGAGACCGAGGCGGCGCTGGCCGATATGCAGGCCCGGCTCGAGGCCGAAACCGCGCGGATGGCCGAGGCCCGGGCCGCATTCGAGACGATCCGCGCGCAGACTGCCGACGCCCGGACGGCGCTGGAGACGGCCGAGACACTCCGGGAGGAGAACGAGGCCGCGGCAAGACAGGCCGGGTCGGATCGCAGCGCGGCAGAGAGCCGACTGGCCGCTCTTGAGGCCGCGCAGGAAAAGGCGGCCGAGGCCGAACGCGCCGCTCGGGAACGCGCGGCAACCGCCTCGGCGGCGGCCGATGCGGCCGAAGCCAGGGCCGCCGCACAGGCCCGGAAGATCGCCGAGGCCGAGGCCCGGCAAGAGGCCCTGCTGGCGGAAGGACAAGAGACCGAAACCGCTCTGGCGGCCTTGCGCGAAGAGCTCGAGGCGGCGGCCGGGGCGCGCGATGCGGCCGAGGCGGCACGGCAGGCGGCCGAGACCGCGGCGGAAGACGGCCGCGCCCGGGCCGCGACGCTGGTCGAGGAGGCGCGGGTCATGGCCGAAGAGCGCGAGCGGGCGGCCGAGGCGAAGGTCGCGGCACTCGAGGCGCGGGCAGCACAGCTTGCCGCCGATATCGAGGCCGCGCGGCGCCTGCTGCCCGCAACCGGTGCAGACATGACCGAAGCCGCGGAGGCCGCGCCGCCTGAACCACCGGCGCCTGCTGCCCGCGCGCCGGGCGCGCGGCCGGCCTTTCGTGCCGGACCCGCGCCCTCGGCCGAGGCGGTCGCCCGGGCGGTCTCCGAGGCGCCCGGGCTTGGCGAGGCCAGCGCGGCCGAACGTGCCGAGCTTGAACGGCTGCTCGGCGAGGGCATGTGCGCGCCCGACGCGCTGCGCACCGTGTTCGGCGGGATCAACCGCCAGACTCTCGTTTCGCTGATCCGCGGTCTCGGCCGGTGCTAGCTATCTGGTGCCGCCCGGCCGCACCGTGAGGAGTGTTGCCGAATGTCCCTTTTCAGTCGTCCCTTTTCCGGCCTGCAGGCAGGCCTTCTTGTCATTTTCACCGCAATCGCGGGCCTGGTTACGGCGACGTCCGTCCCGGCCCAGACCTTCGAGAAGAACATCCTGACCGGCGGCCCGACCGGCACCTATATCCAGTTCGGCCGCGACATCGCCGGTATCGCCGCGGAATGCGGCATTACGCTCAATGTCCGGGAAAGCGCCGGCTCGCTCGAGAATTTCGTCGGCGTCCGGCAACGGAGCTTTACCCAGTTCGGCATCGTCCAGAGCGACGTGCTGGAATATCTGCGCACCTATGCCGCGAACGATCCCGAGATGGCGCGCACCATCGCCGGCGTGCGGATCGCCTTTCCGCTTTACAACGAAGAGGTCCATCTGCTGGCCCGCGCCGATATCGGCAGCCTTGCCGATCTGGCGGGCAGGCGCGTCGCGGTGGGCGTCGAGAACAGCGGCACCCATGTCACCGCGACGCTGGTGCTCGACCTTGCCGAAGTGGCGGCAGAGCGCGTGCAGATCGGTCCCGACGAGTCGCTGCGCCAGCTGCTGGCAGGCGAGATCGACGCCTTCTTCTATGTCGCTGGGGCGCCGACGAAGCTGTTCCAGACCCCCGAGATCGCGGCCGGGCAGTTCCATCTTCTGGCGCTGACGGACCCGGTGCTGCAGGCGGTCTATACGCCCGCGACGATCCCCGAGGGCACCTATCCGTTCCAGACCGGGCCGGTCGAGGCGGTGGCGGTCAAGGCGGTGCTGATGACCTATGATTACCGGATCCGCAAGAACCGCTATCACCGGGCAAGCTGCGACGCGGTCCGCAGCATCTCGCATCTGGTGCTGAGGAGGTTCGATGCGCTGAAGGAGACCGGCCACTCGAAATGGAGCCAGGTGGACCTGACCGATATTCCGCCCGGCTGGGAGGTCGCAGCCTGCGTCAATATGGGGATAGATCCCGAATTCTCGCTGCCCTGCACGCGTGAGGACGCCACAGCCGGTCCCGGTGCGAATGAGGCAAATGCGCTCTATCGCCGCCGGGTCTGCGCCGCCATCGGCGGCTGCTGATCCGCGCGCGCTGCAAGTCGGCAGTCCGAAGCAGGGCGTGCCGTTTCCGCGCTCGGATCTGAGCGCGCCGGGGCGGTCTCCAACTGGGGACGCGGCCTGCTAGCGCGGGTCGATCCTCTGCCACTCGGTGGGGGCGCTGCGCCCGGCGCGTATCCGCCACCACAGCAGGGACGGGTGCGCGGGCAGGGTCAGGCGCGCCGCCGTCAGAGCCGTTGCGAAGCGGGCCGCGGGCGGGCCGGGCTCGGCGGCCAGTTCGACCACGAAGGGACCGCTTCCCTGCCAGACCAGTTCGATCACGCCATCGCTCCGGCTTGAGGCCAGCGGCCGGGCCGTGGCCCGGTCGGGATCGGCGGGAGCTTCGGGCAGGTCCTCGAGCCTGACCTGAGCCGCTGCCACCTCGGCCGCGGCGATCCGGTACCATTGCCGCGCGGTGTCGATATCGCGCTCGACGCCGTCGCCGACCTCGTAGATCTGGCCGAGGTAATAGGCGGCGCGGCTCTGCCCGTTCACCGCCGCCCGGGAATAGGCGATGGCGATATCAAGCGGATCGGTGCTGCCGAGCGCATGCCGGTACTGGCGCTGCGCCACCCGTGGATCGGCCGACGCGGCGTCGAGCTCAAGCGGCGAGGTGGCCGGGAGCGGCGCCGGGGCTGGATCAGACCGGGGCTTGGGGGCGGGCGGCGCGGCGGTGGCCTGCAATCCGGTCAGCCGGTCGGCGTCGCCCTCGGCCAGCCGTCGGTCCAGCGCGTCGAGGCGCAGTTCCGCTTCGGCGATCCGGTCCTGCAATTGCGCGAAGTCGGCCGCGGCGCGCTTGGCCGCGTCCCGCGCCGCGTCGCGCCTGGCTTCGGCCGCGCCGGTTTCTTTGGTGGCGTCGCGCAGCCGTGCCGCGAGCCGCTCAAGCTCGCTCAGGGTGTCCGCAAGCCGGGTCTCTGCCGCCTCGATCCTGGTTCGGGTCCGGGCCAGCCGCTCGGCCGCAGAGCCTGTTTCCGTGGACCCTGTTTCGGCGCTTCCTGCGCCGGGGACCGTCCCCGCCGCCTGCGACCGATCCGAAAGCCGCGCCGCGCGACGGCTTTCGGGAACCGCGCCCGCACCGGCCAGGCGGGGGGAGGTCGCGTCGATCGGCGTTCCGGGCCCGCTCGGCAAGCCGACGATCAGGGCGCCTCCGACGAAGACCGCCGCAAGGCCGAGCCCGGCGCCGGTCGAGGCCGCCAGAAGCCGCCTGCCGCGCGGACGGCGGCGCGGCGGCGGCGCGGGTGAGGGCCCAGGCGCAGAGACCGCCCCGGAAGCCGATACGGAAGATGACGCGGAAAGCGGCGCAGATATCGGCGGTGGCGGGATGGAGGGGACCGCGGCCGCGTCGGGCGGCGGAGGCTGCGCAACGGGGCGCGGGCGGGCGCCGGGTGGGGCCGTCTGTGGCGCCCGCGGCGGCGAGGGGGCGGGGCACTCCAACAGGCAGAGGGGGTCGCCGCTATCCTCCTGCCATTCGGCCAGCACCTCGCGGATGAAAGCGCCATCGAGGCGGGGCCGGCCCGCGCCGAAGGCGGCGTTCAGGCTACGGTCGCAGATCGTATTGACCAGACGCGGCAGGCCATGGGCCTGGTCATGGATCAGCGCCAGCGCCCCGGGGTCGAAAAGCCCATCGGCATCGCCTCCGGCAGCCACGATCCGGCTGCGGATGTAATCGGCGGTTTCGGCCGCGGTCATCGGCTGCAGCCGGACCATGCTGTCCCGTGACAGGCCGAGACGCGAGGGATGGCTCTGTTCGAGATGCGGTTCGAGATCGGGCAGACCGGCCAGCACGATCTGGAGGGCCGCACCTTCGCCTTGCAGGGCGCCTTGCCGGGGGCACGCCACCCGGTCGAGCATCTGAAGACCGGCAGCGGACAGACCCTGTGCCTCGTCGATTGCCAGCAGCGGCAACCGGCCGGCAGCGCGGATCTCGGCCAGCACGGTCCCGACCCGGGCCAGGAGCCTGTCGGGATCGGCCGCGCCCGCTTCGGCGCCGAAGGCCGAGAGGATCCAGCGCAGGAGTGTGGGGCCATCTCCGGTGGGATTGGTGTGGAAGGCCGGCCGGAAGATGTCGGTCAGGGTTTCGTCGCGAAGGAGCGCGCGCAGAAAGGTGGTCTTGCCGGTGCCGGGCCTGCCCAGCACCAGCGCCAGAGGCGCGCCGTCGATCAGCGCCAGGCGCAGGCGCTCGAAGTCATGCCAATGCGGGTCGGTCCAATGCAGGGACCCCTGGCATGGCGCGGGGCCGAACGGTCGATGCGCCAGTCCGAAGAATGCAACATACATGCGTTATGCCGTGTTGCCCTTGCTACCTGAGCGATCATGCGGCAAGGCGGCCGCCCCGTCGAGTCCCGCGTGTTGCGGGTGTGATCTTCGGCCGGGAGCGCCCAGCGAAGACCGGGGCGTCGGCAGCGCAGTCCGACACCCCCGGGGCTGCACCGTCTCAGGTCAGAAGCCAGGCCCGGCCGGCAGCATAATCGTCCTCGTCGAAATACTTGGCCTTGGCGTCGAGCATCAAGGGCAGCAGGGTTTCGGCCAGCTTCATCCACGACTTGTCGCCGACGACGGCGATCCGGTAGGGTTGATGGCGGTGGTGGCGGACCAGGTTGACATGCTCGCCGAGCGCCGACGGCCCCTGCCAGCCCTCGAAACGGCGCAAGTCGACCATCAGGCGGAACCGGTCATGGGCGGCGGCATAGGCGTCGAGATCGGGGCTGCGGGTCTTGTAGCTGGCGCTGTCGAGCCGCCCGATGAGCTGGACCTGAAGCGCGTCCGCGCCGATTTCCTCGAAATGGATCGTGCCGAGCGATTCGCGCAACCAGAGCCGCGCGGCGTCGATCTCGTCCAGATCGAAGGTCCGGACCGGGCAGGGCAGGGTGAAGCCGAACATCCGGACCCCGGCCTCGATCTTGTCGCTGTCGGTGACGACGGCGATCTTTCCGAAACCGCGCCAGTGCTTCAGCCCGAGCCGGGCATCGGCCCAGAGCGCGCCTGCGGAATAGCCCTCGAAATCGGGGCCGACCTGATAGAGCAGCCGGACCGGCGCGCCCCAGTCGAGGGCGCGGGTGAGGGCGGGGATCAGGATGGTTTCGTAATCCTGTTCGGTGACGCGACCGGTGGCCCGGATTTCGAGCAGGCCTTCGGCGGTCTCTTCGGTAATGTCGATCATGGGTCGGGGATCCTCGCTGATGACGTCTCGAAGAATATGTAGGAACGTCCCGCCGCGGGTCCATCCCCGGGCGTCGGGACGGCAGGCGGGCCGGGTCATGGGTATTTTCGCCAAGAAGAAGGGGCCGCGCCTTTCGGGGGATCAGCCGGCCGGGCAGGGGCGGCAGAGCGCGGGGAGGGTCGCGTGCAGCCGGGCGATCCCGCCGGGTTCCCAGCCGAGGGAGGCGAGGCGGTCGCATCGCATGGCGCTGACCGGGCTGTCCGAGCGGGGCGGCAGGAGGCGCTCGATGCGTTCGGCCCGCGCCATGAGCGCCAGGAGGTCGTGGCGGTCGAGCAGGATGTCGGAGGCGTTGAAGATCCCGCGGGCGCCGGTGTCGCGCAGTATCCGGGCGGCGGCGGCGAGGTCCTCGCCATGAAGCTCGGTGCC
Source organism: Rhodovulum sulfidophilum DSM 1374 (assembly GCF_001633165.1). Taxonomy (NCBI): domain Bacteria; kingdom Pseudomonadati; phylum Pseudomonadota; class Alphaproteobacteria; order Rhodobacterales; family Paracoccaceae; genus Rhodovulum; species Rhodovulum sulfidophilum. Next base: position 2,792,667 of record NZ_CP015418.1, on the reverse strand, counting down.
GCGGCGGGGCGAAATCGGGCGGCCCTGGCGGAAATCGTCGAAGAGCGATTGCCATTTATGGGCCCGGCCGGGGCCTGCGGGGCCGTAGATGCCGGTGGCGCGCAGGGCGACCGGGGCGAAGCAGTCGCTGGCGAGGGCGAAGAGGCGGCGTTCGGCCTCGGCCTTGACCTTGCCGTAAAGCGTGTCGGGATAGGGGGGCAGGGTTTCGGTCAGGCCGGTGCCGGGCGGATAGCGGCCATAGACCGCGCGGCTGGACAGGAACAGGACGGTACCGGTTCCGGCCGCGCGCGCGGTTTCGAAAAGCGCGACCGAGCCATCGAGATTGGCGCGGGTGAAGCCCTCGGGGTCGCTGCCCTCGCCGCCCCGGTATCGCCCCGGCAGATGCGAGAAGGCGCAATGGATCAGCGCGTCGATGCCGCTCAGGTCCGGGCGGTCGCCAAGCGCGTAGGGGCGAAACCCGGTCGGGGCGGAAAAGAAACCGGGCGGCGGCGGCGTGCGGCCCAGCACGGTGACGGGCTCGCCCGCCGCCAGCGCCTCTTCGACGAAGAAGCGCCCGACAAGGCCGGTGGCACCGGTGACGGCGAGGCTCATGGCGCGGGCGGTCCGGGCAGGGTGGTGGTATCGGGGATGGCGGCGCCCTCGGCATGGGCGCGCCAGAGATCGATCAGCGGCTTGAGACGGTCGGCCTTGGCGTGGTCCTGCCAGGGCTTTTCATACTGGAAATGCAGCACGCGGATATCGGGCCAGGACCAGAGCCCGGGCAGGTTGAACCACACATATTGCAGCATGTTGCAGAAGACCGGCAGCCCGTGCCAGTCCGGGAAGAACGCCTGCAGGAAGGTCTGGTCGGTCCTGCGCCAGAACGCGCCCGGCGCATCGAGCCGCGTCATCATTGCCTCGAAGGTGGCGGGATCGGGGCGCGCGCTGAAGACGCCCGAATTCATCCGCCGGAAATCGGCGAGGCTTTCATAGACATTCGGCGCGGCGCAGAATTCGGGATAATCGAACAGCCGGTCGATCGGTTGCAGCACCAGCGTATCGGCATCGAGAAAGATCACCCGCTCGTAATCGAGCTGCCAGAGCCTGAGCTTGCAGAAATTGTCGAGGGGCGTGTGAAAGGCGGGCTTGGTTCCCTTGGTGAATGGCGCGTCCCGGTGCAGCTTGTCGCGGGCATGGGCAACGTTGAAGGCGTCCGATGTCGGCAGCAGGTCGGTCTCGACCAGCCGCGCGCCCAGATCGGCCAGGGGCGCCAGATCGGCCTCGGCCACGCCGCCGGTATGCAGCACGCATATGTCCGAGGCCCGGCCGTCCGTCCGTTTCAGGGACCGCAGCAGGGCCCTGGCCCCCAACGCGAAATCCGCGTTGGTGACCAGGGTGACATAGGCATTCGGGCTGCCCGCCGGACGGGCGGGCCTCAATCCGTCTGTCACGCGAACGCCCCGGTCACGAGACCGATTTCAGGCGCTTGCCTTCGGGATCGCGCTCGACCCGGCTGGCAAGATCGCGGGTCCAGGCCGAGACGCAGGGCACGCGCTTGCGGTCGACCCGGTGGGCGAATTTCTTCGCGATCTCGACCACCTCTTCCAGAAGCCCCTCCTGCAGGGTGATCGGATCGAGCCCGAGGCCGAGGAAATTGTCGTTCTTCACGATCAGCTCGTTCTCGGCGGCTTCCTTGCGGGGGTTCGGCAGATAGGCGATCTCGGCGCCGGTCATCTTCGCCACCAGCTCGGCCAGATCGCGGACCCGGTGGGTCTCGGTCATCTGGTTGAAGATCTTGACCCGCTCGCCCTTGGCGGGGGCATCCTTCAGCGCGAGCTCGATGCAGCGCACCGTGTCCTGGATATGGATGAAGGCGCGGGTCTGCCCGCCGGTGCCATGCACTGTCAGCGGATAGCCGATGGCGGCCTGGGCCAGGAAGCGGTTCAGCACGGTGCCGTAATCGCCGTCATAATCGAAGCGGTTCACCAGCTGCGGGTGGCGCCGGGTCTGGTCGGTATTGGTGCCCCAGACGATGCCCTGATGCAGGTCGGTGACGCGCACCCCGTCATTCTGGGCGTAGAACTGGAACAGGATCTGATCGAGCGACTTGGTCATGTGATAGACCGAGCCGGGCCGGGTCGGATAGAGGATCTCCATCTCCTTCGACCCATCGGGCGTGTCGATCGAGACGTCGAGATAGCCCTCGGGGATCGGCGCGCCGACCGTCGAATAGCCGTAGACCCCCATCGTGCCCAGATGCACCAGATGCGCGTCGAGCCCGGTTTCGACCATCGCCACCAGAAGGTTGTGGGTGGCGTTGATGTTGTTGTCGACGGTGTAGATCTTGTGGCGGTCCGAGATCATCGAATAGGGCGCGGCGCGCTGCTCGGCGAAATGGATCACCGCGTCGGGGCGGTTTTCCGACAGCCAGTCGCGCAGGCGGTAATATTCCTTGGCGAGGTCGATCAGGTGGAAATGGATCTGCTCGCCCGAGGTTTCCTTCCATATCCGGCAGCGTTCCTGGATCGAATCCATCGGCGTCAGCGACTGTACGCCAAGCTCGGTATCGATCCAGCGTCGGCTGAGATTGTCGATGATGTGAATCTCGTGACCGAGGCTGGACAGGTGCAGCGAGGTTGGCCAGCCGCAGAAACCGTCGCCGCCAAGTACCGCAATCTTCATCGACATCTCCTTTCGGGGTCTCAAAACCGGCGGCATCGTGCCGCCCATGCGGCGTTCGTTACCGGAGCGGCGTGGGGACTGTCATTTGAAACTTTCATGTCAGCCGCCTTGACAGGGAAATCACTCTGGGTCCGGGCGCTTTTTCCAGCCGATGCGGGGCCGGGATTGCGCGGAATCGTGCTCAGGGCGCCGGCGGGTCGGAGCCGAGTCGCGGATTGGCCTGACATGAGGAACCGAACGGCATGTCCGGCGTTGGGAGGGCATGAGGTCGAAGACGCAACCGATCTGCGAGAGGCTTCCGGGGCGGGCCATGCCAGGCAACCGCCCGCCGCAACACGACTGGCGGCGCGGCTTTTGCAGGCCAGCGCAGTTCCAGCCCGCTTGGACGCGGCCCACGTCATTCGGAAGTCTCGCCGGGCGCGCCTCAGCGGCCCCAGCTGCGCACCGGCCCGCAATCCATATGCACGAAGTTGGACCGCGAATAGCGCCCGACGCCGCCGGCATGGCAGGCCCCCGCCGCGCGCGCGATCTGATCGACCGAGCGGCTCTTGAGACGGACATCCGCGGCCTGTCCCTTGATGTGCAGGGATTTCTTGGCCACGCCCGACGAGCGCGACCGAAGCATCGCGTTGGTCTGCGCGGTGCGATAGCCCGACAGCAGCATATAGGGTTCCTGCAGGTCCATGAGACCATGCGCAGCCGCCAGGATGTCGAAATTGCGAAGGTCCATCGGGATCACCGAGCCCGAGCGCCAGTCGCGCATGAAGTGGTTAATTTCCTTCACGGCCTCACCGATATACTCGCCGTCGATCCAGTAGACCGTGTCGATGCTTTCGCCGGTCCGGCCGGAATACATTCGCAGGCGCCGGACATCGCCGGCCCCCCGCATCAGCCCGAAAGCATTCGAATATGTCGGTGCAGCCACCGCGGCCGTCGCCGCAAAAGCCGCCAACACGCCACGGCGTGTCAAACAGTGTCTGGGTGTCGTCATGTTTACTCCGCCCGCCCCAATTCGCTCCAATCCCGCGTTTTCGCGGTGTTTTTTATGGTCGGGTCCGTCCCCGGAGCCCTGTCACCCTATCTCACAACTCGACGACCGGGCCAAGAAAGGAATCGCCGCACCCCCTTCGGGGCGGCCAAATTGGCAAGATCTTGCTCATTTCAGGGGTGCTGTGCGCTTTTTTTTCGTGATGCGGCGGAACGGCCACGGTTAACCTCGCGTTGTGGTTTAGGCGCCTAATGGATGTGGACAGAGGTCGGCAATTGACCGATTGTGGGCGCCATTCGCGCGACTGGAACTGCCTGACGGGAAAGAATTGATGCCCATATCCTTCCTCCGCGGGGCCGCTTTTGCGGGCCTTGCTGCTGCTTGTATTGGGGTTGCGGCCCCGGCGCTTGCCGAGACCGAACTGACTGCCTTCAAACAAGCGGTCGCCGTGGCCGCCGCGCAGGACGATGCGATCGCCGCCTTCTATCGCGACCGCGACTACGCGCCGTTCTGGACCTCGGCCGATGGCGAGGCCCGGCGCCGCGCGCTGGTGACGGTGCTTCAGGAGGCGCCGGCGCAGGGGCTCCCGGCCGCGCGCTACGATGTCGGGCGCCTGGTCGAGACCTTCCAGGACGCCCGCACCCAGCGCGGCATCGGCCGGGCCGAGGTCGCGGCGATGCGGATGTATCTCGACTATGCGCATGATGCGAGCCGGGGCGTGCTGACCCCCGGGGCGGTGGTTTCGGACATCAAGCGCAAGCTCGACCGGCCCGCCCCCGCGACGCTGATCGCCGGACTTGCCGAGGCATCCTCGCCGCTGGCCTATCTGCGCGGGCTTTCGCCGCAAAACCCCGAATATGCCCGCCTGATGCGCGAGAAGATCCGGCTTGAACGGCTGATCGCCGAAGGCGGCTGGGGCGCCGAGATCGGGGCTGGCGGCAAGATCGAACCCGGCCAGTCCGGCCCGCGCGTCGTCGCGCTGAGAAACCGCCTGATCGCGATGGGCTACCTGCCGCGCATCGCCACACGGACCTATGATGCCACGGTGCAGAAGGCGGTGCAGGCGTTCCAGTTCGATCACGGGCTCAACGCCGACGGCATCGTCGGTCCCAGCACCCGCGAAGAACTCGACGTGTCGGCCGAACGCCGGTTGCGCTCGGTGCTGGTGGCGATGGAGCGCGAGCGCTGGCTGGGCAATGCGCGCGGCGACCGGCATGTGCTGGTCAATATCGCCGATTTCCATGCCAGTATCGTCGATCACGGCGAGACCGTCTTCGAGACCCGTTCGGTCGTCGGCCGCAATGCGCGCGACTACCGCACGCCGGAATTCTCGGACATGATGAACCACATGGTCGTCAACCCGACCTGGAACGTGCCGCGCTCGATCGCGGTGCGCGAGTATCTGCCGAAGTTCCAGAACAACCCCAACGCGGCCGGGCATCTGATGCTGGTCGACGGGGCAGGGCGCGTGGTCACCCGCGCCGCGGTCGATTTCAGCCAGTATACCGCCTCGAATTTCCCCTTCGATCTCAAGCAGCCGCCCTCGAACGGCAATGCGCTGGGACGGGTGAAGTTCATGTTCCCCAACCGCTACAACATCTACCTGCATGACACGCCGTCGAAGTCGCTGTTCAATCGCGAGACCCGCGCCTTCAGCCATGGCTGCATCCGGCTGAGCGACCCGTTCGACTTTGCCTATGCGCTGCTCGCCGGACAGACCGACGACCCGAAAGGCCTGTTCCAGTCCAAGCTGCGCAGCGGTCGCGAAACCCGTGTCAATCTTGACCCGCCGCTGCCGGTGCATCTGATCTACCGCACCGCGATGGGCAAGCCCAAGGGGCGGATGCAGTATCGCCGCGATATCTACGGGCGCGATGGTGCCATTTTCGACGCATTGCAGGCCGCCGGGGTGGCGCTGCCCGAGGTTCAGGGGTAGATCTCCGCCAGAACCAGCCGGTGCGCCCCGCGGTGGACCGGATAATCGGGCAGGAGGATGGCATGAGCTTCACGATCCAGGAGATCGCAACCGCCCTCGGCGCACCTGCCGAGGGCGATCTCGACTTCAAGGTAACCGGTGCGGCCGAACCGACGATGGCAGCCGGGGACCAGCTGGCCTTGGCCATGGACCCGAAATATGCGGACGGTCTGGCCGAAGGCGGGGCGCAGGCCGCGCTGCTGTGGTCCGGCGCCGACTGGCGCGCGATGGGGCTGAAGGCGGCGATCTTCGCGCCGCGCCCCCGTCTTGCCATGGCCGGGCTCACCCGGATGATGGATCCGGGGCCTGAAATCGGACCCGACATCCACCCGACCGCCATCATCGATCCGTCGGCCATGATCGGGCCGGGGGCGGCCATCGGCCCCTATGCGGTGATCGGCGCGCGGGCCCGGATCGGGGCCAATGCCCGGATCGCCGCCCATGCGGTGGTGGCCGAGGATGTGCGCATCGGCGATGACGTGCTGCTGATGTACGGCGTCCGGATCTGCGCCCGGGTCAGGATCGGCGACCGCTTCATCGCCCAGCCGGGCGCGGCGGTGGGCGGCGACGGCTTTTCCTTCGTCACGCCCGAGAAATCGGCAGTCGAGGCGGTGCGCGAGACCCTGGGCGAGACCGGCAGCGCCCGCCAGCAGCATTACACGCGCATCCATTCGCTGGGCTCGGTCACCATCGGCGACGATGTCGAGCTCGGCGCCAATTCGACCATCGACCGCGGCACGATCCGCGACACGAGCATCGGCTCGGGCACCAAGATCGACAACCTCGTGCAGATCGGCCACAACTGCCAGGTCGGTGAAGACTGCCTGATGTGCGGCCTGGTCGGCGTTGCCGGCTCGGCCCGGATCGGCAACCGCGTGGTGCTGGCCGGGCAGGTCGGCGTCAATGACAACATCTTCGTCGGCGACGACGTGATCGCGGGGGGCGCGACCAAGATCTTTTCCAATGCGCCGGCCGGCCGGGTGCTGCTGGGCTATCCCGCGATGCGGATGGAAACCCATATCGAAGCCTACAAGGGCCTGCGCCGCCTGCCACGGCTTTTCGCACAGGTGGCCGAGCTGCAAAAAGCGGTTTCAAAGCTGGCCGATAGAGACTAAACCCACGCTGATTCAAGGGCAGAGAGGCTTTTCATGTCTGATAGCGTCAAGGACAAGGTGATCGAGATCATCGCCGAACAGGCGGTGCTGGAACCCTCGGACGTGAAGATGGACTCGACGCTGGAAGATCTGGGGATCGACAGCCTCGGCCTTGTCGAGTCGATCTTCGCCATCGAAGAGGCCTTCGACATCCAGGTGCCGTTCAACGCCAACGAACCCACCGAAAGCGAATTCGACATCTCCTCGGTCGAGGCCATCGTGAAAGCCGTGGAAGGCCTGGCAGCCGAAAAACAGGCATGAAGCGCGTCGTCATTACCGGTCAGGGCACGATCAACGCGCTTGGCCATTCGGTGAGCGAGACCCTGGCAGCCTTCCGCGAGGGACGCTGCGGCATCGGCGAGCTCGACATCCGCGATCTTGACCGGCTGTCGATCCGGATCGGCGGTCAGGTGCGGGGCTATGAACCCGAGGCCCATTTCAATCGTCAGCAGATCGCGCTTTACGACCGGTTCACCCAGTTCACGCTGCTCGCTGCCCGTCAGGCGGTGGCCCAGTCCGGGCTGACCTTCACGGACGACCTGTCGGAAGAGGCGGGGGTGGTGCTCGGGACCTCGGGCGGCGGCATGAACACGCTCGACGAGAATTACCGCTCTGTCTACGAAGAGGGCAAGAACCGCGTCCATCCCTTCGTCGTGCCGAAGCTGATGAACAACGCGGCCGCCAGCCATGTCTCGATGGCCTATAACCTCAAGGGGCCGAGCTTCACCGTGGCGACGGCCTGCGCCTCCTCGAACCACGCCATGGGGCAGGCCTTCCAGATGATCCGCGCGGGGCTGAGCCGGGTGATGGTCACCGGCGGCTCGGAATCGATGCTGTGCTTCGGCGGCATCAAGGCCTGGGAAGGGCTCCGGGTGATGTCGAAGGATGGCTGCCGCCCGTTCAGCGCCAATCGCAACGGCATGGTCCAGGGCGAGGGCGCGGCGGTCTTCGTCTTCGAGGAATACGAGCATGCCAAGGCCCGCGGCGCCGAGATCCTGGCCGAGGTGATCGGGTTCGCCATGACCTCGGATGCCTCCGACATCGTGATGCCCTCGCGGCAGGGCGCGGCCCGCGCCATTGCCGGGGCGCTGCGCGACGCGCGGCTCGCGCCCGGGGATGTGGGCTATATCAATGCCCATGGCACCGGCACGGCGGCCAATGACAAGACCGAATGCGCCGCGGTGGCCGATGTCTTCGGTGCCGATGCGGACCGGCTGATGATGTCCTCGACCAAGTCCATGCATGGCCATCTGATCGGCGGCACCGGCGCGGTCGAGCTTTTGGCCTGCATCATGGCGCTGCGCGAGGGGGTGATCCCGCCAACCGTGGGCTATCAGGAGCCGGACCCGGAATGCGCGCTCGATGTGGTGCCCAATGTGGCGCGCGAAGCCGAGGTGAGCGCAGTGCTGTCGAACGCCTTTGCCTTCGGCGGGCTGAACGCGGTTCTGGCGCTGCGCAAGGTCTGAGCAAGGTCTGAGTCGGCCGCGCTGCGGGATCGCCGAACGCAAAACGCCGCCCCTCGGGGCGGCGTTTTTCTGTTTCGCCGGAGCGGGAAGCTCCCGTGTCTCAGTTGCCGGACATCGTCGACAGGGCATCGTCGAACGCGGCGGTGAAGCCCGAAAGCGACATCTTGATATCGGCTTGCTGGTCGGGAGCGGCCAGCGGCACGATGGTGACAGAGGCTTCCTTGCCGCCCTTGAACGCGGCCAGATCCTCGGCCGACAGCGCAAAGCGCGCCACGCAGGCCTGCGGGGTGCAGAAGGAGAAGCGATAGCGCTTGGCCTGGCTGGAATCGATCTGGATCCGCAGATCCTCCGACAGCAACGTCTCAAGCGGGGTCGCGATTTCGACCGCGGCGACGCGCGGTGCGGCGGCGGGCGGCATCGGCGCCACCGAGACCTGCGCCACGGCATTGTCGTCGCTGTCGCGCATCAATTGCTGCATGTTGCAGGATTCACGCTCGTTGATCTCGACGCAGACCACGCGCCAATCCTTGAAGGTGTCCTTCACGAAGGCTTGCGGCGGCTGTTGTGCCTCTTTCTCGCCCATCTGCAAGTCTCCGGCCGGAGTGCTGTCGACCTGGGCCGGAGCCGCGTTGCCCTCGGGCTGGGCCGGGGCCTCCTGGGCCAGAGCCGGCGCCGCGATCGCGGCCATCATGGCCAGTCCAAGGGGTCCGATAAACTCTCGCATCGTCATGCCTGCCTTTCTTGGATGCTCGTCGCTGCCGGTCTACACCAGCTGCGGCGTGCTGTCAGTGGGCAATTGCAGGACAGGCGGGGCTTTTCCGAGCGTGAAAAAAGGGCCGCGCTGCGACCCTTTTCCCTTAGTTCTTGCTCCCTGTCGGACGGGCCGACCTTTTTTGTGAAGCTCAGGTTACGAAGTTTGCCGTGAAGCGTCAACATGCAAAGATTTCGCTAAATGCAACCTGAGGATGACAAAAAAGGCCGCATCGCGAAGATGCGGCCAGTCCATCAGGGAGGAAGACCCGCCCGAACCGAAGGCCCGGAAAGCGGGATAAAAACAAGATTGGCACTGAAAAGTTAAATAAGTATTGTCAAATCTGCATAAATCTTTCGAAGAAACGGAACTGACGGGCGGGATGCGGCTGACCGCGACAGTATGGCGCACCCCACAACCGAGCCGTCGCAGCTCGAAGTGACCGACCGCGCAGCCCGGTCATCGCTCCTCCCCGCACCGACAGGGCGATCCATCCTTTCGGCTGTGAGTGCGGTGTCCCGCGGCCACAGGGACCTGACCGTGCCGCTGGGAGAGGGGGCGGAGGGGCCTGCCTTTCGTGCGGACCCCAGAAATCGCCGCCCGGAAACCTACAAGGCTGGACAGCGCCGCCGCCTGCGTTTCCATGCCAGGGACGGTCGAGCCCTCACCGCCGATCCGCAGTCGCCCTTCGCCGCGACAGGCGCGTTCCGGAAGGATGCCTGCTCAGGCCCATCCCTTTTCTTCTTGGCAGAAATACCCCCGCCGGAGGCACCGCGCCCGGCACGGGCGCGGCCCGGCCCAACCCCGGACAAGGGGCGCCGGAGGCGCCATGCCGGCCGGGGGCGGGAGCGCCCGATCCTACAGCGGACGGATCTTCAGCCGGGTGATCCGGTTCGCCTGACGCTGCAACACCTCGAACCGGAAGCCGTGGAACGAGAAGACCTGACCCGGGGTCGGGATCGACTGGGCTTCGTGGATCACCAGCCCGGCGATGGTATTGGCCTCATCGTCGGGCAGGCTCCAGTCCATCGCCCGGTTCAGGTCGCGGATCGTCATCGCCCCGTCGACCAGAACCGCCCCGTCCTCGCTCCGGCGCAGCGGGCGCTCGCTGTCGACATCGAACTCGTCGGTGATCTCGCCGACGATCTCCTCGAGGATGTCCTCCAGCGTGATCAGGCCCCTCAGCGCGCCATATTCGTCGACCACCAGCGCAAAATGGGTGTGGCGACGGAGGAATTCGCGCATCTGATCGTCAAGCGTGGTGGTGTCGGGCACGAAATAGGGCTTGCGCGCCAGTTCGAGCACGCGCATCTCCGAAAGCTTCTCGGGCGCGCCCTCGGGCCCCCGCATCAGCCGCTCGACCGCCCGCAGAAGGTCCTTGGCGTGGATGACGCCGATGATGTTCTCGGGATCGTCCTTGTAGATCGGCAGCCGGGTATGCGAGCTTTCGAGGCATTGCGACAGGATCGCCTCTGGCGACATGTCGGCATCGACCACCTCGATCTGCGAGCGGTGCAGCATGATCTCCTCGACGGTCCGGTCGCCGAGATCGAGCGCGCCGAGGATGCGGTCGCGGTCTTCCTTTTCAACCACGCCCTCGGAATGGCCGAGCTGCAGCGCGCCGGCGATCTCGTCGCGCACCGCCATGATCTGGCTGTCGGGATCGGCCCGGACGCCGAACAGCGCCAGGATCTGCCGCACCAGCACCCGCACCGCGCTGACGACCGGCGACAGGATCAGGATGATCAGCCGGATCAGCGGCGACACCCGCGAGGCGGCGGTCTCGGGATTGGTGATGGCATAGGTCTTGGGCAGGACCTCGGCGAAGACCAGCACCACGAGCGTCATCACCAGCGTTGCCAGCGCCACGCCCGAATCGCCGAAGATTCGGGTGAAAAGCGAGGTCGCAAGCGAGGTTGCGAGGATGTTGACGAAGTTGTTTCCCAGAAGCACCGAGCCGATCAGGCGCTCGTTGTCCTCGGTGATGTTGAGCGCGGTCTGGGCGCCGATCTCGCCCTTGTCGGCCCGGGCCCGGAGCTTGCCGCGCGAGGCGGCGGTCAGCGCTGTTTCCGAGCCGGAGAAGAAGGCCGAGATCAGCAGCAGGGCAATGATGGCGCTGGCGGAAATGAATAAGGCCGCATCTGCGACCGCGGTGGGGCTGTCCATGGATCTCTCTGTTCGGGACCGTCCGTCTGGTTATGGGGGCAGGGGAGCCCCCGTTCAAGACGGGTCGGCGTCGCGGGCCAGCGGGTGATGCGTCAGAACCAGCTCGCGCAGCCTCTCGTCCAGCACATGGGTGTAGATTTCGGTGGTGGCAACATCGGCATGGCCAAGCAGGGTCTGGATCGCGCGCAGATCGGCCCCCCCGGCCAGAAGATGGGTTGCGAAGGCATGACGCAGCGTATGCGGCGTGACCCGGGCCGGATCGAGCTCGCCCGCCAGCGCGAATTCCTTGATCAGCACATAGAATCGGTGCCGGGTCAGATGCCCGTCCCGGCCGCGGCCCGGAAAGAGATAGCGGCTGGCGGGCAGCCCCCTGGCCTCTGCCGCCGCCTCTGCCGCGTCGCGCTCGGCCAGCCACGCGGTCAGCGCCTCGCGCGCGCCGGGCGTCAGCGGCACCATCCGCTCCTTGCCGCCCTTGCCCCTGACCAGCAGCATGCGCGGATCGCCCCGCGCCGCCGCCACCGGCAAGGTGACCAGCTCGCTCACGCGCATGCCGGTCGCATAGAGCACCTGCATCAGACAGGCGTTCCGGGTCGCGTCGCGGGGGCTTTGGCCCGCGGCCGCGATCAGCCTCTCGACCTCGTCATGGCTGAGCGTCATCGGCAGCCGTCGCGTCCTTCCGGGGCCGCGGATCTGCAACGCCGGATTGTCCGGGCGCCAGCCCTCCTCATAGGCGAAACGGTAAAGCTGCCTGATCGCGGACAGCCGCCGCGCGCGCGTCGTCCTGGCCAGCCCCTCGGCCTCGCAGGCAACGAGATAGGCGGTGATGACGGCCTCGTCCGCGGTCTCGAAACGTCCCCCACGGCGGTCGAGAAAACCCGCGAAATCCTTCAGGTCGCGGCCATAGGCAAGCTGGGTATTGGCGGTGGCATCCTGTTCGGCGGCCTTGGCCTCGAGAAAGGTCGAGATCCAGCGCGCGGCATCCGGTGTCATCCGCGCCGCTCCAGCAGCATCAGTTGCAGCGCCGATTTCCGGGCCGCATCCTCCAGCCCGAGTCGGCGCAACAGCCCGAGCCCGCGGGTCACGTCGAGAATGTCGCCCTGCGCGCCGTCGGTCAGCAGGTCGATGGCGGCAAGGACCGCCTCGCCAAGCCGGCCCTCTTTGATCAGCCGCGACGGTCCGGTCCCCAGCCCGGGCCGGTCGAACCCGTCCCGGAGCGCGGCGGCCAGCGAACCGAGCGGCGGCACCCCCTGCAAGTCGCCGCCCCGGGCGATGCCGATCAGGAAGGCCTCTTCATTGGTCTGCGGCTCGCGCCCCTGGGCCAGCGCCTCGTATTCGTCGCTGAGAAGCCCGATCCGGAAGGCCAGCGCTCCGGTCGCGCCGGGCAGGTTCATCCGGACCAACTGCGGCCCGTAAAGCTGGGCGAAGGGCACTTCGAGCTCGGCCGAGGCCATCGCCTTCCAGGCCGGTGCGAGGGTTTCGGTCACCGCATCGGGCTCGCCCGACAGAATCGCCAGATCGAAGGCCTGCAGGGCCGCAACACGGTCCCAGAGCCCGCCCGAGGCGGCGGGCTTGCGCTCGGTCCAGACCCCGAGCAGCTCGTTCGGCGCCAGCGCCCCGGTCCGGGCCAGACGTTCGGCGGCCTCGATCCGCGCCTTCCAGCCGGCGGTCGGGCGCATGTCGGCACGGGCGAAGGCAACGGGCAGGGTGGTGGTCGAGAGCGGCTCGCCGATCGCCTCGCGCATCCGGAAGATCAGCGGCGAGGGCCGGGTCGGCAGCCGCAGCGCCTCGCTCTCCTCGGCCAGCGCCGGGTCAAGAAAGCGGGCCAGAAGCGCGTCTTCCTCGGGTTTGACAAAGCCGAGCGCAAGCCCGGTTTCCAGCGTCAGGGCGGCCGCGTTCCAGTCGCCGCCGCGCGCAAGGCAGAAGATCCGCGCCGGGAAGGTGGGCGCGATGCCCGGATTGGCGCGCATCGCCGAACAGGCGCGGTCCTCCTGCCCGGTCAGCAGCGAGATGTCGAACCAGCGCCGGAACAGCGAGGGCGCGGTGGGGCCGGCGCGTTCGACCAGCGCCTGGGCCTGATCGAGCGCACCCAGATCGAGCAGCTTGTCGAGCCGCGCCAGCAGAAGCTGGCCGTCGGGGCCGCCGCCGGTCGGCGGGTCGAGTTCCGCCAGAAGCAGCTTGACCAGAAGCGCCTGTACCGCGGGCAGGGTATCGACCCGCTCGGCCCGCACCGCGCGGGCGATGGCCTGGGTCTCGCCCGGCCCCCAGAAGGTGCGCGGCAAGCCGCTGACCTGCGGCGGCAGCAATCCGACCGCATCGAGCAGCGTCGTGCCCAGCGGCATGACCGTGATCGGCTCGGCGCCGGGCACCGGGGTGATGGTGGGCGGGGGCCTCCGGGGGCCTGTGGCCGCGACCGAATCCGACAGCCAGTCGATCGCCGAAAGCGGCCGCTCGGCCAGCGCGGGCGCGGCCCATGCCAGGGCGCCCGCGACCAGTGCCGCGGTGCGCGCGCTAGTCGACATCGAGCGTCAGGCTTTCGGTCACCGTCTGCTGCGCGGGGTCCATGTCGCCCAGATAGGCAAAGCCCACCAGCCCGAGGAATAGGAGAATAATGATGATAAACAGTGCCTTGATCAGTCGCACCATGCTGCTCTGCCTTTTTTTGGTCTGCTCGCGCGTTTCCCGCTTTGGCCCGATTATAACTGGCATTTCTCCGGAGTTCACGCCATTCAGGGGCAGAAATCGACAACAGTGGCGGGAGGTTGCCCAGGTGGGCACACAGCTGAAGAAGACGGTGGTCCTGGTCGGGCTGATGGGGGCGGGAAAGACGGCGGTCGGCACGGCGCTGGCGCGGCGGCTCGGCGCGCCCTTTCTCGATTCCGACGCCGAGATCGTGAAAGCCGCCAACATGACGATTCCCGAGATCTTCGCACGCGACGGCGAGGCCTTCTTCCGGGCCCGCGAGGCGGAGGTGATCGCCCGGCTTCTGCGCTCGGCGCCGGGGGTGCTGTCGACCGGGGGCGGCGCCTTCATGGGGGCGGCGAACCGCGAGGCCATTTCCGAGCTGGGGGTCTCGGTCTGGCTCGATGCCGGTCTCGATCTGCTGTGGCAGCGGGTGCGGCACAAGGATACCCGGCCGCTTTTGCGCACCCCGGACCCCTATGCCACGCTGGCCGGGTTCTACCATGAGCGTCGGCCCGTCTATGCGCAGGCCGATCTGGCCGTCCGCGCCGATCCGGGCTATTCGGTCGAGGACATGGCCGGGCGCGTGATCGAGGCGCTGAAGACCCGGCCCGACGTATTGGAGGCGGCGTGAGCGCAACGATTGAAACGGTGCATGTGGCCCTGCCGGGGCGCGAGTATGACATCCGCATCGGCGAGGGGCTCCTGGCCCGGGCCGGGGCCGAGATCGGGCCGCTGCTGCAACGCCCGCGCGTCGCGATCCTGACCGACGAGACGGTGGCGGCGCGGCATCTCGAGGCCTTCCGCGCCGGGCTCGGGCCCATCGAGGCGCCGGCGCTGGCGCTGCCCGCGGGCGAGGCGACGAAATGCTGGGAACAGTTCGGCCGCGCCGTCGAATGGCTGATCGAAGAGAAGATCGAGCGGCGCGATATCGTGGTCGCGCTTGGCGGCGGGGTGATCGGTGATCTGGCGGGCTTCGCCGCCGCCGTGCTGCGCCGGGGCGTGCGCTTCGTGCAGGTGCCGACGACGCTTCTGGCCCAGGTCGACAGTTCGGTCGGCGGCAAGACCGGCATCAACTCGCCCCGCGGCAAGAACCTGATCGGCGCCTTCCACCAGCCCGCGCTGGTCCTGGCCGATACCGGCGTGCTGGAGACGCTCGCGCCGCGCGATTTCCTCGCGGGCTATGGCGAGGTGGTGAAATACGGGCTTCTGGGCGACGCGACCTTCTTCGACTGGCTCGAGGCGCAGGGCCCGGCGCTGGCGGGGGGCGATACCGCGGCCCGGATCGCGGCGGTGAAACGGTCCTGCGAGATGAAGGCGCGGATCGTCGAGCGCGACGAGACCGAGCAGGGCGACCGCGCGCTTCTGAACCTCGGCCATACCTTCGGCCATGCGCTGGAGGCCGCGACCGGCTATTCCGACCGGCTGCTGCATGGCGAGGGCGTCGCCATCGGCTGCGCGCTGGCCTTCGAGCTGTCGGCGCGGATGGGGCTCTGTTCGCAGGAGGACCCCAGCCGGGTGCGCGCCCATCTCGACGCGATGGGGATGAAGAAGGATCTGGCCGACATTCCGGGCGATCTGCCCGATGCCGAGGCTCTGATCGCGCTGATGGCGCAGGACAAGAAGGTGCTGGACGGCAAGCTGCGCTTCGTTCTTGCCCGCGGGATCGGCGCGGCCTTCGTTGCGCCCGAGGTCGATGCCGGGCAACTGCGCGACCTGCTCGACGAGGCGCTGGCCGGGCGCTGAAGCGTCCCGGCGCCAGGTCCCGGCCGCTCGGAACGGGCCGGGAGACGCGGGCGGGCGGCTAGATCCCGCGCCGCGCCATGAAGGCCAGCCGTTCGAAAAGCTGCACGTCCTGCTCGTTCTTCAAAAGCGCGCCATGCAGCTTCGGCAGCGCCGAGCGGCCCTCCTTGCGCAGATCCTCGGACGACATGTCCTCGGCCAGCAGCAGCTTGAGCCAGTCGAGTACCTCGGAGGTCGAGGGCCGCTTCTTCAGCCCGTCGGTCTCGCGGATCTCGTAGAAGCGGGTCAGCGCGACATGCAGGAGATCCTGCTTTATCCCCGGGTGATGGACCTCGACGATCTTCTTCATCGTGTCGAGATCGGGGAAACGGATATAGTGGAAGAAACAGCGGCGCAGGAATGCGTCGGGCAATTCCTTTTCGTTATTCGACGTAATTATGACAACCGGACGTTCCAGCGCTTTCACGGTTTCG
This sequence comes from Rhodovulum sulfidophilum DSM 1374, assembly GCF_001633165.1. NCBI lineage: Bacteria > Pseudomonadati > Pseudomonadota > Alphaproteobacteria > Rhodobacterales > Paracoccaceae > Rhodovulum > Rhodovulum sulfidophilum. Next base: position 2,776,611 of record NZ_CP015418.1, on the reverse strand, counting down.
CCGGTCTCGTAGACATGAAACTCCATCCGGTCGAGTTCCTGCAAAAGATCGTTCGGAAATTCTATATCCGCCTTGTCTATTTCATCGATCAGCAGCACGACCCGGCCGGGCGCGGCGAAGGCCTGCCAGAGCTTGCCGCGGCGGATGTAGTTGGCAACGTCATGCACCCGGGCATCGCCGAGCTGGCTGTCGCGCAGCCGACTCACCGCATCGTATTCGTACAGGCCCTGCTGGGCGCGGGTCGTGGATTTGATATGCCACTCGATCAGCGGCATGCCCAGCGATTGTGCAACCTGTCGCGCAAGCTCGGTCTTGCCGGTCCCCGGTTCGCCCTTCACCAGCAGCGGGCGCTCCAGCGTGACTGCGGCATTCACGGCGACAGACAGGTCGTCAGCCGCGACATAGGCGTCGGTAGAGCCGAATTTCATCGCAATTCCGCCTTTCAATACATTGAAATCGGGGGCGACCCTAGCACCCCTTCACAAAGCTTCAAGCGGCATGTAAGGGACCATAAACCTCGTGACACGATACGGCGATTGGGCTAAACGCGAGCCCAGATGCGCCGGGGGAGAATGATTATGAAACAGGTTTCACCCGGCCCGGCAGAAGGAGCAGGGATGAAAACCGAAGTTTTCTTGCCCGACGATTATCGTCCCGCCGAGGACGAACCGTTCATGAACGAACGCCAGCTTGAATATTTTCGCCGCAAGCTCATTGCCTGGAAGAACGACCTCATGAACGAAAGCCGGGAGACACTGGAAGGTCTCCAGGATTCGAGCCGCAACATTCCCGACATTGCCGACCGTGCCAGCGAAGAGACCGACCGCTCGCTGGAATTGCGGACCCGGGACCGGCAGCGCAAACTGGTTGCCAAGATCGACGCGGCGCTTCGGCGGATCGAAGAGGGTGAATACGGTTATTGCGAGGAAACCGGCGAGCCGATTTCTCTCAAGCGGCTCGATGCCCGTCCGATCGCGACCCTGAGCCTCGAGGCCCAGGAACGGCACGAGCGGCGTGAAAAGGTTCATCGCGACGACTGACGGCGGCGCGTGTGCGGGCCGGATGGCCCAGGTGTAAGAGGTGCCGGGATGTCGCTGGGCAATCGGAAGATCACGGTGCTCGGGGCCGGCATCGCAGGGCTGGCGGTCGCCACGGCCCTGGCCCGGCAGGGCGCCGATGTGGTGGTGCTGGAACGCGCCGACGCGATCCGCGAGGTCGGCGCGGGGCTTCAGATCAGTCCCAACGGGGTAGCGGTGCTGCGGGCTCTCGGGCTTGTCGAGGCGCTGGCCGCGCGGTCCGGGCGTGCCCGGGCGGTGGTGTTGCGCGACTTTCGCCATGGCAACCGGGTTCTGAAACTTGATCTGGGGCGGCAGGCGAAGGATTACTTCTTCGTCCATCGCGCCGATCTGGTCGACATCCTGGCAAGGGCCGCGCGGGCGGCGGGGGTGCAGATCCGGCTGTTGCACGAGGTCACGCGGCTCGATTTCGACGGCGCGCGGCCGGCATTGATCACCGCGCAGGGGGCGCGGTCCAGCAGCGACATCGTGATCGGTGCGGACGGGCTCCATTCGGTGGTGCGGGCTGCGCTGAACGGGGCGGTCGCGCCCGGTTTCACCGGTCAGGTGGCTTGGCGCGCGGTGATTCCGGCCCGCGGTCACGTCCCGGCAGAGGCCCATATCCATATGGGGCCGCACCGGCATCTTGTGCATTATCCGCTGCGCGGTGGCGAGCTGATCAACATCGTCGCCGTGGAAGAGCGCGAGGCCTGGGTCGAGGAGGGCTGGAACCGGCCCGGCGATCCCGACAGGATGCGCACGGTCTTTGCCGATTTCGGCGGCGAGGTGCCGCGCCTGCTGGAGCAGGTGCACAGCGTCAATCTGTGGGGGCTGTTCCGGCATCCGGTGGCGGAACGCTGGTATCGCGGCTCGTCGGCGATCCTGGGCGATGCCGCCCATCCGACGCTGCCCTTCATGGCGCAGGGCGCGAACATGGCGCTGGAGGATGCCTGGGTGCTGGCCGCGGCCTTGACGCGCCATCCCGAGCCAGAGGCGGCCTTCGCCTCCTATCAGGCCGAGCGGCGCCCGCGCACGCAGCGGATCGTCGAGATGGCCTCGCGCAATGCAAGGAACTACCATCTGAGCTTTCCTCCGCTCCGGGTCGCGGCCCAGACCGCCCTTCGGATCGGCGGGATGATGGCGCCGGGGGCCGCGTTGCGCCGGTTCGACTGGCTTTACGATTACGACGCCACGCTGCGCTATCCGGCGGCAAGCTGAGCGGCGTCCGGACGCGGGGCCGGACCGGACGACGCCCTTTGTCGCTAATCAGGATCCCGGGGCGGCTCAGGCGTCGAGGCTCAGCCAGACCGGAACGTGATCGGAGGGCTTCTCGCCCGCCCGAAGCTCGGTCTCGATCCGGCAGCCGGTCATCAGATCCGCCGCCTGCGGGCTGAGCAGCATGTGATCAATGCGGATCCCGTCATTCCGGTTCCAGGCGCCGGCCTGGTAATCCCAGAACGAATAATGCCCCGGGCCCTGCTCCCGGGCGCGGAAGGCCTCGGTGAAGCCGAGATTCAGCAGCCTGCGGAAGGCCGCGCGGGTTTCCGGCAGGGCCAGCGCATCCCGGGCCCAGGCCTCGGGCCGGGCGGCATCCTCGTCCTGCGGGATGACGTTGTAATCGCCTGCCAGAACCAGCGGTTCCTCGGTCGCCAGCAATTCCCGCGCGCGGGCTTCGAGCCGCGCCATCCAGGCCAGCTTGTAGTCGTATTTCGGCCCCGGCGCCGGATTGCCGTTCGGCAGGTAGAGCCCGCAGAGCCGGACCGCGCGCTTGTCGATCACGGTGGCCTCGATCCAGCGCGCCTGGCTGTCCTCGTCATCGCCGGGCAGGCCGCGCCGGACATCCTCGAGCGGGTATTTCGACAGGATCGCGACGCCGTTGAAGCCCTTCTGGCCGTGGGTTTCCAGATTGTAGCCGCGATCCTCGAACGGCGCGCGCGGGAAGGCCTCGTCGACCGACTTGATCTCCTGCAGCAGCGCGACGTCGGGCGCGGCCGCGTCGAGCCAGTCGAGCACCGTCTGCAGCCGGGCCTTGACGCCGTTGATGTTGAATGTCGCGATCTGCATGGGACCTCCGCTTCGGATCTCGGGGCGGACTATCCCTGCCGGGCCCGCGAATGTCCACGCGGAAACGGCCCGCCAAGGCGGGCCGCGCGGGGCTGTCTCAGGGGATGATGCGGGTGTATTTGGTGCCTTCGAGCGTCGCGCCGAAGATCAGCCCGGCCTGGCCGAAGACCACGGCGATCACCGGGTCGAGCGCGGTGATGGTATCGGCCGAGACCATGCCGCCATCATTGGTCACCGCATATTCCAGATCGGCCCCGGCCGACCAGCCCATGCCCGAGCGGAACTGCCGGAGCGCCTCGGGGGTCATGAAGAACAGCGCATGGGCATATTGCTGGGCGCCGATCTGCAGCCCGAAACTGGCCTGGGTCGCCGAATAGTAGTCGACCGTCACGTCGTCGATCCGGAGCGCCCCGCGCCCGTAGGCGCCGCCGAACCAGAGCCCGGCCTTGGTCATCAGCGGCATCCACAGGATGCCTTGCGCCTTTCGGGACAGATCGCGGGTGGCCGGGTAGCGGTTGAACAGGTAGCTGCGGGTCTTGTCGACGCGGGCATCGAGCGCGGCGGCGCCATTGCTGCCCACGCCGTTGCCGCAGGCCGCCAGCGTTGCCGCGGCGCCAGCCGACACGACGAAGCCGCGTCGCGAAATCAGGTTGGTGGTCTCGTCCTTGAACATTGCTCTCTTGCCCCATGCGGTTGTGGCCTTGGTGGCCTTTTGCGCAAACTATAGAGAGCAGAGGCGAAGCTGTCACCCAGCGAGACGACGCGGCAGGGGGCTTCGCGGTCGCATCGGCGCCGACCGGCCGATCGGGCCGGTCGGAACCTGCGCGGCTTCAGCGCGCGTTCAGGATCTTCGCCGCGGCGGGGGCGAAATAGGTCAGGATGCCGTCGCAGCCCGCGCGCTTGAACGCCATCAGGCTTTCCATCATCACCTTGTCATGGTCGAGCCAGCCGTTCTGGATCGCGGCCATCAGCATCGCGTATTCGCCGGACACCTGATAGGCATAGGTCGGCACGCCGAATTCGGTCTTCACCCGGCGGCAGATGTCGAGATAGGGCATGCCGGGCTTGACCATCACCATGTCGGCGCCTTCCATCAGGTCGCGCTCGATCAGCCGCACTGCCTCGTCGGTATTGGCCGGGTCCATCTGATAGGTCTTCTTGTCGCCCGTCAGCGCGCCCGCGGCGCCGACCGCGTCGCGGAACGGGCCATAGAAGGCCGAGGCGTATTTCGCCGAATAGGACATGATGGTCACGCCCTGATGGCCGTTTTCCTCCAGCGCCTTGCGGATCGCGCCGATCCGGCCGTCCATCATGTCCGAGGGCCCCAGGATGTCGGCCCCCGCATCGGCCTGGGCCAGGGCCATCTTGACCAGCGCCTCGACGGTCTCGTCATTGACGATCTCGCCATCGCGGACGATGCCGTCATGGCCGTTGGCATTGTAGGGATCGAGCGCGATATCGGTCATCACCGCGATCTCGGGCACCTCGGCCTTGATCGCGCGGATCAGTTGGTTCGACAGGTTGTCGGGGTTCCAGGCCTCCTCGCAGAGCTCGGTCTTCAGCGAGGCGTCGGTATAGGGGAAGATGCACACGGCCGGGATGCCCAGAGCCGCCGCCTCCTTGACTGCCTCGACCGACAGATCGACCGAGCGGCGCATCACGCCCGGCATCGAGGGCACCGGTTCCTCGATATTCTCGCCCGCGCGCACGAAGATCGGCCAGATCAGGTCGCCCACCGACAGCGTGTTCTCGCTGGTCAGTGCGCGCAGCGCAGCGCTGCGGCGGGTGCGGCGCAGCCGCGTGGTGGGGAAGGGGGCGACGGTCGGGCGCATGGCAAGGGCTCCTTCAACAATTGCTGCGACTGCGTTACACCCAACCGGGTCCGGCCGAAAGGGCGGGAATCGTCTCAGGCGCGGGCAGCGCCCGAGGCGGCGCAGGAAAGGCAGGCGGGTGGATCTTTACGGCAAACTCTTCGAGCTGATCGACATGCGGTCCTTCTCTAATCTGTGGTACTGGATCGCGCTTGCACTGCTGTGGTCGGGCGCGAGCCACTGGGTGCTGGGCGTGCCCTTTGGCCTGATCCAGCGCGCGCAGCGCCAGGGCGGGCAGGCGGCACGGGATGTGACGACCCTGGTCGGCGTCAATGCGCGGCGGTATCTCGCTGTCGCGTCCGAGGCCGGGCTGTGGATCGCAGCGCTTGGCGGCTTCGTGCTGACCCTGCTGGCGGTGCTGGGCTTCGGCTACCGGGTCGAGTTCTGTCAGGCGGTGTTCCTGCTCGTGGCGCCGATGACGCTGGTCGGGCTGTGGTCGGTCAGGACCGCGCGGCTTTATGCGGCATGCGGGCCCGAGGGCGAGGCGCTTTACGGGATGCTGCGCGGGCACCGGCTGGGGGTGCAGGCGATGGGCATCGTCTCGGTCTTCGTCACCGCGCTCTGGGGCATGTGGATGAACATGCTCGTGACCGGGCTCTAGACCGGTGCGGGTTGCGGTTGACACCGGCCGCCCCGCCCGTATCTGAACCGTCCCATGGAAGAGCTGCGTCACATCACTGCCGGCGGCGCCCCCGAAGGGTACGACGCCCGGCTTCTGGCCCGCGAGCTGACCCGGAGCGGCCGGCCCATCCTTCATGTCGCCCGCGACGACAAGCGCCTGGCGGCGATGCGCGCGGCGCTGGCCTTTTTCGCGCCCGAGGCGGTGGTTCTCGACTTTCCGGCCTGGGATTGCCTGCCCTATGACCGGATCTCGCCCAATGCCGATGTCGAGGCGGCGCGGATGGCGACGCTGGCGGGGCTGGCGGCGGGGCTGCCCGGCCCCTTCATCCTGCTGACCACGCTGAATGCCGCGACCCAGCGGGTGCCGGCGCGGGCGCTTCTGCAGGGCGCCTCCTTCACGGCGCGGGTCGGCATGCGGATCGACGAGGCGGCGCTCCGGGCCTTCCTTGTCCGGATGGGCTTTACCCAGGCGCCGACGGTGATGGAGCCCGGCGATTACGCGATCCGGGGCGGCATCGTCGACATCTATCCGCCGGGCGAGGCCGGGCCTGTGCGGCTCGATCTGTTCGGCGATGTGCTGGATGGCGCGCGCCGCTTCGATCCGGCGACCCAGCGCACCACCGAAAAGCTGAAAACGGTCGAGCTGGCGCCGGTCTCCGAGGTCATTCTGGACGAGGCCGCGATCACCCGGTTCCGGCAGAATTACCGGATCGAGTTCGGCGCGGCGGGCACCGACGACCCGCTTTACGAGGCCGTCAGCGCGGGGCGCAAGCATGCGGGCGTCGAGCACTGGCTGCCCTTCTTCCACGACCGGCTGGAAACCCTCTTCGACTATCTGCCGGGGGCGGCGGTCTATCTCGACGATCAGGTGACGCCGGCGCGGCTGGCACGCTGGGAGACCATCGAGGACCAGTACCAGAGCCGACGCGAGGCGATGACGCAGAAGGGCCGGATCGACACCGTCTACAAGCCCTGTCCGCCGGGGCTGATGTATCTTGACGATGCCGCCTGGGAGGCGGCGCTGGCCGATCACCGGCTGGTGCAGCTGGCGCCGCTGCAACAGGGGCTGGGCCCTGGCGTGATCGACGCGGGCGGCCGCATCGGGCGCAATTTCGCGCCCGAGCGCAAGCTGGAACAGGTCAGCCTTTTCAGCGCCCTGAAGGATCATATTCAGGCGCGGCGCGAAGAGGGCGCGGTGGTCGTCGCCTCCTATTCCGAGGGCGCGCGCGAACGGCTGAAGGGCCTGCTTGAAGACGAAGAGCTGACCGACGCGACGCTTGTCTCGGATATTCGCGAGGTGCCCGAGGGGCGCGGGCTGCATCTGGCGGTCTGGGCGCTGGAGCATGGCTTCGAGGGGCCGGGACTGACCGTCATCTCGGAACAGGACGTGCTGGGCGAGCGGCTGATCCGCGGCCCGAAGAAGCGCCGCCGGGCCGAGAATTTCCTGACCGAGACGCAGTCGCTCTCGCCCGGCGATCTGGTCGTGCATGTCGAGCACGGGGTCGGCCGCTACATGGGGCTCGAGACCGTGGCGGTGCCCGATCCGGCCACCGGCAAGCCCGGCGCGCCGCATGAATTCCTGCTTCTGGTCTATGCCGAGGATGGCAAGCTTTACGTCCCGGTCGAGAATATCGAGCTGCTCAGCCGCTATGGCCATGACGAGGGGCTGCTCGACCGGCTGGGCGGCGGCGCATGGCAGGCGCGCAAGGCCAGGCTCAAGGAACGCATCCGCGAGATGGCCGACAAGCTGATCCGGGTCGCGGCCGAGCGGGCGCTGAGGCAGGCCCCGATCCTCGAACCCGGTCATCACATGTGGGAGGCCTTCTCGGCGCGTTTCCCCTATCAGGAGACCGACGACCAGCTGGCCGCCATCGAGGATGTGCTGACCGACATGGCCTCGGGCACGCCGATGGACCGGCTGATCTGCGGCGATGTCGGCTTCGGCAAGACCGAGGTCGCGATGCGCGCGGCCTTCGTCGCGGCGCTGTCCGGGGTGCAGGTCGCGGTGGTCGCGCCGACCACGCTGCTGGCGCGCCAGCATGCCAAGGGCTTTGCCGAACGCTTCCGGGGCTTTCCGGTCGAGGTGCGGCAGCTGTCGCGTTTCGTCCCCGCCAAGGAGGCGGCTGCGACGCGGGCAGGGCTGGCCGAGGGCACGGTCGATATCTGCATCGGCACCCATGCACTTCTGGCCAAGAGCGTGAAGTTCCGCAATCTCGGCCTTCTGATCATCGACGAGGAGCAGCATTTCGGCGTCGCCCACAAGGAACGGCTCAAGCAGATGCGCTCGGACGTGCATGTGCTGACCCTGACCGCGACCCCGATCCCGCGCACCCTGCAGATGAGCCTGACCGGCGTGCGCGACCTGTCGATCATCGGCACGCCGCCGGTCGACCGGCTGTCGATCCGCACCTATGTCAGCGAATTCGACAGCGTCACCGTCCGCGAGGCGCTGTTGCGCGAACATTATCGCGGCGGGCAGAGCTTCTTCGTGGTGCCGCGCGTCAAGGACCTGCCCGACATGGAGCATTTCCTGCGCGAACAGGTGCCCGAGGTCAGCTTCATCACCGCCCATGGCCAGCTGGCGGCGGGCGATCTCGACGAGCGGATGAACGCCTTTTACGACGGCAAGTATGACGTGCTGCTGGCCACCACCATCGTCGAATCCGGGCTCGACATCCCGACCGCCAATACCATGATCGTGCACCGCGCCGACATGTTCGGGCTGGCCCAGCTTTACCAGATCCGGGGCCGGGTCGGGCGCTCGAAGGCGCGGGCCTATGCCTATCTCACCACGAAACCCCGCGCGCCGCTGACGCCGCAGGCGCAGAAACGGCTGCGCGTGCTGGGTTCGCTCGACACGCTGGGGGCGGGCTTTACGCTGGCCAGTCAGGATCTCGACATCCGCGGCGCGGGCAATCTGATCGGCGAGGAGCAGTCGGGCCATGTCCGCGAGGTGGGCTTCGAGCTTTACCAGTCGATGCTGGAAGAGGCGATTGCCAAGATCAAGTCGGGCGAGCTGGAGGGAATGGCCGATACCGACAGCGACTGGTCGCCCCAGATCAATCTGGGCGTGCCGGTGCTGATCCCGGACGATTACGTGCCCGATCTCGACGTGCGGCTGGGGCTTTACCGGCGGCTCTCGACGCTGACGACCAAGGTCGAGCTGGAAGGCTTTGCCGCCGAACTGATCGACCGTTTCGGCAAGCTGCCGAAAGAGGTCAACACCCTGCTGCTGGTGGTCCGCATCAAGGCGATGTGCAAGCGCGCGGGGATTGCCCGGCTCGATGGCGGGCCCAAGGGCGCGACGGTGCAGTTCCACAATGACAAATTCGCCAATCCCTCGGGGCTGGTGGCCTTCATCCAGGACCAGCAGGGGCTGGCCAAGGTCAAGGACAACAAGATCATCCTGCGCCGCGACTGGAAGAAGGACAGCGACAAGATCAAGGGCGCCTTCGCCATCGCCCGCGATCTGGCCGAAAAGCTGCGCAAGGCCGCCTGAGCGGCGCGCCTAGCGCTTGGGCACCGCCAGCATCACCGCCAGCGCCACGCCGACCGAGAGGAAGCAGCCGATGGCCAGCGGCCGGGGCGTGCCGTCGAAGAGAAGCCCGATCGGCGCCGCCAGCAGCGCCGAGACCCCGGTCGCGAAGGCGCCGATGATCGAGGCCGCCATCCCCGCGACATGGCCGAGCGGCTCCATCGCCAGCGCGTTCAGGTTGCCGATGGTCAGCGCGTTCATCCCGAAGAAGGTGATCGACCACAGCACGAAGGCCGGAAACTCGGCCCAGCCGGGCAGAAGATGCAGCCAGAACGCGGCCATCATCAGCCCCGACAGCACGAATTGGCCGATCAGCGCGCTCCGGATCATGAAGCGCATGCCCAGCCGTCCGACCAGCATGGCGTTGAGAAAGCTCGCCGATCCGGCGCAGAGCGCGACCACCCCGAACCAGAGCGGGAAGCTGTCGGCGCGGTCGAAATAGATGTCGTAGATCTGCTGGGTCGAGGTCAGGAAGCCGAAGAACCCGGCGAAGATGAAGGTCTGCACCAGGGTCGCATTGCGCGCGACCGGCGAGGCCACCACCTCGCGCGCGGCGGCCAGAAGCGGGCCGGGGCGCATCGGGCGGCGGTTTTCCTGCGGCAGGGTCTCGGCCTGGCGGAAGGCGAACCAGCCCATCGAGACCAGCGAGAAGACAAGGAAAGACCCGAAGATGCCGCGCCAGCCGAAGCCCGCCATCACCACCGCCCCGACCGAAGGGGCAAGGGCGGGCAATATCGTGAAGATGGTCATCACGAAGGAGACGATCTTGGCCATGTCTCGCCCCGAATAGAGGTCGCGCACCACGGCCAGCGCCACCACCCGGACGCCCGCCGCGCCGAAGCCCTGGATCACCCGCCCGATCAGCAGCCATTCGAGGCTTTGCCCGAGCCCGGCAATGGCCGCGCCCAGCATGTAGGCGGCGGCGGTGCCGAGGATGACCGGCTTGCGTCCGAAACAGTCCGAAAGCGGCCCCATGATCAGCGTGCCCGCGCCCATGCCCAGCATGAAGCTGGTGACCACGAATTGCGCCTTGTTCAGGTTGTCCGGGGTCAGTTCGGCACCGATTTCGGGCAGGGCGGGCAGCATCGCGTCGATCGAGAAGGCGACCGTGGCGAAGAGCAGGGCCGTCATGGCAACGAATTCGACTCGCATAAGACGCCTTGCGGCCATGGCAGGTCCTTTCAGGAAACGGAAGACATCCGCGCAGGCGCCCATCCTGCGAGGGGCAATCCGGCACGAGACAGGGCGGCGCGAGGCCGGAGCATGGGGGCTAGACCATTCGACCCGGCCGGACAAGGCACGCCCGCTGTGCGATGCCGCACAAGGAAGCGTGTCCCTGCGGCCTCCGGCCGGGCGTGGCGGCCGGCCAGGCCTATTGCAGACCGGCCTTCGGCGCCGCGCCGACCAGTTCGGCAATGACCTGCAGCCACAGCGCCGTCGGCTGCGCGCCGACCAGCACATGGGTATCGGCAACGATGAAGGTCGGTGCCCCGGTCACGCCGCGGGCGCGGGCATGGGCGTCGCGCTCGCGGATGCCGTCGAGATCGGCGTCGCTGGCCAGAAGCCGCGCGACCAGCGCGCCGTCCAGCCCGGCCGATGCGGCGATCCCGGTCAGCACCGCCGCATCGCCGATATCCTGCCCGTCGATGAAATAGGCCTGGAACAGCGCCTCGACGACCATGGACTGGCGATGCTCGATCCCGGCCCAATGGATCAGACGCTGCGCGTCGAGCGTGTTCGGGGTGCGGGCGATGGCGCCGAGGTTCAGCTCGATCCCGGCGGCGCGGGCGCGCTGGTCGATCTCGGCATAGGCGCGGACGGCCTCGGTCTGGCCGCCGAACTTGGCCTCGAGATAGGTGCGCCGGTCCATGCCCGCGCGCGGCATCTCGGGGTTCAGCTGGAACGGCTGCCAGGCGATGGTGAAGGGATGGTCGGGGCGCTCGGCCAGCGCCGCTTCCAGCAGCCGTTTGCCGATCAGGCACCAGGGGCAGATCGGGTCGGCGAAGATGTCAAGCCGGACCATGCGCGGCCTCATGGGTTTGCCGGATCAGGCGGCGGTTGAGCTTGCCATTCGGGTTCTTCGGCAGCTCGTCGAGATGGACGTAAAGCCGGGGCTGCTTGTAGCGCGCCAGACGCTCGGCGGCGAAGGCGGCAAGCGCGGCCTCGTCCTGCGGCGTGCCGGTATAGAAGGCGGCGATGACGGTGGTGTCGGCCTTGACCGCGATTTCTGTGGCGGCGACCTCGTGGATCCCGGGATGCTCCATCAGCGCGCGCTCGACCTCGAGCGGCGAGACCCGGACCCCGCCCGCGTTCAGCATGTCGTCGCCGCGCCCGAGATAGGCGATGGCGCCGTCCTCGGCCATCTCGACCATGTCGCCGGTCAGGAACCATTCGCCGTCGAAGCGCGCGCGGGTCTCGGCCTCGGCCTTGAGATAGCCCAGCATCAGCCCCGGATCGCAGCTCGAGATCGCCAGCTGACCGGGCTCGCCGCGCGCGACGGGGGCGTTGTCGGGGCCCAGAACGGCGATGCGGCGCCCGGCCTGCGGATAGCCCGAGGCCGGAAGCGGCGCGGGCCGCGCAGGGCTGCCCGAGACGAAGGTCGAACATTCCGACATGCCGAGCGCCTCGTAGACGAAGGTGCCGGTCGCCTCGCGCCAGGCGCTCCGGGTGGTCTCGGGCATCTTCTCGCCCGCCGACAGCCCGTGGCGCAGCTTGGGCAGCACGATCTGCGGATGCTTCTTCAGCATCTGGCGATAGACGCCCGGAGCGGCGGCGAAGAGGGTCGCATCGAAGCGGCGCAGCAACAGCGGCAGGTCGTCCGGCCGCACCCCCGGCGCCGGGATCAGCGCGGTCGCACCGATGGTCCAGGGATCGAGCAGACCGGTGCCCAGCGTATAGGTCCAGTTGAAGGCCCCGGCATGGAGCAGCCGGTCATCGGCGCGAAGCCCGTACCAGCCCTCCCACATCATCCGGCGCGCCCAGACCGCGCGATGGGCATGGATCACGCCGCGCGGCTGCCCCGAGGTGCCCGATGTGTAGACGATATAGGCCGGCCGGTCCGGATCGCCGAGGACATAATCGGCGGGCGCATCGTGATAGAAGCCGCGCTGGGTCTTTATGTCGAGCACCGGCGCCGGGCAGTCATCGGGCAGCGCCACGTTCGGCCCGGCGAGGATCGCCACCGGCTCGATCTGGGCGGCAAGCTTGCCGATCTCGGTCCGGGTCAGCATCGCCGAGGTCGGTACCGGCACCAGCCCGGCGGCGATGGCCGCAAGATAGCCGATCGGGAATTCGACCCCGTTGCCGAGCCGCAGCAGGACGCGCCCGCCCTCGGGCAGGCCCATCGCCTGCAGCCCCGCAGCAAGGCCGCGCACGGCAGCTTCGAGCCGAGCATAGGACCAGCGCTCGGCGCCATGCGGGCCGACGATGGCCAGCGCCACCTTTTCCGGGGAATGCGTTGCCGGGGCCAGCACATAGGCGGCCAGGTTGAACGGGGCGGGGCAGGGCGCGGGGGCGCCCTCATCGAAGATCGCATGCATGGGACCGGTGCTAGCCGCGCGGCCTTGCGGTTGCAAGGGGCAAGCACTAAGAGCCGGGGGCATGGCCGAGGAGCGCGAACATAGCCTGATCCGGATCATCCGTGCCGAGAGAGAGGCGGAGGCTGCCGAGCCGCTCGATCTGGGCCGCCGGGTCCGTGAATTGCGCAGCGAGAAGGGCTGGACCCTGGAACAGGCCGCCCGCCATGCCGGGCTTGCGCGCTCGACCCTGTCGAAGATCGAGAACGACCAGATGTCGCCGACCTATGACGCGCTGAAGAAGCTTGCCACCGGGCTGGGCGTGTCGGTGCCGCAGCTGTTCACGCCGATGCGCGGCGCGCGGGCGGGCGGGCGGATGGCGGTCACGCGCACCGGCGAGGGCGCGGCCCATGCCACGGCCACCTACGAGCATGAGCTGATGGCGGGCGCGCTGGCGCGCAAGCGCATGATGCCCTACCGGACCCGGATCCGCGCCCGCGATATCGGCGAATTCGACGGCTGGGTGCGCCACGAGGGCGAGGAATTCCTCTATGTGCTGACCGGGGTCGCGCGCCTTTACACCGAGTTCTACGCCCCGGTCGACATGCGCCGCGGCGACAGCGCCTATTACGACGCGACCATGGGCCATAACCTGGTCTCGATCAGCCAGGAGGACGCGACGATCCTCTGGGTGACCTCGGTCGAGTGAGAGCCGGACCGGCCCCCGTTAGGTTCAGGCCCCGGTGAGGTTGAGCCGCGGTCTCAGAGCGCGTTGCGCACGGTGCGGGCCCCGGCCGAGATGTCCTTGCCCACGCCCTCGACGGTGGAACAGCTCGCCAGCGTCAGCGCGAGCAGGATAAAAAGCAGTCGTGTCATCTCAGTTCTCCTCTGACCACCAGACATCCGGCAGGAAGCCGACCCAGTCGCCATAAACCGGAATCCGGGCCGGGTAATGCAGCCGCGCGGAATGGGCAAGATGGGACTGCGGCGCGTACCAGATCGGGATCACATAGCGCCCGCTTGTCAGCACCCGGTCAAGCGCCCGCGTGGCCGCGACGAAATCGGCGCGCTCATCCGCGCTCAGCAGGCGGCGGATCATCGCCTCGGCGGCCGGGCTGTCGATGCCCATCCAGTTGCCGGTGCCGGGGGTGTCGACCCCGGCCGAGCCCCAGTAGAGCCACTGCTCGTTGCCCGGCGAGAGCGACAGCGCCCGGGTATAGAAGGTCATGTCGAAGTCATAGCTGGTGGTGCGCTGGACATATTGCGCGGTATCGACCTCGGTCACGTGGACCTCGGCCCCCAGACGCTGCAGCGCATCGGCAAAGAGCGTCACGATCCGCGTGCTGTCGGTGGCGCCCTGGGACAGCAGGATCTCGAAGCGGAAGGGCTGTCCCTCGGCATTGCGCAGGACCCCGTCGCGGCCCACCGTCCAGCCCGCCTCGGCCAGCCGCGCGAGGGCCGCGCGCAGGTTCCGCCGGTTCTGTGGCCGGCCGTCCGAAACCGGCAGGGCATAGCCCTCGAGCGCGCCGGGCAAAAGCGTATCGGCAAAGGGGGCGAGCAGCGCGCGCACCTTGCCCTCGGCGGGGCCCGGGCGCATCCCGAGCTCGGAATTCGAGAAATACGAGGTGATCCGGGGCTGGACGCCGCCGGTCATGGTCTGGTTGATGAACTCGAAGTTGAAGGCGAGGATCATCGCATCGCGCACCCGCCAGTCGGCGAAAAGCGCCCGGCGGGTGTTCATCGCGAGCCCGGTGATGCCCGAGGGGCGGCCATGCGGGATGTCGGCCTTGACGACCGCGCCCGAGCGGATCGCGGGGAAGTCGTAGACGGTCTGCCACTTGGCCTCGTTGGTCTCGCGGAAGACGTCGACCTGGCCTGCCTTCAGCGCCGAGAACAGCGCCGCGCCGTCGGCGTAATAGTCGTGGCGGATCTCGTCGAAATTGTGCTTGCCGCGGTTGAAGGGCAGGTCGCGGCCCCAGTAGTCCGGGTTCCGCCGGAGCGTGACCTGACGCCCGGGCTCGGCCGAGGCGACCACATAGGGCCCGCTGCCGATCGGCGGTTCGAGCCCGCTTTGCGCGAAATCGCGGCCCTGCCACTGTGCCTTCTTCAGGATCGGCTTGAGGCCGAGGATCAGCGGCAATTCGCGGTCGGGCGCGTTGAAGGTGAAGCGCACGCTGCGCGGCCCAACCGCCTCGGCCCGGGCGATCTTGTCATGGCCGTTGCGATAGCGCGGATGGCCGATCCGGCCCAGCGTCTCGACCGACCAGAGCACATCCTCGACCGTGACCGGGCTGCCATCCGAGAACCGCGCCTCGGGGCGCAGGGTGAATTCGACCCAGTCCCGGTCAGGGCCGGTCTCGACGGTTTCGGCCAGAAGCCCGTAAAGGGTGAAGGGCTCGTCCCAGGACCGACCCATGAGGCTTTCATAGCTTTCATGCGCCAGTGCCCAGGGCGGGGTGCCTTTCAGGATGAAGGGGTTGAGGCTGTCGAAGCTGCCGGGCTCGCCCAGCACGATCCGGCCGCCCTTGGGCGCGTCGGGATTGACATAGGGCAGGGCCGCGAAACCGGCTGGCAGCGCCGGCTCGCCATACATGGCGATGCCATGGGCCGGGGTCCCGGCGGGAGCCTGTCCGGCCGAGAGAATCGCCGGGAGAATCGTGGTAAACGCGAATCCCGCGACTCGGGCTGCGCGCTGGAGAATGCCTGTCATGGGGCTCGGGCCTCGTTTCCGGCTTGGCCCTGTTCCGGGCCTTGTTTTACTTGCGTCGGACCCTACGCGGAGCGCTTTGGCTTTTCAAACTTTTAGCTTGGCCCTCGGCGCGAGATTGCGTATAAAGAGGGCACTGCTCGATAGGTTTCTTGCCTGTATGAAACCTGCCTCAATAACTTAACGCCCGCTTCGTGCGGGCGTTTTTTTTCATGTCATTCAGGCGGTATTTCCAATCTGAGCCCCGATGCGGGAATCGGTCCGCCCGGATATCCGGGCGCGAACTCCCTACAGCCCGCGCCGGGTCGAACCAATTCACGTTGGCTCCCGTTGCCGTGTGTTTCCCTGCTATCGCGCCTGTCGCGCGCCATGTAGGATTTCGGCAACCGCAGAATTCAAGAAAGAGGTTTCACATGTCGCTTTCCGGAAAGACCGCCATCGTCACCGGCTCGAATTCGGGGATCGGGCTCGGCGTCGCGCATGAGCTGGCCCGGGCCGGCGCCGATGTCGTTCTGAACTCGTTCACCGACCGGGACGAGGATCACAAGCTGGCCGAGGACATGGCCGCACAGCACGGGGTGAAGGTCCGCTACATCAAGGCCGACATGTCGAAGGGCGACGAGTGCCGCGCGCTGATCGAGACCGCCGGGGCCTGCGATATCCTGGTCAACAATGCGGGCATCCAGCATGTCGCCCGGATCGAGGAATTTCCGGTCGGGAAATGGGATGCGATCATCGCCATCAATCTGAGCTCGACCTTCCACACCACCGCCGCGGCGCTGCCGATGATGCGCAAGGCGGGCTGGGGGCGGATCGTCAACATCGCCTCGGCCCATGGCCTGACCGCCAGCCCCTTCAAAAGTGCCTATGTCGCGGCCAAGCACGGCATCGTGGGCTTCACCAAGGTCACCGCGCTTGAAACCGCCGAAGAGCCCATCACCTGCAACGCCATCTGCCCGGGCTATGTGTTGACACCGCTGGTCGAGGCGCAGATCCCCGATCAGATGAAGACCCATGACATGGACCGCGAGACGGTGATCCGCGAGGTGATGCTGGACCGTCAGCCCTCGAAGGAATTCGCCACCGTCGAGGAAATCGGCGGCACCGCGGTGTTCCTGTGTTCCGATGCGGCGAAACAGATCACCGGCACGACGATCAGCGTCGATGGCGGCTGGACCGCGCTGTGAGCCGGCGATGACAACCCTGCGTATCAATCTGGCGCTTCAGGGCGGGGGCGCGCATGGCGCCTTCACCTGGGGCGTGCTCGACCGGCTGCTGCGGGACCCCGAGATCGAGATCGCGGCGATCTCGGGCGCCTCGGCCGGCGCGATGAACGGCGCGGCGGTCAAGTCCGGGCTGGTTTCGGGCGGCTGCGAGACCGCGCGCGAGAATCTCGACTGGTTCTGGCAACAGGTCGGCGCGGTCGGCGACATGCGGCTGACCAGCTGGATGATGGCCTTCCTGCCCGGCGCGGGCGCGGTGGCGCAATTCATGGAACAGTCGATGCCGATCTCGCTGATCGACACCGCCAGCCGCTCGGTCAGCCCCTATGCGCTGGGGCCGTTCTACCGCAACCCGCTGGAGCGGGTCGTGCGCCGCCTGGATTTCGAGCGCGTCTGCGCCCGGGCCGAGCCGCTTCTGTTCGTCGGCGCCACCAATGTGCGGACCGGCAAGGTGCGGATCTTCAAGGGCGACGAGATCGACGGCGACGTGCTGCTGGCCTCGGCCTGCCTGCCGACCCTGTTTCAGGCGGTCGAGATCGACGATCCCGATACCGGCCGGACCGAGGCCTATTGGGATGGCGGCTATACCGGCAACCCGGCGCTGTTTCCGCTTTTCGCGCCCGAACTGCCCGAGGATATCGTCGTGGTCTCGATCAACCCGATGGAGCGCGACGAGGTCCCGACCACGCCGCAGGACATCCAGAACCGGATCAACGAGATCAGCTTCAACTCGTCCCTGCTGCGCGAGCTGCGGACGATCTCGCAGCTTGAACAGCTCATTGCCGAGGGCCGGATCGATCCCGGCTCGATGAAGCTGCCGCGCATTCACATGATCTCGGATGACGGGCCGATGAACAGCCTCAGCATCGTCACCAAGCTGATGCCGAGCCCGATCGTGCTGGCCGAACTGAAGGCAGCCGGAGAGGCGGCGGCCGAGCGCTTCCTGTGCGAGACCAAGCCCAACCTGCAGAAGGCGAGCAGCGTCGATCTCAGGCGGATCTGTGCGGATGGCTGAGCCGGACCCGGCTCAGCCCCCCGGGATCAGCCTCCCAGAAGCAGCCGCGCCGCGATGATCCACATCACCACCGCGATCAGCGCGTCGAGCAGCCGCCAGGCGAGCGGGCGCGCCATGGCCGGGGCAAGCAGCCGCGCGCCGTAGCCGAGCGCGAAGAAGAAGCAGAACGAGGCGGCGACGGCGCCAAGGCCGAAGGCCATCCGCGCCGCGCCGGGGGCGAAGTCGGTCGAGATCGCGCCGATCAGACCCAGCGTGTCGAGATAGACATGCGGATTGAGCCAGGTCAGCGCCGCCGCCGTGCCCAGCACCGCGCGGACCGAGCCCGCCCGGCCTCCGGCTTCGAGCCGGTGCCCGCCCTGCCAGGCGGCGCGGGCGCGAAGTGCTCCATAGACGATCAGGAAGGCCGCGCCGCCCAGGCCGAAGGCGCGCGGCAGCCAGGGCAGGGCGCCCGTGATCGCCCCGAACCCGGCCACACCGGCCGAGATCAGCAGCGCATCCGACATCGCGCAGAACAGGCACAGCGCGAAGACATGGGATTGCAGCAGACCCTGGCGCAGCACGAAGGCGTTCTGCGCCCCGATCGCCAGGATGAGAGACAGCGAGGTGGCGAAACCGGTCAGCGCCGGAGCAAGCAAGGTCATTGTTCAGTCACGTGTCTCAGGCGCCGATCTTCTCGCGGTCGCGTGCCCGACGCGCGGCCTGCTGGATCGGCCGCGGCGCCGCGGCGGCGGCGGCCAGAACCTGCGGATCCTCGGGGGCGACGAGCCCGGCCGAGATCACCAGCTTGGCGGCTTCCTCGACGCTCATGTCAAGTTCGATCACGTCGCTCTGCGGCACGAACAGAAGAAAGCCCGAGGTCGGGTTCGGCGTGGTCGGAAGGAACACCGACAGGATCGGGTCATCGGCCGGGACCAGCCGCCGGATCTCGCCCTTGGCATTGGTCGAGACGAAGGCGATGGCCCAGATGCCGGGCCGCGGATACTGGATCAGCACGACGCGGTCGAAGCTTGTCTCGGTCTGGGCGAAAACCGTCTCGGCGATCTGCTTGAGCCCGTTATAGACCGAGCGGATCACCGGCATCTGGCCCACGACCCGCTCGCCCCAGCCGATGAACGAGCGGCCGACCATGCCCTTGGCCATCCAGCCGACGACGAGCGTGAAGACGAGGAAGAAGATCACGCCGAGGCCACGGATGTCGATGCCGATATACTGTTCCGGCTGGAACTTCTGCGGCACGAAGGGCAGGACGAAGCCGTCGATCCAGCCGGTGACGGTCCAGATCAGCCAGACGGTCAGCCCGACCGGGGCGATCACCACCAGACCGGCCAGAAAGTTGTTGCGCAGCCGGGCCAGGACGCCGCGCCAGAACCGGCGCTGATGCGGTTCCTGCGGATCGGACGGCTCGGCGGAGGGCTCTTTGGATTCGAACATGTTCGGCTGGATTCTCCCGTGTCGCCCCTTAGCTAGGGGCAGGGCCGCCGCGCGACAATAGCCTCGCTCTGCCTGCGGACCGATTTAGAGGCAGAGACCCCGGCGTGGCCCGGATCTGCCTGTTTGGCGGGCGCTTCGCCAAGCCCGTGCAGGGCTGAGAGTGCAAGGTTGGGGCGGCTATATGGTCGGCCGAGGGTTCTGACGCGCGGCCGCTTGGCGCCCGGAGAGAAGCCCAAAAGGCCGCCGCCGCTCTTCAGGATCGGGCAACTCCGGCCCATATCGGCCTTGCGGGGTCCGGCAGGCGCGCCGGCAAGCCGCGGAAACGGGGTTTTCGCGGTATTTTCGCCAGGAAGAAGACGGCGGGGCTTGCAGGGCGAGGCGAATGGGGGTATGGGCGCCTCACTTCGACAGGCGGGGCTGGGCCCTGCGGGGAGACATCCCGCAGCGGTCCGCCGGTTGGGCATATGCCCTTGACGCTCCGCCCAGGCGCAAACCGGAAAGGACAAGACATGGCGCTTCCCGATTTCTCCATGCGTCAGCTGCTGGAAGCTGGCGTTCACTTCGGTCACCAGACGCAGCGGTGGAACCCCCGCATGGCGCCCTTCATCTATGGCGACCGCAACGGCATCCACATCGTCGACCTGACCCAGACCGTCCCGATGCTGGACCAGGCGCTGAACGTGATCCGCGACACCGTGGCCCGCGGCGGCCGCATCCTCTTCGTCGGCACCAAGCGGCAGGCGCAGAAATCGGTGGCCGATGCCGCCGAGAAATGCGCGCAATACTACATGAACCACCGCTGGCTCGGCGGCACGCTGACCAACTGGAAAACCGTGTCGCAGTCGATCAAGCGTCTGAACGAGATCGACGAGCGCATGGCGACCGGCGCCGAGGGCCTGACCAAGAAGGAACGGCTGCACATGGAGCGCGAGCAGACCAAGCTGCAGGCGTCTCTGGGCGGCATCCGCGAAATGGGCGGTCTGCCGGACCTGCTGTTCGTGATCGACGTGCGCAAGGAAGATCTGGCCATCCTCGAAGCCCGCAAGCTGGGCATTCCGGTGGTCGCGGTGGTCGATACCAACTGCTCGCCCGAGGGCGTGGACTACATCATCCCGGGCAATGACGACGCGGCCCGCGCGATCCAGCTTTACTGCGACCTGGCCAGCCGTGCCGCGCTTGACGGCATGAGCGCACAGATGGACGCCGCCGGCGTCGATCTCGGTGCGCTGGAAGAGGCCCCGGTCGAGGAACTGCTGGCCGACGCACGGTCCGAGGGCGAGGCCTGAGCCTCACCCCTGTCACGGAATTGATACCGGGCGCGGCGAAAACCCGCCCGGTCACCCAAGGATTACGAGGAGAGCCGAACCATGGCGATCACCGCTGCACTGGTGAAGGAACTGCGCGACAAGACCGGCGCGGGCATGATGGATGCCAAGAAGGCGCTGACCGAGAATGACGGCAACATGGATGCCGCCATCGACTGGCTGCGCACCAAGGGGCTGGCCAAGGCCGCCAAGAAATCGGGCCGGACCGCCGCCGAGGGCCTCGTTGCCGTCGTCGTCGAGGGCGGCAAGGGCGTCGCGATCGAGGTCAACTCGGAAACCGACTTCGTCGCCAAGAACGCCGAATTCCAGGCGATGGTCTCGGATATCGCCAAGGTGGCGCTGGGGGTCGACGATGTCGAGGCCCTGAAGGCGGCCGATCTCGGCGGCAAGTCGGTGGCCGACACGCTGACCGACAAGATCGCGACCGTCGGCGAGAACATGACGCTGCGCCGGATGGCCCGGATCGAGGGCGAGCAGGTCGTGGCCTACGTCCATAACGCGGCGGCAGAGGGCATGGGCAAGATCGGCGTTCTGGTCGCGATGACCGGCGGCGATGCGGCCTTCGGGCGTCAGGTGGCGATGCATGTCGCCGCGGTGAACCCGGCGGCGCTGTCCGAGGCCGACATGGATCCGGCCGTGCTCGAGAAGGAACTGGCCGTTCAGACCGCCAAGGCGCTGGACGAGAACGCCACCGCCGCCAAGCCGAAACCCGAGGCGGTGATCACCAACAACATCATCCCCGGCCGGATGAAGAAATTCATCTCGGAATCGACCCTGATGGGTCAGGCCTTCGTGGTGAACCCCGACATGACCGTCGAGGCCGCTGCCGAGGCCGCCGGCGCCACCATCACCGGCTTCGTCCGGCTCGAGGTCGGCGAAGGCATCGAGAAGGCCGAGGAAGACTTCGCGGCCGAAGTGGCGAAAGTCGTCCAGGGCTGATCGAGCCCCAAGGCTTGCAGAAAGATGCGGCGCGGCACCCGGACGGGGCCGCGCCGTTTTCATGCCGGCTTCCGGCTGGCGGGGGCAGGGGTGGTTTCAGGAGACCAGACGCGGTGGCGTCCTCCGGGCGAGGGGGCCGACCGCCGCCTCGGCCTCGCACAGGGCGGCGGCCGACATGACGCGGTTGCGGCCGCCAATCTTGGCGGCGTAAAGCGCGGTGTCGGCACGGCGGATGGCGCACCCGATGCCGGCCTCGCCGGGCTGGACCATGCTGACCCCGAAGGAGGCGCTGACCGGATGCGGCATCGCCCCGATCCGCATCGGCGCATGACCGGCAATGCTCTGGCGCAGCCGTTCCGCCATCTGCACCAGAAGCACCTCGGCCGAACTGGCCATCACCAGCAGGAATTCCTCGCCGCCCCAGCGGACGAGAAGATCGCTTTCGCGGATGTTCCGGTTGGCGATCTGCGCGATGTCGCAGAGCAACCTGTCGCCCGCATCGTGCCCCAGCGCGTCATTGACCGCCTTGAAGTGATCGAGATCGAACAGCACGACGCCACGGGCCTCGTCGCGGTTTCCAAGCGCCATCGCCAGGCCGCGCCGGTCAGGGGGTCGTGCCGGGCGGCGTATTCGAGCGCGAGGCTGGATTTCTCCATCAGATGGCCGATGACCAGCACCAGCGCCAGCATGATCCAGCCGGTGAAACCGAAGGCCAGCTCGAGCGCGAGATGGCTGGCCGGATCGGGGCGGACATTGAGGAAATAGAGAAACCCCGACATCCAGGGAACGAGCAGCGCCCCGGTTACCAGTGCACGGGTATAGGTGCCGTAGCTGGTCCGGGCGAAGAGCGGCCGCAGGAAGGGCTGATCGCGCAGTTTCAGCGTCTGGGCGGAACAGACCAGGATCATGATCGCCAGCGCATAGGGAGACATCTCTCCGCGCCAGAGCGTGAGGTTGAAGGCGAGCTTGAGCACGCCCATCGTGGTGCCGACCCAGGCCGCGGCAAGAAACAGCAGCGATGTCTGGCGTTGATGCGGTTCCGCCAGCAGTGCCAGATTGAGCATCGCCAGCACGAAGGCGGTCTCGACGGAGAGAACGCCCTGCAACCCGGTGCTTTCCAGGGCGTGTTCAATCCGGGGATGCCCGACGATCCGGATCCAGCCGGGAACGGAGGCCTCGAACAGCCGCTCGATGGCCAGAAGCGCGACGATGCAGGCCAGCATCCGGACCGGGCCGCGCAGGCCCGAGGGCTGACGGCGCAGCAGGAACAGCAGTCCGAAGACGGCAAATCCGGTCGCGGGAAGAAGATGCAGCGCGGCGGCGGTGTCGGCGGGCGGATCGAGCAGGTTCTGCAACAGGCCCAGGCCGATCGCGACCAGAATGGTCAGCCCCAGAACGCGGATCGCGAGGGTCGTTCGGGGCCTCTGGTCTGCGCTTGCCATCCTGTTGCTCGCTCGACACGAAAACTGCCTCAGGATAGGGTCGCTATAGGCTTAATATTTGGTTACCCGGGGCGGGCTTTGCGCGTCTGCGACGCAGGGTCATTAACCTTAACTTCGATTTAGGCGCGAAAAGTTACTCTGGCGAGACCGATCCACCGTCTTACCGGGGCTCTTGACCGTGTTCACGCCAACCGCCAGTCCTGCTCAGCCGCTGCTGCCTCAGGCCCTCCGCCTGCTTTGTCTGGCGCTGCTGGTCACCGCGGTCTTCGGGGCCTTGCATTACATTCTGGTCGCGCCGTCGCGCCATGTGCCCGTCCTGCATCCGGCCGGGGCGTTCGGCTTCGTGCTTTTCGCGCTTTCGGTGCTGCTGCGCGGCTCGAAAGCCTGGGGACTGCGTTTGTGGACGGCGGTCGGGGGCGGCGTTGCGCTTCTGGCGGGGTTGCGGTTGATCGACGGGCTGCTGCCGGGCGGTCCCTACCTGAGCGGGGCGGTCCCGCTCTGGCCCGGGCGGTCGCCGGGACCCGCCGATCTGTCCACGACCTATGCAATCCTGACCCTGCATCTCTGCCTGGCGCTCCAGCCCTTTCATCGCGGCGCGGCGATGGCGGTGCTGGTGGCGGCCTGGACCGGGATCTGGTGGAGCGCGATGACGGATCTGTTCGAGGCGACGACCTGGGGGCGCCCGGTTTCCGCCTTTTCGCTCAGCTGCATGGGACTCGCAGGCTTGGCCATGACGCATATCCTGCGTGCCGAATGGCTGCTGCGTCCGCTCTTTTCGCGCGAACGGCATGGCCCCCGGATGCGCATACTTCTGGTCCTGGCGCTGATCGGGCCATGGCTTGTCGGCATTGCGACCCTGCATGCGGTGCCCGAAACCGTCTCGGCGCGGCTGCTGATTGCCCCTCTGCTGGGCCTGTTCGGCTTGGCCCAGCTGGCACTGGTGCTGACGGTCGGGGCGCTGCTCGAGCGGGCGGCCCGTGCCGATGCACGCGCCGAGCTGTTCGACCCGGTCGCGGGCCGGGCCAGCAAATTCCGGCCCGACCGGGATCTGCTCGACGGCAAGGGGCCGGTCGGCGTGATCCTCTGCGCCCCCGGGGCGGGCGTTAACGGAGCCGATCCGGAGGCAGATGAGCGTGCGATGCGGTCGGCATTGCAGCGAACGGTTCGCCATGTCCGCGCCGAGGACAATATCGGGCGCTGGCGACGGCACATGCTGATGGTGGTGGCACATGTCCCGAGCGAGGCCGATCTGGCCCGGATCGGCGAGAGGCTGGAACGGAAGCTGCGGCCGCAGCCGGATCTGCCGGTCGCTGCCATCGGGATCAGCATGTCGGCCTTCGACGAACCCAACCTCGAGGCGGCGCTGCAACGCGCCGAAAGCGCGCTTTACGTCGCCGAACGCCGCGGCGGCGGAACGCTGGTTCGGGTCTCGGACCTGGCGGAAACGGGGCAGGGGGCGGAAGCCCGTAACACCCCCGTGACATGGGAGGGGCGGCGAGGCCCCCCTAAATAGCCCGCCGCCCCTTTGGCCTTTCTGCAAAACCGCCCGCTGAGGGCGGCCTGAGCGAAAAGGCGCAGAATCTGACCGACGAAGAATAGACCGCCCGATCCTGCTCCGGTCTCCCGGTACGGCGTTCGCCGCGAAACTGTGCGGTACTGCGCGCCGACAATGTTCCCTGGCCCAAGGCCACCACTCACGGAACGGCTAAAAATTGCCGATATCCTGACCAAAAAGATAGTCAGGGAATCCGTACTTCGTCGGGTTTAAAAAACGAACAAATTCAACCTTTAGGCGATATAACCTCGCGTGGAAACGCGCCAGAAGTAACGTAGCGTCACTTCCGGTTGTCAGAATGCGGGCAAGGATCTGCTTATGGCGTGTTGGCGCGGAAGATCTGATTCTGGAACCACGCCTTCAATACGGCCTGCGCGGTGGTCTCGACATCCAGCGCCTCACGGGCGAGCCGGAGGTGTTTTTCGACCGTTGCCTGGGTAACGCCGAGGATGGTGGCGATATCGAGCGTGGTCTTGCCGTCGCCGACCCATTCCAGAACCTCGCGCTGGCGCGGCGTCAGCGGCGGGCGTTGCGCGGCATATGGCAGGTTGTGCACCTTCAGATGCATCACATCGTTCATCAACTGGATCACGTCGCCATGCTTGGACCAGATCCGCTCGACATCGTCCTGGTTCAGACCCGGCCGGGCCGTCAGGCCGATCGCACCCTTGGCGCGGACCGATACCTCGCTGAAACTGATCGTATAGCCAGCGACCACACCCATGCCGCGGTTGAACTTCAGGACGTCCAGTTCCTCTGGCGTCAGCTCGCCGCGCGCCAGCCGCTCGGAGACCTGCCGCCAGCTGCTGGTGCCGACATGCTTCGCGGCCCAGCGGACCATCGGCGCGTTCTTGTAAAGCCCCTTGTCGACGAAGTTGCGCACATATTCGGGCGAATGGTTCGACAGCACGATCACGTCGTCGCGGTCGCCGAAGCTGTTGGCGGCGCGAAAGCGGGTGAAACCGTAGATCAGCCGGTCGAAACCGAAATCGGCCATCTTGCGGGTGTGAAGCGCCCAGAGCTCCTCGAGGCTGCGCGCGGCGATTATAATGCGCTCAGATATTCGAGGCTCATGAAGCCCCCATTCGGCCGCGTTGTCGGACATGCCGACACGGCAACACGGCCCGCTGAATTCTGGCTATCATAACGTTACCCCTCCAGAATGGTCTTTAGTGCAGGCCTGCAGGTTCTGTCGAGCGCGGCCAGAGCGCAGTCGGACCGGGAGATATGGAACCCGGCCGGCTGCGTTGAGGTGGTTTTCTGGGCACAAACTCGGACAGGCACCGTCTAGCCCTTGTTATCAGGCGATATTGTTCCGCCAATTGGAACACGCGGCGACGCCGAAGCAAACCCCTGAGTTGCATCACATGGCGAATTGGTCGCAGCTCAGGTGTGCGTCAGGTGTGCGCAACGCCGAATATTAACATAATACTGATTATCGGATATTTATACTTGGCATTAGAAAGCTCGATGGCACCATATCCACGAAACCAGATCTGAACGGCCCCACACTCCGTAACGGCCCGCCTTCGTCATGACGGGTCGTAAGACCGAGCACGACAGGAGATCATCCTCGCCCTCCTGTCGTGCTCGCGGCGACATTTACATCGAAAAGAACCGCCTGTTTGCAGCAGGACGCTGGAATTGCGACGGTTCGCCAAGCGTGATTTCGGGGCACGCCGGGAGGATCACCGGTCTGTGTCTGTGCCTCCGGTCCCTGCCGAGGCGGTGTCCCGGTCAAGCAGGTATGCGTAGCGGCTGTCGGTCAGCGTCTCGAGAAACGCAACCAGGGCGTCGATCCGCTCGTCATCGAGCGCAGGCCCCGTGGTTAGCTTGTCCATCGAGAGCGTTCCGGGAACCTCGGGTGCGGCCCAGGCTTCGCCGGTCTCGGGGTCGATCTGGCGCGCAGCCGCCTTGCTGTTGTACTTGTTGTAGAACAGGATCACGGTGCGCAGGTCCTCGAACACGCCATTATGCATGTAAGGCCCGGTCACGGCGACGTTGCGCAGCGTCGGCACCTTGAACTTGCCCGCCGCCGCGGGATCCTCGACCGCCGGGTTGGCCAGCAGCCCGAGATCGGGCCCCGCAGCCCCGTTGACCGCCCGCGCCGCCGCATTCGCCGGAACGCCGATATTGTGATAGCTGTAATCGGTGAAGGTCTCATCCGCGGCGATCGCCGACTTGCGCAACTGATGGCAGAGATTGCAGTTGGTGAATTGCTGCGAGAAGAACAGGATCCTGCCGAGCTCTTCTTCATCGGTCAGCTGAGCTTCGCCGCGCAAGTATCTGTCATATTTGGAATCGAAGGGCGCGAAGCTGTCTGTGCCTTCGAACGCGGCGATGGCGGAGGTCGCGGCGCGGAAGACGGCTTCGGGATCGCTTGGCGTCGCGGCGCCGTAAAGCGCGCTCAGCGTTGCGTCATAGCGCGGGTTCTCGAGGATGCGCGCGGCCGCCTCCTCGACATCCGCCAGCCCCATCTCGATCGGGTTCAGCGGCGGTCCGGCGGCCTGCTCGGCCAGACCGGCGGCGCGGCCGTCATGGAACTGGCCGCCGACATAGGTGCCATCGGCGCGCTGGCCGAAAGGTGGCGAGAACCGGGCATAGGCGGCGGTCGGCGCGTTGCGGTCGCCAAGCGACTGCCCGTCAGCACCAAGCGAGACCGCCCGCCCGGCCAAGGTCGGCCGCGG
The DNA here is from genome assembly GCF_001633165.1 of Rhodovulum sulfidophilum DSM 1374. Classification (NCBI taxonomy): domain Bacteria; kingdom Pseudomonadati; phylum Pseudomonadota; class Alphaproteobacteria; order Rhodobacterales; family Paracoccaceae; genus Rhodovulum; species Rhodovulum sulfidophilum. Next base: position 2,749,626 of record NZ_CP015418.1, on the reverse strand, counting down.
ATCGATGAAGGCATGGCCCGGATCGTGGCAGGTGGCACAGGCCTGGGTCCGGGTCTTCGAGAGATTGACGTCGAAGAACAGCGCCTCGCCGAAAGCCTCGGGAGAGCTATAGGCGCCCTCCTCCGGATCGGCGCTGGCGGCACCGCATGCCAGCAGCGCCGCGGCCAGTGTCAGTCCGGTTCCCGTACCGGTTCGTGTCATATATCCGATCCCCTGCTCGCTCAGATCATCGCGGCCCGCTGCTCCCGCAGCCGCCCCGAAACGCGGGCACCATAGGCGCCGCCTGCCCCGGGATCAATTCCTGAGGAAAAAAATCGGAAACCCCCGGCCGGTCTTGCTGCAGATCGCCTTACCCAAGGGCGTAGCCTGCCCCGCGGACGGTACGCACCGGGTCCGGGCCGCCATGCTGGCAAAGCGCCTTCCTGAGCCGCCCGATATGGACGTCGACGGTGCGGGTGTCGACATAGATGTCGCGCCCCCAGACCCGGTCCAGAAGCTGTTCGCGGCTCCAGACCCGGCCGGGCTTTTCCATGAAGGTCGACAGAAGCCGGAATTCGGTCGGGCCGAGCTTCAGCGGCTTGTCCGAGCGGAACACCTTGTGGGTTTCGGCATCGAGCAGGATATCCTCGAATTCGAGCCTCTGGCCCACGGTCGCCGGACGGGTGCGCCGCAGCTGGGCGCGGACCCGGGCCAGCAGCTCGACCACCGAATAGGGCTTGACCACATAGTCGTCGGCCCCGGTTTCCAGCCCGCGGACCCGGTCGACCTCTTCCGAGCGGGCCGAGAGCATGATGATCGGCACGCCGCGGGTCTCGGCCCGGGTCTTCAGACGCCGACAGATCTCGATCCCCGAGACCGAGGGCAGCATCCAGTCGAGCACGATGATGTCGGGCGCCTGTTCCTCGACAAGCAACAACGCCTCCTCGCCATTCTCGGCCTTCGACACCCGGAAGCCTTCGGCCTGCAGGTTATAGGCCAGCACTTCGCGTTGCGCGGGTTCGTCCTCGACGATCAGCACCGTGGGGCGTTCGCTGGGGCTCATTGGGTCAGCTCCTGAGCGCTTCGACCGAGGTGCGGTCGGCCTTGGGCCGTTCATCCTCGGGCATGTGGCCGGTGGCCAGATAGATCACCTGCTCGGCGATCGAGGTGACATGATCGCCCATCCGCTCGATGTTCTTGGCGATGAAATGCAGATGCATGCAGGCGGTGATGTTGCGCGGGTCTTCCATCATGAAGGTCAGGAATTCGCGGAACAGGGCATTGTACATCTGGTCGACCTCGAGGTCGCGCTGGCGGACATCCTCGGCCAGTTCGGCATCGCGCTGGATATAGGCGTCGAGCGCGTCCTTCAGCATCAGCTCGACCGCCTTGGCCATGCGCCGGATCGCCCCCGCCGCGCCCTCCATCGGCGCCATCTGCACCAGAACGCCGGTGCGCTTGGCCATGTTCTTGGCATAGTCGCCGCAGCGTTCGAGATTGGCCGAGATCTTCATCACCGAGAGCACCGTGCGCAGGTCGCCCGCCGAGGGCTGGCGCAGCGCAAGCAGTTGCGCGGCCTCCTCGTTGACCTTCTCTTCGAGGGCGTCGATGGCCTTGTCGCCGGCGCGCACGCGCTCGGCCAGTTCCTCGTCGCGGGCCTCGAGCGAGGTCGCGGCCTCCAGGATCGCGATCTCGACCAGCCCGCCCATCTTCATGATGAGCGCCTGGATCCCTTCGAGGTCGCGGTCGTAGGATTTGACGATATGCGGGTCTTTCATCACATCCGACATGGACGGTCCTTTCTCAGCCGATGCGGCCGGTGATGTAGCTTTCGGTGCGGGGATCGCTCGGATTGGTGAAGATCTTCGCGGTATCGCCATATTCGACCAGGCTGCCGAGATGGAAGAAGGCCGTCTTCTGGCTGACGCGCGCGGCCTGCTGCATCGAATGGGTCACGATCACCACCGAATATTGCGCCCGCAGCTCGTCGATCAGTTCCTCGACCTGGGCGGTGGCGATCGGGTCGAGCGCCGAGCAGGGTTCGTCCATCAGCAGGACCTCGGGTTCGGTCGCGACGGCGCGGGCAATGCACAGCCGCTGTTGCTGGCCGCCCGAAAGCCCGGTGCCCGGCGCCTGCAGCCGGTCCTTGACCTCGTCCCAGATCGCGGCCCGGCGCAGCGAGCGTTCGACGATCTCGTCGAGATCGGCCTTGTTGCGCGCCAGCCCGTGGATGCGCGGCCCGTAGGCGACATTGTCATAGATCGACTTGGGGAACGGGTTGGGTTTCTGGAACACCATGCCGACCTTGGCGCGAAGCTGCACCGGATCGACGCGCGGATCGTAGATGTCCTCGCCATCGAGCCGGATATCACCGATCACCCGGCAGATGTCGATGGTGTCGTTCATCCGGTTGAGGCAGCGCAGGAAGGTGGACTTGCCGCAGCCCGAGGGGCCGATGAAGGCGGTGACGGTGTTGTCGGCGATATCGATATCGACATCGCGGATGGCCTGGCTGTCGCCGTAATAGACCTGGCAGCCATGGGCCGCGATCTTGGTCTCTCCGGTCACCGTCGCCCTCGCAAGATCGGAATTGTCATACATGTCGGAGGTCCTTTCGCAGCCGATCACCACCGGCGCTCGAAGCGGCGGCGCAGCAGGATGGCGATGATGTTCATGGTCATCAGGAAGACGAGCAGCAGGATGATGCCGCCCCAGGCCCGTTCGTAGAAGGCCGGATCGGCGCGCTTGGCCCATTCGTAGATCTGGGCCGGCATGGCCGAGTTCGGCGCCATGAAGCCCGCAACGGCGCCGTCGGGATAGTTCGAGGCGACAAAGCCCACCATGCCGATCAGCAGAAGCGGCGCGGTTTCGCCCAGCGCCTGCGCCAGCCCGAGGATGGTGCCGGTCAGGATGCCGGGCATCGCCAGCGGCAGGACGTGGTGGAAGACCGCCTGCATCTTCGAGGCCCCTACCCCGAGCGCGGCATCGCGGATCGAGGGCGGCACCGCCTTCAGCGCGGCGCGGGTCGAGATGATGATGGTCGGCAGCGTCATCAGCGACAGCACCAGCCCGCCCACCAGCGGCGCCGATTGCGGCAGATGCACGACCTGGATGAAGACCGCGAGCCCGAGGATGCCGAAGACGATCGAGGGCACGGCGGCGAGGTTCGAGATGTTCACCTCGATCAGGTCGGTGATGCGGTTCTGCGGCGCGAATTCCTCGAGATAGATCGAGGCCCCGACCCCGATCGGCAGCGCCAGTGCCAGCACCACGATCATCATGTAGAATGACCCCAGCATGGCGACCCCGATCCCGGCCTGCTCCGGCCGCGCATCCGAGGCGTCGGGCCCGGTGATGAAGGCAAGGTTGAAGGCCTTGGTCGCGACGCCCGCGTCGCGCAGCTTGTCGATCAGATCCAGGTGGACCGCGTCGAGGTTCTTGTCGCGCTCGATCGACTCGCGGCTGACGCGCCCCTTGAGATAGCCGTCGACCCGCGACGAGGCGAGGATGCGCACCTTTACGGTCTGTCCGATCAGGCTCGGATCGGCCAGCACCATGTCGCGCAGCGTCGAGCGCGCGCCGTCCGAGAACAGCTTGTCGAGCGGCGAGGAAAAGCCCTTGACCTTGGCCTTCGCCAGCGGCGTCTCGATGCCATGGGTCTCGATCTCGCGCAGCATCGCCTCGCGCAGCAGCGGCGAATAGGCGAAGGTCCGGACCGATTTGAGAGCCTCGGGATCGCGGGTGCCGGACTTGTCCAGAACGTCTTCGCGAAACTCGATATTCAGCGTGTAGCCGGTCTGCTGGAAGGCACCGATCCCGTTGGTGACGATGGCGTAAAGCAGGGCCGCCAGGAAGAAGAGCCCGATGCCCACCGCCACGATCCCGTAGAGCCGGAACCGGCTTTCGGCGGCGTTGCGGCGGCGGGTCCGGGCATCGGCGGTCAGCAGAGACCCTGTGCGGGCGGGCGCGGCCGGAACCGGGCGCGCATCCGAGACGGGGATGTCGGTCATTCGTACTGCTCCCGGTATTTGCGCACGATATAGAGGGCGAGGATGTTCAGCCCCAGCGTGATGACGAAAAGCGTCATCCCGAGCGCGAAGGCGACCAGCGCCTCGGGGCTCGCGAAATCGGCGTCGCCGGTCAGCTGGCTGACGATCTTGGCGGTGACCGTGGTCATCGCATCGAAGGGGTTCATCGACAGCTTGGCCGCGGCCCCTGCCCCCAGCACCACGATCATGGTCTCGCCGATGGCCCGGCTGGCCGCCAGCAGGATCGCGCCGACGATGCCCGGCAGGGCGGCGGGCAGCACCACCTGCTTGACGGTCTCGGAGCGGGTGGCGCCGAGCCCGAGCGAGCCGTCGCGCATCGATTGCGGCACCGCGTTGATGATGTCATCGGACAGCGAGCTGACAAAGGGGATCAGCATGATGCCCATCACCAGCCCCGCGGTCATCACCGCCGTTCCGGCCTGCATCAGCCCGACCCCGTCCTGCCCGAAAACCTTCAGCAGCAGCGGCCCGACCGTGAGCAGTGCGAACAGCCCGTAGACGATGGTGGGAATGCCCGCCAGCACCTCGAGCAGCGGCTTGGCAATGGCCCGGACATGGGAGGAGGCATATTCCGACAGGTACAGCGCTGCGAACAGCCCGATCGGCACCGACACCGCCAGCGCGATGACCGAGATGTAGAAGGTGCCCCAAAGCAAGGGGAGGATACCGAGCTCGGAGCCGCCGCCGAAGCTCGGGCTCCAGGTGGTGCCGAAGAAGAAGTCCCGCGCCGGGTAGAGCCGGAAGAAATCGATGGTGTTGAAGATCAGCGACAGCACGATGCCGATGGTGGTCAGAATGGCGACGGTGGCGGCGAAGATCAGGGCGTAGCGGATGCCCGCCTCGACCGAATTGCGGGCGCGATAGGCGGGCGTGGTCCGGATCAGGGACAGCGCGAAGCCGCCCAGCGCCAGCGCCAGCACCGCGGCCGTCATCGCGACCCGGCCCTCGCCCGACAGCGTGCGGTAGCGCTGAGCGGCGTAAAGCTCGGGCGCGCCGACATTCGATCCCAGCGCCACGCCGACCGCACCCAGCCGATTGCGGATATCGGTGAACCCGGCGCGGATGTCGCGCGCCTCGCGGCGGGTCATCTCGCCTTCGGCCACCGCCTTGTCGAGCCCCTCGGCCACCCGGCGCACATCGCTCATCACCAGATCGCGTGTCATGCCCTCGGAGATGGCCGCGTCGGGCAGCAGCGCCGAGACCCGGGCATCGATCGCGACGGGCTGAGCCAGCAGCCAGATCCCCAGCAGGAAGAAGGCGGGCACCATGGTCACAAGCGCCACATTGGTGCCGTAATAGGCGGGTAGCGAATGCAGCAGACGTATATCGCCTCCCGCCCCGCCAAGCGCGCGGCGCCGCCCCAGCACGAAGCCGAGCGCGCCGAGGGCGAACAGGATGAGCACGAGCCAGAGAACAGGCATGACCGCTCCGTCTTTGAAATGACATTCCCTCGAACCGGGGCGGCCGGCCGATCCGCCGCCCGCCCCGAAGCTGAGGGCTTAGTTGCTCATGGTCTCTTCATTGGCAACCTTTTGCTGGGTCGCGGCCAGCTCGGGGTCGGAGACGAGGCCATAGGCCGCCAGCGGGCCGTCGGGGCCGGCCATCTCGTCGGAGACGAAGAATTCGGCGAATTCCTTCAGGCCGGGGATCACGCCGATATGGGCCTTCTTGATGTAGAAGTAGAGCGGACGCGACACCGGGTAATCGCCCGAGGCGATGGTTTCGGTCGAAGGCGCAACGCCCGACATGGTCGCCACTTTCAGCGTGTCGGTGTTGTTCTCGTAGAAGGCCAGTCCGAACACGCCGATACCGTTCGGGTTGGAGTCGATCCGGGCCAGGGTCTCGGTATAGTCGCCGTCGATATCGACCGATTTGCCATCGGTGCGGACGCTCTTGCAGGCCTTCTCGGCGGCCTTCTCGTCCATCCCGATCGCTTCCATCTCGGCCATCGCGCCGGTCTCTTCGCAGCCCTGGATCAGGACCTTCTCCTCGAACACCTCCCGGGTGCCGTGCTTGGTGCCGGGGATGAAGGCGGCGATGTCGACCGCGGGCAGCTCGGGATTGGCATCGGCCCAGGTCGCGTTCGGGTTGGCGACCATCTTGCCGTCGACCGGCAGCTCGGCGGCCAGCGCGCGGTAGATGTCGGCGGGGGTGAAGGCGGTGAAGGCCGGGCCGTTCAGCTGGCTGGCGAAAACGATGCCGTCATAGCCGATCCGGACCTCGATGATGTCCGAGACGCCATTGGCCTTGCAGGCCGCGACTTCCTTGTCCTTGATCGCGCGCGAGGCATTCGCGATGTCGATCGAGGTTTCGCCGACGCCTTCGCAGAAGCGTTTCAGGCCGGCCGAGGAGCCGCCCGATTCCACGACCGGGGTCGGAAAGTCGAAATTCTCGCCGAAGGCCTCGGCAACGATGGAGGCATAGGGCAGCACGGTCGAGGACCCGGCCACCTGCACATTGTCGCGCGCGGCGGCGGCGGTCGCGGAAACGGCGGCGATGGCCAGCGCCGAAGCGGTCAGTTTCGCAAGGGACATGGAAAGCTCCTGATTGGTTCTGGCCACCCGATTTGCGGCGGCCTCGGGCGGGTCGTAATCCTGCGGCACCAATCTTTTGTGACAGGGACGTAACGGTTTCATGACATGCGCCCGGCCCGGCTGCGACATCTCGGACCGATGCGAAATTATGCCACCTCAGGTTGCTAAACCGTTGGAAGCGTCACCGAAAACGTGCTCCCCTTGCCGGGCGCGCTGTCGATGCGGAAGCGGCCGCGATGGCGGTTGACGATATGCTTGACGATCGCAAGCCCCAGCCCGGTGCCGCCCATCTCGCGCGAGCGGTGGTTGTCGACGCGGTAGAACCGCTCGGTCAGGCGCGGGATATGCACCGGGTCGAAGCCCTCGCCCTCGTCGATCACGTCGATCCTGAGGCCGGGCCCCCGAAAGGCCAGTTCGCGTTCGGACCGGGTCATCTCCAGCCGCAGCACGCCGCCCGAGCCGCCATATTTGATGCCGTTCTCGATGAGGTTGTGAAACACCTGGGTCAACTGGTCCTCGTCGCCCAGGACATGCGTCTCCGCCTCGGCCCCGCTCAGCGTCAGCGCGACCCCGGCCTCCTCGGCAAGCGGGCGCAGCGTCTGCACCGCGCTGCGCAACAGCGCCGCCACATCGACCCGCGCCCCGGGCCGCATCCGTTCCTCGGCCTCGACCCGGCTGAGCGACAGAAGGTCGGAAACCAGCCGGTTCATGCGCTCGGCCTCGCGCGCCATGATGTCGAGGAACCGATCCCGCGCCGCCTCGTCATTGCGCGCCGGCCCGCGCAGCGTCTCGATGAAGCCCATCAGCGCGGTCAGCGGCGTCTTCAGTTCATGGCTGACATTGGCGACGAAGTCGCGACGGATCTGCCCGGCCTGCTCGAGATCGGATATGTCGGTGAAGCTGAGCACGACGCCGCCCGCGGCGACCCCCTCGAGCGGGCTGGCGGTGACGTCATAGGTCGCGTCGCGGCCGAAGGCGCTGCGCGGATAGCGCGCCCGGCGGGACTGGCGCAGCCGCAAGGCCTCCTCGACGCAATCGAGCAGCGCCGGATGGCGCAGGACGGTGATGTAATGCCGTCCCGCTCCGGACGGCCCGAACAGCGCCTCGGCAGCGCCGTTCATGCCGCTGACCCGCTCGTCCGCCCCGATCAGAAGCACCGGAACCGGCACCCCCGCAATGATCGACAATCCCAGAGAATCGTTCACCTTTCACCCCATTTCCGGCAGTGGGTCCGGTCGCCCGTGACGTGACGGCCCGACGCGACGGAACCGACCTATGGACAATTGCCAGATCGGGCGGGCTCGCGTTATAGCCTGACAAATGTGCATGGCGTAACAGATATCCTGACGGTTTGGTTAACTAAGATTTTTCAGACATCGGGCCATGACGGCCAGTCGCCACAGGGAGTGCGACTATGGGAAACACAGGCACCGACCGTTCCGCGCAGATGGCCCCCGGGGTGGACAGAAACGGGATGGCGCTTCTGATCGGGTTCGATCGGGTCGATCAACCGCAGCGGGGAATGCCTTTCATCGGAGCGCGTTGCGAGCACCTGCCCTATGACCTGGTCCAGGCCGCGCTGCCGTCGCTCCAGGGGATCGAGATGATCGTTTCGCCGCTGCTGACCGACCAGTTCGACGCGATGGACCTGGCCCAGCAGCTTCAGCTTGGCGGCTATCGCGGGCTTTACGTGGTGGTGACCCCCGTCCTGCCCAATAGCGAGATCGTCCGGCGCGAAATCGCGGCGCTCTGTCCGGGGATGACGGTGCAGATGATCCCGCGCACGCGGCATTAGCAGCCCTCTCCGTACGGTCGTCGGGCGCGGCGCAAGACGGTCCTGCCGCCGACAGGCGCCTCAATGCTTACCCGGCGGTCAGGCCGGTGCGGAAGCGCGCCGCATTCTCGCGATAACGGCGCGCGGACTGGCGCAGCCCCTCGATCGCCTCCGCGTCGAGCTGGCGCACGAACTTGGCCGGCGCCCCCATCACCAGGCTGTTATCGGGGATCTCCTTGCCCTCGGTCACCAGCGCCCCGGCGCCGATCAGGCAGTTCCGGCCGATCCTGGCCCCGTTCAGCACCGTCGCGCCCATCCCGATCAGGGTGTTCTCGCCGATGGTGCAGCCATGCAGCATCGCCTTGTGGCCGATGGTGCAGCCCGCGCCGATGGTCAGCGGAAAGCCCATATCGGTATGGCAGACGGTGTTTTCCTGGATATTGGTCCCCTCGCCCACCGTGATCGGCTCGTTATCGCCGCGCAGCGTGGCGCCGAACCAGACCGAGACGCCGGCTTCGAGGATCACCTTGCCGATCACATTGGCATCGGGCGCGATCCAGACATCGCCATCCTCGGGCAAGGTGGGCGCAACTCCGTCAAGCGTGTAAAGGGTCATGGCAGGGCCTCGAATTCGGCCTGAAGCGCGCGCACATGCTCGGTCAGGCCGGGCTGCTGGCTGCGCCGCAGGCGGGTGGCGGTCAGGATGGTCTTCAGTTTCGCCTCGGTGGCGTCGAGATCGTCATTCACCAGCACGAAATCGTAACCGTCCCAATGGCTGATCTCGTCCCAGCTTTTCTGCATCCGTCCGGCGATGGTCTCGGCGGTGTCCTGGCCGCGCTCGACCAGACGCCGGCGCAGCTCGGCGATCGAGGGCGGCAGCAGGAAGACCGACAGCGTGTTCTGGCCAAGCGCCGAGGCGCGGATCTGTTGCGCCCCCTGCCAGTCGATATCGAACAAGACGTCCTGGCCGGCCTCGATGGCGGCGCGCACCGGCGCCTCGGGCGAGCCGTAGAAATTGCCGAAGACGAAGGCGTGTTCCAGCATCTCGCCCCGCGCCACCTGCGCCTTGAAGGCGGGTTCGGTCAGGAAGTGGTAATCCTTGCCGTCGACCTCTCCCGGCCGCGGAGCCCGGGTCGTGGCCGAAACCGAAAACGCGATCTCGGGGTCCCAGGCACGCAGCCTGCGGGCCAGGGTCGACTTGCCCGCGCCCGAGGGTGAGGACAGGATGATCAGCAATCCGCGCCGTATCGCCATCGGCTCTTACTCCACGTTCTGGACCTGTTCGCGCATCTGATCGATGGTCGCCTTAAGGTCAAGCCCAACCCGGGTCAGCCCGGTCGACTGGGCCTTGGAACAGAGCGTGTTGGCCTCGCGGTTGAATTCCTGCATCAGGAAGTCGAGCCTGCGCCCGACCGGCTCGCCCGAGGCCAGAAGCGTCTCGGCGGCGGCGACATGGGCGCGGAGCCGGTCGAGCTCTTCGGTGACATCGGCCTTGACCGCGATCAGCGCCAGCTCCTGCGCCACCCGGTCGGGATCGACCCCCGCGGCAGTCTCCATCACCCGGGCCAGGCTGGCCCGCAGCGTCTCCTCGATCTGGTCGCGCCGGGCCTCGGCGACCTCGGCGGCACGGCTGGTCAGTGTCGAAATTGTGGCGAGATGGTCGCAAAGCACCGTGGCCAGTGCCGCCCCTTCCGAGGCCCGCATTGCCATGAACTCGTCAAGAAGCGGGGTCAGATCGGCGCTCAGCGCGGCCAGAAGCGGGGCGGTCTCGGGCTCGGTCTCTGTCTCTGGCGCGGCGCTGTCGGCCAGCCCGCGCAAGCCGAGGATCTCGACCGCGCTCGAGGGCGCCAGCGACAGTCCCTGCGCGGCCGCCTCGGCCTCGACACGCCCCAGCATCGCCAGCACCGAGCGCAGTGCCACCGGATCGATCTGCAGCGCGCCATGGCCCGAATCGCGGGCCGAAATCCGCAGCCCCAATGTCACGCTGCCGCGCGCCACACGGCTCTGGACCGCGGCGCGCACGACCGGTTCAAGCCCGGGGATCCAGTCCGGAAGCCGCAGCCGGAGGTCGAGCCCCTTGCCGTTCACGCCGCGCAATTCCCATGTCCAGGCATGCGTTTCCGTCTGCCCGGAGCGGGCGGCAAAGGCGGTCATCGATTGCAGCATGGAGGCGTTAACCTTTGGTATAGAAAAGGCGCGAATACGTGGCCATTTTGTGGCAAATTCCTTTCAACGGGGGTCATCCCGCGATAGCACTTATGGCAGGGGGCGACAATGTCGCGGTCTACCTGCCCGCGGCGACACCGAGATGCAAGGAGACAGCCATGGTGGAGTCCGAGACCCATCCCCGCGCTGCGGTGATCGCATTGTCGGGATATCGAACCGGGGGCGCCCTGTCCGCTCTGGACGACATCGAACGCTACTGGACGCAGCTGCGCGACGATCAGGGCTCCTTGCCCAGCCGGGCCCAGCTTGACCCGCGCGGCTTCTCGCGGGCGCTGTCGAACTGTTTCGTGGCCGAGGCAATGGCGCCGCGCCACCTGCGGTTGCGGCTGACCGGCCAGCACATGACCGATCTGATGGGCATGGACATGCGCGGCATGCCGCTTTCGGCGGTGATCCTGCCGGAATCGCGGCCGATGCTGGAGGACAAGATCGAGGCGCTCATGACCGGCGACGGTACAGGTGTCCGGCTGACGCTGATCTCGCCCAGAAGCTACAACCGGCAGGCGCTTTTCGCGGGCATGCTGCTGCTGCCGCTGGCGCGCGAGAACGGCACCCCCGCCAAGGTTATCGGCGCGCTGGCCACGGTGGGCACCGTCGGCTGGACGCCCCGGCGCTTCCAGATCCTGGGCGAAACCGCCAATCCCGCCCGGCGCCCTGACCTTGCCGAAGGCGATGCCGAAAGCCGCCGCCCGACCCTGACGGTCATCCAGGGCGGTGTCGTCGAACCGGCCTGCTGAGCCGGTCTGCCCACTTTTCCGAACAGCCCTCTCCTGCCCCCGGTCGACAGGCATCGCCTGTCCCGGGCAAGCAGCCCACCCGCTAGGATGGAAAGCGCCCCTTTGAGGCCATATTTTTTTTAAAAACAGAAACCTACGGGCATCACCTCATGCGCCGCATGAGGTTGTGGGCAGCGGCGGCGCCAGGCCCCCCCTGCCCGTCAGGCCCGATCAGATCGCGGCGGCGGCGGCCGCGGCGTCATTGCGCGCCGACAGCTCCTCGGCCACGAGGAAGGCCAGTTCCAGCGCCTGGCTGGCATTGAGCCTCGGGTCGCAGGCGGTGTGATAGCGCGACGAAAGATCCTCGTCGGTCACGGCGCGCACGCCGCCGGTGCATTCGGTCACGTCCTTGCCGGTCATCTCGAAATGCACCCCGCCCGGGATCGAGCCCTCGGCCTTGTGCACCGCGAAGAATTCCTGCACCTCGCGCAGCACCGCATCGAAGGGCCGGGTCTTGAAGCCGCTGGCCGATTTGATGGTATTGCCATGCATCGGGTCGCAGACCCAAAGCACCTCGGCCCCGATCTCGCGCACCACGCGGATCAGACGCGGCAGGTGATCGCCCACCTTGCCCGCCCCGAAGCGCGAGATCAGCGTCAGCCGCCCCGGCACATTGTCCGGGTTCAGCTTCCCGATCAGGATCTTCAGGTCGTCCTCGGACATCGAGGGGCCGCATTTGAGCCCGATCGGGTTCATCACGCCGCGGCAGAACTCGACATGCGCGCCGTCGATCTGACGGGTGCGGTCGCCGATCCAGATCATGTGGCCCGAGCCCGCGATCCAGTGCCCCGAGGTCGAGTCGATCCGCGTCAGCGCTTCTTCATATTCCAGAAGCAGCGCCTCATGCGAGGTGAAGAAATCGACCGACGAGAGCCCGTTCATGGTCTCGCCATTGACGCCCGCGGCGTTCATGAAGGCCAGCGTGTCGCTGATCCGGTTGGCCATGTCGCGGTATTTCTCGGCCTCGTCGCGCTCGAGAAAGCCCAGCGTCCAGGCATGCACCCGGTGGATATCGGCGAAGCCGCCCGTCGAGAAGGCGCGCAGCAGGTTCAGCGAGGCGGCGGCCTGGGTATAGGCATGCAGCATCCGCGACGGATCGGGAATGCGCGCCTCGGGCGTGAAATCGAAGCCGTTGACGATATCGCCACGATAGCTGGGCAGCTCTGTCCCGTTCACGGTCTCGGTCGCGGTCGAGCGCGGCTTGGCGAACTGGCCCGCCATCCGCCCGACCTTGACCACCGGCACCTTGGCGCCCCAGGTCAGCACGATGGCCATCTGCAGCAGCACCTTGAAGGTGTCGCGGATGGTGTCGGCGGAAAACTCGGAAAAGCTCTCGGCGCAGTCGCCCCCCTGCAGCAGGAAGGCCTTGCCTCGCGCCGCCTGTCCCAGTTTCGCCGTCAGGTTCCGGGCCTCGCCCGCAAAGACCAGCGGCGGATACTTGGCAAGCTGCGCCTCGACGGCGGCCAGCGCCGCCGCATCGGTGTAATCGGGCATCTGCACCCGCGGGCGCGCACGCCAATCCGATTTCTGCCAGGTCGTCATCGTCATGGTTCCATGCTCGTCATCAGTTCCGGCCTTATAGGTCTTCAGGGCGCATCCGGCTACCCGGAATTCGCCTTTGGCGCGGCCGGAGGCGATCCGGGTGGCCCCACGGCAAGCTGCGCGACGCTGCGCTACATTGCGCCGGACCGTGCCGGGCCTTGATCCCGGTCGGCAAACCTGTATCGCTGGCAGGACAGGACGCGCGGAGGGATGTTTGAAAGCAGTTCCCGAGAGATCCGGCCCGAGCTTCGGGGCCGCAGCCGAAGGCCGGACGCAGGACCTCGTTTTCGTCCTGCTCGACCGTTTCACCATGATCAGCTTCGCGGGCGCCATCGAGCCCTTCCGCATCGCCAACCGGATGGCGGGCCGGACGCTGTACCGCTGGCGCCTGGCCGCGGAAGGCGGCGAGGAGGTGACCTGCTCGAACGGCACGCGGATCCGGCCCGATATCGGCTTCGAGCCGCTCGGACGCGACGAGATGGTGATCATCTGCGGCGGCCTCGACGTGCAGGCCGAGACCACGCGCGGGCTGGTGGCCTGGCTCCGGCGCGAGGCACGCAAGGGGCTGGCCATGGCCGGGCTCTGCACCGCCGCCCATGCGCTGGCCAAGGCCGGGCTGCTCGACGGCAGGCGCGCGACCATCCACTGGGAGAACCAGGACGGCTTTCTCGAGGATTTCCCCGAGATCGAGCTGACCCGGTCGGTCTTCGTGATCGACGGCAACCGGATGACGACGGCCGGCGGGACCGCCTCGATCGACCTCGCGCTGACGCTGATCGCCCGGACCCATGGCCAGGACCTGGCCAATGCGGTGGCCGACCAGCTGGTCTACTCCTCGATCCGCACCGATCAGGACACCCAGCGGCTGTCGATCCCGACCCGGATCGGGGTGCGCCATCCCAAGCTCAGCCAGGTCATCCAGGTGATGGAGAAGAACCTCGAGGACCCGATCTCGCCCGCGACGCTGGCGCGCGATGTCGGCATGTCGACGCGGCAGCTGGAACGGCTGTTCCGGCGCTATCTGAACCGCAGCCCGAAGCGCTATTACATGGAACTGCGGCTGTCCAAGGCGCGCAACCTGTTGATGCAGACCGACATGAGCGTCATCAACGTGGCGCTGGCCTGCGGCTTTGCCTCGCCCAGCCATTTCTCGAAATGCTACCGCGCGCATTACGACACCACGCCCTATCGCGAACGAGGCAGCCGCAGCGGCCGCACCGAGGCGTGAGGGTGCCCCCGACCGCCCCGCGCACCCAGCCCCGCCGCCTGCCCGGCCCTGCGTCATTCCGCGCCTGGACATGTCCTGACCCGGAAGACCCCCTTTTCTTTACGAAACTTGCAAATTAACGTTCCTCGGGATTTCATTCCAACAGGGGAGTTGACAGTATGAAGAAGCTGCTTCTGGCCAGCGCGGCCACATTGGGCTGCGCGGGCGGCGCAAATGCCGAGGATATCAAGATCGGCGTTCTGCTGGGCTTCACCGGCCCGATCGAGTCCATGGCGGTTGCCATGGGCGCCGGCGCCGATCTGGCGATCAAGGAGGTCAATGAAAGCGGCAAGCTTCTGGACGGCGATACCGTGGTGGCGGTGCGCGGCGACGCGACCTGCATCGACAGTTCCGCGGCGACGGCCGCGGCCGAACGCATGATCACCTCGGATGGCGTCAAGGGGATCATGGGCGCGGGCTGTTCGGGCGTGACCGGCGCGGTCCTTCAGAACGTGGCGCGCCCCAACGGCATGGTGATGATCTCGCCCTCGGCGACCTCGCCGGCGCTGTCCGATGTCGAGGATGACGGGCTGTTCTTCCGCACCGCGCCCTCCGATGCCCGTCAGGGGCAGGTCATGGCCAATATCCTGAAGGATGACGGCGTCGACTCGGTCGCGCTGACCTATACCAACAACGATTACGGCAAGGGCCTGGCCAACAGCTTCGAGACCGCCTTCACCGCCGCGGGCGGCACGGTGACGATCTCGGCCGCGCATGAGGACGACAAGGGCGACTATTCCGCCGAAGTCGGCGCGCTGGCCGCCGCCGGGGGCGATCTGCTGCTCGTGGCCGGCTATGCCGACCGGGGCGGCGCGGGCATCCTGCGGTCGGCCCTCGACCTGGGCGCCTTCGACCGATTCCACTTCCCCGACGGCATGGTCTCGGACGCCACCACCGATACCTTCGGCGACGAGATCGACGGCTCGACCGGCCAGCTGCCGGGCAACGACACTCCCGGCGCCGAGAAATATGCCGAGATCGTCGATGGCGCCTTCGATTCCACCGCCATCTTCTCGGGCGAAAGCTACGATGCGACGGCGCTGATCCTGCTGGCCATGCAGGCGGCGGGCTCGACCGATCCGCAGGTCTACAAGGACAAGATCATGGATGTGGCCAACGCGCCCGGCGAAGAGATCTATCCGGGCGAGCTGGACAAGGCGCTGCAGATCCTCGCCGATGGCGGCGATATCGACTATGTCGGCGCCACCGCGCTGGAATTCATCGATGGCGGCGAGAGCCGGGGCAATTACCGCGTGGTCAAGGTGGAAGACGGCAAGTTCGTGGCGACCGGCTATCGCTGAGCGACACAAAATTGCGTTTTTCCGCCTCGAAATGCGGCAAACTGTCGGTCTGGCGGAAGAAAAGGCGGCCCGGGGTTTTCCGGGCCGCTTCCATGATGTAGTCACGCGGCTCGTATCGGGAGGCTGGGCGTGATCCGGGTAGAAAATCTTCACAGGCATTTCGGGGGGTTCCACGCGGTGGATGGCGCCTCGATCGAGATCGCCACGGGGTCCATCACCGGCCTCATCGGACCGAATGGCGCGGGCAAGTCGACGCTGTTCAACGTGATTGCCGGGGTGCTGCCGCCGACCTCGGGTCGGGTGATGATGAATGGCGAGGACATCACCGGGCTGAAGCCGCATGAGCTGTTCCACAAGGGGCTGCTCAGGACCTTCCAGATCGCGCATGAATTCTCGTCGATGACGGTGCGCGAGAACCTGATGATGGTGCCCGCGGGCCAGTCGGGCGAAAGCCTGTGGTCGGCCTGCTTCCGCCGCGGACGCATCGCCGAGGAAGAGCGCGCGCTGGCCCGCAAGGCCGACGAGGTGCTGGACTTCCTGACCATCTCGCATGTCGCCGACGAGAAGGCGGGCAATCTTTCGGGCGGGCAGAAGAAGCTTCTGGAGCTTGGGCGCACGATGATGGTGGATGCCAGGATCGTGTTTCTCGACGAGGTCGGGGCGGGCGTGAACCGGACGCTGCTGAACACCATCGGGGACGCCATCGTGCGGCTGAACCGCGAGCGCGGCTACACCTTCTGCGTGATCGAGCATGACATGGATTTCATCGGCCGGCTCTGCGATCCGGTGATCGTGATGGCCGAGGGCAAGGTGCTGGCCGAGGGCAAGGCGGACGAGATCATGCAGAACGAGGCGGTGATCGAGGCCTATCTGGGCACCGGGCTGAAGAACAGGATCAAGGCGGGTCCGGTCTCGGAACCGGTCTCTGAAGCCGGCGCCTGACCGGCGTCTCAGACCGGCCGTCCGCGCCTCTGTCGGGCGTTGGCGGGGGTATTTGGACCAAGAAGAAGGACGAGAAGGCGCGCGGATGGCAGATCCTTTCCTGATCGGAGACCGGATGACCGGCGGCTATGGCGGGGCCGATATCCTGCATGGCTGCACGGTGGCGGTCGAGAAGGGCGAGATCGCGGTGATCGTGGGCCCGAACGGCGCCGGCAAGTCGACCGCGATGAAGGCGGTCTTCGGGATGCTCGATATCCATTCCGGCGCGGTGCGGCTGAATGGTGAGGACATCACCCGGCTGAGCCCGCAGGCGCGGGTCGCCAAGGGCATGGCCTTCGTGCCGCAAACCCAGAACATCTTCACCTCCATGACCGTGGAGGAAAACCTCGAGATGGGGGCCTTCCTGCGCCGCGACGACATTTCGGCCACGATCGAGGAGGTCTATCAGCTCTTTCCGATCCTGCGCGAAAAGCGCCGTCAGGCCGCGGGCGAGCTGTCGGGCGGGCAGCGCCAGCAGGTCGCGGTGGGCCGCGCGCTGATGACCCGGCCTTCGGTCCTGATGCTGGACGAGCCGACCGCGGGCGTCAGCCCGATCGTGATGGACGAGCTGTTCGACAGGATCATCGAGGTCGCGCGCACCGGCATTTCGATCCTGATGGTGGAACAGAATGCGCGCCAGGCGCTCGAGATCGCCGACAAGGGCTATGTGCTGGTGCAGGGCCGCAACGCCTATACCGATACCGGTCGCGCCCTGCTCGACGATCCCGAGGTGCGGCGCACCTTCCTGGGGGGCTGATAAATGCGATTTTTCTTCATGATGGCGGGGCTTCTGGCCGTATCTGCCGGTGCGGCGGAGGCCCGGGACCTGCGGCTCGACTGCGTGGCCCGGCAGGTCTGCGTCAGCAATATCGAGCCGGGCCGCGCGAGCTGCCAGCAGACCGAATTGCGCTACCGGCTGGAGGTCGGGCGCAAGACCGGCGCCAAGGTGGTGATGACGCCCGAGGGCGACGATGCCGGAATGTTCTACGAGTTCCGCCGCCTGCCCGGGCGCGCGGGCATCCGGCTGCAGGCCAGCGGCGGCGCGCTCGAAGCGGGTCAGGGCGCGGGTGCGCTGACCGTCTTCGAGACGCTCGATTTCGTCCTGACCCGCCACAACGCCCTGCAGCTGGACCCGGAAGACGGCGCGCTGCAGGCAATCGCGGTCAACGTGCATGGCAGCTGTGCCGAGAGTGAATGAAGCCGGTCGGGGCGCCCCACGGCGCCGGACCCGTTCGAAGGAGAGACGCGATGGCCGATGACGCAAGCACCGCCCGGGCGCCGCTGCGGCGGCCCGCCCCAGATCATTGCCGTCCGGAGGGCGCTGCTGCGCGCGGTGGCGGAGGCGGGAAATACCCCGTCTTTCCGGCCGGGCGGCCGGTTGCCGCGACCTATATCGGGACCTGCCAGTGATGGATTTCATCAACGCGCTCGTGACCTTCTCGAATTTCGTTCTGGTTCCGGCCACCGCCTACGGGGCGCAGCTGGCGCTTGGGGCGCTCGGCGTCACGCTGATCTACGGCATTCTCCGTTTCTCGAATTTCGCCCATGGCGACACCATGGCCTTCGGAACGATGATGACCATTCTCGCAACCTGGGCGCTGCAGGCAGCGGGCGTCTCCTTCGGGCCGTTGCCGACGGCGCTTCTGGCCCTGCCCTTCGGGATTGCCGCGACCGCGCTTCTGGTGCTGGGAACCGACCGGCTGGTCTATCGCTTCTACCGGGCGCAGCGCGCCAAGCCGGTGATCCTGGTGATCGTGTCGATGGGGATCATGTTCATCCTCAACGGCGTGGTCCGGATCGTGATCGGGCCCGGCGAACAGCGCTTCGCCGATGGCGAGCGCTTCATCATCACCGCGCGCGAGTTCAAGACCCTGACCGGGCTTGACGAGGGGCTGGCGATCCGCACCACGCAGGGGCTGACGATCGTGACCGCGGTGATCGTGGTGGCGCTGCTGTTCTGGTTCCTGAACCGCACCCGCACCGGCAAGTCGATGCGGGCCTTCTCGGATAACGAGGATCTGGCGCTGTTGTCGGGGATCAACCCCGAGCGCGTGGTCGCGATCACCTGGATCATCGTCGCTGCGCTCGCGACCATTGCGGGCGTGCTTTACGGGCTCGACAAGTCGTTCAAGCCCTTCACCTATTTCCAGCTTCTGCTGCCGATCTTCGCGGCGGCCATCGTCGGCGGGCTCGGCAGCCCGCTTGGCGCCATCGCAGGGGGATTTCTCATCGCCTTTTCCGAGGTCACCGTGACCTATGCCTGGAAGAAGGTGCTGACCTATATCCTGCCCGACACCCTGGCGCCTGACGGGCTGGTCCAGCTTATGAGCACCGATTACAAGTTCGCGGTCAGCTTCGTGATCCTGGTGATCGTGCTCCTGTTCCGCCCGACGGGGCTTTTCCGGGGGAAAACGGCATGACCAAGCGCGATATCGGGCTTTTCGTATTGGTGGCAGTCCTGCTCGTCGGAACCGGCCTGCTGCAAAGCTGGAACGCGGCTCTATACATCCTGAATTACGGCCTGATCTCGGCGGTCATGGCGCTGGGTGTGAACATGCAATGGGGCTATGCCGGGCTCTTCAATATCGGCGTCATGGGCTTCACGGCACTGGGCGGGCTGGCGGTGGTGCTTGTCGCCATGGCACCGGTCGGCGCGGCCTGGTCGGCCGGGGGCAGCCATGTCCTGCTGGCGCTGGCGGTCGGGCTCGGGGTGATCCTCGGTGCGATCCAGATCTGGCGCCGGGTCGGCCGCGGCGCGCTTCGCGGGCTGGCGATGGTGGTCTGGCTGGTCGCCGGGTTCTTCATCTACCGCGCGATCTTCGATCCCGCCGTCTCGGCAATCGAGGCCATCGACCCGGCCGCCACCGGCTATCTCGGGGGGCTCGGATTGCCGGTGCTCTTGGCCTGGCCGGTCGGGGCGCTGTTTGCGGCGGGAGCTGCCTGGGTGATCGGAAAGACCGCGCTGGGGCTGCGGGCCGACTATCTGGCCATCGCCACGCTCGGCATCGCCGAGATCATCATCGCGGTTCTGAAGAACGAGGACTGGCTGAGCCGGGGCGTCAAGAACGTGAACGGAATTCCCCGCCCGGTACCCTATGAAGTCGACCTTCAGGCCAGTGCCGCCTTCGTCGAGAAGGCCCAGGCGCTTGGCCTCGATCCGACCACCGCCTCGACCATCTTCGTCAAGCTGCTTTATGCCGGGCTTTTCGCGGTCGTCCTGATCGCCCTGCTCTGGCTGAGCGAGAAGGCGCTGAAATCGCCCTGGGGCCGGATGATGCGGGCGATCCGCGACAACGAGACCGCCGCCGCCGCCATGGGCAAGGATGTCACCCGCCGGCATCTGCAGGTCTTCGTGCTCGGCTCGGCGATCTGCGGGCTCGCGGGGGCAATGATGATCACCTATGACAGCCAGCTCACCCCGGGCTCGTTCCAGCCGCTGCGCTTCACCTTCCTGATCTGGGTGATGGTGATCGTCGGCGGCTCGGGCAACAACTGGGGCGCGGTGCTGGGCGGCTTCCTGATCTGGTTCCTCTGGGTCCAGGTCGAACCCCTGGGCGCCTGGTTCATGGGGGCGATCACCTCGGGCATGGCCGATGGCTCGGCGCTGAAGACCCATCTGCTGGACAGCGTGGCGCATATGCGTCTGCTGACCATGGGCGTGGTGCTGCTGGTGGTTCTGCGGTTCAGCCCGCGCGGTCTGATCCCGGAACGCTAGGCCGACCGCTAGCCGTTACAGGCGCAACCGGCTCCCTTGCGGCATGTCCGGTCGCGACTGATGCAGCTGTCGCCGCAAGCCTTGCCCTTGCGGCAGACCCTGCAGCAGGCGGCCTGATGAATGGTCGCCTCAAGCGGCTTTCCGACCGAAAGCAGCCGCTCGACAGGCGATGGCGCGGCCGACAGCATCGGCCCCTGCCCCTGTACCTGGGCTTGCGCGACGGCGCTTCCTGCCCATAGGATAAGGCAAAGACCGAGAAGCACCTGCTTGAGTTGTCTGACCATCCGACAGTCCTCCTTGAATGGCATGTTCAATGCTTTTCGCCGCTGTCGGGCAAATATGTGACGTAAATACGGCTTTGCGCAAAAAGCAATAAGCGGACCGGCACGACCGCGACGATCGCCACAGACCGTTCGAAAGGGGGAACGGCCGTGAAGACCGACATCCTGATCCTGGTTCCCGCCGCGGGAGCCTCGTCTCGCATGCATGGGCGCGACAAGCTTCTTGAATGCGTCGGGGGCGAGGCGCTCCTGCGCCGTCAGGTGCGGGCCGCGGGGGCAAGCGGAGCGCAGGTGCTGGTGCTGGTGACCTTGCCGCGCCATGCGGCCGGGCCGAGGGGCGAACAGCTCGACGCCCTGCCGCGCCTCAAGGTCGCCTATGTCGATCCGGCCGAGGGGATGGCCGCCTCGCTTCGCGCCGGCGCGGCGGCGGCCAGGGCGGCGGGGGCGCGCGGGCTGATGGTGTTGCTGCCGGACATGCCCGACATCGAGACCGGCGATGTCGTCCGGATGATCGAGGCTTTTGCCAAAGCGCCCGATCGGTGCCTGCGCGCGACCACCGAGGATGGCCGCCCCGGGCATCCGGTCCTGTTTCCGGCGCGTCTGTTTCCGGGGCTCGAAGCGGTTGCGGGCGACACTGGTGGGCGCGATATGCTGGCCGCCGAGACCGTCTGTCCGGTCGTCCTTCCGGGCGAGCGCGCCGTGACCGATCTCGACACGCCCGAAGCCTGGGCGGCCTGGCGCGCGCAAACCGGCCACTAGGCGTTCCGTCCCGGCATCCGGCGGGCCTTGGCCGATGATGAAACTGTCCGGCTCCGGGCTCCGAAGGTTGCAAATCCATTCGCATGGACTGAACCCGCCGGGGATTTTCAGCCTCCGGGCCAGCTTCGCAGGGCGCGGGTGCAAAGCTGCCCGTGGCCGCGCTCAAGGCGAAGCCGTCCTTCCGTTCCGCGGCTGGCGCGCGACCCGAACCGGAGGATCACATGGCCCGGAGCCCGGGCGGCGCGGCAGGGACAAAGGCCCTTCGACCCATGTTCAGATCTCTCCCGCGACCCGCATCTGCCTTGCATAGGCATAGAACAGGATCGCCATCGCCGCCGCGCCCGCGATCATCGCATCGCCGAAATAGCCCGCGACCTCGGTCAGGCCGGGGGTGGCGAAGACGATCAGCCAGACGGCGGCGACGGTCATCCCCAGCGCCGAGAAGCCCAGTATCCAGGGCGCCACGCCGACCCGGAGAAACAGCAGCACCGCGCCGAGCAGCCCGCCCCAGACCGCGACCGCCCAGGCGCCGTCGACAAAGGCCGGAACCGAGGTGAAATACGCGGCCTGGCTCTGGGTGAAAAGCTGCAGATACGGGGCGACGCCATATTGCGTCATCACGTAATCGGCGCATCCGGCAAGGTTCCAGAGGATTGCCAGGATCGCCACCGGCATCATGTGCCAGGCCTCGGACTCGTCGGACATCTTCCATCCTCGGTTTTCAGACGCGCGCGCCGTTGGATCGTGCCGCCTTGGGCAGATCCTGTCCAGCGGGTGCGACGTTATGCAAAAGCCGCGCGCCGGGCGCAAGCCCCGGTCTTCGGTCTTTCCGCGCTCCGCGGCCGATCCTTGCCCGATTTTGACCGCGACTGCCCGCGAAACGCGCAAGGATCGCTTGACAGGAGTCACGCCCCGTTTCCGATCTGCCGTCAGGGCGATGGCGGACCGGTGGGGCCTGCGGCAAGTTTCAGGCCGATACTGTTGAAAAACTCGCCTGCGGGGGCGCAGAGCAAAAGCTCATGGGACATGGTTCCGCGTTTCCGCAATCGCGTCTCGCAATCGGACCTTTGCTGCCGCTTTGAAGAACGACGTTCCAAACCCGGGCGATCTCTCATCCGCTTCCGGAGTTTTTCAACACAATCGGGACAGTCGCCGACGCCGTCCGGCTGGCCTTTGTCCGGAAACGCCGCGGAACCAGCCTTTTCGCTGGCGACCCGGCGACGGGCGGACCGGAAAGGTGACGTGGTTGCCGAAACGCGGCCCCGTCATTCCGAGGCGTAGACCTTGAGATTCGTCAGCGAGATCAGCGGCACCTCCAGCGCCCGCATCGCCGATAACGAAACCCGCGTGCCCGCCCCGGTTGCGCCGCCACTCGGGCGCAGTTCGACCTGCACG
Organism: Rhodovulum sulfidophilum DSM 1374; assembly: GCF_001633165.1. Lineage (NCBI taxonomy): Bacteria > Pseudomonadati > Pseudomonadota > Alphaproteobacteria > Rhodobacterales > Paracoccaceae > Rhodovulum > Rhodovulum sulfidophilum. The sequence continues at coordinate 2,727,047 of NZ_CP015418.1, read as the reverse complement.
CTCTTGCCCGATACCGGATCGGCCAGCCGCCCCCTGCGGATCTCGTCGGTAAGCGGGGTCAACGCCCAGAAACCGGCATCGGTCGGATCGCCGAGCGAGGCCGTGGTCACGCCGAGATCGCGCTCGAAGCCGAAGACCGGGGCCGAGGCCTCGTCGAGCCCGGCAGGCGCGGTGGCACCGGCCATTCCATCCGTTGCAGAAGCCGGATCGCCAGGTTCGGGCGGAAGCGCTTCGAGCACCGACAAAGGGGCGCCCGGGGCGGTCTCGTCGGGGCGTTGGGACGCCTCTCCGCCGGGCGCCATGGCAGCGTTGCACCCGGCCAGCGCAAGGAGGAGACCAGCCATCCCCAGACCGGGCATTACCAGCCCCGGCAGACCAAGACCCGGCCCCCGGAAAAGGCCGGCATTTCTGTCAGCTCGGAGGGCTGTTCCCGGTGCTCTGGCCCCGGCTCTGGGGCGCCCGATATCGCGCGGCATCGACGGTCTCCTTGATCGCAGCCTTGTTTCCAGCCTAGCGGCTTCGACCCCGAGCCGAAAGGCGCTTGCCGAAGGTCTGCCCTGCCCTTAGTGTCATGCGACATGATGCAGCAGACGCCCCTTGTCGATCCCTTCGCCCGCGCGATCACCTATCTCAGGGTCTCGGTCACCGACCGATGCGACTTCCGCTGCGTCTATTGCATGGCCGAGAACATGACCTTCCTGCCCAAGCGCGAGCTGCTGACGCTGGAAGAACTCGACCGGCTCTGTTCGACCTTCATCGGGCTCGGGGTGAAGAAGCTTCGGATCACCGGCGGCGAGCCCCTGGTCCGGCGCGATATCCTCACCTTCTTCGGCGCCATGGGGCGCCATCTCGAGAGCGGCGCGCTCGACGAGTTGACCGTGACCACCAATGGCTCGCAGCTGGAAAAGCACGCCGCCGCGCTGTATGCGGCCGGGGTGCGCCGGGTGAATCTCAGCCTCGACACGCTGAACGAGGAGAAATTCGCCTGCGTCACCCGCTGGGGCCGGCTTGCGCAGGTGATGCGCGGGATCGACGCGGCGCAGGCGGCCGGGCTTCGGATCAAGATCAACACCGTCGCGCTGAAGGGGTTCAACGAGGACGAGCTGTTCGATCTGGTCGACTGGTGCGCGTCCCGCGACATGGACCTGACCTTCATCGAGGTCATGCCGATGGGCGATCTCGGCAATGATTACCGGGTCGGCCAGTACTGGTCGGTGGGCGAGGTGCGGGCGCAGCTCGAGGAACGGTTCACCACCGTCGATCTGGCCGAGCGCACCGGCGGCCCCGCGCGCTATGTGCGACTGGCCGAGACCGGGCAGAAGATCGGCTTCATCACGCCGCTGTCGCATAATTTCTGCGAAAGCTGCAACCGGGTCCGGCTGACCTGCACGGGCGAGCTTTACATGTGCCTGGGGCAGGAGGACCGCGCCGATCTGCGCGCGCCGCTGCGCGAGCATCCCGACAGCAACGCGCCGCTGATCGGGGCGATCCGCGCCGCCATCGCGGCCAAGCCCGAGGGCCATGACTTCGACTATTCGCGCCAGCGCGCCGACGGTCAGGTCAGCCGCCACATGAGCCATACCGGCGGCTGATCCCGGCGCGCTTGCCACGGGCAAGGATGCCGCAGGCATTGCCGGAATTCCACATGGAAATCAGTCATTAAGCGGCGTATGAAAGATAAGTTCAGCTGCCCCTTGCAGACCGGGCGGGATTACTTATTCGCAGAAGTCACCACCAAATGAACAAGACCGCGCTGACCGCCGCTTCCGAGGACATTATTCCACTCGACCCGAAGGACAGCATCGCCGAAGGCGGCGAACGCTGGGTTTTCCGGCATCCGGATTATTCGCATATCCTGATCAAGATGCTGAAGCGGCGCAAAACCGAGATGTTCAACCGTTGGTGGACCTTCGGGCACCTGTCGCAGAGGTTTCTGCCCGCCTCACGTTACCGATCGACTGCCAAGCAATATGACGAATACCGCCGTCTGGTGATGGAGAACCTCTTCGACCCGGGCTTCGAGCTGCCGGTCGCGCATCTTTACGGCTTTGTTAAGACCAGTCTCGGCTATGGCTGTCTGACCGAGCGGATCACCGACGAGACCGGGCGCACCGCGCCCAACCTGCAGCAGCGGATAGAGGCCGGAACATTCACAGAGGCCGACCGTAAAGGCCTGAACCGCTTTGTCGCGCGGCTTTACGACATCAGCATCTGCGCCGCCGATATGGGACCTGCGAATTTCGTCCATGGATATCGTGGCGCCAGCCGTCCCGGCAGCAATCGCGTACCGCAATGGGTCTTGGTCGACGGGTTCGGCGACCGCTATGCCATCACCGCACGCACCTATTCGCGCCGGATCCGTCTACGCGGAATGGACAGCCGGTTCCGCAAGGGCAAGAAGGTCCGGGGCCTGCGCTGGTGCCCCGAAGCGCGCCAGTTCGAATTCGCGGACGACTACCGCCCTGCGACCTGAGCGGGCGCGCCATGGCGGCGCGCCCCTTCCCGTTTGGGGTCAGCCCAGAACCGCCTTGACGGCCTTCGCTGTCACGTCGACCACGCGGTCGGCCTCTTCCTTCGAGAGGCAGAGCGGCGGGGCGAAACCGATGATGTCGCCCTGCGGCATGGCCCGGGCGATCACGCCCGATGTCGCCATCTCGGCCACGACCGCGCCCGCGACCTTGCCCGCCGGATCGTAGAAGGTCCGCGAGCCCTTGTCTTCGACCAGCTCGACCGCGCAGAGCATCCCCTCGCCGCGGATGTCGCCGACATGGGCATGCTCGCTCAGCGCGGTCTTCATCGCATTGACGAAATAACCGCCGGTCTCGGCCGCGTTCCTCACCAGACCCAGATCGTCGATCAGCTTGAGGTTGGCGACACCCGCCGCCGCGCCGATGGGGTGCGCCGAATAGGTCCAGCCATGGCCGATGGGGCCGAATTCGTCGGTGCCCTCTTCCAGAACCTTCCACATCCGGTCCGACACGATCGACCCCGACAGCGGCGCATAGGCCGAGGTCAGGCCCTTGGCGATGGTGATGAGATCGGGTTTCAGCCCGTATTTCGACGACCCGAACATCTCGCCCAGACGGCCGAAGCCGGTGACGACCTCGTCGACGATCAGGAGGATGTCGTGCTTTTCGAGGATCGGCTGGATCGCCTCCCAATAGCCCGCGGGCGGCGGCACGATGCCCCCCGTCCCCAGCACCGGCTCGCCGATGAAGGCGGCGATGGTGTCGGGGCCCTCACGCTCGATCAGCGCCTCGAGCTCGGCCGCGCAATGGGCGACGAAATCGGCCTCGGTCATGTCGAGATCGGGGCGGCGGTAGTAATAGGGCGCCTCGGTATGCAGGATCGGCGCCAGCGGCAGGTCGAACTTGTTGTGGAAGCCCGCAAGCCCGGTCAGCGAGCCCGTCATCAGCCCCGAGCCGTGATAGCCCCGCCAGCGGCTGATGATCTTCTTCTTCGCAGGCCGCCCGCGTACGTTGTTGTAATACCACACGAGCTTGATGTTGGTCTCGTTCGCATCCGAACCGCCAAGACCGAAATAGACCTTGGACATGTGATCGGGGGCGCGGTCCATGACCATCTTGGCAAGCGTGATCGAGGCTTCGGTGCCGTGGCCGACATAGGCATGGTAATAGGAGAGCTGGCGCGCCTGCTCGGCGATGGCCTCGGAAATCTCGCTTCGGCCATAGCCCACATTCACGCAGTAAAGACCGGCAAAGGCGTCCAGCAGCCGGTTGCCGTCGCGGTCCTCGATGAACACGCCCTGCCCGCCCGAGATCACCCGCTCGGGCGCCTCGCCGCGGGCGAATTGCGCCAGATGGGTCGAGGGGTGGAAGAAACTCTCCCGGTCCCACTGTTCCAGCATGTCGTTCTTCAGCATCCGCCGTGTCCTTTCTTCCGGCATCGCGACCGGCCGGATGCCGGGACGCGATGCGTTTCAGTCCGGGGCATGGGCCCCCTGCCCCTCACACCTAGCCCGGAACGCGCTCTCTTCCCACCCCATCGCCCGGAAAGGCGGCAGCCGGGCCGACCGCTTCGGGGCACCGGCCGTTCGCCCCTGCCCGCCCCTTGACGCGGCAGGGCGGCTTCTGTCTCATCGGGCGCATCGCCCCCTTTCCCCCCTTCCGCCCCGGCCCGCCCGGCGGCGGCCTGCCGCGAGGAGCCCTCTGCCCATGACCGAAGAAATCGTCCAGTTCGGCTATGCCGCCGAGGGCCGCGCCCCGTTTTCGCTGGCCGAATACGAGCGGCGGCTTGGACTGGTCCGGCGGGCGATGGACGAGAAGGGCATCGACATCCTCTTTGTCGAGGATCCGTCGAACATGGCCTGGCTGACGGGCTATGACGGCTGGTCCTTCTACGTGCATCAGGGCGTGCTGGTCTTTCACGACGCCGATCCGATGTGGTGGGGCCGCCAGATGGACGCAAACGGTGCGGTGCGCACGGTCTGGATGGCGGGCGCGCATATCACCCATTATTCCGACGCCTTTGTGCAATCGACCGAACGCCACCCGATGCAGCATCTGGCGGGGCTGCTGCACGATCTGGGCTATGGCGCCCGGCGGATCGGGGTCGAGATGGAGAATTACTATTTCTCGGCCAAGGCCTATGTGACGCTGCGCCATGCCCTGCCCGAGGCGCATCTGGTCGACGCCACCGCGCTGGTGAACTGGCAGCGCACGGTCAAGTCCGACGAAGAGCTCGACTTCATGCGCCGCGCCGCCTCGATCTCGGAACGGATGATCGACGGCGTGCTCGAGCGGATCGAGCCCGGCCTGCCCAAGAACGAGTTGGTGGCCGATCTCTACCGCGATGCGCTGGCGGGCAATGGCGATTGGGGCGACTATCCGGCCATCGTGCCGCTTCTGCCCTCGGGCAAGGATGCCTCGGCCTCGCACCTGACCTGGGACGGGCGGCCCTTCGAGAGCGGCGAGGCCACTTTCTTTGAAATCTCGGGCTGTTACCGCCGCTATCACGCGCCCTTCTGCCGGACGATCTTCCTGGGCGAGCCGCCCGATTACATGCGCACGGCCGAAGCCGCGCTGATCGAGGGGATCGAGGCCGGGCTCTGGGCCGCCAAGGCCGGCAACCGCGCCTGCGACATCGCCAATGCGCTGGCAGCGCCGCTGGAACGCGCGGGCATCCGGCGCGGCGCGCGCTGCGGCTATCCGGTCGGGCTCAGCTATCCGCCCGATTGGGGCGAACGCACGATCTCGCTGCGCGAGGAGGACGACACCGTGCTGGAGGAAGGCATGACCTTCCATTTCATGCCCGGCCTCTGGATGGAGAACTGGGGGCTCGAGATCACAGAATCCATCCTGATCCGCGAGGAGGGCCCGGCCGAGACCCTGTGCAACCGCCCCCGCAAGCTCTATGTGAAATCCTGATGACCCGGCTCGATGACACCTGCGCGATCCTCGCCGATCTGGTGGCCTTTCCCACCGTGTCGTCGGAGTCGAACCTTGAAATGATCGTTCATATCGCCGCGCTGCTGGGCGATCTGGGCGCGCGGGTCGATCTGTTTCACGACGCGACCGGGCACAAGGCGAATCTTTTCGCGACGCTGGGGCCGCGCAACACCGATGGCGGGATCGTGTTGTCGGGCCATACCGACGTGGTGCCGGTCGCCGATCAGGACTGGTCGACCGACCCCTTCGCCCTGCACGAGGCCGGTGGGCGGCTTTACGGGCGCGGCACCTGCGACATGAAGGGGTTCATCGCCGCCTGCCTTGCCATGGCGCCGGTCTATGCCGGGCTCGAGCTCACCCGCCCGCTCCATTTCGCCTTCACCCATGACGAGGAGGTCGGCTGCCTGGGCGGTCAGGCGCTGGTGGCCGAGCTGTCCGCCCGCGGGCTGCGCCCCGCCATCGCGCTGATCGGCGAGCCGACCGAGATGCGCATCGTCGAGGCCCATAAGGGCTGCTGCGAATACACCGTCGAATTCCACGGCCGCGAGGGCCACGGCTCGAACCCCGATGCGGGCGTGAACGCGGCCGAGGCCGCCGTGCGCTACGTCACCCGGCTGATGCGGCTGGCCGAAGAGCTCAAGACCCGCGCACCGGAGGACAGCCCGTTCGAGCCGCCCTGGACCACGGTCAATCTCGGCCGGATCTCGGGCGGGCAGGTCCATAACGTGATCCCCGGCAAGGCCGAGGTGGCCTGGGAAATGCGGCCGGTGCGCTCGGACGATATCGGCTTCGTCAAGGAGGCGATGGCCCGCCATGTGGCCGAGCTTCTGCCCGCCATGCGCGCGGTTGCCCCCGAGGCCAGCATCCTGACCCATGTGATCGGCGAGGTGGTCGGGCTCGAGCCCCTCACCGAGAATGCCGCGCGCGCGCTCCTGTCCGAGCTCACCGGGCAGCCCCGCGCCGAGACGGTGCCGTTCTCGACCGAGGCCGGGCTGTTCCAGAGCCTCGGCTGCGCCGCCGCCGTCTGCGGCCCCGGCGCCATCGCCCAGGCCCACAAGCCCGACGAATACGTCACCCGCGACCAACTGGCACAATGCCTCGCAATGCTGGAGGGGCTGACCGGAGTGCTGACCGCCTGAGGTCCAGTGAGCCCCTCCGGCCAAGACAGCCCCTGATCGTTCAGTTCCGCCAAAAAATACGCTTCTCCGCCCGATTGGCGGCGGTCAGAGGCGGCGGCAGGCCTGCCGCCAACCCTCCCTTCTGATCGCATCGCTCTTCGTAGCGGACCATCTTGCGATCCGCGCCGACAACCCGGCACGCCCGCCGTTCTGACAGCCCGAAAAGGGCCTTCAGATGCGCGACCGCCTCGCGCTTCACGACAGGCGTCATCGTTCAGGCATTCCATCGAACCGATGGCGTTCATGCCTTCACTTTGAAACCAGCCCCTTCCTCGCGGCGAGATCGAGCATCTGCTCGGCCAGCAGCTTTTTCAGCTTCCCGTTCTCATCATCGAGCGCCTTCAGCCGCTTCGCCTCCGACACCGTCATGCCGCCGAACTTGGCTTTACAGTTGTAGAAGGTGCCTTCCGAGATACCGTTCGACGCTACAAACGGTCCCCCGGACCGTTTGCTCGACGCTTGAACTGCGGCACAGGTCCGCGCACGTCGTACCAGCCTCGTGCTCGGTCAGAATGCCGATGATCTGCTCGTCCGTGACCCTTGTTTGCTTCATTGTCCGTCCTCAGGTTGAGGCGGACTCTTAATCGGCGGTGGAGGGAAAAGCCCGTGGCAGGTCACACAGCCGGAAACTCCAGCCGGAGGCGATCCGTGATTGGGGAGCAGAGCAAGTTGGTGCAGCCTCTACATTGCGGTGATGGGAATTCGCGGCGGGAAGGTCATTCAATTCGAAACTCCGCGACGACCTCCTGAATGGCGAAATATTCTACACACTCGCCGAGGCCCGCGTGGTGATCGAAACATGGCGGGCCGAGCAAGGGCCGTGTTGCCGAGACCAAACCCGTTCTGGACGCGACCGCGATCCGAATGCGGGGGCGCCTCACGGGTATCGACAGCAGGGAGGCAAGGCGATGGGTCGGGGGTCGGCACCCTGCGGCCCAAGGTCATCGGGACGCCGCGGGGACAGAGACCGCAGCCATCGCAATCTCGGAAAACGCTCGGGTCCAGGCTTCCAGCGTGTAGGGATAGCCGACCACATCCATGTCGGAATAGGCGGGCAGAGGCAGGATGGCATCGGCTGCGACGGCCGGGATGCCTGCGAGGGCCGGCACTGCGGCTGTTGCACGCCGCAGCGCCGCGCGAACCTGGTCGGCATCGCCGGTTGCGACGATGACATCCGGCTCGGCCGCAGCGATCGCATGCCAGTCGACGCGCATGGGGGCGCCGCCGGCATCGGGCACCGCTGTCGGGGCGCCGACCGTTTCGACGCCGATGCGGTCAAGAAGGGCGAGATCGGTCGGACCGCCCGGACGTTCCACCGTCACGGCCATATCCCCGCCATCGGCACCATGCAGCACCGTCGCCCGCATCGGTCGGTCAAGAGGCAGCAGCGCCTCGACCGAGGCAATCCGGGCCTCACGTTCGTCAAGAAGAGCGGCGGCCTCGGCGCTGCGCCCGAACATTTCGCCGATCTGAAAGATCGCAAGGTCCGCGCCGATCGTGAAATCGACGGTCTCGATCGCGGTCCCCATATGCTCGACCAGGTCGGCCTGCGTGATCAGCGGCATCAGACGCTGTGGATCCTGTGCGGGATCGGTGACATCGAATGGGTCGGAGCTCTCGACCACGATCCGCGGCGCCTCGGTCTCGAGCAGCGCCACGAGGATCGCGCAGGGGTTTTCGTCGACCATATGAGCCGGGGTGCCAAGCGGGAGGCTGCCCGCGCTTTCGAGGAGCGTGTCCAAGGCTGAATCGGTCTGTCGGATCGAATAGGCCTGCGGCACTATTCCCAGATGGGTGGCGACGTTCAGAAGACGGTCGCCGATCAGGATGCCGGGTGTCGGTTGGGTATTGGCTTCAATGGCCAAGGAAGGCGTCGCCGCTGCCAGCGCCGCCAGGACTGCAAGAACGCGCATGACGATCTCCTGCCTGAGATGGAGGGTCAGCACCTCGCCTGGCGCGGGCTGGGATCGTGCTGACCTGTGCTTCTTACAGCTCCAGCCGGGTGTCAACCTGCCTCGCTAACAAAGGCCCAGATACTTGACAAAAAAAGTAGGGCAGTATTTTTGGCGACTCGCCAGCCCACCGCCAGCTCTTTGCAATGTAAGGGGTGCGGAATGACGTTTTGCAGGCGGCAGGGCTTGGTGCTTGCCACAACTATCTTGTCCGGCAGTCTGCCGGCGCTGGCCGATGAAGATGCCAGGTTGGGGATCATCTATCTTGAAGAAGAGATAGACTGGGGCGCGCTTGCTCCGCTCACCATGGACCGGGAGGATACCGATACTTTCGGCGACACCTCGGGGGATGTGAACGAAGCCATAGCGACCCTGCCCAATGTGCAGAACGAGACCCAGCGCACCGTCGGCGGGGTGTCGGATAACGGGGTCAGTTCGGACAGCATGCTGGACCTGCAGCCGTCCAAGCTTTCGATTTCAGGGGCTGCAGTCACCGAGAACAACATCATGATAAACGGGATCGGCATCAACAGCATCGTTGCCGCCGAACCCTTCGCCGTCGGATCCCTGGACAAGAACACGGGCAGCACCGGCATCGATACGATCTACGGCCTGCACCCGCAGACCCAGTATGTGCCCGAAGCCTTCATCGACGGCGTCGAGGTTCAGACCTCAAACGTCTCGGCGCGATATGGCGGCTTTCAGGGCGGCGTGGTGAATTACCTTCTGCGCGAGCCCACTGGCGAAAGCCGGGGCCTGCTGAGCTTCGGATTTTCCAGCGACGATCTGACGACATACAACCTGGAAACCGAAAGCGGCACCAACCCGCTGAACCGGGCCAAGCCGGAATGGACCCGCAAGGAGGTGGGTGTCGAATACGAGACGCCGCTGACCGATACCACATCCGTCCTGCTGTCGTTCAGCCGCAACACCGCCTGGGGACGCAAACCCATCGGCCATCAGTATATCGGCGACCGTGTGGAGTCGGAGTCGAGCAGCGATTTCGGCCGGGTCGTTCTGCGCCACGAACTGCAGGATGGCGGCGTGTTCAAGCTGTCAGGCGCCGCCACCGAATACGAGCAGGAATGGCAATCGAACTACAGCTATGGCTATCAGCTCGACACGAAGACCAGCGGACGGACGCTGAGCGGGGAATACGCCAACATCTTCGGCGCCTGGGATCTGAGCGCAAGGCTGACCTATTCGCGCAACAAGGTCGCCAATGACAGCAACGTGGATTACTACGCCAACTGGATCGGCCGCAATACTGACGACACGCTTTACGACGGTGCGCTCGACTGGTGCAACGTCTCGCCGCTGACCACGGGCTATGTCTCGTGCATGGAGGGCGGGTTCACCGGCAACAAGCGCTATGACGACAAGACGCTGCATGCCGATCTGGACCTGAGCCGCGACCTGGCAGGCGGGCGGCTGAACTTCGGCGCCTCGGTGATCAAGTCCCAGGCGAAACGCGCGCGGCTGAGCGACACGACGGCCTATGCGGCGTTCATGCCCAACACGCTTGGCATCTGCCCGCCCGGAGACCTGTTCTGCAATGCCGACCAGTTCTGGTTCGTCCGCGTGATCTATCCGGCCTATGCGCTGGAGGTGGACGCGATGAAATACGAAACCTTCCTGGAATGGGAAAGGAGTTGGGAACGCTTCGATCTGCGCGCCGGGCTGCGGCTGGACCGAAACGACGTGATGGACAACACCGATATCGCGCCGCGCCTGTCGCTGGGCTACAGGCTGTCGGACACGGTGCGCGCGGATCTCGGGCTGAACCGCTATTACTCCGACGACTACATGGCCTATGCGATCCACGACAAGACGCCCCGCGGCATCAACGAAACGCGCCCCGTGCCGACCATGGACCCGGTCCCCTACGATTTCGGGGAATACCGCTATACCCAGCAGGGGCTGAAGACGCCCTATACCGACGAGGTGGCGCTGGGGCTGACCGCGGCGGATCCCTGGACCGGCGGCACCTGGCGGATGACACTTCTGAACCGGCACGGACGCGACCAGTTCGCCCATTCCTCGGTCCCGTCCGGCGGAACCTATCCCGACAACGTACTGACCAACGATGGCTGGAACCGCTACCGCTCGGCCACACTGGAATATGCCCGGGTCTGGGACCGGCCGGGGCCGCGCCTCCTCGACAGCGTCGGGCTGCGCGTCAGCGGGGTGGTGGCCGACCGCGAGACCTCGTCCAGCGGCTATTACAACGCCTCGGACGAGCTGAACGAGATCGACCTGATCTGGTACAACGACAAATCCTATACCAACGAGCAGTTCGACCAGTTGACGGGCAATTACGACATCCCTGTGCGCGCCGCGGTCGAGGTGCAGACCAGTTGGGACCGGGGCCGCTACGGTCTGGGGCTGGGGGCCGATATCAATTTCGGATATGAAGGGGTGCGCGACACCGATGAAGACGAGACCCATGTCAACCCGGTCTACGGCTCGCGCCCGCACAGCGTCTACGAGGACTACCGCTTCAAGACCTATGCGCGGCTGAACCTGTCGGCGCAGGCGCGCGTCTATTCCGCGGCCGGTCGCGACGTCCATCTCAAGCTCAAGGTGGCGAACCTGCTGAACAAGAGCCTGGGCGGCTCGACAGATATGCACCCCTGGGTCGAAGGCCGCAGCTACTGGCTGGGAACCGAAGTCACCTGGTAGGCCCCCCACGCGCCGCAAGGTGCCCTCTGGTGAGGCAGAGAAGTCCGGCGTCTGAGGAAGGATCAGGCGCCGGACCGGCTGTCTGATCCCATTGTGTGGGGGCGATCCATCCAAGGGCATGGCAGGACGCCTCTGGACCAAGGTCGTCACGACAGCGCCACGGTGAGGCATCGAGCCGCCATTGGTCCCGGGCGCTTGGGATCGGGGCGGCCGTCGCGGCCGCGGCCAGGTCGAGCTTCGAGATGGTCGATGCGCAGGCCAAGCTGGCGCAGTCCCTCGAGACCTCGACCAGATCGGTGCAGCTGCTGGGCCGCGCCGCCGATCTGTCCGGCGTGCCGATGTCCCAGCTGCAGCAGGCCGCGCTGGCGCTGAACAAGCGCCTCTCGGAGGCCTCGTCCGGCGCGGGCCCGGCGGTGAAGGCGCTGCGGGCCCTGGGCCTGGAGGCCCGGGACCTGCTCGGTCTCGATCTCGATCAGCGCTTCGACAGGATCAACGGCGCCATTGCCGGGCTGGAGGATCCGGCGAAGAAGGCTGCGGTCGCGGCCGCGCTCTATGGCGACCGGGCCTATGCCGCCATCACCCGGCTGGACAGCGCGACGCTCAGCCAGGCGGCCCGCGATGTCGATCAGTTCGGGGTCGCGCTGTCGGAGCTGCAGGCCGACAATATCGAGGCCGCCAACGATGCCATGTCGACGCTGGGCGTGGTCATGCGCGGGGTCGGCAACCAGGTCGCGGCCAGCATGGCCCCGGCGATCACCGCGCTGGCCACGGGCTTCACCGACCTGTTGCGCGAGGGCACGCCGCTGCGCGCGATGCTGGACGGGCTGGGCGCCAGCGTGAGCGGCACGTTCCAGGTCATGTCCGGGACCATCGGCCGGCTCATGTCCTATGCCGGCACATTCGCGTCCTTCCTGGCGGGGCGGTTCGTCACCAGCATGTCGCTGGCCGCGGCCTCGGTGGTGACGCTGAACGCCAAGCTGCTGCTGACCCGGGCGGCCCTGATGCGCACCGGGTTCGGCGCGCTGGTCATCGGTGTCGGCGAGCTGCTCGACCGCGCGATGAGCCCGCTCTCGGACGCTCTGGGCTCCATGTTCGACGGGCTGTTCTCGGGGCTCTTCGGCGGCCGCGCAAGCGGCGGCGGCGGGACGGTCAAGCCCATCGGGGATCTGATCGGCAAGGTGATGGAGGCCGGGTCGTTTGACGGCGGCGGGCGCACGCCCCTCGGGCCGCGCGCGGGCGGGCTCGACGGCAAGGGTGGGTTTCTGGCCATGCTGCACCCCAATGAAAGCGTGATCGACCATACCCGCGACAGCGGCGGCTTCGGCGGCTTCGGCGCGGTCCGGGGCGGCGACGTCTATGTGAGCGTGCAGGGCTCCAATGCCAGCCCGGAACAGATCGCGGCCGCCGTGCGGGCGGAAAGCCGACGCCAGGCCTCGGAGATCTATGACCGCCGCAAGCGGATGGCCCGGGCGGGAGGGGCGAGCTGATGGCCTTTCCACCGAAGAGCGTGCGGGTCGCCGCCTTCACCCTGACCCGGATCACCAGCAGCCTGCGGGTGCAGAGCCCCTACAGTTTTGCGCAGACCGCCTATGACTTCATGGGCGGCATGTGGGCGGCCGAGCTGACCCTGACCCATGTCTCGGCGGCCGAGAATGCCGCGACCGAAGCCTGGCTGGCGGGCCTGAACGGGATGGCCGGGACCTTCGAGATGGGGCCGGTCGATTACGAAGGCCCCCATGGCGCGATCTCGGCCGATCCTGTCGTCGCGGTCGCGGCCAATGCCCGGGCGCAGGCGCTGGTGCTGCAGCTCGCCAGGGCGGGCGACCGGGCGCTGCCGGGCGATTACCTGACCCTCGGCCGCCATCTGCATATCGTGACCGGGACCGAGGCCCCCACCCCCGCCTTCCGGCAGAGCGTCACGCTCTGGCCCCGGCTGCGCCGCCCCATCGCCCCGGGCGATCCGGTGGCGATGCGCGCGCCCTTCGGCACCTGGGCGCTGGCCGGTCCCGAGACCAGCTACAGCGGCAGCCAGTCCCGGGGGCTTGTTGCACAAAGCGGTAAGGAGGATTCATTGCGCGCATCCCGTGCTTTAGATCGATGCCATGCCGAAGCCCTCTCCCACCCGCTATCTCACGACGAACTGGTCCGAATACAACGCCGCGCTCCGCCAGCGGGGGGCGCTCTCGGTCTGGTTTGATCCCGGCAGAGTCTGGCAGGCTGGAAAGACCGGCAAGCGGGGGCGGCCCGAGACGTTCTCTGATGCGGCGGTCCAGGTCTGTCTCACGCTGAAAGTGCTCTTCGGCCTTCCGCTTCGGCAAACGGTTGGGCCGGTCGAGAGCCTGATCCGGATGGCTGGGCTCGACTGGCCGGTGCCGGACTATTCGACGCTGTGCCGACGCCAGGCGCGGATCGGGGTGCAGGTCCCGTATCGCCGTTCGGGCAAGCCCTTGACCCTCCTTGTCGACAGCACCGGTATCGAGTTCCGTGGCGATGGCGAATGGCTGGCCCGCAAGTATGGTCCGTCGCGTCGCAGGCAATGCGCAAGGTCCACATCGCCATGGACACGCAAACCTGCGACATACGCGCGGTCGAGTTCACCTCGAGCCGCCAGGGCGACAGCCCCCTGCTGCCCGACCTGCTGTCGCACATTCCCGAGGATGAAGAGAGTGCCACCGTCACCGCGGACGGCGCATACGACAGGCGGCGATGCCCCACTGCCATCATCGCGCGCGGCGCGGATGCCGTCATACCCATCCGCCGGAACGGCCGCGCCTGGAAAGAAGACTGCCCCGCAGCATCGGGGCGCAACGAGATCCTGCGGGCGACGCGGCACCTCGGCAGGGCGCTCTGGAAGAAGTGGGCCGGCGACCATGTCCGAAGTCGGGTCGAGGCCCAGATGAACCGCCTGAAGCTCTTCGGTGAGCGGATCATGTCACGAGAACCCGACCGCCAGACCGCCGAAATCCAGATCCGCATCATTCGCCATTGTCGCTCGGACCAATGGCGCGACATGGCTCATTCATGAATCGCTTCTCGGCCCTCGGCAGGGCCGAGATCGAGGCCGTCGCCTGAACGGCCACGGGAAAGGGTACAGTCAGCACGAACGCTGATTTGCGCAACAACGCCAAGCGGCCTCCCAGCGGTCTCGTTCCCGGCGCGCGTCGGCCAGCCCGACCTCCGGCCATGAGCCGAGCCCCATGTTGCGCCGGGTCCCAAGAAACGAATAGCGGAGGTTCCGTTTCCCCGAGTCCTGGCTCGTCTTGATGAGGGACAGACCGCCCGCGTCCCCTTAGCGCCCCGCGGGCGCCGCCTTGATTTCCCTGACCGTCAGCATACCACCTAGCATACCATCTTGCAGCGTGTTCCCCCGGCATCATGTGGATCTCGCTGGAGTAGTCCCGCCCCTAACCGACGGCAGCTATGCCTTATGCAATATGGCTACCTGCAATACTCTGAAACACTAGTTTGGTGCGGGTGGTCGGACTCGAACCGACACTCCTTGCGGAAAGGGTGTTTGAGACCCTCGCGTCTACCATTCCGCCACACCCGCACCTGCCTCCCCGCCGGTAACCTCGGGGAGAGGAACCCTTTGTAACCCGCCGCGCCGTCGGGCTCAATCCGACGCGAACGGCCCGGTTCGGCACCGGGCGCGGATCGGACAGAGCGCGGCGTTCTGAAAACGATTCGCCTTGCCTAGCGTGAAACCGGGGGCATTGCCCTGCCCCGGCCCGCTCTCTCCGGGATCCTCTCAGATCCTCTACCGCGCACATCCGGGACGGTCAATCGTCCGTCACCGGCCCCGGCCCGGCTTGACGCGGCCTGCCGCGCATGGCTTCTGGGCGGCAGACTTGCCGGGGGCCAGAATGATCCGACGCCTTTACGACTGGACGCTGTCGCTGGCCGACAGCCGGAACGCGATGTGGGCGCTGTTCATCGTGGCCTTCGTCGAAAGCTCGATCTTCCCGATCCCGCCCGACGTGCTGATGGTGCCGATGATCCTCGCGCGGCCCTCGCGTGCCTTTGCCATTGCCGGGATCGCGCTGGCGGGCTCGGTGCTGGGCGGGCTGGCGGGCTATGGCATCGGCTGGGCCTTCTTCGAACAGATCGGCCGCCCGGTGCTCGAATTCTACGGCAAGGAGGCCTATTTCGAGCAATTCGGCGCGCGCTATAACGATTATGGCGCCTGGGCGGTGCTGATCGCCGGCGTCACGCCCTTCCCCTACAAGGTGATCACGATCCTGTCGGGCTCGACCGGGCTCAATCTCGGCGTGTTCATGCTGGCCAGCTTCATCGCGCGTGGGATCCGGTTCTTCCTGGTCGCAGCGCTGTTGTGGAAGTTCGGCACCCCGGTGCGCCGCTTCATCGAGAAGTATCTGGGGCTTCTCTTCACGCTTTTCGTTCTGCTGCTGATCGGCGGCTTCTATGCAGTGAGGTTCCTGTGACCGCAACGCGCAACCAACTGATCCTGCTGGCGGCGGCCGCCTCCGCAGCCACCCTTCTGGCCGGTTTCGGCTTCGAGCATCTGGGCGGGCTTGCCCCCTGCAAGCTCTGTCTCTGGCAGCGCTGGCCGCATGCCGTGGCGCCGATCCTCGGGCTGCTGGCGGTGGCGATCGGCGGGCGCATGCTGCCCCTGAGTGGGATGGTGACGATGGCAGCCTCGACCGGGCTTGCGATCTATCACTCGGGGGTCGAGCGGCACTGGTGGGCCGGGCCGTCCTCCTGCACCGGCAGCGGGCCGAGCCTGTCGCAGATGACGCCCGAGCAGATATTGACCCCCAGCCTCGTCGAGCCCGTCGTGCTGTGCGACCGGATCGCCTGGGAGCTGTTCGGCTTGACCATGGCCAATTACAATGTCCTGCTTTCGGCATTTCTGGTCGTGGTCTGGGCGATGGCCCTGGCGCGCGGCCGCGGCTGACGGCCGGGGGCGCGATCAGTTCAGCCGGAATTCGGCCACGACATTGCGCCATTCGCCGGAGGAGATCCTCTTTCTGTGGGTGAAGCGCACCGAATGCAGCGGTCCCTCGATCGACTCCTGCCAGAACTGGATGAACCTGAAGAGCCGCGGATGATCGGGCGCAAGATCGTAGTCCTGCCAGATGAAACTGTTGAGAACGTTCCTGAAATCCGGCATACGGTAATAAAGTTCGGCGGTGGTGAGGCCGTAGCCCCTTAGCATCAGTTCGGTCTCCGAAAGCGGCATGTCCGAGCCCTCCTGTCACTGCTGGATCTGGACAGCTTGCCAGAGCACTATTGATTTTCAATGAAAACAGGATGTTGGCAGTTTATCGCAGAGGCTGCCAAAGGCCCGGCCGGTCTGCGGTTGCACCCAACATGAAGCTTCTGATAAAGTTCCTCCAACAATATCTAGAATTTCCCCGAAAGGCCGGGTCCCAAGTTGAACGACACGCCGGAAACCCCCGAAAACGAAGACGAAAACGGTTCTGGTAAGGGGCCCGAGCGTCCCGGATATGACGGTCCTGTCATCGCCATCGAGAAGGAGATGCAGACATCCTATCTCGATTACGCGATGAGCGTGATCGTGAGCCGCGCGATCCCGGACCTGCGCGACGGGCTGAAACCCGTGCACCGCCGGATCCTGTTCGCGATGCACGAGACCGGCAACACCCATGACAAGCCCTACCGCAAGTCGGCGCGGGCGGTGGGCGACACGATGGGGAAATACCACCCGCACGGCGATTCCGCGATCTACGACGCCCTGGTGCGGATGGCGCAGCCCTTCTCGATGTCGCTGCCGCTTCTGGACGGTCAGGGCAACTTCGGCTCGATGGACGGCGACAGCGCTGCGGCCATGCGTTATACCGAGGTCCGGATGGCCAAGGCGGCGCAGGCGCTGCTGACCGATATCGAAAAGGATACGGTCGACTTCCAGGACAACTATGACGGCAAGGACAAGGAACCGACGGTCCTGCCGGCGCGGTTCCCCAACATGCTGGTCAACGGCGCGGGCGGCATTGCCGTCGGCATGGCCACCAACATCCCGCCGCATAATCTGGGCGAGGTCGTCGACGCCACGCTGGCGCTGATCGAGGACCCCGACCTGACCAGCGAACAGCTGATGCAGTACGTCCCCGCCCCCGACTTTCCGACCGGCGGGCTGATCCTCGGCCGGTCCGGCGCACGCAAGGCCTATCTCGAGGGGCGCGGCTCGGTCATCCTGCGGGCCAAGACCCGGATCGAAGAGATCCGCAAGGACCGCCACGCCATCATCATCGACGAGATCCCCTATCAGGTGAACAAGTCGACGATGATCGAGAGGATCGCCGAGGCCGCTCGCGAAAAGCGGATCGAGGGCATCGCCCATGTGCAGGACGAATCCGACCGGGTCGGCGTCCGGGTGGTGATCGAGCTGAAACGCGACGCGACCCCGGATGTGGTGCTGAACCAGCTGTTCCGCTTCACGCCGATGCAGACCTCCTTCGGCTGCAACATGCTGGCGCTGAACGGCGGCCGGCCCGAGACCCTGACGCTGCGCGATTTCCTGTCCCATTTCGTCGCCTTCCGCGAAGAGGTCGTGGCCCGGCGCACCGCCTTCGAGCTGAGAAAGGCGCGCGAGCGCAGCCATATCCTCTGCGGTCTGGCGGTCGCGGTCTCGAATGTCGACGAGGTGGTGGCGACGATCCGCGCCTCGGCCGATGCGGCCGAAGCCCGCGTCAAGCTGATGGAGCGGCGCTGGCCCGCCCGGGAGATCGCCGATTACATCCAGCTGATCGACGATCCGACCCACAAGATGAACGAGGACGGCACCTACAACCTCTCCGAGACCCAGGCCCGCGCGATCCTCGATCTCAGGCTTCAGCGCCTGACCCAGATCGGCGTCAAGGAAGTCACCGACGAGCTCGAAGAGCTGGCCGCCAGGATCAAGGACTATCTCGACATCCTGCGCTCGCGCGAGCGGATCATGGCGATCATCGCGGCCGAACTCGGCGAGGTGCGCGCGCAATTCGCGGTGCCGCGCCGGACCGAGATTGCCGACTGGTCGGGCGACATGGAAGACGAAGACCTGATCGAGCGCGAGGACATGGTGGTGACCGTCACCCAGTCCGGCTATATCAAGCGCACGCCGCTGGCCGAATTCCGCAGCCAGAACCGGGGCGGCAAGGGGCTTTCCTCGATGGCGACCAAGGAAGACGACGTGGTCACCACGCTCTTCGTCGCCAACACCCATACCCAGCTTCTGTTCTTCACCACCGACGGCATGGTCTACGAGCTGAAATGCTGGCGCCTGCCCCAGGCGGGCCGGACCGCGCGCGGCAAGGCAATCGTCAACATCCTGCCGATCGGCACCGGCATCTCGATCGCCGCCTTGATGAAGATCGACGAGCCCGAGGACGAATGGGAGAACCTGCAGGTCGTCTTCGCCACCTCGGCGGGCGACGTGCGGCGCAACCGGCTGTCGGACTTCACCAATATCAAGCGCAACGGCAAGATCGCGATGAAGCTGCCCGAGGCGGTCAGCCTCGTGAATGTCTCGATCTGCGATGCCGAGGACGACGTGATGCTGGTCACCGCAACCGGCCGGGCGATCCGTTTTGCCACGACGGATGTGCGGGTCTTCTCCGGCCGCGATTCGACCGGCGTGCGCGGCATCCGGCTGGCCGAGGGCGACAGCGTCGTCTCGATGTCGGTCATCCGCCATTTCGCGGCCGATCCGGCCGAACGCGCCGCCTATCTGAAACAGCGCCGCCTGATGGCGGGCGTCACCGACGAGAATGGCGAGGCCGACGAGGACGAAGAGGCGGTCGAGGCCGGGCAACTTTCGCCCGCGCGCTATGCCGAGATGTCGGCGGCCGAGGATCTGATCCTGACCATCACCGCGCGCGGCCAGGGCAAGATCAGTTCCAGCCACGACTATCCGGTGCGCGGCCGCGGCGGTCAGGGCGTGCAGGCCATCGACAAGGCGCTGCGCGGCGGCCCGCTGGTCGCCTCCTTCCCGGTCGAAATGGACGATCAGGTGATGCTGGCCACCTCGCGCGGGCAGTCGATCCGGGTGCCGGTCGATCAGATCAGCTTCCGCTCGCGCTCGGCCGGGGGCGTGCGGGTTCTCGATGCGGCGACCGGCGAAGAGGTCGTCTCGGTCGCGCGGATCGCCGATCATGGGGAAAATGGGGACGAGGACGAGGTTTCGGCCGAATAAGGCCGGATCGCGTCCTCGCCGCCGCCTCAAGACAGCATAAACCCGAAGTTTCCTCCATGTTGGCGCCCTCATTTGCGGCGCCAACCGGCCTTACCTCCCTTCCCTGAAAACGCCGTCGCGCGAATGAGGAATGAGGATCCTGGCCGGGGGGCTTGGGCGTCTGTCCATCACAGGGGCGGCCCATCCCTTTTCATGTGTGGTGGCGCATTATCCTGGCGGTTTGCATGATCGCGGCATCGGCGGAAATTGCCGCCCGATCAGCACAGCGTTCCGAACCGCGCCAGAGCGACCCTAATCCGGTTTGCACCGCCCGCCGGTTCGCCATCGGCCCGGGCACGCTTCCGCCGCCACCGAAGGTCGTCCTCCGCAGTCCGTCGGAGCCGGAGCCCCTTTCCTTCGCCGCGTCCGCCCGCTAGATCGGGCGGCATGACAGAGACACTTCATATCGTCGGCGGCGGCATGGCCGGAGCCGAGGCCGCCTGGCAGGCCGCTCAGGCGGGGATCGACGTGGTGATCCACGAGATGCGCCCCAAGACCGGCACCTTCGCGCATAAATCCGGCGATCTGGCCGAGATGGTCTGTTCGAACTCGTTCCGCTCGGACGATGACGAACAGAATGCCGTGGGGCTGCTGCATTGGGAGATGCGCGCGGCGGGCAGCCTGATCATGGAAATGGCCGATACCCACCGCCTGCCCGCGGGCGGCGCGCTGGCCGTCGACCGCGAGGCGTTTTCGCAGGGCGTCACGGCCCGACTGATGGATCACCCGAAGATCCGGCGCGAAGATACTGAAATCACGTCTCTTCCCGAGGACGGCCACTGGGTTTTCGCGACCGGCCCGCTGACCTCGGACGCGCTTGGCCAGGCGATCCGGGCCGAGACCGGGGCCGAGGCGCTGGCCTTCTTCGACGCCATCGCCCCGATCGTGCATTTCGACAGTATCGACCTCACCAAGGCCTGGTTCCAGTCGCGCTACGACAAGGGCGAGACCGAAGCGGAACGCACCGCCTATCTGAACTGCCCGATGGATCGTGCGCAATACGAGGCCTTCATCGACGCGCTGCTGGCGGCCGAGAAGACCGCCTTTCACGAGGGCGAGACGGCGGGCTATTTCGACGGCTGCCTGCCCATCGAGGTGATGGCCGAGCGTGGCCGCGAGACCCTGCGCCATGGCCCGATGAAGCCCGTGGGGCTGACCAATCCGCATGCGCCCGAGGCCAAATCCCATGCCATCGTCCAGCTGCGCCGCGACAATGCTCTGGGGACGCTCTACAATATCGTGGGCTTCCAGACCAAGATGAAATACGGCGCGCAAACCGATGTTTTCCGGATGATTCCGGGTCTGGAAAACGCCCGTTTCGCGCGCCTTGGCGGCATCCACCGCAACACCTTCCTGAATTCGCCGACCCTGCTCGACGCCGAATTGCGGCTGAAATCCAGGCCCCATATCCGCTTTGCCGGACAGATCACGGGGGTCGAGGGCTATGTCGAATCCTCGGCGATGGGGCTTCTGGCCGGGCGGCTGAGCGCGGCGGCGATCCTGGGCCGCGCCCTGCCCGCGGTGCCCGCCACCACCGCGACCGGGGCGCTTGTGACCCATATCACCGGCGGCGCCGAGGCGAAGACCTTCCAGCCGATGAATGTCAATTTCGGGCTCTTCCCGCCGGTGGAGGGGCTGAAGGGCGGACGCCGCGGGCGGCGCGACCGCTACAAGGGCTATACCGACCGCGCCAAGGCCGACTGGACCGGCTGGCTGGGCGCGGCGGGCTGAGCGCTTCACATCCGCACCGCGCGCCCCATATCGGAAGAAACGTTCTCAAGCGACAGAGACCCGATGCTGTACGTTCTCGCCCTGTTCCTGCCGCCGCTCTCGATCCTGCTGATCGGGCGCTGGTTCGTTGCGCTGATCACCTTGCTGATCTGGATCCCCGCGATCTTCTTCTCGGGCGGACTGACCCATCCGATGTTCATCATCCTGGCCTGGATCCTTATCTTTCAGCGCGGTGCCGACCGCCGGGCCGGGCTCTGAGCCCTCCATTCCGAGCCCTCTGGCCCTGATGCCCGGCCCGCGCTAGTCCTCCGGCCATGCGTACCCGCTTTGCCCCGTCTCCGACCGGCCCGCTGCACCTGGGCCATGCCTTCGCCGCGCTGACCGCCTTCGAACGCGCGGGCGACGGCGAGATGCTGCTCAGGATCGAGGATATCGACCGCGCCCGGTCGCGCCCGGAATGGGAAGCGCAGATATATGACGATCTGGCCTGGCTCGGGCTCGACTGGCCGCGCCCGGTGCTGCGCCAGTCGGACCGGCTGGCGGCCTATCGCGACGCCCTCGACCGGCTGGGGGCAATGGGGCTGACCTATCCCTGCCGCTGCCGCCGTGCCGATATCCGGGCGGCCCTGTCGGCACCGCAGGCGGGCGCGCCGGTGATCGGGCCCGACGGGCTGGTCTATCCCGGCACCTGTCGCGGACGGTCACTGGCCGAGGCCGGCCCCGAGGACGCGATCCGGCTGGACATGGCCCGGGCACTCGACCGGCTCGGCCCCGCCCTGCCCGCCTTCACCGAGACCGGCCCGGCGCATGCCGGACGGCACGTGCTGGAGGCGCAGGCGCTGATCGGCACGGTGGGCGATGTGGTTCTGGCCCGGCGCGACCTTGGCACATCCTATCATCTGGCGGTGGTGGTCGATGACGCCTTCCAGCAGATCGGCGAGGTCACCCGCGGCGAGGATCTGTTCGAGGCGACCCCGATCCATGTGCTGCTGCAGGCGCTGCTGGGGCTGCCGACGCCCGCCTATCACCACCACCGGCTGATCCTGGACGAGACCGGCAGGCGGCTGGCCAAGCGCGACGATGCCCGTGCCATCGCCGCCTATCGCGCCGAGGGGGCAAGCCCCGCCGACATCCGCCGCATGATCGGGCTTTGAATGGCGGCCTTCAATCCGCCATCGGGGTGAGGATCTCGACCTCGGCGCCGTCGCGGATCGCGGTGTAGAAACAGCTCCGCCGATTGGTGTGGCAGGCCGGCCCCGCCTGCTCGACCAGCATCAACAGACAGTCGCGGTCGCAATCGACGCGCATCTCGATCAGGCGCTGGACATGGCCGCTGGTCTCGCCCTTGACCCAGAAGGCCTTGCGCGAGCGCGACCAGTAGGTTACCCGCCCGGTCTCGAGCGTCCGCGCCACCGCTTCGGCATTCATCCAGGCCATCATCAGCACCGTTCCGGCCGCGTCCTGGGCAATGGCCGGGATCAGCCCGTCCGCGTTATAGGTCAGGCTTGCGGGGTCGAAGGCCATTCTGGAACTCCTTTGAAATCGGGCGCGCGCGGGTTATTTATGAGAGATGCGCGGGGAAGGAAACGCCATGCAGGCCCAGAACGATCTGATCAAGCTCTATTCGCAGAAGATCCTGGCTCTCGCCGCCGAGATCCCGCATCTCGATCGGCTCGAGGCCCCGATGGGTACGGCGCGCAAGCGCTCGCCGCTTTGCGGCTCGACGGTCACGGTCGATCTCGATGTCAAGGACGGGCGGATCGTGCGGTTCGGGCAGGATGTGAAGGCCTGCGCGCTGGGTCAGGCCGCGGCCTCGGTCGTGGGCTCGGCCATCCTCGGGCGGACCCGCGCCGAGATCGAGGCGGCGCGCGACCAGCTCAGGGCGATGCTGAAGGAGGAGGGCCCGGTGCCCGCCGCGCCCTTCGAGGGGCTCGAGGTGCTGCTGCCCGCGCGGGACTACAAGAACCGCCATGCCTCGATCATGCTGTCGCTCGAGGCCACGCTCGACGCCTTCGACGCGGCAGAGGCCGCCGCCTCCTGCGCCTGAACCTCACTTTCCCAGATTTCGAGATCCGGATTGGCGGCCGGTCCGGCAGGGCTGCGCGCGCCCCCTGAAATCCTGCGCCGGGCCCGGTGCCGGGCGTTGGGCCCAGGCGCAAGACCCGGCACAGGACCCGGCGCAGGGCCGGATCTGTTGGTGATCAATTGGTGATCAGTTCCGGCCCCATCAGCGATGTCGGCAACCAGGTCGACAAGACCGGGACATAGGTCACCAGGATCAGGAACACGAACAGCACCGCGAGGAAGGGCATCGCCGCGCGCACCACCCGCATCATCGGCATCCCCGCCACGCCCGAGGTCACGAAGAGGTTCAGCCCGACCGGCGGCGTGATCATCCCGATTTCCATGTTCACCACCATGATGATGCCGAGATGGATCGGATCGACGCCCAGCTCGATGGCGATCGGGAAGACCAGCGGCGCCACGATCACGATCAGCCCCGAGGGCTCCATGAACTGGCCGCCGATCAGCAGGATCACGTTGACCAGGATCAGGAACATGATCTTGCCGAAACCGGCGTCGAGCATCGCGCCCGCGATCTTCTGCGGAACCTGTTCATCGGTCAGCACATGCTTGAGGATCAGCGCATTGGCGATGATGAACATCAGCATGATGGTGAGCTTGGCCGCATCCAGCAGCGTGCGCCGGGTGTCGCGGTGGATGAAGCCGGTCAGAAGCGCCACGGGCCTCTGCCACAGCGCCACCGGCCCCTGCCCGCCCTGCGCCTTCAAGGGCCCCATGTCGCGATAGACGAAGGTCGCGATCAGGAAGGCATAGACAGAGGCGACGGCGGCGGCTTCGGTGGGCGTGAAGATGGCCGAGGCGACGCCCGGAATGCCGTAGATGCCGAGCATGATGATGGCGATCAGCATCAGCCCCCAGAAAGCGTCGCGGAAGCTCTCCCAGACCTCGCCCCAGCCCAGCCACTCGCCCTTGGGCATGCCCTTCACATGGGCCATGACATAGATCGCGGTCATCAGCATCAGGCCCGCAAGCGTGCCTGGGACGACGCCCGCGAGAAACATCCGCCCGACCGAGACATCGGTCGCCGAGGCATAGACCACCATCACGATGGAGGGCGGAATGAGAATGCCGAGCGTGCCGGCATTGCAGATCACCCCGGCGGCGAAATCGCGGCTGTAGCCGACCTTGCGCATCGCCGCGATCACGATCGAGCCGATCGCCACCACGGTCGCGGGCGACGAGCCCGAGAGCGCCGCGAACAGCATGCAGGCGAAGACCCCGGCAATGGCCAGACCGCCCCGCAGATGCCCGACGCAGGCGATGGCAAAGCGGATGATCCGCCGCGCCACGCCGCCCGTCGACATGAAGCTCGAGGCCAGGATGAAGAACGGAATGGCCAGCAGCGTGTAATGCCCCGCCATCGCCTGATAGAGCGACTGCGCCACCGACGCCAGCGAGGTGTCGGAGAACAGCAGCAGGAAGATGATCGAGGCCATGCCCAGCGAGACCGCGATCGGCACGCCGATCAGCAGGAACCCGACAACCATGACAAACAACAGAACGACATGCATGGTTCAGGCGTCCTTCTCGCGGGCGGCTTCTTCGACCGCGTCCTCGGCTTCGTGACTGACGATCAGCCCCTGCTGGCGTCCGGAGACGATCCGGAACGCCGCCTCGATCAGCCGGTACAGCATCATGGCCACGCCGAACGGGATGATCGCATAGGGCACGGCGATGGGCAGCTTCTCATAGGGTTCCTCTCCCTCGGGCAGGAACAGGTATTCGAGCGGCGCGCGCAGGACCTCTGGCAGCGGAATGCGCTCGGTCGGCACGTAGCCGCGATAATCCCAGGGCTTCATCTCCTTGAAACCGGTCGGGAACCAGTGCCCGGTGGTCGGCGCCATGTTGGCAAAGGGCGCCCAGTAATCCCAGGCCCCTTTCATCATCAGCGCCGCATAGACCAGACAGATCGCCACCGCGACCAGCGACAACAGCCGCTGGGACCGCGACGACACCATGTTGAGGACCGCGTCCACGCCCAGATGCATGGTGATCTTGAAGCCATAGGCGATGCCGAACAGCACCAGCCAGGCAAACAAGGTCAGCGTCAGTTCGAGGCTCCAGACCAGGCTGTCATTGAAGACATAGCGCAGCACCACGTTGACAAAGGTGACCAGCACCATGAGCCCCATAAGAAGGGCGATCACCGTCTCTTCGACGGAATGAACCGCGCGTCCCAGCGCGGTCCTTGGCCGATAGGCTCCACTCATCGCCCCAAGCCTCCCCTGGCATGGCGAACAGGTGCCGAAAACGGCGGCCCCCGTCAGGGGAACCGCCGCCCGGCGCGTTCACGAAGCGTCAGTATTGTTCGTTGATTTCCTGAGCCACCGCGATGGCATCGGCACCGACATCGGCCTCGAACTCGGCCCAGACCGGCTTCATCACATCGACCCAGGCCTGACGCTCCTCGGGCGTCAGCGTGCGCACCGTGGTGCCCGCATCGATGATCGCCTGCTTGGCGGCCTGGTTGACGGCGGTCGACTCGGTGTTCCGCGTGACCGTCACCTCCTGCAGGATCGTCGCCAGCTGGTCGCGGATCTCGGGATCGAGCCCCTCCCACCATTCGACCGAGGTCACGACCATGTAGTCGATCACGCCATGGTTGGATTCGGTGATGCCGTCCTGCACCTCGAAGAATTTCTGGGTGTAGATGTTCGACCAGGTGTTTTCCTGACCGTCGACGACACCGGTCTGCAGCGCGCCATAGACCTCGGAGAAGGCCATCGGCTGCGGGCTGGCATCGAGCGCCTCCATCTGCGCCACCAGAACGTCCGAGGCCTGCACCCGGAATTTCAGCCCCTTGGCATCCTCGGGCAGCAGAAGCGGCTTGTCGGCCGAGAACTGCTTGAGCCCGTTATGCCAGAAGGCCAGCCCCAGAAGGCCCCGGCGCATCATCGACTGCTTCATCGCCTCGCCGGTCTCGGAGGTCTGGAACGCGTTGATCGCCTCCATGTTCTTGAACATGAAGGGCAGGTCGAAGATCCGCAGCTTTTTGGTGTATTTCTCGAATTTCGACAGCGAGGGCGCAGCCATCTGCACATCGCCGTTCAGCATCGCCTCCAGCACCTTGTCATCGTCGTAGAGCGTGGTGTTGGGATAGACTTCCATGCAGACCTTGCCGTCCATCTCCTTGTTGACGCGCTCGGCGAGCAGGTCGGCGGCAAGGCCCTTGGGGCTGGTCGAGCTGGTCACATGGCTGAACTTGATGACGGTCTCGCCCGGATCGCAGTCCGCAAAGGCGGCTCCGGCGGACAGGGTCAGCGCCACGGCCGTGGCAGCGGTAGTCAGAGCTTTCATGCGATCCTCCCATGAGATCTGTTTTTGGTATCGGACACCCTCCCCCTCGGGGGCGTAGGGTCGATTTATTGCTGATGATACATCTAGTCTCAAGTGGGACCAATTGCCCATCCTCCGATCCTGCGCGCAAAAGTCGCCCCGGACAAAGCGGCCCCCGACAAGGTAGCCACCGACGCGGCGCGCGCTCAGGCCTCGACCGGCTGCCGGTGGACATCGATCCAGTCGGGCAGATGCGCGCGCACCAGACGCGCCGAAAGCCGCGACGGATCGAGGATGCGGATCCAGCCATAGCCGGTCTCGATCAGCCCGTCCTCGACCAGCACCCGCACCACGCGGTTGGCCGAATTGCGCGAAAGCCCCGCCATCTCGGCCAGATCGGTCTGGGTCAGCGGAAATTCGGTGGCGCCATCGTTGAAATCATGCAGCCGCCGAAGCGTGATCAGAATCCGGACCACATTGTCGCGATGGACATTTGCATGCAGCAAAAGCCCGAGATTGTCGAAATGGTTGACGATATTCGAGGCGATATGGCGCCAGGTCTCGCCATCGGCCAGCGCCACGGTTTCGATATGCTGGGCCGAAACCGACAATATCGTGACATCGCGACGGGCAATGGCGGAAATGCGGCGCAGCGAGGTTCCGGGCATGCCGACCCCGCCCAGCCAGTTGCCGGCCTTGGCCACGAATCCCAGCCGCGGCCCGTCGATCCCGGGCTCGAGCACCACATCGACGACTCCGTCAGCGATTCCAATCATGTCATGCGAGGGATCGGCCATATGGAACAGGGCCTCGCCCCGGCACAGATGGCGCTGCCGCGCCCCGGCCAGAAGCATGTCGACAAAGGGCACGGGAAGAGACCGCAACCAGCCGATCTGGCGGATTCGGTTTTTTGTCTGCTCGATTTTCATGCTTGGCCAGATATCAGACACCCAGAAGGCGATTGCACCGGGGATGACATTCTGCGGTTGCAACGCAGCGTAACGGCGATCGGGCCTCCGCAAGCCGGTTTCGGCAAAACCGAACGGCCATATGCGGGCCCCAGAGCTCTGCCCGCAGCTCTCCCTCCGGCTGCGCGCAGGCAGGGGTGTTCAGCAGTCATGATGCGGCATGGTTTCGTCTCCGACATTCGCGCTTGATTTGAGTCATGGTGCCCGCTACCGCAATTGGCGAAAACCCGGCCCGCCGGGTGGTAACGGCATTGCGACCCGCCAGAGGCCGCTATTGGGGTTTTCCCGCCCGAGAAGGACACCTAGAAGGAGGAACGGGGCATCGCCCCGTCACGTGACACTGATGAACCAGCAGACTGCCGTGACAGAGCCCGCCAAGAAGACCCTGCCCGATGCGCAGACCGTGACCGAGGTCCGCCACTATACCGACCGGTTGTTCTATTTCCGCACGTCGCGGCCGCAATCGCTGCGGTTCCGCTCTGGCGAGTTCGTGATGATCGGACTGCCCGGCGATAACGGCAAGCCGATCATGCGGGCCTATTCGATCGCCTCGCCGTCCTGGGATGACGGGCTCGACTTCTATTCCATCAAGGTGCAGGACGGCCCGCTGACCTCGAAGCTGCAGCATATCCAGCCCGGCGACGAGATCATCCTGCGGCCCAAGCCCGTGGGCACGCTGGTGCTGGACGCACTCCTGCCCGGCAAGCGGCTGTGGTTCCTCGCGACCGGCACCGGCATCGCCCCCTTCGCAAGCCTGATGCGCGACCCCGATACCTATGAGCGGTATGACGAGGTCATCATGATGCATACCTGCCGCGAGGTGGCGGAACTGGAATTCGGCCGCCAGTTGGTCGAGAGCCTGCCCGAAGACCCGCTGATCGGCGAATTCGTCGGCAACAAGCTGAAATACTATCCCACGACGACCCGCGAGAGCTCGAAATGGATGGGTCGGGTGACCGACAACCTCGCCTCGGGCAAGGTCTTCGCCGATCTCGGCCTCGAGGGCACGCAGATGGACCCGGCCACCGACCGCGCCATGGTCTGCGGCTCGCTCGACTTCAACAAGGACGTAATGGCGATCATGGAAGGCTGGGGCCTCAACGAGGGCGCCAATTCCGAGCCCGCCCAATACGTGGTCGAGAAGGCCTTCGTAGGCTGACATCCCGCCACCCGGCAGGTTCAGACATTTAGACGCCCCGCCCGGATTTCCCCGGGCGGGGCGTTTCTCGTCTGGCCCCCGGGCCACTGAAACCGCAGACCACAGAAAACACGGGCCGCGGAGGATAAAAAAACCGCCGCACTCCCGGGCAGGAGGCGGCGGTCAGGAAGCGGTCCGGCGCGGCGAAGAAGGCAGGCTTCGCGAATACCCGGGGACGGGTCCGACACTGGACAGCAGGCAGAGGGAAAAGTTTCAGACGAGGCCCGGCAGATGCAGCCCCGCGATCAGCAGAACCATCAGCGCAGCGGCCCCTGCGGCATCCTGCCAAAGCGTGGCACGGCAGCGGGTCAGAACGGATCTCAGCTCGGTCAGCATGGGTTTGGGCTCCCGTTGGATCTTTGTTGCCATTTTGTTCTCATTTTCCGGGGCGCCTGTAAAGAACTTTTTAGGAACATTTTGATCTGTGCCCCGACTCGGGGCGTCAACCGACCTTGAGGAGCCGGATCGCCTTGTCGCGTTCCATCAGCCACAAGAGCACCCGCGCCGCCTGCCCGCGCGACCCGGAAAGGCCCGGATCTTCGGCCAGAAGCCTGCGGGCATCGCTTTGCGCCACCGCCATCAGGGCGGCCTGCCGTTCCAGATCGGCGATGCGAAAGCGCGGCAGACCCGATTGCGCGGTGCCGATCAGATCGCCCGCGCCGCGCATCGCCAAGTCTTCCTCGGCGATGCGGAAGCCGTCCTCGGTCTCGCGCAGGATCTCCAGCCGCCGCCGCCCGGCCTCGCCCAGAGGCGCCTGATACATCAGCAGACAGGTCGAGGCCGCCGCCCCGCGCCCGACCCGGCCGCGCAACTGGTGCAGCTGGGCAAGCCCGAAGCCCTCGGCCCGCTCGATCACCATGATCGAGGCATTGGGCACGTTCACGCCGACCTCGATCACCGTGGTCGCGACCAGAACCGAGGTCTCGCCCTGCTGGAAGGCGCGCATCGCGGCATCCTTCTCGGCCGGCGGCAGCTGGCCATGCACCAGCCCGACCTTGTCGCCGAAAACCGCGCGCAACCGCTTGAAGCGTTCCTCGGCGGCGGTCAGGTCCGAAACCTCGGATTCCTCGACCAGCGGGCAGACCCAGTAAGCCTGCCGCCCCTCGGCCACCGCCTTCTGCAGATGCGCCACCACCTCTTCCATCCGCTCGACCGAGACCAGCGCGGTCTTGACCGGGGTCCGGCCCGGCGGCTTCTCGTCCAGCACCGAGACGTCGAGATCGCCATAGCCCGCCAGCGCGAGGCTGCGCGGGATCGGGGTCGCGGTCATCACCAGCATGTCGACGCCCCGCCCCTTGGCCCCAAGCTCCAGCCGCTGGGCCACGCCAAAGCGGTGCTGTTCGTCGACGATGGCAAGCCGCAGGTCGCGGAACGCCACGTCCTTCTGGAAGACCGCATGAGTGCCGACCAGCACCTGGATGTCGCCCGCGGCCAGCGCCGCCAGCTTCGCCGCACGGTCCTTGCCCTTGTCGCGGCCGGTCAGGATCTCGATCACCACGCCCGCGCTTTCGGCCAGCGGTTGCAGGCTTTCCAGATGCTGGCGGGCGAGGATCTCGGTCGGGGCCATCATCGCGCCCTGCCCGCCCGCCTCGACCGCAACCAGAAGCGCCATCCAGGCGACCAGCGTCTTGCCCGCACCGACATCGCCCTGCAGAAGCCGCGTCATCCGCGCCTCGGAGCCCATGTCCTCGGCAATTTCCTCCATCGCGCGGGCCTGGGCATCGGTCGGGCGGAATGGCAAGGCGGCCAGCGCCTTCTGCCGCAGCCGCCCGTCGCCCCGACTTGCCCGGCCCTTGCCCCGTCGCTGATCGGCCCGCGCCAGCGCCAGCGTCAGCTGATGGGCCAAGAGTTCGTCATAAGCCAGCCGCTGCCGGGCGGGCGCGGTCGCCGCTATGTCGCGCGCCGATTGCGGTGCATGGGCAGCCGTCAGCGCCGCGCGCCAGCCCGGCCAGCCTTCATCCGCCAGAAGCGCCGGGTCGATCCATTCGGGCAGATCGGGCGCGCGGGTCAGCGCCGAGGCCACGGCCCTCGTCATCGTTTTCAGCGTCAGCCCGGCCGTCAGCGGATAGACCGGCTCGAATTCCGGGATTTCCCCGGCCTCCTCTGGCGGCAGGACATGATCTGGATGAACGATCTGGGCCATGCCGTCGAAGACCTCGAGCTTGCCCGAGATGATCCGCCGCGCGCCTTCGGGCAGGATCTTCGCCAGATACTCGCCGCGGGCATGAAAGAAGACCAGTTGAAAGGCGGTCCCGGCATCCTGGACCTGAATGCGATAGGGGCGGCCCTTTCGCGGTGCGGGCATATGGGCGCCGACCAGCACCTCGACCGTCGCGACCTCGCCCGGCGCGATGTCCGCGACCGTCTCGACCGGGCGGCGGTCGATGGCGGTATGGGGCAGCGTGAAGATCAGATCGCGCGGCTTCTCGACCCCGAGCTGGGCCAGCAGCCTGGCCGATTTCGGCCCGATCCCGTCCAGCGTGTCGAGCGCCCCGAACAGCGGGAACAGGATATCGGGCCGCCCGCTCATGCGCCCTCGATCAGTGCCAGCCAGCCGTCCTCGTCGACGGTCTCGACCCCCAGTTCCTCGGCCTTCTTCGCCTTCGAGCCCGCACCGGGGCCCAAGACCACCAGATCGGTCTTCTTCGAGACCGAGCCCGCGACCTTGGCCCCCAGCGCCTCGGCCCGCGCCTTGGCCTCGGCCCGGCTCACCTTCTCGAGCTTGCCGGTAAAGACCACGGTCTTGCCCGCGACGGGGCTGTCGACGGCCGCCCGCGGCGCCACCGGTTCGACCGTCAGATGCGCGACCAGCCGGTCGATCGAGGCCCGCTCGGCCTCCTGGTGGAAGGCGGTGATCAGCGATGTGGCCATCACCGTGCCGACCCCGTCGATGCTCAGAAGCGCCTCCCATTCCGGGCCCTCGCCCACCGTAGCCTGCGTGACTGCCGCTTCGAAGGCCGCCCATGTCTGGAAGTTGCGGGCCAGAAGATCGGCCGCGGCCTCGCCCAGATGGCGGATGCCGAGCGCGAAGATCAGCCGGTCGAGCGGGATCAAACGCCGCGTCTTGATCGCCGCGAATAGATTGGTGGCGGATTTCTCGCCCCAGCCTTCACGGTTCTTCAGTTGCCTGCCGCCCTCGCCATATCGCGCCTCGAGCTCGAAGATGTCGGCGGGCTCGGTGATCCAGCCGTCCTTGTAAAGCGCCTCGACCTGCTTGGCGCCCAGCCCCTCGATGTCGAAGGCGCCGCGGCTGACGAAATGCTTGAGCCGCTCGACCGCCTGGGCCGGGCAGATCAGCCCGCCCGAGCAACGCCGGACCGCATCGCCCTCTTCGCGGATCGCCTCCGAGCCGCATTCGGGGCACAGGCTGGGAAACCGGTAAGGCAGGGTATCAACGGGGCGCTTGGCGAGATCGACATCTGCCACTTTCGGGATCACGTCGCCCGCGCGATAGACCTGCACCCAGTCGCCTTCGCGGATGTCCTTGCCGCCCCGGATCTCGTTGCCCTTCGAATCGCGGCCGGCGATGTAATCCTCGTTATGCAGCGTCGCGTTCGAGACGACGACGCCGCCCACCGTCACCGGATGCAGCCGTGCCACCGGCGACAGCGCCCCGGTGCGGCCGACCTGGATCTCGATCCGGTCGAGCCGGGTCCAGGCAAGCTCGGCCGGGAATTTATGGGCGATGGCCCAGCGGGGCGTGGTCGCGCGAAAGCCCAGGCGCTCCTGCAGGGCGAGGTCATTCACCTTGTAGACCACGCCGTCGATGTCATAGCCCAGCGTCGCGCGGCGCTGTTCGATCCCGGCGTAATGTGCGGCCAGCGCCTCTGGGCCATCGCAGAGGACCGTCAGCGGATTGACCTGGAACCCCAGCGCCTTCAGCCGCTCGATCGCCTCCATCTGGGTCGCGGCCAGGGGTGTCGAGACCTCGCCCCAGGCATAGGCGAAGAATTTCAGCGGCCGGGCGGCGGTGATGGCGGGATCGAGCTGGCGCAACGAGCCGGCGGCGGCATTGCGCGGGTTGGCGAAGGTCTTGGCCCCGGTCTCGGCCTGACGCGCGTTCAGCGCTTCGAAATCGGCATGGGCCATATAGACTTCGCCCCGGACCTCGAGGATGTCGGGGGCATCCGCCAGTATCCCGGGGATGTCGGCGATGGTGCGGGCATTGGCGGTGACATTCTCGCCGACCTCGCCATCGCCCCGGGTCGCGGCCTGGACCAGCCGACCGCCTTCATAGCGCAGGGACAGCGAGAGCCCGTCTATCTTGGGCTCGGCGGTATAAAGAAGCCGCGCCTCGGTCGCGAGCCCCAGATAGCGGCGGATACGGGCATCGAACTCGGCCACATCCGTGCCGTCAAAGGCATTGGCCAGCGACAGCATGCGCCGGACATGCGCAACCTTGGCGAAGCCTTCGGCGGGGGCGGCCCCGACCCGGTCCGACGGGCTGTCGGCGCGCTTGAGCGCCGGGAACCGGGCCTCTATCGCCGCATTGCGCCGCTTGAGCGCGTCATAGGCCGCGTCCGACAGGGTGGGCGCGTCTTCCTGGTGATAGGCGGCATCGGCCTTGGCAACAGCCTCGGCCAGCCGGGCCAACTCTGCCCGTGCCTCACTCTCCGACAGCGCTTCGACTGGACGTTCGTCGGTCATTCCGACCCCCCGCATTGCCCCTGGCAGAGTGATAGGGGCGCGGCGGCCGGATTTCCAGCGGATGCGTTCGCCGCCTCAGGCGCCGAGCGCGAAGGAGCCCGACATGGCCTGGTCCGGCTCGGGGTCGCGCAGCACATAGCCGCGGCCCCAGACCGTCTCGATATAGGTTTCGCCGCCGGTGGCCTGGGCCAGCTTCTTGCGAAGCTTGCAGATGAAGACGTCGATGATCTTCAGCTCGGGCTCGTCCATGCCGCCATAGAGGTGGTTCAGGAACATCTCCTTGGTGAGGGTCGTCCCCTTCCGGAGCGAGAGCAGTTCGAGCATCTGGTATTCCTTGCCGGTCAGATGCACCGGCTTGCCCTCGACCTCGACTGTCTTGGCGTCGAGATTGACCTCGATCTTGCCGGTGCGAATCACCGACTGGGAATGTCCCTTCGACCGGCGGATGATGGCATGGATGCGCGCCACCAGCTCTTCGCGATGGAACGGCTTGGTCATGTAGTCATCGGCGCCGAAGCCGAAGCCCTTGATCTTGTTCTCGGTATCGGCGGCCCCCGACAGGATGAGGATCGGGGTGTCTATGCGCGCCAGCCGCAGCTGACGCAGGACCTCATGCCCGTTCATGTCGGGCAGATTGAGGTCAAGAAGAATCAAATCGTAGTCATAGAGCTTTGCGAGATCTATGCCTTCTTCCCCCAGGTCCGTGGTATAGACGTTGAGGTTGGCATGGGTCAGCATAAGCTCGATGCTCTTCGCTGTGGTCGGATCATCTTCCACCAACAGAACGCGCATGGCTAGGTCTCCGCTAAGTACCGTGGACTTTGTCGAAACCTGACGAACAATGGTTAATTGCACGTTACCTTAATATTTACCCTAGCATTTACAATTTAAGGTTGTCTAGTCGCAATCCGATTCATGCGCTCTCAAAGCTCGCTTCGGCGTGTGGATTTCAACGAGGTTACCTTCAGCCCGGCGATGCCGTGATCACGTACCGCCTTCTTCCAACTGGCGAATTCCTCGGAGGAGAGCCGGTATCGCTCTAGCGCCTCCTCCTCGGAAATCAGCCCGGCGGCAACCGCCTTGACGACGGCCGCCTTGCGGCTGGCCACCCAGCGTCGGGTATCCGCCGGAGGAAGGTCGGCCCGGCTCATCGTGCTGCCATCGGGCAAGGTAACGGTGCGCGGACCGTCGATGCGTTTCAGGAACATGCCTACTTATCCCTTGCAAATCCGGCGCGAGGGTGGCGTTTTCCTGCTTAAAGGAGGGTGAAGGCGGGACTTGAGAGTATCTCGCATTTTCCTATATTGTCCGAGACTTGTTCCCTGGAGTTCCAACAATGCCTCTCGACGGCGCCGCGCGCCCTCTGAATTCGCTGGGCTTTGCGAAGCCCGAATCCGAAACCCGCGTCCTCGTTGCCATGTCCGGCGGGGTCGACAGTTCGGTGGTGGCCGCGCTCTTGGCCGAGCAGGGCTATGACGTCGTGGGAATCACCCTGCAGCTTTACGATCACGGCGCGGCCCTGGCCAAGAAGGGCGCCTGCTGCGCGGGACGCGACATCCATGATGCCCGCCGGGTGGCCGAAAGCGTCGGCTTCCCGCATTACGTGCTCGATTACGAGAACGTGTTCCGCGACGCGGTGATCGAGGAATTCGCGGACAGCTATCTGGCGGGCGCGACGCCGGTGCCCTGCATCCGCTGCAACGAGCGGGTCAAGTTCCGCGACCTGCTGGCGACGGCGAAGGATCTCGAGGCCGACTGCATGGCGACCGGCCATTACATCCAGCGCAAGATCGGACCGAACGGGCCCGAACTGCATTGCGCGGCCGATCCGGCGCGCGATCAGTCCTATTTCCTGTTCTCGACCACGCCCGACCAGCTCGACTATCTGCGCTTCCCGCTGGGGCATCTGCCCAACAAGGATGCGACCCGGGCGCTTGCGGTGAAATACGGCCTTCCGGTGGCCGACAAGCCCGACAGCCAGGACATCTGCTTCGTGCCCGAGGGCAATTATGCCTCGGTGATCGAGAAGCTGCGCCCCGGGGCTGCCGAGCCGGGCGATATCGTCCATGCCGATGGCCGCGTGCTGGGGGCCCACAAGGGCGTGATCCATTACACCGTCGGCCAGCGCCGGGGGCTGGGCATCGGCGGGCTTGAAGAACCGCTTTACGTCGTCCGGCTCGATGTCGAGACCCGCCAGGTGGTGGTCGGCCCGAAGGAGATGCTCTCGACCCGGATCGTGCCGGTGCGCGAGATCAACTGGCTGGGCGACCGGCCGCTGAGCGCACAGCGCGAATGGGAGGTGTCGGTCAAGGTCCGCTCGACCCGGCCGCCGCGCAGCGCGATCCTGCGGCCGCTTTCCGAGACCGAGGCCGAGGTCGAGCTGCTGACGCCGGAAGAAGGTGTGAGCCCCGGTCAGGCCTGCGTCCTGTATGAAACCGGCAACAGTCGGGTATTGGGCGGCGGCTGGATCTGGCGCGGGAATAATCGGGGTTGAGGCGCCGCGCCGGGCGTGCATCCTGACCAGATCAAATGAAATGGAGGATATCCGGATGCGCCCTTGCCTTGCCCTTGTTCTTGTCGGGATGCTCCTTGCCCCGCCGCTCTGGGCCGACGCGAGCCGCGACGAAAGGCTCGAGGCGGCCCATGACTATGTCCAGCGCGCGGTGGCCGATATGGATCTCGAGGAGATCGTGCGCTCGATGTGGCGCCCGACCGTCGCCAGCATCGAGGCCTCGGGCACACAGCTGACGTCCTCGCAACGCCGCCGGATCGAAACGCTTTATTACGATATATATACGGATCGCCTGCGGGACCTGATGCTGTCGCAGGATGAGCTGATGGCCGATCTGATGACGCTGGACGAGATACAGGCCTTGCGCGACTTCTATGCCACGCCCGAGGGCCGCTCGGTGATGCAGAAGCTGCCGAAAATCCTGAACGCGCAGCAGCCGCAGATCATCGAGCTGGTGAAGAGCACGATGCCAGAGGTCCTGTCGAAGATGCAGGGAATCGTCGACACGCCCTGAAAGACGCTTTCGGGGGCGGCGCGCGCGCTCAGCGGCCGGCGCCCAGCCCGTCCATGACCGCGCGCGCCGCCCGCAGCCCCGGCCTCTCGCCACCCTGCCCCAGCCGGTCCATCGTCAGCCGCATCGCC
Source organism: Rhodovulum sulfidophilum DSM 1374 (assembly GCF_001633165.1). Classification (NCBI taxonomy): domain Bacteria; kingdom Pseudomonadati; phylum Pseudomonadota; class Alphaproteobacteria; order Rhodobacterales; family Paracoccaceae; genus Rhodovulum; species Rhodovulum sulfidophilum. The sequence continues at coordinate 2,690,574 of NZ_CP015418.1, read as the reverse complement.
TCGAGCTGGGGCGCCCGGTAGGTCGGATCCTCCAGAAGCAGGCAAAGCGCCGCGGCGATCGGGCCGGGCTGGCAGTTGGCACCGAGGAATTCGGGCACCGCAAAGGTGTCGCTGACGATATTGACGAGGGTCACGGTCGGCAGCCGCAACATCCGGCCGATGATCTGACGGCTGAGCCAGTTCATGTCATGGGCAATGACCATGGGCGTATCTGTGGCGGCGAGCTCCAGCGAGACCGTGCCCGAGGCCGCCAGCGCCAGATCGGCGGCGGCAAAGGCCGCGCGCTTGTCCCCGGCCGCGCCTTCCGGATCGCCGCGCGGGTCGATCACCAGCGGCGCGACGGGCCAGGCGGCGGTCAGCTCGGTCACAAGCGCCGCGACGCCCGGGGCGGCGGGCAGCACGATCCGCAGGTCGAGATGCTGGGCCAGCACCGTCTGCAGCGCCCGGCCGAAGACCGGGGCCATACGCATGACCTCGCCCCGGCGCGAGCCCGGCAGCGCCAGACAAAGCGGGGCCTCGCGGGCGATGCCGTGGCGGTCGCGAAAGGCAAGCGCCTCTTCGGCAGAGGCGCGGGGCTGGGCCACGACCGGATGGCCGACGAAATCGCAGCGCAGCCCGACTTCCTCCATATAGGGCGGCTCGAACGGGAACAGCGCCAGAACCTGGTCGATCACCTCGGCCATGCGCGCGGCCCGCCCCGGTCGCCAGGCCCAGACCGTCGGCGCGACGTAATGCACGGTGCGCACACGGCTTTGCGCCTTCACCCGGCGTGCCACGCGCAGGCAGAAATCGGGGCTGTCGATGGTGATCAGCGCATCGGGCGAAAGCCGCACCACCTCGGCCGCGCATTGCTTGATCCGGCGCATCAGCGCCGAATAGCGCGGCAGCACCTCGGCAATGCCCATCACCGACAGCTCGTCCATCGGAAACAGGCTCTCGAGCCCCTCGGCCGCCATCTGCGGCCCGCCGACACCGAAGAAGGCGACCTCGGGATCGAGCTGGCGCAGCCCCGCCATCAGTGCCGCCCCGAGTGCATCGCCCGAGGCTTCGCCGGCGATCAGGAAGATCCGGGTCACGGCTCGCGGACCCAGAGGAACAGCCCCAGCGCATCGGAGCGGGCAAGCGTCTTCTCCGGGTCAAGCACAAGCACGCCCCCGGCCTCGACCGCGATCCCCGCGAGCCCCGCGCGATATGCGGCCTCGACGGTGGCGGGGCCGATGGCCGGCAGATCGATGCGGCGGTCCTGACCGGACTTCGGCGCCTTGCAGAGAACGCCATGCGCGCCTTTGGGATCGGGGCGGCAGGCGCCCGCGACATCGGCGACCCAGGCCAGCATCGCATCGGTGCCGGGCAGGGTCTCGACCGCGAGGCAAAGCCCCTGCGCCACCACCGCGCCCTGCCCCAGATCCGAGGCACCGAGAGCCGCCAGGATGGTCGCGGCGCGGGCCGCATCGCGCCGGTCGGCCTCGGAGGGCTGGGCGGCGGTCGGAACACCGGGCGGCGGCAGCAGCCCGGGCGCCACCGCATCGGCGCCGACAACCTCGAAGCCGTCTTCCTCGAACAGCGCGATCACCGCCCGCAGCGCGCCATCGTCGCCCTGGGCCAGCAGCGGCAGGATGCGGGGCAACATCTGCGCGGTCCGGGGATCGATCCGCTCGGGCTCGAGCCGGGGCCGGTGCACCGTCCCGGCCAGCACCACCCGCTGCATGCCGCGCGCATGCAACAGATCGAACAGCAGCGCCAGCCGTTCCAGCGCGAAGGTCTCGACCGGCCAGTGCCCGGCCCCGGCCATCTCGTAGCCCTCGACCTGGGCAATCAGGAAGGGCGTGCCGGCGGCCTCCATGGCGCGGGCGAGATGGGCGGGCAGCGCGCCGCTTCCGGCGATCAGGGCTGTCGGGATCCCGGTCATGACTTGGGCGTCAGGAAGGAGCGGTCGGTCTCGGCCAGCACGAAATCGACCATCTGGCGCACATGATCGCTGTCGGTCGAGGCCGCAAGCCGCTCGGCCCGATCATGGAAGGTGCCGTCTCCGGTCCCGAGTTCCTGGAAGGCCGCGCGCAGCGCCGAGATTTCCTCGCGCGAGACGCCGCGGCGCTTGAGCCCGACAAGGTTCAGCCCGTCGAGACCGCCGCGCGGCCCCTGGACCAGACCGAAGGGGATCACGTCATTGGTGACCATGGTCACCGCGCCGATGATGGCGCCCTCGCCCACGCGCACCCATTGGTGGATGCCCGACAACCCGCCGATCACGACATTGTCGCCGATGATGCAATGCCCGGCCAGCGCCGCGTGATTGGCCATGATGACGCCATTGCCGACCTGGGCGTCGTGACCGACATGGCTGCCGGTCATGAACAGGCAGTCATCGCCGACCCGGGTGATGCCGCCACCGCCTTCGGTGCCGGTATTCATCGTCACCGCCTCGCGGATGCGGTTGCGCTTGCCTATGATCAGCCGGGTCTGCTCGCCGCGGAATTTGAGGTCCTGTGGGATGTCGCCGATATTGGCGAAGGGAAAGATCACCGTCCCCTCGCCGATTTCTGTCAGCCCGGTCACGATGGCATGGCTTTTCACCACCACGCCGGGGCCAAGCCGGACCTCTGGCCCGATCACCGAGAACGGGCCGATATCGGCCCCGGGGCCGATCTGGGCACCCGTCTCGACGACAGCCGAGGGGTGGATCGTCGCACTGGGGTCGATCGCCATGGCGGATTACTCCGGGTTGATATCCATCATCGCGGTGAATTCGGCCTCGGCCGCGATCTCGTCGCCGACCTTGGCCACACCCTCGAATTTCCAGATCTTGACCTTCTTCGAGCCGCCGCGCTTGACCTTCACATGCAGCTCGAGCACGTCGCCGGGAACGACCATCCGGCGGAACTTGCACTTGTCCATGCCCATGAAATAGACCAGCAGGTCGTCATCGGCCAGATCGACGGACCTGCCGACCAGCACACCGCCGGTCTGGCCCATGGCCTCGACGATCAGCACGCCCGGCATGATCGGCTTCGAGGGGAAATGCCCCTGGAAATGCGGCTCGTTGATCGAGACATTCTTGATGCCCACGGCGCTCTGGCCGGGGATGATCTGCGTGACCCGGTCGACCATGAGGAACGGGTAACGGTGCGGAAGGATCTGCTGGATTTCGTCGATATCGGCATCTGGGGCCTGGGCGTCGGACATCGGGCCTGTCTCCTTGCAAGGAAGCGACTGCAAACTGATCACGCGGTAGAGAGCGCAGTACCAACTCCCCCGGCCCGAGACAAGCCGGGCTATTCCCCGCCTTCTGTCGCGCCCCGAGGCGGCGCCGGTGCGGGCATTGGGCGCAGCAGCGCCCCGCCTGTCTCCGGCGCGGGGACGGAGGACGGCTCGCCGCCCGTCGCAGGCGCGTCCGGAGCCTGGCCGTCATCGGGGGTGAAGACGACACGCTCGTCCAGCAGCTTTATCGCCTCGTCAGTGATGTCGACCTGACCGGCCGACAGGACCACCGCGTCGCGCGCCAGAACCGCCACCGCGCCGCGTTCGCGCACGATCCCGGCCAGAAGCGGCAGCGCCTTCCGGAAGAAATCCTGCCGCTTTTCCTCGCGCCGCTGGCCCAGTTCGCGGGCCTTGCGGTCCTGGGTGGCGCGAATGGTCTCGACCTTGTGGTCGAAGGCCTCGGCCAGCGGGCGGAACTGGTCGGGCGGCAGCGTGGCGCGCCGTTCGGTCAGCGCACGCTCCTCGGCGACAAGCTCGGCCTCGATCCGGCGGTTCTCGGCGGCAAGCGCCGCCGTCGCGGCCTCGAGCTGCTCGTCCACCGCCTGACCGGCCTTGCTGTCCTCGAACAGCCGGTCCTGATCGAGGGTCAGGATCGGGCTGACGAAGACCGGACGTCCCTCCTGCGCCGGGGCGCCGGAGGCGGCAAGGCCAAGCATTGCGGCCAGGACCGGCGCCGTGAGAGACCGGCGCATCGGATCAGAACTTCGTCGACACAGTGAAGTCGAAGTTCTGCTCCTTGTCGTAATCTTCCTTGATCACCGCATTCGAGAAGTTGAAGCGCAGCGGCCCGATCGGGGTTTTCCAGAACACCGAGAAGCCGACAGCCGAGCGCAGATGGAAGCTGTCATCGATGGCGCCGCCATCGTCGAGCCCCCAGACCGAGCCGAAATCGGCGAAGAGGCCGCCGGTGATGCCGTATTCGGCCGGCAGGCCCAGCGGGAACTCGGCCTCGAACCGGGCCACGGCATACATGTTGCCGCCAAGCGCCTCCTTGTCGGCGCCGTCGCGCGGGCCCAGACCGTTGCCGTCGAAGCCGCGGATCTTGCCATTGAGGAAATAGCGCTCGGTCACCCGGCTTTTCGAATTGCCGAGCATCGACAGCACCCCGCCCTCAAGCTCGGCGCGCAGGGTGACTTCCTCGTTCCAGACCATCTGCTGGGCCCCGGCCAGCGCCGTGGTCTCGACGAATTCGAGATCGCCGCCCAGACCGGCATAGTCCTGGTTGAATTTCAGCACGATCCCCGAATTCGGGTCGAGCCCGCTGCGGCGGGTATCGTAGGTGAAGCCATACCCGATCTTGGAATAGGTCTGACCCGGATCCTCTGCCTCGGCCTGAAGGTAGCTCGACGACCCCTCGTAGTTCTTGAAGGTGTTCTCGCCGACCGCATAGCGCAGCTCGAACCGGCCATTCTCGGAGATCGGGAATTCGAGCGACGGCGAGATCTCGATCTTCTGGGTGTCGTATTCGCTGTCATAGTTGCCGCTGTCGGTCTGGGCATAGGTGGCCGCGAAGCGGAACCGGACATTGCGGCCCAGGAAGGCCGGCTCGACGAAGACAAAGCGCGAGGTGGCGTTGTCGGTGCCGGTATCGAGCCGGAAGCTGAGATACTGGCCGCGGCCGAGGAAGTTGTTCTCGCTGAACGAAAGCGCGGCGCCGGCCCCGTCGATCTGCGAATAGCTCAGACCGAAGGAAAGCGACCCGGTGGGCTGTTCCTCGACATTGACGTCAACGATCATCTGGTCGGGGCTGGTGCCCTCGCGCGCCGAGACCTCGGCATTGGCGAAGAAGCCAAGCGCGCGGAGACGGTCCGCGGTCTGGCGGATCTGACGCGGGTTGAAGGGGTCGCCTTCGACGGTGCGGAACTGGCGCCGCACCACCCGGTCGAGCGTGGTGGCGTTGCCCTCGATATCGATCCGCTCGACGAAGACCCGCGGCCCCTTCTCGACCACGAATTCGACATCGAGCGTCAGGTCGCGGTCATTGCGGGTGATCCGCGGGGTGATGCGGATGAAATTCAGCCCCTTCTGGACGGCAAGCCGCTCCATCCGGGCGACGGTATTCTCGATCGCCAGCGGCGTGTAGGTATCGCCTTCCGAGACCTTTGCCGCGGCCATGAACTCGTCGGGGTCGATCTCGGACAGGTCCGAGCTTGTGGTGACGCTGCCGAAATGGAACTTCTGCCCTTCCCGGATATTGTAGGTCAGCAGATAGGCATCGCGGTTGCGCGTCAATTCGGGCGTGACCGACAGGACCTGGAAATCGACATAGCCGCGGGACATGTAGAAATCCCTCAGCACCTGCTTGTCGAACTCGATCCGGTCGGCGACGAAGGTGTCCGAGCGGATCACGCGCCGCAGGATGCCGGCCTGCTTGGTGCCGAGCGCACGGCGCAGACGGCCTTCGGAATAGGCGCGGTTGCCGACGAAAGAGATGCGCTCGATCTCGACCACGGCACCTTCAACGATCTCGAACACCAGATCGACGCGGTTCTCGGACCGCTCGATGATCTTGGGCGTGACCGTGGCGGCGATGCGGCCGGATTGCTCATAGGCGGCGATGATGGCGGCTACATCGGCCTCGGCGGTGGCAGGCGAATAGACCCGGCGCGACTGGGACTTGATGATCCTTTGCAGATCCTCGTCCTTGATGCGCGCATTGCCCTCGAAGCTGATGCGGTTCACCGTCGGATATTCGGTCACCTTGATGACCAGCGTTCCGCCCTGCGGCACCAGCTCGACGGATTCGAAAAGACCGGTGTCGACAATGGCTTGATAGGCATCGTTCAGCCGCGCGGCCGAAACGGTCTCGCCCCGGCCGATATCGGCATAGGTGGCCACGGTCGAGGCATCGACCCGCTCATTGCCTTCGACGCGCACATTGGAAAAACTGTAGCTCTGCGCCAGGGCAAGTTGCGGCATCCCCGCGCCGAGCCCGACGGCCAGCGCGACGGCCGAGAAGGCGAGGTTTCGAGCCCCCGGCCCGGTGCCGAGAAATCCCTGCGAAGCTTTGGTCATGTACCCGTCCCAAGGTGACGCTTTGTTTCCGCCTTGCTAGCCCGCGGGCGGGGCTTTGTCAAAAGGCCGAAGCCAGGAAAATGACCTAACGTTGCCCCCCTTTCCCCAAAGTGGCGGCGGGCACCGGCCGCGCGGCGGCCCGACGCCCGGAAGGACGCGACCGCTGCGCGATATCCTGCGGCACCAGGACAAGCGCAATCCCGGCAGGAAAGAGCGCCCGGTCCCGGTTCAGATCGGACCGCGATGCCTTCGCCGCTGCGCCCCATACCCAGACTACGTCCGTGCGATATGCGCAGGGGCTGTTCGGTCCGCATCCTGCGCTCCGCCACAGAGAGACGGCCTTCCCTCACATGCCGCATCGGGGCAGCGATCTGACGAAGGAGACCGGCTCCCGCAAAGGGCGGAAGATCAGGGGCAGAAGATGTCGTTGCTGAGCGCGAACACCATCAAGCCGATCAGCAGCGCGAAACCGGCCGCCATCAGAACCCGGAGCGCCTTGTCGCTGGGCGGACGCCCCACCACCGCTTCATAGGCGTAAAACACCAGATGCCCGCCATCGAGAACCGGGATGGGAAACAGGTTCAGAAGCCCGACCGCGGTCGAGAGCATGGCGATGAACCAGACGAAGCTTTCCAGCCCCTGGCTGGCCGCGGCGCCCGAGGATTCGGCGATGCCGAGCGGCCCCGAGAGGTTGCACGAGCTGATCTTGCCCGCGATCATGTGATACAGCCCCGAAAGGCTCGACTGCACGATGAAGCCAAGCTGATCGGCGCCATAGGACAGCGCCTCGAGAGGCCCCGCCATCCGGGTCGCGGGCTCGAAGGCCAGCCCGCCGGTCATGCCGATCAGCCAGCGCGTCTCGAAGCCGCCATCGGCATTGGGCATGTCCATCCGCCTGGGCGTCAGCGACAGGTTCAGCGTCTCGCCATCGCGCCAGACGGTCAGGTCGATGGGCGCGCCCTCCGAGGCGGTCACCACGTCCTGCAACTGGCTGAAGGCCCGGATCGGCTTGCCGTCGATGGCGGTCACCACGTCGCCTTCTTTCAGTCCGACCTCCATCGCGGCCGATTTCGGCTGGATCGCCGAGACCACCGGCGGGAAGGGATAGGGCCCGGCGACCTCCTGTTCGACCCCGTCGCGGCGCACGAGATAGGCGGTCTCGCCATCGACCGGCAGGTCCGCCACGGCATCGTAGAAGGTGCTGTAATCGGGCGTCGCGCGGCCGTCGAGCGCGAGGATCGTGTCGCCCTCGCGAAGCGCGGATTGCGCGGCGGGCAAGCTTTGCAGCTTGCCCACGGTCGGCGGTTCGATGGCGACCCCGCTGACCACCGCCAGCATCGCGAAGACCGCAATCGACAGCACGAAGTTGAACACCGGCCCCGCCGCCACGGTCAGCACCCGCGCCCAGAGCGGCGCGCCATGCATGGTATGGCGCCTGTCATCCGCATCCATCCCGGCCATGGCGGCGGCGTCCTTGCCGCTGGCCCCGTCGGAGTCGCCCAGAAAGCGCACATAGCCGCCAAGCGGCAGCGCCGCGATCTGCCAGCGGGTGCCGCGCCGGTCGACCCGCGAGGCCAGAACCGGCCCGAAGCCCAGCGAGAACACCTCGGCCCGGATCCCGGTCCAGCGGCCGACGATGTAATGGCCGTATTCATGTACGGTGACGATCACCGACAGCGCCACGACGAAGGCAGCGACGGTGAAGGCGGCATTCCCGAAAGAGGGAATCAGCGAAGCGATATCCAATGAATTCCAGCCTTGTTCTTGTTCAGTGCGGCATCTTCAGTGCAGCATCGACCGGACGGTGCGCGCGGCCTCTTCCCGTGCCAGATGGTCCACCCGCAGCACGTTCTCAAGGTCGAGCGCGGAATTCATCAATGCGGTATCGGCGGAAAGCCGGTCAAGAACCTCGGCAACCACGTCCGACATCCGGGTGAATCCGATCTCGCGGGCGAGGAAGGCATCAAGCGCCGCCTCCTTGCCGGCGTTGAAGATCGCCCCGGCCATGCCGCCCGCCTCCATCACCTCGCGCGCAATCCGGAGCGCGGGCCAGCGCGTCTCGCAGGCCGGGCGGAAGGTCAGCCGAGCGATCTTGGTCAGATCGAGCCGCTCGACCGGCAGCGCCGCGCGCTCGGGCCAGTTCAGCGCATAGCCGATGGCATGGCGCATGTCATGCGGACCGACATGGGCCATGATCGCGCCGTCGCGATAGCCGACCATGGCGTGGATCAGGGATTCCGGGTGGACCAGGGCCTCGATCTTATCGGGCGCGATCCCGAAATATTCCTTGGTTTCAATCAGCTCCATGCCCTTGTTGAACATCGAGGCGGAATCGATCGTGATCCGCCGCCCCATCGCCCAGTTCGGATGCGACGAGGCCTGTTCGGGCGTGGCCCTGGCCAGATCCTCGATAGGCCAGTCGCGGAAGGCGCCGCCCGAGGCGGTGATGATCACCCGCTCGACCGCCGCCATGTCCTCGCCCACCAGCGCCTGGAACACCGCCGAATGCTCGCTGTCGACCGGCAGCACCCGCGCGCCATGCTTGGCGGCGGTGCCAAGCAGCAGCGGCCCGGCAGCCACCAGGCTTTCCTTGTTCGCCAGCGCCAGCGTCGTGCCATGTTCAAGCGCCCTCAGCCCCGGCGCCAGCCCGGCAAAGCCCACGATGGCCGACATGAACCAGTCGGCGGGCCGCGCCGCCGCCTCGATCAGCGCGGCCGGACCTGCCGCGGCCTCGACCTCCGATCCGGCCAGCGCCGCCCTCAGGTCGTCCAGACAGTCGTCGAAGGCGGTCACGGCCAGATCGGCCTTCAGCGCGATGGCCTGCTCGGCCAGACGTTTCACGTTCCGGCCGCCGGTCAGCGCGACGATGTCGTAGGTCCCGGCCCCGCCCTGCCGGGTCAGAAGGTCGATGGTGTTTTCGCCGATCGAGCCGGTCGCACCGAATACGGTGATCCGCCGTCTTTGCATGCCGTTCAGAACCTCACTTCAGGGACATAGACAAGCTGAGCCACCAGAAGCATGAACAGGGAGGCGCCCAGCAGACCGTCGAACCTGTCGAACAATCCGCCATGGCCGGGCAAGAGCGACGAGCTGTCTTTCACGCCGACGCGGCGTTTTAGCGCGCTTTCGGCGGCGTCGCCCATCTGGCTGGCAAAGGACAGCGCCATCGAGATCCAGGGCAGATCGGGACCCGCCGTGGTGAAGCTGAGGAAGATCAGCCCGATCAGCATCGCCGCGAACCAGCCGCCCAGGATCCCCGACCAGGTCTTCTTGGGGCTGACCCTGGGCCAGAACTTGGGCCCGCCGATGAAGCGGCCGGCGAAATACCCCGCCACATCGGTCGCGATCACCACGAGGATCAGCCAGACCAGCCAGACGATGCCGTGATCGGCGCGGAAGCTCGCCAGCCCGTAGCCCGTGACCAGCATCGCCATGGCGAAGGCCAGATAGATGCCGCGGTCGCGCGGCAATTGCCAGGCGCCGATCACGCAGGGAATGGCCAGCAGCGGGAAGGCCGCATAGGGCGGCAGAAGCCAGGCGACGAAAACCGTCGCGCCCGAGACCAGCGCCATCTGGATCGGCAGCCGTCCGGACGCGCCCGGCACCATCATCCGCGTCAGTTCCCAGACCATCGTGCCCGAGACCAGCGCCGCGAGCCCGGTGAACCAGGCCCCGCCCAGCCAGACCGCCAGCACGCCGATGGTCGCCATTACCGCTGCCGACCCCAGACGGGGCAGCAGATCTTCCCAGGACCCACCCGAAGCCATCAGCTCAATACCGCTCCATAGCGCCGCTCGCGCGCACTGTAATTGCCGACGATCTCGGCGAAATGCGCCGAGGTGAAATCGGGCCAGAGCACGGGCGTGAATTCATATTCCGCATAGGCCGACTGCCACAGCAGAAAGTTCGAGATCCGCGCCTCGCCGGAGGTCCGGATCACCAGATCGGGGTCGGGCAGCAGGCAGGTATCGAGGAAATGCGCCAGCGTCTCGGCATCCACATCCTCGGGATCGAGCCGCCCGGCCGCCACCTCGCGCGCCAGCCGCTTGGTGGCCCGCGCCACCTCGTCGCGGCCGCCATAATTGATCGCGACCGTCAGGTTCACCTTCTCGTTGCCGGCGGTGATCTTTTCCAGCGCCTGCATCATGCCGACGAGCTTGGGATCGAGCCGGTCGCGGTCGCCGATGAAGCGCACCCGCACGCCCTTTTGCAGAAGCGCCGTCGCCTCCTTCTGGATGTACCGGCGGAACAGCGTCATCAGCCCGGTGACCTCGACCTGGGTCCGGCGCCAGTTCTCGGTCGAGAAGGCGAAGATCGTCAGATAGCGGATGCCCAGATCGGGACAGGCCTCGACGATCTCGCGCACCCGCCGCGCCCCGGCCTGGTGCCCGAAGAGGCGCGGCCGCCCGCGCATCTGCGCCCAGCGGCCATTGCCGTCCATGATGACGGCGACATGGACGGGTCCGCTCTGGTTGTTGTCCTTCGCGGCCACGCCGCCTCCCTTTCCGACCCTGCCGGACCAACCGAGGTCAGACCTGCATGATTTCCTGCTGCTTGGTCTCGAGCGCCTTGTCGACCTGGGCGATGTACTTGTCGGTCAGGGTCTGGATCTCATCATGCCAGATCTTGTTGTCATCCTCGCCCATGCCGGCTGCCTTGGCCTTCTTGAGCTGCTCCATGCCGTCGCGGCGCACGTTGCGCACGGCCACGCGGGCCTGTTCGGCATATTGGGCCGCGACCTTGGTCAGTTCCTTGCGGCGCTCTTCGTTCAGTTCGGGGATCGGCAGCATGATGATGGTGCCGTTGGTCTGCGGATTGATCCCCAGCCCCGATTCCATGATCGCCTTCTCGACCTTGTTCACCATCGACTTGTCCCAGACATTGATGGTGACCATCCGCGGCTCGGGCACGTTGACCGTGCCCACCTGGTTGATCGGGGTCGGCGTGCCATAGGCCTCGACCGTGACCGGGTCGAGCATGCTGGCCGAGGCGCGCCCCGTCCGGAGCGAGGAAAACTCGTGCTTGAGCGACGCCATGGCGCCGTCCATCCGGCGGGTCAGGTCGTCAAGGTCGATATCCAGCTCGTCTTCCGCCATGGTCTCTTCTCTTCCCGTTGCCTCGTGAAGTCGTGTGTTTCGGTTGCTATACCGTTATCCGTGCACGATTGTATAGGTGCCTTGCCCGGCAAGGATGCCGCGGAAGCCGCCCGGCTCGTCCAGGCTGAAGACGATGATCGGCAGGTCGTTGTCGCGCGCCAGCGCGATCGCCGAGGCGTCCATCACCTTGAGATTCTTCACCAGGCAATCGTCATAGCTGATCTCGTCATAGCGCACGGCATCGTCATGCTTGACCGGGTCCTTGTCATAGACCCCGTCGACCTTGGTGCCCTTGAAGATCGCCTCGCAGGCCATCTCGTTGGCGCGCAGCGTCGCCGCGGTATCGGTGGTGAAATAGGGGTTGCCGGTGCCCGCGGCGAAGATGATGACGCGCTTCTTCTCGAGGTGCCGCACCGCGCGGCGGCGGATATAGGGCTCGGCCACCTCGTCCATCCGGATCGCCGAGACCACCCGGCAGAAAACGCCCATCTCTTCCAGCGCCGACTGCATCGCCAGCGCATTCATCACGGTCGCCAGCATCCCCATGTAATCGGCGGTGGTCCGCTCCATCCCCTGGGCCGAGCCCTGCAGCCCGCGGAAGATGTTGCCACCGCCGATCACCATGCAGATCTCGACGCCCAGGTCGCGCACCGCCTTGACCTCGCGGGCGATGCGCTCGACCGTCGGCGGGTGAAGGCCGTAGCCCTGATCGCCCATCAGAGCTTCGCCCGAGATTTTCAGAAGCACGCGGTTATAGGCCGGCTTCGGTTGATCGGCGCTGCCGTCGCTCATATGGTCTGCCTCTGTTTTCAGGAATGTCAGTCGGGCGGCACCATGTCGGAAAAGCGGGACGGGTTCAACGCCCAACAGGTCGGAACCGGGGCGACAGGTCTGCCCGATCTCGACCCTGACCGGCCGGTTCTGATCGCGGGGCCGACCGCCAGCGGCAAGTCGGCGCTGGCGCTGGCCATCGCCGAGGCGCAGGGCGGCGTGATCGTCAATGCCGATGCGCTGCAGGTCTTCGAGGGCTGGCAGGTGCTGACCGCGCGCCCCGGCCCGGACGAGACGGCGCGGGTGCCGCATGCGCTTTACGGCCATGTCCCGTTCACGGCGGATTATTCGGTCGGCCATTGGCTGCGCGATCTGGCGCCCCTGCTGGAAGGCCCCGAACGCCCGATCGTGGTCGGCGGCACCGGGCTATACTTCACCGCACTGACCGAGGGGCTGGCCGAGATCCCGCCGACCCCGCCCGAGATCCGAGCCGAGGCCGACCGGCGCCTGGCCTCCGAGGGGCATGAGGCGCTGCTTGATGCGCTCGATGCCGACACCCTTGCGCGGATCGACCGGCGGAACCCGGTCCGGGTGCAGCGCGCCTGGGAGGTGCAGCAGGCCACCGGCCGCGGGCTTGCCGCCTGGCAGGACGAGACCCCGCCCCCGCTGCTGCCGCCCGGCGCCGCGCAGCCCATGGTGATCGAAGCCGGGCGCGACTGGCTGAATGCCCGGATCGATGCGCGCTTCGAGCGGATGATGGCGGAGGGTGCGCTGGAGGAGGTCCGGGCCAACCTGCCCCGCTGGGATCCGGCGCTGCTCTCGGCCAAGGCCATCGGCGCGCCCGATCTGGTGGCGTATCTGCGGGGCGAGATGCCGCTTGCCGAAGCCATCGCCGCCGCCAAGACCGCCTCGCGCCAATATGCCAAGCGACAGCGCAGCTGGTTCCGCTCGCGGCTGGGAAACTGGCCGCGCCGGCCTGCGGGCTGAACCGCCCTCCCCCGCCCGGGCATGCTTTACCGGTCCTCCGAATCGGACCAAGATCGGCGCGCTGCTAAGCTTTGCGCCCCCCTTGCGCCCGGGATTTTTCTTGATGTCGCTGTTTTCCGAACTTCGCCTGGTTCCGTTCTCGCGCCTGACCAATGGCAGCCGGTGGCGGGTAGAGGCGATGCGGAGCTATTCGGCGCCACAGCTTCTCTGGATCACCAAGGGCCAGGGCCGGATCACCGTCGGCGGCGTCACCCGGGGCTATGGCGCCCATAACGCCGTCTTCATCCCGGCACACACCATGCATGGCTTCGAGATGACAAGCCAGGTCTACGGCACCGGCATCGTCTTCGCGGGCCTGCCCGATATCGAGCTGCCCGAGGGGCCGCATCACCTGCGCATCCGCGACGGCGCGGTGCAGGCCGAACTGACGTTTCTGGTCGAGAGCCTGCAGCGCGAACTTGAAGGCAAGCGGCCCGAAGCCCGGCGTGCGATCCGGCATCTCGCGGGGCTGGTCTCGGTCTGGCTCGACCGTCAGATCGCCCTGGACGAGGCCGGGACCGGCCGCCCCGATCCCGCGCGCAGGCTGGCCTCGGGCTTCGCCGCGCTGGTCGAGAAGGACTTCCGCTCGGCCAGGTCCGTCTCGGACTATGCGGCCGCGCTGGGCGTGACGCCCACCCATCTGACGCGGGTCTGCAACCGCACCTGCGGGCGCAGCGCCTCCGAGCTTCTGGCCGAGCGCAAGATCAGCGAGGCAAGGCGGCTTCTGGCCGATACGAGGGCGCCGATCAAGGAAATCGCCTCGGCGCTTGGCTATGCCTCGCCCGCCTATTTCACCCGCGCCTTCCAGGCCCGGGCGGGCGCCTCGCCCAGCCGGTTCCGCAAGGGTCACTGACGCGATGCGGGTATCGGGCCCGCGACAACGGCTGATCTGCGCAGGGCTTGCGCGGGGCGTTCCCCGGAACCGAAGCCGAGGGTTGCATCGCCGGGGGATGTCGTCTTTGCTGAACCATATGCCGTGAGAGGCGACGGACGCAGGGAAGGTCCGGACGATCGCGGCGCCCCAGAGCCCCGTGCGCCCGCGCGCGCGGCCAGGCAAAGCCGCCCCGGCCGCTCGCGCCAGGTGCGGCGCGTTCGACAGGGAGATCCGAGCCATGACCACGCCGTCCGACCGCCCCGACCGGCCCCATCCGGCCGCAGAACTCTATGCGCGCGAATATCGGGCGGGCCTGATGGACCGGCGCGAGTTTCTGGGCCGGGCGACGGCGCTGGGCCTGAGCGCGGGCGCGGCCTACGGGCTGATCGGCCGGCCTGCCCCCGCCCGCGCCCAGCCCGCGCCCCGTCGGGGCGGCACGCTGCGGATCCAGATGGATTGCCGCGAGCTTTCCGATCCGCGGACCTATGACTGGTCGGAAAAGGCCAACGAGAGCCGCGGCATCGTCGAATACCTGGCCGAGCTGAAACGCGACGGCACCCTGCGCCCGATGCTCTTGGAAAGCTGGCAGGCCAATGGCGACGCCACCGAATACACGCTGAAGCTCCGCCCCGGCGTGACCTGGAACACCGGCGAGGCCTTCACCGCCGAGGATGTGGCGGCGAACCTCGCGGGCTGGTGCGACAGCTCGGTCGAAGGCAATTCCATGCCGTCGCGGATGGCGGCCATGGTCGAGAACGGCCAGGCCGCCGAGGGCGCCATCGAGATCGTCGACGATCTGACCGTCCGGCTGCACCTTCTGCGCCCCGACGGCACGCTGATGTTCGGCATGACCGACTATCCGGCCGCGGTGATGCATCGCGACAGGATCGGCACCTCGGTCGCCGATCACGGCATCGGCACCGGCGCCTACATGTTCGAGGAGTTCAGCGTCGGGGAACGCATCGTCCTGGTCCGCAATCCCGAGCACAGCTACTGGGGCGACGGCGCCTGGCTCGACCGGATCGAGTTTCTCGACTATGGCACCGACCCGGCCGCCTGGCTTGCGGGCGCCGATGCGGGCGAGTTCGACATGACCTATGAGACGGTGTCGGATTTCATCGACATCTTCACCGCGCTGGGCTGGGTGGAAAGCACGGTCGGCACCTCCTCGACCGTGGTGATCCGGGCCAATCAGGAGGCCGAGATCGAGGGCATCCGGCCCTATGCCGATCCGCGCGTGCGCCGGGCGCTGGCGCTGGCGGTCGACAATGCGGTGCCGCTGGAGCTGGGCATCTCGGGGCGCGGCCGGGAATCGCGCAACAACTTCCATGTCGCGCCGGGGGTGCATCCGGACTATGCCGAGATCGCGCCGCACCGGCAGGACATCCCCGAGGCGCTCCGGCTGATGCGGGAGGCCGGGATGATGGAGTATGAGCACGAGCTGATCTCGATCGACGACGATTACCGCAAGAACACCACCGATGCGGTCGCGGCACAGCTCCGCGATGCGGGCTTCAAAGTGCGGCGGACGGTGCTGCCGGGCTCGACCTTCTGGAACGACTGGACCAGATATCCGTTCTCCTCGACCAACTGGAGCCACCGCGAGACCGGCATCCAGATGCTGAACCTCGCCTATCGCTCGACCGCGGCCTGGAACGAAACCGGCTTTCGCAATGCCGACTTCGACGCGCTGCTGGACCAGGCGACCGCCATTGCCGACGATACCGCCCGGCGCGAGGTGATGGCGCGGCTCGAACAGATGATGGTCGATGAGGGCGTCGCGATCATCCCCTATTTCCGCTCGCTCTACCGCCATGCCCGCGAGGGCGTGCTGAATGCCGGGATGCATCCGAAATACGAGATCAACGTCCACCATCTGGGCTGGGCCTGATCCGGCGCGCCTGTGCGAGGGAGCGGCATGATCGGGTTCATTCTCGGGCGTCTGGGAGCCATGGTGCTGAGCGCGCTCTGCATGAGCTTCGTCGTCTTTATGCTGACCAATCTCGCGCCCAATCTCGAGAAGCTTGCCAAGACCCAGGCCGGCGCGCGGATCACCGATGCCGAGGTCGCGCGCTGGCTCGAGAAGAACGGCTATGCCGAACCGATGCTGAGGCGCTATGGCGAATGGCTGGGCGTGCTGCCTGCGGCAGGCGCGACCGATGCGGCGGGAAAGCTCCTGGGCGGGCGCTGCCTGCGCGGCCGTCCCGACCCTGCGCCCGCGCCCCGCTTCTGCGGCGTGCTGCAGGGCGACTGGGGCTATTCTACCAAGTTTCGCCAGCCGGTGGCCGGGGTGATCGCCGAACGGCTGAAGCGGACCGGGGTCCTGATGGGCTGGGCCTTCGCGGTAATGGTCCCGCTTGCGCTGGCGATCGGGGTGCTGGCCGGGATGCGCGAGGGCTCGGCGCTCGACCGTGGGCTGTCGACATTCTCGATCGCCACGACCTCGACGCCGGAATATGTCTCGGGCGTGATCTTCGTCGCGCTCTTCGCCTCGTCCATGGTCGGGCTGAAATGGTTCACGGGCTCGGCGAAATCGGCGGTCGACGGCGTGACATTCCATAACTTCACCCTGCCGGTCGTGACGGTGGCGCTTTACGGCATGGGCTATATCGCCCGCATGACGCGGGCCTCGATGGCCGAGGTGATGACGGCGCAATATATCCGCACCGCCCGGCTGAAGGGGCTGAGCTTTCGCGCCGTGGTGCTGCGCCATGCGCTGCGGAACGCGCTGATCGCGCCCTTCACGGTGATCATGCTGCAATTCCCCTGGCTCCTGACCGGGGTGGTGATCGTCGAGGCGCTGTTCGTCTATCCGGGCTTCGGCGATGCGCTGGTCCAGGGCGCGCAGAACAACGACATCGACCTCTTGCTGGCGGTCTCGGTGGTGGCGGTGATCGTGGTGCTGGCGACGCAGCTTCTGTCCGATATCGGCTATGCGGCTCTGAACCCGCGGATCCGCGTGGCATGAGGGGGCCGGGATGGAGCGGCTGAGCTGGACCGGCGCGCTGGGCCCCTGGCTGGTCCCGGCGCTGGAGACCGCGCTGGTCGTCCTGACGCTTGCCGCGCTCGCCCATCCGGTCGCGCTGCTGGCCGGGGGCCGGATCGCCCCGGGGTCCGAGGCTGCGCGGTTCCGCCCCGGCAAGGCGGCGCGGGTGACGGGTGGGCTTTTCCGCCTGTCGCTCGGGGCCGTGGCGGCGGTGATCCTGGCCTTCGTGATCGGCGGGATGCTGGCGCCGCCCGAGGCGAAGGGCATTCTGGGGCGGATCGCGACCCGGCTCTGGCCGGTCTGGCTGTCGCTTGGGGCGAGCCTCGCGCTGATCGCGCTGTTCCGCAGACGGCTGGGCCTGCTCGGCCACCTGCCGGGCAACCCGGCCGGCGCTGTCGGGCTCGGGCTGGTGCTGTTCTGGATCTTCGCCGCGCTTTTCGCCGGGCAGATCGCGCCGTTCGACCCGGTCACCGACGTGATTGCGGGCATGAAGAACAAGCCGCCCGGCACCCCCCTGCCCGGCCATGACGGCACAGCCTATGGCTACTACCTTCTCGGCGGCGACGCGCTCGGACGCGATGTCTTCTCGCGCGCGGTAAGCGGCGCGCGGGTGGTGCTGGCGATTGCGCCCGCCGCGACCGTCTTCGCCTTCATGGTGGGGATCACGCTCGGGCTGCCGGCCGGCTATCTCGGCGGCCGCCTGGATACGGGGCTCACCTTCCTCGCCAATCTGGTGCTGGCCTTTCCGGTGATCCTGCTTTTCTTCCTGCTGGTGACGCCCGAGATCGTGGCGATGGGCGTGCCGCGCTACATGGCGGGAGTGCTGTTCCTCTTCCCGCTGATCTTCCTGACGATCCTGTGGAAGTCGCGCTTCCGGACCCGCCCGCCGCTCTGCGCCGGACTGATCGCGACAACGCTGGTCCTGGGCGGCTGGCTTTATGCCGGGCTCGCCTGGGATGCCGATCCGCTGGGGCTCGTGGCCTTGCCCCCGGGCGCGCTGATCGTCTTCGTCTCGGTGGTCTTCGTCAACGCGCCTTCGGTGTTCCGGATCGTGCGCGGACTGACGCTCGATCTCCGCAGCCGCGATTACGTGGCCGCGGCGCAGACCCGCGGCGAGGGAGCGTGGTACATCATGCTGTGGGAGATCCTGCCCAATGCGCGCGGGCCGCTGCTCGTCGATTTCTGCCTCAGGATCGGCTACACCACCATCCTTCTGGGCACGCTCGGCTTCTTCGGTCTCGGCCTGCCGCCCGAAAGCCCCGACTGGGGCACGTCGATCAATGCCGGCAGGGGGCTTCTGCAATTCGTGCCGTTTCCGCCGCTGGTGCCCGCGATTGCGATCATGAGCCTCGTTCTGGGCCTGAACCTGCTTGCGGACGGGCTCCGCGAGGAAAGCCTGAAGGATTGACGCGATGACGAATTTTCGTCGAAAATTCGTGCCCCTTACCGAGCGGATCGCCGGATGACCGAGCCGCTCCTTGTCATCGACCGGCTTTCCATCGGGTTTTCCTCGCGCAAGGGCGACATTCCCGCGGTCGAGGCATTCTCGCTCTCGATCTCCGCCGGTGAGGCGGTCGGACTCGTGGGCGAATCAGGCTGCGGCAAATCCACCGTCGCGCTCGGCATCCTGCGCGATCTCGGCCCGAGCGGCCGCATCACCGGCGGCACGATCCGCTTTCGCGGACGCGACCTCGGCCAGCTTCCGGCCGCCGAGCTCCGCCGCATCCGCGGCAACGAGATCGCGATGGTCTACCAGGAGCCGACGGCAAGCCTCAACCCGGCGATGCGGATCGGCCGCCAGCTGATGGAGGTGCCGATGCTGCACCGCCGCGCCTCGCGCGCCGAGGCAAGGGCATTGGCCGAGGCGATGGTCGCCGATGTCGGCCTGCCCGATCCCGGCCGCATCCTGAACGCCTATCCGCACCAGCTTTCCGGCGGACAGCAGCAACGGATCGTGATCGCGATGGCGCTGATGTCGCGACCGGACCTGCTGATCCTCGACGAGCCGACCACCGCGCTCGACGTGACCGTCGAGGCGGCCATCATCGACCTGATACGCGGCCTCGGCCGGAAATACGGCACCGCCCTTCTCTTCATCTCGCATAATCTCGGCCTGATAGGCGAGGTCTGCGACCGGATCTGCGTGATGTATTCGGGCGAAGCGGTCGAGCGGGGCCCGGTGCGCCAGGTCTTCGAGCGGATGCGTCACCCCTATACACAGGCGCTCTTCCGCTCGATCCCGCGACCCGGCAGCGACAAGACCACGGGGCGGCTCGAGACCATCCCGGGCAGTTTCCTGATGCCGCAGGACCGCCCCCGTGGCTGCAACTTCGCGCCCCGCTGCGCCCATGCCGTCGCCGGGCTCTGCGACGCCACCGAAATCGCCATGCGGCCGGTGCCCGACCCCACGACCCGTCAAAGCGGCCATGAGGCGCGTTGCCTCCGTTTAGAGGAGATCGACTGGCAAAGCCGCGCCTCCCGACCGGCAAACGCGCCCCAAGGCGGGGTCGGGCCGCCGGTGCTGACCGTCACCGATCTGCGGAAACACTATGAGGTCTCCTCCGGAGGCCTGTTCGGGCCCCGCCGTCGCGCGCTTCTCCGCGCCAATGAGACCGTCAACTTCGAGGCCCGCACCGCCGAGACGCTGGCCATCGTCGGCGAATCCGGCTGCGGCAAGTCCACCCTTGCCAGGGTGCTGCTCGGGCTCGAGACCGCGACCGCCGGGCAGATGCTGCTGGACGGTCACGAGTTGCAGAACACCCCGGTGCAGAAGCGCAAACGCCGGACCGTCGCAGATCTGCAGATGGTGTTTCAGAACCCGTTCGACACGCTCAACCCTGCGCAGCGGGTCGGCCGCCAGATCCTGCGTGCGCTCGAGGTCTTCGGCATCGGCAAGAGCGGCCGCGCGCGACGCGAACGGATGTTCGAGCTGCTCGATCTAGTCGGGTTGCCGCGCGATTTCGCCGATCGCATGCCGCGCCAGTTGTCGGGCGGGCAGAAGCAGCGCGTGGGCATCGCCCGCGCCTTTGCCGGCAATGCCCGCATCGTGGTGGCCGACGAGCCGGTCTCGGCGCTCGATGTCAGCGTCCAGGCGGCGGTGACCGATCTGCTGATGGAGATCCAGCGCGCGCACCGGACCACACTGATCTTCATCTCGCATGACCTCTCGATCGTGCGCTATCTCGCCGACCGGGTGATGGTGATGTATCTCGGCCATGTGGTCGAGATCGGCCCCACGGCGGAGGTCTTCGCGCCGCCCTACCACCCCTATACCGAGGCGTTGCTCTCGGCGGTGCCGGTCCCCGATACGCGCATCGAGAAGACCCGGATCGTGCTTGAGGGCGAGGTGCCCTCGGCCATGAACCCGCCGCCCGGCTGCCCGTTCCAGACCCGCTGCCGCTGGGCGCAGAGGGTTCCGGGCGACCTATGCTCCCGCGAATTGCCGCCGATGGTCGAGCTTGGGCCCGGCCATTCCATCCTCTGCCACCTTCCGCCCGAGACGCTCGACGAGATGGAGCCGGTCTTCCGCAGCGCGGCCGAATAGCAGGGCAGCAGCCTTCGCCGTCCATGCGAGGCGCCGTGACCTTTCAGGCGATTGCCTTCATCCTTGCAAAGTCTCGCGTCCTGCTCTGCTGTCGCAGGCGATCAGGCGATCAGGCGATCAGGCGTTCCGAGCGAAGGCCCCTTCCCGGTTGCTGGCGACAGCACGCTTGGCAAGGCCGACATGATCGCGCAGGCCGATCCGGACGGTAGCGCCCGTCCCTTTCCGGCACCTCGCCCCCGCGCCGAGGCGCGAAGACGACCTGATCCGCGGATCCAAACGCGCGCTGATCTCCGACCGGGTCCCGCGGGCGATGCCCGGCCGTCATGCAAGGAAGCGTTGACGGTCCGGCCCGCAAAGGAAAAGGGCCGCACCTTTCGGCACGGCCCTTCGAAATCCGGAAAACGCGGATCAGCGTTTCGAGAACTGGAAGCTCCGGCGGGCCTTGCGGCGGCCGTATTTCTTCCGTTCCACGACCCGGCTGTCGCGGGTCAGGAAGCCGGCCGCCTTGAGCGCGCCGCGCAGGCTCGGATCGTAGAGCTGCAGCGCCTTCGAGATGCCGTGCTTGACCGCACCGGCCTGCCCCGACAGGCCGCCGCCCGCAACCGTCGCCATCACGTCGAACTGGTCCTCGACACCGGCCACGGTGAAGGGCTGGCGCAGGATCATCTGCAGCACGGGACGCGCGAAATAGGCGTTGATGTCCTTGCCGTTGACGGTGACCTTGCCGGAACCCGGCTTGATCCAGACACGGGCGACCGCGTCCTTCCGCTTGCCGGTGGCATAGGAACGGCCGAGCGAATCGCGAACCGGTTCACGGGGCGTATCCTCGTCCGCCGAAGCGGCAGGCGTGCCGGACACGACCGACTGCAGCTCGTCGAGAGATTTGATTTCTTCGGCCATCACGCGCTCCGGGTGTTCTTCGAGTTCATGGACTTGACGTCCAGCACTTCGGGATTCTGGGCCTCGTGGGGATGCTCGGCCCCGGCATAGACGCGCAGATTGGTCATCTGCTGGCGGCTCAGGCGGTTGCCCGGCAGCATGCGCTTGACGGCGGCAGTCACGACGCGCTCGGGATGGGCGCCTTCGAGGATCTGCGCGGCGGTGCGGTGCTTGATCCCGCCCGGATGGCCGGTATGCCAGTAGTATTTCTTGTCGCTGCGCTTCTTGCCCGTCATCTGCACCTTGTCGGCATTGATGACGATCACGTTGTCGCCCATGTCCATGTGGGGCGTGAAGGACGGCTTGTGCTTGCCGCGCAGACGCATGGCGATGATCGAGGCAAGACGGCCGAGAACGACGCCCTCGGCGTCGATCACGATCCATTTCTTCTCGATATCCGCCGGGGTAGCGGTAAAGGTTTTCATTGGCTCTGCCCTGTATCGGCTGAAAGATCGGCCCGGGAACGGTGGACCGCCCCGGAACTCGGATGGACGCTTTCTAAGCATTTCCCCGCGCAGGTCAAGAGCGCTGACGCCTGATTAATCATTATAATTCATGCGCTTATGAATTAGGTATCAGAATACCCCATTTCCAGGCACATCAGGTCGCCCCGAAATGCAGGACGCCGGCCCTTTCCGGCCGGCGCCCGCCATTTGAAGCCGCTGTGGGCTCAGCTCGGGCGGCGGCGCATCAGCCCGACCAGGCCGAGGCCCGCGGCAAGCATCGGCAGCGTGGCCGGAAGCGGAACCGGGGCCGGATCGGTCGGAGGCAGCTCGCCCGCGAAGGGCTGAAGATGAACCTGACCGCGCAGAACGGCCGAGGCCGCGAAGACATTGCCCTCGATGGCCGTCGAATTGGTCAGCGCGGCATTGCCGGCCAGCACCGTTCCATAGACCATCCGATCGATATCGACCGCGGTCGCCTCGTAGAAATTCCAGATGATGCGCTGGCCGTCGGCGGCCTGCAGGCCCAGCAGATTGTCCTCGAACAGGATCGAAGACCCCGACACATTCAGGATCAGGGTGTCGGTCGCGCCCAGGCTGAAATCGATCTGACCGATGGCGCCGCCGAAATCGGAGATATCGAAATTGTAGACGTTGAGCCCGCCGCTGGTGGCGTCGATGTTCAGCGTGTTGCCGCCGCTGACCGTGGCGGCTCCGGTCGCTGCAAGCGCCGACAGATCCTCCGACGCCCTGTTCAGGGTTTCGACCATGTCGGTCGGGAACAGCGCCTCGAAACCGGGATCGCCCGCAAGTCCGCTTTCGACCCGGACACCGTCGAAGGTGGGCGTTTCCTTGTTGTTGATATTCTGTCTCGTGCTCTCCGACAGCGTCCCGCCGACCAGCACCTCGCCGGTCCGCTCGACCCCGAACTGCACGGTATCGACAGAGACGTCGCCCCGGACCGCCAGGGTGGTTCCGCCGGAGCCGACCCGAATGCTGCCCGGCCCGCGCGCATTGCCCTCGACGATCACGTCGGGATAGGCCGAGACCGGCATGTCGCGATTGGCGAAATCGGCCTTGCCCGAGGTTTCCAGATTGCCGCCGACATAGGCGCGGCCGTAATTGTCCTGGTTGGTGTCGAGATCGCCGGCGGTCACGATCGAGAATTGCGAGAGGATCTCCGATGCCGACAATGTCGCCGCGGGCGCAGCCGCTCCAAGAGAGACCGCCAACGCGGCCCCGAGCAGGAATTCCGTTTTCATATCAAGTCGTCTCCAAAAGAACTTATACAAATGGCTGACCGCCGCGGCCCCACCCGGAACGGCCCCCATGCGTTGGTTTTAATCGTTCAAACTTGACCCGACAAGAATTTCCCATGGCCTCCGCTTCTGCGAGACGCCGTCACGTCATTGCCCCGTCACGCCCCCGACGCGGCCGCCGCAAGACAGATTTCTGCACGACTCGCGGCGCTTTCTGGGCTTTTTCCAGAATTTGCTATTGATCGAATCCCCAACCTTCCATAGGTGACGCAAACGATCGGACCCGATCCCAACTTCGGATCTTCCCGGGGGGGCGCTAAGGGACCGGCTGGATTCAATCTACTGGTAAGAAGGGGCGCGCCATGTCTGACGCCAACCTCTTCCGACTGGGGATCGGTCTGGAGACAGGCGCCCATGCGGAAGATCACCACGGCCACCCGGCCGTCGACGCCACTCGCGACGTCTTCGACGTTGCGCGTGACGACCATTTCATTCGCCGTGAAGGCCGGATCTTTGCCGGCACCCATCTGATCATCGAGGTGGTCGATGGCGACGGTCTCGATGACGAGGACCGGATCCAGAAGGCGTTCCGCGACTGCGTCGACGAATGCGGCGCGACGCTTCTGCATATCCACACGCACAAGTTCAGCCCGCAGGGCGTAAGCGGCGTGGCGGTGCTGGCCGAAAGCCATATCTCGGTGCATACATGGCCCGAGATCGGCTATGGCGCCTTCGACGTCTTCATGTGCGGCGATGCCGAGCCCTGGCGGGCGGTCGAGGTGTTGCGCGCGGCCTTCGATGCGGGCGACGTCCGGGTCAAGGAGCTGCTGCGCGGCGAGGACGTGGTGGCCGCGCGCGTCGCGGCCTGACCGCGGGGACGACGTGCTCATCGCTGACAGAACGGGCGCGCTGCCTCGCGGCGCGCCTTGTTTTAATAGGCCCATATCCTGCAACAGATGCGGTGACAGCCCGGCAAGGTCGGCACGAGGCGCAGCAGCTTCCGAGCCAATGCGCGCAGATCCGGCCCGGCGCGCGGCGGATCGACGGCCCTGCACTCCGGCCGTCATGCCTGTCGGTCTCTTTCCCCTTGAGGCGGTCTGCCGAACGGCCCCCGAGCCATTCATTCTCCCGGAACAGGCGGTCCGGCGCTTCCCGAGGGGCACGCACAGGGCTTTCGGCTTGCCCCCGAAGCCAAGGCCCGGAAGGCTTGCGCCATGAAGGATGGCCCCGACATTTCGCCCATCATCGCCGCACGGATCGACGCCCCGAGACGCGCCTCTATCCTGACGGCGCATCTGGCGGGACGGGCGTTGAGCACGGCCGGGATCACCCCCGCCGTCGCCTCGGGGCATCTGCCACCGCAAGCCGAGGCCGGGCCGATCCGGCCGCGCAAGCAGAACCGCCACCGCCATTTCGCGCTGGCCCGGGACGCGGCCGACAGGCTGAGCCGTCCCCTGCTGCACGAGCACCATCTGCATCCGACCCCGGCGGGCGCGCATGCCCCGGCCGGGGCCTTTCAGACCTGAGCCCAAAACCGGGTCTTCCAAACGATAGAAGTCAAGGAGCAACGCAATGACAGACACCCCGATCCCGGGCTGGACCCTCGAACGCCTGCACAAGGGCTATGGCCAGGCGCTGCAGGAGACCGAGGTGTTCTATGACAGCCAGACCGAACACCAGCGGCTGAGGGTCTTCGACAATCCGAGTTTCGGCCGGGTGATGACGCTGGACGGCGTGGTGCAGGTGACCGAGGCCGACAATTTCATCTATCACGAGATGCTGACCCATGTGCCGATCCTCGCCCATGGCGCGGCCAGGCGGGTGCTGATCGTCGGCGGCGGCGATGGCGGGATGGCGCGCGAGGCGCTGCGCCATGCCTCGGTCGAGGAGGTCACCATGGTCGAGATCGACGCGGGCGTGGTCGAATTCTGCAAGACCTACCTGCCCGGCATCAGCCAGGGCGCCTTCGACGACCCGCGGCTGAACCTGGTGATTGATGACGGCGCCGCCTTCATGCGCAATACCCAGCAGAAATACGACGTGATCGTCATCGATTCCACCGATCCGGTCGGCCCGGGCGAGGTGCTGTTCACCGACAGCTTCTACGGCCATGCCAAGCGCGCGCTGACCGAGGGCGGCATCCTGGTGACGCAGAACGGGGTGCCGTTCGTCCAGGGCAAGGAACTGACCAATTCGATGCGCGCCTTCAAGGCGCTCTTTGCCGACTGGGGATGCTACCTGGCAACGGTGCCGACCTATGCCGGCGGGCCGATGGCCTTCGGCTGGGGCACCGACGGGCCGGGGCGTGCGGTCACCCTGGCCGAGCTCGAGGCCCGGGCGGCAGCAGCCGGGCTCTCGACCGAGTATTATACGCCCGAGGTCCACAAGGCCGCCTTCGCGCTTCCGGGCTATGTCCGCCGCCTGATGCCCTGACCCCGGGCGGCGACGACCGGGGCCGTCGACAGGGCGGCTCCGGCTAGCCGATCATGCCGCCATGATCGCCAAGGGTCTCGTAATGCCGCTTGAGCCGCTGCAAAGCGATCCTGAGCACGATCTTGCCCGAGCGGGCCGACCAGCCCATGCGCTTCTCGGCCTGTTCCAGGCCCTCGAGGAAACAGCAGCAGCGCAGCGCCACATCGCCAAGCCCCGGTCCCAGCTCGCGCAGGGCGGCATTCACCCGCGCCCGTGCCGCGCTCGCCCCCTCGGCCGGACCGTCATGGCCGAAAAACGCGCCGCGATCGCCGCCGGTCAGGAACCGGTCCCAGTTCTGCGCCACCCGCGGGCCAAGCTGGGCCACCTCGAAATCCTCCCGCAAGCGCTCGCCCGCCGCGACCAGATCATGGGTCAGGAAGGGCTTGCCGTCCTTTTCCTTGCGCCGCGCCAGTATCGACAGCGGCGACTCGGCCCGGTTGAAGCGGATCCGTTCGGCCCGCGCCGTCTTGCCCTCGTCCCAGTCGCGATGCTGCTCGGCAAAGGCCGAGGCCGGCTCGGTGGCGCCGTCGCGACGCGCGGCCTCGCGCGCCTGCAGCCGCTTCAGCGCCGCCCGCCCCGCCGTGCTGATATCATAGATCGTGACCCGGCCGCGGTTGCGGCAGACGATCCAGTCCTTCAGCGCGAAGGCCTCGGCAACAGAGCGGTCCACGACCGCCGTCCGCGTCGTCTGGCCTTCGGCACTTTCACGCAGGATCGCGGCCTTCTCCATGTCGCGGGCAACGGCCATGAACGAACCCGGTTCGTTCAGGCGCCGCAGGATGCGCAGCGCCTCGCGACTGATCGTGGCCTCGTCCGCCACCGGACGACACGAACGCATTGTCGAGGACATGTAGGGAGTCTCCTTGTGGGATTCGGGCTGGGCGACCTGACCGCCAAGGCGGCTCAGCGCATCGTCGATCAGGGGATCGTCGCGCCGGGTCTCGACCCGACGCACCTGCCGCATCACGGTCGAGGGATGACACCCCTCGATCCGGGCAAGGGCGCGCAGCGACACGCCCCCTTCGGTATGCGCCAGATAGAGCCGCGCTGCCTGGGGCAGCCATGCCGGCGCGGATTGCAACTGGCGATGCGTAACCACTGCACACCCTCCTTCGGCTCTCTGGAAATGCGGCCGAGGCACGGATGCCGCCAAGTCGCATTTTCAATTCAAGGTTGATTTAGTTACGTTACAGTTAACCCTTTAATCGAGCATTCATTATTGTTTCCAAATCACAAAGATTTCTGTGGATAGAGTTCGCAGCCTTCATCGGGGGCGCAACACCCGCTTAGGTTGTGCAAGGGTGCTCCGTGTCATTACCCGGAGATCCTGCCATGAACATGCTTCCCGCAACTCTTGCCACGCTCTGTCGTCCCCGCCTGCTGGTGCGGGCCGCCCGGTTCGGTCTGGCCGATTACCGCCGCGACCGCGACCTCATCCGACTGATGCAGGGACGGATGCCGGGCAGCGCGCGCACCGTGCTGAACTGGCTGATCGAACAGGAAGAGCGCATGGAAGAGATCCGGCAGTCGGGCGACGCCGGGTATTCGATCGCACGGCATGTCGAATTGCTGATCGCGCTGGTGGCCGAGGCCCGGCTGATCTGCGACATCGACAGCCCGCGCTCGTCCGGTTGAGGGGCGGGCCCGGCCAGGGCCGCGCCGCCCCCTGTGCGGCGGCCTCGGGTCAGACGAAGGCGTCCGGCATTTCCGCCTTGCGCCGGGCCATGTAATCCTCGACCGCCTCGCGCCGCGCCGGATCGAGCGCCGGCGCCTCGAAGCTGGCCAGAAGCTTGCGGACCCGGTCCGAGGCCAGCGTGGCAGTGTCGCGCGCGCCTTCCTCGTCCCAGGTCTCGAACGGCTTGTAGTCAAGCAGATCGGTCCGCCAGAACGCCTCGCGGAAATGCGCCTGGGTATGGGCGCAGCCAAGGAAATGCCCGCCCGGGCCCACCTCGCGCAGCGCGTCCATCGCCTGTGCCGCCTCGTCGGTCGCGACCCCTGCCGCCATCCGGTGCAGCGCCCCGAGCTGATCGGCATCCATCACGAATTTCTCGTAGCTCGCGACCAGCCCGCCTTCCAGCCAACCGGCCGAGTGCAGCATGAAGTTGACGCCGCCCAGCAGCGCCGCGTTCAGCGTGTTCGCGGTCTCGTAGGCGGCCTGCGCATCGGGCAGCTTCGATCCGCAAAGCGCGCCGCCCGAGCGGAATGGCAGCCCCAGGCGCCGCGCCAGCTGACCCGCGCCCGAGAGGATCTGGCTCGCCTCGGGCGTACCGAAGGTCGGCGCACCCGAATTCATGTCGATCGAGGTCACGAAGGCGCCGAAGATTACCGGCGCGCCGGGCCGCACCAGCTGCGAATAGGCCACGCCCGCCATCACTTCGGCCAGCACCTGGGTCAGCGTGCCCGCCACCGTCACCGGCGCCATCGCCCCGCCGACGATGAAGGGCGAGATGATGCAGGCCTGGTTGGCCGCAGCATAGACCTCGAGCGCGCCCATCATGGTTGCATCGAAGGTCAGCGGCGAGTTGAGGTTGACCAGCGAGGTCATCACCGTGTTCTCGGCCACGAAATCGGCGCCGAAGAGCTGTTCGCACATCGCCACCGAATCCCGGGCCCGCGACGGATCCGTGACCGAGCCCATGAACGGCTTGTCCGACAGCGTCATATGGGCATGCAGCATGTCCAGATGGCGCTTGTTGACGGGGATGTCGGTCGGTTCGCAGACGGTGCCGCCGGAATGGTGCAGCCATTTCGACATCTGCCCCAGCTGCACGAAGCGGCGGAAATCCTCCATCGTCGCATAGCGCCGCCCGCCCTCGATGTCGCGCACGAAAGGCGGACCGTAGACCGGCGCCAGCACCAGATTGCGGCCTCCGATCTCGACATTGCGCGCGGGGTTCCGGGCATGCTGGGTAAAGCGCGCGGGCGCGGTGGCGCAAAGCTTGCGCGCAAGCCCGCGCGGGATGCGCACGCGTTCGCCCTCGAGCTCGGCCCCGGCCTCGCGCCAGCGCGCAAGCCCGGCCGGATTGTCGACGAAGTTGATGCCGATCTCGGCCAGCACCGTCTCGGCATTGGTCTCGATGATTTCCAGCGCCTCGGGCGTCAGGACCTCGAAATCGGGGATGTTGCGGGTAATGAACCGCGCCGTCTCGATGCCCGGATTGCTGCGCGCCGCACGCCGCGCGGCACCGCCACCGCCGCGGCCCCGGCGCCCCGTCGTCGCCTCTGCCTCGCTCATGCACGTCTCCCGTCGTTCTGGCATTGCCTGCCCAGCGTTCTAGGCCGTTCGCCCGCGCCGGGCCGCGCGGTTTGCGGCCTTTCCTTTGCCGTCCGCGACATCGGCGGCGCGCCCTGCCCCGCTTCTGCCCGAATTCGGCGCTTCCGGCCCTTCTCAGCTCGGAAAACACCCGGATGCGGTCCGCAATCTGCCCCGCGATGGCCTTGATCGATGACGATAACTCCCAACGAGTTGCCGTCCATCAGCGGTTCGTACCGCCCCGCCCGGCTCCGGACAAGACCCGGCTCCGGACAAGAGAGGACCCGATGCCGCGTCGCCTGACCGCCTTCCTGGCCATGACCGCCCTTGCCTTCATCGGCGGCCTTCTGACCACCCCCGCCCCGGCCGACGGCTCGAGACAGCAACCGGATCACGGCACCCGGATGGCCGCCGCAGATCCCGCCGCGCACGGTTCCGCCCAGCATGGTTCAGCCCAGCATGGCCCCGCCGAGGCGCATGGAGCCGGTCCTGCCGCCTCCGTTCCGGCCGACGGCATCTGTCGCGGCTTCGGCCCGCAGGCGCCGCGCGACATCTCGGCACCCGCCGGCCGCAATGCGCGCATCTTCAACATGGCGCCGCCCGCCTCGCGGATGAATCTCTGCAACATCCACACCCATACCAATGCCGAACATGCCGGGCCGGGATTCGCGCTCGGCGCCGGCAGCGGCACGCATGGCGGCTTCAGGTGCAACGAGACCGCGCGCCTGACAGAGAAGGAACTGAAGGATCCCGCCGCCGGTCTCGGCGCCTTTCACGGCGCGAAGCCCGGCGATACAATCGAGGTGCATTGGGTGTTCAGCTCCTGCGAGGTGGCCCCGGGCAAGGGGCTCGGGTCCTGCATGTCGGAAAGCTGCCAGAACCCGCAACTGCGCGTCGAGGCCCAGGCCTTTCTTCTGGTCAACGACCACACCGCGCTGGATTTCAAGGACTACATCTATCGCGGCACTCAGGTGAATGGCCTGCACCAGCCGCGCGCCCTGCCCGCAGGGACGGGCACCCCCGTCATCTATGGCGGCTCGACCACCGGGCCGCGCTACAATCAGGCCATCTGCTCGCCGCTGCAGGTGACCTGGTCGGTCCGGCCCGACTGCGCC
The DNA here is from genome assembly GCF_001633165.1 of Rhodovulum sulfidophilum DSM 1374. Taxonomy (NCBI): domain Bacteria; kingdom Pseudomonadati; phylum Pseudomonadota; class Alphaproteobacteria; order Rhodobacterales; family Paracoccaceae; genus Rhodovulum; species Rhodovulum sulfidophilum. Next base: position 2,660,523 of record NZ_CP015418.1, on the reverse strand, counting down.
AGGCTCGACATCAACTCGCTTCACGAATGGGCCGCCCTCGGCAACGTTTTCGAAGAAGATCACAGCCATGGCGTGCGCCCGCTCGTGACCGCCGAGGAGCTGCTCTCGCAAATCCGCTGACCGCACCCGCATCGGGCGGATTGCCACGGCGCATGGGGTCGCATAATGAGGCGCCATGAGCACGCATGACCGCCTTCTTATCATCGACTTCGGTTCCCAGGTGACGCAGCTGATCGCGCGCCGCCTGCGCGAATTGAACGTCTATTGCGAAATCCATCCCTACCAGAACGTCACCGACGCCTTCCTGCGCGACTTCGCGCCGAAGGCGGTGATCTTCTCGGGCGGGCCCGCCTCGGTGCTGGACGAGGGATCGCCCCGCCCGCCGCAAAGCGTCTTCGATCTCGGGGTGCCGATCCTCGGGATCTGCTATGGCCAGCAGGTGATGATGCAGATGCTGGGAGGCCGGGTCGAGCGCGGCCATGGCACCGCCGAATTCGGCCGCGCCTATGTCACGCCCGAGGAGGACCGGATCGACCTGCTGAAAGGCTGGTTCTCGGAAAACCGCGAACAGGTCTGGATGAGCCATGGCGACCATGTGGCTGAAATCGCGCCGGGTTTCGCGGTTTACGGCACCTCGCCCAACGCGCCCTTCGCGATCACGGCGGATCTTTCGCGCAATTTCTTCGCCGTGCAGTTCCACCCCGAGGTGCATCACACCCCGAACGGCAAGACGCTTTACGAGAATTTCGTGCGGCTTGCGGGCTTCACCGGCGACTGGACCATGGGCGCCTATCGCGAAGAGGCGATCCGCAAGATCCGCGAACAGGTCGGCGATGCCAAGGTGATCTGCGCGCTGTCGGGCGGGGTAGACAGCTCGGTCGCGGCGGCGCTCCTGCATGAGGCGGTGGGCGATCAGCTGACCTGCGTCTTCGTCGATCACGGGCTTCTGCGGCTGAACGAGGCCGACGAGGTGGTGGCGATGTTCCGCGACCACATGAACCTGCATGTGATCCACGCCCAGGAACAGGACCTCTTCCTTGGCGAGCTCGAGGGCGTCTCCGACCCCGAGACCAAGCGCAAGACCATCGGCCGGCTCTTCATCGACGTGTTCCAGAAATATGCCGACCAGATCGAAGGCGCGCGCTTCCTGGCGCAGGGCACGCTTTACCCCGACGTGATCGAATCCGTCAGCTTCTCGGGCGGGCCCTCGGTCACCATCAAGTCGCACCACAATGTCGGCGGGCTGCCCGAAAAGATGGGCCTCAAGCTGGTCGAGCCGCTGCGCGAGCTCTTCAAGGACGAGGTCCGGGCGCTGGGCCATGAGCTGGGCCTGCCCGCCAGCTTCATCGGCCGCCATCCCTTCCCGGGACCGGGGCTCGCGATCCGCTGCCCCGGCGAGATCACCCGCGAAAAGCTGGAAATCCTGCGCAAGGCCGATGCCGTCTATATCGACCAGATCCGCAAGCACGGGCTTTACGACGAGATCTGGCAGGCCTTCGTCGCGATCCTGCCGGTGCGCACCGTGGGCGTGATGGGCGACGGGCGCACCTATGACTATGCTTGCGCGCTGCGGGCCGTGACCTCGGTCGACGGCATGACGGCGGATTATTACCCCTTCACCCATGACTTCCTGGGCGAGACCGCGACGCGGATCATCAACGAGGTCAAGGGCATCAACCGGGTGACCTACGACATCACCTCGAAGCCGCCGGGGACGATCGAATGGGAGTGACCGTCACCGGCTGGATCGAGGCCACGCCCGACCGTCTTGCCGCGCTTCGGGCGGCGGCGGCCGAGCATGTGCGCCTGACCCGCGCCGAGCCCGGCTGCCTGCGCTTCGAGATGCGGGAAGACCCCGACCGGCCGGGACGGTTCCTGCTGGACGAGGAATTCACCGACGCCGCCGCCTTCGCCGCCCATCGCGCCCGCAAGGAGGGCACGGCCTGGGAACTGGCGGCCGCCGGTCTGCCGCGCGAGATCGAGATCGCGGGCCTGCCCGAGTGAGCGCCCGGCCATGAGCCCCCTGCTTCGGGCCGCCCTTTGGATGACCGGAGCGATAACCGCCTTTTCCTCGATGGCGGTGGCGGGGCGCATGGTCTCGGTCGAGCTCGATACCTTCGAGCTGATGCTCTACCGCTCGCTGATCGGCCTCGGACTGGTCCTGACGATCGGCGGCGCCTTCGGGCGGCTTGGCGAGATCTCGCATCGCCAGCTCGGACTGCATTTCATCCGCAACCTCTGCCATTTCACCGGCCAGAACCTCTGGTTCCTGGCGCTGGGCCTGATCCCAATGGCGCAGGTCTTCGCGCTGGAATTCACCTCGCCGATCTGGGTCGCGGTGCTGGCCCCGGCGATCCTGGGCGAGAGGCTGACCCGGATGCGGGCACTGGCCGCCTTCGTGGGCTTTCTCGGCATCCTGATCGTGGCCCGTCCGGACCCGACCGCGCTCGAGCCCGGCGCCATCGCCGCCGCGGGCGCCGCCATCGGCTTTGCCGGATCGGCGCTGTTCACCCGGCGGCTGACGCGCACCCAGTCGATCATCTCGATCCTGTTCTGGCTGACCGCGATGCAGGCCGCGATGGGGCTGATCTGCGCAGGCCTCGACGGCGAGATCGCCTGGCCCTCTCCCGCCGCCTGGGTGCCGCTTGGCGTGATCGGCCTGGCCGGGCTGACGGCGCATTTCTGCCTGACCAACGCGCTCTCGGTGGCGCCTGCCAGCATCGTTATGCCGCTCGACTTCCTGCGCCTGCCGGTCATCGCCGTGGTCGGAATGCTGCTTTACGGCGAGCCGCTCGACCCCAATGTCATGATCGGGGCCGCGATCATCCTGGTGGCCAATTTCCTCAACCTTCGCGGTGAATCGCGTCAGGCAAGACACGCGCGCCGGAAAACAGGGGCACCGCCCCCCACAGGTCGCGTTAAGGATTGACCGCTGAAGCGTCAGCCGGCTAGCGTTTTCGCAAAAGTAAAAAAGAGGGAGGAGAAAATGAAATACGCCGTTGGGGCGGCGGCATTGGCCGCCGTGACGACAGGGCCCGCCCTCGCGGGCGGAATTGAAAGATCTGTGCCGTCGGTCGGGATACTGTTCGAGCAGGGAAATTACGTCGAACTGGGGTTCAGCCGCTTCGATCCAGACGTGTCCGGCTCGGTCGCAGGCGTATTCCCCTCGGGCGAAATGGCGCCGGGCTTCAACAGCTACTCTTTCGCGTATAAAGGCCAATTCGGCGAAAACCTGCATTTCGCACTTATCCTCGACGAGCCGATCGGGGCGGATATCGCCTATCCGGCAGGAACCGGATACCCCTCTCTTGCAGGCGCGTCCGCGGATGTCGACGCGCTCGGCACGACCCTCATGATGCGCTACGAAATTCCGTCGAATTTCAGCGTGATCGGCGGGGTGCGATCCCTGCGCACATCGGGCAGCGTCGACTTGCCTCAAGTCGCAAGCTACAGGCTCGATTCCTCGACCGAGACCGATTTCGGGTATCTCATCGGCGTCGCCTGGGAGAAGCCCGAAATCGCGGCCCGCGTCGCCCTGACCTACTATTCCTCGATCACGCATGATTTCACCGCCGACGAGTCATTCACATACCCCGGTCTCACGCCGGGCAAAACCTCTCTTGAGACCGAAATACCGAAAGCCGTGAACCTGGAATTCCAGACCGGGATCGCTATGGACACGCTTCTGTTCGGGTCGATCCGCTGGACCGAGTGGAGTTCATTCAGGATCACCACCCCCGACTACGAGGCCATCGTGGGCCGCCCGATCGTCTCCTACGACGAAGACGTGATCACCTATAACCTCGGGGTCGGCCGTAAGTTCAACGAGCACTGGTCCGGCGCCGTCCTCTTAGGCTACGAAAGACACGAGGGAAATTTCAAAGGAAACCTCGGCCCGACCGACGGCTTCCGCTCGCTCGGGCTGGCGGCCACCTACACCTCCGGACAGTTCAAGATCACGGGCGGTGTCCGCTATGTCGAGATCGGGGACGCCAAGACCCGGCTCGGTTCTAATCCGACCCGCTTCGACGGCAATGACGGGGTCGGGTTCGGCCTGCGGGTCGGGTATTATTTCTGACCCCGGCGCCGCGGCTGTAAACGACGCCCCGGCCAACACGTCGGGGCGTTTGCGTTCCGTCCGCCGCGAATGGGTTTGACCGTTCCGCGACGCCGGGATAGGACGCGGCCGCGCATCGAGGGATGGTCGGATGATCTATGACACGGCAGAGGCCTGGCGGCAGGCAGAGAGGCGGCACGTGCTGCTGTTCGGCATGTCGGGCCTGGGCAAGACCCATGTCTCGAACATGCTGCGCGCCGAGGGCGGCTGGTTCCATTACTCGGTCGATTACCGCATCGGCACCCGCTACATGGGCGAATTCATCGCCGATAATTTCAAGCGCGAGGCGATGAAGGTGCCGCTCCTGCGCGAGCTCTTGCGCACCGACAGCGTGTTCATCGCCTCGAACATCACCTTCGACAACCTCGCGCCGCTCTCGACCTATCTCGGCAAGCCCGGCGCGTCGGACAAGGGCGGCCTGCCCTTCGACGACTACATGCGCCGCCAGGAACAGCACCGCGAGGCCGAGATCTCGGCGCTGCTGGATACGCCGCGCTTCATCGACCGTGCGGCCGAGCTGTACGGCTATGACGATTTCGTCTGCGATTCCGGCGGCTCGATCTGCGAGGTGGTCGACCCCGAGGATCCGGCAGATCCGGTGCTGTCGGCGCTGGCCGCGCGGCTGCTGCTGGTCTGGATCGAGGGCAGCGAGGCCCATACCGCCGAGCTGGTGCGCCGCTTCGACCGGGCGCCGAAACCGATGTATTACCAGCCTGCCTTCCTGCATGAGGCCTGGGCCGACTACCTGTCCCGGACCGGGCTTTCCGAAGCGGCGGTCGATCCCGACGCCTTCGTGCGCTGGACCTATGCCCGCGCGCTGGCCCATCGTCAGCCGCGTTACGAGGCGATGGCGCGGAACTGGGGGGTGAGGGTCACCGCCGAAGAGGTGGCGGCGTTGCGCGGCCCCGAGGATTTCACCGACCTGATCGCAGAGGCTATCGACAGAGCGCCAGCGCGCCGCTGATCGCATCCCCCGCGCCCGCCAGCGGGAAACGGCCCAGCCCCTGCCCCTGGCCCGCGTCGCTGCGGATCTCGAGCATCTGACCGCGCTGGAGCGCGCCCAGCACCGCTGCCGAAGGCGGCAGCCGGGCAAGCATGCCGCCCTCGCTGCCCCCGCCGAAGGTGACCGGAAATCCCTGCCCGTCAATGATCAGGCTCAGCACATTCGGACCGGGCTCGCCCCCGGCCCCGTCAAGTTGCAGGAGCCGTTCGCCGCCGCGGGCGCAGAAGACATAGAAGATCACGTCCTGACCGCCCTCGGCCCGGACCCCGGCATAGGCGCCGTGCCCGTCCGAGGTGGCGCCGCTCGACCAGCGCGGCGCGGGCGCTGGGGCCGTCGGCTCGGAACAGTTGCGCGAAACGCAGGCGGCATAGGCCGGATTGTCGGCCGGGCCGAATGCCGACAGGCAGCTCCAGATGCAACGCTGCAGATCCCATTCCGGCCCCTCCTGCTGGGCCCGCACCGCACCTGCCGCCGCCACCAGACCGGCGGCAAAAGCGGCCGCACTCCACCCGGCACCGCTTTTCCAGCCTCGCACCCACTCCCCCCGCTTCTTGCGAATTGTTCCGATAAATGGAACACCGCATTGCATCTTCTGTCAATCGACTGACGCTACTCTTGAGAGACGGCCGCAACTCGCCTATGGTCGCGCGCCGTTCGAGTGGAGATGTCCGATGCCCATCAAGTTCCCGTCCGACCTTCCCGCCTATGACGTCCTGTCGCGCGAGGGGGTGATGGTCATGGGCGAGGACGAGGCCTCGCGTCAGGACATAAGGCCGCTGAAGATCGCGCTTCTGAACCTGATGCCGAAGAAGATCCAGACCGAAACCCAGTTCGCCCGCCTGATCGGCGCGACGCCGCTGCAGATCGAGCTGAGCCTGGTGCGGATGACCGAGCACAAGACCCGGAACACCGCCGCCGCGCATATGGAGACCTTCTATCGCCCTTTCGCCGAGGTCGAGGCGAGCGGCGAGAAATTCGACGGGTTCCTCATCACCGGCGCCCCGATCGAGCATCTGCCCTTCACCGAGGTCACCTACTGGGACGAGCTGACCCGGGTCTTCGACTGGACCCAGAGCCATGTGCATTCGACCTTCGGCGTCTGCTGGGGCGGGATGGCGATGATCTACCATTTCCACGGCGTCCAGAAGCACATGCTGCCCGCCAAGGCCTTCGGCTGCTTCCGGCATCGCAACCTGGCACCGGCCTCGCCCTATCTGCGCGGCTTCTCCGACGATTGCGTCATTCCCGTCAGCCGCTGGACCGAAATGCGCCAGGACGAGATCGATGCCGCACCCGGGCTGGTGACGCTGCTTGGCAGCGACGAGAGCGGCCCCTGCCTGGTCGAGGATGCGGGCCATCGCGCGCTCTACATCTTCAACCATTTCGAATATGACAGCGACACGCTGAAACAGGAATACGACCGCGACATCGCCAACGGCACCTCGATCAACGTGCCGCAGAACTACTATCCGGACAACGATCCCTCGCAGGCGCCGCAGAACCGCTGGCGCAGCCATGCGCATCTGCTTTACGGCAACTGGATCAACCAGATCTACCAGACCACCCCTTTCGACCAGAACCGGATCGGAGCATATTGAGCATGGCCGAGGATTATGCCCCGACCGGACGGCTGATCGAGATCGACGGACGCCAGGTCCATGCCCATCAGGAGGGCAGCGGGCCCGACGTGATCCTGCTGCATGGCGCGGGCGGCAATACCCGCGACTTCACCTTCGATCTGCTCGACCGGCTGTCGGCCGACTTCCGCGTCACCGCCTTCGACCGGCCCGGGCTCGGCCATACCGACCCGCTGCACCCCAATGGCGAAAGCCCGGCCGAACAGGCCGCGGTGCTGGAGGCCGCGAGCCGCAGGCTGGGACTTGGCCCGGCGGTGCTGGTCGGGCATTCCTTCGGCGGCGCGGTGGCGCTGGCCTGGGCGCTCGATCATCCCGAACGCGCTGCGGCCATCGTTTCGCTCGCGGGCGCGGCGATGCCCTGGCCGGGCGGTCTCGGCCCCTATTACGAACTGGTGTCGTCGGATTTCGGCTCGATGTTCATGGTGCCGCTGATCTCGGCCTTCGTGCCGCGCTTCGTCGCCGAGCAGACCATCGCCCGGATCTTCGAGCCCGACCCGGTGCCCGAGGGCTATGGCGACCATATCGGCATCGCGCTCAGCCTCCGCCCCGAAACCTTGCGCGCCAATACGCGGCAGGTGAACGGGCTGAAGCCCCATATCCGTGCCATGGCCGACCGCTATGACGACTTGAAGATGCCGATCGAGATCCTGCATGGCACCGCCGACCGCATCGTCCCGATCGAGGTTCATTCCCGGCCGCTGGCCGAGCGGCTGGCCAATGTCCATCTGACCGAACTCGACGGTATCGGCCACATGCCGCATCACGCCGATCCCGAGGCCGCGGTCGCGGCGATCCGGCGGGCGGCGAAACGGGCCGGATTGCGCGCGACCGCCTGATCGCGATACTGCTCGGGCAGGACCCGGAGCATGCGATGACAGATCTTCCCTTCGACGGTGCGATCACGCAGTTTTACGAACAGGACTCCCCCGACGAGATCCGCCGTGCCATCGCCGATGGCGGCAAGCGCGACATTCTGGCCGATGACTACCCCTATGACCGGCGGCTGCGCCATGCCGCCTATGCCGCCGATCTCCAGGCGCTGCAGATCGAGCTGGCAAAGCTGCAGGCCGATGTGAAGGCCACGGGCAAGCGCATCGCGGTGCTGTTCGAAGGCCGCGACGCCGCCGGCAAGGGCGGCACCATCAAGCGGTTCCGCCAGAACATGAACCCGCGCGTCGCCCGGCTGGTGGCGCTGCCCGCGCCCTCGAACCGCGAGAAAAGCGAATGGTACTTCCAGCGCTATGTCGAGCAGCTCCCGGCGGGCGGCGAGATCGTGCTGTTCGACCGTTCCTGGTACAACCGTGGCGTGGTCGAGCATGTGTTCGACTTTTGCACCCCGGAGGAGCGCGAGCGGTTCTTCGGCCAGCTTCCCGCCTTCGAACGGATGCTGGTCGATGAGGGCATCCTGCTGGTCAAGTTCTGGCTTACCGTCGGCCGGGCCGAACAGCTGCGGCGTTTCCTGCAGCGCGAGAAGGACCCGCTGAAGCAATGGAAACTCTCCTGGGTCGATATCGAGGGATTGAAACGCTGGGACGCCTATTCCGCCGCGATCCGCGAGACCTTCGCCCGCAGCCATAACGGCCATGCGCCCTGGACGGTGATCCGCTCGGACGACAAGCGCCGGGCGCGTCTGGCCGCCATCCGCCACGTGCTGTCGCTGGTCGATTACAAGGGCAGATCCGACAAGGTCGTGACCGCTCCCGACCCGCTGATCTGCGGCGGCCCCGAAATCTGGACGCCCTGAACGCCGCGCGCGGTCAGGCGAACAGCACCAGCGAGCGCGCGTCCCAGGCCACCCGGGCGGCGGTGCCGCGCTCGAGGACCGGGCGCCCGACGAGGTTCTTCATCGAGATCGTCATCGGCCGGTCGACCCCGTCGAGCCGCACCACGTAATAGGTCATGTCACCATAATAGGACAGATCCTCGACCGTGCCGGTCGCGACGCGGCGCTCGGTGGTCTCGCCCGGAAACAGGATCGACATGGTCTCGGGGCGGATGCCCACGCTCTGGGTCTGGCCGGGATGCCAGCCGCCGGGCAGCTGGTCGGGGCCGATCACCGCCCGGCCGAGCCCGGCCGCCTCGACCTCGATATCGGCCTTGTCGCCGACGGTGGCGGTCGCGGGCAGGAAGTTCATCACCCCGATGAATTCGCCGACCTGCCGGGTATTGGGCCGCCGGTACAGCTGTTGCGGCGTATCGAGCTGGACGATCTGGCCCTCGAACATCACCGCGATCCGGTCGGACATGATCAGCGCCTCTTCCTGATCATGGGTGACCAGGATGAAGGTGATGCCGACCTGCCGCTGCAGCCGGCGCAGTTCGATCTGCATCTGCTCGCGCATCTTCTTGTCGAGCGCCGAAAGCGGCTCGTCCAGGAGCAGCACCTTGGGTTCGAGGATCAGCGCACGCGCCAGCGCCACCCGCTGGCGCTGGCCGCCCGACAGCGCATGGGCCGCGCGCGCGCCAAAGCCCCTCAGCCCGACCATCTCGAGCGCCTCGGCCACCTTCGCCGCCTTCCGCTCCTTGCTCAGGGCCTCGCGCCGCAGCCCGAACCCCACATTCTCGGCCACGCTCAGATGCGGGAAGATCGCGTAGGACTGGAACACCATGTTGGTGGGCCGGACATTGGCGGGCACGCGCTTCATGTCCCTGCCATCGATCGTCAGCCGCCCGCCCGACAGTTCCTCGAAGCCCGCGATGGTGCGCAGAAGCGTGGTCTTGCCGCAGCCCGACGGCCCCAGCAGCGAAAAGAACTCGCCCTGCCGGATCTCGGCCGAGATGCCGCGCAGGGCGTGAAACTCGCCGTAATATTTCTCGACATTCTCGAGCGCGATGATGGGGCGTTCGACGCCCAGCGTGTCTTTCACAGGAATCCTCCGGCATCGGCCTTCCCGGTGCGCGCGGCGCCCCGGCGGCGGACATATTCGGCAACGGTCAGCAGGATCACCGAGGTCAGCACAAGCAGCGTGCCGAGCGCCATGATCACGGGAATCTTCTGCGGAAAGCGGAGCTGTCCCCAGATATAGACCGGCAGCGTCGGGTTGGTGCCGGTGAGGAAGAAGGCGATGATGAACTCGTCGAGCGAGATCGTGAAGGCGATCAAGAGCGACGAGACGATGCCCGGCATCACCAGCGGCAGCGTGATCAGCCGGAAGCTCGACCAGCGGCTCTCGCCCAGATCAATGGCGGCCTCCTCCAGCGAGACATCGAGGCTCTGGAAGGCCGAGTTGAGGATCGCGATGGAAAACGGCGTGCACATCAGCACATGGCCCAGCACCACCGTCCAGGACCCGAGCGGAAGACCCAGTTGCAACAGCACCACCAGAAGCGAGACCGCGACGATGATCTCGGGCAGGACCAGCGGCAGCATGATCAGCCCAAGGATGCCCTTCTTGCCCGGAAAGGCAAAGCGCGTGCCCGCCCGCGCCGCGCAGATCCCGAGGCAGGTCGCGATCACCGCCGAGGAGACCGCGATCGCCAGACTGTTCAGCACCGCCGCATGCAGTGCCGGGATGGTCATGAGCTCGCGGAACCACTCGAACGTGAAGCCCCTCAGCGGAAAGGCGATCACGGTGCCGTTGTTGAAGGCGAAGACCGGCAGCAGCGCGATCGGCGCATAGAGGAAGAGCAGATAGAAGATCGCGTAAAGCCGGAGGCCTTTCATTTCCGTCCCCTCAGGTAGCGGCGGTTCAGAACCAGGAACAGCACCGCGACCGCCGTCACCATCGCCATGGCCAAGACCGCCAGCGCGGCCCCCATCGGGGCGTTGTTGAGCTTCAGGAACTGGGTCTGGATCATGTTGGCGATCATCAGCCCGTCCGGCCCGCCGACCAGACGCGGCGTGACATAGTCGCCGATGGTCGGGATGAAGACGATCAGCACCGCCGCCACCACCCCCGGCATTGCCAGCGGCAGCGTCACCCGCAGAAAGGTCATCGTCCGGCTCTCGCCCAGATCGCGGCTGGCCTCGAGCAGCGAGCGGTCGATCTTCTCGAGCGCGACGAAGATCGGCAGGATCGCGAAGGGCGCATAGGCATGGGCCAGGGTGATCACCACCGCATTGGCATTGTAGAGAATGAAGCTCAGCGGCTCGTCGATGATGCCAAGCCCGCTCAGCGTGGTGTTGAGCACGCCGTTATAGCCAAGGATCACCTTCCACAGAAACACCCGCATCAGATAGGAGGACCAGAACGGGATGGTGATGAGGAAGATCCACATCGACTTCTGCGAGGGCGGCACGCTGAACGAGATGAAATAGGCGATCGGAAAGGCGGTCAGCACCGTCGCCGCGGTCACCGCCCCCGAGATCAGCAGCGAGCGCAGCAGAAGCTGACCGTAAAGCGGATCGGAGAACGCCTCGCGGTAGTTCTTGAGCGTCAGCGTGGTGTCGAGCGTCAGGTAATCCTGGCTCCAGAAGCTGAACAGCAGGATGGCCGCCAGCGGCACCGCCAAAAGCAGCAGCGCATAGAGGAAGGGAGGCGCCACGAGGAAATACCCCTGTGCCGCCTCGCTTCGGCCCAGCCGGGGCCTTGCCTTGGTCTCGTTCATTGGAATCGCGCCACTCCCGCTTTCGGACGCGATCATGGAAACAGACGCCGCCCTGCGCAAGGGCGGCCGGGCCGCCCCGGGCAGCTTCCCTGGGCACCTGCCCGGAATTTCGGCAGAATTGTCCCGGTGCCCGATCTGAGCAGGACCCGCGACGGGATCAGCCCATCGCCCGCAAGCGCTTGATCAGGCTCGACGTATCCCAGCGGGCGCCGCCCAGCTTCTGGACGTCCTTGTAGAACTGGTCGACCAGCGCCGTGACAGGCAGGCTGGCGCCGGTGCGGTCGGCGGTGGCCAGACAGATGCCCAGATCCTTGCGCATCCAGTCGACCGCGAAGCCATGGTCGAACTCGTCGTCCAGCATGGTCTGATAGCGGTTCATCATCTGCCAGCTGCCGGCCGCGCCGCCGCCGATCACCTCGACCACCGCGCGCCCGTCAAGCCCGGCCTTCTCGGCGAAATGCAGTCCCTCCGACAGACCCTGCACCAGCCCCGCGATGCAGATCTGGTTGACCATCTTGGTCAGCTGGCCGGCGCCGGTCCCGCCCATCCGTTTCGAGAGCTTCGCATAGGCCGCCATCACAGGCTCGGCCTTGGCATAGGCCTCTTCGGGTCCGCCGCACATGATCACCAGCTGGCCGTTCTCGGCGCCCGCCTGACCGCCCGAGACAGGCGCATCGACAAAGGCGATCCCGCGGGGTTCGGCCAGCGCCGCCATCTCTTCGGTCACCATCGAGGACACCGTGGTATGGTCGACGAAGACCGCGCCCGCCGCCATCCCGGCAAAAGCACCGCTCTCGCCCTCGCAGACCGCGCGCAGATCGTCATCATTGCCGACGCAGGCCATGACCAGATCCGCCCCCTCCGCAGCTTCGGCCGGGCTCGGCGCCGACCGGCCGCCATGACGGGCGCCCCAGTCCTCGGCCTTGGCGGCGGTCCGGTTGTAAACGGCGACCTCATGGCCCGCTGCGGCGAGATGTCCCGCCATCGGATAGCCCATTACCCCAAGACCCAGAAATGCGACCCGTGCCATGCGGCTCCTCCGCTCGTTGCATGAAACGTCTTTTTCTCTTACCTAACGGCCTCATCCGAGGCGTCAACAACAGGTGCGCCATGCCCCATCTCTTCCGCTGGCTGTTGCGGATCTTCACCGCCGTCGTGATCCTGGCCGCTCTGGGCATCGGCGGGGTCTATTATCTCGCCTCGCGCTCGCTGACCGATTACAGCGCCACCCACGTGGTCGACGGGCTGAGCGCCCCGGTCGAGATCGTGCGCGACCATTCCAGCGTGCCGCATATCTTCGGCAAGACCGACGAGGACGTCTTCTTCGGGCTGGGCTACGCCCATGCCCAGGACCGGCTCTGGCAGATGACGGTGCTGCGCCGGACGGTCCAGGGGCGCCTGTCCGAGCTGTTCGGGGCCCGGACGATGAAGATCGACGAGCTGATGCGGCGGCTCGACCTCTACCGGCTCGCGCAGGATTCGGTCGATGCCCAGGACCCGCAGACCCTGGCCGCGCTCGAGGCCTATTCCCGTGGCGTCAATGCCTGGATCGAGACCGTGAACACCGAGGCCCGTGGCCGTGGCGCGCCCGAATTCTTCCTGTTCCGGCCGGAAATCGCCTATTGGCAGCCCGCCGACTCGATCGCGCTGGTCAAGCTGATGGGGGTGCGGCTGTCCTCGCATCTCGATGCCGAGGTCCTGCGGGCCCGGGTCTCGCTGCTGATGGAGCCCGAGCGGGTGAAGGACATCCTGCCCGACGCGCCCGGACCGGGGCTGGCGGCCCTGCCCGACTATGCCGACCTCGCCCCCGGGGTCATCCCCTCCTCGGCGCCGCTGGCGCGCTATGCCGAAGGCCCGCTCTCGCCCTTCCTCGGACCCGATTTCGCCGGCGCCTCGAATGCCTGGGCCGCCGCGCCGAAACGCTCGGCCGCGGGCGGAACGCTTCTGGCCAACGACCCGCATCTGGGCTTTTCCGCGCCCTCGATCTGGTATCTCGCGCGGCTCGAGCTGTCGACCGGCGGGGTGATCGGCGGCACGATCCCCGGCATCCCCACCATCCTGTCGGGCCGCTCGGCGAAACTCGGCTGGGGGCTCACCACCTCCTATCTCGACGATCAGGACGTGTTCCTCGAACAGCTGAACCCCGACAACCCGCAGGAATACCGGACCCCCGACGGCTTTCGCCCCTTCGAGACCCGACGCAGCATCATCAAGGTCGCCGATGCCGAACCGGTCACCATCACGCTGCGCTGGACCGAGAACGGGCCGGTCCTGCCCGGCACCCATTACGACCTGGCCTCGATCACCCCGCCCGGCCATGTCGCGGCGCTGGGCTGGACGCTGCTGAGCGGCGCCGACACCTCGATCAGCGCGGCGATGCAGGTCATGCGCTCGCAAAGCGTCGACGAGGCGATCGAGGCCGGTCGGTTCTTCGTCGCGCCCTCGCTGAACCTGACCCTGGTCGATGCCGACAACATCGCACTGCAGATGATCGGCGCAATGCCCCGGCGGATGGCCGGCAACCAGAGCAAGGGCCGCCTGCCCCAGCCCGGCTGGAAGGAAGAAAACCGCTGGCAGGGCTGGCTGAACTATGCCGCCAATCCCAGCTTCAGGGATCCCGCGGGCGGCATTCTCGGCAACACCAACAACAAGCTGGTCGACCGGCCGTTTCCGCTTCATGTCAGCTTCGACTGGGGCGACAGCCAGCGGATCCAGCGCTGGAAGCGGCTGATGGAGACCCGCAAGGTCCATACCCGCGAAAGCTTCATCGAGGCCCAGCTCGACACCGTCTCCTTCACCGCGCGCTCGCTGCTGCCGCTGGTCGGCAAGGATCTGTGGTTCACCGGCGAAGCGGCACCCGCGGGCAGCCCCGAAAGGCGGCGCCAGCGCGCGCTGGAACTGCTGGCGGGCTGGAACGGCGAGATGAACGAGCATCTGCCCGAGCCGCTGATCTATGCCGCCTGGATGCGCTTTCTGCAGCGCGACCTGATCGAGGACGATCTCGGCCCGCTCGCGCGCGAATTCACCCATGTCGAGCCGCTGTTCATCGAGCGGGTGTTCCGCGACATCGACGGCGCCTCGGTCTGGTGCGACATCCGCCAGTCGGCCGCGATCGAGACCTGCACCGAGATCGCCCGGAAGTCGCTCGACGAGGCGCTGCTGTACCTGTCCGAAACCTATGGCGGCTCGCTCGAATCGCTGCGCTGGGGACAGGCGCATCAGGCCTGGCACGACCATCCGGTGCTGGGCGAGACGCCGCTGCTGAAATGGATCGTGAACATCCGCCAGCCGACCTCGGGCGGGGACAACACGCTCAACCGGGGCCTGACCAAGGGCACCGATCCTTTCCCCTTCGCCAATCTGCATGGTGCGGGCTATCGCGCGGTCTATGATTTCGCCGACCCCGACAGCTCGGTCTTCATCATCTCGACCGGACAGTCGGGCCATCCGCTGAGCCGTCATTACGACGATCTCGGCGAACTCTGGCGTCGGGGCGAATATATCCCGATGACGCTCGATCCCGCCCTTGCCCGCGCCGCCGCGGTCGGCATCACCAACCTGATCCCGAAATCCCGCTGAGCCATCCCCCAGACGACGCCAGGGCACGAACCGAGCCCTGGCACGTCCTACCGCTTCGTGCCGGGGCGGATCGGCCGCGAGGCGTTCGGGGCGTAAGCGGCTTGATCCGGCGCGCGAATGCAATCGCCGCGAGGCCTTTGCCAGCCGTCGGCGCCGAAGGCGATGAACCGCCGGGGTCGTTCTGAAGCGCGGGGCCATTGTCTTAGCGTTTTCCGCGTCGGATCGCGAAAAGCCTCCGACCGGGCGCGTTTCGCACAGGGCGGCCGCGATGGTGAGCTGCTTTCCGGCAACCGCCGTATCGATCGCATTCTGCCGTGACGGGCGGCAACAGGCAGGTCTTGTCCAAAAGGCCTCTGCAACTCGACAGATGATTGCGATTTCCCGAGCGACGCGCACCGATGCAGGCCACAGCCCAAGGGACAAGAGACCCGAAAGCGTCAGGCGCATGTTCGACGCCACACCCTCAGCTCGGCCCGCTTCGGGATCTCGCAAAGGCAGGGTGTCCGAGCACAGAACCAGAACCGCGACCTTTCGCGAGCGTGCACCATGATGCAGGGGGCCGCTTCGGCATGCTCTCCATAGAGCATGCGCGCCCGGCGGAAACGGCTCCGGAGCCTTTGCCTCTGACGACCGCAGCACCGGCCGCGGGCACGCCCGCGTTCAGCCGTCCTTCTGCGTCCCTCCCGGTCCCGGCGCGATCCGCGACATTGCCGCCTCGAACTGCGTCCAGGTCATCGTCGCCCGGTTCCCCGCGACACCATGATAGTAGGACCGACCGCTGGCCGTCGGCAGCCCGGCCCAGATCCGCGAGAGGTTGTGCATGAAGGCCTCGCGCTTCATCTCTCCTGCCCCGAAGGCGCTGAGCCCGGCCTCTTCGAGCAGAAGATCGGCGAGGCGGTCCTGAACCGGCGCCGAGAACCGTGTCTTTTCGTCAAGCCCAAGCTCGGCCACAAGGCGGCGCAGCGTGTCGGGAATGAACTGATACCGGCCGATCGCATGCGGCTGGCCCGGGGTCTCGGCGATCCACTTGTAGATCTCGGCGATGGTCAGCCGGGTCGGAGGCCCCGGCGGCCGGATTTTGGCGCCATGCTGAACCGCATCATAGTCCATCCGCCCCGCTTCGGCCCGGCCGATCAGAATCCGGATACCCTCGGCCAAAGCCGCATTGCCGCCCCCCGGACGAAGCGGCGCGACCTGCGCGGCTGGCCCGGGCTCGGCCATCTGCTGCGCCCGGACCGGATAGGTCGCAAAGAGGCTTGCCCCGCCCCGCCCGGCAAACAGGCTGGCACCACTTGCCCCCGAGACACGGCCCGGCGCGCCCTCGGGCCCCGGCCCCAGCAACGGCCCCCGCATCTGCGTCAGAAGCGGCCCCGAGGCCCCCCCGCGCTGCAGAAGACCGCCCGCCCCGATCAGCGACACCGGCTCGGCTGCCGCGACACGGAGGAAACAGACAAGCGCCAGCCAGAAGCCAAAGGCAAGGACCCGCGCCGGAGCGCGGTTTCGCAGCAGGGTCATCGGCACCTCGTTCTGAGCGCGTGATTTGCCCGCTACCCTGAATGCCAGAAGTTCAGATTTCCTTGCCGAAGATCCGCCTGCGCCGCGTCACCTGACCGCTAGAGGCTGCGGAAGCGCTGTTCCTGGCGCGCCGTCCAGTTGACCGTCAGCGTCGAGCCCTCATCGTCGGGCACCTCGCCCTCGACAATGCCCTGCTCGTAAAGCCAGGCGCGGCGGCGTCCGTCGTCATGCGCCAGATGCAAGTCGCGGCGTTGCCGCGCCGCGTCGAGACGCTCGGTCACCGCCTCGAGCAGCGGTCCGACGCCCTGCCCGGTCCAGGCCGAGATCGCCGCGACCTCGTCATGGCGCGCGGCCGCCGCTTCGGTCGCGGCGCGGCGCTCGGGATCGAGCAGGTCGGTCTTGTTCCAGACCTCGATCTGCGGCGTCTCGCGCGCCACGCCCAGATCGACGAGAATCGCGCGCACATCCTCGGCCTGGGCCTCGCTGTCGGGATGGGCGATGTCGCGCACATGCAGGACCAGATCGGCTTCCAGCACCTCTTCCAGCGTGGCGCGGAAGGCCGCGACCAGCTGGGTCGGCAGGTCCGAGATGAAGCCCACCGTATCGGACAGGATCACCTTGAGCCCGGTCGGCAGCGCAACCGCCCGCATCGTCGGGTCGAGCGTGGCGAACAGCATGTCCTTGGCCAGCACCTCGGCCCCGGTCAGCCGGTTGAACAGCGTCGACTTGCCGGCATTGGTATAGCCCACCAGCGCCACGATCGGGAACGGCACCTTGCGCCGGGCGGCGCGGTGCAGGTCGCGGGTCTTGACGACCTTCGACAGCTGCCGCCGGATCCGGGTGATGGCCTCGTCGATGGCGCGGCGGTCGGCCTCGATCTGGGTCTCGCCGGGGCCGCCGACAAATCCCAACCCGCCCCGCTGGCGCTCGAGATGGGTCCAGGCCCGCACCAGCCGCGTCCGCTGATAGCTGAGTGCGGCAAGTTCGACCTGCAACACACCCTCGCGGGTCCGCGCCCGGTCGGCGAAGATCTCGAGAATCAGACCGGTCCGGTCAAGGATCTTGACCTTCCAGGCCTTCTCCAGATTGCGCTGCTGCACCGGGCTGACCGGCCCGTCGATCAGCACCAAGTCGACCTCGGCCTCGCCCAGCCTCTCCTTCAGCTCGTCGATCTTGCCCGACCCGAAAAGATGGCCGGCCCGGGGCCGGGCCAGCGGCACGGTCTCGGCGCCCACGACCTCGAGATCGGGAAGCGCGCCCGCCAGTGCCACGGCCTCTTCAAGCGCGGGGCCGGCATCCCGGCGCTCGCGGTCCGACGCGATGTCGGGATGCAGCACCCAGGCGCGGGTGATGCGAGGCTCGGAGCCCTCCGCTTCGGAAGGGCTCAATCCTCACCTTCGTAAAGGTTGATCGGCTGCGAGGGCATGATGGTCGAGATCGCATGCTTGTAGACCAGCTGGGACTGCCCGTCCCGGCGCAGCAGCACGCAGAAATTGTCGAACCAGGTGATCACGCCCTGCAGCTTGACCCCGTTGATCAGAAAGATCGTGACCGGGACCTTCGTCTTGCGAACATGGTTAAGAAACGCGTCTTGCAGGTTTTGCTTATCGGCAGCCATTTTTTCTTTGCCTTGTTGTCTATCTGCCCGTCGGCGGACAGCCGTCTCCCTCTGGGGGCGAGTATGAAGGGAGGTTTACCGAGTTTCCACCCCTGTTCAACGTCTGGCGGGGGTGAAATTTGCAGCATTCCAAACTCACTTGCGCCAGAACTCGGGATTGAAGAGCGCGATGATCGCCAGGGTCTCGAGACGGCCCAGCACCATGGTCGCGGCCAGCACCATTTTCGGGCCATCGCCAAGCGCGGCATAGGACAGCGGGGGGTCGGTCGCGGCCGCGGCCAGCGGACCGGTCGTGGTCAATGCGGCGACCGTCAGCACCATCGAGGCCTCGAAATCGAGCCCCAGAAGCCCCAGCGTCACCATGACCACCGCCACCGACAGCGCGAAGAGCATGAAGAAGACGAAGGCGATCTGGGCGCCCTGACGCCGGATGCGACGGGCAAAGGCGCCCGCGCCGCCGACCGAGGAGGGATGCACCAGCTTTTCCATCTCGCGGATGCCATGCTTGTAGAGCGCATAGATCCTCAGCAGCTTGACGCCCCCGGCGGTGGTCGCGACCCCGCCCCCGAAGACCGCGAGCCCGACCAGAATCAGCCCCGGCGTCGCCAGCCCCGACCATTGCCGGGCATCGATCCATTCGACCGAGGCGAATCCGGTCGTGGTGAGGTAGGAGGTCACGGTGAAGATCGCCCCCCAAAGCGCGCGCAGCGCGGCCATGCCGTTCTCCTCGGCCGCGACCTCATAGGCGCCGACCCAGTGCCGGGCGAACAGAAAGACCGTCACCACCCAGGCGATGCCGACGCCCATCCGCAATTCGAGATCGGCCTTCAGCCTGCGCCAGCTTTCGGGGCGGAAATCGAACATGAACATCTGCCGCGAGATCGCGAAGACCATGAAGCCCCACAGCATGATCTCGCCCGGGACGCCGCTCTGGCCACCCGCGACCCCGCCGACCGGCGAAATCCCCGAGGTCGAAAGCACCGACATCGCATGGCAGGCCGCGACCAGCGGCCCCTCGCCCGCCACCACCATCAGCACCCAGAGAGTGGCCGTCAGCCCGATATAGACCGGGGCAAGCTGATGGGCGAAACGCAGCAGGCGTTCGCGCGGATCGTGGGCGGGACTGACCTCGCCGCGTTCGGAGCCGATCCGGCCCGCGATGCCGCCGGTCCCGGCCGTGACCTCGAACCCGCCCAGATTCATCGGCGCGAGAATCGCGATCGCCGTCACCCAGACGAAGAAGCCGCCCAGCCATCCGACCGTCGCCCGCCAGAGATGAACCCCCGGGGACAGCCGTTCGGGGCTGTCGAACAGCGTCGCCCCGGTCGTGGTCAGACAGGAGACCATCTCGAAATAGGCGTTGAGAAAACTGGTATCTCCGACCGCCTCCGAGACCGGCACCGCCAGCATCAAGGGCAGCAAGGTGTAGAAGCCCAGCATCGCCAGCAGGTGGCTGCGGGCCTGATTCTGCACCGGCCGGTTGATGGTCGACAGCCCGATCAGCACCGCCAGAACGAAGAACAGAAGACCCGAATTGAAGAAGGCGCGGGCCGTCTCCCAGTCGCGCTCGGCCAGGGCCAGAACGACCGGCGGAAACATCGCCAGCGCCCCGATCCCCATCAGGATCACCAGGAAGGGAAGATCGGCCAGGCGACGCATGGGTCAGAAGAAGTCGATGGACACCTGCAGCAGGCGCTCCACCTCGGGGACGTCGGCGCTGAGTGCAAAGATCACCACCATGTCGCCCTCCTCGATCCGGGTATCGCCGCGCGGCAGGATCACCTTGCCCGATTTCATCACAGCGCCGACCAGCGCGCCCTCTGGAAAATCGATATCCTGAACCCGCTTGCCGGCCATGGGCGAGGTCGACAGCACCTGCGCCTCCAGCACCTCGGCCTCGGCATCGCCGATCGAATAGACCCCCCGCACCCGGCCATGGCGGACATGGCGCAGGATCGAGCTGACGGTGGTGGCGCGCGGGTTGATATAGGCGTCGACCTCGAGCGCGCCCATCAGCGACACCAGCGAAGGGTCGTTGACCAGACAGATCGCCATCGGGCAGCCCGCCATCTTGGCGCGCACCGCGGCCAGCAGGTTGGTCTTGTCGTCATCGGTCACCGCCAGCACGGCATCGGCGCGCTTGATATTCGCCTCGGCCAGCAGGTTGATGTCGAGCCCGTCGCCGTTCAGCACGATGGTGCGCTCCAGCGCATCGGCCGCCACCTCGGCCCGGCGGCGATCCTTCTCGATCACCTTGGCCCGGATCCGCTGTTCATGTGCCTCCAGCGCCTTGGCCACCGACAGCCCGACATTGCCGCCGCCGATGATGACCACGCGCTCCTGCTTCTTGGTGGACTTGCCGAAGATTTCCAGCGTGCGGTTCAGGTCCTCGACATGGGCGAAGACATAGATCTGGTCCTCGGGAAACAGCTGATCGCCCGGCTCGGGCGCAAACAGCGTGCCCTCGCGGCGCACCCCCACCACCAGCGCCCGCAGCGTCGAGAACAGGTCGGTAAGCTGGCGCAGCGGCGTGCGCAGCACCGGGCAGTCTTCCTCCAGCGTGATCCCGAGAAGCTGCGCCTTGCCGCGCAAAAAGCTCTCGGTGTCGAAGGCGGCAGGCGCGGCCAGCCGCTGCAGCGCGGCCTCGGCCACCTCGCGTTCGGGGCTGATCACCACGTCGATCGGCATGTGATCGCGGCGATAAAGGTCGGAATAGATCGCGGTCAGGTAGGACTGGGCCCGAAGCCGGGCGATCTTGCGCGGCACGGCAAAGATCGAATGCGCCACCTGGCAGGTCACCATGTTGACCTCGTCCGACTGGGTGGCGGCGATGATCATGTCGGCATCGCGCGCGCCGGCGCGTTCCAGCACGTCCGGATAGGAGGCATGGCCCGCGATCCCCTGCACATCCAGCGCATCGGTGGCCCGCCGGATCAGATCGGCGTTCCTGTCGACGATGGTGACGTCGTTCTTCTCGCCCGAGAGATGGCGGGCGATCTGCCAGCCGACCTGGCCCGCACCGCAGATGATGACCTTCATGCGCCCCGTATCCGTCAGCGAAAACTGCGCCAATCCTTCGCAGAAGCGGCATGTAGGGTCAATCGGCGGCGGTCTGCTCTTCCTCCTCGACATGCGCGACCCGGCCGCCCGCCCGCGCCGTCGTCACCACGCCCAGCGACTTGAGCTTGCGGTGCAGCGCCGAGCGTTCCATGCCGACGAAATTGGCAGTCCGCGAGATGTTGCCGCCGAAGCGGTTGATCTGGGTCAGCAGGTATTCGCGCTCGAACAGCTCGCGCGCCTCGCGCAGCGGCAGCGTCGCCAGCGCGCCCGCCAGCACGATCCGCCCCTCCTCGGCCGGGCCGTCGGTCTGCATCGGCAACTCGGTCGCGAGGATCGGATCGGTGCCCTCGCCAAGGATCAGGACCCGCTCGATCACGTTCTTCAGCTGGCGCACATTGCCGGGCCAGGACATGGTCTGCAACAGCGCCTCGGCCTCCTCGCCAAGCGCCCTCAGCGGCAATCCCTGGGTCTTGTTGAACCCGGCGATGAAATGGCGCGCGAGCTCGGGAATGTCCTCGCGCCGCTCATCCAGCGCGGGCACGTCGATCGGCACCACGTTGAGCCGGTGATACAGCTCCTCGCGGAAGGTCCCGGCCTGGATTTCCGCGGTCAGATCGCGCGTGGTCGAGGAGATCACGCGGATATCGACCCGCACCTTGTCCGTGCCGCCCGCGCGCTGGAACTGCTGGTCGACCAGCACCCGCAGGATCTTCGATTGGGTCCCCAGCGGCATATCGGCGACTTCATCGAAGTAAAGAACCCCGCCATGCGCCTGTTCCAGAAGGCCTTTCTCTATTCCCCGCGTGGAGCTCTCGCGGCCGAACAGAACCTCTTCCATGCGCTCGGGTTCGATCGATGCGGAATTGACCACCACGAAGGGGCCCGAGGCGCGGCCGGAATTGGCATGGATATAGCGCGCGGCGACCTCCTTGCCGCAGCCCGAAGGCCCTCTCAGCATCACCCGCCCATTCGAGCGGGTGACCTTCTCGAGATTGGATTTCAACATCTTGAAGGCCGGGCTGGACCCGATCATGTCGAATTGCGTCACATCCTTGCGGCGCAGTTCCTGGTTCTCGCGCCGGAGCCGCGAGGCCTCCATCGCCCTGCGAATGACGACCAGCAACTGGTCAATATTGAAGGGCTTTTCGATGAAATCATAGGCGCCCTGCTTGATCGCGGCGACCGCGATCTCGATATTGCCATGCCCCGAGATGATGACGATCGGAATATCGGGATTGTCGCGCTTGACCCTCGACAGGATGTCGATCCCGTCCATGGTGCTGTCCTTGAGCCAGATATCAAGCACCATCAGAGCCGGTTCGGCCGCGTTGATCTCGGCCATGCAGGCATCGGAATTGGCGGCCAGCCGCGTCGTGTAGCCTTCGTCCTGCAGAATATCCGAGACCAGTTCCCGGATGTCGCGCTCGTCGTCGACGATGAGGATGTCGCCCATGTCCTACTCCCCGGTTGCCGCGGTTGCGGATGTCGTGTCGCTGCGGGCGGGCTCCGCCGCGCCCTGCGCCGGGGCCTGCACGAGGCTGACCGGCAGCGTGATTTCAGCCAGGGCGCCGCAATGGGCGCCCTCGGCGAAGGGCTCTGCATCGCGCAGATCGAGCCGTCCGCCATGTTCCTCGATGATCTTCTTGACGATGGGAAGGCCAAGCCCTGTGCCGTGATCGCGGGTCGTGACATAGGGCTCGAAAAGCCGACTGCGATCCTGCGGAAGGCCGATGCCGTTATCGGCGATCAGGATCACCGCATTGCCCTCCTCGACCGAGAATGTCACCCGGATCTCTGGACGATAACCTTCCGGCTCGCCCTTTTCACGAAGACTTTCAATCGCTTCCCCCGCATTCTTCATGATATTCGTGAAGGCTTGGGCGATCATCGTCGCGTCAAGTTCGGCGGGCGTCGGCTCCGGCGGAATGTCGGCCCGGAAGGCGACCCCCGGCTGGCCCGCCTCCTGCAGCATAACCGCGTCGCGCAAAAGCGCCGCCAGATCGACCGGCTTGCGGTCGGGCTCGGGCATCCGGGCGAATTTGGAAAACTCGTCAACGATGCGGCGCAAGTCATTGGTCTGGCGCACGATCACGTCTGTCATCTGATCCAGCGCCTCGGCCTGATCGCCGACCGCGCCACGGAACTTGCGCTTGATCCGTTCGGCCGAAAGCTGGATCGGGGTCAGGGGGTTCTTGATCTCATGGGCGATCCGGCGCGCCACGTCGCCCCAGGCCGCCATCCGCTGCGCCGTCACCAGATCGGTGACATCGTCGAAGGCGACGACATAGCCCTCGGCCCCGCCATCGGCGCGCTTTCTCATCGCCATGCGCACCAGCAGATGCTCCATGTTGCCGCCCCGCAGCAGCCGGACCTCTTCCTGCGCGGTTCCGCGGCGGCTGGACTTCAGCTTCTCCAGAAGATCGGCGAATTCCGGCACCGCCACGCAAAGCTCCTGTCCTTCGGCCTCGGCCGCATCCAGTCGCAACAGCGCCAGCGCCGAGCGGTTCATCACCTCGACCCGGCCCTCGGCATCGAGCCCCATCACCCCCGCCGTCACCGAGGACAGCACGGAATCGAACAGCCGCCGCCGCCGTTCGATCTGGCGGGTATTGTCCAGCAGCGCATCGCGCTGCAGCTTGATCTGCCGGGTCATCTGGTTGAACATCCGCCCCAGCATCGCGATTTCGTCATCGCTGGTCTCCTCCGGCACCCGCACGTCGAAATCGCCCGCGCCGACCCGCTGCGCGGCCCCGGCAAGCCGGCCCACCGGGCGCGACAGCCGCTCGGCGAACCACAGCCCCAGCCAGACCGCGGCCAGGATCAGGATCATCGCGAAGCCAAGATAGAGCAGCCCGAATTCGAACAGGACCCGGCCGCGCTCATGCTCGAGCTGCTGGTACAGCCGGACCGATTGCTGGGTATCGTCCAGAAGGCTCAGGATGTCGCCGTCGACGGTGCGCGAGATGTAGAGATAGCGGTCGAGATAGCCGTCGAGCTTGACCAGCGCGCGGAACTCGTTGTTGTCCCAGTCCTGGATCACAACCGCCTCGCCCGTACCCGCCCGCGCGATCTGCGCGTCGTCGGGACGTTCGTAATTGAAGAGGTAGGACCGCTCGCCCCGGGCCCGGATCTCGCCCGAGCCGTCGATCACATAGGCCTCCTTCAGGCCGCGCTGCACCCGTGCCTGGGCCTGGGTCAGGATCTGGCGCATGTCGCCGTCGGACAGGAAGATCGTGGCCTGACGCGCCGCCGCCAGATAGCCCACAAGCGTATGGGCGTCCGAGACCAGATCGCGGCGGTGCTCCTCCTCATAGGCCTCGGCCGCGGCCAGCGAGGCCCCGACCACATTGCGCACCCGCTCCGAGAACCAGCCCTCGAGCCCGATATTGATGGTCAGCCCGGCGAAGATCGCGACCGAAACGGTCGGGATCAGCGCGATCAGCGCAAAGACGCCGGTCAGCCGCAGATGGAGCCGCGAGCCCGCCGAATGCCGCCGCCTTGCGGCCACCATCCGCGCGATGCGCTGCACGACGAGGGTCGCCACCACCAGCGCATAGACCAGATCGGCCAGCAGCACGATCCGGAGCCCGTGCGAGGAGGCGCCCTGATCGAGCGGGCCGAGTGTCAGGAAGGTCAGGACGGCCAGAACCGGGCCAAGCACCACGACGCTCAGCGTGGCGGCATTGCCCGCCTGGCGCGATCTGCGCAGGCGTAAAAGCCTTTCCAGGGCCAGAAGGCCCTTGGCATGTGTCACCGCTCGCCTCGTGTCGTTGCGCCGCCACAACGCGGCATCAGCCCGATCGCGCGACCGCCGACCCTATGTCCGGTCGGCCACGCGTTGTTGCCAATTTACATCAACTTGCGACGCCGTGTCACGCGAATATCGAGATCGGTGATCTTCTTGCGCAAGGTATTGCGGTTGATCCCCAGAAGATCGGCACATTTGGCCTGATTGCCGCCGGTCGCATCCAGCGCGATCTCGATCAGCGGCATTTCGACCTCGCGCAGGATGCGGGCATAAAGCCCGGGCGGCGGCAGCACGCCGCCATGCAGATCGAAATAGCGCCGAAGATGCTTGGCGATCGAGGCCGACAGCTTCTCGCCGTCGCCGCCGCCGACCAGCGGTTCGATTTCGGGCTGGTTGCCCAGAACCGCCTCGACCTCGGCCCGGGTGATCACCTCTTCGGGGCTGGTGACGACGAGGCGGCGGATCGTGTGCTCGAGCTGGCGCACATTGCCGGGCCAGCTATAGGCGCGGATCAGGTCCATCGCCTCCTCGGCCAGCCGCCGCGGCGCGGTGCCGTCGCGTTCGGTGCGGCCGAGGAAATGCTCGGCCAGCAGCGGAATGTCGTCGACCCGCTCGCGCAGCGACGGCACCGCGACGCTGACGCCGCCCAGACGGTAGAACAGGTCATGACGAAACTGCCCCGCCTCCATCCGCGCCATCAGGTCGGACTGGCTGGTGGCCATCACCCTTGGGGCGTTGTCGCCGAAACTGTCGAGCATGCGCACGATCCGGCCCTGCGCCTCCTCGCTCAGATCGGCCACCTCGTCGAACAGGATCGAGCCGCCGCGGGTCCGCGACACCAGCGCCGAGGGACCGTCGATGCCTTCCATGTCGGCGGCGGTCGCGATCACGAAGGGCAGCGAGCGCCGGTCAGAGAAATCATGGATCGCGCGGGCGATCAGCGACTTGCCGGTGCCGGATTCGCCGGTGATCAGCACCGGCAGATCGGCATTCATCACCCGCGCCACCAGCCGGTACAACGCCTGCATCTGCGGCGTGCGCCCGACCAGCGGCAGGTCGTCCTGGGTATCGCCCCCGGTCGGCGGCGCGGTCTCGCGCGGACGGCCGACCCGGCGCTTGGTCTCCAGCGCACGCGCCGCCCGCTTCATCAGGTCGGGCAGATCGAAGGGCTTGGGCAGATAGTCATAGGCCTCGGCCTCGGCCGCCTGAATCGCGGTCATGATGGTGTTCTGGGCCGAGATCACGATCACCGGCAGGCCCGGCCGCTCCTGGCCGATCTTGGGCAGCATCTCGAGCCCGTTGCCATCGGGCATGATCACGTCCGAGATCACCAGATCGCCCTTGCCCTCGCCGACCCAGCGCATCAGCGTGGTCAGGGACGAGGTCGCATGCACCTTGCAGCCCGCCCGGGTCAGGGCCTGGGTCAAAACGGTGCGGATCGTGCGGTCGTCATCGGCGACAAGTACGGTTCCGTCCATCAGCTCTCATCCTCTTCGGGTTTCGGGGCAACCGGCAGCGAGACGCGGAACACGGTGCGTCCGGGCACCGAATCGACCGCGATCCAGCCGCCATGATCGCCGATGATCTTCGAGACCAGCGCAAGCCCAAGCCCGGTGCCGTTCTCGCGGCCCGAGACGAAGGGCTCGAAGATCTCGGCAGAGATCTCCGCGGGCAGGCCCGGCCCGTCATCGGTGATCTCGACCTGCAGCGGCACCGGCACGCCGGACCCGTCGGGATGGCGCAGCCTGAGCGACAGGTCGTAGAAGGTGCGCAGCCGGATCGTGCCGCCGCGCGGACCGGCCGCCTGGGCGGCATTGGTGATGAGGTTGGTGAAGACCTGCATCAGCTGGTCGGGATCGGCCCAGGTCGCCGGCAGCGAGGGGTCGTATTCCTCGAGAATCGCCATATTCGCCGCATAGCCGACCGTTGCCGAGCGGCGCACCCGGTCCAGCACGTCATGGATGTTGACCGGTTTGCAGGCCGGCGGGCGCAGATTGCCGAACTGCTCGACCTGTTCGAGCAGCTTCACGATCCGGCGGCTCTCCTCGACGATCAGGTCGGTCATCTCGAGATCGCCATTCGAAAGGTTCATCGACAGTAGCTGCGCCGCCCCGGTGATCCCTGCCAGCGGGTTCTTGATCTCATGCGCCAGCATCTCGGCCATGCCGATCGCCGACCTGGCGGCCGATTTCACCGAATGCACCCGGCCCAGCCGCCCGGCGATCTCGCGCGGGGTGACCAGCAGCAGCAGATGCTCCTCGGTATCGTTCATCGGCGCCACCTGCACATTGCACAGGACCGGCGGCTTGTTGCCCGCGCTGACATCGACATCGTTGATGAAAAGCGGCGCGCGATTGGCGCGGACCCGAGCGAAGGCCTCGTCGAGCGGCGCATCGACCGCCAGCCGGTCGAAGACCGGCACCCCGCTCAGGGTCTTGATCGTGGCATTCACGAAGAGCTCGGAAGCCGGGTTGATATTGCTTATCCGGTCCTCCGCATCGAGCAGGAAGGCCGGAATGGGCAGCGCGGTCCAGATTGCAT
This sequence comes from Rhodovulum sulfidophilum DSM 1374, assembly GCF_001633165.1. NCBI lineage: Bacteria > Pseudomonadati > Pseudomonadota > Alphaproteobacteria > Rhodobacterales > Paracoccaceae > Rhodovulum > Rhodovulum sulfidophilum. Next base: position 2,633,157 of record NZ_CP015418.1, on the reverse strand, counting down.
CCTGATCGAGCGTCATGCCGCGGCCCTCCCCTCTACAGCCAGCGCTTCTGGCAGGAGCGCCAGCACCGCCGCCCCGGCAGGGGCCGTCAGCACCCGGCGGCGCAGGGCCCCGGGCGTGCCCGCGCGATCCATGTACCAGCCCAGATGCTTGCGCGCGACGCGGCCCCCGAGACCCGTGCCGTAAAAGCCCAGCATGTCCTCGTAATGGCGCGCGACCATGTCGGCCAGCGCCGCGCCCTCGGGCACCGCAGGCGCCGGGCGCCCCGCGATCCGGGCGCCGATCTCGGCCAGCAGCCAGGGCCGCCCCTGCGCGCCGCGCCCGACCATGACCCCGTCCGCGCCCGATTGCGCCAGCGCCGCCGACGCGGTCTCGCTGCAGACGATGTCGCCATTGGCCACGACCGGCACCGAGACCGCCTCCCTGACCTCGCGGATCGCGCGCCAGTCGGCCCGGCCCTTGTAGAACTGACAGCGGGTGCGGCCATGGATGGTGATCATCCGCACCCCCGCCGCCTCGGCCCGGCGCGCCAGCTCGGGCGCGTTGCGCAGATCGTCATCCCAGCCGAGCCGGGTCTTCAGCGTCACCGGCACCGACACCGCCTTCACCACCGCCTCGATCAGCCGCAGGGCCCGGTCGAGATCGCGCATCAGCGCCGAGCCCGACAGCCCGCCGACAACCTTCCTGGCCGGACAGCCCATGTTGATGTCGATGATCCTGGCCCCCTGCTCTTCCACCATCCGCGCCGCCCGCGCCATCCAGTCCGGGTCGCGTCCGGCCAGCTGCACCGCGGTCGCGGCCTCGCCAAGCCCCAGCGCGGCGCGTTCGCGAATGCCGGGCTTGGCCTGAACCATTTCCTGGCTCGCGACCATCTCGGACACCACCAGTCCAGCCCCGAAGGACGCAACCAGCCGTCGAAACGGCAAATCCGTGATTCCCGCCATCGGAGCAAGGAGAACCGGCGGATCGAGCGAGATACCTGCCACACGAATGGCCAATTGATTAATCCTTGTGCATTTGGGATTGATTTATCTTCCGCGCCCGGCAATGGCAATTGTTCTGACCTCATTTGCCCGTCCGGAAAAGCCGTTTGCACAAAAAACAGGCAGGACCGGCCGCCAGTTTGCCCCATTGCCCCGCAGCAAAGGCTTGCCTAAAACCCCGGCGGGCAGCAGGGGGCAAGAGATGACTGTCACGGCGATCATCGTGGCCGCGGGCCGCGGCACCCGGGTCGGGGGCGACAAGCCCAAGCAATATCAAGAACTTGCGGGCCGCCCCGTGCTGGCCCGAACGATAGAGGCCTTTGCCGCGCATCCCCGGATCGGGGCCATCGTCGCGGTGCTGCATCCCGAGGATGGCGATCTTTTCGAAACCGCCCTTGCGGACAGCGCGGCCGAGGTCACGACCGTTCCGGGCGGGGCGACGCGCGATGCCTCGGTCATGGCCGGGCTGCGCGCCGCGCCCGAGGGCACGACTCGGGTGCTGATTCACGATGGCGCCCGGCCGATGGTTCCGGCCGCGCTGATCGACCGGGTGATCGACGCCCTCGACGAAAGCCCCGGCGCCGCCCCCGCCCTGCCGGTCACCGATGCGCTCTGGCAGGGGCGCGAGGGCAAGGTCGCCGCGCCCCATCCGCGCGACGGGCTCTACCGGGCCCAGACGCCGCAGGGCTTTCACCTGCGCGCCATCCTCGCCGCGCATGAGGCCCATGCGGGCGGCGCTGCCGACGATGTCGAGGTCGCCCTTGCGGCGGGCCTTGACGTGGCCATCGTCGAGGGCGACGAAGACAACCTCAAGATCACCCACAAGGTGGATTTCGCCCGCGCAGAGCGGGTCCTGCGGGAGAGAAACATGGACATTCGCACCGGTAACGGCTTCGACGTGCACGCCTTCTGCGAGGGCGACGGGGTGATCCTCTGCGGCATCAAGGTACCGCATGACAAGGCGCTGAAGGGCCATTCCGACGCCGATGTCGGCATGCACACGGTCACCGACGCGATCTATGGCGCGCTGGCCGAGGGCGATATCGGCCGGCATTTCCCGCCCTCCGATCCGCAATGGAAGGGCGCGGCCAGCGAGATCTTCCTGAAACACGCGGTCGCGCTGGCGGCAGAGCGGGGCTTCCGCATCGCCAATGTCGATCTGACGCTGATCTGCGAGCGCCCCAAGATCGGCCCCGTCGCGGGCGCGATGCGGACCGAGATGGCGCGGCTGATGGGGATGGAAGAGGCCCGCGTCAGCGTCAAGGCCACGACCTCGGAGCGGCTGGGCTTCACCGGGCGCGAGGAAGGGATCGCGGCACTCGCCACCGTGACGCTGGTGGCGCCATGAGCCTCGCGATCAACATCGCCACCGTCTTCGGGGTCGGCCGCCTGCGCCCGGCACCGGGCACCTGGGGCTCGCTGGCGGCGATGCCCGCCTTCTGGGCGCTGGACGTGACCGGCGGGGTCGTCCTGGCCGCCCTGGCGACGCTTGCGGTGATCCCGCTCGGCATCTGGGCGGTGCGCGAGGCGGCGGCGGGCGCGCCCGACCCGGACCGCTCGGAATATGTGATCGACGAGGTCGCGGGGATGTGGATCGCGCTGTTGCCGGTCTCGTTCGGGGCGGCCGCGGCCGGGGTCGATGCGACCGCACTTTACCCCGGCTGGATCGCGGCCTTCCTGGGCTTCCGGCTGTTCGACATCTGGAAACCGGGGCCGATCGGCCGCGCCGACCGGATGAAGACGCCGCTCGGGGTCATGCTCGACGACGTTCTGGCGGGCGTGGCCGCGGCGGTCGTGACGCTTGCGCTGGCCGCCCTGTCGCATATCTTTTTGATGTGAGCGACAAGGCCGCCCTTCTCATCGCCGGGGCCCGCGCCGCGGGCCTGGCGATCGCCACCGCCGAAAGCTGCACCGGCGGGATGATCTCTGCTGCCATCACCGATGTGCCGGGCTCTTCCGCCGTCTTCGACCGGGGCTTCGTGACCTATTCGAATGCCGCCAAGCAGGCGATGCTGGGCGTCCTGGCAGAAACGCTCGACGCCCATGGCGCGGTCTCGGAACAGGTCGCGGCCGAAATGGCCGCGGGCGCGCTCGCGCATTCGGCGGCCGACCTCGCCGTCGCCGTCACCGGCATCGCGGGGCCCGGGGGCTCCGAGTTCAAGCCCGAGGGCCGGGTCTGTTTCGGGCTCGCCCGGCGCGGCGCCGACGGCCGCATCGAGACCCTGACCGAGACCGTCGAATTCGGCGCGCTCGGCCGCGACCGGGTGCGGTCCGCGACCCGCGACCATGCTCTGACGCTGCTGCTGGCGGCGCTCGAACCGCGGCCTTCCGCGAACTAAGCTCTGCCTCGCAATCTCAGGGACGCGACCCGTAAAGCGCCCGCGCCCGGTCCTCGAAGGCCCGCACGATCCGCAGCATCGCCTCGTTGAAGACCGCCCCGATCACCCCCTGCAGCACCCGGTTCTTGAACTCGAAATCGACGAAGAACTCGACCTTGCAGCGGTTCTCGGCCACATCCTCGAAGCGCCATTGCGACTTGAGGTAGCGGAACGGCCCGTCGAGATACTCTGTATCGATCCGGAAATCCCCCGGCCAGAGCGTCACCCGGCTGCCGAAGCGTTCGCGGAAAACCTTGAACGAGATCACCAGATCCGCCTCCATCAGCTCGTGATCGCCGAAATCCTTCCGCGAGCGGATGCGCGCCGCTGCGGTCCAGGGCAGGAATTGCGGATAGGACCCGACATCGGCCACCAGATCATACATCTGCCGGGCGGTGTAAGGCATCTCGCGGTTTTCCGAATGGCGCGGCATGGGATCCCGTTCGCTGCTGACAATGGGACGCCATTTCTGCTAGAAGCCCGCCAAAATCAAGGGGGTCCCATGGCCGAGAGACCATATGTCATAGACGAATTGCTGTCGGCGAAGACCATTGCCGCCCGAGTCGAATCGCTTGCCACCGAGATTACCGCGCATTTCGCCGATACCGAAAAGCTGGTCGTCGTCGGGCTTTTGCGCGGCTCGTTCATCTTCATCGCGGATCTCGTGCGCGAGCTGGACCTGCCGGTCGAGGTCGATTTCATCGAGACCTCCTCCTATGGCAATTCGACCAGTTCCTCCCGCGAGGTGCGCATCCTCAAGGACCTGCGCGGCGAGATCGAGGGCCGCGACGTGCTGGTGGTCGAGGATATCGTCGATACCGGCCACACGCTGAAACACGTGCTGCACCTGCTGGGCGGTCGCAAGCCCGCGCGGCTGGAATGCTGCGCGCTTCTCGACAAGCCGGCGCGGCGCGAGGTCGATGTCTGCGCGCGCTGGGTGGGATTCGAGATCCCCGACCGCTTCGTGGTGGGGCTTGGCATCGACTATGCACAGCGCAACCGCAACCTGCCCTATATCGGCGCGGTGCGCTTCACCGACTGAAGCCCGGCTGCCGCGCCCCCGAACCGGGGCCCGCCAGCCGCGCCGTCGCCCGGGCGTCAGACCCCTTCGACGATGCCCGCGGCCTGGGTCCGGATGCGTTCGACCATTGCGCGCAGCCCGTTCGAGCGCTGCGAGGACAGATGCTCGTCAAGCCCGAGGCGCGCCATCTCGGCGCCTGCATCGGTATCGAGCACCGCGACAACGTTCAGCCCGTCGTAAAGCGCGCGCAGCACGGCGATCAGCCCCTTGACGATCATCGCGTCGCTGTCGCCCTTGAAGTGATAGATCGCCTCGCGCCCCTCGCCCTCGACATCGGCCATCAGCCAGACCTGGCTGGCACAGCCATCGACCTTGGTCGCGGGCACCTTGAACGCCTCGGGCAAGGGCTCCATCGCCTTGCCCAGCTCGATCACATGACGATAGCGGTCCTCCCAGTCCTCCAGGAACTCGAAGGTCTCCACGATCTCCTCGAAGGCCTCACTTGCCACGTCGTTTCTCCTTGCCTGACCGGTCCTGATTAGCCGCCACCCGGTCAAAGGTCCAGCTTCGGGACCGGACCGGCTTTTCAAAGGCGCCGGATTCGGCTAACCGATTGGACGAAGCAACCGGGGGCCTGCCCATGAAATCATCGCTTTCGGCCGCCCTGTGCGCGGCGCTCGCCGTCTCATCCTGCGGCACGGTGCGCGAGTCGCGTCTGAACCCGTTCAACTGGTTCAGCAGCTCGACCGAGACCGAAACCGCCGCAGAGCAGCCTCTGCGCCGCAACGAGGTTGCCGATCCCCGGCCGCTGGTGGATCAGGTGACCGGCATGACCGTCGACCGCGCCCCGGGCGGCGCCATCCTGACCGTGACCGGCCTGCCCGCGCGTCAGGGCTTCTGGGATGCCGCGCTGGTGCCCGCCGCCGCCGCCGAGGACGAGGCGCCTGCCGACACGCTGGTCTTCGATTTCCGCATCGCGCGCCCCGGCACCGCGACACCGGTCGGCACCGAGCCATCGCGACTGATCACCGCCGGGCGGTTCATTTCCGAAGACGATCTGAAGGGCATCCGCATGCTGGTGGTCCGCGGCGCCCAGAACCAGAGGCAGTCCCGCCGCTAGGCGCGCGGGCCGGCCGACAGGACGTATCCAGAAGGCACCGCCCGCCACAGCGCGGGCGGATCGAGTTATCTGACGACTGCCATGACGGAGGACTCCATGACCCCAAGGCCCGTTTCCCTCATCCTGTGTGCCACCGCGCTTGTCGCGGCCTGCCAGTCCACGACCACCGCCCGCGAGGCCGCACAGCCCGCCCCGCAGGGCCGGAGCGCCGAGACTGAGACCGAGACACCGCCCGAATACCTGCCCTGCCGCGATCTCGAACAGGCGCTGAGCATGAGCGATGCCAGAATGCGCCGCCTGAATGCCCGCGACATGTCCAGCGAGGCGACCTACCTGCGCGACCGCAACAAGCGCCTGATCGCCCGCGCCTATGAATGCCGACGCCCATCGTGACCGGACCGTTCTGACAGGGACCAGGCCTCACACGGCCTGCAGGAAGCAACCGTGCCTGAGGGAAGTTTCAGGAACAGGACCAGGACCGACGCTCCCGGCAGACGAGAGCGTCGTCGGACAGGCTAGAGCGGAACCACCGCCACGTTGCTGCCCTTGGCGGCAAGCGCGATCTTGCCCGCGCAAAGCCTCAGCGCGTCATCGCCGAAGACCTCGGCCCGCCAGCCCCGCAGCGCCGGGCCGTCGCGCCGCCCGGCGGCGATGGCGTCAAGCTCGGAGGCGGTGGCGATCAGCTTCTGCGCCACGCCGGCCTGTTCCGACTTGGCCTTCAGCAGTACCCGCAGCAGATCGGCCAGCGCCGGGTTCACCTGCAGCTTGTCATCGGTCTCGGGCATCTTCGGATAATCGGCCTGCGGCGTCTCGGCCGCGGCCTTGATCGCGGCGATGATGCCCTCGGCAATGTCGCCGCGCCGTGCCTCGCGCAGCAGCAGCCGCGAGCGTGACAGGTCTTCGAGGCTTTGCGGCTTGGTCGAGGCCAGCTCCAGCAGCGCGTCATCCTTGTAGACCCGGTTGCGCGGAATGTTGCGCGACTGGGCATAGGTCTCGCGGAACCGCGCCAGTTCCTTGACCGCGACGAGGAACTTGCCCGAATGGGTACGGGTCTTGACCCGGTGCCAGGCCTCGCCGGGACGCACGATATAGGTCTCGGGATCGGTCAGGACGCCCAGCTCTTCCTGAAGCCATTTGGCCCGGCCGGTCTTTTCCAGCTCGGCCGCGAGATATTCGTAGATCACCCGCAGATGGGTGACATCGGCCAGCGCATAGGATTTCTGCGCCTCCGACAGCGGTCGGCGCGACCAGTCGGTAAAGCGCGAGGTCTTGTCGAGGCTCGAACGCGCGATCTTGCGCACCAGCGTCTCGTAGCCGACCTGCTCGCCGAAGCCGCAGACCATGGCCGCGACCTGGGTGTCGAACAGCGGCTCGGGGAAGACCTTGCCTTCGGTGAAGAAGATCTCGAGATCCTGGCGCGCGGCGTGGAACACCTTGACCACGGCGGAATTGCGAAACAGCGCGTAAAGCGGCTCGAGCGACATGTCGCCCGCCAGCGGATCGACCAGCACCGCCTCGCCGCCATCGGGCCCGTCGCGTCCGGGAAGCGCAAGCTGCACGAGGCAGAGCTTGGCGTAATAGGTTCGCTCGCGCAGGAACTCGGTGTCGATGGTGATGTAAGGGGCGCTTGCGGCCTTCTCGCAAAAGGCGGCCAGCGCCTCGGTCGTGGTCAGTGTCTTCATCTCAGCCCGTATCACCCCAGTCGCATCTCCATGACCCTCGACCCGTTCCTGATAGGGAAAACGTCGCAAAATGGAAAGGCCGCATCGTATCGCCCCCGCCCCGCCGCCTGCTCATGGCAGATAGAGAGGCGTCCGGTCGCCCGATGCAAAGCGGCGCAGCACCGCCGGATAAAGCGCATGTTCCTGCACCAGAACCCGCGCCGCGAGGCTGTCGGCGGTATCGCCCGCCAGCACCGGCACCCGCGCCTGCCCGAGAATCGGGCCGCCATCGAGCTCGGCCGTCACCTCATGGACCGTGCAGCCCGCCTCGGCATCGCCCGCCTCGAGCGCGCGCGCATGGGTATGGAGCCCGCGATATTTCGGCAAGAGCGAGGGGTGGATGTTCAGCATCCGCCCGGCCCAGGCCTCGGTGAAGCCCGGGGTCAGCACCCGCATGAACCCGGCCAGGCACAGGATGTCGGGCCGGGCCTCGGCCAGCCGCGCCATCAGCGCCGCCTCGAAGCCCGCGCGGTCCTTGCCGAAGGGGCGGTGATCGATGCCCTCCGCCGCAATCCCCAGCGCCCGCGCCCGGTCGAGCCCCTTGGCCGCAGGATCGTTCGACATCACCAGCACGGGGCGCGCCGGATGATCGCCGGTCATGCTTTCGGCCAGCGCCACCATGTTCGAGCCCGATCCCGAGATCAGGATCGCGACGCGCTTTGCCTCGCTCACAGCAGGCGCCCCTCGTAGGCGACCCCCTGCTGCCCCGGCCCGACCCGGCCGATCCGGGCCACGGTCTCGCCGGCCTCTTCCAGCAGCGCCGTCAGCGCCTCGGCCCGGTCCCCGGCCACGACCAGCACCATGCCGATCCCGGCATTGAAGGTCTTCAGAAGCTCGGCCTCGGCCAGCCCCGCGGTCTCGGCCAGCCAGCGGAAGACCGGCGGCAGATCCCAGGACGACAGATCGACCGTCGCGCCCAGCCCCTCGGGCAGCACGCGCGGCAGGTTCTCGGTCAGCCCGCCGCCGGTGATATGCGCGAGCCCATGCACGCCGCCCGCCCGGATCGCGGCCAGAGCAGGCTTGACGTAAAGCCGGGTCGGCGCCAGCAGCGCAGCCCCCAGCGGCCCGTCGGCGAAGGGCGCGGTCGCGTCCCAGCCAAGGCCGGCATGCTCGACCACCTTGCGGACCAGCGAATAGCCGTTCGAATGCACCCCGTCCGAGGCCAGCCCCAGAAGCACGTCGCCCTCGCCCACATGGGCAGGCAGATCGTGGCCGCGCTCCATCGCGCCGACGGCAAAGCCCGCCAGATCGAAATCGCCGCCATGATACATGCCCGGCATCTCGGCGGTCTCGCCCCCGATCAGCGCGCAACCGGACCGCAGGCAGCCCTCGGCAATGCCCTCGATCACCCGCGCGGCCTCGTCGATCTCGAGCTTGCCGGTCGCGAAATAGTCGAGGAAGAACAGCGGCTCGGCGCCCTGGCAGACCAGATCGTTGACGCACATCGCCACCAGGTCGATGCCGACCCCGTCGAGATGGCCGGTATCGATGGCGATCCGAAGCTTGGTGCCGACGCCGTCGGTGGCGGCAACCAGCACCGGATCGAGATAGCCCGCCGCCTTCAGGTCGAAGAGCGCGCCGAAGCCCCCGAGCCCCGCGAGGGTGCCGGGCCGTCCGGTCCGCTTGGCGGCCGGCTTGATACGCTCGACCAGGGCATTGCCTGCATCGATATCCACGCCTGCCCCGGCATAGGTCAGGCCGTTCTTCCGCTCGCTCATGGGGCTCTCCCGTCTGCTTGGCTGCGCTTTAGCGCAACGCCCGCGCAATGAAAAGCACGCGACGAAAAGCAGCGGGTGTTCCTCGCTGCATCGGGAAAAACGGAACGCATCCGTGCCGGGCGGTCCGGGAAAACCCGTTCAGTCCGCTGCGCGGTCATACTGACGGTTCTGCCGCTCGATGGGCTTGGAAAGCGGTGATCCCGGAAGCGGCGAAAAGCGCCCTGAAAGGGGCGAAAACTGGCGGATGCCGATGCCCGCAGCCACACTGCCGGGCAGGCCTCGGATCGCCTCCGGCGCCGTCGGGAACAGGACAGCGGACGAGGCCGGCCCCATCTGCCCGCTCTCGGACGCGAGGCCCTTTCGCGGCCAAGCCAGCCCGCCTCTCACCCTAAGCTCTCGGCGCAGGAAGAAGATTCTCTGGCCGGTCGCAGCGATGACATGGCCGCGACGACCACGCGACGCACCCGCGACGCACCGGCCCGTCACCCCTGCGGCACAGAGACGCCGCAGGCTCGGATCTCCCTCCTGCCCGGGGCATCAACCTTGTGATGAAGCGGTACGACGCGTCGGGGACAAGCCAAGGCCCCGCGCTCCGGAAACAGCCCACCTGTCGGCATTGCTCTCTGTGCGAACGGCGCGCGCGCCGAAGGCAGTCAGCCCATGGGGGCGGCCCCTGGACGCCCCGCGCCTGCTTGCGGCGGAAGGATTTCCGATGAAACCAACCCGGTTTTCGGCCCGGAACCGGCGCGCCAATCCGCCGATTCCCCCTCTGGACGGCGGTTTTCGCATTCCTTATATAATTGCTAGGATTTACAGGAGCAGCCATGACCGAGCCGCAGGGAAAACTTGAAGGCACGCCGCTCATCGAGCCCTCGACCACCGACCACCCGCTTTACGATCAGGTCGTCGAGGCCTGCCGCAGCGTGTACGACCCGGAAATTCCGGTCAATGTCTACGACCTGGGATTGATCTACACGATCACCATAGACGCCGAGAACGTCGTTCACCTGACCATGACCCTGACCGCGCCCGGCTGTCCGGTGGCAGGCGACATGCCCGGCTGGCTGCAGGAGGCGGTCGAGCCGCTGCCCGGGGTCAAGCGGGTCGATGTCGACATCACCTGGGATCCGCCCTGGGGCATGGACATGATGTCCGACGAGGCGCGGCTCGAACTCGGCTTCATGTAAGGGACGGCCAGGGGCGGCGGCGCGCGCGTGGCGGCCCTTGCGAGACGGGCGCCGCGCCCTACCCTTCGCACAGCAGAAACGAGGTACGAAATGTTCGCCATTCCCGGAAAGCAGGCAGTCAGCCTCACCCCCGCCGCGGCGGCAGAAGTCGCCCGGCTGATGCAACAGGAGCGGGCCCAGGGCCTGCGCATCGGTGTCAAGAAGGGCGGCTGCGCGGGCATGGAATACACCATGGACTACGTCGCCGAGCTCGACCCGATGGACGAGATCGTCGAACAGGACGGCGCCCGGGTGGCGATCGCGCCGATGGCGCAGATGTTCCTGTTCGGCACCGAGATCGATTACGAGGTCTCGCTGCTGGAATCGGGGTTCAAGTTCCGCAACCCCAACGTGGTCGATGCCTGCGGTTGCGGCGAATCGATCAAGTTCCGCGACGCCGACGACCCCCAGGAAGGCCCCGCGACCGCCTGAGGCGGCACGCGCGCCTGTCCCGGCCCCCCGCGTGGAACCTGCGTGGAAAAGGGCCGTTCCTCCCGGCCGGGAAATCGCCTAGGAAGGCCGGAATCATCATCATTGGCGAGGAGCGAACGCATGCGCAGGAAGCTGGCGGCTGGGAACTGGAAGATGAACGGGCTGAGCGGATCGCTGGGCGAAGCCGTTGCGCTGGCTGCTACCCATCCCGCACCGGGTGTCGACATCCTGCTGTGCCCGCCGACCACCCTGCTCGACCGCATGGCGGATGCGGTCCATGGCTCGAAGGTCGCGGTCGGCGGTCAGGATTGCCACCCGGCGGTTTCCGGCGCCCATACCGGCGACATCTCGGCCGAGATGCTGGCCGATGCCGGTGCAGGCTACGTGATCCTCGGCCATTCCGAGCGCCGCGCCGATCACGGCGAGAGCGACGCGCTCATCCGCGCCAAGACCGAGGCCGCGCTGGCCGCCGGGCTTGTGGCGGTGGTCTGTGTCGGCGAGACCGAAGCCCAACGCGACGCGGGCGAGACCCTGGCCGTGGTGGGCGCGCAGCTTGCCGGGTCGCTGCCCGATGACGGCGTCACCGGCGACAGCGTCGTCGTCGCCTACGAGCCGGTCTGGGCCATCGGTACCGGCCGGGTGCCCACGCTCGAACAGATCGCCGAGGTCCATGATAGCCTGCGCGCCGCGCTGAGCGCGCGCTACGGCGCCGCGGCCGACGCCATCCGTCTGCTTTATGGCGGCTCGGTCAAGCCCGGCAATGCCGCCGAGATCTTCGCGACCTCCAATGTCGATGGCGCGCTGGTCGGCGGCGCCTCGCTGACGGCAGCCGATTTCTCGGCGATCATCGCCGCCCTCGAAGCCGCTCCCGCGGCCTGACCGGCGCCGATCCCGAACCGGCCAGATCCCGAAACGAAACGCCCGGCGCAATGGCCGGGCGTTTTGCGTTCATGAACCGTCCCGGGCAGAGACCTCGACCGCGGGACGCCCCCTGCGCCTCGGCGATCCGAACCGCCACGACAGCCACCAATGCCGGGGCGGCCGCCGCCAACGGCGTCTTCCCGTCCTTCGGCAGGCCCCGTGCCGCGATCCGCACAGCCGCCTCGCCGGCATCGACCCGGCCCGAGGTCAGGGGTTCGGGCAGCGCTCCGGCCAAAGCTTTGGGCAGCTACTCCTCAGCCTCGGGCACCACCGCCCCTTCTGCTGCAGCCCCGGTGCCGCGCGTTTCCGGGTCGGGTTCCGCTCCGGCCGCGTCGGAGGGCGCCGCCTCAGGCGCCTCAGCGGCCGGGGCCTCCTGCATCGCGCCCGGAGCGGACGATGTCTCCTCTTCGGGCGCCATGGCCTTGACGCTGCCATCGCCCGAGCCCGGGGCTTCGGTTTCCAGGCCGGCATCGGGCTTGGAAACCGCCTCGGGGCGCGTGTCGCCCTCGCTCCGGGGCATCTCGGCATCTGTTTGCGACTCGGCCGCCGGAATGTCCTGCCCCGTTCCGCCCGGCCCGCGCCCCTCTTCGGGCATGGCCTCTTCGGCGGTCGCCCCGGTCCCGCTTTCGGCCCCTGAACCGGTCATGTTGCCCAGATACCAGAGGACGCCGCCAAGGCCGAAGGCGGCAAGAATGACGATCGCAACCAGAACCTTCTTCATCGAAACCTCCTTATCCGCCGGACCCTCCGGTTCCGGCCCCTCCTCCGGTGGTTTTCTCACGCTTTCCCGGCCTGCGGCAAACGGCCCATCGCCGCAGGGGCCAGACCATTGTCGGTAAGGGAAAACCGCCTTGAAGCGAACCCGCCCCGGCGGTAACTTGGGGCCTACGCAATCGCAACGATCCAAGGAGCGACACCATAGCCCGCCGACCTCACAACGCGCCTCCCACGCGCGATACCGGCCCTCGCATCAACGGACGCATCCGCTGTCCGGAAATCCGCCTGATCGGCGCAGAGGGCGAAAACCTCGGAGTCGTGACCCCCGCCCGCGGCGTGGAACTGGCCGAACAGGCCGGGCTCGACCTGGTCGAGATTTCCCCCAATGCCGCGCCGCCGGTCTGCAAGATCATGGATTTCGGCAAGTTCAAGTATGAACAGCAGAAGCGCGAATCCGAGGCCCGCAAGAAACAGAAGGTGATCGAGGTCAAGGAAATCAAGTTCCGCCCCAACACCGACAGCCACGACTACGAGGTCAAGATGCGCTCGGTGGTCAAGTTCCTCGAGAACGGCGACAAGGTGAAGATCACGCTCCGGTTCCGCGGCCGCGAAATGGCGCACCAGAATCTCGGGCGCGAGCTGCTCGAGCGGGTTGCCGAAGAGATCAAGGAAATCGGCAAGGTCGAGAACATGCCCAAGCTCGAAGGCCGCCAGATGGTGATGATGATCGGCCCCGCCAAGTAACGGCGGTTCCGAATGCTCTTTGAATGGCCGCCCTCCGGGGCGGCTTTTTCATTATGATTGAGCGCATCCCCCTCTGAAGGTAACGCAAGGTCAATCATCCTGGCCGATAGTCCTGACGCATCCGCTTGCGTAACAGGGAGGCCGCCAGCGCCATGGCCGAGAACAGGAAACGATCGGCCCGGCTCCAAGCCTATGGGCTTCAGGGGGACACCCGCGACCGGGTGAAAGAGGTGGGCAAGATCCTGTTGCCCCATCTCGACGAGGTGCTCTCCGATTTCTACGAGGAAATCTCCGACACCCCGGACTGGAACGCGTTCTTCCCGACCCAGGCGCTGCGCGATCACGCCCGCCAGAAGCAGAAGCAACACTGGGTGCTGATGCTCACCTCGGATTTCTCGCAGCAGTATTTCGAAGGCGCCGAGAAGATCGGCCAGGTGCACAACCGGATCGGCTTGCCGATCAGCTTCTATACCGCGGCCTATGCGCGTGTCGGATTGGCATTGCAGGGGATCATCATGAACGAGGTCGGCCGGAACGCCTTCTTCCGGCGTCGGGATCCCACCCCGCTGATGGATACGCTCTCGCGGGTACTGATGCTCGATACCGAACTCGCCAACTCGGCCTTTTTCGCCGCCCAGGCCGCTCAGTACGAAAACCGCCTGAACGAGATCAGCCGCAATTTCGAGGATGAAATCGGCCGCGTCGTCGACGTGCTCTCAACCTCTATGCATCAGCTCGACGATGCCGCCAATGGCATGACCACAGAGATTTCCCGCGCGCGCCAGGGCGCCGACTCGCTGTCCGACAACGCGTCCCGCATCGCGACCAGCGCCCAGTCCGTCGCCTCCGCCATCGAGGAACTGTCGGCGTCGATCACCTCGATCACGCAGGACGTCAACAATGCCGCCACCGCCTCGGCCAACGCGATGGAAGAGGCCACGGCCTCCTCGGAACAGCTTGAAAGCCTGCAGGCCGCCGCCGAGGAAATCGACGAGGTCGTCAACATGATTGCCCAGATCGCCAAGCAGACCAATCTGCTGGCGGTAAACGCCACGGTCGAGGCGACCCGCGCGGGGGATGCGGGCAAGGGCTTCGCGGTGGTCGCCTTCGAGATCAAGGCCCTGGCCGAGCGGATCAGTCAGGCCACCAGTTCGATCAATGACAGGATCAGGCGGATCCAGTCCGAAACCCGGTTGATGAGCACCCGGATCTCCGGCATCGGCGATTGCGTGGAACGGGCCCGCTCCTTCTCGGACAGCATCCGCGTCGCGGTGACCGAACAGACCCAGGCCGCGCAGCATATCTCGCAGCATGCCGATTCGACGGCCTCCAGCACCACCGAAATCGCCCAGATGATCCGTGACGTATCGCATCGGGTGGAGCGTTCCGGTGACACATCGCTGACGCTGAAGGACGCGGTCGGCACGGTCTCGGACGAGGCGGGCACCCTGTCGCAACGGGTGCGGGCCTTCCTGACCGCGCTCCGCGCCGCCTGATCCCCGGCGCTTTCCTGCCATCCGGCCGCCCGCCCCGGAAGCCATCAGCTCGGCACGGGTTGCCGCAGGGGCCCAAAAGGCATTGCCATCTGCCTGCAGGGGCTCGGCTTCCCCCTTGATCGCGGGTTTCCCCATAAGGTTGGTGATGCAGTCCATCCACATTGGGAAGATGGATCATGTCAGACCCTTTGCCGGCGGCACGTCGCAAGCGGTTTCGGGACTATATTGAAGACGGGTTGGGCGGCGTTGCGGTTGGATCGCCAGCCGGCGACCATATGCTTGGCCAGGCAGGGCCGCAGGAAAGGCAGTCGCCCACACGCCAAGGTCCTCCGCGCGGCCCCCCGATCAGGACATCACTGGGGACCTGATCGCGCAAGAGCCCCCATCACGCTTTTTGAATGCCGCGATGTCCTGGGTGAAGCAGAGGGCGTAGAGGTGCATCCCTCCGCCATCGCCAGCCTGTTATCCCGTCACGGCATCACATAGAGAAACGTCGCGGGTCATGCCCGGACACCACCATGCCAAGGTGAGGCCGGAGCGAACGGATCGGTTCGGACATCGGTGCCCAGCCATCGCAGCCTCGGCTGACCGCATTGCCTTCATTTCCGAAACGGTGGTCAAAGGAAACCCGACCCGGCTGCGCATTCAGGCCCCGCAGTCTCAGCCGATATGCGCCCCCCTTTTCGGGGACCCCGCCCCCGCCCGAGCACCAGGTTGTCATCCTCGACACCCTTGCGCCCCTATCAACGCGGAGCGGGAGAGTTGCTGGGAAAGGACCAAGGGATCCGCCCCGGTCGCGACCGGCTTCAGGCCTCGCGCGGTTGCGGGCGGGACGGGATTTCCTTGAGAAGCCCGCCCACCGCCATCGCGGCAAGCGCCTCGGCATCGACCTCGATGCCACAGGCCGTCCGTTCGAGAACCCAGTCGGCCCCGTTCAGCGCGGGCGCCCGGGCGCAGCCCGGCAGCCCGATCACCGGACGCCCGTCCTGCTCGCCCAGAAACAGAAGATTGCCGGGATCGACCGGCATCCCGAACCGCGCGATGGTCCCACCGGCGAGGCGCACGGCCTCGGGACCCACATCGCGCAGATCCGACGTGGCAGAGCCGGTCAGGATCAGCCCGATCTCGCCGGGCAAGGCGGCAAGCGCCGCGGCCATCGCCCGGGCCTCGTGCGGCACGATCCGCACCGCCTCGAGCGTTATCCCCAGCGCGCTCAGCCGGGTCTCGACCGCCGAGCGGCCCTTGCCGGTCAGGGCCGGTTTCTGGCCCGGAACCTCGGACAGGATCAACCCGGCCGACCGTCGTCGCACCGGATGCACCCGAAGCGCACCGCGCCCGGTGGCACAGGCCGCTTCGAGCGCCGCGCCCGGAACCGCGTAAGGCAGGATCTTGACGGTGCCGACCAACATGCCCGGCAGCACCCGCCCCAGCGGCGCCAGCGTGGCCAGCGTGATCCCCGGATCGACCCGGTTCACCGCCTGCACGGCCGCTAGGTCCAGCCCCACGACCCCGGCGCAGACCGCATGCAGGTTGACCCGCCCGCGCGCCGCACGGCCGATCCGCAGCGCCGCCGCCTCGGGATCGGGCACCAGCGCATTCGCAAGCCGGGCGGCGGCCGCATCCTCGACGACATCGCCCGGATCGAGCCGGGCAACGGTGACTTCGGCAATGCCAGCCCCCCGCAAGGCGGCGATCTCGGCGGGCCCCAACCGGCTTCCCTTCGGCAGGTGCAGCCCGGGCAGCGCCATCGAATGCGCGAGAATCGCGCCCCTTGCCTCGGCGGGCGGAACCGGGCCGAAACGCATCAGCCGCGCCTCAGCCGTTGCAGGATTTCGGCCAGGATCGCGACCGCGATCTCGCCGGGCGTGCGCGCCCCGATCCCGAGCCCGACCGGCGCATGGATCGCCGCGATCCTCTCGGGCGCCGCCCCGGCTGCCTCCAGACGCGCGACCCGCCCGGCATGGGTGCGGGACGAGCCGAGGCAGCCGAGATAAAAGACATCAGAGTCGAGCGCGGCCATGATCGCCGGATCGTCGAGCTTGGGATCATGGGTCAGGGTCACCACAGCGCTGCGCGCGTCAAGCCCGAGGTCGGCCAGCGCGGCATCGGGCCAGGCATCGATCACGACCTCGCCCGGAAAGCGCGCCGCCGCGCCGAAGGCCGGGCGCGGGTCGATCACGACCGGGGCGAACCCGGCCAGCCGCGCCATCTGTACCAGCGGCTGGGCGATATGGACGGCTCCGACCACGACCAGCCGCAAGGGCGGGTTGTGGAGGCCGACGAAAACCTGGCCTTCGAAGCCCGACCGGTCGGCGCGCATCCGTTCGCCGATGGCCTGCCCGAGCGCCGGGTCCTCCGGCCCGGCCAGCCGCCGCGCCCAGCTTTCGGTATCGACCAGGCAGGCCACGGCCCGGCGCGCCGCCCGCGCCGCGACCAGATCGGCCAGCAGATCCTCCGGCAACGCCCGCCCGACCGGTCCGACCGGCTCGACCAGCACCCGGATCCGGCCGCCGCAGGCCAAACCGACCGCAAAAGCGTCGCCGTCGCTGACCCCGAATTCCAGCAGCCGGGGCTGGCCGTCGCCAAGCGCCTCGAGCGCCTCGGCGATCACCGCCCCCTCGACGCAGCCTCCCGAGACCGATCCGGCCATCGCGCCCGCGCCCGAGATCGCAAGCTGGCTGCCCACCGGCCGGGGCGCGCTGCCCCAGGTCTCGACCACCGTGGCCAGCGCGGCGCCCTGCCCCGCCCGGTGCCAGTCAAGCGCGGTTTCGGGGATCGCGTCGTGCTCTGCGATCTGCATGCATCATTCCC
Source organism: Rhodovulum sulfidophilum DSM 1374 (assembly GCF_001633165.1). Taxonomy (NCBI): domain Bacteria; kingdom Pseudomonadati; phylum Pseudomonadota; class Alphaproteobacteria; order Rhodobacterales; family Paracoccaceae; genus Rhodovulum; species Rhodovulum sulfidophilum. The sequence continues at coordinate 2,615,871 of NZ_CP015418.1, read as the reverse complement.
TCCCTCAGGCCGGATAGTGTAGTGCCCGGCCGGAGGCGGGAAATAGGCAAAAGGTGGCAAGTGGTTGCCGCCCGCCAGAGCGCGGCGGGCGGAAGCCGTTATTCGACCGGATCGGCCCGGCCGGCTGCCGCGGCTTCGGCCGCACGGGCGGCATCGCGCCCGGTGATGCGGCGCGGCAGCAGGACCGCGATCAGGATGAAGACCGTACCCATCGCGATGCCCGCCAGATCGCCCGGAAGCGCCGGAATCGCGGCCGGATAATCGGCGCCCGGGATCGCCCCCAGCGTCCATTTCTCGCCGTTGAGAAAGCCGATCGACTCCCAGAACGGATAGCTGATCATGAAGCCTGCCGCGCCGACAAGCCCGCCCGCAACGAAGAACAGCGCGTCGATCCGGCCGACCGCGAGGGCGCAGAGCCCGGTGCCCGGACAATAGCCCGCGATGGCCCAGCCGAAACCGAGGATCGCGCCGCCGAGCAGCACGCCGACATGGGCGGCCTTGACCGACATGTGGCCGACATCGACCAGCCCGTAGATCTGTCCGGCGAAGATCAGGATCGCGGCGGTTCCGATCGCCACCAGGATCGTCTTCATCAGGTTGGTATCGGTCAGCGTCAGCATCCTGCCGATCCAGTTCGGGTTCGTGGCCCCGATCCGGTCGAGCATCGCGCCGAAGGCCGCGCCCAGGAGCCCAGCGATGACAAGGGTCATGGTCATGGCTCAGCCCTCCTTCTTCAAGAGCATCATCGCCGTCGGGAAGGCGGTCAGGAACGCCCCGAAGGCGAAAACGAAACCGGAGATCGAGCTCTGCATCATCCCCGACATCATGTGGCCCGAGGTGCAGCCGCCCGCGAGCCGCGCGCCGTAAAGCACCAGCACGCCGCCCGCGAAGGCCATGACCCAGCGCAGCGGCCAGAAGCCGCCGATATTGGCGCGGTACATGGCGGGCACGTTGCGCTCGCCCTTGGGCACGGTCGAGCGGATCAGCGAGGACAGCAAGGCGCCGGCCATCATCGCCAGCACGAAGACCATCGGATAGGTCAGCAAATCGGCCGCCCCGGCGGCCAGCGCGCCGTCCGATTTCGCCAGATAGGCATTGGTCGAGGTGACCCCCTCGGCGGTCCGGGTGAGGATGCCCGCATCGGGCTGCTGGAGGTTCCACAGGAAGGCGTCGAACAGGACGAACTGGGTCGAGACGCCGATCGGCCGGGCCAGAAGTACGGCCAGGAAGAACACGATCCCAAGCAGCGGACCGCCGATCTTCCAGTTGAGTGGCATGGGTTTCACCGGATTTCACTCCCCTGATTATATTCCATGTTTGGAATACAGTGACAGCGCGCGACATGCCGGATCAAGCCTGATGCTCTGTGACAAAACGGGCCCCGAAGACGTGAAAAACGCCGTGGGAGGGAGGGCCCACGGCGTCTCACTGACCGGCATCCGGGGAGGGAGGGCCCCTTTGATGCCGAAGTCCTGTGCTGGGAAAGACACAGGGGACTCGTTGCGGGATTGCTGGCGTCGGCTGGGAACGTTCCGACACCGCCCGCAAACAGTGATTTCCAGATGTATCTTTTGCCGAAGCGCGACTTTGACCTGGATCAAATCGGTCCTGAATGTCGCATGGCGGCCAGCATCCGGTCGCGTTCGCCGGTGTCGCGGGCCTCGGAAACGGCCCTGGCCAGGTCCTCCAGAGACCGGATCGAATGGCCGGCCCGGAAGCAGTCGACATGCGGCAGCATCGCCCTTATTCCCCGGGCTTTCGGGGCAAACCCGTCCCATCGCAAAAGCGGGTTTATCCAGATCAGACGCCGCGCCGAAAGATGAAGCCGCTCGATCTCCCGCGCCAGGATGTCCGTCTCGTCGCGGTCAAGCCCGTCGGTGATGACGAGCACCACCGCGCCGGTTCCCAGCACCCGGCGCGACCAGTCGCGATTGAAGGCATGCAGTGCCGCACCGATTCGGGTGCCGCCCTCCCAGTCGGGCGCCTCGGCCCCGGCGGCGGCAAGCGCCGCATCGACGTCGCGGGTGGCGAGGTGACGGGTAATATTGGTCAGGCGGGTTCCGAAGGTGAAGGCATGGACCCGGGCCCAGCCCGCGCCCTTCGCGTTCGACACCGCATGCAGAAAATGCAGCACCATCCGGGAATACTGCGACATCGACCCCGAGATGTCGCAGAGCACCACCAGATCGGGCCAGCGTCGGCGTCGATTTTTCGTCGAAAAATCGCGCATCTCCCCGCCCGCGCGCAAGGCGGCGCGCATCGTGCCGCGCCAGTCCGGCAGCGGCCCCAGTCGGTCGGCGCGGCTGCGGCGCGAGATCAGCGGCGCGACCGGCAGCCGCAGCCCCGCCAGCATGCGTTTCGCCTCGGCGGCCTCGGCCGGGCTCATCTGTTCGAAATCGAGGCTCTTAAGCCGATCCCGCGCCGATTGCGTGCCCGTGGCATCGATCTCGATCTCTTCGCCGGTCTCGGGATCGGGCCTATCGGAGGGCACAGCATCAAGCAGCGCCTCGGCCGCGCGTCTCTCGGCCGGGCGGGCGCGGCGCTCTTCGGCCACACCGCGCAAGGCGGGCAGCATCAGGCTCATCATGTGTTCGAGAAACCGCGGATCGCGCCAGTAGAGCCTGAACACCTGATCGAAGACCGCGCGATGTTCGGGGCGCGAGACGAAACAGGCCGCAAGCGTGTGGTGGAAATCGGCCCGGTCGGTGAAGCCCGCCGCCTCGACCGCGCGGATCGCGTCGATGGCGCGGCCCGGACCGACCGGCAGCCCCGCCTTGCGCAGCGCCCGCGCGAAATGGAGGATGTTATGCGACAGGCGCCCCTCGTCGGGGATACCGAGGGCGGGAAGATCAGCCATCGCCCTGATCCGGCGGCAGGGAGGCAAGCGGATCAGGCGGTCGCAAGCTCGTCCCTCACCGCATCGAGCAGGCGCCGCGCCTCGGAGCCTTCGAGGCGCTGGATGTCGTCCTGATATTTCAGCAGCGCGCCGATGGTATCGGCGATCACGTCCGGCGAGAGCGCGATCACGTCGAGCGCGAGCAGGCATTTCGCCCAGTCGATGGTCTCGGACACGCCCGGCTTCTTGAACAGGTCCTCGGCCCGCAGCTTCTGGACGAAGGCCACGACCTCGCGGCTCAGCGTCTCGGCCGCCTCGGGCGCGCGGGCTTGCAGGATCTCGAGCTCGCGGGCGAAATCGGGATAGTCGACCCAGTGATAGAGGCAACGCCGCTTGAGCGCGTCATGCACCTCGCGGGTGCGGTTCGAGGTCAGGATCACGATCGGCGGCTCGGCCGCGCGGATCGTGCCAAGCTCGGGGACGGTCACCTGGAAATCTCCCAGAGCCTCCAGCAGGAAGGCCTCGAACGGCTCGTCGGTCCGGTCGAGCTCGTCGATCAGCAGCACCGGCGGGCCTCCGGGCTGGGGCCGCATCGCCTGCAAAAGCGGCCGCTCGATCAGGAAGCGTTCGTCGAAAAGCTCGGCCTCGAGCGCGGAGCGGTCGGCCGCGCCTGCCGCCTCGGCGGTGCGGATCGCGATCATCTGCGCGGCGAAGTTCCATTCGCAAACCGCGCTGGCCGCATCGAGCCCCTCGTAACATTGCAGCCGGATCAGCCGCCGCCCGAGCCCGGAGGCAAGTGCGCGGGCGATCTCGGTCTTGCCGGTGCCGGGCTCGCCCTCGAGAAAGAGCGGCCGTCCGAGCCGGAGCGCAAGGAAGGCCACCGTGCCGAGGGCGCGGCCGCAGACATAGTTCTGCCCCGCCAGCATCGTCTGCACCGCATCGATGGACCCGATTTCTTCCGCCATCGGCGCTGTCCTCCCGTCATTCCCTGCCCCTCCCGCGCCGCGGCCCGGCGATTGCCCCACCCTGCCCCGCAGGCTATGCCTCGTCCATAAGCCTAAAGGAGGAGAAACGGCCTTGGAGACCCCCCTGAAACCGAAGGATGCGCCCGAGCTGGCGCGGTTCGACTGGGAAGACCCGCTGCGGCTGGAAGACCGGCTGGACGAGGATGAGAGGATGCTGCGCGATGCGGCACGCGCTTTCGCCCAGGACCGGCTGCAGCCGCGCGTGACCGAGGCCTTCCGCAACGAGACGGTCGAGCCCGGGCTGTTCCGCGAGATGGGCGAGGCCGGGCTTCTGGGGGTGACGCTGCCCGAGGCCTATGGCGGGCTCGGCGCCTCCTACGTGACCTACGGTCTGGTCGCGCGCGAGATAGAGCGGGTCGATTCGGGTTATCGGTCGATGATGTCGGTGCAATCCTCGCTGGTGATCTATCCGATCTACGCCTACGGCTCGGAGGCCCAGCGCAAGCGCTATCTGCCGGGGCTGGCGCAAGGCACGCTGATCGGCTGTTTCGGGCTGACCGAGCCCGAGGCCGGGTCGGATCCCGGCAGCCTCAAGACCCGCGCCGAGAAAACCGCGACCGGCTACCGGCTGACCGGCCGCAAGACCTGGATCTCGAACGCGCCGATGGCCGATGTCTTCGTGGTCTGGGCGAAATCCGAGGCGCATGGCGGCAAGATCCGCGGCTTCGTGCTGGAAAAGGGGATGGCCGGGCTTTCGGCGCCGAAGATCGAGGGCAAGCTGTCGCTTCGGGCCTCGCCCACCGGCGAGATCGCGATGGACGGGGTCGAGGTCGGCGAAGAGGCACTGCTGCCCGGGGTCGAGGGGCTGAAGGGACCGTTCGGCTGTCTGAACCGGGCGCGCTATGGCATTGCCTGGGGGGTGATGGGCGCGGCCGAGGCCTGCTGGCATGCGGCGCGAAGCTACGGGCTCGACCGGCGCCAGTTCGGCCGCCCGCTGGCCGCGACCCAGCTGTTCCAGAAGAAGCTGGCCGACATGCAGACCGAGATTGCGCTTGGGCTGTCGGCCTGCCTGCAGGTCGGGCGGCTGATGGACGAGGCCCGCGCCGCGCCCGAGGCGATCAGCCTGATCAAGCGAAACAATTGCGGCAAGGCGCTGGAGATCGCCCGCGCGGCGCGCGACATGCATGGCGGCAACGGGATTTCCGAGAGCTACCCGGCGATGCGCCATCTCGTCAATCTGGAGACGGTGAACACCTATGAAGGCACGCATGACGTTCATGCGCTGATCCTGGGACGGGCGCAGACCGGTTTGCAGGCCTTCTTCTGAGGCTTTCCGGGACGGGCGACACAAGACCGGGGGCGCTGCCCCCGGCCCCCCGGGGTATTTCGGCCAAGAAGAAGGGGGCTGCGGTCTCTCTGCTTCGTGCGGGGCTTTGCGGAGGCTTCGGGCGGGCGTAAGCTTCGGAACCGAGCGTTCATCTGTGGAGGAGGTCTCATGTCCGTCGATCTCTGGCTTGCCTTTGCCGCGGCATCGGCGGTTCTTCTGGTGCTGCCGGGGCCGACGATCCTGCTGGTGTTGAGCTATGCGCTGAGCCAGGGGCGGCGGGTCGCGGTGGCGATGGCTCTGGGGGTGGCGCTGGGCGATCTGATCGCGATGACGGTCTCGCTTGCCGGGCTGGGCGCGCTGGTTCTGGCCTCGGCCACGCTGTTCACCGCACTGAAATGGATCGGGGCGGCCTATCTGGTCTGGCTCGGGATCAGGCTTTTCAGAAGCCCGCCGGTGCTTGCAGATGATGTCGCCCCGGCGCCGCGCCCGGCCCGCGCGGTCTTCGGCCATGCGGCGCTGGTAACCGCGCTGAACCCGAAATCGATCGCCTTCTTCATTGCCTTCGTGCCGCAATTCCTGCGGCCCGATGCCCCGCTTACGCAGCAATTCGCGGTGCTGATCGCGACCTTCGTCAGCCTCGCGGCGCTGAACGCGCTGGCCTATGCGCTGCTGGCCGACCGGCTGAGGGCACAGATCCGGCGGGCCGCGGTGCTGCGCTGGATGACCCGGGCGGGGGGCGGCGCGTTGATCGGCATGGGGGCGCTGACTGCCTCTGCCGCGCGCAGCTGAGCGGCCGGGGCGGTTTTTCGCTGAGCGCAGGCCGTGCCCTGCCCGACAAGGCGAAAGGCGCCTTTCGAAGGCCGCAACTTGGCTTTAGGATTCCCCGGGGTTGCAGAGGTGACCATGAAAGACCGGTTGGCGAGCGAGGACAACACGGGCCGCTGGCAGGCATTGCTGGACCGGTCAGGAACCGGCGCCTGGTTGAAGGCGCTCGGCCCCGATCATGCGGCGGTCTGGGCGCCGGGCGGCGACACATTGCTGGTCACCTTCGAGCAGGCGCGCAAGATCCTGACCGGCGAGACCGCGGGCCAGCCCCTGGCCGCGCAACTGGCCGAGCCCGCGGGCTGGTCGCGGTTGACGCTGGTCGCGCATGGCGCGACCTGGTTCCGCGATCCGGCGGTCTTTCGCTTCTTCGACGAACGGATCGATTCGGAATTCTTCGACGGCTTCGACCGGGTCGTGTTCTACGGGGCGGGGATGTGCGGCTATGCCGCCTGCACCTATTCGGTGGCAGCACCGGGCGCCGCCGTCGTGGCCCTGGCCCCGCAGGCCACGCTCGACCCCGCGCGGCTTGACTGGGACCGGCGTTTCCTGATCGCGCGGCGGCGCGATTTCGCCTCGCGTTACGGCTATGCGCCCGACATGATCGAGGCAGCCTCCTGTGCCGCGATCCTTTACGACCCCGCGCAGACGCTCGATGCGATGCATGCAGCACTGTTCGACGGGCCGAACGTGCTTCGGCTGGCCGCGCCCTGTTGCGGCGACGCGCTCGAGGCCCATCTTGCAGATATGGGAATTCTGCCCGAACTGATCGACGCGGCAGGTGAAGGGCAGCTTTCGGCAGAGGTCTATTACCGGCTGTTTCGCGCCCGGCGGCGGCATGCGCCCTATCTCGCGGCCCTGATAGACCGGCTCGACAGATCGGGCCGTAAGGACCTGGCGCTGCGGGTCTGCCGCCATGCCCGCCGGATCGCGGAATCCGAGACCGTCTCGGGCCACATCGCCGGCATCACCGGCGCGCGCGCGGATCTCGACAGGCGGCTGCGGCGTCATCGCCCGGCCGATCCTGCCTGATCCGGGCATCCCCGTCCCCCGCGGGCGGGGGCTCAGAGATAGAAACGGTCACTGAAGATCCGGCGGATCACGTCCTGACGGGTCAGACCCCGGGCGGCCAGTTCCTCATCGGAAATGGCGTTCAGCCGGTCAAGCGCGCGCGTGCGCGGATGGTTCTCGACCATGCGGACCATGGCCGCAATGACCGAGGAAAAGAACGAGCCGCGCGGGCCCGCAACATGCGTATTGGCGAGTGCCATGTGGAAACTCCTGTTCGCTTGCGGACGTTTCCTCCCCTTCCGACTAGATAGGACAGAAGCTTTGACTTTTCCATTGACGGCTGGGAAGCCCCGCCTTGCACCAGACGCGTGGCTAGGGACGGCCGCGCAAGGCTCCGGGCCCGGTGGATCGCGGCGCCAAGGGCCGCGATCGGTACTGGAAAGCGCCCGGGCGATTGTGTATCGCCCTGCCCCATGACCCAGAGCCTCACGATCCGACGCCCCGACGACTGGCACCTGCATCTGCGCGACGGCGCCATGATGGCGGGCGTGCTGCCCGAATCCGCCCGCGACTTCGCCCGCGCCATCGTCATGCCCAATCTCGTGCCGCCGGTGGTGACCGCCACCGAGGCCGCCGCCTATCGCGACCGGATCCTGGCCGCGCTGCCCGAAGGGGCGGACTTCACGCCGCTGATGACGCTGTATCTCACCGAAGAGACCGACCCGGAGGATGTGGCCCGCGCCCATGCCGCGGGTCTGGTGACGGCGGTCAAGCTTTATCCGGCCGGGGCCACGACCAATTCGGCCTCGGGCGTGAGCGATTTCGACAAGGTGCGCGGGGTGCTGGACAAGATGGCCGAGATCGGCTGTCCGCTTTGCGTCCATGGCGAGGTGGTCGACCCCGAGATCGACATCTTCGACCGCGAGGCGGTCTTCATCGACCGCGTGCTCGACCCGATCCGCCGCGCGACCCCGGGCCTGAAGGTGGTGATGGAGCATCTCACCACCGCCGATGGCGTCGATTACGTGCGCTCGGTCCCGGAGGGGCTCGGCGCGACGATCACGACCCATCACCTGATCATCACCCGCAACCATATCCTGGTCGGCGGGATCAAGCCGCATTACTACTGCCTGCCGGTGGCCAAGCGCGCCCGGCATCGCGATGCGCTGGTCGCGGCCGCCACCTCGGGCGATGCGCGCTTCTTCCTCGGCACCGACAGCGCGCCCCATGTCGATCCGGCCAAGGAATGCGCCTGCGGTTGCGCCGGGATCTTCTCGGCCACCAACACCGTGTCCTGTCTCGCCGAAGTGTTCGAGCGGGAAGGTGCGCTCGACCGGCTCGAGGCCTTCGCGTCGCTGAACGGCCCCGCCTTCTATGGCCTGCCCCCCAACGAGACCCGGATCACCCTGACCCGGGACGCCTCGCCCGCCGCCTATCCGGCGCGGATCGAGACCGGGGCCGGGCCGGTGACGCTGTTCGATCCGGGCTTCGATCTGCACTGGCGGGTCGAGCGGTGAGACGCGCATTTTTCGCAGAAAAATCGCCGGGCCGGGCCGCGCCCCTCCGGCAGCCAATGGAGACATCCGCGCCATGATCCCCTCCACCTTCCCCGACCAGTCCGAGATCGCCCGCCTGTCCGCCCGCATGCTGCTGGAAATCGGTGCGGTGCATTTCAATGCCGAAGAGCCCTTCACGCTGGCCTCGGGCCTGCCCTCGCCCACCTATATCGACTGCCGCAAGCTGATCTCCTTTCCGCGGATCCGCGCCACGCTGATGGATTTCCTGACCGTGACCGTCCTGCGCGAGGCCGGTTTCGAGGCCTTCGACAACATCGCCGGCGGCGAGACCGCGGGCATTCCCTTCGCCGCCCTGATCGCCGAGCGGATGGCGCTGCCCATGACCTATATCCGCAAGAAGCCCAAGGGCTATGGCCGCAACGCCCGGATCGAGGGCGTGATGGCCGAGGGCGACCGGGTGCTGCTGGTCGAGGACCTGACCACGGATGGCGGCTCGAAGCTCAGCTTCGTCGATGCGATCCGCGACACCGGGGCGGTCTGCGGCCATACGGCGGTGATCTTCTATTACGGGATCTTCCCCGAAACCGAGAAGACGCTCGGCGATCACGGCATCCGGCTGCACCATCTCTGCACATGGCGCGACGTGCTGGCCGAGGCGAAGCGTCAGGGGGCCTTCGATGCCACCACGCTTGCCGAGGTCGAGGCCTTTCTCGACGCCCCCCGGGCTTGGCAGGAAGCGCGCCGCCAGCAATAGGCGCAATCCCGCCCGCGGCCCGACTTACGCCCCTCCGGGTCGGGCCGACCCAGATCTTGACGCATGAGCCCCCTTCGACGCAAGATGAAGGGGTCGAAATTCATGCACAATTCATCCACAGGCTATCCACAGGTTTATCAAACTTGCCGTGGCCACTGGCCGGGGGCTAGAACCCGGCCGCAGGGAGATTAATGAACATGAACACGGTCAGAACGATCCGGCCCGAGGGCGAAGCGGCCGAAGATACCGGCGGCCTGCCCCACAATATCGAGGCCGAACAGCAATTGCTGGGCGCGATCCTGACCAATAACGAAATCTTCGACCGGATCGCGTCCATCGTCCAGCCGCCGCATTTCTACGATCCGGTCCATTCGCGGATCTTCGAGATCGCCGCGAACCGGATCCAGAAGAACCAGCTGGCCTCGCCGGTCACGCTGAAAGCCTTCCTTGAGGATGACGAGGGGCTGGCCGAACTGGGCGGGCCGGCCTATCTGGCGCGACTCGCGGGTGCCGCGATCTCATCCTTCGCGGCGCGCGACTATGCCCAGATGATCTACGATTTCTGGCTGCGCCGCGAATTGATGAAACTCGGCGCCGAGATTTCCGACAAGGCCGCCAAGGTCGACATCGCCTCGGAACCCGCCACCCAGATCGTCGAGGCCGAACAGGGGCTCTACAAGCTGGCCGAGAAGGGCCAGTCGGAAACCGGCTTCCAGTCCTTCCTGCGCGCCGTCACCGACGCGGTGAAGGTCGCCAATGCCGCCTATCAGCGGGATGGCGGGCTCGCGGGGGTCTCGACCGGGCTGACCGATCTCGACAAGAAGCTGGGCGGGCTGCACCGCTCGGACCTTCTGATCCTCGCCGGGCGGCCCTCGATGGGCAAGACCTCGCTCGCGACCAACATCGCCTTCAACATCGCCCGTGCCTACAAGCGCGGCGCCATGCCCGACGGATCGGTCGGCGCGGTGAATGGCGGCGTGGTGGGCTTCTACAGCCTCGAGATGAGCGCCGAGCAGCTGGCCGCCCGGGTGCTGTCCGAAGCCTCGGAAGTGCCCAGCGAACAGATCCGCCGCGGCGACATGACAGAGGCCGAGTTCCGCCGCTTCGTGAATGCCGCGAAGGAGCTCGAGGCCTGCCCGCTCTACATCGACGACACCCCCGCCCTGCCGATCAGCCAGCTGGCCGCGCGCGCCCGGCGGCTGAAGCGGACCCACGGGCTCGACGCGCTGTTCGTCGACTACCTTCAGCTGGTCCGCCCCGCCACCGCCAAGGACAGCCGGGTGAACGAGGTCTCCGAGATCACCCAGGGCCTGAAGGCCATCGCCAAGGAGCTGGACATTCCGGTCGTCGCGCTGTCGCAGCTGTCGCGGCAGGTCGAAAGCCGCGACGACAAGCGGCCGCAACTGTCGGACCTCCGGGAATCGGGCTCGATCGAGCAGGATGCCGATGTCGTGATGTTCGTGTTCCGCGAGGAATACTACAAGGAGCGGGAGAAACCCAGCGATCACGACCTCGAAGGCATGGCACGCTGGCAGGAGGCGATGGAAAGCCTGCACGGCAAGGCCGAGGTCATCATCGGCAAGCAGCGGCACGGGCCCATCGGCTCGGTCGAGCTCAGCTTCGAGGGCCGCTTCACCCGCTTCGGCAACCTCGTCCAGCCCTGGCAGCAGGGACAGGCGGTCGAGGGGTTTTGATCGGACCTTGGGTCGCGGCCCCACCCCCGGGGCATTCCGCTCTTGACGCGGCCCGCGCGCGTGGCACAACAGCGGCCATGGCTACCGGAACACTCACGATCGATCTCGACGCGCTTGCGCGGAACTGGAAGGCGCTCGACCGCGCAAGCGGCGCGGGCGTGGAAACGGGGGCGGTCGTCAAGGCCGACGGCTACGGGCTGGGCGGCGACCGCGTCGCCCGCGCGCTGGCCCAGGCCGGCGCCCGGCGCTTCTTCGTCGCCGTTGCCGAGGAAGGCGCCCAGATCCGCAACGCGCTGGGACCGGGGCCGCAGATCTGCGTGTTCTCGGGCCATATGCCGGGCGATACCGACATGATCGGCGATCTCGATCTGGTGCCGATGCTGAACTCGGTCGAGCAGCTCACCCGCCACATGGAAGGCCTGCCCGGTCGTCCCTTCGGCATCCAGCTCGATTCGGGGATGAACCGGCTGGGCCTCGAACCGGCCGAATGGGCGGCGGTGCGCGACATCGTGCTGGCCGCAAAGCCGGTCCTGATCATGAGCCACCTCGCCTGCGCAGATGAACCCGACCACCCGGCGAACCTGCAGCAGCTGACCGCCTTCCGCGAGATGACCGAAGGCTGCGACGTGCCGCGCTCGCTTTCCGCCACCGGCGGGGTGCTTCTGGGGCCGGACTATCATTTCGACGTCACCCGCCCCGGCATGGGCGTCTATGGCGGGATGCCCTTCGCCGAGGCCGAGCCGGTCGTCGGTCTCTCCTTCCCGGTGATCCAGACCCGCGAGGTCGAACCGGGCGAGAGCATCGGTTACGGCTATACCCACACAGCGGGCGAGCGCCGCGTCGTCGCAACCGTCGCCGCAGGCTATGCCGACGGCCTGCACCGGACGCTGTCCAACCGCAGCAAGCTCTGGTTCGAGGGCACGCCCTGCCCGATCGTCGGGCGGGTCTCGATGGACCTCGTCACCGCCGACATCACCGATCTGGGCCGCATCCCGCCCGCGCTCGACCTGCTTTGCCCCGAACAGGGGGTGGACGCGGTCGCCGACAGCGCCGGGACCATCGGCTACGAGATCATGACCGCGCTCGGCCGCCGCTATGCCCGCCGCTTCCTGGGCGGAGCAGGAGCATGATCCTGCTGGCGCCGCTCGGCGCGCTGGGACGTACCGTATTGGGGGCGCTCGCGGCCATCGGCCGTATCGCGCTCTATGCCCTGGCCACGCTCTATGCCATGGTCCGGCCGCCCTTCTACCTGCGCGAGCTCGGCCATGCGATCTGGGTGATCGGCTATAACAGCCTGCCCGTGGTCGGGCTGACCGCCGTCTTCACCGGGGCGGCGCTGGCGCTGCAGATCTACGAGGGCGGCTCGCGGTTCAATGCCGGGCAGGTCGTGCCCTCGATCGTGGCCATCGGCATGGTGCGCGAGCTGGGCCCGGTTCTCGGCGGGCTGATGGTGGCGGCGCGGGTCGCCTCCTCGATCGCGGCCGAGATCGGCACGATGAAGGTGACCGAACAGATCGACGCGCTGGCCACGCTGTCGACCGACCCGATGCGCTATCTGACCGTGCCCAGGGTGGTGGCCGCGACGCTGACCGTGCCGGTGCTGGTGGCGGTGGGCGATTCCATTGGCATCCTCGGCGGTTACCTGGTCGGGACGCAGAGCCTCGGGCTGAATGCCGCCGCCTATCTCAAGAACACCGCCGATTACCTCGTGCTGTGGGACGTGACCTCGGGGCTGATCAAGGGCGCGGTCTTCGGCTTCCTGATCGCGCTTGTGGGCTGCTATTTCGGCATGAATTCGGGCCGCGGCGCACAGGGCGTGGGCGCGGCGACGAAATCCGCCGTGGTGGCCGCCTCGATCCTGATCCTCGCCTCGAACTATCTTCTCACCACATTGTTCTTTGCCGCATGATCGAGCTTCGTCACATAGAAAAGGCCTTCGGACGCAACCGCGTCCTGCGCGGCGTCAACCTGACCGTGCCGAAAGGCGCGAGCATGGTCATCATCGGCGGCTCGGGCACCGGCAAGTCGGTGCTGCTGAAATGCATCCTCGGGCTCGTACGGCCCGATGCGGGGCAGATCCTGATCGAGGGAGAGGACGCCTCGAAGGCCGAACGCGATGCGTTTCTGGCGCGGTTCGGGATGCTGTTCCAGGGCGGCGCGCTGTTCGACTCGCTGCCGGTCTGGCAGAACGTGGCCTTCCGGCTGCTGCGCGGCACCGGCAAGCGGCCCAAGGCCGAGGCCCGCGAGATCGCCATCGAGAAGCTGCGCCGGGTCGGGCTGAAACCCGATGTCGCCGATCTGTTCCCGGCCGAGCTGTCGGGCGGCATGCAAAAGCGCGTGGGCCTGGCCCGTGCCATTGCCGCCGATCCCGAGATCATCTTCTTCGACGAACCCACGACCGGGCTCGACCCGATCATGGCGGGTGTCATCAACGAGCTGATCCGCGAGATCGTGGTCGAGATGGGCGCGACCGCCATGACCATCACCCATGACATGACCTCGGTCCGGGCCATTGCCGACAATGTGGCGATGCTGCATGGCGGCGTGATCCAGTGGACCGGGCCGGTCAGCGACATGGACCAGTCCGGCGATCCCTATCTCGACCAGTTCATCCATGGTCGTGCCGAAGGACCTATCGAGGCGGTGCGGTGAAATCCCGCCGCGCCAGGCGGCGGGGCTGAGCGCGATGCGCGCGTTGCGGCTGGCCAATCTGGCGCTTCTGGTCCTGTTCCCCATCGCCTGGGCAGCACCGCTCTTGCGTGCGGGGCTGTTGCCGCTGTTCGGATTGTCGGAAATCTCGGTGCTGTCGGGGCTGGCCTCGCTCTGGCAGACCGACATCTTCCTCGCGCTGCTGGTGACGCTCTTGGCGCTGGTCGCGCCCTATGCCAAGACCGTGGGGCTTGCGCTGGTCCAGTACGATCTGGCCTCGGCCCGGCTGCTGCCCGCGATCCATGTCATGGGCAAGCTCGCCATGGCCGATGTGTTCCTGATCGCGATCTACGTCGTCCTGGTCAAGGGCATCGGCATGGGCCGGGTCGAGACCGCCTGGGGGCTCTATCTCTTCACCTTCTGCGTGCTGGCCTCGCTGGCTCTGTCGAGCCTGACGGCCCGCATCCTGAAACGGGGCTGAACGCCCGGCATTGCCCGCCGGGCGCAGGTCCCGTCAGGCAGCCGCCGCGTCACCCTCCTTGCGGGGGGTGTAATTCAGCACCGGCGCCAGGTGACGTTCGGCCTCGGACAGCGAAATCCCCTTGCGCGCGGCATAATCGGCGACCTGATCGGCCTCGACCTTGCCGATCCCGAAATAGTAACTGTCGGGATGGGCGAAATAGAGCCCCGAGACCGACGAGCCCGGCCACATCGCCATGCTCTCGGTCAGCCGGATGCCCACCGCCCGCTCGGCATCGAGCAGCCGGAACAGGGTTTTCTTCTCGGTGTGATCGGGCTGGGCCGGATAGCCCGGCGCGGGCCGGATGCCGGCATAGGGCTCGGCGATCAGCTCCTCGGGGGTGAAACGCTCGTCCGGCGCATAGGCCCAGAGCGTCCGGCGCACCTCGGCATGCATCCGTTCGGCGAAGGCCTCGGCGATGCGGTCGGCAAGCGCCTTGACCATGATCGCGCCGTAATCGTCATTCTCCATCGCCATCCGCTCGGCGATAGCGACTTCCTCGGGGCCCGCGGTCACGGCAAAACCGCCCAGATAGTCGGGCGCGACGCCTTCGGGCGCGACGAAATCGGCAAGCGCCGCATTGGCCACGCCCGGCCGCTTGGCGGTCTGCTGGCGCAGCGTGTAGAAGGTCGCCAGCGTCCCGGTCCGGTCCTCGCCGGTGTAAAGCCGGACATCGTCGCCCACCGCATTGGCGGGCCAGAAGCCCACCACGCCCTTCGGCGCGAACCAGGCGCCCTGCACGATCCGGTCGAGCATCCGGCGCGCGTCGTCGTAAAGATTGCGCGCCGCCTCGCCTTTCTTCTCGTCTTCGAGGATGCGCGGAAACACCCCCCGCATGTCCCAGGCATGAAAGAACGGCGTCCAGTCGATATGCGCGGCCAAATCGGCAAGGTCCCAGCGGTCATAGACCCTGGTGCCAAGAAAGCCGGGCCTGACCGGCCTATAGGCAGCCCAGTCGACCGGCACCGGATTGGCCCGCGCCGCGGCCAGCGGCAGGCGCTTCTTGGCGGCCTCGCCGCGGGCATGCTTTTCGGCGATCTCGCGATACTCCTCGCGGATGCCCTCGACATAGCCCGCCCGCTGGTTGTCACTCAGGAGCGACGAGACCACGCCCACCGCGCGGCTGGCATCGGTCACATAGACCGCCTGCCCCCGGCTGTAATGCGGCGCGATCTTCACCGCCGTATGCACCTTGCTGGTGGTCGCGCCCCCGATCAGCAGCGGAATGTCGAAGCCCTGCCGCTCCATCTCCGAGGCCATATGCACCATCTCGTCGAGCGAGGGCGTGATCAGCCCCGACAGGCCGATGATGTCGACCTCGTGTTCTTTGGCGGCCGCGACGATCTTCTCGGGCGGGACCATCACCCCCAGATCGACGATCTCGTAATTGTTGCAGGCCAGAACGACGCCGACGATGTTCTTGCCGATATCGTGGACGTCGCCCTTGACGGTCGCCATCAGCACCTTGCCCGCGGCCTCGCGGCGGCCCTCCTTCTCGGCCTCCATATGGGGCAGCAGCACGGCCACGGCCTGTTTCATCACCCGGGCCGATTTCACGACCTGCGGCAGGAACATCTTGCCCGCCCCGAAAAGATCGCCCACCACGTTCATCCCCGCCATCAGCGGGCCCTCGATGACATGAAGCGGCCGTTCCGCCGCCAGCCGGGCCTCCTCGGTATCGGCCTCGATGAATTCGGTGATGCCGTTGACCAGCGCATGTTCCAGCCGTTTCCCGACCGGCAACTCGCGCCAGGACATGTCCTTTTCGCGGGCCTGAGACCCGCCCTGCCCGCGGTATTTCTCGGCCAGTTCCAGCATCCGCTCGGTCGCGTCCGGGCGGCGGTTCAGCACCACATCCTCGCAGGCCTCGCGCAGCTCGGGCTCGATCTGGTCATAGACCGCAAGCTGGCCCGCATTGACGATGCCCATATCCATGCCGACCTGGATGGCGTGATACAGGAAGACCGCATGCATCGCCTCGCGCACGGGCTCGTTGCCGCGGAAGCTGAAGGACAGGTTCGAGACCCCGCCCGAGATATGGACATGCGGGCAATCGGTCGTGATCCGGCGCGTGGCCTCAATGAAATCGACGCCGTAATTGTCATGTTCCTCGATGCCGGTCGCGACGGCGAAGACGTTCGGGTCGAAGATGATGTCCTCGGGCGGAAAGCCGACCTCTTCGGTCAAGAGCTTGTAGGCCCGGGCGCAGATCTCGACCTTGCGGTCCTCGGTATCGGCCTGGCCCTGCTCGTCGAAGGCCATCACGATCACCGCCGCGCCATAGGCCCGGCACAGCCGCGCATGGTGCAGGAAGGCCGCCTCGCCCTCCTTCATCGAGATCGAGTTGACCACGGGCTTGCCCTGGACGCATTTCAGGCCGGCCTCGATCACCTCCCATTTCGAGCTGTCGATCATCACCGGCACGCGGGCGATATCGGGCTCGGCCGCGACGAGGTTCAGGAAGTCGATCATCGCCTGTTTCGAGTCGATCAACCCCTCATCCATGTTGACATCGATGATCTGGGCGCCGTTCTCGACCTGGTCGCGCGCCACATCCAGCGCGGTCGCGTAATCCTGTTCCTTGATCAGCCGCCGGAACCGGGCCGAGCCGGTGACGTTCGTCCGCTCGCCCACATTCACGAAGGGGATGTCGTCGGTCAGGGTGAAGGGCTCGAGCCCCGACAGCCGCAAATGGCGCGCGGGCTGCGGCAGGGCGCGGGGCGCATACCCCTTCACCGCCTGCGCCACCGCCGCGATATGATCGTAGGTCGAGCCGCAGCAGCCGCCGACCACATTCACCAGCCCGTCCCGGGCAAAGCCCTCGACCAGCGCCGCCATCTCGTCCGGGGTCTGGTCGTATTCGCCCATCTCGTTCGGGAGCCCCGCATTGGGATAGGCGCAGATCAGCGTGTCGGCCACGCCCGACAGTTCGGCCAGATGCGGGCGCATCGCATCGGCGCCCAGCGCGCAGTTCAGCCCGATGGTCAGGGGTTGGGCATGGCGCACCGAATGCCAGAAGGCCGTCGGCGTCTGGCCCGAAAGCGTGCGCCCCGACAGGTCGGTGATGGTGCCCGAGATCATCACCGGCAGGCGCAACCCCTGTTCGGTAAAGACCTCCTCGCAGGCAAAGATCGCGGCCTTGGCGTTCAGCGTGTCGAAGATCGTCTCGATCAGCACCAGGTCGATGCCACCCGCGATCAGCCCGCGCAGCTGCTGGGCATAGGCGATCCGCAGATCGTCGAAGGTGACGGCCCTGTATCCGGGATCGTTCACATCGGGGCTGATCGAGGCGGTCCGGTTGGTCGGCCCCAGCGCGCCCGCGACGAAGCGACGCCGCCCGTCCTCGGCCTCGGCCCGGTCCATCGCCCTGCGCGCCAGCCGCGCGCCCGCCTCGTTCAGCGCAAGGACCTTGTCCTCGAGCCCGTAATCGGCCTGGGCGATGGTGGTCGAGGAAAAGGTGTTGGTCTCGACGATATCCGCGCCCACCATCGCATAGCGGTAATGGATCTCCTCGATCACATCCGGATTGGTGAGGTTGAGAAGGTCGTTATTGCCCTTCTGCGGCTTGTCGCCGTGCAGATGGCAGCTGCAGCCCGCGCCATGGCCGGTGAAATCGTCCTCGCTCAGGCCGAGCTTCTGGATCTGGGTGCCCATCGCCCCGTCAAGAACCAGGACCCGCTCGCGCGCGGCCGCACGAAGGGTGTCGAAAACGGGCGAGAGGGCGAGGCGGGTGGGGCTGAATGCGGTCTGGGTCATGAGCGGCAGGTACCGCCTTCTGCCAGACAAGTCCAACTCATGTTTGTCACGATAATTATGAGGGCGATTCACATTCCTATGACACGGCCAGACCGCAGGCGGCCGCGGGAAAAATCCGGCTCGGATCAGGTCATCCGTGCCGTCGGCGCGGGCCGCCCGGCCCATACGCTGTCCCGACAGCGCGCCATCGGCATCGTCTCGATCTCTCCGGCTCTCTGGTCGTCTGGCCCTGGCGGTAGCGAAACGCGCACGAATAGCGGACGCATGGCGAGGAGGCACCGAGAACCGATGCCCATAGGGTCGCATCCACCCGGCCAGTTCGGCACCTGCCAAAGGAAAAGCGCCCCCCCAAAAAAAGCTGCCCCCTGGCGGAGGTTGTCGCGGATAATGCGCGAAGATTGCAGGACCACCACTGCCACGCGCCCGGCTTGCGGGCCGCACGGGACATGCCGAGATCGGCCGTCAGGCCGGGCGTTTCCCGGAAAGGATCGCCGCGCACTGCCGGCCAGGAAGACGGCACGCCCCCTGCAGCACGCTGGTAACTACCTCGCGGCGATACATCTCTGAGACATCCGACACCGGCCGCGATGTTCCGCAAGCCCCTCGGCGGCGGCCCCGTATCACCGGGCCCGACCATGTCATGACACGGGCGTCAGAGCCGGAAATGGCGGTTCAGCTTCGTCTTCCATGCGCACCGCCGCGCCGACGCGCCTGCGGCCCCGCATTCAGCCCGGCCCGCAGCACCGCCGTCATCGGGTGATCGGGCGCGGCCGCGGCATGTTCGGCCAGCAGCCGCCGCAGCGCGCGCTGGGAATCGATGCCCTCGGGCAGACCGATCGCCCAGTCGAGAAAGATCGACCGGCATTCGGGCGCGCCGATGCCTTCGATCCGGTAGGATTCGCGGATCACTCCGCGCGGGTCGGCCAGTTCAATCCGCATCTGCTTGCTCCTCTGCCGGGCTGCGCGCAATCACGGCCTCGATCGCGGTGGCGGCCGCCGCACGCTGGATCTCCAGAAGGTCTTCCAGCGCGGCGACATCCTCCGCACCGGTGCCGCGCAACAGGAAGGCCTGTCCGCTTTCGCCAAGCCTAGCGGCATCGAGCGGCGTATCCGAAATCAGCTTGGCCGCGCCCTGGATCTGGCGCTGCAGCCGGTAGGAGGCGCCGAGCACCTCCGCCTCGTCCTGCCGCAACCAGCCCGCCTCGACCCCGGCGCCCATCTGCTCGGCAACAGAGGTCGCGGGGCTGGCGGCGATCAGCGCCGCGGCGGTGGCGATCAGCTCGATATCCTGGCCCCGGCCCGGACCCTGCTTGCCGTCCCAGGTCGATTTCGCGGGCTTGGCCCCGGCCAGTCGCCGCCGCATGTCGACAATGCCCGCGACCGTGCGCGCCACATCCGCCTTGTCTGCGATCAGCGCCCGCCGGAAGCTTTCGACCTCGGCGCCCAGCGCCGCATCGCCCGCGACCGGACGCGCCCGGGTCAGGGCCAGATGCTCCCAGGTCCAGGCCTCGTCGCGCTGATAGTTCCTGAAGCTCTGCAGCGAGGTCGCGACCGGCCCCTGATTGCCGGAGGGCCGGAGCCGCATGTCGACCTCGTAGAGCCGACCCTCGGCCATCGGCGCGGTCAGCGCGGTCACCAGCGCCTGGGTGAGCTTGGCGTAATAGGCGCGCGAAGCCAGCGGCCGCCGCCCCTCCGAGGCCTCGACCCCGTCGGCATCGTAGATCACGATCAGGTCGAGATCCGAACGCGCGCTCAGCGCCCCCGCCCCGAGCGAGCCCATCCCCAGCACCACGGCGCCCTTGCCGGGCGGATCGCCATGCTTGGCCGCGAATTGCGCCACGACCCGGGGCCAGAGTGCCGCCAGCACCGCCTCGGCCAGATCGGCATATTCCGCGCCCGCGGTCCTGGCATCGATCAGGCCGCGCAGGAAATGCACCCCGATCCGGAAATGCCATTCCCTGACCCAGGCCCGGGCGGCGTCGAGCTGGGCCTCGTAATCGCCCAGCGCCCCGAGCCGGTCATCCAGCGCCCCGGTCAGCGCCGCCCGCCCCGGCCAGTCCTCGAAGAAGCTGCCGCCGATCACCGCGTCGAGCACCCGGGCATTGCGCGAGAGATACTGCGCCAGTTCGGGCGAGACGCTGGTGATGTCGATCAGCAGGTCGATCAGATGCGGATTGGCCTCGAACAGCGAGAAAAGCTGCACCCCGGCGGGCAGACCGGCCAGAAAGCCGTCGAAGGCGGCGAAGGCCTCGGCGGGGCGCGGCGCCTTGGTCAGCCGCGAGAAGAGGTCGGGCTTGAGCCGGTTGAAGATCTCCTGCGCGCGAGTCGTGCGCAGACAGGGATAGCGCGGCCAGCGTTCTACGATCTCGGCCGCGGTCTTCGGGATCTCGGGCAGATCCTCGGCGGGCTTGCCGGGGGCGAAGAAGCCTTCGGTCAGCCCCGCCACCCGGCGCAGCCGCGCGGCCAGCGCGTCGCGCCAGGGGCCGGCCTCTGGGGCCCCGCAGAAATGCGCGATCCGGACGATGCCTTCTGCCGAATTCGGCAGAAGATGGGTCTGGGCGTCATTGACCATCTGCAGCCGGTGCTCGACCTCGCGATGGGCCCGGTAATCGGCGGTGAGGGTCTCGGCCACCTCCTCGGGCACCCAGCCCTTGGCCGCCAGCCGCGTCAGCCCCTCGACCGTGCCCCGCACCCGCAGCTCGGGGTCGCGGCCGCCCGCGATGATCTGCCGGGTCTGGGTGAAGAACTCGATCTCGCGGATGCCGCCCTGCCCCAGCTTCATGTCATGGCCTTCCAGCACCAGCCCGCCATGCAGCCCCTTGTGGCTGCGAATTCGCAGCCGCATGTCATGGGCATCCTGGATCGCCGCGAAATCGAGATGCTTGCGCCAGACGAAGGGCCGGAGCCGGTCGAGATAGGCCCAGCCCGCCTCGATATCGCCCGCGCAGGGCCGCGCCTTGATATGGGCCGCGCGCTCCCAGGTCCGCCCGAGGCTTTCGTAATAGCGCTCGGCCGCCTCCATCGACATGCAGACCGGCGTGACCGAGGCATCGGGCCTGAGCCTCAGATCGGTGCGGAAGACATAGCCCTCGCCGGTGGCCTCGGACAGGATCGCGGTCATCCGCCGGGTGATCTTGACGAAGGCGCTGCGGGCCTCGTGAAAATCGGCCGGGTCGAACCGGTCCTGGTCGAACAGGCAGATCAGGTCGATATCCGAGGAATAGTTCAGCTCATGCGCGCCCTGCTTGCCCATGGCCAGCGCCACCATGCCGCCCGCGGTGTCGGCATCGGCCTCGCTCAGCCCCGGCAGCCTGCCCCGCGCGATCTCGGCCGCGACCAGGCGCCGGATCGTCACATCGACGCAGAGATCGGCGAAATCGGTCAGCGCGCCGGTCACCGCCTCGAGCGGCCAGAGCCCGCCCAGATCGGCCAGCGCGATCAAAAGCGCCGCGCGCCGCTTGGCCTGACGCAGCCCGGGCTTGAGCGCCTCGAGCGACAGCCCCCGGACCTCGTCCATCAGCGCCGCGAAGACCGGCTCCGGCGCACCGGCCAGCAGATCCTCCAGCCAGTCGGCCTCGCGCGTCATCAGCCCCCAGAGATAGGGACTGCAGCCCGCCGTGCCCTCCAGCAGGGCGCGGATCTCGGGCGGCTGGGCGGCGAAACGGTCGGCCGCCTCGGCGGCGCGGTCGGGCTCATGCGCAAGGGGCGCGCGGGTCAGGCGGGATGCGAAGCTCATGGCCGAGTGATGCCGCGCGCGCGCGCGGCGGTCAACGGGGCTTGCGGCCACCCCGCCCCGGGCCGATAGTCCGCGCCGCGAAACGCCGCAAAACGGAGGCAGAGATGAGCAAAAGCCTGAAACGGGTCCGTGCGGCTCTGGAGGCCGCCGGGATCACCCCCGACATCCGCGAGCTGGGCCAGACCCGCACCGCCCAGGAGGCCGCGACCGCCGTGGGCTGCGACCTCGACCAGATCGCCAAATCGATCGTGTTTCGCGGCGAGCAAAGCAACAGCGCGATCCTGTTCCTGACCGCGGGCGGCAACCGGGTCTCGGACGAGAAGGCCTCGGCGCTGGCGGGCGAGCCTCTTGGCAAGGCCGATGCCGCGCTGATCCGCGCCCAGACCGGCTTTGCCATCGGCGGCGTCGCGCCGGTCGGCCATCTGAGCCCGATCCGGACCTTCCTCGACCCCCGCCTGCTGGAATTCGACACGGTCTGGGCCGCCGCAGGAACGCCCCGCCACGTGTTCCCCCTTGACGCACATGCCCTGCCCGGACTGACCGGCGCCGCAACGGCCGATTTCACGCAATAGGCGTCGCAGCCCCTTCCCCGGATGCCGCGCGCGATCTTGCGGGCGCGGCCGTTTCCTGCTGACATTCCCCGGACAGAGCGGCGCCAGGGAGGGGACCATGAGCGCGAGCGAGCCCGATTTCACCCTCGGCATCGAGGAGGAATACCTGCTGGTCGACCGCGAGACCTGCGCGCTGGCGCAGGCGCCGAAGGACCTGATGGCGGCCTGTGCGGCGGATCTGGGCGATCAGGTGACGCCGGAATTCCTGCAATGCCAGATCGAGGTCGGCACCCGGGTCTGCCGCAGCGTCGCCGAGGCCCGCGAGGAACTCAGGCGGCTGCGCGCGACGGTGGCGCATCATGCGGCGCAATTCGGGCTGGCACCGATCGCGGCCTCCTGCCACCCCTCGGCCGACTGGCTCGACCAGAATCATACCGACAAGGACCGCTACAACGATCTCGACCGGGCGCTGGCGGCGGTGGCGCGGCGGATGCTGATCTGCGGCATGCATGTGCATGTGGGCATTCCCGATCCCGACCAGCGCATCGACCTGATGACTCAGTTTTCCTATTTCCTGCCGCATCTTCTGGCGATGTCGACTTCGTCGCCATTCTGGAAGGGGGTCGATACCGGGCTGGCCTCCTACCGGCTGACGGTGTTCGACAACCTGCCCCGGACCGGCCTGCCGCCGCGCTTCGAAAGCTGGTCCGAATACGACCGCTCGGTCGGCACGCTGATCCGGCTGGGGCTGATCGAGGACGCCACCAAGATCTGGTGGGACCTGCGGCCCTCGGCCCGCTTCCCGACGCTCGAGACCCGGATCTGCGACATGAGCCCCCGGCTCGACCACACCCTGTCGCTGGCCGCGCTGATCCAGTGCACGCTGCGGATGCTGTGGCGGCTGGCGGGCGAGAACCTGCGCTGGCGGATCTATGAACGCTTTCTGGTGGGCGAGAACCGCTGGCGGGCGCAGCGCTACGGCGTCTCCGAGGGGCTGGTCGATTTCGGCCGCAAGGAACTGGTGCCCTTCGCCGACCTGCTGGAAGAGCTGATCCAGCTGGTCGAGGCCGATGCCGCCGTGCTGGGCTGTCTCGACGAGATCCATGCCGCCCGCGATGTCATCGCCCATGGCACCAGCGCCGAGCGGCAACGCAATGCCCATGCTGCGGCGCTGGCCACGGGCGCCGACAGCGAAGAGGCGATGCGGTCCGTGGTGCGGCTTCTGATTGAGGAATTCGGTGCAGATCTCTGAGCCCCGTCTTACTTGGACAGTCTTACTTGGACAGCGCCCCACTGTGACATCGGAGCCAAGACGAAACGCAGTCGAGCACCCCGAAAGACGCCCGTCTTCGTTTCAGCCATGAGGACACGCCCTCAGCCGCGCGGGCGTCGAACTAGACCAGCCCGGCCAGCAGCAGACCGTCCGGCGCCGGGACCGGCACAAGCTCGGGTACCGGGGCCCGGTAAGGAACCGAACATCCTGGACGACCCGTCGGCATTGCAGTGCGCCGGCCCCCGAGTGGCACAAAGCCCGAGCTTATGGCCGCGCATGGCGAAGCTTTCGCCAGCGCATACGGCCGCGTCGAGATTGACGCCATGGACGATGAAGCTGGGTGACTCGTGGAAATCCGCGCTCACCCGACCGCGCGATTGCGACCCCGAAATCGAACCTGGCCCCGATAGTGTCGGCCTGCAAATTCCTCATATCGGTTTCGAAATCGGGCAGCGGCCCGGCCTCCGACCACAGGATCGAGTTGACCGTCCCGTCACCGCCGGGATCGAGACGGCCGAGGCTGTTTGAAAACTCAGATTTCCAAGACCCGCGGGGAGTAACTTCCTCGGGAAGAGCTCGTGGCGGCCTGCCGGCAGAAAGAAATCTCGTAGGCGCTTCGCGAGGGGGAATTTTGTCCCGGCACCGTCCATGCTTGACCGAGTTTTCACACAGCCTCGGCCCGCGGCGATATCGCTCTGATTGACCAAGGCGCCGACGCGGAAGCACATCCTGACGCCGCCCGTTGACGCCCACCGCCGTGTCTTCCAGCGTGACGGTGGTCTTCATCGGGTCGCTGCCCCGTTGATCGGCCAGATCGAAGCCGGTCGTGAGGAAGCTGCAATCCGTCCGGCAGCGGCGGCGGAAATCGGCCCCCCCCCTTTCAAGGCAAACCCAATTGAAATGACTCAATTCCCACTTCCCGAATTCTCCGCAAAATTGACGCCAAGGAAACCCCCGAACGGATGCTTGCATGACCCCCGCCCCGGTCGCTAACTAAACGGGCGTTCATTTCTTTCGCGACGGGGGGAGCAGCGATCATGGATTTTGCGCCAAGCGAGGAACAGAGGGCGATCTTCGATCTGGCCCGCGAGTTCGGAGCCGAGCACATCGCGCCCCATGCCCGCACATGGGAAGCCGAGGGCACGATCCCAAGGCCGCTCTGGCCCGAGCTGGGCGCGCTGGGCTTCGGCGGGCTCTATGTGCGCGAAAGCTCCGGCGGGTCGGGGCTTTCCCGGCTCGACGCGACACTGGTCTTCGAGGCGCTCAGCATGGCCTGCCCGTCGGTCGCGGCCTTCCTGTCGATCCACAACATGTGCGCGAAGATGATCGATGCCTTCGGCTCGGAGGAGATGCGCGCGCGGGTGCTGCCCGAGGCGCTGTCGATGCAAACGGTGCTGTCCTACTGCCTGACCGAGCCAGGCTCGGGCTCGGATGCGGCGGCGCTGAAGACCCGCGCGGTCCGGGGCGCCGAGGGCTGGGCGCTGACCGGCACCAAGGCCTTCATCTCGGGCGGCGGCTATTCGGACGCCTATGTGGTCATGGCCCGCAGCGGCGCGGCCGGGCCGAAGAGCATCTCGGCCTTCCTGGTCGAGGACGGGCGGCCGGGGCTGTCCTTCGGCGGGCTCGAGGACAAGATGGGCTGGCGCGCCCAGCCGACCCGGCAGGTCCAGTTCGACAATTGCGCCATTCCCGCGGCCAACCTGCTGGGCGAAGAGGGCCATGGGTTTCGCTATGCCATGGCCGGGCTCGATGGCGGGCGGCTGAACATCGCGGCCTGTTCGCTGGGGGCGGCGCAGGCCGCGCTGGACGCGACGCTCTCCTATATGGGCGAGCGCCAGGCCTTCGGGCAAAGCCTCGACCGGTTCCAGGCGCTGCAGTTCCGCCTTGCCGACATGGAGATCGAGCTGCAGGCCGCGCGCATCTTCCTGCGCCAGGCGGCCTGGAAGCTCGACCGGGGCGCGCCCGACGCCACCAGGTTCTGCGCCATGGCGAAGGCCTTCGTGACCGAGACCGGCTCGAAGGTCGCCGATGCCTGCCTGCAATTGCATGGCGGCTACGGCTATCTTGCCGATTACGGCATCGAGAAGATCGTGCGCGACCTGCGCGTTCACCAAATCCTCGAGGGCACCAACGAGATCATGCGGCTGATCGTGGCGCGTCAGCTGCTGGAGGCACGCGGATGAGCGAGATCGACATTCGGAAACAGGGCCGGATCGGCCGCATCACCCTGACCCGGCCGAAGGCGCTGAACGCGCTGAGTTACGAGATGAGCCTGGCGATCGAGGCCGCGCTCGATGCCTGGGCGCCCGATCCCGAGGTTCGGATGATCCTGATCGATGCCGAGAGCGACAAGGCCTTCTGCGCGGGCGGCGATATCGCGGTGATGTACGAGACCGGCACCAGGGGCGATTACGCCTATGGCCAGAAATTCTGGCGCGACGAATACCGGATGAATGCCAAGCTCTTCGAATTCCCCAAGCCCGTTGTCAGCCTGATGCAGGGCTTCGTGATGGGCGGCGGCGTCGGCGTCGGCTGTCACGGCTCGCACCGGGTGGTGGGCGAGAGCTCGCAGGTGGCGATGCCCGAATGCGGGATCGGCCTCGTTCCAGATGTCGGCGGCTCGCTGATCCTCGCCCGCGCGCCGGGGCGGATGGGCGAATATCTGGGCGTCACCGGCCGCCGGATGGGCCCGGCCGATGCGATCTACGCGGGCTTTGCCGATTACTTCCTGCCCGAAGCCGACTGGCCCGCGCTGCGCGACGAGCTGATCGCGACCGGCGACTGGGAGGCCGTCGACCGCGCCGCCCGGACCCCGCCGCCCCCGGGCGAGTTGGAAGCGCTGCAGCCCCGGATCGACGCGCTGTTCGCGGGCGAGCGGCTTCTCGACATCGTCAATGCGCTGAGCGCCAAAGGGTCGGGTTTCGCACTGTCGGCGCTGAAGGTGATGGAGCGTAACAGCCCGCTGGCCATGGCCTGCGCCATCGAGATGCAGCACCGGCTGAAGGGCTCGGACGACATTCGCCGGGCGCTGGCGCTGGAATACCGCTTCACCTACCGCGCGCCGGAGCATTCCGACTTTCTCGAAGGCATCCGCGCGGCCATCATCGACAAGGACCGCAAGCCGCGCTGGAAGCATCCGGGGCTGGATGCGGTGCCCGGCGCCGATGTGGCGCGGATGCTGATGCCGCTGGGCGAATACGGGCTGAAACTGGAGGAGGAACTGCAATGAAGATCGGCTTCATCGGGCTCGGCAACATGGGGGCGCCGATGGCGGCGAACCTGGTCCAGGCAGGCCATGAGGTGACGGGCTTCGACCCGTCCGCCCCCTGCCCCGAAGGCGTGACGATGGCCGAAAGCGCCGCCGGGGCCGCCCGCGGGCGCGAGGTCGTCATCACCATGCTACCGAACGGCCAGATCCTGCGCGCGGTCGCGGCCGAGATCCTGCCCGCGATGGCCGGGGGCGCGGTCCTGCTCGACTGCTCGACCGTCGATGTCGACAGCGCCCGGGCGGTGGCGGCCGAGGCCGGGGCGGCGGGCATGCTTGCGGTCGACGCGCCGGTTTCGGGCGGCGTCGGCGGCGCGACGGCGGGCACGCTGACCTTCATGGCGGGCGGCAGCGACGAGGCCTTCGCGAAGGTGCGGCCGCTGTTCGACATCATGGGCCAGAAGGCGGTCCATTGCGGGCCCTCGGGCAACGGGCAGGCCGCCAAGATCTGCAACAACATGATCCTCGGCGTCACCATGATCGCCACCTGCGAGGCGTTCGCGCTGGCCGACAAGCTGGGGCTTGCACGCGACAAGATGTTCGATGTGGTCTCGACCTCATCGGGCTACAGTTGGTCGATGAACAGCTATTGCCCCGCCCCCGGCATCGGTCCGGCCAGCCCCGCCGATAACGGCTACAAGCCCGGCTTTGCCGCGAACCTGATGCTGAAGGACCTGCGGCTTTCGCAGCAGGCCGCCGAGACCGCCGATGCCGACACGCCCATGGGCGCGCGCGCGGCCGAGCTTTACGCAACCTTCGTCGAGCAGGAAGACGGCTCGGGGCTCGACTTCTCGGCCATGCTGCCCCGCTTCGAGAAACGCGGCCGCGGATGAGCTGGCTTGCGCGCGCCGAGGGGCTGGGGGGGATCGAGCCGGAGATTGCTGCCCGGCTCGACATGCTGCCGGTCAGCCCCCTGCCCAAGGGCCAGGTGCTGTTCTGCCCGGGCGAGGCGGCGCGCGGCTTCACCATCCTGCTGACCGGCCGGGTCGAGGTCTTCCTGATCGGCCCCACCGGCCGCGAGATCCTGCTTTATGCGATCGAGCCGGGACAATCCTGCGTGCAGTCGACGCTGGGGCTTCTGGGCGGCGAGGATTATACCGGCGAGGCGGTCACCGCCACCGATTGCGAGGCGGTGCTGGTGCCCAAGGACAGGTTCCTTTCGCTGATGGATGACAGCCCGGTCTTTCGCCGCTTCGTCTTCGGCGCCTTCGCGCAGCGGCTGCAATCGGTGATGGCGCTGCTGGAACGGGTCGCCTTCCAGAAGGTCGAAGGCCGGCTTGCCGCCGATCTGCTGGACCGCGCGGCAGGGGGCGCCGTCCATGCCACCCATCAGGAGATCGCGACCCGGATCGGCACCGCCCGCGAGGTGGTCTCGCGCCGGCTCGACGCACTGGCCCGGGCCGGAATGGTGCGGCTCGACCGCGGCTGCGTCACCATCGAGGATGCCCAGGGTCTGGCCCGGATCGCGGCCGCCGACGGGATCAGGTGATGAAGGCCGATAACGCAGCCCAATGATGCCGTCCGGTGACACAGTCACAGACGGGACGGTCGGGCCGGGGCATAGTGGGTGCATACCGTCCGGAAAGGCCGGACAGCACCCATCGGAGGACCTCCCCATGACCACCCAATCCCTGCTTGCCAAGAATGTCGGCGGCATCGACCGCGCCCTGCGCATCATCATCGGTGCGCTGATGGTGATCGCCGCGCTTGTCGGCTACAGCAACTGGCTGCTGATCGGCATCGTGCCGCTCGCGACCGGGCTGATGTCGAGCTGCCCGCTCTATTCGCTGATCGGGGTGAATACCTGCAAGAAGGACTGACCGCAGCGGTCGGACCGGGCCACAGGCTTGGCATGACATCGGCGGACCGGCACCCAGCCGGTCTCGCCCGAGCCGGTCATTCGGCCGCGACCCGGCGCGGCTTCAGCATGTCCTTGAGATAGCGCCCGGTATGGCTGGCCTCGCAGGCCGCGACCTCTTCGGGCGTGCCCTCGGCCACGATCCGGCCGCCGCCATCGCCGCCCTCGGGGCCGATATCGATGATCCAGTCGGCGGTCTTGATGACATCGAGATTATGCTCGATCACCACCACCGTATTGCCCTGGTCGACCAGTTCGTGCAGCACTTCCAGTAGCTTCTTCACATCCTCGAAATGCAGCCCCGTGGTCGGCTCGTCGAGGATGTACAGCGTCCGGCCGGTCGCGCGCTTGGACAGCTCCTTCGACAGCTTGACCCGCTGCGCCTCGCCGCCCGACAGCGTCGTCGCCTGCTGGCCGACCTTGATATAGCCCAGCCCCACATGCATCAGCGCATCCATCTTCTCGCGGATCGAGGGCACCGCCTTGAAGAATTCCTGTGCATCCTCGACCGTCATGTCCAGAACATCGGCAATGCTCTTGCCCTTGAACCGGATCTCAAGAGTTTCGCGGTTATACCGCGCGCCATGACAGGTTTCGCAGGTCACATAGACATCGGGCAGGAAGTGCATCTCGATCTTGATGACACCGTCGCCCTGGCAGGCCTCGCAGCGCCCGCCCTTGACGTTGAAGCTGAAGCGCCCCGGTTTATAGCCGCGCGCCTTGGCCTCGGGCAGCCCGGCGAACCATTCGCGGATTGGCGTGAAGGCGCCGGTATAGGTGGCGGGGTTTGACCGCGGCGTGCGGCCGATGGGCCGCTGGTCGATGTCGATCACCTTGTCGAGATGTTCGAGCCCCTTGATGGTCTCGCAGGGTGCGGGCGTCTGCCGGGCCCCGTTCAGCCGCATCGAGGCGGTCTTGAACAGCGTCTCGATGGTCAGGGTCGACTTGCCGCCGCCCGACACCCCGGTCACGCAGACGAACTTGCCCAGCGGAAACCGCGCGGTGACGTCCTGCAGGTTGTTGCCCGAGGCCTTGACCACCGTCACCGCCTTGCCGCTGCCGGGGCGCCGGTCCGCGGGCACCGCGATCTCGCGCGTGCCCGACAGGTATTGACCGGTGACCGAGGCCGGGTCGGCCGCGATCTCCTCGGGCGTGCCCTTCGCCACGATCCGGCCGCCATGCACGCCGGCGCCGGGGCCGATATCCAGCACGTAATCGGCCTCGCGGATCGCCTCTTCGTCATGCTCGACCACCAGCACCGAATTGCCCTGGTCGCGCAGGTTCTTCAGCGTGGTCAGAAGCCGCCCGTTATCGCGCTGATGCAGCCCGATCGAGGGTTCGTCCAGCACATATAGCACCCCGGTCAGCCCCGACCCGATCTGGCTGGCCAGCCGGATCCGCTGGCTTTCGCCGCCCGACAGCGTGCCGGCATTGCGCGCCAGCGTCAGGTAATCGAGCCCGACATTGTTCAGGAAGCCCAACCGCTCGCGGATCTCCTTGAGGATCGCGCGGGCGATCTCGTTCTTCTGCTTGCTCAGATGCTCGGGCGCGGTCTGCACCCAGGCATGGGCCTCGCGGATCGACATCTGGACCACCTGCCCGACATGCAGCCCAGCGATCTTCACCGCCAGCGCCTCGGGGCGCAGCCGGTGGCCGCCGCAGCTCTGGCAGGGGCGGTTGTTCTGGTAATTCTCGAATTCCTCGCGGACCCAGGCGCTGTCGGTCTCGCGATAGCGGCGCTCCATGTTGGGGATCACCCCCTCGAAGGCGCGCGTCACCTGATAGACCCGCCCGCCCTCGTCATAGCGGAACTGGATCTCTTCCTCGCCCGAGCCGCGCAGGAAGACCTGCTGCACCTTCCTGGGCAGATCCTTCCAGGGCGTCGCCTTGTCGAAGCCGTAATGCCGGGCGATGGCCTCGATGGTCTGGCGGAAATAGGGCGACTTGCCCTTGCGCCAGGGCGCGATGGCGCCGTCATAGACGGTCAGCGCCGCATCGGGCACCACCAGGCGTTCGTCGAAGAACAGCTCCACCCCCAGCCCGTCGCAATCGGGGCAGGCCCCGAAGGGCGCGTTGAAGGAAAACAGCCGCGGCTCGATCTCGGGGATGGTGAAGCCCGAGACCGGACAGGCGAAATTCTCGGAAAAGACGATGCGGTCAGGATCGCCCTCCTTGGGCGCGGTTTCCAGCACGGCGATCCCGTCGGCCAGATCCAGCGCGGTGCGGAAACTGTCGGCAAGCCGGGTCTCGAGCCCCTCCTTCACCACGATCCGGTCGACCACCACGTCGATGTCATGGCGGAATTTCTTGTCCAGCGTGGGCGGTTCGTCCAGATCGTGGAACTGGCCGTCGACCTTGACCCGCTGAAAGCCCTGCTTGCGCAGCTCGACGAATTCCTTGCGATACTCGCCCTTGCGATCGCGCACGATCGGGGCCAGCAGATAGGCGCGCGTGCCCTCCTCCATGGCCATCACCCGGTCGACCATGTCCTGCACCTGCTGCGCCTCGATCGGCAGGCCGGTCGCGGGGCTGTAGGGCGTGCCGGCGCGCGCGAAAAGCAGCCGCATGTAGTCGTAGATCTCGGTGACGGTGCCGACGGTCGAGCGCGGGTTCTTCGAGGTCGTCTTCTGCTCGATCGAAATCGCCGGGCTCAGCCCGGTGATGTGATCGACATCGGGCTTTTCCATCATGTCGAGGAACTGCCGCGCATAGGCCGACAGGCTTTCGACATAGCGGCGCTGGCCTTCGGCATAGATCGTGTCGAAGGCCAGCGAGGACTTGCCCGAGCCGGACAGCCCGGTGATCACCACCAGCGCGTCGCGCGGAATGTCGACATCGACATCCTTGAGATTATGCTCGCGCGCGCCGCGCACCTCGATCCGTTTCAGCTCGGCCATCATTGCCCCCGGGAATACTGGTGAAGAAATAGTTGACCCAAAGACGATCTCCAACCGAAAAATGAGAACATGACGGGAACATTACCGGCTGCCGGGGCTGCGTCCCCGTGCGCGCTTAACATTCGGGCCCGCCCCCCTATAGTTTCGTCGGAAATCTCAGAACAGGAGGGCGCGATGGCCAATTGGTTCGAGCTCATGGCGAGGGTCTACCCCCATATCGAGGAGATTCGCCCGAAGGATGCCAGCATCCATGCGGAAAAGGGTGAACTGGTCCTGATCGATGTCCGCGAAACGCACGAGGTCGCACGAAGCGGCAAGGCCAGAGGGGCGATCCATATCCCGCTCATGATGATCCGGCACAAGGCGAATGCGCGGGGGCCGAATTTCGACCCGGCGCTCGACCCGGCCAAGAGCTTCGCGCTGTACTGCGAGAATGGCAGCAAGGCGATCCAGGCCGCGCGGATGATGAAGAAGATGGGCTACGAGGATGTCTACAACATGGGCTCCTTCCGCGAGTGGCTGAACGCCAAGCTCCCGGTCGAGTAGCCTTCCCGGCGGGTATGCAGGCGCCGCCCCGGACGGGACGGCGCAAGCTTTAGAGAGGTCCCGGTCCGCCTCTAGAAATGGATCGCCCGGTCCCAGGCATCCAGCACGGATTCGTGCATCATCTCGGACAGGGTCGGGTGCGGGAAGACGGTTTCCATCAGGTCGGCTTCGGTGGTTTCAAGCTGACGGCCGACCACATAGCCCTGGATCAGTTCCGTCACCTCGGCGCCGATCATATGCGCGCCCAGAAGCTCGCCGGTCCCGGCGTCGAAGACGGTCTTGACCATGCCCTCGGCCTCGCCAAGTGCAATCGCCTTGCCATTGCCGATGAAGGGGAAGCGGCCGACCTTGACGTCATGGCCCTGTTCCTTGGCCCTGGCCTCGGTCAGACCGACACTGGCGACCTGCGGATGGCAATAGGTACAGCCCGCGATCGAGCCCGGCTTGATCGGATGGGGCTTTTGCCCCGCGATCAGCTCGGCCACCATGACGCCTTCATGGCTGGCCTTGTGCGCCAGCCAGGGTGCGCCCGCCAGATCGCCGATGGCATAAAGCCCCTCGACCCCGGTCCGGCAATAGTCGTCGGTGACGACATGGCTGCGGTCGATCCTGACGCCCAGATCCTCTAGCCCCAGCCCCTCGACATTGCCGACGATGCCGACGGCGGAAATCACGGTGTCGACCTCGATCTTCTCGACCTTGCCGTTCTGTTCGACATGGGCGACGACCTTGTCGGCACTGCGGTCAAGCTGCTTGACCGTCGCCTTCTCGCGGATCGTCATGCCCTGCTTTTCGAACTGTTTCTTCGCGAAGGCAGAGATCTCGGCATCCTCGACGGGCAGGATCCGGTCCATCACCTCGACCACCGTGGTCTCGGCGCCAAGCGTGTTGAAGAAGCTGGCGAATTCGATCCCGATGGCGCCCGAGCCGATGACCAGAAGCTTCTTCGGTTCGTGCGGCGGCTGCAGCGCGTGCTTGTAGGACCAGACCCGCTTGCCGTCGGCCTCAAGCCCCGGCAGGTTGCGCGCCCGCGCGCCGGTGGCCAGGACGATGGCCTTGGCGGTCAGCTCTTCGGTGCCCTTGTCGGTCTTGACCGAAACCCGGCCCTTTCCGGGCAGCGTGGCCTCGCCCATCACCACCGTGACCTTGTTCTTCTTCAGCAGATGCCCCACGCCCGAAGACAGCTGCTTGGCCACCCCGCGCGAGCGCTTGACCACCGCCGAGAGATCATAGCCGATCCCCTCGGCCTTCAGCCCGAATTCCTTGGCGCGGTGCATCAGGTGGAACACCTCGGCCGAGCGCAACAGCGCCTTGGTGGGGATGCAGCCCCAGTTGAGGCAGATGCCCCCCAGATGTTCGCGTTCGACCACGGCGACGCTGAGCCCGAGCTGGGCGCCGCGGATCGCCGCCACATAGCCCCCCGGCCCCGCGCCGATCACGATCATGTCGAAGTTACGCGCGGCCATGGCGCAGTCTCCCTTTCAAAGTTCCCATTATGTTCCGAAGGCATGCGCAGTTTTCCCGATTGCGATGCCAGACCCCCGCAACCCGAAGCGGCGCGGGGGCGATGTCGGCTCCGGCTCGGCGCCGGCTCGGCGCCGGGCTCAGGCAGAGGCGCGCAATTCCTCGACGCAGGCCCCGTATCCGCCGCTTTCGAGGAAGGCGATCTCTTCCTCGGAAGAGCCCCGATGCAGGGCGGCATTGCGGAACGGGAAGCGGCCGAAGCGGCGGATCAGTTCGCGATGGGCCTTGGCATGCAGGAGGTTGTCGGCCCCGGTCTCGGGCATGCGGGTCAGCATCAGACGGACGCAGCGATCCTGATCCATCAGACATTCCGAATGCATCAGCGGCATGTAGAAGAACTGCCGCTCGGGCTCGGGGTAGCGCATGTCGAAATTATGCTCGATCGCCTGTTTGGAGGCGGCACGCGCCAACGCGTCGGTGGCGAAGGCGCGCCAGTCGCCGCGGAACATGTTGCGCGGAAACTGGTCGGTCAGAATCAGGAAGGCGAAGGCCCCGGCCGGGTTGGTCACCCATTCGTGCAACTCGCCGGAATGGGCCGCTTCCCAGTCGCCCTTGAACCGCGCGACGATCGCGGCATCGACCTCGGGGTCGGCCTTGTACCAGCCTGCCGGGCCGACTTCTTCCATCCAGAAGCTGATGATCTGTTCGCGTCGCGGCATCTGATCCTCC
Organism: Rhodovulum sulfidophilum DSM 1374; assembly: GCF_001633165.1. Taxonomy (NCBI): domain Bacteria; kingdom Pseudomonadati; phylum Pseudomonadota; class Alphaproteobacteria; order Rhodobacterales; family Paracoccaceae; genus Rhodovulum; species Rhodovulum sulfidophilum. The sequence goes on along the minus strand of NZ_CP015418.1, from coordinate 2,581,701 downwards.
TCGACCGTAGGGTGCCTGTTCGTGCTGGCCCGGATGGTTTCAGATTTACCCGGGGGGTTCAAGCCGTCCAACCGCTCAGCCCGGCGTTTGCGAGCCGCCGGAGGACGCGCTGTCCTGGTCGTCCTGTGCGGCATCTATGGCGAATTCCTGGGCCAGTTCGACGGCAACCGGCGTGGCCGAAGGCAGCACCGGCGCATAGCTGCCGGTCTCGTCGACCGGAACCGGCGCGCGCTGGGTCATCCGGAAGGCCGTGAACACCGCCAGCGAGGTCATCAGGACCGCGATGAAGAGAAAGAACCCGCCGGGCCCGATCACGCCCATGGCCCAGCCTGTCACCAGCGGCCCAACGATCGCGCCGACGCCGTTGAGAAACAGCATCCCGCCCGACGCCGCGGCCATGTCCTCGGGTTCGAGATAGTCGTTGGTATAGGCGATCAGCAGCGAGTAAAGCGGGTTCGACATGCCGCCGATGACGAAAGCCGCGGTCAGGAGCGCGCCATAATTCGTTCCCACCACGATCGCGGCGCCCGCCGCGGCCGCGCCGATGGCGGCGGCCGCCAGGATCAGGGTACGCCGGTCGATCCGGTCCGAAAGCCAGCCGATCGGGTACTGGCACAGCAGACCGCCGAGATAGATCGTGGCAACGAAGGCCGAGATCTCGGCCACCGACAGCCCCGCCTCCGAGCCGAAGACCGAGGCCATCCCGAACAGCGCCGAGAACACGCCCCCGATCAGGAAGACGCCGACCGTGCCGGTGGGCGAGATCCGGATCAGATCGCGCAGCTTCATCGGTTTCGTCGTCTCGAAGGGCGGCGTCGGGCTGACCGAGAGAAGGATCGGCGCAAACGAGATCGACACCAGCACCGAGGGGATGATGAACAGGATGAAGCCGCTGGGATCGGCGGTCAGCAAAAGCCCCTGCGCCGCGACGATCCCCGCCATCTGGGTGATCATGTAAAGCGACAGCGCCTGCCCCCGGGTCTCGTTCGAGGCGGAGTTGTTCAGCCAGCTTTCCGCGGTGACATAGACGCCCGAGAAGCAGAACCCGATGAGCACCCGCCCGATGGTCCAGGCCAGCGGGTCGGTCCAGGCGGGGTAAAGGATCAGCACGGCCGAGATGAACGAGCCCAGCGCGGCGAAGACACGGATATGCCCGACCCGGCGGATCATCTCGGGAGCAAGCCGCGAGCCGCCGAGGAAGCCCAGGAAATAGGCCGACATCACCATCGACATCTCGTAGGTCGAGAAGCCCTCGATCCCGCCGCGGATCCCCAGAAGCGTGCCCTGGATACCGTTGCCGACCATGAGCAGAAGAATGCCCAGCAGAAGGGCCCAGGAGCTTGCCAACACCTTGAACAAGGAAATGTCCTTTCGCAGTCTTGCGATCTTACGCGGTCGGGCCGGATGGGGGGGCTTTGGGGCGACTGCTGTCCCGCCGGTCCCGACCCGGCGGAATCAGAAGCGACGCGTCGCCATAGGAGAAGAAACGATACCCATGTTCAACAGCATGAAGGTAAATTTTCCGAATACGCGCGCAGCCCATCAGCGCCGAGACCAGCATCAGCAGCGTCGAGCGCGGCAGATGGAAATTGGTGATCAGCGCATCGGTCAGCCGGAACTGGTAACCGGGCCGGATGAAGATGTCGGTCTCGCCCCGCCAGGGCGCGATCCGGTCCTCCGCGACGGCCGCGCTCTCGATCAGCCGCAGCGCGGTGGTCCCGACCGGGATGATCCGCCCGCCCGCGGCGCGGGTGGCGTTGATCTCGGCGGCGGCGGCCTCCGAAACCTCGCCCCATTCGGCATGCATCCGGTGCTCGGACACATCGTCGACCTTGACCGGCAGGAAGGTGCCCGCGCCGACATGCAGGGTCACATGGGTGAAGGCCACGCCCTTGGCCTCCAGCGCCGCCAGCAGGGCCGCGTCGAAATGGAGCGAGGCCGTGGGCGCCGCGACCGCCCCGGGCCGCGCGGCCCAGACCGTCTGATAGTCTTCGCGGTCCTGCGCATCGGCCGGGCGGCGGGCGGCGATATAGGGCGGCAGCGGCATCGCCCCCGCCTCGGCCAGCGCCGCATCGAAGGCCGCGCCCTCACAGTCGAAGGCCAGCGTCGCATCCTCGGGTCCGCGCGCCACGACCTCGGCCGAGAGCGCGTCCGAAAACCTGATCCGGTCGCCGGGCCTCAGCTTCTTCAGGGGTCGCGCCATCGCGCGCCACTGCCCGCCGGCGGCAGGCTCCATCAGCGTGACCTCGACCCGCGCCTCGGCCGGTCCCTGGCCGGTCTCGCGCCGCCGGAGCCCCGAGAGCCGCGCCGGGATCACCCTTGTATCGTTCAGCACCAGCCGGTCGCCGGGCCCCAGCAGATCGGCAAGGTCGCGCACCTGCAGATCGCGGATCGCGTCGCCCTCGGCCACCAGCAGCCGGGCCGCAGAGCGCGGACGGACAGGCCGCGTGGCGATCAGCGCCTCGGGCAGATCGAAATCGAAATCGGAAAGTTTCATGGCGCCTCTTTAAGCCGCGGCGCGGGGCTGCGGAAGAGCTCGCGGAACATCCCCGGCGTCAGGATCGAAAGCGGGTTGACCCCGACCTCGGGATCGGCCGGATCGCCCTTCAGCGAGAAGTTGAACCCCAGAAGCCCTTCGCCCTTGCGGGTCAGGACCGAGCCGATGCCGTTGAACATGTAGACCGGCGACAGCACGCCCCGGAAATCCATCCGCTTCGAGCCGGTCAGGTAGACCCCCTGCAGCGACACCCCGAGGGAGGGCCCGATCGCGCTGCCCTGGCGGATCTCGACCGCGCCGGGCACCAGCCGGAACTGCGCCTCGACATCGCTGAAGGACAGCCCCTCGCCGTCGAGCAGTTCAAGAATGCCGATCACCGAAATCGCGCTGAGCAGCTCGACCGTGACCGGCGTGCCGCCGACCCGAAGATTGGCGATCCGGGCATTGCCGTCGTAATGCCCGGCCTTGCCGGTCGGGTTCAGCACCAGATCGAGCGTCCCGCCGCTGGCCCGGCCGTAGATCCCCGCAGCCCCCAGCACCGCGCCCGCATCGGCCGAGCGCACCCGCACCGCCATGCCCGAGCGTGCCGGCATCAGCGACACCGAGATCGGCGCCCGGCCCGCGACCCGCGCCTCGAACCCGCCCGAGCTGCCGCTCAGCTGGCCCCGCACGCCGGTCAGTTGCAGACCGTTGCCGACCCGCACCCGGTCGAGCGCGACCGCGACGGTCCCGTCCACCGCGCCGCCGCCGCCCGCCCCGAACCGCTGCGGCATCGCCGCGAGATCGGCACTGCCGCCGGTGACGGCCACCGCAGGCGGCCTGTCCGCGCCCTGCCCCGTCAGCGTCACCGCCGCGTCGAGCCAGCCGCCAAGCCGGACCTGCGAGAACCGCGCGGTATCGAGCCCGCCGCCCGGCCTGAGCGAGACCTGTCCCTCGGCCGACAATCCCGGCGCCTCGAGGGACAGCCGCTCGACCGCAGGCGTCTCGCCGAGGCGCGCCTCAAGCGTCAGCCGGCCCGCGCGTGCGGCGGGTTTCGACCAGCCGACCGCGTCGAGCCGAAGCCCGAGCCCGGTCAGATCCGAGCTGAGATCGAGCTTGGGCGGGGCACCGGGCGCAAGATCCAGCGTGAAGGTCCCGCGCGTGGCACCCGACAGGCTGCCCTCGGGCAGGCCAAGCCCGAAGGCCTTGTTGGCGCGCTCGGAAAGCTCGACCGTGCCGGTAATCGCCGACGCCGCGCTGCCGGTCATGGCGCGGCTCCAGCGCGCGCGAAGCGGCACGCCGTCAAGCGCCGCCGCGCCGGAGACCGACACCTCCTCGTCATCGGCGCGCAGATCGAGACGCGGGGCGCTCAGGCGGCGACCGGGCACGAGAGTGTCGGAGACGACATCCTCCAGCACGCCCGCGACCCGGTAGCCCACCTTCTCGATCGGCAGATCGCGGATCAGCGGCAGCCGCAACCCGACCGCCATCCGCGCGCGGCCCTCGGCGGGATGCGCAGGCAGCTTGGCCCGGTGCGCAAGGGTCAGGGGCGGCAGGTCGATCAGCGACAGGGCCGCCGGGATCGTGCCCTCGGTCTTCAGCGCAAAGACCGCCTCCACCGGATCGGCCGCGAGATCGGGGATCTCCATCGTCGAGCCCGCGACCGTCACCGGCCCGCCCCCGGGCGCCTCGACGCGGCCGCCCTCGGCCGACACCGTCAGCCTGCGATCCTCGATCGCCAGATAGCCCCGACCGTCGCGGAGCGGCGGGAATTCCGGCAGGAAACGGACGACGGCATCGCGGATGCGCGCCCCGAGCGCCAGCCGGGACGGGCCGCCCGGCGACCGCCGAAGCCCGAGATGGGCGTCGTAAAGCACGCCTCCCTGCAGGTTCGCGGACAGCCAGTCGCGGGCGCCCTTCGCCATGCCCACCGGCCAGAGCGCCAGCAGCCGCCGGTGATCGATGCTGTCGAGATCGGCGCTCATCGTCAGATCCCAGCCCCCCGGCAGCGCGCGCACCCGGCCCGAGGCGCGATAGCTGCCCTCTTCGTCGCTCAGCACCAGTTGCCCGATCTCCGCCTCGAACGGATCGAGCGCGATCTTGATGTCGAGCGCGCCGCCCGGGAACGCGGCCGGGGTCTCGAACAGACCCTCGGGATCGAGCCCGACCTCGCCGAAGCGCAGCTGCGCCACAAGCGCCTCGGGCCAGCCGCCGCCCGGCGCGACCAGATCGGCATGGCCCTTGCCCGCCAGCCGCAGCGCGGCGGTATCGAGCGAGATCCGCGACAGCTCGATCCGGCCCTCGCGCGCGTCATAGGTGAACTGGCTCTGGGCCGAGTCGAAGCGGATCGGCGCCGCCCCGCCCGGCGGGGTCAGCGCCCCCTGCCCGATCTCGAGCGCCGCCGTCAGGTCGCCGATCCGGCCGCTTTCGTCGATCTCGCTGCGCATCGCCCCCGAGATCGGCGCCTCGATCAGCGCCAGCGGCGCCAGCGCGGGCGACTGGGTGGCGATGTCGGCCGAGGGCACATCCGAGAACCCGGCGGAAAGCCGCGCCGCGGGACTGCCCCGGAACGAGGTGAAGCCGAAGGCGAATTCCGAGGCGACAGCGCCCGCGCCGCGCAGCGAGAAGAAGGCCTGCGCCACCACCGCCTCGGCCGTCTGATCAAGCGTCATCAGCCCGTTCTCGACCCGCCAGGTCCGGTCTGCCCGGGCATCGACATAGGTCAGCGCCAGCCCCTCGACACTGACCGAGCGCAGCGGCGCCAGCGCGGGCGCGTCGAAGCTGCGGTCGATCTGGTCCAGGATCTCGGCCAGGCTGCCGCCGATCCCGAGCGGCGCGCCGGTGCCGCCCAGCGCAAGGTCGATCCGACCGTCGGCACCCCGGCGCAGCGTGACCTCGGCCCCGGTCAGCGCCAGATGGGACACCTCGAGCCGCCGCCCCAGAAGAGCGCGCGCATCGAGCCGCGCCTCGGCCCGCGGCAGGCGCAGGACCTCGCGCCCGGCCGCATCGGTCAGCGTCACCCCGCCCAGCCGCACCAGCGGCGCCTCGCTGCGCGACAGCCTCAGGCCCACGCTGTCGAGCCCGAGCATCAGCGGCGAAATCTCGGCATTGACCCGGGCCTCGACCCGCGCGACGGCCCAGTCCGGCAGCACCAGCATCCGCTCGGTCAGCACCAGCGCGGCAAGCCCCAGCGCCCCGGCCAGCATCGCCAGGCCAAGCAGCAGCCCCAACCCGAGGCGCTGATGCGGGGGCCGCCCGGATCCGTCGGAAGGTGACTCTCTCTCGCTCATGCCTCCGGACCCGAGGCCGCCTCGCGGCCGGTCCGCTCCCGTCTTGCCTGCCTCTGCGCGGCGCCTATTCTCTGCCCCGTCGCGCTGCACCTATGGACCCATGGCGCCGTTCTGCCAACCCGTCACCAACCGACGACCAAGGAGGAAAGACCCGACCATGCCCGACACCCTGACAGAGGCCGGCCAGACCGCCCCCGATTTCACCCTGCCCCGCGACGATGGCGCGCCCGTCACCCTTTCGGCGCAGCGCCCGGCGCCGGTCGTGCTTTATTTCTACCCGAAGGATGACACGTCGGGTTGCACGAAGGAAGCCATCGCATTCTCGGGATTGCTGGCCGAGTTCGAGGCCGCGGGGGCGCGCGTCTTCGGCATTTCGAAGGACAGCCTCGCCAAACATGGCAAGTTCCGCAGCAAGCACGAGCTGAGCGTGCCGCTTCTGTCGGACGAGGACGGCGATGTCTGCGAGCGCTATGGCGTCTGGGTCGAGAAATCCATGTACGGCAAGCGCTTCATGGGGATCGAGCGGGCCACGGTCCTGATCGACGGCACAGGCCGGATCGCGCGGATCTGGCGCAAGGTGAAGGTGCCGGGCCATGCCGAAGAGGTCCTAGAGGCGGTACGCGCGCTCTGAACACCCGCCCCCTCCGGCCCCGCCCGGAGGGGGCCTTCGGTCCCGGATCCATCGGGCCGAACCGGCTCTGTGGCAGACATGCCATAGATGAGACAACTCTGTGTCAATCGGCGGATTTTTGCCGATCTCCGCCTGCTTTTCCCCCAAAACACTGAAAAAGGCTTAAAATCCTTGCAGCAGACCGGGGCTCTGGATAGGAACGGGGCCGAGGCGTCCCCGCTGCGGAGCGTCTGAACCGGACCCCAAACGGGCAGATGAGGCAGACATTGACGGCGCGTTTTCTTCACCGCATCGATGTGGCGCTCGGGCGCTACCTTCCTGAAAAAAGGCTATTCCTGCGGTCGGAGCAAAGCACGCGCTTTGTCCGGCTGTCTCCCCTGACCCAGGCGGCGGCGCTGTCGGGCACCACGGCGCTTGTGGCCTGGACGATGGTAGCTAGCTCGATCCTCCTGATCGACCAGGTCGGGTCGGGAAACATCCGCGACCAGGCGCGCCGCGAGCAGGCGCTTTACGACAGCCGCCTGAACGCCATCGCCGCCGAGCGAGACCGCCGCGCCGAGGCCGTCCGCCAGGCGCAGGACCGTTTCAACCTCGCGCTCGACGAGGTCTCCAAGATGCAATCGGCGCTGCTGGCCTCGGAAGAGCGTCGCCGCGAGCTGGAAACCGGGATGACCGTGCTGCAGGCGACGCTGCGCCGGACCCTGGCCGAACGCGACGCCGCGCAAGACCGGAGCATCGAGCTCGCTGCCCAGCTGGCCGGCGAGACCGGTCTCGCCGACGGCCCGCGCCCGGCAGATCTGGAACAGACCCTGACCTTCCTCACCGCCGCGCTCGATGAGACCTCGGCCGAACGCGACAAGGTCGCCGAAGACGCCGCCTCGGCCTATGAGATGGTCCAGGCCATCGCCTATGAACGCGAGCTCGATGCCGAGCGCAACGACCAGATCTTCACCTCGCTCGAAGAGGCGCTGACGGTCTCGATGACGCCGCTCGACAAGATGTTCAAGGCGGCCGGGCTGAACACCAAGAGCATCCTCAACCGCGTGCGTCAGGGCTATTCCGGCGTCGGCGGCCCGCTGACGCCCTTGTCGGTCTCGAGCAAGGGCTCGGCCACCGAGCTGTCTCCCGACGAGATCCGCGCCCGCGCGATCATGGGCAGGCTCGACGAGATCAACATGTATCGCATCGCGGCCGAGAAACTGCCCTTCGCGCAGCCGCTGAAATCGAGCTACCGGCTGACCAGCCCGTTCGGCATTCGGACTCACCCGACCCTCGGCGGCAGTCGCATGCATGAGGGCACCGACATGGCCTCGGCCTATGGCACGCCGATCTATTCCACCGCCGACGGTGTCGTGGTCCGGGCGCAATGGGTGTCGGGCTATGGCCGCATGGTCGAGATCCGGCACGAATTCGGCATCGTCACCCGCTACGGTCACATGTCCAAGATCCGGGTCAAGGCGGGCCAAAGGGTCTCGCGCGGGGACCGGATCGGTGATATGGGAAATTCCGGACGGTCGACCGGCACCCATCTGCATTACGAGGTGCGCGTCGACGGGAAACCCGTGAACCCGATGACCTATATCAAGGCAGCCAGAAATGTTTTCTAAGAGCAGGATCAACGAGCCCGGGCCGAAGGCCGGCGAGGCCGAGAAGGCAAAGGCATTCGAAGCGCCCACCGCGCCACGCTCCGGCGACGCCCCCATCCCCTCGGCGCCGCGGGCCAAGCCGCCGGCCTCGATGCTCTCTTCCGACCTCGTCGTCACCGGCAATCTCAAGACCACCGGCGACATCCAGATCGAGGGCACGATCGATGGCGACATCTCGGCCCATCTGCTGACCGTTGGCGAGAATGCCACCGTGCGCGGCGAGGTCGTTGCCGATGACGTCGTCATCAACGGCCGGGTGATCGGCCGGGTGCGCGGGCTGAAGGTGCGCCTGACCTCGACCGCCCGGGTCGAGGGCGACATCATCCACAAGACCATCGCCATCGAAAGCGGTGCGCATTTCGAAGGGTCGGTGCAGCGTCAGGACGATCCGCTGAACACCGGCAAGCGGGCCCAACAGGCCCCCGCCGGTCAAGCGCAACAGCCGCGGCCGCAGCAAGGCAGCGCCGCTGCGGCGCCGACCGCCGCCGGCAAACCCGCCGAGGGCGCGCCCAAGGTCTGAAGAACGACGAGCTCCGGGGAGGAGGTTTCAAGGCCCCGTGCCGCCCCTTGAACGGGATGGGCGGGGCCTTGATCACGGATCCCCGAAGCACCGGTAACGAAAATGCAAGGCCGTCCTCAGGGGCGGCCTTCACTGTCTCAAGACCTCAGTATCTCTGGCTTCAGGTATCGGAGGGGGCCGATGCGGCGCTTCGATGACGCAGATGGACAAGCGGATAGGGCCGCCCCTGCCCGTCCAGGGCCGAACGGCCGGTCTTCTCGAACCCTCTCGCCTCGTAGAAGGCCAGCGCGCGCCGGTTGGCTTCGTTCACATCGGTGGTGAGCCCGGGATGCGCCTTCAGGGCAAAGCGGATCAGGGCCGAGCCGATGCCCCGGCCATGGCAGGCCGGATCGACGAAAAGCGCCTCCATATGCCCCTGATGCAAAAGCATGAAGCCCTGCGGGACATCCGCATCGTCGACCGCCAGACAGAGCGGCACCGTCGGAAGGAAGACGGCAAGCTCGCGCTCGATGGCGGCACGGTCCTCCGGGGCGAGGAACCCGTGGGTGGCATCGACGGCGCGGCGCCAGATGTCGATGACGCGGGGCATGTCCTTGGGTGTCGAGGGGCGCAAATTTTCCATGCCCGCCTCCTAGCAGCCGCCGAACGCCCCCGCCATCGCCTTTCCCGCAAAACGAAAACCCCCGCCGCGGCTGCGCGCCGGGCGGGGGCAATGGCGGTCGGGCCCGAGGGCCCGGGGCCGATCAGGCCTTGGACAGGCGCTCGGCCACGTTTTCCCAGTTGACCAGCTTTTCGAGGAAGTTGGTCAGGTAGGCCGGGCGCTTGTTGCGGAAGTCGATATAGTAGGAATGCTCCCACACATCGCAGCCCAGAAGCGCGGTCTGGCCGAAGCAGAGCGGGTTCACGCCATTCTCGGTCTTGGTGACCTTCAGCGTGCCGTCGGTATCGACCACCAGCCAGGCCCAGCCGGACCCGAACTGGCCGGCGCCCGCGGCGGCGAAGTCTTCCTTGAACTTCTCGACCGTGCCGAAGGCGTCCTTGAGGCGGGCTTCAAGCTCGGAGGGCATCGCCACCGGCTTCGGCGTCATCATTTCCCAGAACTGGCTGTGGTTCCAGTGCTGCGAGGCGTTGTTGAAGACCCCCGACTGGGCGACCGCGCCGCTCTGATAGGTGCCCTTCACGATGTCCTCGACCGATTTCGAGGCCCATTCGGTGCCCTCGATCAGCTTGTTGCCGTTATCGACATAGGCCTTGTGGTGAATATCGTGATGGTATTCCAGCGTTTCCTTCGACATGCCGCTATCGGCAAGGGCGTCGTGAGCATAGGGAAGGGCCGGGAGTTCGAAAGCCATTGAAGACCTCCTTCTTGGTTAACAAACTGCGTCACTTTGGCCCTAGATGGAGGTCGCAAAGCGCGAACGTCAACCCCCCGCCGGGAAATACCCGACAGGCGGCGCAGCCGCGGCCGCAGTCAGAAGGTCACGAACATATACGGCCACCGAGCGGAAACAGATCAGTCCGAAGCGATCGGGGCTTTCGCACCAGATCGCGGCCGGCACCTGGCCCAGACGGCTGCGGCGGAACCGGCCCGGCCAGAAGGCCTCGGGCGCCATGTCGGCCGGAGTGAGCCGGGCCAGAACCTCGCGCCCGGCGGCGCCGTCAAGCCGGAAGACGGCGCGCGCATCCGACATGTCGGCCAGCGTCGCGTGACGGCCCTTCAGCGCCCGGCCGATGGTGTCCATGGTGCGCGCGACCTCGGCATAGGGCACGAACAGCAAAAGCTCGTCCGGCGCCATCCAGGCCAGCCCCCGCTCGCCCTCGACACGCCCCTCGAGCGGTCCAGGCAGGTCGATGCCGGTGACGCCGGTCGCGGCATTTCGGATCTTGGCATCGGCCAGATCGCCCTTGAGCGCGATCATGCCCTGCAGCGGCTGTTCGACGATGCGGACCAGCCCCTCGATGCAGGCGCCGCCCAGCGCGGTCACGGGTTCAGACATTCTGTTTCTCCCCTTCCGGGTCGTAGAAGACCGGGCTGACGATCCGCGCCCGGACCGTGCTGCCATCGGCGCAGGTGAAGTCGATCACCTCGTCCATGCGCTCGGGCCCGTGCAGGACCAGCCCCAGCGCAATGCCCCGCCTCAAGGTCGGCGAATAATAGCTCGACGTGACCCGGCCCTGGGTGTTGCGCTGGCCATTGGCGGTGCGCCCGGAGGCCGCGGCATAGACCCCGTCGGGCAGGACCGAGCCGTCGAGAGTCTCGAGCCCCACGAGCTTCCAGCGCCCGGGGTCGGTCATATGGCTGCGCTCCTGCGCGCGCTTGCCGATGAAGTCGTCCTTCTTCTTCGACACCGCCCAGTCGAGCCCCAGATCCTGCGGAATGACCGTGCCGTCGCTTTCGTCGCCGATCATGATGAAGCCCTTCTCGGCCCGCAGCACATGCAGCGCCTCGGTGCCATAGGGCGCGATGCCCAGATCGGCCCCCGCCTCCAGACAGGCGTCCCAGAAGGCCCGCCCCTGCCCGGCCCGGATCGCGACCTCGAAGCTCAGCTCGCCCGAGAAGGAAATCCGGTAGACCCGCACCGGGAAACCGCCAAGCTCGCCCTCGGCCCAGGCCATGAAGGGCAACGCCTCCTTCGACAGATCCATCCCGCCGAGACGCTCCAGCACCTCGCGCGCCTTCGGGCCGGCAATGCCGATCTGGACGAATTGCTCGGTCTGGTTGACCACATGAACCTTGAGGTCCCACCATTCGGTCTGCAGCCATTCCTCCATGTGCTGATGCACATGCTCGGCCCCGCCCGAGGTGGTGTGGCAGAGGAAGCTGTCCTCGGACAGCCGCACCACCACGCCGTCATCCATCAGGAAGCCGTTTTCCGAGCACATCAGACCGTAGCGGCAGCGCCCGACCTTCAGGCTCGACATCATGTTGGTATAGACCCGGTCGAGGAAGCGCCCGGCATCGGGGCCCTTGACGAGGATCTTGCCCAAGGTCGAGGCGTCGAGCAGCCCCACGGCGTCGCGCACCGCGCGAATTTCGCGCCGTACCGCCTTGCCATGGCTTTCACCTCTGGCCGGATAGCAATAGGGGCGGCGCCAATGGCCGACAGGTTCGAAATAGGCGCCCTGCGCCTCGTGCCAGTCCTGCAGCGGCGTGCGCCGTTCGGGCTGGAAGGTGGCGCCGATGCCCGGCCCCGCGATGGCGCCGAAGGTCAGGGGCGTATAGGGCGGGCGGAAGGTGGTGGTGCCGACCGCCGGAATATCTTCACCCAATGCCTCAGCAAGAACCGCCAGGCCGTTGACGTTGCTTATCTTTCCCTGATCCGTGGCCATCCCGAGCGTGGTGTAGCGCTTGGTGTGCTCGACGCTTTCATAGCCCTCCTGCGCGGCCAGCTGCACGTCAGAGACCTTCACGTCGTTCTGATAGTCGAGGAACATCTTCATCCGCAGATCGGGCCCGGCCCGGCGCGGCAATATCCAGGCGGGCTCGATCGGCTGCTGCTCGGGCGCCGCGGCGACCGCGTCGACCGGCTCGGCATCATAGCCCGCGGCCAGTGCCGCCGCCGCCCCGGCCCGGCCCGCATCCAGCTGACAGCGCTTGGCCAAAAGCGCGCCATTGGCGCTGCCCGCCGCATGAACGAAGGTCTCGCCGTCATGGGATTTCGGCGCGCGGTCCGCATCGGGGCGGAAGCTGGACTGTTTCGGGTCCCAGAAAAGCTTGCCCCCGGCCTGCGACCACAGATGCACCACCGGCGACCAGCCGCCCGACATCGCCACCGCGTCGCAGGCGATGCGGTCGGTCGGATAGCCCTTGCCGTCGACCGGACCGATCCCGACCGAGCGCACCCGCTTGCCGCCCGCGACATCGACCACGGTCATGCCGGTCCGGACCTGGATCCCGGCCTTGCGGGCGATCTCGGGCAGCGGACCCGTCGCTTCGGCACGGGTGTCGAGGATCGCGTGCACCTCGAGCCCCGCCTCTAGCAGGCAAAGCGCGGTGCGATAGGCGTCGTCATTATTGGTCAGCACCACGCTGCGCCGACCGGGCGCCACCGCCCAGTTCTCGACATAGTCGCGCATGGCCGAGGCCAGCATCACCCCGGGCACGTCATTGCCGGGGAAGGCCAGGGGCCGCTCGATGGCGCCTGCGGCGACGATCACCTGCCTGGTGCGGATCTTCCACAGCCGATGCCGCGGCCCCGCGCTGCCCGGGGCATGATCGCTGAGACGCTCATGCGCCAGCGCGAAACCGTGATCGTAGATCCCCGCGCCCTGACAGCGCAGCCGGAGCGTGACATTGGACAGCCGCTTCAGCGCCGCGACCGTCTCGGCCACCCAGTTCTCGGCCGGATGACCCTCGATCTCGACCCCGTCCACGGCCGCGCGCCCGCCCCAATGCGGGCTTTGCTCGACCAGCAGCACCCGCGCCCCGGACCGGCCCGCGACCAGCGCCGCCTGCAGCCCCGCGACGCCGCCGCCGACGATCAGCACATCGGTATGGACGTGGAAATGTTCGTAGCTGTCGGGATCGGGTTCGTCAGGTGCGCGGCCCAGCCCGGCCGAACGACGGATCAGCGGCTCGTAGACATGTTCCCAGAAGGCGGCGGGCTTCAGGAAGGTCTTGTAATAGAAGCCTGCCGGCAGGAACCGCGCAAGCCGGCTGTTGATCGCGCCGATATCGAAGGCAAGCGAGGGAAAGCGGTTCTGGCTTTCGGCTTCAAGCCCGTCGAAGAGCTCGGTCGTGGTCACGCGCTGGTTCGGCTCATACCGGCCGCGGCTGCCAAGCCCGACCAGGGCGTTGGGCTCTTCGGCGCCCGAGGCGACGATGCCGCGCGGGCGGTGATACTTGAAGGAGCGTCCGACCAGCATCCGGTCATTGGCCAAAAGCGCCGAGGCCAGCGTGTCGCCGGCAAACCCGTCGCATTCGGCGCCGTCGAAGGTGAAGCCGAGCCGCGCGCTGCGGTCGATCAGGCGGCCGCCCGAAGGAAGACGAAAGCTCATGTCCGTGCCTCCGGATCGAAGCCCGGGACCTTTGCCGCGATCTTCTCGAGAAGCTCTCGCGGCGGTTCGGGGGTCTGGGCCGGATAGGTGCCGTAGACCTCGAGGGTCACGGTATTGCGCGCGGCATGAAACCACTTGCCGCAGCCATGCGCATGGCGCCAGCGCTCGAAGTGAACGCCCCTGGGGTTCTTGCGATGGAAGAGATAGGCCTCGAATGCCGAGGCATCCGCACCGGGGCCGACGCGCGCGATATGCGCTTCGCCGCCCGGCGCGAGTTCGGTTTCCTCTGCGGTCGCGCCGCAGCAGGGACAAGTCAGGACAAGCATCGCGCCCCCTCGGTCCGGTTCATGACATGACGGACGGGGGCGCGGCAGGCGGCCCCCGGCTTATTCTTCGGGAAGCGGGAAGACCTGGGCGTGCTGGCTGCCGCTTCCGGCATAGTAGACATGGGCGCCCACGACGGCGAGGAACAGCGGGAACAGGATCCCGCCCGCCAGAGCGATCCACTTGACGGCGGATGCGGGCACCAGGACGTCGTCGTTCGAGGTATTGTCAGACATGCGCGGCTCTCCGAATTGCTTTCGGCGCAACTTATGCAAACCACGCCACGGGTCAAGACGACCAAAGGACCGGAGGGCCTGTCTGCGACACCGCGGCTCAGGTCGGAAAGGCCCGGCGCGCCTCCGTCAAGGGGCTGAAAACGGGGTGCCGGGCGGTCGACCGGACGCAGCACGGCCCGGCGCCGGGCGGACGCGCCTGTGCCCGGGAGTGCGGTCACGGCGCTGCGCGGATCCGGGGTCAATGCGCCACCCCCGCCGCGACGCTTTCATCGACGAAGCGACCTTCGGCGAAACGGTCGAGCCCGAATTCGGCCGAAAGCGGCCCCGGCCTGCCTTTCGCCACCAGTTCGGCCATCGCCCAGCCCGAGCCGGGGATCGCCTTGAACCCGCCGGTGCCCCAGCCGCAATTGATGAAGCAGTCGCCCAGCGGCGTGGGCGAGATGATCGGCGAGCGGTCGCCCGTCATGTCGACGATGCCGCCCCATTGCCGCAGCATCTTCAGCCGCGAGATGATCGGGAAGGTCTCGATCAGGGCGCGGATGGTATCTTCGACATGCTGGAAGCTGCCGCGCTGGCTGTAATTGTTGAAGCCGTCGGCGCCGCCCCCGATCACCAGTTCGCCCTTGTCGGACTGGCTCATGTAGCCATGCACGGTATTGGCCATGACCACGGTGTCGATCACCGGCTTGATCGGTTCCGAGACAAGCGCCTGCAGCGCCACCGACTCGATCGGCAGCCGGAAGCCGGCCATCTCGGCCAGCACCCCCGAATGGCCCGCCACGACGATGGCAAGCTTGCCGCAGCCGATCTCGCCCTTGGTGGTGGCAACGCCCGTGACCTTGCCCGCCTTCTGCCGGATCGCCGTGACCTCGCATTGCTGCAGGATGTCCATCCCCATCGCCGAGCAGGCCCGCGCATAGCCCCAGGCGACGGCATCATGGCGTGCGGTCCCGCCGCGCTTCTGCCAGAGCCCGCCCAGGACCGGATAGCGCGGCCCGTCGATATTGATGATCGGCACGATCTCCTTCACGCGCTTCGCATCGACATATTCCGTGTCGATCCCCTGCAGCACATTGGCCGCCGCGGTGCGCTTCCAGCCCCGGGCCTCGTGCTCGGACTGGGCCAGCATCAGGACGCCGCGCGGGCTGAACATCACGTTGTAGTTCAGATCCTGGCTGAGCCCGTCATAAAGCGAGCGCGCCTTCTCGAAGATCGCGGCCGAGGGGTCCTGCAGATAGTTCGAGCGGATGATGGTGGTGTTGCGGCCGGTATTGCCGCCGCCCAGCCAGCCCTTCTCGATCACTGCGGCATTTCGCACGCCATGGTTCTTGCCCAGATAATAGGCAGTGGCGAGCCCGTGCCCGCCGGCACCCACCACGATCACGTCGTAGCGGTCCTTCGGCTCGGGCGAAGTCCAGGCCCGTTCCCAGCCCGCATGATAGCTTGCGGCCTCACGGGCGATGGCGAATGCGGAATAGCGTTTCATGGCCACGGCCGAATCCCCTTGGTTTTGCGGGCAGCTTCGCCCCGTTTAAGCACCCTGCTCCGGCGCCCCCCTGCCCGCCAGCGGCATGCCATCAAAAGAACGCGACACCGGCCCGGGTGCAAGGGGCCGGAACGCTTTGGCCTTTCGAAACCGGGCAAGGCATACTAGATCGGGCGGACAGGCAGAGAGAGGGCAGCACTCCCATGACCTTTATCGTCGTCGCCATCGGCATGGCCGCCGTGATCGCCGCGGTTCTGACGCTGACGCTGGTCCGGGGCCGCCGCGGCGACGAACCGGCCGCCGCCTATGACCTGCGCGTCTATCGCGACCAGCTCGACGAGGTCGAGCGCGATCTGGGCCGCGGCGTCATCACCGAGGACGAGGCCGCGCGCATCCGCACCGAGGTCTCGCGCCGGGTGCTGGAGGCCGACCGCAAGCTTGCGCGGCAATCGGGCTCGGGTCAGGCACCGAAGGCGCTGAGCCTGGCCGCGGGCGTCGCGGTTCTGGCGGTGCTGATGGGCGGAACCTGGATCACCTACAGCGCCAATGGCGCGCCGGGCTATGCCGATCAGCCGCTCGACCTGCGCAAGACCGAAGCGGCAGATTACCGCGCGACCCGGATGAAACAGGCCGAGGCCGAGGAGCAGGCGCCGCCGATGCCGGGCCTGCCCACCCCCGATGCCGAGCATCTGGAGCTTGTGAAGAAGCTCCGCGAGGTCGTGGCCCAACGCGGCGACGATCCGCAGGGGCTGGCGCTTCTGGCCCATAACGAAGCAGCCCTTGGCAATTTCCGCGCCGCCTACAAGGCCCAGAAGCGGCTGATCGCGCTCAAGGGCGGCTCGGCCACCGCCGCCGATTACGCAACCGAGGCCGACATGATGGTGCTGGCCGCTTCCGGCTATGTCTCGCCCGAGGCCGAGGCCGCGCTGGAACAGGCGCTGAACCGCAACCCGCAGAACGGCACCGCGCTGTATTACTGGGGGCTCATGCATATCCAGACCGGGCGGCCCGACATCGCCTTCCGGGTCTGGCGCGAGCTTCTGAGCCTGTCGCATGCCGGCGATCCCTGGCTGCCCATCGTGCGCGAGCAGATGCCGAACCTCGCCTGGTATGCCGGCGACGAGCGCTACCAGCTGCCGCCGATGCCCGCAGAGGCGGGCGCCCCCGGTTCCGCGACGGGCCCGAGCGCCGAGGATATCGCCGCCGCCGCCGAGATGACGCCCGAGGCCCGGGACGAGATGATCCGCGGCATGGTCGCGCGGCTCTCGGCCCGGATGGCCGATCAGGGCGGCAGCCCCGAGGACTGGGCGCGGCTGATCGGGGCGCTGGGCGTGCTGGGCGACAGCGAACAGGCCGGGGCGATCTGGGCCGAGGCGCGCCAGACCTTCGCCGCCGATCCCGAGGCGCTGGCCACGATCCGCGCCGCCGCGCAATCCGCGGGTGTGGCCGAGTGAGCGTGCATGACGACCTCGAGGAATTCGCCGCCGCGCTCCGTCCGCCGACCGCGCTGATCGGGCTCGATTTCGGCGAGAAGACCATCGGCGTCGCGGTCTCGGACCCGTTCTGGTCGATCGCCACGCCGCTGGAGACCGTCCGCCGCAAGAAGTTCACGCTCGATGCCGGGCGGGTGCTGGAGATCGCCGCGGGGCGCGAAGCGGGCGGGATCGTGCTGGGCCTGCCGCGCAACATGGACGGAACCGAGGGCCCGCGCTGCCAGTCGACCCGCGCCTTCGCCCGCAACCTGTCGCGGCTGACAGAGCTGCCGATCGGCTTCTGGGACGAGCGGCTGTCGACGGTGGCGGCCGAACGCGCGCTGCTCGAGGCCGATACCTCACGCAGACGTCGGGCCGAGGTCATTGACCATGTGGCCGCGGGATATATCCTTCAGGGTCTTATCGACAGATTACGGAACCTGACCGCAACGCCATGACCGACGACGACACCGCTCCGATCGAGACGCCCTGCATCCGCACCTGCCGCGTCGACCCGGCCAGCCGCCTTTGCGTGGGCTGCCTGCGCAGCATGGAGGAAATCGGCCATTGGGGCGGCATGAGCCCGGCCGAGCGTCGCCGGATCATGGCCGAGCTGCCCGCGCGTCGCGGCCGCATCAGCCCGGACGCCGCCGCCCTAGGAGCGTTGCGCCGCAAGCGCGGCTGAGGCGCCGGACCCCCGCGAGACCGCGCCCGGAAAGACGAGAGCGGAAAGACGGGGGCAGCAAGGCAGCATCCGGCAAGTCGGTTTTAGCCAGGGAGGTCTTGGCAAGGCGGTTTCAGAAAGGGGGTCTCAGGAAGGCTGGCGGAGGCTGCGAACCGCCGCCCACGCGCGCCCGGGACGCCTTCCGCATCAGTCCTCGGCCTGCGCCTCGGCCCGGCTCTTGCCCGACACTTTCAGCGCCAGCGTCGCGGCCATGAACTGGTCGAGATCGCCGTCCAGAACCCCTTGGGTGTCCGAGGTCTCGACCCCGGTGCGCAGGTCCTTCACCATCTGATAGGGCTGCAGCACGTAGGACCGGATCTGGTTGCCCCAGCCAGCATCGCCCTTGGCCTCGTGCTGGGCGTTGATCTCGGCGTTGCGCTTGTCGAGCTCCTGTTGATACAGGCGCGATTTCAGGGCCTTCATGGCGATATCGCGGTTCTGGTGCTGCGACTTCTCGGAACTGGTCACGACGATGCCGGTGGGCATGTGGGTGATCCGCACCGCCGAGTCGGTGGTGTTGACGTGCTGGCCGCCCGCCCCCGAGGACCGGTAGGTGTCGATCCGGATGTCGGAAGGGTTCACCTCGATCTCGATATTGTCGTCGACCACCGGATAGACCCAGACCGACGAGAACGAGGTATGCCGCCGCGCCGCCGAATCGTAGGGCGAGATCCGCACCAGCCGGTGCACGCCCGATTCCGATTTCAGCCAGCCATAGGCATTGCGCCCGGTGATCTTGTAGGTGGCGGACTTGATCCCCGCCTCCTCGCCCGCGCTTTCCGATTGCAGCTCGACATCATAGCCGTGCTTCTCGGCCCAGCGGACATACATCCGCGCCAGCATCGAGGCCCAGTCGCAGCTTTCGGTGCCGCCCGCGCCCGAGTTGATCTCGAGGAAGGTGTCATTGCCATCGGCCTCGCCGTCGAGCAGCGCCTCGAGCTCCTTCGCCGCGGCGGTCTCGCGCAGCGTCTTCAGCGCCGTCTCGGCCTCCCGGACCACCTCCTGGTCATCCTCGGCCTCGCCCAGCTCGATCAGCTCGATATTGTCCTCGAGCTCCTGGCTGATGCCCTTGTAGGTATCGATCGCATCGACCAGCGCCTGACGCTCGCGCATCAGCTTCTGGGCGCGTTCGGGGTCGTTCCACAGCTCGGGATCCTCGGCCATGGCATTGAATTCTTCCAGCCGGTGCTGGGCGGTTTCCCAGTCCAGACGCTGGGCCAGAAGCCCAAGCGATTTGCGGATGTCCTCGACTGTATTCTGCGCCTCTGCACGCATCGGGCGAAGCCTCGCTGATAAACTGTCAGGTGGGGGTCATATCCCGAGGGGCCGGGACGGGCAAGCGGGCGAGACCGGAAAGCGGTCGCGGCAGGCCCGCCCCCTCAGTAAAGACCGCCGGAGGACAGCGTGCCGAAATTCGCCTTCGGTCCCACCACCGCCTTGCGGCCGGTCGAGGTCGTGACCTCTTCCGAAGGCGTATCCTCGTAGGTTTCCTCTTCGCCGCGCCCGAAGAGCGGCAGGTTCGAGCCCATGGCGAAGCCGCCATCGACCATCGCTCCGATGCCGAAGACCGGCTCCTCGCCCTCGCGGAAATATTCCGCCACCACATTCTCGCCGCTGGCATCGTCGGCCAGCCGTTCGCCGGTATAGCGGTCGATCTTGATGAAGCGCCCGCCCGGCGGCACCTTGAACGGCCCGCCGCCATATTTGGCCGTCGCGACCTTCATGAACTCGTTGAAGACCGGCGCGCACATCGAGCCGCCATAGGACCCGCGGCCCAGCCCGCGCGGCCGGTCGAAGCCCATGTAGCAGCCCGCGACGATGTTCGAGGTGAAGCCCACGAACCAGACATCGCGCGAGTCATTGGTGGTGCCGGTCTTGCCCGCGGTCGGCACGCCCAGCCTGACGCGGCCCGCCGCGGTGCCGCGCTCGACCACGCCGCGCATCATCGAGGTCAGCTGATAGGCGGTGATGGCATTCATCACCCGCTCGCGGTCCGAGACGATGGTCGGCCCCTGCCCCTCGGGGATCGAGACCGCGCCGCAATCGGTGCAGATGCGGCTGTCATGGCGGTAGATGGTGCGGCCCCGCCGGTCCTGCACCCGGTCGACCAGCGTCGGCTCGACCCGCTCGCCGCCATTGGCGAACATCGCATAGGCCGCCACCATCCGGTAAAGCGTGGTCTCCTGGCTGCCGAGCGCATTGGCCAGATAGGGTTCAAGCCGGTCATAGACGCCGAACTTCTCGGCATAGCGGGCGACGGTCTCCATGCCGACCTCGCGGGCCAGCCGCACCGTCATCAGGTTGCGCGAACGTTCGATCCCGGTCCGGAGCGGGGTCGGGCCGTAATACTTGTTCGAGGAGTTCTTGGGCCGCCAGATCGCGCCGCCGCCGGTATCGACCTCGATCGGCGCGTCGATGACGATCGTCGCGGGGGTGAAGCCGCTGTCGAGCGCCGCGGCATAGACGAAGGGCTTGAAGGACGAGCCGGGCTGGCGCGCCGCCTGGGTCGCGCGGTTGAAGACCGAGGCCTGGTAGGAGAACCCGCCCTGCATCGCCAGCACCCGGCCGGTATTGACGTCCATCGCGACGAAACCGCCCTGGATCTCGGGCACCTGGCGCAGGCTCCAGCGGATGAAGCCGCCATCCTCGCCGGTCATGCGGCGCACCAGCACCACATCGCCGACCTTGAAATTGTCGTGAAAATCGCCGCGCAGCCAGGATATGTCCTTGCGCGGCACCAGCGCGGGCCCGGCCTCGTCGTCCTCGACGCCTTCGATCCCCAGCCGCATCTGCTGGTCCTCGACCGTCAGCACCACCGCCGGCAGCCATTGCCCGTCAAGCCGAATGTCGCGCGGCACATCGGTCGCCGCCAGCGCGGCGCGCCAATGGTCCTCGGTATCGAGCTCGGCCGGGTCGATGGACTTGCCGGTGCCGCGCCAGACGCCGCGGCTGCGGTCGTATTTCTCGAGCCCCCGGCGCAGCGCCTCGGCCGCCTCGGTCTGCAGCTCGGGGTCCAGCGTCGCCCGGATCGTCAGGCCGCCGCCGAAGAATTCCTCCTGACCGAAATCCTGGCTCAGCTGGCGGCGGATCTCGTCGGTGAAATAGTCGCGCGGCGGCAGGCTGGCGCTGAAGGGCGGATAGTCGCCATTCTGCACCGTCCTCAGCGGCGCGGCCAGCGCGGCCTGATAGGTCGCATCGTCGAGATAGCCGTTATCGTGCATCTCGTGCAGCACGTAGTTGCGCCGCCCGATGGCGGCATCGTGGTTGCGCACCGGGTGGTAGTTCGAGGGCGCCTTGGGCAGCGCCGCCAGATAGGCCGCCTCTTCGGGGCGCAGCTCGCTGAGCGTCTTGTCGAAATAGCTCTGGGCGGCGGCCGCCACGCCATAGGAGTTCTGCCCGAGGAAGATCTCGTTGAGATAGAGTTCGAGGATCTTGTCCTTCGACAGCGTCTCCTCGATCCGGGTGGCGAGGATCAGTTCCTTGATCTTGCGTTCGCCGGTCCGCTCGCCGCCCAGAAGGAAGTTCTTCATCACCTGCTGGGTGATGGTCGAGGCCCCCCGGACATTGCGGCCGCGGCTTTTCACGGCATCGAACAGTGCCGCCGCCATGCCGCGCGCGTCATAGCCGTGATGGGTGTAGAAGTTCTTGTCCTCGGCCGAGATGAAAGCCTCCTTGACCAGATCGGGAATTTCCTCGGCCGGCACGAACAGCCGCCGTTCCTCGGCGAATTCGTCGATCAGCCGCCCCTCGCCGGAATAGATCCGGCTGATGGTCTTGGGCTGGTAGCTGGCCAGATCCTCGTGATCGGGCAGATCGCGGGCATACATCCAGAACACCGCGCCGATCATCAGCACGGCCGCCGCGACGCCCAGTGTTACGAAGGAAAAGAGCGCCCCGAGAAGGGACAGAAAGAACCGGATCACCCGCGCGTGCCTCTGTGCCATTTTGCGCCCTCTCTATAGGGCCTCGGGCCGGTCGGGTCAAAACCAACAGTCCCGGATCGGCGGCCCCGGGCCGCCCCGGGCGGTCACATCGGCGGGAGCGATCAGCAGGCATGCCGCCGGGGATGCCCCGCCGGATCGGACCGGCCCGGCTCAGCGCGCCATCGCCGCCGCCATCCCGGGGTCCGGAAAGCAGGTTGCGGCGCGGCCCGACGCTTCCTGCCAGCGGCCGATCTCGCGCCGGGTCTTGTAGCCCGGCAGCCCGTCGACGCCGCCGACATCGCGGCCGCGGGCCTCCAGCCGGCGCTGGATCGCCACGATCCCCGACCGGTCGAGCCCGCCGAGCGGCGCCCAGCCCCGGGCGAAGGCCCCCGAGCCGAAGGCGA
Organism: Rhodovulum sulfidophilum DSM 1374; assembly: GCF_001633165.1. Taxonomy (NCBI): domain Bacteria; kingdom Pseudomonadati; phylum Pseudomonadota; class Alphaproteobacteria; order Rhodobacterales; family Paracoccaceae; genus Rhodovulum; species Rhodovulum sulfidophilum. The sequence goes on along the minus strand of NZ_CP015418.1, from coordinate 2,559,571 downwards.
TCCGGTCGCCCAGATGGCCGACATGAAGCGCGTAGAGATCGCTCATGTTATAGGCCTTGAGCACGTAGAAATTGGGCGTGACCAGAAAGGCCGGTCCGTGCCGCCCGGCCGGCATCATCAGAAAGCCCTCGCCCCGGCGCTCGTGCGCGGGAAAGGGACGGCCCGAGACCCGGGTCACGCCAAGGGCCTCCCAATCGGCGATGCTGCGGCCCTGGTCGGGGCCTTCCAGCGTGCAGGACACCCGCGCGGGCAGCCGCACCTCGAAGCCCCAGTCGCGCCCGGCGACCCAGCCATGCTGCCCCAGATAGGCGGCGATCGAGGCAATGGTGTCGGGGCGCGACCGCCAGATATCGGCCCGCCCGTCGCCATCGCCATCCGTGGCATGGGCCAGATAGGAGGACGGCATGAATTGCGGCTGTCCCATCGCCCCGGCCCAGCTGCTTTTCATCAGATCGCGCGGCACCGGACCGGCCTCGGCGATCCGGAGCGCCGCGACCAGTTCCTCGGCGAAATAGTCGGCGCGCGGGCTCATGAAGCCGCGGGTGGCAAGAACCCGGAACAGATCGTGCCGGATCGGCGCCCGGCCATAGGCGCTTTCGCGGCTCCAGATCGCCAGCACGATCCGGGCAGGCACCCCGGTCGCCTGCTCGGCTGCGGCAAGCGCAGGGGCCTCGCGCGCCGCCAGCCGCCGCCCGACCGCGGCCGCCTCGCGCAAAGCCGGCGCGCCGAATTCGGCCTGATGCTGAGGTCCGGGGCGGGTACCGGGCGGCACCAGCCCCGGCAGATCCCAGTCGGGCCGGATGCCCCCGAGCGCGGCATCGAAGGTCCGGCGCGAGACGCCCGCAGCCCGGGCCCGCGGCCAGATCGTGCCGCCGAGCCAATCCCGGAACTGCGCCTCGACCGCAGCACGGTCGAGCGGTTGCGCCATGGCAACCGACAGCGGCAGACCGGCGCGCAGCACCAGGAGCAGCAAGACAAGAAGGGCGGCAAGGCGGCGGCAGGCGGACATCGGGGCTCCTTTCTTTCCCTATCCCTTATGCATCGGCAGCGGGCGTGCGGCCCCGGCAGGCAGCTTAGCGGCGCAGGAGAGCCGCCGCGGCGGCATCGGCCTCGGCCCAGCCCCGCAGGGCCTCGACGATTCCCGCCGCCGCCCGCGCCCGCCATTCGGGCGAGATCAACCTTTCGCGGTCGTCGGCCGAGGACAGGAAGCCGGTCTCGATCAGCACCGAGGGAATGTCGGGGGATTTCAGCACCGAGAAGGCCGCCGACATGTGCGGGGTCTTGTAGAGATGCCCGACATGGCCGCGCAGCCCCGCGACGATGGCCTCGGCCAGCCGGTCCGAGCGGGGCTGGGTGTCGGTGCGGGCCAGATCCATCAGCACGCCCGCGATCACGTCGTCCTGATCGCTGAGATCGACCCCGGCCAGCAGCGCGTCGCGGTCATGGCGTTCGGCCAGCCTGGCCGAGGCGCTGTCGCTCGCGGTCTCGGACAGGGTGTAGACGGTGGCGCCCGAGGCATAGCCATCGGCCAGCGCATCGGCATGGAGCGACAGGAAGACATCGGCCCGGGCGGCGCGGGCGATGTCGATCCGGGTCTCCAGCGGCACGAAGACATCGGCGTTGCGGGTCAGGACCGGCTCGATCCCGGCGCGGGCCAGCGCCTCGGCCAGTTCCCGGCCGAAGGTCAGCATCAGATCCGCCTCGCGGATCCCCGCGCTCTCGGCGCCCGGATCGATGCCGCCATGGCCCGGATCGAGCACGACCCGAAGCGCCCGGCTGCCATCATGGCGGCGGGGCGGCGGGGCCAGCTTCTCGGGTTCGGGCAGCCCCCAAAGCGCGGTCTGCGCGGGCGGGCGCTCCGGCCCGCTGGCCCCGGTATCGGTCGGCGCCAGCTGCAACGCGAGACGCGCGCGCCCGGTTACTGGGTCGCGCGGCATCTCGGCCGAGACCAGCGCCATAGGCGCCGAGAGTTCCAGCACCAGCCGCGACCAGCCCGGACGGATCGCGCCCGCCCGCACGCTGCGCACCCGCGCGCTGCCGGTCAGTGCCGCCGGATCGCTGCCGCGCCAGTCGACCTCGCGGAAATCCACCACCAGCCGGGGCGGCGCATTGAGCGTGAAGACGCGGTAGGGCACGGGCTGGCTGAGCCCCAGCGAAAGCGCGATGCCTCCGCCCTTCAGATCGTCAAGCGACGAGACGGCGAGATCGGGCCTGGCCAGCGCCGTCAGCGGCTCGGCACCGAGCGCGCCGACAGAACCCGGCCCAAGCCCGAACCAGAGCGCGACCGCCGCGCGAAGAACGACTGAAACTGCCTTCATGCCTGCCCGCCCGATCCGGTTTTGCGTCAGCATAGAGCACGGAACAGGCCGATGTCACGCCTGCGGGACCGGGCTCAGAGCCCGGCCGCCTTGCGCAGCATGTTGCCCGCGACGAGGATCAGGAACACCGCGAAGACCCGCTTGAGCGGCTTGGGATCCATCGCATGGGCCAGCCGGACGCCCAGCGGGGTGGTGATCAGCGTCATCGCGATGATGACCAGAAAGGCCGGGATATTGACCGCGCCCAGCGTCAGCGGCGGGCGCGCGCCATCGGGGATCTGCACGAAGAAGAAGCCCAGCACCGAAGGCACGGCGATGAGAACGCCAAAACCCGACGCGGTCGCCACCGCGCGGTGGATCGGCGCGCCATGAAGCGTCATCAGCGGCACCCCGAAGCTGCCGCCGCCGATGCCCATCAGCACCGACAGGAACCCGACGACCGGCGACAGGACCGCCCGCTTGAGACCGCGCGGCATGCTGTCGCCGAGACGCCAGTCATTGCGCCCGAAGGCCATGTAAAGCCCGACCGCCATCGCCAGCCCGCCGAAGATGCCCTGCAGCACGACCGAGCGCAGCGCGGCCGCGACCAGCACCCCGATCACCGCGCCGACCGCGATGCCGGGCGCCCAGCCCTTCAGCACCTGCCAGTCGACCGCGCCCTTCTTGGCATGCGACAGCACCGAGCGGGTCGAGGTGACGATGATCGTGGCCAGCGAGGTCGCAAGGCAGATCTGCATGAGATAGGCGCTGTCATAGCCGAGCGCCTGGAAGGCATAGAAGAAGGCCGTGACCAGGACGATCCCGCCGCCCACGCCCAAAAGTCCCGCCAGCACCCCCGCGATCGCGCCGATGCTCAGAAGCAGCAGCAGCATCGACAGAAGCGTCGGTGTATCGGGCATCGGAAATCCTCCTCGGGGGGCGCGTCACCCTCGGCCGATCCTCGGGTCCGCAGCACCCTTAGCCGAGCCGGACCCCGAGGACCAGAGCCCGAAGCCCTCTCGCGGCCCATCTGCGCGGCCTGCCTGCCGCGCGCCCCGTCAGGCCGCGCGCGGCAAGGCTTCCAGCGCCGCGTCCAGCACCTCGAGCCCCGCCCCCTGCCCGGCCGCGCCTTCCGACAGCACCCGCCGCCAGGCCCGCGCCCCGGGCGCCCCGGCGAACAGCCCCAGCATGTGCCGGGTGACATTGTGCAGCCGCCCCCCCGCCGCCAGATGCCGGGCGATATAGGGGCGCATCTCCTCGGCCACCTGCCGCGCGGTCTTGCGTCCGGGCAGGCCGAAGAGGTCCTCGTCGGCGCCCAGCAGGATCGCGGCCGGGTCGTGATAGGCCGCGCGCCCGATCATCACCCCGTCGAGCCCCATCGCCAGCAGCGACTGCGCCTCGGCCAGGGTCGAGATGCCGCCATTGACCGAGACATGCATCGCCGGGAAGGTCCGCTTCATCTCGGCCACCAGCGCGTAATCGAGCGGCGGCACATCGCGGTTCTCCTTCGGGCTCAGCCCCTGCAGCCAGGCCTTGCGGGCATGGATGATGACACGGTTCACCCCCGCCGCCGCGACCGTTTCCAGAAAGGCGGGCAGCACCTCGCGCGGCTCCTGGTCGTCGACCCCGATCCGGCATTTCACCGTGACCTCGACGCTTGAGACCGCGCGCATCGCCGCCAGGCAATCGCCGACGAGGCCCGGGCTTTTCATCAGCACCGCCCCGAAAGCGCCCGACTGGACCCTGTCGGAGGGGCAGCCGACATTGAGATTGACCTCGTCATAGCCGGCCGCGCAGCACAGCCGCGTCGCCTCGGCCAGTTCGGCCGGGTCGGACCCGCCGAGCTGCACCGCCACCGGATGTTCGGCGGGATCGTGATCGAGCAGATGCAGCGCGCCGCCCCGGACCAGCGCCGGCGCCGTCACCATCTCGGTATAAAGCAGCGCCGAGCGGCTCATCAGCCTGTGGAAATACCGGCAATGCCGGTCGGTCCAGTCCATCATCGGCGCAACGGACAGGCGAGAGGCCGTTGATAAATCAAATTTTTTATTTTTATCAGCCACTTATATTCGCCCTACCTTCGTCTCGTTCCGGCCCGTTCTGTAGCAAATACGCCGATTTCGACGCTAGGCTTGGTACAATGTACCGAATAGGTTTCCCATGCACCAAGTCAGGAGGTCTTCATGGGCTCGATCAGTATACGCAAGCGAAAGGATGGCAGCAGCAGCTACCTTACGCGCGTGCGAGTGATGCGAGACGGAACCTCCTATCATGAGACGAAGACCTTTGACAGACGCCCTGCCGCAACCGCCTGGATAAAGAAGCGCAAGAAAGAGCTAGCAAAACCTGATGCCTTGGAGGAGCTGAACGTATCTGACCCTCCGCTGTCCAAAGCGATCGAGCGCTACACCGAAGAAGCGGTGAAGGACATCGGTCGGACAAAGGCGCAGGTCCTCAGGACCATCGGCCACCTACCCGATCGCCGGTCTGCCCTGTTCCACCATCAAGTCGAAGGATATCATCGAGTTCCTTCAGTCACTGCCCGGACAACCGCAAACAGTCGGGAACTACGCAAGCCATCTCACCTCCATTTTCGCCATAGACCGACCGATGCGGGACTTCCGACTGGATGACCGGGAGATGAGAGACGCGATAACCGTCGCGCGCCGTATGGGGATCATCTCCCGTTCCGCGCAGCGGAACCGCAGACCCACCCTCGATGAACTCGACCGGCTGCTGGCTCATTTCATTGATCGGCGCCAGAGAACACCTCAGGCCATGCCCATGCACAAAGTGATCGCGTTCGCTCTCTTCTCGACGCGCCGACAGGCAGAGATCACCCGCCTCACCTGGGATGACTTCCAGAAGGAGCACAAGCGCATTCTGGTCCGCGACATGAAGCACCCTGGCGAAAAGCTCGGAAACGATACCTGGGTCGATCTGCCCGAGGAGGCCATTCGGATCACCGACAGCATGCGCAACAGCAAGGCTGAGATCTTCCCCTACTCTCCGGACGCGATCACGGCCAACTTCACCCGCGCCTGTAAGCTGCTCGGGATCGAGGATCTGCACTTCCACGATCTGCGCCACGAAGGCATTTCTCGGTTGTTCGAGATGGGTTGGAACATTCCCCATGTCGCAGCGGTAAGCGGACACAGGTCTTGGGTTAGCCGGCTCTGTTGCACAAATCGCTGACGGCCAAGCTCCCCCTTTCCCCGGGCACACTTATTCCCCGGGCTCTGTGACGGGGATCGGGCGCGTGCGATTGCCCAGACCCCCGAATACGCGATCTCCTGCAAACTGCGAAAGAAGGCTGTTCGCGCACCTGAAGCGCATCTTGGGCCTCAGCCGTCTCCGATTACGAGGACCGAACGGCGCACGCGATGAATTCCACCTCGCAGCCACCGCCCAGAACCTTCGGAAGCTCGCAAAGCTCCTTCCGATCCCACCGGTCGCCTGCTGAGGAAGGGTCGGCACGGACGCCGCAAATTCAGAGCGGAGCTCAGTGCGGCCGCAAAGCCGAGTTTTTCAACGGAATAGGCAGTGAGCGCCCGGGCGGTGTCACTCCGGTTCTCTGCAGCCATGCCGCGCTGCGCAGGTCAGCCTCGAACCCGATAGTGGCCGTTCGTCCCGCCAGCTTGCAGACGCGTCCCGTCCGGATTAATGTGCTTATGTCCCGAGACCGGAGTTGCATTGGACATGGACATGAACCGCGCCGCCCTCACCCTTTCGGTTTCGTCGCGAGAAGTCCTGTCCCATGCCTGCATCCGTTTCCCTGTCCAGCCTGTCGTGGTCCGCACCTGACGGCACATCGCTTTTCACAGATCTCGACCTGACCTTCGGCGCCGAACGCACCGGCCTTGTCGGCCGCAACGGCACTGGAAAGAGCACGCTTCTACACCTGATCGCGGGTCATTCGCCTCCGGCCTCCGGGCGGATCAGCGTGACAGGCTCGGTGGCCATGATGCGCCAGGAGGCGCTCGAGCACCCGGAAGAGACCGTCGCAGATCTTCTTGGCGTGCGGACGGCCCTGGAGCTGATGAACCGGGCAGAGCGCGGCCGGGCGACGTCCGAGGAGCTGGCCGAAGCGGACTGGAGCCTGCCCGCCCGGATCGAGGCGGCGCTGGCGCGATGCGACCTGTCGGTCGACCCGCATACCCGGCTCGCCTGCCTTTCCGGCGGTCAGCGCAGCAGGGCCGCCCTGGCGGCGCTGATCCTGGCGGAGCCCGATTTCCTGCTCATGGATGAACCGACGAACAATCTCGACCGGGCGGGCCGTCGCGCGGTCATCGACCTCCTGCGCGGCTGGTCGGGCGGCGCCATCGTTGCGAGCCACGATCGCGAGCTTCTGGACGAGATGGACGCCATCGTCGAACTCACCTCTCTCGGCGCGGCGAGATACGGGGGCAATTACAGTGCCTTCCGGCAGCAAAGGGAAAGCGCGCGTGCGGCCGCGGCACAGGACCTGGCCCATGCGCAAAAGGTCCGGGCCGAGGCGGCGCACCGCGCGCAGCAGGCAGCCGAGCGCAAGGCGCGGAAGGACAGTGCCGGTCGCAAGTCGCGCGCAAGGGGAGAGCAGCCGAAAATCCTGATGGATGCCGCCAAAGGCCGCGCCGAAGCCTCCGGCGGCGCCGGGGCGCGCCTGCGCGACGCGCGGCGAGACGCGGCCGAAGACGCACTTACCGCCGCGCGCGAGAAGGTCGAGGTGCTGACCCCCATCCACATGGACATCGCGCCGAGCGGCCTTCCGGCGGGCAGGACGGTCCTGACCCTGGACCGGGTGACTGCCGGATATGACCCCGCAGCTCCGATACTCGAGGACCTGTCGCTTACCCTCACCGGCCCCGAGCGGGTTGTCATCGCGGGCCCGAATGGCAGCGGCAAGACCACCCTCCTCAAGCTGATCACCGGCGCGCTAAGGCCTATGGCGGGCGCGGCGCAGCTCTGCGTGCCCTGGGCGCTGCTGGATCAGCATGTCGGGTTGCTCGCTCCCGACCGGACCCTGCGCGAGGTCTTCCGCGACCGACACCCGCAGGCGAGCATGCAGATGGCCCATGCCGCACTGGCCCGGTTCGGGTTTCGCGCCGGCGATGCCCAACGCCTTGCCGACGGGCTGAGCGGCGGCGAAAAGCTCCGCGCCGGCCTCGCATTCGTTCTTGGCGGAACGCCACCGCCACAGCTTCTGCTCCTGGACGAGCCGACGAACCATCTCGATATGGAAGGGATCGAAGCGCTGGAAGCGGCACTGGCATCTTACGATGGAGCAATGGTTGTGGTCAGCCACGACCGCGCCTTCCTCGCCTCTCTCAGGCCAGACAGGATCATTCCTTTCAAAGAGTGACGGCTTTGTTCCGATACTGTTGAAAAACTCGGTTCCGGGGCCGCAGAGCACCAACTCATAGAACATGGTTCCGCCTTTTTGCGACCTCGCTTGGCAAACAGACCTTTTCTTCCCCTTTGGAGAATAACGTTCCAAACTCAGACGGCATCTCGGTCTCGGTCGGAGTTTTTCAACACAATCTTCCGTCTCCGGACTTTGGCGGATTGCCGCCGATGAAGCTGAGCGCGAGGGCGGTGGCGGCCGCGCCGCGTTTCAGGATCCTGCGCATCGGTTCACTCCATCCTCTGGGCGATCAGGCGGGCGGCAAAGGCAGCCGCGGTCACCAGCGCCGAGAGCCCGGCAAAGAGCCCGCGCGGAATGCCCAGCAGATCGGGCGAGGCGAGCGAGAGCCCGGACAGCAGGCCCGCGATCAGGATGAGACGGATCGACCAGGCGCGCCGGATCAGCGCGCGCCACTGGGGCACGAGGTGCATGGGGAAACTCCTGTGGCTGGGGGATCAGCGCGGGACGCGCTGCAGGACGGTCTTGATGTCGGCGCGAAGCTCGCGGAGCAGCGCGTTGGTCTCCTCGCGGTCGCGCTGTCGGGCGGCGAGATCCTCGGCGCGCTGCCGCTGCCAGCGGGCCTCGAGGGCGCGGATCTCCTCGCCCAGGCACCGGCCGCATTCGTGCTGAACAGCCCGACGGGTTTTCTGCTGGATCGCGCGAATTCCCGCCGGATATCGTCCATGATGCCGAGATAGCTCGCGGGCGTGGATCGGGACGACCCGCGAAGCTCGGCCTGATCGATGACGACGACATCGGAGCGAAGGCCCGGCAATATGCGACTGGCAAGCGTGGTCTTCCCCGAGCCCGCAACCCCGGCGATCACGGTCATCACGCCGAGGGGGATATCGACGGAAAGGTCATGCAGGTTGAACATCGACTGGTTGCGGACCCCGATCCAGCCGGAGGGCCTGCGGGGCATGTGATTGAGGCTGCGAGACCTGCGAAAGCCGCGGCCGGTCGGGGTATCGGCCTGCCGCAGGCCTGCCAGCGCCCCCTGATAGACGATGCTGCCACCGGAGGTCCCGGCGCCGGGGCCCATATCGATCACGTGATCGGCGATGGCGATCAGATCGGGATCATGCTCGACCAGAAGGACGCTGTTGCCCTTGTCACGAAGGCGAACGAGCAATTGGCCAAGATGGTCGACGTCGCGGGCATGAAGCCCGACGCTCGGCTCGTCGAAGATATAGGCGATATCGGCAAGGCTGCTGCCGAGATGGCGGATCATCTTGATCCGCTGCGACTCGCCTCCCGACAGGCCCGAGGTCCCGCGATCCAGACTGAGATAGTCGAGACCGATATCGATCATGCTCTCGAGCTTCTCGGTCAGCGACAAGATCACCGGGCGCATCTCGGGCGCATCGATGCCGCGAAGGAACTCCAGCAGATCGCCGACCTCCATCCCCGCGCAATCCGCGATATTGCGCCCCGCGATCCGGCAAGACAGCACCGCCGGATTGAGACGGCCGCCGCCGCAGGCATCGCATGGCCCGCTGGTGGTGACACGGGTCAGCGCGTCCCGCTCGGCCTCCGAGTTATCCGCCTCGTCCCGGTCCAGGAAAGAACGCCGCAGACGCGGCAGAACACCTTCATAAACCGTGCTTTTCAGCCAGCCCGGCTTCGGATCGGTGACAGGCGTTCTCTGTTCAACGGTCAGGCGCCGCCATTCCTCGTCGCTATAGGCGGAAAGCGGCTTCGACGTGTCGAAAAAACCGGAAAGGGCGTAGCGTTTCCAGCGCCACGACCCCGGTTCGAACCCCGGAAACAGGATCGCGCCCTCGTCCAACGTGCGGTCGCGGTCGAACAATGCGGCCTCGTCGATCCTGCGCACCGTCCCCAGCCCCTGGCATAGCGGGCACATCCCGTCCGGGTTATTGAATGAAAACAGGCTGGATTCCCCCACATGCGGCTGGCCGATGTAGCATGAGCAGGTTTTCAGTGGGTCGATACACAGGTGCATTCGGCAGGCCCGCCTATCGCCGCGCCCCAGCACATCGGGATGAGGATCTCGGCGCCATCTTGGTCGCGGATCCAGTAGCAGCGAGTAGAGGTGGAAGCGTCAGCCATGGAACAGAATTCCCAGGCTGGAATCGACGTCTTTGGCGAGCAAGGTGCCCCACGCTCGTTCCACCGTGGGGCACTTTCGAGATTTATCTTGTAAATTCAGTTGCTTAGTTTTGGCTTGGTAGGCCCGGAGGGACTCGAACCCCCAACCAAGGCGTTATGAGCGCCCTGCTCTGACCATTGAGCTACAGGCCCGACCTGCGCCTTCAGTAGCATTCCGGAGACAGGGGTCAAGCCGGAACCAGGCACCCGGATCACCGGAGCGTATCGACATATTGCAAACCCGGAACGCGATGCGCGTACCGTTAATGAGGCCAGGCAAGATGTCGGAGCTTTCATCGCGACACAAGATCGGACGACAGCCGAGACTCGACCGGTCGCAGCCACGCTCGAGCCTATTACGCAGGTTGTAGATGGTGATCTAGGCGCCCTTTCGGGTCTTGCGATCCTTGCGCATCGGACGCGGCGGCCGGGCGGGAGTTGCACATACGCCAGCGCCGGAACCGCCGGATAGTAGAAGATCGCCTGTCAGGCTCACCGACAGATCCCGTCCTGGCAACCCGCGTCGCGCGATACGGAAACTTCCATCGCGGATACCGGCCTGAAACAGGCGCTGATTGAGGACGCCCCTCTTTGGGGCAACATGTCCGGGGCCATTGACTGCCACCTCGTTTTATCATCCGACGCCACGGGCGGTCATCGCCATGACGCGAGTGACATTAAGGTCTCGTTGCCTTCAGAGTTCTCTCTGCACAAGTCCGAACGCTTTGATTTCAGGTGGAGAACTGGCTGTTGTGGTGGCGTGGATTTGCAGGCTTTCGTAGGGTTCATGTGCAAAACCTGCAATTTCGGATTGCCCGATGACGCACCGTCCGCGTCCAGCCGAACAGGATGATCTCCTCCGGCCCAGGCTTGTCGACATGATCGACATGCGCCACGAGTTGGTGAAACCGGCCGGGCTCATTGACCGGGACTGGTTCGACCGCGCGTGGGGCGGGTTCTTCCCCTCGGCGAAGGGACGGCCAGCCACCGATCCGCGACCGGTCGCCGGGCTGATGCATCTGCAGCATGCCTATGGGCCTTCGGACGAGGCTGTCGTCGCCCGCCGGGTCGAGCCCCCGTATTTCCAGCACTTCACCGGCGAAACGTTCGTCGGGAAAACACTCCCCCAGAGTGTTTTCTGATCCGCCTCACTTCAATACCATCCCCCGATCGACCCGACATCGCTGGTCCGCTGGCGGCAGCGGATCGGGGAAGAGCGAGCCGAATGGCTGCTCGCCAAGACGATCGAGGTCGGTCGAGAGGCCGGGATGATCGACGATGGCAGCTTGTCCTGCGTGGCGGCGGATACCACGGCGATGGAAAAGAACATCGCGCCCCCGACGGACGCCCGGCTCTACGACAAGGCACGCCGCAAACGCTTTGCCCCGGCCCGCGAAGGCGGTCTGGAACTCCGGCAATCCTATGCCCGCAAGGGGGCCGCGGCTGGCCGCACAGGTCAGCGGATATGCCCATGCCCGCCAGTTCAAGCGCATGCGCAAGGCATTGAGAATGCTGAAAGGCGACACCGGCCGGGGGCCTGCGGGATGTCCGCCACCGTCTGCGCGATGTCCCCAAGGGGCCATATCGCAACCGGCTCACGGACATGCTGGTCCCGGTCTCAAGCCTTCTGCACCAAGAGCCCAGGGGCAGCGACAAGCTCTACGCCCTGCACGACCCCGCGGCGGACTGCATCTCCAGGGGCAAGGCCCGCGTCCGCTACGAATTCGGGGGCAAGGTCAGCCCGGCCACGACCGTGGACAGGGGCTTCGTCGTCGGCATGCCATCCCTGCCGGGCAATCCCCATGATGGCCACACCCTCGACGAGGCGCTCGAACAGGTCACCATCCTGACCGGACGGGCGCCAGCGCTGGCAATCGTTGACCGCGGCTATCGCGGGCATGGTGTCACGAAGACCCGTGTTCTGATCTCGGGAACCCGCCGCGGCCTGACGCCGACGCTGGCCAGGCTCCTGCGGCGACGAAGTGCCATCGAGCCCAAGATCGGACACATGAAAACCGATGGACGCCTCGCGCGCTGCCCTCTGAAAGGCACCATCGGCAACGCCATCTTCGCCGTCCTATGCGGCTGCGGCCACGACATCCGCAAGATCCTCGCCCATCTCAGGGCTCTCTTGCTGCTGTTGCGCACCATGATCCGGGCTCAAGCCGCCCGGCCAGATGGTCACAGGCGCACCCTCGTGGCGGCATGATCACGTTGTTCAGCGGGGACTTCCGAGACGCGGACCGGGTCTGAACGGCGGGCGATAGAGGGGCATAAAGAGGGCGAAACCGGCCGCCGACAGGCTTTCGGCAGAGCAGCACGCCGGTCCGCATCGCGGCGGCGCTGGCTACGCCAGCCGCCCCGGCCGGGAAGTCGGGCGAAGGGGCGAACCAAGCCTTCCGCCCGCCGCATCTCGGCCCACACCTATCCTCCCGAGCCGTCGCCTCTCGCTCTGGTCTTCGGCAATCGCTTGGGCTCTACCGCGCCCGATACCGTCGGTTAAGAAAGACTGCGTCGCGCAAACCTGTACCCCCGCGCGCCTCGAACGGCCTCAGGCCTCGCCCGCGTGACAGGCGGACCCGGTTGCGGCTTTCTCGGCTTCGGGCGCGTCCGGGGGGGCATCGTCAGCCCCCCCGACAGGCAGCCACCCGGCCGCATCCGCGACGGTCTTTCCCCCGTTCTCGCCGGTTTCAGCCAGAATGCCAGGGACACCGCCGGGCAGCGCCGTCCCGAAGGCCGGAAGCGGGGAACCAGGGCCGGCCTCGTCCCGATCAAGCCCGTCCACTTCGGCGAAAGGCGGATAGGCGGCATCGAGGAACGGACGGACCGCCAGCTCGCGCCGCAACTGGCGCCGCAACGGCGCGGCCAGCGCGTCGCGGGTGCCGAGGTCGATCCGCCCCAGGGTCTCGGCGATCCGGAGCGCCGAGATTCGCCCCTGCAACTCCGCCGCACGGGGTCCGACGATACCCGCCCCGTCGCCCGCGACGAAGATGCCCTCGACCCCGCCCTCAGTCGCCGCCGCCTCGCCCCAGTCATCGCAGACCGGCGTGAAACAATGCTGACGCGGCATCCAGCGATGGGCCAGCCCCAGCGCACGCGCCGGATGCGGGTTGGGCACCACCCCGTGATGCAGCAGAACCGCATCGCAGGGCAGCCGGTGCTGTGCGCCGCGGCGCAGGAAACGCACCGCCTCGGCCCGCTGCTCGCCCTCGATGACGATCTCATGCGCGCCCGTGATGCGCGGCACGCCCGCCCGGTGCAGCAACCGCAGCATGCGCCAGCCCTCGCTCATGTAGGACCAGCCGCCGAAGATCCCGCCCAGATGACACATCGCGCGCGCCAGATCGCCCCGGGTCTGGGTTTCGATCAGCGCCGTCGGCGTCACCCCGGCATGCATCATCTGCACCGCGAACAGATAGAGCAGCGGCCCGGTGCCCAGCAGCACCCCGCGTCGCGGCAGCAGCCCGGCCTGTCTCAGCAGGATCTGCCCGGCCCCGACGGTCAACACCCCGGGCAGGGTCCGGCCCGGCACCGGCATCGGCCGCTCGAGCCCGCCGGTCGCCAGCAGCACCTGCCGGGCCTGAAGGGTCTCGGCCGCCTCGTCCTGCCGGTAGCTCAGCCGGTAACCCGGCGCGATGCCCGGCTCGATGGCCAAGACCTCGGCACCGCGGATCAGCGAGATCCCGGGCCGGTCGAGCCCGGCGATCAGCCTGCGGCCCTCGAGCGGGGCGGCGCCGAGATCGGCCTCCTGCTCCTGCCCGGCACGGTATATATCGCGATAGACCTGCCCGCCCGGCCATGGCTGTGCGTCGAGCAGCACGACCCGCAGCCCGGCCTGCGCCGCTTCGGCCGCCGCCGCCATCCCGGCCGGCCCGGCCCCGACCACCGCCAGATCAACCTCACGCATCGCCGGACACTCCCGGGCGGGACGGGCGCAGCCCCGCGCCCAGGCCTCTCGTGCCGTCGAAAGAGGGCGCGATCATGCGATGGCGTGGGCCTGCCAGAGACCGCGACGCGCCCGGCGGGCCGGACCGCCCATGACCCGGCGCGCCCCGGCGGCGCCATGCAGCGGTATCCGCCGAAGGCTGGTGCCATTGCGCATGCCGCGCCGGGGCAACGCCCCTGCCCCGTCCCGGGCTCACCCGGAAACCGCCACGGCCAACGCCGTCGCCGCCGTTGATGGCGCCCTGTCTTTCCATCTTACCCCCTTCTCGTCCGTCTCCGGCCGAGCGGCGCCGGATGTTCCGACGCCTCCGTATAAATTCATTCTAAGTCACCGCCGAGCGCCCCCCAGCGCACAACGGGTCGGTCCTTGAAATCAAGCGGAAACCCCGCCCTTCCCCTGCCCAAGATCGAAGAGAACTGTAATTTTTGCAAGAAATTCCGGGGCACGAAATCGTATGCGCCATCTCAGTCGCGCGCCCCGGTCCGTCCGCCCGGATCTGGATAGCGATAGATCCGGCCCTCGAAATTGCGCAGCAGCAGATCGTCGCCCTCGCGCCCCGCGACATGGTCGGGAACCAGCGCCACCTTGCCGCCGCCGCCGGGCGCGTCGATGGCGAAATGCGGCACCGCATAGCCGGTCAGGTGACCGCGCAACCCGTCGATGATGGCAAGCCCGGTCTCGATCGGGGTGCGGAACTGGCCCGAGCCGGTGATCGGATCGCATTGCAGCAGGTAATAGGGCCGGACACGCCGCTTCAGAAGCCCGCGGCAAAGCGTGCGCATGGTCTCGACCGTGTCGTTGATGCCCCGCAGCAGCACCGTCTGCGCCCCGAGCGGAATGCCCGCATCGGCAAGCCGCGTCAGCGCCTCGGTCGCCTCGGGCGCCAGCTCGGCCGGGTGGGTGCAATGCAGCGACATCCACAGCGGATGGTGCCGGCGCAGCATCCGCGTCAGCGCCCCGGTGATCCGCATCGGCAGCACCAGCGGCACCTTGGTTCCGATCCGGATGAACTCGACATGCGGAATGGCGCGCAGGCGGCCCAGAAGATAATCGAGCTTGTCGTCTGACAATGTCAGCGGATCGCCACCCGAGACCAGAACGTCGCGGATCTGGGGATGCGCCGCGATATAGGCGAAGGCGCGCTCCCAGTTGCGGGTCGAGATCCCCTCTTCGCCGCCGGGCTGGCCGACCATCCGCGAGCGCGTGCAATAGCGGCAATAGGTCGAGCAGGTCCCGGTGGCCAGAAACAGCACCCGGTCCGGATAGCGGTGCACCAGCCCCGGCACCTTGCTGTCGGGGGTCTCGCCCAGCGGGTCATCGGATTCGCCCGGCAGGCGCAGATATTCCTGTCCGACCGGAATATGGGTCCGGCGCAGCGGCTCGGCCGGATCCTCAAGCCCCATCAGAGAGGCATAATAGGGCGTGATGCCGACCGGCAGCCCGCTCTGGCGCCGGGCCACCGCCGCGCGCTCGTCCTCCGACAGGCTGAAAACCTGCGCGAGCCCGTCAAGCGACCGGATCCGCGCCCGCAGCTGCCAGCGCCAGTCGGACCAGTCCGCGGCGCTGGCCTCTGGAAAGAACCGGCGCCGGAACGCCCGCGCCTCGGGGCTGGAGGGAAAGGCTGCGCGCCGTCTTGCCGCCCCGGGAGGCCGGGCGGAAGGCAGGGCGCGCGGTTGCGCCGTGCCGTTGCGCAAGGGCTTCGCATCGGGAGCGTGGGTCTCGTCCATCGGGCCATCCGTTTTGCTGTCGTTCCGGCCATCGCGCGAGCCTTGACCATGGTGCCGCCCTGCCGGCGCGGCACCATGCCGCGCTTCGGCTCCGAGTGCAATCGCAGGCCTGGCCCGGCAGGCCGGTCTTGCCGCGATCCCTGTCGGCAATGGCAGGGCTGAACCGGCCATGAGGGAGGGATGCAAGCGCAAGGCCAGAACCGGCGCCCGTCCTACGATTGCTCAGGCCCGATGCCTTCCGCGCCGAGACGATGCGGGGCGCGCGCGCCTCCCCGGCGGCATCTAGGGGAGGCGTCTCCCCAGGGCGACCGGGTCGCAAGACAAGTGCCGCAACCGGCGGATCTCGCACCGGTGACGTTCCGTTTGCGATTGACGCGGGACCGCGGCAGCGGCAATTGTTGCGGCAAACGGAACCGTTTTTCCGTGTTTTGGAACGATGTGATGACAATTCTTGAGAATGCAGCCCATGTGCTGCGCTGTTTCGGTAATGACTGTACGGATCTGACGGTGTCCGAAGTGTCCGATCGCCTAGGGCTGCCAAAGGCCTCGGCCTCCCGGCTGCTGAAGACCATGCGCGAAACCGGCATGCTGGAAGAGATCGGCGGCACCCGCCGGCACCGGCCCGGCCGGATGATGCTGAACATCGCCGCCGCCTATCGCTATTCATCGAGCGTCTTCGGCCGCGCCCGCGCCGTGGTCCACGAGACCTCGCAGCAATTCGGCCATACCGGCTATGTCTCGATCCGCGACGGCCGCAGCGTGATGGCGGTGGCCGATTTCGAGGGCACCAACGCGCTGAGGGTCGGTTCGGCGGTCGGCCGCCGCCTGCCCGCCGAAATCTGCGCCACCGGACGCAGCCTGCTGGCGCGGCTGTCCGATGACGAAATCGCGCGGCTCTATGGCGATGAGACCACGGCCGACCGGCTGGCGCGCGACCTCGAGCCCGTCCGCAAGCGCGGCTATGCCTTCGTCTCACAAAAGGCGTTGCCAGGGGTCGACGGGCTTGCGGTGGCGGTCGGCGATCCGGTCACCGGCGAGGCGGTCAGCCTCTGCCTGGTCTATCCGCACAACCTCGTCTCGGACAACGAACGCGACGACATGATCGGCACGCTGATCGAGGGCGCCGGCGGGATCGCCGAGGCGCTGGGGGATTCGCTGATCCTGCATGCCGCAGGCGATCGGGGCCCGGCATGACCCTGCCATCGGGAAAGTGGCGTCTCGGCTTCGACATCGGCGGCACCTTCACCGATTTCGTGCTGCATGACGGCACAACCGGCGCCCTGACCCTGCACAAGCGCCTGACGACGCCGCAGGACCCTTCCGAGGCCGCGCTGGCCGGTCTTGACGAGATCCTGGCGATGCAGGGGATCGGGCCCGGCGATCTGTCGGAAATCGTCCATGGCACGACGCTTGTCACCAATGCGGTGATCGAGCGGACCGGCGCCCGGACCGGCCTGATCGCCACCGAGGGCTTCGGCGACATCCTCGAGATGGGGACCGAACAGCGCTACGACATCTACGATCTCTTCCTGCCCTTCCCCGAGCCGCTTGTTCCGCGCGACCTGAGGCTCGAGGTGCCCGAGCGGATCGACGCCTCGGGCCGCGTCCTGGCGGGGCTCGACGAGGCCGCGCTAGAACGGGCGGGGGCCGAGCTGGTCGGGGCGGGCTGCGAGGCGGTGGCCATCGCCTTTTTGCATTCCTATGCCAACCCCGCGCATGAACGCCGCGCCGCCGCGATCCTGCGCAGCGCCTTCCCGGAGCTCGCGGTCTCGGTCTCCTCGGATGTGGTGGCCGGGATCGGCGAATACCGCCGCACCGCGACCGCCGCGGCCAATGCCTATGTCCAGCCCCTGATGCACCGGTATCTCGGCCGGATCGAAACTGCGCTTGCCGCGCGGGGCTTTGCGGGCGCGCTGCGGCTGATGCATTCGGCGGGCGGGCTCATTCCGCTCGAGACCGCGCGCGATTTTCCGGTCCGGCTGCTGGAAAGCGGCCCGGCGGGCGGCGCGCTGGCCACCGGGCTTTTCGGGCGCGCGGCCGGGCTGAGCGACATGATCTCCTTCGACATGGGCGGCACCACGGCCAAGGCCGCGCTGATCGAGGACGGCCAGGCCGCCATCGCGCCCGAGATCGAGGCGGCACGGGTGCGCCGTTTTACCCGCGGCTCGGGCCTGCCGATCCGGACCCCGGTGATAGAGATGATCGAGATCGGCGCGGGCGGCGGCTCGATCGCGGCGATCGACGAGGTCGGGCTGCTGAAGGTCGGGCCGCGCTCGGCCGGGTCCGATCCGGGACCGGCCTGCTACGGGCTCGGCGGCACCGAGCCCACCGTGACCGATGCGGCGCTGGTGCTGGGCTATTACGATCCGGGCTTCTTCCTGGGCGGGCGGATGGCGCTGGACGCCGGGGCCGCGCGCCGCGCCGTCGCCCGCGTCGCGGACCCGCTCGGGCTGTCGGTCGAGGAGGCCGCGCTCGGCATCCACAAGGTGGTGGTCGAGAACATGGCCGCGGCCGCGCGCGTTCATATCGTCGAGCGCGGCCGCGACCCGCGCGACTTCGCCATGGTCGGGTTCGGCGGCGCCGGTCCCGCGCATGCGGTCGCCGTGGCCCGCGCGCTCGGGATCGCCCGCGTGGTGATACCGCCCGCCTCGGGTGCGGCCTCGGCGCTGGGCTTCCTCGCCGCCCCTCTGTCCTTCGAGGCCGCGCGTACGCTTCGCGTTGCGCTCGGAGACCGGATCGACGCGGCGGCGATCAACCGGGCGCTCGACGCGATCGAAGCCGAGGGCCGGGCCCATCTGGCCAGGGCCGGGATCGGCGGCACCGGGGGCCCCGACGAGGGGATCACCGTCGAGCGCAGCGCCGAGATGCGTCTTCGCGGCCAGATGCACGAGATTTCGGTCCCGCTGCCCGAAGGCAGGCTCAGCCCGGAAGACGGCCCATGCCTCAGGGCGGCCTTCGAGGCGGCCTATGCCGCGCGCTATACGTCGCCCTTCGAAGGCGCCGAGATCGAGGTGATCGCGCTGCGCGCCCGGGTGTCGGGCCCTGCCCCCGCGCTCGGGACGGGCGGCGCGGGCGGCGGCGCCACGCCCGGCAAGGGCGCCCGCCCGGCCAGCCTCAAGGGCACGCGCTCCTGCCTGTTCGAGCAGGGCCGGTTCGAGACCGCGATCCACGACCGCTACGCGCTTGTCCCCGGCGAGCGCATCGCGGGACCGGCCATCGTCGAGGAGCGCGAGGCCACCACGCTGATCGGCCCGGAGGACGTGGCCCGGGTCGATGCCGGCGGCGCGCTCCATATCGAGGTCGCGCGCCCGGCCGCGGCGGCCGCGCTGGTGACGGCCGGCATGAGCCGCGCCGAAGCGGTGGCGCGGATCGAGGCCGATCCGATCGGGCTCGAGATCATGTGGGCGCGGCTGGTGAATGTCGTCGAGGAAATGTGGCTGACGGTCTGCCGCACCGCCTTTTCGCTGATCATCGCCGAGGCGCAGGATTTCGCCTGCGAGCTGCTCGACCCCGAGGGCGAAACGCTGGCCCATTCGCCCCGCGCGATGCCGGTCTTCAACCTGACGCTGCCGCGCGCGGTCAAGGCGCTGCTGGCGCGTTACCCGGCAGAGACGCTGAAACCCGGCGACGTGCTGATCACCAACGATCCCTGGCTCTGCGCCGGGCATCTGTTCGACATCGCCCTGGTCTCGCCCGCCTTCCGCGATGGCAGGCTGGTCGGGCTGATGGGCACTGTCGGCCATGTCTCGGATATCGGCGGCACCCGGGATTCGCTTCATGCCCGCGAGATCTACGAGGAAGGGCTTCAGATCCCGCCGATGAAGCTGTTCGACGGCGGCTGCCCGAACGAGACCCTGATCGAACTGATCCGGCAGAATGTGCGCCACCCCGATCAGGTGCTGGGCGACATCTTCTCCTTCGCCGCCGCCAATGCGCTGGGCGCCGAGCGGCTGGACGCCTTCATGGCCGATTACGGCATGCATGACCTCCGGGCGCTGGCCGAGGTGGTGCAGGGCCTGTCCGAGCGCGCCATGCGCGCGGCGATCCGGGCCCTGCCCGATGGCGAGTATCGCAGCACCATCGTCAGCGCGCCGCGGGGCGAGGCGCTGGAATTCCCGGTGCGGGTCGCGGTCGAGGGCGACGCCATGCTTGTCGATTTCGAGGGCGCGCCGCCGCAGCTGCCGCAAGGCGGGCTGAACTCGACGCTGAACTACACCGCCGCCCATGCCACCTATCCGCTGAAATGCATGCTGACGCCCGGCGTGCGCGGCAATGCCGGCTGCTACCGGCCGTTCCGGGTGACCGCGCCCGAGGGCTCGGTGCTGAACCCGGCCTTCCCGGCCTCGGTCAACATGCGCACCCGCACCGGCTGGTATCTGGCGCCCAACATCTTCCGGGCGATGGCCGATGCGGCCGCCAGCGGCGTGCAGGCCCATACCGGGCTGCCGAGCTCGGTCCATATCTACGGCCGGGATGCCCGGGGCGATCTCTATTCCGATCTGCTGCTGCTGGGCGGCGGCCAGGGCGCCTCGGCCCATGGCGACGGCCACTCGGCGCTGCTCTGGCCGACCTCGGCGGCCAATACCTCGGTCGAGATGATCGAGAGCCGCACCCCGCTTCTGGTGCTGTGCAAGCGCTTCGCCCCCGATAGCGGCGGCCCGGGCCGGCATCGCGGTGGGCTCGGCCAGATCCTGCGCTTCCGCAAGCGCGAGGCGGATGGCACGCCGATGCAGGTCCTGCTGCACCCCGAGGGCACGGCAAGGCCGATCCCGGGCCTGTTCGGCGGGCAGCCCGGCGGCACTGCCTCCGGACGGGTGCTCGACCCGGAGGGCCGGGTGTTGCGCGATGTCGGCCATGGCGCGCTGCTGACGCTGACCGGGACCGAGGAAATCGTCGAACTGACACTGGCGGGCGGCGCGGGTTACGGCCCGGCCGAAGAGCGTGCAGCGGCCGCCCTCGCCCGCGATCTGGCACTGGGACTGGTCTCTCCCGAGGCGGCCGCGACGCAATACCGCATGCCGCATGCCGTACCGGACGACGAGACATTGGGCTGAAAGTTCCATATTCGGAAACTGTCGCATCTGAACGAATGCCAACGAGACCCGGAACGGGCGCATCCAACTCGGAGACCTCGAATGCCCAATTCGCCTCAAGCGCCGACCCGGCGCCACGTCCTTGCTCTGGCCGGAGCCGGGCTGGCCGTCGGAACGATCCCCGCCGCCCTGCCCGCCCCCCTTCTGGCCCGAGATCCAAGGCTGATGATCATCGCCGCGGGCGGTGATTTCCCCAATATCGACCCGCATACCTCCTCGGGATCGGCCCCCGCCTTCTTCATGCGCAATGTCTACGACCCGCTGCTGCGGACCTCGGGCACACCGCCCGAACCGGTGCCGGGGCTGGCGCAAAGCTGGGAGGCCTCCGAGGACGGCATGGTCTTCACCTTCCGGCTGGATCCGGCGGCGCGGTTCCATTCGGGGCAACCCGTCACCGCCCGGGACGTGGTCTATTCCTTCGCCCGCGCGCTGCGCCTCGCCAAGGGCAATTCCTGGATGCTGCGCGACATCGTCACCCCCGAAGGGCTGGAGGCGGTCGACCCGGCGACGGTCAGGATCACCCTTGCCACGCCCTTCGCCGCGTTCCTGTCGGTGCTGCCCTGGTTTCCGGTGGTCGAGAAGGCCGCGGTCGAGGCCCATCTGGGAGAGGATGACGGCCAGAGCTGGCTGATGTCGAACACCGCCGGCTCGGGACCGTTCGAGCTTGGGCAAAGCCGTCCCGGCGCGCTTTACCGCTTCGTCCGCTCGCCAAATGCCTGGCAGCCGGGCGGGGGCAATCTCGACGGCGTGATCTGGCGGGTCTCGCGCGAGGCGGCCAGCGAAAGGCTGATGCTGCAACGGGGCGAGGTCCATGCCGCGCTCGACCTGACCTCCGAAGACATGGACGCGCTGGAAGGCGCGCCCGGCGTGGTCCGGGTGATCGAACCCGAATACCGGACCTTCTCGATCAAGATGAACACCCGGCACGGGCCGCTGGCCGACATCAACATGCGCCGGGCGATCTCTCATGCGGTGAACTACCGGGCGCTGCTCGATTCCGCGGGATATGCCGAGCTGATGGTCGGGCCGCTGCCCAATGGCATTCTCGGCCACGATCCCGGGCTCGAGGTGCCGCGACACGATCTCGAGGCCGCCCGCGCGCATCTGGCCAGAACCGCGACGCCCGAGGGCGGGATCACGCTGAAGATGGTCTATGTCTCGCATCTCGACCAGGAACGGCGCTATGCGATGGTGCTGCTCGACAGCCTCAAGGCGCTCGGCATCGGGCTCGAGATCCAGCCGCTGTCCTGGCCCGACATGGTCGCCGCCTGCGCCCGCCCCGAGACCTTCCCCGACTTCTTCCCGGTCTATCAGACCGCGAATTACGGCGATCCCGACAATATCGCCTATGCCGCCTACCATTCCGCCTCGAACGGCAACTGGCAGAACGCGGTCTATTCCAATCCCGAGGTCGACCGGCTGATCGAGGCGGGCCGGGCCGAGATGGATCCCGACAAGCGCCGGCAGATCTACGGCGCCTTCCAGCGCGCGGTGGTGGCGGATGCGCCCGACATCTTCGGGGTGCTCGAAAAGCGCAAGCTCGGACTGCGCGCGTCGATCCAGAACTATGTCTTCACCCCGGTCGCCTCGAACGCCATCGAATGCTGGCCGCTGTCGCTGACCTGAGCTGACACGCGCCGCGCCCGTCCCACCGCGCGGCTGGCGCGGCAGGCGCGGCGCGGCCGAGGGACGGGCCCAAATGCTGAGCTTTCTTCTTCGCCGCCTCCTGATGCTCGTTCCGGTGCTGGTCGGGCTGACGCTGATCATGTTCGCCATCGCCCGGCTGCTGCCCGGCGATCCGGTCGGACTGGCCGCCGGCCCCAATGCGACGCTGGCCGAGCGCGCCGCGCTGGCGCAGGAATTCGGGCTCGACCGGCCGGTCTGGGAGCAATATCTGAGCTATGTCGCGGGGCTGGCCCGGGGCGATCTGGGGCGTTCTCTGATGACCCGGCGCCCGGTCGCCGAGGACATCGCCACCTATCTGCCCGCGACGCTGGAACTGGTGCTGGCGGCGATGACCATCGCCCTGGCCGTCGGCCTGCCGCTGGGGCTTCTGACCGCGCTCTGGCGCAACCGCTGGCCCGACTATCTCAGCCAGGTGCTGGCGATCGGGGCAATCTCGATGCCGCGCTTCTTCCTCGGCCTGCTGCTGCAACTGGTCTTCGCGATGTGGCTGATGTGGCTGCCGCTGGGCGGGCAGCTTCCGATCGTGACCTTCCCGCCGCCCCGGGTGACGGGCTTCGTCACGCTCGACGCCGCGCTGGCGGGCGAATGGCAGACGCTTGGCGCGGCCTGCCGCCATCTCGCCCTGCCCGCCCTCGCGCTGTCGCTCTCGCCGCTGGCCGCGATCATGCGCACCATGCGCGCCGCGGCGATCGAGGTGATGGCTCAGGATTACGTCACCACCGCCCGCGCCCTCGGCCTGCCGCGCCGCAAGATCCTGCTCAAGACCGTCGGCCGCAACGCGATCTCCTCGACGCTGACGGTGACCGGGCTTTACATCGGCTGGCTGCTGGGCGGCACGGTGCTGGTCGAGACCGTGTTCGACTGGCCCGGGCTCGGGCTTTACGCCACCCGCGCGATCCTCAGCCAGGACATGATGCCGGTGATCGGGGTGGCGCTGGTCAGCGGGCTGATCTTCGTCTTCGTCAATCTCGCCATAGACCTCGCCTACGGGCTGGTCGATCCGAAGGTCCGCTACGGATGAACGCCGTTCCCGACACCCCTCTGCGCCCCCGCCGCGAGGGGCTGCGCCGCGCGCTTTCGAGGTTCCGCCAGAGCCGGCTGTCGACGGTCGGCGCGGGGCTGGTGGCGCTGGTGCTGGCAACCGCCGCGCTCGGCCCGTTTCTCGCGCCCTATCCCGACCATGTCGCGGGCGGCATCGACACCGCGGCGCGCTTTCTGCCGCCCTCGGCCCGGCATCTTTTCGGCACCAACGAGCTTGGCCAGGACGTGCTGTCCCTGACCCTTGCCGGCGCCAGCGTCTCGGTGCTGGCGGGCTTTGCCGTGGTGCTGATCGGCAGCGCCATCGGCACGCTTGTGGGCGGCATCGCGGGCTTCGCGGGCGGCTGGATCGACGAGATCCTGATGCGGCTGACCGACCTGGTGCTGACGGTTCCGAACCTGATCCTCGCCATGGCCATCGCCGCGGCGCTGGGACCGGGGTTCCAGAACATGGTGCTGGCGATCTCGCTGGGCTGGTGGCCCGGCTATGCCCGGCTGGTGCGCGGCGAGGTGCTGTCGGCGCGCGAGGAGGTCTATGTCACCGCCGCCCGGGCGATGGGCGCCTCAAGGGCGCGGGTTCTGTTCTGCCATGTGCTGCCCAACTGCATCTCGCCGGTGATCGTCAAGATGTCGCTCGACATGGGCTTCGCGATCCTGGCCGTGGCCGCGCTCGGCTTCATCGGCATCGGGGTGCGGCCGCCGGTGCCGGAATGGGGCACCATGCTGGCGACCGCGCGCAGCTACATGCCGGATGTCTGGTGGACGGCGATGGCGCCGGGGCTTGCGATCTTCGTGTCGGTCTTCGGCTTCAACCTCTTGGGGGACGGGCTGCGCGACCTGCTCGACCCGAGGGGAGGCCGCTGATGGTGCCGCCGCTGCTCGAGATCCGCGACCTGCATCTGAAGATGACGACCAGCGACGGCCCGGCGCATGTGCTGAACGGGGTCGGGCTGAGCGTCGCGCGCGGCGAGATCCTGGGGCTGGTGGGCGAGTCGGGCTGCGGCAAGTCGCTGACCGGGCTTTCGGTCTCGCGGCTGGTGCCGAGCCCGCCCGCGCACTATCCCTCGGGCGAGATCCGCCTTGACGGACAGGACCTGATGACGCTGTCCGAGCGCCGGATGCGGGCGCTGCGCGGCCGCCGGATCGGCATGATCTTCCAGGACCCGGGCACCAATCTCAACCCGACCATGCGGATCGGCGATCAGCTCGTCGACGCGGCACTGGCGGCCGGGCGCCACACCCCCGACCTGCTCGGCCCGGGTCCCGCCCGGCCCGCCGCCCGGGCGCTGGCCGCCGATATGCTCGAGCGCGTCGGCATCGCCTCGGCCCGGCAGCGGCTGAATGCCTGGCCGCATGAATTCTCGGGCGGGATGCGCCAGCGCGTGCTGATCGCGATGGCGCTGATCGGGCGGCCCGACCTGCTGATCGCGGACGAGCCCACGACCGCGCTCGACGTCTCGGTACAGGCGCAGATCCTGACGCTTCTGCGCGGCATGGTGGCCGATCGCGGGCTCGGCGTGATCCTGATCACCCATAACATGGGCG
Source organism: Rhodovulum sulfidophilum DSM 1374 (assembly GCF_001633165.1). Classification (NCBI taxonomy): domain Bacteria; kingdom Pseudomonadati; phylum Pseudomonadota; class Alphaproteobacteria; order Rhodobacterales; family Paracoccaceae; genus Rhodovulum; species Rhodovulum sulfidophilum. Next base: position 2,534,747 of record NZ_CP015418.1, on the reverse strand, counting down.
TGGTGGCGCGGACCTGCAGCCATGTCGCGGTGATGTATGCGGGCAATGTGGTCGAGACCGGGCCGGTGGCAGAGGTGCTGGAGCGTCCGGCGCATCCCTATACCCGCGCGCTGATGGCCGCGATCCCCGGCCGGAACACGCGGCGCGGTACGCTAAAGGGGCTGCCCGGCACCGTGCCCGACCTGATGGCGCCCCCGCCCGGCTGCCGCTTCGCCCCGCGCTGCCCGCGCGCGAAAGCCGCCTGCCGCGCCGCCCTGCCCGCGACGCGCAGGATCGGCCCCGGCCATGAGGTCGCCTGCCTCGATCCGGTCGCCCAAGCCGCCGATGCCTGAGCCTGTGACCGCGCCGATGGCCAAACCGATGCCTGAACCGATGGCTGAACCGCTGCTCGAGATCCGCGGCCTGACCCGCCGCTACCGCCCGCGCCGGAGCCTGTTGGCGCGCAGCCCCGAGGTCGTCGCGCTGGATGATGTGAGCCTCTCTGTCGGGCGGGGCGAAAGCCTCGGGCTGGTCGGCGAAAGCGGCTCGGGCAAGACCGCGCTGACCCGGGCGATCCTGCGGCTCGAGGCGCCGGATGCCGGGCAGATCCTCTATCGCGGAGAAGACGTGGCCCGGTTCGGACCGCGCGCGCTCCGCGCCTTCCGCGCCCGGGTCCAGATCGTGTTCCAGAACCCGCAGGCCGCGCTGAACCCGCGGATGACGGCCGAGCAGATCGTGACCGAGCCGATGCTGGTGCATCGCGAGATCGTCGGCCTCGACCGCCGCGGACGGCGCGATCGTGCCGCCGAACTGATGGCGATGGTGGGGCTGCGCACCGGGCATCTGCGCCGGTTTCCGCATGAATTCTCGGGCGGGCAGCAGCAGCGGATCGGCATCGCCCGGGCGCTGGCGGCGGGGCCCGAGATGCTGCTGCTCGACGAGCCCACCTCGGCGCTCGACGTCTCGGTGCAGGCGCAGGTGCTGAACCTGCTGATCGACCTGCAGGACCGGCTGGGGCTGACCTATCTCTTCATCAGCCACGATCTGGGCGTGGTGCGCTATCTCTGCGACCGGGTCGCGCTGATCCGGCACGGCCGGCTGATCGAGACCGGCCCGGCCGCGCAGATCTTCGATGCGCCGCAAAGCGCCTATGCCCGCATGCTGATCGCCGCCGCCCCGGAGCTGCGGCAGCCGGGCTGAACGGGCAGGCCGTCCCCAAAGCCCCGGCCGATGAGGTCTCAGCCGATCTCGAGCACCGCGTCGATCTCGACCAGCGCATTGGCCGGCAGCGACGAGACGCAGACCGCCGTGCGGGCATGTTTCCCGGCCTCGCCCCAGATATCGACGAAAAGCTGCGAGGCGCCGTCGACGATCATCGGCCCGCCCTCGAAGCCCGGCGGCGCCGAGACGAAACCGCCGACCCGCACGACCTCGCGCACCCGGGTCAGCGAGCCCAGCAGGCTGCGGGCCGAGAACAGGAGGTTCAGCGCGCATATCCGCGCCGCCTCCTGCGCCTCGGCCAGATCGAAATCGTCCCTGGCCGGGCCGAAATACCGCGGCACGCCCTCCCATTCGCAGATCTGCCCGGACAGGAACAGCAGATTGCCGCTGATCTTGCCGGGCAGGAACAGGGCCCGCGAGGGCGCGCTGTCGGGCAGCCGCTGCCCGAGGTCGTAAAGACGGCTTTCGACCGGACAGACGGTCACTGCTGCGGCTCCGGCACGAGCCTGCGCGCCAGCGCGATCAGCGACAGATCCGAGCCGCGCGGCCCGATCAGCGACACCCCGTAGGGCGCGCCCTCGACCATGCCCGCGGGCAGCACCACCTGCGGCAGCCCGGCCAGCCCGGCAACGCAGAGAAGCCGCATCGCGTCGTGGCGGAAGCCGTCGAAGACCTCGACCGGCGCGTCGAGCGCAAAGGGGGCCGCATGGACCGCCGGCGCCAGCAGGACGGCATCGACCAGCATTTCCTCGAGATGGGCGGTGAAGGCGTGGCGGGTGGCGCGGGCCTTGTCGATCTCGGCCTCATCAAGCGCCTCGGCCGCCGCCGCCCGCCCGTCGATGCCGCGCACCAGCGGCATGCCCGAGCCGCGGATGAAGGGCAGCACCGCGTCGCGCGCATCGGCGCCGTTGGTCACCAGATAGGCGGCATAGGCCGCCGCCGCGCCCTCGGGATAGACCTCGACCTCGCGCGAGGGCATGGTGCCGAAGGCCGCCTCCAGCACCGCGCGCGGCGCCTCGTCAAGCTGGGCCACCATGTCGGCGGGCCAGAGCAGATCGGGTATCTCGGGCAGCGGCACCGGGTCGGGCTCCATCAAGGCGCCGGCCGCCTGCAAAAGCGTCGCGCCGTCGCGGGCGAGAAGCCCGGCGGTGTCATAGCTTGGCGCCAGCGCCATCGCGCCCTCCAGCGGCACCCGGCCATGGGTGGGCCGAAGCCCCCAGATCCCGCAAAAGCTGGACGGCGCCCGGATCGAGCCGCCGGTATCGGTCCCGAGCGCGATATCGGCCAGTCCGGCAGCCACCGCGACCGCCGAGCCCGAGGAGGACCCGCCCGGAATGCGGTCGGGCGCCCTCGGGTTCACCGGGGTGCCGAAATGGGCGTTGATCCCGTAAAGCGCCCAGGCCAGCTCGTCGGTATGGGTCTTGCCGACGAAGCGCGCGCCCGCATCGAGCAGCCGCTGCACCGCGGGGGCCGTGCTGTCGGCGTCCGTCGCCGCGGCCAGTTTCAGCGGGCAGCCGCAGCCGGTGCGGTAGCCCCGGACGTCGAACAGGTCCTTGACCGCAAGCGTCAGCCCGGCAAGCGGACCCTCGGTGGCATTTTCCACCTCGATGGCGGGATAGGGCATGAAGGCATGATAGGCATCTTTCTCGATCAGCATCCGGTCACTCGGCAGGAACGGCCTCGTCGGCGCGCAGACAGGCCACGCGGCGCCGTGGCGCAGGGGTCATAACAGGCGGCAGCCCGGCCCGGCAGTCGGGTCCGGCCAGCGCACAGCGCGGCGCGAAGGAACAGGAAACGGGCCGGGTCTCCAGCGCGGGCGGCGCGCCCGGGATCGCGGCCAGCCGCTCTCCCCGTGCCACATCGTGCAGGTTGGCCGCCAGGAGCCCGCGCGTATAGGGATGACGCGGGTCCCGGATGATCTCGCGGGTGGTGCCCTCCTCGACGATCCGGCCGGCATACATCACCGCGATCCGTTCCGAGATTTCCACCGCCACACCGATATCATGGGTGACGAAGATCACCCCCATTCCGAATTCCTTCTGCAGCTCGCGCAGCAGAAGCAGAATCTGGATCTGGACGGTGGCGTCAAGAGCCGTTGTCGGTTCGTCGGCCAGCAGCAGGCGGGGCCGACAGGCCAGCGCCAGCGCGATCATCACCCGCTGGCGCATGCCGCCTGACAACTCATGCGGGTAATTCTGCAGCCGCCGTTCGGGCGACGGGATCCTGACGCGCCTCAGCATGTCGAGCGCGACCTCCATCGCCTCGGCGCGCCGGACGCGCTTGTGCCGCATCACCGTCTCGGCAATCTGGGCGCCCACGGTATAGACCGGGTCGAGCGCCAGCGCCGGTTCCTGGAACACCATCGACACATCGCCGCCGCGATAGCGCTGCAGCGCCCGGCCCGACAGCCGCAGCACGTCAGTGCCGCCGACCCGGATACCGCCCTCGAGCTCTGTCCGTTTCGGCGGCAGCAGCCCCAGAAGCGCCTTCAGCGTGACGCTCTTGCCCGAGCCGCTTTCGCCCAGAAGCGCCAGCGTCTCGCCCTGCCCCAGCGACAGCGACAGATCGTTGATGGCATGGACCGTCCGCGCGCCCCGGAAGCGGACGGTGAGGTTGCGGATGTCGAGAAGCTTGTCGGTCATGCGATCTTCCCCGCCTTTGGATGACCCGAGGCCGGGTCGTGGAGGTGGCAGGCGGCCAGATGGCCGCTGTCGTCGAGCGCGCGCAGCGCGGGCGCCTTCCGCCCGCAAAGCGTTGCGGCAAAGGGGCAACGGGTGTGGAACCGGCAGCCCTCGGGCGGGTCGATCGGGTTCGGCGGATCGCCCGTCAGAGGCGGTTCCTCGGTGCGGTTGTCGGGATCCATCGAGGGCATCGCCGAGAACAGCGAGCGGGTATAGGGATGGGCCTGCCGCGCCCAGATCGCCGCGACCGGCGCGACCTCGACCACCTCGCCCAGATACATCACCAGCACCCGGTCCGAGATGTAGCGCACCACGTTCAGGTCATGGCTGATGAAGATATAGGTCAGCCCGAATTCGGCACGCAGATCGGCCAGCAGGTTCAGCACCTGCGCCTCGACCGACTTGTCGAGCGCCGAGACCGCCTCGTCCAGCACCACCAGCCGGGGCGACATCGCCAGCGAGCGGGCGATGTTCACGCGCTGGCGCTGACCGCCCGACAGCTCATGCGGATAGCGCTGGGCAAAGCGCGCAGGATCGAGCCCCACCCGCGCCAGCAGACCATGGGCCCGCCCCATCGGATCGGACAGACCCTGCACCCTGGCGCCGAAGGCCACCGACTCCTCGATGGTCAGCCGCGGGTTCAGCGAGGCATAGCTGTCCTGGAACACCATCTGGATGCCGCGCCGCAACTCGCGCAAGCTAAGCGTGTCGCCCAGCGCGTCGCCGTCGAAGATGATATCGCCCTCGTCACGCTCGATCAGCCCGACCGCCAGTCGCGCCGTGGTCGATTTGCCGCAGCCGGATTCGCCGACGATGCCCAGCGTCTCTCCCTTCCGGACCTCGAAGGAGACGCCGTCGACGGCCTGCACCATGGCCTGGGTGCGGCCGAGAATGCCGCCCCGGACGGGGAAGTATTTCCTCAGCCCCCGCACCGTCAGCAGGGGTTGGGCGGGGCCGCCGCGATCGGGCAGCAGGTCGTAAAGCTCAGTCGCGGACATTCATCGCACTCCTCACGCCGTCGCTCAGCAGGTTGAGGCACAGCGAGGTGACGAAGATCATCACCCCCGGCAGCGCCGAGAGCCACGGATCGACATAGATCGCCGAGCGCAGCGTGTTCAGCATCAGGCCCCATTCCGGCTCCGGCGGACGGACCCCGATCCCGAGGAAGGACAGCCCCGCCGCGAGGATCATGCAGACGCTGGTCAGCGAGGTGGCATAGACGAAGATCGGCGACAGCACATTGCCGATCACATGGACCCGGATCACGGTCAGCGCGCTGGCCCCGGTTGCGCGGGCCGCGTCGATGTAATCGAGGCTGCGCACGCCCGAGGTCACGGCCTCGGCGACGCGGGTGATCGGCGGCACGAAGACGATGGTCAGCGAGACCAGCGAATTGACGATCCCCGCCCCCAGCGCGCCCGAGATGGCGATGGCCAGCAGGACCGAGGGGAAGGCGAAGAAGACATCGACCACCCGCATGATGAGGGTGTTGAGCCGACCGCCGACATAGCCCGCGACGACGCCGAGCGTCGACCCGATGAAGAAGGCGAAGACCACCGGCATCAGCCCGATGAAGAGCGTCAGCCGCCCGCCATGGATCAGCCTTGCCAGCATGTCGCGGCCCTGCTCGTCGGTGCCGAGGATGTGCCCCGGCGTGCCGATGGGCTTGAGCCGCGCGATCATCGAGCCCTTGTAGGGATCTGCCAGCCCCAGCCAGGGCGCGAAGATCGCGGCAAGGATGAGGGCCGCCACAACGGCCAGGCAGAGCATCGAGACCGGGTCGCGCGCCAGCCGCCCGGCGACGCCCGCCCAGTAGCCCTTGCGCGCCTCGGGAACCTGAACCGGATCGAGGGTTTCGGTCAGCGTCATCGGCTCAGCTCCTCTTGACCCGCGGGTCGATGGCGGCCTGGGCCACGTCGACGATGAGGTTCATGGCAACGAAGAACAACGCCAGCACCAGGATCGTGCCCTGCAGAAGCGGCAGGTCGCGCTGGAAGATGGCATTCGACAGCAGGAAGCCCGAGCCCGGCCAGTTGAACACGGTCTCGATCAGGATCGAGCCGCCCAGCAGATAGCCCAGCTGCAGCCCCATCACCGACAGCGCGGTCGAGGCGGCATTGCGGCCGACATGGATCAGCACGTCGAACCGGGTCATGCCCTTGGCGTACAGCGCCTGCACGAAATCCATGCTCAGGATGTCGCCCGACAATGCCCGGACGGTGCGGGAGACGATGCCGATGGGCACCACGGCCAGCGTCACCGCGGGCAGGACCAGATGGCGCATGTGCTCCCAGTTCCAGGACCAGTCGCGCGAGCCGCCCGGCCCCGCCCCCATCGAGGGCAGCCAGCCCAGATTGACCGAGAAGATGATCACGAGGACGATGCCGAGCCAGTAATTCGGCACCGAAACGCCCGCGATCGACACCGCCGTGACCGCCTTGTCGAGTGCGCTGTCGCGGAAATAGCCCGCGAGAAAGCCGAGGAAGATGCCGATCGGGAAGGCGATGACGGCCGCACTGACGGCCAGCAGCAGCGAATTCTGCACCGCGCCGAAGACTTCGGCCGCGACCGGGCGCCCGGTCGCGATCGAGCGGCCCATATCGCCCTGCGCGAGGTTGCCGACCCAGATCACGTATTGCAGCGGCAGGGGCTTGTCCAAACCGTAGGCCGCGCGCATCGCCGCCTGTTCCTCGGCCGTGGCATCGACCGGCATGATTGCGGTCAGCGGGTCGCCGGGCGCGATCTGCACCAAGAGGAAGCAGATCACCGAAACGCCGAAGGCCACCGGCAGCACGAGGATCAGACGCCTGAGAAGATAGCTGAACATTGGGGGGTCACTTTTTCCTTGGGAAAGTTCCTTGGGAAAGCGCCCCGCCGCGCCCGGGCGGCGGGGTCTTCGGGCCCGGGCGGGCCGCTACTCCATCGTGATCGACGAGAAGTTCTGGTACCAGTTCTGGGCCTGCACGAAGCCCTTGACCCTCGGGCTCATGGCCCGCGGCGCCACGTCATGGGTCACCATCAGGAACAGCGCGTCATCGACGAATTTCTCATGCGTCCGGCGCATCACCTCATCCTGTTCGGCCGGATCGAAGGTGTTGCGGATCTGGCTGAACAGATCCTCCATCTCGGGGTCGCAGTAATGCCCCCAATTGGTGCCGTTCGGCGCGATCAGATCGCAGGACAGATGCCGGATCAGCCCGGTGAACGGATCTTGGATGAAATAGGTGAAGTTGATCGACTGGCTGCCCTCGACCGCCGGATCGGCCGCCCCGGCGCGCCAGAGATTGATCATCTGGTTCCACTCGACCACCATGAATTCGACATCGATGCCGACCTCGGCCAGGTTCTGCTGGATGTATTCGTTCATCGGCAGCGGCAGCATCTGGCCCGAACCCGAGGGCGAGATCAGCGCCTTGACCTTCAGCGGCTTGTCGGGGCCGTAGCCCGCCTCGGCCAGCAGGCGCTTGGCCTCTTCGGGGTCGTAGCGCACATCGAAGCTGGGCTTGCCGAACCATTGCGAGCCGGGCGGCAGGAAGCCCTTGGCGGGCACCATCAGGCCGCCCAGAAGCGCGCCCATCCCCTCGCGGTCGATGGCCAGGTTCGCGGCCTTGCGCACGCGGATGTCGTTCCAAGGCGAGCCCTCCAGCCGCGACAGGTGCCAGGTCCAGTTATGCGGATAGGCGTTCGACGAGATCACGAAGCCATTCGCGGTCATCGCCGGGATGGTGTCGGGCGCGGGCGCCTCGATCCAGTCGACCTGCCCCGACAGCAGAGCGGCCGCGCGGGCATTGGGCTCGGGCAGCGGGATCAGCACCAGCTTGTCGAGCTTCGGCACCCGGGTCTCGTCCCAGTATTCGGCGAAGGGCACCATCTCGGCGCGTTCGCGCGGCACGAATTCCTCGAGCTTCCAGGGCCCGGTGCCCGAGGGCTCCATCGCGACCTGTTCCCAGTCCTTGTCATGGGCCTCCCAGTTGGCCTTCGACGACATCAGGATCCAGGCCAGCTGATAGGGCAGCGTGGCATCGGGGGTCTTGGTGGTGATTTCCAGCGTCAGCGGGTCGATGGCACGGTAGCTCGCGACCGCAGGGATCCGCGACTTGCCCTGCGCCGCCTGACGCGGGTCGTATTGCTCGGAACTGTCATCGAGCAGCTTGTCGAGGTTCCAGACCACGCTTTCGGCGGTGAAATCCGAGCCGTCATGGAAAGTGACGCCCTCGCGGATCCTGAAGATCCACTTGGTCTTGTCCTCGGCATCGACCGCCCATTCCGTGGCCAACCCCGGGATCAGCGTCGAGGGCTTGTCGGCCGAGGTCAGATCCCATTCGACAAGCGAGTCATAGACCGTGTAGCCCATGAAACGCATGCCCTCGCCGCCCTGGTCGGTCTGGCCGGTGGTCAGCGGGATATCGGCCGCGGTCATGCCGATGCGCAGCGTGCCCTGGGCCAGCGCCCCCTGCGCCGAGACCAGCCCCGCAGACAGCATCAGCATGGCGAAAGTTTTCTTTATTCCGAGCAAGTTGAACCTCCTTGTTCTGGCCCGCGGGCGTCCTGGCGCCGCGTCCCGGGGTAACTTTGCCCCAGCGCTGCCGGATCGGGAGGTTCAAGCGCGGTCCGGCGCGATGCCGTCGCGACAAAAAAGCGGCGAATGCCTAAAATTTAATCCACCACGCGGGGCATGATGAAATGGCATGCCAAAATGGGGAAGCGACCCTGCCTCGAATCGAAGGCCCGACCGCGGCCGGGCCGATGCCTGCGCTCAGCTCTCTTCGCCGCGATCCGCCTTGCGGCGCAGGGTCTGGCGACGCTCGTTGCGGCCACCGATCAGCCGGGCCGCATCGGCCAGCGTCAGCAGCGGCGGCAGCGCCGAGGGCGCGGCCAGATAGCGCGGTCGCCAGTCGGGATCGAACTTGGCCTTGAAGGCGCGCAGCCCCTCGAAATTGTAGAAGCTGCGGCCATGCCGGTAGATCAGCGCGCCGAACCGGTCCCAGAGCCTGCGGCTGCGTTCGGGGCTGAGCCCGGAGAGCGGGGCCATTCCCAGCGAGAAGGCGGCATGGCCCTCTTCCTTCAGCCGCAGCATCAGCGCGGTGAACAGGAACTCCATGGTGCCGGACGGGGCATGCTCGACATGGCGCATCAGGTCGATCGCGGCCTGGGCCCGGCTGTCGGTGACCAGCACATTGGCGAAGGCCACCACCCGGCCGTCCTGGCGCACCGTCGCCACCGGCCAGCGGTTCAGCCAGTCCGGATCGAAGCGGCCGACCGAGAACCCCTTCTCGCGCGCCCGCTTGGCGGACAGCCAGGCCTCCGACACGACCCCGAGCTCGGCCAGGAAGGCGGGGGCATGGGGCGGCTCGGCCCAGCCCAGCGACAACCCGTCCCGCAGCGCCCGGGCATGCGCCGCCCGAAGCTTCTTGCGCGCCGATCCCTCAAGCGAAAACGCGGTCAGGTCGACCACCGCCTCCTCGCCCATCTTGTGCAGCGACAGCCCCAGATCGAGCATGACCGGCACATCGGCGGCCCGGACCTCGTAGAAGGCGGGCCGCGCACCCGCGCGACGGGCTGCATCGACGAAAGCGAAGGCCACGTCCTCGGCGGCATCGGCCGGACCGACCGGCCCGCCATAGGCGATCCAGGACCGGCCCGACACCGCGAACATCACGAAGGCCCGGCCGTCATCCGACACCAGGATCGACTTGTCGCCGGTCAGCGCAAAGCCCGCATCGGGGTTGTCGCCCCCCGCCGAGATGCGCGCGGCCCGGTCCAGATCCTCGCGGGCGGGAGGCTCTGCCGCGACCCGGGGCGCGCGCAGCAATATCAGGAGCGCCCCGAGCCCCAGCACGAGGCTCCCCAGCAGCCCCGCCCGCAACGCACGCGGCGCGCGCTCGTTCACCGCGAACTGCCACCAGAGCTCATGCGCATAGGGGGTTTCCTTATGCGCGAAGAACAACATGAAGCCGAAGCCCGCGATCAGCGCCACGATCAGCGCCGCCCAGGCCGGTGTCAGCGTCGCATGGCTGAGCATGGTGTGGCGGTGAAAGGCATGGCGGAACGGCAGCAACAGCAGGGCGCCGGTCGCCAGCAGCACCGCGCGGTCGAGATCGACCCCCTGCACCAGCGCCACCGCCGCCCCCGCCTCCATCACCGCGACGGCCAGCCAGAACGCCGCCAGCGCCCGGCGCATCACCCCGAAGGAGATCAGGACCAGCGCCGAGCCGATCACGCTGGAGGCCAGTGCCGAACCCTCGATGAAGGGCAGCGGGAACAGCGCCTCGGCGGCGCGCGCGGCCTCGGTGGCGGGCGGCAGGATCGACGCGACGCTCATCCAGAGCCCGGCCCCGAGGATCATGGTGCCCAGCACCATCGGCGCGATCCGCTCGACGGCGCGGAAGGCCGGGTCGACGGCGCCCAGCGCGCGCCCCCACTGGCCGCGCGGCAGATGCCCCCCGGCCGAGCGGAACAGCTCGTAGCCCGCCAGCGCCAGCAGCGCGAGGAAGAAGGGCACGAGGAAATAGATCAGCCGGTAGAGCAGCAGCGAGGCCGCCACCGCCGAGATCGGGGTCGCGGCAGGCATCGCCGCAATCACCACCGCCTCGAAGACGCCGACGCCGCCCGGCACATGGCTGAGCACCCCCGCCATGGTCGCCGCCGCGAACAGCGCGAGGAAGGTCGCGAAGCCCAGATCGTTCGCGGGCAGCAGCAGATAGAGCGTGGCGGCGGCAAAGCCGATATCGCCGAGGCAGAAGATCAGCTGCGCCGCCAGATCGCGCGGCACGGGCGCGCGCAGGGTGAAGCGGCCAAGCCGGACCCGACGCTGCCGGACCGAGGCCCAGAGCAGCGGCAGCGCGATCACCGCCATCCCGCCCAGCGCCAGCACCTGCACGGTGGCGGGGGCAAGCGGCAGCATCGCGGCCAGCGCCGCGGGATGCACGGCCAGCGCCCCGAGCCCGACCAGCGTGGCCGCCACCCCGAACGAGACCGCCGCGAAGGTCGAGACCGCGGCCACGTCATAGCCGTCGAGCCCGAGCGCGGAATAGATCCGCCAGCGCACCGCACCGCCCGAGACCGCCGACAGCCCGATGGTATTGCCGAAGGCATAGGCCATGAACCCGCCCGCCAGCACCACCGGAAAGTTCAGCGGCTTGCCGATGAAGCGCAGCGCCGACCAGTCATAGCCCACGAGCGAGACATAGCTTGCCGCCGTCGCCGCCAGTGCCAGCCCGACCGTCGACCAGGGCGTGGCGCGGACCTGCGCCACCACATCGGTGAAATCGACCGTGGCCAGCAGCCGGTAAAGCGCCAGCAGCCCCAGCACGAAAAGCCCGGCGGCCAGCACATAGGGAAAGACCGCGCGCAACCGGCCCCAATGCCGGGCAGAGGCGGTTTCGGGCCTGGCATCCTCGGTCAAGGTCTCACCCAACTCCCGTTCCGGTTGAATTTCGTTCTACCATCATCCGGGAAGCGGCGACACTGCCAATTCCGGGCCGGTTCCCGACGGAGGCCACCGCGCGATGCGCACGAGCCCGGCTTGCGGGCCGCGCTGCGCATGGCAAGACACGACAGCAACCTCCATGCTTCCAGCTACCGCGCCCGCCGCCGGATGACCAGAGACCTGTTGCGCGCCGCCATCGGCAAAAACGATGCCCGCGCCTCGGGACGAGGCCGCGGCACCGGGCTAAGGCACGAGGCAAAGGCACGGGGGCGGACCCGCTACCAGCTTGCGGTCGCCTCCATCGCCACCGGTCCGCCCGCCTGCGCGGTCCAGAGCCGGAGGCTGTGGCCCTCGCAACTGGCATGCAGCTCCATGTCGGCGGTGTCGAACACGGTCGAGACGCTGCGGAAGGCAAAGCGCGACGGGCAGGCCCCCTTCAGCTCGGCCGCGAATTGCACCAGCAGCGTCGCCTGCAACGGCCCGTGCACGACAAGCCCCGGATAGCCCTCGACCTCGCAGGCATAGGGCCTGTCGTAATGGATGCGGTGGCCGTTGAAGGTCAGCGCCGAATAGCGGAACAGCAGGACCGGCCCGGGCGTCAGCCGCCTGACCTCGCCGCCTTCGGCCGCGGGGCGCGCCGTCGAGGGCTTGAACGGGGCGGCGGCGCGATAGACCAGATCCTGCCGCTCGGTCAGCGCCAACCGGCCGCGGGCGCGGATCTTGTGCTCGACCGTCACGAACAGCAAGGGCCCCGAGCGGCCGTGCTTCAGCGCGACATCGGTGATGGTCGAGCGCCGGGTGACGGCATCGCCGATCCGGAGCGGGGCGTGAAAGCGAAAGGCCCCGCCCGCCCACATCCGCCTGGGCAGCGGCACCGGCGGCAGGAAGCCGCCCCGCGCCGGATGGCCGTCCTCGCCCAGCCCGGCGCCCGCCACGGTGGGCTGGGCCAGACAGAGATGGATCAGCGGCGGCGCCTCGGCGCCCTGTCTCAGCGACCAGCTCCGGTCGAACGTGGCGGCGAAGCGGTGCACCAGATCGGCGCTCAGCCGCTCGGTCGCGCTGTCTTCGCGGCCGATCCAGCCGCGCAGATGGTCGATATCGAGATCCATTCAGGCCTCCCGGGGCTTGAGTGCGGGGACCGGGCCGTAGCGGCGCGGCTCGCCGTCAAAGCGGGCGGCGGGCGCGGGCATGGCGACCGGGCCGTTCGGGCTGTCGACCTCGATCCGGCGCAGATGCGGATGGGCCGAGAGCCCGGCCATGTCATTGACCGAGGCAAAGGCGATATCGGCGGCGACCAGCGCGGCCTCGGCCTCGGCGGCGCTGTGCCGGGCGAAGGCGGCGGCGACGATCCGGTCGGTCTCGGCGCGGTTCCGGACCCTTGCGACATTGCTGGCAAAGCGCGGATCGGTGCCAAGCCCGGGCGCGCCGAGAAACCCTTCGGCAAGCTGGCGCCATTCGCGGTCGCTCTGGACCGAGATCAGGATCGGGCGGCCGTCCCGTGGCTGGAACGCCCCATAGGGCGCGATCGAGGGATGCGCGAGCCCGACCCGGCCCGGCGACCGCCCGCCCTCGTGGTTCAGAAGCGGCACGGTCAGCCATTCGGCCATCACGTCGAACATCGAGATCGAGATCCGCGCCCCCTGCCCGGTCGCGCCGCGCCGGATCAGCGCCTCGAGGATCGCGGCATGCGCCGTGGCCCCGGTCGCGATGTCGACGACCGAAACGCCCACGCGCGCCGGTTCCTCGGGGCCCCCGGTGATCGAGGACAGCCCCGATTCCGCCTGGATCAGCAGATCATAGGCCTTGCGCCCGGCCAGCGGCCCCTCGGTGCCAAAGCCCGAGATCGCGCAGGAGATCAGCCGCGGATAGTCGCGCGCCAGCACCGCGTCGGAAAACCCGAGCCGGGCCAGCGCGCCGGGCTTGAGGTTCTGCACCAGCACATCGGCCCCGGCCAGCAGATCCGCCAGCGCCGCGCGCCCGGGCTCGGAGGCCAGATCGAGCGTGCGGGTCTCCTTGCCGCGGTTGAGCCAGACGAAATAGCTCGACTGTCCGGCCGCGGCATCGTCATAGCCGCGCGCGAAATCGCCGCCGGGCCGCTCGATCTTGACGACATGGGCGCCCGCATCGGCCAGCCTCGCGGTCGCGAAGGGGGCGGCCACGGCCTGCTCGACCGCCACCACCTCGATCCCTTCGAGCGGGCGCATCAGAACGACCTCGGCAGGCCGAGAACATGCTCGGCCACATAGCTGAGGATGAGGTTGGTCGAGATCGGCGCCACCTGATAAAGCCGGGTCTCGCGGAACTTGCGTTCGACATCGTATTCGCAGGCAAAGCCGAAACCGCCATGGAATTGCAGGCAGGCATTGGCCGCCTCCCACGACGCCTTGGCGGCGAGATACTTGGCCATGTTGGCCTGGGCACCGCAGGGCGCGCCCGCATCGTAGAGCCGACAGGCCTCGAAGCGCATCAAGCTGGCGGCCTCGACCTCGATGAAGGCCTCGGCAATCGGGAACTGCACGCCCTGGTTCTGCCCGATCGGACGGCCGAAGACCTGGCGTTCGCGGACATAGGCGCTGACCTTGTCGGTGAACCAGTAGCCGTCGCCGATGCATTCGGCCGCGATCAGCGTGCGCTCGGCATTGAGCCCGGTCAGGATATACTTGAACCCCTGCCCCTCCTCGCCGATCAGGTTCTCGGCCGGGATCTCGAGATTGTCGAAGAACAGCTCGTTGGTCTCGTGATTGACCATGTTGGGGATCGGCCGCACCGTCATGCCCGAGCCCATCGCCTCGCGGATATCGACGAGGAAGATCGACAGGCCTTCGGATTTCTTCGCGACCTCGGCCAGCGGCGTCGTGCGCGCCAGAAGGATCATCAGGTCGGAATGCTGGACCCGGCTGATCCAGACCTTCTGGCCATTGATGACATAGCGGTCGCCCTTCTTCACCGCCGTGGTCTTGATCCGGGTGGTGTCGGTGCCGGTGGTGGGCTCGGTCACGCCCATCGACTGCAGCCGCAGCTCGCCCGCCGCGATCTTCGGCAGGTAGCGGCGGCGCTGCTCTTCCGAGCCATGCCGGACCAGCGTCGTCATGTTGTACATCTGACCGTGACATGCGCCGGAATTGCCGCCCGAACGGTTGATCTCTTCCATGATCACCGAGGCTTCGGTCAGCCCCAGCCCCGAGCCGCCATAGTCTTCCGGGATCAGGGCCGCCATCCATCCGGCTTCGGTCAGGGCCTGCACGAAGGCCTCGGGATAGCCGCGCTCCTCGTCGATCCGGCGGTGATATTCGGGCGGAAAGGTCGCGCAAAGCGCACGAATGGCGTCGCGGATGTCCTGATGGGGGTCGGTCTGCATGGGGATCCTGCCTTGGGCGTTTCAGCCAGAAGAGCCAGTGCCAGCCCATCATGCAAATATATTCTTTGCCTGGCTGCCATATGTTTTTTATATGGCCCAAGGGCTGGACCTCGACGAACCGGACATCTCGGGCATGGGCATGGATCTGCGACAGCTGCGCTATTTCCTCGAAATCGTCGAGCGCGGCTCGATCACCGGGGCCGCGGCCACGCTGAACGTCGCCCAGCCGGCGCTGTCCCTGCATGTGCGCAACCTCGAGGCCCGGCTCGGCACGCGGCTTCTGCTGCGCCGGCCGACCGGGGTGGTTCCGACCGAGGCGGGCGAGATCCTGGCCCGCCGGGCGCGGTCGATCCTGGCCGAGGTGGCCCGGACCGAGGCCGAGATCCGCGGGCTCGAAACCGACCCGTCGGGCCGGGTCGTGATCGGGCTGACCGGAACCATTGGCGGGCTCTTGGCGGTGCCGCTGATCGAGGCGCTGCGCGGACGCTATCCGCAGATCACGCTGCAGATCGCCGAGGCGATGAGCGGCTTCGTCGCCGGATGGCTGTCCGAGGGCCGGGTCGATCTGGCGGTGCTCTACGAGGCGCCCGCCGATCCGGGGCTGGCCTGCGACCCGCTGCTGGAAGAAGAGCTGGTCGTGCTCTGGCCGCCCGACTGGACCGCCCCGCCCGAGATCGCCATGGCCGCGCTCGACGGCGTTCCGCTGGTGCTGCCCAGCCGGGCGCATGGGCTGCGCCGGATGATCGACGCCGAACTTGCAGGCGACGGGATAGCACCGGAACTGGCGGTCGAGATCGATTCCTACTCCAATATCAAGAACCTGGTCGCTGCGGGCTTCGGCGCTTCGGTGTTGCCCTGGCACGCGGTCGCGCCCGAGGCCGAGGCCGGTCGGCTGGCCGTCAGCCGGATCGTGGCGCCGGGGCTCTGGCGCGGGGCCTGGCTGATCCGGCCGGGCGCGCGGCCGGTGACACGCGCCCAGGAGGCCGTGGCCGAGACATTGCGCATGGTGGTGGGCGATCTTCTGGCGCGCGGGGTCTGGGCCGCGGCCCGCGCCCCCGGCACGGCGCCCTCATCGGGAGCGTCTCCGCCGGACGCGGACAGCTAACAGGCCGCTGAAAACGTCTTACGGCGACCATTATCGTCAAATCCATCGGCCCCCAGCACGATGAGGACCGTGCAACGTAACGAGAGAAACCGTGAATGGGGTGTTCTAATACCAACGCCTTCGTAGCATGACTTTTTCAGCGGCCTGCTAAGAGCCGCTCCGCCCGTCGGGGGCAGAGTGCAGCCCAGATCACGCCGCAGGCCTGGAATCGCTGGTGCCGTCTTGCACTGGGTCTTCGGCATGTCGGGGACGGCAAGCTTCGGACCGGACCGCTCCGCGCCTGCCATCGCGCGGACAGCCCCCGAAACCGTCAAGGGCAGGAGGCGCGAGGGAACATCCGTCCGGGCCGGGTCATGCCCCAAGGCGGGCTACGCTCCGGCGCCCCGGCGGCGGACAAGCCTTGGCGCATCCGGAAAAGCCTCCGACGGCTTGCCCGATGCGCGCCGTCGCCTTGCGTCACCGGCGCCGTGCCCGGCCGGAACCGGCCTCTCTCCTGTGCTTTCGACCTCCCGCGCCCGAGCCTGGGCCCGCCCGCGATGGATCCTGCCCTAACCCGCCGCCGGGCCGCGCCGGAAAAGCCGCGCCGACATCGGCTGGGTCAGGGTGAAGGCCGCGCCCTCGCGCCCCGCCCGGGCCAGGAAGGCCGCGCGCAAGGCCTCGGTCAGATCCGCAGAGAGCGCGCCGCGCTCGGGCGCAAAGGACGAGATACGGCCCATAAAGGCCTCGAAATCCTCATAGATCTCGCGCCGCACATAGTCGAAGGCGCGGGTTTCGGCCAGCACGCCCGCCGCCACCGCCGCATCCAGCGCCGCCTGCGCCGCGTGGCGGATCTTTGTCTCGTCGTCGACGGTCGCGATCACCTGGCTCAGATCGCCTTCGGCCCGGGGCTCGATCACGACCAGGACCGCCTCGGGCGCGATCACCCGCGCCGCCTCGGCCAGCGCATGGCCCATCGCCTCGACCGGGATGTGATGCAGCGCGTTGACGATCACCGCGATGTCGAAGACCGCGTCCGGATAGGGCATCGCCTGGGCCTCGGCCACGTCGATGCCGGGCGCGCCGCCCGCCTGCGGACAGGGTTCGAGCCCGCGCCAGTCGGCCCCGGCCGCGCGGAAGGGCACGGCGAGCCCGCCGCGGCCGCAGCCGATATCGAGCACGCGCCGCCCTCCGAGCGGCGACAGAAGCTCCAGAAGCACGTCAAGCGTGGTGCGGATCGGGTCGGTCATGCGGGCGGCCTCCGGATACTGCGATATGATCGATCCCTAGGCGGGTTCGTCCGGCGACGCAATTCGGCGCAGCGGCGCAGGAACCGATGCGCAGATTCTGATGCGCGAGGGTCGGAACGAGGTTTTGCCCGCCCCATGCTTCATCTGAAACATAAGATACGCGACACAGTGCACTGATTTAAAATGAATTATACGCCAAGTTCTTGCCGGAGAAATCCGGGCTCGGCGCGCAGCCGCGCGGCATCGGCCTCGGCCCTGACCTCGCCATTTTCGAGGATCACCACCCGGTCGGCGGCCGCCTGCACCGCCTCGAGCCTCTGTTCGACCAGCAGGATCGCCACGCCCGCCTCGCGCAGCGCAAGCACCCTGTCGCGCAACAGCGCGATCATCGAGGGCTGCAGCCCTTCGGTAGGCTCGTCGAGCAACAACACCCGGGGCTCGAGGCACAGCGCGCGGGCGGTCGCCAGCATCTGCTGTTCGCCGCCCGACAGCGTGCCCGCCCGCTGCTCCATCCGGTCGGCAAGCCGCGGGAACATCTCCAGCACATGGGCGCGCAGCTCGGGCGGGCTCCGGCGGCACATCAGCCCGATCTCGAGATTCTGCGCGACCGTCAGCTCCGAGAACAGCCGCCGCCCCTGCGGGATATAGCCGATCCCCCGGCGCGGCACCTCATGGGCGGGCAGCCGGCCGATATCCTCGCCATCCATCAGCACCCGGCCCGCCGAGAGCGGCAGAAGCCCCATGATCGCCTTCATCGCCGTGGTCTTGCCCGCGCCGTTCCGGCCCAGAAGACAGGTGATCTCGCCCGGCCTGACGGTCAGGCTGAGCCCGCGCAGCACCCGGACCGGCCCGTAGCCCGCCGCGACATCCCTCAGCTCAAGCATCGATCGCGGTTCCCAGATAGGCGGCCTGCACCCTGGCATCGGCCCGGATCGCGGCGGGCGCGCCCTCGGCCAGCACGAGACCTGCATCGAGCACGGTGATGCGGTCGGCCAGCTCCATCACGACGCCCATGTTATGCTCGATCAGCAGGATCGCGGTCTCGCCCGCGAGATCCCGGACCAGCGCCTTGAAGGCCTCGATCTCGGCCTCGGCCAGACCCTGGGTCGGTTCGTCGAGGATGAGAAGGCGCGGCGCCTGCGCCAGCCCCATCGCCAGTTCCAGCAGGCGCTGATGGCCATAGCTCAGATCGCCCGCCGCGCTGTCGTCGCGCCCGGTCAGGCCGACCCGGCCCAGCGTCCGGGCGACCTCGGCGGCAACGGCGGCGCGGTCGCGGCCGAACCGGCGGCGGGCGGCCAGCGCCACATTCTCGGCCACCGACAGCCGGGCAAAGACCGAGGTGATCTGGAAGGTATAGGCCAGCCCCAGCCGCACCCGCCGATGCGCGGGCAGCCGGGTGATGTCCTGGCCGTCAAAGACGATACGCCCCGACGACGGCGCGACCCGGCCGATCAGCATCGACACGAAGGTGGTCTTGCCCGCGCCATTGGGCCCGATCAGCGCCCGGACCTCGCCCGGTGCGAGATCGAGATCGACCTCATGGACGGCGCGCAGCCCGCCGAAGCTGCGCGACAGCGCCCGGGTCGAGAGCAGCGCGCTCATGGCAGACCCCGCCACCAGCGGCGCCGGATCTCGCCCGCCAGCCCCTGCGGCGCGAACAGGGTCAGCAACACCAGCGCCACGCCCGCGACCAGCATGTAGGCCGATGTCAGCCCCGAGGACAGGTCGATCAGGTAGAACATGAAAAGCGTGCCGAGAAACGGCCCGATCACCGTGCCCGCGCCGCCCAGAAGCACCCAGAGCAGCGGAAAGATCGAATATTGCACCTCGGCGAAGCTGGCTCCGGCATAGCCGAACAGAAGCCCGTAGGCCGCGCCCGCCGCGCCCGAGACCGTGCCCGACAGCACCACCGCGCCCAGCTTGTGGCGGAAGATGTCATAGCCCAGAAGCTCGGCCCGGCCCTCATTCTCGCGGATCGCTATCAGCACCCGCCCCAACGGCTGGCGCATCAGCCAGAGCGTGCCGAAGAGAACCGCCGAGAACAGCGCCAGCGCCGCCAGATAGCGGGCCTGGGGGCTCGAAAGATCGAGGCCCAGCAGCACCCGCCCGGCCTGCGGGATCACCACGCCCTCGTCGCCGCGGGTCCAGCGCCCGGCCAGCAGGATCGTCAGCCAGGCCGCCTGCGAGAACATGAGCGTCACGATCATGAAGGCCACGCCCGTCGTGCGCAGCGCCAGAAGCCCCACCCCCAGCGCCAGCAGCGCCGCCGCGCCGAGGCCGCTCAGAAAGGCAGGCCCCGCCCCGAGGCCCAGATAGGTCATCGGCATCGCCAGCCCGTACATGCCCGCGGCGAAGAACATCGCATGGCCGAGGCTCAGAAGCCCGGTATAGCCGAAGAGGATGTTGTACCCCATCGCATAGGTCGCCAGCACCATCACCCGGGCGATGTTGCCATGGCTGTAGGCGGGCAGAACGAAGTTCAGCGCGAAGAGAAGCGCGACCAGCCCCAGATGCAGCCCGATGATGCGCCCGCCCCTCATCGCGCGGCCTTGCCCATCAGGCCCTGCGGCCGGAACACCAGCACCAGCGCGACCAGCAGCGTGGCGAGGATCTTGGCCAGCGTCGGCGAGAAGAAGACCGAGACGATGCCGTCGGACAGCCCGATCAGCAGCGCCGCGATCACGGTGCCGCCGAGGCTGCCGAGCCCGCCGATGATGACCACGATGAAGGACAGCAGAAGCGCCTCGCCCCCCATCAGGTAATGCGCCTGCTGGATCGGCACGATCAGCACGCCTGCAAGCGCAGCCAGCGCCGCCCCGAGGCCGAAGACCCCGGCATAGACCCGGCCGACCGGAATGCCGAAGGCCTGCGCGGTCTCGCCGTCAAGCTGGGTCGCGCGCATCACGAGGCCGATCCGGGTCTGGCTCATCAGCAGCCAGAGCCCGGCCAGCACGGCGGCGGCGGCGGCCATCACGAACAGCTTGTAGGAGGTGATCGACAGCCCCCAGGGCCAGATCAGGCCGGGCCCGTCCGGGCCGAATTCGACCCAGGGCAGCGCCAGTCGGGTATTGAAGGGCGGCGCGACCGGCCGGGCCTCGGGACCGTAGGTCATGAGCGCGGCCTGCTGCAGGATGTAGAGCAGCCCGATGGTGGCGACGATGGTCCGCTCGGGGTCGTAGCCCACCCGCTTGAGCACCGTCAGATCGGCCGCGACCGCCAGCGCCCCGGCGATGAGCGGCGCCAGCACAAGCGCCGCGACAAAGCCCCAGGCCCCGCCGCCCAGAGCCGAGGACACCGCCCAGGCCAGCACCGCGCCCAGCATGAAGAACTGGCCATGGGCGACATTGACGACGCGCATCACCCCGAAGACGAGGCTGAGCCCCGAGGCCATCAACGCCAGCACGGCGGCGGTGACCGCCCCTTCCAGCACGGCGATCATGAGATGTGGGCCGAATTCCATGCGGGCTCCGGAGGCAAGACAGGGCTGGACCGGGCGCGACGGAGGCGCCCGGCGACGGACCCGGAAACGGGACTAGAGGGGTTGGGTGGTGTAATCGACCTCGTCGGGATAGAACCCGGCCTCGATCGGGGTCTCTTCCAGCACGGTCAGCCGCCCGTTCTCGACCTTCGAGATATATTGCGGGCCGAAAACCTGGTGGGTCTTGCCGTTGAAGATCTTGGCGCCCTGGGGATGCTCGTTCGAGAGCGGCATCGTCGACATCGCCTCGACCGCCTCGACAAGTGCCGCGCGGTCGTCGGGACCGCGATAGCCGCAGGCCTCCATCCCGGCCTTGATGACGTAAAGCGTCTCCCAGCAGCCGAACATGTGGGCATAGGCCGAGACATCGCGCGGATCGGCGGCCAGCGCGCCGTTCTCGTCGATGCCGATGGCCGCGCGGTAATGGCGGTCGAAATCGGTCTGGTCGGGCTGGGCATAGCGCGGCATGCCCTCCCAGAAATAGGTGCCTTCGAGGAATTCGAGCCCCGGGCTTTGCAGATCGACCGCCTCGAGGCTGTCGATGAAGCCGAAGATCTCGGGCCGCGACGGGCCGAAGAACTCGCCCATCTCCTTGACGAAGGTCAGGACCGACGGGCCGACCATGACATGGTAGATCACCTCGGTCTCGCGCGGGATCTTCGGGAAATACTTGGTGAAGGAGGTCTCGCTCGGCGGGATCGCCAGCTTGGCCACCACCTCGCCGCCCTGGGCCTCGATCGCCTGAGTGAAGAAATCGCGATGGTCATGGCCGAAGGCGTAATCGGGGAATATCATCGTGACCTTGCGCCCGAGGTTTTCGCGCACGAAGGGCGCCATTGCCAGCACCTGGCTTTTGACATCGGTGATGCCGGGCTGCAGCGTCCAGCGGTTAAGCGCGCCCGAGGCGACGTGATGGCCCTCGGAGACCACGAAATAGGGCAGTTTCAGTTCGCCCGCGCGGGGCGCCGAACTCATCACCACATGGCTGAAAAGCGTGCCGTAGCCCACATCGCAGCGATGCTGGGTGGCGAATTTCTCGACCACCTCGGCGCCGCGCTTGGGATCGGTGCCGTCATCCTCGGTGACCAGCTCGACCGGCCGCCCGTTGATGCCGCCCGCCTCGTTGATAAGCCGCAGCGCGGCCTCGGTGGTGCGATTGTACCAGCGGCCATAGGCGGCCCCGATGCCGGTGGCATGCATCTGAAAGCCGATCCGGATCGGCGCGGCACTCTGGGCCTCGGCATAGCGCGCCCAGAGCGGCAGGCTCGCGCCGCCCGCGGCGGCGGCAAGGGTCTTGAGGGCGCTCCGGCGCGCGGGGCTCCGGGGTGGCTCGTCGACGCCGGAGGCGGAAGAGAGCTCGGTGCCGGAGGCAGGCTTGGACGGGATCTTGGACGCGGGCATCGCAGGTTCCATCTGGACAAACAGTCAAAGGGACAGTTTGGTGACACCGCGTAAGTTTGTCCACGTCTTTGCGACAATTCGCCCTTACTGCCGCCCTGCCCTGCGATCGCGCCGGGCAAATGCCCCGCCCCCGAAGGCGCCGGAACCGGGCTGACGGGGCTGACCGAAAAAGAGTGCCTCCGGGATGCGGATGGGTCATTGCGTCCCGCGCGGGGCCACGCTAAAAGGCGCCCCGAAGCACCCGTAGCTCAGCTGGATAGAGCGCTGCCCTCCGAAGGCAGAGGCCAAAGGTTCGAATCCTTTCGGGTGCGCCAAATAAATCAGATACTTACAGAAGTTTCGCGGCGCTGTCCGTTTCGAGAAGTCCCGCTCCAGTCCCAGACAGGGGGTTTCGGGCCTCATTTCCTGCGGTCCATCGCCTCGACGGCACTCCTCTGGTGGTCGGGGCTGTGATGCCAGTAGACGCGCTCGATGGTTTCCAGAGATGTCGAAAAGTATGAGGCAACGTCAGGAAGAAACGCGCCGCGCTGCACCGCCCAGGTGATCGCCGTGTGCTTCAGGACATGCGGCGTGATGTATTTCCGGCCGCCCTTGCCGTCGGGCATGGTGAGATCGATCTCGATCCCCTGCCCGGCCGCCAGCTCCTCGGCCAGCCGTACCGCCCGCGCCCAGCCCTTCCGGATGTCGCCAACCCTGTGTCCATCGCAGTCCTGGACCACGAATCGTCGCCCGTTCGCGGCCTGGCGCCGGAGATGCGCGAGATAGCGCGGCGGCAGCCGGGCGGGACGCTGCCGCTTCTTCGTCTCGGCCTTGCCCATCGGCTTGCGGTAGAGGATGCCGCGGACGGTGTCGACATGGCCGCCGGAAACGCTGGGCGTGTCGATATGCATGCCGAGGATCGTGTCCTTCCGGCTGCCCGTATAGAGGCCGTGCAGGATGAAATCGGCAAGATGGCGTCCATCTCTGCGGAGATTGCGTGCGGCGCGGATCAGCCAGGCGGCCTCCTGGCGGGTCAGGAACCTCTCGACCGGATCAGGCCGGGGCGGCAACGTGACCTTGGGTGCGGTGATCAGATAGCCTTCGCCATGGCAGTGATTGATGGCCGCCTGCAGGACGTTCAGCTCGCGGCGGATCGTGCCGGGACTGACGGGAGCGGTGCGTCCATCGCGGAACCTGCGCTGGCGGGTTGCCGCATAGCGGCGGCACATCGCGCCGGTGACCGAAGACACGGGCAGATCGCGCCAGAATTCATCCAGCGCCTCGATGGCGTAGCCGATACGTTCGGGCGCGGCGACGAAGGCCGCGTGCTCTTCGGCGTAGATGGAGAGACAGAGGGAAATGCTCAGTTCGTCCGGGTTTACGGGACCGGTCGGACGGCTCTTGCGCTCGATATAGGCCGCGAGCTGAGCTTCAGCCTCTTCGCGACATCTCGTACCGGTCGAGAGACGGATCCCTCCGGCATCGCGGATCTCCCAATAAGGTTTCTGTCCTGACTTCTCTCTCCAATACAGGCGGGCACCTTCGGGACGACGCGGCATAGTTCGATCAATTCCTCCAGATCGTCGGGATGCAGTCTGACCGCCCGCCCCATGCGGATGGTCTTTCCATGGGTGTCGGCCGCCCGCCGCAGGCTCTCTTTCGGAACCCCGAGTGCGCGCGCCGCTTCCGGGATCGACAGCAGGCGCTCAACCATCGGTCGCGCCTCTGGCCGTCAGCTTCCCCGTTCCCCCGCAGGCCGTACAGTCGGTCTCCGTGTAGCCGTTGTCCCAATACGGGTGCCAATAGTCGCGAATGAACCCGCTGCCCCGGCAGGTGGGGCAGTTCTGCGGGGCTGCCGGAACGGCGTCGGCGCCTTCCAGTTTGGCAACACGGGTGCGGAGCTCCTCGAGCGCGGCGGTCAGCCCCGCCAGCTCGTCGCAATTGTGCCGGGCAAGGCTCTCGATCTCCTCGATCCGGTCGGGTGCGGTCTCGGCCATCATGCGGCCTCCTTTCTTGCGTTTTCGCCCCATTGGTCCGCCGCGGCGGCGGCGAGGCCTTCGAAGGTGCGGGATCTGATCTTCCAGCGGTCGGGTCCGGGCGGGGCCCGGTGGACCGCGCTCCAGCGCTTGTGCGCCTCGGTGCCGGGCGCGGGCGGGGTCAGGCGGTTGGTGGCGCTCAGCGGCGCGAGGCCGCGCAGATAGAGCCCCGTCGCCTTGAAGACCGGCTCGCCGAACCACCAGGGCTGCACGATCTGGGGTTTAGGCAGATCGGCCGGCAGCCGGACGCGCCCGTGCCGGTGCATCACCGGGTTCTCGACCGCGACGCGCGGGATCGGGGCGCGCCAGCAGGCCGAAAACAGCGCGGCGCCCTCGTCGAGCAGCCGCCACATGATGGCGCGGCGGGTGTCCTCGGGCAGATCCGGCCAGGCGGCGCGCTCATCCGGGCGTGCCTCAGCCGGGGCGTTGGTCGGCGCCACATGCAGCCAGCGGACGCCCGAATTGCAGAGCCGGGTGCAAGGCGGATGCATGACGGCGAGCAGATCCCAGCCGAGGTGAAGCACCTCGCGGATATCGCAGATCATGTGCCGGTTGGTGGCGTCCTCGGCCGGAAGCAGGTCGCAGGACCAGACATCATGCCCGCGCGCGGCGAAGGCCCGGCGCATGACACCCGAGGTTTCGCAGCCGATCAGGATCCGGAGGGGATGCGACATTCGCCTCAAGCCCAGGTGAAGCGCGCTCGCCGCGCGGGCTTGGGCTTGGTCTCGCGCGGGCGGGGGTGGATCGAGACGTACCGAACCTCGCTCATGTTGATCGCCCCCATGGGGAGGAAGACCCAGCCCACGGGCCCGGTTTCGCATTCGCGCTTGTTCAGCTCTTCCAGAGCGCCAAAGACGGTCGACTTCGCGGCAATCCATTCGACGGTATCGCCGCCCTTGATCGAGAATTTCAGGATCCATTCCGGTTCGGCATCACGGGCTATGTCGGGGGCGGTGGTTTCGTCAGCCATGGCGATATCCTCGTGATGTCAATCGAAGGGACGGAGGCGGATGGCGGCCTCCATCCAGTTTTGCGCGGCCTCGGCCTCGTCGCGGCCGGTGGCGGTCAGCCCGAACAGCTGGATCTCGTAGAACGCCACCCGGCCCGGCAGCGCCGGGATCTCGATCCCGTGACGGTGGAGCGCGCCACGGATCGCGGCGAGGCGCACATCGGGGGCGGCGCCGCGCCATTCGGCGACGAAGGCGGCCAGTGCGTCTGGCGGCGGGGCGATACTGTCGAAGAGGCTCATGCGGCATCGCCTGCCCGGGCCTGTTCGGCCAGAGCCCGCGCCGCCGCCCGCGTCTTCGAGGCGCGGGCCGAAAAGTTTTTGGCACGTTTCAAGGGGGGCCGGACATGACCGGCCCGACCGAGATCGCGGCCGTCCCCCAGGCATCAGGAGCAGAACATGGGACTTATGGAGATGCTGGCCCTCATCCTCTGCATTCAGGTCTCGTTCGGCCTGATCTTTCTGGGCGCCCTCATCTGGGGCATGCGGCACATGGCCGAGACCAGACGCCGCCTGGAAGCGGAGGCGGCGGATTTCGACAGGCAATTCGACAGGGCATATACACGCATTCGCAGGACGCAGCTCCAGTAACGCCCCGCCGCAACTGCTTGCCCCATAACACCATTCTGGGCCTTCGCCCCGTTTCCGCAGCCCGGCCGGACGCCGGGCCCCTCCCTGACAACTGGCCGGGCAGCACGTCCTGTCCCCTCGGGCTGCCCGGCGCCTTTGGGGAGGATGCAGCATGACCGCGCCGCAGGATGCCACGGTGACCCTGACCGGCCCCAACGGGACGACGACCGGGCCGATCCCGCTCGATACCTTCACCGCCCCGCCGCGGCCGCCGATGAAGGAGACCGCCGAGGACGAAGCGGTGCGCGAGAAGACATACCGGGTCGTGGCCGACGAGCTGCGGGGCTTCATCGAGCGCTTCGAGACCCTGGCCGAGGAAAAGGCCGCCATTGGCGATCAGCAGAAGGCCGTCATGGCCGAGGCCAAGGCCCGCGGCTACGACACCAAGGCGCTGCGTCGGCTCATCGCGCTGCGCAAGCGGCATGCCGAGGACATCGCCGAGGAAGAGGCCGTTCTGCAGCTCTACCGTGAGGCCCTGGGGATGTGATGGCCGCGCGGGTTCACACCGATCTGACGATCCGCGGCACGACCTATCCGGATGCGGCCAGCGCCGCCCGCGCGCTGGGGGTGACGCCCGAGGCGATCCGCTCGGCCGCGCGCAAGGGGCGGCTCGACCGGGTGGGCACGGGCCGCAACGGGCTGGCGCCGATGCCGGTGCGGA
This sequence comes from Rhodovulum sulfidophilum DSM 1374, assembly GCF_001633165.1. Classification (NCBI taxonomy): domain Bacteria; kingdom Pseudomonadati; phylum Pseudomonadota; class Alphaproteobacteria; order Rhodobacterales; family Paracoccaceae; genus Rhodovulum; species Rhodovulum sulfidophilum. Next base: position 2,508,557 of record NZ_CP015418.1, on the reverse strand, counting down.
TCCGGGGCGAGGTCTTTACCGATGCCCATGCCGCCGCCGCGCGCTTCGGGGTGACGCCGCAGGCGGTCTGGCGGGCGCTGGCCGATGGCGATCCCGACCGGATCGGCCGGCCGCAGCGCCGCCCCGGCCGCGCCCCGAAACCCTTCGAGATCGGGGGCCTGCGCTTTGCCTCGCAACGCAAGGCGAGCCGCGCGCTGGGGTTCTCGGACGACTATCTCTCCCACGCCCTGACCCGGGGCGGCCGCGCCGCCCGGGAACGCATTCTGGCCGCCGCGATGGCGCTGAGCGCCCGGCTGGCCAGCCCCCGCAAATCGTTACCGAACGGGCCTGCGCGCCCGGAACCGATGGAGGAGCTTCATCATGGATAGCACGGACCTGACGCGCCCGGACCGGGTGCCCGCGTGATGGCCGCGCGTCGTCACCTGGCCCCGGTCGAGACCGGCGGGCTGCCGGACTACCCGATCTCCAGCGAGGACCGGCTCGATTCCCATTTCTTCGTGCAGTGGAACCTCAAGCGCTGGCGCAAGAGCGAGTTCCGCCAGCTCGCCGAGCCCGAGGTCGGCTGGTACGGCTTCCTGCTGATCTGCGAGGCCCATGACGAGACCCCGGTGGGCACGCTGCCGACCGACGAGCGGCTGCTGGCCAAGGCGCTGGGGATCACGGTCGACCGCTGGCACCAGCTTTGCGAGCGCGAGATGACGCCGCTGCATGGCTGGTCGCGGGTGCGCTGCGACAATGGCGAGATCCGGCTGGCCCATCCGGTGGTGACCGAGGTCGCGGTCGAGGCGCTGGCCAGCAGCCGCCGCAACCGCGCCGAGGCCGAACAGCGCCGCCGCAACAAGCGCCTCAAGGATCTGCGCGAGATGATCGAAAAGCGGATCGGGGCCGGGCAGCTGTTGCGCGCACCGCAATTCCTCGACCGCTTCGATGACTGGCTGGCCGAGCGCTATCCCGAGACCCAGCGCCGCGAGGGCTTCATCCGCCGGGCGCTCGACGAGTTCAGCGCGGAGATGGCCCGATGAACCGGCCAGGGTCGATCCGTGACATTCCGTTACCGTCACAGAATATTCCGGAACAATCACGGAAAATCACGGAACCGACCGGGAAAGTCACGGAACATTCCGTGTTTCCGCCGGGCCGTCCCCTTTTTTTGCGTCGTTTCCGTCACCGCTGAAAGGAGAGGAAACGAGAAGAGACGAGAAGAGACACCCCGGTCGCGCCGCCCCGGACGGGGGCGCGCGGCAGGCAGGCGGGGCGAGGCTGAGAAGAAGGGAGCCGAGATGGATGCGAAGGAACAGGCCGAGGGCGAGAAGCGGGTGCGGGATCTGCTGGTCGAGCCCTTGCTGCGGCGGGGGCTGGTGAAGCCCGGGGCGATGACCAAGGCGCAGTTCGAGGAGATGCTGGCGGATCTGGCGAAGCGGCTGGCCTATATGAGCGGGCCGAACCTGGCCGCGCTCGAGGAGATGGCGGCGGCCCAGCCCGGCGGCAAGGACCGCGACCGCTTCCCCATCGCCAATGCGATCCTGAAGGCGGCGGCGCAGATCCAGCCGCCCGCCGACGACGCCTCGCCGCTGATCCGGGCGGTCTTCGCCCATGCGGTGGGGCGGCAGGCGCTGGCCGAAGGCTGGGCGCCGGAACTCCTGGACGATCTGCGCCACAACCGCCGCTGGCCGCGCAGCTATGCGCTGGGGCAGATCCGCCAGGCCGCGGGCGAGGCGCTGCGCCGCCATGCGCATCTGGCGGGCGCCGGTCCCGGGCAGCTCTCCCCGGCCGAGGCCGCCTGGCTGCGGGACCGCGAGGCCCGCCTCGCCCACTGCCGCAGCATCGCCGATCTCGCGGGGGCATCGGCATGAGCATCCGGGCGATCAAGGGCAAAGGCGTGAACCGGGCGCGGGTGGTCTGCGATGGCTGCGGCCGCGAGGAGGTCGTGACCTGCAACTACCTGCATCGACCCGGCAGGGTCTGGGTGCCGGACGCGGGGCAGATAAACCGGAAGATGATCGGGCAAGGCTGGGCCGAGGTGAAGGGCAAGCTCCACTGCCCGGCCTGCGAAGCGAAACGAAAGGCGACAGGCATGGCAAAGACGACAACGGCACCGGCTTCGAACCCGGATGGGGCGTTGCGGCAACCGACCCGGGCACAGAAGCGCGAGATCATGGATCTGCTGGAAGGGGTCTATGACACCACGGCGGAACGCTACCGGCAGGGCGACACCGACGCGACGGTGGCCGAGGTACTGGGGGTGATGCCGGGCTGGGTGGCCGAGATCCGGGATGCGTTCTTCGGTCCCGATGGCGGCAACGAAGACATCGCGGGAGCGCTCGGCCGGATGGAGGCGCTGGAACGCGACATGCGGGCGGTTGCCGAAGAGGCAGCACGGCAGCGGGCGGCGGCCGAGAAGAAGCTGGCCGAGCTGTCGGTTCTGAAAGTCGAGCTCGACCGGATCCGGCTGGCGGTGGGACCGCGGGCGTTGCGCAAGGCCGGGGTCGCGGCATGACGGCGGCGGCCCGGATCAGGGTGCCGCCCGCGCCCCGGCCCCGGCGGGCGATGCCAGTTCGGGAGGCGCTGGAATGGGCCTTCGGCACCGAATGCGCGCGGCTCGACCACGACGAGATCGAGGCGGTCGGCGGCACCGGCTGGCGTCCCTTCGGCATGGAATACGTGGCCCTCGAACGCGCCCAGCTGGGCACGCGCGTCGACACGAGCCGCGGCCGGTCCCGCCCGCATGACGATGCCGAGCTGATCGCGACCGTGGTCCGGAACGTCCTGCCCTGGTACGCGGCAACCCTCGTCGTCGATCTCGCCCGAGCGGGCCGTACCCCCGACTGGATGCCCGACGCCCGGCCGCGGCTCCGCCCGGCCGAGTGGCAGCACAATCGCCCGAACCGTTGGGGCAAAGCCGCGGATGCGGCGGCGCTCGGCGCCGAGGGCTGGCAACCGATCCCGCGCAGGAACCGCAAGGGCGTGATCGTCCAGGACGCGGTGCGCTTCACGCCCTGCGTCTGGACCCCGACCCAGAGCCAGATCGCGGCGACCCGGCGGGCTTACCTCGACTGGTGGGGCTATCTTCTGGAGGTGCAGGCAGCGCTTGTCGCCACCGATATGACCCGGATCTGCGTCACCAAGGACATGCCGCCGATGACCCCCTGGGGTTGACACTTCAAAACTCAAAACCGCAGCTATGCCGGGTTTCAGCTTGAAGGAGTATTGCAGGTGTTGGGCTACGAGCGAAGCTACGGAACAGGGCGATTTGTTTGCGCTTTGATAGAGATCTTCGGCTGGCTTCTCGTTGTCGTGGGCGGCATCGTAGCCATCATAGGATTTGGAGCCGGTGGTGTGCTCGGATCGGGGGGCTTCGGTTCTCCCAGGGGTGCAGTCATCTCAGGGTTTCTTTCGGCAACGCCAGGACTTGCGACTGTCGGGATTGGCCTGATCTCGATCATGCTGACACAGCAGACAAAAGCGACCCTCGATACCGCCGAGATGACGAGGGACCTGCTTGCGATCTCACGCAACAGCACTCATGGCCCGTTCGGAACGGCTTCAAAAAGTACCGGGCAAGCATCGGGGGTCCGGCAAGAACCCCAACTTAGAAGACGCGAACCTCTGGCCAAAGGAGATATCGCAAGCGACGGGCAAGACGAAAAGAACCAGAAATCCCCTTGGAAATGACGGCGCTTGCCATCGGAGGTGCATAGCCCCTGCCCCTCCCCAGAAAAAATCTTCTTGACTGAACTTTGATCCCGTTGACATAGTGCCGTCACCCAATTTGCGCCCGGAGCGGAGACCCCGCCCCGGGCGCTTTGCGTTTGCGGGAGGTCCACATGCCCCCAAGACTGACGGCGATGCCACCGCGACTGGCCTCCCCTGCCCCGCGGATCGGGGCGGTGCCGGGCGATGCGCGGGCGCAGGATCGGGAGCGGGAGCGGGTGAAGCCGTGGCGGGCGTGGTATCGCACGGCGCGGTGGCGCAAGCTCCGGCGCAAGATCCTCGCGCGGGCAGGCCATGTCTGCGAGCAGACCGGCGTGCCGCTCCTGGGCCGCGCGCCCGCGCCCGACAGTGCGGTGATCGACCATATCCGTCCGCACCGGGGCGATCCGGCGCTGTTCTGGGACGAGACCAACCTGCAGGCCGTGTCAAAAGCCTGGCATGACGGCGCGAAGCAACGCGCGGAACGGGCAGCGGGCGACTGAGCCCGACAGCCCCCGAGGGGGGTGGGTCAAAACTCCGGAAGTTCCGAAGTTGAAGACCGGCGCCTCTCCCAGTCGGAGATTTTTTTCCCGATGACAGACGATTTTTCCCCCGAGCCCGGGGCCGTGGATCTTTTCGGCAACCCGGTCGAGCCGCTCCGCGACCGGCGGGGGCGGCCCTGCTTCCGGAAAGACAAGGCAAATCAGGACTTTGTGGCCGCGCGCCGGGCGGCGGGCTGGTCCCATGAGATGATCGCGGTCGAGCTCGGCTGCGATGAGAAGACGCTGCGCAAGTATTTTTCCCGTGAGCTGCAGCACGGGCGGCTGATGGTCGAGGGCATGTGTCTCGACGTGCTGATGAAGCGGGCGCGCGAGGGCCATACCCCGAGCGTGCGCCAGCTGCAGGAGCGGATCGACCGGGTCGCGCCGCCCGCGCCGAAGCCGAAGCCCGAACGCGAGGCGCCGAAGCCCGAGCCCAAGGGCAAGAAGCAGGCGCGCCTCGAGGCGGCGGCAAGGCCCGCCGAGGATTACGGCTCGCTCTATGACCGGATCCCGCGGCAATGACGGCGGCAAGCTGGGCGGCCTGCCCCGACTGGTGGGAGAAGCTGCAGGCGGGCGCGACGCCGATCCCGGATCTGGCGCTCGACGCGAACCTCGCCGATGTGGCGGTGCAGCTCTTCGACAAGTTGGTGGTGCCCGACGTGCCGGGCCAGCCGACCATGGCCGAGGCCGCGGGCGAATGGATGCGCGACATCGTCCGCGCGGCCTTCGGTTCGGTCGATCCCGCGACGGGCGCGCGCCAGGTCGGCGAGATCTTCAACCTGGTGCCGAAGAAGAACGGCAAGACCACCAATGCCGCCGCCATCGGGCTGGTGGCGCTGCAGATGAACACGGTCCCGAACATCAAGGGCGTGGTGGTCGGGCCGACGCAATCGGTGGCCGATACCTGTTTCGGGCAGATGCAGGCGATGATCGCGGCCGATGACTGGCTCTCGGACCGCTTCAAGGTGAACGAGCACAAGAAGGAGATCACCGACATCTATCCCGACCCGGCGACGGGCCGCCCGATGAACGCCAAGCTGAAGGTGACGAGCTTCGATCCGGCCGTGACCACGGGCGGGATCCCGGCCTTCGCCATCCTCGACGAGCTCCACGTGATGGCCGAGCGCCACTTCGCCACGCGGGTGATCGGCCAGATCCGGGGCGGCATGATCACCAACCCGGGATCGCTCCTGGTGATCATCACCACGCAAAGCGAGATCCCGCCCCAGGGCGTGTTCAAGGCCGAGCTGGAATATGCCCGCAAGGTCCGCGACGGGGTGATCACGCAGGATGTGCGCATGTTGCCCGTGCTTTACGAGCTGCCCGAGGCGATCCAGGGCGCGAAGGGCGAGCCCTGGAAGGATCCCGCGCTCTGGGCGCCGGTGCTGCCGAACCTCGGCCGCTCGATCACCGTCGAGCGGCTGATCCCCGAGTTCCGCAAGGCGGTCGAGACCTCGCCCGAGGAGATCGCGCGCTGGTCGAGCCAGCATCTGAACATCCAGATCGGGCTCGGCCATCACCTGGGCGGCTGGACCGGGGCGCATCACTGGCTGGCGGCGACCGAGCCCACGCTCGATCTCGAGGCGCTGATCGCAAGTTCCGAGGTCGCGACCATCGGCATCGATGGCGGCGGCATGGACGATCTGCTGGGCCTCGCGGTGCTGGGCCGGCATGCCGCGACCAAGCGCTGGCAGCTCTGGTGCGCGGCCTGGGCGCATGAGGTGGTGCTGTCGCGCCGCAAGAGCATCGCCGAGAAGCTGCGCGATCTCGCGGCCGAGGATGCGCTGACCATCTGCGCCGAGGGCGAGGCCACGCGCGACATCGAGGAGCTGGTGGCGCTGGTCGTGAAGATCCACGAGGCCGGGCTCCTGCCCCGGCAGGGCGGCGTCGGGCTCGACCCCGAGGGGGTCGCGGCCATCGTCGATGCGCTGCAGCTGGCGGGCGTGCCGCATGAGACGCTGGCCAGCGTCACCCAGGGCTACAAGCTCAACGGCGCGATCAAGGGCACCGAGCGCAAGCTCTTCGACGGCTCGCTGATCCATGGCGGCCAGCCGCTGATGTCCTGGTGCGTCGGCAACGCGAAGACCGAACCGAGGGGGAACGCCGTGATCGTGACCAAGGCCGTGTCCGGCGCGGGCAAGATCGACCCGCTGATGGCCGCCTTCAATGCCGTCTATCTGATGAGCCTGAACCCCGAGCCCGCCCGCCGCGACCTCTCGGGCTTTCTCGACAATCCGGTGATGGCGATATGATCGGGCGGGCTATGCGGGGCGCCTGGCAGGGCCTGCGCCAGGCGCTGCGCGAGGGCGAAAGCGGCTGGGAGGTGGTCTCGACCGCCGGGGCCCACCCGTTCGCGGGCCTCGGGCGCAAGAGCAAGGCGGGCCAGCGGGTCTCGGCCAGTTCAGCGCTGACGGTCTCGGCCGCCTGGGCCTGCGTGAAGGGCAATTCCGAGCTGATCGGCGCGCTGCCCGTCGCGCTTTACGAGCGCGGGGCCAATGGCAGCCGGGCCCGGATCGAGGCGGATCTGGCCGAGATCCTGACCCTCTCGCCCTCGGCGGGGCAGACCGCGATGGAGTTCTGGGAGGCGCAGGTCGCGCATCTGCTGCTGCAGGGCAACGCCTATTCCGAGAAGCTGACGGTGGGCGACCGCCTGGTGGGCCTGCGCCCGCTCTTCAACGTGGTGCCGGTCCGGCGTGACGACGGCCGGTTCGATTACCGCGTGACCGAGGACGGGCGGAGCCATGTCCTGCCGCCCGGCAAGGTCTTCCATGTGCGGGGCTTCGGCGGCGGCGACGGGCTCGGGATGAGCGCGATCCGCTTCGGGGTGCAGAGCTTCGGCTCGGCGCTCGCGGCCGACGAGACCGCGGCGCGGGTGTTCTCGAACGCGATGATGCCCTCGGGCGTGATCGAGAGCGACCAGACCCTGACGCCCGAGCAGCGCGCCCAGCTGGGCCGGATGCTCGACGCCTATGTCTCGAGCGACCGGGCGGGCAAGACGCTCGCCCTCGAGGCCGGGCTCAAATACCGCCAGCTGCAGATGAACCCCGAGGATGCGCAACTGCTGGAGACGCGGCGCTTCCAGGTCGAGGATGTCTGCCGCTGGTTCGGCACGCCGCCCGTCGTGATCGGGCATGCCGCCCAGGGCCAGACCATGTGGGGCACCGGCGTCGAGGCGATCATGATGGCCTGGCTCCGCACCGGCATCAATCCGCTGCTGCGCCGTCTGGAAAGCCGGATCCTGAAGGATCTGATCCCGGCCGCGAAGCGCGGGCGGTGGTTTGCGGAATGGAACCGCGAGGCGATGCTGCAGATGGACAGCAAGGCCAAGGGCGAGTTCCTGTCGAAGATGGTCGCGGGCGGGATCATGTCGAGCGACGAGGCCCGCGACAAGCTGAACCTGGCCCGGCGGGGCGGCGCGGCCGACGAGCTCCGCGCCCAGACCGCGCTGGCCCCCCTCACCGATCTTGGAAAGGAACAGCCATGAGCAAGCGCAAGCTGCCGAAGGTGGCGCTTGGCGCCCGGCCGGGCGTGCAGGGCGATCTCTCGCCCCGGGCGCTGCAACGCTGGAGCCCCGATGTCCGGGCAGCGGATCCGGGCGAGGCCTCGATCTCGGTGCTCGACCCCATCGGGGCCGATCCCTGGGGCGAGGGCGTGACCGCGCGCCGGATCTCGGCCGCGCTGCGCGCCATCGGCGAACGCCCGGTCACCGTCAACATCAACAGCCCCGGCGGCGACTTCTTCGAGGGGCTCGCGATCTACAACCTGCTGCGCGAGCATGCCGGGACCGTGACCGTCAACATCCTCGGCATCGCCGCCTCGGCCGCCTCGGTCATTGCCATGGCGGGCGACGAGGTGCGGATCGCCCGGGCGGGCTTCCTGATGATCCACAATACCTGGATCATGGCCGCGGGCGACCGTCACGCGCTGGCCGAGGTCTGCGAGTGGCTCGCGCCTTTTGATGCCACGGCCATCGACATCTACGCCGCCCGGACCGGGATCGAGCGCGACGCGCTCGCCGCCATGCTCGACCGCGAGACCTGGATCGGCGGGCAGGCCGCCCTCGATCAGGGCTTCGCCGACAGCTTCCTGCCCGCCGACCAGCTGGAAACCGCCACGGGCGACGGCGCCCCGGCCGCCTCGATGCGGGCCGAGCGGCGGTTCGACCTGCTCGCGCGCCGCGCGGGTCTCACCAATTCCGCGTCTCGCGCATTGTTGCGCGAGCTCAGGACGGGCAGGCCTGGCGCTGCCCATGACGGTCTGCAGCCGGGCGCTGCGGCCGACCTCGAACAGGGGCTTGCCGCGCTCCTGGAAGACCTCAGAACCCGATAAGGATCAGACAGATGAAGATCATGATGCCGGGCGCCGCGCAGGCGGCCCTCTCTCAAGTCATGCCCAAGGGAACCGCGCCCAAAGGGACCGCCGCGCCCCTGCCCCTCTCGGTGCCCAAGGCCGTGATCGGCACGCCCCGCATGGAAGCCGCGGGCTCTGTCGACCGGCTGCTGGCCGATGTGAAGGCCGAGCTGGGCCGGATCGGCGACGATGTGCGCCGCACCGCCGAGGATGCGCTGAGCCAGGCCCGCGCCAGCGGCGATGTCAGCGCCGAGGTGAAGGCCTCGGCCGACAAGCTGCTCTCGGAGTTCCACACGCTCTCGGGCGCCCAGCAGAAGCTCGAGGGCAAGCTCGAGGCGCTGGAGACCCGCAATCTCGATCTGGAACAGGCCGTCGCCGAGGGCGGGCGCGGCCGGGCCAGCGCCGCGATGACCGTGGGCCAGGAGGTGGCCGCCGATGACAGCCTCAGGGCCTATGTGGCGGGCGGGCTGCAGGGCAGCGTGGTGCTGCGCCCGAAGAATGCGATCACCACCGCGACCGGCTCGGCGGGCGGGCTGATCTGGCCGACCGAGGAGCGCGGCGCCATCGGCCTGCCGCGCCAGCGCCTGCCGGTGCGCGCGCTCCTGATGCAGGCCACGACCGACTCGAACATGGTCCGCTATGCCCGCCAGACCAAGCGCGAGACCGGCGCCGCCATGACCGCCGAGGGCGCCGCGGCGCCGGTGTCGAGCTATGGCTGGAGCCAGGCCGATGCGCCGGTGCGCAAGATCATCCATGTCACCCATATCTCGGACGAGGCGCTGGCCGATGCGGGCCAGCTGCAGGCCGAGATCGATGGCGAGCTGCGCTACGGGCTCGACCTGGAGGAAGAGGCGCAGATCCTCGCGGGCGATGGCGCCGGGCAGAACCTGACCGGGCTGATCACCGTGGCCACCGCCTATGCCGCCCCCGAGGGGCTGCCCGACGAGACCCGGATCGACCGGCTGCGTCTGGGGCTTCTGCAGGTGGCGCTGGCGAACTTCGCCGCCAACGGCATCACGCTCAACCCCATCGACTGGGCCGCCATCGAACTGCTGAAGGACGCCCAGGGCCGCTACATCTTCGGCAATCCGAACGAACAGGCCACGCCCCGGCTCTGGGGGCTCGACGTGATCCCGACGCTCTCGCATTCCGCGGGCGAATGGATGTGCGGCAACTTCCAGATGGCCGCCACGCTCTATGACCGCCAGGAGCACGAGGTGCTGATCTCCTCCGAGCACGGCAACAACTTCATCGAGGGCATGAAGACCATGAAGGGCTCGAAGCGCCTCGCCCTCGCCAACAAGCGCCCCGCAGCCCTGGTGACCGGCGGCTTCACCTTCGCCTGATCCCGTCCCGGCGGGCCCCTGCGCGGCCCGCCGCCTTCCCCGATATTCCCGACAGAGGAGCGCGCCCCCATGCGCCTGACCCTGACCCGCACCCAGAAGACCGCGCTCGGGCTTCTGCAGCGCGGCATCCCCTATGAGTTCGACCTGAGCAAACCCGCCGAGCGCGCCGTCGCCGAGGATCTGCGCAAACGCAATGTCGCCACCGAGACACCGGCCGAGACCCCCGCGCCGAAGCGGAAGGGCAAGCCCAACCCGGCGCCCGCCCCGGACCCGGCGCCATGACCCGGATCCCGCTCGAGGAGCTCAAGCGCCATTGCCAGGCCGAGGGGTTCGAGGACGATGACGCGCTGCTGGCGGGCCTGGGCGAGGTCGCCGAGCGCTTCGTCGCCGATTACACCCGCCGCGATCTCGACGCCGCCTTTCCCGCAGGCTGGCCCGCGCCCTGCGCGATGGCCGCCAGGCTCCTGGTCGCGCATTGGTATCGCAGCCGCGAGGCGGTGGCCGAGGGCGCCTCGGCCGAGGTGCCGCTGGGCGTGCGCGACCTGCTCGCACCCTACCGGGATCTCGGCTGATGGCCGCCCCGCTTGCGGGCGAGCTGACCCGCGTCGTCCGGTTCGAACGCGCGACGCTGGTCGATGACGGGCTCGGCATGGTCGAACGCTGGGCCCCGCACGGGCGCCCCCAGCGCGCAAAGCGCACCGATCTCAGCGACGGCGAACGCTGGCGCGCGGCCGAGATCGGCGCCAGCGTCACCACCCGCTTCGTGCTGAAGCGTACCGCCTTCACCGCCGACCTGACGCCGAAGGACCGGCTGACCTGCGACGGGCTGAGCTTCGGGATCTCGGGGATCCGCGAACTGGCCGCCGATCCGCGCTTCCTGGAACTGACCTGCACCGCGAGGACCGACCGATGAGCGTGACCATGAAGCTCGAGGGCTTCGCCGAGCTCGATGCCGAGCTCGACCGCCTGAGCCAGGCGGCCGGAAAGGGCGCGCTGCGCCGGGCGCTGCGCACCGCCGCCGAGCCCCTGGCCGAGCGCATGCGCGCCGATGCCCCGACCGACGAGCACGAGCTGCAAGAGAGCATCGCGGTCTCGACCAAGCTCTCGCCCCGCCAGCGCAAGGCCCATCGCAAGCTGGTGCGCGACGACAAGGCCTCGGTCGAGATGTTCGTGGGCGCGGGCCCCCTGCCCCAGGCCCATCTGCAGGAGTTCGGCACCGTGTCGAACCCGCCCCAGCCCTGGGCGCGCCCCGCCTGGGAAGCCGAGAAAGGCCCCATCCTCGACCGGCTCCGCGAGGAGATGAAGGCCGAGATCGACAAATCCCTGCGCCGCGCCGAGGCCCGCGCGGCCCGGGCGGCGGCGAAGGGCTGAGACGATGACCGACACGGGGACCGACACAGGGACCGCGACAGAGATCGGCCCCATGGAAAGGCTCCTGCGGGCCCGGCTCCGCGCCGATCCGGGCGTGGCGGCGCTGGCGGGCGAGAGGGTCAACTGGGACGCCCATCCCCAGGGCGCGCCGCGCCCGGCACTGGTGCTGCATCTGATCGCGGGCGCCCCGGGCCGGACCCTGACCGGGCCCGACGGGCTCTGGACCGGCCGGATCCAGATCGACGCCTGGGCCCGCGAGCGCGCCAGGGCCGGGGCGCTGGCGCGGGCCACCATCGCCTGCCTCAACGGCCTGTCCGAATCCGTGATCCGTGGCCTCTGGCTGGACAGCCAGCGCCGCGACCGGGCGGCCGATCCCGACGACAGGACCTGGCTTTACCGGGTCTCGATGGACTTCAGCGCAACATGGAGAGAGAGATGAGCGACGACATCACCGAGGCCGATATCGGCCATGGCGCCCGGCTCGGGCTTCAGGCCGAGGATGGCAGCTTCGAGGACCTGGCCATGGTCACCCGGATCAAGCCCGTCGGCTGGACCCGGGACGAGGAAGAGGGCACGCATCTGCAAAGCCCCGGCCGCTACAAGCAGTTCATCCCCGGCCTCAAGGAACAGACCCCCTGCGAGGCCGATCTGAACTGGATCCCCAGCGTCCCCGACCGGCTGATCGCGGCCTTCGAGGCCGGGCGCCAGACCTGGCAGATCACCGCGCCGAACGGGGTGCGGATGCAGTTCCCGGGCTTCATCACGACCTATGAGCCGGGCGAGTTCTCGAATGGCAAGATGACCGCCTCGGTCACCATCCGCCCGGCCGGACAGGCCACGATCCTGGAGGCGGAATGATGGCGAACCGGTTCAAGGGCGAGGTCGCCATCGACTGCGAGGGCAGCCGCTACACGCTTCGGATGGACATGCTGGCGCTCGCCGCCTTCGAGGACGCCACCGGCGAGAACGCGCTCTCCTGGGCCGAGGCGGCCGAGGGCGGCCAGGCCGCGGTCGGCGACATGATCGAGATGATCCGCTGCACCCTTGCCCGCCACCATCCCGAGGCCGATTACCGGCTGGCGGGCGATATCCTGAGCGAGGATCCGGGGGTGCTGCTCCGGCTCTTCCGCGCCGCCTCGCCCGAGCTCGCGCAGGACGAGCCGGAAGACGGGCCGGGAAAGCCGCTTCCGGCCCCCGCCGCCGGATGACGCTGGAGAGCCTGTTCGAAGCCCATGTCGCGGCCGGGTTCGACCCGGCCGCCTTCCAGGATCTGAGCCTGAAGGAATACGGGCTCGCGATGCGGGGCGCGCGGGCGCGGATCCGGGCCGAACACGAGGCCCGCGCCTGGCTGGCCTGGCATGTCGAGGCGCTCAGGCGCTGCCCGTCCCTGCCCTCCTTCCGCTCCTTCCTGGGCGGGCGGAGCGGGCCCGAAGCGGCCCAGCCCGCGACCGAGATGCAGGCCATGTTCGACACCGTCGCGACCGCCTGGGCCCGGCGCCCCGCGGCGCGCGGCTGATGGAGTATATATATAGTGTCCCAATCGGTGATCGGCGCGCTCCGGGTCAATCTCGGGCTCGACAGCGCCAAGTTCGAACGCGGCGCGAAGCGGGTGAAGGATCCGCTCCGCGTCATGCGCAGCCAGTTCCGCGCGGTGGCCGCGGCCGCCTCGGCGATGGGCGCGGCGCTGTCGGCGGCGGCCCTGAAGGGCGCGGGCGAGATCGACCGGGCGGCCAAGGCCGCGCGCCGCCTCGATGCCTCCATCGGCGCCTTCCGCGCGCTCGAGCTCGCCGCCGGTGAGGCGGGCGTGCCGCTTTCGGCGGTGACGAACGACATCCAGAACATCGGCCGCGAGATCGCCAATATCGGGGTTGGCGGCAATGCCGACCGGGCGCTCAAGCGGCTGGGGCTGGCGGCCGCCGATCTCGACGGGCTCGATGCCGATGCCAAGGTCGCGACCATCGCCGATGCGGTGAAGGGGCTCGGGCTTTCGGCGGGCGAGGCGACGGCGGTGCTGCGCGATCTGGGCGTCCGGAACCGCGAGATGGCGCTCGTGATGATCCAGGGCGGCGCGGCGATACGCGCCGCGCGCGAGGATGTCGAAGACTACGGGCTGTCGCTCGATGCGGTCGAGGCCGGGAAGATCGAGGCCGCCAATGACCGGATCGCCCGGCTGGGGCTGATCTCGCGCTATGCGGGCCAGCAGCTGGCGCTGCGGCTGGTGCCAGCCCTCGGCCGCGCGGCGCAGGCGATGACCGAGGCGCTGCGCGAGGGCGGGCTGTTGCGCAGGGTGATCGACGGGCTGACCGAGAACCTCGCGCGGATCTCGACCTGGATCGGCACGGCCGTCACCGCCTTCGGGGTCCGCTATGTCGGCGCGCTGGCGGCAGCACGGCTCGCCACGCTCTCGCTGGCGGGATCGCTCGCCATGCTCCGGGGCGCGCTGATCCGCTCGGGCATCGGCATCGCGGTGATCGCGGCGGGCGAGCTGGTCTATCAGCTCGGACGGCTGGTCACGGCCACGGGCGGCTTCGGGGAAGCGCTGGATCTGATGAAGGATGTCGCGGCCGAGGTCTGGGAGCGGATCGCCGAGGGGCCGCATCTGGTCACGCTCGCGGTCCGGCAGATGGGCTGGTCGATCCGCGCGGACTTCCTCGAGGCCATGGCCGACATACAGCAGCGCTGGTCGGGCTTCATCGGCAACATTGCGACCGTCGGCAAGCTGATCCCGGGCTTCGGGGCCTCCTTCCGCACGCTGGCCGCCTCGGTCACGGGCAGCGCCGAGAGCATGCGCGCGCTGCGCGAGGAGTCCCGGCTCGCGGCGCAATACGCTACCAATTACGGCACCCAGGTCGAGGGGCTGTTCACCAACATGACCCGGCCGCTCGAGACGCTGAAGGCACTGCGCGAGACCCTGGCCGAAACGCCCCCGGGCGGGCCCGGCCGCCCCAGGCTCCCGGAGGACGAGGACGACCAGACCGGGCTTGGCGGGATCGGCACCGCGACCGAACGGCTCAGCGAGACCGCGCGGAAGACCGGCGACAGCTTCAAGAGCTTCTTCAAGGACGTGATCTCGGGCTCGGGCGATGCGGGGGACGCGATCTCGGCGCTGGCCGACCGGATGCTCGACGATCTGCTCGACCGCGCGCTCTCGCCGCTGACCGACGCGATGGGCTCGCTCTTCGACGGGCTGTTCTCGGGGCTCTTCGGCGGCGGCGGCGCAAGCGGCGGCGGCGGGACCGTGACCCAGCTTTTCCCCTCGGGCGGCCTTCCCGGCTTTGCCCGCGGCACCGACCGCGCCCCGGGCGGGCTTGCCTGGGTCGGCGAGGCGGGCCCCGAGCTCGTGAACCTGCCCCGCGGCGCCCAGGTGATCCCGAACCACCGCCTGGGCAGCCTCGGCGGCGGCTCGGTCCGGATGGGCGATGTGCATGTCAGCGTGGCCCAGACCAATGCCGATCCGCGCCAGATCGCCGAGGCGGTGCGCCGGGTCTCCCGCGAGGAGGCGCAGCGGGTCTATGCCCGCCAGCGCCGGGAGGGCCGCTGATGGCCTTCCCGCCCGATGCCGTCCGCGTGGCCTCGCTCACGCTGAAGCAGATCACCTCCTCGATCCGCGTGCAGAGCCCCTACAGCTTTGCGCAGACCGCCTATGACTTCATGGGCGGCATGTGGGCGGCCGAGCTGGTGCTGGCGGCATTCGATGCCCGCGAGAGTGCCGCGATCTCGGCCTGGATCGCCAGCCTCAACGGTCCGGCGGGCCGCTTCGAGCTCGACATGGCCGCGATGGATTACGAGGGGCCCCATGGCAAGATCACCACGGATCCGGTGGTGGCGGTCGCGGCCAATGCCCGGGCGCAGGCGCTGGTGCTGCAGTTGGCAGTCGCGGGCGACCGGGTGTTGCCGGGCGATTACCTGACCCTCGGCCGCCATCTGCATATCGTGACCGCGGCCGAGGCCCCCACACCGGCCTTCCGGCAGAGCGTCACGCTCTGGCCCCGGCTGCGCCGCCCCGTCGCCCCGGGCGATCCGGTGGCGATGCGCGCGCCCTGGGGCAGCTGGGCGCTGGCCGGTCCCGAGGCCGTGCTTTCCGTCAGCCAGGCGCGGGTCCGGACAAGATCCCTGCAAATCAGAGAGGCGCTGTGATGGATGCAAGCGGAGACCGGATGCTGGGTCTGCTGGTGCGCTGCCGGTTCGATACCGGCGATCTGGCGATGTTCACCGGGCACGGGACCGTCGACTGGGAGGGCGTGACCTATCTCGGCGCGGGGCAGATGCTCTCGGTCGGCGAGGCGCAGGCGACCTCGGGCGAGGGCATTCCGGGGCTGTCGATCACGCTTTCCGGGCTCGATCCCGAGGTGGTGGCGCTGGCCGAGCTCGAGGAGTTCCAGCGCCGCCGGGTGACGGTGTTCCTGGCGCTGTTCGACGAGACCGGCCAGATCGAGACGGCCGATGTGCTCTTCGACGGGGTCGCCGACACCATGGAGAGCGATGACGGCCCCGACACCGCCACCACCACGCTGGCGCTCGAGCCGCGCAGCATGGCGCTGGGGCGCAAGTTCCCGTTCTATTACCTGCCCGAGGACCAGGAAAAGCGCTTCCCGGGCGATCAGGGCTTCGGCCTGGTCCAGGCGATCCAGAACCGCGAAGATACCTGGGGGCGGACCTGATGCGGCGCGCGGGCTGGGAGCGGCGCCTGTCGGCGGCGGTGCGGGACTGGGAGGACCGGCCCTTTGCCTGGGGCACGGCCGATTGCCTGGGCTTCTGCCGCGCCGTCGCCCGGAGCATGACATGGGAAGATCCGATCCCGGGGCTGCCGGATTACGGTTCGGAATACGGGGCGGCCAAGGTGCTGGTCTTGCTGGGCTTCGGCTCCATCGAGGCGCTGGTCGACGCGCATCTGGAGCGGCTGCCGGTCGCGGGCGCGCGGCGCGGCGACTGGGTGATGACCGCCTGCGAGGGCGCGATGCCGGGCGCCATGGGCGTGGTGACGGGGCGCTATGCGCAGCATATGGGCCGGAACGGCCTGGTGCGCCGCCCGGTCCTGACCGCGGAGGCGGCATGGCGTATCGACTGATCCTTCCCGCGCTGCTGATCCTGCTGGCCGGACCCGCCCATGCCATGCCGCCGGTGGTGGCGGCCCTTGGCGTTGCGGCGGGCGGCTGGATGGCCGGGCTGACCGCGACCGCCATCATGGGCCAGGCTGCGCTCGCGGCCGTGCTGACCGGCATCCAGATGGCGATGGCGAAGAAGCCCCAGGCCAAGACCCGCGACGAGATCACCCTCAACCGGATCCAGCCGGTGACGACGGGCCGGATCCTCTATGGCGAGCGCATGCTCGGGGGCTCCATCGTTGCCCGCGCCACCACCGAGGCCGGGGGCAAGCCGCATCGCCGCTATCACTCGATCATGCCGCTGGCCTGCCACGAGATCGACGGCGCGGTCGAGATCTGGCTGGGCGAGACCCTGGTCTGGACCGAGGCGCAATACCGCCGCGATGAAGCCGCGGGCAGCGGCGATCCGTATCATTGGGGCCAGGTCGGAAGCGATTACAAAGGCCGCGTGCGCCTCTGCGTCCACAATGGCGGCGAGGATCAGGCGGCCGAGGCCCGCTATGTCGCGGCCGCCCGCGAATGGACCGAGGCGCATCGGCTGCGCGGCGTGGCCTATGTCTATTTCGAGGCCGATTACGACCGCGACCTCTTCCCCAGCGGCGCGCCCCAGATCCGGGTCAGGTGCCGTGGCAAGCGCGTTTACGATCCGCGCGACGGCCAGGTAAAATACAGCACCAATCCGGCGCTCTGCCTGCGCGATTACATGCTGACGCCGCAGCTCCGGGGCGGGCCGGGCTGGCGCCCCGGGGATCTCGACGAGGACACGATCCTCGCGCTGGCCAACCTGGCCGAGGAACAGGTGCCGCTGGCCTCGGGCAGGACCGAGGACCGCTATGCCTTCAACGGCGTGCTCGAGACCGAGGCCACCGCGGCCGAGAACCTGAACGACCTGTCTTCCTCCTGGGGCGGCTGGTGGACCTGCGAGCGCGGCCGCCTGACCGTCGGGGGCGCGGCCTGGGAAGAGCCCGCCTTCACCGTCACCGAGGACATGCTGGTCGGCGGCATCCAGGTCACCGCGCGCAAGCCCTTCGAGGAACAGTTCAACACCGTGAAGGCGCAATATGCCGATCCGGAAAACGAGCATGTCGTGACCGACCTGCCGGTGCTGGACAGCGCCACCTATATCGCCGCCGACAATGGCGAGCCGCTGGTGCTCGACATGGGCGAGTTGCCGGGCGAGACCGGCTTTGCCCGCGGCCAGCGGCTGATGAAGCTGGCACTGCTGAAGGGCCGCCGCCAGAAGCAGGTCACGCTGCCCTGTTCGCTTGCCGCCTGGCCGGTGCGGCTGGGCGACAATATCCGGGTGAGCCTGCCGCGCCGGGGCTGGACGGCGAAGACCTTCGAGGTCACCGGCCGCACCGTCCATATCGGCGAGGACGGGGTCCGCGTCACGCTGAGCTGCATCGAGACCGGCCCCGCGATCTTCGACTGGCGGACCTCGGAGGAGATGCCCAAGCCCGCGGGCGGTGTGCCCACCCTGCCCTCGCCGACCGCAAAACCGGTGGTCTCGGCGCCGACCATGACCGAGGAATTGTACGAGACCCGCGGCGGCGGCGGGGTCAAGACCCGGGTGCGGCTGGCGGCCACGACCGACAATCCCTTCGTCGACACCTGGCAGTTCGCCTGGCGCCCGGTCTCTGCCCCCGAGCCCACGCTGCGCGGGCTGACGGATACGCCCGAGGACATGATCGACGATGTGGCGCCGGGCCCCTATGCCTTCGGCGTGCGCGGGCGCAATGCGCGCGGCATCTGGTCGGACTGGGCCTGGGCAGGCGCCGCCGCCGTGCAGGGCGAGAACGCCCCGCCGGGCGCCATCACCGGGCTTTCGGTCCAGGCCTCGGGTGGCGCGGTGGCGATGCTGCGCTGGGACCGGCATCCCTCGCTCGACGTGCGCCAGGGCGGCCGGATCGAGTTCCGCCACGCGACCGCGCAGGCGGGTGCCAGCTGGCAGAGCTCGACCGGCATCGGCAAATCGGTCTCGGGCGGGGTCACCGAGGCGACCCTGCCGCTCAAATCCGGCACCTATCTCGCGCGCCCCTATGACGCGATGGGCACGCCCGGCCCGGTCTCGGGGATCGCGGTCCGCGCCGCCTCGATCATCCCGACCACGACCGTCGCCACCCTGGCCGAGGCGCCGGACTTCGCGGGGGCGGCAGAGGGCTGCCACGCGGCGGGCGGCGTGCTGGCGATGGCTCCGGGCGAGACCCGCGCGCGCTATGCCTTCGCGGGCCGGATCGATCTGGGCGCGGTCCAGCCGGTGCGGCTGATCTCGGATATCGAACTCCTGATCTCGGAGGCCCGGGACCTGTTCTGGCAGCCCTCCGGCACGGCGATGTGGACGCCGCCCGATGCGCGGCTCTGGCTCGGCTCGACGGATGCCTATGGCGATGTCGATCTGCAGGTCTCGGTTACCGATGACGCCCCCGACGCCGCCCGCTGGGGGCCCTGGCAGAGCTTCGATGCCGCCGACTACTCGGGCCGGGCCTTCCGCTTCCGCGCGGTCCTGGGCGTCGAGAGCCCCGATTACACCATCGGCATCACGGGCCTGACCGTGACCGCCCTCCAGGCCGCATGAGGATGACATGACCCAAGCCACCTATCTGCTCGACACCGGCCATACCAAGGCCCAGGCCTTCGCCATGCTGCAGGGCGTGCTTTCCGCGATCCAGAGCGGCAATGCCGGGGCCACCCCGCCCGCCGAGACGGCGGCCGGCATGCTCTGGGTCGATACCGACGCCCGCGCCCTGAAGATGCGCAATGTCCCGAACAATGGCTGGATCACGCTGGGCTCCTTCGCCTCCGGCAGCTTCGTTCCGGCCGGGGTGAACCAGCTGACCGAGGCCCAGGCGAAGGATGCGTTTTCCGACATCTACGGCGCGGTGACCGGGGCGATCCTGCGCGCCGCGATCCTGGCCCACGCCCCCGACGCTGTGATCCCGGGCTGGCACCCTTTCGACATGGTCCGGCCCGGCGACGGCGCCACCGGCCTGATCTGGAGCTACGACAAGGCAGGCAGCATCCAGAACGTGGAGACGCCCGAGTTCGAGGACGGATACGAATATGCGCTGGTCTTCGAGGCCGTCGCCACCAACAAGACCACCTCCACACTGCAGATCTCGGTGCGGCCCGAGGTCACCGGCACCTGGTCGCCCTTCACGTCCTTCCCCGGGGCGGGCTTCCGCAGGGATGACGTCTGTTCCGGCATGCTGCGGCTGCCCATGCCGCGCCAGCCCCGGCTGGTCCATGGCTGCATCTGGGACGCGCCGCTGAAGGCCGGGATGGAGGATCTTGCCGTCCCGACCGGCGCCCCCGAGGCCTCGGCGCTGAGTGCCGTCCGGGTCCGCTGGGCCGAGGGCGGACGCATCAACGAGGTCTTCCGCACCGGCCGCGTCCGCCTGTTCAGGCGCCGCGAACACCTCACCGGCTGATCTGCCCTCCCATGACGAGGCCCGCCATGACCGTCACCAACACCGCGCGCGCCCATCCGCCGGAGGCCCCATGCAGGAACTGACCACGCAGATCCGGGACTGGTGGGCGGTGATGCTCTCGCTGCTCGGGCTGGCCGTCTGGTCGGTACGGCTCGAGGCCCGGGCGCGGACCAATACCGCCGCGCTCGACCGCGAGACCGCCCGGCTCGCCGAGGAGATCCGCGCCCTCGAGGCCCGCTGGCAGCGGCAGCGCGCCGAAGATCTCGCCGCCCGCCAGCGCGACCGCGAGGAGACCAACGCGCTGCTGCGCGAGCTTCGCGCCGACATCAAGACCGTCCTGCAGCGCGTCCCGCGCTGAGCTATTCCCCCGAAAGGAGCCCCAAATGCACCTCGTGCCCCACTGGCGCGCGCTGATCCGGCGCGCCTGGTCGATCCGTCTCATCCTGATCGCGGGCCTGCTCTCGGGCTGTGAGGCCGGGCTCTCGCTCGCCTCGCCCGATCTGCTGGGCATCCCGCGCGGCCTCTTTGCCGGGCTGTCGGCGCTGGTGACCGCGGCCGCCTTCGCCGCCCGGCTGATCGCCCAGAGGATGGAGTGAACCGATGCGCAGGATCCTGAAACGCGGCGCCGCCGCCACCGCCCTCGCGCTCAGCTTCGTCGGTGGCAATGAGGGCCTGAAGACAGAGGCCTATCTCGACATCGTCGGCATGCCGACCGTCTGCTTCGGCGAGACCCGGGGCGTCGCGCTCGGCGACAGCTACACGCCCGCCGAGTGCCGGGCGATGTTCGCCGGGAGGCTCGCGGAGTTCGAGGCCGGGCTCGACCGGCTGATCGCGGATCCCGTCGAGGACCTGATCCCGGCCCGGAGCTATGTGGGCATTTTGGACTGGGCCTATAATGTCGGGCTCGGCGCGGCTGCGCGCTCGACCCTGATCCGCAAGCTCAATGCGGGCGATCTGCGCGGCGCCTGCGACGAGCTTCCGCGCTGGCGCTTCGCGGGCGGCAAGGGCATTCGCGGCCTCCTGATCCGCCGCAACAAGGCCCGGCAGCTCTGTCATGAGGGGCTCGACGGCGTTCCGGCCGACGTGCCGTTTCGCTGGGACGGCGCATGAGGGCGCTCCTCGCGGCGCTGCTGCTGGCCGGATGCGGCGGGCTGCCCGTGCCGCTCGGGCCAAACGTCGCCGCCAACGTCCAGGCCGGGGCCGAAAACGTCCAGGGCCAGAAGGTCGAAAACGCGCCTTCCATCCTTCGGCCCCGCGCCCGCGAGATCCGCCAGGAGCAATCCGAGAACCGCCTCCGCGCCGACCGCGTCGAGACCGTCATCGTCAATGTCATTCCGCCCTGGATCGTGCTGGTCGCCCTGATCGGATGGATCGCCCCCTCGCCCGGCGAGATCGGGCGGCGGATCGGCGAAGCGGTCAGGGGAAGGCGATCATGAGAAATACAACCATAAGGCGAGTTATCTATAATACAGACAACCTTTGGTTAGGGTATCCGCTATAACAACGGAACTGGCCAGGCAAGGGCCCACTAAACTTATCAAAGAACTGAAACTAAATTAGACCCTCGCAGGCCCAACGCCCGCGGGGGTCGCCCCGTTCTCGCGTGCCCGCTTGGGGGTGCCACCCTTTCCTTCTCTCACGCAACTGAATTCCCCCCGCTTACGGGCGGGGGCAAGGCGGTGTTGTAGCACCGCCTCACCACGCAGCCTGCGTCAACAGATGCTGCGCCGACACCCGAGAGGGAATCTGTCGCCCGGCTCTCGCGAGAGCGGGCGGACCTAGAACAGGTTCCTGACATGAACGAAATGCGAAAAACCGTCCCCGCAACCCCCGTCGCCCCGTGGATGGGCGGCAAGAAGGCCCTCAACCGGCGGATCATCGAGCGGATCGAGGCGATCCCGCACCGCACCTATGTCGAGCCCTTCCTCGGCATGGGCGGGGTCTTCCTGCGCCGAAGCTGGCGCCCGCGTCTGGAGGTGGCGAACGACCTGAACGGCGAGATCACCAATCTCTTCCGCGTGTTGCAGCGCCATTATCCCCAGCTGATGGAGGTGATGCGCTTCCAGATCACCTCGCGCCGCGAGTTCGAGCGGCTCCGCGCCTGCGATCCGGCCACGCTGACCGATCTGGAACGTGCCGCGCGCTTCCTCTATCTGCAGCGGCTGGCCTTCGGCGGGCAGCTCCGCGGGGTTTTCGGCATATCGCCGAACAGTGGGCCTCTGTTCAGCCTGGCCAAGATCGGCCCGCTGCTCGACGCCGCTCATACCCGGCTCGACGGCGTGGTCTTCGAGAACCTGCCCTGGCAGGACGTGCTGGCCCGCTATGATGGCCCGCAGGCGCTGTTCTATCTCGATCCGCCCTATTGGGGCGGCGAGGACGATTACGGCAAGGGGCTCTTCGACCGCGACCAGTTCGCCGAGCTGGCCGAGCGCCTGGGCCGGATCAAGGGCGCCTTCCTGCTGTCGATCAACGACCGGCCCGAGATCCGCGATCTGTTCGGCGCCTTCGTGATCGAGGAGGTGCGGCTGACTTACTCGGTCTCGAAGAGCGGCGCGACCGCCGCGCGGGAGTTGATCATCGCCAATCGCGAGGTCAGGGTGGGGCTCGTATGAGTTCCCCCGGCCCGGTCGGCGTTTAACCGGATCTTGGGGGCGCCCGGTAAAAGGTCTATCCCATGCGCCGTCTCCTGTCCCTGCTCCTGCTGAGCCTGACGCTCCTGACCTGCGCGCCGGTCGCGCAGGCGCCGCAGAGCGTCGCACCGGCCCTGCCCTATGAGCGCGCAGCCTTCGGCTCGGGCTGGACCGATCCGGACGGCAACTGCCTCGATACCCGCGCCGAGCTGCTGGCGGACCTCTCCACCGTGCCGGTGCGGCTCGCGCCCTCGGGCTGCTCGGTGCGCCACGGCCGCTGGTTCGCGCCCTATACCGGGCAGGTGATCACCGAGGCGGGCGATCTCGACATCGATCACATCGTGCCGCTGCGCTATGCATGGGGCCACGGTGCCGCCAGCTGGCCCGCCGCGAAGCGCGCCCGCTTCGCCCGCGATCCGGTCAACCTGCTGCCCGTCAGCGCCTCGGCGAACCGCTCGAAAGGCGCGCGCGGGCCGCTCGACTGGTTGCCGCCGGATCCGGGCTTCCGCTGTCAGTATGTGCTGCGGTTCCGGCGGATCGCCGCGAGCTACGGCCTGGTGCAGTCCGCCGCCGAGGAGCGGGAGCTGGTCGCGCTGACCGGGCGGCTGTGTGGGGCATAGGGCGGAGACCGGACGTTCGGCCCCATTCCGAGGTATCGGCCGAGCTTCCCAGAACCGGACCTTCACCGCGCTTCGACGCCGAGTCGGCCGGATCTCGGAGGTTTGGGCGGAGAGCCAACCTTGGCTGCGCTCTCGACGAACGGCAGCTGTGCGCAGGAAGCGGACATGGCTCTCCTGGCGTCCACCCGTGCATCGCCCGGCACTTCCGGCCCATCGAGCGAGGCTCGACAGATGGCTAGTGCGAGCCCCCTTGAGGGATTCAAACGCGATGAGTTCTTAGACTTCATTGTACTGGGCACGCATAAAAAATCGTTCTCGTCTTAGGCAGCGTCTAAGGAGACCGGCATGAAGGGATCAGCGATACGCAAGCCGCTTTAGCGGCTCTTCGTAAGCGCCGATCAAAACACTCAGTGGATCTGCCCCCTTAAAGAAGACCTGTGCATCAATGCCATTCTCAGGCAGAAGTCCTGTGGACTTCCGCACTGTCGAAATAGCGTTTCGAGATACTTCCCTAGACCACCCTGGAAAGCCGATTTGAGATACTCGTTGGTCGCCAACGTATACGTTGATGAAGTTTCCGCTTGGACAACCAATGGAACAACCATGTGCTCCCAGCAATTTTTGAAGTTCATTGAATGTCACAATGTAGGACATTCTATTGTCCTGCTTGCGAAACATTGTCTTGAACCTTGGGGAGATTTCACTGACCTCCATATGTCTGCCATTTGCGCGCTTGAAGTCCGCGATCTCGACCGTGAAGTCTTCGACTTGGGTGATGTCCACAGATGGTGTGTAACCATGTTCCATCATGAAGAAAACCGAGCTGAGAAACGCAGTCCGTTTGTTCCCATCGTGGAAAGGGTGGTCGTTGATCAGCCCGAAGATCAGTGAAGAGGCGATGTCCCAAAAATCATTGTAAACAAATGAGCCGAAGGCAGAAGCCAGTTGCCGACCAACTGCAGAAGAAAGAAGGTAAAAGTCCTTTGGGCCAAAACCCGCAATTCCATCTCCTAACTTTAGGAAATGATTGCAAATCAAGAAATGCGCATCTAGCACGTCTTCGCAAGTGAGGTAAGGACGATCACCGGAATAATCTATTTCATCAATTTTTTTGTAGTGGTGCAGATAGTTTTGAAAAAGTTTTGGGTCTATGCCGCTGCCATCAAGCATTTTTTCTCCTCAAGGTTAACAAGCTATGAACACCACTGAATTTTCGCCTTTGGCTAGCCGAATGCCGCGACGAAGCTCGCCCGGCAGCTTCGGGCTGAGAGCGGACTTGCGGCGGCGCAGCACCAGAAGTGTATGCTCATAGTCGGGAGGACGTCATTTCCAGCCCGCAGCCGCCCACAAATCGCTCGTGCCGCAATTAGAGTGTAAGCGAAATTGCTTCGATTAGAAGGGAATTTCGTCGTCTAGGTCTCGCCCGCCGCCATATCCCGCATCAGGCTTGGGCAGCTCTTTGCGGGGCGGCTCGATCTTCTTGATTTCTGGCGGCTTTGGCAAACTGGGCTCAGCCTCTTTGGCATCATCCAAAACGCCCATAATCTTTTCAAACCAAGGCCACCAAGGGCGCGCGCCCTCGCGCTCAACGTCCGCACTCAATCCAGCCAGTGACCGCGCCAAGTCGGCAAAACGCTCATACCTAGTGCGCGCCTTGCTTACCTCTTGGGCGAGTTTCGCCAATATGTCATAGAGCTTGTCTTTCTTGGAATCTGGTGCAGAAGACGAATCAACTTCGCGACGGATTTTCTCAATGAAGTGGTGAATCTTGGTCTTCTGCGCTTCTGTCAGCCCCACGCTCATGGCGTTTCGGCTTCGGGAATTTGCAATGCGCATCTGGATAATCACGTTGTCCACAGCGCGCAGGAAGTCGTTGAAATGCTCGTTGTTGTCGCGTGTATTGACAGAAAACCCGGAGAGAGCATCAACGTCCAAAGCATAAGCGGCGGCAAGTGTCTTGTTCATGTAGTCGGCGGCGATATAGGACCAGCTTGAATTTTGATCTTCTTGCGCCGCTTCCAGTTCATTCCGAAATTCTTTTTCGAGCTGAAGAAACGCAACGTGGTTGTCTTCAGAAAGGTTTTCGTATGGATCCATTTAAAGTCCCTCAATCCATTTATTATTCGCCACGGTAGCGTTGCGCTTGGGCATTGTCACCACCTGAACTTCTTCGGCGTGGCGCACTCCGCCCCACCGAGCTGCGGGTTGGGACCGTTTCGCTGAACTTTGCAAACCTCATACTCTGCGCTGAGCCGACCTTAGGGCCCTGGGCTATGCTGCGCGGTGCCATGAAGGTCCGGTATGGGGAAGCCGCGCTGCGGCAATGATGACCCGACGAACGGCAGCAAAGGGCCGAGGCTGTGTGAAAACTCCAATTTCGAGAATCTGGTGGGAACACTTTCCTCAGTGGCCCGTGTGCGGCGACCCGTGCCAGAACGAAATACTGCCGCAGCTCCTTTGGAAGAACATCGTTTCGGGGTCGACCATGCCTGACCGAGTTTTCACACAGCCTCGGCCGATCTGCGTCGCTCGTCGAGAGCTGCTCCATAGGCTAACCAGAAAAGATCAGACATGTTCACCGCTCGCTTTCGAACGGTGAATCACGCTCGCTCGACTAAATCAATGGGTCCTGACCCTAGTCAAACCAATGTCCGCCAAGTATTTCCATCCCAGCTGCAAGAACCGTTTCTGGGCGCGCGCACAACGTTCAATGGCGCGCAGCCTGAACCATAAGTTCGTAGCTTCGGGGTTAAAGCGACTTGGGTGTTTCTCCAATATTTTCAACTGCAGCACGTAAATTTTGTCTTATCTACCAGCTTCATAGGTGGAACATGAGCTGCCTCGAAAACTTCAGAGCGCAGCCTGTTCGATCTCGGAGGCAACGAGCTCTTTCCAGTGCTTGATCAAGGGGAGACAAGTAAGGTGGTAAATCATCCATGAAGCATAGACACCTGTCGCGTGGTAGCATTGGCCTGCGGATACCTTGCCGTGCGCCATCTCGTGCCGAAGCTGAGGGCCGGGGCTGTGATGGAATAGCAGGTCGATTTCATTGACGATATCGGCCCCGAAAACATCCTCCAATTCTGGGCGAAGAAACCCTAGCATCCCTGACAGCGATCGCTCTTCTTGGAGAAGATTAGGCTTTATCTTGGATGTTTCTCGGCTGGCGTTAAGCATCACATGGCGGAGAGAGTTCTCAAGCTGAGGGATCAGCAGGTAAGCAGCCGAAGCGGCGTCTCCCTGGATGAGCCGCGCAAACCCTAGAGCAAACACGTGTTCTTGCCCAGGAGGGACGAAAGGGCTCATCTGAGCGATGGCCGCAAAGTGCCTGACCTCCAACGGAAATCGGGCCATGATGGTGCGACGCGCAGGCTCGATGTAGCCGCCAACTATCTGGTGCCACCAAATATCGAGTGTCCGAAGGTACTGCTCCTTCAGCCAAGCACCGTCAGGCTCTCCATCAAGCTTCAGGGCGGGCGTCTCGGCTACCGTCTTTCCCTCATGGTCGGAATAGCTGCCGCCGAAGACCGACGAGACGAAACCGTCCTTTCGACTCTCGAGCGCTTGCTGCTTGAGATGTTCCAGCTTAGGCGCCGAGGCCAGAAGTGCAAACTGGAGCAGCACGTCCGGTAGGGTTAGCCCTTCGAATAATTCTATCGTCCCTTTGCGCTCCTGCGTGATATCGAGCGGGATGCTGAATTGCCCGAATTCGTCCAGCGACGCCTCCTGCAGTTCGCGCAATTCCTTCCGAAGCTCAGTGATGCGATCCTTGAAGACGCGAGCGGCCCGAAGCTCGCCAATGGCCTTGCGTGTCCAGTAGGCCTGAGCCGCCGCGGAGCTGACCTGCGCGCGCATTCTCAGTGTTTCTTCGACAGACTGTGCCTGGCATTCGCGCTTGCTATCTTCGGCGCCGATCTTTGCGTAAGCTCGGGCGGCAAGGTTCCACACCGCCTGAACAGCCATCGGGTAGTCACCTCCGGTGCGCTTCTTGGCGAGCTTCGACGCATCAGTCGCCACTCTGGACCAGTCGGCCAACTCGTAGCCCACCGCGAGGTTTGCGACCCGCTCGAAGGCGACGTACTGGCCAGAATTCAAAGCGCGCTCGTACATCGCCTCGAACGCTGACCGCACGGTTTCAGGAATTTCGCGACGCTTGCAGGACATTGACGAAATCTGGAGCGACCTTTCAAGCCAGTCGACCAGATCAAGAATATGCTCTGCATCCCTAAATTCGGGAGCATATGTCCCGTCTAAGCGCCGCTCGATGGCCTCGCTGTACGCTGCGATGGCTACCGCGGCAGCGGCGCCCTGAGCGCGGTCGTTGTACCACACGACATCTGCGACCCTCGCCCTGAGGGCAGGGTGCCTGATCCCGTCGACGATGCCCGCGAGCACGGTATTCTGATGCCCGCGGAAGTCACTTGCCGTGTAGGATCTCCCCTCCCGACCGACGAACCTTGGCCCCCAGGGCGGGCCCGGATCCTCGACGCGCAACTGGAGTGTGCAGAGAAACATCAATAGCTGGTAGCCGCGCGCTTCAGCTCTATCGCCGGAGTCTTCAGCCGCCTTCGCAGCCATGCCTAGCGCCTGTTCCAGCGCACGCTCGTCGGCGCGATCAACCCCTTCCAACGCCTTCTCAAGATCGATTGTTGCGAAATCATCTGCGGACGCAAGCAGGATCGTAGAAGCGGGTTTCTCGTCGGCAGCTTCCTTATCGTCCGTTGTTTCGTTGACTTCTCTGGCCATAGTCTGCCCCACTAGTGAAAAGAATGCGGTCTTCTGTATTAACCGCTCAATTTACAGCTCTCGCTAAGATACACGAACCAGGGCGCGACGTGCTCATGCTTGTCTTGGCAGCCGCGCGTTGCGCCGCATGATAGCGAAATTCTTGCGCGCGCAAATAAACTCATTCTTCGGAAAATCGAATGACGGCGAATCCTGCATTTCCGCGGTCAGCTGGCTTTATTCGCAAGGACGAACGTTCGTCGTCGCAGCGAACTTCCTTTTTCTGGCCTTCGGCAAGGCCTCTAGGAGTCGCGGAAAAGATCGCTCCAGGGCATGCCGCAGCGGGGATGAACGGCCGCTTCCGTGATCCGCAGGCGGCGCGGGCTTGAGGTGTCGAACGGCGGCTATCGGCAGCGAGCGCCCGAGCGGGCGGCCCGAGGCGCTCGTGCGTCGCGTCGGGTTGCCGCAGGTCGGCTTCGAGCTTCACGACCACATTCCACACCAATAGGATTCTGTCGCAAGTCGGCTCATATAACGTCTGTGGTTGGGAATGCATCGGCCAACGCGTCAACGCCGGTTCGTCGGAACCTCCGCGCCGACATCTGCAAGCGCAGATGTTTGAGCTTGTCGGGATTCCTCATGATCCAGATCGCTTCTATCCGGCCGCGCCGGATCGAGAGGGCGGTGGTCTGCAGGACGCCCCCTTCAATGGACACAAAACCGGGCGAGCCGTTGATCCACCGAAGCGGAGGACAGGGCCCGACCGGAAGTGTCCGCTTTCTGGCAAGGCCGGCGAACAGGCGGGCAGCGTTGCGAGACCCGTTCAGCACGTTGATGGCCGCTTTCACTCTGCCGCCACCATCGGTGTGAACCTCGATATCCTCGGCAAACAGGGCAAGCAGACGATCCATATCGCCCTGCCGGCTTGCCTCCCAGAAGGCGGTGACGAGCGGATGATCCGTTTCGCTCGACGGTGGATCGGCAGGTTCGGCCCCAGCCAGCCTGCGCCGCGCCCGGGAGACGAGTTGCCGACACGCCGTGGGGGTCTTGTCAACGAGCAGGCCTATTTCCTCGAAACTGTAGTCGAATGCATCGCGGAGAATGAACGCCGCCCGCATCTCGGGTGTCAGGCTGTCGAGGGTCAGGATCAGCGCGATGCCGACATCCTCGGTCAGGATCCACTCCTCTTCCGCGCCGGGGGCATGATCGGCGATCAACGGATCGGGCAGCCATGCCCCGACATAGGTTTCCCTGCGCACCCGTGCCGAGCGCAGATGGTCGAGGCACAGTCGCATCACGACCGTCGAAAGCCACCGGGCCGGACGGTCGATGCCGGACAAATCGGCGTCACGGAATTTCAACGCGGCGTCCTGGAGGATATCATCCGTCTCGGCCACCGATCCGGTCATGCGGTAGGCGAGCCCCGCCAGACGCCGGCGCTCGCCCTCGAAGATCTGACTATGCGGGTCAGCCTGCCGCATCTCGAGCCTCGCGCAGCGTGTGGACTTGGCGAAAGCCGACGGCAAAGCAGTTCCATGCGTTGATCATGGTGATCACGAAGGTCAGTTCGACCCGTTCACGCTCATCGAAGGATGCGGCCAGAAGCCTGTAGTCGGTATCCGGTGCGCCGGTCTGTTCGATGCGCGTCAAGGCCTCGGCCCATGCCAGCGCGGCACGCTCGCGATCGTCGAAGACCGGGCTTTCTCGCCAAGCCGCAAGGACATCCAGCTTCTGCTGCGACAGACCGGCCTGCCGCGCGGCGGGGGCATGCAGGTCAAGGCAGAAAGCGCAGCCGTTGATCTGCGACACGCGCATCTTGACCAGCTCACGCAGGGCTTCAGGCAGGGATAGGTCCTTTATCGTCTCCTCGGCCGCCATCATCGCCTTCATCGCATCCGGCGCGGCCTTGTAGTAATTCATACGAGGGGTCATCGCTGTCTCCGTTCTCTGTCTATACTCACAAGACGAGACAGGATCGAGATTTGTGACACCAGGAGCAGCGTGTTGAGCGCCCGCATGCCCGCTTCGTCCGCCCTCCTGACCTTGGCGGCCAGAGTGCATGCTGCAACGGGGATGAACGGCCGCTATCGTGATCCGCGGGCGGCCCGAGGCGCTCCGGCGCCATGCTGCGCCACCGCAGGTCCGCTCCGAGCCCAGCCTCCCGAATGCAGCGCCATAGGCGAAGGCTGGCTTCGCCCCTCAAACGAGGGTGTTTGCGCAAGAAGCGGGTCGATTGAGCGGCAAGGCTTTGGGGAAGGGATTGAGCTTTGCCGTCACCGGACGCCCACGTGCCCCAGAGACGTATGAGCAGTCCTGATGAAGTCCCGTTTGCACCGGTCGAGACTGCGGAAAACGGCATCATTTCAAGAACGCATAGGGAATATTACGTGTACATACACCCCCGGCAGGCCCTCCGAAGGCAGAGGCCAAAGGTTCGAATCCTTTCGGGTGCGCCAAATAAATCAGATACTTACGCCCCACTTCTCCCCTCATGGATTCGCCTTCGGTGCGGTTTCGGTGCGGATTGAAGCTCAGATGCGGCGATCCATGGCCTCGACCGCGGTCTGCATATGGTCCGGTGCATGGTGCCCATAGACCCGCTGGATCGTCTCGGGGCTGGTCGAGAAATACCCGGCCGCGTCCCAGATCGACGCACCACGTTGAAGCGCCCAGGTGATCGCCGTGTGCTTCAGGACATGCGGCGTGATGTATTTCCGGCCACCCTTGCCGTCGGGCATGGTGAGATCGATCTCGATCCCCTGCCCGGCCGCCAGCTCCTCGGCCAGCCGCACCGCCCGCGCCCAGCCCTTCCGGATGTCGCCGACCCTGTATCCGTCGCAGTCCTGGACCACGAATCGTCGCCCGTTCGCGGCCTGGCGCCGGAGATGCGCGAGATAGCGCGGCGGCAGCCGGGCGGGACGCTGCCGCTTCTTCGTCTCGGCCTTGCCCATCGGCTTGCGGTAGAGGATGCCGTTCACGGTATCGACATGGCCGCCGGAAACGCTGGGCGTGTCGATATGCATGCCGAGGATCGTGTCCTTCCGGCTGCCCGTATAAAGCCCGTGCAGGATGAAGTCGGTGAGGTGCCGACCGTCCCGACGCAGGTTTCTGGCCGCGCGCAGAAGCCAGGCGGCCTCCTGGCGGGTCAGGAACCTCTCGACCGGATCAGGCCGGACAGGAAGAACCACCTTCGGCGCGGTAATGAGATAGCCCTCGCCGTGGCAATAGTTGATGGCGGCCTGCAGGACGTTCAGCTCGCGGCGGATCGTGCCCGGGCTTATCGGGCAAGTGCTGCCGTCCTTGAAGCGTCGCACCCGGCTTTTGGCATAGCGCCGACATGTCCCGCCAGAGACGGCCGACACGGCCAGATCGCGCCAGAATTCATCAAGTGCTTCAATCGCGTAGCCGATGCGCTCTGGCGCGGAAATATGGGCCGCGTGCTCTTCTGCGTAGATCGCAAGGCACATGGACACGCTCAACTCATCTGCGGCAACCGGGCCAGTCGGCCGGTTTTTTCGCTCGATATATGCCGCGAGCTGCGCTTCAGCATCTGCGCGGCAGCGCGCGCCGGTCGAGATTCGGATGCCGCCCGTGTCTCGGATTTCCCAGACGGATTGACCGTCGCTCCTTTCCCGCCAGTAAAGGCGAGCACCTGCGGCTCGACGCGGCATAGTTCGATCAATTCCTCCAGATCGTCGGGATGCAGTCTGACCGCCCGCCCCATGCGGATGGTCTTTCCATGGGTGTCGGCCGCCCGCCGCAGGCTCTCTTTCGGAACCCCGAGTGCGCGCGCCGCTTCCGGGATCGACAGCAGGCGCTCAACCATCGGTCGCGCCTCCGGCCGTCAGCTTCCCCGTTCCCCCGCAGGCCGTACAGTCGGTCTCCGTGTAGCCGTTGTCCCAGTACGGGTGCCAATAGTCGCGAATGAACCCGCTGCCCCGGCAGGTGGGGCAGTTCTGCGGGGCTGCCGGGGCGGCGTCGACGCCTTCCAGTCTGGCGACACGGGTGCGGAGCTCCTCGAGCGCGGCAGTCAGCCCCGCCAGTTCGTCGCAATTGTGCCGGGCAAGGCTCTCGATCTCCTCGATCCGGTCGGGTGCGGTCTCGGCCATCAGGCGGCCTCCTTTCTTGCGTTTTCGCCCCATTGGTCCGCCGCGGCGGCGGCGAGGCCCTCGAAGGTGCGGGATCTGATCTTCCAGCGGTCGGGTCCGGGCGGGGCCCGGTGGACTGCGCTCCAGCGCTTGTGCGCCTCGGTGCCGGGCGCGGGCGGGGTCAGCCGGCTGGTGGGGCTCAGCGGCGCGAGGCCGCGCAGATAGAGCCCCGTCGCCTTGAAAACCGGCTCGCCGAACCACCAGGGCTGCACGATCTGCGGCTTCGGCAGATCGGCCGGCAGCCGCGCGCGCCCGTGGCGGTGCATCACCGGGTTCTCGACCGCGACGCGCGGGATCGGGGCGCGCCAGCAGGCCGAAAACAGCGCGGCCCCCTCGTCGAGCAGCCGCCACATGATCGCGCGGCGGGTGTCCTCGGGCAGATCCGGCCAGGCGGCGCGTTCGTCGGGGCGCGCCTCGGCCGGGGCGTTGGTCGGCGGCACATGCAGCCAGCGGACGCCCGAATTGCAGAGCCGGGTGCAGGGTGGATGCATGACGGCGAGCAGATCCCAGCCCAAGGCCGCGCTCAGGGATCTGAACGATGCCCTCTCCGGTGACGGCAAGGGCGGCAAGGGCTCTGGCGTCGACGAGGTCGAGAGCGGGCTCACCCGGCTGGGCACCAGCGTCAACGCCACAAGCAGCAGCTTCCAGAGCTTCTTCAAGGATATCGTGAAGGGCTCGGGCGATGCGGGCGACGCGGTCTCGGCGCTGGCCGACCGGATGCTGGACGACCTGCTCGACCGCGCGATGAGCCCGCTCTCGGACGCCCTGGGCTCCATGTTCGACGGGCTGTTCTCGGGGCTCTTCGGTGGCCGCGCAAGCGGCGGCGGCGGGACGGTCAAGCCCATCGGGGATCTGATCGGCAAGGTGATGGAGGGCGGGTCGTTTGACGGCGGCGGGCGCACGCCCCTCGGGCCGCGCGCGGGCGGGCTCGACGGCAAGGGCGGGTTCCTGGCCATGCTGCACCCCAATGAAAGCGTGATCGACCATACCCGCGACAGCGGCGGCTTCGGCGGCTTCGGCGCGGTCCGGGGCGGCGACGTCTATGTCAGCGTGCAGGGCTCGAATGCCAGCCCCGAGCAGATCGCGGCCGCCGTGCGGGCGGAAAGCCGACGCCAGGCCTCGGAGATCTACGACCGCCGCAAGCGGATGGCCCGGGCGGGAGGGGCGAGCTGATGGCCTTTCCACCGAAGAGCGTGCGGGTCGCCGCCTTCACCCTGACCCGGATCACCAGCAGCCTGCGGGTGCAGAGCCCCTACAGCTTTGCCCAGACCGCCTATGACTTCATGGGCGGGATGTGGGCGGCCGAACTGACCCTGACCCATGTCTCGGCGGCCGAGAATGCCGCGACCGAAGCCTGGCTGGCGGGCCTGAACGGGATGGCCGGGACCTTCGAGATGGGGCCAGTCGACTACGAAGGCCCCTATGGCAAGATCTCGGCCGATCCTGTCGTCGCGGTCGCGGCCAATGCCCGGGCGCAGGCGCTGGTGCTACAGCTCGCCAGGGCGGGCGACCGGGCGCTGCCGGGCGATTACCTGACCCTCGGCCGCCATCTGCATATCGTGACCGCGGCCGAGGCCCCCACACCGGCCTTCCGGCAGAGCGTCACGCTCTGGCCGCGGCTGCGCCGCCCCGTCGCCCCGGGCGATCCGGTAACGATGCGCGCGCCCTTCGGCACCTGGGCGCTGGCCGGGCCCGAGACCAGCTACAGCGGCAGCCAGTCCCGGATCCGGACACGCATATTGCAAGTCAGAGAGGCGCTGTGATCCCGGGCTCAGCCGGTGATCTCGCGCCGCGCCAGATCGGCCAGGAAGGCCGAGCGGGTCAGCCCGCGCTCTTTCGCCGTCTGGTCGATGGCCGCCAGCAGCCCCGCATCCATGGTGATATTCGCCTTGGCGGTTCGCCCGCTCAGCCGGAAGAACGGCACCGCCAGAAGGAACGCCCCGGCCTCGAGGTCACGGGCCACGTCGCTGTCGGCCCGAACGGCATCGAGGCTGCGCGCCTCGGGCAGGATCTCGTCCTCGAGATGAAGCGCGAGCGCCTCGCTGGCATTGGCCAGAAGATCGTCGAGCGCATCGGCGGCCGAGAAGCAGCCGGGCACGTCGGGGAAATGGATGCCGAAGGCGCTGTCGTCTTCCTGGTGCACGACGCCGATGTAGTGACGCATGGGGCTCTCCCTTCGGTTACAGCCAACCGGCCTGTTTGTAGATGTTGCGGACCGTGCCGATGGGCAGGTCCTTCTTCGGGTGGGGGATCGTCACGATCCTGTCGCCCTTGCGAAACTTGTGGTGCGACCCGGTGACCTTCACCAGCTCGAAGCCGTCTTGCTCGAGACGCTTGACGATCTTGCGGCTGTTGGTCTCCAGCATGTCCACCCCTCACTCAGCATGCGCACATAAATACGCCCAACCGCCGGTTCGCGCAAGGGCGTGGCGCATATAAATACGCATGGAGGCGCTGTGATGGATGCAAGCGGCGACAGGATGCTGGGCCTGCTGGTGCGCTGCCGGTTCGATACCGGCGATCTGGCGATGTTCACCGGGCACGGGACCGTCGACTGGGAGGGCGTGACCTATCTCGGCGCGGGGCAGATGCTCTCGGTCGGCGAGGCGCAGGCGACCTCGGGCGAGGGCATTCCGGGGCTGTCGATCACGCTTTCCGGGCTCGACCCGGAGGTGGTGGCGCTGGCCGAGCTCGAGGAGTTCCAGCGCCGCCGGGTGACGGTGTTCCTGGCGCTGTTCGACGAGACCGGCCAGATCGAGACGGCCGATGTGCTCTTCGACGGGGTCGCCGACACCATGGAGAGCGATGACGGCCCCGACACCGCCACGACGACGCTGGCGCTCGAGCCGCGCAGCATGGCGCTGGGGCGCAAGTTCCCCTTCTATTACCTGCCCGAGGACCAGAAGAAGCGCTTTCCGGGCGATCAGGGCTTCGACCTGGTCCAGGCGATCCAGAACCGCGAAGATACCTGGGGGCGGTCGTGAGGCGCGCGGGCTGGGAGCGGCGCCTGTCGGCGGCGGTGCGGGACTGGGAGGACCGGCCCTTTGCCTGGGGCACGGCCGATTGCCTGGGCTTCTGCCGGGCCGTCGCCCGGAGCATGACCTGGGAAGATCCGATCCCGGGCCTGCCCGCCTATGCCAGCGAGTTTCAGGCGGCCAAGGTGCTGGTGTCCTTGGGCTTCGGCTCCATCGAGGCGCTGGTCGACGCGCATCTGGCGCGGCTGCCGGTCGCGGGCGCGCGGCGCGGCGACTGGGTGATGACCGCCTGCGAGGGCGCGATGCCGGGCGCCATGGGCGTGGTGACGGGGCGCTATGCGCAGCATATGGGCCGGAACGGCCTGGTGCGCCGCCCGGTCCTGACCGCGGAGGCGGCATGGCGTATCGACTGATCCTTCCCGCGCTGCTGATCCTGCTGGCCGGACCCGCCCATGCCATGCCGCCGGTGGTGGCGGCCCTTGGCGTTGCGGCGGGCGGCTGGATGGCCGGGCTGACCGCGACCGCCATCATGGGCCAGGCTGCGCTCGCGGCCGTGCTGACCGGCATCCAGATGGCGATGGCGAAGAAGCCCCAGGCCAAGACCCGCGACGAGATCACCCTCAACCGGATCCAGCCGGTGACGACGGGCCGGATCCTCTATGGCGAGCGCATGCTCGGGGGCTCCATCGTTGCCCGCGCCACCACCGAGGCCGGGGGCAAGCCGCATCGCCGCTATCACTCGATCATGCCGCTGGCCTGCCACGAGATCGACGGCGCGGTCGAGATCTGGCTGGGCGAGACCCTGGTCTGGACCGAGGCGCAATACCGCCGCGATGAAGCCGCGGGCAGCGGCGATCCGTATCATTGGGGCCAGGTCGGAAGCGATTACAAAGGCCGCGTGCGCCTCTGCGTCCACAATGGCGGCGAGGATCAGGCGGCCGAGGCCCGCTATGTCGCGGCCGCCCGCGAATGGACCGAGGCGCATCGGCTGCGCGGCGTGGCCTATGTCTATTTCGAGGCCGATTACGACCGCGACCTCTTCCC
The DNA here is from genome assembly GCF_001633165.1 of Rhodovulum sulfidophilum DSM 1374. Taxonomy (NCBI): domain Bacteria; kingdom Pseudomonadati; phylum Pseudomonadota; class Alphaproteobacteria; order Rhodobacterales; family Paracoccaceae; genus Rhodovulum; species Rhodovulum sulfidophilum. Next base: position 2,472,583 of record NZ_CP015418.1, on the reverse strand, counting down.
CAGCGGCGCGCCCCAGATCCGGGTCAGGTGCCGTGGCAAGCGCGTTTACGATCCGCGCGACGGCCAGGTAAAATACAGCACCAATCCGGCGCTCTGCCTGCGCGATTACATGCTGACGCCGCAGCTCCGGGGCGGGCCGGGCTGGCGCCCCGGGGATCTCGACGAGGACACGATCCTCGCGCTGGCCAACCTGGCCGAGGAACAGGTGCCGCTGGCCTCGGGCAGGACCGAGGACCGCTATGCCTTCAACGGCGTGCTCGAGACCGAGGCCACCGCGGCCGAGAACCTGAACGACCTGTCCTCCTCCTGGGGCGGCTGGTGGACCTGCGAGCGCGGCCGCCTGACCGTCGGGGGCGCGGCCTGGGAAGAGCCCGCCTTCACCGTTACCGAGGACATGCTGGTCGGCGGCATCCAGGTCACCGCGCGCAAGCCCTTCGAGGAGCAGTTCAACACCGTGAAGGCGCAATATGCCGATCCGGAAAACGAGCATGTCGTGACCGACCTGCCGGTGCTGGACAGCGCCACCTATATCGCCGCCGATAATGGCGAGCCGCTGGTGCTCGACATGGGCGAGCTGCCCGGCGAGACCGGCTTTGCCCGCGGCCAGCGGCTGATGAAGCTGGCGCTGCTGAAGGGCCGCCGCCAGAAACAGGTCACGCTGCCCTGTTCGCTTGCCGCCTGGCCGGTCCGGCTCGGCGACAACATCCGGGTGAGCCTGCCGCGCCGGGGCTGGACGGCCAAGACCTTCGAGGTCACCGGCCGCACCGTCCATATCGGCAAGGACGGGGTCCGCGTTACCCTCAGCTGCATCGAGACCGGTCCCGCGATCTTCGACTGGCGGACCTCGGAGGAGATGCCCAAGCCCGCGGGCGGTGTGCCCACCCTGCCCTCGCCGACCGCCAAACCGGTGGTCTCGGCGCCGACCATGACCGAGGAATTGTACGAGACGCGCGGCGGCGGCGGGGTCAAGACCCGGGTGCGGCTGGCGGCCATGACCGACAATCCCTTCGTCGACACCTGGCAATTCGCCTGGCGCCCGGTCTCGGCCGCCGAGCCCACGCTGCGCGGGCTGACCGACACGCCCGAGGACATGATCGACGATGTCGCGCCCGGCCCCTATGCCTTCGGCGTGCGCGGCCGGAACGCGCGCGGCATCTGGTCGGACTGGGCCTGGGCAGGCGCCGCCGCCGTGCAGGGCGAAAACGCCCCGCCTCGCGCCATCACCGGGCTCTCGGTCCAGGCCTCGGGGGGTGCGGTGGCGATGCTGCGCTGGGACCGGCACCCGTCGCTCGACGTGCGCCAGGGCGGCCGGATCGAGTTCCGCCACGCGACCGCGCAGACGGGCGCCAGCTGGCAGAGCTCGACCGGCATCGGCAAATCGGTCTCGGGCGGCGTCACCGAGGCGACCCTGCCGCTCAAATCCGGCACCTATCTCGCGCGCCCCTATGACGCGATGGGCACGCCCGGCCCGGTCTCGGGGATCGCGGTCCGCGCCGCCTCGATCATCCCGACCACGACCGTCGCCACCCTGGCCGAGGCCCCGGGCTTCGCGGGGACCGCCACCGGCTGCAGTGCTGCGGGCGGCGTGCTGGCGATGGCACCGGGCCAGACCCGCGCGCGCTATGCCTTCGCGGGCCGGATCGATCTGGGCGCGGTCCAGCCGGTGCGGCTGATCTCGGATATCGAACTCCTGATCTCGGAGGCCCGGGACCTGTTCTGGCGCCCCTCCGGCACGGCGATGTGGACACCGCCCGATGCCCGGCTCTGGCTCGGATCGACGGATGCCTATGGCGATGTCGACCTGCAGGTCTCGGTCACCGATGACGCCCTAGAAACCGATCCCGACACCGCCCGCTGGGGGCCCTGGCAGAGCTTCGATGCCGCCGATTTCTCGGGCCGGGCCTTCCGCTTCCGCGCGGTCCTGAGCGTCGAGAGCCCCGATTACACCATCGGCATCACGGGCCTGACCGTGACCGCCCTCCAGGCCGCATGAGGATGACATGACCCAAGCCACCTATCTGCTCGACACCGGCCATACCAAGGCCCAGGCCTTCGCCATGCTGCAGGGCGTGCTTTCCGCGATCCAGAGCGGCAATGCGGGCGCGACCCCGCCCGCCGAGACCGCGGCCGGCATGATCTGGGTCGATACCGCCGCCCACGCCCTGAAGATGCGCAACATCGCCAATAATGGCTGGATCACGCTGGGCTCCTTCGCCTCCGGCAGCTTCGTTCCGGCCGGGGTGAACCAGCTGACAGAGGCGCAGGCGAAGGATGCGTTTTCCGACATCTACGGCGCTGTCACGGGACAGATCCTGGCCGCCGCCATCGATGCGCGGGTGAGAGCCACGGGGGCCCCCGTCAACGAGGCCGTCTGGCATCCCCATGATGCGGCGCGGGTGGGCGATGGGGCGACAGGCGTGATCTGGGATCACGCCATGAACGGAAACAGCGGCCAATATATCGAGACCCCCGAGCTTTCCCCCGGTGAGTACGAATACAGGCTTTACCTGATCGATGTGCAAACGAACAGTTCACGCAGCGATATCACTTTGGAAGTCTACATCCCGGACAGATCGGAATGGCGAGATTATGGCACCATTCTTTCAAACACTTATCAGGACAGAGATCGCAGATATACGGTGATTTACGGCTTGAGCGGGCCGTTTTTGACCGAGCGTGGGAAAAGCACGATCGATCAAAGCTACTACAAATACAACAGGGCCCGTATCAATGCGGAATTTTATCTCCGGCATGGCACAGTCGTTCTGGTCAGACGGAAAACCTACTTTCCGCTGGATCTGATGCCGTGATCCCGGCGGCAATCGCGTCGCGCCGGAGCCCGCCATGCAGGAACTGACCACGCAGATCCGGGACTGGTGGGCGGTGATGCTCTCGCTGCTCGGGCTGGCCGTCTGGTCGGTGCGCCTCGAGGCGCGCGCCCGCACCAATACCGCCGCGCTCGACCGCGAGACCGCCCGGCTGGCCGAGGAGATTCGCGCCCTCGAGGCCCGCTGGCAACGGCAGCGCGCCGAGGATCTCGCCGCCCGTCAGCGCGACCGCGAGGAGACCAACGCGCTGCTGCGCGAGCTTCGCGCCGACATCAAGACCGTCCTGCAGCGCGTCCCGCGCTGATCCCCCAGCCACAGGAGATTCCCCATGCACCTCGTGCCCCAGTGGCGCGCGCTGATCCGGCGCGCCTGGTCGATCCGTCTCATCCTGCTCGCGGGCCTGCTCTCGGGCTGTGAGGCCGGGCTCTCGCTCGCCTCTCCCGATCTGCTGGGCATCCCGCGCGGCCTCTTCGCCGGGCTCTCGGCGCTGGTGACCGCGGCTGCCTTCGCCGCCCGGCTGATCGCCCAGAGGATGGAGTGAGCCGATGCGCAGGATCCTGAAACGCGGCGCGGCCGCCACCGCCCTCGCGCTGAGCTTCATCGGCGGCAATGAGGGCCTGAAGACAGAGGCCTATCTCGACATCGTGGGCGTGCCGACCGTCTGCTTCGGCGAAACGCGCGGCGTGGAGATAGGCGACAGCTATACGCCCGCGGAGTGCCGGGCGATGTTCGCCGACCGCCTGGCCGAGGTCGAGACCGGGCTCGACCGGCTGATCGCGGATCCCCTCGAGGACCGGATCCCCGCCCGGAGCTATGTCGCGATCCTCGACTGGGCCTATAATGTGGGCCTCGGCGCGGCGGCACGCTCGACGCTGATCCGCAAGCTCAATGCGGGCGATCTGCGCGGCGCCTGCGACGAGCTCCCGCGCTGGCGTTTTGCCGGGGGCAAGGGTGTGCGGGGGCTCCTTATCCGCCGCAACAAGGCCCGGCAGCTCTGCCATGAGGGGCTCGACGGCGTTCCGGCCAATGTCCCGTTCCGCTGGGACGGCGCATGAGGGCGCTCCTCGCGGCGCTGCTGCTGGCCGGATGCGGCGGGCTGCCCGCGCCGCTTGGCCCCAACCTCGCCGCGAATGTCCAGGCCGGGGCCGAAAACGTGCAGGGCCAGAAGGTCGAGAACGCGCCCAGCATCGTTCGGCCGCGCGCCCGCGAGATCCGCCAGGAGCAGTCCGAGAACCGCCTCCGCGCCGACCGCGTCGAGACCGTCATCGTCAATGTCATCCCGCCCTGGATCGTGCTGGTCGCCCTGATCGGATGGATCGCCCCCTCGCCCGGCGAGATCGCGCGGCGGATCGGCGAAGCGGTCAGAGGGAGTTAATCTGTTGAGCGCTGACGCACGGCCACGCGACGCTTTTGTACACCACAACCGGAAGTCATTCGGAATGATTAGCAAGCTCTCGCTTCACTCCCAGGCGCGCAGAGAACGGGAACTTTCTATCAGAGTGCGGCCGACTCCTCCGATTCATCCCCGCGTGTGCGGGGAACAGCCTCACTCCTTTCCCTGCGCCCGGCGCATCCGCGGTTCATCCCCGCGTGTGCGGGGAACAGGTGGTGAGCCAGACACTGATGTGGTCTTCCGGCGGCTCATCCCCGCGTGTGCGGGGAACAGCCGACCATGGTCCCCAGCCTACGGGCAAGGGGCGGTTCATCCCCGCGTGTGCGGGGAACAGTCGGAGATCCACGCCTCCGGATCGCGGCTGCCCGGTTCATCCCCGCGTGTGCGGGGAACAGTTGACCTCGGCCGCGCTCAGGTCGCCATGGTGCGGTTCATCCCCGCGTGTGCGGGGAACAGTATTCCCACCCGTCCTGCGCGTGCCAGGGTGTCGGTTCATCCCCGCGTGTGCGGGGAACAGGCGCGCATCCGGGCCTCGACCGCCTGCCGCCCCGGTTCATCCCCGCGTGTGCGGGGAACAGAGCTATTTGCCATTTTTTCGCGTCCTTTTCATCGGTTCATCCCCGCGTGTGCGGGGAACAGTCGCCCACCTTCGGCATGTTGGTGACCGGGTACGGTTCATCCCCGCGTGTGCGGGGAACAGGCGCACGCACTAGCCGCTCTCGGGTGGCAGATCGGTTCATCCCCGCGTGTGCGGGGAACAGATGAGCCGGGCTTGGATGGAGGGCGGCAGCGCCGGTTCATCCCCGCGTGTGCGGGGAACAGGGGGCATATCTATTCCCCCGCCTTTCCAATGCCGGTTCATCCCCGCGTGTGCGGGGAACAGCCGGATTGCAGACTGCGGGCGTGGATGGGGCTCGGTTCATCCCCGCGTGTGCGGGGAACAGGAAAGAACGCCCCCGGCCGCAGAGCAATCGGTCGGTTCATCCCCGCGTGTGCGGGGAACAGCAATTGCAGCGGCCATAAGATCAAGCTTTCATCGGTTCATCCCCGCGTGTGCGGGGAACAGCCGTCCAGAGTAACCCCGCCTGTGTAACCCCCCGGTTCATCCCCGCGTGTGCGGGGAACAGGCAATTTCTTGGATCAGAGAAGACCACATAGGCGGTTCATCCCCGCGTGTGCGGGGAACAGGGCATCGACAGCCTGCGCATGTTTGCTGAGCGCGGTTCATCCCCGCGTGTGCGGGGAACAGGCGCCATTGTGAACGCGGAGCCTGACTTTCCCCGGTTCATCCCCGCGTGTGCGGGGAACAGAGTGGCGGCAGACCCCGCGCCACCAGATCGCACGGTTCATCCCCGCGTGTGCGGGGAACAGGCAGATTACGGGACGGCGCTCTGGCGTAACAACGGTTCATCCCCGCGTGTGCGGGGAACAGGAATACCTGGCAGACGCGACCGGGGGTCGGCGCGGTTCATCCCCGCGTGTGCGGGGAACAGTATGTCAGGCTGTCCAGGTTGACGCTCACCAGCGGTTCATCCCCGCGTGTGCGGGGAACAGTCTATGCCCGGCGGCGCCCTCTCGCCACCCCCCGGTTCATCCCCGCGTGTGCGGGGAACAGTCTTTTGTGACGACCCCCATTTTTTGCATCGCCGGTTCATCCCCGCGTGTGCGGGGAACAGTCTTACTGCAAACCGTTGATCTAAAAAATTTTTCACGATGTCAAAGAACCTACCGTCCTCTTCCGCCTATCGGCTTGGTGGCTCGGGGAAGAAACTGACCAATTTCAATCCGTCGAAATCCACCGGCATCCTGCGGTTCTGACCTGCCGTCACAAAGTCGTAGCCCTGATCGGTCGGTGCCTTCCAAACCATGACGGCATCCCCCTTATCAAGCCCGGCCAGAACCTGTTCCCAGATCATCTCGCGCGTCCGGGCCGAATAGTCGCCGACATAAACCCCTGCGCGCACCTCGACCAACCAGGCAGACAGCCTGCCCCGGAGGCGCGGTGGGGCGTTGGAGACGACAACAACCAACATAGACTATCGGTGACCGGCATCGCCCGTCGGCGGCGCATCGGGAAAAGCGGGAGAAACGGCCTCGGGCGGCGGCTCGGGACGAGGAAGGTTTCCGGCCGAGAGAACCTCCTCGATGGCAGGAATGATCCTCTTTAGCAGGCCAGTACGACGAAAGGCGTCACGACAGGCGAGGCGGACGGCCCGGTCCGGCGCCATGTCGAGCCTGCCCTTCCCCGCCTGCCCCGCGATCCGGAAAGCTTCCGGCACAACGGTTTCCAGTTTGTAGAGATCGGCGATGTCATAGACGAAAGAGAGAGGCTTGCCGGTATGCAGGAACCCGATGGCAGGAGCGTAACCTGCGGCCAGCACCGCCGCCTCGGTCAGCCCGTGCAGGCAGGCCGTCGCCGCAGACAGACAACGGTTCGGCACATCGCCTGCTTCCCAATCCTTCGGGTCATAGGATCGGCGCCTCCAGTCGACACCGTATTGTCTGGCCAGGAGAGTATAGGATTCACGGACCCGCACGCCCTCTATACCCCGCAACTGATCGATCGATCGCCGCGACGGTGCCTCTTCTCCGAAACGTAGTGCGAACATCTTTCGGACCACCCGCAGCCTTGCGGCATCGTCGAGCGCGATGGATGCCTGCCACAGCAGCCGGTCCGAGCGCGCCCCTCCCGGTTGCCCGGCGGAATAGAGCCGCACGCCCCCTTCCCCGATCCAGGTGATCAGGGTGCCGACGCGGGCCGCTAGCGCCACCGCGGCGTGAGAGATCCGCGCCCCCGGCTCGAGCATGATCCCCGCCAGCCCGCCAACAGGAATCTGTGTCCGCGTGCCGTCGGCGTTGACGGCAACAAAAGCGCCGTCTGCCACGTCGAGCTGGGCGCGTTCAACGAACACTAGCGAGGATCTGTCCTTGAGAGAAATGGGCCGCGGCGGTGCGAGGCCCGGGAGATTTCCCTCGCTCACGACGCGCGCCGGATCAGCATCAGGCCGCAGCCGAAGGCCTTGGCGCGCCCGAACCCACGGGCAAGCTGCCCGAGGAAAGCTGCTGGATCGCCGATTTCAATCCGGCCCGAAAGATCGACGATCCCGAATTGCGGCTGCCCCTTCCGTGGACCGCGATAGCCCGGCAGCACCTCGGTCGCGTAGTCGTCGGCTTCCGCTCTGATCACCTCAAACCCGGCGGTCTCGCCCTGCCGTTCAAGCCAAGCTTTGCCCTCACGCCCGGCCACGATCATGCGCTCAGCTGCGCGGGCACCTTTCGGCAGTCCGTACAGCGCATCCATCACCACGTCGACACGCTTTCCGCCCCGTTTCATCCGCGTGGCATTGGCGCGCAAGGTAAAGTCGAGCAACGCTCCGGAAGCCAAGGCGGGCGCAAAGTCCTTCACTTGATGCGGCTCAAACAGATCCATCGGCTGAGGCGGTCGTTCCGAGAGCGTGAGAAAGTCGCCGTCGTGATCTTCCCGCCAGAGAAAATCCCGGCGGCGGTCGGGGCCGTCGGCGAAGGCGGCCCAAAGAAGCTTGTGATGGGCCGATCTGCGCGGGCCGCTAGCGGGTGGCGACAACAACCCCGAAAGGGCTTGGGCCGAGGGGCTGCGCGACAGGCGGATGCGGCTGAGATAGAGGGTCATCCAGCGCCTCCGGGAACGATTTCGACGTTACGAACCGTGACGCGGCGGGGCGTGAAATGCCGGTGTCGCCGGTCGCCGGGAACGTCGTGGACGATCTCGCCCTCTTCCGAGCCGCAAACAAGAAGCCTGGCGGCGACGGGTGCGCCACGACGATCCAGCCTGCGCCATGGCGGCAGATCCAGATGGGTCAGCGCCTCCTCTGCCGACACGGTGTCGACCACCTTTGCCCCCGGGGGGGCCGCGAGGGGGCAGGACTTTCGGCCGAGATAGAGGGTGTAACGGGGGCGCCTCAGAGCGGCAGCAATCGCATCGAGTTCCTCTCCCCAGACAGCGATCCCATAAAGTGGCCCGGCACGATAGTCCCGTAGGGTAATGGTCGTGTTGGTACGCCCCCGCGCCGCAGCAAGCGCCTCGGGGCGGGAATTGGGATGCTTCGCCGCAGCCGAGGGCACGGTTTCCACGGTGTGGTAGTCACGCAGGGGCGCGCCCGTATCGAACACGGCAACGGCCAGACCGAGCTCGTCCAACTTCGAGAAGTCGCCGCCGCGCTCGATCCCCATCGCGGCGCCCAGAAGCCCTAGGATCGCGGACCGGCCAGGCCAGATCAGGGAACCGCGCCGCTCATGCCCGGCCAACTCGCCCATAGCGCCCAGCGACGCTGTGATACTGAAGACCAGATAGGGCTGCATCAGGCGTCTCGCACGGCATCACCCGCAAACAGGACGATCTCGTCCAGCGTTCCGCCCACCCCAACATGCATTATGCAATCGGCGTCCCATGCCTGCCCATAAGCCGCATCGATGTCGTCCCGGGTCCGGACCAGCGACGCCACCGAGCTGTCAAGGATCGGTTGCTCCCTGATCGGCGAGAAGAAGGCCCCGGAGAGATCACGTGGCGCCTGCGTCCCCTTTTCGGCCAAAACGTAATGAGCCCGGGGATGATGGGCGAAACTGTTCTGCTTGCCGCGCGGCGAGGTCTGAGCGATCGCACGCGCCAAGGCTTCGGCGCCCTTCGCAGCAAGGTCACGATCACCGTCCAAATTCTCGACCAGAAGATCTGCATTCACGCAAACATACTGGTAATAGACGCCCGACCCGAACGCCGTTTCTCCAAGATGCCCGGCCCCGGTATCCTCGGCTTTGTTCAGGTCATCCACGGCCGAGAACCAGTCTTCCTCGGCCTGGGCCGTATGGGTCGTGATGGCATGGGCGACCTGGACTGCGGCGTCGCGGTTGAAATCGGCATCGGCAGCCAGCATCCGCCCGAACATCGCGATATCGACGGCTCCATCGGCGTGGCGCAGGACCAGTTTTTTCAGATCCTTCTCCTTGGGCATATCTTCACCGGCAACGATCTTGCCCGCGAGGTTCTCGGCCAGCCGCCATTCTTCCGGCGAGACGAACGCAAGGGTCGACGCCACGCGGTTTCCATCAGCCTTGTTCGGCGCTTCCAGCTTACCGAATATCTCTGCCACCTGGGCGGCTGCTTCGGATGCCACATCACCCGGAACACCTTGCGTGTCCAAGTGCTCGACAAGCTTTTCAAAGAGCCGTTTGGTTCGGATGCCCATGTTCCCCTGCAGATCGAGCTCGAAGAACGCGCTCTCGCGCAAGGCACGCTTGACGGATTGTGAAGACATCCGCAGTCGCGGACTGCCCCCCACCATGGCCTGCTTGGGACGTCCCTGATCGTCACGGTTCGGGTTCGAAGGGCCATAGGTCGTCAGCAGATGAAACTGCAGAAACGTGCTCATTTAACGCTCTCCTTGAGGTCGTCCCTGGGGGCGTCGGCCCCAAAGTAATGGAAACACCAGCGCGGCCGGGCCTCCTCCCAATAGAGAAGATCCTGCGCCAGAGCAGCGACGTTGCAGCGACGGTCCGCCATGCCGACAGCACGCCGCAAGAGCGCGATCAACTCATCGCCTTCCGCCCTCATGAGGCGCTGAAACCTGAGCGGTGACATTGTCGGATCGCTCCCGCCCAGCCGTCGGGCAAGTGTCGCGGCATCCTCTTCGCGCACCTCTGCCAGCAGGCATACCAGCCGCACAAGACTGTCCGCCTTTCCAGGCCCCATATGCAATGCCCTAGCCAGTTCCATGACGGCGGGCTCGCACAGCGCAGCCATCGGCGCGGCCCGGCGGAGCCGCGCAGCCAGCGCCCGTGCGGCGGCGCTCTCTCGGGCGCCAAGATTCGCGCGCCACCACCCACGGGCGATTGCCCCTGGGGATTTCGGATCGTCGCTCATGCCGATTTCCTCGTATTACCCCTCACCGGAGGCTCCATGCCGAGATGCTGGAAGAGAGCCTTCCCCTGCTTTCCGTAGCCTGCAAAGCAGCCCGACAAGGTTTTCCGCGCCTCGACAATCTCCCGGATCCGATCGCTTTCCCTTCGATCAAGTCCGGGCATGGCGAGCGCATCGAACTGGCTCAGGGCTTGCCTGCGCAGGTCGTTCAGCCAGTCGGCGCAAGGGCTTCCCCCGGCTTTCACTGTCTGAAGGTGATCGAGGAACATGCCCTCGGTTGCCGCAAAGAATGCCTCTCGTGCAGCCTCCCGGGCGTCGCCTTCTGACAACACGGCTGCAAGCGCGCCGCGCAGCGCCACAGCTGCCGCATCGGCGGCAAGGATCAATCCAACCAGCATGTCTTCGGCCGCAATGGGAAGGTCGAGAAACGGCTGAACCGACAGGACAAAGTCACGCGGCTTCATGTTGTCCATCGCCCAGCCCGCAACGATCACCGAGGCCTCTCCCCCGCGCTGCCCCCAATCGCGAAGCGACAGCGACAACTCACTGTTCTCGCTCCCGGCCTCGCGCGCGATCACCCCAAGCCAGTTGCGATAGCCGAACCGACCGGGACGCGGGTGCTTGGGCAACCATTCCGCACCGGCCTTAAGCCGGTAATATGGGCTCAAGGGATGCTTCCACGACGCGTAGTGCGCCCCCCACGGCTTTTGGATGACGCCCTCGATCCCCGCGCCAGAGCCGACAAGCCGCAGCCGCCGCGGCATGCCAAAAAAGGCCTCAGCCGAAAAGACCTGCCCCTCTGGCGGATGGCTTTTCTGGCCCTTCTCAGACAGGCGGGTGGGTTTCATCCAGGGCAGGATATCGGGATCGGAAGACCTGCCGCAGGGCACATTCGCCCAGACCAGCGACCAGAGCCCATCTCCCGGGTCGACCATAGTCACCAACGGGCCGCCGCCCCGCATCGACGTCCGGTTGCCGGCGCCCCCCGAAGGCGCATGCGCCTGAAAAGTGTAGAGCGCCATGGCGGCCAGCGGCAGATCAAGCATGCCATAACGGTCGCGATGCACCATAAGATCGGCATTGTTCTTCGCCGTATTCGCCCCGGCGCTGTCGATGAAAAGCATATCGACCGGGTTCGGCGTCCCGTCCAAAGGGGCCAGATCCTGCAAGAACCTCGGCCCGTCGCCCAACAGATCGAAGGCCACCGCAAAGCGTGCCAGCTTTTCCTTCAAACGATCCGGATCTGGCGCAAAGCGCCGCTGCCAGTCACCGTTGTTTGCGGGCGGATCGGCCAGAAAAACCAGGCCAATCAGAAGCTCATAGCACGCCAAATTCAAATCGGGACGCGGCCAGTCCGGGCGCAGGATGCCGGGCTCGGCTATTTGCCAGGGAGCAACAACATGTCTTGAGCCATCCTCGCAGAGAACCGGAATCCAAGGGGCTTCGATCAGATTGAGCACTCTTTATAATAGCTCCGTTTCCAGAGAGGTCTGAAACAGACAAGCATCCGGTTCGTCAGCTGTAAATGGGGCTAAATGCCCACCTTGGTGGCTATTTCTCCTAAGATCAGCCCAAGTCTTTCATCGTATCGCAGGCCCGCGCAGATGTGTCCGTCTTCCGCAACGGGGCATAAGCGCTGCTCGGCACGCTTCCAGTCCGGCCAATCCCGTGTAATCGCCATGATCTCCGGAGCGGACTGATCCGGAAGAGGCAGTGCGTCGAGGCGAGAGCGGCGCGCCGAAACCTCGGACAGCGCCCAACCTTCGAACATGTCGACCGCCCATGGAAAAAGCCTGCCATCTTCCCAGCGGGCCAAGACCAGAACGCGTTGCTCCTCTCCGAGCCGCGTCGGATAAATGGCATCGTCATTGGCCTGCCCGCCCATGCGATAGCCCGCCGCCAGTTCGACGATATTCTGCGCCGCATGTCCACGAGCCGCAGCCCCCTTCCCCTCCGCCACGGATTCTGCGTCGCTCAACACATCGGGGGCAGGAATGGTCTCCTCCCCATGCACCGCCTCGATGAGCGTTCGCAGACCGGAAGGCGCCTCTATCCGCCCCGCGTCAAACAAGACCTTCGCCGTGCGCCACTGATCGGCGACAGGATAAACATAGGCCCCCCGGTCGAGAACGGATTGCAACCAGCGGTCGCTGGTGACTTCCCCGGGATCGGGGGACAAGACATGCAGAATCGGGGCTGGAACCGGGCGCGCAGCCCCAGGCCGGACATCCATATGTCGCCACAGCCGTCCAGCCCGCTGAACCAACGCAGCCATCGGGGCCAGATCGGATACCATTACGTCGAAATCGAGATCGAGCGAGGCCTCGAGAACCTGCGTTCCGACAAGAACGAACCCAGAGCGGTCGACGCCCGCCTTGCCAACCCGTGCCAGGATCTCAGCCTCTATCCGCTTGCGGTCAGAAAGCGCAAAGCGCGCATGTAACAAGCGGGCTTCGATGCCCCTCGATCGCAGCAACTCTACGGCCGAAATGGCATCGTCCACCGCATTGCGCACCCAGACACAGGCGCTTCCCCGACCGGCATGTTCGGCCAAAATCGCGACAGCATCATCTTGATTGGCCAGCCGCACGACTTGCACCGCTCCCTTAGGGCCCGTCGCCTGTGGCAGGTCGGTCCTAGCGACACCTCCCGCGACCGTCAGCGCCGGATAGGCAGGACTGTCCGAGAGCCCTCCATAGATCGACAGAAGCCGCGCCCTTTGCTTCATTGGAAGGGTGGCCGTCAGCAAGATCGCAGATCCGCCGACCGCGCGATGCATACGCAAAAGAGCCTCCAGCTCGGCACCGATATACGGCTCGCCCAACTCATGCACCTCATCCACAATGAGGATCTTCGAAGACAGCCCGAAATGGCGCAGGGCCTGAAACTTTACGGGCAAAACCGAAAGGAGCGCCTGGTCGATGGTCCCAACCCCCACATCGGCAAGCAATGCCCGTCGTCGGCTTTCGGCAAGCCAGTCCGAGCAGGTGGCGTCATCTTCGCTGCGGGCAGTCGAATTCACGATGTCACGGAAGGCAACGGACAACCCTGCCCGACCATGGGCCAGCGTGAGCGACGCGTCCTCGCCAAACAATTTCCCCACGACATCTGCCGCACGCCGAAACATCGCATCCGCCGTTGCCATGGTCGGCAGGGCGACAAACATTCCCCGCCCCTTGCCCGCCAGGAGCATTCTCTGCGCCAGCAGGAGTGCCGCTTCGGTCTTCCCGGCGCCGGTCTCATCCTCGATCACAGCCAGCATCGGGCCCTCGATCATCGGAACATCGGCACAGGCGGTCTGCATCGGACGCAACGCGAAGTCGAACAACCGCTCGTTCTTCGTCAGCGCGCCGGACAGACCTGCCCCGCACACCGCGTCGACCGCAACTCTGCGCGTTCCGTCTAGGTATTCCTCGAGACTGGTAACCTCCGCCTTGGGCTGGAACCAACTTGTATTCGATCCGACCCAGTCGGCAGCGGTGCAAATTCCTGACAACCACCAAGACAACGTGACGGCGTGATCTTCCGTCACTTCATCAAGTGAAGCGTCCGGCCAGAGCTCGCAAAACCGCGAAAGGGTCGTGGCGGCATCGGCCTGTGCGCTACCGATTGCTGCAAGAGCAAGCCGGTAGTCGCGGGGACGCCGACCTGGATAGCCAAGGCCGCCCAGATCGAGCTTGGAAGGGCGACCATGATGCCCCGAAACAGATGCATATAGCAACTGACGAACCCACGGGGTGCCGCCCAGATGCTCGGCCAGAAAAGGATCGAATTCGTAAAGCAGCACCTCGGTCAATTGCCAGTGGCGGAACCTTTGAGGCGCCCGTTCTTCGAGCATGCACCGAAAACTGTCGCTGATCTTGCCAAGATCGTGCAGAGCCGAGAGCAGGACCAGAGCATCGCGAAGTCTATTGTTCACCCCGAAAGGTTCGATCAGACGTTCAAAAACTGCAGCCACGTCAAGCATATGATAAGCTGCGGGATGTGGCTTCGAACCGCTTATCGAAGCGCTCTTTCCCGGCCAATCAAGGATGCCCATGATCATCCTTACAAAACATACTGAGCATTATTCGTGACGCGTATTAGTGCATATTTGCCCATCGTTCCACCCAAGCACCGCGCCGAACCTCTTCCTGCGTCTACTTTGGAAAGCTCCGGTGCGGTTTCGGTGCGGTTTGCGTCAAATGACACGGCGCGAAATGGATACAAATAAAGAACATTTGAGGAATTTAACACGAATATTCGCGCTCCCCCTGCCCTCCGAAGGCAGAGGCCAAAGGTTCGAATCCTTTCGGGTGCGCCAAATAAATCAGATACTTACAGAAGTTTCGCGGCGCTGTCCGTTTCGAGAAGTCCCGCTCCAGTCCCAGACAGGGGGTTTCGGGCCTCATTTCCTGCGGTCCATCGCCTCGACGGCACTCCTCTGGTGGTCGGGGCTGTGATGCCAGTAGACGCGCTCGATGGTTTCCAGAGATGTCGAAAAGTATGAGGCAACGTCAGGAAGAAACGCGCCGCGCTGCACCGCCCAGGTGATCGCCGTGTGCTTCAGGACATGCGGCGTGATGTATTTCCGGCCGCCCTTGCCGTCGGGCATGGTGAGATCGATCTCGATCCCCTGCCCGGCCGCCAGCTCCTCGGCCAGCCGTACCGCCCGCGCCCAGCCCTTCCGGATGTCGCCAACCCTGTGTCCATCGCAGTCCTGGACCACGAATCGTCGCCCGTTCGCGGCCTGGCGCCGGAGATGCGCGAGATAGCGCGGCGGCAGCCGGGCGGGACGCTGCCGCTTCTTCGTCTCGGCCTTGCCCATCGGCTTGCGGTAGAGGATGCCGCGGACGGTGTCGACATGGCCGCCGGAAACGCTGGGCGTGTCGATATGCATGCCGAGGATCGTGTCCTTCCGGCTGCCCGTATAGAGGCCGTGCAGGATGAAATCGGCAAGATGGCGTCCATCTCTGCGGAGATTGCGTGCGGCGCGGATCAGCCAGGCGGCCTCCTGGCGGGTCAGGAACCTCTCGACCGGATCAGGCCGGGGCGGCAACGTGACCTTGGGTGCGGTGATCAGATAGCCTTCGCCATGGCAGTGATTGATGGCCGCCTGCAGGACGTTCAGCTCGCGGCGGATCGTGCCGGGACTGACGGGAGCGGTGCGTCCATCGCGGAACCTGCGCTGGCGGGTTGCCGCATAGCGGCGGCACATCGCGCCGGTGACCGAAGACACGGGCAGATCGCGCCAGAATTCATCCAGCGCCTCGATGGCGTAGCCGATACGTTCGGGCGCGGCGACGAAGGCCGCGTGCTCTTCGGCGTAGATGGAGAGACAGAGGGAAATGCTCAGTTCGTCCGGGTTTACGGGACCGGTCGGACGGCTCTTGCGCTCGATATAGGCCGCGAGCTGAGCTTCAGCCTCTTCGCGACATCTCGTACCGGTCGAGAGACGGATCCCTCCGGCATCGCGGATCTCCCAATAAGGTTTCTGTCCTGACTTCTCTCTCCAATACAGGCGGGCACCTTCGGGACGACGCGGCATAGTTCGATCAATTCCTCCAGATCGTCGGGATGCAGTCTGACCGCCCGCCCCATGCGGATGGTCTTTCCATGGGTGTCGGCCGCCCGCCGCAGGCTCTCTTTCGGAACCCCGAGTGCGCGCGCCGCTTCCGGGATCGACAGCAGGCGCTCAACCATCGGTCGCGCCTCTGGCCGTCAGCTTCCCCGTTCCCCCGCAGGCCGTACAGTCGGTCTCCGTGTAGCCGTTGTCCCAATACGGGTGCCAATAGTCGCGAATGAACCCGCTGCCCCGGCAGGTGGGGCAGTTCTGCGGGGCTGCCGGAACGGCGTCGGCGCCTTCCAGTTTGGCAACACGGGTGCGGAGCTCCTCGAGCGCGGCGGTCAGCCCCGCCAGCTCGTCGCAATTGTGCCGGGCAAGGCTCTCGATCTCCTCGATCCGGTCGGGTGCAGTCTCGGCCATCAGGCGGCCTCCTTTCTTGCGTTTTCGCCCCATTGGTCCGCCGCAGCGGCAGCGAGGCCCTCGAAGGTGCGGGATCTGATCTTCCAGCGGTCGGGTCCGGGCGGGGCCCGGTGGACCGCGCTCCAGCGCTTGTGCGCCTCGGTGCCGGGCGCGGGCGGGGTCAGCCGGTTGGTGGCGCTCAGCGGCGCGAGGCCGCGCAGATAGAGCCCCGTGGCCTTGAAGAAGGGCTCGCCGAACCACCATGGCTGGACGATCTGCGGTTTGGGCAGGTCGCCGGGCAGGCGGGCGCGGCCATGCGGGTGCATCACCGGGTTCTCGACCGCGACGCGCGGGATCGGAGCGCGCCAGCAGGCCGAGAACAGCGCGGCGCCCTCGTCAAGCAGGCGCCACATGATGGCGCGGCGGGTGTCCTCGGGCAGATCCGGCCAACGGACCCGCGGGCAGCTTCGAGCTCGACATGGCCGCGATGGAGTATGACGGCCCGCACGGGATGATCTCGGCCGATCCTGTCGTGGCGGTCGCCGCCACTGCCCGGGCGCAGGCGCTGGTGCTGCAGCTCGCCAGGGCGGGCGACCGGGTGCTGCCGGGCGATTACCTGACCCTCGGCCGCCATCTGCATATCGTCACCGCGGCCGAGGCCCCCACACCGGCCTTCCGGCAGAGCGTCACGCTCTGGCCCCGGCTGCGCCGCCCCGTCGCCCCGGGCGATCCGGTGGCGATGCGCGCGCCCTTCGGCACATGGGCGCTGGCCGGTCCCGAGACCGTGCTCTCCGTCAGCCAGGCGCGGGTCCGGACAAGGACATTGCAAATCATGGAGGCGCTGTGATGGATGCAAGCGGAGATCGGATCCTCGGCCTGCTGGTGCGTTGCCGGTTCGATACCGGCGACCTGGCGATGTTCACCGGGTATGGCGAGGTCGACTGGGAGGGCGTGACCTATCTCGGCGCGGGGCAGATGCTCTCGGTCGGCGAGGCGCAGGCGACCTCGGGCGAAGGCATTCCGGGGCTGTCGATCACGCTTTCCGGGCTCGATCCGGAGGTGGTGGCGCTGGCCGAGCTCGAGGAGTTCCAGCGCCGCCGGGTGACGGTGTTCCTGGCGCTGTTCGACGAGACCGGCCAGATCGAGACGGCCGATGTGCTCTTCGACGGGGTCGCCGACACGATGGAGAGCGATGACGGCCCCGACACCGCCACGACCACGCTGGCGCTCGAGCCCCGCAGCATGGCGCTGGGGCGCGAGTTCCCGTGCTACTACCTGCCCGAGGACCAGAAGAAGCGCTTTCCGGGCGATCAGGGCTTCGACCTGGTCCAGGCGATCCAGAACCGCGAAGATACCTGGGGGCGGTCGTGAGGCGCGCGGGCTGGGAACGGCGCCTGTCGGCCGCGGTGCGGGACTGGGAGGACCGGCCCTTTGCCTGGGGCACGGCCGATTGCCTGGGCTTCTGCCGGGCCGTCGCCCGGAGCATGACCTGGGAAGATCCGATCCCGGGCCTGCCGGATTACGGTTCGGAATACGGGGCCGCCAAGGTGCTGGTGTCCTTGGGCTTCGGCTCCATCGAGGCGCTGGTCGACGCGCATCTGGCGCGGCTGCCGGTCGCGGGCGCGCGGCGCGGCGACTGGGTGATGACCGCCTGCGAGGGCGCGATGCCGGGCGCCATGGGCGTGGTGACGGGGCGCTATGCGCAGCATATGGGCCGGAACGGCCTCGTGCGCCGCCCGGTCCTGACCGCGGAGGCGGCATGGCGTATCGACTGATGCGGGGCATGACCGCAGCGCTGGCGCTGATCCTGCTGGCCAGTCTGGCGCTGGTCCTGCTGGCAACCCCTGCGGCGGCGATGCCGCCGGTGGTGGCGGCCCTTGGCGTTGCGGCGGGCGGCTGGATGGCCGGGCTGACCGCGACCGCCATCATGGGCCAGGCCGCGCTGGCGGCCGTCCTGACCGGCATCCAGATGGCGATGGCGAAGAAGCCCAAGGCCAAGACCCGCGACGAGATCACGCTCAACCGGATCCAGCCGGTCACCACGGGCCGGATCCTCTATGGCGAACGCATGCTCGGGGGCTCGATTGTCGCCCGCGCCACCACCGAGGCCGGGGGCAAGCCGCATCGCCGCTATCACTCGATCATGCCGCTGGCCTGCCACGAGATCGACGGCGCGGTCGAGATCTGGCTGGGCGAGACGCTGGTCTGGACCGAGGCGCAATACCGCCGCGATGAAGCCGCGGGCACGGGCGATCCGTATCACTGGGGCCAGGTCGGAAGCGATTACCAGGGCCGCGTGCGCCTCCGCGTCCACAATGGCACCGAGGATCAGGCGGCCGAGGCCCGCTATGTCGCGGCCGCCCGCGAATGGACCGAGGCGCATCGGCTGCGCGGCGTGGCCTATGTCTATTTCGAGGCCGATTACGACCGCGATCTCTTCCCCAGCGGCGCGCCCCAGATCCGGGTCCGCGCCCGCGGCAAGCGGGTGCTCGATCCGCGCGACGGCCAGGTCAAATACAGCACCAACCCGGCGCTCTGCCTGCGCGATTACATGCTGACGCCGCAGCTCCGCGGCGGGCCGGGCTGGCGCCCCGGGGATCTCGACGAGGACACGATCCTGGCGCTGGCCAACCTGGCCGAGGAACAGGTGCCGCTGGCCTCGGGCAGGGCCGAGGACCGCTATGCCTTCAACGGCGTGCTCGAGACCGAGGCCACCGCGGCCGAGAACCTCAACGACCTGTCTTCCTCCTGGGGCGGCTGGTGGACCTGCGAGCGCGGCCGCCTGACCGTCGGGGGCGCGGCCTGGGAGGAACCCGCCTTCACCGTCACCGAGGACATGCTGGTCGGCGGCATCCAGGTCACCGCCCGCAAGCCCTTCGAGGAGCAGTTCAACACCGTGAAGGCGCAATATGCCGATCCGGAAAACGAGCATGTCGTGACCGACCTGCCGGTGCTGGACAGCGCCACCTATATCGCCGCCGACAATGGCGAGCCGCTGGTGCTCGACATGGGCGAGCTGCCCGGCGAGACCGGCTTTGCCCGCGGCCAGCGGCTGATGAAGCTGGCGCTGCTGAAGGGCCGCCGCCAGAAGCAGGTCACGCTGCCCTGTTCGCTTGCCGCCTGGCCGGTGCGGCTGGGCGACAACATCCGGGTCTCGCTGCCGCGCCGGGGCTGGACGGCCAAGACCTTCGAGGTCACCGGCCGCACCGTCCATATCGGCAAGGACGGGGTCCGCGTTACCCTCAGCTGCATCGAGACCGGTCCCGCGATCTTCGACTGGCGGACCTCGGAGGAGATGCCCAAGCCCGCGGGCGGTGTGCCCACCCTGCCCTCGCCGACCGCCAAACCGGTGGTCTCGGCGCCGACCATGACCGAGGAATTGTACGAGACGCGCGGCGGCGGCGGGGTCAAGACCCGGGTGCGGCTGGCGGCCATGACCGACAATCCCTTCGTCGACACCTGGCAATTCGCCTGGCGCCCGGTCTCGGCCGCCGAGCCCACGCTGCGCGGGCTGACCGACACGCCCGAGGACATGATCGACGATGTCGCGCCCGGCCCCTATGCCTTCGGCGTGCGCGGCCGGAACGCGCGCGGCATCTGGTCGGACTGGGCCTGGGCAGGCGCCGCCGCCGTGCAGGGCGAAAACGCCCCGCCTCGCGCCATCACCGGGCTCTCGGTCCAGGCCTCGGGGGGTGCGGTGGCGATGCTGCGCTGGGACCGGCATCCCTCGCTCGACGTGCGCCAGGGCGGCCGGATCGAGTTCCGCCACGCGACCGCGCAGGCGGGCGCCAGCTGGCAGAGCTCGACCGGCATCGGCAAATCGGTCTCGGGCGGGGTCACCGAGGCGACCCTGCCGCTCAAATCCGGCACCTATCTCGCGCGCCCCTATGATGCGATGGGCACGCCCGGCCCGGTCTCGGGGATCGCGGTCCGCGCCGCCTCGATCATCCCGACCACCACCGTCGCCACCCTGGCCGAGGCCCCGGGCTTTGCCGGAACCGCCACCGGCTGCAGCGCGGCGGGCGGCGTGCTGGCGATGGCGCCGGGCGAGACCCGCGCGCGCTATGCCTTCGCGGGCCGGATCGATCTGGGCGCGGTCCAGCCGGTGCGGCTGATCTCGGATATCGAGCTCCTGATCTCGGAGGCCCGGGACCTGTTCTGGGAGCCCTCCGGCACGGCGATGTGGACGCCGCCCGATGCGCGGCTCTGGCTCGGCTCGACGGATGCCTATGGCGATGTCGATCTGCAGGTCTCGGTTACCGATGACGCCCCCGACGCCGCCCGCTGGGGGCCCTGGCAGAGCTTCGATGCCGCCGACTACTCGGGCCGGGCCTTCCGCTTCCGCGCGGTCCTGGGCGTCGAGAGCCCCGATTACACCATCGGCATCACGGGCCTGACCGTGACCGCCCTCCAGGCCGCATGAGGATGACATGACCCAAGCCACCTATCTGCTCGACACCGGCCATACCAAGGCCCAGGCCTTCGCCATGCTGCAGGGCGTGCTTTCCGCGATCCAGAGCGGCAATGCCGGGGCCACCCCGCCCGCCGAGACGGCGGCCGGCATGCTCTGGGTCGATACCGACGCCCGCGCCCTGAAGATGCGCAATGTCCCGAACAATGGCTGGATCACGCTGGGCTCCTTCGCCTCCGGCAGCTTCGTTCCGGCCGGGGTGAACCAGCTGACCGAGGCCCAGGCGAAGGATGCGTTTTCCGACATCTACGGCGCGGTGACCGGGGCGATCCTGCGCGCCGCGATCCTGGCCCACGCCCCCGACGCTGTGATCCCGGGCTGGCACCCTTTCGACATGGTCCGGCCCGGCGACGGCGCCACCGGCCTGATCTGGAGCTACGACAAGGCAGGCAGCATCCAGAACGTGGAGACGCCCGAGTTCGAGGACGGATACGAATATGCGCTGGTCTTCGAGGCCGTCGCCACCAACAAGACCACCTCCACACTGCAGATCTCGGTGCGGCCCGAGGTCACCGGCACCTGGTCGCCCTTCACGTCCTTCCCCGGGGCGGGCTTCCGCAGGGATGACGTCTGTTCCGGCATGCTGCGGCTGCCCATGCCGCGCCAGCCCCGGCTGGTCCATGGCTGCATCTGGGACGCGCCGCTGAAGGCCGGGATGGAGGATCTTGCCGTCCCGACCGGCGCCCCCGAGGCCTCGGCGCTGAGTGCCGTCCGGGTCCGCTGGGCCGAGGGCGGACGCATCAACGAGGTCTTCCGCACCGGCCGCGTCCGCCTGTTCAGGCGCCGCGAACACCTCACCGGCTGATCTGCCCTCCCATGACGAGGCCCGCCATGACCGTCACCAACACCGCGCGCGCCCATCCGCCGGAGGCCCCATGCAGGAACTGACCACGCAGATCCGGGACTGGTGGGCGGTGATGCTCTCGCTGCTCGGGCTGGCCGTCTGGTCGGTACGGCTCGAGGCCCGGGCGCGGACCAATACCGCCGCGCTCGACCGCGAGACCGCCCGGCTCGCCGAGGAGATCCGCGCCCTCGAGGCCCGCTGGCAGCGGCAGCGCGCCGAAGATCTCGCCGCCCGCCAGCGCGACCGCGAGGAGACCAACGCGCTGCTGCGCGAGCTTCGCGCCGACATCAAGACCGTCCTGCAGCGCGTCCCGCGCTGAGCTATTCCCCCGAAAGGAGCCCCAAATGCACCTCGTGCCCCACTGGCGCGCGCTGATCCGGCGCGCCTGGTCGATCCGTCTCATCCTGATCGCGGGCCTGCTCTCGGGCTGTGAGGCCGGGCTCTCGCTCGCCTCGCCCGATCTGCTGGGCATCCCGCGCGGCCTCTTTGCCGGGCTGTCGGCGCTGGTGACCGCGGCCGCCTTCGCCGCCCGGCTGATCGCCCAGAGGATGGAGTGAACCGATGCGCAGGATCCTGAAACGCGGCGCCGCCGCCACCGCCCTCGCGCTCAGCTTCGTCGGTGGCAATGAGGGCCTGAAGACAGAGGCCTATCTCGACATCGTCGGCATGCCGACCGTCTGCTTCGGCGAGACCCGGGGCGTCGCGCTCGGCGACAGCTACACGCCCGCCGAGTGCCGGGCGATGTTCGCCGGGAGGCTCGCGGAGTTCGAGGCCGGGCTCGACCGGCTGATCGCGGATCCCGTCGAGGACCTGATCCCGGCCCGGAGCTATGTGGGCATTTTGGACTGGGCCTATAATGTCGGGCTCGGCGCGGCTGCGCGCTCGACCCTGATCCGCAAGCTCAATGCGGGCGATCTGCGCGGCGCCTGCGACGAGCTTCCGCGCTGGCGCTTCGCGGGCGGCAAGGGCATTCGCGGCCTCCTGATCCGCCGCAACAAGGCCCGGCAGCTCTGTCATGAGGGGCTCGACGGCGTTCCGGCCGACGTGCCGTTTCGCTGGGACGGCGCATGAGGGCGCTCCTCGCGGCGCTGCTGCTGGCCGGATGCGGCGGGCTGCCCGTGCCGCTCGGGCCAAACGTCGCCGCCAACGTCCAGGCCGGGGCCGAAAACGTCCAGGGCCAGAAGGTCGAAAACGCGCCTTCCATCCTTCGGCCCCGCGCCCGCGAGATCCGCCAGGAGCAATCCGAGAACCGCCTCCGCGCCGACCGCGTCGAGACCGTCATCGTCAATGTCATTCCGCCCTGGATCGTGCTGGTCGCCCTGATCGGATGGATCGCCCCCTCGCCCGGCGAGATCGGGCGGCGGATCGGCGAAGCGGTCAGGGGAAGGCGATCATGAGAAATACAACCATAAGGCGAGTTATCTATAATACAGACAACCTTTGGTTAGGGTATCCGCTATAACAACGGAACTGGCCAGGCAAGGGCCCACTAAACTTATCAAAGAACTGAAACTAAATTAGACCCTCGCAGGCCCAACGCCCGCGGGGGTCGCCCCGTTCTCGCGTGCCCGCTTGGGGGTGCCACCCTTTCCTTCTCTCACGCAACTGAATTCCCCCCGCTTACGGGCGGGGGCAAGGCGGTGTTGTAGCACCGCCTCACCACGCAGCCTGCGTCAACAGATGCTGCGCCGACACCCGAGAGGGAATCTGTCGCCCGGCTCTCGCGAGAGCGGGCGGACCTAGAACAGGTTCCTGACATGAACGAAATGCGAAAAACCGTCCCCGCAACCCCCGTCGCCCCGTGGATGGGCGGCAAGAAGGCCCTCAACCGGCGGATCATCGAGCGGATCGAGGCGATCCCGCACCGCACCTATGTCGAGCCCTTCCTCGGCATGGGCGGGGTCTTCCTGCGCCGAAGCTGGCGCCCGCGTCTGGAGGTGGCGAACGACCTGAACGGCGAGATCACCAATCTCTTCCGCGTGTTGCAGCGCCATTATCCCCAGCTGATGGAGGTGATGCGCTTCCAGATCACCTCGCGCCGCGAGTTCGAGCGGCTCCGCGCCTGCGATCCGGCCACGCTGACCGATCTGGAACGTGCCGCGCGCTTCCTCTATCTGCAGCGGCTGGCCTTCGGCGGGCAGCTCCGCGGGGTTTTCGGCATATCGCCGAACAGTGGGCCTCTGTTCAGCCTGGCCAAGATCGGCCCGCTGCTCGACGCCGCTCATACCCGGCTCGACGGCGTGGTCTTCGAGAACCTGCCCTGGCAGGACGTGCTGGCCCGCTATGATGGCCCGCAGGCGCTGTTCTATCTCGATCCGCCCTATTGGGGTGGCGAGGACGATTACGGCAAGGGGCTCTTCGACCGCGACCAGTTCGCCGAGCTGGCCGAGCGCCTGGGCCGGATCAAGGGCGCCTTCCTGCTGTCGATCAACGACCGGCCCGAAATCCGCGATCTGTTCGGCGCCTTCCTGATCGAGGAGGTGCGGCTGACTTACTCGGTCTCGAAGGGCGGCGCGACCCCCGCGCGGGAGTTGATCATCGCCAATCGCGAGGTCAGGGTGGGGCTCGTATGAGTTCCCCCGGCCCGGTCGGCGTTTAACCGGATCTTGGGGGCGCCCGCGATCCGGTCAACCTGCTGCCCGTCAGCGCGTCGGCGGACCGCTCGAAAGGCGCGCGCGGGGCGCTCGACTGGTTGCCGCCGGATCCGGGGCTCCGTTGCCAGTATGTCCTGCGGTTCCGGCGGATCGCCGCGAGCTACGGCCTGGTGCAGTCCGCAGCCGAGGAGCGGGAACTGGTTGCGCTGACCGGGCGGCTGTGTGGGGCATAAGGGCGGTTTTCGGAAGTTCGCTGCAGCGGGCCGGAACGGCAGCAATGCGCAGCAAGCAGACCAACAGCATGGACTGCCAGCGTCGGTAGCGGCCCATCACACGAAGTAGAAGCTACCTGCCGCTCACTTTCGCAAGCGAGAAGAATCCGCTGCAGTGTCATGTTTCTATGGCATTGATACGAGAATGACCCTCTTGGTTGGCCCAACAGCAAAGCTCGCAGATGAACGCCGGAGACACGAGTTCGCAGAGAACCGCGCCCCACAAGCGGGCTCTGGCGAAAAAAATCCATCTCTGTATGGTGATAGATCACAAGCCGAGCAGGAGGCCCGAGTGTATATTCGATCTGTGAGCCTGAGAAACATCAAAGGGTTTCGGTCTTTAAAATTTGACTTCTCCAGAGGTTCTGATGCCAGTCTAGCTGGCTGGACCGTTCTAACGGGTGACAACGGTTCCGGAAAAAGTGCGCTTCTAAAATCAATTGCCCTTGCACTTTCCGGAGCAGAAGCAGCAAGGTCGCTTCAATTCAGCTATTCAGGCTGGCGAACTCACGGCATCGGTGAAAAAGATATTTCGGAAATTTCTTTGGAGATAGTGCGATCCGAGGCGTCCGACTTTCTGGGAGCGGGCGGACCTCCTGGACGCGGACAATTCCCAGCGACAATTAGGTTTACCGGCACAGGAAGAGAAACTGTACTCGAGTACCATGACTTTCGGGGGAAGCAAAAGCACTTACTGCCCCATCGGACGATTTGGGCACCCTCTGCGCGTGGTTGGTTCTGCTGTGGATACGGCCCATTTAGACGGGTATTTGGCGCATCTCCGGAGGCAATGCGGCAAATGGTTGCCCCGGTAACGGAGAGATTTGTCACGATGTTTCAGGAGGCGGCGTCTCTTGCAGAAGTCGATCAATGGCTAAAAGCACTAAAACATAAGGAACTCGAGAAAAGAACTGAAGAAGCTGCTGTGCTGGAGTTGGTTAGGAGGATATTGAATGATGGATTTCTCCCCAACGGCATGACCATTGATCACGTCGACTCTGAAGGTCTTTGGTTGCGCGATAAGAGCGGCGCAGTCCTATCTTGGGACGAAATGAGTGATGGCTATCGCGCTGCGCTAGCTTTAGTCGCAGACATCCTTCGTCACCTTCTAAATACTTACGGCGCCGCCAGATTTGAATTTGAGGACGAAAATTCGCCATTGCGCATTATGCTGCCTGGCGTAGTGCTTATTGATGAGATTGACGCCCACCTACACCCTGAATGGCAGCGGAAGATTGGGTTTTGGCTCAAAGAGCGGTTCCCGCTCATACAGTTCATTGTCACAAGCCACAGTCCTTTGGTGTGCCAAGCGGCCGACGAAGGTGGGCTGTTTGTACTTCCGGCGCCGGGCGGAGATGGAGAACCCAGAAAACTGACCGTTGAAGAGTATCGAAAAATTATTGCATCCCGCCCTGACACTATCTTGCTTACGCCTGCTTTTGGGCTGAAGAACACTCGATCTGACGTTGCGGTCGACAGTAGATCTAGACTCGCCGCTATTAGATCCAAGAAACGAGCGGGCGCCAAGCTGAGCGATAAAGAACAACTAGAGATCGCCCAGTTGGAATTGTTTGACGTGGCGAATGAGGATCCATAATTGAAACGCTACCACAGGGAGAGCATTGAAGGCCGGGAAAGCGCATACCTAAAAAAAAGAGCAGATGATCTAGGGAGAAAGTTCGCAGCACCAGGCGATAAATCGAATTTGATCGACAAGCATTGGGCTAGCTCTCGGAAAACAAAAACTGTCGGACAAATATTTGAGAAGCTTACAGCTATAACAGGCTAGTTTGAGCGCTGTATGTATTGCATGGATTCGCACGGTTGCGATATCGAACACTTCATCCCGAAGTCAGACTACTACGGCGTGACATATCTTTGGGATAATATGCTGCTGTGCTGTACAGAATGCGGTCGCCTGAAGGGTAGCGATTTACCGGTTGACGAAAGTGGCATCTTGCTAGTCAATCCTATGGAGGAGGATCCTTGGATCTTTCTTGATTTTGATCCTGATCTTGGAATAATCACAGCCGCTTACAGCGTCGCATTGGGTGGCTTCGATCCGAAAGGTGTGGAGACAGTCAAAACTATTAGGCTGGACAAAAGAGAGGCGCTTCAGTCAATCTATAAAAGGGCATATCGGCGCCTTACTAGAGCTATTAGGAACCTACTTGACGCAGAAATCGAAGCTGAGCATGCCGCCACTTTGTTGGAGGGCGAAGATGATTGTGGCCTCGCAGGCTGGTGTTTTTCGGACGCAGCGCAAAACATTTCGCCGATGTCGGATCTTAAGGCTGTCAGACAAGATATATGGGACGCGTGTGTCGCCAAGTTTCACTAGTTAGGCAACATGCTAAGTGATGTTTCTCAGTCGCGCTGATCTTCCTCTTCGGGTTGGGAGCAGACATGGCCCTCGCCAGGTTCGAATATTTGCTCTGGGCCGTTCACGTCGGCCGACGCAAGGGGCGGACTGCAGCCATTCGCTACGGTTGCCACCAAGGTCGGCTAAGCGGGCGAAGCCGACCTTGGATAAAACGCTACCAATGACCGTTGTCAGCCCAACGCGGCCATGTAATATTTCAGGTGACGCAAGATACGAGGTTTATACACCTTCCCAATCGCAATGGCCTTTCGTCTTTCGCCAAGGTAGCTCTATTGGCAGGGACATGACCAACACCACAAAAACCAGGATGCGGCACCTTTGATCACGGACTCTGGCCTCGAGCAAAGCCGCGAACTGGCGGAAAACATGGATCACTGGCTCGATTTTATTGATCGCGGCCTTAACGATCAGGAGGTTCCTCTTTCTCAGCGGCCACTCCAAGCTCTCATGATGCTGTTTCGGGAGGGCGCGATTGAGGTTAATGCGGGTGATGAGCGTATTGATGATCCCAAAAACCTTGGTAAGAGCGTCGAGAAGCTCTGGTTCCGCGTGCTGTTTGATGCCGTAGAGTATTGGTACGTTGAGCGTTACGGAGCGCCCGCGATGAAATCCGGAGGGAATGCCTCGCTCAAAGGCGCTCAGATGATCCGCGAGGTGCCTTTTGCCATCTCCGTCCCTGCGAACAGGAACGTCTTGGAAGAGGAAGGCGAACTTGCCTGGATGTATTTCGAAGATGGTCTCGGCGAAGGTGAAGACGCGACGGCCTGGATTGTCGATGGCCCCGATCTTTCGAAGCTGGAAAGCGAGGCAAGAGAAACGGTTGATGCCGAGGCAAAGCGCACTGCCGAAATCCTTCGTGCCATTGAATTCCGGCGCGTTACCTTCCCTTCAGACGGCGATCATGAAGTTCACAAGCTAATTCAATCGACGCTGACATATCTCTCCCAAGCCGCGCACCGGATGGTGTCAGGTCAAAGACCGGAGATTGGTCCCGCTTGGTTCGACTTGCAGGTGGCGAACGAAGCAGCATTAAAGGCGGTCATTCGTAATGACACTGGTAAGCAGCCGCATATTCACCCACTCGATGATTTACTCCGGCGTGCCCAGCAACACGGGGTGCTCTTTGAAAGCTCCCGGATTTCGGGCTGGCCACGGTTCTCCGACATTAGCTGCTGGCGGTATGGACAGGGCAGCCCGCCGGGTGTCGCAAGGCTCTACTCTGCCTATCAGATGTCTCTTGAACTTGTAAGCGCGTGTATGTCCCAGATCAAGCCGGGGATGGGAAGCGGGTTTGGCGTCCTAATCAGGTATACGCCGTGGGGAACAAAGAACGCTCTTGGCGAATATAGAGAATAAAAGATAAAATGAGACAGCGAACGCATTCCACTCTTGTGTAAATCAAATGCTTTCGAAGCCCAAGCTGGCGTAATTAAATAAACAAATTATTTATTTTGAGCGAGGTATGAATTTGTTGCGAGTTTCGTCTTAATTGCGCGTCACTTAACGACTGTGCAAAGATGAGCATCGCGCTCATAGGTACCATTCATGACGAAAGCAGCATCGGTCAAGCCGGTCTCTTTTCTGCCTTTCGCTGCGCGTCGGTCGAAAGTCCGCTCAGGGCCGTTCTTAGCTTTTCTGGGGCCGTGGCCACTTCGGCAACGTGCTGAGCTCGAGAAGGCCGATAGTGCTACCCATTAGGGTGAAAGTGAAGGCAACCCTTCCCAATTAGGGATAGTCTAGTCGAATAGGAGATTGTTCTATGAATATAGAAAAGCAAGAGATTGTCGTCGGTTCTAAAGTCCGGGTGCGCCCTGGAGGAGCGATGGAACTAGCCCGATACCAAGCACGCCACTTGATCGGCACTGTTGTCGCCGCTCGAGACATCCCTGGCTATGGATATGGCATTAAGATCCAATGGCCAGACGAGGAACCCCCGTGGTCTTTCGAGAATGCCGCCCAATACGAGCTTGCATGATTGTGCCCGTGTGCAGTAGTCCCTCCCCCAACGAAAACACTGAGGCCGGAAAGGGCCGTAAGCGTTGGCTGGATCTCCTCGGCGGCCATCTCTGAGCGCCGCGCTGCCGCAAGGCGGCTTCGAGCCCATCCTTGACGAATGCTGCGTCGTGGACCAACGTCTGCTTGGCTAATAGAGGCATAACGTCTGGCGCAACGCTTTTTGATTGTCAGCTGAGATGGTTAATACCGAGCTGCGTTTCATCAGCCGCATAAGGAAAAACTAGGTGTTGGTATTTCTCACCCATGCGATTGAACAACTTGACCTTGCTGCTGAGCATATTTCAAAGGGTGATCCGAACAACGCACGATTTGGGCTCATGTTGACAGACAATGTTCTGGAGCTTGTGTTACATCAAATGGCAAAGGACGAACAGCGTGAGCGAACTAACTTCTGGAACCGCGAGAAGACCTACGCCGACGAGTCGGACTTGAGAGCCGCACTTGGCAGGCATTTTGATGCCAAAGTCTCATTTTTCAGATCACACAACAAACTGAGTGCCGAAGAAGCAGAAAGTATCACAATCTGCCATAGCTATCGTAACGAGGTCTACCATATCGGCTTGCACCATCAGGACATCCTGCCTGCTCTTGCACGTTTCTACTTCTATTTGGTTTCCGGTGCTCTTGGCCGCTATAAAGCCAATACGATGAGCTATAGCCCTTCTATGGTGTTGCCAGAGCGAGCCCAGAAATACCTAGGATCAAAACCAATAGGTTTTCATGTATTTGACGAGTACCAAAGTGGTTGCCTGACGCTCCAAGAAGGCATCTCATTCGAAGCATGCAATCTGGTTTCGTCACTGGCGGATCATATGACCGAAATCATAGAACAGCAGGACATTGGTGTTGGGATGATCGCCACGGCTGGACCGAGACAGATGACACGTGATGAAGCTATCGTTGAGAGCCAAGCTTGGCGGTTGGCGTTCAAGGAAGAAGGTAAGAAGTTTGCGACGGGAAAATGGTCCGGTGGCAGCGTGCTTGATTTTGTCAACTGGATTGGCGAGAACTACCCCTTCGAAAACAGGCGTGATCCTATTCCATCATGGCAAAAGCGCGAGCAATCTTTGCGCTTGGAAAAGAACCCGCACAAGGCGCTCAAGAAATACAAAGACTTCATGACGCAAACTGAAAATATCCGGGATGTCAT
Organism: Rhodovulum sulfidophilum DSM 1374; assembly: GCF_001633165.1. Taxonomy (NCBI): domain Bacteria; kingdom Pseudomonadati; phylum Pseudomonadota; class Alphaproteobacteria; order Rhodobacterales; family Paracoccaceae; genus Rhodovulum; species Rhodovulum sulfidophilum. The sequence goes on along the minus strand of NZ_CP015418.1, from coordinate 2,442,798 downwards.
CGAAGAAAGCCACTTGCAGGTCGAGATGTACATTGATGAACAGATCGACAGAATGCGCGGCAAGTAATTCGGAGCAGCGACAGCCCAAAACCCGTTTAACATCAGCGGCCAGCTTTGGCGGCAAAAAAATAAAGAGCTGACATCAAGATCGAATTGTCTAAGGTCAGCTTCGTCCCGCTCTCCGGACCTTGGCGACTACAGGGCAGACTGCAACCGCGATGAACGGCCGCTTCCGTGATCCGTTGACGGATCGGGCTTGAGGCGTCGAACGGCGGCTATCGGCAGCAAGCGGGCGCCGAGGCGCTCCGGCGCCCGCTTGCGCCGCCGCAGGTCCGCTCCGAGCCCTTTGCGGACCATAGACCTGCCGTCATAAGGATGGTGCAAATCTCGAAAGGTGTGCCATGAAATACCGAATTTCACTTCTCGTTATGGCGGTGGTGTGTGGCGGCTCCGAGGGTTCCGCAACTGAAATGGCATGGCTCGAGGTGGACACGCTTGAAAGCCGCCTGGCAGGGTCAGACCATACTGAGGTTCCGGTCAGCGAGCTGCTTCCCGAAGGCCGTATTCTCTGCGCCGTGGGGTCGTATGCCTCCGATCTTCCCGAGGGTTACGACACCGCTAAGGAGGATCTCGAGAATGCGGGTCTCCTGCCTGTAGCAGAGGGTAATGGCCTCCTGTTCTCCGTCGATGAAGAGCGCCATCTTCATTCCGCCTATGCTCTGTCCGTCTGGCCAGACCCAGTAATACTTGATGTCGCCGAACCGCTATGCATTCCAGCGGCATTAGCTCAAATTGACCTTCGCAAGGATACAAGGTCTCTGATCATCAAGCTGGAACGCCGCGAGTGACCGGCAGAAAAGTCCCGCTCTCCGGACCTTGGCAGCTCCAGGGCATGCCGCAGCGGGGATGAACGGCCGCTTCTGTGATCCGCGGGCGGCGCGCCCTTGGGGCATCGAACGTCTGCTATCGGCAGCGAGCGGCCGAGCGGGCGGCCCGAGGGGCTCCAGCTCCATGCTGCGCCGCCGCAGGTCCGCTCCGAGTCCATCCGTACACATGCTGCACAGCGAACTTACGGCCGCTTTGTGTGCTGCTGAGTGGTCAGATCTTCATCGAGGAGCCGATTGGCTTTTGCCGCAGCACGCCTGCAGCAATTTCCAGGCCACGTTTCAGCCGTTCTTCATTGGCTTCGTGGCTGACGCAGAGGCGGATGGCTTCGGGCGCATCACTTGCGTTCATGGCGAAGCTGCGACCTTCACTGACGTGAACGCCAAGACGAGCGCATTCAGAACTGAACACGTCGGCGCGCCACCCTTCGGGCAGGGGCAACCAAACGTGGAAGCCATCGGACAGGTTTGGGACTGCTTCGATTCCCAAGATGCTTTGAACAAGGTTCTGGCGGTGCTTCGCGATGCGCTGTTGCTGCGCGGTCAGCTCACCTGCGGTACCATCCTCGATCAATCGACGTGCAACTTCGAGAGTCAGGGGCGGCGTCATCCAGACGCTTAGATTGACCGACTGATGTAGGGCGGATGCCAGCTTCGTGGGAGCCTTCAAAAAACCCACACGCAATCCGGGTGCAACTGCTTTTGACAGGCTTGCCACGTAGATGGTCGTCTCTGGTGCAATCTGTGCCAACGGCGCAGGTTTGTTGGATTTCAGCGGTCCGAACACGTCATCCTCAATCAGGATAACGCCGTTTTGCGCGGCGATTTCTGCAATGCGCGCTCGTCTTTCTTTGGACAAAGTGACCGTCGTCGGGGCCTGCAGGGTCGGTGTCAGGTAGAAGGCCTTGGGGTTTGCCTCTCGGCACCACGCCTCAAACGCCTCCGGAACAACGCCGTCATCGTCCATTGCAACAGCTCCGGTTTGCAGGTCGAGACGCGCCGCCATTGTAAGGATCGGCGTGTAGGTCAGTGCTTCGGCCAGCAACAGATCACCTGGCTGCAAGAGCGCCATGAGCACACTCATGATACCATGCTGCCCTCCAACCACCGGGACGATGCACTCAAGTTCTGAGGAAACGCCGCAATGCGCGAGCCATGTCTGACCGGCTGCAAGGTGATGCACGAGGTCGGCGTCTGTCTGGTAGTCCAGAAGCGACGGAAGGCTGGTTTCGTTTGCGATTTCTGACAGAACGCGGCGAACGTGCTGTTCTGACAATCCCGGCATCGGCAAATTGCGAGACAAATCAATTGGGCCGCTTTCTCGCCTACGCAGGGTTTCCGGTTCTGCCTGCCCTGAAGCGGCATCAGTCGAGCGCACGAAGGTTCCCCGCCCGACCTCACCCTTCAATAGCGCCCGCTTCACCGCCTCGGCATAGGCGCGACTGGTTGTGTTCGGAGAAACATCAAGCTGATAGGCCAACTCACGATGGGGCGGCAGACGTGTCCCTGCGGGCAAGCAACCCGTTGCAATATCCTCTGCCATTGCCTCGACAATCCGTAGGTACTTGGGGCCATCGCGGTTTGACAGATCGGGAATCCAAATTGCCATCAGATCAATCTTTTTATTGCACTGACATATATGTGAGTGCAATTTCTTGGAGCGTCAACTCAATTTTGGACTTCTGATATGGCTCTTTTTGCTCCGTCGGTCGGGAAGGGCATCGCCCTGTCTCTCGTCAGCCTCACTTTGCTTGGCGTCATGCCGATCATTTCAAACTTGCGGCCTTCGGATATTGGAGCACTTAGCTTTGCCGCATAGCGGCGGCACATCGCGCCGGTGACCGAAGACACGGGCAGATCGCGCCAGAATTCATCCAGCGCCTCGATGGCGTAGCCGATACGTTCGGGCGCGGCGACGAAGGCCGCGTGCTCTTCGGCGTAGATGGAGACCCGCGCGGCCCATGCCCATGAGCGCTGGCGCCGGGAAACCGGCAAGGCGTGAGCGCCATGAGGCCGCGCTGTACTTGCCGAGACACAATAATGTCGGCGCATTCGTCTGGGTCCGCGTGAGGCAAAAGCAAAACCGAATGCCCATTCTTCACTGCGAACCTATTTTTCTGGACGGTTTCGATTTCAACCTCAGCAATCAGAAAACCTGAAGAGAGAGCCGCGACAAGCGGCTCTGCGCTTTGATTGATGTGCTCAAAGAACAAATTTGAGTTTTCGCGAACATACTTGGCGTAACCATGCTCGCTTATGTACTGACCAATGTGACCTGGTCCTGACATGAACTTCTCATCCAAGTCGATGAACTCGCGGCCAAGAAGCTCGGCCAAGTTGCGGCCGGATGACGTTTTTCCAATTCCACCCGGTCCGATGAGAAATATATTCCGATCCATGCGAACAGCTTACTTGCCGCTACTGCGATTGCATCGCCGCGAGCTACGGGCTTGTGCAGTCCGCCGCCGAGGACCGCGAACTGGTGGCGCTGACCGGGCGGCTGTGTGGGGCATAAGGGCGGAGACCGGACGTTCGGCCCCTTCCGAGGCATCGACCGAGCTTCTCCAAAGCGGACCTCCACCGCCCCTCGAGGCCGAGTCGGCCGGATCTCGGAAGTCTGGTCGGAAACCGGAAGTTCGCTGCGAACCGCATGAATGACCGCAAAGCGCAGGAAGCGAACGATTACTGCGCTTTGCGGTCTGTGCAGCTCAGAACCGGGCGGAAAGGCGCAGGGTCAATGCATGTTCTCGGACATTATCCCCGATCTGCCCCTTATAGCCGACGATCAGCTGCGTCATATCGCTCAACGACAGCGAGGCCCCGGCCTCCAGAAGCGCGACATCGCGGATGACCGGTGCCCCTTCGACCGTGAACGCCGCCCCGCCGTCAAAGCTTGCGGTGGACAAGGGCGTCACATCGCCATAAGCATGACGCCAGCCAAGCGCACCGGTGAGTTCGAGCGGCAATGTGCCGATCTCGATCTGGGCCGATCCGCGCGTGCCCAGGGTGGTGAAGAGCGTCGACATGTCCTGCGACTGGCCAGCCAGCGCCGCAGCGCCGCCATCCTCCGTGAAACTGTCCGTGTTGAGCCCGACCCAGGCCAGGCCCGCGAAAGGTTCGATCTCGGCCAGTCCAAGATCGACGCTCCAGCCCGCCTCGCCGAAGACCTGCGCCGTTCCAGCATGGTAATTCGCCGTCTGTGCGCCGGTGAGCGCGCCCACGGCGACGGTCCGGTCGCTGTCGACATCGCTCAGGCTGTAGGAGGCCCCGCCGCGCAGCGACAGCAGACCGGACCCGGCGGCAAAGGAGCGCGAACCATAGGCGCCGATGTGGAAACTGTCGGCCGTGGCGCTGGAGGCGCGCTCGGACACATGAAGCTCGGTGCGGCCATAGCCCGCGAACACCCCAAGATGGGTCGCTTCGTACACTGTCATATCCGCGCCAACCAGGAAGCCGCCGGTGTTTTCGCGCAGGGCTGCGGCATTGTCATTGCCATCCTTGCGATTCCAGGCCCCGAAGCCTTCTACCCAAATCTCCGGTGCATCTGCGGCCCGTACCATATCCGCGCCGGTTGCGGCTCTGGACGTATATCCCTCGCCCTCCGGAGCACCGTTCGCGCCGATCGACCGCAGACGCTGGCCAAGCGTGGTGCGCAACAGATCAGTATTCTCCACGAGGCTGGATTGCAGGCTGGCATGCAGCTCGCCGGAGAGGCTGTCAAAGGCCGCGCCAAGCACCGCCGTATCGTCCGGCAGGAAAGCCGCCGCGTCGAACACCGCATTGCCATGCCCGGCCGCTTCACTGACGGCAGAGACGGCACGCTGGTTGGTCGTGCCCACCTTGTCGGAGAAGCTGATGTCGTTGCGCAAAAGCTTCAGATCGACCGTGTAATTGCCCCGATCATAGACCAACGAAGGATCAAGATAGGCATAGTCGGAGGTGACGCTGTCGAAGGCCCCGGTCAAACCGGTGCCGCCTTCCAGGATCCGATAGGTTGCGGAGGGATCATAGGTTCCGTCGAAGCCGATATGTTGCACGGCGCCGCCGTTGATGACGATGTCCCCGGAGGCAATGGTCTTGTCACTGGAGGTTCCCGTCGGATCGGTCTCGATCTCATAGACAGACCCGGCATCGAAGATCACATCGCCGGTGACATTGAGCGTGCCAATGGAATTGCCCGGGCTGAGAATGCCACCTGACTGCACGGTGATTTCCCCGAACGTACCGGAGCCGCCAAGCCGCGAGCCGCTGGCCACGGTCATCTCACCCGACGAGTTGAAGTTGCCATTGACAATGAGCGTCGACGCACCGGCGAGATCGACACTGCCAAAGGAAAGATCCGTGCCCGTCAGCGTCAGGGTCCCCGATGACACTGTGAGCGCATCCGCCTGCACGCTGCCGGAGAGTGTCCAGGCGTTGCCCGCCATGGTGAGCGAGCCGAAGCCTTTGAGGTCTTCATCCTCGGTGCCCGTGCCCTTGAGCGTCAGCGTATCGCCGCTGTCGGCCTGGACCTGACCAATAAGGTTCGAGCCGGTATCCAGCGTCAGGTCGTAACTGATGCCGCTGGTTTTCTCGAGCGCGTAAGTGCCGGTTCCCTTGATCGTGCCGGAGTTGGTGATGCTCGCATGGCCCGTCGGAGCAAAACTGGAGTTCATGAAATATAGCCCACGGTTCCCCGTGATGGTGCCGGAGTTTGTGATTTCGCCATTCGTCATGCCGGAGAAAGTCGCCCCATCAGTGGCGCCCTGCAGCGTCCCCGTATTGGTCAGGTTGGCATCCATCAGATTGTAAAACAGCGCGCCATAATGGCCTTTGCCGGTGATCGTGCCGTCGTTGGTCAGGGTGCCCTTGGTGCTCGACAGCTCGTCCCCATTACCAATCCACGCGCCGATGTCGGCCGACATGGTCCCGGTCGCAGAGTTGGCAACGGTTCCGGACTTATAGAATGCAGCTGCGGCAGTCCCGTTATACGTGGTGTTGGTCGATGTGAGCGACCCATCGTTTTCCAGATACCCGACACCGGACACGGCGGTAATCACGTTGTATTCAGAGGTCATCTTCGCCCCGGCGCGGTTGTAGATGGTCGTGCCCCCTTCAAGATGGAGAGCCGCCCGGCCATCCCGACCAGAAATATCGCCCGAGTTGTCGATGGTGCTGCTCGTTCCCCCGGTTGCCATCTGTACCGTGCCTTCGATCGTGGCTCCGGCATTGTTGGTCAGCGACAGAGTGTCATTGGCGATCATGATGCTGAACTTGTCGCTCGTAATGCGCCCGGAGTTTTCAACGGTCATTCCTGACCAACCGTTGTAAATCGCCGCGCCACCATTAAGCGACTCGAGGATACCGGTTGATCCGACTTTGACCGTGTCATCCGTATGCGAGGCGATGCCGCTCGCTGTCCCGTCTGCGCGGAGCGTGCCGTCAATCTGGAACTCCCAGGCGTTGCTGGTGCTCGTATTGATAGCGTTTTGGGTGTTGCTGGTCACGGAAAGGGAACCGCCCTGCTCCAGATGCAGGATGCCGCCACCGGAATGGCGGGTGTCCATATCGATCGGCGCGGTTTCTGTGCCGCTGATCACGACGTCATAGGCCGATTGCGCCAGAGCCGCGCCGCCCCATCCGAAGGTGGCGAGCACTCCGGTCAGGGCCGTGCCTGCGATGATTTGTCTGCGCGCCAAACACCGCCCCGCCAGATCACTCAAACCTATCGTCGCGTCAGCCATCAACGTTCTCTCTCTTGTCTTCACTCGTGAAAATGCCTTGCTAGAGGCTCTGGGCAGTCAATTTGACGCACTAGAGACAGATTGTTGCCAATCGGACAAGGGGGGGGGATATCGTTGTCTTCTGACATGCGCAGATTTGACAATTTATGCGGTTCAGGCCGCTATGGGCCGAGGTGTATCGTCGGTGCGAGGCGTAACGGCCTGATCGCAGCGTCCAATCCCTACGCTTAGCCGTCGAACGCAGGCGCACACGATGCACCCGCAGCGAACGGCGGGTAAGGTCCCGCTCTCCGAACCTTTGCGGCTCCAGGGCACGCTGCAACAGCAGTGAACGACCGCTTTCGTGACTCACAGGCAGCAGAGGCCGGGGCGCTCAACGTCGGCTCTCGGCAGATTGTGTTGAAAACTCCGGCCGAGGCCGAGAGGCCGTCTGAGTTTGGAACGTTATTCTCCAAAGCGGAAGAAAAGGTCTGCTTTCCAAGCGAGGTCGCAAAAAGGCGGAACTATGTTCTATAGGTTGGCGCTCTGCGGCCCCGCAACCGAGTTTTTCAACAGTATCGGCAGCAAGCGGACGATCGGCGTTGCTCGCGTGCTACTCTACACCTGCGCCTCGCTTACCGGTATCACCGAGGCCCGCCTCCAGCATTTCTCGGAGGGTGACTTGAACGAGGTCTATGGGCTGTTTGTGGTGGGCCTCGATGTTCGCAAGGCATTCGACCGTTTCCGTAAGGCGGATCCGATGTTCGCCGCCGCCGAGGATGACTGGGCTGCCGCCGTTGCGAATATGACCGGTCAGTCACCGAACTGGGGCCATGCGAGATGGGCATCGCTTCAGATGGCCGAGAAGTTCATGAAGGGCCTGATCACGCTGGTTGGAGATGCCCCCGTCCCAAGGGTTCACGACCTAATGAAGTTGCATGACGCGCTCACCGTCTCCGCGCCCGGCCTGAACCTCAAGCATCTACTTGCTGACATCCAGTGCGGCGCTGGTGTCCGCTACAACGCCCCGAAGACACCATCCACGCGACAGCAGGCCTATGCGCACACATCCCGCCCCTTCAAACGCCGGGGACGCCGCCTGATGCTGTACGCCCTCCCCATCGTCGGTCGCTTATCGCGCCGCTTCTGTTCCGATCACTCATTTTCCGTTCCGGAGGGCGTTGTTGCATAATCGAAGAAATCAGAGGCTGCAGTGGCTTGTAAGAAGGACTTCTTGCTTGCCAAGTAGCGCAATATCTTACCTCGAAAACCGTTCAGCTACGCAAGATCCTTCGATTATGCAACAAAGCCAGAGAGCTCCAACGTTGATCTTTCGTTCGTTTATTTCGATTGTTTCAACAAGACTAATCGGTTTTTATATTCATTCACCACTGCCTAATGACCCCTCAGACGGATTTGCGAGGACCTTCAGGTGGCACATTTCGACACTCTGCGTGGCATGACCCAAGTCGCCTCCCGGCAATGGGTGAATTCGGGACCTGGCAGCGTCCTGCCGGGCCTTCTGCTGGCGACCCTGATAGCGGCGCTGGCGTTCGGGCTGCGCCACATTCCCGGTATTGGCGTGCTCAGCCCTCTCATCCTTGCCATCCTGATCGGCATGGCGTTTCACAACCTGATCGGCACGCCCGCCATTGCCAGACCCGGCACGTCCTTCAGCGTCAAGCGGGTCCTGCGCGCAGGGATCATCCTGTTGGGACTGCAACTGACCGCGCAGCAGGTCATCGCTGTGGGCGGCGTCGGCGTCGCGCTCATCGTTGCCACGCTGCTGGCCACCTTTGCCTTCACCACCTGGCTTGGACGTATGCTTCGGGTGGAGGCGCGCCTGACGCAGCTGATCGCGGCGGGCAGTTCGATCTGCGGCGCCTCGGCCGTGATCGCCACCAATACCGTGACCCGCGCCCGGGACGAGGACGTCGCCTATGCGGTGGCCTGTGTCACGATCTTCGGTTCGCTGTCGATGGTTCTGATGCCGCTGGTCGGCGGCCTGCTGGACATGGGGCCGCATACCTTCGGCCTCTGGACCGGGGCCTCGATCCATGAGATCGCGCAGGTCGTCGCCGCCGCCTATGCCCGCGGGCAGGAGGCCGGAGAGTTCGGCACGATCGCCAAGCTGACCCGCGTGATGATGCTGGCGCCGATGGTGCTGGGCCTCGGCGTTCTCGCATCGCGTAGGCTGCGCCGCGACGGTGGCGAGGCCGATCGTGCCGTTCCGCCCGTGCCGTGGTTCGTATTGGGCTTCGTTGCCATGGTCGGTCTGGCCAGCACCGGATGGGTGCCCGACGCGACGGTCCACGTCACCACCGACATCACGCAATTCCTGCTGGCCACCGCCTTGGCCGCGATGGGGCTGGAGACCGATATGCGAAAGCTGGCGGCGGAAGGATTGCGTCCCGCGCTGCTGGGAGCCGGCGCATGGGTCTTCATCTCGCTTTTCAGTCTCGCCTTGATCCTGTTCCTCGCATGACACTCGACCAACTTCGCATTTTCATCGCCGTCGCCGAGCGTGAGCATGTCACGCAGGCGGCGGCATTTCTCAATCTGACCCAAAGCGCGACCAGCGCCGCGATCGCCGCGCTCGAGGAGCGCCACGCCGTGCAGCTGTTCGATCGGGTCGGGCGGCGCATCGTGCTGACCGACGCCGGAAGGCTGTTTCTGGACGAGGCCCGCGCCGTGCTGGCCCGCGCCGAGCAGGCGACGCGGCTGCTCGGCGATCTCGCCGGGATGAAACGCGGCAGGCTGCGCCTCGCCGCCAGCCAGACGATCGCGAATTACTGGCTGCCGCCGCGCATGCAGAGGTTCCGCCGCGAGCACCCCGGCATCGTGCTGGAACTCGCCGTCGGCAACACCAGCGACGTGGCACAGATGGTCCATGCCGCCACCGTCGATCTGGGCATTGTCGAGGGCGAGATTGACGATACGGCGCTCGCCATCCAAAGCCTGTCCGGAGACCGGCTGGCTTTGGTGGTGGCCCCCGGGCATGACTGGGCGGACCGGCCTCCCTCGGGCCCCGATGATCTGAAAGCCGGCCCATGGGTGATGCGCGAGGCGGGATCGGGCACCCGCGCGGTCTGCGAAACCGCGCTCGCGCGCCGCGGTCTGCACATCGAGGATGTCGAGGTGGCCTTCGAGCTGCCGTCGAACGAGGCCGTGCGCGTCGCGGTCGAATCCGGCGCGGGCGCTGCGATCCTGTCGACCCTGGTGGTCGCGCCGGCGATCGACGCAGGCCGGCTCGTCCCGGTGGCGTTCGACCTTCCCCCACGCCGGTTCCACATGCTGCGCCACAAGGAACGGCACCTGTCATTGGCCGAGCAGAGGTTTCTGGAGCTGGCCTGAGGCGGCGCGGGGCAACTTACGATCCTAGCCACGCAATCCGAAAGACGACCTTGGCATCGATCTTCCCGGCGGCAGAAAAGTCCCGCTCACACCGCTTTCCCTGATGGGATCCGCAGATCAGGTTCCTATCTGCTTTGCGGGCAATTGCGCCCGGGTCATTCGGCGGAGCGTCCTGATCGTTGCGGCTGAAGGGGACACCATCACATCGTCGGTCTTGCTATCTCGCTGTTTCGGTATGTCTCAGGCTGTGTGAGGGCGGTAGGGTTCGTTCCTGCTCAGCACCGCCCACATGATCCGTGCCGTCTTGTTCGCCATGGCGACGGTAGCGAGCCGGGCCGGTTTTCTCTGCAACAGCTTCGTCAGCCAGGGATCGGCACGCTCGGGATGATTGGTGACCTGCCGCACACGCGATGTCATGCCGACAACGATAAGCTGGCGCAGGTACCGATCGCCCATCTTGGTGATCTTCTCCCAAGGGCTGCCGGGCTCGATGAATGCGGTCTTCGCTCCCACGGCATTGATCCGGTCCCGAACGGCCCTGGCGATGACCTCCGGCCCATTATCCGAGCGAACATGACCGGGCACAGCCCTCAGGACGAACAGTTCGGTCAGGACGTCGATCACGGCAGTCGAGTTCAGCTTGCGGTCGATCCGGATGGCCAGGCCCTCCCGGGTGAACGCGTCGATGACATTGAGCATGCGGAACCTCCTCCCATCCTGCGTCCGGCTCTCGACGACGTCATGGGACCAAACGTGGTTCGGCCGCTCCGGCCGCAGGCGGATGCACGATCCGTCATTCAGCCGGAGCCGGCCCTTTTCGGGGTGTTTCCGTGGCACCTTCAGCCCCTCCCGTCGCCAGATCCGCTCCACCCGCTTCACGGTCACGGCCCGGCCTGCATCCCGAAGAAGAGCCGCAATCCGGCGGGAGCCGTAGCGCCCATACTGGCTGGCGAGCGCGATAATGTCCGGGCTCAGCGCGTCTTTGTCGGTGCGGCCCCGCGGCACCTTCCGCCGTGTCGAGCGATGCTGCCCAAGCACACGACAGGCGACGCGCTCCGGGACGGAGAACGTCTGCCGGACGTGATCGATACAGGCTCGGCGGCGGCCGGGTCCTGGTCGTTTACCGAGGCCGCCTCTCGCAGGATCAGATTCTCGAGCGTCAGCTCCGATACAGCCTTCCGCAGCCGCTCGTTCTCCTTCTCGAGGTCCTTCAAACGCTTCACCGGGTAAGTCTTCAGGCCGCACTTGCCATTGTCCTTGGACCGATGGCGGAAAATGGCTCGTTCCTTGCACCACCGGTAACAGGTGAACTGCGTCACCCCGATCAAACCGCCTCCGCTACCGATCGGCCCCGCGATACCAGCACGTCGACCTGCCGAAGCTTCGCGACGATCTCCTCCGGCTTATGCCTCTTCTGTCCCATTCCGTCGTCCTCCATCTGGCTCGAAGGCCTAATTCAGGGAGGACCACTCTTCAGGGGCAGGCCAGGTCATCGGCACAGCGTCGAGTAGTCCGGCACGGGCCAGTCAAAACCGGCCATCTTGATGATGGCTCGCGACCAGACCGACGGCTTGGCGAAGCGGCAGCCCGATCCCACCGCCTCGCGCTTGAACGCGCCAAGGAAATGACGCGGCGTCTTGCTCTCCATGCAACACTCATCTCTTGGCTCGAAAGCCTATCAGGGTTGCCCACTCAAGCGAAGCAAGATCAACTGTCGACGGCCCCCTTCTCGCAGACGCCACCCCCGCAACGGGCGGACAGGTGCGTTTCGACAGCATGACCCGAACCGGCAAAGGAAAAGGCGGCGCCTCCGGAGAGACACCGCCTTTCAATTCCAGCAGGATGGCCGTCGCTCAGACCGCTTCCTGAATGAACTTCACCGCGTCGCCGAAGGTCTGGATGGTCTCGGCGGCATCGTCGGGGATCTCGATCCCGAATTCCTCTTCGAAGGCCATGACCAGCTCGACGGTATCAAGGCTATCCGCGCCCAGATCGTCAATGAACGAGGCGTTCTCGGTCACCTTGTCTTCCTCGACGCCCAGATGCTCGACGACGATTTTTTTCACGCGATCCGCGATGTCGCTCATTTCCATTCCTCACAGTTGCTCAGGCAGCGAGCCCGTCTTCATGCTGTTGGCCAGGAGAGGCCACTTTCCCCGCATCGGCGCGGGATATGCAAAGCGCGGGGTTCCCCCCGGGCAAAAACTGCGCCGCCTATAACACATCGTTTAAACGACGCAAACGCTTTCGCGTCGCAGGCGGCGGCGGGGTCAGACCATCGCCATCCCGCCATTGACATGGACCGTCGCCCCGGTGACATAGCCCGCCTCGGGACTGGCCAGATAGACCACGGCGGCGGCAATCTCTTCGGGGGTGCCCATGCGTCCCATCGGCACGGCGCCGAGGATACCGCCCTTCTGGTCGTCGGTCAGCTTGTCGGTCATCGCGGTGGCGATGAAGCCGGGCGCCACGCAGTTCACCGTGACCCCGCGCGAGGCCAGCTCATGGGCCAGCGACTTCGACAGGCCCACGAGGCCGGCCTTGGCCGCGCAGTAATTCGCCTGGCCCGGATTGCCGGTAGTGCCGACGACCGAGGTAATGTTGACGATCCGGCCCCAGCGCGCCTTCATCATGCCGCGCATCGCGCCGCGGCAAAGCCGCATCGCCGCCGTCAGGTTGACGTCCAGAACCGATTGCCAGTCCTCGTCCTTGAGCCGCATGAACAGCATGTCGCGGGTGATCCCGGCATTGTTCACCAGGATGTCGAGCCCGCCCATGGCCTCGGTCGCGGCCTTCGGCAGCGCCTCGACCGCCTCCGGGTCCGACAGGTTGCAGGGCAGCACATGGGCGCGCTCGCCCAGCTCTGCCGCCAGCTCGGCCAGCGGCGCCTCGCGGGTGCCAGACAGGCCGACGGTCGCGCCCTGCGCATGCAGCCCGCGCGCGATGGCGCCGCCGATGCCGCCCGAGGCGCCGGTCACCAGCGCGGTCTTTCCGCTCAGATCGAACATATGCTCATTCCTCCGTTCATGCCGCCGCATTCATGCCGTCGACGGCCGCGGTCACCTCGTCGGGCGTGCCGACCTGCCGGGTCGCGACCTCGCGCGCGATGCGCTTGACCATGCCCGACAGCGCCTTGCCCGCGCCGATCTCCCAGATCTCGGAGACGCCCTGCCCCGCCATCCAGGCGACCGACTCGCGCCAGCGGACGGCGCCGGTCACCTGATCGACCAACAGCGTCCGGATCGTCGCCGGGTCGGTCTCGCCACAGGCCCGCACATTGGCCACGACCGGCACCAGCGGCACCTCGATCTCGACCTCTTCCAGTGCCGCGGCCATCGCCCGGGCGGCCGGCGCCATCAGCGCGCAATGGAAGGGGGCCGAGACCGGCAGCATCACCGCGCGCCGGGCGCCCCGCGTCTTGGCCAGCTCGACCGCGCGTTCGACAGCCGCCGCATGGCCCGAAATCACCACCTGCGCCGGGTCGTTGTCATTGGCGGCCTGCACCACCTGACCCGCCGCCGCCTCGGCCGCGACCTCGCGCACCGCCGCCAGATCGAGCCCCAGAAGCGCCGCCATCGCGCCCTCGCCGACCGGCACCGCCGCCTGCATCGCCTCGCCGCGCAGCCGCAACAGCCGCGCGGTATCGGCCAGGCTGATCGCGCCCGCGGCGCAGAGCGCGGAATATTCGCCCAGCGAATGGCCGGCCACGAAAGACGCGGCCGTCACCGATACGCCCTCGGCCCCCAGCGCCGCCATCGCCGCCATCGAGGTCGCCATCAGCGCCGGTTGCGCATTGCGGGTCAGCGTCAGCTCGGCCTGGTCGCCCTGCCAGATCAGCTCCGACAGGCTTTCGCCAAGCGCGTCGTCGACCTCTTCGAAAACCGCGCGGGCTTGCGGATAGGCCTCGGCCAGCGCCTTGCCCATGCCGATGGTCTGGGCCCCCTGGCCCGGAAATACGAATGCACGCATCGAGTGCCCCTTGCCCTGTCTCGTCTGGCCGTCGATCTAACGGCTTGGCCCCCACTTCACAAGCGCACCGGATCAAAGCGCCGCCCGCGCGCCGATCGGCCGCGCCGATCACCCCTTCCGGGCAAGGAAGTCGGGCGCCGAGCAGTCCTCGGCCTCGCTGGCCTCGATATTGGCCACGTTGCGCCGGATGCGGTCGGCATGGCGGCGGGCCTCGACCGACTGGTTCGAGCCGCGCGCGATCTTGGCGGCCAGCTCCTGTTCCGAGCGGGTGTAATAGTGGTTCAGCTGCAGGTGATCGGCCGAATAGAAGGCCGGATCGGCGCGGCCCTTGTGGTCGGTCCGCTCGCCCCGGTCGTTCCAGGTCACGGCCTGCCCGTCGACCCAGACGCTGTGGACCTTGAGCGCGGTGACCCGGGTCGCGTCGACCAGGGTCTTGAAATTGGTCACCCCGCGCGCGCCGCTCAGCGGGTCGGCGGCGCGGCGGGTGTAATTGGCGACGATCCCGCCCGCGGGCGGCGCGTCATGGCCGTTGCGGCCGAAATTGTGCCAGGGCAGCGTGACCGAAGGGATATCGCCGAGATGGGCCAGCGCCGCCTCGAGGCTCTCGGCCTGTTTCGGCACCAGGAATTCATCGGCATCGATGCAGGCCATCCAGCGATGGGCGCCGCCGAAATTCCGAAGGGCATGGGCATAGGCCAGCACCTGGTTGTGGATCTCGCGCCCCGAGCGGCCGTCGAAAAGCTTCTGATCCCAGGGCAGCAGCGTCAGCCTGTCGCCGAGCGCCGCCGCCAGTTCGGCCGCGGTGCCGTCGGTCGAGCCATTGTCATAGGCATAGACATGGGCGGCCCCGGCGGCCCGGTGGAACCGCGCCCATTCGCCGATATGGCGCGCCTCGTTCTTCACGATCAGAACGATGGCAAGCCCGCTTCGGCCCGGACGGGGCGCGGGGGGCACGAAGGACAGCTTGGTGATCGGCCGGTTAAAAAGCCCGCGCATGGTCGCTCCGTCTGGCTGGACGGCGCGACACTAGCGCCCGGGCGGCCGGGATGCCAGCCGCCCGCCTTCTCTTCGGCTCAGTCTGCGACCTTGCCCGCCTCGATCGAGATCTGAACCTCGACCTCGTCGCTGACGGCGGGCACGTATTCGCCCATGTCGAACTCGGACCGGCTCAGCGTGGTCGTGGCGTAAAAGCCCAGCCAGTCGCGCTTTTCCATCGGATGCTCGCCATGCTGGGTCAGCCGCGCGTCCAGAACCACCGGTTTGGTGATGCCGTTCAGGGTCAGCTCGCCGGTGATCTTGGCGGTTTCCTCGCCGGTCAGCTCGATATCGGTCGAGGTGAAGGTCACCAGATCGTTCTCGGCCGCGTCGAAGAAGGCGTCGGACATGAAATGCTGGAACCGGTCTTCCCAGCCGGTGAACAGCGCCTCGGTCGGGATCGAGACCGACACCCGCGAGGCCGCCGGATCCTCGGCATCGAAGGAGACCGTGCCTTCCCAGCCCGAGAACAGGTTCCAGGTGGTCGAGAAGCCGAGATGCTCGTAGGAGAAAAGCACCTGGCTATGGCTGGGATCGAGGCTGTAATCGACCGGCTCGGCAAGGGCGGGCAACGCGGTTGCGGCCATGAGGGCGGCGGTGGCAGCGGCTGGGATCAGGTTCATCGGATACTCCGTTATATCTTGGTCTGCGATGGGTCGGACAACGCAAGAGGTCGGCCGCGCCGGACCTGTGCGCAATTGCGAAGGGGATCACAGGTCCTGTTCGGCACCGAACAGAGCCTCGGCGGAGACCCGCCCGCCCCGTCCCGGTGCGCGCGCCTTGCATCGCATCGCAATCCCTGTATAAGGCGCTGATCCTTCCGACCGAATGGTATCCGGTGCGGCCTCTCGTGGGCGGGCGGAAGGTGTCGCAAGACCTCGCCCTTTGAAGCGCACCCGCAACAGAACTGGAGTATGCATGCCGCTTTACGAGCATGTCTTCATCGCGCGCCAGGACCTGTCCAACGCGCAGGCCGAGGGCCTTGTCGAACACTTCTCCACCGTCCTCGCGGATAATGGCGGCAAGGTCGTCGACAGCGAGTACTGGGGCGTCAAGACGATGTCCTACAAGATCAACAAGAACCGCAAGGGCCATTACGCCTACCTGCGCACCGACGCGCCCGCGCCGGCCGTTCAGGAAATGGAACGCCTGATGCGGCTGCACGAGGACGTGATGCGCGTTCTGACCATCAAGGTCGATGCGCATGAAGAAGGCCCTTCGGTGCAGATGCAAAAGCGCGAAGAACGCGACCACCGTCGCGATCGCCGTTGACCCATCGCCTGAGCAAAGGAGCCTAACACATGGCCGCAAAACCGTTTTTCCGCCGCCGCAAGGTCTGCCCCTTCTCCGGCGACAATTCGCCGAAGATCGACTACAAGGACACCCGTCTGCTGCAGCGCTATATCTCCGAGCGCGGCAAGATCGTGCCCTCGCGGATCACCGCCGTCTCGTCCAAGAAGCAGCGTGAACTGGCCCGTGCGATCAAGCGCGCCCGCTTCCTCGCCCTGCTGCCCTACGCCGTGAAGTAAGGAGCGACCCCATGCAAGTGATCCTTCTGGAACGCGTGGCCAAGCTCGGCCAGATGGGCGAAGTCGTCAATGTCAAGGACGGCTACGCCCGCAACTTCCTGTTGCCGCAGAGCAAGGCGCTGCGCGCCAACGAGGCCAACATCGCCCGCTTCGAGGCCGACAAGGCCCAGCTCGAGGCGCGCAACCTCGAAACCAAGAAAGAAGCCGAAGCGCTCGCCGAGAAACTCGACGGCCAGCAATTCGTCGTGATTCGTTCCGCCTCGGATGGCGGCGCGCTCTATGGCTCGGTCTCGCCCCGCGACATCGGCGATGCCGCGACCGAAGCCGGCTTCTCGGTCGACCGCAAGCAGGTCGTCCTCGCCGGTCCGATCAAGGAGCTGGGCCTGCACACCGTGCATGTGCTGCTGCACCCCGAGGTCGACGTGACCGTGTCGGTCAATGTTGCCCGCTCGACCGAAGAGGCCGAACTTCAGGCCTCGGGCAAGTCGATCCAGGATCTCGCCGCCGAGGAAGAAGCCGCGGCCGAATTCGAGATCCAGGAACTGTTCGACGATATCGGATCGGCAGCCTCCGACGACGAGGACGACGAGCAGGCCTGATCGCCCGTTCGACGCCATTCGGCACAGATATCGCGCCGTCCCCATCCCCGGGGGCGGCGCTTTCCGTTTCGGGGGCTGTCCGGCCCTGATGGCACCCCTGACGCATCGGCGGACAGGTCGATCTCCTTTTCCGAAGCCTCCTCCCTCCGAAAGCGCCACCAGGAACATTCGAAACCGGGGCCGCGTGATCCTCCTTTGGTCGACCGCGACGAACCCGGCCAACAGAGCAACGATACCCTGCCCTCCCGGGGCCTGACCATCATCGGCTTATCCCGCCACCTGCGGGCCGTTCCACGGCCTGTTTCCGATACCCCTCCTGTCCAGCCTGCCCGATCCCGACACCACCGGCGCGAATGGCACCTTCAGAGGATTATGTTGGAAAACTGCTGTTGCGACGGGGTGATCGCCCGAGGACGAAACGTTGTTCTGCACACGGCATGAAAGGGCCTGTTAGAAAGGCGGGATCGCGCTGAAACAGAACCGCCCACAAAGACACGTCGCAGACTATCAAGCGCGTTTTCAACAGGATCAGAGCAGTCCGGTTGCCCTCAAAGAGGTCGATGCGGTCGCTTTTCTGAATCGACAGGCCGAAGAGAGCCCAACACGGGGCGCTACAGCAATAGTGGCCTTCGACGCCTTCCAGCAGGCCATGCCCCCTCACGCAAAAGGCCGCCCCTCGGGGCGGCCTTTCATCAGGGGACCTCTATCCGGCAGCGGCGCCGGACGGTGGTCGCCTTATTCTTCCTCGAGCTTCTCGACCGCCGCCTGCAGCTCGTCCTTGCTGACCGGCTTCTCGGTCACCTCGGCCAGCTCGAAGACGTAATCGACGACCTTGTCCTCGAACAGCGGCGCGCGGATCTGCTGCTGCAGCGCCTGGTTCTGGCGGACATATTCGAAGAACTGACGTTCCTGACCGGGGAACTGGCGCGCCTGGGCCATCACCGCCTGGGTCATCTCGTTATCCGAGACCGTCACCTCGGCCTTGCGGCCGATCTCGGCCAGCAGCAGGCCCAGCCGCACGCGGCGTTCGGCCAGTTTCAGATGCTCTTCGCTCGGCTCGATCTCGCCATGGTCATGGCCGTGATCGTCGGGATGCTCTTCATGGTACAGCTGGTGGGCGATCTGCCCGGCCTCGGCGTCGAGCAGGCTCGGGGGCACCTCGAAACTCACCGCGGTATCGAGCTCGTCCAGAAGGGCGCGCTTCATCACCGCGCGGGCAGCACCGCCGAATTCGGTCTTCAGACGCTCGGCGACCTGGGTTTTCAGCCCGTCGAGATCCTCGGCACCGAACTGCTTGGCCAGCTCGTCGTCGATTTCGGCGGGTTTGGGCGCCTTCACGGCCTTCACCTTGACGTCGAAAGTGGCTTCCTGGCCCTTGAGGTTCTCGGCGCCGTAATTCTCGGGGAAGGTGACGGTGACGGTGATGTCATCCTCGGCCTTGGCACCGACCAGCTGCGCCTCGAAACCGGGAATGAAGCTCTCCGAGCCCAGCACAAGCGGGTAATCCTCGGCCGAGCCGCCCTCGAAGGGTTCGTCGCCCAGCTTGCCGACGAAATCGATGATGACCTGATCGCCGTCCTTGGCCTTCGAGCCCTTGCGGCGGTCGGCATAGGTCTGGGCGGTGCCGGCCAGTTTCTCCAGCGCCTCGGTGATCTCGGCCTCGGCCGGTTCCACCACCAGCTTCTCGAGCTTGATCGCCTTGAGATCGGTCTCGGGGATCTCGGGCAGCGCCTCGTAGCTCATCTCGACGATGACGTCCTCGCCGGGCTTCCAGTCCTCGTTGGTCATCTTGACCTCGGGCTGCATCGCCGGGCGGTCGCCGGTTTCCTCGAAATGGCTGCTCATGGCGCCGTCGATGGTTTCCTGCATTGCCTCGCCCATCAGGCGCTCGCCGAACTGCTTTTTCAGCAGCGGCATCGGCACCTTGCCCTTGCGGAAGCCCTTCATCTCGATCTGGGGCTGGGCCTCGGCGAGCTTCTCGTTGACCTTCGCCTCCAGTTCGGCGGCGGTCACGGTGATCGTGTAGCCCCGCTTCAGGCCGTCTTTCAGGGTCTCGGTGACCTGCATCTGCGTATCGTCCTTCTCATCCATTTCAGCTGGAACCGGCGGGGCATGCCCCTCGGGCCTTGCGGCGCCAGCCCCCAAAATTCGACGCCGGTCGTTCGGAAACAACCACTTGCTTGCTCCGCGTCCACGAGCCTCGGCACGGCAGGCTTCGCCCCCCGGAAACGCTTCCGGCGCCTTCTACGCGAGCATCTCCCGTGGGGCAAGGGGCTCGACGGCGCGAAGCGGCCTTGCGCAGGCGTGCGCGCAAGGCCGGTCCGGCCGGTCTCAGAGCCCGTAGAGATCGGGAAAGCTGACCTTGCCGGTCCAGGAGGGATACAGAAAGCTGCCCTCGTCGGTCGTGATCGGGACGCAGCGCGACAGAAGCCAGTTCCGCGCCGCCGGGCCATCGGCGCAATCGTCGATCTCGCCCAGCGACCGGCCGAGCGAGACGAAGCCCGCAACGATGGCCGAGGCCGCCGAACTGCCGCCGAAACGGCAGAAATAGGATCCGAACTCGCGCAGGCCCTCGGCCGGTTCGTCGCTGGCATAGGGGCTGTAGGAATAGCCATGGCGCCCCGGCACGTCGGTCGTGACGATCTCGAAATGCGAGAACTTGCGGTTGTCGTTACGGGGCGGGCACAGCCGGTCGGCAAAGCGGGCCTGCTGCTCGTCGAGCCGGACCGAGACCCGGTCGAAGGTCTCGACATCGTTGCCGGGCGCCAGCACGGTCGCGCCCGCGGCCTGCGAATAGCCCGCGACCATGCCCTTGGCATTGGCCGCGCCGACCGCGATCACGCCATTATGCTCGCTGGCCAGATTGGCCGGATAGATGCCGCCGCTTTCCTGCGAATTGCCCGCCGCACAGACCACCGGCCGGCGCATCGAGACCGCCACGATCAGCCGCGCCAGCTCGTCCCACAGCGCGCGCTCGCGCGGCGGGATCTCGACCTGGGTCGCAAGCGTGCCCAGATCCTCGCCCTCGAGATCGACACCGCCCAGCTCGGGCACGAGCCGCCCCGGATCGGGGATCGAGCGCGGCAGCAACACCACATCGGCCCCGATGATCTCGGCATAAAGGAAGGCCAGGATCAGCATCTCGGGATCGGTGTCGAAACTGGTCGAGATCGGCACCAACTCGCAGAACGGATCGACGCCGGCATAGGGCAGCGGCACCGACAGCGCCTGCGCGCCCGCGCCGCGATACTCGGCCGCGATCTCGACCAGCGCCGGACGCGCCCCCACGAGCCCCGCGATGGCGGTGCCATGGTTCGAGAAATCGGGCGAGGTGGCGGGCGCGACGCCGTTCACATGGGCCACCGCCCCGGGCGACAGCCGGTCGACCAGTTCGCCAAGCAGCGCCCGCGTCTCGGGCAGATCGTCGGCCACGGAGGTTGCGAGATTGGGCGGATCGAGCCGCAGCCGGTGATCGCCCGGATGGCAGGGAAAGGCGCCCAGCCGATTCGAGAAGAAATCGATCGCAAGATCCCGGTCGATGGCCGTGGCAAGGCAGGGATGATCGACCGCGACCGAGGTATCGATCACGGCAACGCGGCTTTTGCGGCCCTTGCAGGGCCTCGGCCCGTCGCGCAGAAGCCCCAGCACGCCGATGCTTTCCAGATGCCAGAGCGCGGCATAGTCGTCATAGATCTCGCGGCCCTGCGGCCGGCCGGTCTCGTCTCCGAACATGTCAGATCCACTCCTTCTGGGCGGCAAGCATCTGGTCCCGGCAGACGATTTCCAGGACCGGCAGGATCATGCGGGCAAGGTCATGCCCCGCCCGGGTGTCGCTGGGATAGTGCAGCCCCGCCCATTCGCGGTTCTCGGCCACCCGGCGCGCGGCGACGAAGACCTCGGAACTGGCCGGGTGCTCGGGCACGATCCGCGACAGCACGAAGGCGACCGAGAAGGACTGGAAGGAATGGTTCGAGGGATAGGAGGCATGGGCCGGGATCGGCAGGAACGGCCGCAGCCGGGGCTCGACCGTATTGGGGCGCAGGACGTCGAAGCGCTCCTTGTAGCGCAGCCCGATCTCGTCGCACAGAAGCAGCACCAGCAGCACCAGCCCGATGGTGGCCGAATAGCCCGAGCGGCCCTCGATGCCATAGGGACGCAGATAGGCCGACAGCTCCAGCCGGCTTTCGCGCAGGATCTCCTCGCGCCGCATGGCCTGATCGACACGGGCAAGGCGAACCTGCTTTTTCAACAGCTCGATCGCCTCGGCGCGCAGCTGGTCGAGTGCGGGCGGCAGCGCCACCGGCAGATCAATCCATTGCGCCTCCATCCCGTAAAGCGCCGCCCGTTCGCGCCAGGGCTCGAGCGTCAGCCGCGCGCCGTCGGTATCGGCGCCGCTTTCGCGGTTCTCGCGGGTGGTGCGGTTGCGGTTCCTGTTCCGATTACGATTGCGGTTCCGGTTGCGATTTCGGTTCAGGCTCGAGCGGTTCATCGCCAGCAATGTCGAAAGCGCCCCGCCGGAGGCGGCCTCGGCGCCGTCGAAACCGGGAAAGCCGGCATCGCCGAGGCTGCCGCCCGTGCCTTTCAGGACAAGACCCGCCGTCGTCACGACGAATTCGGCCTTCTTCAATATATCCAGAGACTTGGTCACGTTCTCCCCCCTCAGAAACCGGCCCGTTCGATCCCCTCCAGCACATGCGCGCTGGCCTCGCGGCATGGCAGTCTGAACCGCATTTCGCGTGTTTCACGGTCGCCGAAGCCCGGATCGAGCCGGAGCAGCTCGGCGCCCAGCGCCTGGGCGGCGGCGCGCTCTCCCAGATGGCCCAAGGCGGCCAGCGTGTAGCGCATCGCCGCGTTGAAGCGGGGCTGCTTGAGCAGCGCGCGGCGGCCGAGCGCCACGGCGCGGGCATGATCGCCCGACAGCGTCGCCACCATGCAGGCGGTGGTCTCGTAGGTATAGCTGATCGGGCTGTATTTCCCCAGATTGACGGCCCGGTCCGAGGCGGCGCGCGCCCGGTCGAGATCGCCGCAGTAAAGCTCGTGCAGCGCCAGATGGTCCCAGACGAAGGCCTGCATCGGGTTCAGCCGCACGGCGCGGCCGAAGATGTCGGCGGCGATGTCGTGGCGGTCCAGCACGAAGCCCATCACATGGCCGATGCAGGCCAGGGCGATCGAGTTGAACGGGTTGGCCTGCAACAGATCCATCGCCAGCGCCTCGGTCCGCTCGCGCCTAGCCCTGTCCCAGCCGCCGATATTCTCGCCCAGCGCGAAAGAGCTGGCATAGGCACCAAGGCTCGGGAAAAGACTGTTCTCGGTGCGCTCGTTCAGCCTGTCGAGCGCATCTGTCGTGGCCTGCATCCGCCCGGGGTCGAGATCGAACATGCCCGCCAGAACGCCATAGCCGATCAGCGCGCTGTAATCGTTGCGGATCCCGCTCGGGCCGTCGCGGGTGCCGCCGATGATCTTGGCCAGATGGTCGACATTCTGCGCCACGAACTGGTTGGTCAGCGCGAATTCGTCCTCGTAGAAATCCTTCTGCCGGGTCTGCATCGACTGGCTGAGCACCAGCGTGTTGGTGCCGTTCTCATAGACCAGAAAGCTGACAGAGGCGGTATCGCCGACCACCAGCGTCCGGGTGCGGATCAGGAAATCGGGCTCGCCCGGGCGCGGCTCGGCCTCTCCCGCCTCCCGCAGATCGACGATCTGCACCGGGTGATAGTCCAGAAGCGCGCGGGCCACGGCTTCGATGATGTAATCGCCGATGAAGGCGCCGCTTCTGAGCCCGCCATGCACGATGCCGGGCAGCAGCCCGATCTCGATCACCCGCGGCATCCGGCGCGGCGCGGGCGCCTCGGGCGGCGCCGGCGCGTCTGCAGCCTTCGGGGGAGCCGCCGTCAGGGTCTCGCGCAGCCGCTCCCAGGCCGACCGCTCCATGGTCAGCCAATCCTCGAATTCCTCGTCGGAAATGTCGAACCCTTCCAGCAGGTCGGCATCGGGATCGACCCCGGCCGGCAGCGCTCCGCCGCCCTCGCGGATCGCCCGCAGATCGACCCAGAGCCGGTCGAGATCGAGGCCCAGAGCGTTGCGCTCGGTGGTCAGGATCCCGGCATCGATGCCCTTGAGCGCGCCCTTGAGCTCATAGACCGACTGCCGCAGGCTGCCCGAAGCCCGGCCCTCGTCGCTTTCGCTCCAGAGCTTGTCGCGCAGCCAGATCCGGGTGCGCGTGCCGCGCGGCGACAGCGCCAGAAGCGCCAGCAACGCCTGCGCCTTGCGGCTTTTCGGCGTGAAATCGCGCCCCTCGGCATCGGTCAGGCAAAGCGCGCCCAGCAAATGAAGCCGCGCCGGCCGCTCGCCGCTTTCGGTCTTCGTCATGTCCGCCCCCCCAGACGCTATCGACATGATGTGCGGGCCCTGCCCCCGGGGCCCGCTCTCCGACTCGAATTAATACCGATTTAACGCTAACCCGGCCCCGTCAGGCTACCGTTAATTTCACCGCCGGCCCGACAGGGGTCCAGGCCGCGACGGGCGGACCTGCGGCAAAGCGTACCCGGCGCGCGCTTCTCAGCCCCGCACCGACCCGTTATAGCCGTCCGAGGACCAAGGAGACCGCCAGCCATGCCCGAGCTTTCCCCCGAACGCGGCGAGCCCGTGATCCGCACCATCGCCATGCCCGCCGACACCAACCCGGCGGGCGACATCTTCGGCGGCTGGCTGATGTCGCAGATGGACCTTGCCGCGGGCAGCGTCGCCGCGCGCGTCTCGCGCGGGCGGGCGGCCACCATCGCGGTCGAGGGGATGCAGTTTCTCAAACCGGTGAAGGTCGGCGACGAGGTCACGCTTTACGCCCATCTGGTCAAGCGCGGGCGCAGCTCGATGACCATCGAGGTCCGCGCCTGGCACCGACCCCGCTGTCAGGAATGGAGCGAGCAGGTGACCCGGGCCACCTTCACCTTCGTCGCGATCGACGGGAACGGCCGCTCGCGCCCCCTGCCCGATCCGGTCCAGGCCGGCTGAGCGTGAGGCAGCGGGCCTGGTTCAGAACGCCTTGAAGGTCAGCGTCGTCAGCGAGCGGTCGATGCCCGGAATGTCGAGCAGGTTGTCATTGATGAACTTGCCGACATCCTGATCCTCCGGGATGTAAAGCTTCATCAACAGGTCGAAATCGCCGCTGGTCGAATAAAGCTCGGAATGAAGCTCGCGCAGCACGATTTCCTCGGCCACCTCATAGGTCTTGCCCGGGCGGCAGCGCAGTTGCACAAAGACGCAGGCGGTCATGGGCGGCTCCTTCTCGGCTGATCACGGGCAAACCTATCAGAGCATCCGCCGCCTTCAAGCCGCAATCGGCCCTCCGCGCCCCGAGGCCGGGCCTGCCGGGCTCTTGGCCCCGCGCCCGGGCGCGCCTATAAGCGGCAGGAACCAACAGGCGGAGGCCCCATGCGGACGGCGAAAATCACGCGAAAGACGGCCGAGACCGAGATTTCGGTCGAGCTCGGGCTCGACGGCTCCGGCCGCTACGATATGGCCACCGGGGTCGGCTTCTTCGATCACATGCTCGACCAGCTCGCGCGCCACTCGCTGATCGACATGACCGTGCGCTGTCAGGGCGACACCCATATCGACGACCATCACAGCGTCGAGGATACCGGCATCGCGATCGGCCAGGCGCTGGCCCAGGCGCTGGGCGACAAGCGCGGCATCCGCCGCTACGGGTCCTGCCTGCTGCCGATGGACGATGCGCTGCTGCGCGCGGCCCTCGATCTGTCGGGGCGGCCCTATCTGGTCTGGAATGTCGATTTCCCGACAGAAAAGATCGGCGGCTTCGACACCGAACTGGTGCGCGAATTCTTCCAGGCGCTCGCCACCCATGGCGGGATCACGCTGCATGTCGACGCCCTGCACGGGCTCAACAGCCACCATATCGCCGAGGCCGCCTTCAAGGCCGTGGCCCGCGCCCTGCGCGAAGCGGTCGAGACCGACCCGCGCAAGGCCGATGCCATCCCCTCCACCAAGGGAGCGCTCTAGACCGATGCTGACCGCCATCGTCGATTACGAGTCGGGCAACCTGCATTCCGCCCAGAAGGCCTTCGAACGGGTCGCCCGCGAAACCGGGGCGGGCGAGGTGGCGATCACCTCGGACCCCGACACCATCCGCCGCGCCGACCGCGTGGTGCTGCCCGGCGACGGCGCCTATCCGGCCTGCCACCGCGCGCTGTTCGACCATCGCGGCGTGTTCGAGGCGATCGAAGAGGCGGTGATCTCGGGCGGACGGCCGTTTCTGGGCATCTGCATCGGCATGCAGATGATGGCCAGCCGCGGGCTAGAATATGAAGTGACCCCCGGTTTCGACTGGATCGGCGGCGAGGTGGTGCGGATCGCCCCCGGGGACCCGCATCTGAAGGTGCCGCATATGGGCTGGAACGATCTGGTGATCGAGACGCCGCATCCGGTTCTCGACGGCATCGCGACCGGCGATCACGCCTATTTCGTGCATTCCTACCATTTCCGCGTCGCCGATCCCGCGCACCGGCTCGCGCATTGCGACTATGGCGAGCCGGTCACCGCCATCGTCGGGCGCGGCACCACCATCGGCACCCAGTTCCACCCCGAGAAAAGCCAGGCGACCGGACTCCGGCTGATCGCCAATTTCCTCGCCTGGGCGCCCTGAGCCTCAGCCCTCGGGAAACACCCGCCGGGCCAGCAGCACCCGCGACAGCGCGGTCACGAAACACAGCGCGCCGAAGCCCCAGGCCAGCGGCGCGAACAGGCCGGGCCAGAGGCAGATCGCGGCGAAAAACGCAATGGTCTCGGTCCCTTCCAGAAGCCCGCCGGTGAAATAGAGCGACTTCGTGCCCCGCGCGCGGGTCTCCATCTTGCGCCGCTCGGCCAAGATGGCGAAGCCGAGGAAGGTCGCGCCATTGACATAAAAACTCGTCAGCAGAAACGCCCCGGCCGCCCCGTTCGCCACCGGATCCATCAGCACGAACCCCAGCGGCACCGCGCCATAGACGAGAAAATCGGCCACGATATCGAGATAGCCCCCGAAATCTGTCTTGCGCCCGGCCCGCGCCACCGCCCCGTCAAGCCCGTCGGCCAGCCGCCCCGCCAGCAGCGGCACCAGCGCAAGCCCGGGCGCGCCGAGCGCAACCATCGCCGCCGCCAGAAGCCCGGCCCCCAGCCCCGCCAGCGTGACCGCATCCGCCGTCACCCCGCACGCCGCAAGCCGGATCCCCAGCCAGTCGAGCGGTGGGTCGATCAGCCGTCGCATGACCCCGTCCAGCATGCCCTGCCCTCCTCTGCCGCTCCCAGACTGCCCGTGCCGGAGCACCGGCCGCAAGGCCTCACCGGCCCGGTTTTCTCGGGCCTCGTGTTCTCGGGGCGCCGGCTCGGACGCAATACGGTCATCACCACCGCTTCAAGAACCTCTGACAGGCTTTTCCCACTATATCTGCCGCCGTCTCATCTTCCCCCGTATCACCGGCAAAGGCAGCCCGCATCAGCCGCGCGCCATGCGCATTACATCCGAGGCATCCGGACCGGTGGCGCAACCCGAACCCTATACGCAGCATCGTCATCTGGTCTGACACGTCTCATCCGGGGCCAAAGTCCGCGGCCAGATTTCGACAATTCACTATTGCGCCCCCTCGGCGAGCCAACTAAGAGGACGGCGTGGCGGGTATGGTGTAGTGGTAGCGCGCCGGCTTCCCAAGCCTGAAGTGCGGGTTCGATTCCCGCTACCCGCTCCACATAACCCTATTGGCTGTTCCCTCACTCACTGTGCGCTGTTTCGGCCCGACTGCCGTCGGCACGTTTCTTGATTGCATGATCTGATGGTGTGCACGGCCACGCGGATGTCGGCGTCCCGGTTCGAACCGGTTGTCCCGGCAGGTTTTCCATCAGATCGCCATCTTGCCCCTTGCCGCTCTGCGGGATGGCCTAGGCGTCGGTAATATACGGCAGACAACACGGATGGCGGTTACCCTCTTCGCGATGCGTCTCATGCGTTCCTTGCCGCGCCCCCGACGCAAGGTCGGGCCGAGAGGTCACGCGATCTCCGGTCCGGGCATATCCGCAAGGGGCACCATGAGCCCTCGATATGGCATATTGCGATGCCGGAAGCGGGATTCATCCGCCCCCATCGATTGACGCAGAATGGTCGCAGGCAATTATCGTCGGCCGCAGGTGGAATCACTGGATCAGCACGATCCGGACGCCGGCGCGGAAGCGGTTCATCACCGCTCTGCGCGACCATTTGCCGGGACCGTAGGCCTAGAAATCCTGCCATCCAGCGTCGTTGACGACGGCGCGTTTCGGCAGCTCGAACTCGGCGGCGGGGGGCGGCGCAGCCGCCGGGATGGCGGTCTCCGTGCGGGAGTGGGGAGAAACGGCCGCGGCAGGTCCCTTCAGGCGGAACCGGGCGACGAGGGTCTGCAGATTGCCCGCCTCCTGCTTCATTGTAACCGCGGCGGCATTCGCCTCTTCGACCATGGCCGCATTCTGCTGGGTCACCTTGTCGAGCTCATTCACCCCCACATTGATCTCGCCGAGGCCGACCGACTGCTCCTGCGCGCCGGTCGCGATATCGGCGATCAGCGCCGCGATGTTGCCCACCCGTTCGACGATGTCGGTCAGCGCCGCCCCCCCGCGGTTGACCAGGGAGACGCCGGTCTCGACCTGATCGGAACTGGCCGAGATCAGGGTCTTGATCTCCTTGGCGGCTTCGGAGGAGCGCTGGGCCAGCGCCCGCACCTCGGATGCCACGACCGCGAAACCGCGTCCGGCCTCGCCGGCACGCGCTGCCTCGACGCCCGCATTCAGCGCCAGCAGGTTGGTCTGGAAGGCAATGTCGTCGATCACGCCGATGATCTGGTTGATCCCATCCGAGGATTTCTTGATTTCGGCCATCGCCCCGATGGCATCCCTGACCACCAGGCCGGACTGTTCGGCATTGCCGCGCGCCTCGCGCACGACATCCTCCACCTTCGCAGCGCCCTCGGCGGCCGAGCGCACACTGGACGTCATCTCGTCGAGGGCTGCCGCGGTCTGTTCCAGTGTCGCGGCCTGGTTCTCGGTGCGGCGCGAGAGGTCGTCCGAGGCGCCGGAGATTTCCTCGGCGCGGGTGGTGATCTCGGTCGCGTTCTCGACGATCTCGCCCATCAGCGCATTCAGCGTCTCGACCGTCGCGTTGAAATCCTGACGGAGCTGTTCGTAGTCGTCGGCGAATTTCATGTCGATGGTGCTGGTCAGGTCGCCCTCGGACAAGGACCGCAGCCCCGAGGCCAGATCCGCGACCACCCGCTCCTGTTCATGCCGATCCTCCTCGCGCGCCGCAGCCTGGCGTTCGGACTCGGCCAGCTTGTCACGGAAGGCGGCAAGATTGCGGCCCAGATCGCCGATCTCGTCGCGGCGACGCGCCTCCGGAATGGCGGTCTCATAGCGTGCATCGGCGACGTCGTTCATGGACAACACGAAGCTCGCCAGCGGCCGTGTGACGCTGCGCACCAGAACGAAGGATATGGCGACGAGGATCAGCATGCCAACGATCTGCGTGATCGCCGATGCGTGCCGCATACTGGCCATTTCTCCCTGGATGTCAGAGACATAGGCGCCGGTTCCGACAAACCAGCCCCAGGGCTTGAATTCCTGAACGTAGCCTAGCTTCATCTCGGGCTCGGTCTCGCCGGGTTTCTTGAACCAGTATTCGACCGGTCCCGATCCGTCCCGCAGGGCAACCTTGCGCATTTCCTGAAAGAGCTTCAGCCCGTTGACGTCGGCATAGCCGGACTTGTCCGTCCCGACCCAGTCGGGCAGCATCGGATGCGCGGTGATGACCAGATCGTTTGTCAGCGCGAAGACATAGCCGGAAGCGCCGAAACGAAGCGTCTCCAGCAGCTCGCGCCCCCGCGCCTCGGCCGTGGCCTTGTCTATCTCTCCCGCCGCGACCCTGGCTTGCAGCCCGGACAAAAGCGAGATCGCCGCATCCGTCATGCCGTGAAGCTCGGTCTTGCGCATATCATAGGCGTTTTCGACAGCACGCGACAGAAGCAGAAACGAGATAAGAGCCGACAGCGCAAGCGCCACAATGACAATGGAGTAGATCCGAGACGGAATCCGATACAGGAAAGCGGGCATTTTTAACTATCTCCAATTGATCATGGAGATGCTTATTACCGCAAAAAGTTTAGAAAACGTCTTCCTTCGCAAATCTAGGTAAATGCTGCCGAATTACATTTCCGGCCGAGCTTCAACCTCGCCGAAGCGGCCTCATCCTGATGTCGCCACAACCGCGCGGCCCGGTCAGAGCGGATCTGGAAGGCAACCAGCACCCGCTGGCCGGTTTGCCGGATGAAGATGCCGAGGCGTGGCTGTGCAAGGTGTGCCGGTGGACGACGCGAAGATCCGGGCGGCCATGATCGAAGGCGCCCGGGAAACCCCCGATCCCACCGCGCCGGTCTATGCGCTGATGCTCGACCTGCAGGTCACCCTCTGGCGCCAACTTGGCACAAAAGCCGTTCCAGCGGATTTCAACGTTTCCGCAACAAGCTTCGAGGCCTGGCGCGCAGACCTCGTGACGCGCATCATGCGGGGTTATGGGGATCCGGTTCAGGAGGTGCTCACGCGGCTCGCCGTCGTTCAGAGGTTCGACCGGACTGCGTTTCAGGCTGTCACACCGGAGTTCAACATTCCGCTCGCCGACAGTGCCTTCGACAGTCTTGCCGGTCTGTCCCTCATGTCCGCAGAGGAGGACGGCTGGCTGACGCCGCACCGCGCCATTGCCGACGCCATCGTCGAGGCGGCGCACCCTGCGCTGTTGGAAGCCTCCCGCACCTTCCTGCTGTAGCATTTCACGGACCGGGCCAAGCCCGAACGTGTCCTGGATGTCGAGGAGACCACTCTGGCCTGCCTCGCCGAAGCCGCGCGCTTGAGGCGGGCCGAATCTCAACAGCGGATTCTATGCGGCAAAGTATCAGATACCGGCAATGCGCAAACGCGGCGGCGGCTCGATTGTCTTCACTTCCTCCTTCGTCGGCCACACGATCGGACTGCCTGGCATGCCCGCCTATGCCGCGGCAAAGGCGGGCCTGATCGGCATGACCCAGGTTTTGGCGGCGGAACATGGGCCCGAGAACATCCGCGTCAACGCGCTCCTGCCTGGAGGCACCATGACACCGATGGCTGGAGAGGATGCCGCTGTTCATGAGGTCGTGCGGGATTTCCACGCGCTGAAGCGCATGGCTGACCCATCCGAGATCGCGCAGGCGGCTCTCTTCCTCCTTTCCGATCATGCGTCATTCGTGACCGGAACCGCAATGATCGCCGATGGCGGAAACTCGATCAATAAACTCTAAGGCACACGAAGCGGACACTGGCCAATTAAGCGCCAGCGTCCGCTTCTCCCGTATTCCGTTGAAAAACGCGACTTGTCCGAAGGTCTGACCGTTGATTCAATATCGCTGTAACCGTCAGAGGTGAGCGGCGATGATGGGGTCCCGGCAGGAAGCGCAAGGCGCTCTGTTCTACGAGTTCTCGATCGAAGCGCATGTGCCGCCAGACCATCTGCTCCGATCTGTGGATCGGTTCGTCGATCTGACTGGCATCCGCCAGCACCTGGCCCCGTTCTACAGCTCCACGGGGCGGCCGTCGGTTGATCCGGAACTGATGATCCGCATGCTTCTGGTCGGTTACAGTTCGGCATGGTGCCGCCATTGGTCCGAGGCCCATGCCGGACGGCATCCGGTCCGAACGCCGGCTCTGCGAGGAGGTCCATCTCAACCTCGCCTACCGCTGGTTCTGCCGCCTCGATCTGACCGTGCCCGTGCCGGATCATTCGACCTTCTCCAAGAACCGTCATGGCCGCTTCCGCGACAGCGACATGTTGCGCCATCTCTTCGAGACCGTTGTGGCCCGGTGCATCGCGGAGGGCCTGGCCAGAGGCCAGCGCCTCGCCGCGGATGCCAGTATCATCCAGGCCGACGCGAACCGGCAGAACTCGACGCCGAAGTCAGACTGGCAGCCGGGCAGCATCGACCCTGAAGAGGCGCCCCGGGCTGTCAGGGAATACCTGGAAACGCTCGATGACGCCGCCTTCGGTGCAGCGAGCCCGGTCGAGCCGAAGTTCACCTCCCATTCCGATCCGGCTTCGCAATGGACCGGGGCTCGGGGAGGTCCGGCCTACTTTGCCTATTCCACCAACTACCTGATCGACACCGACAACGGCGTGATCCTCGATGTGGAGGCCACCCGGTCGATCCGCCAGGCCGAGGTTGGATCGGTACGGACCATGATCGACCGGGTGAACGATACCTTCGACATCGCACCGGAACGGCTGATCGCAGATACCGCCTATGGCACCGGCGTCATGCTGGACTGGCTGGATCGGCAGCGCGGCATCGCACCCCATATCCCGGTGATCGACAAGTCAGGCCGTAGAGACGGGACATTCGAGCGCGCCGACTTCGCCTATGACGTCGAGAGGGATGTTTACACCTGCCCGGGCGGCAAGGAGTTGAAGCAGAGTCGGCGGTCCTTCACGAAACCCCGGGAAAAGAAACCCGATGAGGATGGCATGCTCCGCTACCGGGCCGGCAAGGCCGATTGTGATGCCTGCGACATGAAGGCGCGCTGCTGCCCCAAAGAACCCTCGCGCAAAATCCTCCGGTCGATCTTCGAGCCCTCCCGGGATCGAGCGCGTGCGATCACCCAGACCACCGACTACGCGATCTCCTGCAAGCTCCGGAAAAAGGTGGAGATGCTCTTCGCGCATTTGAAGCGCATCCTGGGTCTCAGCCGTCTCCGATTGCGGGGCCCGAGCGGCGCACGTGATGAATTCCACCTCGCAGCCACCGCACAGAACCTCCGGAAGCTCGCAAAGCTCCTTCCGATCCCACCGGTCGCCTGTTGAGGAAGGATAGGCGCAGGCGCCGCAAATCCTGAGCGAGGAGAAATGCGATCGCCGAGCCGAGTTTTTCAACGGAATACCCGCTCTCCGGACCTTGGCGGCTTCAGGGCGTGCCGCAGCGGCGATGAACGGCGGCTATCGGCAGGAAACGTCCATGGTCGGTTCGGACAACGGGCAATGTGGACCACGCCGCTTCTCGCGCGGTCCACAATCTCGATTTTACATTCAAATTCAGATGATTACTTTGGGGATGGTGGGCCGAGAGGGAATCGAACCCCCGCTGTCGATGGGTGTAAACCATCCGCTCTACCCCTGAGCTATCGGCCCCCCGGATCCGGCCACGCAATCTGCGGGCGATCTCCGGACAGGCATATCCGACGCAAAAACGCCCATGGCGCGCCGTTCGCCTGCCGCGCCGCGCGGTCTAGCCGGTGATGCGCGTTGCCGCAAGCCCCAACGGCTGCACAGCCGCCCTCCGACGGGGTCTGGTACGGGCGGCCCGCACCATCTACCATTGATTTTATTGTATTTTTTCCATAAAGCCTTGGCTGGCATACCATCTAGCATACCATCTAGCATACCAGCCAATATCATGCCTTCTCTCCATTCGCCTCGAGCCACACCTCCATCTCCTCCCGGTGGATCAGACGGGTGTTCCCCATCTTGATCGTTCGGACGGCGGGGCCAGCCCTTTCCAGCCACCGCCGGACAGTATTCGCGCTGACCCCGAAAAGAGCCTTGGCGTCCCTGGGGCGGAAGTAAATCGGTTGTGGGGTGTCACCCATCGTCCTGGCCCTCCACACGCTCGATGTGAACGATCCGGCCGGTCCTGTCCGTGAACCAGCGAATGCGTGGCCCGCCGCGGACTGTTGCCTCGCTTACCAGCGGATCAGTGTCGGTTAACGCCCGGATAATTCGCCCGCCACACTCCCATCCAATGCGGGCGAGGGCTTGCGGACCGCCGGGCTGGCCGGATCGCCATGGGTCGGCGCGGGCCAGACGATGGGCCGGCCGTCCCGCCTTTTGCGCCCGAGTGGCCGCAGCTTCCAGCGCGCGCTGGTCAAGCGCCTGATCCTCCAATGCTATGACGGCATCGAGCAGCTGGTCCGCAAGATCCATGTCGCCATCTTCCAGAGCTCTGGCAGCTTCCTGCTTTTTCGCCGCGATCTCCGGATCATCGCCGGGCCGGGCATCCAACTCCTCTTTCAGAGCAGCGTAACGCTGTGCGATTTCAACAAGTTTTTCGCCATAGCGCTCCGGCACGACATCGATTTCCCCTGCGGCCTGAAACGCCGCGGCAACCTGCCGCTCGTTCAGCGAGAGCTTTTCCCTGAGCAGCGCCAAGAGTTCCTTCTGCTCTTGTGTGCGTTCCTTCAGCCCCTGGGTGGCTGCATCAAATTCCTCTTTCAGCTCTTGAAAAAGCTCGGGCGGAATGCCGCAGATGATTTCCACATCACTGCTGGAGATACTTCCCCCGGTGGCCAGGGAGCAGCCAGAGGCGGTCACGTCACGGCCAAAGGCCCGGACGGGGTCAGCTGGTATTGCGAAGCAGAGTAGAGCCCCAAGCAGGAGTGATGCGCCGCGATCAATCATCGGGGGCCTCGCCAGGCTGGGCTGTGCCGTTTGAATTGTTAATCGTTATCGTGCTTCCGGAGATATCCCCTCCGGTCGCAAGGCTTCCGTTGTCGGTCTGGATATTGTTTCCCGCAAAGGCACCGGCCAGCAACAGACATCCAAGGCCTCCGAGGCAGATCGCCCAAACGCCATCACGGCCAATGCCTTTTCTAACCGTCACGTTGTTGCCGAAATGAACATTCCCGCCCGCAGCTAAACCGCTGTTGCCGGCCAGCACTTCCCGACCCTCTCCATCTGGAGGCCGTTTTGTCTTTCCTTCGCCGCTGGACTTTTCTGACCAGAAATACTTGACCACGGTCCACAAGCCGCCGGCCCCGACCACCAGCCCGCCGCCAAGCCAGGTCAGAGTCCGCTGTGTTTCATCCTGGCTGAGCTGATCCAATAGTGTCTCAAACATAGGAGCCTCAATTTCATCAACTCAATCACAGTCAGAATGAACCCAAAAAAGTTTCAAAATCAAGCTGACCCGAGGGCAGATGGTTCCGGCGGGAGAATAAGGATTTTGGCTAAAGGTAGAACTTCTGTGTATAGCTGTCTCAGGTTCTGACCGCAGCATTGTGATACTGCGCCAGGATGGTTCATGACCGCTTTCGGGCTGCCTGCGGACCTACATGGAACCTGACGCTAACGATCGCTATCGGCCGGGACCGGTCATCCGCTGGACCTAGCGTGAAGGTAGGCTCTGGGTCGAAGTAACCGGAAGAAGTCGCAGCAAACTCGCTACAGATACTTTTTCGATTGGGCGCTAGCTTTGTTCCAACGATTCACCAGACCGTCCCAAAACTTGCTTGTTTCATCGCGGCCTGCCCAACGTCGCTCGTATGTTTCGCGAGCAGATCTAATTGCAGATGCTAGAGCCATTGGGTTGGCTTCTGCTGCCTCAAGCGCTCCACGTGTCTGCGGGCCGATCTTTCCGTCTACGGGCACATTTAAGGCAATTTGCAAAGTTCGGACCGCGCCTGTGGGACCACGATTCCACGCTACGTCCCTAAGAAGAAACTTAATTGAATTGGAATTCGCAACCCTTGCCGGAAAGTCGGTCTTGCCTGCAATGTACTTTACGGCTTCTCGCTCTGCCTGATCGGGATATCCAGCTTCAATTATCCTACGCAACCTTACAGCCTCCGCGCGGTGATATCTTTCATTTATCCCCGCGACTTCAAACCGTCCACCTCCGTCACCTCTGGGTAATTTGTATGCGATCACTTTTCCGTCCGGACCTCGGCGTGCTTCATAGTCAACAATGAACTGCACCATCTCCAATCTAAGGGATTTAGGATCTAAAACTTCCAGAGTTTGGCTCTGCTCAGTTGAACAGGCAACAAGCGGTACGGACAGCGCAAGTATCAGTAGTCGACGACGTGAATAATTCATTTTTTCTCCACAATTCTCGATAGCTTATAGAAACTTCAAGGGCGTAACTTGTAGCTTGACGGTGCACTGCCTCAAAGTCGAGCCCACTCTATTTCAATGTTCCAAACTAATCCTCGGAATGGCACCGATCTTGCACTTGCGGCGAATTACGGCTTCGACAAGCGGCATTGCAGCATACTTGTAGCGGGGCGAAGGTCCGGTTAGGGCCGGAAGCGACGAGTACGGTGGCGGCGGACTGCGGACCTTCTCTGCGCGTGCGAACCGAGCTCAGCGAGATCACGGAAGCGGGCATCCCGCCAGGAGCGCGCTCCTCGGTGCCGCGCGACCTATACAGGCGGGCGGGTAGTTGCCGTTCGCTCAGTACGCAGTGGGCTGGAAAGCTGCGAGAAAAGCAGTCCTCGACCGGCAACTGTAAGGGAGCTTTTGTTCGTGCAGTCGCTACTGGTCGTTTATGAGGTGCTGAGAGCATCGATCTGTTCCTCCTTCGCAGAAAAACTTGCAAGGCTGGGATTGCCCAACAGATCAATTTCTCGACAGGAATCCGGATGAATATCAATAGTTATTAATAACTTACAGGCCCAATGCCTAAGCTTGCCTTCATAAGAGGAGAGCATGGTGCTCGCAAAGTAGAATACGATATTAACAAGCAAAATAATAGAGAAGGCGAGGAGCGCGCGAAGCAAAAAGGCATGAGCCATTTTTATGGAGGTGATTTTTCTATTTATGCCATCCTGATTTTGCACCGTACATAAAAGCGTTTTTTTTGTGATCTCGATGGTGGGCTCATTTTCCGACCAAGATCCTAGAATGTCACTAACCCCGATGCGGTGCGACACGGAGACTTCCAAGACACGGAAGGCCCAAACGCCTGCGTAAGAAACATACAACACTGACAAGGCCAGCGCACACATGTTAAAATACATTGGTGCGCTTCCGACTTTACTTTCCCAAACAGTTGCCGCCAAAGTGACAAGTAATGGTACGAGTGTTGAAACAACTACTAAGTACGTAGAAGCTTTCTGATCTGATCCATTGCGCCGCTTCTCTTCAGCGTCAGATATGCGCAGCGCTTCCTCAAGCGCCTTATCACATTCTCTCTCAGGAGAGAAATTTCGGATGGAATCTTTCTGCTGCTCAAGCCTTGCCCTGCTACTCTCAATCTCACAGGGACGAGGTGACTCGAGAAAAGGCCAGAAAAAGTGGATTACCTTATAACGCCACTTCACGAGGAGATTTCCACTAATGTGTCAACAATCGCCTGAGATATTTGGCTTCCAGTGCGACGTTCAATCCAAGCCCACTGTCCGTTCGGGTTGATTTCTAAGAACCAATACAGCCCGTCAGTGTCACAGACGAGGTCAATCGCGCCATACTGGAGCCCGAGGCAACGCGTAAGAGCAAGGCACTTCTGAGAAATTTCCTCTGGCAGTGAGACTACCTCATGCTGAAGATCCAGTCGTCCACCGCGCCTCCAATCAACTTGAGTCTCAAGTTGAGTCTGGGAATAAATTGCGACCGCAAACACACGAGCACCTACGATAGTTACGCGCACATCAAAGAATTTTTCTATCTCGGCCTGATAAATTACAGGTGAAATCTCAACCGCAGCCCGATCTTGATCCTCCAAGGGCGCAACTCTATGAGTAAATATAACAGACCCGGTTGGGCCGTGATCGATAAGTGAATGACGTAAAGGCTTTCCTACAACTGGAGTGTTGTTTTGAAAAATGCGAACTGCGTCGAATGTATTTCCAATCAGCGTTTGAGGAACTTTTAAGCCGATATCGGTCGCTACACTAAGTTGTCTTGGTTTATCTTCCGCCCGAAGGATGGAGAATGGAGAGTTGAGCCACTTTCCTTCCATAGAGTTCCACAATGATCTGAGCACCGCAGTCCACTCGCTTTTAAGATATTCTTGAGCCCCACGATCCTCAATACCACCGGGTATTTCTGGCGTACCGGGTCTTCGAAAGTAACCCGCGCGCACGTCGGATAGGTTTAGAGATGACTTTTCAAATTTCAGTCTCCATCCAGATTGCGGCTCAAATTGAATATCTGCTAATGGAAGATCTTCCGTATTTAACCTAAAGTATTCTATACCCCTGCGCTTCAACTCTAGGACAATGAAGTCCGACGTGATATCCCTCTTGTTTGTAGCTAGTAATATCATCGCTTGAACTCAAAATTACACCACTGCTGCTTGCAAGTGGTGGTTGCGCATGATTTGATGAGGCAGAACTACTCATCTAATAAAGGGGACTAAATTTCCAGAATGCTCTCATCATCTCTCTACTTGGACATCCGTTTTTGTCATCAACTCTATAAGGCTTGGTGGTACGCTTGCGCTGGCATCACAGAATGTGTCTATATCTGCCTTGTCTTCTTCTACATTGTGAGATGTTTTGGTCTCTAGCTCTAAAATTGTGCCTGTGCTAATGCACTGATCATCGGACTCCGCTTGAGTTTCCGTTTTTGTTTGGAGTTCCAGACATTGCGTAGCAGAGCGAGATGCAAAAGCTTCCTCATCGTCGCTTTCCGCGGTGATTCTTGTTACGGTACGGATTTCAAGCAACGCCTCATCTGCGGCTTGTACTATAGGCTGACGCGTCCCTCCGAGCTCGACCACCCAAACGCAGCTCTCTGGATCGTATCTGCCAGAGATCTCTGGAGCGTAAGACCGCGGAACGGCGCCGCGAAAAAGTAACGGGCGTACCGATAATTGACATGATGTACGAATAGACATCTATTTTTTCCTTCTTAAACTCGCGCCCTCAAGCGCCCCTTCAAGGCCCAGGCTTTCTGTACCTATAGCTAGCGGATGAGCGCTTGGGTGCAAAGGGTCTAATCGGACAGGTCGGGTTGGTACTAGAATTCCGCTTGCCAGTGGGGAGATTTCCAGCTCAGTAGGCAGCTTAGGGCTGATACTGTTGAAGACTCCTACTATCACTCAACAGCGGTCCGAAGTTGGAAATTTGTTCCTTTCGATGTCGAACTGGGGGCGGTTCAGGCCTCCACAGCCACAAGGCAGAACCTTGTTCATGCGAACACCGACGCGCCGACGCGTCAGCGAGTCTTCACCAGTGGTCTGGGAGATGTCATCCGCCGCGCATCGCACCATAGTCTGCTAAGGGCCGATTGCTCACTTTTCTTTTCTCTCACCGTTCTTTTTCGCATCAAATTTTTCCCAGACGTGCTTGCGGCCTTTTTGGCGCGCATCGGCAAGCCAAAGCTTCTTGCGGATACCGGCGACCTCAAGATCTCTGTACTTGCCACCTGAGAACTTTGGCCAGTCGATAGCGAGGCCTTGCTTAACCAGTTCCTCGGATAGGTCACGACCATCGGGTAGGAAGCACTTTGCAACTGTGCGGCCATATTCGTCTTCATCAGTGATTTCGGCGCGTATATTATGGCCCTTACACAGACGCACCATGGCCCACTTGGCCTTTTTGCCGTAGGGGTGATTTAGTTCCGGCGCGTCTATCCCGTAAAGGCGCACTTGTGTCTTTTGGATCGTAATTGTGTCACCGTCCGTGACGTAAGCTGGCCCTTCCAGCACGCGCGGCAGCGTGACTGAGTGAGCGGTCTCAGCATCAAACGTCGCGCCCCTTGCTGGTGGCGCACCAGACTGCGGCGTTTCAGGTTGCGCGGAAGAAACGGTGCTGCTGCGGCCTGCCTTATAGGCAAGCGCTTCTCTAACAGGTTTCCTGTTTGGTCTGGCCTTAGGCCGATAGGTCGGCTTAAAAAGCGCTCTTAAAAGAAATTTCAACATGGCTGAACTGTACGAGGCGATGTTCCCCACGGCAAACGGATTGCAAGGGAAGCAAATGATAACATCATAGATCCGCCAAGAGTGAATTTGTTAGGTACTTCTGGGCTTGCTGCCCGTCCTGCAGTGGATAGGTCAGCTGTAGCGCAAGTCGGGAATGACGGGCCCCGTCGCAGCATCAGAGGTGATTGACGAACGGCAGAAACTGGTCGTCTGCGTCTTTGGTTGAGGCATGTTCCATGGTCCAAGCGGAAGTCCGCTTCGGCGATTCGTCAACTCGCAAT
This sequence comes from Rhodovulum sulfidophilum DSM 1374, assembly GCF_001633165.1. Classification (NCBI taxonomy): domain Bacteria; kingdom Pseudomonadati; phylum Pseudomonadota; class Alphaproteobacteria; order Rhodobacterales; family Paracoccaceae; genus Rhodovulum; species Rhodovulum sulfidophilum. The sequence continues at coordinate 2,403,774 of NZ_CP015418.1, read as the reverse complement.
GGCAAGGGGCGGCGAACGGCCGCTATCGGCAGCAAGCGCCCGAGCGGGTTGCCCCAGAGCCCATATCTGGCCGCTCCGCTGCGTGAGAGCCAAGGTTGCAGTTCCAAGTAAGCCCCATTGTTGATGGGAGCGATCCCGCTCATCTATCAGCCGAAGAACCTGAGCTGACCACATTCTCCGCTGACCCGGTGACGTACCTGGCCCATGCCTCCATCACCGGGCGGCGCCGCTCCAACAGATCCGAGCGGGCATAGGTCCGCTCGATCCGCCCGCCGACAGTGTGTCCGAGGATCGTTTCGGCCACGTCGAATGAGCAAGCATCGGTGTCTTGCACCCACATGCGGAACGACGACCGGAAGCCGTGTGGCCGACCATCCTCCTTGAGCACGCGCAGGGCCTTCTCTATCGCCGCACTGGTGATCGGCGCACTGCGGCCGCCGGTGAAAAGGATATCCCCAAACGCCTCTTTCTGCCGCTGCACGATCGCAAGGGCCGGATCGGTCAGCGGCACGCGAAATTCGCGAACGTGCTTCAGCGTCCCTTTCATCCGCTCCGGAGGGACGGTCCAGACGTCGCCGTCCACCTCAGCCGCCCTCGCGCCAGCGCATCCCATGTACCTGACCAGCGTCAGCATCATGAAGCGCAGGCACTCGTGTCCCACGGTCCCGGCGTTGAGCCTTGCATAGAGCGCGGGCATGTCCTGCCATGGGGTAGCGGGGATGTGCTTCGGCGTGTGGATGACTGCCCCGAGCATCCGCTGCGCCGCCTCGGCCGAGAACGGGTCACAGCCGAATCCCATCAGCCGCCCCTCATGCAGCACGATCCTGGTGCGTTGCAACGCCTTCTCGGCGGTCGGGAATTTCGTCCGCCAGATCGGGGCCAGGGCCCCCTTGATGTCCTGAGGGGTGATTTCGGAGACGCGCATCTTGCCGATGTGCGGCAGAACATGCCGCTCAAGAGGGGAAAACCACCGGCCGCGCTCGCCGCCGCCGCGCAGGGTGGCCTTCCGCGCCTCAAAGACGAGCTGCGCCATCTCTGCAAATGTGGGATCTGTCTTGTCGCGTTGGGCCTTGGTGGCGGCGCGCTCTTCCTTCCGCTCGGTGATCGGGTCTCGCCCAGCTCGCAGCACGGCCGCCCAGCGGTCTCGTTCCCGGCGCGCGTCGGCCAGGCCGACCTCCGGCCATGAGCCGAGCCCCATGTTGCGCCGCGTCCCAAGAAACGAATAGCGGAAGTTCCATTTCCCCGAGTCCTGCCTCGTCTTGATGAGGGACAGACCGCCTGCGTCCCCGTAGCGCCCCGCGGGCGCCGCCTTGATTTCCCTGACCGTCAGCATACCACCTAGCATACCATCTTGCAGCGTGTTCCCCCGGCATCCTGTGGATCTCGCTGGAGTAGTCCCGCCCCTAAACCATTGCAGTTATGCCTTATTCATATGGCCACCTGCAACGCTCTGAAACACTAGTTTGGTACGGGCGGCCGGACTCGAACCGGCACGGCCTTTCGGCCCAGGCATTTTAAGTGCCATGTGTCTACCGTTCCACCACGCCCGCCCCCGACCCGGCCAAGGGCATCTCCGGCCAATACAACCACCGGAGGGTCCGACCTCTCCTAACGTTCCCAGTGACATGCGACAATGTCAAAGACGACGACCGGAGCGGGCGTATCGCCGCTGCCCCAAGCGCGGGCAAGCCCCCTTCCGGGATGTCACGGCTCGGGGACGGTCGCGAAGGCGACCTCCTTCACGGCCTCCATCGCGACGAAGGTCGAGCTGTTGGCTACATGCGGCAGGGCCGAGATCCGTTCTCCCATCACCTCGCGATAGGCGGCCATGTCGGCGGTGCGCACTTTCAGCAGATAGTCGAAACCGCCCGCGATCATGTGGCATTCCTCGATCTCCGGGATCGCCCGGACCGCGGCATTGAAGGCGCGAAGCGCCGCCTCGCGGGTATCCGACAACCGCAGCTCGACAAAGGCGACATGGGCAAGCCCCAGACGGATCGGGCTCAGCATCGCGCGATAGCCGGTCACGATGCCCTCGGCCTCGAGCCGGCGCAGGCGGGCCTGGGTGGGTGTCTTGGACAGACCGATCCGGCGGCCAAGCTCGGCCACCGGAATCCGCCCCTCGGCGGCGATTATCCGTAGAATCGCGCGATCATAACGGTCAGGCAGGAAAGTCGCGTCAGGCATGAAAACCCTCATATGTTCAGGCGGATCACCTTCATAAATCCGAAAATGCAGGCGAACGGACTGCCGATTTGACGCTATGATGGCCGGAAAACAGGGAGACTTCCATGCAGGACGACACCGTGCCGCTGCGCGACCGGATCGAAGCGGCCACCTATGCCCCCCAGACGCAGGTTCTCGAAGGGCTGCTGGAGGCGACCGGGCTCGATGACGCGGATCGCAGGCGGATCGAGGCGGCGGCGGTCCGGCTCGTTCAGGCGATCAGGGCCGGCGAGCGGCCGGGGCTGATGGAGGTGTTCCTGGCCGAATACGGGCTGTCGACCAATGAGGGCATCGCGCTGATGTGCCTGGCCGAAGCCTTGCTTCGGGTGCCCGATATCGAGACCATGGACGCGCTGATCGAGGACAAGATCGCGCCCTCGGACTGGGGGCGCCATCTCGGGCGCTCGGCCTCGCCGATGGTCAATGCCTCGACCTGGGCGCTGCTGGTGAGCGGGCGGGTGCTGGAACGTCGCGATCCCGGGCTGATCGCGACGCTCAAGGGCGCGGTCAAGCGGCTGGGCGAACCGGTGATCCGGAGCGCGGTGGCGCGCGCGATGCGCGAGATGGGGCGGCAATTCGTGCTGGGCGAGAGCATCGAGGCGGCACTGGAGCGCGCCAGGGATCTCGAGGCCCTGGGCTATACCCATTCCTACGACATGCTGGGCGAGGCCGCGCGCTGCGAGGCCGATGCAGAGCGTTATTATCAGGCCTATTCCCACGCCATTGCCAAGATCGGGCTGGCGGCGACCCGGAACGACGTGCGGAGCAATCCGGGTATCTCGATCAAGCTCTCGGCGCTGCATCCGCGCTATGAGGTGGCCCAGCGCGATCGGGTGATGGCCGAGCTTGCCCCGCGTCTGCTCGAGCTTGCGCTCAAGGCGCGCAGCATGGGCATGGGGCTCAATATCGACGCCGAGGAGGCCGACCGGCTGGTGCTGTCGCTCGACGTGATCGCGGCGGTTCTGGCCGACCCTCGGCTGGCGGGCTGGGACGGGTTCGGCGTGGTGGTGCAGGCCTACAGCCCCCGGGCCGGGTTGGTGATCGACGCGCTCTACGCGCTGGCCGAGAGGCATGACCGGCGGCTGATGGTCCGGCTGGTCAAGGGCGCCTATTGGGACAGCGAGATCAAGCGCGCCCAGGAGGCCGGGGTAGAGGGCTTTCCGGTCTTCACCCGCAAGGCCGCGACCGATGTCAGCTATATCGCCAATGCCCGCAAGCTGCTGCGCATGACCGACCGGATCTACCCGCAATTCGCCACCCATAACGCCCATACCGTCGCCGCGATCCTCGACATGGCGCCCGACGACATGGACAGCTTCGAGTTCCAGCGCCTGCATGGCATGGGCGAGGCGCTGCACCGGATCGTGATGGAAAAGGGGCTCGGCACCCGCTGCCGGATCTATGCCCCGGTCGGCGCGCATCGCGAATTGCTGGCCTATCTGGTGCGGCGGCTGCTGGAAAACGGCGCGAATTCCTCCTTCGTCAACCGGATCGTCGACGAGACCGTGCCGCCCGAGGCGGTGGCCACCGACCCGCTTTCCGAGCTCGAGGCGCAGCTCGACGCCGAGGCGCCGGCCGGCCTCCGGCCCGGCCCGGCCCTGTTCGAGCCCGACCGGCGCAATTCGCGCGGCTGGGATCTGGCCCATGGGCCGCATCTGGCGCAGATCGAGACGGCCCGGGCCCCCAGTCGCCGCGCGCATTTCAACGCCGCGCCCCGCCTTGCCGGGCCGGTCCGGGCCGAGACCCCCGCCCCGCGCCACAGCCCGTCCGACCCGACCGATCTGGTCGGCTGGGTGCAGGAGGCCTCGACCCGCGATGTCGTCACCGCGCTGGCCCATGCCCGGCCCTGGAACATCCCCGAACGCCGCTGCGCCGAGGTGCTGCGCCAGGCCGCCGACCTTTACGAGGCCCATGCCGGCGAGATCTTTGCGCTGCTCGCACGCGAGGCCGGCAAGACGCTGCCTGACGCGGTGGGCGAGCTGCGCGAGGCGGTGGACTTCCTGCGCTATTACGCCGCCCGGATCGACGGCCTCGCCGCCCCCGCGCGGGGGCTCTTCGTCTGCATCTCGCCCTGGAACTTCCCGCTGGCGATCTTCACCGGCCAGATCGCGGCGGCGCTGGCTGCGGGCAATGCGGTGATCGCCAAGCCCGCCGAACAGACCCCGCTGATCGCGCATCTCGCCACCGGATTGCTGCACGAGGCGGGCGTCCCGCCGGAATGCCTGCAATTGCTGCCCGGCGATGGCCGGATCGGTGCCCAGCTGACATCGGACCGCCGCGTCACCGGCGTCGCCTTCACGGGCTCGACCGAGACCGCGCGGCTGATCCAGCGCGCGATGGCCACGCATATGGCCCCCGGCACGCCGCTGATCGCCGAGACCGGCGGGCTGAACGCGATGATCGTCGACAGCACCGCCCTGCCCGAACAGGCGGTTCGCGACGTCATCGCCTCGGCCTTCCAGTCGGCCGGGCAACGCTGTTCGGCATTGCGCTGCCTCTATGTGCAGGAAGACATCGCCCCGGGCTTTCTGGCGATGCTGCAGGGCGCGATGGCCGAGCTGCGCCCCGGCGCGCCATGGGAGCTGTCTTCCGATCTGGGGCCGCTGATCGATGCCGAGGCCCATGCCGCCATCGCCGGCCATGTCGCCACCGCCCGCGCCGAGGGACGGGTGATCTGGGAGGGCAGCGCCCCGCGCGAGGGCCATTTCCAGGCGCCGGTCGCGATCCGGGTGCCGGGCATCGAGGCGATCGAACGCGAGGTCTTCGGCCCGGTGCTCCATGTGGCAACCTTCGCGGGTGGCGAGCTCGACCGCGTGGTCGAGGCGATCAACGCCTCCGGCTACGGCCTGACCTTCGGGCTCCACAGCCGGATCGACGACCGGGTCGAGCGCATCGCCGGGCGGCTGGCCGTCGGCAATGTCTATGTCAACCGCAACCAGATCGGCGCGGTGGTCGGCAGCCAGCCCTTCGGTGGCGAGGGTCTGTCGGGCACCGGCCCCAAGGCCGGGGGCCCGCATTACCTGCCCCGCTTCACCGAACGTCCGGCACCCGAGGCGCATGTCTCGACCGACCCTGTCGGCGGCGCCCCGGCCGCGCCCGAGGCTGTCGCGGCGGCGGTGCGCGCGGCGCAGCCCGCGCGCGGCCCCGAGACGCTCGATCTGCCCGGCCCGACCGGCGAAGCGAACCGGCTGACGACGCTTGCACGCCCGCCGCTGCTTTGCCTCGGGCCGGGACCGGGCGCGTCGGCCGCGCAGGCCGAGGCGGTGCGCGCGCAGGGCGGCGCGGCGGTCACGGTCGAAGGTCTGCTGGAGCCCGCGGCGCTGAAAGATATCGAGGGGATCTCGGGCGCGCTCTGGTGGGGCGATGCCGAAACCGGCCGCGCCTATGCGCTGGCGCTGGCCGAGCGCGACGGGCCGATCCTGCCGCTGATCGCGGGGATGCCCGATCCGGCACATGTCAGGCTCGAGCGGCATCTCTGCATCGACACGACCGCGGCCGGCGGCAATGCGGCGCTGCTGGCGGAGGCCGGTTCCGCTTGACGCCCCCCGCGCAGCGGCTAGCTTCCCGCCATGTTTCCGCTGCGCGACCACAATCCGTCCTCCCGTTTTCCCTTCGTCACCCTCGCGCTGATCGCGGCAAATGTGGCGGTGTTTCTGTTTTGCCTGCCGCTTTTCTCGAACCCGAAGGCGCTCCATGCCCTGTTCATGGAATGGGGCATGGTGCCCGCGCTCATCACCCAAAGCGGCGACTGGTCGGGGATGCTGACCTCGATGTTCCTGCATGGCGGGGTCCTGCATCTTGCGGGAAACATGCTTTTCCTCTGGATCTTCGGCGACAACATGGAAGACCGGTTCGGACATCTGGGCTTCCTGCTGTTCTATCTGGCGGGGGGCGTCGCGGCGGCCCTGCTGCAATATGCGGTGGAGCCAAGCTCGCCGATCCCGGTCGTGGGCGCGTCGGGCGCCATTGCGGCGGTGATGGGCGGGTATCTTCTGCTGTTCCCAAAGGCGCGGGTCGATCTTCTGATCATCCTGATCGTGATCTTCCGGGTGATCCCGGTCCCGGCCTGGCTGATGCTGGGGCTCTGGTTCGGCCTGCAACTCTATTCCGGTGCCTCCGCCCCAGCGGATGAGGGCGGGGTCGCCTACTGGGCGCATTCCGGCGGCTTCATCGCCGGGCTGGCGCTGACACTGCCGCTCTGGCTGAAGCTTGGCGGCCCGGCCTTCTGGAACCGCACCGCCGGCAGCCCGCCGCATCCGGTCGGCGTCTACCGCGCGACATCCGTGCCGCGGGTGCGGCGGCGGCGCTGAGCCGAAAAAGACGACGGAACGGGATTGCAGCGGGCAGCCGATGCGGCCCCCGGAAAAGCGACATTGACGGGATTGTCACGTCTTGCCCTACGCGGGCACCGTCCGGCAGGGTGCCGCGACAGGTCCGGGATCAGTCGTCTCGGCCGAAGTCGTCCAGTTCGACGACACCGGCCGCGTCGAGCGCAGCGCGCACGCTGTCGCCCATACCGACCGCGCCAGACTGGATCGAGGCGAATATCGCAATGCAGGTGCCGATGATCGCGGCCGTCAACACGATCCAGTCGACGGTAACCGCCCCGGAAGTGTCACGAAGAAAAAGCCGCAACCGAAGCGGCGCCCGGTCACCGGCCCCTCTTGCATCCTCGGTCATCGGCCGCTCCTTCCCGCCCCGCTCAGTCCTGCAGGCGCAGGATCGTTCGGAAAGCGGGCGCAAGAAAGGCGTTCCGCCGACGATCAGGTGTTGGCGGCCAGGTGGTGACGCTCAGATGTGAGGCTCAGCTGTTTCTGACGGCCTTGGCGAAATGATCGTAGATGGCCTCATTCGCGACCAGCACCTCGCCATGCTCGAGCGGATCGCGGCCCTCATGGATCGGGCCGACAAGGCCGCCCGCCTCACGCACCAGCAGCAGACCGGCCGCCACGTCCCAAGCATTCAGCTCGCGTTCCCAGTAGCCGTCATAGCGGCCCGCCGCGACATAGGCCAGGTCGAGGGCAGCCGAGCCCCAGCGCCGCACGCCCGCACAATGCGGCATCAGCCGGGCCAGATCCTGCAGCGTCGCGGGCAAGGTCCGCTTGGCGGCGAAGGGCACGCCAGTGGCGAAAATCGCCTCGATCATGCGCGCGCGCGACGACACCCGCAGGCGGCGTTCGTTCATCCAGGCGCCGGCCCCCTTCTCGGCGAAGAAAAGCTCGTCCTTGGCGGCGTCGAAGACCACGCCCGAGACGATTTCGCCCTTGTGTTCAAGCGCGATCGACACCGCCCAATGCGGCAGGCCGTGCAGGAAGTTGGTGGTGCCGTCCAGCGGATCGACGATCCAGCGCCGGGTCGGGTCGTCGCCATCCTCGCCGCCGGTCTCCTCGCCGAGCCAGCCATAGGTCGGCCGCGCGCCGCGCAGTTCCTGGCGCAGGATCTCCTCGGCGGCCGTGTCGGCGCGGCTGACGAAATCGCCCGCCCCCTTCATCGAGACCTGAAGGTTCTCGACCTCGCGGAAGTCCTTGACCAGGCTGCGGCCGGCCTTGCGGGCGGCCTTGATCATGATGTTGAGGTTTGCACTGCCTTGCATTGGGGCCTCCTTCGGTCTTGTCGCGGGCCATACACGGGGGCGCGCCCGGTGCCAAGGGAAATGCCACGCAAGTGGCGGCGCCCGGCCCGGCTATCCGGCGGTCCCGCGCTGAAGCTTGACCGGCTCGCTCCGCGCCAGCCGCACGAAATGCGCCATGAAGGGCTTGGCCGTATCCTCGGACCTGGTGGCCGCGTACATCCGTCTGGTCAATCCGCCCTCGGTCAGCGGCAGCACCGCAAAATCGGCATTGCTCCGGGCCTCGCGCACCACCCAGTCGGGCAGCACCGTGACCCCGCGCCCCGAGGCGACCAGCATCAGGATCACCGCGGTCAGCTCGACCTGGCGCTGCGCCAGCGGCTCGACCCGCGCCGGCCCCAGCAGCCCGGTGAAGACATCGAGCCGCGACCGCTCGACCGGATAGGTGATCAGGGTCTCGCCGCGGAAATCCTCGGCCCGGATGAAGGCGCGCCCGGCCAGCGGATGCGAGGCGGCGCAGAGAAAGACCGGCTCGTAATCGAAAAGCGGCGCAAAGCCGATACCGTCGATCGTCTCGGGATCGGAGGAGATCACCAGATCGACCTCCTCGCGGGCGAGCGCGGGCAGCGCCTCGAAGGACAGCCCCGGGCGGATATCGACATCGATCTCAGGCCAAGCCTTGCGGAAGGAGTCGAGCACCGGCAGCAGCCAGTCATAGCAGGCATGGCATTCGAGCGCGATATGCAGCCGCCCTGCCCGGCCCGAGGTCATGCCCTCGAATTCGGCCTGCAGCGCGGCGATCTCGGGCAGCACGCGCTCGGCCGTGCGCAACAGCTTGAGCCCCGCCGAGGACAGCCGCAAGGGCTTGGTGCGACGGACGAAAAGCTCCATCCCCACCTGTTCCTCGAGCCCCTTCACCTGATGGCTGAGCGCCGATTGGGTGATGTTGAGCCGGTCGGCGGCCCGGGCCAGACCGCCCGCGTCGTGAATGGCCTTGATGGTCCTGAGATGGCGCAGTTCCAGATGCATCCTGTTCCCCGCCTCATATTGATCTTGAAAACTATGAGTTTGTTTCACAGTCCCAGCCATGCGACAAGATTGAAAACCTTCGAACCCCTTGGGAGTGTCCGCCATGACCGCCCCGCGCGTGTCCTTCGAGTTCTTTCCGCCCCAGACGCTGGAGGCGAGCTTCCGGCTGTGGGAAGCCGCGCAGGCGCTCGCGGCGCTGAAACCGGCCTTCGTCTCGGTGACCTATGGTGCGGGCGGGACCACGCGCAAGCTGACCCATGAGGCGGTCCAGACCATCCACAACCATTACGGGCTGAATGTCGCCGCCCATCTGACCTGCGTCGACGCGACCCGGGCCGAGACGCTGGAGATCGCCGAGGCCTATTCGGCGGCAGGCGTGAACGAGATCGTGGCGCTGCGGGGCGACCCGCCCAAGGGCCAGGGCGCGTTCCGGCCGCATCCAGACGGCTTTGCCAATTCCTGCGAGCTGATCGAGGCGCTGGCCGCGACCGGCAGGTTCCGGCTCCGGGTCGGCGCCTATCCCGACCCGCATCCCGAGGCGGGCGCGCCCGATGCCGATGTGCGCTGGCTGAAACGCAAGTTCGAGGCGGGCGCGGACACGGCCATCACCCAGTTCTTCTTCGAGGCCGAGACCTTCTTCCGTTTCCGCGATGCCTGCGAGAAGCAGGGGATCGACGGCGCGAAGATCATCCCCGGCATCCTGCCGATCGAGAAATGGGCCGGTGTTCGTCGTTTCGCCCAGCGCTGCGGCGCGCATGTGCCGGCCCATGTCGACGAGGCTTTCGAAACCGCGATCCGCGACGGCCGGGAAGAGTTGCTGGGCAAGGCGATGGCGACCGAGCTCTGCACCGAGCTGATGGAAGGCGGCGTGCGGGATTTCCATTTCTACACCCTGAACAAGCCGCATCTGACCCGCGATATCTGCCATGCGCTGGGAGTGCTGCCCGACGCGCATCTGGAAAAGGTCGCCTGAGCGGCGCGCCCCCGGGCGTCCGGCAGGATGCCCGGTTCGAATTTTCGTCGAAAATTCGTGCCCCTGCGGTGCGTTCCGGCCTCAGACCGCGGCCCGCAACAGCCGCCAGACCCGTTCCGGCGTGAACGGCATGTCGGCGCGGCGCACGCCCGCGCTCCAGAGCGCATCCAGCACCGCATTGCCGACCGCCGCCATCGCGCCCACCGTTCCCGCCTCGCCGCAACCCTTCATGCCCAGCGGATTGGCGGTCGAAGGGACCGGTTCGGTCCCGAATTGCACGAAAGGCAGATCGGACGCGCGCGGCATCGCGTAATCCATGAAGCTCGCGGTCAGAAGCTGGCCATAATCGTCATGGACGACCCGCTCGCACAGCGCCTGGCCAAGCCCCTGCGCCACACCGCCATGCACCTGCCCCTCGGCCAGACGCGGATTGATCAGCGTGCCGAAATCGTCCGCGACCGTATAGCGCAACACCCGCGTCTCGCCGGTCTCGGGGTCGATCTCGACCTCGGCGACATGGGCGCCATTCGGATAGGACCGGCCCGGCAGGGTATAATCGGCACGGTGGCGCAAGAGATCCGTCCGCCCCGCGCGACGCGCCATCGCCGCCGCCTCGATAAGCCCCGGCGTCAGGTTCGATCCGGGCGCGCGGAAGCGGCCCTCGTCGAAGCCCAGATCTGACATCTCCACGCCCATCTCGGCGGCAAGAAAGGGCGTGAAGGCCGCGACCATGACCTCGATCGCGGCCAGGGTCGCACTGGCCTGGGTGGTGACCGAGCGCGACCCGCCGGTGCCACCGCCCCGGGCGATCAGGTCGCTGTCGCCCTGGATCACGCGGATCGCCTCGACCGGAAGCCCCGCCTGCTCGGCCAGGAAGCGGGCATAGACCGTCTCGTGCCCCTGCCCGTTCGACTGGGTGCCGACGTAAAGCGCGACGGTTCCATCCTCGGGAAACGCGATCTCGGCGCCCTCGGTCGGATCGCCCAGGATCGATTCGATGTAATAGCAAAGCCCAAGCCCGCGCAGCCGCCCTCGGGCGGCACTCCCGGCCTTGCGCGCGGCAAAGCCCGCCCGGTCGGCCATGGTCTCGACCCGCGCCAGCACCCGGGCGAAATCGCCGACATCATAGCTCTCGCCGGTCGGCGTGCGGTAGGGGAAGGCCGAAGGCGCGATGAAATTCCGCCGCCGCAATTCCCAGGGGTCGAGCCCAAGCTCGCGGGCCGCGAGATCCATGGTACGTTCGAGCGCATAGATCGCCTCGGGCCGCCCGGCGCCGCGATAGGCATCGACCTGGGTGGTGTTGGTATAGACGCCCTTCACCGCGAGGAAGGCCACCGGAATGTCATAGGCGCCGGTCAGCACCTTCGCGAACAGCTCGGATTGGATCGGCTGGGCATATTCGGAATTGTAGGCCCCCAGATTGGAGAGGGTCTCGACCCGATAGCCGGTGATCCGGTGCCCGGCATCGAAGGCGATCTCGACCATCGAGACAAGATCGCGCCCGGCATTGTCGCTCAGCATCGCCTCGGTGCGGTCGGACATCCAGCGCACCGGCCGACCCAGCGCCCGCGCGGCATGGGCGATGACGTAATATTCGGGATAGCTCATCGCCTTCATCCCGAAACCGCCGCCCACATCCGGGTTGGTCACCCGCACCGCCGTCTCGGGCAGATCCAGCATCGCCGCCAGCTTGGCCTTCTGGTCCCAGACCCCCTGCCCGTTCACGCAGAGATGAAGCCGCCCGTCCGCCCATTCCGCCCAGGCCCCGCGCGGCTCCATCGAATTGACGATCACCCGGTTGTCGGCCACCTCCAGCCGCACCGTCCGCGCGGCCGTCCGGAACGCCTCATGCACCGCCGCCTCGTCGCCCGTCGCCCAGTCATAGGCAAGGTTAAGCGGTGCCTCGGGATGGATCTGCGGCCCGCCCACGGTCAGCGCCAGATGCGGGTCGAGGTCATGCAGGTCGAACACGATCCGCTCGGCGGCATCCTTCGCCGCCAGTAACGTCTCGGCGATCACCACCGCCATCGCCTCGCCGACAAAACGCACCCGACCCTCGGCCAGCAGCGGCCGAGCGGGCGCGGCGCCCGCGCTGCCGTCGCGATTGGTGACGACCGTCGCCCCCATCGCCGCCCCGATCCCGGCCGCCCGCAGATCCCCGGCCGACAGCACCGCCACCACCCCGGGCGCCGCCCGCGCGTCCTCGAGGTCCATCGCCCGGATCTCGGCATGGGCGACGGGGCTGCGCAGAAACACCGCATGCAGCGCCGCGGCTGGGGCGATATCGTCGACATAGCGCCCCGTTCCGATCAGAAACCGCCAATCCTCGAACCGCGGTCCGGTCTGGCTCTTGCCGAATGTCCTCTCCATCTGGGGCCCTCCTCTCCCTGAAGGCGAGCGTAGCGGCACGGCCCGTCCTGTCCAGAGGGGTTGGCCTTGGCCGCGCCTTTCGCTAATCACGCCCCAGCCCGTTTCGATGCAAGGGATCCTCCGATGCCGATGGAAAAGACTTTCGACGCTGCCGCCGCAGAACAGCGTCTCTACGAGGCCTGGGAAAAGGCCGGCTGCTTTACCGCCGGGGCCAATGCCTCGCGCCCCGAAACCTTCTGCATCATGATCCCGCCGCCGAACGTGACCGGCAGTCTGCATATGGGTCATGCCTTCAACAACACGCTGCAGGACATCCTGGTGCGCTGGCACCGGATGCGCGGCTTCGACACGCTCTGGCAGCCGGGTCAGGACCATGCGGGCATCGCGACCCAGATGGTCGTGGAACGGGAACTGGCCAAGGAAGGCAATCCCGGCCGCCGCGAGATGGGACGCGAGGCATTCCTCGAGAAGGTCTGGGACTGGAAGGGCCAGTCGGGCGGCACCATCATCACCCAGCTCAAACGCCTGGGCGCCTCCTGCGACTGGTCCCGGAACGCCTTCACCATGTCCGGCGCCCCCGGTGCGCCTGCGGGCGAGGACGGCAACTTCCACGATGCCGTCATCAAGGTCTTCGTCGAGATGTACAACAAGGGCCTCATCTATCGCGGCAAGCGGCTGGTGAACTGGGACCCGCATTTCGAGACCGCGATTTCCGATCTCGAGGTCGAGCAGGTCGAGCTTGACGGCAACATGTGGCGCCTGCGCTATCCGCTGGAAGACGGCGCGACCTATGAACACCCGGTCGAGTTCGACGAGGAAGGCACCCCCACCGCCTTCGAGACCCGCGATTACCTGGTCGTGGCGACCACCCGCCCCGAGACCATGCTGGGCGATACCGGCGTTGCCGTCCATCCCGAGGACGACCGCTACCGGCACCTGATCGGCAAGACCGTGCGGCTGCCGCTTTGCGGCCGGTCGATCCCGATCGTCGCCGATGACTATGCCGATCCGACCAAGGGCACCGGGGCCGTCAAGATCACGCCCGCGCATGATTTCAACGACTGGGGCGTCGGCCAGCGCACGGGGCTGCGCGCCATCAACATCATGTCGACCCGCGCCGCGATGTTCCTGAAGGACAATGCCGATTTCGCCGAAGGCTGCGACGACGCCCGGGTTGCCGACTGCATTGCGCGGTTCGACGGGCTCGATCGCTACGAGGCGCGCAAGGCCATCGTCGCGGATGCCGAGGCCCGGGGCTGGCTCGACGGGATCGACAGCGACCGCCACATGGTGCCGCATGGCGACCGCTCGAAAACCGCCATCGAGCCCTATCTGACCGACCAGTGGTTCGTCGACACGCAGAAGATCGTGGGCCCCGCGCTCGACACCGTCCGCAAGGGCATGGCGGCACAGGAAGCGGGCCAATTCGACGAGACGGCCGGCTATACCCGCATCCTGCCCGAACGCGACGCCAAGACGTATTTCCACTGGCTGGAGAATATCGAGCCCTGGTGCATCAGCCGCCAGCTCTGGTGGGGGCATCAGATCCCGGTCTGGTACGGGCTCGACCTCGACGCGTCCCATTTCACCGATGATGAGGGCGACAACGCGCTCGACGATGTGGAACTCTACCGCCTGCTCGGGGAGGGCTTCGTCCAGCGGGGCGCGCGCCATCACTGTGCCGCCGATTTCGAGGCGGTCAAGGCGCAGTTCCAGGACGTCCTCGCCGGTCTGCCGGCACCGCTGCATGCGATGCGGGTGGTCGAGGTCGCCGGCCGCGCCGCCGCCGAAGAGGCGCTGGCCGAAAGCCTCGCTGAGTACAATCTCAGCCAGGACCCGACCGGGCTGATCTATCCGATCTGGCGCGACCCCGACGTGCTCGACACCTGGTTCTCCTCGGGGCTCTGGCCCATCGGCACGCTGGGCTGGCCCGAGGAAACCCCTGAACTGGCGAAATACTTCCCGACCGATGTGCTGATCACCGGCTTCGACATCATCTTCTTCTGGGTCGCCCGGATGATGATGATGCAGTTGGCCGTGGTCGATCAGGTGCCGTTCCACACCGTCTATGTCCATGCCCTCGTCCGCGACGAGAAGGGCAAGAAGATGTCGAAATCCCTGGGCAACGTGCTCGACCCGCTGGAGCTGATCGACGAATACGGCGCCGATGCGGTGCGCTTCACCCTGACCGCCATGGCCGCCATGGGGCGCGACCTCAAGCTCTCGACCAGCCGGATCGCGGGCTACCGCAATTTCGGCACCAAGCTCTGGAACGCCACCCGCTTTGCCGAGATGAACGGCGTCTTCGAGGGCTACACGCCGACCGGCGAGATCCCGGCGCCCACCGAAACCGTGAACACCTGGATCGTGGGCGAGACCGCCCGGGTGCGCGAAGCAGTCGACGAGGCGCTGAGCCATTACCGCTTCAACGACGCGGCCAATGCGCTTTACGCCTTCGTCTGGGGCAAGGTCTGCGACTGGTATGTCGAGTTCTCCAAGCCTCTGCTGATGGACGGCACCGAGGCCCAGAAGGCCGAGACCCGCGCCACCATGGCCTGGGTGATCGACCAGTGCCTGATCCTGCTGCACCCGATCATGCCCTATATCACCGAGGAGCTCTGGGGCACGACCGCAGAACGGGCGAAGATGCTGGTCCATGCCGATTGGCCCGCCTATGGCGCCGATCTGATCGACCTGCAGGCCGACCGCGAAATGAACTGGGTGATCGCGCTGATCGAGGAAATCCGCTCGGCCCGGGCCCAGATGAACGTGCCCGCGGGCGCCAAGATCCCGATGCTCTATACCGAGCTCGACGCGGCCGGACAGGACGCCTGGGCGCGCAACGAGGCGCTGATCCGGCGCATGGCCCGGATCGACAGCCTGAGCGCCGCCGAGACCCTGCCCAAAGGCTGCGTCACCATCGCGGTCGAGGGCGGCAGTTTCGCGCTGCCGCTGGCGGGCATCATCGACGTCGCGGCCGAACGGGCGCGGCTGGAAAAGACGCTGTCGAAGCTTGAAAAGGACCTCAAGGGGCTCGAAGGCCGCCTGAAGAACCCGAAATTCGTCGAAAGCGCCCCCGAGGACGTGGTCGAGGAAACCAGGGATCTGGTCGAGGCCAAGACCGGCGAGGCCGCCAAGCTGCGCGGCGCGCTCGAAAGGCTGGCCGAGCTCGGCTGAGCCGGGAAGCCGTTTCTGTCGGAACGCCCGGGAGGCCATGCCGCAGCCCGGGCGTCTTGACACCCTGTTCCGGCGGGTTCACTAGACCAGCCGACATAACCCGCAACCGGGCGTTCCGTGGGCGCCAAACCGACGAGGAGGCCGATCATGGGCCAGATCACTCTCACCTTCCCCGATGGCAATCAGCGCGATTTCGAGGCCGGGATCACCCCTGCCGAAATCGCGGCCGGCATCTCCAACTCGCTGGCCAAGAAGGCGATTTCGGCCCAGGTCAACGGCCGCCATTTCGACCTGCAATGGCCGATCACGGAAGATGCCTCGATCGCCATCAACACCATGAAGGACGATGCCCCGGCGCTGGAACTGATCCGGCATGACCTCGCGCATATCATGGCGCGCGCGGTGCAGGCGCTCTGGCCCGATGTGAAGGTCACCATCGGCCCGGTCATCGAGAATGGCTGGTATTACGATTTCGACCGCGAAGAGCCCTTCACCCCCGAGGATCTGGGCCGGATCGAAGCGAAGATGAAAGAGATCATCAATGCCCGCGACCCGGTCCGCACCGAGATCTGGGACCGCGCCCGTGCCGTGAAGCATTACGAGGACAATGACGAGCCCTACAAGGTCGAGCTTGTCGGCATGATCCCCGAGGATCAGCAGATCCGGATGTACTGGCATGGCGACTGGCAGGATCTCTGCCGCGGTCCGCATCTGCAGCATACCGGCCAGGTCCCCGCCGACGCCTTCAAGCTGATGAAGGTCGCGGGCGCCTATTGGCGCGGCGATTCCGACCGGCCGATGCTGCAGCGGATCTATGGCGTGGGCTTCCGCAGTCGGCAGGATCTGAAGGATTACCTGACCTTCCTCGAAGAGGCCGAGAAGCGCGACCACCGCAAACTGGGCCGCGAGATGGACCTGTTCCACCTGCAGGAAGAGGCTCCGGGCCAGATCTTCTGGCATCCGAACGGCTGGAAGATCTACACCACGCTGCAGGATTACATGCGTCGCCAGCAGGAGCGCGACGGCTATGTCGAGGTCAACACCCCGCAGGTCGTCGACCGCAAGCTGTGGGAAAAATCGGGCCACTGGGACAATTACCAGGAAAACATGTTCATCGTCGAAGTCGACGAGGAGCATGCCCGCCAGAAGGCCGTGAACGCGCTCAAGCCGATGAACTGCCCCTGCCATGTGCAGATATTCAATCAGGGGCTCAAATCCTATCGCGACCTGCCCCTGCGGATGGCCGAATTCGGGTCCTGCAACCGCTACGAGCCCTCGGGCGCACTGCATGGCATCATGCGGGTGCGCGGCTTTACCCAGGATGACGCGCATATCTTCTGCTCCGAGGACCAGATCGAGGCCGAGGCCAAGAAGTTCATCGACTTCCTGGCGAAGATCTATGCCGATCTCGGCTTCGAGGACTGGACAGTCAAGCTCTCGACCCGTCCCGAAAAGCGCATCGGCAGCGAGGAAAGCTGGGACCGCACCGAAGAGGCGCTTGGCTCTGCCTGTCGCGCGGCGGGCTATGATTACGCGGTCAATGAGGGCGAAGGCGCCTTCTACGGGCCCAAGCTCGAATTCGTGCTGCGTGATGCCATCGGCCGTGACTGGCAATGCGGCACGCTGCAGGTCGACCCGAATCTGCCCGAGCGGCTGGACGCCACCTATATCGGCGCCGATGGCGAGAAGCACCGCCCAATCATGCTGCACCGCGCCGTGGTGGGCTCGTTCGAACGCTTCATCGGCATATTGATCGAGAACTACGCGGGCAAGCTGCCGTTCTGGATCGCACCGCGGCAGGTGGTCGTGGCCTCGATCGTGTCGGATGCCGACGATTACGTGGCCGAGATCGTCGCGACGCTGAAAGCCGCGGGTGTCCGGGCCGAGGCCGATATCCGCAACGAGAAGATCAACTACAAGGTGCGCGAACATTCGCTGGCCAAGGTGCCGGTGATCCTCGCCATCGGTCAGCGCGAGGTCGAGGAGCGCACGGTCTCTGTCCGTCGTCTGGGCGAAAACCGCACCGAGACCGCGGCCCTCGACGCCATCGTCGCCACGCTGACGGCCGAGGCCAAGGCCCCCGATCTGGCCTGAGCCGACGACCATACGAAAACGCAAAGGCGCCGGTGGATCCGGCGCCTTTGGTGTGTTTGACGGCCAGCGCGGCTCAACCGGCCAGCGCGGCCTCGGTCTTCGCGTTCCAGCCGAGATGAAGCTGCCCCCCGGCCTCGATGACGGGGCGTTTCATCAGCGTCGGATGGGCCTCGAGCAGATCCAGCGGATCGCCCGCCCGGGCCGCCTCGTCGAGCCCGCGCCAGGTGGTCGAGCGCCGATTCACCAGATCCGGCCCCAGCGCCGCGAGGAATCGGGCCAGCTCCTCCCGGCTCAGCGGATCGTCGCGCATATCGTGGAAATCGACAGCCTTGCCCATGCGCTCCAGCGCCGACTTGGCCTTTCGACAGGAATCGCATGTTTTTAAACCGTAAATAATCATTCCAAACCTCGATTGTTTCCGGGCACAACCTAGCCGAGTTTATGGTGCAATCTACAGGGGTCTTGATTTTTTCACGAATCTTACTGCATTGTTTCAATGTGACGGCAGACGACCTGGACGACCGCTCCTCCTTCAGGGGCAGCCGGAAGACTGGAAGACCTGGCTGTGACCTGCTGCGCCGCAATTCCGCGGGCGCAGAACCGACCGAGGAGAGACAGACGATGCCCACCGGCACCGTGAAATGGTTCAACACCACCAAGGGCTACGGCTTTATCGCACCCGACGATGGCGGCAAGGACGTGTTCGTGCACATTTCCGCCGTCGAGCGCGCCGGCATGACCGGTCTGAGCGATAACCAGAAGGTCGCCTATGAAATGATCGAGGGTCGCGACGGTCGCAAGTCGGCCGGAGACCTCCGGGCGATCTGATCGATAAGGCGGGCGGTGGCGGCGTGTCGGCCGCCACTGCCCCCCCCGGATCTGTTCCCCGAACGCCGCGCGTCAGACGAAGATCCGCGCGACGAAGACGCCGATACAGGCCGAGATACCGGTCAGAAGCGTCCCCCAGCAGGTATCGAGGGTCACCTGCAGCGGCGACCAGCGCTTGAGCGTCGCGAAATTGGTGAATTCATAGGTGCCATAGGCCATCGCGCCGACCACCATGCCCTCGATCAGCGCCTGTCCCGGATTGCCGCGCACCAGCGCGGGCCATGAGACCAGCCAGACCAGTCCCAGCACATAGGCCATGTAGAACACCGCAGCCGCCCCCATCCGCGGCCGGTCGCGCATCCAGTCGCCGAGATAGCGCGCGAAGAGCGGCTGCATGACATGGCGCAGCATCAACGCATCGAGCGCCAGAAACACCAGCACCGTGACCAAATATAGAATGACGGCAATGATCACGGACATGGCCCCTCCTTCGCGGCTTTGCGTCAGTTGTCGGGCCAACGTCCGGGGACAGGCGCCGGTTCCCTGCGCAACGACCAGACCGCGAACGGGACGTCACGTCCTTCCTCGACCACCCCATGCACAGCAACAATTCTCCAATGCGAATGATTGGCGGCCAGTCTTGGATCTCGAGTGGCTCTGCTGCACAAATTCTGTGAGGGATTCATCTTTTGAATCCAGTGCGGTAGCTGGGATGCATGAGCAGACCCACATCCCCGACCTACAGGACCAGGAACTGGCCAGCCTACAGTAAGCCGGTGAGGGCGCCATTGGTCCGAGCCCGCCGGCGCACGCGCTCAAGCGCCGGGGCTCGCTGACGATCTGGTTCGCCCCCGAGATGAGCTGGGATGCCGCTCCGACAGGCAGGCGTGGCCGCCAGCAGACCTACAGCGATGCTGCCATTCAGACGTGCCTTTCGATGAAGGTGCTATTCGGCATGGCGCTCAGGCAGACGACCGGCTTCGTCGAGAGCCTGCTGCAGCTGGTTGGCCTCGACTGGACGGCGCCTGACTTCAGCACCCTGTCCCGCCGCCAGAAGACCCTGACTGTGAACATACCGTATCGCGGGTTCAATTCGGGCCGTGGAGATCACAGGGAGCCACATCGTTACCCGACCTGCTCAAACAGATCCCGGCGCACGAGCAGATCGGCAGCGTCACCGCCGACGGTGCCTGCGACACCCGCAAATGCCACTGTATCGACCCAGCTGAATCTGCTTAGGTTAAGCCGCTAATGTGAATGCCTCGGCAGGCGTGCGCATGGCAAGGGCCTGATGAGGGCGGCGGTTGTGGCAGTCGATCACCAACGCCAAGGAATCCCAGCCGTCCTTGCCCGTCCAGATACGGGCGAGATCCGTCGACCAGCGCTCGTTCGGCGCAGCCGCAACCGACGGCACGGCCTGGATGCGAGGCCGCATGCCCACGGCACGCTTGCGCACCTGCCAGCCCTTGATCTGGAAGATCCGCTGCACGGTGTTCTTGTTGAACCCCAGGAGCCAAGCCACGGTCCGATAGCCAAAGGACGGCTCTTCCTCGATCAGCTTCTTGATCGGCTCGGAAAAGCGGGCCTCGACCTTAGGCGCAGCCTTCACCGGCTTGTAGTAGACCGTCCGCCTCGGGATGCCGAACCAGGCACACAGCTTGGCGACGGACACAACGACGCCCTCGGCAATGAGGCCCTGCTGGGTGCGACGGATCAATTCCCGTCCTGCGCATCCAGCAGGGCCTGCAGCTTTTTTCGCGCCCGCAGCTCCAGCATCGCCTCTCCATAGGCTTCCTGCAGGTCCCGGAGCTGCTTCTCGTATTGCTCGCGGATGTCGAGCGGGTTGGCGCGCAGCGAGTTCTCCATGCCGCGCTTGGCATCCTCGACCCAGCCCTCGATCTCGGAGGGCGTCAGGTCGAAGGACCGGCTTGCCTCCGACGCGGTCGTCTTGCCTTGGATGATCTCGATGACGAGCGCCGTTTTACGCTTCGCCGTCAACCGCTTGATGCTGTCGTCCATCGTCTTACTCATGGCTACGTTCTCCCTTGTAGCATGAGCAGGTTTTCAGTGGGTCGATACAGAAACGCAAGACGCCCGTCCGGTACGACAAGCGCAGATACAAACGTCGCAACCGGATCGAGATCATGTTCGGCAGGCTCAAGGACTGGAGGAGGGTTGCAACCCGTTATGACCGCTGCCCACAAACCTTCTTCTCAGCAATCGCACTCGCTGCGACCGTAATCTTCTGGCTTTGAGAGAGAACGAGTCCTGAACCTAGAAACATCGCAGATCACTGCCGCATCCCCCTTTGTCTTCTTCTACCTCTTAGATTTGACGAAGAGGAAGGAAATGAAAAACGCGCTGGAGCGTTTTTCTGAAACCCTGCCAGAGGGCGCGACACTTCACATGGTTTCGCGAGAGGCCGACACCCTCTAGTTTGCCCACTTAACCTTCTCATCCCGCGAATAACAGGAAGAGAAGGTTAAGTGGAAAAATCATATTTCAGCGCTCGCCCGCCGGGGCCAAAACCGCCTCGAATTCGCGCCATTCGCCCTTCGACATGCCCGAGGTTTCCTGCGTCACGGCCTCGCCCTTCAGCATGCGGCGGATACAATCCATCGCCGGGCCGGAGAGATTGACGCCGCCGATGCGGTAATCCTCGAAGGCCTTGTAGGCCAAAGGCACCCAGTCGGCCACGATTTCGCAGATGGTCTGGGCATAGACCCGGATCTCGTATTGCGCATGGCTGTCGGCCCGCAGACGCAGGAAATGGAACAGGTTATGCAGATCGCATTTCCAATACCACTGGGTGTAGATATTCGCGGGCAGGTTCATCCGCGCCAGTTCGCGCGCCAGCCCTTTCTGCCCGTCCTGCCCCAGCATCGCCTCGTAATTGTCATAGCAGCGTCCGGCGTCGGTTTTCAGGATGTCCAGCACCCGCGCCGCTTCCTCGCCTTCCAGAACCTCGCCGCGGCCCTGGTTGTTGACGGTCGACTGCGCCGCCAGCGCGTCGGGGGCGGGAATGTAGAATTCGCGGTCGAGGATCGAATAGCGCGCCGAATATTCGTTCACATTGGCGGTACGGTGACGGATCCATTGCCGGGCGACGAAAACCGGCAGCTTGACGTGGAACTTGACCTCGCACATTTCGAAAGGCGTCGAATGCCAGTGCCGCATCAGATAGCGGATCAGCCCCTCGTCATTCGAGACCGCCTTGGTGCCGCGCCCGTAGCTGACCCGTGCCGCCTGACAGATCGCGGCATCGTCGCCCATGTAATCGACCACCCGCACGAAACCATGGTCAAGCACCGGATGAACGCTGTAAAGGCGGGCCTCCATGCCAGGGGCCACCACCCGGCGGGTCGGCGCGGTCTCGGCGCGCTGGGCCTCGATCTCGGCTAGCTGGTCCTCAGTCACGGGCATCGGGCGTCCTTTCCGGCAAAGATGTGAGTCGAGCCAGACTATATATACGCCGAAGGCCGAGAAAAACCGCGACATCCTGTGGGACGCGCAGCAATGCCCGGCGATGTTTTGCTGCAACGCCCCGGCTCTGCGAGCATCGTTCCGAAGACACACCGGCGCTTTGACAAAGCCGCCGCCGGACGGCTTCGAGCAGGACGGAGCCGCGCAGAACTCCGCCCCATCGCCCCTTTGCCGCCTGCGACGACGGCCGCCGTTCGGAAGGGCGCGGATCGGGCTCGGCCTGCTGTGCCCCCTCGCCGCGATGCGGATCCGTTCTAGATGGCAGCGCAGAAGACGGAGGCATGCATGAAAATTCGTTACCTGCACACCATGGTCCGGGTGAAGGACCTCGAGGCGTCGATGGCGTTCTACCGCCTGCTCGGACTGACCGAGACCCGCCGGGTCGAGAACGACAAGGGCCGCTTCACCCTGGTCTTTCTCGCGCCCCCCGGACAGGAAGACTGCCCCATCGAGCTGACCTATAACTGGGACGGCGACGAGGGCCTGCCCTCGGACAGCCGTCATTTCGGCCATCTCGCCTATGGGGTCGAGAATATCTACGACATCTGCGCCCGCCTGCAGGAGGCCGGCGTGACCATCAACCGTCCGCCGCGCGACGGGCATATGGCCTTTGTGCGCAGCCCCGACAATATCTCGGTCGAGCTGTTGCAGATCGGCGAGGCATTGGCCCCCGCCGAGCCCTGGGCCAGCATGCCCAATACGGGGCATTGGTAAGGCTCGCCGGCCTTCTGGCGCTTGCGCCCTTCAAGGCAGAGGCCGGTTGTCGGCTGGCCCTGCTTCTCGCTCTCGACATTTCGTCCTCGGTCGATCCGGGCGAGGATGCCCTGCAGCGGGCCGGCCTAGCCGCGGCGCTGGCCGCGCCCGAGGTTCAGGCCGAGTTTCTGTCCGTGCCCGACCTGCCGGTGGCGCTGGCCGTCTACGAATGGAGCGGTCGCTATCAGCAGCGCGTGGTCCTGCCCTGGCAGATTCTGGACAGCCCCGAGGCGATCCTCGGCGCGGCCGAGGCGATTGCCGGATCGCGCCGGTCCTATGCCGCCTTCCCCACCGCGATGGGCTTCGGGCTTGGCTTCGGGGCGCGACTGTTCGATAGCGCGCCCGATTGCGCGGCGCGGACGCTCGACATCTCGGGCGACGGCATCAACAATGACGGCTTCGGCCCCGAGCTTGCCTATCGCAACTTCCCCTTCCAGGGCATCACGGTGAACGGTCTGGCAATCGGCGGCGGCAGCCCCAGCGACATCGAAGTCTTCGCCTTCTACCGCGATAGGGTGATCCGAGGCCCCGGCGCCTTCGTCGAAATCGCCCGCGACTTTGCCGATTTCGAACGCGCGATCCGGCGCAAGCTGATGCGCGAAGTCGCCGCGCGGGTCTATGGCGGGACCGTCTCCGTTCCCCCGGGCGGCGGCTGATCCGATGCGGGCGGGGTCACGCTCGCTCTGGCACAGCTCCTACCCGCCCCGGCCGGGACCATCGACTGCCGCCAGGCGCTGGCCATCGGACTGGATGTCTCCGGCTCGGTCGGCCTGGGAATCCCGGCTGCGGCGCGACGGGCTGGCCCCGGCGCTGCTGCAGCCCGAGGTGCAGGCGGCCTTCCCGCACATCCCCTCGGCACCGGTCGCACTGGCGATCTTCGAATGGAGCGGCATGCTCGACCAGAGACTGATCCTCTCCTGAACGCTGATCAACAGCCCGGCGGCACTGACCGGAGCGGCCGACAGGCTGCACCGGACCGGTCGGCATCCGGCGGCGCGGAGCACCGCCATCGGTGCGGCGCTCGGCTGGGGCAAAAGACTGCTGGCCGAAGGTGGCGCCTGCTGGCAGGCGACGCTCGATCTGACCGGCGACGGCACCTCGAATGACAGGCCGCAGCCGCGGGAGGGCGTGGTCCGCGAGGTCACGGTCAATGCGCTGGCCATTGGTATCGGCGCCTCGGTTCAGGTCGATCATGCCGAGACCGATCTCGACGAACTGGTCGTTCATTTCCGAGCCAAGCTGGCCCGCGGCCCCGGCGCCTTCGTCGAGACCGCCAGCGGCTTTTCCAACGTCGCAGAGACGATTGAGCGCAAGCTTCCCGCGAGTTGCAGGCCATTGCCGTCGGGCAGGTCCCGCCCAGGCCCGGCACGCCCCTCGCCGCAAATCTCAGTAGATGTAGCGGATCTGATCCGACCAGTAGCGCTCCATCCGCTTGAGCGCGGCGGTGATGTCGCGAAGACCGTTATCGTCGACGACATTGCGCGCCACCAGCCCCTCGGCATGGCGCGCGAAGAGGCCGCCGACGATCTCTCGGATCTCGCGGCCCTTGGGGGTCAGGCGCACCCGCACGGCGCGGCGGTCGATCTCGCAGCGCTGATGGTGCATGTAGCCCTTCTCGACCAGCTTCTTGAGATTGTAGGACACGTTCGAGCCCTGATAGTAGCCGCGCGATTTCAGCTCGCCCGCGGTCACCTCGTTCTCGCCGATATTGAACAGCAGAAGCGCCTGGACCGAGTTCAGTTCCAGCACGCCGAGGCGCTCGAACTCGTCCTTGATGACGTCGAGCAGCAGCCGGTGCAGCCGCTCGACCAGAGACAGCGCCTCGAGATAGTCGGTCATGACTTCCCGATGGTCGCCCTCCGGGATTGGGGAATGGATGCTCATTTATGTCTCCGCCGTTCGCAGTGCCCGGACAGGAATATGAAATGAGTCGCGAATATTCGGTTAAAACGTGGAAAAGGCAGGATTACTCTAGCTCGGCGCCGGTCGCGCGGCGAGTTCGGCGACCAGTGGCGCAAAGGCGTCGGGCGCCGCGTCCTGCCCCGTAACCCATTGATAGAGAGCATGATCGTCCTGCGCCAACAGGGCGTCGAACAACTCCAGCTCGGCCTGGTCCATGGCGGCCAGACGGTCATCGGCATAGCCGCCGAGGATCAGGTCCATCTCCTTCGTGCCGCGCCGCCAGGCCCGGATATGCATCCGCTTGCGGCGGGACTCGGTCGACTCGGTCATCTCAGCCATGTTCCTTCAGTGCTCCCCTGAGCCGTTTTTCCAGCACGCCAAGCCGGTTGCCAAGCCGCACCATGTCGGCCCGGACCGCGCGGATCTCGCCCAGAATCGTGCGCACCTCGCCCGGAATGGCCGCCTCGTCGCCCGGCCCCTCAAGCCCGTCGCCATGCCCGTTCAGAAGCCACATGATCGACACGTTGAGAACGCCGGCCAGCGTCTGCAGCTTGTTCGAGCGCGGCTCGCTCACATCGTCTTCCCAGTCCTTCACGGTCTCGAGCCTGACGCCCAGCCGCTTGGCCAGCTCGGTCTGGGTCATGCTCAGCGCCTCGCGTGCCGCGACGACCCGGTCGCCGAAGGTGGCGGCATCCTCGGAATACCACTCGGCAGTGTCGGTTTCGGAAGTGCCCATCGGTGCAAGCTCCTTTCGGCAAAGCCGCTTGAACGGTGTCTTAAGGCACCCTATGAGAAAGTGACCCCAACTTCAAACCGGAGACGACCATGTCCTTCCTGTCTGCGACACTCGCGCGTGTAAAACCCTCGCCGACCATCGCGGTGAGCACCAAGGCGCGGGAACTCAAGGCCGCTGGCAAGGACGTGATCGGTCTCGGCGCGGGCGAGCCCGATTTCGACACGCCCCAGAACATCAAGGACGCGGCCAAGGCCGCCATCGACCGGGGCGAGACCAAATACACCGCCGTCGATGGCCTGCCCGAGCTGAAAAAGGCGATCTGCGCCAAGTTCAAGGCCGACAACAATCTCGACTACGAACCGGCCCAGGTCAGCGTCGGCGCGGGCGGCAAGCAGATCCTCTACAACGCCCTGATGGCGACGCTCAATCCGGGCGACGAGGTGATCATCCCGGCGCCCTACTGGGTCAGCTATCCCGACATGGTGCTGCTGGCGGGCGGCGAGCCGGTCATCGTCGAAGGCAAGATGGAGACCGGCTTCCGGATCACGCCCGAGGCGCTGGAAGCGGCGATCACGCCGAAGACCAAATGGTTCATCTTCAACTCGCCCTCGAACCCGACCGGCGCGGGCTATACGCGCGATCAGCTGAAGGCGCTGACCGAGGTGCTGATGCGGCACCCGCATGTGCATGTCATGTCCGACGACATGTATGAAAAGCTGACCTATGGCGATTTCGAATTCTGCACGCCCGCCGAGGTCGAACCCGGGCTTTACGACCGCACCCTGACCTGCAACGGCGTCTCGAAGGCCTATGCGATGACCGGCTGGCGGATCGGCTATGCCGCGGGCCCCGCCGACCTGATCAAGGCGATGGGCAAGATCCAGTCGCAATCGACCTCGAACCCCTCCTCGATCTCGCAATGGGCCGCACTCGAGGCGCTGACCGGCCCGCAGGATTTCATCGCCGGGAACAACGCGGTGTTCCAGCGCCGCCGCGACATGGTGGTCGAGATGCTGAACGCGGCCGAGGGCATCGACTGCCCGGTGCCCGAGGGGGCCTTCTACGTCTACCCCTCGATCGCGGGCTGCATCGGCAAGACCTCGCCCGGCGGCGTCGTGATCGAGAATGACGAGGTCTTCGCGACCGCACTTCTGGAGGAAAAGGGCGTGGCCGTGGTCTTCGGCGCGGCCTTCGGGCTCTCGCCCAACTTCCGCGTCAGCTACGCCACCTCGGATGAGGCGCTGAAAGAGGCCTGCACCCGGATCCAGGACTTCTGCGCCAGCCTGAACTGAACTCCCGGCGCCCGCGCCGCCCCAAGGGGCCCGCGCGGGCGCTGTCGGTCTACGGGGCGGCGGGCACCCAGTCCCGCGACCAGAACCGCGTCATCATCAGTACGCCCGCCAGCGCCAGCCCAAGGGCAAGGCCCAGCCAGATGCCGATGCCGCCCCAGCCCAGCCCGAAACCGAGCCCGTAGCTGACCGGCATTCCCACCAGCCAGTAGCTGATCCCCGCCATGACCATCGGCACCCGCGTATCCTGGACCCCGCGCAAGAGGCCCAGCGCCATCACCTGCGCCGCATCGACCAGCTGGAACAGCGCCGCCGCCGCCAGAAGCCCGGTGCCGACCGCCAGCACCGCCGCCCGGTCGGGCGAGCCGGGGTCGATGAAGGCGCCCACCAGCGCCTCCGGCCAGCCCAGGAAGGCCACCAGAGAAACCGCCACCGCGACGCCCGACACCCCGAAGGCCGCCACCGCGCCGCGATAAAGCCCGGTCCGGTCGCGCCGCCCAAGCGCCGCGCCCGCCCGGATCGTCGCCGCGTTCGACAGCCCCAGATGCACCATGAAAATCGCCGAGGTGATCTGCAGCGCGATGCCATGCGCGGCCAGCGCGACCTCGCCGATCCAGCCCATCATCACCGAGGAGGCGACGAAAAGCCCGACCTCGGCGAGGCTTGTCAGCCCGATCGGCCAGCCCAGCCGGAACACCCGCCAGAACGCCTCCCAATCCGGGCGCCAGATCCGACGAAACAGCTCGTGCTCGGGCGTGGCCCACAGCGCGTAAAGCACGACCGCCGCCATCGAGACCAGGTTCACGATCAGCGAGGACAGTGCCGCGCCCTGCAGGCCCATCTCGGGCAGGCCGAACTTGCCGAAGATCAGCAGGTAGTTGCCGAAGGCGTTGACCGCGACCCCGCCAAGCGTGATCCACAGCACCACCCGGGCGCGCTCCAGCGCCGAAAGATAGCTTTTCAGCACCATCACCACCAGCGCCGGCAACAGGCCCGGCCCGGCGATGGCCAGATAGTCCTGCGCCATGGCCGACAGATCGGCGGTCTGGCCCAGCGCCAGGAAAACCCGTTCCGACAGGAAGAAGGCCGGCAGGCACAGCAGCCCGAATCCGAGGCAGATCCACAGCGCCATCCGGGTCACGCGCCGGACCTGGGTTTCGTCGCCCGCCGCCGCCGCGGTCGCGATCATCGGCATCACCGCCCAGGCAAAGCCCGAGATCACCACGAACAGCACGAAGAACAGCGAGGTTGCCAGCACCTCGGCCGCCAGCGCCCCGACATCGTACCAGCCCAGCATGACCGCATCGGTCAGCGAAATGCCGAATTGCGCCAGATGGCTGCCGACAAGCGGCAGCCCGAGGGCGAGTGTCGCGCGCAGATGCGCGGGCAATGAAAGGGACTGTGCGGACGTCATGCCCGGGGCATAGCCCCGCCCCGGGGCGGCGGCAAGAGCCCCGCCTTGCAGGGACGCCTCACGCCTCCGGACGCGGCTTTCGGGCCACCATCTCGACCAGCGCCGAACGGCCGGAATGGCCCTGCCCGTCGGCCAGCTCGGTGTCGTAATCGCGCAGCATCAGGATCTCGAACCCGGCGAAGCGCTCGCGCAGGAGCGGTTCGGTATACATCTTCTCCGGATCGCCCGGCCCGCCGGTCCCATACTCCACCTGCCGCGGCGCATAGCCCTGCAACAGCACCAGCCCGCCCGGCCTGAGCGTCTGCCGCATCCCCGCGAATATCCGGTCCTGACAGGCCCGGTCGCCGAACTGGATGAAGATGCCCAGAACCGCGTCGAAGGCATCGGGCGCCCAGTCCCAGCGCTCGATATCGGCCTCGCAAAGCGCAACGCTCACCCCGCGCGCCTCGGCCAACCGCCATGCCTTGGCCAGCGCATTCGGCGCGGCCTCGACCGCGGTCACCACGTGCCCCTGCCCCGCCAGCCAGACCGCGTTCCGCCCCTCGCCCTCGGCGATAGACAGCACCTGCGCGCCGGGCTGCAGGCGGGCGGCCTCGCGCCGCAAAAAGGCCGAGGGCTCGGTCCCGAACAGATAGTCGTCTCCGGCGTAACGCTCGTTCCACATCGGCAGATCCTCCTGCCCGCCGATATGGCCTCCGAAACGGCCGACGCAAGCCGGGCGGGCGCGATCAGTCCTCGCGGCCGCGGCGCAGATCGGGATGCAGGGAGGTCCCGAGCATGTGTTCGGCCTTGTGGATCACATGCTCGGCCCGGCCGACGATCAGCGGGTCCGGCGCATGGGCAATCCTGGGCGTCTTGCCGGGATAGTCGAGCCCATGCAGGAAATGCAGCATACAATTCAGCCGGGCGCGTTTCTTGTCATTCGACTTGATGATCGTCCAGGGCGCGTCTGCGGTGTCGGTATAGAAGAACATCGCCTCCTTGGCCTCGGTATAATCCTCCCACTTGTCGAGGCTGGCCTTGTCGATGGGCGACAGTTTCCAGCGTTTCAGCGGGTCGGTCTCGCGCGCCTCGAAGCGCCGGCGCTGTTCCTCCCGGGTGACCGAGAACCAGTATTTGAACAGCCGCACGCCCGAGCGCACCAGCATGCGTTCAAGCTCGGGCGTCTGGCGCATGAATTCGAGATACTCGTTCGGGGTGCAGAACCCCATCACCCGCTCGACCCCCGCCCGGTTGTACCAGGAGCGGTCGTAGAACACCATTTCGCCCGCGGTCGGAAGCTCGCGCACATAGCGCTGAAAGAACCACTGGCCCTTCTCTTCCTCGGTGGGCTTGTTCAGCGCCACCACCCGGGCGCTGCGCGGGTTGAGATGCTCCATGAACCGCTTGATCGTGCCGCCCTTGCCGGCGGCATCGCGGCCCTCGAACAGGATCACGAATTTCTGCCCGGTCTCCTGCGCCCAGATCTGCACCTTCAAAAGCTCGGCCTGCAGCCTGGCCTTCTGCGCCTCGTAGCTGCGGCGCGACATCTTCGAACGGTAGGGATATTCGCCGGTTTCGAAAGCATGCGCGATATTGGCAGGAGAGGCGACCGGCGGCGCGGCCTCCGGCGCGGATCTGAGCGGCGCCGAAACCGCGGCAGGCTCGGCGACGGTCGGCAGGGCGGCCTGAGCCGTCTCGTTCACCTCCGTTCCGGGCGGTGTCGCTGCGGATTTTTCCGACGGCGGGATAGGTTGGCCCATGGAATACTCCTTCCCTGGGCGCGACTCCGCCCCAAGGGGTGGAACAAGTCTAACCCGATACCTCCCTACTCTGCCTTGAGGTATTTCAGGAAACGGTTACGAAAACCTCATTGCGCATGGGAAATGATGTGCGACAGCCCGGATGCCCGGTTTCCGGTCGGTTCGGGGCGCGCGCGAGCGAGCGAGGGACCGCCGGGCCGCATCCGGATCGGCTCTGGAAAGGGTGACGGGACAAAGGCAGGCTGCCCTTTCCCCCGCCCCCCAAACCTGCGATGATGCTGCCGCACATCCACAAGATAGAGCTAAGAATGCCTGACGATCTGCTCTCCGGCGCCAGCCGGGATACCTATGATGCCTCCTCGATCGAGGTGCTGGAGGGGCTGGAGCCCGTCCGCAAGCGCCCCGGCATGTATATCGGCGGCACCGACGAGCGGGCATTGCACCATCTGGTGGCCGAGGTGCTCGACAACGCCATGGACGAGGCGGTCGCGGGCCATGCCACCCGGATCGAGGTCGAGCTGCATGTCGATCATTCGGTGACGATCCGCGACAACGGTCGCGGCATCCCGATCGATCCGCATCCGAAATTTCCCGACAAGTCCGCGCTCGAGGTGATCCTCTGCACGCTGCATGCGGGCGGCAAGTTCTCGGGCAAGGCCTACGAGACCTCGGGCGGGCTGCACGGCGTCGGCGTCTCGGTGGTGAACGCGCTGTCGGACCGGCTCCGGGTCGAGGTGGCGCGCAACCGCGAGCTCTTCGCTCAGGACTTCTCGCGCGGGGTGCCGCTGGGCCCGGTCGAGAAGCTCGGTGCCGCCCCCAACCGCCGCGGCACCGCCGTCATCTTCCATGCCGACGAACAGATCTTCGGCCAGCACCGTTTCCGCCCGGCACGGCTTCTGAAGATGGTCCGCTCGAAGGCCTACCTGTTCTCGGGCGTCGAGATCCGCTGGAAGACCGCGATCGCCGATGGCGACACCCCGATGGAGGCGGTGTTCCACTTCCCCGGCGGGCTTGCCGATTACCTGAGCGAGACCCTCGAAGGCGCCTCGACCTATGCCGAGCGCCCGTTCTCGGGCAAGGTCGGCTTCCAGGAGAAATTCGGCCAGCCCGGCTCGGTCGAATGGGCGGTCAACTGGACGCCCTCGCGCGACGGCTTCATCCAGTCCTATTGCAACACCATCCCCACGCCCGAGGGCGGCACCCATGAGACCGGGTTCTGGTCGGCGATCCTGAAGGGGCTGCGAGCCTATGGCGAGCTGGCCAACAACCGCAAGGCCGCCCAGATCACCCGCGACGACCTGATGACCGGCGGCTGCGCCATCGTCTCGACCTTCATCCGCGAGCCCGAATTCGTCGGCCAGACCAAGGATCGCCTCGCCACCACCGAGGCCCAGCGCATGGTCGAGGGCGCGGTGCGCGACCATTTCGACAACTGGCTGGCCTCGGACACCAAGGCCGCGGGGGCGATCCTCGATTTCCTGGTGCTGCGCTCCGAGGAACGGCTGCGCCGCCGGGCCGAGAAGGAGACCCAGCGCAAATCGGCCACCAAGCGGCTGCGGCTGCCCGGCAAGCTGGTCGATTGTTCGGCCACCAATCGCGACGGCACGGAACTGTTCATCGTCGAGGGCGACTCGGCGGGCGGCTCGGCCAAGATGGCGCGCAACCGCAAGACCCAGGCTCTGTTGCCGCTGCGCGGCAAGATCCTGAACGTGCTGGGCGCGGCTTCGTCCAAGCTCGGCTCGAATGCCGAGATCAACGACCTGACCCAGGCGCTTGGCACCGGGCTCGGCACGCGCTTCAAGATCGACGATCTGCGCTATGACAAGATCATCATCATGACCGATGCCGATGTCGACGGCGCCCATATCGCCTCGCTGCTGATGACCTTCTTCTTCACCCAGATGCGGCCGCTGATCGATCAGGGGCATCTTTATCTTGCCTGCCCGCCGCTGTTCCGCCTGACGCAGGGCGCGAAACGGCTCTATGCGCTGGACGAGGCCGAAAAGGAGATGTGGCTGGAGAAGGGCCTCGGCGGCAGGGGCAAGATCGATGTCAGCCGCTTCAAGGGCCTCGGCGAGATGGATGCCAAGGACCTGAAGGAAACCACCATGGACCCGGCCTCGCGCAAGCTGATCCGGGTCTCGATCGACGAGGACCATCCCGGCGAGACCGCCGATCTGGTCGAGCGGCTGATGGGCAAGAAACCCGAGCTGCGCTTCCAGTACATCCAGGAGAATGCCCGCTTCGTCCAGGAGGTCGACATCTAGGCCCCGCCCTGTCGAAATGGCGGGACATGGACATGACGGAGCGCGCCCTTCGCCCGGCGCCGACCAGAGGCCGGGCGCTCAGGCTTCCAGCTCGGCATCCCAGTAGAGGAAATCGAGCCAGCTGGCATGCAGGTAGTTCGGCGGGAACTTGCGGCCGACATCGCGCAGATCGGTCGCCGCCGGACGCCGGGGCGCGCGGCGCAGCGACATGCCCGCCTGACGCAGGCTTTTCGAGCCCTTGCGCAGGTTGCAGCGCGAGCAGGCCGCGACCACATTCTCCCAGCTGGTGATGCCGCCCCGGGCCCGCGGCACCACATGGTCGAAGGTCAGATCGCCCTTGCAGCCGCAATACTGGCAGGTGAATTCGTCCCTCAGAAAAAGATTGAAGCGCGTGAAAGCCACGCGCTTCTGCGGTTTGACATAGTCTTTGAGGACGACGACGGAGGGTATTCGGATCGTCCTGGTCGGACTTCGGACCACCTGGTCATATTCGGCCACGATGTCGACCCGGTGGAGGAAGGCCGCCTTGATCGCCTCCTGCCAGGGCCAGAGCGACAATGGATAATAGCAAAGCGGCCGGTAATCGGCGTTCAGAACCAGCGCCGGATGATGCTTGAGGGAGCCCGGCTCCCGTACGAATGAAGTCCTGAAATCGCCGTCCATCGTGATCGTCAGCCTCTGCCCCGTCCGCCTGCCCGGCCCCGGGACGGGACGCACCCGCCCCTTACCTTGCGTTCGACTATATATGGCGTTCGCCACCTGACAAGCCCCGCAGATGCGGTGGCCCCATGGCGGCTGACTACAGCGGCTTCGTAACGTCGTTGTGACGATCAGTTGAGCCCGCGGCGCGGTTCCTGCCTAAAAAACAGGCGCGATCTTGCGCCACCGGGCCGGACGGGGCGCCCGGCATCGGGCCGGGCTGCCGGAACGATGGGCAGGCCGGGACAGGCCCGGCCAGCCCGGAACCGATTACCAGCTTGTCAGCACGGCACCGTCATATTTCTCGTCGATGAAGGCCTTGACCTCGGGACTGTGATAGGCCTCGACCAGCGCCTCGACCCAGGGCTGGTCCTGATCGCCATCGCGCACCACGATGATGTTCACATAGGGGCTGTCGGCGGCTTCCATCTCGATGGCATCGTCCTTCGGGCTGAGCCCGGCGGCGATGGCGTAATTGGTATTGATCACCGCGATCTCGGCATCGGCCAGCGCGCGCGGCAGCTGTGCCGCGTCAAGTTCGAGGAATTTCAGACCCTTGGGGTTGTCCTCGATGTCGAGCGGGCTCGGCACCAGACCGGTGCCCTCGGCCAGCTTCACGAGCCCGAGCTCCTGCAGCAGCAACAGCGCCCGCCCGCCATTGGTCGGGTCGTTCGGGATCGCGACCCGGGCCTTTTCGGGAAGCTCCGCCAGATCCTCGATCTTGTCGGAATAGACGCCCATCGGGGTGGTGATGGTGGTCGCGACCTCGACCAGATCGAAGCCGCGATCCTTGATCTGGTTTTCCAGATAGGGGCGGTGCTGGAAGCTGTTGGCGTCGAGATCGCCATCGGCCAGCGCCTGGTTCGGCACCACATAGTCGGAGAATTCAACCAGATCGATGGTCAGGCCGTCGGCAGCGGCGACCTTGGCGACCTGCTCCATGATCTCGGCATGTTCGCCGGGCGAGACGCCGACACGGATATCATCGGCCAGCGCGGCGCCGGCCGACAGCGCGAGAACGGAAACGAGAGGAATCAGACGCAGCATCGGAAGGGTCCTTTCTTGTCTGCGGGAGCTCTTCGGAAAGTCAGTGGCCGCGATTGCGCGGCGCGCGGCGGTCGACCCGCGCGGCGATCCATTCGCCGAAGGATTGCACGAGCTGGACCATCACGATCAGGATCACGACGACGGCCAGCATCACGTCGGGCATGAAGCGCTGATAGCCATAGCGGATCCCCAGATCGCCAAGCCCCTCGCCGCCGACCGCGCCCACCATGGCGGAATAGCCGATCAGGCTGACAACGGCGAGCGTGAGGCCCAGCACGATGCCCGGCAGCGCCTCGCGCAGCAACACCTTGCGGATGATCTGCAACGGCGTCGCGCCCATCGCGCGCGCGGCCTCGATCAGCCCGGCATCGACCTCGCGGATGGCGTTCTCGACCAGCCGGGCGATGAAGGGCGTGGCGGCGATGGTCAGGGGCACGATGGCGGCATCGGTGCCGATCGAGGTGCCGACCAGCGCCCGGGTGAAGGGGATGATCGCAACCACGAGAATGATGAAGGGCACCGAGCGCGCGGCATTGACCACAAGCCCCAGCACCTTGTTGACCAGCGGTGCCGACAACAGCTCGCCGCGCTGGGAGGTGGCGAGAAACAGCCCCAGCGGCAGCCCGAACAGCGTGCCCAGCAAGGCCGCGGCCGAGACCATGTAAAGCGTCTGCAGCGTGGCCTCGATCAGAAGCGCGATCAGGTTAGCGGACATAGCCCAGCACCTCCGTCGACAGGCCGTGGCGGTTGAGATAGTCGCGTGCCTCGGCCCCGCGCGCGGCATCGACCGAGATCAGCAGGTTGCCGAAGGGATGCGGGCCGATCTCCTCGATGGCACCCGCGAGGATATTGACCGATATCCCGCGCTCGGCCGTCATCCGCGCCAGCATCGGATCGGTCGCATGGGCCCCCGCGAAGGTCACCCGCAGAACCTCTTCGGCAGCGCCGCCCGGCCGGGTCTCGACCAGACGGCCCGAGACGAAGCGCGGCAGCGTGATGCCGGTCACCCCCGACAGGAAGGAGCGCGTCGTCGGATGCCGCGGCGCGACGAAGACGTCATAAGTGGGCCCGGCCTCGACGATCCGGCCCTGATCGATCACCGCCACATGGCTGGCAATGTCGCGCACCACGGCCATTTCGTGGGTGATCAGCAGGATGGTCAGGCCCAGATCGCGGTTGATGTCGCGCAGCAGCGCCAGCACCGTCTGCGTGGTCTCGGGATCGAGCGCCGAGGTCGCCTCGTCCGACAGCAGCACCTTGGGCCGTGTGGCCAGCGCCCGGGCGATGCCCACACGCTGTTTCTGCCCGCCCGAAAGCTCGGCCGGATAGCGGTCGGCCTGGGCCTCGAGCCCGACCCGGGCGATCAGATCCCCGACCCGGCTCCGGATCTCGGCGGCGGGAACGCCCGCGATTTCCAGCGGCATCGCGATATTGCCATGGACCGTGCGCGAGGCCAGCAGGTTGAAATGCTGGAAGATCATGCCGACATCGCGGCGGATCGCCCGAAGCGCGGCGCCCTGCGCCCGACCGACATCCTTGCCGCCCACGCTGACCGTGCCCTCGCTTGGCCGCTCGAGCCCGTTGACCATGCGCAGCAGTGTCGACTTGCCCGCGCCCGACCGGCCGATGATGCCGCAGATCTCGCCCGGGGTCACCGTCAGCGACACGTCCTGCAACGCCGTCACCCGGCCCTTCGCCCCGCCGGCAAAGAACTTGCCGACATTCTCAAAACTGATCGTCGCCCCGGTCATGGCGTTCCGTTTCACTGTCTTTTCACCGGCCGTCGGGTGCCCCAAAGCCGGGCCGGGTGCAACCCCGCAGAGCCCGGAGCGGGCAATTAAAAACCCGGTCCCGTCCCGCGCGGACCGGCCGAGCGATCGTTCCGCCTCCGCCTGCCCCGCCCCCGGCGCGTTCCGAGCGCCCCCGCCGGGCCCGTCTTGCGTTCCGTCAGACAGCCCCGCACGACCTGCCCGCGGCCTGCAGGAAGCCGGTTGAAAAGGCCGCCGCGATCGTGTCCTTTGGCGCCGACCGAAAAGGAGACCTGACGTGACCATCCCGATGACGCGCCGCACCGCACTTGCTGGGGCCCTCGCCCTCGCCGCCCTGCCCGCTGCGGCCGAGGACGCCTGGCCCACCGCTCCGCTTCATGTCTATGTCGGCTTCCCGGCCGGGTCCTCGCCCGACACGCTGACCCGGATCATCACCGAGCCGCTGGCCGAGCGCCTCGGCCAGCCGGTCGTCGTCGAGAACAAGCCCGGCGCGGGCGGCGTGATCGGGGTGCAGCAGATGCTGGCCAATGCCGGCGACGGGCACAGCTTCGCCACCACCATCAACGGACCTTTGACCACCGCCGCTCGGTTGATGACATCGACCGGCTACGATGCCGCGACCGATATCGAGCCGGTCACGCTGATCGCGACCTCGCCGCTGGTGCTGGCGGTCTCGGCCCGCTCGGACTTCACCGATCTCGAAAGCTTCGTCGCCGCCGCCGGGGCCGAGCCCGAAGCGCTCAGCTACGGCTCGGTCGGCCAGGGCTCGGGCGCGCATCTGACCGCCGAGCTTTTCGCCGATGCCGCGGGCGTCAGCCTGCTGCACATCCCCTTCACCAGCTATGCCGAAGTGACCACCTCGATTGTCGGCGGCGAGATCGATGCGGGCTTCATGGCGCCCTCGGCCGCGCTGCCGCAGGTCGAGGCGGGCCGGATGCGCCTTCTGGGCATCACCTCGGCCGAGCCCTTCGCGCAGGCCCCCGATGTGCCGGTCCTGGCCGGACGGGCCGGGCTGCCCGAGGAGTTCCGCGCCGAGCTCTGGAACGCCTTCATCGCACCGGCCGGAACCGCCCCGGCGGTGATCGAGCGGCTGAATACCGAGATCGGCGAGATCCTGGCCGAGCCCGAGGTACAAGAGAAGCTTCTGGCCATCGGCTGGCAGGCCGCGCCGGGAACGCCCGCGGATCTGGCCGACCGGATCTCGGCCGATACCGCGATGTGGGGCGCGGTGATCGACCGGGTCGAAGCCAAGCCCTGAGGCGGACCCGATGCAGAAGGACTGGCCCGACATCCTCGGCGGCCTCGTGCTGGCCACGCTTGGCGCGGCGGCGGCGGGCTGGGCCCTTGCGCATTACGATATCGGCAGCCTGCGCCGGATGGGGCCGGGCTTCTTCCCGGTGGTGCTCGGCGCGCTCCTGGCCGGGCTCGGGCTGGCCATCGCCCTGCCCGCGCTTGGTCGCGAGGCAGGTTCCCGGCCCGGGATCGAGCCGCGCGCGGCAGTTGCGGTTCTGGCCGCGATCCTCGTCTTCGGCTTCGGACTGTTCCGGCTTGGCCTTGTCGGCGCGACCGCGGCGGCGGTGCTGATCGCCGCGTTGCCCGCCCCGCATGACGGCCGGATCTGGCGGCTTGTCCTCGCCCTCGCGATCTCGGCCCTGACCGTGCTGGTCTTCGGCCTCGGGCTGCGGATGAACGTCCCGCTCTGGCCGCGCCTCTCATGACCACCTGGGAGGGCCTTCTGCACGGTATCGGCTTTGCGCTCCAGCCCGGGGTGCTGGTCTATTGCGTCCTCGGCGTGGTGCTGGGCACCTTTGTCGGCGTGCTGCCCGGCATCGGCGCGATGGCGGCGATCTCGCTGCTGCTGCCGATCACCTATTACATCACCCCCGAAGCCGCGCTGATCATGCTGGCGGGCGTCTATTACGGCGCGCAATATGGCGGCTCGGTCGCCTCGATCCTGATGCGCCTGCCCGGCACGCCGCAATCGGCGGTGACCTCGCTCGACGGCTATCCGCTGGCGCGCGAGGGCCGCGCGGGCGTGGCGCTGTTCACCGCCATGGCCTCGTCCTTCGCGGGCTCGCTGATCGGCATCGCGGTGCTGGTGACGCTGGCGGGCTGGCTCTCACGCGCCGCGACCGCCTTCGGCGCGGCCGATTACGCCGCGATGATGATCCTCGGGCTGGTCGCCGCCTCGACCATCGGCTCGTCGAGCCCGGTCAAGGGCTTTGCCATGGTCGTGCTGGGCCTCCTGCTGGGCTGTGTCGGCACCGATGTCAATTCCGGGGTCCAGCGCTTCACCTTCGGCCGGACCGAGCTGCTGGACGGCATCAATCTGGTGGCGCTGGCGATGGGGCTGTTCGGCGTGGCCGAGCTGATCGCCAATGTCCGCGACCCCGACCGGCAGGGCGTGACCGCAAGGATCGGGCTGCGCGGGCTGATGCCCCGGCGCGACGACCTGAGGCGCCTGCCCGGGCCGATCCTGCGCGGCGGCGCGCTTGGCAGCTTCTTCGGCGCGCTGCCGGGCACCGGTTCGACGCTGTCCTCCTTTCTGGCCTATGCGCTGGAACGGCGGGTCTCGCGCCGCCCCGAGCGGTTCGGCAAGGGCGCGGTCGAGGGGATCTCGGCGCCCGAGGCGGCCAATAATGCGGCCTCGATCTCGGCCTTCGTGCCGACGCTGACGCTTGGCATTCCGGGCGATCCGATCATGGCGCTGATGCTGGGCGCGCTGGTCATTCACGGGATCCAGCCGGGCCCCCTGATGCTGGAGGCGCGGCCCGAGATGTTCTGGGGGCTGGTAGCGAGCTTCGGCATCGGCAACCTGCTGCTCCTGATCCTGAACCTGCCGCTGATCGGGATCTGGGTCTCGATGCTGCGCATCCCGTTCCGCTGGCTTTACCCGGCGATCCTCGTCTTTCTCTGCCTCGGGGTCTATTCGGTCCGTGGCCTGACCTTCGACATCGCCGCGGTCGCGGCCATCGGGCTGGCGGGCTATCTGCTGGCACTGGCGCGGTTCAGCCCGGCGCTCCTGCTGCTGGGCTTCGTGCTCGGCCCGCTGATCGAGACCAATCTGCGCCGCGCCATGCTGATCGCGCGGGGCGATCCGATGGTGTTTCTCGAACGCCCGATCGCGGCCGGGTTCATGCTGGCGACGGTCGGGCTGCTGGCGCTGGCGCTGTGGCAGGCCTGGCGGCGGCGGGCGGCGGCCAGGACCGGCTGACGCTCAGCTTTCGTCCTCGAACATCTCGCCCTGGGCCTCGGCCGCGTCCTCGCTGCCGGGCATCGGCCGATTGTCGAGCAGACCCGCGGCGCGCAGCTCGCGCAGGCCCGGCAGGTCGCGGGCGCTTTCCAGCCCGAAATGATCGAGAAACGCCTCGGTCACGACATAGGTGACGGGCCGGCCGGGTGTCATCCGGCGGCGGCCGAAGCGGATCCATTCCAGATCCAGCAGCTGATCGACGGTGCCGCGGCTGACCGAGACGCCCCGGATCTCCTCGATCTCGGCCCGCGTCACCGGCTGGTGATAGGCGATGATTGCCAGCGTCTCGATCGCGGCCCGCGAGAGCTTGCGCATCTCGACGGTTTCCTTCTGCATCAGGAAGCCCAGATCCGGGGCGGTGCGGAAGGCCCAGGCCTCGCCCACCCGCACCAGATGCACCCCCCGCCCCTCATAGCGGCGGACGAGCGCCTCGAGCGCGCGCGCGGCATCGCAGCCATGCGGCATCCGCGCATTCATCTCGGCCACACGCACCGGCTCGGCCGAGGCAAAGAGGATGGCCTCGACCATGCGCTCCTGCTCGGCCGCGGGCGGCGCCTCGAACAGGCTGCCCTCGGCATCATCCCCGGTTTCGGGCGGGCGGCTCATCAATGCGGTTTCCGGCGGATCTGGATCGGGGCGAAGGTCTCGGCCTGGCGCAGTTCCAGCTGGCCCTGCTTGACCAGTTCGAGCGAGGCCGCGAAATGCGCGGCAGTGGCCGAGCGGCGGCGGGCGGGATCGGCCTGCCAGCCCTCGGGCAGCCAGCTCGACAGGTCGATCCAGTCTCCGGCATAGCCGATCAGCCCGCGCATCCGCTCCAGCGCCTCTTCCATCGTGTAGACCGCCTCGCGATCCAGCGCATAGGGCCGGAAATCGTCCTTGGTGCGGATACGGGCATAGGCCTGCATCAGATCGAGCAGCGTGGCCGTATATTGCACCCGCCGCACCCGCTCCACTCCCTCGGGCAGGCCGCGCACGAAGAAGTCGCGGCCCTTCTGGTCGCGCCCCATCAGCCGCGCCGCCACGCCCCGCATCGCCTCGAGCCGTTCCAGCTGGAAGGCCAGATGCGCGGCCAGATCCTCGGCCGAGGGGCCGTCCTCGGTCGGGTCGGGCGGCAGCAGCAGCCGCGATTTCAGGAAGGCCAGCCAGGCCGCCATCACCAGATAATCGGCGGCCAGCTCGATCCGGAGGCTCTTGGCAGTCTCGACGAAAGCCAGATATTGCTCGGCCAGATGCAGGACAGAGATCTTGCGCAGATCGACCTTCTGGGTCCGGGCCAGCGTCAGCAGCATGTCGAGCGGGCCCTCGAAACCGTCGACATCGACGATCAGCGCCTCGGCCGCCTGCCGCGCGGCGACATCCTCGG
Source organism: Rhodovulum sulfidophilum DSM 1374 (assembly GCF_001633165.1). Classification (NCBI taxonomy): domain Bacteria; kingdom Pseudomonadati; phylum Pseudomonadota; class Alphaproteobacteria; order Rhodobacterales; family Paracoccaceae; genus Rhodovulum; species Rhodovulum sulfidophilum. The sequence continues at coordinate 2,363,791 of NZ_CP015418.1, read as the reverse complement.
CCTCGGCGTCACCCGGATCGGCGCCCCGCTCAGCCATGGGCGATCTTGCCCAGCATCCCGTCAAGCGCGGTCGCGGCCGCCGCGGCATCGAAGGGCTCGGGCGGGCGGCGGCAGGCCAGCGCCCTGGCGGCACGCTCTGCGGCAGCCCCTTTCAGCGTGCCGCAGGCCCCGGCCACCTCGGCCATCTCGTCCATGTCGCCATTGCAATGCAGCACCGCATCGCAGCCCGCCGCGATCGCGGCGCGGGCGCGGTCGCCGATGCTGCCGCTCAGCGCCTGCATCGAGACATCGTCCGACATCAGGAAACCGGTGAACCTGATATCCTCGCGGATCGCCGCGATGGCCAAAGGCGACACGGTGGCGGGCCGGTCGGGATCGAGGGCGTCATAGACGACATGGGCCGTCATCGCCATCGGCTGGTCGCAAAGCGCCCGGAACACCGCGAAATCGGAGGCCTCCAGCTCGGGCGCGCCGGTTGTCACCCTGGGCAGATGCAGATGGCTGTCGGCGCTGGCGCGACCATGCCCCGGGATATGCTTGACCACCGGCAGAACGCCGCCCGCAAGCAGCCCCTCGGCGGTCGCCCGGGCGCAGGCGATCACCGCCGAAGGGTCGGTGCCGTAACAGCGGTTCTTCAGGATCTCATGGGTCTCGGGGCGGGCGATATCGGCCACCGGCGCACAATCGACATCGATGCCGAGTTCGGACAGCTCGGAGGCGATCAGCCGGGCGCGCAGATACATCGAGCGCGCGGCCATCTCGGGCCCCGCCGCCGCGATCTGATCTAGCGCAGGCGCCCAGGCCCGCCAATGCGGCGGACGCAGCCGCTGCACCCGGCCGCCCTCCTGATCGATCAGGATCGGCGCCTTGCGGCCGACGGCCTGCCGCAGATCTCCGGTGAGGCGGCGCACCTGCCCGGGATCGGCGATGTTGCGGGCAAAGAGGATAAAGCCGAAGGGCCGGGTCTCGGCGAAGAAGGCCCGTTCGGCCGGTGTCAGGACCAGGCCGGAACAACCGGCGATGAAGGCCCCGACCCCGTGGCTCACCGCGCCACCACCGGGATGCAATCCGCGCCCTCGGCCGAGACCGCCGCGCAGAACCGGCGTGCCGCTGCCAGATCGGCAAAGCCCGAGGCGCGCAGCCGGAAGAAGGTCCTGCCGCCACGGTCGACGGTCTGGATCACGCGGGTCTTGTCAGAGAAGAAACCGGCAAAGCTGCGCTGACCGGACAGGCTGTCCCAGACCCCGCGGGCCTCGTCGCCGCTGTCGAAGGCGCCAAGCTGCACCAGCGCGGTGCCGGGCAGGACGCTGTCGGCCGCGATCTCGGCGGGCGCGGGCGCATCCATCGCGGCCCGGGCCGAGGCAATGGCGGCGCGGGTCGCCAGATCTTCCTGCGGCCGGGCCGCCGGGCGCGGCGACTGACGCAGCGCGCCGGCCGGCAGGGTCAGCGCCTCCTCTTCCGTCGGCTCAGCCTCTGGCGCGACCGGCTCGGCTGCGGGCTCGGCGCGGTCGAACAGCGCCCCGCCCGCGGCGTCGGTTGCCGGCGTATCGGCAAGATTGAGCGCGGCCAGAACCGGTTGCGAAGGATCTGCGGCCGCGCCGGCGGCAGGCTGCGGAGCGATCACCGGCCGGTCGTCGCCGGCAAGGTCGACCGGCGCGGGCGCAAGCCGCAGCATGTCGGGCGGCGGCGCTGCCTCGCCCTCGGCGGCGACGCGGTTGACCGAAAGCCCCTGATGTTCAGCCTGGCGCCCGCCGGGATCGTCGGGCGCGATCCGCATCGGCCCTTCGAGCGCACGGATCACCGGCACGCCGCTGACATCCCGGACCACGATCTGATAGCCCCAGACGAAAAGCCCGGCCACCAGGGTCAGAGACACCAGGCCACCGGCCCAGTTCACCATCGTCTTGAGGGAAGGCGCAGCGTCATGCCCGCCCGCCCCGCGCATCGCGTCGAAATCGATTTCTGCCATTGCCGCCTCGTTTCCAGGCGCGCTTGACCGCCCGGTATGGTTCTTGCCTGTGCCGCTCCGGCCTGATTGCGCCTTGTTTTTCAGCGCATTTCATCGACAGGAGTGACGCCGAGAATACCAAGGCCGGCGGAAATGACAACGGCCACGGACCGGGCCAGCGCGATTTTGGCCTGACTTGTGGCCGCGTCGCCCTCCTGCAGGAAGCGCAATTCGGGCAGTTCGTTGCCCCGGTTCCAGAGCGCATGCAGCTCCGAGGCCAGTTCGTAAAGATAGAATGCGACCCGGTGCGGCTCGTTGCTGCGGGCCGCGATCTCGATCAGGCGCGGCCATTCGGCCAGCTTCTTGGCCACCGCGATCTCGGCCTCGTGCTCGAGCTTCGTGAGGTCAGCCGCGGCCAGCGTCGCGTCATCGACGGCAATGCCCGCTCCGGCGGCCTTGCGCAGCACCGAGGAGATCCGGGCATGGGCATATTGCACATAGAAGACCGGGTTGTCCTTCGACTGCTCCAGAACCTTGTCGAAATCGAAATCCAGAGGCGCGTCATTCTTGCGGGTCAGCATCACGAAACGGGTCACGTCGCGGCCCACCTGCTCGACCACGTCGCGCAGCGTGACATAGGTGCCCGCGCGTTTCGACATCTTGAACGGTTCGCCGTTCTTCCAGAGCTTGACCAGCTGGATCAGCTTGATGTCGAGCGGCACCCGGCCCTCGGACAGCGCCGCGACGGCGGCCTTCATCCGCTTGACATAGCCACCGTGATCGGCGCCGAGGATGTCGATCAGCTGATTGAAGCCGCGCCCCACCTTGTCATAGTGATAGGCGATATCGGGGGCGAAATAGGTCCAGGACCCGTCCGACTTCATCACCGGGCGGTCGACATCGTCGCCATGCGCGGTCGAGCGGAACAGGGTCTGCTCGCGCGGCTCCCAGTCATCCGGGGTCTTGCCCTTGGGCGGTTCCAGCACGCCCTCGTAGATCAGCCCCATGCCCTTCAGCCGGTCGAGCGCGGCCTCGATCTTGCCGGTGCCGTAAAGCGCCTTTTCCGACGAGAACACATCCATGGTCACGCCCAGCGCGGCCAGATCCTCGCGGATCATCTCCATCATCATGTCGGTCGCAAAGAGGCGGACATCGGCCAGCCAGTGCTCCTCGCCCTTGTCGAGCAGGCTCGCGCCGTATTTTTCCTTCAGCGCCGCGCCGACCGGGATCAGGTAATCGCCCGGATAAAGCCCCTCTCGGATCTCGGGCTCCAGCCCGTTGGCCTCGCGGTAACGCTCATAGGCCGAGCGCGCCAGCACGTCGACCTGGGCGCCGCCATCGTTGATGTAATATTCCCGGGTCACGTCCCAGCCGGCAAAGTCGAGAAGGCTGGCCAGCGCGTCGCCCACCACGGCGCCGCGGACATGGCCCACATGCATCGGCCCGGTCGGGTTGGCCGAGACGAATTCGATATTGACCTTCTGACCGGCGCCGAGGGACGAGCGGCCGAAACCGGCGCCCTGCCCCAGCACCTTCGCCACCAGCCCCTGCCAGACGGCGGGCGCCAGCCGCAGGTTCAGGAAACCGGGCCCCGCCACTTCGGCACTGGCGATGCGCGGATCGGCGGCCAGCCGCCCGGCCAGCGTCTCGGCGATATCGCGCGGTTTCTGTCCGGCGGGCCTGGCCAGCACCATCGCGGCATTGGTGGCCATGTCGCCATGGGCGGCATCGCGCGGCGGCTCGACCGCGACATTCGAGAAGTCGAGGCCCGCGGGCAGCGCGCCCTCGGCCGCCATCGCGTCGAGACAGTCGATCACCAGCGCGCGCAGATCGTTGAAGAGGTTCATGGTCGGTCCCTTTCGGCTGGCGTGCGGTTTATCACGGCGGGGCCCGGGGTCAACGGGCGCGCGCGGCCCCCTGCGTTCAGACCCGCCGCGCGGGCGGGGCCGCACCGGTCAGCCGGGCATGTTCCTCCATCGCGAAACGGTCGGTCATGCCCGCGATGTAATCGGCCACGATCCTGGCCAGCGCGGTCTCGTCCGTGGCCGCCGCGACATCCTCGCGCCATTTCCGGGGCAGGTACTCGGGATGGGTCAGATAAAGCGGGAAAAGCTCGCGCACGATATCGGTCACCTCGGCGCGCATCTCGACCACCGAGGGCGCGCGGTACATGCGGTGAAACAGGAACGACCGGATCTCGCGCAGCCCCTCGTAAAGCACGGGCGAGAAGCCGATCACCGGGCGGCCCAGCGCCCGGATCTCGGCCGCACTTGCCGGTTCCGCCTCGGCCAGGGTGGCGCGGGCGCCGTCGATGACGTCGCTGACCATCACCCCGAAAAAACGCCGGAGCGCCTCGTGGCGGCGACGCTTGGCGTCGATCCCGGGCGCGGCGGCATCGACCTCGGCAAAGCAGGCGCCCAGCAGCGGCAGCCCGGTCAGTTCGGCCTCGGTGAAAAGCCCGGCCCGCAGCCCGTCATGCAGGTCGTGATTGTTATAGGCGACATCGTCGGCAATGGCCGCGACCTGGGCCTCGGCCCCGGCATGGGTGTGCAGCTCCAGATCGTGGCGGGCGTCGTATTCTGCCAGCGCATAGGGCAGCGGGCGCGGCACCGGCCCGTTATGCTTGGCAATGCCCTCCAGCGTCTCCCAGGTCAGGTTCAGCCCGTCGAAACCGGCGTAATGCCGCTCCAGCCGGGTCACGATCCGGATCGCCTGGGCATTGTGATCGAAGCCGCCGAAAGGCGCCATCAGCTCGGCCAGCGCATCCTCGCCGGTATGGCCGAAAGGCGTGTGGCCAAGATCATGCGCCAGCGCCACCGCCTCGGCCAGCTCGACATTCAGCCCCAGCGCATTGGCCATGGTCCGCGCCACCTGCCCGACCTCGATGGTATGGGTCAGCCGGGTGCGGAAGCTGTCGCCCTCATGGACGACGAAGACCTGGGTCTTGTGCATCAGCCGCCGGAAGGCAGAACAATGGATGATCCGGTCGCGGTCGCGCTGGAAACAGGACCGGAAGGCGCTTTCCTCCTCGGGGTGAAGCCGCCCGCGGCTTTCGGAAGGTTTGCATGCATAAGGCGCCAGCATTGCCGCTCCGTTGCTTGTTCCCGTGACTTCTGCCCATATATTCAAGGGGGACCGGAATTGACATGAGGGATTTCGCTTAAGATGGACCTGACGCTTCCGCCCAGAGTCACCGAGCGCGCCTATGCGCGCCTGTCCGAAATCGGCGCCGCGAAACAGGGCAAGGCGCTCCGGATCGCCGTCGAGGGGGGCGGCTGCTCGGGCTTTCAATACGCGATCACGCTGGACGACCCCGCCGAGGACGATCTCGTGCTGGAGGGCGCGGGCGAGAAGGTCGTGGTCGATTCGGTCTCGCTGCCCTTCCTGCAAAACGCGACCATCGACTTCAGCAAGGAACTGATCGGCGCGAAGTTCGTTATAGAGAACCCGAACGCCACCAGCTCCTGCGGCTGCGGCACCTCGTTCTCGATCTGATCTCCGGCCCCTCCGGAGGCTCCGAAAGGTGGATATGGACGGCATAACCCAGCTCGTGCCGCGCGACCGGTTCCTGCCGCTCCGCCCACGCGAAACCCATGCGGGCGAGCCTCGCCGCGCCGGCATCGAGATCGAATTCGGCGAGCTGACAGAGGCCGAGGCGGCAGATGTCGTGGCCCGGACGCTGGGCGGCACGCCGCGCGAGATCGCCGCCCATGATTTCGAGGTCGAAACGCCCGATCTCGGCCGGGTCCTGATCTGCCTCGACACCTCCTTCCGCGACAAGGCCGGCAGCGCCCTGACCGATCTGGGACTGCAGCTCGGCCGTGCCGTGGTGCCGGTCGAGGTGGTGACCCCGCCGCTCCATCCCGATCAGCTGCCCGAGGCCGAGCGTCTGCGCGGGGCGCTGCGCGCCGCCGGGGCGCGCGGCAGCCGCGAAGGCGTCTTTCTCGGCTTCGGGCTGCATCTCAACCCCGAGATCCCCGGTCAGGACGCCGCCGATCTGGTGCCCATCGTCCGTGCCTTCGCGCTGATCGAGGACTGGCTCAGGAAGGCCGATCCGATCGACCCGTCGCGGCGGCTTCTGCCCTTCGTCGATCCCTATCCGCGCAGCCTGATCGACCGGCTGGCCTCGGCCGGGCCGGACTGGACGCTGGAGGCCTTTGCCGACGCCTATCTCGACGAGACCCCGACCCGCAATCGCGGGCTCGACATGCTGCCCTGTCTTGCGCATCTGGCCAAGGACCGGGTGGCGCAGGCGCTCGGGCCCGGTGCCGCCTCGATCGGCGCCCGGCCGACCTTCCATTACCGCCTGCCCGATTGCCGCATCGACGAACCGGGCTGGCGGCTCGCCTATGAATGGAACCGCTGGGTCATGGTCGAGAGGCTGGCCGCCGATACCGCCGCATTGAAGGGACTGGCCGCGGACTGGCTCGACTACCGCGCCGCGCTGACCACCACCCGGTCGGACTGGTACGCGCATCTCGACCGGGTTCTCTGCAAACTGGAGCTCTGGGACGGCTCATGTGGCAAAGACGGCAAGACCGCCCCCTGATCGCGGTGACGACCTCGGCACGTTCGGGCTGGCGGGTGTTTCCGCTGGTGGCGTTCAGCCTCTGGCTTGCGGGCGGGCGGGGCGTGCGCTGGGGCACTGGGCGGAGCGCCGATATCGACGGGGTCGACGGGCTGATCATCGGCGGCGGCGACGACATCTCGCCCGATCTCTACGGCATGCAGCTGGTGACCTCGGCCCGGCTCGATCCCGAGCGCGACGCGCTGGAACGCCGGCTTGTCGAGGCCGCCATCGCCCGCGGCAAGCCGGTGCTGGGGATCTGTCGCGGCGCGCAGATGCTGAACGTGGCGCTCGGCGGCACGCTCGATCAGGACGCCTATGGCACCTATACCGCCTCGCAACGGGTCTGGACCATCCTGCCGCGCAAGGCGGTGACGGTCTGCCCGGGCACCCGGCTGGCCGAGATCGCGGGCCCCGACGCGATGCGGGTCAACGCGCTGCATTCCCAGGCCGTGGCCCGGCTCGGCGACGATCTGGTTGTGGCCGCCCATGACCGGGGCGGGATGGTGCAGGCGGTCGAGCGCCGCCGCGATCCCTTTGCGCTGGGGGTGCAATGGCATCCCGAACATCTGTTCTATGCCCGGCGCCAGCGCGCGATCTTCGCCGCACTCGTCGCCGCGGCGGCCGCCGGGCGCCGCTCGCACGGACAGCTGAGCGCCGTCGACACCATGCTGGAAAAGACGACTCTGTAAGATATGTTCTGAAAGATGCAACGCAACCCCCGATTGGGGCACAGGTCCTCTGTGAAAAAGGTCATGGACTTGGCGACGGAAAACCGCGACCTCCACGTTATGGAAATACGCGCGAACCTGAGCAAAAACCTGCACACCCAGGACGGAGACCTGTAATGCGTAAAATTCTTCTGACCGCCGCTCTCGCCGCGCTGCCGCTGGCGGCATCGGCTGCCGACGTGAAGGATGACGTCGTCGAGGCCCGCCAAGGCTATTATTCCCTGCTTGGCGCCAACATGGGCACCCTCGTGTCGATGGTCAAAGGCGAGACCGAGTATGACGGGGCCAAGGCGCAAACCGCGGCCGACAACATGCTGATCCTCACCAAATACAATATCGGCCATCTCTACATGCCCGGCACCTCTTCCGAGGACATGCCCGGCAAGACCGCTGCCCTGCCCAAGATCTGGACCGACATGGGCGGCGTGCAGGAAAAAGGCATGGCCTTCGTGAAGGCGGTCGAAAACCTGCAGGAAGTCGCCGGTCTCGACAAGGGCGAGCTGGCCAAGGGCATCCAGCAGGTCGGCGGTTCGTGCAAGGGCTGCCACGACAGCTACCGCGCCAAGCACTGAGCAAAAGCGAGGATGGACCGATGAAGGATTCGAGCATCGAGGAGACCGGCGACACCCGCCCGGGTGCCGAGACGCTGCAGACCGTCCAGATCTGGGACCCGCTCCTGCGCCTGTTCAAATGGTCGCTGACGATTTCGGTCGCGGCGGCCTGGGGGCTGGGCATGTTCGGACCCGATATCATGACCCTGCATTTCTGGTTCGGCTACGCGGTGCTCGGCCTTCTGGCCTTCCGGCTGGTCTGGGGCCTCTGGGGGCCCGAGCATGCCCGGTTCAAGAGCTTCGCCTATGGCCCGGTCGCGATCCTGAAATACGTCTTCGGGATGTTCCGCCGGAAGCCGTCCTACTGGCCCGGGCATAACCCGCTCGGCGGGCTTTTCGTCTTCGTGCTGCTGGCGGTTCTGCTGTTGCAGGCGGTGTCGGGCCTGTTCGTCGACCCCGACGATTACATCAATGTCGGGCCGCTGGCGAAATATGTGGGCTCCGAGACCACCCGCGCGGCGCTCAGCTTCCATGTCCAGCTTGGCTGGGTGGTGCTGGGGCTGGTCGGGCTGCATGTCGCGGCCATCCTCTTCTACAGCAAGTGGAAGGGCGAGAACCTGGTCACGCCGATGATCACCGGCCGGAAAAAGGTCCGCAAGAAGCCCTGAACGACAGCGGGCGCGCCCTCGGGCCGCGCCCGCCTTCCGGCACAAGCCGCAGAGACGACGTCGGCTCGGGCAGAAGGCCGGCACACCGAACACCCCCACAGCACAGAAGGCTCGGCCGGCGAAGGGGACCAACACCCGAGGCGGCAGCACTGGCATGGACGTGCAGGACGCGGTTCCGGACGGCGCGCGCGATGCGATGGCCCCTTTTGCCCGGCTTCCCGGCGGCGTAGAGGGCGTGCATGGAGTATGATGCGATCATTCTGGGCGCCGGGGCCGCCGGGCTCATGGCCGCGGCGACGGCCGGACAGGCCGGGGCAAGGGTGCTTGTTCTCGACCATGCCGACAAGGCCGGCAAGAAGATCCTGATTTCCGGCGGCGGCCGCTGCAACTTCACCAATACCGGGGCCGAGGCGGCCTGTTTCCTGTCAGGGAACCCGCATTTCCCGAAATCCGCCCTCGCCCGCTACACCCAGTGGGATTTCCTCGCGCTGGTCGAACGCCATGGCATCGCCTGGCATGAAAAGACGCTGGGACAGCTTTTCTGCGACGGCTCCGCCCGGCAGATCCTGGCCATGCTGCTTGACGAATGCGCCCGCGGCGAGGTCGATATCCGGCTTGCGACACAGATCGGCGAGATCGGCCATGGCGACGGGCGCTTCCGGGTGGCCGGGGCGAGTGCTGCGAACCTCGTCATCGCGACCGGCGGCCCCTCGATCCCGAAGATGGGCGCAACCGGGCTTGCCTACCGGATCGCCGAGCGCTTCGGCCTTGCGGTCGTGCCGCCGCGACCGGCGCTGGTTCCGCTGACGCTGGGGCCTCGGGACGCGGCCTTCCGGGCCATTGCGGGCCTGTCCTGCCCGGTCACCGCAAGGGTCGGCCCCGCCTCCTTCAAAGAGGCCGCGCTGTTCACCCATCGCGGGCTGTCGGGCCCCGCGATCCTGCAGGTCTCGTCCTACTGGAGCCCCGGCACGCCGGTCGAGCTGACGCTGCTCGACAACGCCCCCGAGCTGCTGCGCGAGGCGCGGCGGCAGATGCCGCGTGCCCGGCTGCGCGCCGCCCTGAGCGAACATCTTCCGAACCGCCTGGCCGAGCTTCTGGCCACGCAGATCGGGCTCGAGAAGCAGCTTGCCAACTGCTCGGATGCCGATCTCGAGCGCGCGGCGGACCCGCTTGCCCGCCTCTCGCTTCATCCCACCGGCACCGAGGGCTATGCCAAGGCGGAGGTCACGGCGGGCGGGGTCTCGACGGCGGCGCTGTCCTCGCGCACGATGGCGGCGAAAGCCCTGCCCGGCCTGCATGTCATCGGCGAGGCGGTCGACGTCACCGGCTGGCTTGGCGGCTACAATTTCCAATGGGCGTGGTCCTCGGGCTGGGCGGCGGGCATGGCAATCGCCGAGCGGCGCGCGGGCTGACCGCCTCGGGCCGGGTCACCGCCGACCGACGGTCAGAACAGCGCACACGCCCCGCAAGACCGAGCCTTCAAACCCGCCGGGGCTGAGCGCGCGGCGCCCGCGCATCCTCTCCGCCCCACCCTTCGCCTCCGGACAGCCGTCGCGACGCGAGAAGCGCGCCGCAGCCGATCAGGACGATGCCCAGAAGGTCGACAAGATCGGGCCGCTCGCTAAGCAGCAAGACGCTCCAGACCAGGGCGAAGACGAGATATCCGTTATCGAACAGACCGATGACCGGCACCGGTGCACGCTGATAGGCAAAGGCGACCAGCGCGGTTATGACGGCAAGCGCCACCCCCAGCCCGATCAGAAGGGCCCAGCCGCGCATGCCCAGCCCGGGCCAGACCGACATCAGAAACCCCGCCTCGTCCCCGGCCCCCAGCCACAGAAGCACCGCCAGATGCGCCGATCCGGCCAGGACGAGAACGAGATTGAGGTTCAACGCCATCGAGATCGGCGGCACATCCCGGCAGCGGCCCTGGGTGATGACCGCGGCAAGGGCATAGAGAAATCCCGCCAGCAAGGGCAAGGCGATCACCGGCGACAGCGCGTCGAAACCGGGCCGCAGGATCGTCAGGACGCCCGCGAATCCCAGCAGGATCGCCCATCCTCCGCGCGCGCCGATACGCGTCCCGAGCAGGAGGAAGGACAGCACCGCCATCCATATCGGCGCGGTATAGTAAGAGGCCGCGGCAATCGAGAAGGACAGGCCGGGCAATCCCGCATAATAGCAGCCCCACATCAGGGCGAGGCAAAGGCTGCGCGCCCAGACCCAGCGCGTGACGCCGCTGGCCGCCCCACCCGCCTGCGCGAACAGCCAGAGCGCACCCGCGAGGCACAGGACCGCCGTCCCGGACCGGACCATCAGCACCTGCCCCAGCGACAGCTCGCCATTCTGCAGCTTCACCAGCGCATCGGACAATGAAAGCATGAGGACCGCAGCAGAGATCGCCCCGATCCCGGGAAACAGCCCCGGCGCTTGCCTTGAAGGCGCTTGCCTTGAAGATGACCGCAAACATATCATTGGCGCATGAAATCATCGCGCCAATCCTCAGAAAAATGAGAAATCATCCGGAATACATGATTTATACGCATGCAAACCGATGACCTCCCGCTGCACCGGCTGAGACCGTTCGAGGCCGCCGCCCGGCTCGAAAGCTTCACCCGTGCCGCCGAGGAACTGGGGCTGACCCAAACCGCCGTCAGCCGCCAGATCGGACAGCTCGAGGCGGAGCTGGGCCTGCGCCTGTTCGAACGCCGGAACCGCGCGGTATTCCTGACCGAAGAGGGCCGGCGGCTGGCACAGGTCGTGGGCGATGCGCTTGCCGCGATCCGCGCCGAGATCGCGGCCATACGCGGCAGCCGCGACCCCGATGCCATCGTGCTCCGCTGCCAGCTTTGCGAGGCCTTCTACTGGCTGATGCCGCGCCTGTCGCGCTTTCACGCGCGTCATCCGGAAATCCAGCTTCAGCTTGTCAGCGCGCTGGCCCCGCTGACCGAGGCGACCTCCCCCTTCGATGTCGCGCTGCAGACCACCGGCCGCGCCTCGGGCTCGGCCCGGCTGCTTTTCACCGCCGCAGACGCGATCTTTCCGGTCTGCGCGCCCTCCCTGCTCGGCGATCTGCGGACCCCGCTTGCCCCCGAGGCCCTCCTCGAGCGGCCCCTGCTGTCCCATCGCGTGACGCCACAGGACTGGTTCGACTGGCCGGACTGGTTCGCGGCGGCCGGGCTGGCAGGCAGGCCAAAACCGCGGATCGTCTGTTTCGACAGCTATCCGCTGGTTCTTCAGGCCGCGGTCGCCGGACAGGGCATCGCGCTTGGCTGGAACAGGACGGTCAGCGGGCTGATCGACGACGGCAAGCTGACACCGGCCTGTGGCTTCACGGTCGAGAGGCCGAACGAGATTTCCGTCTTTCGCGGGACCAGGCGGTCGAATTACGCCGCCGTGGACCGCCTGATCGCATGGCTGCGAAGCGAATTGAACTGAGGCCCGAAAACGGCCCGGAGACCGGCTCATCGGCCGCCGGGCTTCCGGCAGGACAGGTCGATGCGACCGCAACACCGGCAGACCACACATTAAAGTAAAACTTTAATAATGACTTCTATAATATTGTCATTTAATAACTTTATTTAGAATTAACTCCAGAAAGACCATCGACGAACCGGACCTGTTGCAGGGGCAGAGACCGCGCGCCCTGCGGCTTGCGGAACTGACGCCTGAAGAGACGGCCGGTGACATGGCGCGGGCCGCAACAGACGCGTTGAACTCGCCGCTTATCCTGATAGGCTCGGCCTCACCTAGGGGTGCCCCGGCATGGGGCTGAGAGTCTGCAGGCACGGCCGTCACGATGGCCCGGCGCAGCGCAGTGACCCTTCGAACCTGATCCGGATCATGCCGGCGAAGGGACAGGACCGAGACGCTTTCTTGCCCTTGCCGGCCGCAGCATATGAGGCGGCCTTGCCCTCCCACAGCATCCCCGAACGTCCCATCCCCGCGGCCATCGCGGTGGTCATCCGCGCGAGACAGGTCCTTCTGGTCCGCCGCGCCAACCCACCCGATGCCGGGCTCTGGGGCTTTCCCGGCGGCAAGATCGACCGCGGCGAGACATTGACCGAGGCCGCCCTGAGAGAGCTGACCGAAGAGACCGGCATTTCCGCCGAACCGCTCCGCGTCTTCACCGCGGTGGATGCCTTCGATCACGAGGCCTCGGGCGCGCTGCGCCGCCATTTCATCCTGATCGCCATATTGTGCCGCTGGACGGCCGGCACCCCCGTCGCCGGCGACGATGCGCTCGAGGCGCGCTGGGTCGACCTCGACACGCTTGCCGATACCGGGCTTGCCCTCAGCCTCGATGTGGCCGAGGTCGCGGCGCAGGCCGCCATGCTGATGCAGGAGATGCAATCATGATCGCCAATATCCTCACAATCGCCGGCACCGACCCTTCCGGCGGCGCCGGCATCCAGGCAGATATCAAGACTTTCTCGGCACTTGGCGCCTATTCCTGTTCTGCCATCACCGCCGTCGTCGCGCAGAACACCCAGGGCGTCAGATCCTTCGTCGCCCTCGAACCCGGCTTCGTGGCCGAGCAGATCGACGCCGTGCTCGACGATGTCCGGATCGACGCGGTCAAGATCGGCATGATTGCGAATGCCGCGATCGCAGAGGCCGTCGCGGACCGGCTGCGTCACCACGCGGTCAAGAACATCGTGCTCGACCCGGTCATGGTCGCCAAGAGCGGTCACGCGCTGCTGGCGCCCGAGGCGGTCGCGGCGGTGCGCGAACGGCTCCTGCCGCTGGCCAGGATCATGACCCCGAACCTGCCCGAGGCGGCGGTGCTGCTCGGGCGCGGCGACGACTGGACGGCCGAGGCGATGCAGGCCGCCCTGCCCGAGCTGCTGGCCCTGGGGCCGGAATGGGTCCTGCTGAAGGGCGGCCATCTCGCGGACAGTGCCGAGAGCACCGACCTGCTGGCAGGCCCCGGCGGCGTCACCCCCTTCGCGGCCCCGCGCCTTGTCACGAAGAACGACCATGGCACCGGCTGCACGCTGTCCTCGGCGATTGCCGCGCTCTTGCCCGGGCGTGACATGGTCGAGGCCGTGGGCGCGGCCAAGACATATCTTCACGACGCGCTGACGGCGAGCGAGGCGCTCGATGTCGGCCATGGTCACGGGCCGGTGCATCACTTCCACGCGCTCTGGTCCGATCACCCCAGCATGTGAGACAGGCTCAAGGCGTTGTGCTGGTTCAGGACAAACCCCGGCGGCAAGGCCCGGCGTTTCGGCCATGACCGTGCGGATCCGCCCCGGACCGGCCGCGCCCGCAGGGCCGGTGGAGCGCGCGGCCATTATGGACGTCGGCGCCCGCGATCTGCGCCTCTTCGGGCGGCCGGAACGCGGCCGCCTCTGAATACGAAGGGCTGGGCGGCAGGCGGCCCGCCCTGCCCCGGTCACGCGCGAAACCGCTCTGCGCCGGGAAGGGATATCTCGGCCTTCATGAAGGTGACGGCAGCCCCCGCGACCATCACCCGGGTCCCGGTCAGTTCGCAGTCCAGCCATCCGCCACGTGCCGAGGCCTGATAGGCCGTCAGCCGGGACCGCCCCAGCCGCGCCGCCCAATAGGGCGTGAGGGTGGCGTGAATGGACCCGGTGACCGGATCTTCGGGAATACCGGCACCGGGCACGAAATAGCGCGACACGAAATCGGCACGGCCTCCCGGCCCTTCGCGCCCCGTGATCACCAGACCGACCGGCCCGAGCCGGGCAATCGCAGCCAGATCGGGAACGAAATCGCGGACCCTGTCCGCCCCATCGAGCTCGACGAAAACATTCTCGAAATTCCGGAACGCCGCGATCACCCCGCCCGGGAACTGTGCCGCGACCTCTGCGGGCAAGGCGTCCAGCGGCTCCGGATCGAGCCGGGGCAGATCGAGCCGATAACCGGATGGCCCTTGGGTCACATGCAAAACGCCGACCCGGGTATGAAAGCTCAGCGGCGCCGCCTGCCCCTCATGGGCGATCAGCACATGCGCGGTCGCCAGCGTGGCATGGCCGCAGAAATCGACCTCCTGCGTCGGCGTAAACCATCTCAGCTCCCAGCCGCCTTCGGCGCGGGCTACCGCAAAGGCGGTCTCGGCCAGATTGTTCTCGCGCGCAATCGCCTGCATCAGCGCCTCGTCCAGCCAGTCCGGCAAGAGCAGCACCGCCGCCGGATTTCCGGACAGGACCTCCTCGGCGAAAGCGTCGACCTGGTACATGATCATCCGGAGACCTCCGCAGCCAGTCGCCTCAGGATACCGGGCCTCACGAATGCCGGCGACGCGTTCCGCCCCGCTGGCCCGCGCGCCCCGCGCTCGAACGGCCCTTGGACCGGGCCGAGGCCTCGACCGCCTCTTCGACCGCCGATTGCCGTGCCAGCGGGTCGTCGGCGATGGCCAGATCGACCGCCTCCAGCCGCTTGATCTCGTCGCGCAGCCGGGCGGCTTCCTCGAATTCGAGGTTCTCGGCGGCCTTGCGCATGCTGGTCCTGAGCCCGTCGAGATGCGCCTCGAGATTGCCGCCATGCATCGGCTTCTCGACCGTCGCGGTGACGCGGGACATGTCGGTATCGCCCTGATAGAGCCCGGCCAGGATGTCATCGACATTCTTCTTCACCGTCTCGGGCGTGATGCCATGCGCCTCGTTATAGGCGATCTGTTTCTCGCGCCGCCGCTCGGTCTCGCGCAGAGCCCGCTCCATCGATCCGGTGATGCGGTCGGCATACATGATGACCCGGCCCTCGGCATTCCGCGCCGCCCGGCCGATGGTCTGGATCAGCGAGGTTTCCGAGCGCAGGAAGCCTTCCTTGTCGGCATCGAGGATCGCGACCAGCCCGCATTCGGGAATATCCAGCCCCTCGCGCAGAAGGTTGATGCCGACCAGCACATCGAAGGCCCCCAGCCGCAGGTCGCGCAGGATCTCGATGCGTTCGATGGTGTCGATGTCGGAATGCATGTAGCGCACCCGGATGCCCTGTTCGTGCAGGTATTCGGTCAGATCCTCGGCCATGCGCTTGGTCAGCGTGGTGCAGAGCGTGCGGAACCCGTTGGCGGCCATCTTGCGGACCTCGTCGAGCAGGTCGTCGACCTGCATCTCGACGGGCCGGATCTCGACCTGCGGATCCAGAAGCCCGGTCGGCCGGATCACCTGTTCGGTGAAGACGCCGCCGGTCTGTTCCATCTCCCAGGCGCTGGGCGTGGCCGAGACGAAGACCGATTGCGGTCGCATCGCGTCCCATTCCTCGAACTTGAGCGGGCGGTTGTCCATGCAGGAGGGCAGCCGAAAACCGTGCTCGGCCAGCGTGAACTTGCGCCGGTAGTCGCCCCGGTACATGCCGCCGATCTGCGGCACCGAAACATGCGATTCATCGGCGAAGACGATGGCATTGTCGGGGATGAACTCGAACAGCGTCGGCGGCGGCTCGCCCGGCGCACGGCCCGTCAGATAGCGCGAATAGTTCTCGATGCCGTTGCAGAACCCCGAGGCCTCCAGCATCTCCAGATCGAACTGCGTGCGCTGTTCCAGCCGCTGGGCCTCGAGCAGCTTGCCCTCGTCGGTCAACTGGGCCAGCCGTTGCTTCAGCTCTTTCCTGATCCCGGTGATCGCCTGCCGGATCGTCGGCTTGGGGGTAACGTAGTGGGAATTGGCGTAGACACGGACCTTGTCGAAACCGTCGGTCTTCTTGCCGGTCAACGGGTCGAATTCGGTGATGCTTTCCAGCTCATCGCCGAAAAACGACAGTTTCCAGGCGCGATCCTCAAGGTGGGCGGGCCAGATCTCGAGGCTGTCGCCGCGCACCCGGAACGACCCGCGATCGAAGGCGGCATCGTTGCGGCGGTATTGCTGTTGCACCAGATCGGCCATGATCTGGCGCTGGTCATAGGTCTTGCCCGCCTCCAGATCGAGCGTCATGGCCATGTAGAGCTCGGGCGACCCGAGACCGTAGATGCAGGAGACCGAGGCCACGATGATGACGTCGTCGCGTTCCAGCAGCGCCCGGGTGGCCGAGTGGCGCATCCGGTCGATCTGCTCGTTGATCTGGCTTTCCTTCTCGATATAGGTATCCGAGCGCGGCACATAGGCCTCGGGCTGGTAGTAGTCGTAATAGCTGACGAAATACTCGACGGCATTCTCGGGGAAGAAGCCCTTGAACTCGCCGTAAAGCTGGGCCGCCAGCGTCTTGTTGGGGGCGAGGATGATCGCCGGGCGCTGGGTTTCCTCGATCACCTTGGCCATGGTGAAGGTCTTGCCGGTGCCGGTTGCGCCCAACAGCACCTGGTCGCGGTCTCCCTGCCGGACCCCGGCGGCCAGTTCGGCGATGGCCGTGGGCTGGTCGCCCGCGGGGGCGAAATCCGAATGCATGACGAAGCGCTTGCCGCCTTCCAGCTTCTCGCGCGGAGGAATGGCGATGGCGGCGCCACCAGGCGCATGAGGCTCGGTCGATTGGGGCATGAGGGCGATTCCCGGGAGTGTGCTTGCCCCAGACTTGTCCCGCCGCGCAGCACGTTCAAGGGGGGGCGCGGCGGTATCCTGTGGTATGCGGCCCTTGCGCGCGACCGCGCGAGCCCCCATAACATCACAAACGCCAGAACCCGGAAGGGAGACAAGCCATGCGCGCCCGTATCTATCAGCCCGCCAGGACCGCGATGCAGTCGGGACAGGCCAAGACCCATCACTGGGTGCTGGATTTCGGCCCGCAAAGCCCGCGCGAGCTCGATCCGCTGATGGGCTGGACCAGTTCGGACGACACCCAGTCTCAGGTGCGTCTGCGTTTCGAGACCCGCGAGGCCGCCGAGGAGTACGCCCGCCGCCACGGGATCGAGACCGTTGTCCTGCGCCCGAAGAAACGCGCCCCGAACGTGCGTCCGATGGGCTATGCCGAGAACTTCTCGGTCACCCGCCGCGGTGCCTGGACGCACTGATCTTTGTAAATCAGGGCAAAGTTATCTCGGAATCGGGGCAAGGATCCCGCGAAGACAATCTTTGATCAACAAATAGGGCGCCCGCTGGGCGCCTTCTCCATATGTTGATGTCCCACCCTCTCGTGTAGATCGGGATCAAATTGCGGATGATGAGACCACATGGGGCAGCCAAGGTCTGTTTCGAAGGGCTGGGATGCCTCCCACCTTCACTCGGCTTTTTAGTCATTCCTCCAGGCAGCAGGTCCAGTGAGGCGCTCGGACCGGCCATAAGATCTCGGATGGGTCCGCTTAGACGGCGCGCAACCTGCGCTTGTTGACGCCACTGGACTGAGAGGGCGATCGCTTTGGTGAAGCTTGTCAGCGCGACGCCTGAGCTGCTCGATTTTCTGGTAGCTCAGGGGATCACGAGAATCCGGGAAGAACCCGGATTCGGTTGCGCGGCGCTGCATGGCTTCGCTCAGGTTCTCCTCATGAAGAACACGCAGGCTGGGATTGGATGCCGTGGCGTTCTCCATGATCTCAATGGCTTCTTCGAGCGATTGATCCTTGAAGATCGTCATGCTCAAACGGGTCTTCGCGACCTCCTTGAGCCGCCAAGGGGAGCTGGAAGGATCTCGGCCGCAAGACGCTTCACGCCTTGGGCTATCCGATTACGAACAAGGCGCGCAAAACCCAGTTTGAGATCTGGGATCTGGTCATCAAGCAGGCCAAGCTCCAGGGCGTCATCGGCATCTATTATGATGAAGCCCAGCATATCATGCGTGGCAAGTCGGATGCCGAGGTTCTGAGCGTCCTGGATGCGTTCAAGACCCTGATGAAGTCACACGACTGGCCCCTCATGTTGATCCTTTCGGGTGTTCCGGAACTGGGAGACTATGTGGAACGCGAGCCACAACTCGATCGGCTAATGACCAGGATCGAGTTCCAGGAAATCGATTTGAGCAGTGCGCCCGGGCATCCGGCACAGGACTACGAAACCCTCAACGAAATCGTCGGGAGCTACGCCATCAGCGCGGGGCTCGATGTCGACGCCAGCCTGCCGACGGGAGATTTCCTGCACCGCCTTGCGACTGCCGGCGCATTCCGGTGGGGCCTGGTCATCGACATGGTCGTCGATGCCGTAGCGCTTGCCGTTGCCAGGAGGGAAGGGGTGGTTGAGTGGTCGGATTTCGTGGCGGCCTGGTGTGAGAAAACCGGAATGAACCAGCTGGCAACGCCGTTCACCCATGACAGCTACGAGAGGATGTTCCGGAGGGACAAGCCGTTCCGGGCTGCCATCGGCACCTGACCCTCCAGGACAATTCAGTCTTCGAGAAACCCGCGCTTCGGCGCGGGTTTTTTCATGCCTGGATGCTGGCGTCCGGATGCCGGCATGAGCTAACCCTCTGAAGTTGCGCAGGTTTTTGATTTCTGCGCAGGCTTATACTTTCAACCTGGAAATCGCGCCTGGCAAGTTATTGAAAATGTTTATGGATTCTTTGTGCCGAATCGGAAGTGATTGATTTTGCGCATTCATCTGCTTTCTCTGACTGAGACAGAGAAAGCAGATGAATGCGCAAACGGAAGCATAAGTCTGCGCAAGGGGTGTCAAGGGCGAAACGTATCGCCTGGTGCCTCCGGGCTTCCGGCACGATGGGGCAGGCGCATCAGCATGGATCGCGCTGGCAGGCAGTCATGTCGATTTCCGCGAAGATCGGCTGTGCGCCCCAGACCCTGAATGCGTGGGGCAAGAAGGCCGAGGTCGACAGCGGCAACCGGACAGGCCGGCATGAGTGGCTGGACCGACATCTCTCCGAAACCATCGAAGAGGTGCGGCAGATTGCAACCGAGTGGCTCTGGCTCTACAACAGTGAGCGCCTGTACATAGGCAACGGCGGCATGACGCCCATCCAGAAACTGAACATGGCCGCATGAATTCTACGACCAAGCCCCCGCCAAAATAGGGGGATTACCCCTTCGATCAGGACAAAGGCCGTGCAACATCATGTAAGGCTCTGGAAGCCAGGAGGGACAGAGGCGGTATGTTCAAGATTTCCACAGCGCTGAAACAACGCTATCCAGCGGCCAAGGCGTTCAGGTTTGGAGACAGCGCCGCCTCATCCGAAGCCCTTCTTTCGCTGGTACGCTCGGGGAAGAAAACGGCGACCTGCAGCGCCTTGCGGGATATTCAGAACGGTGAGCCGATGCCAACGATCGGGCGGCGGGACATTGCGCTGAACTGGGACGGAACGCCTGCCCTGGCCATCGAAACCGTCGAGCTGGTTCAGTGCCGCTTCGACGAGGTGACCGAAGCGATGGCCCTGGCAGAAGGCGAGGACGACAGCCTTGACGCCTGGCGGAAAGGTCATGGCAGTTATTTCAAGCGCAATGGAGGGTTCTCCCCCGATATGCAGATCATTTGGGAGCGGTTCATCCTGATCGAAGATCTCGGCCGGGAGGACGACGTCCTTGACCACAGCAGCAGCCTGACAGACCCGGCAGCGTGAAGGCTCATCCCTTCGGGCCATGCGCCGCCATGGCAACCGCGCGACAGCGCAGCCGACCGGGATCCGGACCTCCCCGGCGGACGAAGCCTTGCGTCGGTCCCGCCCCCGAAGACGGGCCGCGAAGATGCGCCGCAGCAGCATGGCCCGATCAGTTCGGTCACATCGGTGCGATGCGGCCGGATCGCAGGATCGATGCGACAGGTCCTGATACGACAGGCCTTCCCGCAAGCCTCGGCCGCAAGGCGCAGGCGTCGTTTCGTCAGTTCGGGACGGCATGCGACCTCCCGGCCCCGGAATCGGTCCCGGGCGGCCAACCTTCGTCCCTGCGCTCCGGCGTGATCGCGCCCCGGCATCGCCGGTGTCCCGATACGGGACCAATAGCGGGGCTGATACAGTGCCGGACGTCACATCGCGCCGGGACCGGCAATGGCTATGGCGGGAAGAGCCGCGACGGGCTGGCGCAACCGAACGGCCGGGGGCGAACCCACCCCTCTCGATCCGCCCTCTGATCGGCCCCCTTTTCGGGGTGGAGGCCCAAAAATCCGCTTCAGTGCGAGGCAGAGCCGGACAGCACGGTCTGTAAATGGCTTGGGCTTTCCGACTTTGGCGGTCTTTCCGGCAGGCCGGCCGTCTCGGGCTCGAACCGGATCGGGAGCCCCCGGGGCGGTTCAGCGCCGCAGTCTCGTCGGGAACCAACTCGTGCCTGCGCTGGCGAAACGAAGGGCCCCCGGCATGGGCTGCTGACAAAGACACCGGAACCGAGAGGGACAACAAACCCTCTGAAGCACGCCGGGAGAGTGCCTGTCACCACCGCGCAAGGCACAGCACAAGCGAGCGCCCACGGCCCGCTGGGGTTCCCGGCTCAGAACCGGTCCAGCACCCGGAGATGATCGTGGGTATGGGCCCGTTCGCCATGCAGGTGGAACTCGACCTCGGTCCGGACCGGGATCAGCGTGGTCCGGCCATGCCGCACGCCGCGTTGCAGAAAGAGGCTGTTGGCATAGGCCTGGACCGAGCCCACCGTCCCCCGCATCACCGCCACCTCGACCGCGGCATGATGATCGAGCGGCACCGACAGCGCCGCGATGGCCGCGTCATGGTGCTGCTGGCGGCTCTCGGGCACCAGCCGCCCCAGATCGCGCTGCGCGGGGTCGAGCGCATAGGTCACGACCCCCACGCATTCGGCCTCTTCCGGGGCGTCCTTGGCCAGACCGCGCCGGATCAGATCGCGCAACGCCTCCGAGCGGTTCGACGCGCCCGAGCGCTCCATGACGGCGTCGAGCGCCTGCAAAAGCTCGTCCTCGATGGTGATCGTGATACGCTGCATTGGCTCCTCCCTGCTGGCGGCCCGACTTTGACGCCCCCGCGCGCCGCGGGCAAGGGCGGGCCCCGGCCCTGACAGCCTTGTCCCGTCAGGGGCAAGGCTTCAGAGCCGTCGCAACCGAGCGGACGCCCCCTGCCCTTCCGCCTGCGAACCGCCCTGCCCGCTCAGGCGCGCCGCCGGAGCCCCGGCAGCCCTGCCGCATCGCGCATCGCGCCGGACCCCGGTTTTGCGGCGGACCGACGCCGGAGCCCGCTCAGAGGCTGTCGCCGAAATCGGCCCTGAACTTCGCCACCAGCTTCTGCTGCCAGTCCGAGACCGGCGCCAGACGGCCGTAGAAGAAGCGCAGGATCTCGGGTTCCTCGACGAAGGTGAGCCCGCCCACCAGCCTGCGGTTCTGCCAGAGCCAGTCGATCCGGTCGATGGCGTATTTGACCTGCGACAGGGTGAAGACCCGGCGCGGCATCGCCAGCCGTACCAGCTCCATATTGGCCAGCGGCTCGGTGCCGTCGGGGGCACGCTGCTCGGACATGGTGCCCCGCTCCATCCCGCGCACGCCCGAGGCGATGTAAAGCGCCGAAGCCAGCGCGCCCGCCGAATATTGCGGCTGCGGCACGTGATCGAGAAAGCGCATCGCGTCGATATGACAGCCAAGCCCGCCCGCCGGCGTGATCACCGGAATGCCGCGGCGGTCAAGCTCGTCAACCATGTAGGCGATGAATTGCGGCCCCTGCGAGATCATGTCCTCGTCCATGGTCTCGTCGAGCCCGACGGTCAGCGCCTCGATCTCGCGCACCGACATGCCGCCATAGGTCAGGAAGCCCTCGTAAAGCGGCACCAGCCCCCGCATCCGGTTGTAAAGCGCCTCGTCCCGGACGCAGATCGCGCCGCCCCGGGCACAGCCGAGCTTGCGGGCCGAGAAATAGATCACGTCGCAGAGATCGGCGATCTTGCGGGTGATCTCGCGGATCGACAGATCGCGGCAGGCGGCCTCGCGGGTCTTGAGGAAGTAGAGGTTGTCGGCCATCAGGCTTGCATCATAGACCAGCGTCAGCCCGTGCCGGTCGCAGGCCGCGCGCACCTCCTGCAGGTTCGCCAGCGAGACCGGCTGGCCGCCGATCAGGTTGGTGCCCGCCTCGACCCGGACGAAGGCGATGCGCTCGGCGCCATGTTCGGCCACCAGCCGTTCCAGCGCCGCGACATCCATGTCGCCCTTGAACGGCTCGTCCGAGGTGACCTCGAGCCCACGGGCATGGATGATCTCCTCGACGCTGCCGCCGTTCAGCACGATATGCGCCTTGGTGGTGGTGAAGTGGTAGTTCATCGGCACGATCGAGCCCGGCGTCACCATCACCTGCGACACGATGTTCTCGCAGGCCCGGCCCTGGTGGGCCGGCAGGATGAACTCCATCCCGAAAATCTCGCGCAGCCGGGTTTCCAGCCGGGTATAGGTCGCCGATCCGGCATAGCTGTCATCGGCCACCATCATCGCCGCGACCTGCCGGTCGCTCATGGCATTGACGCCGCTATCGGTCAGCATGTCCATGAACACGTCCCTGTTCTGCAAGAGGAACGTGTTGTTGCCCGCCGCGGTGATCGCCGCGAGGCGCGCCTCGATATCGGGCAGGGTCAGCTTCTGGACGACGCGGACCTTGTGCATCTCGAGCGGGACGGTCTCGCCACTGAAGAAACGGACGCCTGGCATGGGGGATCTCCTTCTCGGGCCGGTCTCGCGGCCTCGTTCTTGTCGCAAGAAAGTTTCGCCCAGGGATCCGTTGCTGGCACTGCGTCAAACCGGCACGCAGCCCGGGAACCACAAATGAAAAGGCCCGTCCGCGACGGGCAGGTCGCAAACGGGCCGGATCGGGATGAGGATCGGCGCCGCCCGGGCCGAAGGCTCAGGCGACGGGCCGGAGGCTCAGGCGAAGAGGTCGTGGCAGAGTTCCAGCGCCTCGATCAGCCGGTCGACCTCGTCGGTGGTGTTGTACATCGCGAAGGAGGCACGGCAGGTCGCGCTCAGCCCCAGATGCTCCATCAGCGGCCCCGCGCAATGATGCCCGGCGCGGACCGCGACGCCCTTCTTGTCGAGCACGGTCGAGATGTCATGCGGATGCGCCGGCCCTTCCAGCGTGAAGGAGAAGATCGCGCCGCGATGGTCGGCCTTGCCCTGCACCTGCAGCCAGTTGAGCCCGGCAAGCCGGTCCATGGCATAGGCGGTGATCGCCTTCTCATGGGCCGCGATATTATCCATGCCGACGCCCATCATGTAGTCGAGCGCCACGCCCAGACCGATCTGCTGGACGATACCGGGGGTGCCCGCCTCGAACTTCATCGGCGCATCGGCATAGGTGATGCCGTCCCTGCGGACCTCGCGGATCATGTCGCCGCCGCCCATGAAGGGACGCATCTCGGCCAGCCGCTCCTTGCGGATATGGATCGCGCCCGACCCCGAGGGCCCATACAGCTTGTGCCCGGTGATGGCGTAGAAATCGGCCCCCAGCGCATCGACATTGACGGGCTGGTGCACCGCGCCCTGCGAGCCGTCGACCAGCACCGGCACGCCCTTGTCATGCGCGCCCTTCACGATGGCCGCGACATCGACCACGGTGCCCAGAACGTTCGACATCTGGGTGACGGCGACCAGCTTCGTCCTGGGTCCGATGGCATCGATCACCGCCTGCGGATCGAGATTGCCGCCGGCATCGACATCGACCCATTTCAGCACCGCGCCCTGGCGCTCGCGCAGGAAATGCCAGGGCACGATATTGGCATGATGCTCCATCACCGACAGCACGATCTCGTCGCCGGGCTGAAGCCGCGGCGCGGCCCAGGAATAGGACACGAGGTTGATGCCCTCGGTCGTGCCCGAGGTGAAGACGATCTCGTCCGGATCGGCGGCGCCCAGGAAGCGCGCGATGGTGCCGCGCACGGCCTCGTATTTCTCGGTCGCGATGGTCGAGAGCGTGTGCAGCCCTCGATGGACGTTGGCATATTCCATCGCATAGGCCTGCGTCACCGCGTCGATCACGACTTGCGGCTTCTGGGCCGAGGCGCCGTTGTCGAGATAGACCAGCGGCTTGCCGTTGACCTGACGCGACAGGATGGGAAAGTCGGCGCGGATCGCGTTCACGTCATACATCGGGCATGGCTCCGGTGAGTGTAATGCCGAGGATCGACAGGATAAGGCTCATTCCGAACACGATCCCGATCATCGAGAAAAGGATCATGCCGAAGGTCTTCATGACCGAGGGAAATCCGTGAAGAACGGCAACGAAATGGCTGAGAAGCCAGAAGAAAAGGCCGATGCCGAAAATACCCAGAAGGCCCGCGGCGGGCGGCAGCACGACCAGCAGGACCAGTTGCACCACCTGCAGGCACACCATGACGAATTGCAGCCAGACCGTCAGCGCCAGCGCGCCGTCCAGATCGCCGGTGCCGCCGAAGACCCGGCCGATCACGGCAATGGCATGCACGGTGACAATCAGCAGCAGCCCCTGAACCGCCGCCGCAGCCAGCGGGTAATGCATGAAGGCCGGCATCATCGGATCGACCGGCGCCGGGCTGATCAGCTCGCCCAGCTCGGTCAGCAGCACGCTGAGGATCACCACCAGACCCAGAGCCTCCCACAGCACGGCGCGCGGCGGGGCCAGCGACAACACCCGCCCGGCGCTGCCGCGCGGGTCGGTGACGGTGTCGCGAACCAGCGACAGCAGAGAAGGTCTGAAATGTGTCATGATCGGGCTATCCTGCGTCTCGTCGGCCACGGGCCTACGCCTCGGCCTCGACCAGAGACAAGAGCCAAATCGCCAGAAAGGCAACCGCAAGAACGGTCGAGACCAGCATCAGCGCCGCACCGCCGCCGATGAAGCCCGCAACCAGACCGTGCAAGAGCCATAGCGGCGAGACGCACAAGAGCGTCCAGAACAGCGCCAGCCGCGCGCTGAACCAGCTTCCCTTGCCGCCGAGGGCCCGGGCGATCAGATGGCTCAGCGCCGCCAGCCCGTAGAAGAACAGCGGCGCCAGCGCCATCCAGCCGAACAGCGCGGCGCCAAGCAGGGCTTCGAGCGGGATCTCGGGCGACATATAGGCCTCGCGGGCCAGCCGCGGCCATTGGCCGACGAAGATGATGAGGCAGGCGATCATCAGATAGACCAGCGCGCGATCCTCGCGTTGTCCCATCCGCAACTGCCGCCGCAACGCGGCGCGCGGTCCGCGCCACGTCGCGACCATTTCGGTGGTGACCGCCATGCTACCTCCGGTGCCGCTCGAGCCAGGCAGCGAGACTGGCCGAAACCTCGTCGCGCACCGCCTCGGATTCGATCTCCTCGATGGCCTCGGCCAGGAAGGACAGGACCATCATGTCCTGCGCCTCGGCCTTCGGCACCCCGCGCGAGCGCAGGTAGAACAGCGCATCCTCGTCGATCGCGCCGGAGGTCGAGCCATGCGAACAGGCCACGTCATCGGCATAGATCTCGAGCTCGGGCTTGGCGAGGAAATTCGCCTCTTCGTCCAGCAGCAGCGATTGCGAGATCTGGTAGCCGTCGGTTTTCTGCGCCCCCTCCTTCACCAGGATCTTGCCCTGGAAGACGCCGGTCGCGCCCTTGCGCAGCACCTTCTTGAACACCTGACGGCTTTCGCAATTCACCGCGTCATGGGTGATGAAGACGGTATCGTCATGGTGAAACGCGCCATCGCCCATGCAGGCGCCCGCGACATGGGCCACGCCCTCGTCGCCGACAAGCTCGATCACCACCTCGTTGCGGGTCAGCGCGCCGTTCATGGTCAGGGTGAAGGACTTGAAGATGCTTTCCTCGCCCAGCCGCGCGAAGATATGGGTCGCGGCGCGGCGGTCATGGTCGCGGCCCTGGCTGCGCACATGATGGAAGGCGCCGCCATCGGCCACGTCGACCTCCATCACCTTGTTGAACCGCGCTGCCGCCGGACCGGTTTCCAGCACCGTCAGATCGGCACCCGACTCGACCCGGATCACGTGATGCAGGATCGCATCCGAGGTCTCGTCGCAATGGCGGTAGACCAGGTTCACCGGCTTCCCGACCCGGCCGGTCGCACGGATCAGCACGCCATCGGTGGCAAAGGCGGTGTTCAGCGCCGCCAGCGGGCGCGGCACCGGGGTCTGGCCGCGGGCCTCGAGCGTGCCGTAAAGATCGGCCGCCCAGGACAGGTCCTGCCCCTCGGCCTCGGCCAGGCGGGAGATCTCGAGCCCGGCCTGCGCCGGATCGTCCGAGGCCTCGGGGTCGAACACCCCGTCGACGAAGACGATGCGGACGCGGTCGAGCTCCTCGAAGGTCGCGTTCTCGGCGGGCGGGCGCACGCCCGCGGGAACCGGCGCGGCCGAGTTCAGCTCGTCGGGGCGGGTGAAGCGCCAGTATTCGTCGCGGCGCCCCGGCAGGCCCATCTGCTGCACCCGGGCAAGCGCCGCCTCGCGCAGGGGCCGGGTCCAGCCGGCCTGGACCGGCATCGCCAGCGCGGCCAGCCGCGCCTCGGTCGCGGTCAGTTTCGCCTGCGGCAGTCCCATCACGCGACCTCCGCCAGGATGTCGGCATAGCCGTTATGCTCGACCTCGAGCGCCAGATCGGCACCCCCCGACTTGATGATCCGGCCATTGGCCATGATGTGCACCACATCCGGCACGATATGGTCGAGCAGCCGCTGATAGTGGGTGATCACCAGAAAGCCCCGGTCGGGCGCGCGCAGCGCGTTCACACCATCCGAGACCAGCTTCATCGCATCGACATCGAGCCCCGAGTCGGTCTCGTCGAGGATGCACATCTTCGGCTCCAGCATCGCCATCTGCAGGATCTCGTTGCGCTTCTTCTCGCCGCCCGAAAAGCCCATGTTGACCGGGCGTTTCAGCATCTCGGCGTCGATCTTCAGCTCCTTGGCCTTGGCACGGACCTCCTTGAGGAAGGTGGCGGCGTCCATCTCCTCCTGGCCGCGGGCCTTGCGCTGGGCGTTCACGGCGGTCCTGAGGAAGGTCATGTTGCCCACGCCCGGGATCTCGACCGGGTACTGGAACGCAAGGAACAGCCCGGCGGCGGCGCGCTCTTCGGCTTCCATCGCCAGCAGATCGACCCCGTTCAGCGTCGCCGCGCCCTCGGTCACCTCATAGCCGCCCTTGCCCGACAGCACATAGGACAGCGTCGACTTGCCCGAACCGTTCGGCCCCATGATCGCATGCACCTCGCCCGCCCCGACGGACAGATTCACGCCCTTCAGGATCTCCTTGTCCTCTTCCTCGAGAGAGGCCCGCAGATTCTTGATTTCCAGCATGTCGATATCCCTTAGCTCAGTGTGACGGCCGTGCCCGAGGCCGACACCATCAGCATGTTGTTGATGACTTCATAATCCAGATCGACGCCGACCACGGCATTGCCGCCTGCGGCCCGCGCCCTCTGCTGCAATTCCGCAAGCGCGGTCTCGCGCGCCTCGCCCAGCGAGGCCTCGTAGGCGCCCGATCGGCCGCCGATGATGTCTGTGATGCCCGCGAAGATGTCGCGGAACACATTGGCGCCCAGGATCGCCTCGCCGACGACGACGCCGTGATAGGAGAGGATGCTGTGCCCCTCGACCGAGGGCGTGGTGGTGACGATCATGTCCGGTCCTCCTTGTCGCGCCGGTCCTTGTCGCAACGGTCCTGATCGCGAAGGCCCCTGTCGCCAAGGACCTGGTCGCCAGGGCCCCGGTCGCGAAGATCCGCGTCGCGGCGATCCTGAGTGAAAACGCGCATCCAGGCGATCATGCACAGCCCCCAGAGCAGGAACAGCACGAGCCCGAACAGCCCCTCGGCCAGCGCCGCCTGCGCCTTCGACAGCGGCACCAGCGTCCCGAGCCAGTCGATGGTCTCCTCGTCCTGCAGCGAGGCGTAGAAGATCAGCCCCTGGGCGATGATGAGAAGCCGCATCCGCGTGGTCAGGACCAGCCGCCCGCCATGTCCCGGGATCGAGGGCAGAGACAGCCGCCGCAGCCGCGCCCCCGGGCCGCGCGCAAGCTCGGGCGGATGGCGTCCTGCCCCGCGCCCCGCGCCCGGGGCCGCCATCGTCTTCGGCATGCTCACCCGACCGATCCTTCCAGGCTGATCGCCACCAGCTGCTGCGCCTCCATCGCGAATTCCATCGGCAGCGCCTGCAGCACTTCCTTGCAGAACCCGTTGATCACCAGGGCGACGGCCTCTTCCTCGTCCATCCCCCGCGAGCGGCAGTAGAACAGCTGGTCGTCATCCACCTTCGAGGTGGTGGCCTCGTGCTCGACCCGCGAGGAATTGTTGCGGACCTCGATATAGGGTACCGTATGCGCCCCGCACTTGTCGCCGATCAGCAGACTGTCGCACTGGGTATAATTGCGGCTGTTCTTGGCCTTCGGATGCATGCTGACGAGGCCGCGATAGGTGTTCTGGGCATGGCCAGCCGAGATCCCCTTCGAGACGATCCGCGAACGCGTGTTCTTGCCCAGATGCACCATCTTGGTGCCGGTATCGGCCTGCTGCCAGTTATTGGTGATGGCGATCGAGTAGAACTCGCCCTGGCTGTCATCGCCGCGCAGGATGCAGGAGGGGTATTTCCAGGTCACGGCCGAGCCGGTCTCGACCTGGGTCCACATCACTTTCGACCGCGGCCCCCGGCAATCGGCGCGCTTGGTCACGAAGTTGTAGATCCCGCCCTTGCCGTCCTCGTCGCCGGGGAACCAGTTCTGCACGGTCGAGTATTTCACCTCGGCATCGTCGAGGATGACGATCTCGACCACCGCCGCATGCAGCTGGGCGATGTCGCGCTGGGGCGCGGTGCAGCCTTCCAGATAGGAGACATAGGCCTCCTTGTCGGCGATGATCAGCGTGCGTTCGAACTGGCCGGTATTCTCGGCATTGATCCGGAAATAGGTCGACAGCTCCATCGGGCAGCGCACGCCCGGCGGCACGTAGACAAAGGAGCCGTCCGAGAACACCGCCGAATTGAGCGTGGCGTAGAAGTTGTCGGATTGCGGCACGACCGAGCCCAGATACTTCTTAACCAGCTCGGGGTGGTTGCGGATCGCCTCCGAGATCGAGCAGAAGATCACCCCCGCCGATTCCAGTTCCTTCTGGAAGGTGGTGCCGACCGAGACCGAGTCGAACACCGCGTCGACCGCGACCTTGCGGCCCTCGGCGGGCGCGGCCTCGGCGCCCTCGACACCCGCGAGGATCATCTGTTCCTTCAGCGGAATGCCCAGCTTCTGGTAGGTCTCAAGCAGCTTGGGATCGACCTCGTCGAGCGATTTCGGCTTTTCCGCCATGCTCTTGGGCCGGGCATAGTAATACTGTTTCTGGAAGTCGATCTCGGGATAGTCGACCATCGCCCAGTCGGGCTCTTCCATCTTCTGCCAGCGGCGGAAGGCCTCGAGCCGCCACTCGGTCATCCATTCCGGTTCTTCGTTCTTGGCCGAGATCAGGCGCACGATCTCTTCGCTCAGCCCCATCGGGGCATAGTCCATCTCGATCTCGGTATCCCAGCCGTACTTGTACTTGCCGGCCATCGACTGGACGGCCTCGACCGTTTCCCGGTCGACACCTTCCTTGACGTTCTTCATGTCGGCCTTGTCCAAAGCAGCCATCCTGGTCTTCCGCCTCTCTGTCTTGGCCCGCTCCTCCGAGCGGCCCGTCCGGTTCCCCGGGCCCGGCACGGTCAGCCGGTGCGGGCCCTGAATTTCGTCTCTGCCGCAAGCCAGCTTTCGGCAAAGCGTCTTACATCCTCTTCCGTCGTGCCCGGCCCCATCGAGACCCGGATCGCCGACGACGCCACCTCGTCGCCCAGCCCCATCACCGTCAGCACGCGGCTGGGACGGAGCTTGCCCGAGGAACAGGCCGATCCCGCCGAAACCGCGAAGCCGGCCAGATCCATCTGCATCACCTGCGTCTCGCCCTTCCAGCCGGGCGTGGCGAGACACAGGGTGTTGGGCAATCTCGGAACGTCTTTCCCGACAAAAATAGTCTTATTTGCGCGCTCCGCAATAAGATTTTCTAGAATACTTCTAAGCTGGGCGATTTCCGCCCATTTTCCAGCCTCAAGATCCGCGGCAGCCGCCTCGGCGGCGGCACCGAAGCCGGCGATGCCGATCACGTTCTCGGTACCCGCGCGACGGCCAAGTTCCTGACCTCCCCCGCGAATCTGCGCCTCTATGTCGCAACCCCGGCGCATGACGAGTGCCCCGATCCCCTTCGGTCCGCCGATTTTATGGGCAGAGACCAAACCCATCTGGCAGCCCAGCCAGTTGAAGGCGACCGGCAGTTTTCCGAATCCCTGGGTCATGTCGCAGACCGCGAGCCCCTCGGGGATCTCCTGAATCACCCCGGTCTCGGAATTGGCAAGCTGCAGCGCGCTCTGGGCCGGCACACGCGGCACGACCCGCCCGTCGCCATCGGGCCTCAGGCAGGGGTCGAGCCAGGCCGCGACCGCGTCATGCTCGATCTCCGAGCCCTGCAGCCAGCGCCCCGAACAGGCCAGCGCCGCGGCCTCGCTCGCGCCCGAGGTGAACACGATCTCGGCGCCTTCCGCGCCAAGCGCGGCCGCGATCTGGGCGCGGGCCTTTTCCACCAGCGCCCGCGCCGCCCGGCCCTCGGCATGGACCGAGGACGGATTGCCCACCGCATCCATCGCCGCGATCATCGCGGCCCGCGCCTCCGGGCGCAGCGGCGCGGTGGCGTTCCAGTCGAGATATACCCGCCCGGGCATGGTCTTTCCCCTTATTCTGGCCGCGCCGCCGGGCGGTCAGAGGCCGCGGAAACGGGCGGATCTGCGCCTGTCTGCGGCGCTTATTCGTCGTCGACGACGTGGAACAGCGCCGGAACCGCCGGACAGGGCGCGAGATCGTTCTTGATCACGTCCGACAGCCGGGTCTGGTGCAGGAACACGTAGACATGGGCGCTGAGCCCTTCCCACAGCCGGTTGGTCAGCGACTGCGCACGGGTGCCCGAGGTGCCGCCCGAAACGCCCGCCCCGGTATGCATGGCGCTGACGGTCTCGTCGACCGCGCCCAGCACATCCGCGACCCGGATCTCCGAGGCGGGACGGGCCAGCTTGTAGCCGCCGCCGGGCCCGCGCACCGATTCCACCAGCCCGGCCCGGCGCAGCTTGACGAAGAGCTGTTCGAGATAGGGCAGCGAGATATGCTGTCGCTTCGAGATCTCCGACAGCGAGACCAGACAGTCCTCGGGCTGCAGCGACAGATCCGCGAGGGCGACCATGGCATAGCGGCCCTTGGTGCTGAGTTTCATTGACGCTCCCCCGGCAAACAGTTGACGCAGCCCCGGAGGACGATTACCTCCGGATGCACCCCGACCCGCATATGCCGGGTTCATCCTGTCCTATGTAGCCCGTCCGATTTCGTCAAGAAATCGAAGCTACCGCGAATGAGAAGACACGCATGCCCGAGGTCATCTTTCCCGGACCCGAAGGTCGTCTGGAAGGCCGCTACCATCCCCAAAAAGACCGCGACGCCCCGATTGCCATCGTGCTTCATCCCCATCCGCAATTCGGGGGCACGATGAACAACAAGGTCGTCTACAACCTGCATTACGCCTTCCACAACATGGGCTTCACCGTGCTCCGGTTCAATTTCCGGGGCGTCGGCCGCAGCCAGGGCGAATATGACCAGGGTGTGGGCGAACTGTCCGACGCGGCCTCTGCGCTCGATTACCTGCAATCGATGAACCAGAATGCCAAGCATTGCTGGGTCGCGGGCTTTTCCTTCGGGGCCTGGATCGGCATGCAGCTTCTGATGCGGCGGCCCGAGATCACCGGCTTCGTGTCGGTCAGCCCGCCCGCCAACATGTACGATTTCTCCTTCCTGGCGCCCTGCCCCTCCTCGGGGCTGATCATCAATGGCAGCGCCGACCGCGTGGCGCCGCCGGCCGATACCAAGACCCTGGTCGACAAGCTGCACGAGCAGAAGGGCATCACCGTCACCCATGAGGAAATCGAGGGTGCGGATCACTTCTTCCAGGATCCGCACATGGATCCGATGATCGAAAACGTCACGACCTATGTCCGCCGTCGCCTGACCGAGGTGACGCGCTGAGGAGATGCCGATGTCGGCCATCGAAGATCTCGCAGACCAGCTTGCCCGCGACGCGCTCGACGCCGCGGCCAGGCTGGGCGATGACCGGCTGATCGACGATATCTCGAAGGCAATCGGCGCCTCCTCGCCGGTCTCGCAGGAAGCCTTCGTCAGCGCGGTGCGGATCCGTCAGGCGCTGGCCCGAGGCCGCGCCGTGATGGACAGCCGGTTGACACAGGCCGCCAGCCAGAAGGCCGGACCCGAAAAGAGCGGCAGCTGACGACAGCGACAGGCGGCCCCGCCCCTCCCCCACATTGCCTTCCATGCCGCGACCGCGCGCGGATGGCGCCCGACCGCCCTCGCGCGGCCCGCGCAACCGACCGGGAGCAAGACGTGCCCGCGGGAATATGACGCAGGGTCAATTCCTGACGGCCGTTTTCGTATACAACTGCATACTATCTTCCCCCATCACCCGCTTTGCGCTATCACCCGAACCGAAAGCGCGAATCCAGCACCATAAAAGAGGCGCCCATGACGAAGATCAAAGTCGACAACCCGGTCGTCGAGCTCGACGGCGACGAGATGACCCGGATCATCTGGGACTTCATCAAGAAGAAGCTGATCCTGCCCTATCTCGACCTCGACCTGCTCTATTACGATCTCGGCATCGAAGAGCGCGACCGGACCGACGACCAGATCACCGTCGATGCCGCCGAGAAGATCAAGGAAGTGGGCGTCGGCGTGAAATGCGCCACGATCACCCCCGACGAGGCGCGGGTCGAGGAATTCGGCCTCAAGCAGATGTGGAAATCGCCCAACGGCACGATCCGCAACATCCTTGGCGGTGTCGTCTTCCGCGCGCCGATCATCTGCCAGAACGTGCCGCGGCTTGTGCCGGGCTGGACCAAGCCCATCGTGATCGGCCGTCACGCCTTCGGCGACCAGTACCGCGCGACCGACTTCCGCTTCCCCGGCAAGGGCCAGCTGACGATGAAATTCGTCGGCGAGGACGGCCAGGAAATCGAGAAGGTCGTCTATGACGCCCCCGCCGCCGGCGTGGCCATGGGCATGTACAACCTCGACGAGTCGATCCGCGACTTCGCCCGGGCCTCGATGAATTACGGCCTCAGCCTCGGCTGGCCGGTCTATCTCTCGACCAAGAACACCATCCTCAAGGCCTATGACGGCCGGTTCAAGGACCTGTTCCAGGAGGTCTACGAGCAGGAATTCGAGGACCGGTTCAAGAAGGCCGGCATCACCTACGAACACCGCCTGATCGACGACATGGTCGCCTGCTGCATGAAGTGGAATGGCGGCTTCGTCTGGGCCTGCAAGAACTACGATGGCGACGTGCAGTCCGATACCGTGGCCCAGGGCTTCGGCTCGCTCGGGCTGATGACCTCGCAGCTGATGACCCCCGACGGCAAGATCGTCGAGGCCGAGGCGGCGCATGGCACCGTCACCCGCCATTACCGCCAGCACCAGAAGGGCGAGCAGACCTCGACCAACTCGGTCGCCTCGATCTACGCTTGGACCGGCGGGCTCAAGCACCGCGCCAAGCTCGACGGCAACGCCCAGCTCGCGCATTTCGCCGAGACCCTGGAACGGACCGTGGTCGAGACCGTGGAATCGGGCTTCATGACCAAGGACCTCGCGCTGCTGGTCGGCCCGAACCAGAAATGGCTGACCACCATGGGCTTCCTCGAAAAGATCGACGAGAACCTGAACAAGGCACTCGCGGGCTGATCTGCCCATCTGCGCCTCAGACAGGGGGCCGACCGCAGGGTCGGCCCTTTTTCCTTGCGCGGGACGCTGGACAAGACCCGCGCCGCACGCCATTCCCTGTGTCATGCCCACAGACATGCCGCCCCTGCCCGCCCCGCGCCACACGCTTCCGGATGACATCCAGAGCCTCGTGGTCGGCACACTGCTGGTCGCGCTCTCGGTCAGCCTGCTGAAATCGGCGGGGCTGGTCACCGGGCAGATCGCGGGACTGTCGCTGGTCGGCGCCTATGCCACCGGGATCGGCTTCGGGCCGGTCTTCTTCCTGCTGAACCTGCCCTTCTACTGGCTGGGCTACCGCCGCATGGGCAAGGCCTTCGTCCTGAAGACCTTCGCCGCGGTGGCGCTGCTGTCGGTCTTTTCCGAGCTTCTGCCCCATGTCCTGCAGATCGGTCCGGTGCATCCGCTGGCCGCCTCGCTGCTGGCGGGCGTGACCGCGGGCGCGGGGCTGCTGGCGCTGTTCCGACATGGCGCCAGCCTCGGCGGTGTCGGCATCATGGCGCTCTGGCTGCAGGAAAGCCGCGGCATCCGCGCGGGCTGGGTCCAGCTTGGCTTCGATGCGGTGGTGTTCGCGCTGGCCTTCGCGGTGATCCCGCCCTTGACCGTGCTCTGGTCGATGGCAGGCGCCGCGGCGCTCAATGTCATCATCGCCACCAACCACCGGCGCGACCGCTATATCGCGCGCTAGCTCCGGAGCCTCCCATGCCCAAGCATTACCTCTATCTTCTGCTCGCCGTCGTCACCGAGACCATGGCCACCAGTTCGCTGCAGGCCAGCCAGCAATTCACCCGGTTCTGGCCCTCGGTCCTGGTGGTGCTGGGCTATGCATTATCCTTCTATTTCATGGCGCAGACGCTGAAGGTGATGCCGGTCGGCATCGTCTATGCGATCTGGTCGGGGCTTGGCATCGTGCTGATCTCGGGGATCGGCTGGGTGGTCTTCGGCCAGCGCATCGACCTGCCCGGCGCGCTGGGGCTCGGGATGATCATCGCGGGCATTATCGTCATTCACCTGTTTTCGAAAACCGCGGCGCATTAGCTATTCGCGCTGGATTTTCGGTCCGAAAGCTTCTATCGGGCAGGTCAACCCCTTAATGAGGAAGATCATGGACCTTCGCAACATCGCGATCATCGCGCATGTGGACCACGGCAAGACAACGCTGGTGGACCAGCTTCTGAAGCAATCCGGCGCCTTCCGAGAGAACCAGTCCGTGGCCGAGCGCGCCATGGATTCGAACGATCTCGAGCGCGAGCGCGGGATCACCATCCTCGCGAAATGCACCTCGGTCGAATGGGACGGCCATCGGCTCAATATCGTCGACACCCCCGGCCACGCCGATTTCGGCGGCGAGGTGGAACGCATTCTCAGCATGGTCGACGGTGTCGTTCTGCTGGTCGATGCCGCCGAAGGCCCGATGCCCCAGACCAAGTTCGTCACCGCCAAGGCGCTGGCGCTGGGGCTGCGCCCCATCGTCGTCCTGAACAAGGTCGACAAGCCCGAGGCCGAGCCCGACCGCGCTCTGAACGAGGTGTTCGACCTCTTCGCCAGCCTCGGCGCCAATGACGAACAGCTCGACTTTCCGCATATGTATGCCTCGGGCCGCGCGGGCTGGGCCGACATGGAGCTCGACGGGCCGCGCAAGGACCTGCATGCGCTGTTCGACCTGGTTCTCGAACATGTCCCGGCGCCGAAACAGCTGGCAAAGGCCGACGGCCCCTTCAGCATGCTGGCGACCACGCTGTCGGCCGATCCCTTCATCGGCCGCATCCTGACCGGACGGGTCGAAAGCGGGGCGGTCAAGCCCGGCGATACCGTCAAGGCGCTGTCGCGCACCGGCGAGTTGCTGGAAAGCTTCCGGGTGTCGAAGGTGCTGGCCTTCCGCGGCCTGTCGCAGCAACCGATCGATAGCGCCGAAGCCGGCGACATCGTCACGCTCGCGGGCATGTCGAAGGCGACCGTGGCCGATACGCTTTGCGCGCCGCAGGTGACCGAGGCGCTGCCCGCCCAGCCCATCGACCCGCCGACCATCAGCGTCAGCTTCGGCATCAATGACAGCCCGCTTGCCGGCCGCGAGGGTAAGAAGGTGCAGTCGCGCGTGATCCGCGAGCGGCTGATGCGCGAGGCCGAACTGAATGTCGCGATCCAGGTGACCGACACTCCCGGCGGCGAGGCCTTCGAGGTCGCGGGCCGGGGCGAGCTGCAGATGGGCGTGTTGATCGAGAACATGCGCCGCGAGGGCTTCGAGCTGTCGATCTCGCGCCCGCAGGTCCTGATGCGCGAGGAGAACGGCCAGAAGCTGGAGCCGATCGAGGAAGTCACCGTCGATGTCGATGACGAATTCTCGGGCGTGGTGATCGAGAAGCTGACCGGCACCCGGCGCGGCGATCTGGTCGAGATGCGCCCCGGCGGCACCGGCAAGACCCGGATCATCGCCCATGTGCCCTCGCGCGGGCTGATCGGCTATCAGGGCGAGTTCCTGACCGATACCCGCGGCACGGGCGTCCTGAACCGGGTGTTCCACGACTGGGCGCCCTACAAGGGGGCGATCCCGGGTCGGCGCGCGGGCGTGCTGATCTCGATGGAGGATGGCGTGTCGGTCGCCTATGCGCTGTTCAACCTGGAAGACCGCGGCAAGCTGTTCATCGGCGCGCAGGAACAGGTCTATCAGGGCATGATCATCGGCGAGCATTCGCGCGACAACGATCTGGAAGTGAACCCGCTGAAGGGCAAGAAGCTGACCAACGTCCGCGCCTCGGGCACGGATGAGGCGGTGCGGCTGACGACGCCGGTCAGGATGAGCCTCGAGGAGGCCATCGCCTATATCGACGACGATGAGCTGGTCGAGGTGACGCCGAACTCGATCCGGCTGCGCAAGCGCTATCTCGACCCGCATGAGCGCAAGCGCCAGGCCCGCTCGGCGGGCTGAGCGGGAGGAATACAGCGGACGCCCTTCGGGCGAAGGCTTCAGAGGCGGCCCCATTCGGGGCCGCTTTCTTTTCGGGTATTTCTGCCAAGAAGAAACGGAAAAGGCCGCGCCCGTTTTCCGGATGCGGCCTATCTTTCGGGTTCCCGGGCGGAGAGCTACTCGCTGATCTCGACCACCATCAGCTCGCGTTCCGAGGCGCCGCGCGCGTGATCCAACGCCGCCTGATATTCCGGGCTTTCGTAGCAGGCGACCGCCGCGTCGACCGAGGGGAAGCGGGCAACCACGTTGCGCGGCCGCTCACGCCCCTCGAGCTGAACGAAGCGGCCGCCGCGGGCGATGAACGCGCCGCCATGCTTGGCGATTGCGGGCCCCGCCAGCTCGGCATATCTGCCATAGGCCTCGGCATCGGTCACGGTGACATGGGCGATCCAGAGCGCGGGCATCGGCTCAGGCCTCCAGCACGGCTTCGGCGGCGCGAATCGCGGCCTCGGCATTGGCCGCGTCCTTGGCCCCGCCCTGCGCCATGTCGGGGCGGCCGCCGCCGCCCTTGCCGCCAAGCTCGACCACCGCCGCCCGGACCAGATCGACCGCCGAGACCTTTTCCGTCAGGTCCGGGGTGACCCCGGCCGCGACCGAGGCCTTGCCATCGGCCTCGGCGATCAGCAGGATCGCACCCGTGCCGAGCCGCGCCTTGTGTTCGTCGATGATCGGCGGCAGGTCCTTGCCGGAAATCCCGTGCAGCACCTGGGTCAGGAAAGGCACGCCCCCGATCTCGCGGGCCTCGGGCGCGGCGCCCGCGGGGCCCGCCAAAGCCAGCTCGCGGCGGAGCTGGGCCACCTCATGTTCCAGCGCCCGGCGATCTTCGACCAGCGTGCGGATGCGGGCCACGACCTCCGAGGCCGGGGCCTTGACCGCTTCGGCCACCTCGGCAAGGCGACGCTCCTGCGCGATCAGATGATCGAGCGCGGCCTGCCCGGTCAGCGCCTCGATGCGGCGGATGCCAGCCGAGGAGGCGCTGTCGCCCAGGACGACACAAAGCCCGATATCGCCGGTGCGGGCGACATGGGTGCCGCCGCAAAGCTCGATCGACCAGGTCTGGCCGTCATGGCCCTTGCCGGTGGCGGCACGGCCCATCGAGACGACCCTGACCTCGTCGCCGTATTTCTCGCCGAACAGCGCCTGGGCGCCGATGGCGCGGGCGTCGTCGGGCGTCATGATCCGGGTCTCGACCGCCGAGTTCTGCCGGATGAAGCCGTTGACCTGGCTTTCGACCGCCTCGAGTTCGTCGGCGGCCATCGCCTTGGCATGGCTGAAATCGAAGCGCAGCCGGTCGGGCGCGTTCAACGAGCCCTTCTGGGCGACGTGATCGCCAAGCGTCTGGCGCAGGGCCTCGTGCAGCAGGTGGGTGGCCGAGTGATTGGCCCGGATCGCCGAACGGCGGGCGTGATCGACCCGAAGCTCGACCGCATCGCCGACCGCAAGCGCGGCCTTCGCGGGCGTCACCTTATGGGCAAACAGCCCGCCCGGCATCTTCTGGGTGTCGAGGATCTCTCCCCGGCCCTCGGGCTTGAGATAGGTGCCGGTATCGCCGACCTGACCGCCCGATTCCCCGTAGAAGGGGGTCTGGTTGACGATCATCCAGCCGGTCGTTCCGGGGGCAATCTCGGTGACCTCGGCGCCCTCGGCCACAAGCGCCATCACCTGGCCCTCGGCGGTCTCGGTGTCGTAGCCGAGGAATTCGGTCGCGGCGACGCGCTCGGCGATCTCGAACCAGATCGTCGATTCCTTGGTTTCGCCCGATCCCGACCAGCTGGCGCGGGCCTTGGCGCGCTGTTCGGCCATCGCGGCATCGAAGCCCGCCACATCGACCTGACGCCCCTTCTCGCGCAGCGCGTCCTGGGTCAGGTCGAGCGGGAAGCCATAGGTGTCGTAAAGCTTGAACGCCGCCGCGCCGGGCAGATCGCCATCCTCGGGCAGACGGGCCAGTTCCTCGTCGAGAAGGCGCAGCCCGCGGTCGAGCGTCTGGATGAAGCGGGTTTCCTCGAGCTTCAGCGTCTCTTCGATCAGGGCCTGGGCGCGGTGCAGTTCCGGATAGGCCGCGCCCATCTGGGTCACGAGCGCCGGCACCAGCCGGTACATGACCGGGTCCTGGCTGCCCAGAAGGTGGGCGTGGCGCATGGCCCGGCGCATGATCCGGCGCAGCACGTAGCCGCGACCGTCATTCGAGGGCATCACCCCGTCGGCGATCAGGAAGGAGGTCGAGCGCAGGTGGTCGGCGATCACCCGGTGATGGACGTTGCCCGGCCCGTCGGGCTCGGTCGAGGTGGCATGCGCCGAGGCCTCGATCAGGTCGCGCATCAGGTCGGTGTCGTAATTGTCATGCTTGCCCTGCAGCAGCGCGCCGATCCGTTCCAGCCCCATGCCGGTATCGATCGACTGCGCCGCCAGCTCGCGCCGGGTGCCGTCCTCGAACTGCTCGTATTGCATGAAGACGAGGTTCCAGATCTCGATGAAGCGGTCGCCATCCTCGTCGGCCGATCCGGGCGGGCCGCCCCAGATGTGATCGCCGTGATCGTAGAAGATCTCGGTGCAGGGGCCGCAGGGGCCGGTATCGCCCATCTGCCAGAAATTGTCGCTGGTCGGGATCCGGATGATCCGGTCGTCGGAGAGCCCCGCGACCTTCTTCCAGATCGCCGCCGCGTCGTCATCGGTATGATAGACCGTCACCAGAAGCCGGTCCTTCGGGATCCCGAATTCGCGGGTCAGCAATTCCCAGGCGAAGGGGATGGCCTCGGACTTGAAATAGTCGCCGAAGCTGAAATTCCCCAGCATCTCGAAGAAGGTATGGTGGCGCGCGGTATAGCCGACATTATCGAGGTCGTTATGCTTGCCGCCGGCGCGCACGCATTTCTGCGCGGTGGTGGCGCGGGTATAGTCCCGTTTCTCGACCCCGGTGAAGAGGTTCTTGAACTGCACCATGCCCGAATTGGCGAACATGAGCGTGGGATCGTTGCGGGGAACGAGCGGCGAGCTGTCGACCACCTCGTGGCCGTTCCGTTCGAAATAGCTCAGGAATGTCGAGCGGATTTCGTTCAGGCTGGGCATCGGTCTGAGACCTTTCGGGGGAGTTTTTCCGGTTTGTCGTCCGATGTATCGCCGCGGGCGGGGCCTGTCCATGGGTCAGACACAAGCCATGCCCCGAATGCGCAACACCCGCCACGAGGGGCGGGTGTTCACGGCGTCGGCAGGACAGGACCGTCAGTCCTCGATCATCTCGTCATTCTCGTCGCCGCTTATGTGGAAATCGAGCCCGTGCGCGGCACGGATCTTGTCCTCGATCTGCAGCGCGACGGCACTGTTCTCGCGCAGGAAATTCTTGGCATTCTCGCGCCCCTGCCCGATCCGCTCGTCGCCATAGGAATACCACGAGCCCGACTTGTCGACCACGCCCGCCTTGACGCCCAGATCGAGGATCTCGCCCATCTTCGAGATGCCTTCGCCATACATGATGTCGAATTCGACCTGCTTGAAGGGCGGGGCCACCTTGTTCTTGACGACCTTGACCTTGGTGGCGTTGCCCACCACCTCGTCGCGGTCCTTGATCGACCCGATCCGGCGGATATCCAGCCGGACAGAGCTGTAGAATTTCAGCGCATTGCCACCGGTGGTGGTCTCGGGGCTGCCGAACATCACGCCGATCTTCATCCGGATCTGGTTGATGAAGATCACCATGCATTTCGAGCGGCTGATCGAACCCGTCAGCTTGCGCATCGCCTGGCTCATCAGCCGGGCATGCACGCCGACATTGGAATCGCCCATGTCGCCTTCGAGTTCCGATTTGGGTGTCAGCGCGGCAACCGAATCGACCACCACCATGCTGACCGCGCCCGAGCGCACCAGCGTGTCGACGATTTCCAGGGCCTGTTCGCCGGTGTCGGGCTGGCTGATCAGAAGCTCGTCGAGATTCACGCCAAGCTTTCTGGCATAGACCGGATCGAGCGCATGTTCTGCATCGACGAAGGCGCAGACGCCGCCCTTCTTCTGCTCCTCGGCCACGCAATGCAGCGTCAGCGTCGTCTTGCCCGAGCTCTCGGGGCCGTAGATCTCGATGATCCGGCCCTTGGGCAGACCGCCGATCCCCAGCGCGATGTCGAGCCCGAGCGAGCCGGTCGAGGTCGACTCGATCTCCTGCACCGGGTTGTCGGCACCCAGCCGCATGATCGAGCCCTTGCCGAACTGCCGTTCGATCTGGGCCAGCGCCGAGTCGAGCGCCTTCTGTTTGTCCGAAGCTTTCTTGTCTGCCATGTCCAGGAGGTTCGCCGTCGCCATGTTTGGTTCCTTATTCCACACCCGGAAGCGGGCGGCAATCGCTGCTATCGTTCGTGGATTGTTCTCAACCATATGAGACCAAAAAGAGAACATTTCAAGTCAAATTGTTCCCGTTCTCAGGATTGGCCGAAACGGTTAAGGAAGTGTTCACGACGGGCAAGATCGTGCTGGATGACGGCCGGGCGACAACGGATATCGCTTGAAGGTGGCATCGCATATATTTGATTATTAAATACAATTCCAGATTCCATTCACACCCGGCGGCGCCGCAATCGGATCAATGAAGGCGGGCGGTGCCGCGCCCGCTCACGGCACCTGCTCTGGCAGCTTGCCCTTGTCGCGCTGCCCCTCCGTATCGCCCGGCTCGGCGGCGGCGCGCAGCTGGCGCTGGACCGTGGCGGTCAGATCGGCCAGCGAGAACGGCTTGGGCAGATAGACCGAATTCGGGATCCGCGCCTTGATCTCGCCGAAGCTGTCCTCGGCATAGCCCGAGACGAAGATCACCCGGGTCCCGGGACGGGCGGCCAGCGCCTTGCTGACCCAACCCGGGCCGTCGAGCCCCGGCATCACCACATCGGTCACGAAGACATCGACCTTGAGCTCGGGATCGGCCAGCGTTTCCAGCGCCTCCTCGCCGCTTTCGGCCTCGAGGACGGTATGGCCGCGCATGCGCATCGCGCGGGCCGCGAAGGAGCGGACCGGCGCCTCGTCCTCGACCAGCAGGACCACCGCCGAGCCCGGCATGTCCTCGACCGCACCGCTCTCCTGCAGGGGCGCGACCGGGCCGACCTTGCCGCTATGGGTCGGCAGGTAGACCGAGAAGCAGCTGCCCTGCCCGACCGTGCTGTCGACGAAGACGAAGCCGCCGGTCTGCTTGACGATGCCATAGACGGTCGAGAGGCCGAGCCCGGTCCCCTCGCCGGGGCGCTTGCTGGTATAGAAGGGCTCGAAGATCTTGCTCAGACGGTCGGGCGGAATGCCCTGGCCCTCGTCGCGCACCCGGATCATCGCATAGGGGCCGGGCGGCACCACGGCGCGGTCGCGCTGCAATTCGGTGCTCAGCTGCACCGCCTCGGTCTCGATCCGGATCTCGCCGCCCTCGGGCATCGCATCGCGGGCATTGACCACCAGGTTCATCACCACCTGTTCGAGCTGGCGCTTGTCGGCGCGGATCGGCGGCAACGCCTCGGCATGGCGCATCCTCAGCTGCACCTTCTCGCCCACCAGCCGGTCGAGCAGATGGGCCAGCTCGCCCATCGTGTCGCGCAGGTCGAGCACCTCGGGGCTCAGCGTCTGCTTGCGCGAGAAGGCCAGAAGCTGGCCCACCAGGCTTGCCGCGCGGTTGGCATTCTGGTGGATCTGCACCAGATCGCCGTAATCGGGATCGCCCGCATCATGGCGCAGCATCAGCAGGTCGCAATGGCCCGAAATCGCGGTCAGCAGGTTGTTGAAGTCATGCGCCACCCCGCCCGCAAGCTGGCCGATCGCCTGCATCTTCTGGCTTTGCGTGAACTGCGCCTCCAGCGTCTTCATCTCGGTCACGTCATGCAGCACCGCGACCAGCGCGCCCTCGGCCATCCGCGCCAGCGCCACCTGCACGAAGACCTCGCGGTCGTCGCGCGCGACCCGCAGCACCTCGGCCGTGTTCGGCGCGCGGCCCTGCGCGGCATCGGCCAGCCAGTCGCTGACCGGACGGCCGAGCCCCTCGAGCCGGTCGCAGAGGTTCAGCGCCTCGCCCGGCTCGCCGCCCAGAAGCCGGACCGCCCGGGCGTTGGACAGCCGCACCGTGCCGTCGGTATCGAGTTGCAGAAGCGCCACCGGCAGCGCATCGAGAAACCCCTCGGGCGCCTCGGCGACGCGGGAGGCGGGCCCTTGCGGCAGGATATAGAATTCGCGCCCGCCATCGGCCATGCGCAGCTGCAGCAGGCGGCGCCGGCTCGGACCTTCGGGGGTCTCGACCACCACCTCTTCGGTCTCGTCCGAGGCCCCGGCCAGAAGCGCCGCGACCGCCTCATGGCTCTGCCCCACCAGCGCGCGGGCGGCGGCGTTGATCACCGAAAGCCGTCCGGCCGGGTCGAGCCGCACCATCGGCAGCGCGATCTCGGGGCCGTCGGTCGCGCTGGAATCGAAGCGCCACAGAAACAGTCCCGAACCCGCCCGCTCGACCCCGACCTGCAGCGGCCCCGATGCCAGCGAGCGACGGGCCGAGGCGGGCAGCCCCCTTGCTGCGGCCGCGATCAGATCGCCGACCGCGCGCCGGGGATCGGCAAACAGCGCCTGCAGGGCGTCGGCCACCGGCTGGCCGCGCATCGCCGCGACCCGGCGCTGCGCCTCGGGGCTGGCGATCAGCACCCGCCCTTCTGCATCGGTGACCAGCGTGGCGCCGGGCGTGCAGGCACAAAGCCGTCTGAGCCTGTCGGAGGGAATATCGGAGACCGGCCGCCCCAGGATCCGCAACAGCGCGGCCAGACAGCCCAGGGTGACGCCCGCGGTCAGCAGCGGCGCGAAAAGCCAGGGCCAGGGCGAGGTCCAGGCCGCGATCGCAAGCAGGATGCCAAGGGCCAGCGCGACCCAGGCACGATCGGCAAAAGCGGCGGCCGAACGGCGGACAGACAGCAATACGGGCATGAAATGCGGCAAGAGAGCCTCCCGGCAGGACGGTTTCGCCCACTCTTCTCCACAGGTATTAACCTCGGGTTAATACGGCCGCGCGGACCAGAGGATGGCCGATCTTCGCCGCCGCTCAGCCCGGGCGCCGCATCACCGCGGCATAGAACCCGTCGCCGCCGTCGAGCGGCGTCAGCCGTCGTTCGGAACTGAGCACCCAGCCCGGGAAGGCGGCGAGAAACCGGCCGATCCGTGCACCGTTCTCGGCGGCAAGCAGCGAACAGGTCGCATAGGCAAGATGCCCGCCCGGCGCCACCAATCCGGCCGCGCGACCGAGAATTTCTTCCTGCAGCGCGGTCAACCGGGCGAGATCGGCAGGGCTGGTGCGCCATTTGGCCTCCGGGCTCCGGCGCCAGGCACCGCTGCCCGAACAGGGCACATCGCACAGCACCAGATCGAAGGGGGCGGCCTCCCCCAGCGCGGTACCGTCGAGACAGTGCACCGCGACCCCTGCCCGTTCGGCCCGCGCGGGCAGATCGCGCATCCGCTGCGGCGCCGCGTCATGGGCGAAATGCCGGGCGCCCCCGCGCGCGGCCATCGCCAGCGTCTTGCCGCCGCCGCCCGCGCAATAGTCGAGCACCCGCGCGCCCTCGGCCAGCGGCATCATGTCGGCCACCGCCTGCGAGGCAGCATCCTGCAATTCGACCAGCCCCTCGGCAA
Source organism: Rhodovulum sulfidophilum DSM 1374 (assembly GCF_001633165.1). Lineage (NCBI taxonomy): Bacteria > Pseudomonadati > Pseudomonadota > Alphaproteobacteria > Rhodobacterales > Paracoccaceae > Rhodovulum > Rhodovulum sulfidophilum. The sequence continues at coordinate 2,319,201 of NZ_CP015418.1, read as the reverse complement.
AGGCACGCGACAGATGCACCCGGCGCGCGCCCGCCACCACCTCCAGCGCTGTGGGCGAGAGCGCATGCGGGCGGGTCTCGACCCCCTCCCCGGCCAGCCGCGCCGCCACCGAAGCGGGGTCGCCCAGACGCGTATTGACCCGCAGGAACACCGGGGCGCGCTGCCGGAGCCGCTCCATCACCGGACGGAAATCGGCCCCCAGGCTCTCGCGCAGCAGCCGCTCCAGCGCCTCGGGGCAATCGCAGGCGACCGGCTCGGGCAGATCGGCAAGCGCCGGCCCCGGGGCGCGTTCCTCCGGCCCCAAAGGCGCCGGGGCATGGCCCAGGCCGGTGAAGACGGTGTCGGGATCGGTGCCCGCGGCGCGCAGCATCCCCAGCATAAGCCCGCGCCCGGTCGCGGCCCCGCCCAGCGCGGCGAAGGAGCGCAGGCAGCGGATCGCATCGAAGACATGATCGCGGATCGCGGCGCGGTCCTTCGATCCGGCAAAGCGGTTCTGCCGCGCCCAGGTGGTCAGCAGCTTTTCGGCCGGCGCGCCCGCGCGCCAGGCATCGAGCAGCTCGGCCGCCGCCGCGATCCGCGCCGCGGGCGTCATCTCGCCCCCCGCACGGTCCGGATAAACCTGCGCCCGCCATCACTGGCCCCTGCCTCGCGCCCCGTCATCCCTGGCTCCTTCGCGCCTTTTTTCGCCTGGCTCCACGCCCTCCGGGGCCGTCGCCTGCCCGCCTTCTGGCAGCCGCATTCGGCGCTGGCAAGCCGCGGCCGCCGCCAGAGGACTTTCCATCCGCGCAAGGACGTGGTTTGCTGGCAGCCGTGACAGGGGCGTCCGGACCGATCCGGGCTGAGAAGCACCCTTAGAACCTGAACCAGATCATGCTGGCGGAGGAAGTCGCGTGCCGTGTCCCGACGGGACCGATGCGTCTGCCCGCCCCCCAAGGAGGACCGCGATGCATCCCCCCGCAGACCACCCGATTCGAACGCCCGCAGAGCATCTGGCCGCGATGCGCGAACGCGCGCCCCTGGTGCAGTGCATCACCAATTTCGTCGCCATGAACGTGGCCGCGAATGTGCTGCTGGCGGCGGGCGCCTCGCCGGCGATGGTGCATGCGGCCGAGGAAACCGGCGAGTTCACACCGCTGGCACAGGCGCTTTCGATCAATATCGGCACGCCCTCGCCCGGCTGGGCGACGGGGATGCGGGCCGCGGCCGCTGCGGCGCGGGCGGCGGGGCTGCCCTGGGTGCTCGACCCCGTCGCGGTCGGCGCCACCAGCTACCGGCAGGCGCTTTGCGGCGATCTCATGGCCTTCGAACCGACGGTGATCCGGGGCAATGCCTCGGAAATCCTGGCCCTGGCCGGGGTCGAGGCGCGCGGCCGGGGCGCCGACAGCGCCGATACCGTCGAGGCCGCCGAAGCCGCGGCACGGGCGCTGGCAGAGCGGAGCTGGGCCGTGGTCGCGGTCACCGGGCCGGTCGATTACGTGACCGATGGCGCACGGGCCTGGCGTATCGCCAACGGCCATCCGCTGATGCCGAAGGTCACCGCGCTGGGCTGTTCGCTGACGGCACTGGTCGCGGCCTTCCTGGCCGGCGGCGGCGACCGCGCCGAGGCGACCGTCGCGGCGCTGGCCTGTTTCGGGCTGGCGGGCGAACAGGCGGCCGAGGGCGCGGCCGGGCCGGGCAGCTTTGCGGTGGCGCTGATCGATGCGCTTCATGCGATGACGCCCGAGACGCTCGAGCGCGGCGCCCGGGTAAGCGCGGCATGATCCGCGGCAGGCTTCCGGTCTATTTCGTGACCCCCGACGGCGCCTCGCCCGAGCTGGTTCTGGCCGCGGTCCGGGGCGGCGCGACCATGGTGCAGCTGCGCGACAAGAAGGCCGGGGACGATGCGCTGATCGAGCTGGTCCGCGCGCTGAAACCCGAGCTGGCCCGGCGCGGCGTTCCGCTGATCGTGAACGACCGGCTCGAGGTGGTGCTGGCCTCGGGGGCGGACGGGCTTCATGTCGGCCAGTCCGACGGCTCTCCGCTGGCGCTGCGCCGGGCACTGGGGCCGGGGCGGCTTCTGGGCCTGTCGGTCGAAGCCATGGCGCATCTCGGCGCGATACCTGCCGGTGTCGTCGATTATCTCGGCGTCGGGCCGGTGCGGGCGACCGCCACCAAACCCGATCACGCAGCACCGCTCGGCCTTGGCGGGCTGGCGCGGATCGCGGCGGCGAGCGCGCTGCCCTGCGTCGCCATCGGCGGCGTCGGCGCGGGCGATGCACACGCGCTCAAGGCGGCCGGAGCCGCGGGCATGGCCGTCGTCTCGGCGATCTCGGCCGCCTCCGATCCCGAGGCCGCCGCCCGCGCGCTGGCAGGGGCCTGGAGGAACGCCTGAGACCGGCCGGAGCGCGATGCCGGTGCCCCCTCGTGGGATGGCGTCGCGCTCCGGCACGGGGACGATTACGGCAAAGGCAACAGCCCGAGGATGGCCGGCATCCGATGAACGCAACCGGTCCAGGCCGGGTCACGGGACGGCGGATCAAGAAAGTCCTCAGGCACGGAAAACCTGCCCGAGGCGGCACCGACCCGATCCGCAGCGGACGGTCGCAGCGCTGCCCGCTCAGTCGAAACGGCGGCGCAGTCCGGAGGCCCCGGCCGGCCAGTCGCCCGCCGCCACCCGGGCGCCATCGGCGAAGGCAGCATAGCTTTGGCCCGCCTGATAGCGCAGCCCCCCCAGCTCGGGCAGCAGATCCTCCGTCCGGTCGGCCGAGAGAAAACCGATCAGCCGCCCGCGGGCATCGCGCTCGACCCAGGCGCGGGCGCGGCCCGCATCCATGCTCCAGGGGGCGGGCGCGGAGAGATGCGCGCGGCGCCAGGCCGCCACCTCGGCACCGGAGCCGAGCACGACCAGCACCGGCGCAGCCTCGGCCGCCGCCGCATCGACCAGCCGCGGCGCGCCATGCAGCAGCCGCGGGCCAAGCGCCGCCGCCGCCGCCCCGGCGCCCTCGCCCAGCGCCAGCAGCGCGGGGTCGGGACCGGCGAAGAGATCGCCCAGCATCGGCGGCACCTCGCCCGGGGCCAGCTCCCGCGCCAACTCGAAATCGGGATCGACCGCGACCGCGCGCGGTCTTGCGGCCAGCGCCAGCGTGACCTCGGCGCGGGCACCGTCGAGCGCCACGATATGGCGCTCGGCCCCCGCCTCAGTCTCGACCGTCACCGGCACGCGCAGCCGATAGAAAGGCGCGGACTGGCCGACCACCAGATGCAGCTTGCGCCCCTCGGGTTCGGCCGCCTCGATCCGCAGCGCGGGCAGCCCGCTCCGGGTCAGCCACTGATCGAAGAACCAGCGCAGATCGCGCCCGCTGGCGGCCTCGAAACCGGCGCGCAGATGATGCCAGGCCGCCACCCGGTCGTAGCGTTCCCGATAGAAGCGGCGCAGCCCCGCCTGCCAGTCTTCTTCCCCGAGCTCGGCCCTGAGCATGTGAAACAGGAAGGCCGCCTTGCCATAGCCGACCGCCTGGCGCGCGCCATGCGCGGCGGCGCGGAACTCGGTCAGCGGGCGGTCCTCGGCGGCGGGCAGCGCCGCGAGATCGCGCAGCCAGCCCAGCCGCATCTCGCGCGCCTCGGCCGCGCCCGCCTCCTCGGCCAGGGCGTAATCGGCCATGTAGGTGGTCAGCCCCTCGCTCCAGTTGCCGCGCCGGTAATCGACCCCGACCGCATTGCCCCACCAGGAATGCAGCACCTCATGCGCAAGCGACCGGCCCCGCATGTAGCCATGGCCGAGGATCGCCTGGCTGACATAGGTCATCCCCGGCAGCCCGAGCCCCACCGGGATCGGCGCCGAAACCACCGAGAAGCCGTCATAGGGATAGGGGCCGATCGCGTCGGAATAGCGGTCGATATAGCCAGCGGCCGCCGCGATATAGGCCGGCGAGAAGGCCGCGTCGCGGGGCTCGAAATAGGTGCGCAGTCGAAGCCCGCGATGCATCGCCTCGTTCACCGCATAGCGCCCCGCGAAGACCCCGAGATCGCCGGCCCGCCCGGTGAAGACGAAATCGGCCCGGCGGCCGTCGGGATGCACCCGCTCGTCGGACAGCCTGCCGGTCGCGGCCGGGCGCCAGCCCGGGGGCACCTCGAGGCTCAGCTCGAAACGCGCGCGGGGCGCCGCATCGACCGGCAGCCAGCCCGAGCCCAGAAGATAGCTGGCGGTCTCTCCGCGCCCCGCCGCCTCGATCCCGGGCGACAGCTCGGGCAGGGTCCCGCTCAGCCGGACCGTCACCGAACGCCCCATATGCCGCGCCGCCCGGATCACCCCCGAGGCGGGCAGCGGGCTCGGCTCGCCGCCGATCAGAAGCGTCTCGACGCTCAGCCAGTCCTGCCTGGGCAAGGCCACATCGCCCTGCGGCGCGGGCAGGCGCGCATCGAGCGTCAGCGCGCCGCTGGCCGGATCGAGGTTCAGCCGCACCGCCTCCTCGCCCAGCATCTCGCCATGCGGCCCGGCCAGAGCGGCCGTCTCCGGCACCCCGCCCAGCGCGGCGAGAACCGGGATGGCGGCCAGAACAAGACGGCGAAGACGCATCGGACAACCTCCGGACAGGAACATGCCGGAAAAGGTTAGGCCCGGTTCGGCCGCAGAGCCAGCGGATTGCGCGCCCGTCGCGGGCCGGACCGCCATTCGTCCCGCCACGCGGAAACCGGGCAGGTTTCCACGCCAGAGGGTCGTATCGGGAAATTCGCCCACCACCGGCGTCACAACCGGAGATACGACCCTTTTCAACCAGGGTTATCGCCTTCTGCGGAGAATTTTGTTCTACTGCTGCAAAATTCTCAGGGAGTGCCCGATGCAGTTCTTCCCCATCTTCCTGCGCAGCGAGGGCGCGCGGATCGTGGTTTCCGGCGGCGGCGAGACCGCGCTGGCCAAGCTGCGCCTGCTGCTCAAGACCCGCGCCCGGATCGCGGTCCATGCCGCAGAGGCCGACCCGAAGATCCTCGACTGGCAGGCCGAGGGGCGTCTCAGCTGGGTCGCGCGGCCCGTCGAGGCGGCCGATCTCGACGGCGCGCGGCTGGTCTATGCCGCGACCGACGATGCCACCGAGGATGCGCGCGTCGCAGGTCTCGCCCGCGCCGCCGGCGTGCTGTTCAACATCGTCGACAATCGCGAGGACAGCGCCTTCATCACCCCCGCCATGGTCGACCGCGACCCGGTGGTGGTGGCGATCGGCACCGAGGGCGCGGCGCCGGTTCTGGCCCGCAAGATCAAGGCCGGTCTCGAGGCCTGGCTTCCCGCCGGTCTGGGCGCCCGCGTGCGCGCGGCCAATGCCTTCCGCCCCGAGGCCGAGGCCCTGCCCCAGGGGCGCGCCCGCCGCGGCTTCTGGGCGGCGGTGTTCGACGGCGCACTCGACGGCCGGGCGCCGGAACCGCTCGACCGGCTGCTCGAGGCCCACAAGGCCGCCCGCCCGGCCGTGGGCGAGGTGCTGTTCGTCGGCGCGGGCCCCGGCGATCCGGACGATCTGACCATGCGCGCCCGCCGCGCGCTCGACCGCGCCGATGTGGTGATCCACGACCGGCTGGTGCCGGCACCGATCCTGGAGCTTGCCCGCCGCGAGGCCGAGATCGTCGAGGCCGGCAAGACCGGCTTCGGCCCCTCGACGCCGCAGGAAGAGATCAACCGCCTGATCGTCGGGCGCGCCGCCGAGGGTCTTGTCGTGGTGCGGCTGAAGGCGGGCGATCCCTCGGTCTTCGGGCGGCTCGACGAAGAGATCGAGGCCTGCGAGGCCGCGGGCATCGCCTGGTCGGTGGTGCCGGGACTGACCGCCGCCTCGGCCGCCGCGGCAAGCCTTGGCCAGAGCCTGACCCGGCGCGGCCGCAATTCGGACTTGCGGGTGCTGACCGGGCATGACGTGAATGGCCTTGCCGATCACGACTGGGCCACGCTCGCCCGGCCGGGCGCGGTCGCCGCGATCTACATGGGCAAGCGCGCCGCGCGCTTCCTCCAGGGGCGGCTGATGATGCATGGCGCCGAGGCCGCGACCCCGGTCAGCGTGGTCGAGAATGCCGGCCGCCCCGAGGAACGCATCCTGGCCGCGACGCTGGGCACGCTGGCGACCGAGATCGCCTCGGCCGGGCTGACCGGCCCCGCCGTCATCCTGCTGGGTCTGGCCCCTCGCGCGGCCGCCCGGTCGCTTCCCCTGCTGCAGGAGGCCGCCCGATGAAGCGCCGTTTCAACCCCAGCGTCGTCACCGCCAACGACCTGTTCGAGGGCCATCCGGTCTGGCGCACCGCCCAAGGCCGCTGGTCGGCCACGATCCGCGAGGCCGAGGTGCTGGACGACCCGGCCACAGCCCAGGCCCGGCTGGCCGAGGCCGAGGCGGAATCCGGCCGCGTCGTCGGCCCCTATCTCGCCGAGGTCGCGACCGCCCCCCAGGGCCCCGCGCCGCTGCATTTCCGCGAGGTCTTCCGCGTCCGTGGCCCGGCCCACGCGTCGGACCGCCCCGACCAACGCCCCGACCAACGCCCCGGAGAGTGACGATGTACGCCTATTCCGATTTCGACGAGAGTTTCGTGCGCGACCGCGTGCGCCAGTTCCGCGACCAGGTCGCGCGCCGGATCGACGGCCGCCTGACCGAGGACGAGTTCAAGCCGCTCCGGCTGATGAACGGGCTTTATCTGCAGCTTCACGCCTACATGCTGCGCGTGGCCATTCCCTATGGCACGCTCGATGCGCGCCAGATGCGCCAGCTTGCGGCGATCTCGGAACGCTGGGATCGCGGCTACGGCCATTTCACCACCCGCCAGAACATCCAGTTCAACTGGCCGAAACTCCGCGACGTGCCCGACATGCTGGACGCGCTGGCCGATGTCGGCATGCATGCGATCCAGACCTCGGGCAATTGCGTGCGCAACGTGACCTCGGACCATTTCGCGGGCGCCGCCGCCGACGAGATCGCCGATCCGCGCCCCTATGCCGAGCTGTTGCGGCAATGGTCGAGCGATCACCCCGAGTTCCAGTACCTGCCGCGCAAGTTCAAGATCGCGATCACCGGCGCCACCGCCGACCGCGCCGTGACCCGGGCCCATGACATCGGGCTGCGCGTCGTCGCGCGGGACGGAGCCCAGGGCTTTCAGGTCAGCGTCGGCGGCGGTCTCGGCCGCACCCCGATGATCGGCCGGGTGATCCGCGACTTCCTGCCCGAGGCGGATCTGGTGCCCTATATCGAGGCGGTGCTGGGGGTCTACAACCAGCTCGGCCGTCGCGACAACAAGTACAAGGCCCGGATCAAGATCGCGGTCCACGAGATGGGGCTCGACACCATCCGCGATCTGGTCGAGGCGCGCTTTGCCGAGACCCGGACCGAGTTCCCCGGCGCAGAGGCCGCCCTGGCCGACATCCGCGCGGCCTTCCGCGCGCCCGGGTTCCGCGCGGGCGGCACCGCGATCCCGCCTGGCAGCCCCGCATTCCGGGCCTGGGCCGACACCAACCTTGCCGCCCACCGGCGCGAGGATCATGCCATCGTCACCGTCTCGCTGAAGACGCCCGGTCAGCAGCCGGGCGATGCCAGCGCCGATCAGATGCGGGTCATCGCCGATCTGGCCGAGACCTATGGCTATGACGAGATCCGGATCAGCCACCGCCAGAACGTGATCCTGCCGCATGTCCGCAAGGACGACCTGCCCGCGGTCTTCGAGGCGCTGGCGGCGGCGGGGCTGGCGGCGGCTAATGCCGGGCTGATCTCGGACATCATCGCCTGCCCGGGCATGGATTACTGCGCGCTGGCCACGGCCCGCTCGATCCCGGTCGCGCAGGAGGTCGCGGTCCTGTTCGAGACCCTCGATCTGGCCCATGAGGTCGGCCCGCTGAGGCTGAACGTCTCGGGCTGCATCAATGCCTGCGGCCATCACCATGTCGCCGATATCGGCATTCTCGGGCTCGAACGTGCGGGCGTCGAGACCTATCAGATCACGCTGGGCGGCGATCCGACGGACCGGATCGCCATCGGCGAGCGCACCGGCCCGGGCTTTGCCGCGGGCGAGATCGTGGGCGCGGTGGAACGTATCGTGATGGCCTATCTGGAGCGGCGCGACGGCCCGGCGGAAGGGTTCGCCGACGCCTACCGGCGGCTGGGGCTCGCGCCCTTCCAGAAGGCGCTTTACAGTGAGGGGAGCAAGGAAGATGCGGCCTGAAACCGGGTTCGAACGGGTGGAACCGCAGCTTGCGGCACTGAACCGCCGTCTGGACGGCGCGACGCCGCAAGAGGTGCTGGCCGAGATGGCCGAAAGACATGCCGGGCGGCTGGCGCTGGTCTCGTCCTTCGGGGCGGAATCGGTCGTGCTTCTGCACATGGTGGCCGAGCTCGACCCCGGCCTGCCGGTGCTGTTTCTCGAGACCGAGATGCTGTTTCCCGAGACGCTGGCCTATCAGCGCGAGGTCGCGGCCGGGCTGGGGCTGACCGGGATACGCAGCTTGCGGCCCGACGCGGAGGCGCTCGAGCTGCACGATCCGGCGGGCGATCTGCATCGCAGCGACCCCGATCTCTGCTGCCATCTGCGCAAGACCGAGCCGCTGGAACGCGCGCTGGCGGGCTTCGGCGCCTGGGTCACCGGACGCAAGCGCCACCAGACGCGCGAGCGCCAGGCGATGCATGTCTGCGAGACCGACGAGGCCGGGCGGGTCAAGATCAACCCGCTGCATGGCTGGGGGCGCGACGAGGTCGCGGCCTATATCGAGCGCCACGACCTGCCCCGGCATCCGCTGGTCTCGCGCGGGTATCCGTCGATCGGCTGCGCGCCCTGCACCAGCCGCGTCGCCCCGGGCGAGGACCCGCGCGCGGGCCGCTGGCGCGGACAGGACAAGCAGGAATGCGGCATTCACCTGGTCAATGGCCGCTTCGTGCGGATGGGTGCGGAGGGCGTGGCATGAGCACGGCAATTCTCGTCACCGATGCGGGCTTTGCGCCTGCAGGTCCCGCAGAGGACTGGCTGAGCCCTGCCGATCTCGACGGCCCTGCCCGGCCCGATCCGGTCCGGGTCGCGCTGGCCCCGGAGACCGATCCGGACCTGCTCGGGCCCCATCTCGCGCGGATCGCGGCGATCCGGGTGGTCTTTCCGGCGGTTGCGGACGGGCGCGGTTTCACCCTCGCGCGCAGGCTGCGGCGGATGGGCTTTGCCGGGCGGCTCCGCGCCGCCGGGCAGCTCATCCCCGAGCAATATCCGATGGCGCGGGCCTGCGGCTTCGACGAGGTCGAGATCGACGCCGACCGCGCCCTGCGCCAGCCCGAGGCCGACTGGCGCAGGGCCGCGGGGCGGCAGGGCTATCTTGCGCGGCTCCGGAGCGCCGTGGCGTAACCCGCCCGAAGCAGGCGGTGCATCAGGGCCGGGACTGGCGCAGCACCGCCGAGAGCGGGGCAAGAACCGCATCGGCCGGCCCCGACAGCAGCGCCCATGCGTAAATCGCGGTCACGGTCTCGGGATGGCTGTGACCGACAATCACCGCGTGACCGTTCTGTCGCGCCTCGAGCACCGCGCGGTTGAGCATCCGCTGGATGGTCTCGGCATCCTGCCCCGCGTCATCCAGCGTCTGGAAGATACCGGCCTCGCGCAGCCCGGCCTGTTCCGCCGCGCGCAGGGCGTCGGTCAGGCCCTTGTCGGCGGTCAAAAGCCCATGGCCGCTGGCCTCCAGCAGGCCCAGCACAGTCCCGCTCAGGTCGCGATCGCCCTCAAACCCGCGCTCTTCGGGAGTGACGAGGGCGATGCCGCCATCGATCCGGTCGAACGCCTCGCCGAGACGGGCGGCGGCGGCCTCGGGCGCCAGATCCGCAAGCCCGCTGCCCAGCACCGCCACCTCATAGCCCGCCTCGCGATAGGCCGCCATCGCGGCCTCGGCATCGGGCGCGGCGGGGTCCAGAACGAAGGTCACCGGGAAGGGAAAGGTCAGAAGCGTCTGACGGTCGAGCCCTTCCGCGCCGATATCGATCAGCACCAGCGACAACAGAGGCGCCCCGGGCGGGGCCCTGAAGGGCACGGCATTGAGCGCCAGCGCCCCGGGCATCGCTGGCGTCGCGGGTCTGGCCGCCTCCGGCGCGGCGTCCACCGGCGCCGCCTGCTCGCCGATCATGGGCAACGGGGCATCCGGCCTGAGCGGACCGGCCGCGCGTCCCGGCATGGTCGGATCGGCGGGCCCCGGCGGCGGCAGGACCTCAGGCAGGACAGCGGGGGCCTCGGATCCGGCCTCCGGCGCGGTTTCGGCCTCGGGCACGACTTCAGGCTCGGCCTCGGGACCCGTCTCGGGGTCGGCGGCAATCTCGGGGACTGTCTCGGAGTCGAGGGCAGTCTCGGGTGCTGTCTCGGGGCTCGCGTCAAGAACAGTCTCTCGATCAGTCTCGGGCGCCGGACCGGCGGCGGCCTCCGGCGTCTCTGTCCCCGAAGAAGACTCGGGGGACGTTGCGGCAGAAATATCGGGGGACGTACCGGCAGGCATCGCAGGTGACGCGTCGGGAGACGTCGCCGGGGCAGCCTCCCGTGGGCTTTCGGGGGCGGCCGGCTCGGGCACGGGCGCGGCAGCGGCCTCCGGGGCGGCCGGGCCGTGCATGGCGCGGGCCGCGGGCGGCGGGTCCTCGGCGGCGGGGGAGGCCGCCCCGCCCAGATCGAGCGCCGCATCCGAGCCCATCGGCGGGGCCATCGTCTCGGGCATCGCCGAAACCGGCGCGGGCGCGGCGGCGGGCGCGGTGTCGGGCAAGGGCGCCTCGGTCACGTCGACCGGCGCGGGCGCCCCCATCGTCGGGGCCTCGCGCGGGATCTCTTCGGCTTCGGGCGGCCGGGCCTCGGTCGCGGGCCGGGACCGGTTGAATTCCGAGCCGGGCGGCAGCTCGATATCGGTGGCGGGCCCGGCTTCGGGCGCGGCCGAGATCTCGGGACGCGCGGCCGGAGCCGCGACCGGCGCCGGGACGCTGTCGGGCTCGGGAGCCGCAGGCCCGGCGCGCTCGGGCACCGCAGAGAAACGCGGCGCCGGCGCCTCGCCCCGCGCCTCGTCCAACGGCTTCCCGGGCGGCACCACGACCGCCAGAGCGGCCAGCGCCAGACCGCTTGTTGCGGCCCCCCAGAGAACGCCGCCGAAAAACCCCCTGCCCATGCCTCTTACCTCCGACTTCCCGGCGGCCTGCCCGGGCCGCCCTGTCCGATACGGGACCCTTTGCCCCGCCGCCGCCCCTTGACCGGGGCGCGTCGCTCCGGGCATGTATAGCCCGACCCGCGACCCGGTTCATCCCCTTTCGCGAAAGCGCTGACCATGCTGCTCTTGATCGACAATTACGACAGTTTCACCTATAATCTGGTCCATTATCTGGGCGAGCTCGGCGCCGAGACCAGGGTCCTGCGCAACGATACGCTCAATGTGCAGGAGGCGATGGCGTTGCGGCCCTCGGCGATCCTGCTGTCGCCCGGCCCCTGCGACCCGGCCCAGGCCGGGATCTGCCTGCCGCTCGCCCGCGCCGCGGCCGAGACCGGCACACCGCTGATGGGCGTCTGCCTCGGGCATCAGACCATCGGCGAGGCTTTCGGCGGCAAGGTCGTGCGCGCGCCCGAGATCGTGCATGGCAAGATGGGCCGCATCGAACATGACGGCTCGGGCGTGTTTTCCGGGCTGCCCTCGCCCTTCGAGGCGACGCGCTATCATTCGCTGATCGTCGAGCGCTCCAGCCTGCCCGACTGCCTGATCGCCAATGCCTGGCTGGAAGACGGAACGATCATGGGGCTGCGCCATCGCGACCTGCCGATCCACGGGGTGCAGTTCCATCCCGAAAGCATCGCCTCGGAGCATGGCCATGCCCTGCTCAGGACGTTCCTCGACACCGTGAAGGAGCCCGCATGAGCGACAGCCTGAAACCTCTGATCGGCCTTGCCGCCGACCGGCCGCTGACCCGGGACGAGGCCGAGACCGCCTTCGAGGCGCTGTTCGAGGGCGAGGCGACGCCCAGCCAGATCGGCGGCCTGCTGATGGCGCTGCGCACCCGCGGCGAAACCGTCGACGAATATGCCGCCGCGGCCAAGGTCATGCGCTCGAAATGCCGCAAGGTGCGCGCGCCTGCGGACGCAATCGACATCGTCGGCACCGGCGGCGACGGCAAGGGCACGCTGAACATCTCGACCGCGACCGCCTTCGTGGTGGCGGGCGCTGGCGTGACGGTGGCCAAGCACGGCAACCGCAACCTGTCGTCGAAATCCGGCGCGGCGGATGCCATGACCCATCTGGGCATCAACGTGATGGTCGGCGCCGATGTGGTCGAGAAGGCGCTGAAGGAGGTCGGCATCGGCTTCATGATGGCGCCCATGCACCATCCGGCCATGGCCCATGTCGGCCCGACCCGGGCCGAGCTGGGCACCCGCACCATCTTCAACATCCTCGGCCCGCTGACCAACCCCGCCGGGGTCACGCGCCAGCTGACCGGCACCTTCTCGCAGGCGCTGCTCCGGCCGATGGCCGAGACGCTGGACCGGCTCGGCACCGAGGTCGCCTGGCTGGTGCATGGCGGCGACGGCACCGACGAGCTGTCGATCGCCGGGATCAGCCATGTCGCGATGCTGGAACAGGGCACCATCACCGAGCGCGAGCTTCATCCCGAAGAGGCGGGCCTGCCGGTCCATCCCTTCGAGGCCATCATCGGCGGCACCCCCGAGCACAATGCCCGCGCCTTCGCGGCGCTGCTCGACGGCGAGCCCTCGGCCTATCGCGATGCGGTGCTGCTGAACGCGGCCGCCGCGCTGGTGGTGGCGGGGCGCGTCACCACGCTGACCGAAGGCGTCGAGCAGGCCCGCGCCAGCATCGACAGCGGCGCGGCCCGGGCCAAGGTCGAGGGCCTCGCCCAGATCAGTTCGGAGAAAGCGGCATGACCGGGACAATTCTGGACCGCATCAAGGCCTACAAGCTGGAAGAGGTCGCCGCCGACAAGGCCGCGCGGCCGCTCTCCGAGATCGAGGCCGAGGCCCGCGCAGCCCCCGCGGTGCGCGGCTTTGCCCAGGCGCTGCACCGCGCCGCGCTGACGGGGTACGGGCTGATCGCCGAGATCAAGAAGGCCAGCCCGTCGAAGGGGCTGATCCGCCCCGATTTCGACCCGCCCGCGCTGGCCCATGCCTATGAGGCGGGCGGCGCGGCCTGCCTGTCGGTGCTGACCGACACCCCCTCCTTCCAGGGCGACAAGGCCTATCTCCCCCAGGCCCGCGCCGCCGTGAAGCTGCCGGTGCTGCGCAAGGATTTTCTTTACGACACCTATCAGGTGGCCGAGGCCCGGGCGCTGGGCGCCGACTGCATCCTGATCATCATGGCCAGCGTCTCGGACGCCCAGGCCGCCGAACTCGAGGAGGCGGCGACCTCCTGGGGAATGGATGCGCTGATCGAGGTGCATGATGCCGCCGAGCTCGACCGCGCCGCCAAGCTGAAATCGCCGCTGATCGGCATCAACAATCGCAACCTCAAGACCTTCGAGACCAGCCTCGAGACCACGAAACAGCTGGCCAAGCGGGTGCCCGAGGGCAGCCAGATCGTCAGCGAATCCGGGCTCCACAGCCCGGCCGATCTGGCGCAGATGGCGATGTACGGGGTCCGCAGCTTCCTGATCGGCGAAAGCCTGATGCGCCAGGACGATGTCACCGCCGCCACCCGCACGCTGCTGAGCAATCCGTCGATGGGCGCGCATTGATGGCCGAGCTGACCCATTTCGACGCCGAGGGCCGGGCCCATATGGTCGATGTTTCCGAGAAGCCCGAGACCGCGCGGCTGGCGGTGGCGACCGGCTGGGTGCGGATGCAGCCCGAGACGCTGGCGCTGGTCGTCGCGGGCACCGCCAGGAAGGGCGACGTGATCGGCGTCGCGCGGCTTGCGGGCATCATGGGGGCCAAGAAGACCTCGGACCTGATCCCGCTCTGCCATCCACTGCCGATCACCCGGGTCGCGGTCGATCTGACCCCCGATGACAGCCTGCCGGGCCTGCGGATCGAGGCCACGGTCAGGACCGGCGGCCGCACCGGGGTCGAGATGGAGGCGCTGACCGCCGTCACCACGGCCGCGCTGACCGTCTATGACATGCTGAAGGCCGCCGAGAAGGGCATGGAGATCGGCGGCATCCGGCTGAAGCTGAAAGAGGGCGGCAAGTCCGGCCGCTACGAGGCCGGCGAATGATCCCGGTCGACGAGGCGCTTGGCCATGTCTTCGACCTGATCGCGCCGCTGCCCGTCGATGAGGTGCCGCTGGCCGAGGCCGCGGGCCGGGTGCTGGCCCGTCCGGTCGCCGCGCGCCGCAGCCAGCCGCCCTTCGCCGCCTCGGCGATGGACGGCTACGCGATCCGCGAGGATGACGCCCGCCCGGGCGCGACGCTGCGCGTCGAGGGCGAGGCCGCCGCGGGGTCTGGCTGGACCGGCACCGTGGCCCCGGGCCAGGCGGTCCGGATCTTCACCGGCGCGCCGCTGCCCGAGGGCGCCGACCGCGTCGTCATCCAGGAGGATGTCACCCGCGAGGGCGACCGGATCGTCCTGGGCACGGGCTTCGATCACGGCACCAATATCCGCGCGGCGGGCGGCGATTTCCGCGAGGGCGAGCCCCTGTCCGCGCCGCGCCGTCTGGGCCCGGCCGATCTGGCACTGGCCGCGGCGATGAACCTGCCCGCCCTGCCCGTCCATCGCCGCCCCGAGATCGCGCTGATCGCGACCGGCGACGAGCTGGTGATGCCGGGCGACACCCCCGGCCCCGACCAGATCGTGGCCGCGAACGGCTTCGGGCTGAAGGCGCTGATCGAGGCCGAGGGCGGCATCGCGCGGCTGCTGCCCATCGCCCGCGACAGCGAAGCGTCACTGCGCAGCGTCTTTGCCCTGGCCGAGGGCGCCGACCTGGTCGTGACCATCGGCGGCGCCTCGGTCGGCGATCACGACATCGTCGGCAAGGTGGCGGCCGATCTCGGGATGGCGCCGGCCTTCTACAAGGTCGCGATGCGGCCCGGAAAGCCGGTGATGGCGGGCCGTCTGGGCGCCGCCGCGATGATCGGGCTGCCCGGCAACCCGGTCTCGGCCATGGTCTGCGGCCATATCTTCCTGCGGCCCGCGCTGCGCGCCTTCCAGGGCCTGCCGAAGGCACCGCTGCCCACCGCGCGCGCGCCGCTTGCCGCCGCCGTCGAGGCCAACGGCCCGCGCACCCATTACCTCAGGGCGCGACTGACGCCCGACGGTCTTCTGCCCTTCGAAAGCCAGGACAGCGCGCTCTTGACCGTGCTGGCCGAGGCAGATGCGCTTCTGATCCGTCCGGCGGGCGACGGGCCGCACCCCGCAGGAACCTTGGCAGAGTATTTGACGTTGCGTTAACTAAAGCTTGACACAAAACGTGAACATGTCTAGAACAGGAGAGAACGCGATCCTGTGGGGGGATGAACATGTTGACACGAAAGCAACTGGATCTTCTTGAATTCATTCATAAAAGGATGCAGCGCGACGGCGTTCCCCCGTCCTTCGACGAGATGAAGGAGGCGCTGGACCTGCGCTCGAAATCGGGCATCCACCGGCTGATCACGGCGCTGGAGGAACGCGGTTTCATCCGCCGTCTGGCCCACCGCGCCCGCGCCATCGAGATCGTCAAGCTGCCCGAGGCGCTGGAGGCCAAGGGCTTCCGCCCGGTGGTGATCGAGGGCGACCGCTCGGAGACGCCTCCCCCGTCGGGCGCGATGGATGTGACGCCCGTCCATGCGCTGGAACTGCCGGTGATGGGCCGGATCGCGGCCGGCACGCCGATCGAGGCAATCTCGGAGGTCTCGCATACCGTGGCCGTGCCCGGCGCGATGCTGTCGGGCCGGGGGCGGCATTACGCGCTCGAGGTCAAGGGCGACTCGATGATCGAGGCCGGGATCAACGATGGCGACGTGGTGGTCATCCGCGAACAGAACACGGCCGAGAATGGCGAGATCGTGGTGGCGCTGGTCGAGGGCTTCGAGGCCACGCTGAAACGCTTTCGCCGCAAGGGCGAGATGATCGCGCTCGAGGCCGCGAACCCGGCCTATGAGACCCGCATCCTGCGCTCGGATCAGGTCAAGGTGCAGGGCCGTCTGGTCGGGCTGATCCGCAGCTACTGAGCCCAGAGCCGCGCGCCCGCAAGCGTGCGGGCGGTCACAAGGCGCGGGCCATCGGCGCCGGGGAAAAGCGCCAGCGCCCCGGTCCGGGCCAGCGCGGCGCGCTCGAAGATCCGGCAGCCCGCCGGCGGATCGTCCACATATTGCGGCACCACCACCCAGCCGCGCGCGCAGGCGGGCGCGATCCGCTCGGCCCAGCCGCGCCCGGTGATCAGCGTCACCCGCTGCCCCGCCACCATCGCCTCCTGTTCGCCACGCGCGCCGGTCAGCCCGGGCCGCGCAAAGGCCGTGGCCTGATCGGCGCGGTCGCCATCGTTTTCCAGCCAGCTGAGCGCGACGAAGCCCTCGCCCGACGGTTTCGACAGGGCCCGCCCCTCGGGGCCCATCGCGCCCATCAGCCCCCCGCTTTCGGCGATCAGCAGCGCCGGACGCTGGGCCGCCGACCACAGCGCGAAAGCCGCAAGGATCGGCAGCAGACCCAGCACCCGGGCGCGGCCGGTCCAGAGCATGACCCAAAGCGCCCCCAGCGCGATCAGTGGCAGCACGGCAGGCCCCGGCGCGGGCACCGGCCAGACCGCGCCGTCAAGCCCCGCGACCCGCTCGGCCACCCAGAGGATCCAGGCGATGCCCCAGCGCATCGGCTCGAGCCCCAGCACCGCCAGCCCGAAAGGTGCGAGACAGGCGGCGGCAACCGCGGCGGGCATCACCAGAAGCCCCATCAGCGGCACCGAGGCCAGATTGGCGAGCAGCCCGAATTGCGAGACCTGGTTGAAATGCGCGGCACCGAAAGGCGCGGTCGCGGCGCCGGCCACCGCCGAGGAGATCACCACCGCCAGCACGCCCTGCGCCCAGCGGGGCGGGCGCCAGCCGCCTTCGGGCCGGTCGCGCAGCGCGGCGAAGACCGCGATCAGCGCCGTTGTCGCGGCGAAGGACATCTGGAACCCCGCCCGGGTCAGGCTTTCGGGGGTCAGGACCAGCACGATCAGTGCCGCCAGCGCCACCGCGCGCAGGGTCAGCGCCCGGCGGTCGGCCATCACCGCGCCGAGGACGGCCGCGACCATGATGAAGGCGCGCTCGGTCGCGACATTGCCGCCCGACAGCGCCAGATAGACCGCCCCAACCGCCAGCGCCCCCGCCGCCGCGATCTTCTTGACCGGCAGGCGCAGCGCCAGCCGCGGCCAGAGCGCCAGCGCGAAGCGGAGCGCGGCGAAGATCACCCCGGTCAGAAGCCCCATATGCAGCCCCGAGATCGCCAGCAGATGCGCAAGGTTCGAATCGCGCAGCGCCTGGATCATATCGCGCGACATGGCCGAGCGGTCGCCGGTCAGGATCGCCGCCGCAAAGGCGCCCTGATCGCCGGGGATGCGGGCCCGGAGCGCCTCCGACAGCGCCGTCCGCATCCGGTGCACCAGCAGCGTCGCGCCGCCCTCGGGCGGGCTCAGCGTCACCGCCGGGCTGTTGGCATAGCCCACCGCCCCGATCTGCTTGAACCAGGCATGGCGGCGGAAATCGAAGCCGCCGGGCTCGGCCGGTGCGCTTGGCGGCGACAGATGCGCCATCATCGCGATCCGGGCGCCGGGCGGCGGCGCGGTCACGCCGCCCGCGCCATGCAGCGCCACGCGCAGCCGTCGCGGCGTCTCGCCTGGCGGAACGCGCTCGATCCAGACCCGGTCGAGCGTGATCCGCGGCGCATCCGAGCTCGACCGGTCAAGCACCAGCACCCGCCCCTCGAGCGCGCCATAGACCCGGTGATCGAGTTTCGGCGCCGCGACCATATGGGCGCGCGCGCCCGCAAGCGCCGCCCCTCCGGCCACCAGCGCCAGCGCGATCAGGACCGGCGCCCAAAGCTCGGGCAATCGGCGCGCGGCAAGGGCCAGCAGGGCCGCCGCCCCGGCAAAGGCCCAGAGCGCCCAGAGCGGCGGTTCGGTGGCCCGGGTGAAATAGAGGCCGATGCCCAGCGACAGGAAG
Source organism: Rhodovulum sulfidophilum DSM 1374 (assembly GCF_001633165.1). Classification (NCBI taxonomy): domain Bacteria; kingdom Pseudomonadati; phylum Pseudomonadota; class Alphaproteobacteria; order Rhodobacterales; family Paracoccaceae; genus Rhodovulum; species Rhodovulum sulfidophilum. Next base: position 2,301,160 of record NZ_CP015418.1, on the reverse strand, counting down.
ACCGGCGTCCAGGGGAAGAGATGGCCGCGCCGGACCTCGACCGCTGTCAGCAGCGCCGACATCGCCCGGGCCGGCATCCGCACCAGCCGCGCCGGACGCCCAGGCGTGACCGGCCCCGTCAGCAGCAGCCCCACCGCTTGTCCTCTCCGCAGCGATCTCCTAGACAGGCGGAAACGCTATCTCCACCATGGTGAATAAAAGGTTAAGGCTCATGACCGACATGTCGGACGGCCCTGTCATCACCCGTTTCGCGCCCTCGCCGACCGGGTTCCTGCATATCGGCGGCGCGCGGACCGCGCTGTTCAACTGGCTTTATGCGCGCGGCCGGGGCGGTCGCTTCCTGCTGCGGATCGAGGATACCGACCGTGCCCGCTCGACCCCCGAGGCGACGGCCGCGATCCTGAAGGGGCTGACCTGGCTCGGTCTCGACTGGGACGGCGAGGCGGTCAGCCAGTTCGAACGCGCCCCCCGTCATGCCGAAGTCGCGCGGGAGATGCTGGCAAACGGCACCGCCTATAAATGCTTCGCGACCCAGGACGAGATCGAGGCCTTTCGCGAGGCCGCCCGGGCCGAGGGCCGCTCGACGCTCTATCAAAGCCCCTGGCGCGAGGCCGATCCCGCGACCCATCCCGATGCGCCCTATGTGATCCGGCTGAAGGCGCCCCGCGAGGGCGCGACGGTGATCGGGGACAAGGTGCAGGGCGATGTGAAGATCGGCAACGACCAGCTTGACGACATGGTGCTGCTGCGCTCGGACGGCACGCCCACCTACATGCTGGCTGTGGTGGTCGACGATCACGACATGGGCGTGACCCATGTGATCCGGGGCGACGACCACCTGAACAACGCCGCCCGGCAGATGCAGATCTACCACGCCATGGGCTGGCCGGTGCCGGTCTGGGCCCATATCCCGCTGATCCACGGCCCCGACGGCAAGAAGCTGTCGAAGCGCCATGGCGCGCTCGGGGTCGAGGAATATCAGGCGATGGGCTACCCGGCCGCCGCCATGCGCAACTATCTGGCCCGGCTCGGCTGGTCGCATGGCGATGACGAGTTCTTCACTGACGATCAGGCCAAGGCCTGGTTCGCGCTGGAGGGAATCGGGCGGTCTCCGGCCCGGCTCGACTTCAAGAAACTCGAGAACCTCTCGGGCCGGCACCTGGCGGCGGCGGAAGATGCTGCACTCATGCAGGAAGTGACCGATTACCTGGCAGCGACGACACAGCCGCCGCTTTCGCCCGCGCAGAAAGACGGTTTTGCCCGCGCCCTGCCCTGCCTCAAGCAAAGCGCGAAGACAATTCCGCAACTCCTTGAGAAGGCTCACTTCGTTCTGGGAGAACGGCCGTTCGAACCGGATCAGAAAGCGGCAAAATCTCTCGATGATGTATCCCGTGGTATACTGGCAGAATTGACGCCGCAGCTGCAAAGTGCTAGCTGGACGCGTGACGCACTCGAGGCGGCCGTGACCGGTGTCGCCGAGGCCCATGGCCTCGGTCTCGGCAAGTTGGCCCAGCCGCTTCGCGCCGCGCTTGCCGGGCGAACGGTTACGCCCAGCATCTTCGACATGATGCTTGTCATCGGCCGGGAGGAAACGCTCGCCCGGCTGGCTGACACCCAGGGCTGAGGCGTCGCCGCCGAAAGCCCTCTGCACGCCACCGACCGGCGCCGCGAACAGGGAGCGCGGCCCGGTCTCTCAAGAAGAGGGACTTTCATGGATGACAGCAAGAAATCTGCAACACTGACCCTGGGTGAAACCTCGTACGAACTGCCCGTGCTGAGCCCGAGCGCAGGCCCCGACGTGGTCGACATCCGCAAGCTCTACGGCCAGATGGGGATCTTCACCCACGATCCGGGCTTCACCTCGACCTCCTCCTGCGAAAGCAAGATCACCTTCATCGACGGCGACAAGGGCGAGCTTCTGCATCGCGGCTACCCGATCGACCAGCTTGCCGAGAAATCCCACTTCCTCGAAGTCTGCTACCTGCTGCTTTACGGCGAATTGCCGACCGCGACCCAGCTGGAGGATTTCGAGAACCGCGTCACCCGCCACACCATGGTGCATGAACAGATGCACCGCTTCTTCACCGGCTTCCGCCGCGACGCCCACCCGATGGCGGTCATGGTGGCCGTGGTCGGCGCCATGTCGGCCTTCTACCACGACTCGACCGACATCTCGGACCCCTGGCAGCGCGAGGTCGCCTCGATCCGCCTGATCGCCAAGGTCCCGACCATCGCCGCGATGGCCTACAAGTATTCGATCGGCCAGCCCTTCGTCTATCCGCGCAACGATCTGGACTATGCCTCGAACTTCCTGCGCATGTGCTTTGCCGTGCCCTGCGAGGAATACGAGGTCGACCCGATCCTGACCCGTGCCATGGACCGCATCCTGACGCTGCATGCGGATCACGAACAGAACGCCTCGACCTCGACCGTGCGTCTGGCCTCCTCCTCGGGCGCGAACCCCTTTGCCTGCATCGCGGCCGGTATCGCCTGTCTCTGGGGCCCGGCCCATGGCGGCGCCAACCAGGCCTGCCTGGAGATGCTGCGCGAGATCGGCACCGTCGACCGGATCCCGGAATTCATCGCCCGTGCCAAGGACAAGAACGATCCGTTCCGCCTGATGGGCTTCGGCCACCGGGTCTACAAGAATTTCGACCCGCGCGCGAAGGTCATGAAGCAATCCGCCGACGAGGTGCTGGAGCTTCTGGGCATCGAGAACAACGAGACCCTGAAGGTCGCGATGGAGCTCGAGAAGATCGCGCTCGAAGACGAGTATTTCGTCTCGAAGAAGCTCTACCCGAATGTCGATTTCTACTCGGGCATCATCCTCGACGCGATGGGCTTCCCGACCTCGATGTTCACGCCGATCTTCGCGGTCAGCCGCACCGTCGGCTGGATTTCGCAGTGGAAGGAAATGATCGGCGATCCGGCGATGAAGATCGGCCGTCCGCGCCAGCTTTACACCGGCGCCACCCGCCGCGACTACGTGGATGTCGAAGACCGGGGCTGATCGCGCCCCCGCAAGCCACCGACCGAAAGAACGGGTCCGCAGGCAGATGCCCTGCGGACCCGTTTCAGTTCAGGGCGACGGCCGCCCGCGCAGGTCCGGTCACTTGGTCAGGATACCCGCACCTGCCCCAACCGCCGCGCTGGTACCGATATCGTTGCCGGTCGCGGCCCCGACGCCCGCGCCGATGCCGGCGCCTGTCAGCGCGCGTTCGCCATAGCTGTCGCCGCAACCGGCCAGAAGGGCCGCGCCCAGAAGGGAAACCGCAGTGATCGTGTGAAGACGGGTCATGGCTGATCCTTTCCGTTGGGTCATTCCCCACCCAAACGCATGGCCCGCCACCGCTGTTCCCCGAAGCACTCCCGATCGGCAGAAACCGGCCGGGTGCGGGGCTCAGCGCCCCTCGAATTTCGCCATGCGCTTTTCGAGGAAGGCCAGCACGCCCTCCTTGAAATCGCGGGAGGCGCCGCAGCGTCCCTGCAGCTCGGCCTCGAGCGACAGCTGGCTCGCGAAATCGTTCGAGACCGAGCGCCGCAGCGCGGTCTTGAGATTGGCATAGGCCACGGTCGGCCCGGCGGCGAGCTGGCCCGCACGGGCGCGCCAATGCGCCTCGAAGCCCTCCTCGGGGACCGCCTCCCAGATCATGCCCCACTCGACCGCCTGCCGCGCCGGGACCGGCTCGGCGAAAAGCGCGGCCCCCATGGCGCGCGCAAAGCCCACCTGCCGCGGCAGCCAGTAGGTGCCGCCGGCATCCGGGATCAGCCCGATCCGGGTGAAGGCCTGCACGAAGACCGCCGCCTCGGAGGCGATGACCACATCGGCGGCCAGCGCCAGATTGGCCCCGGCCCCGGCCGCGGCGCCGTTCACCGCCGCGATCACCGGCACCGGACAATCGATGATGGCGCTCAGCATCGGTTCGTATTCGTCGCGCAGCGTGCGCTCGATGTCGATCTCGGCGATATTGGCGCCGTCGCCCAGATCCTGCCCCGAACAGAAGGCCCGGCCCGCCCCGGTCAGCACCACCACCCGCGCCGCCTGCCCCGCCGCCCGCATCGCATGGGTGATCTCGGCCCGCATCCGCGCGCTGAGCGCGTTCATAACCTCGGGCCGGCTCAGGGTCACCACCGCCACCCCGTCCGCGCAATCATATCCGATGGTCGTGTAATCCGTCACGGCGGCGTCCTCCGATGTCCCGTTCTCCGGCCAGACTAGCGGCCACGCGTCCGGGGAAAAGGGAGACGCGAGGTCAGGCCCTATTTGCCGAGGATCTCTTTCAGCCGGGCCTCTTCCTCGGCGTTCAGCGCCTCCGAGCCCGTGTCGCGCCCGCCCCTGCGCGAACGGATGTAGAAGGCGGCAACGCCGAGCCCCAGCAGCAGCATGGCGGGGCCCGCGATGTAGAGAACGAGGTTCGAGCCGGTCGCCGTCGGCTTCAGCAGGACATATTCGCCGTAACGCGCGACCAGATAGTCGACGACCTCGGTATTGCTGTCGCCCGCCTCGATCCGCTCGCGCACCAGCAGCCGGAGATCGCGGGCCAGATCGGCATTCGAATCGTCGATGCTCTCGTTGCGGCAGACCAGACAGCGGATCTCCTTCGAGATCTCGCGGGCGCGGGCCTCCTCGGCGGGGTCCGCCAGAACCTCGTTGGGCTCGACCGCGCGCAGCGGCCCGCTCAGAACCGGGGTCAGGCTCAGGGCCAGCAAAAGGGCGATCAGTGCGCGTCTGGGCATCGGCATCCTCATTCTGCGGGCTGCGGCAGGGTCGGGCCGCGCTCCTTGCGCGCGCCGGCCGCGACGCGGACACGGCGGTCCGAGAGGCTGAGAAGCCCGCCCAGAGCCATCACGATGGCGCCCATCCAGATCCAGTTGGCGAAGGGCTTGATATAGGTGCGCACCGCCCAGCCGCCATTGTCCTGCGGATCGCCGATGGCGAGATAGAGATCGCGCAGCAAGCCGCTGTCGATCGCGGCTTCCGTGGTGGGCATGCCCGCGACCGGATAGACCCGCTTTTCGGGATGCATCTCGGTGATCTGACGGTCGCCGCGCCAGACGCTGACGGTGGCCATGGTCGAAATGTAGTTCGGGCCTTCCAGCTTCTGCACCCGGTCGAGCTGGAAGCCATAGCTGCCAAGCTCGTAGCGCTCGCCGATCTGGGCCACGCGGATGTCCTCCTGGTTCCAGGCCAGCATCGCCGAGATCCCGATCATGGTGATCCCGAGCCCGGCATGGGCAACCGCCTTGCCCCAATCCGCGCGCGGCAGCCGCGCAAGCCGGGCGGCCCGGGCCGCAAGCCCCTTGCCGCGTCCGGCGCGCAGCCCGAGATCGACAAGCGCGCCCGCGATCAGCCAGACGCCAAGCGCCACGCCCACCGGACCGAGCGCGCTGCGACCGGTCTGCATCGCCCAGATCAGGGCGCCGAGCGCAACCGCCAGCAAGGCCGCGGGCAGCACGGTTTTCGCCGCACGGCCGAGCCGCGCGCGCTTCCATGGCAGGATCGAGCCCAGCGGCAGCAGCAATGCCAGCGCCACCATGAAGGGCGTGAAGGCCATGTCGAAGAAGGGCGCGCCGACCGAAAGCTTGCGGCCGAAGGCCATCTCGGCCACCAGCGGCCAGATCGTGCCGACGAAGACGACCAGCGCCGCGACCGCCAGCAGGATGTTGTTGAAGACCAGCGCCGATTCCCGGCTGACCGCGCCGAAGACGCCCTTGGCCTCCATCGCGCTTGCCCGCGCGGCGAACAGCGTCAGCGCGCCGCCCATGAAGACCAGCAGGATCATCAGCAGGAAGACGCCGCGCTCGGGGTCGTTGGCGAAGGCATGCACGCTGGTGATGATCCCCGAGCGGGTGATGAAGGCCCCGACCAGCGAGAAACCGAAGGCGACGATGGACAGGAGGATCGTCCAGCTCTTCAGCGCCTCGCGCTTCTCGACCACGATGGCCGAATGCAGCAAGGCGGCGGCGATCAGCCAGGGCATGAAGGAGGCGTTCTCGACCGGATCCCAGAACCAGAAACCGCCCCAGCCCAGTTCGTAATAGGCCCACCACGACCCCAGCGCGATGCCGACGGTCAGGCAGATCCAGGCCGCCAGCGTCCAGGGCCTGACCCAGCGTCCCCAGGCGGCATCGACCCGGCCCTCGATCAGGGCGGCGACCGCGAAGGAGAAGCAGATCGAAAGCCCGACATAGCCGAGATAGAGGAAGGGCGGATGGAAGGCGAGCCCGGGATCCTGCAGCAGCGGGTTCAGGTCCTGCCCGTCGAAGGGCGCCTCGGCAAGGCGTTCGAACGGGTTCGAGGTGAACAGGATGAAGGCATAGAAGGCCGCGCCGATGGCCGCCTGCACCGCCAGAACCCGCGCCTTCAGTCCGGGCGGCAGGCCGCCGCCGAACCAGGCCGCGAGCGCGCCGTAAAGCGACACGATCAGCACCCAGAGCAGCATCGAGCCCTCGTGATTGCCCCAGACGCCGGAGACCTTGTAGAGCATCGGCTTGAGCGTATGCGAATTCTCGACCACGACCCGAAGCGAGAAATCCGAGACCACGAACGCGTAGGTCAGGACCCCGAAGCTGAAGGCGGTCAGCAGGAATTGCGCCATGGCGGCCGGTTCGGCCATCGCCATCCAGCCGCTCCAGCCCTTGTGGGCGCCGATCAACGGAACGATCGCCTGCACCAGAGCAATGGCGAAGGCGAGGGCGAGGGCAAAGTGGCCGAGCTCGATAACCATGCCGCCCTCATACCGGGCCGCCGCGACTGCGCCAATGGGTTTTGCGTCGCGCCCCCCGGGCGCTTACGCAATCGTGAGCCCTTTCGGGGCGCGGCGCGCGCCTGCACCCGTGCGATCCGGGCCATCCGCCGGACCGAGCGGGGTACCGCAAATCCCGCCGCCCCCGGCATGGGGCGCGCGTTCGGGCGCCCAGAAAGGCAAGCTCAAAGCCCCGCCCGCCAGTCGTCCAGCGCCGGGTTCGGGCCCTGCGACCGCGGCACCGTGCCGCTGTCCTGCGGGCCGTCAGGCACGGCCTGGGCCGTATCGGACAGCGCCCGCAACTGCTGCAGATTGCGCGCGACCACCGGCGCCATCGCCATCGTTCCGGCGATCGAGCGTTGAAAATCCTGACCCTTGGCCTGATAGCGCGCGCCGAAATAGAAGCTGATGATCGCCCCCATCAGCCACCAGAGCGGCTCGGGCACCAGCGCCATGCCCTGCATCCGCGCCGCGAACCAGACCGGATCGACCATCGCCGAGATCGCCAGCCCCACCGTCCCCAGCGCCATCAGCGGGCGCGGCAGGCGGTTGGCGCCGTCGATCAGCCGGTCGAACAATGTGGCGCGCGGTTGCGCGAATTCATGGGCGAATTCCTCCAGCACGGCGCGCCGCAACTCGAGATCGCGCATGTCGGCCGCCTCGGCATTGACCCGGAACACCTCGGCCGCCTCGCGGATCGCCGTCGGACCGCCGGAAAACAGCATGCCCAATGCCCCGTTCATCACCCCCATCGCGCGACCCTTTCCCGATGCTCCGCCTCGCTCAGCCGGTAGCGCGGAGAGATGAATTCCTCGGCCCGGAGGATCCAGCCGCCCTTTCCGCCGTCGCGGCGGCAGGCATATTTCCGACTGACCGGGCGGCGGTCGGCCAGCGCGTAATAGTAGTTGCGCCGGGCGATGCCATAGGCATCGGCGATATGCCCCGGAGCCGCCTCGGCCGCGGCGCGCGCGGCGCGCACCGTCTCAGGGCCGACCGCACCGTCGACCGCGCAGGGCTGGTCCATCTCGTTCAGCAAGCGCTGCAGAATGCGCACCGCATTGGCGCCCGCATTCACATACATGTCGAAGACCGAGGCATGCAGCGCCTCGGGCAGCGCATCAAGCCTGGGGCGCCGGAAATAATGCTCGACATAGATCGCGACCGCCCCACCGGGATCGAGCCCCCGGACATCGTCGCTGTCGATCTGCCCGTCCCCGGTCAGGTCGAGCCCGAGCCGCCGCATCGTGCCGATGGTGACGCCATGCTTGGTCGGCCCGCCCGGATCGTCGGGATCGTCGACGAAACCACCTTCGCGCAGGACGATCTCCCGCGCCAGCTCTTCCACTGTCTTCATGACTGAAACTCCCCCGCTTCGCGTCGGAACCGGGAAAGTCTGGGTCAGGAAGGTTAGGACCGGGCTTAGCTGCCGTTCGCGCCCTCAACCTCCGGGTCACGATATACGCCCTGCTCCTTCAGCGCGTCGACCACTTCCTTCGGCATGTAGCTTTCGTCATGCTTGGCAAGGATCTCGCGGGCCTCGAACACGCCGTCGACCAGCCGGCCTGTGCCGACCATGCCCTGGTTCTCCTTGAACAGGTCGGGCAGCACGCCGGTATAGGTGACGGGCACGCTGGCGCCGCCATCGGTGACACTGAAGCGGATGGTCTCGCCCTGCCCGCGCTTGAGCGTTCCCGCCTCGACCAGCCCGCCGATGCGGAAGGTCTCGGTAGGCGGCGGCGGCGCCTCGGCCACCTGACTCGGCGAGCGGAAGAAGTTGATGCCGTCGCGCATCGCATAGCCGATCAGCCCGGTCGACAGGCCCAGCGCCACGAAGGCCAGAACGATGATCTGTATCCGCCGTCTCTTCTTCAGTCCGCGCATCTTGCGTTCTCCCTCAGGGGAAGCAGGGGGCCAGCATCAGGCCGGTTTCCTCGGCGATCCCAAGCATCAGGTTGGCGTTCTGCAGCGCCTGCCCCGACGAGCCCTTGGTCAGGTTGTCGATCGCCACGATCACCATGGCCCGGCCCTGCCGCCGGTCCGCCACCACGCCGACATGCGCAAAGTTCGAGCCCCGGACATGCCGGGTCGAAGGATGCTCGCCGAAGGGCAGGACCTCGATGAAGGTTTCATCGGCATAGGCCTTTGCCAAGGTGGCATGAATGTCGCGGGCCTCGCCCCTGACATAGACGGTGGCCAGAATGCCCCGGTTGGCGGGGATCAGATGCGGGGTGAACTGCACCTCGACCGGCCGTCCGGCGATCTTCGAGAATTCCTGATCGAATTCACCCAGATGCCTGTGAATCCCGCCCGCGGAATAGGCGTGGAAGCCTTCCGACAGCTCGGCATGAAGCAGGTTTTCCTTCAGCGCCCGCCCCGCGCCCGAGACCCCGGCCTTGAGGTCGATCACAATCTCGTCAAGGTCGATCAGCCCGGCCTCGATCAGCGGCCGGAGCGCATATTGTCCGGCGGCGGCATTGCAGCCGGTGCATGCCACCAGCCGGGCGCGGCGAATCTCATCGCGGTAGAATTCGGTGAGGCCATAGACGGCTTCCTGCTGCAGCTCGACGGCGGCATGGGGCTTGCCATACCATTTTTCATAGGCGGCCGGATCGCGCAGCCGGAAATCGGCCGACAGATCGACGATCTTCAGGTCGCGCGGCAGTTTATCGATCACCGCCTGGCTGGTGGCATGCGGCAGCGCGCAGAAGACCAGATCGACGGAGGCGAAGTCGATTTCATCGATTTTCACCAGATCGGGCAGGTCAAGATGGCGCAGATGCGGGAACACCGAGGCCATCGCCATGCCGGCCTTTCGCTCGCCCGACAGCGCGGTGATGCGAAGGTCCGGATGGGTCGCGATCAGCCGGATGAGTTCTGCCCCGGTATAGCCCGAGGCGCCGAGAATGGCGACGGATGTAGTCATGGCTTCTGCCCCTGCCGGAAAACGGACCCGCACGAGGCGGGCCCGGCTTTCTTACCTGTCGTGCGGGGCCGAACGCAAGAGAAGGACCGAGCCCTGCTCAGGCTGCCTTCCGACCCCGCTTGCGCAGCAGCAGCGCCGCGCCAAGGGCCGAAACCAGCAGGAGCCCGCCCGCGGGCAGCGGCACAGGTGCGATATCGGGCGTGCCGGCGCTGCCATCCTCGTAGGACACGGACCCTTTCCCGTTCCCGTAGGTCGGACGAATCCAGACATAGACGGTCTTGAGCGTCTTGCCGAAATCGAGCTTCAGATCGGTGCTGGTCTTGTTCGAATCGCTGTAAGGATCGTATTTCAGGTCCCAGCCGCCGCCGTCATAGCCACAGTTGAGGCAGCTTCCCCAGGGGCCGTCCGAGTCCTTCCGGCCGTCCTCGCGGGTGGACCATTTGATTGTGCCGCCCCAATTCGTGTAGCTCGCGGCAGCGTCATCAAGCGAGAAAGACAGGGCAAGATCGCTGACATCGTTCAAATTCAGCCGGATATCCTTGCTGCCATCCAGCACGATCGTCGCGGCGGAGACAGCGCCGCCAAAGGCGAAAGTTGCCGCAAGGGCAGCCGCGGCAAATACTCGTTTCATTCCATACCCCAAGATTTAATACAGGCTCGCCTTAACATAATCCCACGAATTTCCAACCTTTATTCAATGCGGATCACGGAAACACGATGTTTCGCCGCACCCTGAGCACCGCAGGAAACGCCGCGCCGGACCACCGCATCGAATGCAGGCAGGCTCAGGCAGCGCGAAACTCGATGCGCCGGCGCAGGAACTGGGTGGCCTTGTCCGACACGAAGCCCGGATCTCCGGTGGTCAGGAACATCGCCTCGCCGCCCGGCCCCTGCATCTCGGGATGTCGGCCCAGATAGTCGGCAAGGCTCTCGGCCACCAGATTGGCCTGGGAATAGACCTTGACCCCCGCGCCCAGCGCCTCCTGGAAGACGTCCTGCAGCAGCGGGTAATGGGTACAGCCGAGGATCGCCGCCTCGGGATGCGGCATCCGCCGCTTCAGCGCCTCGACATGGGAGCGCACCAGCGCCTCGGCCAGCATCTCGTCGCCCGCCTCGATGGCATCGACGAGCCCGCCGCAGGGCTGGGCCTCGACATCGACGCCAATGGCGCGAAAGGCCAGTTCGCGCTGGAAGGCGCGGCTGGACACGGTCGCGGGCGTCGCGAACAGGGCCACATGCTTGACCGCGACCTCGCGCGGGGGCGAGTTGTCGCCCCATTGCCGTTCGGTCAGCGCCTCGATCAGCGGCACGAACACGCCCAGCACGCGCTTGTCCTTCGGCACCCAGCTTTCCTGCATCCGCCGGAGCGCGGCAGCCGAGGCGGTATTGCAGGCGAGAATCGCCAGATCGCAGCCCGCATCGAACAGGCGCGAGACCGCATCGGTGGTCAGCCGGTAGACATCCTCGGCATCGCGGATGCCATAGGGCGCATGGGCGTTGTCGCCGAAATAGACGAAGGGCACCTCGGGCAGCCTGCGGGCCACCGCGTCCAGCACCGTCAGACCGCCAAGTCCGGAATCGAAGACACCAACCGCCATGCTCTCACGCCCTGCATTTCTGATCGAATTCACAGCCGCAATCGAATGGCTTCAATGGCTGCGGGGACAACTCATAGGTCGAGTTGCCAAGAAAATCCATCGCCGCTTTGACCTCTACCCAAGGGCTTTCGGACGCAGCGGACCGAACGGGCCGGGCCTCCCTCGGCACCAGCACCAGCAGCAGGGACCCCCGCAGATGGCGCGCAGGCAGAGCGACCCGCGCCCCTCGAAGCAGACAGGCAGCATGGTCCAGCCCGGCTCTGCCACCATCCTCGCGGCAAACCGGCCCCGGACCCCGGCGCCACCGCACCGCTACTCGGCCGCCCTGTCGAGCGCTGCCCCGCCCGCCCGGATCTCGGCCAGAAGCGCCGCGCGCCTATCATCGGCCGCCCGTTCGGCCTCTACCCTGACCGGCCCGAAGCCGCGCACCGACAGCGGCAGTTCGGCCAGCGCCGTCGCCGCCGTCAGCGTCGAGGGCGAGAGCCGCGCCAGAATCTCCTCCATGTCGGCCTCGTAGCGCCGGATCGCCGCGCGTTCGCGCTGCCGTTCCTCCTGCCAGCCGAACGGATCGAAGGGCGTGCCGCGCAGCCGCCGCAGCGCTGCAAGCAGCCGAAAGCCCCGCTCCATCCACGGCCCGAAGGCGCGTTTTCTCGGACGGCCATCGGCCCCGCGCCCCTTGAGGAAGGGTGGCGCGAGGTGCCAGGTGATCTCGAGATCGCCCTCGAATTCGGCGCGCGCCTTCGCGGCGGTGTCCAGATGCAGCCGCGCGACCTCGTATTCGTCCTTGTAGGCCAGAAGCTTGTGATAGCCCTTCGCGACCGCGGCGCGCAGGAACGGGTCCTCGAAGCGCTCGACCAGACGGCGATAGCGCCGGGCCAGCCGTCCCGACTGATAGGCCCGCAGATGCGCCTCGCGGAACGCGATCCGCTCGCGGAGCGAGCGGGGCTTCTCGACCGTCTCGGAGGCCAGCACCCGGGCCGCGGCGCCCGGCTCGGCCGCCGCCCAGCGCCCGATCTCGAAAGCGCGCCGGTTGCCCGCGACCCCCGCCCCGTTCAGTTCGATCGCCCGGTCGATGGCCTCATGCGAGAGCGGGATCAGCCCCTGCTGCCAGGCCGCCCCGGTGACGATCATGTTGGCATAGATCGTGTCGCCCATCAGCCGCCGCGCAAGCTCGGTCGCATCGAAAAGCTGCAGCCGGTCCTTCAGCCGCGCCTTCAGCGCCAGTTCCAGCCGGTCCGAGGGCACCCGGAATTCCGGATCGCGGGTGAAGGCGCCGGTCACGATATCATGGCTGTTGACCACCGCCCCGGTACGGCCCTGGGTCATCAGCCCGACGGTCCTGGCCCCCGCCGTCACCACAAGATCACCCCCGATCACCGCATCGGCCTCGCCGACCGCGACCCGGATCGCCGAGATGTCCTCCGGCCGCGCGGCGATCCGGCAATGGATATGCACCGCGCCCCCCTTCTGGGCCAGCCCGGCCATCTCCATCATCCCCGCGCCCTTGCCGTCGACATGGGCGGCCATGGCCAGGATCGCGCCGATGGTCACGGCGCCGGTGCCGCCGACCCCGGCGATGACCAGGTTCCAGGTCCCCTCAATCTCGGGCAGCGCGGGCGCGGGCAGCGCGCCGATCTCGACCTCGGCCGAAGCCTCTTTGCGCGGCCGCGCCCCCTTCAGCGTAACGAAAGAGGGGCAGAAGCCGTTGAGGCAGGAGAAATCCTTGTTGCAGGCCGACTGGTCGATGGCGCGCTTGCGGCCCAGCTCGGTCTCGACCGGCACGATGGCGACGCAATTCGACTGCACCCCGCAATCGCCGCAGCCCTCGCAGATATCGGTATTGATGAAGACCCGCCTGTCGGGATCGGGGAAGGCGCCCTTCTTGCGGCGGCGGCGCTTCTCGGCGGCACAGGTCTGGATATAGACCAGCGCGGTCACGCCCCCGATCCCGGACAGCCGCGTCTGCACCGCCATCAGATCCGCGCGGGGATGGCAGGCGACAGCGGCCGGAAAGCCCCCGGGATCGAGGTCTTCCTTCTCGTCATAGACGACCTCGACCCGCGCCACCCCGGCCGCCAGCAATTCGTCGACGATCTGGCGCGCGGTCAGACCGCCATCATTGCCTTGCCCGCCGGTCATGGCGACCGCATCGTTATAGAGGATCTTGTAGGTGATGTTGACGCCGGCCGCGATGGCGGCATGGATCGCCAGCCGTCCCGAATGGTTGTAGGTGCCGTCGCCCAGGTTCTGGAACACATGGCCCCGGGTCGAGAACGGCGCCTCGCCGATCCAGTTCGCGCCCTCGGCCCCCATATGGGTAAAGCCGCTGGTGTCGCGATCCATCCAGAGCGCCATGATATGGCAGCCGATCCCGGCATAGGCGCGCCCGCCCTCGGGCACCCGGGTCGAGCTGTTATGCGGACAGCCCGCGCAGAAATACGGCAACCGCGCCGCCATGTCCTCGGCATTGTCGGCGCGCCGCGCCTCGCGGATGCGCTCGAGCGCGGCCGAGAGCCGGTCGCTGCCGCGCCCCTCCTCGATCAGGATCCGGCCAAGCGTCTCGGCGATCATCACCGGATCGAGCGCATAGCGGGTCGGGAAAAGCTCTTCGCCGCGGTCGTTCTTCCAGCCGTAGATCCGGCGGCCGCGGCGGTCATGGAAGATCGCCTCCTTGGCCTGCACCTCGATCAGCTTGCGCTTTTCCTCGACCACCACGATCAGCTCGAGCCCTTCCGAGAATTCGGCAAAGCTCTTCATGTCCAGCGGCCAGACCTGCCCGACCTTGTAGGTGGCGATCCCCAGCCGTTCGGCCTCGGCCTCGCCGATCCCCAGAAGCTCCAGCGCGTGGACCAGATCGAGCCAGGTCTTGCCCGCCGCCACCAGCCCGATCTTCGCCCCCGGCCCGCCCCAGACCCGCCGGTCGATCCGATTGGCATGGGCGAAGGCCTCGGCCGCAAAGCGCTTGTGGTCGATCATGCGCGCCTCCTGCGGCACCCAGTGATCGTTCAGCCGGATGTTCAGCCCGCCCGGCGGCAGCGGATAATCGGGAGCCGTGACCTCCATCCGCCCGGGGCGGCCATCGACGACCGAGGTCACCTCGACCGTGTCCTTCATCACCTTCAGCCCGACCAGCACCCCGGCAAAGCGCGACAGCGCATAGCCGTAGATCCCGTAATCTAGGATCTCCTGCACACCCGCGGGCGACAGCACCGGCACATAGGCATCGACCATCGCCCAGTCGGACTGGTGGCAGGTGGTCGAGGATTCGCCGGTATGATCGTCGCCCATCGCCAGCAGCACCCCGCCCCGGGCCGAGGTTCCGGCCAGGTTGGCATGACGGATCGCATCGCCCGAACGGTCGACCCCCGGCCCCTTGCCGTACCAGAGCCCGAACACCCCGTCGCGGGCGCCCTCGCCCCTCAGCTCGGCCTGCTGCGTCCCCCAAAGCGCGGTGAGCGCCAGATCCTCGTTCAGCCCCGGCTGAAACAGGACCCCCGCCGCCTCCAGCTCGGCCCGCGCCCGCATCATCTGCTGATCGACCGCGCCCAGCGGCGAGCCCCGATAGCCGGTGACATACCCGCCCGTGTTCAGCCCCAGCACCCGGTCGCGCGCGGCCTGCATCAGCATCAATCGCACCAGCGCCTGCGTTCCGTTCAGCAAGATAGAGGGCTTCGACAGGTCGTAACGGTCCTGCAGGCGGATATCGGCTCTGGTCATGGCGCCCCTCCCCTGGCGTCTGTTTGCACCAGCTTAGGTCAAGCCATGTGACCTACAAAATGAAATCGGCGCCACTTCCCGTTTGCAAACCCGGATCGGCGCCCTGTAGGTAATGGCCGAAAACGGAATACCGGCCTTGCGGGAATTGCATGATGGATTGGGACAAGCTCAGGATATTTTATGCGGTTGCCGACGCCGGCAGCCTGACCCATGCCGGCGAAAGCCTGCATCTGTCCCAGTCGGCGGTCTCGCGCCAGATCCGGGCGCTCGAGGAGAGCCTCGGCTCGACCCTCTTCCACCGCCATGCCCGCGGCCTGATCCTGACCGAACAGGGCGAATTGCTGTTCGATGCGACCTCGGCCATGGCGCGGCGCCTCGACACCGCGGTCGCGCGCATCCGCGACAGCGTCGAGGAGGTCTTCGGCGAGCTTCGGGTGACCACGACCACCGGCTTCGGCTCGCTCTGGCTCGCCAAGCGGCTGCCGATCCTCTATCAGCGCTATCCCGAACTCAAGATCGACCTGATGCTTGAAGAGCAGGTGCTCGATCTGCCGATGCGCGAGGCCGATGTCGCGATCCGGATGAAGGAGCCGAGCCAGGCCGACCTGATCCGGCTGCGGCTGATGAACATCAAGATGCGGCTTTATGCGACCCGGTCATATCTCGAGGCGCGCGGCACCCCTGCAACGCCCGAGGATCTTTCCGACCACCGGCTGATCTGCCAGAACACCTCCTCGGCCCAGGTCGCGGCCGGTGCCCGCCTCGTGCGCGAGCTGATGACCTACAACATCCCCTCGACGCTGACGGTGAACAACTATTTCGGTGTGCTGCAGGCGGTTCTGAACGGGCTCGGCATCGGCGTGCTGCCCGATTACGTGACCGAGGACCATCCGCATCTGGTGCGTGTGCTCGACACAATCGAATCGCACGACGTGCCGGTTTTCCTAGCCTATCCCGAGGAATTGCGCGCCTCGCGCCGGATCGCGGCCTTCCGCGAATTCATCACCGAGCAGATCATGGAGAAGCGGCAGCGCGACAAGGACACGCCGCAGATGTGAGATATGTACCACATGCATGGCGCATATGCTGCCTTGCGGCAAGTTTGGGCTTGAAACGATGCGGCGCGGTCCATACTTCCTTGGGCGAAGACGGAAGCATCGCTTCTGTCTTTACCTCCCTGTTGGACTTGGGCCGAGCTTAGCGCTCGGCCTTTTTTTTGCCTTTCCCGCATTTGCCGCATTTTCGTGCAAGCTGACGCTACGTCCGCATCCGATATCGCCGCAAACCGGATGGCGGCACCGGCCGATCCCCCCGGTTTCATCGTCTCATGGCCGAATCGGCGCCGCCTCACCCCGCCAAGATCGCCCTTCCCCCATCCGCCCTCTTCCCCCCAACGCTCTCCTGTCGTAGGACGGCGACAAACTGCCCGAGGGGAACCACACCGCCATGGACGAGCCGCAGATCACCGAGGACCTCATCGCCGCGCACGGGATCAAGCCGGACGAATACGACCGTATCCTGCAGCTTCTGGGCCGGGAGCCGAGCTTTACCGAACTCGGCATCTTCTCGGCGATGTGGAACGAGCACTGCTCCTACAAGTCGTCCAAGAAATGGCTGCGCACCCTGCCCACCGAAGGGCCCCAGGTGATCTGCGGTCCCGGCGAGAATGCGGGCGTGGTCGATATCGGCGACGGCCAGGCCGTGGTGTTCAAGATGGAGAGCCACAACCACCCCTCCTATATCGAGCCCTATCAGGGCGCGGCCACCGGCATGGGCGGCATCCTGCGCGACGTCTTCACCATGGGCGCGCGGCCGGTCGCGGCGATGAACGCGCTCAGCTTCGGCCAGCTCGCCCATCCCCGGACCCGGCAGGTCGTGCATGGCGTGATCGAGGGCGTGGGCGGCTACGGCAACTGCTTCGGCGTGCCGACCGTGGGCGGCGAGGTCCGCTTCCATCCCGCCTATGACGGCAACTGCCTCGTGAATGCCTTCGCCGCCGGTCTGGCCGATGCCGACAAGATCTTCTACTCGGCCGCCTCGGGCGTCGGCATGCCGGTGGTCTATCTCGGCGCCAAGACCGGCCGCGACGGCGTCGGCGGCGCCACCATGGCCTCCGCCGAGTTCGACGAGGGCATCGAGGAGAAGCGTCCCACCGTCCAGGTCGGCGACCCCTTCACCGAAAAGCGCCTGATGGAAGCCTGTCTGGAACTGATGGCCACGGGCGCGGTGATCTCGATCCAGGACATGGGAGCCGCGGGCCTGACCTGTTCGGCGGTCGAGATGGGCGACAAGGGCGATCTGGGCGTCCGGCTCGATCTGGACCTGGTGCCCTGCCGCGAAGAGCGCATGACCGCCTACGAGATGATGCTGTCGGAATCCCAGGAGCGCATGCTGATGGTGCTGCGCCCCGAGAAGGAGGCCGAGGCCAAGGCGATCTTCGACAAATGGGATCTCGACTTCGCCATCGTCGGCGAAACCATTGCCGAGGACCGTTTCCTCATCCTCCATGGCGGCGAGGTGCGGGCCGACCTGCCGCTGAAGGCGCTGTCGGGCAATGCCCCCGAATATGACCGCCCCTGGGTCGCGACGCCCGCAGCAGAGCCCATGGACGACGTGCCCGGCATCGACCCGATCGACGCTCTCAAGGCGCTGATCTCGTCGGTGAACTACTGTTCCCGGCAATGGGTCTATGAACAATATGACAGCCAGGTCATGGCCGACACCGTGGTCCGCCCGGGCCTCGGCGCCGGCGTGATCCGCGTCCACGGTACCGAAAAGGCGCTGGCCTTCACCTCGGACGTGACGCCGCGCTATGTGCGCGCCAACCCCGTCGAGGGCGGCAAGCAGGCGGTGGCCGAGGCCTATCGCAACCTCTGTGCCGTGGGCGCCCGGCCGCTGGCCACCACCGACAACATGAATTTCGGCAATCCCGAAAAGCCCGAGATCATGGGTCAGTTCGTCGGCGCGATCGAGGGGATCGGCGCGGCCTGCATCGCGCTCGACATGCCGATCGTCTCGGGCAATGTCTCGCTTTACAACGAAACCGATGGCGAACCGATCCTGCCCACGCCGACCATCGGCGCGGTCGGGCTTCTGGACCGGCTCGACGATCTGATCGCGGGCGTCCCGGCCGAGGGCCATCTGGCCCTGCTGATCGGCGAGAGCGCGGGGCATCTCGGACAATCGGCCCTGCTTTACGAGGTCTTCAACCGCGAAGACGGCGACGCGCCGGCGGTCGATCTGGAGGCCGAGCGCCGGAACGGCGAATTCCTCCGCGCCAACCGCGCGCTGATTTCCGCCGCGACCGACCTTGCCGATGGCGGGCTCGCGCTCGCGGCCTTCGAACTGGCCGAGGCGAGCGGGATCGGCGTCAGCCTCGACATGGCCGACACCCCCGCGCTGTTCGGCGAGGATCAGGGCCGCTATCTGATCGCCGCCAGCTTCGACGCGGCCGAGGCATTGATGGTCGCGGCCGGCAAGGCCGGCGTGCCGCTGGCGACCGTGGGCCGCTTCGGCGGCGACCAGATCTCCTTCGGGGGCCAGTCGGCCCCGCTCTCCGACCTGACCGCGCTCTACCGCTCGGCCTTCGCCGAAGCGCTTGGCTGACCCACCCCCGCGCCGGACGGGATGCAGCAGATGCCCGGTGCCGCGGATCGCGGCAGCACACCGACGGTCGCGGCGAAGCCGCGGCTGACGGCTTGCAGCCGGGCGCCCTCGTCTCTACATCTTGTTCGGCAAGCAGAAAGGACGCCCGCCCATGGCGATCACGCCCGAAGAAATCGAAAGCCTGATCCGCGAGAAGTTTCCCTCCGCGAAGATCACCATCACCGACATTGCCGGCGACGGGAACCACTATGCGGCCGAGGTGATCGACGAAAGCTTCCGTGGGATGAACCGCGTTCAGCAGCACCGCGCCGTCAACGCCGCGCTCAAGGCGCAGATGGAGGGCTCCAACGGGGCGCTGCATGCGCTTGCGCTGACCACCAAGGCCCCGGACTGACCGAGGCAGGGCCGAGCGGCGCAACATTGACCGCCGCAGGGCTCCGGACGCCCGCACCAGACGCAACAGGGGCCACCACCCGCCCCCCAAGCACACAGGACAGCAGATCATGACCGACGCCGCCAAGGACCGCATTCAGCAGACGATTTCCGAAAATGACGTGGTGCTTTACATGAAAGGCACCAAGGCCTCGCCGCAATGCGGATTTTCCAGCCGGGTCGCGGGCGTTCTGAACTTCATGGGCGTCGAGTATGCCGATGTGAACGTGCTGGCCGACGAGGAAATCCGCCAGGGCATCAAGGACTTCTCGGACTGGCCGACGATCCCGCAGCTTTACGTCAAGGGCGAATTCGTCGGTGGCTGCGATATCATCACCGAGATGACCCTCTCGGGCGAGCTCGACAAGCTGTTCGACGACAAGGGCGTGTCCTATTCCCGGGACGCCGCCGACAAGATCCGCGCAGCGAACGCCTGAGGCCGTTCCCATGATCAGGGCGCGCCTGTGGTACGGTCCGGCAGGGGACCGTCTGCCGCCCGAGCGTGTGGCGCAATATCTGCGCGGGCCTCTGGCCTGTACGCTCGGCCTGCGCGAATGCAATCTCGACGGCGCCTGGCATTCGGAAATCCAGCTGACCGCGCCGATCAAGGCGCGGCTTTTCCTCGAACGCGGCCCCGAGGTCTCGGGAGAAGCCGCCGACCTGGTCAGCCGGCTTCCGGCCAGCGCCCCGCCCGCGCTGGCGCGGCGGCTCGCCCGCTGTACCGCTAGGCTCGTCGTGTCCGACCCCGCGCCGGACACGCATTTTCCGCCCGGCGTGCCGCTGTCGCGCAGCGTGCTGCTGCCACTTGCCTTCGCGATCGACGCCATCGTCGAAGATACCGAGGCCGGGCGGCTGTCCTTCTACGCGCCGCCCGCCGCGCCGCGCACTCCGCTGACAGCCCGGATCGGGCGCATCCTGTCGGAGATCTCGGGGCTCATGCGCCCGCGCAGACACCCGTCCTGACCGGCCCGAATGCAAAACGCCCGACCTCGAGGCCGGGCGTTTCCAGAAAGCCGCTCTGACTGCCGGGGCGCGATCACGTCCCCGCCAGCTTCTCCTCGACCTGCGAGGCCAGCGCCTCGGCCCGCGCCGCGAGATCGGCCAGGCTCTCTCCGACGGAGGCAGGAATGACCGGCACCTCGACCCGCTCGGGCTCCGGCCGCGGCGCGGTCTCCATCGCCTCGATCCGGGCCGAAGCCTCGGCAAGCTTCGCCTCGAGCCCTTTCAGACGTTCCTCGAGCCCGACCGTCTTGTCGGCCAGCATCAGCCCCGACATCAGCAAAAGCCGGGTCTCGGGCAAGCGGCCGTTCTGCTCGGACAGCACCGAGGCCTCGGCATCGAGTGTGCGGGCCGCCGCCGCCAGATAGGGTTCTTCGCCGGGCTGGCAGGCCACCTCGAAGCTGCGCCCGCCGATGATGATCTCGATATTAGGCATGCGCGACCCCTTCTTCGGCGGCGGGCATCAGTTCGGCGAGGATCGAGTCGATCTCGGCCCGGTCGCTGGCACGAAGCGCGGTCAGCGCCTCCAGCTCGGCCAGCAGGGCGGCATCGATCGCGGACGGATCGCCCAGCCCCTGGGCATTGGCCTCGCGCAGCGCCACGCTGGTCTCGCGCAGCTTGGCATTCACCGCCCGCAGCCGGTCGACATCGGCCTCGGCCGCCTCGGCCCGCGCGGTCAGGTCTGCCGCCCGCTGCTCGAGCCGCGCCACCTGGGTTTCCTGACGCTCCTGGATCGCCTTGACCCGCTCGTTCAGCTGCGCGTTCACGCCGCGCTCGGTCTCGAGGGCCTCGCGCAGCTTGTCGAGTTCCGCCGGGTCCGTCCCGTCCTCGGCCCCGCCGCCCGAACCAAGCGCATCGAGCCCCTGCCCGATGCGTTCGAGCGCCGCGACGATCCGGCGCTCCAGTTCCACGATATCGCTCATCTCCGCCTGCTCTCCGGCCTGTCTTGTCCGGGCCCTGTCGCAGCCGCATTCCGAATCGCGGTGGCGGGCCATTGTCCCAAGTGTATCGCAAGGCGTGGCGGAATGCGCCCCCCCGGAGGCCCCGGTCTCCGGCGGTCTCCGGCCCCCGGAACGGTCGGCTGGGCCTTGCCTGTCGGCGCCTGCGACCGGTCAGTCGAACTTGGCGACCAGCCGGTCCCGCACGCCCGGGGTCACGAAGCTCGACACATCGCCGCCGAGCCTCGCGATCTCCTTGACCAGCTTCGACGCGATCGCCTGGCGCCTGGCATCGGCCATCAGGAACACCGTCTCGACACTGGCATCGAGCGCCCGGTTCATGCCCACCATCTGGAATTCGTATTCGAAATCGGCGACGGCCCGCAGCCCGCGCAGGATCATCGTGGCGCCGACATCGCGGGCACAGTCGATCAGCAGGTTCTCGAAGGGATGAACCACGATCTCGGTCCCGGTCCTGTCGCCCAGCGCCGCACATTCGCTCTCGATCATCTCGACCCGCTCTTCCAGAGGAAACAGCGGCCCCTTGTCACGATTTATCGCGACCCCGATCACCAGCCGGTCGACCAGCGCGCAGGCCCGGGTGATGATGTCGATATGGCCAAGCGTCACCGGGTCGAATGTCCCGGGATAGAGACCGATGCGCATCGGGAAACCTCCTCCACATTCCCGGCGCACGCAACATTATTATAGCCCGTTTTGCAAGCGTACCATGGGCTTGGCCCGCGTTTTTTCCGAATGCCGCGGGCCTAGAAGCCCTTGATCATCCCTTCGAGCGCTTCCTTTTCCATCGACAGTTCCGACAGCCGCGCCTTGACCACATCGCCGATCGAGATGATCGCCACCATCCGCCCGTCCTCCAGCACCGGCATGTGCCGGAACCGGCCTTCGGTCATGCGCGCCAGCACCACATCGGCCCCGTCCTCGAGCGCGCAGAACTGGATGCGGCGGGTCATGATCGTCGAGACCGGGTCCTTGAGGCATTTCGGTCCGCAGCGCCCCAGCTCGCGCACGATGTCGCGTTCCGAGACGATCCCCTCCACCCGCTCGCCGCTGTCGCTGCCGCTGACCACGAGCGAGCCGATACGCCGGGCCGACAGCTCGGCCGCGGCATCGGCCACCGAGGTCTCGGGCGGGATCGTCGCCACCCCCGGCACCAGCTTCTCGCGCAGGATCTGATGAACTTGCATGGTCTCCTCCCCAGGATGACGGCTTTGCCTGACCAAGCGTCACCCGGCCCGCGACATGCTGTCAAGCCAAGCCTTCGAGACGCAGCAATTCTTCGCGAAGACCCTCCAGCAGCAATCCGGCGAAACGCGTCAGCCTTGGGTGCTTGCGGTCATCGCCGTGACGGATCAGGTAGAAGCTGCGCCGGAGCGCCAGCGCGTCCGGCAGCACCCTGACCAGCCCCGGCGCGGCCGGCAGCGCGAAATCATGGACGATCCCCAGCCCCGCCCCGGTCCGCAGCCAGTTGAGCTGTACCGAGACCGAGTTCGAGCCCAGCGCCACCCGCTCGACCCCGGTCGCCGCCAGATAATCGAGCTCGCGGTCGAAGATCATGTCGGGGATGTAGCCGACGATCCGGTGCCCGGCGAGATCGGCCAGATCGCGGATCGGCGGATGCGCCGCCAGATAGTCGCGATGGGCGGCCAGGTGCAGCTGGTAGTCGGCGATCCGCTGCACCGTCAGCCGCCCGGTCTTGGGCGGGCTCACCGCGATCGCCATGTCGGCCTCGCGACGGCTGAGATTGAACACCCGCGCCAGCGCGACGATCTGCACCTCGAGCCCCGGATGACGGTCGCAGATCGCCGCGGCCACCTGCGGCAGCAGATAGTTCGCAACCCCGTCCGGCGCGCCGATCCTGACCGCCCCGGTCAGTTGCCCCTCCTGGCCGCGCAGCTCCTCGACCCCCTCGGTCAGCGCCTGTTCGGCCTCCGAGGCGCGGGCCATCAGCCGCTCTCCCGCCTCGGTCAGCCCGTAGCCCCGCGGCGAGCGCGCGAACAGGGCCACCCCCAGCCCCTCTTCCAGCCGCGCGATCCGCCGACCCAGCGTCGCCGGGTCGAGCCGCAAGGCCTTGCCCGCCCCGGTCAGGCTCTCGGCCCGCGCCACCGCCAGAAACAACCGCATGTCGTCCCAGTTCATCCGTCAGTCCTTGCATTTTCGCAAAACGCTTTTGGGAAGCTGAGGCTTTTCGCCACAATTTTGCAAGACTAAGCTCGCCTCGAAACGCATTCAGGGAGATGAACATGAAAGATCTCACTCATTTCGTGAACGGCCAGCATGTTGCGGGTGGCTCGGGCCGGTTCGCCGATGTCTACAACCCCGCGCTTGGCGAAGTGCAGTCGCGGGTGCCGCTGGCCTCGAAGGCCGAGGTCGACGCCGCCATCGCCGCGGCCGCCGAGGCCCAGCCGAAATGGGCCGCCACCAACCCGCAGCGCCGGGCCCGGGTGCTGATGGAATTCGTGCGGCTCCTGAACCGCGACATGCAGAAGCTGGCCGAGGCGCTGTCGGCGGAACATGGCAAGACCGTTCCCGATGCCAAGGGCGACGTGCAGCGCGGGCTCGAGGTGATCGAGTTCTGCATCGGCGCGCCGCATCTCCTGAAGGGCGAATTCAGCGACAGCGCGGGCCCCGGCATCGACATGTATTCGATGCGCCAGCCGCTGGGCGTGGTCGCGGGCATCACGCCCTTCAACTTCCCCGCCATGATCCCGATGTGGAAGCTGGGCCCGGCGCTGGCCTGCGGCAATGCCTTCATCCTCAAGCCCTCTGAACGCGCCCCGACCGTGCCGCTGATGCTGGCCGCCCTGCTGCAGGAGGCAGGCCTGCCCGACGGCGTGCTGCAGGTCGTCAATGGCGACAAGGAGGCGGTCGACGCGATCCTCGACAATCCCGAGATCCAGGCCATCGGCTTCGTCGGCTCGACCCCGATCGCCCAGTATATCTACGGGCGCGGCTGTTCGAACGGCAAGCGGGTGCAATGCTTCGGCGGTGCCAAGAACCACATGATCGTGATGCCCGATGCCGACATGGATCAGGCGGCCGATGCGCTGGTGGGCGCGGGCTACGGCGCGGCCGGCGAACGCTGCATGGCGATCTCGGTCGCGGTGCCGGTGGGCGAGGAAACCGCCGACCGGCTGATCGAGAAGCTGCTGCCGCGGATCGAGAAGCTGAAGGTCGGCCCCTACACTGCCGGGGCGGATGTCGATTACGGCCCGGTCGTCACCGCCGAGGCCAAGGCCCGGGTGCTGGGGCTGATCGACAAGGGCGTGGCCGAGGGCGCCGAGCTGGTGCTCGACGGCCGCAACTTCTCGCTTCAGGGCTACGAGAAGGGCTTCTTCGTCGGCCCGACGCTGTTCGACCGGGTCACCACCGACATGGAGATCTACCGGACCGAAATCTTCGGCCCCGTGCTCTCGACCGTCCGGGCGAAGACCTATGAAGAGGCGCTGGGCTATGCCATGGACCACGAATATGGCAACGGCACCGCGATCTTCACCCGCGACGGCGACACCGCACGCGACTTTGCCAGCCGGATCAATATCGGCATGGTCGGCATCAACGTCCCGATCCCGGTGCCGCTGGCCTATCACACCTTCGGCGGCTGGAAGAAATCGGGCTTCGGCGATCTGAACCAGCACGGCCCCGATGCCTTCCGCTTCTATACCCGCACCAAAACCGTGACCTCGCGCTGGCCGTCGGGGATGAAGGAAGGCGGCGAGTTCCATTTCAAGCAGATGGACTGATCCGCGCGCCTCTTCGGAGAGGCGGCCCCCGCGCCGCCTCTTCCCCAAAGCTCCCGGGCCGCCTACATGTCAGCCATGACAGAGCAGACCGAACCCTCCGCCGACCGCCTCTGGGGCCTGCCCGACCCGGCGCTCCAGCCCGATTTCTATGCCGGCGTGCCCTCCAAGCGCCTGGCCGCCTGGGTCGTCGATGTGGTGCTGATCCTGATGATCTCGCTGCTGGCGCTGCCCTTCACCGCCTTCACCGCGCTGTTCTTCCTGCCGCTCTTCTTCACGCTCGTGGGATTCGCCTACCGCACCGTCACACTGGCCCGCGGCTCGGCCACATGGGGCATGCGGATCATGGCGATAGAGATCCGCACCGCGCGGGGCGACGAGCTCGACCTCAGCACGGCCGCGCTGCATACCCTGGCCTATTCGGCCTGTATCACCTTCGTGTTGCCGCAGGTGGCCTCGGTGATCCTGATGCTGACCGGCGCACGTGCCCAGGGATTGCCCGATTTCATCCTTGGAACCGCCGCCATTAACCGACCTGCAAATCCCTAACAACATTCCCTTGGCGCCTCGCGGGACGAGTGTTAGCGTATCTGTAACCAAGATACGACAGCCCCGAGATGCGCCACACCCTACCGCTTGCCCCACAATTCTATGTGACGGCTCCACAGCCATGCCCCTATCTGCCCCGGCGGATGGAGCGCAAACTCTTCACTGCCCTGCAGGGCGACACTGCCGAGACGCTGAACGATTCCCTCTCCAAGCAGGGCTTCCGCCGCTCGCAGAACGTGCTGTATCGCCCCGCCTGCGCCGATTGCACCGCCTGCCTCTCGGCCCGGATCCGGGTGGCCGATTTCCAGCCGACCCGCAGCCAGCGCAAGGCGCAGAACCGCAATGCCGATCTCAAGCGGCAGGCCAGTTCGCCCTGGGCCACCGAAGAACAATACACGCTGTTCCGCCGATATCTCGACAGCCGCCACGCCGATGGCGGCATGGCCGACATGGACATCTTCGAATTCGCGGCGATGATCGAAGAGACTCCGGTGCGCTCGCGGGTGGTCGAGTACACCGCCGAGCCCGCCGAAGGCGCACGCCACCGGCCGCTGGCCGCGGTCTGCCTGACCGACATCCTCGATGACGGGCTGTCGATGGTCTATTCCTTCTACGAGCCCGAACGGACCAAACGCTCGGTCGGAACGCATGTCATTCTCGATCATGTCGAGATCGCGCGCGAGGCCGGGCTGCCTTACGTCTATCTCGGCTACTGGGTGCCGGGCAGCCCGAAGATGGGCTACAAATCCAACTTCTCGGCGCTCGAGATCTACAAGAACGACTGTTGGCAGGATATCGGCTCGCCCACCGCGCATGACGGCGAAACCCACCCGCTTTCGGTCGCGCCGATTTCCGAACAGGTCGCCCGGATCAACCTGCCCGACAGCCGCCCCACCCACGACTGAGCCGCATTCCGTCACCGGAGCGGGGCCGCCGCCTGCGGTCCGGCCACTGAGAATAGCAAGCCCGCGCCATCGGCGCGGGCTTTTCTTCGGATCGGTCCCGGGGCGATCAATGCCCGGCGATCAGCCGTTCGGCAGCAGGTTCGGCACGATGGTCACGATCCCGGGCATGAACCACAATATCGCCAGTCCGATCACCTGGATCACCACGAAGGGCGCGACGCCGCGGTAGATATGCCAGGTATTGACCTCCTTCGGTGCCACCCCCCGCAGATAGAACAGCGCAAAGCCGAAGGGGGGCGTCAGGAACGAGGTCTGCAGGTTCACCGCGATCATGATCGTCACCCATTTCGGATCGAAGGTGCCGCCATAGATCACCGGCCCCACGATCGGGATCACGATGTAGATGATCTCGAGGAAATCCAGCACGAAGCCGAGGATGAAGAGCACCAGCATCACCAGCAGGAACACCTTCATCTCGTTGTCGAAGCTGCGCAGGAATTGCTGGATGTAATGCTCGCCCCCGAAGGAGATCACCACGAGGTTCAGCAGCTGCGAGCCGATCAGGATGGTGAAGACCATCGAGGTCACCTTGGCGGTCTCGCGCACCACCGGCCCCAGCACGCCCGAGCGCAGCAGCACCCAGCAGGCGTAAAGGATGCCGAACATCGCGAAATGATAGGTGCCCTGCGCCACGAGGAAGGCGATCCAGTCTTCGACAGGAACGCTCTCGCGGCCCAGCCTCAGGTCGAAATTGGTGCCGACCAGAAGCATGATGATGATGGCATAGGCGGCCCAGAGGATCAGCTTGCCGGTACGGTGCTCCTCCTGCAGCTTGCGATAGGCCGCCAGCATCAGCGCGCCGCCCGCGCCCAGCGCCGCGGCAGGCGTCGGGTTGGTGATGCCGCCGAGGATCGAGCCCAGCACCGCCACGATCAGCACCAGCGGCGGGAACACCACCCGCAGCAGGTCGGACCGCGACAGGCAGGCCACCGCATAGCGACAGCCGTAAAGCGTCAGCGCGACAGGCACAGCCAACAGCAGCAATGTCGTGCCGGGCGAGGCCAGCGGCCCGATGAACAGCGCATCGACCAGAAGGCCCAGCACGATCCCCGCGCCCCCGATCAGAAGCGGCGCGGGCCGGGCCGAGGGCACGACGCCCCGCGCCGTGACCAGTGCCAGCCCGAGCAGCGTGAAGCCCAGCAGGATACCGCCCGAGATCGGCGGCGCCGCGGCGACCTTGGCGGCGCGCGCCTCGGCCAGGGCCTCGTCGCTCAGCTCCTGCGTCCCGATCCGGCCGCCCCCCGCCTGGATCTCCTTCTGCTGGGCGACGGCGCTGTCCCATTTCGACTGGCCGTGCAGCTCGATCATCGAGGCCTTGCACTGGTCGGAGACATTGGTCCTGAGGCTCGCGGATTCGGCAGTGCTGGTATAGCGCGACACGCCCACATCCTGGCTGCCCGCGATCCCCGTCGCCTCCAGCAGCAGTGCCAGCCCGATAACCCCGGCGGGGGCGGCCAGAAACCAGGTCAGCGCCGAGCCCTTGCGCCGGCCCCGCGCCCCGGCATCGATCACCGGCGGCGCCTTGTCGGGGTTCAGAAGCGCATAGCCGAAGGCATAGGCGGCATAAAGCAGGGCCAGCAGCACGCCGGGCAGGATCGCGGCCTGGAACAGCGTGCCGACCGAGACCACGGCGGCCTGCCCCAGATAGGTCAGCGCATCGGGACAGCCCGCAAGCTGGGCCCGGGTTTCCTGCGCGGTGGCGTAGATATCGCCCGCCAGCGTGCCCAGAAGCACGATGATGATCGAGGGCGGGATGATCTGCCCCAGCGTGCCGCTGGCCGCGATGACGCCGGTCGCCAGTTCGGGCGAATACTTGTTGCGCAGCATGGTCGGCAGCGACAGCAGCCCCATCGTCACAACGGTCGCGCCGACGATGCCGGTCGAGGCGGCGAGGAAGGCGCCGACCACCACCACCGAGACCGCCAGCCCGCCCGGCATCGGCCCGAACACCCGCGCCATGGTGGTCAGCAGGTCGTTGGCGATCTTCGAGCGCTCGAGCGTGATCCCCATCAGCACGAACATCAACACCGCCAGCAGCGTCTCGATCGACTGCCCGGCAAAGACCCGTTCATTCATCCGGTTGACGATGAAGCTGATATTGCGGTCCATCGCCGTCTCCCAGCCCTGCGGGAACAGCGCCGTGGTGACGGTGGGCAGGTCGGGATAGCGGAAATGCGAAATCGCGTCGGGGTGGATGCCCTGGGCCAGCAGCGCGTCATAGGCGGCGCTGCCGGTATCGATGGCCTGGGCCACCAGAATGCCCGCGCTGTCCAGCGCCGCGATGATCCCGAAAGAAATGACCGCCGCGCCACCGATGGCGAAGGCCACCGGAAAGCCCGACAGGATGCCCCCGAAGAGGCAGAGAATGACGATGATCAGGCCGATCTCGACGCCATCAAGTCCGAATAGCATATGCCTGTCCTGCCCCTTTAATGCGTGCCTTCATAGGCTTCTTCGCCGGCGCCGAGGCTGTCCCGGTCGAGGTATTTTCCGGCGCTCTCCTCGCCTTCGACGCATTCGAGGAAGGATCGGTAGAAGAACGCGATGGCCTGCAGGAACACGAGGCCGGTGAAGGCCACGAGAAGCACCTTGAACAGGAAGTAGCCGTTGAAACCGTTGGGCGAGAACCCGATGGTCTCGACATTCCAGCGCACCGCGCGCGCCTTCATCAGAAGCCGCTCGAGCGTATCCGAGGCCGAGGGCTTGGGCGTGATCAGATGCCGCCACATGAAGAACCAGGAATACATCCAGATCAGCACCGCGACCGGCATCATGAAGAAAAGCGCGCCCAGCATGTCGATGACGCGCTTGGCGCGGAAGCTCACCTCGGAATAGACCAGATCGACCCGCACATGGCCCGACTGCACGAAGGTATAGGTCGCGCAAAGCGCCACGATGGCGGCGTTGTAAAGCTTGAGCTCTTCCGACCACCAGGACAGGTCCTTGGTGAAGACATAGCCGAACGGCCCGACACCGATTTCCGAGACCCGGAAGATCCGCTGCAGGAACACGATCATGATCTGCTGCAGCACCATCAGAAGCCCGAACCAGGCGGCCGCGCGGCCGATCCCGTTGGCCATCCCCTCCAGCAGCCTGACCGTGCCCCACATCACCCGCCGCCGCCAGAGCCCGATCGCGGTCAGCACCAGGAAGGCGGTGAAGATCACGAAGAAGAACTCGACCGAGCCGCCGTAATAGACGAAGCGCATGATCGCCTGCTTGTCGGACCAGTCCAGCCACAGCCCCGGATGGGACAGCGCATAGCCGAAATTGTAAAAGGCCAGCAGGATGTTCCTGCAGACCCACAGAATGCCGTCGAGCATCCGGGTCTCCCCTTTTGCCCCGCCCGTCGCGGCGGGATCGGTGAAGCGTGGACGCCCCGGCCCGTGATCGGGGCCGGGGCGCGCGCGCGTCAGGTGGTCTGGCCGCGACCGGGCTCAGCCCAGGACGCGGTTCCGCTGGCGGGTGAAAACACCCTCCGAAATCTCGATCCAGGCGGCGGAATCGCGCATCGAGGCGATATAGCTGTCATAGATCTTCTTGTAGAGATCGTCGTCCATGTACTGGGCGAAGACCTCCTGCGCGGCGGCGCCGAAGGCGTCCCACACATCGTCGCCGAACTCGCGCACCTGCACGCCGCCGGCCTGCAGCCGCCGGAGCGCCGAGGCGTTGTTCTTCATGAAGAGCGCATGCGCCCATTGGTTGGCCGAGGCGGTGACCTGCTCGACCGTGGCCTGCTGCGCCGGCGTCAGGCTTTCGAAGACGTCGAGATTCATCGCCAGCGACAGGCCCGGGCCCGGCTCGTGGAAGCCCGCCGTGTAGTAGATCTTGGTGATCTCCTGGAAGCCTGCCTTCTCGTCGGCCCAGGGACCGATCCATTCGGTGCCGTCGATCGCCCCCGAGGACAGCGCCTGATAGACCTCCGAGCCGGGCAGGTTCTGCACCGAGGCGCCAAGCTTGCCAAGGATCTCGCCGCCCTGCCCCGGCATCCGGAACTTGAGGCCGTTGAAATCCTCGGGGCTCCTGATCTCCTTGCGGAACCAGCCGCCCGATTGCGGCCCGGTATTGCCCGCAAGGAAGCTTTTCAGCCCGAAGATCTGGCCCAGCTCGTTATGCAGCTCGTGACCACCCGAATGGTAATACCAGTTGTGCAGCTCCTGCGCGGTCATGCCGAAGGGCAGCGAGGCGAAGAACTGATAGCCGGGATGCTGGCCGACGAAATAATAGTCGACCCCGTGATACATGTCGGCCTGGCCCGAGGTCACCGCGTCGAACACCTCGAAGGCGCCGACAAGCTCGCCTGCCGCCTTCAGGTCGACGGTGAGCTGGCCATCGGTGACGGCGGTGATCTGGTCGGCGCAATATTGCGCGGCATCATGCACGCCCGCGAGCCCGCGCCCCCAGGTGGTGACCAGCGTCAGCGTGCGCTTGCCCTGGGCATAGGCCGGAGCCGCAAGCGCCCCCGCCGCCGCGGCCGACCCGCCCAGCGCAGAGCTTCGAAGAAAGGAACGGCGATCCATGAAAAGTCTCCTCCCTGTTTCCCGCCCGCCATCTCGATGGGCGGATCGTATCAAACGCCTACAATCTAGCGGGAGGGTCAGGTCAGATAAATAGCCGTATGGGCGAGTGCGAAGTTTTCTTGCTCGAATGGCCCGGGATCCATCGCAAAGTTGTGCGGGCACCCCGTGCAACCTGCCGAAGACCATCCGGAAACGGCCGCGTTTCGGCGGCCCCCGGCCCGAAGGGACCGGCGGCCGCCCTGCCCGGCTCAGCCGATCACGCGGTCGCGCTGGGCCCGATAGGTGCCCTCGGAGGCCTGGATCCAGCTCGACGAGGTCCGCATCGAGGCCATGTAGCTGTCCAGCATGCGATCGTAGATGTCGCCGTCGCGGCTTTCTTCCAGGGCTTCCTGCGAGGCCTTGCCGAAGGCATCCCAGACCGGATCGGGGAAGGACATGACCCGCACGCCTTCCGAGGCCAGTCGCGCCAGGGCCGCGCTGTTCTGCGACAGGAACATAGACAGCGTCCACTGGGTGCACTCGGCCGCGGTGCTTTCCATGACCTGCTGCTGGAACGGCGTCAGGCTGTCGAAGAGATCGCGGTTCAGCGCCAGGGTGAGGCCCGCCCCCGGCTCGTGGAAGCCCGCCGTGTAGTAGATCTTGGTGATCTCGTAGAAGCCCGCCTTCTCGTCGGCCCAGGGACCGACCCATTCGGTGCCGTCCAGCGCGCCGGTCGACAGCGCCTGGTAGACTTCGCCGCCGGGAATGTTCTGGATCGAGGCGCCAAGCTTGCCCAGCGCGACCCCGCCCAGGCCCGGCATCCGGAACTTGAGCCCCTGGAAGTCCTCGGGCGCGTTGATCTCCTTGCGGAACCAGCCGCCCGACTGGGCGCCGGTATTGCCGACGAGGAACATCTTCATGCCGAAGATCTCGCCCATCTCGTCATGGAAGGCCGCGCCATCGCCGTGATAATACCAGTTGATCAGCTCCTGCGGGGTCATCCCGAAGGGCACGGTCGAGAAGAAGGCGAAGGCCGGGTGCTGGTTGACGAAATAGTAGTCCGACGAATGATACATGTCGGCCTGACCCGAGCTGACCGCGTCGAACACCTCGAAGGCGCCCACAAGCTCGCCCGCCGCCTTGACCTCGACCTTGATCTGCCCGTCGCTCAGCGCCTCGATGTGGTTCTTGCAGAACATCGCGGAATCATGGACCCCGGCCATGCCGTTCGGCCAGGAGGTCACCATGGTCAGAACCCGCCGTCCCTGGGCCAGGGCGGGGGCGGCCAGCGTCGCGCTGGCGGCGGCGGCCGATCCGCCGAGGGCGGAGGTCTTCAGGAATGAGCGGCGATCCATGGTCAGCAGTCCTTTTCTTGGAACCGCGGCCCCTCTCCGGCCGTCGCTCGGACCGGCCGGGACCTGCGGCATGGCAAAACGCGCGCGACCCTAGCCCCAGCCGGACGCCCCCGCCAGCCGGCCCGCGCTGCTGATTTCGCATGGCAGACATGCGCCATGCGCAAGCGTGTTTTCAGACTCATGCGCAAACCCCACAGAACCACGCAACAAACGGAAAATATTTCCGGCCTCGGCGACGGATTATTCGCGTTTTTTGCAGTTGACCCCCTCCGGACAGCCACCTAATGTGCCCGCGCACGCAACGCCAAGACGGAGCCCCGCGGCAATGATGCTCGTACTCGTAGTGACGGAAGACAGGCGCATGGGCCGGTAACGGCGGACCCAGGGTCCTTCCCATGCGCCCCCGCAACAACGGGGGCTTTTTTTATGCGCGGAAGCAGGCGGACAGCACGGAGAACGAAAAGATGACACAGGCCATGACCGGCGCGAAAATGGTGGTTCAGGCGCTCAAGGACCAGGGAGTCGATGTAATCTTCGGCTATCCTGGCGGGGCCGTGCTTCCGATCTATGACGAGCTGTTCCAGCAGAACGACATCCGCCACATCCTGGTGCGGCACGAACAGGGCGCGGTCCACGCGGCCGAGGGCTATGCCCGCTCGACCGGCAAGCCGGGCGTCGTGCTCGTCACCTCGGGCCCCGGCGCGACCAATGCCGTCACCGGCATCACCGACGCGCTGATGGACTCGATCCCGCTGGTCGTTCTGACGGGCCAGGTTCCGACCTTCCTGGTCGGCAACGATGCCTTCCAGGAGGCAGATACAGTCGGCATCACCCGCCCCTGCACCAAGCATAACTGGCTGGTGAAGGACCCCGACCATCTGGCCCAGACCATCCATCAGGGCTTTCACGTCGCGACCTCGGGCCGCCCCGGCCCGGTGCTGATCGACATCCCCAAGGACGTCCAGTTCGCCGAGGGCACCTATGTCGGCCCGGTCAAGGCCGGCCACGGCCATTACAATCCGAAGGTCAAGGGCGACCGCGAGATGATCACCCGCCTCGTCGAGGCGATGGAGACCGCCGAGCGGCCGATCTTCTATACCGGCGGCGGGGTGGTCAATTCGGGCGAGGCCGCGACCCAGCTGCTGCGCGAGCTGGTCGAGGCCACGGGCTTTCCGATCACCTCGACCCTGATGGGTCTGGGCGCCTATCCGGCCTCGGGCGACAAGTGGCTCGGCATGCTGGGCATGCACGGTCTCTACGAGGCCAATCTCGCCATGCATGACTGCGACCTGATGATCTGCATCGGCGCCCGGTTCGACGACCGCATCACCGGCCGGGTGGCCGATTTCAGCCCGGGCTCGCTCAAGGCCCATATCGACATCGATCCCTCCTCGATCAACAAGACGATCCATGTCGACCTGCCGATCATCGGCGACGTGGCGCATGTGCTGGAGGATCTGCTGCGGATCTGGAAGTCGCGCGGCCGCAAGGTCAACAAGGAGGCGCTGAAGCCCTGGTGGGCGCAGATCGACGAATGGAAGAAGGTCGACTGCCTGCGCTATGGCACCTCCGACACGATCATCAAGCCGCAATACGCGCTGCAGCGGCTCGAGGCGCTGACGAAGGCCCGCAAGGACCGCTTCATCTGCACCGAAGTGGGCCAGCACCAGATGTGGGCCGCGCAGTTCCTCGGCTTCGAGGCGCCGAAGCACTGGATGACCTCGGGCGGGCTCGGCACCATGGGCTACGGCCTGCCGGCCTCGGTGGGCGTGCAGGTCGCGCATCCCGAGGCGCTGGTCGTCAACGTCGCCGGCGAAGGCTCGTGGCTGATGAACATGCAGGAGATGGGCACCGCGGTGCAGTACCACCTGCCGGTCAAGCAGTTCATCCTCAACAACGAGCGGCTGGGCATGGTCCGGCAGTGGCAGACGCTGCTGCATGGCGGGCGCCATTCGCACAGCTGGTCCGAGGCGCTGCCCGATTTCGTCAAGCTCGCCGAGGCCTTCGGCGCCAAGGGGCTGCGCTGTTCGGACCCGGCCGATCTGGACGACGCCATCGCCGAGATGCTGGCCTATGACGGGCCGGTGATCTTCGACTGCCTGGTCGAGAAGCACGAGGACTGCTTCCCGATGATCCCCTCGGGGCGCGCGCATAACGACATGCTGCTGGCGGCCGATGCCGAGGCCTTCAAGGAGGGCGCGGCGCTGGTGTAGGGATGCGGTCATGCGCAAGGATCTCCTGTTCGCAGTCCCCCTGCCACCTGCTGGCAGGAGGGCCGCGACAGCGCCGGACCCGGATGGCCCATGCGGCTACGGCGGTCCGGGCGGCAGGAACCCCGGCGGGAGGCACCTCTCGGCGCTGGCCGGGGACCGGTCCCGGGACGTGCTGGGCCTTCTGCCGGACCGTTCCGTCCTCGTCCGAAGCATCCGGGCACAGTACCCGAGAACACGATCCGGGGCAGTACCGATGTCCATTTGGGCCCGGACGGGGCCGGGCGCCGGTCTTGACCGCCCGCGCGCCGGAATGAAAACGACCCGGGGGGCGACGGCGCCCTCCGGACATGCAAGGCGGAATTGGGAACAAGAAGTACGGACATGGCACAACTGAACATTCAGCAAGGCACCTCGAAACACTCCGCCTATGAGCTGCGCGACCCCAATGCCGAAGTCAGCGAGCGTCACACCCTGGCGGTGAGCGTCGACAACGAGGCGGGCGTTCTTGCCCGCGTCATCGGGCTGTTCTCGGGCCGCGGCTACAATATAGACAGCCTCACCGTCGCCGAGGTCGACCATGCCGGGCACACGAGCCGGATCACCATCGTCACCACCGGCACCCCGGCGGTGATCGAGCAGATCAAGGCCCAGCTCGGCCGGATCGTCCCGGTGCACGAGGTCCATGACCTGACCGTCGAGGGCCCTTCGGTCGAACGCGAACTGGCGCTGTTCAAGGTCGCCAGCACCGGCGAGAAGCGGGTCGAGGCGCTGCGGCTTGCCGATATCTTCCGCGCCAACGTGGTCGACTCGACGCTCGAAAGCTTCGTCTTCGAGATCACCGGAACGCCGCAGAAGATCGACGCCTTCGGCGAGCTGATGCGTCCGCTCGGCCTGACCGAGATGGCCCGCACCGGCGTCGCGGCACTTGCCCGCGGCACCTGACATCCGGCCCGGGTCCCAGCCGCACGCGACGAGCCCCCAGCCCGGCCCCCGAACCCCGACCCCCGGTCGGACCGTCCTGACGGAAGAAGGCCTCCGGCGGGGGTGAGCCGGAGGCCTTCAGCGCCGGGGGATAGTCCGGCAGAGGGTCTTGCGGCGGCCTCCGGCCGGAACTGCCCGGACGGACCCCGCAACGGCCCGCGCTATGCGCAACGCGAGTCGCCCTCCGACGCTAGCACCTGATATCGCGCCGTGAATATCCTCTTTGCCCCGCCCCCGAAACCGGCGGCACCCTGCCGATCTTCCCTCCCGCGAGGCCACCTTTCCAGACTCGCTCGCAACGGATAGACTGCGCCGCAAGATCGTGACGACGTATTCGGGACCGGGCACGGTCCCCTGGGGAGGAGATATGGTCGCGCGCGGACATTTTGTCCGGAAGGCGGACTGGGCCCGCTTTCTGGAAACCGGTCTGGTGCCGGGGGATCTCGATCCCGATCTCGCGGCCTCCTGGCTGCGCTCGCGGGATTGCGGGGTGCTTCCCGACAGGATTTCGGCACCGCAGGTCGCCAACGAGATCCTGTCGCGCACGCGCAAGGAGACCGCCGAGCTGCGGCGGCTGGCACGGAACGCGCTTTTGCGGGCGCGGGCGATGCTGAAGGATACCGGCGTGATGATGATCCTGGCCTCGCCCGACTGCGTCATCACCGAAACCGAGGGCGATCGGGGCGTGATCGATACCGGGCGCGAGAACCGGCTTCAGATCGGCGGCGACTGGCAGGAAACCAGCATCGGCACCAATGCCATCGGCACCGCCGCGGCCTCGGGACGCCCGGCGCTGGTCCATGGCATCCAGCATTTCTGCGAAGAGATCCAGCGCTGGAGCTGTGCCGCGGTGCCGATCCTCGACCCGGTCGACGGGACGGTGCGCGGCATCGTCGACATCTCGGGGCAGACCGACATGTTCCAGCCCCAGAGCATGGCGCTTGCGATGGCGGTCGGAGACGAGATCACCCAGGCCCTGGCGCGCCTGATCGGCGAAGAGCGCGAGGCGCTCTACCAGCAATTCATGGACCGCCGCGCGCGCTGGCAGAATACCCATATGATCCTGATCGACCGGCGCGGCGCGGTTCTGCACGACACCCGCGCGGTCTGGTCCAACCAGGCGATCCGGGGCGGCGCCATCGGCGCGCGCGGCGAGGAAGACTGGGCTGGCGAGATGTCCGACCGGTTCTCGGGCATGGATAGCGAGATCCTGCGTCGCGACGGCCTGCCGATCGGGATGGTGCTGACCGCCTATCGCGGCCACCGTCGCCCGGTAGAGACCCCCAGCGGCGACCCTTTCGACGCCTTTCTGGGCACCGACCCCGCAATTCTGAAGCTGCTCGAACATGCGCGCTGCGTGACCGCCTCGAATGTCCCGGTGCTGATCAGCGGCGAGACCGGCACCGGCAAGGAATTGCTGGCCCGGGCGATCCATGACGCCTCGTCCCGGCGCCACGGCCATTATGTGCCGGTCAATTGCGGCGCGCTGCGCGCCGACAGCGCCGCGGGCGTGCTGTTCGAGCCCCCGGATCGACCCGTGGACCAGACCGGCCCACGGGGCGGCGGCGCCGTGGCCGAGGCCCATGGCGGCACGCTCTGCCTCGACGAGATCGGCGAGATGCCCGAGGACGTTCAGCCCTTCCTGCTCCGGGTTCTGGAAGACGGGCTGACCCGGGCGGCCGGGGGCGCGGCCTCGGATCGTTCCGATTTCCGCGTGATCGCACTGACCCATCGCGACCTGCCCCGCGATGTCGCCGAAAACAGGTTTCGGCGCGACCTGTTCCACCGCATCTCGACGATCCAGTTCCGGCTGCCACCGCTGCGCGACCGGGCCGAGGACATTCCGCTGCTGGCCCAGCATTTCCTGGCCGAAGCCGCCGCCGAAGCCGGACGCCAGGCCCCGGCGCTGACCCGGGCCGCGCGAGAGGCGCTGATGGCCTATCCCTGGCCGGGCAATGCGCGCGAGCTGAGGAACGACATGCAGGCCCTGGTGCTGTTCTGCGGCCGCGGCGTGATCGATACCGGGGACCTGCCCGACAAGATCCGCGATCCGGCGGCACCGCCCACGCCGACCGAGCCCGACGAGCGCACCCGCATCCTCGAGGCGATGGCGGCAAGCGACGGCAACATGTCGGCAACCGCCCGGCGGCTCGGCATCGCGCGCTCGACGCTTTACACCAAGATCGCCGCCTACGGCCTCGCCCGCCCCGGGAACTGAGCCCCCAAGGGCTGAACGCCAAGGACTGGGCCCCCAAGGACTGGCAGCCGAGAACCGGGCGCCGGAAAGCGGCGAATCGTCCGCGCCCCCGTCCCCGCAGCCCCTGTCCGCAACCTGTCCGACACCTGTCCGGACAGCCGGACAGATCCTGTCCGGCAGCCCGCTCCCGCGCCCCGGACACCCCCCGCCCCGATACCCTGCCACGCGCCTGCCTGCCACGCCCCGAGGCCGTGCCGGCTGTCCGGACGCCGCCCCGACGCCCGGACAGGACCGGCGCCCGGCCCGGCCCGCTACTCTGGCGGCACGGCGCCTCGCGACGGCGCTGAAACGGGAGGAAACACGCATGACACAGACCGGACGCAACGCGCGGTCGGTGCAGGTGCTCGGCATCGACGCCGGGGGCACCATGACCGACACCTTCTTCGTCGATGCCGAGGGCGACTTCGTCGTGGGCAAGGCGCAGACCACGCCCGCGAACGAGGCCCAGGGCCTGCTGGAATCCAGCCGCGAGGGGCTCGAACACTGGGGCCTCACGCTCGAGGACGCGCTGCGCAACATCCAGACCGGGGTCTATTCCGGCACCGCGATGCTGAACCGGGTGGTGCAGCGCAAGGGGCTTCGGGTCGGGCTGATCGTCAATGCCGGGATGGAAGATTTCCACCGCATGGGCCGCGCGATCCAGGCCTATCTGGGCTTCGCCTATGAGGACCGCATCCACATCAACACGCATTACTACGACGATCCGCTGGTGCCGCGCGACCTGACCCGGGGCGTGGCCGAGCGGATCGACATGATGGGCACGGTGGTGATCCCGCTGAACGAGGAAACGGCCCGGACCGCCGCGCGCGAGCTGATCGCCGAG
This sequence comes from Rhodovulum sulfidophilum DSM 1374, assembly GCF_001633165.1. Taxonomy (NCBI): domain Bacteria; kingdom Pseudomonadati; phylum Pseudomonadota; class Alphaproteobacteria; order Rhodobacterales; family Paracoccaceae; genus Rhodovulum; species Rhodovulum sulfidophilum. The sequence goes on along the minus strand of NZ_CP015418.1, from coordinate 2,262,798 downwards.
GATGTCGAGGGGATCGTTATCTCGCTTCTGCATTCCTACAAGAACCCGACCCATGAACGCCGGGTCCGCGACATCGTCGAGGAGGAGATCAGGGCCAGCGGCAAGACGATCCCGGTCTTCGCCTCGACCGACTACTACCCGGTCCGAAAGGAGACCCACCGCACCAATACCACCGTGCTCGAGGCCTATGCCGCCGAGCCCTCGCGCCAGACGCTGCACGGCATCTCGGGCGCCTTCAAGGATCACGGCTCGCGCTTCGATTTCCGGGTGATGGCGACCCATGGCGGCACCATTTCCTGGAAGGCCAAGGAACTGGCGCGCACCATCGTCTCGGGCCCGATCGGCGGGGTGATCGGCGCCAAGTATCTGGGCGAGAAGCTGGGCTACAGGAACATCGCCTGCTCCGATATCGGCGGCACCTCCTTCGACGTGGCGCTGATCACGCAAGGCGAGCTGACCATCCGCAACGACCCCGACATGGCACGGCTGGTGCTGTCGCTGCCGCTGGTGGCGATGGACTCGGTCGGCGCGGGCGCGGGCAGCTTCGTGCGGCTCGACCCCTATACCAAGGCGATCAAGCTCGGCCCCGACAGCGCGGGCTACCGGGTGGGCGTGTGCTGGGCCGAAAGCGGCATCGACACGGTCTCGGTCTCGGACTGCCATGTCGTGCTGGGCTATCTGAACCCCGACAACTTCCTCGGCGGCCAGGTCAAGCTCGACCGGCAGCGCGCCTGGGACGCGGTCAAGGTGCAGCTTGCCGACCCGCTGGGGCTGTCGGTCGAGGATGCCGCGGCCGGGGTGATCGAGCTGCTGGATGCCGAGCTTCGCGACTACATGCGTGCGATGATCTCGGGCAAGGGCTACAGCCCGGGCAGCTTCACCTGCTTCAGCTATGGCGGCGCGGGGCCGGTCCACACCTATGGCTATACCGAGGGGCTGGGCTTCGAGGACGTGATCGTGCCGGCCTGGGCGGCGGGCTTCTCGGCCTTCGGCTGTGCGGCGGCCGATTTCGAATACCGCTATGACAAGTCGCTCGACATCAATATCGACACCGACGCCCATGAGGCCGACAAGGCCGCCCAGGCCGAGATGCTGCAGGCCGCCTGGGACGAGCTGACCGAGCGGGTTCTGGAGGAATTCGAGCGCAACGGCTATGCCGCCGACAAGGTCGCACTGCAACCCGGCTTCCGGATGCAGTATCGCGGCCAGCTCAACGATCTGGAAATCGAAAGCCCGATCGGCTCGGCCGGCAATGCCGATGACTGGGACCGGCTGGTCGACACCTTCAACGACACCTATGGCCGGGTCTATGCCGCCTCGGCCCGCTCGCCCGAGCTGGGCTATTCGGTGACCGGCGCGATCATGCGCGGCACCGTCCCGATCCCGAAACCGAAGATCCCCGAGGAAGAGCTGCAGGACGCCGCCCCGCCGCGCGAGGCGCGGATCGGCACGCGGCAGTTCTACCGCAAGGGCCGCTGGGTCGAGGCCCGGCTCTACCAGATGGAAGCGCTTCTGCCCGGCAACCAGATCGTCGGCCCCGCGATCATCGAATCCGACGCCACGACCTTCGTCGTGCCGGACGGGTTCGAGACCTGGCTCGACGAACACCGGCTGTTCCATCTCAAGGAACTGTGACGCGCGAAAGGGAGGAAACCACATGAACATCCAGAGCGATATCAAGGGCATCGTCCGCGGCGGCGAGACCCTCAAGCAGCACCGCGACAAGATCATGGAGGCCACGAAAAGCAGCGGCCACTATGCCGGGCTGCGCCATATGGAGCTTCGGGACGATCACCCGATCAAGTACAACAAGCTGTTCTCGCGGCTCAGGGCCGGCGTCGTCGATGCCCGCGAGACCGCCAAGAAGATCGCGGCCTCGCCCATCGTCGAGCAGGAGGGCGAGCTGTGCTTCAGCCTCTATAACGCGGCCGGCGACTGCATCCTGACCTCGACCGGCATCATCATCCATGTCGGCACCATGGGGGCCGCGATCAAATACATGATCGAGAACGGATGGGAGTCCAATCCCGGCATCAGGGACCGGGACATCTTCTGCAACAATGACAGCCTGATCGGCAACGTCCATCCCTGCGACATCCACACCATCGTGCCGATCTTCCACGAGGGCGAGCTGATCGGCTGGGTCGGCGGCGTGACCCATGTGATCGATACCGGCGCCGTCGGCCCGGGCTCGATGACCACGGGCCAGGTCCAGCGCTTCGGCGACGGCTATTCGGTGACCTGCCGCAAGATCGGCGAGAACGACACGCTGTTCCGCGACTGGCTGCATGAAAGCCAGCGCGCGGTGCGCACCACGCGCTACTGGATGCTCGACGAACGCACCCGGGTCGCGGGCTGCCACATGATCCGCAAGCTGGTCGAGGAGGTGATCGCCGACGAGGGCATCGAATCCTATTGGCAATTCGCCTACGAGGCGATCGAGCATGGCCGGCTGGGCCTGCAGAACCGGATCAAGGCGATGACCATTCCGGGCACCTACCGCCAGGTGGGCTTCGTCGACGTGCCCTACAGCCACGAGGATGTGCGGGTGCCGTCCGACTTCGCCAAGGTCGACACGATCATGCACACGCCCTCCGAGATGACGATCCGCAAGGACGGGACCTGGCGGCTCGATTTCGAGGGCTCCAGCCGATGGGGCTGGCATACCTACAACGCCCATTCGGTCAGCTTCACCTCGGGCATCTGGGTGATGATGACCCAGAGCCTGATCCCGAGCGAGATGATCAATGACGGCGCTGCCTACGGGACCGAGTTCCGGCTGCCCAAGGGCACCTGGATGAACCCCGACGACCGGCGCGTGGCCTTCGCCTATAGCTGGCACTTCCTGGTCTCGTCCTGGACGGCGCTCTGGCGGGGCCTCTCGCGCAGCTATTTCGGGCGCGGCTATCTCGAAGAGGTCAATGCGGGCAATGCCAATACCTCGAACTGGCTCCAGGGCGGCGGCTTCAACCAGTATGACGAGATCCATGCCGTGAACTCGTTCGAATGCGCGGCCAACGGGATAGGCGCCTCGGCGGTGCGCGACGGCATCAGCCATGCGGCGGCGATCTGGAACCCCGAAGGCGACATGGGCGACATGGAGATCTGGGAACTGGCCGAGCCGCTGGTCTATCTCGGCCGCCAGATCAAGGCCTCGTCGGGCGGCGCGGGCAAGTATCGCGGCGGCTGCGGCTTCGAGAGCCTGCGCATGGTCTGGAACGCGAAGGACTGGACCATGTTCTTCATGGGCAACGGCCATATCAGCTCGGACTGGGGGCTGATGGGCGGCTATCCGGCGGCCTCGGGCTACCGCTTCGCCGCGCATGACACCGGGCTGAAGGAGAAGATCGCCAGGGGCGAGCCGATCCCCTGGGGCGGCGATACCGACCCCGAGAACCCGGTCTGGGACGGCATGCTGGAAGGCGCCCGGATAAAGCGCGACAAGCAGGCCATCACCACCGAGGAGATGTTCGACGACTACGATCTCTACCTCAACTACATGCGCGGCGGCCCGGGCTTCGGCGACCCGCTCGACCGCAAGCCCGAGGCGGTGGCAGCCGATGTCAATGGCGGCTACCTGCTCGCCCGGCTTGCCGGTGACGTCTATGGCGTCGTGCTGAGCGAGGATGCGCGCGGCCAGGCGGTGGCCGATCTGGCCGCGACCGAGGCCCGCCGCGCCGAGATCCGGCAGGAGCGGCTGGCCCAGTCGGTGCCCACCGGCGAGTGGATGAAAGCCGAACGCGAGAAGATCCTCGCCAAGGAGGCGGGCACCCAGGTCCAACAGATGTTTGCCGCCTCGTTCAAGCTCGGCCCGAAATTCGAACGCGATTTCCGGGCGTTCTGGGATCTTCCCGAAAGCTGGCAGCTGAAGGAGGCCGATCTGCCGATCCCCTCCTACGGCAAGGACTATTCGATGGACCTGTCGGAACTGCCCGATGTGACCATCGTCCAGCTGGTCGAGGAATGACCCAACCCGGGCGCCGGGCGATCCCGGCGCCCGTCTCAGAAAGGGAGGAACAGACATGGCCTATACCGAAGCCAAGATCCGCGATCTCGTGGACGGCACCATCGACCAGGACACGCTGCACCAGATGCTGTCCATGCCCAAGGACCGCGAGCGGTTCGAGATCTACCTGAAGATCCTGCAGGACCAGGTGCCCTGGGACGACCAGATCATCCTGCCGCTGGGGCCGAAGCTCTTCATCGTCCAGCGCGCCGAAGACAGGAAATGGGTGATCCGCAGCTGGGCCGGACATGATTTCTGCGACTGGACCGAGAACTGGAAACTGCATGCCAGGGTCCGGGTCCGCGACACGCCCGAGGCGATGGAAAAGATCTATCCCAAACTGATGGCGCCCTCGACCGAGTGGCAGGTGATCCGCGAGTATTTCTGCCCGCTCTCGGGCGATCTGCTGGATGTCGAGGCGCCGACGCCCTGGTATCCGGTGATCCACGATTTCGAACCCGATATCGACAGCTTCTATCGCGACTGGCTCGGCCTCGAGGTGCCCGAACGCGCCTGACCCGGCGCCCCGACCGGCCGTGCCGCGGCCCCCTTTTCGAAGGGGGCCGCATGACATCCGCGCCGAAGCTTGCCGAAAAGGCGAAGGGAGGTCGCGGAAAGATTGTGCAAATCGCTTGACCCATCGCCCGTCCCGCCCTTTCATGGTGACGATCCGTCAAGGGGAGGCCCGGGCCCGTGTCGATGCTTCTGAGCGATCTGCGCACCACCTTCGGCTATCTTGTCCAGGCCGGGCTCTGCCGATTGGTCGGGCCCTTGCGCCCCAAGGCACCGCCGCGGCCAGATTACAGCGCCGTCTATACCTCGCCCGACTTCACCGTCGAGCGGTTCGGGAAATGCCAGGCCGGCAGCTATATCGAGGTCTACCGCCCCGGGACGCCCTGGCTCGGGCAGAACGGACGCCCCAAGGCCGTGATCTTCCTGCATGGTTTCGTGCTCGGCGCCGCGCAGATCTACCGCGCCCATCTCGAACATCTCGTCCGTCAGGGCTACACGGTGTTCTTTCCGAATTTCCAGACCGGCTTCTGCAGCTTTCCCCCCCGCGGGCTGATGACGGTGGCCGAGTTGCTCGACGAGGTCTTCGGCGACGGGCTGCGTCCCTCCCAGGAGACATGGATGAAGAACGCGCTGGCCAGCGTTTCGGATGCCTATGCCCGGGTCGGCTTCGGCCCCGATGTCGCGGTCGATACCTATGTCTATGGCCATTCGCTGGGCGGGCTCTTCGCGCTGAGCTGGCCCTGGTATGTCACCGAAGACGGGCTGCCCGCCAATCTCATGCCGCTGCAGGTCGTGACCGCCGACCCGGTCCCCAGCAGTTCGGCCGCTTCTGCCCCGGGCCAGATCGGGCAGGCGCTCGACAGCCTTCAGGACGATGTGAACCTCGGCGTCACCGGCAAGGCGCTGACCATGCCGGTTGCGATCCTGCATGGCGATGCCGACTGGATCGTGCCGAAATCCGAATGGGACACCCCCTTCGGCGCCATCGCCACCGATCGCAAGCGGATGTACCTGTCGCAGACCGACACCCATGGCTGCCCCGGCCATTTCGCCAATCACGAGCAGGCGACCGACGATACCAGCTTCTTCCGGCCGCTGCTTTCGCTCTTGCTGCTTGATGGCGTCGGCGCCGAGGACACTCTCGACTGGCGCTATCTCTGGTCCGCGCTCGACCGGGTGATCCGCGAGGGCGCCCGGGCCGATCAGCTGGACTTCGACATGGGGCAATGGTCCGACGGCCGCCCGGTCCGCCCGGTCGAGGTCTATCTTTCGGGCAGCTGAGCACGACAGGCCCCGCGCGGCAGAGAGACGGTTCCGTCGACCATGCCCGGCAAGAACCACTCGCAAGGCGCCTGCGGCGCGATGTTCCGCAAATAAGAGGCGCCCGACGTTACCGGCAGCACGCGGGCGTCCTGCCCCTGCCCCCGGCCCGCCCGCGCAGTGTCCCGAAGGAGGGGATTTCCCGAGACCCGGCCCGCGCTACTCCGGCAGATGCCGCGAGAAGACCAGAGCCATCGAGTCGCTCAGCGTGATCGGGCCGCCATGATAATCCGGGCCGATCGAGGGCGTGCGCAACGCGACCTCCCAGCCGCCGCCCCCGATCCCCGGCACCGGCAGGCTCAGCGGGTCGATCTCGGCCGTGGGCTTTCCTTCCATATGCATGACCGCATAGATCTGCTCGCCATCCGGACCGTGCCGGAGCGCCGTGAACAGCGTCCGCCCCGCAATCGGGCGCAGATAGTCGAAACTGTCGCGGCCCGCGTAATTCGCGGCAAGCCAGGGACGCTTGCGGCGAAACCCGCGCAAGGCCAGGCAGAACGCGGCCTGATCGGCATCGAGCGCCGGAAGCGAGGTCGAGACGTTGCAATATTCGTGCATGTCATCCATCCAGGCCCGCGCCATGTGCTTGAGCGCGGCCACGGTATAGACCTCGGGGCCGGCCAGCGGCGGCTCGGCCTTGTTCAGAAGCCGCGCGATCTCGTCCAGATCGTATTCGGTCACCTCGACCAGCGCGGGCAGGAATTCGAAGAAGCGCACGAGGTCGCTGCGGGTCTCGAACCCCATCTCCTTCAGGCGACGGAAATTGGCGGGGACCGAATAGCTGTATTCGTCGACCTGCCATTTCAGGCTGATCGCCTCTTCGGCCACGACCTTGACGCCGTAACGGTCGTCCTGGTTGCGGATGAACCCCCAGGAGGCCCGCGCCATGGCATTGAGGAAATCCATCGGCACGCCCGGCAGCGCGACATAGGTCAGCACATGGTTCGCCGGGTTGTCATAGGCCTTGTCGAGGATCTCCATCCGGGTCCGGCCAAGCCTTGTATTGACGTTCAGCTTGGGGCTGACTTGGGTGCCGCGGCGCAGCGTGTCATGGTTCGAGGTGCCGGATATCCAGTGGGCGCCAAGCTCGACGATCTCGCGGATGCGCCAGAATTTCGACAGCCAGAAGGTATAGAGGAAGGGCGTGTTATGGGCGAAGGTCAAGGGCCCCCACTGGAACACGTCCTCGTCGGTCTGTGCCTCGATCACCGCGCGGTAATCCGACGACAGCTCCCAGTCCTCCTCGGGCCAGGGCCGGCCATCCTCGAAGATGAACCAGGGCCGGTAGCGCGTGCCCGCCGCCTCCTGCACCAGATCGGACATGGATTGCAGATAATCGTCGTCATGGCGCAGCGTCTGGGTACTGGCATCCCACCACTTGAAGTCCTGAGCGCCATCGACCCGAACCCCGTCGGCGCCGAAATTGACCTTGCGCCGCTGCATCTCCAGCAGGATCGCCCGGACCGCCGGGTTCTGATAGTCGAGGTTCTGACCATACATGTTCGGCCCGGCGAAGAAATGGCTGTTGAGCGCCCCGAGCCCCTGATTGTCGGCATGGCCGAAGACCACGTCGAGGATCAGTTTCTTCGGCATGCCCGGGAAATTGTGCAGCTGGGCCGCGAAATCGACCAGCTCGTCGGGCCGCCCGGTCTCGAGCAGGACCGGATTGACCGTGGCCATGCCGGAAATGACGATGTCATAGCCCCAGTTGGTGGTGTCGGGCCGCAACAGCGAGACCGTCACGCCCTCTTCGTCGCCATCGACCTCCTGCCAGAAATCGGGGCCCGCCTCATGCACCGTCGTCGGCTCGACCGGCAGCAGTTGCACCGCGTCATAGCCCAGAAACAGCTTGTCCGCGGGTTCCAGCGGCAGCTCGCGCGCGACGCGCTCGGCCAGGCGGTGGTAATGACGGGTGAGGCTGGCCAGCGTGCCCCCCGCCGTCGCGGTCGGCACATGGACCTGAAGGATGTTCGAGGGCGGGCCGAACTTGTGCGGCGCCTCGCCCCGGAAAGCCTGGAAATAGGCCGTATCTTCCCGTGCCGCCAGCATCGCCTCGACATCGTACAGCTCGGCCGGGGCCATCACGCCGAAGGGCAGCGACATCGCCAGCGGATCGAGAATGCGGTGCCAGCCGCCCTCGGGATCGCGCCAGGCCAGCGCATAGAAATCGCCAAGGGTCTCGCGGCTGCCCGCCCGCATGCCGGTGACGGCGGTGAAGCAATGCGCCTCTTCGACGATCACCGGCACCCAGGCCCGCTCGAAGCGGATCTCCTGATGCGCGCGGGTCAGGTCCATCGGTTCGAGCGGCGCCAGGACCTCGAGGAAGACATCGCCCGAGGGCACCCGCGCATCGAGGATCTCGGGCGTCCAGAAGCCGAACACGGCCCGCCCCTCCTCGACCCGGCCGCCCAGCCTGCGCGCGATCCGGCCCTGCGCCTCGAAGGCGGTCTCGGCGGTGGTCAGCGCCTCGCGCGCGGCCTCGGCCTCGGCCCGCGCCGCCGCCTCGTCGAATTCGATCCGGTCCCTCAGGGGCATCTGGCTCTCCTTTTCCGCCGCGTCGACCGCCCGGTCGATCCCGGGCTCGCCATCGTCGCGCATCAGCCGTCCTCCTGCACCAGGATCACCGTCGAAAGCGGCGGCAGGCAGATCTCTGCCGAGGCCGCCTGACCGTGGCTCGGCCGGGGCTCGGCCATGACCGCGCCCATGTTGCCCCGCCCCTGCCCGCCATAGATCGCGGCATCGGTATTGAGTGCCTCGCGCCAGCGTCCGGGCGCGGGCAGGCCCAGCCGACAGGCCGGCTGTTCGACCGGCGAGAAGTTGCTGATCGCGACCGCATTCGGATCCTCCGGCCCGCCGCGCCTCAGCCAAGCATAGACCGAGTGCCCGGCATCGTCGGCCTCGATCCACTGGAACCCCTCGGGGCTGCAATCCTGCGCATGGAGCGCAGGCGTGCCGCGGTAAAGCGTGTTCAGGTCGCGCACCAGCCGCTGCATCCCGGCATGGTCGGGCCGTTCCAGCGCCGCCCAGTCGAGACTGCCGGCATAGGCCCATTCGGCCTCCTGGGCGAAGTCCTGCCCCATGAACAGAAGCTTCTTGCCCGGCTGGGCCCACATGAACCCGTAGAAGGCGCGCAGATTGGCGAATTGCTCCACGCGGTCGCCGGGCATCTTGGTCAGCATCGAGCCCTTGCCGTAGACCACCTCGTCATGGCTGATCGGCAGGATGAAATTCTCGGAAAACGCATAGGTCAGCCCGAAGGTCATCCGGTTGTGGTGATGCGGCCGGTTGACCGGCGCCTCGGCCATGTAGCCCAGCGTGTCATGCATCCAGCCCATGTTCCACTTGTAGCCGAAGCCCAGCCCCCCCTGATCGACCGGCCGGGTCACGCCGGGATAGGCGGTGCTTTCCTCGGCCGCGGTCAGGGTGCCGGGATGGGCGCCATAGCTCAGCGTGTTCATGTTTTGCAGCAGCGCGATGGCCTCGTAATTCTCGCGCCCGCCATCCTTGTTCGGCACCCATTCGCCGGCTTTGCGCGAATAGTCGCGATAGAGCATCGAGGCCACGGCATCGGCCCTCAGCCCGTCGACATGGTATTCCTCCATCCAGTAGAGCGCGTTGGCAGTCAGGTAATTGGCCACCTCGGTGCGGCCGAAATTGTAGATCAGCGTATTCCAGTCCTGATGGAAGCCCTCGCGCGGATCGGCATATTCGTAAAGCGCGGTGCCGTCGAACTTGCCCAGCCCATGCGCGTCGGTCGGGAAATGCGCGCCGACCCAGTCGAGGATGACGCCAAGCCCCTTCCGATGCGCGGCATCGACCAGATCGCGGAATTCATGCGGCGGCCCGTGGCGCACGGTCGGCGCGTAAAGCCCGACCGGCTGATAGCCCCAGGACCCGTCGAACGGGTATTCGCTGACCGGCATCAGCTCGATATGGGTGAACCCCATCGCGGCGGCATAATCGACCAGTTCCTCGGCGGCCTCGACATAGGAGATCGCGCGGCCATCGGCGCGGCGCTTCCAGGAGGCCAGATGCACCTCGTAGATCGAGATCGGCGCGGTGCGGGCATTGCACCCCGCGCGGTCGCGCATCCAGTCGCCATCGGACCAGCCATAGCCGCGCAGATCGTGCACGACCGAGGCATTGGCGGGCGGATGTTCGGACCCGAAGCCCAGAGGATCGGCCTTGAGCGGTTGCAGCGCCCCGTCGGGCCCCAGAATTTCGTATTTGTAGCTGGCATTCTCGCCGATGCCGGGCAGGAAGATCTCCCACACGCCGGTCGTGCCGCGGCGCCGCATCACATGGCGCCGCCCGTCCCATTGATTGAACGGGCCCACCACCGAGACCCGGCGCGCATTGGGCGCCCAGACCGCGAAATGGGTGCCCGCGACGCCCTCATGCGTCATCGCATGGGCGCCGAGCGCCTCCCATAGCCGCCGATGCGCGCCCTTCGCGATCAGATGCTCGTCCATCTCGCCCAGAACCGGGCCGAAGCGATAGGGATCGTCGGCCTCCCAGACGGTGCCCCCGGCCGAGGCGCGCAGCCGGTAGGCGCCCTCGCCGGGAACCGGGCCCGTGAACAGCCCGGGACAGTCGGGCACCGGCGCAAGGGCATGAGCACCAGCATCGGCCTCATGGCCCAGCAGCGCCTCGAGCGTTTCGGCCCCGGGCATCAGCGCGGTGACATGACGGAACTCGCCCTGCCCGTGAGGCCCCAGAACCGCGAAGGGATCGTCGAAGGTGCCAAGGGCGATCTGTTGCAGGACGTCCTTCGGAACGCCCTGCCCCGGTCGGGATGTGATATCGGAATGCATGCCCTAGACCCTAGGAACCGGAACCCATAGTTCAACTCCGGCGGTGAAATCAGGTCTTCCCCGCCGCAGTCCCCGACCGATATCACGCCGACTGCCCGAATTCCGGGCAGTCCTTGCGTCAACGCCCAGCGCCACGACATACACCGCGGCAGACGCCACGGCATCGGCCCCGCCCGGCCCTTCCCGCCGCTCGCCTGTGGCGCGTGGAAAAACCTTCGGCTATACCCGGCAAAAGGGCCGGGCCGCGGCCCGGCAACAGGTCGTGCCGGTCTTTCGGCGCGCCCCAGAAGCGGAAGGGTGCCATGGCAATTTCCCGATCCCTTGCGGAGGAGCTGGACAAGCGGCGCGCGGCCGCGCTCGAGGGCGGCGGGCCAGCCAAGGCCGCGGACCGCCATGCCAAGGGCCGGATGACCGCGCGCGAACGGATCGAGGCGCTCTATGCGGCCGGGACCTTCCAGGAAACCGGGCTGCACGCCCAGCATGCGACCCGCCATTTCGGGATGGAGAAGAAGTCGATCCCGGCCGATGGCGTGATCACCGGCACGGGCTTTGTCGACGGCCGCCCGGTCGCGGCCTTCAGCCAGGATTTCGGCGTCGTGGGCGGCACGCTGGGCGAGATGCATTCGCGCAAGATCTGCCTCGTGCTCGACCATGCGCTGAAGGCGGGCGTCCCGGTCGTGGGCTTCAACGATTCCGGCGGCGCGCGGATCCAGGAGGGCGTCGGCGCGCTCTCGGCCTATGGCCAGGTCTTCTACCGCAACGTGCAGCTGTCGGGCGTGGTGCCGCAGATCTCGGTCATTGCCGGGCCCTGCGCGGGCGGCGCGGCCTACAGCCCCGCCCTGACCGATTTCGTGATCATGACCCGCGAGCACGCGCAGATGTTCATCTGCGGCCCCGAGGTGATCCGCGCCGTCACCGGCCAGAGCACGACGATGGACGAGATCGGCTCGGCCGAGGCCCATGGCTCGGTCTCGGGCAATATCCATTTCATCGCCGAGGACGACGCCGATGCGGTCGCCATCGTCCACCGGCTATTGTCCTTCCTGCCCTCGAACAACATGATGGACCCGCCGCACCGGATCGAGCCCGATCTGGCGATCGAGGACGACCCCGCGCTTGACGCGCTGCTGCCCGAAGATCCGAAATCGGCCTATGACGTGCGCCAGGTGATCGCACGGCTGGCCGACGAGGGCGATTTCCTCGAGGTGATGGAAGGCTTCGCCGCCAATCTGGTGGTGGGCTTCGGTCGTGTCGGCGGCGTGGTGACGGGCTTTGTCGCCAACCAGCCGATGGTCAAGGCCGGTGCGCTCGACATCGACGCCTCGGACAAGGGCGCGCGCTTCGTGCGGCTTTGCAACGTCTTCAACATCCCGCTGGTGACGCTGGTCGATGTTCCGGGCTTTCTGCCGGGCGTGGCCGAGGAGCGGCGCGGCATCATCCGGCATGGTGCCAAGATGCTGTTTGCCTATGCCTCGGCGACGGTGCCGAAGATCACCGTCATCATGCGCAAGGCCTATGGCGGCGCCTATCTGGCGATGTGCAGCCAGGACATGGGCGCCGACCGGGTGATCGCCTGGCCCAGCGCCGAGATCGCGGTGATGGGGGCCGAAGGCGCGGTCAACATCCTCTACCGCAAGGATCTGGCTGAGGCCGAGGACCGCGCCGCCCGCGCGCAGGAGCTGGCCGAGGAATACCGCGCCGAATTCGCCTCGCCCTATCTCTCGGCCGGGCGGCTCTTCGTGTCGGATATCGTGCAGCCCTGCCAGACCCGCAGCGCCATCGCGCTGACCCTGCGCGGGCTGTTGTCGAAACGCGAGACCCGGCCGCCCAAGAAACACGGCAACATCCCGCTTTAGGTCCGATCATGCTGGAAAACCTTGCCCTGATCGGAACCGGCTTCGCGGTGGTGATCCTGGTTCTGGCCTCACTCTGGGGCGCCTGCGCGCTGATGGGATGGGGCTTCACCCGGGCGGCGCGGAAAACGACCGCAGCCCCCCCCGAAGCGCCCGTCGCGCCGGGCGTGCCGCCGCATCATCTGGCGGCCATCGCGGCGGCGGTGGCCGAAACCTTGGGGCCCGGCCATCGCATCAAGCGCGTCGCCGCCCCCGCCCATCTGGTCGACGGCTGGCCGCTGGAAGGCCGGATCGAGACCTTCGCCGCGCATCGCGTCCGCACCGGATGGGGGCCGACCCGGCCCCGGCCGGGGGCCCGGACACCCGAGATCACGAAAGGACCGAAGCCATGAAGCGCCTGCGGATCACCGTCGACGGCACCCCCTATGACGTGACGGTGGAAGAGATCGAGACCGGCCCGGCGCCGGCCCCTGCCGCGCCCCGCACCGCATCGGCCGCGTCGCGCCCCGCGCCTGCGGCGCCCTCGGTCGCGGCGGCGGCCCCGGTTCCCGCCGCCCCGGCCGCGCCCGGCGCGGTGCTGAGCCCGCTGGCGGGCACCACCGTCAGCGTCGCGGTCGCGGTCGGGCAAAGCGTCGCCGCGGGCGAGCCCCTGATGGTGCTGGAGGCGATGAAGATGAATACCGACATCCGCGCGCCGCAGGCCGGGACCGTCACCGCGATCAACGTGGCCCCCGGCGCGACCGTGACCGAGGGGCAGGTCCTGCTGATCCTGTCCTGAGGAGATCCGCCAGATGCAGCCCGATCCGCTGAGCGCCCGGCTCGACAGCCTCGTCGGCATGACCGCCCTGCCCGACGTCACCTGGCAGATGGCGGTGATGTGGCTGATCGTGGCGGGGCTGTTCTACCTCGCCATCTACCGCAAGTTCGAACCGCTGCTGCTGGTGCCCATCGCCTTCGGCGCGCTGCTGGCCAACCTGCCGACCGAGGGTCTGGTGAACCCGCCCGGCGACGGCGTTGCGGGAGGGCTGTTCCATTACATCTCGCTCGGCGTCGATCTCGAGCTGTTCCCGCCCCTGATCTTCCTGGGCGTCGGCGCGCTGACCGATTTCGGGCCCCTGATCGCCAATCCGCGCACCCTGCTTCTGGGCGGCGCCGCGCAATTCGGGGTCTTCGCCACCTTCCTCGGGGCGACGCTTCTGGGCTTTTCCCCGCAGGAGGCGGGCGCCATCGGCATCATCGGCGGCGCCGACGGGCCGACCTCGATCTTTCTGGCCAACAAGATGGCGCCGCATCTCTTGGCCCCGATCGCGGTCGCGGCCTACAGCTACATGGCGCTGGTACCGCTTATCCAGCCGCCGATCATGCGCGCGCTGACCACCGAGGCCGAGCGCAGGATCCGGATGCAGTCGCTGCGCCCGGTCTCGCGGCTGGAAAAGCTGATCTTCGCGGGGCTGGTGACGGTGATCGTGATCCTGCTGGTGCCCGCCGCCTCGGCGCTGATCGGCATGCTGATGCTGGGCAATGTGCTCCGCGAGAGCCTCGTGACCGACCGGCTGGCCAAGGCCGCGCAGAACGAGGTGATCAACGTGGTGACGATCCTCTTGGGCACCTCGGTCGGGATCACCATGACCGGCGAGCGCTTCCTCAATGCCGACACGCTGAAGATCCTTGGGCTCGGCGTCGTCGCCTTCGGCATCGCCACCGCGGCGGGCGTGCTGATGGCCAGGGCGATGAACCTGGTCAGCCGCAGCAAGATCAATCCGCTGATCGGCTCGGCCGGGGTCTCGGCGGTGCCGATGGCGGCGCGGGTCAGCCAGATCGAGGGCCAGCGCGCCGATCCGGGCAATTACCTCCTGATGCACGCCATGGGACCGAATGTCGCGGGCGTGATCGGCACGGCGGTGGTCGCAGGCTATTTCATCGCCCAATACGCTGGCTGAGATCCGGACCTCTTGTCGCAGGCGCGCGGGCCGAACCGGCCGCGCGGCCCCTTTCGGCTCATTGCCCCAAGGAAAACGCCCCACACCTTGCCGCGGCGTCGCCGTGCCGCCGGTCAACTCGACGTTGACCCGCCGGCCGCAAGTCGCTTTGGTTAGGAAGCCTTCGACAACGAACAGATCACCGGCATGACCGATGGGACAGGGTGCCGGGATCCCATGAAAGGTGCAAAATGACCCTACATACGTTTCTCACCACTTCCGCGCTGGCGCTGAGCATGGCCTCGGCCGCCGCGGCGCAACAGACGCTGGTCTATTGCTCGGAGGGCTCGCCCGAAGGGTTCGACCCGGCGCTCTATACCTCGGGCACGACCTTCGACGCCGCCGGACAGGCGGTCTATGCCCGCCTCGTCGAGTTCAAGACCGGCACCACCGAAGTGGTTCCCGGGCTCGCCGAAAGCTACGACATCTCCGAGGACGGCAAGACCTATACCTTCCATCTGCGGCCCGGCACCAAGTTCCAGACCACGGATTTCTTCACGCCCACGCGCGATCTGAACGCCGATGACGTGATCTTCAGCTTCATGCGGCAGCTCGACCCCGAGAACCCGTTCCACAACGCCTCGGGCGGCACCTTCGAATATTTCAACGCGATGTCGATGCCCGAGCTGATCGAAAACATCGAGAAGGTCGACGACCTGACCGTCGCCTTCCACCTGACCCGGCCCGAGGCCCCCTTCATCGCCAACATGGCGATGGATTTCGCCTCGATCATGTCCAAGGAATATGCCGACCAGCTGCTGGAGGCGGGCCGGCCCGACATGCTGAACCAGCAGCCGCTGGGCGCCGGTCCCTTCGCCTTCGTCGCCTATCAGAAGGACGCGGTGATCCGCTATCGCAAGCATGAGGGCTTCTACCGCGAGGGCCTGCCGAAGCTCGACAACCTGATCTTCGCGATCACCCCCGACGCCTCGGTCCGCTACCAGAAGCTGAAGGCGGGCGAATGCCATGTCATGCCCTTCCCGAACCCGGCCGATATCGAGGAGATGAAGTCCGAGGACGGCATCGTCGTGGAGGAGCAGGAAGGCCTGAACGTGGGCTACATGGCCTACAACACCCAGCAGCCGCCCTTCGACAATCCGAAGGTCCGCAAGGCGCTGAACATGGCGATGGACAAGCAGGCCATCATCGATGTCGTGTTCCAGGGCGCGGGCGAGATCGCCAAGAACCCGATCCCGCCGACCATGTGGAGCTATAACGACGCGGTCGAGGACGACCCCTACGACCCCGAGGCCGCCAAGGCGATGCTGGAGGCGGAAGGCGTCACCGATCTGTCGATGAAGCTCTGGGCGATGCCGGTGCAGCGGCCCTACAACCCCAACGCCCGGCGCATGGCCGAAATGATGCAGGCCGATTTCGAGAAGGTCGGGGTCAATGCCGAGATCGTCTCCTACGAATGGGGCGAGTATCTCGACCGCTCGAAGGAAGTGGACCGCGACGGCGCGGTGCTGCTGGGCTGGACCGGCGACAATGGCGACCCGGACAACTTCCTGGCCACCCTGCTCAGCTGTGACGGCGTCGGCGGCGCGAACCGCTCGCAATGGTGCTATGAGCCCTTCGAGGAGCTGATCCAGAAGGCCAAGACCCTGCCGACCCAGGCCGAACGCGCCAAGCTGTACGAAGAGGCGCAGGTCATCTTCAAGGAGCAGGCGCCCTGGGCCACGATCGCGCATTCGAAGGTGTTCATGCCGATGCGCGAAGAGGTGAAAGGCTACAAGGTGCACCCGCTCGGATTGCATATCTTCACCGAGGTCAGCCTCGACAAGTGATCACAAAATGGGCGGCGGGGCTTTACAAGCCCCGCCGTTAGGGGCATTTGGCGCGGCCATGACACCAGCACGCCCCCAGTCCACGGACACGGCCGCAAGAAAATGTTCAGATTTTTCCTCACGAGACTGCTGACCTTCGTCCCGACCTTCGTCGGCGTGACACTGATCTCGTTCGCCTTCATCCGGGTGCTGCCCGGCGACCCGATCATCGTCATGGCAGGCGAGCGCGGCATGTCCGAAGCACGCTATCAGGAACTGCGCGAGCAGTTCGGCTTCGACCAGCCCGTGCTCGTGCAATTCTGGGACTACCTGACCGGTATCCTGCATGGCGATCTGGGCATGAGCTACGTCACCAAGAAACCCGTCTGGGACGAGTTCTTCGCGCTCTTCCCCGCAACCGTCGAGCTGTCGCTCTGCGCCATCGTGCTCGCCATCTGTCTCGGCCTTCCGGCCGGCGTGATCGCCGCGGTGAACCGGGGCAAGTTCTTCGACCGGGCGCTGATGTCGACCGCGCTTGTCGGCTATTCGATGCCGATCTTCTGGTGGGCGCTGCTTTTGATCATCGTGTTCTCGGGCACTCTGGGCTGGACCCCGGTCTCGGGCCGGATCGACCTGCTTTACTACTTCCCCGATGCGACCGGCTTCATGCTGATCGATTCGCTCATGTCCGGCCAGAAGGGCGCCTTCGCCTCGGCGATCTCCCACCTGATCCTGCCCTCGATCGTGCTGGCCACCATCCCCCTCGCCGTGATCGCCCGGCAGACCCGTTCGGCAATGCTCGAGGTGCTGGGCGAGGATTATATCCGCACCGCCCGCGCCAAGGGCCTGTCGCCGATGCGCGTCAGCGGGCTGCATGCGCTGCGCAACGCGCTGATCCCGGTCGTCACCGTGATCGGGCTGTCGGTCGGCGTGCTGCTTGCCGGCGCGATCCTGACCGAGACGATCTTTTCCTGGCCCGGCATCGGCAAGTGGATGGTCGACAGCATCTATCGCCGCGACTACCCCGTGGTGCAGGGCGGCTTGCTGCTCATCGCCGGCATGGTGATGATCGTGAACCTGATCGTCGACCTGCTTTACGGCGTCATCAATCCCAAGATCAGGAAACGCTGAGATGGCCGACGCGACCGCAGAAGCGCCCCGCCCCGCCGCCCCGCAACGCCCCGGCCGCCTGCAGGAATTCTGGCGCTATTTCCGCGAGAACCGCGGCGCGGTGATCGGACTTTACGTGTTCGCCTTCTTCGTGTTGCTGGCGCTTGGCGCCGACATCATCGCGCCGCACGATCCGACCCAGCAGTTCCGCGACTACACGCTGCTGCCGCCCTTCTGGACCGCCGAGGGCAGCTGGAGCTTTCCGCTCGGCACCGATCCGCTGGGTCGCGACATCCTCTCGCGGCTTCTGCACGGGGCGCGCTATTCCTTCTTCGTCGGCCTCGTCGTCGTGGTGCTGGCCGCCTCTACCGGCATCCTGATCGGGCTGATCGCGGGCTTTGCCCCGAAATGGCTCGACACCGTCATCATGCGGCTGATGGACATCATCCTGTCCTTCCCGTCGCTTCTGCTGGCGCTGGTGCTGGTGGCGATCCTCGGCCCCACGCTTCTGAACGCGATGATCGCCATCGCCGTGGTGCTGCAGCCCCATTACGTCCGCCTCACCCGCGCCGCGGTGATGAGCGAGCGGACCCGCGACTATGTCACCTCGGCCAAGGTCGCGGGCGCGGGGCTGGGACGGCTGATGTTCATCACCGTGCTGCCCAATTGCCTGGCGCCGATCATCGTGCAGATGGCGCTGAGCTTCTCGAACGCGATCCTCGACGTGGCGGCCCTGGGCTTCCTGGGCATGGGCGCGCAGCCGCCGACACCGGAATGGGGCACGATGCTGGCCGAGGCCCGCGAATTCATCCTGCGCGCCTGGTGGGTCGTGACCTTCCCCGGCCTCGCGATCCTGATCACGGTGCTGTCGATCAACCTGATGGGCGACGGGCTGCGCGACGCGCTCGATCCCAAGCTGAAGCGGAGCTGATCCGATGGCGCTCCTTTCCATCCGCAACCTTTCCGTGGAATTCTCGACCGCGGGCGGTCAGTTCCGCGCCGTCGACGGCGTCGATGTCACCGTCGACAAGGGCGAGATCCTGGCCATCGTCGGCGAAAGCGGGTCCGGCAAGTCGGTCTCGATGATGGCGCTGATGGGGCTTCTGCCCTGGACCGCCCGGATCACCGCCGACGAGATGAGCTTCGACGGCACCGACCTGCGCAGCCTCACCCCGCGTCAGCGCCGCCGGGTGATCGGGCGCGACATCTCGATGATCTTCCAGGAGCCGATGACCTCGCTGAACCCCTGCTTCACCGCCGGGTTCCAGATCAAGGAGACGCTGCGCCAGCATCTCGGGCTGACCTCGAAGCAGCGCCATGCCCGCGCCATCGAGCTGATGGAGATGGTCGGCATCCCCGATCCCGAACGGCGGCTGAACGCCTTCCCGCACCAGCTTTCGGGCGGCATGAGCCAGCGGGTGATGATCGCCATGGCGCTGGCCTGCGAGCCGCGCCTGCTGATCGCGGACGAGCCCACCACCGCGCTTGACGTGACGATCCAGGCCCAGATCCTCGATCTGCTGCGCGGGCTGCAGGGCCGGACCGGCCTGGCGCTGATCCTGATCACCCATGACATGGGCGTGGTCGCCGAGACCGCCGAGCGGGTGCAGGTGCAATATGCCGGCCAGAAGGTCGAGGAACAGCCGGTGCGCGCGCTGTTCGAGACCCCGCATCACCCCTATACCGCCGCACTGCTGGCCGCGCTGCCCGAACGCGCGACCGAACGGCGGCTGCCGACGATCCCCGGCGTCGTGCCCGGCCAGTTCGACCGGCCCGAGGGCTGTCTCTTCGCGCCGCGCTGCCGCTTTGCCGACGACCGCTGCCACCGCGCCGCGGCGCCGGTTCAGCCGCCGGGGCTCGGGCTTGCCCGCTGCCATTATCCGCTCGCGACCGAAGCCGAGGAGACCGCCCGATGACCGCCCCCGTCGTTGCCGCCGATCACCTCGCCCGCCATTACGAAGTCGGCGGCGGGCTGTTCTCGAAACCCGGCCTGGTGCGCGCGCTGTCCGAGGCGAGCTTCTCGATCGAGGCCGGCAAGACGCTGGCGGTCGTGGGCGAGTCGGGCTGCGGCAAGTCCACCCTCGCGCGGCTGATCACGCTGATCGAGGAACCCAGCGCCGGCGCGCTCACCCTAGACGGGCTTCCGGCCACGCCCGAGAACTGGCGCCGCCTGCGCTCGACCGTGCAGATCGTGTTCCAGGACCCCTACGGCTCGCTCAACCTGCGCCACCGGATCGGCACGATCCTCGAAGAACCGCTGAAGATCAACCGCCCCGACATGACCGCCAAGGACCGGGCCGATAAGGCGCGCGAGATGATGCGGCTGGTCGGGCTTCGCCCCGAGCATTACGACCGCTTCCCGCACATGTTCTCGGGCGGGCAGCGGCAGCGGATCGCGGTCGCCCGCGCGCTGATGCTGGAACCCAAGCTGCTGGTGCTGGACGAACCGGTCTCGGCGCTCGATCTGTCGATCCAGAGCCAGGTGCTGAACCTGCTGCTCGATCTGCAGGAGCGCATGGATCTGGCCTATCTCTTCATCTCGCACGACCTGTCGGTGGTGCGCCATGTCGCCGACGATGTCATGGTGATGTATCTCGGCCGCCCGGTCGAGTTCGGCACCAAGGAAGATGTCTTCGCCAATCCGCGCCACCCCTATACCAAGGCGCTGTTGTCGGCGACGCCCTCGACCGAGCCCGACCCGGCGCGGCAGCGGATCAAGCTGCAGGGCGAGCTGCCCTCGCCGCTGGCGATCCCCGATGGCTGCCCCTTCGCGCCGCGCTGCTGGAAGGCCGAGGCACGCTGCCGCGCCAGCCGCCCCGAGCTTGAGGGCGCGCCCCATGCGGCCGCCTGCTTCTTCCCCGAGGGCGCCTGAGCCAGCCCCCGCAGCAGCTCGCCTGTCACCGGCGTTCCCGGCCCTGCCCGCATGTCGGGCCGGGGCGCCTGCGGCCTGTCCTTCCGGGCAACTTGGAACCGCTCTGATCCTGTGCTAACCCTTTGATCAGCCATAAGGTTGGGAACCGGAGGCATAAGGCCCTCCGGCCGAAAAGGGAGAACGAGGTGACGAAAAAAGTCTTCGTCGTCGGAACTTTCGACACCAAGGGTCGTGAGCTCGCGCATGTCGCCGGGCTGGTGGCCGATCAGGGGCTCGGCGTGGTCAGGGTCGACCTCTCGACCTCATCAGACCATCGCAGCATAGCCGACGTGCCCCCGGCCGAGGTCGCGGCCTGCCACCCCGAGGGCGCAGGTGCGGTCATGACCGGTGACCGCGGCTCGGCCGTGGCCGGGATGGCTGCGGCCTTCGAGGCCTTCGTCGCGACCCGCGACGATATCGGCGCGATGATCTCGCTTGGCGGATCGGGGGGAACCGCGCTGGTGGCACCCGGCATGCAGGCGCTGCCGGTGGGCGTGCCCAAGCTGATCGTCTCGACGCTGGCTTCGGGCAATGTGGCGCCCTATGTCGGCCCGGCCGACATCACCATGATGCCCTCGGTGACCGACGTGGCCGGGCTGAACCGGATCTCGCGGGTGATCCTCGGCAATGCCGCCCACGCCATCGCGGGCATGGCCAAGGCCGCCCGCGAGGCGGCGGACGACGACCGCCCCGCCGTCGGGCTGACCATGTTCGGCGTCACCACGCCCTGCGTCACCCATCTGACCGAGCGGCTCGAGGCCGAGGTCGACCCCATCGTCTTTCATGCCACCGGAACCGGCGGGCAGGCGATGGAGAAGCTGGTCGATTCAGGCATGATCTCGTCGGTCATCGATACCACGACGACCGAGATCTGCGACCTGCTCTTCGGTGGCATCCTGGCTGCGACCGAGGACAGGCTGGGCGCCATTGCCCGCAGCGGCATTCCCTATGTGGGGTCCTGCGGCGCGCTCGACATGGTCAATTTCGGCGCGCGCGCGACCGTGCCCGAGCGCTATGCCCACCGGCTTTTCTATCAGCACAATCCCCAGGTCACGCTGATGCGCACCACGCCCGACGAATGCCGTCAGATGGGCGAATGGATCGGGGCCCGGCTGAACGCCTGCACCGGCCCGGTGCGCTTCCTGCTGCCCGGGGGCGGCCTGTCGATGCTGGACGCGCCGGGCATGCCCTTCGAGCTGATCGAGGCGCGCAACGCGCTGTTCGAGGCGCTCGAGGCCACGGTCGAGCAGACTGAAACCCGCCGTCTTGTCCGGCTGCCCCACAACATCAATGACGCGGCCTTCTCGGACGCGCTTTATACCCACTGGAAGGAGATCGCCTGATGGCCCGGTTCGAACGCAAGGATCTGCTGGAGAAATTTCGCGGCATGATCGCCGAGGGCCGCCCGATCATCGGCGGCGGCGCGGGCACCGGCCTGTCGGCCAAATGCGAGGAAGCCGGCGGCATCGACCTGATCGTGATCTACAATTCCGGCCGGTACCGGATGGCGGGCCGGGGCTCGCTGGCCGGGCTGCTGGCCTATGGCAATGCCAACGAGATCGTGGTCGAGATGGCCCGCGAGGTGCTGCCGGTCGTGAAGAAGACCCCGGTCCTGGCCGGCGTGAACGGCACCGACCCGTTCTGCGACTTCGACAGCTTCCTTGACGAGCTCAAGCGGATCGGCTTTGCCGGCATCCAGAACTTCCCGACGGTCGGGCTGATCGACGGCACCTTCCGCCAGAACCTCGAGGAAACCGGCATGGGCTACGGGCTCGAGGTCGATCTGGTGGCGCTCGCGCGCGCCAAGGACATGCTGACGACGCCCTATGTCTTCGACACCGATCAGGCAAAGGCGATGGCCGAGGCGGGCGCCGATATCGTGGTGGCGCATATGGGGCTGACCACGGGCGGCGCCATCGGGGCCGATACCGCGATCTCGCTGGAAGACAGCGCGGTCAAGGTCCAGTCCATCGCCGAGGCCGCGCTGAGCGTGCGCAAGGACATCATCGTGCTGTGCCATGGCGGGCCGATCTCGATGCCCGACGACGCAACCTATGTGCTGTCGAACGCGCCCGACTGTCACGGCTTCTACGGCGCCTCCAGCATGGAGAGGCTGCCGACCGAAACCGCGCTGATCGACCAGACGCGGCGGTTCAAGACCATCACCCGGGGCTGAGAGAGAGGATATCATGGCCAGGGCCTATGCAAGCGCGGTGATCCCCGCGCCGATCGAGAAGGTCTGGGAGGTCGTGCGCGATTTCAACGGGCTGCCCAACTGGCACCCGATGATCGAGCGCAGCGAGATCGAGGACGGGCGCAGCGCCGATGCCGTCGGCGCCGTGCGCTCCTTCCATCTGGCGGCCGGCGGCGGGCATGTGCGCGAAAAGCTGTTGTCGCTTGACGACACGGCCTTCACGCTCAGCTACAGCTTCGTCAAGCCGGCCTTCCCGGTCGAGAACTACATCGCCCGGATCGCGCTCCGGCCGGTGTCGGAAAGCGGCGAGACCTTCGCCGAATGGGAAGCGGTCTTCGACGAGGCGCCGGAAGACCGGGGCAAGTACGGCCCGGTGATTTCCCAGGGCGTCTTCGCCGAGGGCTGGGCCGCGCTGAAGCGCCACTTCGCCTGACCATCTTTCCGGACGGCGGCCAGTCCGCCGTCCGGCCCCCCTGTTCCCGGCCCCCTGTTCCCGACCTCCAGACAAGGCGCTCCGAGGCAGCATCAGAAGACGCGAGAGGCATAGCCCGCGTCCCGGCGCCCCACACCGTTTTGCAGCTGCCGGACCTGCACCGCCAGCGCTCACGGCACTTGTCCAGACACCGCAGGCCCCCGCGACCGGGGTCCTGACAGGCAGCTGACAAAGGAACCGGACCGGTTCCTCTCGCCGGGACCGTCGAGGCAGGGCGCGAAGATCCGACATCGGCTTGACGAAAGGGTATGAATAGTCGCAGGAGCCTTGAGCGAACCGGCGCGGCCCGACGTTTTCGGCCACCGGCCAAAGGCCGCGCTCGCTGCCCGACCGCCCCGCGCGCCGGGTCGACACGGCCTTGCCCGCGATCCTCCACACCGGCCCCCAAAACCGCCCAAGGCCTGCCGCCTTTCCATCGGGATTTTGACCGGCCTTGTCGCCGATCTTGTAGCTGGCCGTGTCACACACGCGATACATGCAGCCTTTAGCCGGCCCCCCAGGGAACTCCCCCCTCTCGTTTTCGACCCATGAGGTATCCATGCGAACTCTGCTCTCCGCGCTTGCCGCCACCACCCTTCTCACCGGGGCGGC
Source organism: Rhodovulum sulfidophilum DSM 1374 (assembly GCF_001633165.1). NCBI lineage: Bacteria > Pseudomonadati > Pseudomonadota > Alphaproteobacteria > Rhodobacterales > Paracoccaceae > Rhodovulum > Rhodovulum sulfidophilum. The sequence goes on along the minus strand of NZ_CP015418.1, from coordinate 2,239,248 downwards.
GCAGGCGACCGCGATCTATCCGCTCGACCGGGCGACGATCCTTGTCTCCTCGCCTTTCGACTTCAAGATCGAGCTCGATGCCGTTCATCCCGAAGAGGAAATCGCCGTCACCGTGAATGGCAAACCCTATGCCGAGGCGTTCGGTACCAAGGCCGATTACGTGGCCGAGGAGAAGGGCAAGGATGACGCGGTGCTGGGCTCGGCGCTGATCCTGCGCGATCTGGCCCTGGCCGAGCCGGACAGCTACACCGTAGAGGTCCGCGCGGGCGACGAGACCAGGACCGTGACCTGGGAGGTCTACGCCACGCCCGCGGCGCCGAAGGCCAGGAACATCATCTTCTTCGTCGGCGACGGGCTTTCGGTCGCGCACCGGACCGCGGCCCGGATCATGTCGAAGGGCATGACCGAGGGCAAGGCGGACGGCCGGCTGGCGATGGACGATCTCGACCACATGGCCTTCATCGGCACCTCCTCGACCCATTCCGTCGCGACCGACTCGGCCAACACGATGTCGGCCTACATGACCGGCCACAAGTCGCGGGTGAATGCGCTGGGCGTCTATGCCGACCGCACGCCCCCGACCCAGGACGACCCGAAGGTCGAGACCATCGCCGAGGCGCTCCGGCGCACCACCGGCAAGTCGATCGGTGTCGTCAGCACCGCCGAGATCGAGGACGCAACCCCCGCGGCCGTCGTCGCCCATACCCGCAAGCGCGGCGAGAAGGCCGATATCGTCGGCATGTTCCATGACATCCGGCCCGAGGTGATGCTGGGCGGCGGCTCGGCCTATTTCCTCAAATCCGACATCCCCGGCTCGAAGCGCAAGGACGACAGCGACTATGTCGCGATGTTCCGCGAGGCGGGCTATACGCTGGCGACCAATGCGGCCGAACTCGACGCCGCGCGCGGCAGCGACGCCGAGCGCCTCCTCGGGCTGTTCCATACCGGCAACATGGATACCAAGCTCGACCGCAGCTTCCTGCATCAGGGAACGGTCGGCAAGTTCCCGAACCAGCCCGGCCTCGTCGAGATGACCGAAGCCGCGCTCGACCAGCTGTCGAAGAACGAGGAAGGCTTCTTCCTGATGGTCGAGGGCGCCTCGATCGACAAGATGTCCCATCCGATGGACTGGGACCGCGCCGTCATCGACACCATCGAATTCGACCAGGCCATCGCCTCTGCCCGCGCCTTTGCCGAGACCCATCCCGACACGCTGATCGTGGTGACCGGCGACCATACCCATGGCGTCTCGGTGATCGGCACCATCGATGACGACAAGCCCGGCGACGAGATGCGCGAGAAGGTCGGCACCTATGACGCCGCGGGCTTCCCCAACTATACCGATGCCGATGGCGACGGCTATCCCGACCGGATCGACGTGTCGCGGCGGCTGGCGATCTTCTCGAGCAACTTCCCCGATCATTACGAGACCTGGCGGCCGAAGATGGACGGCCCGTTCGAGCCCTCGGTGCAGAACGAGAAGGGCGAATATGTCGCCAACGAGGCCTACAAGGACATCCCCGGCGCGGTGCTGAGGGTCGGCAACCTGCCGAAATCGGCCGATACCGCGGTCCATGCCGTCGACGACGTGGTGCTGCAGGCGACCGGGCCCGGCGCCGAAGAGTTCAAGGGCTACATGGAGCAGTCGGACGTCTACCGGGTTCTGGTCGATGCCTTCGCGCTGGGCGCGCCCCGGAACTGACCTGACAAGGGGGCCGGGCCTTGGCGGTGCGCCGCCCGGGGCCCGGCCCCATTCCCTTCCCCTGCCCCGGAATACCGCCATGACCGACCCCGCCGCCCCCGACCGGACCCGCAGGCTCTGCCTTGCGCTCGCGCCCGGTCTTCTTCTGCCCGGCCTGTTCCTGACGCCGACCGCCCGCCCCGCCGCAGCCGCCGGGACCCCGCTGATCGGCTTCGACGAGCTTTACAGCGCCTTCAGCCCGCTCGGCCTGACCTTCTCGGACAAGGTGATCGCGCTGACCGGAGAGAAGGTCCGTATCCGGGGCTTCATGGCGCCGCCCCTGAAGGCGGAATCGGATTTCTTCGTGCTGACCGCGATCCCGATGGCGCTGTGTCCGTTCTGTTCTACCGATACCGACTGGCCCGACAATATCGTCGTGGTCTATCTCGACCGCAGCCAGACCTTCGTGCAGCCGAACCGGACCATCGAGGTCACCGGGCGGCTCGACCGCGGCTCCTGGGTCGATCCCGAAACCGGCTTCGTCAGCCAGCTCCGGCTGCGCGACGCGCGCTACAGGACGGTCTGACGCCATGCCGGATCTTCGCCTTTCCTCCGTCTCCGTCGCCTATCCGGGGCTTGCCGCCCCGGTGCTCGACATCCCCGCGCTGGATATTCCCGCAGGCAGCCGCATCGCGGTGACCGGTCCCTCGGGCTCGGGCAAGTCGACGCTGGTCAATGTCCTGGCCGGGCTGGTTCTGCCCCGGGCCGGTCGGGTGGTCTGGGACGGAACCGATATCGCAGCTTTGTCCGAAGGCGCACGCGACCGCTGGCGCGGCGCCAATCTGGGCCTCGTCATGCAGGAGTTCCACCTGTTTCCGGGGCTCTCGGCGCTCGACAACGTGCTTCTGCCCGCGCGGCTGTCGCGGGTCGCCGATCAGGCGATGACGACCCGCGCAGGGATGCTTCTGGCCGAGGTCGGCCTGTCGCGCCCCGATCAGCCGGTCGAGACCATGTCGCGCGGCGAGATGCAGCGCGTGGCGGTGGCGCGGGCGGTTCTGCGCGCGCCCGGCATCATCGTCGCGGACGAACCCACCGCCAGCCTCGACCCCGAAAGCGGCGTGGCCATTGCCGGGCTGCTGCTTGCGCTTGCCGAAAGCTCGGGCGCCACCCTGATCGTGGTCTCGCATGACCGCCGCCTGAGCGCGCGGCTCGACCGGGTGCTGAGCCTGGCCGAGGGCGCGATCCTGTCCGATGACGTCCGCGAAGGAGCCTCGCCGTGATCAAGTTCGTTCTGGCCGATCTGAAACGCTTCCGTCTTGGCTCTGCGGTGATCGTGCTGCTGATCGCGCTGGCGGTTGCGCTCGGGACCACGATCACCCTGCAGGAACGCGCCTTCAGGCTGGGCAGCGCCCGCGCCGCGGAAAAGTTCGACCTGATCGTCGGCGCACCGGGCAGCGCGACGCAACTGGTGCTGTCCTCGGTCTTCCTTCAGCCCGCGGCGCTGCCGCTGATGCCGGGCGACACCCTGATCGCGCTGAGCGAGGACCCGCGCGTTGCCTGGGCCGCGCCGATCGGCTTCGGCGATTTCGTCTCCGGCTATCCGGTGATCGGCACCACCACGACATTGGTCGGCAACACGACGACCGGCTTTGCCGAAGGCCGGGCCTTCGCCGCCGAGGGCGAGGCGGTGATCGGCTCGGCGGTCGATCTGGCCCTGGGCGACAGCCTGGTCCCGACCCATGGCCGAGTGGCCGAGGGCGGCCATGCCCATGCCGGCATCGCCTATCGCGTCACCGGGCGGCTCGAGCCCACCGGCACCCCCTGGGACCGCGCCATTCTGGTGCCGATCCAGGCGGTCTGGCATGTTCACGGGCTGGGCGGGCACGCGTCCCATGATGACCATGACCATGACGGGCATGACGGGCACGGGCACGCTACGGACGGGCATGACCACGACGCCTTGGCCGCGGCCAGCGCCGACCACGACCACGACCACGACCACGACCACGACCACGACCACGATGCCGAAGGACATGAGGCGCACAAGGCCCATGGCGAGGCGTCTTTCGACCCCGACGCGCCGCTCGACGAGAGCTGGGCGGCGGGCGAGCCGCAGGGCCTGCCCGCGATCCTGGTCAAGCCGAACAGCATCGCCGATGCCTACCGGCTGCGGCAGGAGTACCGCGCAACCGACGACACGCTGGCGGTGTTTCCGGCCGAGATCCTGACCGGGCTTTACGCGATGCTGGGCGATGCCAAACGGGTACTGGTCGCGGTCGCCATCGGCGCGCAGGTGCTGGTGGCTGCGGCTCTGCTTCTGGTCACGGTGATGCAGGTCGGCCAGCGGCGGCGCCAAATCGGCGCGCTCAGGGCCTTCGGCGCTCCCAGAGGGGCGGTGTTCGGCATCGTCTGGCTCGAAATGGCGCTGCTGTTCGGCACAGGCATCCTGTGTGGCTTCGGGCTCGGCTATGTCGCCGCGGATGCGCTGTCGCGGAGCTTTGCCCTCGCGCGCGGCTTCCCGCTGCCGGTCGCATTCACGCGCGCCGATCTGTGGTCGCTGGCTCTGCTGGCGCTGGCAGCCGCGCTGCTTTCGGCCCTGCCGGCCTGGCTCGCCTACCGCCAGCCGCCCGTCTCGGCCCTTCGAGATTGAGCCGGGACGGCGTCTTCCCGTTCCCGGCGCGCCCGTTCAGGAGAAGATATTCAGAAGAAGTGGCCGCAGCGATCGGCCTCTTCGACATCCTCGGGCGCGCGTGATCTGGCCGTGCGCGACCTCGCCCCCAAGGCGCCCGGCCCGGCATCCTCGTATTCGGAGGTTCCGTATTCTGAGGTCTCGTATTCGTGGCCCTCTGCTTCGGAACTGTCGTCCGAGCGCAGCGACATATAGCTTACCGCGGCCCCGCCCCACATCATTCCGCCGACCCAGTAGGACAGAAGAATCGCCCCCCAGCCCGTTTCCAGAATCAGAGATACGACGGTCGCAGAAAAAACACCCCCCGTGATCGACGTAAGAACAAACACAATGGGCATCGGGGTTGACCGCTCCTTACCGCTCGTACCCGGGTTGCCCCGGAACACACGCATATCCGTGAGGATCCTAGCAGATTAATTCACAAAAAGACGATTAGTTCCGTGTGCTTTACTAACAATCCCCCTTGATCGGACTGCGACGCGACGCAAATCCGCAACAGTATCCCTTATTTTGGACACAACACCCTTGCCGGCAGCCCCGAGGCGCGCCGCAGCGACGCGGGCCTGCCTTCTCGCGCCAGCAGGCCCCGACATGCAGGCGCACAGATTCGCCAGCAAACCCGGCGATGGCGATGGCCGGACGCGGCCGCAGCCTGTCCGCTTCGACCGAGGCCCCAGCGGCACGGCGACGGTTGTCGCGGCGCCCCCGGATCGGTCCGGAAGTCGCACGGGGGACCGGGTTTGACAGGATTGCCCGGGGCTCTCTAAGCTCGGTTTCGGGGGCACGCGGGAGGGCAGCCCCCGGAAAGCAGGGAGATGTCCGACATGTGCGATATCTGCGTGATGACGGCGGTCAAGGACCGCATGCTGTCGCGGCGCGGCTTCTTCGCCGGGGCGGCAGGGGCCGGTCTGACAGCGGCGGCCGGGCTGACAGCCTCGGCGCCTCCGGCCATGGCACAGGGCCATGCGGCGGTGACCGACATGACCCATGAGCTTTCGGCCGATTTCCCCACCTTCTTCGGCGAACGGCAATTCTTCTGGGACCAGAAATTCAATTTCGCCGAACATGGCTTCAACCTCGCCGAATACCGGGTGAACGAACATACCGGCACCCATATCGACGCGCCGCTGCATTTCTCGGCCGATGGCGCGGCGGTGAACGAGATCGCGGTCGAGACCCTGGTCGCGCCGCTCTGCGTGATCGACATCGCCGCCCGCGCCGCAGAGGATCCGGACACCACCCTCACCCCCGACGACATCCGCGCCTGGATCGCCGCGCATGGCGAGATCCCCGAAAATGCCTGCGTCGCGCTGTTCTCGGGCTGGGCCGACAAGGCCAGCGGCCCGGGCTTTCGCAATGCCGATGCCGAGGGCGTCCAGCATTATCCGGGCTTCCACGCCGAGGCCGCCGAGATGCTGATCGAGGAAACCGCCGCCGCCTCGATCGGGTCCGCCACGCTGTCGCTCGATCCGGGCAACTCGCCCGATTTCGCGGCGCATTACGCCTGGCTGCCCTCGGGGCGCTTCGGCATCGAATGCCTCGCCAATCTCGACCGGATGCCCGCGGCGGGCGCGACGCTGGTGATCGGCGCGCCCAAGCACAGGGGCGGCACCGGCGGCCCCGCGCGGATCTTCGCACTGGTCTGAGCCCTCTTTCCCGCCGTTCCTGGCTCCCTAGCCCGGGGCGGCGCATTCCCCCGACCCAAGGAGACCCGATGGCCACGGTGAAGATCTGGACCGACGCGGAGGCAGAGGCCGACCCGCGCGTCAAGGCGGTGTTCGACGACATCCGCGCCACCCGCAAGACCGATTTCGTGAACAATGTCTGGCGGGCGCTGGCCAGCCAGCCCGCGGTGCTGGAAACGACCTGGGCACAGGTCAAGGCGGTGATGGCGAGCGAAAGCGCGCTCGACCCGCTGACCAAGGAGCTGATCTACATGGCGGTCTCGGTCGCCAATGGCTGTTCCTATTGCGCCCATTCCCATACCGCCTCGGCACGCGCCAAGGGCATGACCGAGGCCCAGTACCAGGATTTCCTCGCCGTGATCGGGCTGGCCTCGCAGACCAATGCGCTGGTCACCGCGCTGCAGGTGCCGGTCGATCCCGAATTCGAGGTCTGAGCCATGGAAAAAGCCATCATCGCCCGCGCGCCGGGCGGCCCCGAGACGCTTGACTGGGTCGACTGGACCCCGCCCGCCCCCGGCCCCGGCGAGGTGCTGGTCCGCCACGGCGCGGTCGGGCTGAATTTCATCGACACCTATTTCCGCTCGGGCCTCTACCCTTGGCCGGGCGAGATCCTGATCCCCGGCAGCGAGGCCGCGGGCCGCATCGAGGCGCTGGGCGAGGGCGTCGAGGGGCTGTCGGTCGGCCAGCGCGTCGCCTATACGACGCAGACCGGCGCCTGCTCTACCGCGCGCGTGCTGCCCGCCGACCGGCTGGTGCCCCTGCCCGACGCCATCCCCGACGAGATCGCGGCCTCGATCATGCTGAAGGGGCTGACCGCGCAATACCTGATGCGCTCGAGCTTTCCGGCGACCGAAGGCCAGACCGTTCTGGTTCATGCCGCGGCCGGAGGCGTCGGGCTTCTGCTGGGGCAATGGCTGGCGGCGAAGGGCGTGCGCGCCATCGGCACCGCGGGCGGGCCCGAAAAGACGGCGCTCGCCCGCGCCCATGGCTATGCCGAGGTGATCGACTACCGCGCGGGCGATTTCGTGAGCCCGGTGATGGCCGCGACCGACGGGCTCGGCGTTGACGCGGTCTATGACAGCGTCGGACAGGACACCTGGCGCGGCTCGCTCGCCTGCCTGAAACCGCGCGGCATGTTCGTAAGCTTCGGACAGTCCTCGGGCCTGCCGGAGGATTTCCGCCTGTCCGACCTCGCCAAGGGCAGCCTTTCGGCAACGCGACCGGTGCTGTTCGACTTCATCGCCGATCCGGCCGAGCTGCGTACCCGCGCGGCCGAGCTGTTCGCGGCGGTGGCCGATGGCACGCTGACGCCCCGGATCGGCCGGAGCTGGCCGCTGGCCGAAACCGCCGAGGCCCATCGCGCACTCGAAGCCCGTGCCACCACCGGAGCCACGGTCCTGCTGCCATAACCCCGCGCCGGGTTCCGGAGATCAGCCCCGGAACCCGGTCGCGACCACGAATTTCTCGGAACTGTCCGACCGGCTGGCCGGTGGCTTGACATTGGCGACCTTGGCGAAGCGCTGCTTCAGCAAGGTCTGAAGCCCGGCCTCGGCCCCGCCTGCCAGCACCTTGGCGACAAAGGTGCCGCCCTCGTCGAGCACGTCGAAGGCCAGCGCCGCCGCCGCCTCGCACAGCCCGATGATCCGCAAATGGTCGGTCTGCTTGTGCCCCGAGGACGCCGCCGCCATGTCGCTCATCACCACATCGGCGCTGCCCCCGAGCCAGCCCTTGACCAGTTCATCGGCATCGTCGGCCAGGAAATCCAGCTGGTGCAGCTCGGCCCCGGCAATGGGCTCGACCTCCTGCAGATCGACCCCCAGCACGGTGCCCCTGGCCTTGCCGGTCTTCTCGCCCAGCGCATTCACGCGCTTGACCGCCACCTGGCACCAGCCGCCCGGCGCACAGCCCAGATCGACGACCCGCGCGCCGGGCACCAGGAACCGGTACTTGTCATCCAGCTCGATGATCTTGAACGCCGCGCGCCCGCGATAGCCCTCGGCCCGCGCCCGCTTGACATAGGGGTCGTTCAGCTGCCGCTCCAGCCAGCGCGTCGAGGACAGCCGCCGCCCGCGCGCCGTCTTGACCTTGACCTTGAGGTCGCGCTGCCCGCGCCCGCTCGAACCCTTCTTCTCCGTCATCCCGGCCTTCGTTCTTCTTCTTGGCAAAAATACCCAGGCGCGACATCTGCCCCAGCCGGGCCGCCGCGGCAAGGGCGCATCAGAACGGCCCCTCCTCCAGAACCCCGTCCGCGCTCATCTGCGCATAAAGCAGGCCCTCGCGCAGACCGCGATCGGCCACCGACATCCGGTCGGTCGGCCAGACCCGCATCAGCGCCTGCAGGATCGCCGCCCCCGACATGATCAGCGCATGCCGGTCGCGCCCGATCCGGGGATCGGCCCGCCGCCCCTCGGGGCCAAGCTCGAGATACTTGCGGATCACCTCGTCGATCTGGCCCGAGGTCATCCGAAGCCCGTCGACCTTGGTCCGGTCATAGCGCCGGAGCCCCAGATGGGTCGCGGCCACCGTCGTCACCGTGCCCGAGGTGCCGATGATCTGGAACCCGTCCTTGGTCTGCTCGGCCGAATAGGGCGAGAACTCGGCCAGGTTCTCCTCGAAGAACCAGCTCATCAGCGCGAAGCGGGCGTGATCGTCCTCGACATCGTCGAACTGCTCCTTCAGCGTCGCGACCCCCAGCGGCACCGAGATCCAGTCGACCACGCGGGCCGCCGGAAACGGCCCGGTCTCGCTGTGAAAGCCCGCATGCAGCCGCATGATCGCGCGGGGCCGCTCTGGCCGCGGCACCATCGAGAGATCGATCCAGACAAGCTCGGTCGAGCCGCCGCCGATATCGACGACCAGCAACTGCTCGGTCTTGGTCGAGACCAGCGGCGCGCAGGAAACCACCGCCAGCCGGGCCTCTTCCTCGGGCTGGATGATTTCGAGCCGCAGCCCGGTCTCGCGACGCACCATCTTGATGAATTCGCGCGCATTCTCTGCACGGCGACAGGCCTCGGTCGCGATCAGCCGCATCCGTTCGACGGCATGGGTCTCAAGCTTGCCCTTGCAGACCCTGAGCGCCTGGACCGTGCGCGCCATCGACGCCCGGCTCAGCCGGCCGGAGCCTTCGAGACCGGTTCCGAGCTGGACCGATTTCGAAAAGCTGTCCACGACATGAAACTGACTGCCCTTGGGTTGGGCAATCAGCATACGACAACTGTTCGTTCCGAGATCCAGAGCGGCATAAAGCGTCGCAGGATCTGGCGGAACTGGCGCGGGGGTCTCTACCGCCTTGGGAAACGCGCCCGCACCATTCGGACGCCTGGGCGCCATGGGATCGCCCTCCAATCGAGTTACCGGCAAGGTAGCGGGCCGAAGACCTTCGTGCAATGCCGCAGATCGCCCGCCCCTTCCCCAGGGGCGTCCCGTCTCCGCGCCGATGCCAGCCCTGATGGCCGTACCGAGGCGGCGCGGTCAGGACCGGCGGCGGCGTGCGAACGCGCCGAACCCGGCCACCGCCAGCAGCAGGAAGGCCGCGCTGGGCATCAGCGGCACCGGCAGCGGAGCATTCGGCTCGACGGGCCACCGATTTCCGGGATCCTCGCCGCCATCTCCATCGCCGTCACCCTGACGCCTCTTGCTGCCACCGCTGACGGCGCTGGGCGGCGCCCAGGGCAGCGCGCCGTCACAGCCGCCGCACGCGGCACCGCGGCCCCCGGCACTGGCAGGCCAGAACGGAGCCCCGCCATCCGGACCGCGATCATCGTCAAGCACGGCAAGGAGCTCGGGCCGCCTCCAGGCGCGCGCACCATCATCAGAGGCGATCGCGGCAGGGAACATGAGGGCGCAGGCCGGGGTCACCCCGGCCGCGGCATGACGGCAGACGCTGACACCGAGCGAGATCGCGACATCGGCCGTCGTCTCGTCATCGGCGGATGAGCGGCTCTGAAATACCGGGTTCGGAACCAGTCTCAGGGTCCCCGGCGGCATCGTCTTCGCCTCGGCCGGCCCCCAGGCCATGGCGGCGGTCAGCCCGGCCATCATCGTCATCGCTCGTCCCAGATGCGCGTTCATCGCCTTGTCCTCGTACCAACTGGTCCCCGTGCCGGACCTGTGCCTGACCTGTGTTGCGGTCTCGAAATGAGCGTGCCACGATTCCGCCCGGACGACTCGCAATCTGCGCCATGAAACGATTTTCCCATCGGCTTGAAAAAGCCCTATTCTGATGAAAAATTCAAGAAATTATAAAATATTAACCCAGTTTTGCACTTGATGTAGCGGCAAGTTTGCCTGCCTAGGCAGCTTTGTTTCCGCAACGTCCCCAGTCTGCGGTTCGTTGTCGAATCCGGATCGTTTTCAGCAAGAATCGGGTTCGGCTAGTATCGAGGTCGCGAGTATTATCGGGCGCGGCCAATATATCTTGCGCGGCCAGCGTCGGGCGCTCGGGTCGCCGTGAGAAGGCAAGGACGCCGACAAGGCGCAACCTCTCCGTCGGCCGCGATATTGCCCTTCCCGGTATCGGCGAGGCACAGGTCCCGACCGAAGCCGAGGTCGCAACGCGCATTCATCCTGTCGAAATCCGTCCCCGCCACGGAAGCGCGGCGGATTACACCTTGGGAAGGAAGAAAGGGAATCGGATGCCCGAACTCGTCATCGTCTACTGGCGCGACATACCGGCGCAGGTCATCGTGGGACGGGGCCGCCGCGCCGCGAAACGGGTGCTGCCGGTGCGCTTCGAGAAGGCCATCGACCGCTGTGCGATGCGGGTGGGCGCGAAGGACAGCGACGCCTATCTCGCCGAATGGCGCCGCTCGGAGCCTGTCGAGCGCGAGGGCGATCCGACGATGCTGGCCACCGCCGAAGCAGAGCGGATCGAGGCCGAATATGACGCGGCAAGACTTGGGAAGCTGATCGCCGCTTCCGGCTGGCAACAGTCGTGAACGGTCTGCGGGAGAACGCGATGGCACTGCTGAATTTCAGAAAATGCGACAGGGCGACCGGACGGACGGCAGGCCAGACGTCAGGTAAGACGGCGGACCAGACGGGGCCGATGGCCGACTTCGTCCGGGGCTATTCGATCGAGGTGATGCCGAAGACGGCCGCCAAGGTCGCCGATTTCCGCGCGCTGCTGCCGGCCGGGACCCGCGTCTATATCGCCCATCTCGACGGCACCCCGATCGAGGAGATGGTGGCGACCGCCCGGCGGCTGACCGAGGAAGGCTTCGTGCCGATGCCCCATTTCGCGGCCCGTTCGATTACCGACCGCGCCATGCTTGCCGACTGGATCGCGCGCTATGCGGGCGAGGCCGGGGTCCGCGAGGGACTGATCCTCGCGGGCGGCATCCCGACGCCGAAGGGAGAGTTCCACTCCTCGATGCAGTTGCTCGAGACCGGGCTCTTCGACCGCGCGGGGTTCGTCCGGCTGCATGTTGCCGGCCATCCCGAGGGCAGCCGCGACATCGACCCCGACGGATCCGAACGCAACATGATGGAGGCGCTCGGCTGGAAACAGGCCTTCGCCGCGCGGACCGATGCCGAGATGGCCGTCGTCACGCAATTCGCCTTCGAGGCCGCCCCGGTGATCGCCTGGGCCGACCGGGTCCGGGACCGGGGCATCGATCTGCCCATCCATATCGGCGTGGCGGGCCCGGCCAAGCTGCAGACCCTGGTCAAATATGCCATCGCCTGCGGCGTCGGGCCCTCGCTCGCCGTGCTGCAGCGCCGGGCGCGGGATGTCAGCAAGCTGGTGCTGCCCTTCACGCCCGACGGGTTTCTCAACGACCTGGCGGAGGCCGCCCGGCGCCGCGCCGATTTCCCGATTGCCGGGGCCCATTTCTTCCCGCTCGGGGGGATCGCGACCAACACCCGGTGGCTGGCCGCACACGGCCTCGCCCCCGCCCAGGACAGCTGAGGAGCGCCATGACCCGTACCGTTCTCGAGTCGAAGACCCGGACCGTCACCATCGGCTTCGACGAGCCGTTCTGCGTGATCGGCGAACGCATCAACCCGACCGGCCGCAAGAAGCTGGCGGCCGAACTGGAGGCCGGCGATTTCTCGACCGTCGAGAAGGACGCGCTGGAGCAGGTGGCCTGCGGGGCCATGGTGCTCGATGTGAATGCGGGCGTCGTCTACAATTCGAACCCCGACCCGAACCAGACCGAACCGCCGCTGATGCGCCAGGTGATCGAGCTGGTGCAGGGGCTGGTCGATGTACCGCTCTGTATCGACTCGTCGGTTCCCGCGGCGCTCGAAGCGGGTCTGGCCGCGGCCCAGGGTCGGCCGCTGCTGAATTCGGTGACCGGCGAGGAGGAACGGCTCGAACGGGTGCTGCCCCTGGTGCGCAAATACAACGTGCCGGTGGTGGCGATCTCGAATGACGATACCGGGATTTCCGAAGACCCCGATGTGCGCTTTGCGGTGGCGAAGAAGATCGTCGAGCGCGCCGCCGATTTCGGCATCCCGGCCTGCGATATCGTGGTCGATCCGCTGGTGATGCCGGTCGGGGCCATGGCCAGCGCCGGACGGCAGGTCTTTGCCCTGGTGCGGCGGCTTCGCGACGAGCTGGGGGTGAATACCACCTGCGGCGCCTCGAACATTTCCTTCGGACTGCCCCAGCGCCATGGCGTGAACGCCGCCTTCCTGCCGATGGCGATCTCGGCCGGAATGACCTCGGCGATCATGAACCCTGTCCGCCCGGTCGAGATGGAGGCGATCCGGGCGGCCAACCTGCTGATGAACCACGACGCCAATGGCGCGGACTGGATCCGCTTCTCGCGGGTGCTCGACGGGATCGCGGCAGGGGCGAGCTTTGCCGAGGCCTCGACTGCGGTTACGGCGGCGGGCAGCGGCCGACGGCGGCGGCGCGGTTGATCGGGCGGCCTGTAGTAAGATGTTCTTAACCATGAAACCGGCAAAATCGCGGGCATGGAGTTCGTATCTCGCCCCACGCCGTCCGACAGCTGGCTTGCCTTGGTCTTCTCGGCCCAGGCGGTGGCGAAGGGCGGCGTGGTCCGCCGGTCACGGCACTGGGTCGAGCGCGAGATCGGCATGGAGCGGTTCGTGGCAGAAGTCCGCAGGCGCGGCTTTCACATGGTCGAATGCGGCGGACAGCTCATCGTCATCTGCAACCCGCATGGCCTGCGTGTCATCTGCTAGGCAAGTCTTCGTCGAGGAATTGAAACGATTTTTCGATGAAAAATCGAGCCCCGCATGAAACAGGATGCCCCCCTCGTCGTTTTCACGCCATCCGGCCGGCGTGGCCGGGTGCCTTCGGGAACCTCCGTTCTCGATGCCGCGCGGCGCCTCGGCGTCGATCTCGACAGCGTCTGCGGAGGGCGCGGCATCTGCTCGAAATGCCAGATCGCGCTTGGCACCGGCAGCTTCCCCAAGCATGGGATAACCGTCACCGAAGAGGCCCTGTCCCCGAAGAACGCCGTCGAGCAGCGCTATGACGAGAAACGCGGCCTGCCCCCTGCCCGCCGCCTGGGCTGTCAGGCACGCATCCTCGCCGATGCCGTGATCGACGTGCCCCCCGAAAGCCAGATCCACCGCCAGGTCGTGCGCAAGGATGCCGAGCTCCGCGCCATCGAGATGGACACGGCCACCCGGCTGTGCCTCGTCGAAGTGGCCGAGCCCGACCTGCAGGCGCCCAGTGGCGATCTCGAACGGCTGAATTCGGCCTTGGCCGCGCAATGGCACATCGGCCCCGCACGCTGCCCGCTGCCGGTTCTGGCCCGGCTTCAGGCGACACTGCGCCGGGGCGACTGGCAGGTGACCGTCGCGCTGCATCGCGCGCCGGACGGGCTTGAAATCCTCGACATCTGGCCCGGCTTCTTCGAAGGGCCGCTCTGCGGGCTGGCAATCGATATCGGGTCGACCACCATCGCCGGGCATCTGACCGATCTCTCGACCGGGACGGTCATCGCCTCCTCGGGCCGGATGAACCCGCAGATCCGCTTCGGCGAAGACCTGATGAGCCGGGTGTCGCATGCGATGCTGACCCCGGGCGGCGCGACCGAGATGACCGCTGCCCTGCATGCCGGGCTCGACCGGCTTGCCACCGAGATCGCCACCGAGGCCGGGGTTGCGCCGCGGCAAATCGTCGAGACGGTCCTGGTCGGCAATCCGGTGATGCACCACCTGGCGCTGGGTCTCGATCCGGTCGAGCTGGGACAGGCGCCCTTCGCGTTGGCAAGCTCGGGCGCGCTGTCGCTCGCGGTCAGCGATCTGGGGATTGGCGCGATCAATCCCGAAGCCCGGGCCTATCTGCTGCCGCTGATTGCGGGCCATGTCGGCGCGGATGCGGCCGCCGTGGCGCTCAGCGAAGCCCCCGAAGAAGCCGACGAGCTGACCCTCATCGTCGATGTCGGCACCAATGCCGAGATCCTGCTCGGCGACCGAAGCGGTGTGCTGGCCTGCTCCTCGCCGACCGGCCCTGCCTTCGAGGGGGCGCAGATCAGCGCGGGTCAGCGCGCCGCCCCCGGGGCCATCGAGAGGGTCCGGATCGACCCCGCCACGAAAGAGCCGCGTTTCAAGGTGATCGGCTGCGAGCTGTGGTCCGACGACCCGGATTTCGCCGAAACCGTGGGTCCTGCCGGCGTCACCGGCATCTGCGGTTCGGGCATCATCGAGGCGGTTGCCGAAATGCGGCTGGCCGGACTTGTCGACATGTCGGGCCTGATCGGCTCGGCCGCCCAGACCGGGTCCGAGCGCTGCCGCCCCGAAGGCCGAACCCAGTCCTATCTGCTGCATGACGGCTCTTCTGCGGGCGGGCCGGTCATTGCCGTGACGCAAACCGATATCCGGGCGATTCAGCTTGCCAAGGCAGCGCTTTACGCCGGCGCGCGGTTGCTGATGGACCGCCGCGGCGTCGACCGGGTCGAGCGGGTGGTGCTGGCCGGGGCCTTCGGTGCCCATATCAGCCCGCTGCATGCCATGGTGCTGGGCATGATCCCCGACGTGCCCCTCGACCGGGTCCGTTCCGCCGGAAATGCCGCCGGGACAGGCGCGCGGATCGCGCTGTGTTCGGTCGCCGCGCGGCGCAAGATCGAAGAGGTCGTGCGCAGGATCGAAAAGGTCGAAACCGCGACCGAGCCCCGGTTTCAGGAGCATTTCGTGGCCGCGAATGCCCTGCCCCATGCCTCGGATCCGTTCCCGGAACTCGCCCGCCAGCGGCATCTGCCGGAGGTCGTCTTCAATGCCGATGGCGGCGGAAACCGGCGCAGACGTCGCCCGCGCTGATCGCATTCGGAACGTCTCCCGGATGGGCTCCGACCACGGCCATCCGCGCAGGCCGCGGTCGCATGGCACGCCGTCCGCTCTCAGGGGCCAGACCGGACATCCGGGGAGGTTATCGGAGATGTCCGGATGGCATATACTGCCGACATCTTTGCAAATCGGCCGCTCGGGGCAGCCCGTGGCGAATGCAGGCTTCTGCCTGATTTTTATTTTATATCAATAATATAACGACCCCACGGGACGTTCGAACATAAAGAGCATGCCACGAACGAACTGCCATCCTGCAAAGCGTATCCTGAGCCTTTACGGCAATGACATGCGGCGGCGGGGCTGCTCTGCCCATTTGCGACACACGGCCTGCGACACGGTTCGCAAAGCCTCATTTCCGGCCCCTGGCTGACCTTCTCACGACCCGCCGTCACGCAGGACGGCCGACCGCGGTCGTTCATCGCCACTGCAGCATAGTCAGGTGCCGCCAAGGCCCGGGATGCGTGAAGCCCGACCATTTGCATGGCCTCCGGACACCGTTTCCTTCGGTGGCGTTTCAGTCGGCGCTGGCCAGCTTCATCGTGACGATGCCGCTGATGATGAGAAGCGCCGCAATGATCCGGGCCGGCGTGATGGCCTCTCCCAGGACGGTGATCCCGACGACGAATGCGCCAACGGCGCCGATGCCCGTCCAGATCGTGTAGGCCGTGCCCAGCGGAAGCGACTTCATCGCCACGGATAACAGCCCGAAACTGGCAAGCATCGTGATGATGGTGATGGCGGTCGGGGTGAGAAGCGTGAAACCGGCGGACTTCTTCATCGAGAAGGCCCAGACGACCTCCAGGATACCGGCCGCAAAAAGACAGATCCAGGCCATGCTCGATCTCCTTGTGGCGGGCCGTCCCGCATGATGACCAGAATGGTGAGGCCGTCCTCGGGCGAGCAATTAGGACCTCGCGAAGACGTTGGCAACCAGAGGCTCAAAACGACCGTCATGGAGGGGCCGCGCCCGAGGCGGCACGCGGGACGGCGGGGCCAGACAGGCCCGCTGCGGATTGTCGACGGGAACGTAGCATGCGGCAGATGTCTACTTGCCCCCATAGCCGATTTCCGACGTCTTGAGCGCGTCGGAGATTGCGGGGCTGCCCGCAGGCCATCAAGACAAGGGCCGTATATCGCATCGCCTTGTCCGGAAGCCGGTGTTGCCCGATAGTGTCATCTGCCATGAACATCGGTTCCCTGCCCTTCCCGCCACTGCGCCGCGGTCGTGCCCATGAGGTCTGCGGCCCGGGGTCGGTTTTCTTTGCCCTGGCCCAGGCTGCCCGGATCGGGGGGCCGCTGCTCTGGGTCGCCGAAAGCTGGCAGACCGAGCGGATCAACCCCGCCGGGATCGCCGCCCTGATCGACCCCGGACGCCTCCTGCTGGCCGAGCCCCGGGACCAGACCGAGGCGCTGGCCGTGACCGAAGAGGCGCTGCGCTCGGGCGCGGTGCCGCTGGTGGTGACGGAACTGACCAAGCCCCTGGGGCTGACACCGGGGCGGCGGCTGCAGCTTGCGGCGCGGGACGGCAACGCCACCGCCCTGTCGATCATCGCCGACCGCCTCGAAAACGGGGGCGCTGGCAGCAACGCGGCCGAGACCCGCTGGCACTGCGCCCCCGTTTTCGACGCGGTCTTCGATGCGGCCGGGTCGACTCTGCAGCGCTGGTCCCTTATAAAGAACAAATCGGGAACACTTGAGGGCTGGCATGTTCGATGGGATGCACAGACGCATCGTCTCGATCTGGTTTCCCCGGCTGGCGAGCGACCGGGCCCTGAGGCTGCGCCCGGTTGAGGCGCCTTTCGCGCTGAGCCTGACCCGCGCCGGGGTCGAGCGGATCCACTGCCTGAATCTCGCGGCCGTCTCCCGTGGCCTGCATCGCGGCATGGGCCTTGCCGATGCCCGCGCGCTCTGCCCCGATCTGCTCAGCCGCCCGGCCGATCCGGCCGCCGATGCGCGGTTTCTTCGCGCGCTCTGCCGCTGGGCCACGCGCTACTGCCCCTGGGCGGGGATCGAGGGCGAGGATGGGCTGGTCCTCGACATCACCGGCGCGGCGCATCTTTTCGGCGGCGAGGCGGAGATGCTCGCCGACATGCGGGCGCGGCTGCTGCGGGCGGGGATCGCCGCGCGGCTGGGACTGGCCGCGACCCGTGGCGCGGCCTGGGCCCTGGCCCGCCATGGCGAGGGCGTGGCCGCCCCCGGCGCGGACCCGCTGCAGGCTCTGGGCCATCTGCCGGTCCGGGCGCTGCGGCTGGAGGAGGACACCGCCGCCGCGCTGGACCGGCTGGGGCTGCGCAGGGTGGCCGACCTGGCCGCGCGGCCGCGCGCGCCGCTGGCCCGCCGCTTCGGACCCGAGTTGCTGAAGCGGCTGGACCAGGCGCTCGGGACCGAGGCCGAGGCGATCGCGCCCGTGGCCGAGCCGCCGCATTACGCCGTCCGCCTGAGCCTGCCGGACCCGATCGGGCTGGTCAGCGATGTCATGGCCGGGACCGGACGGCTGCTCGAGGCGCTTTGCGCCCGGCTGAAAGACCGGCAGGACGGTGCGCGCGTGCTGCGACTGACACTGAACCGGGTCGACGGGGACAGCCGGCAGGTCGAGCTGCGCCTGGCCCGCCCCCTGCACGAGCCCGCGCGCATCCTGCCCCTGTTCGAGCGTGGCGTCGCGGGCGTCGAGGCGGGCTTCGGCATCGACCGGCTGCGGCTCGAAGCGGTGCAGGTGGAACCGCTGCCGCCTTGCCAGACCGGCTTTCACGGCGGCGACCGGACGGACGGGCTGGACGACCTGATCAGCCGGATCGGCACCCGGATCGGGCTGGAGAACATCCGCCGCTTCCTGCCCGCCGACAGCCATATCCCCGAACGCAGCTTCCTGATCGCCCCCGCCGCCTGGTCCGAGCCGGGCAGGGCCTGGATCGTGCCGCATCCGCGCCCGCTGCGACTGTTCCCGCCCGAGCCCATCGCCGGGACCGGGCCGCAGCCGCCGGGGCGGTTCCGCTGGCGGCGCATGACGCTGGAGACCGCGCGGGCCACCGGCCCCGAGCGGATCGCGCCGGAATGGTGGCTGGAGGACGAGGCCTGGCGCTCGGGCCTGCGCGACTACTGGCGGATCGAGACCCGGCAGGGCCGGCGGCTGTGGCTGTTCCATACGCCGCAGGCCCCGGGCTGGTTCGTGCAGGGAGAATTCGCATGAGCGGAGAGCCCCGAGACCCGCTGCCCAATGCCCCGGGCACCGCGGGCTATGCCGAACTCTGCGTGACGACGAATTTCACCTTCCTGACCGGTGCCTCGCATCCCGAGGAACTGGTGCTGCGCGCCGCCGAGCTGGGGCTTGCCGCCATCGCGATCACCGACCGCAACTCGCTGGCGGGCGTCGTGCGCGCCCATGCCGCGCTGAAGGAGATGCGGCGCGAGCGGATCGAGGCGCTGCGCATCCGCTCGCAGCACCGCATCGACACCTGTTCGCGGCAGGCAGTTGGCGAGCCGCAGGACCTCGGCCTCCCCGAAACGCCCGCCCTGCCGCGACTGATCGTGGGCGCCCGGCTGGTGCTTCGCGACAGTCCCGTCGACTGGATCGCGCTGCCTACCGACCGCGCCGCCTATCAGGGGCTGAGCCGTCTTCTGACCCGGGGCAAGCGGCGGACCGAGAAGGGCGGCTGCCATCTCGACCGGCAGGACCTGACAGAGGCCGCGCAGGGCCTGATCCTGATCGCGCTGCCGCAGGCCGACCCCGAGACCTGCGCCGAGCCGGTCCGCGAGATGCAGCGCCGCCATCCCGGCCGGGTCTTCCTGGGCGCGGCGCCACGCTATGACGGAACCGACCAGGCCCATCTGGCCGCCTGCGCCCGGCTTGCGCTGCGGGCTGCCGCGCCGATGGTGGCGGTGGGCGACGTGCTGATGCACCGCGCCAATCGGCGGCGGCTGGCCGATGTGCTGACCTGCCTGCGCGAGAAGATCACCATCGACCGGATCGGGACACGGGCGCTGCCCAATGCCGAGCGGCGACTGAAGGGCGCCGCCGACATGGTCCGGGTGTTTCGCGACCATCCCGCCGCGCTCCGCCGCAGCCTCGAGATCGCGGCGCGCTGCTGCTTCGATCTCGACGAGCTGGCCTATGAATATCCCGACGAGGCCGCCGGGGGCGAGGCCCCGCAGGCACGGCTGGACCGGCTGGCGCGCGACGGTCTGGCCCGCCGCTGTCCCGAGGGCATTCCCGAGCGCTATCAGGCGCTGGCCGAGAAGGAGCTGCGGGTGGTGGGCGAGCTGGGCTTCGCCGCCTATTTCCTGACGGTGCACGACATCGTCGCCCATGCCCGCTCCATCGGCATCCTGTGCCAGGGGCGCGGCTCGGCGGCGAATTCGATCCTGTGCTGGGCGCTCGGGATCACCGATGTCCCGCCCGACCGGATCGCCATGGTCTTCGAACGCTTCGTGTCGAAACACCGGGGCGAGCCGCCCGATATCGACGTCGATTTCGAGCATGAGCGGCGCGAGGAGGTGATCCAGCACATCTACGAAAAATACGGCCGCGACCGGGCCGGGCTCTGCGCCACCGTGATCCATTTCCGCACCCGCGCCGCGATCCGCGAGGTGGGCAAGGTCATGGGGCTGTCGCAGGATGTCACCGCCGCCCTGTCGGGCCAGGTCTGGGGCATCTCGGGCAAGGGCCCCGATCCGGAGCGGATCCGCGAGCTGGGGCTCGATCCGGCCGACCGGCGGCTGGCCCAGACGCTGCGCCTGATCGGCGAGATCATCGGCTTTCCCCGGCATCTGTCCCAGCATGTCGGCGGCTTCGTCATCACCCGCGGGCTGCTGGACGAGCTCTGCCCGATCGAGAACGCGGCGATGGAGGACCGCACCGTGATCGAATGGGACAAGGACGACATCGACACGCTGGGCATCCTCAAGGTCGACATCCTGGCGCTGGGGATGCTCACCTGCATCCGCAAGGCCTTCGAGCTGATCGAGCGCCACGAGGACCGGACCCTGACCCTCGACACCGTGCCCCAGGAGGACGCGGCCACCTACCGGATGCTGCAGCGGGCCGATGCGGTGGGGGTGTTCCAGGTCGAAAGCCGGGCGCAGATGAACTTCCTGCCGCGGATGAAACCCGCCACCTTCTACGATCTCGTCATCGAGGTCGCCATCGTCCGCCCCGGCCCGATCCAGGGCGGCATGGTGCAGCCCTATATCCGCCGCCGCCAGGGGCTGGAGGCGCCCGAGGCCTTCGGCCCGGCACTGGAAGAGGTCACGCGGCGCACCCTCGGCGTGCCGCTTTTCCAGGAACAGGCGATGCAGATCGCGGTGGTGGGCGCGGGGTTCAGCGCCGAGGAGGCAGACCGGCTGCGCCGCTCCATCGCCTCGTTCCGGCGCATGGGCACCATCGGCCGGTTCCGCGACAAGTTCGTGGCGGGGATGCTGGCAAACGGCTACGGCCCCGAGGTGGCCGAACGCTGTTTCGGTCAGATCGAGGGCTTCGCCGATTACGGCTTTCCCGAAAGCCATGCCGCGGCCTTCGCCCTTCTGGTCTATGTCTCGGCCTGGCTGAAATGCCATCGCCCGGCGGTCTTCGCCTGCGCGCTGCTGAATGCCCAGCCGATGGGGTTCTACGCCCCCGCCCAGATCGTGCGCGATCTGCGCGAGCACGGCGTCGAGGTCCGGCCGGTCTGCATCAACCACAGCGCCTGGGACAACAGCCTGGAACGGCGCGCCGACGGCGCGCTGGCGCTGCGGCTGGGGTTTCGCCAGATCAAGGGGGTCCGGCGGGACGAGGCCGACTGGATCGTCGCCGCCCGCGGCAATGGCTATCGCGATCCCGGAACGGTCTGGCGCCGCGCGGGTGTCCCGCCCGCCATGCTGGAACGCCTGGCCGAGGCCGACGCCTTTGCCGGGATCGGATTTTCCCGCCGCGAGGCGCTGTGGCAGATCCGGGCGATCCGCGCGCAGGCGCCGCTGCCGCTGTTCGACGACCCGATCGACGGCGAGGCGATCCGCGAGCCGGATGTGGCACTGCCCGCCATGCATCTGGGCGAGCAGGTGGTCGAGGATTATGTCTCGCTGCGCCTGTCGCTCCGCGCCCATCCGATGGAGCTTCTGCGCCCTTCCCTGTCCGGCCTCACGCCCCATGACCGGCTGGCCGGGGCGCCCCTGCAGCGGACCGCCATCTGCGGACTTGTCATCACCCGGCAGCGCCCCGGCACTGCCTCGGGGGTGATCTTCCTGACCCTGGAAGACGAGACCGGGGTCGCCAATGTGGTGGTCTGGCCCAAGGTCTTCGAGCGGTTCCGCCGCGCGGTGATGGGCGGGCGACTGCTGCGGGTCACCGGGCGGCTGCAACGCGACGGTATCGTCGTTCACCTGATCGCAGAGCGGGTCGAGGACCTGTCCGGCCGCCTGTCCGATCTGCACCACCCCCTGGCCGGGACCATAGCCGCCCCCCAGCCATGCGCCGACGATGCCCCCCGTCCCCCGCGGATCGCCACCGCAGCCCGCCACCCCCGCGAACAGGCCAAACGGCTCTTCCCCAGCCGCGATTTTCATTAGGTGTTCACCGGACCCGGATAGGAAATAGGTCCCGCGCCGAGAACTCTGTCCGGCAGAAGCATGCACTTGCCGCGCATTCCGCCCCTCCGTACCTAGCACCGCATGGCCGAAACGGGCCCAGGGCCTGTTGCACATATCGGAGAGAGGGATTCCGTTCGGGGATATTGGAGGTAAAATCGGTCGCATGCCGAAGTCTGACGCGCCCCGCCACCGCAGGACCGACTGGTCCGAATAGAACATGTCGCTGAGACGTCGCGGCGCGCCATCGGTTCGGTTCGATCCGGAAATGGATTGGCCGGCCGCCGGAACCGGCAAACACAGTCACCCCGAGACGTCCTCCGAGAGTGCCGCCCATGACCTGCCTTACCTTGACGATCCTGTTGGGCCGGTCGCGTCGTCAGGTCGCCGGGCTGGTCGAGATGGCCAGGCCCGACTGGCGGGTGCCATGCTATTCGACACCTTGCCGCCGCGAAGCAAGGATCTCCGCACAAATCCCATACAGCTGTTCCAGCCAGCCGCTGATCGAGAGCGCGGGGCTCCGCTTCCGGACCGATGGTGACTGACCGGGACGCAGCATGGTGCGACGCGGCGGCACGAGGTCCACTTGGCAAAGAACACCACGAAAGGCGATATCCGCACGGTCGGGCTCACCGCCGACAGGACGTGTGACACACACCGTTGCCCTACTGCGATCCTCGAGCGCGCGGCCGAACCGTTCGGGCAGTCCTTCGGGCCAATGCCGTCATGCCCTCACTCCCGATCCGACGACATGGTCTCACCTGGAACCCGCCGCGACCTCACGCAAAGAGATCCTGCGGGCAACGCGCCATCCGGGACGAGCGCTCTGGAAAGGGTGGGCTGGCGACCACATCAGAAATCGCGTCGAAACCCAAATGAAACGCCTCAAGCTCTTCGGCAAGCGGATCATGTCACGCGATCCCCACCGGCAGACCGCCGTAATCCAGATCCGTATCACCATCATGAACCGCTGCCCGGCCCTGAGACGAACCGAGACCGTCGCTTGAAGCCAGAGGGTAAAAGGGAGAGGCGCGCTTGCAGCCGATGAGCGCAACAAGACGGCGGACCGTCCGCGGCCACATCGTCAGAGCTTTGCTCTCCCCTCAGTCGTCATCGACGCCTTCGGACCGCACTCTTCGCGAAATGGAGAACACTCGTTCGGGAAAGAAGCACTATTGCAAGCCCGCCCGAGTTTTTCCGACACAATCAGTCCAGACTATCAGGGAGCTGACCTGCGCCGAGCCGCGGCAACTCCTGACCCGAAATGCGCGCGGACGGCAAGGCTCAGGCTCTGCTTTCCTCGGGCTCCTCGGCGGCCACAGGGTCATTGTAGTCGTCGGGATTGAACTCTTCCGGGTCGTAAGCCTCCTCTTCCTCGCCGATGCCGGTCACGTAAGAGGTTCCCGTTTCCTCATCGAACACAAGGCCGTAGGTGGCACGGCCGTCCGATTTGAATCGCAGGTACTCGTGAACGCCTGCATAGCCGAAAGCCAGCACGAAGGGCGTCAGGATCAGGGCAGTTAGCATATGAGCGTCGATGGGGGCCTCCTTTCAGGGCGCACGGCGGGGTTGGCTTTTACCAGCGTGGCGCGGGCAGCGTATTGGCACTATAGCATCAATCGGAGGCAGTTTCGAATGATCATCGAAGGCACTGCCCCGGATCTCCTGTTGGTTCTGGCTCAGCGAGCGTCAAGATGGCCCGCCAACCTCCGTCGCGGAGGTCGGGAAACCGGACCGTTGCACGCGCCATCTGGCGCCCTTCATCTGGCGCAACGGCCCTCGGTTCACTGCAGTGCCGCCGTGGCATCCGCCTGGACCGTCCGTCATAATGCCCCGGCGGGCATACTAATGGCAAGAGCCTGATGGGACAGGCAGTTGTCGCGGAAGGCGGTCCGCTCACCGATGTCGCGCCTCGCATGCCGGATGCTCTCGAAGCGATGTCGATGTACATACCGCTCCTGCGGGGGCCGGATGAATCTCTGCTGCGGGCAGTGTGTCCTGTTTAAGCCCATGGCTTCGGACGAGGCCCCTGAAGTGATGGCTGCTGAAAACCGGGCCATTTTCGGATCTCGGCAGGCCCCCTCCTCGCATCAACTGCTTCGCCAAGGCAGATGGCGAATGCGGCGATCCGGCTGCGCGGTGCGGGAGATAAGGCTTTGAAATTCTCCGACATGGCGGGGAGGTCGGTCGAGATGGTCGAACGGGACCCCCGGTATGCAGACAGGAAGGCCAGCGGGCAGGCGGAACCGAGGGAAGACAAACGCCATGAGAATGGGCAGCAGACTGAATGCTTTCCAAAGACTTAAGCCATGGGGATAAAGTGCAGGCTTCTGTTGCCAGGTGCCTGCGAACCCCGCCTTACGTTGCTAGACGCAAGGGCTTAAGATTTGGTTTTGCGGACTGCTTACGCAGCCAGCGCCACCGGAGCACGGTTGTCATTGGCAACTATCATGCTTGCACCGATAACGGTGGTAGCTCACCGGGCAAAAGCTAACCCCTTTAGACGTCCGTCGATCCTGTTTCGGCCCCATGATCCCGCCAATGTGGGATATTTGGTGGAGCCGCCGGGTACCGCCCCCGGGTCCGATCCGCTTATTACGGGCGCGTTTATCGCCATAGTCCCTTGCGGGACAGGGTGAAGATAGGCCGGACAACGCGCCGGTTCAAGGGGGCATCGGTCCCGCTCAGCGGGTGGGAAGGGCCGCGCAATGGGCGCCGCCCGCCGCCTCGCCGGAGCCAAGCGCAAACAGCGGCGGCGAAAGATAGGGATCAAGCGGGGCCGAGCTCGCAAGGTCGAAGGCCAGAAACCCCGACACCGCCGCCAGCAGGCTCAGAACCACCGGGCGCCGGGTCACGACCGGCCCTCGAGCCCGAGCCAGGGCCGGAGCTTGATGCCATACCAGGACCCGGTGAAGGCGGCGGCGAACCAGGCCCAGCCATGCAGGCTGCCGGTCGAGATGCCCGAGAAGAAGGCGCCGATATTGCAGCCGAAGGCCAGCCGCGAGGAATAGCCCAGCAGGAAGCCCGCGATCACCACCGCGATCCAGGCCCGGGCCGGGTGATCGGCGATCCGGCCCGAAAGCCCGTCGCGCCAGAAGGCGGCCAGCGCCGCGCCCGCGATCAGCCCCAGATCAGTCAGCGAGGTCACGTCGGTCAGCACGCTTTCGCGAACCCGCTCGACATTGCCGGGCGCCGACCAGAAGGCCGAGCCCGAAAGATCGGCGCCGAGCGCGCTCGCGCCCTTCGCCACCCAGAGCCCCAGCCCGTAGACCACGCCCCAGGGCTGGCCCGCGACCGCCAGATGCAGGATCGCAAGCCCCGCCAGCAGGATCGCCGCCGCCCAGTAGCGGCCCGGGATCGCACGCTTGCCCGGATCGGCCAGCGCCAGCGCCAGCCCGGCCACCGAAGCCAGCAACACCAGCGTCAGCGCCAGCCCGTCGCCCCCCGCCAGCACCGCGACCGGCAGCGCGCCAAGCCCGGTCCACCAGACCAGATGATAGGCGCCGAAGAAGCTGCCGAGACAGAAGAAGGGCAGAGCGACCACGGAGACCAGATTGCCCGAGCCCGCATTGACCAGCGTGCCCGAGCCGCAGCCCAGCACGATCTGCATGCAGGCGCCGAAGACGAAGGCGCCGCCGAGCATGGCGAACCCCACCGGCGCATGGGCCCCCAGAAGCTCGCCCGGATGGCTGGCCAGCATCGGAAAGGCCGCCGCCGCAACCAGCGCAAGGCAGGCCATCTGCGCCACCAGCCCGGAGGCGTCGCGCTGCAGGATCATCCGCCGCCAGGGGCCGGTAAAGCCGAAGCGCAGCCCTTCGAGCACGAGGCCGAAGCCAAGCCCGATGGCCAGCAGCGCGCCCGAGCGCGGACCGGCCATGGCGGCCACGGCCAGCACCGTCAGGGCAAGAAGGCCGAGGCCAGCGGTTCGGGGCAGGAGACGGGAGGAAACGGGCATTGCCTGGCTGCTATCGGTCATTGTCTTGTCAGTTCCTCCGGGTCAGTAGCGTCCGCGCAGGCGGTTCCAGAGATTGCGAAGCGGGCTGGGAACATTCGCCGCCTCATGGCCCGAGCGGGTCCAGCCGACCATCGACTCGGGGTAGAGCCTGACGCCCTCGATCCCCGCCAGCTCGCTCAGTGCGAACCAGTTGGTGGCGGCCCAATGGCCGGTATTGCAGAAGGAAACCGGCGCGTCATCGGCGCCGAGGCGATTGGCGGCGGCCAGCCCGGCGGCCGCCTCGGGCGCGATCCGGGCTGGGTCGTCGGCCTCGAACCAGCCTGAATGGGGCAGCGGGCGCGATTGCGGCAATGTGCCGGGCCGGAACGCGGCCGGGTGCTTGGCATTGCCCGCCCAGAACGGCTCGGGACGGGCATCGATCAGCGTGCCCTCGGCCTTGCCCGCGACGATGGCCTCGACATCCTCGGTGGTGGCCAGCCATTCATGGCTGAAGCGGACCTCGATATCGCTTGGCGCCGGGGCAAGCGCGGGGCCGGTCTCGACCGTCAGCCCGGCCGCGTTCCAGCCCGCCATGCCGCCATTCAGGATCGCAAGCGCGCTGACCCCGCTCGATTTCAGGGTCCAGTAGACCCGCGCGGCGGCGCCGAAATCCGAATCCCCGCTGCCCTGATGCACGATCACCGTCGGCCGGTCGCGGGTGACGCCGAGGCTGCGCAGCACCTCGGTCAGCCGGTCCTCCGGGATCAGCTGGCCCGGGTTCTCGGCCGGTCCGCGGAACAGACCGTAAGGCGCCGAGATCGCGCCCGGAACATGACCCGCCTCGAAGACCGGCGCGGCGCCGTCGGGCCCGGTCCGGATGTCGAGCACCAGCGGCGCGGAGGCGTCGAGCGCGTCGGCCAGGTCCCGGGGCTCGATCAGCGGGCCGAAGTCCGGGGCCGACAGCGCCGGTCCGGCCAGAAGGGCAAGGGCGAAGGCCGCGCTCGGGGCATGTCTCGTCATCGTGTCACCTCTTGATTCCGGCCCCAGGCTGTGGCTCCCTGCCGCGCGACGCAAGGCCGCAATGCCACGTTAACCCCAAGAAGAATTGTTGTGAAGATCGCCTGTTCGTTGTGCACCTGTCGCAGGCATTCACCCGTTCCGGGTTGCGGGCGCGTTCCGGAACGACAGGGCCTGTCCCTCTGGCATAAAAGAAGTCCGGCATAAAGAAGGGATGTGCCTCGCGCGACACTGTCGCACAAATCGTGCGATGGCCGGGGGCCTCCGTGCACCGGACAGACTTCCCCCACAGCGTCCGTGACGGATCTGCCAGCCGCGGCGAGGCCGCTCGGACGGCGATGCGAGGGTGTGCCTTGGCACGCTGACGGTCGAGGTCGCGGACCGCGAGACATCGGCACAGGCGCTTGATGCAGTGCCCCCTGGTTTCTGCGCGGCATCGGCCCGGTCATCTCCGCGCCATCGCCGCCATATGCTCCGCCCGAGGCGCCTCGAAGCCGCCGTTGCCCCCGTCCTGATCTTTCAGGCGGTGGCGGTCGGCCTGCTCATGTCGCCCAGAGACCCCGCGAGTTTCACAACAGGAATTCCGCGCGGGATCTGTGCACCACTGCCCCTAGCCCAGACGCGCCAGCGCCGGGAAGGTCTCGAGCAGCCAGTAGCTGAAGCTGCTGAAGGCGCCGGTCAGAAGCGCGAGCCCGACCGCGAGCAAGAGCAGCCCCATGGCCTTCTCGATCAGCGCCATGTGCCGCTTGAGACGGTTCATGATCCCCATCGCACGCTGGATGAAAAGCGCGGCCAGCAGGAAGGGAATGCCAAGCCCCGCGGCATAGACCGCCAGCAGGATCGTCCCGCGCGACAGGCTGGCCTCGGAGGCCGCGAGCGACAGGATCGCGCCAAGCTGCGGCCCGATGCAGGGGGTCCAGCCGAAGGCGAAAGCAAGCCCGAGAAGATAGGCCCCCAGCGCCGATCCGCCGCGATCGCCCGCATCGACACGGACCTCGCGATCCAGCACCGGGATCCGGATCACATGCAGGAAATGCAGGCCGAAGACCACCACCACCGCCCCCGAGACCCGCGCAAACACTGTCTGGTTCTGCAGGAAGAAGGCGCCGAAGGCCGAGGCGGTGAACCCCAGCAGCAGGAAGACCGTCGACAGCCCCAGCACGAAGAAAAGCGCGGCCACCGTCGCCCGCCGCCGCACCTGCCCTGCCCCGGTCAGCTCGCCCATCGAAATCCCGCCCATATAGGCCAGATAGGGCGGCACGATCGGCAGCACGCAGGGGCTGAGAAAGCTCAGAAGGCCCGCCGCCAGCGCCACCAGCATGGCGGGCATGAGCCCCGCGTCGATCAGCTCTATTCCGAACATCGCCCCTCCGTCGGTCCGCCTCTGGCCCGGTCCTAGCCGAAGCCGGTCCATTCGTCACTGGCCGCTGCCTCACAAAGCCGTGGACATGTCGGCGCATCGGGCCTAAGCGCGGCCGCATGGGACCCGAGATCGAGATCGACCTGCGGGGGCTCAAATGCCCCCTGCCCGTCCTGAGGGCGCGCAAGGCGCTTGCGTCGCTTGCCCCGGGCAACCTGCTGCGGCTCTGGGCGGATGACCCGGTCGCGGTCATCGACATCCCGCATTTCTGCCGCGAGGCCGGGCACGAACTGGTCGGCACCGAAGAGACCGGCGCGGCTACGCTCTACCTGATCCGGAAAGGATAGGCCCGGCCCCCTTTCGGGAACCGGGCCTCGATCATCAGGTCCGGAAAGGTCGCGGCTCAGCGGCCGACCGACCACCACCCCTGCCGCTTGGGCGCGCTGTCTTTCGACGCCCCGGCGGTTTCGGGCGCCGGTTCAGGCTGCGTTTCAGGCTTCGGCGCGGGCTCTGCCTCGGGGGCCGCCTTTTCCTCGACCTCGACAGCAGCCTCGGCGACCGACGCCTCCGCGGCCAGTTCGGCCTCGGGCAGTTCGACCGTCTCGGGCGAGGCCTCGGCAGCTTCCACAGCAACGTCTTCCACCGCGGCTTCTTCGACCAGGGCTTCTTCGACCACTGGGGCCTCTACCGGGGCCGCCGCTGCAGGGGCCGCCGCCTCTGCAGGAACCTGGGTTTCGAGCGCGGCAGGTTCCTCGGCTTTCGGCGCGACAGGCTCTTCGGCCCGAGCTTCGGCCCCGGCTTCGGGACGCTCGGTCTTGCGACCGCGCGACCGGCTGCGGCGCGAGCGCCGGGGTTTCTCTTCCGCGGGCTTCTCTTCAGCCGAAGCAGCCTCGTTGGAGGCTTCGGCCGTCACCGCCTCGGGCGCCTCCGCGTCGGTATCGCCATCGCTATCCGCGTCGTCGGACTCGTCCTGACCGGCCTCATAGCCCTGATCGTCCCCGCCCTGCGACGGTTTCTTGCGGCGACGACGACGACGGCGCTTCTTGCTGGTCTTGTCCTCGGCCTCGGGGGCAGGCGCAGGTGCCGCGGCGGCGACCGGCGCCTCTTCCTCGTCCTCCTCCTCGACCGCATCGGGCATGTCCGACATGTCGAGAGAGACCACAGGCGACACGACTTCGGGCACCGCACGGGTGGCGGTCTTGAACCGCTCGATCGAGAAATCGGGCGAGATCAGGAAGGGGTCGGCCTCGACGCGGACCGACAGGCCGTAACGGGCCTCGATCTGCGCCACATGCTCGCGCTTCTGGTTCATCAGGAAGTTGATGATGCCGATCGGCGCCTTCAAGAGCACCTCGCGCGAGCGGCCGCGCACGCCCTCTTCCTCGATCTGGCGCAGGATCGACAGCGCCAGATTGTCGTCCGAGCGGATCAGCCCGGTGCCGTGGCAATGCGGACAGGGCTGGGTGGTGGCCTCGATCATGCCGGGGCGCAGACGCTGGCGCGACATCTCGAGCAGGCCGAAGCCGGAGATCCGGCCGACCTGGATCCGGGCGCGGTCGGTCTTGAGCTTGTCCTTGATGCGCTTCTCGACGGCGGCGTTGTTCTTGCGCTCTTCCATGTCGATGAAGTCGATGACGATCAGCCCCGCAAGGTCGCGCAGACGCAACTGGCGGGCAACCTCCTCGGCAGCCTCGAGGTTGGTCTTCAGCGCGGTTTCCTCGATCGAGCCTTCCTTGGTGGCCCGGCCCGAGTTCACGTCGATCGCCACCAGCGCCTCGGTCACGCCGATCACCAGATAGCCGCCGGATTTCAGCTGCACCACCGGGTTGAACATCGAGGTGAGGTAGCTTTCGACCTGATAGCGCGCGAAAAGCGGCATCGGATCGGTGTAATTCTTCACGTTCTTGGCATGGGACGGCATGATCATCTTCATGAAGTCCTTGGCCAGACGGTAGCCGCCCTCGCCTTCCACCAGAACCTCGTCGATCTCGCGGCTATAGAGGTCGCGGATCGAGCGCTTGATCAGATCGCCTTCCTCGTAGATCGGGGCGGGCGCGATGGATTTCAGCGTGAGTTCGCGGATCTGTTCCCAGAGCCGTTGCAAGTATTCGTAGTCGCGCCGGACCTCGGACCTGGTGCGCTTGGCGCCCGCGGTCCGGATGATGAGCCCCGCGCCTTCCGGCACGTCCATCTCGGCGGCGATTTCCTTCAGCTTCTTGCGGTCGGCCGCATTGGTGATCTTGCGGCTGATGCCGCCACCGCGCGCGGTGTTGGGCATGAGCACGCAATAGCGCCCGGCAAGCGACAGGTAGGTGGTGAGCGCCGCCCCCTTGTTGCCGCGCTCTTCCTTGACGACCTGGACCAGCATGATCTGCCGGACCTTGATCACCTCCTGGATCTTGTAGCGCCGCGCACGCGGTTTGCGCGGGCGGATCTCTTCATGCACATCCTCTTCGGCGACCGACTCGATCTGGTCGTCATGGTGGATCTCTTCGGGACCGTCTTCGCCGGTCTCATCGGCGGAAGACGCCGTGTCTTCGGCCTCGTCGGTCTTCTTGCGCGGGCTGCGGCGGCGGCGGCGCGAGGACGACTTGCGGGTCTCGGCGGAGTTGTCCTCCTCGGCAGGGTCCTCGCTTTCCTCATCATCGCCCAGATCGACCACATCCATGCCCGGAATGCCCGCGCTCGGCTCGCGGGTCTCGACCGGATCGTCGCTATGCGCGGCCATTGCCATCACCGTGGTAGGCGGCTCGTCATCCTTCCCGGCCCGATCGGTCGCATCCTCTTCCGCATCCCCGGCGGGCGCGGCATCTTCGGCCTCAGCGGCCTCAGCGGCCTCAGCGGCCTCAGCGGCCTCAGTCTCTGCGGGGCGGGTATCGTCGCCCGCGGACTGAACGCCATCGGTATGCTCGGCATCGGTGGGCGCGACATGATCCCCGCGGTCCTCCGCCTCATCGGCGTTGCCCTCGGCCCCGTCTTCCCCGGACGCACTGTCGGACGCCGCCGAAGCGGACTTGTCGGCGCGCGGCTTGCGGCGCGAGCGGCTGCGGCGTTTGGGCTTGTCGCTGTCGCCCTCGTCGTCGTCCATCTCTTCGGCCAGGGCGCGTTCCTCGGCCAGAAGCGCCTCGCGATCTGCGACCGGGATCTGGTAATAGTCGGGATGGATCTCCGAGAAGGCGAGGAAACCATGGCGGTTGCCGCCATAATCCACGAAGGCCGCCTGCAGCGACGGCTCGACCCGGGTAACTTTCGCTAGGTAGATATTGCCAGCAAGCTGGCGCTTGTTGACCGTCTCGAAATCGAACTCGTCAACCTTGTTTCCGTCCACCACGACCACGCGGGTCTCTTCCGCGTGGGTGGCGTCGATGAGCATCTTCTTTGCCATTGGATCTCTTTGCACCACGGCAAGTCGCTCGGCCCCGGCGGGGCAGATCGGCTTGATGGGCGTCTTGTTGGGGCGTCAAGGCGTGCATGAGAGGCGCGGGCGGCGGCGGCGAGCCGTCTGCGTCCCTGCCTCGTCATCTCTGCACGCTCCATCGCGGTTCGTCTCCGATGCCGCTGAGGCGGCATCCATTCGGTTGTCCCGGCGTCATTTCCGCGCCGGAATGCGGTTGGCCGAAACCGGCCAGATCGGTCTGTTTCCTGCAGGCAACGGGTCTTGCGACCCTGCGCCACGCGAAAAAACAGCGAAACTCAATATCTTCCGAAGCGGCCGACAAGCGGCACGGTCCTCCGTCAGCCGACATTAGCGGGTGGATGCCGTCAAATACAATGACTTTTTCCACACCCCGCGATCGCGGTTCAAAGATAGTCCGCGCGACTGAGGCCATATTTGGCCATCTTCTCGTTCAAGGTGCGCCGCGGCAGGCAGAGTTCTTCCATCACCGCCGCGATCGACCCCTTGTGCCGCCGCATCGTATTGTCGATCAGCATGCGCTCGAAAGCCTCAACATATTCTTTCAGAGGCTTGCCTTCGGTCGTCATCACCGGCTGGCTGGCCTCGTTATCGGCCATCAGCAGGCTGGCGATGGTCCCCGAGCCGCGCCGGTTCTGCAGCACCGCGCGTTCGGCGATGTTGATCAGCTGGCGCACATTGCCCGGCCAGGGCGCCTGCATCAGCTGGGCGGCCTCCTGTGCCGTGACCTCGGGCGCGTCGCAGCCATATTCCTCGGAGAACTGCTCGCTCAGCCGATTGAACAGCGTCAGCATGTCTTCGCCGCGATTGCGCAGCGGCGGCGGCGTGATCCGCATCGCCGCCAGCCGGTAGAACAGATCGGGCCGCAGCACGTCCTCGACGGTCTTGTCCTGCTCCTGCAGGTTCGACACGGCGATGATCCGGGTCTCGGCCGGGCTGCCCTGCTCGTTGATGAAGGTCAGAAGACGCGCCTGCAGCGCGGGCGAGAGCGCCTCGACATCCTCGAGACAAAGCGTCCCGCCCCGGGCCTCCTCGACGGCGGGAAGCGTGTTCGAGCCGTCCTCGATCGGGCCGAACAGCCGCGCGGCCAGCGCCTCGGGGGCAAAGGCGGCGCAGGAGATCTGAACGAATTTGCGCCCCGCGCGCGGCCCGACCGCATGCAGCGCATGCGCGACGAGGGTCTTGCCGGTGCCGGTCTCGCCGTCGATCAGCACGTGACCGTCGGCCTGGCCCAGATCGAGGATGTCCTCGCGCAACCGCTCCATCACCGCGGAGGAGCCGATCAGCTTCCTGACCAGCACACTGCCATCGCCCAGCTCGCGCCGCAGCGCCCGGTTGTCGAGCGCCAGCCGCCGGGTCTGGCTGGCGCGCTTGGCCAGCTCGGTCATGCGGTCGGGATTGAACGGCTTCTCCATGAAGTCGAAAGCCCCGATCCGCATCGCCTCGACCGCCATCGGCACATCGCCATGGCCGGTGATCATGATCACCGGAAGGCTCGAATCCTGGCTCATCAGCCGTTTCAGGAAGGTGATCCCGTCCATGCCCGGCATCTTGATGTCGGTGACGACGACGCCGGGATAATCGGGGCCGATTTCCTTCAGCGCATCCTCGGCCCTGGCATAGGTGTCGGTGTCGAACCCGCTCAGCGCCAGCCACTGGCTGATCGACTGACGCATGTCCTGTTCGTCGTCTACGATGGCGATCTTCATGGCCTGGGGCATGTGCTGCTCACTCCGCGGCTTCTTTGTCGTGGTTCAATACGGGAAGCTGGACCTCGAAGACAGCCCCCTCCTCGCGCGCGTTGCGAGCGGTAAGC
The DNA here is from genome assembly GCF_001633165.1 of Rhodovulum sulfidophilum DSM 1374. Lineage (NCBI taxonomy): Bacteria > Pseudomonadati > Pseudomonadota > Alphaproteobacteria > Rhodobacterales > Paracoccaceae > Rhodovulum > Rhodovulum sulfidophilum. The sequence continues at coordinate 2,205,832 of NZ_CP015418.1, read as the reverse complement.
CGCCCGCCGAGATCGGCGACGATGCTCGACGAGATGGCGAGCCCCAGACCGACACCGTCACCGGCCTGCTTGGTGGTGTAAAACGGTTCGAACAGCTTGTCGATGTCCTCTATCCCGTGGCCGTTGTCGCGCACCGTCAGCGTCGCGGTCTCGCCCGCCGACAGGATCAGGTCGACCCGGGGCTCGGGGCTTTCGCGGGTGGCGTCGAGCGCGTTGCGCAGAAGGTTGATGATGACCTGCTCCAGCCGGATCCGGTCGGCCATCACCATCACCGGCTCGCGCGGGACAGACCGGGTGATGGTCACCTTCCGGCGCTTGAGCTGCGGCTCCATCATCGACAGCGCCGCCGAGACGCAAAAACGCATGTCGAGCGGCTCGAACGCATCGCCGCCTTTCCTGGCATAGCTTTTCAACTGGCGGGTGATCGCCCCCATCCGCTCGATCAGATCGTCGATCCGCTGGAACGAGGACAGCGCCTCCTCGGGGCGCTTGCGCTGCAGCAGAAGCCGCGCGCCGGCCAGATAGGTCTTCATCGCCGCGAGCGGCTGGTTCAGCTCATGGCTGATCGCCGCCGACATCTCGCCCAGTGCGGCCAGTTTCGAGCTTTGTTCCAGCGTCTGTTCGGCCACTTCGAGGTTCTTCTCGGCCCGCTCGCGCTCGGCGATCTCGCGCTGAAGCCGGGCGTTCAGTTCGCGCAGCTCGACCGTTTCGCGCTGATAGCCCAGCGACTTCATCTGCGCCCGGCGCGACAGCAGGTAGAAGGACAGGGCCAGCAGCATGGCGAAGCCCATGATCTCGAGCGCGAGCACGGCATTCACCTTGTCGCGGATCGAGACATAGGGGGTGAACGAAATGATGCGCCAGCCGCGGAACGGGATCCGCGCCTCGTTGCGCATCACCGCCTCGCCCCGGACATAGGCATCGGGCGGCAGCGCGCCCCAGTCGGCGGTGGCCTGGATCGCGCGGGCGATGGCCGAGGGGGCGGACCGCGCCTCCAACGCCTCCTCGACCTTGTGGCCGCGCCAGCGCGGTTCGGTCGCGAGGATGATCTGGCCCTCGCTGTCGGTCACGATCACGGCATCGGAAATCCCGGCCCAGCTCTGTTCGAACTTGGCCAGATCGACCCCCACCACGATCACCCCCGCCTTGCGCCGGTCGACCATGATCGCGCGGGAATAGGTGAAGGTGAAATTGCCCGCCTCGGCGCGCGAGGTGATGAAGACGGTATCGTTCGAGCGCAATGCCTCGACGAAGAACGGCGCACTGCGCAGGTTGGTGCCGATCTTCGAACGGTCGGTGGCCGCGACCACCCGCCCGCTATCGTCCAGAAGCTGCAGCGAGGCCGCGCCGATCTCGTCGACATAGGAAATCAGCAGCTGCGAGCTTTGCGAGAAATCGACATTCTCCAGCGCGCGAATCAGCGTCGGGTCGCGCGACAGCAGCAGCGGCACCACCGAGGCACGCTGCAATTCGCTGACCACATTGCCCGAATAAAGCGCCATCCGCACCTGGGCGCGGCTGCGGGTGCTTTCGGTGAAGCGTTCGGTGAGCCAGGCATTGGTGGTCCAGACCGTCGCGACCGCGGTCGATATCAGTACGAAGATCGCAACACGCAGGAACCATCCCCCCCGCAGGGGGAATGCGGACCGATACGGGCTGCGCCGGGCACTTGACATGGCCGCAAATTACGCGCGCGCGCCGGAACGCTCAAGCGGCAGCAGGGTCACGCCGGGACAAGCGCCCCGAGGAGCGAGCGGAAAAGCGCCGCCCCGTCGGTGCCGCCATGGGCGGGTTCGGCTGCCCGTTCGGGATGCGGCATCAGCCCCAGCACACGCCGGTTTTCCGACAGGATCCCGGCGATGTCGGCGGTGGCGCCATTGACCGGCTCGGCATAGCTGAAGGCGATGCGGTCCTCGTCCTTCAGCCGCGCCACCAGATCGGCATCGGCGACATAGTTGCCGTCGTGATGCGCGACCGGGATCTCGATCCGCTGGCCCCGGGCATAGCCCGAGGTAAAGGCGCTGTCGGCGGTCCCGACCGTCAGCGGCACCGGACGGCAGACGAATTTGAGCCCGGCATTGCGCATCAGCGCCCCGGGCAGCACGCCGGTCTCGGTCAGGACCTGAAAGCCGTTGCAGATCCCCAGCGCGTACCCGCCGCGCGCGGCATGCTCGATCACCGCGCGGGTGATCGGCGAACGCGCCGCGATGGCGCCGCAGCGCAGGTAATCGCCGAAGGAGAAGCCGCCCGGAATGCCGACGACATCGACGCCCTCGGGCAGGCTGCTCTCCTTGTGCCAGACCATGCTGACCTCGGCCCCGGCATTGCGGAAGGCCACGGCAAGGTCGCGATCGCAGTTCGACCCGGGGAAGACGAGAACGGCGGCTTTCATGGGGCAGGTTCCTCTCTGGCGAGCCTCAGGCGAGAAAATTGGTGATGACCGCGACCCCGGGCGGTGCGGGCGCGTCGAAGGCGGCCAGTTCGGCACTGGCCTCGGTCAGCTTGACATGGCGGCCGATCAGCGGCGTCAGATCGACATGCCCGCCATCGATCAGCGACAAGAGCGACGGATACCGCCAGGTCGCCATGCCGCGGGTTCCGAAAACGGCAAGCTGGCGCGCATAGACCGTGTCCATGGGCAGCTCCATCGACGCGTTCTTGCCGGTCGGCATGCCCACTTGCACCATCCGGCCAAGCTTGCGCAGCGATGTCATCGCGCCGATGGTGGTTTCGGGAATGCCCAGTGCCTCGAGCGCGACATGGGCGCCGCCGCCGGTGATCTCGCGGATCGCCTCGGCCGCATCGCCCTGGCGCGCATCGATGGTGGCATCGGCGCCAAGCGCGCGGGCAAAATCAAGCTTGTCGGGCACCACATCGACCACCGCCACCCGCGCCCCCAGCGCCCGGCCAAGCAGCAGCGCCGAGATCCCGACGCCACCGCCGCCGAAGACGGCAAGCCATTCGCCGGGCCGAAGCTCGGCGCGGCCGGTCAGCGCCTGCCAGGCGCTCGTCACCCGGCAACCGAGCGCGGCGGCAAGCGCAGGCTCCATGGTCTCGGGCAGCGATGTCAGATTGGCATCGGCAAAAGGCACCGCGATCAGCTCGGCGAAGGCACCGGCCTGGGTGAAACCCGGCAGAAGCTGATGGGCACAGATGGTCTGATGACCCGAGGCGCAGTCGGAACAATGGCCGCAGGCCAGGATGAAGGGCGCGATCACCCGGTCTCCGACCTGCCAGCGCGTCACCGCCGGACCGACCTCCTCGACCACGCCGCAATATTCATGCCCCGGGATCAAGGGCAGCGCCACATCCGGATCGGCCCCGGTCCAGGAATGCCAGTCCGAGCGACAGATGCCGCAGGCCAGCACCTTCAGCACCACCCCGTCCCGCGGGCAGTCGGGGTCATCGACCTTGGAGACTTCGAGCGGCTTGCGCCATCCGGTGAGGACCGCGGCCCGCATCGCTCAGACGATCTCGATGTCGTAGCGTTCGATCACAGTGTTCGCGAGCAGCTTCTCGCACATCTCGCGCACCCGCGCCTCGGCCTCGGGCCTGTCGGTCGCCTCGATATCGAGATCGATCACCTTGCCCTGCCGGACGCCGCCGACCCCCTCGAAACCGAGCGCCCCCAGCGCGTGGCGCACGGCCTCGCCCTGCGGGTCGAGCACGCCGTCCTTCAGCATGACATGAACGCGGGCCTTCATCGGGTCGTCCTTCCTTGGCTTTTACTGGTCCTGTCCGCCCCGTCCGGCACAGCCTCCGGATGCGGCGGTCGATACGACGCCGGCCGGAACCAGCGCTCAGTCGCGCCGGGGCCGCCCGCCCCGCGCGCTTCGTCTGGGATCATGTTCGGTCGAACCCTGTGATGACACAAGCCGAACACGCTTACCCTTTCAATTGATCAGGGTCGGCTTGCTCGCATGGGTGACATTCGTCGGCAGCACGCCCAGGCGCTTGGCCACCTCGGTATAGGCATCGGTCAGCGAGCCCAGATCGCGGCGGAACACGTCCTTGTCGAGATGCTGGCCGGTCTTGACGTCCCAGAGCCGGCAGCTGTCGGGACTGATCTCGTCGGCGACCACCAGACGCATGAAGTCGCCATCCCAGATCCGGCCGATCTCGATCTTGAAATCGACCAGCTTGATGCCGACCGCGACCATGATCCCCGACAGGAAGTCGTTCACCCTGAGCGCCAGCGCCACCATGTCGTCGAGATCCTGCTGGCTGGCCCAGCCGAAGGCGATGACATGCTCTTCGGTGACCAGCGGATCGCCCAGCGCATCGTCCTTGTAGTAGAATTCGATGATCGGGCGCGGAAGCTGGGTGCCCTCCTCGATCCCGAGCCGCTTGGACATCGACCCGGCGGCGACGTTGCGCACCACCACTTCCAGCGGAATGATCTCGACCTGACGGATCAGCTGCTCGCGCATGTTGATGCGCTTGATGAAATGGGTCGGCACCCCGATCGCGTTCAGCCCCGACATGAAGAACTCGGACAGGCGGTTGTTCAGCACGCCCTTGCCCTCGATCACGTCATGCTTCTCGGCGTTGAAGGCGGTGGCGTCATCCTTGAAATACTGCACCAGCGTCCCCGGCTCGGGGCCTTCGTAGAGAACCTTCGCCTTGCCTTCGTAGATCTTCTTCCGACGTGCCATGGAAACTCCAAGTGCCCCAGGCGCGGAAGGCGTCTGCCCGCCCGCGCGATTTGACGCGCTTGTAGTCCAAGGCGCGCGCTGCCGCAAGGCGGCTGCGCCCCGCCACGGCCTTATCTTCTCCCCCATCTTCATCTACCCTGTCTTCTGCATGCTGCGGCGACAACCGTGCCAAGGGCGGCAACCGTGCCAAGAGCGACATCCGTGCCAAGCGCGGCCTTGCCGTTCGCGGCGCCCCCTGCCAACCTGCCCCTAGGCAGGCCGGGGAAGTTCCCTTAAATGGCACGGGACACCGGAATTCCACGATGGGGGGTACTCCTATGACCACGTTCGACGATCGCGAACTCGCTTTCGAAAACAAGTTCGCCCATGATTCGGAACTGCAGTTCAAGGCCGAAGCGCGTCGCAACAAGCTTCTCGGCCTCTGGGCCGCCGAGCTCATGGGCCTGAGCGAGGAGGCCTCGCTCGACTATGCCAAGCAGGTGGTGAAGGCCGATTTCGAGGAAGCGGGCGACGAGGATGTCTTCCGCAAGGTTTCGGGCGATCTCGGCGACCGGACCGACGAGCCGACGCTGCGCGCCAAGATGGCCGAGCTGATGGCCGTCGCCAAGGCCCAGATCATGAGCGAATCCTGACCCCGGCCGGCACCCGCTCCGGCGGGTGCTGCGGGGGTTCGGACCTTCGGCCGGTCACCGGCGGGCGGCAACGCCGCCGGCCCGGCCTCAGTGCGAAAGGACTGCCCAGATGACCGATGCCCTTTCCCGTCTGCTCGCCGAGCGCGACTGGCTGATGGCCGACGGCGCGACCGGAACCACCCTGTTCAACATGGGGCTCGGCTCCGGCGATGCTCCCGAATTCTGGAATGCCGATCACCCCGACAGGATCCGCGCGCTGTATCGCGGCGCGGTCGAGGCCGGCTCGGACATCTTCCTGACCAACAGCTTCGGCGGCAATGCCGCGCGGCTGCGCCTGCACAATGCCCAGGGCCGGGTCGGCGAGCTGAACCGGCTGGCGGCCGAACTCGGCCGCGAGATCGCCGATGCCGCCGACCGCCCGGTGGTGGTGGCGGGCTCGGTCGGACCGACCGGCGACATCATGGAACCGATGGGGCCGCTTTCCTATGCCCGCGCGGTCGAGATCTTCCATGAACAGGCCGACGCCCTGAAGGCGGGCGGCGCCGATCTGCTCTGGGTCGAGACGATCAGCGCGACCGAGGAATTCCGCGCCGCGGGAGAGGCCGCGCGTCTGGCCGGCATGCCCTGGTGCGGCACCATGAGCTTCGACACCGCCGGACGCACGATGATGGGCGTCACCTCCTCCGGTCTGGCCGATCTGGTCGAGAAACTGCCCTGTCCGCCGCTGGCCTTCGGCGCCAATTGCGGTGTCGGGGCCTCCGATCTGCTGCGCACCGTTCTGGGATTTGCCGCCTCGGGCAGCGAGCGGCCGGTCATCGCCAAGGGCAATGCGGGCATTCCGCGCTATGTCGACGGCCATATCCATTACGACGGCACGCCCGAGCTGATGGCCGATTATGCGGTGCTCGCCCGCGATTGCGGCGCCACCATCATCGGCGGCTGCTGCGGCACCACGCCCGAGCACCTGAAGGCCATGCGCGCGGCGCTGGAAACCCGGCCCAGAGGCGCCCGCCCCAGCCTCGACGAAATCACCGAGCGGCTCGGCGGGTTCTCGTCGGCCTCGGATGGCACCGGCGAGGGCGAGAGCCCGGCCCGCGCGCCGCGTCGGCGCCGCCGGAGCTAGCGCCCTCCCGGCACGGGCCGCGCCCGCCTCGGGGCGCGCGGGCCTCAGAACAGCGAAAGCTGGTCGCCTGCCCGCGGCGGCACACGGAAAAGCTCGGTCGACAGGCCGGGCTGCGTCACAGCCAGCCCGAGCCGGGCCGTGGCCAGCCGGAACCGCTGTGCGATCATGTCGGCATGGGGCCCCGTGCCGCGCATCCGGTGGCCCCAGCCGGACCTGTAGGCCTTGCCGCCATGGATCTCGCAGAGCCGGGCCATCACCCGCTCGGCGCGGTCGGGACAATTCTCGGCCAGCCAGTCGCGAAACAGCGGCTCCACCTCGAGCGGCAGGCGCAGCATGATCCAGCTTGCAGCCACGGCCCCGGCATCGCAGGCCCGGGTCAGGATCGCCTCGAGCTCGGGATCGGTCAGGCCCGGGATCACCGGCGCCACCATCGCCCGCACCGGCACCCCCGCCGCCGCAAGCCGTTCGATGGTCTGCAGCCGCCGTTCGGGCGCGGGCGCGCGCGGCTCCAGCCGGCGCGAGAGATCGCGGTCGAGCGTCGTCACCGAAATGCCGACCCGCACCAGCTCCAGCTCGGCCAGTTCCGCGAGCAGGTCGAGATCGCGCTCGATCAGCGCGCCCTTGGTCACCACCGCCACCGGATGGCGGAAATCACGCAGCACCTCCAGCAGCCCGCGCATCACCCGATGGGTCCGCTCGATCGGCTGATAGGGATCGGTATTGGTGCCGATCGCCAGGGTCGCGGGCCGGTAGCCCCGGCGCGAAAGCTCCTCGGCCAGCAGCCGCGGCGCCTCGGGCCGGGCGATCAGCCGCGATTCGAAGTCGAGCCCCGGCGACAGGCCCAGCCAGGCATGGCTCGGCCGGGCAAAGCAGTAGATGCAGCCATGCTCGCAGCCGCGATAGGGGTTCACCGACCGGTCGAAGGGCAAATCGGGCGAGCTGTTGCGGGTGATCGCCGTGCGCGGCCGTTCGATCCGGGTCTCGGTCCTGAGCGGCGGCGGCGCCTCGCCCGGGTCCCAGCCGTCATCCTCGGGCACCACTGTCAGCCGGTCGTAGCGGTTGGCCGGGTTGCCGCCGGCCGCGCGCCCCGGCGTCGGGGGTGCTGATGCGACAGCGGCAGTCGGGGAGGCCGCCGGAGAAGAGGTCGAAGAGGCATGGGGACGGGTCATGCCGAATGATTGGAACATTTGGCGAACATTTGCAAGATTCCCGATCTGCCGGAGGAATGCTGCCGCAAGGTCACAGGCGCGACGTAATTTCGCGGCGAGGTCGTTTCGGACGGGCCGCTGGTCGCAATTCGGTAAGCGTTCCCGGTGCAGAATTCCGATCAAGGATGCAGAGGCTCCGGCAAAGCGCCGGGCCCCAATGGGAGCGTGAAATGGCCAACGAAGACGACGACATCGTTCTGGCAGAGCTGCCGGACGAAGAACTGGTCCCGCAAATGCAGGACGATCTTTACGACGGGCTCAGGGAGGAGGTCGTCGAAGGGGTCGAGATCCTGTTGTCGCGCGGCTGGGCACCCTACCGGGTGCTGACCGAAGCGCTGGTTTCGGGCATGACCGTCGTCGGTCGCGATTTCCGCGACGGGATCCTCTTCGTGCCCGAGGTGCTGCTGGCGGCCAATGCCATGAAGGGCGGCATGGGCATCCTAAAGCCGCTGCTGGCCGAAACCGGCGCGCCGCGCATGGGCAAGATGGTGATCGGCACCGTCAAGGGCGACATCCACGACATCGGCAAGAACCTCGTCGCGATGATGATGGAGGGCGCCGGGTTCGAGGTCGTCGATATCGGCATCAACACCGATGTGGACGGCTATCTCGCCGCGCTGGAAACCGAACAGCCGGACATCCTGGGCATGTCGGCGCTGCTGACGACCACCATGCCCTACATGAAAACGGTGATCGACACGCTGGCCGCCAAGGGCATCCGCGAGGATTACATCGTGCTGGTGGGCGGGGCGCCCCTGAACGAGGAATTCGGCCGCGCCATCGGAGCCGATGCCTATTGTCGCGACGCCGCCGTCGCGGTCGAGACCGCCAAGACCTTCGTCGCGCGCAAGCATAACCGCGCCGTTGCCAGCTGAGCCCGGCGGCGCGCAGACGGCAGCCGCCAGCCCCTGCCCCGACCGCGGGATTGCCGCGGCCCGGCCTGTCGTGGACGAGCCTGTCGCGGTCGATACCGAAACGTTGTCGCGGCACGGGACAACCGGTACGGGATAATCGGCATGGGGCAACCAGCATGGGACACGGCAAGATCCTGTGCCACCGGCGCCGCAGCGGCAGGACCGCCGCGGGGCGACTGCACGCGCCCGGACGATCCCCTCGGACTGGCGAAGACCGACGTGGCTCCCCTGCCGGAACGCTCTGGCCCGCCTGCGATCCACTGTCGTTCCTTGCGGCCACTCCCCGCGGCAATGCAGAGCATCCCAACCGGACGCGGCGTGGTTGCGATCCGCAACGCCGCCCAAGGAAATCGGGCCCTATCGGCGGCGCCCTGCCCTGCATGGTTGTGCAAGGTCGACGAACGGAACAGCAGGGCGTCGCTCTGTGTCCGACCCGTCATCCAACCGCCGTCATCCGGCCCTCGCCCGCCTGCCGGGCGGAGATACTCGCCGCATGCCGGTCCGCCGCCCACACCAGCCCCCGATCTGCCGGGAACAGCACACAAGACAAACCGGATCGCCCTCTCATCAACCGCTTGCAGCGACCGCACGGACCGGGACAACGCAACGAAAGCGCGGCGAGGAAACCTGCATCCCGCCGCTTTCTTGAACCGGTCCGGATCTTTGCCCCATAGGCCCACGCGCCCCTTGCCCGATGCCTGCCCCCGGCCCACATCTTTGGCGAAAAGGAGTATCGCATGCCCGGACGCGTCCTCGCCCTTCTTCTTGCCGTCGTGCTGACGGCTGCCGGCCTGACAATCTGGCTCGCCAGCCTGCTGCCTGCCAGCGGCGTTGCAATACTCGTACCGCTGGCGCTGCTGGCCGTGCTGGGGTTGCGTCTCTTGCAGAGGCGGCAGTGAACGCGCCAGACGACCACCGCCTGACCGAGACCGGGCTGCCGCCGGAAGGGCGCGGACGGGTCCTGGTGATCGGCTGCGGCGCGCTGGCGCATGAGATCCTTGCACTCAAGCGGATCAACGGCTGGGACCATCTGGACCTGACCTGCCTGCCCGCGATCTGGCACAACCACCCGGACCGGATCGCACCGGGGCTCCGTGCGCTCGTCGAGCGCCACCGCGCCGCCTATCCCACGATCCTCGTGGCCTATGCCGATTGCGGCACCGGCGGCGACTTGCAGCGAACCTGCGCCGAACTCGGGGTCGAGATGATGGAGGGCCCGCATTGCTATGCCTTTTTCGAGGGCGCCGCCGCCAGTGCCGACCGCGCCGGGGACGAGATCGACGCCTTCTACCTGACCGATTTCCTCACCCGGCAATTCGACGCCTTCGTCTGGCGCCCGCTCGGGCTCGACCGCCATCCCGAGCTTGCGACGGTTTACTTCGGCAATTACCGCCGTCTCGTCTATCTGGCCCAGACCGAGGATGCCGCGCTGGACCGGCAGGCCGAGGCCTGTGCCACGCGCCTGGGCCTTGCCTATGAGCGGCGGCCCACGGGCTATGGCGACCTGGCCGGTTTCCTGGCCGGGCGCGGCTGAGCTGAGGTCGGCTATTTCGGCGGGGTCGAATAGGTCAGGCTGGCCCGGGCGACGACGCCCTCCATCCCCTCGGACCGGATCATCGCATCGCCCACCGCCAGCACCCGGCCCAGCTTCAAAAGCCGCGCCTCGCAGATCAGATCGCGGCCCGAGGCGGGCTTGCGCATGAAATCGATCGAACAGTTGGTCGTGACCGCCAGCGCCTGCGGCCCGATCATCGCCAGCACCGCCAGATAAATGCCGACATCGGCCAAGGCGAACATCGACGGCCCCGACACGGTACCGCCCGGCCGCAGATGCCGCTCGGTCACCGCCAGCCGCACCCGCACCTGCATCGGCGCCACCTCCTCGACCACGAACTCCTCGCCGATCTGCGGAAAGGCGCTCCGCAGAAAAGCGGTCAGCGCCGACGCATCCATCACCGGCTGCCTGGCCTGCATGGACTTTCCCCCTCTCCCGTTCCGCCCTAGTCTTCGCGACCAGAGGGAGGAAACACAAGATGACCGAAATCCTGTTACGTGACGATACCCGGGGCGTGGCCATCCTGACGATGAACGCGCCCGAACGGCTGAACGCGCTGTCCGACGCGATGCTGGCCGCGCTGCAGGCCCAGATCGACGCGCTGGCCGAGGACCGGAGCGTGCGCGCGGTGATCCTGAAAGGCACCGGCAAGGCCTTCTGCGCAGGCCATGACCTCAAGGAGATGCAGGCCGGACGGCAGGCGCTCGATGGCGGGCGGGCCTATTTCGCCGATCTCTTCGAGCGGTGCGCGCGGGTGATGACGGGGCTGATGCGCCTGCCCCAGCCGGTGATCGCGGCCCCCCACGGCATCGCCACCGCCGCGGGCTGCCAGCTGGTGGCGTCGTGCGATCTGGCGGTCGCGGCCGAGGGCACGCGGTTCGGGGTGAACGGCGTGAATATCGGGCTGTTCTGCTCGACCCCCATGGTCGCGCTGAGCCGGAGCATTCCGCGCAAGCACGCCTTCGAGATGCTGACCACGGGCCAGTTCATCGATGCCGCGCGCGCCGAGGCGCTGGGGCTGATCAACCGGGCCGTACCCGAAGAGATGCTGGAGGATGCCGCCTGGCGGCTGGCCGAGACGCTGGCAGGCAAGCTCTCGCCCGCGATCAGGGTCGGCAAGGGGCTGTTCTACGACCAGCTCGACTGCGGCATCGACGAGGCCTATGCCCGCGCGGGCGCCGCGATGGTCGAGAACATGATGCTGGAGGAGACCCAGGAAGGGATCGGGGCCTTCCTGGAAAAAAGGGCTCCCGCCTGGCAGGGCTGAACGGGGCGCGCGAAGTCAAGGCGGCAGAAGGCCGGAAAACGGTCGGGGCCGGGGGTCATCCGCCCGGCCCCGATCCGGGGCATCTCATTCGGCCGGAACGGCCCGGCCGACGCGGGCAGCGGCGCGTTGTTCGCGTTTCTCGCGGCGCTCGCGCGAAGCCTTGAGCTGTTCCTCGGTCTGGCGCAGGTTGATATAGGCAAAGGCAAGCACGAAGCCGAGGGTGCCAAGACCCAGAACGGCGTTGATCGCATCGATATCCATTGGTCGCGTCCTCTCTGTGCAGGTTGCAATGTACAAGGAGATACGCGCGCCCTCCGGGACCGGATCACCCGCATCACAAGAAAAACCGCATTTTCAAAGGCATGCGGGGAAATCCCTGACGCAAGCCATTGAAAATGGGCGGAAAAATGGCGGCATTTCGTCGCAATCAAACACCTGTGAACGCCGCATCCGAGGGGGTCTCGCCGGACGCGGGGCCCCATCAGCGGATCAGGAGGATCACCAGAAGCAGGAAGCTCAGAAGGCCCAGAATGCCTGCATGGGCAAAGAGCAGGCTTGTCAGGAAAAGGCCCGCCAGCACCGTCCCGACGATCAGGACCTGTTCGCGCAGCGGCCGTGCCTCGAGCCGGGCCGCGATCTCTTCGGGCGGGCGGCGCCACCACAGCCGCCCGACAATGGCGAAGGCCACCCGGCGCGCGGGCGGCCAGATCCTCTGCCAGAGCGGGTCATGCCAGGTCATGCGCGCCCTTCCAGCAGCGCCGCCGCCACGGGGCCAGCCTCGGCACCAAGCTCGGGATCGGGCCCGGCGCGACGATCAAAGCCCGTAGATCGCGCCGAACTTGGCATCGAGATAATCCAGCAGCGGCCCTTCGTCGGGCTCGAAACCGCAGGCCCGGCGGATCGTCTCGGCCGGCTCGTAAAGCCCGCCATGACGCTGAACCTCGACCTTCAGCCAGGCGGTCGCGGGCTCGGCATGGCCGCGCGCCAGATCGGCATCGAGCGAGGGCACCGCCGCGCGCAGCGCCTGATAGAGACAGCCGGCATAGACATTGCCCAGCGCATAGGTCGGGAAATAGCCGAAAAGCCCCACCGACCAGTGCACATCCTGCAAGAGCCCCTGGCTCGGCCGCTCGACCGCGACCCCGAAATCGGCCTCGAAGCGGGTATTCCAGGCCTCTTCCAGATCCTCGACCTCGAGCCCGCCGGCGATCAGGTCGCGTTCCAGATCGAAGCGCAGCATGATGTGCAGATTGTAATGCACCTCGTCGGATTCGGTCCGGATATGGCCCGAATGGACCCGGTTCACGGCCGCGTAGAAGGCCTCGGCATCGGCCGCGCCGGCTGACCCGAAAACCTCGTTCATCCGGCCGTGAAGCCAGCCGCAGAAGGCGCGACCGCGCCCGAGCTGGTTCTCGAAGATCCGGCTCTGGCTTTCATGCACCCCCATCGAGACGCCCGCCCCCAGGGGCGTCAGCCCATAGGCCGGATCGATCCCCTGCTCATAGACCCCATGTCCGGTCTCGTGCAGCGTCGAATACAGCGCGCCCAGCGGCTCGGCCTCGTCGACCCGGGTGGTGATCCGGACATCCGAGCCCGACCCCGAGGTGAAGGGATGGACCGAGAAATCAAGCCGCCCATGCCGCCAGTCATAGCCGAAATGCGTGGCGACCTCGCGCGAAAGCGCCATCTGCACCGCCTCGGGGAAATGGCCCTCAAGCGGCGCGGGCGCCCGGCCCGAGCCCATGATCCGTTCGCGCAGGTCTACCAGACGCGGGCGCATCCGGTCGAACATCGCCGACAGCCCGGCCGCGGTCGCGCCGGGCTCGTAATCGTCGAGAAGCGCGTCGTAAAGATCGCCCCCCATCGCCAGCGCCGCAGCCTCCTCGCGCTTGAGCCGCACCACCTCGCGCAGGGTGGGCAGGAAATGCGCGACATCGTCGGCGGCACGGGCCTCGGCCCAGATCCCCTGGGCACGGCTCGTCACCCGGGCGATCTCGGCCGACAGCGTCTCGGGCAGGCGCGTCGCGCGGGCATAGCTGCGACGGATATGGCGCATCTGCGCGCGGCCGGTCTCGTCCAGAAGATCGTCGTCGATCGCCCCCAGCCAGTCGCCCAGGCGCGGGTCGCTGCGGCGACGGTGCAGCACCGTCTCGAGCGCGCCCATTTCCTCGGCGCGCTGCTGCGCGGCGCCGCGCGGCATCACCGTCTCCTGGTCCCAGCCCAGCCGCATCGCGACCTGACCGAGCGCCTCGGTCTCGCGCTGGAAGCTCATAAGCTCGTCAAAGGCGGTCATATCGCGTCACCCCCGGATGGATTGCTGAACGGGATATTGCGCCATGAACCGGGCGCGCAGCACCAGAACCCACAACAGGACGGCCCCCACCAGATGGGTCAGCGCCATATGCCACTGGCCCGCGTAAAGCACCGAGCCGACGCCCAGCACCGCCTGGCCGAAGATCATCACCCCCAGCCAGTCGAAGGCGCGGCGGGTGCGGGCATGCGGGCTTTTCCGCGCCCGCAGCCAGGCCGCGATACCCAGCAGCACGACAAGATAGCCAAGCCCGCGATGGATGAACTGCACGAGGCCGGGATTGTCCCAGAGATTGCGCCAGACCGGCTCCAGCGCCAGCGGCTCGGGCGGCAGGACACCGCCCGCCATCAGCGGCCAGTCGGGGAAGCTGCGGCCCTGATCGAGCGCGCCCAGCATCGCCCCGAAGAGGATCTGCAGGAAGGCCAGATGCATGACACCGGTCGCCATGCCGAAGGCGCGCCCGTCGCGGGCCCGGCGGGCCTGCATCAGCTGGGCCTCGGTGCGGCGCAGTTGCATCGCGCCCCAGGCGGCAAGCCCCATCCCGGCGAAACCGAAGCCCGTCATCGCCGCGAGCCGCAGCGAGGCGGCATCGAAGGGCGCGGGCAAAAGCCCCGCGGGCCCCATCGCCCAGTCGGCCGCGCCGATCCCGAGGATGGTGCCGCCAAGCGGCAAGAGCCGGACCGCCCAGCCCTTTGGCAGCTTGCCGAAGATCAGGAAGCCCAGCGCGCCCAGCGCCCAGACGAGGGCCGCAAGCATGCCGGCCTGCCGGACGCCCCAGTCCCACCAGTATAGTCTCTGGAAGCCCGCGAGATCGGCCGTGCCTCCGGCGGCGGCAAAACGGTCGAAGGCGGCGGACCAGCCCGCCGCGTCAAGCGGCGGCAGCTGGCCGTAAGGCGGCGCGAAGCCCGGCAGGCTGGCCGGATGCCCGGTCAGGCGCGCCACGCCGGCCGAGATCAGCATCGCCGCGATCAGCACGAAGATCGAGATCAGCCACCAGGCGACAGCCCCGCGCGCACCGCGCCGGGCGGCGCGGTCGATGGCGCCGGGCTGGACCACCGGCCGGTCCGGCGGCGCATCGGTGCCGACCTCCTCGAAAATGCTGCGGGTCTTCGGCTTGCTGCGGGTCTTGCTCATAGGCCCCTCTCCGTCTTGCGCGGCGAGACTAGGCGGGCGGGCGCGACGCCGCAAGTCACTCGCCGCGGCTCCGCGCCCGCGTCAATTGCCGCAGTACCCCGTGCAGGATCTGCACATCGGGCCGGGTCAGCGGCATCCGGCTCCACATGTTGCGCAGAGCGATCTTCATCCCCGGCGCCTTGGTCTCGGGAAAGAAGAACCCCGCCTCGGACAGCCGCTCTTCGTAATGCTCGGCCAGTTTCTCGACCTCGATCTGGCTCGCGGGATCGGCGCCGGCCAGTTCCAGCCGTTCGGGCAGGATATCGGCGGTCTGGCGGCGCCATTCATAGGCGCTGAGCAGAACGCATTGCCCCAGATTGAGCGAGGCGAAATCGGGGTTCACCGGGACGTTCACGATGGCATTGGCCCGCGCGATGTCGTCGTTTTCCAGCCCCGCGCGTTCCGGCCCGAACAGCACCGCCACCCGGCGCCCCTCGGCCAGCAGGGCGCGGGTTTCGGTCATCGCCTGTTCCGGGGTGACGACAGGCTTGGTCAGGCCGCGCGGCCGCGCGGTGGTGGCGAAGACATAGTCGCAATCGGCAACCGCCTCGGCCGTCGTGGCATGGATCCCGGCATTGTCCAGAAGCCGTCCCGCCCCGCTGGCCAGCGCCACCGCGCGCGGATTGGGCCAGCCGTCGCGCGGCGCGACCAGGCGCATCCGGTCGAGCCCGAAATTCCACATCGCGCGTGCCGCCGCCCCGATATTTTCGCCCATCTGCGGGCGGACGAGAACAAAGACAGGCTGGGCTGCGGTCATGGGGCTCGCTTTCTTGAAAAACGGCGGGGTGATACGCCCTGCCCGACGAAAGGGCAAGCGGAGGGGCTCTGTCCGCCGCCGCGCTTGGCCAAAGGCGACAGAAGTCCCGAGGCCGGCCGGACGGGCGCGCGCGGGCCGCTGGGGCTTGCAGCCTCGGGCGAGGCGGCCCTCTTCCGGGACGCCCCTGGGCCGATGGCAAAGGGGACGCGACCCGCGATGGTCCGACCGTAGCCAATCGCGAAAAACCCCGTTATAGCGGCGTCACGGATAACAGGAGCCCGCCAATGGCCGAACCCGAGCGCCCGCAGATCTACCTGATCACCCCGCCCGCCTTTGATCCCGACAGCTTCGCGCCGCGCCTTGCCGCGGTGCTCGACGCCCATGAGATCGCCTGTCTGCGCCTGTCCATGGCCAGCCATGACGAGGATCTCGTGGCCCGTGCCGCCGATGCGCTGCGCGAGATCGCCCATGCCCGCGACATCCCGCTGGTGGTCGAGGCCCATGTCGGGCTGGTCGAGCGGCTGGGGCTGGACGGGGTGCACCTGACCGACGGGCAACGCAGCGTCCGCAAGGTGCGCAAGCTACTTGGCGCCGATGCGATCGTCGGGGCCTTCTGCGGCGCGTTGCGCCATGACGGGATCGGCGCGGCCGAGGCCGGGGCCGATTACATCGCCTTCGGACCGGCGGGCGAAAGCGGCCTTGGCGATGGCAGCCGAGCCGAGGCCGATCTGTTCGGCTGGTGGTCCGAAATGATCGAGATCCCGGTCGTGGCCGAGGGCGCGCTCGATGCGACCACGGTTGCGGCGCTGAGCCCGCTCACCGATTTCTTCGCCCTTGGCGAGGAGATCTGGCGCGAGGAGGACCCGGTCTCGGCGCTCGGCGCGCTGATCGCCGCGATGGGCTGACAGGCCCCTGCCCTGGCCGGGGCACGGTTCGGCGAGGCGCCGGGGGCTTTTCTCAGAGCTTCGGCGCCGCGCTCCGGACCGCCTCTTCGCAGGCCAGCGCCAGGGCCTTGCGGTCGGGGAAATCCGCCACCTTCAGCGGCGGATGAAAGACCAGCTCAACCCTCCCCGGCCGCGCCGAGGCCAGCAGCTTCAGCGCATGCGGTCCGAACCCCATATCCCCCCACCAGCCATAGAAGGCCACGGCCTCGCCCTCGGGCGCGGTATAGATCACCGTGACCGGCTGGACCCACAGGATCTCGCGCAGCCCGGCCCCGAAAAACGCGGCAAACAGCGTCGATTTGAAGGACAGCACCCGCCGCCCGTCGGTCGAGGTGCCCTCGGGGAAGAAGACCAGCCGATGCCCCGCCTTCAGCCGGGCCTCGAACAGATCGGCCTGCGCCCGCGCCTCGCGCTTGTCGCGCGCGATGAAGACCGTACCGGTGGCCCGCGCCAGCCAGCCGATGCCGGGCCAGGAGGCGACCTCCGCCTTCGAGACGAAATAGATCCGCCCGCGCGCGTTCAGCGCGAAGATGTCGAGCCAGGAGGCATGGTTGGCCACCCAGGCCCCGCGCGCCCGCATCGGCCGCCCCCGCATCCGGCAGCGCAGGCCCAGAACCGCCAGCGCCGCGCGGCTGACGCCCTGCGTGATCCAGGGCGTCACCGGCCGCCGCAATCCGAACAGCGGCCGCTCGGCCAGCCGCAGCGTCAGCTTGAGCGCCATGCCGATGGCCAGAAGCCCGACCAGCGCTGTGCCGCGGAGCGCGACGCGCAGCCAGCCGGCCACACCGATCCGCGGCATGTCGGGCGGCGGCGCGCCCCGCCAGGTGGTCACTCCTGCCCCCGCATGTAGCGCGACCGGCTCTTCGCGTTCATCCGCGCCGTATCCATCAAGAGGCAGACATCGGTGGTGTTGAAGGCGCGGTCGATGAAGGCCCCCTCGCCGACGAACCCGCCGAGCCGCAGATAGGCCTTGATCAGGGCGGGCATCGCCAGCATCGCGCGTTTGCGGTCGATCGCGGCCTCGGGCATCAGGTCCATGTTCTGGACATGATCGGGCAGCACCCGCACCCGAAGCTCGGGCGGCGCGAGATGCCGGTGATGCAGATAGGACAGCGGCTCGGCCAGCGCTTCGGCATCGGTGCCGTGAAAGCTCGCCACGCCGAACAGGACCTCGATCTCCTTGTCGAGCACGTAATCGGCCAGCCCGTTCCATAGGTGATAGAGCGCGGTTCCGCCGCGATAGTCGGGATGCACGCAGGAGCGCCCCAGCTCCAGCAGCCGCCGCCCCGAGGCCTTCAGCGCCGACAGATCGTATTCGTCCTCGCTGTAGAACTTCCCGAGCGCCGCCGCCCGTTCGGAGGTCAGAAGCCGGTAGACCCCCACCACGTGATCGAGCGTCGCCGCGTCGCGCCGACTGTCGATCAGCAGCAGATGGTCGAAATGCGGATCGAGATCGTCGCGTTCCAGCCGCGCCTCATGGTCGACCAGCGGGCCGTCCGCCCCCAGTTCGGCCACGAATACCTCGTAGCGCAGGCGCTGGGCGGCCATCAGATCGGCCTCGGTCCGGGCCAGGCGCAGCTGAAAGAAATCCTCGGGCGGCTGCATGCCTTACCCCCTGCAGAGACTGTCGCCCGCTTCTAGGGCGCCACCGGGCCAAGTGCAACCGCGCCGCCCGACGCAGGCGCAGACCGCAATGACATCTGTCATGTTAATATGCCATTAACGATGATGGGTCAGCCTGACCCCATCAGGATGTTCAGGACGAAAAGACAGGCATGAGCTCGATCCGCGTTCCGTCGATGACGACTTTTCCCGCATCGGTGAAATTCACCGTGATACGTGCGCCGATCACGGATTGCACCTGGCCCAGGCCCCAGTCCGGCTCTCCGGGATGGCGCACCAGCATCCCGGGTTCGAGGATCGCGTTCATCGGTCTCATTGTCACTCTCCTGTCGGCGGTCCCGGCGGTGTCGCATGTCTGATCTCACCGCGCTCGTGGGCTCGCGCATCTGCCACGATCTTATCAGCCCGATCGGCGCGATCGGCAACGGGATGGAGCTTCTGGCCATGGCCGCGGCCGAGACCCATGGCGAGGCGCCGGGCGAGGAACTGGCGCTGATTTCCGACAGCGTCGCCCGTGCCAATGCCCGGATCCGGATGTTCCGCCTCGCCTTCGGCGCCGCCGGCGAGGATACCGCGGTGGCCGGGCGCGAGGTCTGCGAAATCCTCGCGGACTATTTCGGCGGCAGCCGGCTCAGCGTCACCGCCGACCCGCCCGCCTCTCTCAGCCGCAGCGCCGCCAAGACCGCGCTTTTGTCGGTCCTCTGTGCCGAGACCGCCCTGCCCCGCGGCGGCCGGATGGCGCTGAGCTGGCGGGACGGCCGCATCACCCTGACGGCCGAGGCCGAGCGGATGACGCTTGAGCCAAGGCTCTGGGCACCGCTGACCGATGGCCAGCCCTCCGGCGACGACCTCCGGCCCGCCGAGGTACAATTCGCGCTTCTGCCGATCGCGCTGACCGATCTGGGGCGGAGCCTGTCGCTCGGTCACGACGAAACCTCGCTGACACTGGCCTTCTGAGCCGGAGCCCCATACGCCAGATCCCCATACGCTAGATCCCCGGGCCTCAGGCCCGGAGCGTGCCGTCGCCCTCGACCAGGTACTTGAAGCTCGTGAGCTGTTCGGCGCCGACCGGCCCGCGGGCATGAAGCTTGCCGGTCGCGATCCCGATCTCGGCGCCCATCCCGAACTCGCCGCCATCGGCGAACTGGGTCGAGGCATTGCGCATCAGGATCGCGCTGTCGAGCCGCTCGAAGAACCGCGCCGCCGCGGCATCGTCCTCGGTCAGGATGGCATCGGTATGGCCCGACCCGAAGGCGCGGACATGTTCGATCGCGCCGTCGATATCGTCCACCACCCGGGCGGCGATGTCCATGTCCAGATATTCGCGCCCCCAATCCTCGGCGGTGGCGGGCTGCGTGCCCGGCAGACGGGACAGCGCCTCGTCGGCATGGACCCGGACCCCGGCCTTGACCAGCGCCGCGACCAGATCGGCGCCAAGCGTCGCGGCCACGTCCCTGTGGATCAGCAGGCATTCGGCTGCGCCGCAGATACCGGTGCGCCGGGTCTTGGCGTTCAGCACCACCGACAGCGCCTTGGCGGGATCGGCGACCTTGTCGACATAGATATGCACGATGCCCTCGAGATGGGCGAAGACCGGCACCCGCGCCTCGCGCTGGACGAGGCCCACAAGGCCCTTGCCGCCGCGCGGCACGATCACGTCGATATACTGGGTCATGGTCAGCATCTCGCTGACCGCGGCACGATCGCGGGTCGGCACGCGCAGGATCGCATCCTCGGGCAGCCCGGCTTTGGCCAGCCCCGCCACCAGGCATTCATGCAGCGCGCCGGAGGAATGGAAGCTCTCCGAACCGCCGCGCAGGATCACCGCATTCCCCGCCTTGAGGCACAGGGCCCCGGCATCGGCGGTGACATTGGGCCGGCTTTCATAGATCACGCCGATGACGCCCAGCGGCGTGCGCACCCGGCGGATATGCAGCCCCGTGGGCCGGTCCCATTCCGCCATCACCTGCCCCACCGGGTCGGGCTGGGCGGCAACCGCGCGCAGACCCGCGGCAATGGCCTCGATCCTGGCCTCGTCCAGCATCAGCCGGTCCAGCATCGCCGGGCTCAGGCCCTTGTCGCGGCCATACTCCATGTCGGTCGCGTTATCGGCGAGAATCTGCGGCTTGTGGTCAACCACGGCGTCGGCCGCCGCCTCCAGCGCATGGCGCTTGGCCTCGGACGAGGCGAAGGCCAGTTCGGCCGAGGCGACCCGGGCACGGGCACCAAGATCGGCCATGAGGGCGTGAATATCGGTAATGTCCTTCATATCGCCATGTCGTCCCTGTGAATGAGCGCCGCCCGCCCCGGATAGCCGAGGATCGCCTCGATGTCACCCGAGCGACATCCGAGGATCAGCCGCGCCTCGGCAGAAGTATAGCGCGAAAGCCCGGCGCCAAGCCCCTCGCCCTTCGGGCCGAGGATCGCGACCGGCTCGCCCCGGCCGAAATCGCCGGTCACCTCGGTCACGCCCGCGGGCAAAAGCGACTTGCCGCGCGTCAGCGCCCCGGCCGCGCCCGCGTCGACCCGGATGAAGCCATGCGGCTTCATCGCCGCGATCCAGCCCTTGCGCGCGGCGCGCGGATCGCCCTTGGGGCGGAACCAGGTGCAGGCCGCGCCCTCTTCCAGCGCCTTCAGAGGCCGCAGCCGCGAGCCCTCGGTGATCGCCAGCGCGCAGCCCGCGCCGGTCGCGGTCCGGGCCGCCATCAGCTTGGTCTTCATGCCCCCCTTCGAGAGCCCCGAGCCCGCATCGCCCGCCATCGCCTCGATCTCGGGGGTGATCTCCTCGATCAGATCGAAGCGATGCGCCTCGGGATCCTGCATCGGGTTGGCGGTATAGAAGCCGTCGACATCCGACAGCAGCACCGCCACATCGGCCCCCACCGTCACCGCCACCTGCGCCGCCAGCCGGTCATTGTCGCCGAAGCGGATCTCGTCGGTGGCGATGGTGTCGTTCTCGTTGACGATGGGCACCGCGCCGAAGCCCAAGAGCGTCTCCATCGTCGAGCGGGTGTTCAGATAGCGCCGCCGGTCCTCGGTATCCTCAAGCGTCACCAGCACCTGCGCGGTGGTGATCCCGTAAGGCTCCAGGCAATCCTCATAGGCACGGGCCAGCCGGATCTGCCCGACCGCGGCGGCAGCCTGGCTCTGTTCCAGCGCCAGGGGGCCGAGGCCCAGCCCGAGAACGCCCCGCCCCAGCGCGATCGAGCCCGACGAGACCAGCACCACATCGGTGCCGCGCGCCTTCAGCATCGCGACATCCTCGGCCAGGCCCCTCAGCCAGTCCGCGCGCAGATTACCCGTGCTCCGGTCGACCAGAAGCGCCGAGCCGATCTTGACCACAAGCCGCCGGGTAGCGATCAGGGACGCCACGCCTCGCCCTCCTCGCTGTCCTCGCGCTTCAGGCGCAGCCGGTCCTCGTCGATTTCGGCACGCAGCGCGCGCAGCACCTCGGTCACGCCCTCGCGCGCGACGCCCGACATCAGCATCACCGGGCCGCCGCTCGCCGCCTCGAGAGCGGCACGTTTCTCGGCCCGCTCGTCCTCGTCGAGACTGTCGATCTTGTTCAGGACCGTCACCCGCGGCTTGTCGGCCAGATCGCCGCCGTAAAGTTCAAGCTCGGTCAGAACCGTCCCGCAATCGGCCACGACATCCTCGGAGGTGCCGTCGATCAGATGCAGAAGCACCGCGCAGCGTTCGACATGGCCGAGGAACCGGTCGCCGATGCCGCGGCCCTCATGGGCGCCCTCGATCAGGCCGGGAATGTCGGCGATGACGAATTCGGCCCCGTCGACGCCGACCACGCCCAGATTGGGATGCAGCGTCGTGAACGGATAGTCGGCGATCTTGGGCCGGGCATTCGAGGTCGCGGCCAGGAAGGTCGACTTGCCGGCATTGGGCAGCCCCAGCAGCCCGGCATCGGCGATCAGCTTGAGCCTCAGCCACAGCGTGCGCTCGACCCCCTCCTGCCCCGGATTGGCGCGGCGCGGCGCCTGGTTGGTCGAGGTCTTGAAATGCAGGTTGCCCCAGCCGCCATTGCCGCCCTGGGCCAGCAGGACCCGCTGGCCAAGCTCGGTCAGGTCGGCGACCACGGTCTCTTCGTCCTCATCGAGGATCTCGGTGCCCACCGGCACTTTCAGCACCATGTCCCGGCCCGAGGCGCCCGATTTCTGGCGGCCCATGCCGCCCTGACCGTTCTGGGCGAAGAAATGCTGCTGGTAGCGGAAGTCGATCAGGGTGTTCAGCCCCTCGACCGCCTCGACCCAGACATCGCCGCCCCGGCCGCCATCGCCCCCGTCGGGACCGCCGAATTCGACGTATTTCTCGCGGCGGAAGCTTGTGCAGCCGTTTCCGCCGCTGCCCGAGCGGATATAGACCTTTGCGAGGTCAAGGAATTTCATGAAGAGCCTCGAAATTTGCGCGCATCAGGCGATAGTGGATATTGGGCGCGGGCTCAAGCCGCGCCAGCGAGCGTCCGGTACCGGGCCCGAGCCGCTCGAAGCCGAGCTTCCCGAGCACGCGGCCCGATCCGGGATTGTCGGCGAAATGATCGGCAGCCAGCACGTCGAGCCCGGGAAACCGCGCGAAGACCCCGGCCAGAAAGCCGCGCATCGCCTCGGTCGCATAGCCCCGGCCCCAGACCGCGGGATCGAGGAAATAGGCCAGCGAGGCCGGCGCACCGCCCAGTCCCGCCACGCCCAGCAGCCCCTCGTCGCGCCCGTCGATGGCCAGCCGGAAGGCGGGCTCGCCCCGAAAGCGCGAGCGTGCGACCCAAGTCGCGGCCTGCCGCCGGGTCCAGCGCACCGGAAGGCTGCACATCATCGGGGCCACCCGCGGATCCCGGCCGATCCGCAGCAGCGCATCGAGATCGGCGGGCCGGAACGCCCTGAGGACAAGGCGCGGCGTCTCGATCCGAAATCCGTCCGCCGCGCCCCGCATCGCTCAGTCGAGCTTCTTGAGATAGGTCCAGGTGGCCACCTTGGCCTCCCGCGCCACCGAATAGGCCTCGGCATCGCCGATATATTCAAAACCGGCATTGGTCAGCACCCGGGCCGAGCCGGGATTGTCCTGAAACACTTCGGCAAAGACCGTCTTGGCCTTCTGCGGATTGGCGGCCAGCAGCGCGCCCACCGCCTCGGAGGCGATGCCGGTATTCCAGAAGGCCGGCGCGACCCAGTAGCCGATCTCGGACTGGTCGCGCTCCATCCGGTCGAGCGCGATCACGCCCAGCACCTCGGAAAGCCCCTGCTCGGCCCCGTCCATCACCCAGACATCCTCGCTGCGCTCGGGATCCTGAGCGCGGTGGATGAAGGCCTCGGTGGCGCCCGGCGGCAACGGATGCGGGATCGACCGGGTGAACCGCGCCACCCGGAGATCGCTGGTGTAAAGCGACAGCAATCCGGCATCCGACCGGCGCACCGGACGCAGCACGAAGCGTTCGGCCGCGATCGGAGGCTGGGGCGGGATCAGGTCGAGTTTCATGGCTTTCCTCCTCCGAAAAGCACGAGGACCACCGGGCCGTCGGCTGACGCCCCGATCTTCACTGCAGCGCCCGGACCGCGGCGGACGCGAGCCGCCCGCAGGGGGCTCCGGGAACAAGATGGCAACCGCCCCGGCGCGGCGCAAGACGCCCCCGCTGCCCGAAGCCCCTGCGGAGCTTTCCGGGCGCGGACCCTTCCCGGTGCCGGGAGGCCTCTTGCCATCATCTTTCCTGCTCCGGTTTCCGAAACAGAAACGGGGGAACGGCTGGCGCCGATCCCCCAATTTCAGTCATCCTGAGGTTTCGGCTTACTCGGCGGCCTCCGCCACCGGGAGAACCGAAATGAAGGTGCGCCCCTTGAGGCCCTTCTTGAAGGTCACTGCGCCCTCGCAGGTCGCGAAGATGGTATGGTCCTTGCCCATGCCCACGCCTTCGCCCGGCCAGAACTTGGTGCCGCGCTGACGGACGATGATGTTGCCCGAAGCGACCGCCTGGCCGCCATAGATCTTCACGCCGAGACGGCGACCAGCGGAGTCGCGCCCGTTGCGCGAGGAGCCGCCTGCTTTCTTGTGTGCCATGTCGTCCTCTCCTCTCGCTTAGGCCTTGCCGGCCAGGTCCTTGGCAAGCGCCACCCAGCCATCATTCACGATCTTGCCCTTCAGGCCGAGACGGGTATCCATCGCGGCGACCTGCTCGTCGGTCCAGGCGGCAATCTGCGCGAAGCGGGTGACCCCGGCCTCATGCAGTTTCTTTTCCATCGCCGGGCCGACGCCGGGCAGCTTCTTCAGGTCGTCGCCCGCGGCGGCTTCGGCGGCTTTCGGCGCCTTCGCCTTGGCGGCCTTGGGCTCGGCGGCGGGGGCGCCCGCAACCGACCCGGCCCCGATCGCGGCCTTGACGCCGGTCTCGGCGCCGCCCGAAGCGAGGATCTCGGTCACGCGCAGAAGCGTCAGCTGCTGGCGGTGGCCCTTGGTGCGCTGCGAGCCGTGCTTACGGCGGCGCTTAACGAAGTGGATGACCTTGTCGCCCTTGATCTGGTCGATCACGGTGGCCTGCACCGCGGCACCATCGACGATCGGCGCGCCGACCTGGCCGTCCAGCATCAGGATCTCGTTGAACTGAACCGTCTCACCGGCTTCGGCAGCAAGCTTCTCGACGCGCAGCACGTCACCCGACTGCACCTTGTACTGCTTGCCACCGGTCTTGAGGACCGCAAACATCGGCCATTTCCTTCTTACCGCCGCGTCCTTCGGCCCCACCTCTAGGCGGCGTTCCCGCGCTGCTGCGCACCCCGGACAGCGTGCTCCCTTCGGAGCGTTGTCAATATATGGTCTATCGCGAACGGTCCGGCAAACCGCGCAGGAACGCAGTCCGGACCAGAACCGTGCGTATCGGCGATTTCGGCCCCCAAGTCAAGCCCGGCCCTGCGGCGCCCCAAACCGCCCCGGGAACGGGATCTCAGAGATCCTGTCCGGCGATGAACCGCGCCGCGGCCAGCCCCAGCTCATGCGAGATATCCTCGAACACCGCCTCGACCCCCTCGAAGAGCGCGTCGTTCAGATCCCGGCCGGGCCGACTTTCGGAAAGCCCGATATAGGCCTCCATCGTCGCGGCGTCGAGCGGCGCATAGGCCATGGTCAGATAGGAAAAGAGCCAGGTCCGGGTATCTTCGCGAATCTCGGGCGCCTGGCGCCGGACATCGTCGAGGATCTGGTCCTCGGTCACCGGGTAATCGAAGGCACGCCCATCTACGAGCCCCGTATAGAAGGCGTAATTGGCATTCAGCGCGCCCGCGACATTGGCCTCGATCAGGCCATTGACGGCGATGAAACGCCCGACGAGGTCGAGCTTCGGATCGCCATCGGCCTGCATCTCCTCCAGCCGCTCGCGGCTGGCCCTGTCGATCTCGGGATCGAGCATCGCCTTCCGGGCCGAAAGCTCCAGCGCGACGATCCGGGCGCCCCGGGGCGAAGTGAAGAAGGCGACCAGAGGCGCGATCTCGGCCGCGCCCAGCCGCCTGTCGAGCGCCGCGCGCATCTCCGCCTCGATTCGACCGCCGTCATAGATGCGGTCGACCGCCGCCTCCCAGCGGGCCCCACCGCGACCGGGAAAGAGCTCGTCCTCGAGCCCCTCGCCATAGACGAGCCCCTCCTCGCGCATGACCTCGACGAGTTCCGGCAAGGCCAGCGCCTCGACAAGCGCCTGCAGCGAGGCGGTCTCGGCCGCCTCATCTGCCCGCGCCGCTCCTCCGGCGAGGACGGCGATCAGAGCGGTTGCTGCAACGAGGCGTAACATCGGCGGCTCCGGGTCATGGCGCTTTCAGAGCTATCGCGAAGCGTCCGGAAATCCAACAGCGGCGCAGTCCCGGGATGAAGTTTCCTCCCGGGACGAAAAACCGGTTGCACGCGGTCGCCGTTACCACTACATGACCGCTCCACAAGGCCACGGGCGTGCGGAGAGGTGCCGGAGTGGTCGAACGGGGCGGTCTCGAAAACCGTTGACCCTTCACGGGGTCCCAGGGTTCGAATCCCTGTCTCTCCGCCACTATGGAAGATAAGCTATAGTTATTTATGAATAACTTGGCTCACACTTAACGCCGTACAACTTTCAAACCAACATTCCCAAGATGTACTTCGCAACTTGGAACGCGCGCCATCTGACAAGGATCTCGCGCCCGAACCAGGCAGGATAGCATGAAAACGACGGCCTGTCCGTGGTACTCAGCAATTGTTCCAACAATTACGGGCCTTACCACTTTCCAGAAAAGCTGATCCAGGTGGTTATTCTGAACGCGCTGGCGGGGCGGACACTGCCGATTTACGGCGCTGGCAGCAATATCCGCGATTGACTTTATGTCGAAGATCACGCCGATGCGCTGCTTCTGGTGGCCTTGGAGGCGATCAGGGGCGAGATGACGGTCGCCGAGCTGGAGGCGAAAAACGGCGTGCATCAGACGGTGATCAACACCTGGAAACGCCAGGCGATCGAGGGGATGGACCCGCGATACGGTATCCCCCACACCGTAACTGTCACCATTCCATTCCGCGTGGCCAAGCGCGGCGGTCGGAAAGAGGTTCAGCTTCCGCTTGGGACGAACAATCACAGCCCTGACTATACGCTGATCAAGGCGGTGGCGCGCGCCTATCGTTGGCGCCAAATCCTCAAGGACGGCGACATGGGAACCATCGCGGAGCTGGCAGAGCACGAGAAAATCTCACCATCATATCTGACCCGGGTCATGCGGCTCACCTTATTGGCACCCGACATCATCGAAGCCATCCTGGACGGAAACCCACCGTCTGTGGGTATGACGGAATTCCTCGAACCGATGACGCCCGTTTGGGCCGAACAGGGGGCGGCGCTCAGCTATGAGGGTAGATGACACTCGACGCACCACCAACGCCAATCCATTCCAAGCGGTTGATTTGGAAAATTTTTTACTACAAAAAGAGGGCTTGTTGCACAAAGCGGTAAGGAGGATTCATTGCGCGCATCCCGTGCTTTAGATCGATGCCATGCCGAAGCCCTCTCCCACCCGCTATCGCAGGACGAACTGGTCCGAATACAACGCCGCGCTCCGCCAGCGGGGATCGCTCTCGGTCTGGTTTGATCCCGGCACAGTCTGGCAGGCTGGAAAGACCGGCACGCGGGGGCGGCCCGAGACGTTCTCTGATGCGGCGGTCCAGGTCTGTCTCACGCTGAAAGTGCTCTTCGGCCTTCCGCTTCGGCAAACGGTTGGGCCGGTCGAGAGCCTGATCCGGATGGCTGGGCTCGACTGGCCGGTGCCGGACTATTCGACGCTGTGCCGACGCCGGGCGCGGATCGGCGTGCAGATACGCTATCGCCGCTCAGGCATGCCCTTGACCCTCCTTGTCGACAGCACCGGTATCAAGTTCCGTGGCGATGGCGATGGCGAATGGTTGGCTCGCAAGCACGGGCCGTCGCGTCGCAGGCAATGGCGCAAGGTCCACATCGCAATGGACACGGAGACCGGCGACATACGCTCGGTCGAGTTCACTTCGAGCCGCCAGGGCGACAGTCCCCTGCTGCCCGACCTGCTGTCGCACATTCCCGAGGATGAAGAGAGTGCCACCGTCACCGCGGACGGCGCATACGACAGGCGGCGATGCCCCACTGCCATCATCGCGCGCGGCGCGGATGCCGTCATACCCATCCGCCGGAACGGCCGCGCCTGGAAAGAAGACTGCCCCGCAGCATCGGGGCGCAACGAGATCCTGCGGGCGACGCGGCACCTCGGCAGGGCGCTCTGGAAGAAGTGGGCCGGCGACCATGTCCGAAGTCGGGTCGAGGCCCAGATGAACCGCCTGAAGCTCTTCGGTGAGCGGATCATGTCACGAGAACCCGACCGCCAGACCGCCGAAATCCAGATCCGCATCATTCGCCATTGTCGCTCGGACCAATGGCGCGACATGGCTTATTCATGAATCGCTTCTCGGCCCTCGGCAGGGCCGAGATCGAGGCCGTCGCCTGAACGGCCACGGGAAAGGGTACAGTCAGCACGAACGCTGATTTGCGCAACAACGCCACAAAAAGACCAAAGAAGGCGCCGCGACGTCACAGATTTAGACGCGAGTCGCTGGGGCCATACGCACGACTCCGGTCGGAACGAAAAACAGCGGGACATATTTTCGATTCAGTTTCAGCAAATTATTGAAACCGTATTGAAAGATGCGCGGTTAACAGGCCCGGAGAATGTGGGGGCGAGAGAGCGGGGTTGTGGGGTAAGTTCGGGCATGACCACGTTTCATCCAGAACCGTTCTGGCGCTACAACACTAAAATATAAAGGAAATTTCTTGAATCTGCGCCGATTAGAGACAGGCCTCAAAAGGCTTGGTGGCGGAGGGAACGGAGCGCCTGAAAACTCTGCTGGAAGTAGCGACCGGGATCTATTCTGAACTCGGGGAATCAAAGGAGGTTCTGTCCAACACCTGTGCCTACGCTTGCTTGCGCTCCTTGCAAAACGAAACACGATCAAAACAAATACAAACCAAGAGCATTCTGTCCGCCGTTGCCGGCTCAGGGCCTTGGAGAATGGTCTTCGCACCGAACTTTATCCGAAGAAATCTTCCTTGAAACGATCAATCTGGTGCATCCGCTCGTGGAGGATCGTGACAATACCGATATCGCCATTCGAAAGGTGCCTCCAATACGCGAAATGCCGCTCGTACCGGAAGAAGTACCCTTCCACCCCGAATTCGACGGGCACGGCCCGCGAATGCACATCCGCGTTTCGATCTGCTCGAATGCTGCGAACAAGCCGGTGATGTAGGTCTCGGCCTGCGCCTCGCCCCACATGTCACGCGTGTATCGGTAGATCTCGTCGAGACGGACGGAAGCCGCCTCCTGGACCCGGATCGCCATCGGGTCAGGTCCGGTTCCGGGCGATCACCTCGGCGGCAGTCAGCGGCTTGCTGCGGATGCCAGCGTCATCCAGGCTGACGCGAACCGGCAGAACTCGACGCCGAAATCGGACTGGCATCCCGACAGGATCGATCCTGAAGACGCGCCACGGGCTGTCAGGGAGTACCTAGAAACGCTCGACGGTGAGTGCATGAACGCCACTGGTTCGAGGAATGCACGAACGCCTTCGGCGCAGCAAGCCCGGTCGAGCCGAAGTTCACCTCGCATTCCGATCCAGCCTCACAATGGACCGGGGCCCGTGGAGGGCCGGCCTATTTTGCCTATTCCACCAACTACCTGATCGACACCGACAACGGCGTGATCCTCGACGTGGAGGCCACCCGGGCGATCCGCCAAGCCGAGGTTGGATCGGTGCAGACCATGATCAACCGGGGGAGGATACCTTTGGCATCGTACCGGAGCGGCTGATCGCCGACACGGCATACGGCACCGGCGTCATGCTGGACTGGCTGGACCGGCAGCGAGGGATCGCGCCACATATCCCGGTATTCGACAAGTCGGGGCGCAAGGACGGAACGTTCGAGCGCGCCGACTTCACCTATGATGCGGAGAGCGGCCTCTACACCTGCCCGGGCGGCAAGGAGCTGAAGCAAAGCCGACGGCCCTTCACACCCCTCGTGAGAAGAAGCCCGATGAGGACAGCATGCTCCGCTACCGGGCCAGCAAGGCCGATTGCGATGCCTGCGAGTTGAAAGTCCGCTGCTGTCCCAAGGAGCCCTCGCGCAAGGTCCTCCGGTCGACCTTCGAACCATCCCGGCATCGGGCGCGTGCGATTGCCCAGCCCCCCCCGAATACGCGATCTCCTGCAAACTGCGAAAGAAGGTCGAGATGCTGTTCGCGCACTTGAAGCGCATCTTGGGCCTCAGCCGTCTCCGATTACAAGGACCGAACGGCGCACGCGATGAATTCCACCTCGCAGCCACCGCCCAGAACCTTCGGAAGCTCGCAAAGCTGCTCCCGGTTCCGCAAACCGCCTGCTGAGGAAGGGTCGGCACGGACGCCGCAAATTCAGAGCGCAGATCAGTGCGGCCGCAAAGCCGAGTTTTTCAAAGGAATAGGCTTGTAGCTGTCCTCGGGCGCGGCGAAGGCGCGGTTCAGTTCGGCCTTCAGCCGATCAAAGGCTTCACGCTCGACGCGCTCCTTGTCGCGGCGGATCAAATCTCGGATGTACTCGCTGACATTCTCGTAGGCGCCGTCCTCGCCGACATTGGCCGCGGCGAACTCGCTGAGCGCGCCGCTGACGCGCACGGTCATGGTGGTGGCCCGAGACATGGCGATCACCCTACATCGTGCGTGTTCAAGATAACCAATATCGAACACGAAACAAGGGCCACGCTCGCCGGGCGGCGGTCCTGCCTACCCTTCTCCCTCCTCGAGAACCAGGCGATCTGCCATCGTCAGCAGCAGAACCAGCACAACGTCTGAATGCCGCGCGAGCGACACCAGGTGCTCGCCGCTCGGCCCACGCTCGCCCGCGAACCAGTATTTCACCGTTCGCTCGCTCGCGCCGGTCCATCGCATGGCGGACTTGATCGCTCGGTGGGTCGATCCGAGCTCTGCGTGCAACGCCATCGCCACGGCCGCGCGATAATCGCCCGGAACATCCTCGGGGTGCACAAATATGCCCATCTTCGGCACAACTGTGCCCATCTTCATCCGCATCTTCATGTGTTTCTCCGCTAAATGTCTGGAGAGACATGAAAACCGCAGAATCCGTCTGTGCCCGTGACGGACCGGTCCGGAAAGCTGCGGCGGGCATCCGCACTTCCGAAGGTGAGGAATATGAACGGCAGAACCGGAACGCCGGCGCATGGACGCATGAGAGGGCCAATGCGACTGGCCGCCCGCCGAGGCACAGCGCGGCACCCGCAACGGGCTGGCCGGGACTTCGCGTTGTGAACAGGGGCACGGTGAATGGCAGGTCAAAGCGGCAATACCGAAACGGGCAGCACGGCGGTCGAGCAAGACGTCCCAGCTATCGCCTACGTCCGGATGTCGACAGACCACCAGAGATACTCGACCGAAAACCAGCTGGACGTCATTCGCAAGTATGCCGAAGCCCGTGGACTCACGATCCTGCGGTCTTTCGAAGACTCAGGGCGCTCCGGCCTACGGCTCGATGGCCGGGAGGCGCTGCAGAGCCTGATGGCCGAGGTTCAGTCGGGCCAAGCCGATTTCAAGGCGATCCTCGTCTATGACGTCAGCCGCTGGGGCAGGTTTCAGGACGCCGACGAGGGCGCCTATCATGAGCACGTCTGCTCCCGCGCCGGCATCCGGGTCCATTATTGCGGCGAGCAGTTCGAGAACGACGGCAGCATCGGCTCGAACCTGCTGAAGACCGTGAAGCGCGTGATGGCCGGCGAGTACAGCCGCGAGTTGTCGGTGAAGGTCTTCGCCGGGCAGTGCCGGCTCGTCGAGCTGGGCTATCGCCAGGGCGGTGCCGCTGGATACGGGCTGCGTCGCGTGCTGATCGACGAGCACGGCAATCCGAAGGGAGAACTGTCCCGCGGCGAGCAGAAGAGCCTCCAGACCGACCGCGTGATCCTGGTGCCCGGCCCCGAAGAAGAGCAGCGGGTCGTTCAGCGCATGTACGAGATGTTCGTCAACGAGGGGCGGCCGGAGCGCGAGATCGCGGAGGTTCTGAACGGCGAAGGACACCGGACCGACCTTGATCGGCCTTGGACCCGGGCGACCGTCCATCAAGTTCTGACCAACGAAAAGTACATCGGGAACAACGTCTTCAACAAGGTGTCGTTCAAGCTGAAGCAGCGTCGTGTCGTGAACCCTCGGGACATGTGGATCCGAGCGGAGGGCGCGTTCCCGGCTATCGTCGACAAGGCCCTTTTCCTGCGGGCCCGGGAAATCGTCGATGCCCGCAGCCGTCATTTTTCCGACGAGGAACTGCTCGATGCCTTGCGCGCGATCCTCAAGCGGCAAGGCATGCTCTCGGGGCTGATCATCGACGAGGCGGATGATCTTCCGTCCTCGAGCGCCTATCGCAGCCGCTTCGGCAGCCTGCTCCGCGCCTACCGGCTGATCGGCTACGAGCCAGACCGCGACTACAGCTACATCGAGATCAACCGCGCTCTGCGACAGGCGCATCCACAGGTCGTGGCCGAGATCATCGCCGGGGTCACGCGGCACGGCGGGCGGGCTGTCCAGGACCCGGAGACCGATCTGCTTCGCGTCAACGACGAGTTCACCCTGTCCATCGTGCTGGCCCGCTGCGCGGCGACGGCGGCCGGGTCACTGCGGTGGCGCATCCGCCTCGACACCGGCCTCGTGCCGGACATCACGATCGCCGTGCGCATGGACGAGGTGAACGAGGCGCCGCGCGACTACTACGTGCTACCCAGCATCGACATGACTTTCGGGAAACTGAAATTCGCCGAGCAGAACGGGCTCGCGCTCGATGCGTACCGGTTCGACACGCTCGATTTCTTCTACGCGCTCGCCTCGCGGGCCAGGATCACGGAGGTGGCGTGATGCCCGATGACATGGAGCCGACCAGCCAGAAGCAGGTGACCCTGATCCCTTGTGACCGGATCCGGATCCTCAACCCTCGCGTCCGAAATCGGCGCACCTTCGAGGCGATGGTGGAGAACATCGCCCGCATCGGTCTGAAGCGGCCGATCACCGTGGCCCCGCGCGCCGGGACGGACCCGCAGGAGTATGACCTCGTCTGTGGTCAAGGCCGCCTCGAGGCCTTCATCGAGCTCAAGCAGGACCAGATCCCAGCCATCGTGATCGAAGCCGACGAGAGCGATTGCCTCGTCATGAGCCTCGTGGAGAACTGCGCAAGGCGACAGCACAACCCGATCGATCTGATGCGCGAGATCGGCTCGCTTCGCGAACGCGGCTACAACGACCGCCAGATCGGCGAAAAGATCGGGGTCTCCTACGAATACGTGAACATGATCGCCGGGCTGCTCGAGAAGGGTGAGGAGCGCCTGGTCTCCGCCGTGGAGACCGGACTGCTGCCGCTCAATCTGGCCATCGAGATCTCCAAGACCGACGCCAAGGGCGCGCAGAAGGCGCTGATGGACGCCTATACTCAGAAAAAGCTGCGTGGTCGAAAACTGACGCTTGTGCGCCGCCTGATCCAGCAGCGCGAGCTCCGCGGGCCCCACCAGATCAAGAGCAATGCACTCGGGCGGAGGGTGGCGAAACGCGCGCTGACCAGCGAGGGACTTGTCCGAGCCTATCAGCAGGAGGCGGCACGTCAGAAACTGCTGATCAAGAAGGCCGAACTCGCGCAGAGCCGGCTCATTTTCGTGCGGGAGGCGTTCCGGAAGCTTTGCGCGGACGAGCACTTCATGACGCTGCTGCGGGCCGAGGGTCTGGAGACGATGCCCGCCGATCTCGCCCAAGCGGTCACCAGTGGACCCTCGTCATGAAACGGGCCGCGGACAAACGCCCGGCCAGCGTCAATCACGGCTTCGAAGCTGACTGTGTCACCCTGCCGATCGACGTGATCTTGCCCCTGCGAGCCCTCGGCAAGAGCGCAAAAGCCAGTCGAAAGTACCGGCAGATCGTCGCCTCCATCGCCCAGATCGGGATCGTCGAACCGCCGGTGGTCGTCCCGAACCCCGACAAATCCGCCACCTGGTTGTTGCTCGACGGGCACCTGCGGATCGAGGCCTTGAAGGATGACGGCGTGCAGGAGGTGGAGTGCCTCGTGTCCACCGACGACGAGGCGTTCACCTACAACCGGCAGGTCAGTCGCCTTGCGCCGATCCAGGAGCACAGGATGATCCGGAAGGCAATCGAGCGCGGCGTACCCGAGGAGAAGATCGCAGCCGCGCTCGATCTCGGCACGCGCAGCATCCAGAAGAAGATCAAGCTTCTCGATGGCATCGCCGAGGAAGCCATTGCGATTCTGAAAGACAAGCCAGCTACGGGCGCCGTGTTCGACGCGCTCCGCAAGATGAAGACCATGCGCCAGATCGAGGCGGCCGAACTGCTGGTCAACGCCAACAACTACTCCGTCGCCTACGTGAAGGCGATCCTCGCTGGCACGCCGCAGGCGCAGCTGGTCGACGCGTCCAAGCCGAAGAAGGTGAAGGGCATCACGCCCGAGGCGATGGCGCGGATGGAACAGGAGTTGGCCCGCCTGCAGGAGGGAATCGCCTCGATCCAGGACACCTACGGCCAGGATCACCTGCATCTGACCGTGATCAAAGCCTACATCAGCAAGCTGCTTGGGAACGCCAGGGTCGTTCGCTACCTCATGCAGACGCGACCGGAATTCCTGTCCGAGTTTCAGACGATTGCAGAGATGGACTCTGTCGCGCCGGCAGAGGCGGAATAGCCGGCGCGGCAGACTTGATGGGGACCCGGACCCGATAAGCGCGGGGACCGCGGGAGACGCCGGACGGTGGGCCGGATCGAGCGCGGCGGTGGAGATGGCGGCGAACCCGCTCGGAGCCCACCAGGCTGGCTCGAGTTTTCGCCGACCGCGCAGATTGTATCGACCCACTGAAAACCTGCTCATGCTACAAGGGAGAACGTAGCCATGAGTAAGACGATGGACGACAGCATCAAGCGGTTGACGGCGAAGCGTAAAACGGCGCTCGTCATCGAGATCATCCAAGGCAAGACGACCGCGTCGGAGGCAAGCCGGTCCTTCGACCTGACGCCCTCCGAGATCGAGGGCTGGGTCGAGGATGCCAAGCGCGGCATGGAGAACTCGCTGCGCGCCAACCCGCTCGACATCCGCGAGCAATACGAGAAGCAGCTCCGGGACCTGCAGGAAGCCTATGGAGAGGCGATGCTGGAGCTGCGGGCGCGAAAAAAGCTGCAGGCCCTGCTGGATGCGCAGGACGGGAATTGATCCGTCGCACCCAGCAGGGCCTCATTGCCGAGGGCGTCGTTGTGTCCGTCGCCAAGCTGTGTGCCTGGTTCGGCATCCCGAGGCGGACGGTCTACTACAAGCCGGTGAAGGCTGCGCCTAAGGTCGAGGCCCGCTTTTCCGAGCCGATCAAGAAGCTGATCGAGGAAGAGCCGTCCTTTGGCTATCGGACCGTGGCTTGGCTCCTGGGGTTCAACAAGAACACCGTGCAGCGGATCTTCCAGATCAAGGGCTGGCAGGTGCGCAAGCGTGCCGTGGGCATGCGGCCTCGCATCCAGGCCGTGCCGTCGGTTGCGGCTGCGCCGAACGAGCGCTGGTCGACGGATCTCGCCCGTATCTGGACGGGCAAGGACGGCTGGGCTTCCTTGGCGTTGGTGATCGACTGCCACAACCGAGAGTTGCTGGGCTGGCATCTGTCGAAGTCCGGCAAAGCCACGACCGCCAGCGCCGCCCTCGAGCACGCCCTGATCGCCAGGTTCGGCACTTTGGGCAAGGTCGAGAAAGAGTTCCTGCTGAGGTCGGACAACGGTCTGGTCTTCACCAGCCACCACTTCACCAAGATCGCCCGCAGCTACGGTCTGAAGCAGGAGTTCATCACCCCACACTGTCCCCACCAGAACGGCATGGTCGAACGCTTCATCCGGACGCTGAAGGAGCAATGCGTGCATCGCCACCGTTTTGAGACCATCCAGCACGCGATGCGCGTCATCGGTGACTGGATCAGCTTCTACAACAAACGCCGCCCTCATCAGGCCCTTGCCATGCGCACGCCTGCCGAGGCATTCACATTAGCGGCTTAACCTGAGCAGATTCAGCTGGGTCGATACAGACACACGCCGGAGATCATTGCGCGCACTGCCCGCGCGCTGAAGAAGGAGCGGCCTGGTGCACCAGCAGTTTGCAGGCATGAGAGCCGATGTAGCCCGCGCCGCCCGTGACCAAGACATGTTTCATTGGATCTGCCCTTCAAATTCCGATTTGTGTCTGCGGCTGATTTCAGATGGACCGCAATTGGTCCGCCCCGACAGCCACGCGGGTCTGCACGCCCATGATTTCCATCAGGACCCAGACACGCCGGTCGGGTGCGATCTTTTCCACCTCTGCCACAAAATTGGCAAACGGTCCCTTGGTCAGGGTGACCTGATCGCCGGGCTTCAGAAGCTTTGGTGGCAGCAGCTTGCCCTCGGCGTCACAGCGCAGCATGAGCTGCGAGACCAGGTCCAGCGGCACGGCTGTCGGCTCCTTGCCGAAGCTCACCAGCCGCGTGATGCCATAGGTCGAGTTCACGGTGCGCCAGAGCCCGCGGGCCACATCGAAAGCCACGAAGATGTAGCCTGGAAACAGTGGCCGCATGGCGGTGACGAACTTGCCGTTCCGCTGGCGCGTCTCCTCTTCCATGGGCAGGAAGGTCTGGAAGCCCTGGCGCTTGAGGTTCTTGTCCGCGATGTTGGCGCAGTTCGGCTTCAGCTGCGCCAAAAACCAGCTCGTGCCGCGCTCGTGGAATGTCACCTCGGAACCTCATTAACACCTCGCCGCCCACATATCGCTCAAGCTTGAACAGGTGCAAGAAAGCTCTTCCGGGTGCGACGTGACGTCTTGATGAAGATGACGGCCGCTCGCCCTCCAGCGCATTGATATAATGGGAGAATACAGAACTATCAGCTTGATACACTTTCCTGCCTACGCAAACGTCCGACTGACTTGACGACAGTTCGGAGGCTGAGTTGGACGGGAGTGGCGAGATTACCGAGTTTCGGGCGGCGCAATATGTGCGCATGTCGACAGAGCACAAGCAGTATTCAACGCACAACCAATCCGACAAGATCCGCGAATATGCCGAGAAGCGCGGCATCGAGATCATCAAGACCTATGCCGACGATGGTAAGAGCGGCCTTTCAATCGGCGGGCGCGCTGCCCTGCAGCAGCTGATCGCGGATGTGGAATCCGGTGCGGCCGATTTCAACGTGATCCTGGTCTATGACGTCAGCCGCTGGGGCCGTTTCCAAGACGCGGATGAAAGCGCCTATTACGAATACATCTGCAAGCGCGCCGGCATCAACGTCGCCTATTGCGCCGAGCAGTTCGAGAATGACGGCTCCCCCGTCTCGACCATTGTCAAAGGCGTCAAAGCGCCATGGCCGGCGAATACAGCCTCGAACTCTCGGTCAAGGTCTGCGCCGGCCAGTGCCGCCTGATCAAGTTGGGCTTTCGCCAAGGCGGCGCGGCAGGCTTGCCTGAGCCGCTCTTGAGCAGATGCCCACCGATAGCCCTACGAGCGTTAACGACTGACGAACTGGTGATGTTCATCTGGCGCGAAGGGCGTAGGCAAGGCACCAGCGACGTGGCCTTGGACGCCGCGGTCGAAGCTTTCAAGCGTGCGGGCCAGGCAAGCCAACCGAGTCTGAGAACTGCGGCACGGGTGCTGCAGAGGGCAGCCGATCTCGAATGTCACCCCACGCTGCATTGAACCGATGTCACGAGCTCGTCACACAAGGGAGGCGGCCTCGTGACTGAATTCGAGATTATCTTCGACGTGTTTGGTATCGGCGCATGCATCGTTGGCGCCATCCAGGTCACCATCGCCTACCGCTCTTCGATACGAGATGTCGAACCAGATCCGGAACGGGTTCGGCGATTTGTGGAACGGGGAATGGAGTTACGGCGGCAGGCACTGGAAGAATCGCGCGCAACCGACAGGCCGAGCGACGACGTCACCGAGCCAAAGTCTGCAGATCTTCCCACGCGGCAAGCGGATACTGATTGAGCTCGTCCCGTATGCTGCGCCACTTCGGCATATTGTCGTCAAGGACCTTGATGAAACGCTCATCATGGCGCGGCGATATCAAGTGGGCGAGCTCATGCAGCAGTACGTACTCAATCGCCCGAACGGGTTTCTTCGCGAGCTCGAGGTTGAGCCAGACGATCTTCTTGTCCGGATTGCAGCTCCCCCATTTCGTTTTCATTGGCCGGATGCCCCAAGCTTCGGTGGCAACGCCTAAGTGCGATGACCAATGCTCGAGCCGTGGAGCCACGTGCTCCCTTAGGCGAGCCTTGTACCAATTCTCCACACAACGCCTGCGTACTGCAGGCGTTGTGTCTGCCGGCACCGAATAGCGGAGCCGGTCACTGCCGATGAGTTCGATCCGGTGGACCTTCTTGTCCCAGTGGATCACATCCAGTCGAAGAGGCCAGCCGAAAACGAAGTGCGTCTCGCCGGAGACGTACTGCCGGCGAGTCTGGCGCTCCTGAGCGAGGAAACGGGCCTGTTTGCGGCGAACCCAATCCATTCTCGTGAGTACAGCCAGCTTGACGGCATCGAGACTGACGCTCAGCGGGGCGGCGACTCTGACCTGGCCATCAGGCGGATAGACACCGACATGGAGGTTCTTGATCGCCTTCCAGCGGACCTCGACCGGCGTCCCTCCGATGATGTGGTGTTCAGTATTCACCATGGTTCTTCAGTATCTGCAGCAGCGTTTCGACAGTGTCGGGATCCGAAATCTCAGCTTCCAGGCAGCGTTTGACTTTCTTTTCTTTCATCGTATGACCGCGCCACCCGTGGGGGGCAGTCGCTCGTACAGCCTCGTCGACCCGGCGCGCGAGGGCCTCATCTTGTCCGAGGTTGTCGAACAACGCCTTTTGCCCGGGCGATTTCATGCTCTCAGGATAGGTATTGCCATGCCCGGATTTCGCGGCCCTTACCAGTTCCGCGACCTTCTCCAAATACTCGGCATACTCGATCGCGCCGCTCCGGCGCTGCGCCACCAGGTCAGTCAGCAGCTCCGACATCTTCTCGTAGAACTTGGGGTTCACGGGGGTTTCGTCGATGATCAGCTTCCTGACGTTGTTCTCGATCGCCTCGGCGACATTCTCACGCTTCCGCTTGGATAGCGCCGGAAGATCATCCTCGGCTTGGGCGCCCTTGCTCTCGACCAGGTCAATAAGGCTGATGTCATCCAGGTGAGAGATGACCTGAGAGTCGTCGGCCCGGATGTAATTGTCGATCAGGTGGCGCATGGCCGGCTCGTAGAGCTTCATGTCAACGGCATCGCCGCTGTGGAGCCGCACGGCATCGCGGACGCCGATGGCATGTTCGACCTCCTTGCGCATTTCCCCCAGTTCCAGCTCGTTGAAGTCTGATCCGTCCGGCTCGGCGGCGA
The DNA here is from genome assembly GCF_001633165.1 of Rhodovulum sulfidophilum DSM 1374. Taxonomy (NCBI): domain Bacteria; kingdom Pseudomonadati; phylum Pseudomonadota; class Alphaproteobacteria; order Rhodobacterales; family Paracoccaceae; genus Rhodovulum; species Rhodovulum sulfidophilum. The sequence goes on along the minus strand of NZ_CP015418.1, from coordinate 2,166,740 downwards.
CGTTCGTGTAGGCGCGCGCATACCGCCCAGCCAACTTGTAAAGCGCTTGGCGGCGGCGAGCCTTCTCTTCCGCGTCCGGATCGCTTTCAATCCCCCCGGGGCTCGAGAAATAGGCGAAGAGCTCATCGTCCCCCTTGGGCTGTTCAACGGCATCCAGAAGCCCGAGCCAGGCATCGCGCGCTGTCCGCAGATCCGTGTCGGCCTGCTCGGCACGGTCCGTGATCAGGCCCTCGACATCCTCCTTGTCGAAGGCATCGAACGCCTCGGACGTATAGTCATCCACCGCGCTCTCGATGTTTCGGAACAGATCCTTATAGTCTACGATGTAGCCGAAGTCCTTATCGTCACCGTCCAGGCGGTTCACCCGGCAGATCGCTTGGAACAGCCCATGATCCCGCATCTGCTTGTCGATGTAGATGTAAGTGGCCGTCGGCGCATCGAAGCCGGTCAAGAGCCGGCTCACGACGATCAGCAGCTTCATCCGCCCCGGCTCTTTCTTGAACAGCCGCAGGGCCCCTTCTTCGTATTCTTCCTCAGACGTATCACCCAAGAGATCGGTATAGACCCGGTGGACGCGCTGCTTCTCGGTCTCGCCCATGCCGGTTTCTTCACCGGTAATTTCCGGGGCGGCGCGTTTGTAGGACGTCACGATCGCGCACTTGTCGGCCAGGATTGACCCGGACTTCCGGAAAATCTCGAAGAGCTCGCACGCCTCGGGGATGGAGCCCGCCACGAGCATGGCGTTCCCCATGCCCGCATTCAGGCGCGGCTTCATCTCCATGTCCAGGATGATATCGTTCGCGATCTGCTCCAGCCGGTCACGGCTCGACAGCACACGTTGAAGCGTTCCCCATCGTTGCTTGAGCGTCGCCTTTGCGATCGGGGTCAGCCCCTTCGTCTTGGCCTCGAACCAGGCGTCGATCTTGTCCGGCGCACTGATCCTCTGGTCGATGTCGCGGGCTTCATAGCGCAGGTCCAGCACCACGGCGGCGGAGGTGGACATGGCGTTGGGGATGGCACGTCCTCGGGCAGAGCGTGCTCTGGCGGCGCAACAACGATCACATCAGCAGGTGAACAGCTGGGTTCCGCGGCAGGTGGTCTGGGCGGCTTGAACGGTCAAGCGCCACGTTCTGGAAATAACGGCGAAGGGACAGCATACGGTCCTGGTGGCGCCGGGGGAAAAGTCAATTCTGCTGGCGGCGCGGCGCTCAGTTCATCCTATGGCGCGGGTGGTGGCGGAGGGGGCGGAGATAACCCATCGACCTATGATTCGTCCGGTGCGGGTGGGTTTGGCGGCTCGGCTGGGACGCGGCGCACTGGCTCGATTGAGTCGGTCTACGGTGCCGTGCTGAACATCAGAATCGGCGCTGGCGGCCCCGGTTCTAATGCCGGCTATCGCGGAGGCGACGGCGCTGCGGGATATGCACTGACCTGCCCCCCGGAAGTTCCCTCGCTGTGATGTAGAGTCTGCCCAACCTGAGAAGGAGCAGACGATATGAGAAAAAGCCGTTTCACCGAGGCGCAGATTATTGGGATGCTCAAGGAGCAGGAGGCTGGTTTGCCGAGCTCCGAGCTTTGCCGGAAGCACGGGCTGAGCCCCGCGACGTTCTACAAGCTCAAAGCCAAGTATGGCGGGATGGATCTGTCGGACGCCAAGCGGCTGAAGCAGCTCGAGGACGAGAACGCGAAGCTGAAACGCCTACTGGCGGATGCGATGCTGGACAACGTGGTTCTGAAGGATCTGTTGGGAAAACCCTGACGACACCGATGGCGCGGCGGGACGCGGTGTTGCGGGCGATGAAGGACCATCCGATCTCTCAACGCCGGGCCTGCGTCCTGATCGGTGTCGATCCGAAGACGGTGCGGCGTGAACGGCCGCCCGACAACCCGGAAATCCGTGAGGAAATGCACAAGATCGCCGAGGAGCGCCGTCGCTTCGGCTATCGGCGCGTGGGTATCCTGCTGGAGCGCAAGGGCATGATCATGAACGAGAAGAAGCTCTACCGCATCTACCGGGAAGAGGGCCTGTCGGTGCGCCGCCGCCGTGGCCGCAAACGGGCGCGCGGCAGCCGAACCCCGATGCCAGTGCCCCTGCAGCCAAATCAGCGTTGGTCGCTGGACTTCCTATCGGACACATTCGGGGCCTGCCGGAAGTACCGCATCTTGGCCGTGAACGACGATTGCTGCCGCGAGAACCTGGCGCTGATCGCTGACACCAGCATCTCGGGAGCCAGGGTGGCGCGGGAGCTTGATGCGCTGGTCAGGGTCTACGGAAAACCGGCCTGCATCGTCAGTGACAATGGCACCGAGTTCACCAGCAAGGCCATCCTGAAATGGGCCAACGAGAACGGTGTTGAATGGCACTACATCGATCCGGGCAAGCCCCAGCAGAATGGCTACATCGAAAGCTTCAACGGCAGCCTGCGCGACGAATGCCTGAACGAGGAGATCTTCGACAGACTGGCCGATGCCCGGCGCAAACTGGCAATCTGGCGATACGATTATAACCACGTCAGGCCGCATTCCTCGCTGGGCAACAAGACCCCCGCAGAAGCTCGCCGGGCGCTTGAGCAATCTGAGGGCTCCGCGCCCGGCGCGCTTGCCACACCTGAAACCTACCACTATCAACCCCAAGGGCTCTCGTTATGAACGAGGGACGACCGGGGGGCAGGTCAGCACGCCTGACCTGGGACGAAAAAGCCGCCAGCTTTACAGCCGGCGGCTCGGTGGTTGTCGACTAGGAGGCGAGAAAATGCAGTTTCTAGAGATCGACGCTTTGACGGGATATTCGGCTGCACTGGATGCCCTGATTGAAGGCCAGCGCGCGGCGCTCGTGGAAATCGTGTTTTGTAACAGGCTCGGGTCTTTATCGGCGACGGCCGTGTTCGAAGACATTGAAGCCCTGCGCGAGATTGCCGGTCAGGTCCCGGCTGAGATCGAGAGGGCCGTCTCGAAGCGTTATGGCGTCGATCTTGAAAGCCTGGCCGAAGGCCGGGCTCGGTTCTACGTCGATGGTGACGATTCAGAAACCGTGCTCCTTGGATTCACCTATTCTGCTGTAGGGCAGCTGAAAGAATGGAAGCGATATCGACGAGATCCTGATTGCAAACTGCGCCTCCTGATCGATCGGTTCGATGCCGCGGACGTGGCAATATCGATCGGAGAGGTGGAACACGCTGGAGGTCCAGATCTATGGAAAGGGCCGCGAGATTTGCCTAACAAGGCCAAGCAGGCAGGTTTGCAGGTCATTTTCCTCGCAAAAGACGCAAAGGATCAGTGCTACTTGCGCGTACTGCCATCATGAGCACCACGTCCATTGGGGAGTTCACGAAATGTTCTTGAGGCGACAAGCGTGAATTGCGATCTCACCCGAGCAAGACACGTTTCACGCGCTCCACGCCCTTCGCAACGAGTTCATCGTCGCCACGCGCTTCAACGTTCAGCCGCACAACCGGTTCGGTGTTTGAACTGCGCAGATTGAACCGCCAATCTCCCATGTCGAACCCCAAGCCGTCCATTTCGTCGATGGATATCGCTCCGGGTTCAAATTCTGATCGGACCCTCGCGATGGCGGCCTTGGGATCGTCGAGCGTGAAATTAATCTCCCCCGAAGAGGGAAATGCCGCTTTGCGATCCGCCACAAGATCCGCCAGCGGCCCGTGCCGGCTGACAAGTTCCGCGACGAGGAGCCAGGGGATCATGCCACTGTCGCAGTAAACGAAGTCGCGGAAATAGTGATGCGCAGACATTTCTCCGCCGTAGACAGCGTTTTCATCCCGCATCGCTACTTTGATGAAAGCGTGACCTGTGCGGGTTTGGACCGCCCGCCCGCCGGCTTTCGCCACAAGGTCCTGTGTGTTCCAGATGATCCGGGGATCATGAATGATAGTCGCGCCTGGATCTTTGGCGAGGAATGCCTCTGCGAGCAGACCGACAACATATTCGCCGTCGATGAATGAGCCTGTGTGATCAAAGAAGAAGCAGCGGTCAAAATCGCCGTCCCACGCAACCCCGAAATCAGCCCCTGAAGCGTGGACAGCTTCAGCGGTCGCTGATTGGTTTTCTGGAAGGAGCGGGTCTGGGATGCCCTGCGGGAACGTGCCGTCTGGCGCGTGGAACAGACGTTCGAACACCAGCTGGGCCCCAAGCTCTCCAAGCCGTGCTGCGATGGCATCTAAGGTCGGGCCAGCAGTGCCATGGCCGGCATTCACCAAGATTTTCAGAGGCTGCAGAGCGGAGATGTCGACCAACTGGCAAATATGCTCGACGTATGCTGTCCGCGCCTCTTCGGCGACGTTCCGGATCTTGCCGAGAGTAGCGTTTTTCTCGAACGCGTTTGCTTCAGCGACTTCTTTGATGCAGGCCAAACCACTTGCTGCATCAAGTGGCGCCGAACCTGCCCGCACCATCTTCATGCCATTATAATCCATCGGGTTGTGTGATGCAGTAACGCAAATCCCGCCATCGGCACCGAAATGCGTGGTTGCGAAATACATTTCCTCTGTGCCAGAAAGCCCGAGATCAAGCACCTCGCACCCCTGGTCAATCAAACCCTGTGCGACGCAATTCGCCAGCGCTTCCGAGGACGATCGGACATCGTGGCCGAGAGCTACCGTTTTCGCTTGAAGAGCCACGGCAAAAGCTGCACCGATGCGGTAGGCGATGCCTTCGTCCAAGTCGATGCCCAGGCGTCCACGAATGTCGTAGGCTTTGAAGCAGGTGAGAGGGGTTATCCTTTCGTCCCTTGCCCGCGGGCATAGACATCCTCATAGCGGATGATGTCGTCCTCGCCCAAATAGCTGCCGGTTTGCACCTCGATAAGGGTTAGCGGCACTTTGCCGGGGTTTTCCATGCGGTGGATGGCGCCGAGAGGGATGTAGACGGACTGGTTTTCCGCAACGAGTTTCACTTCACTATCGACAGTCACCTTTGCTGTGCCCTCAACGACGATCCAGTGTTCGGCGCGGTGGTGGTGCGACTGCAGCGACAGTGCGGCACCAGGATGAACGACGATGCGCTTTACCTGGAAACGAGGCCCGACGACGAGGCTTTCGTACCAGCCCCAGGGGCGGTAGTCGCGCGGCAGTGTCTCAGCCTGTGACACGGCTTTCGATTTGAGCTCGGCGACCGCCTGTTTGACCTCCTGCGCGCGATCCTTGTGTGCAATGAGCACGGCGTCTGGCATGGCGACGGCAATAATGTCCGTCAGGCCGATGCCCACAAGTTGCTGCGCCTCGCTTGTCGCCTGCAAGAACGTGTCATGGCAATCAAAGGCGGTTGCAGGGCCTGCGGTGACGGTGCCCGAGGTGTCTGCCTCGGCCTCGCGCCAGACGGCTTGCCAGTCGCCGAGGTCGGACCAAGCGCCGGCATAGGGGACAACGGCCAAGTTCGGCGCGCGTTCCATCACCGCGTAGTCGATCGAGATATCGGGCAGCTCTGACCATGGTGTCGGTGCGAGCCGGGTGAAGCTAAGGTCTTTTTCGGCTGCGTCAAAGGCAGCGCGAGTGGCGGTCAGAACCTCGGGCGCGTGGATGGCAAAGGCCTCGAGGACTGCGGTGGTAGAGAAAAGGAAGATGCCGGCGTTCCATAAGTGCATGCCACCAGCGAGTAGCGCCTCGGCTTTGGCGAGGTTGGGCTTTTCGACAAAACTGCGCAGGGTTTGCGGCACGGGGGCGAAGTCTGGCGTCGGGCTTGAGAGTTCGAGCCAGCCGTAGCCTGTCTCGGGGCGGTCGGGGCGGATGCCGAAGGCAACAAGCTGCCCGGCGGACGCGGCGGGTGCTGCGGCCTGAACCGCAGCACGGAAACGGCCGGCGTCAGGGATTACATGGTCCGAGGGCGCAACCAGCATCAACGCGCCGGGCGCGCGGGCCTCAAGCGCCAGAGCGGCGGCACAGATGGCGGCGGCGGTGTTCTTGGCGGCAGGCTCGATCAGGATGTCGGAGGGAGCAATTTCCAACGCGGCAAGTTGCTCAACTACGATAAAGCGGTAGTCGGCGGAGGTGACGATCGAAGGTGCTGCAAATCCGGCGCCCGAGAGGCGGCGCGCAGAGGCCTGATAAAGGCTTTCATCGCCAGTCAGCTTGACGAACTGCTTAGGATAGGATTTGCGCGACAAAGGCCAAAGTCGAGAGCCGGAGCCACCGCAAAGGAGGACGGGATAAATGAGTTGGGTCATAATATTTGCCTAGCGGCGATAGTTGTCGGCATTTTCCAGAAACCACTGGTAGGTTTCGGCTAGGCCCTGGTCTAATCCGATCTGCGCCGACCAGCCCATATGCGCAAGCCGCGAGACATCCATTAGCTTGCGCGGGGTTCCGTCGGGCCGCGTCGAGTCGGTCACGATGCGGCCTTTGTAACCCGTGACAGCCGCGACCTTCTGCGCCAGTTCAAAGATTGAAATATCGGTGCCGGAGCCGACGTTGATGTGGCTGAGCATCGGTTGGGTATTCGTCTCATAGTCGGCTTTCGGCAGATCCAGCACGAAAAGCGATGCTGCCGCCATGTCATCCACATGCAGGAATTCACGCCGGGGCGTACCGGTGCCCCAAATCATCACCTCTTCGGTCTCTGAATGCACGGCCTCGTGGAAACGGCGGATTAGGGCGGGGAGTACATGGCTGTTCTCGGGGTGGAAATTGTCGCCTGGCCCATAAAGATTGGTCGGCATGACCGAGCGGTAGTCGGTGCCGTACTGGCGGTTGTAGCTCTCGCATAGCTTGATCCCGGCGATCTTGGCTATGGCATAGGGCTCGTTCGTCGGCTCCAGAACGCCTGTCAGCAGCGCATCCTCGCGCATCGGCTGGGGCACCGCGCGGGGGTAGATGCAGGATGAACCAAGCTGCAAAAGCCGGGTGACACCAGCGGCATAGGCCTGGTGGATGACATTCGCTTCGATCATCAGGTTTTGGTAAATGAAATCGGCAGGGTAGCTGTTGTTCGCCATAATGCCGCCCACCTTTGCCGCAGCCAGGATCACCACATCAGGGCGCTCCGCCTGCATAAATGTCCGCACGGCAACCTGATCGGTGAGGTCAAGTTCCACATGGGTGCGGGTGATGATGTTGGTTTCGCCGCACGACTGCAGAGCGCGCAGGATCGCGCCTCCAACCATGCCACGATGGCCTGCGAGGTATATCTTGCGCATCGCCTTAACCCTCGATCGAGATCGGGAGATCTAAACCGTGATCGCGCAAGAGGCGGGTGCGCCGCGCGTTCCTCAGGTCATGTGCGACCATCTCGGCGCACATCTCCTGAACCGTGATCTCGGGCGTCCAACCCAGCTTGGCCTTGGCCTTGGAGGGATCGCCGAGCAGGGTTTCGACCTCGGCAGGGCGGAAATAGCGCGGGTCGATGCGAACGATCACATCGCCAACCGACAGCGCGGGTGCCGCATCACCGTCAATCGCAGCTACAATGCCTACCTCGTCAAGCCCTGTGCCCTCAAAACGCATCGTGACGCCCAGCTCGGCGGCGGACCATTCAATGAACTGGCGCACGGAATATTGTACGCCGGTGGCGATGACAAAATCGTCGGGCGTATCCTGTTGCAGCATCATCCACTGCATGCGGACGTAATCTTTGGCGTGGCCCCAATCGCGCAGGGCGTCGATATTGCCCATGTAGAGGCAAGGCTCCAACCCTTGGGCGATATTTGCGAGGCCGCGGGTGATCTTGCGGGTCACGAAGGTCTCACCCCGGCGCGGGCTTTCGTGGTTGAAGAGGATGCCGTTGCAAGCATAGATCCCGTAAGCCTCGCGGTAGTTCACCGTGATCCAGTAGGCATACATCTTGGCCACGGCATAGGGCGAGCGCGGGTGGAAGGGCGTCGTCTCGCGCTGCGGGATTTCCTGCACGAGGCCATAGAGCTCCGAGGTCGAGGCCTGGTAGAAACGCGTCTTCTTCTCCAGCCCGAGGAAGCGGATCGCCTCCAGCAGGCGCAGCGAACCGATCGCATCCACGTCGGCAGTGTATTCGGGCTCCTCGAAGCTGACGGCAACATGGCTCTGTGCACCCAGATTGTAGACCTCGTCAGGCTGGATCTCCGAGAGGATCCGGGTGAGGTTCAAGCTGTCGGTCAGATCCCCGTAATGCAGGATGAAATTCGCGTTGTTGACATGCGGATCCTGGTAGATGTGATCGACCCGCTGGGTGTTGAACAAAGAGGTACGGCGCTTGATGCCATGAACCTCGTATCCCTTCTTCAGCAAAAATTCCGCTAGGTAAGAGCCATCCTGCCCCGTGATGCCGGTTATCAATGCTTTCTTGGACATATCTTCTTCACTCATTTATCTTTAGGTTGTGAACGCATTGTTGCCAACGCATGCTTGGTTCTGAACTGATCTGGAAACCCCCGGCGCTTCGTATTTGCGCATCCCGCCACAGGTCCATGACACATCGTCGGGAAGATCAACGCAGCGACCGTATTGATGATCTCATGTTCTTTCAGGGTTGCCGACGAAAGGCTGACAAGAGCACATCAAAGATGAACACTGGAGCCGAAACGAACATCCGTTTCCATAACCGTCTTGGCTGTTGCGCCAGTCGCGGCAACCATTCAAGGCCAAGTTTCTGGAAAATCATCGGAGATCGCTTCACCTGGCCGGTATAGAAGTCGAACACAGCGCCAATGGCGCCGGCAAACTTCACCGGCAGCTGATCTCTGTGCTCTGCGATCCACTTCTCCTGTTTGGGGGCGGTCATTCCAACCCAGAGAACATCCGCTCCGGACGCCGCCACTGCGGAGATAATCTCTGCGTTGTCCTGGGGGCTGAATTCAGGCTTGAAGGGCGGGGAATATGCACCGGCCAGACGGACATTCGGATAATCCAAAGCCAGCTTTTCCCCTATCAAGCTAATGGTATGCTCCGTACTGCCCAGAAAAAACACGCTGCCACCGAGCCTTTCGAGGTCTGACATGACACTCTCAAAGACATCGAAACCGGTGATGCGCTCATTGATCGTACCTCGAACCAGCTTAGACGCTATCACGACGCCGACACCATCCGGAACCAACCACTGTGCGGCCTGAAGAGCTTGTCCAAACCCCGTGTCACCACGTGCAACAGTATAGGAGTGAGGGTTGAGACACGCCAACCACTTGCACTGGCGCTCTTCGCTCCTCAGGCAGACGCCAAGCTCCTCGGCAAGCTTGCTTTTCGGCGATGAGAATACATTGTATCCAACAATATCGACCGTCGTCATCTAATCTTCCCTTGATAGCTCTCGGCACGGAGAGGCGGTTCGGTATGCCTGATCGGGCCTCTTCCCGTCCAGCGATGCATGCGGTCTCCGTATGCTGTAAAAAGCAGGTCGCGGACAAGCTCTGTGCGGGTTCTCGAGACGTTGCCATAGGCGCGCACGCAGATCGCTTCGAAGCTGATCATTCCTCAAGGGCATCCGCTGATACAGGAGCCGGAATGGCATCGGGTCGAAAAAATGCCCAAGGGGCATCGCGCCAGATGCCGGTTCCATCCATCCCGATACCTGCTCATGATTTCAGACTGGCCGTCTCTGACGACAGCTTCTTTTTGAGCATCCGCGCCGAAAAGACCGGTCGCGACAAGGCTGCCAGAACGAAGTAGATCGACTTGCTCGATCTCCCCTCCAACTTGGCAATCAAATGCTTTCTGAACATATTGCACGATGCCGCGAAAAACGCAGCTTCCACGCCCAGTGGAATCGACGTTCCGGCACGATCGACGAAGTCCAGATACGCGATATCCTCGCCGAGTTTCGAACGGCTGCGGGCAGCCTCCAACGCGTATTTGTAGGCAACAAGCCGTTCCCTTGCCTTCGATGCAGAATAGGAATTGAGATCCACCCGCAGGTGATGAACGATTTCCGGCAGGTTCCTAAGCTGCGCCACTTCCGATGCTCTTATGAAGAAATCCAGGTCCTGACCCGGGCCAAAGACGTGATACCCACCAATCGCATCAAACACGTCCCGTCTGATCATGGCCGCCGGATGACAGACCGAAAACCGCATAAGATACAGATCCCGAACGATTTCTTCGTGCTCTAACGGAAACACAGGTCCCGTTCTGGACAGATCGTTATACATGAAATCGATCTGCCCGCCGACAACACCACAGTCTGGATGTCTGCGAAGAAACGCGACCTGGGATGAAAGACGCCCGGCCGGCATGACATCATCCGCATCCATGCGCGCAACAAGAGGCGATTCAATCTGCGAAAAGCCAAAGTTCAACGTGTCGCCCAGGCCCCGACCGGACTGGAACCGGCAGACCTTCAATCTTCTATCCTGGATGTTCTTCAGTATTTCGGGGGTCTCGTCCGTGGACTCGTCATCCACAACGAGAACGTCAAAATCTTCAAAATCCTGTGCCAGAACACTGGTCAGGCATTCCTCCAAAGTATCCGCGACATTCCTGGCAGGGATCAGAACTGTAACCTCGGGCATGCGACAATAGCCTTTCTTCTTCCGCTATTGATCTCAGACGCAGATCTGCGTCACAAAATCTTAAAAAATGACATACTCATCCAACAAAACTCAGCCAAAGGCCCAAGACACGCATAGCGCCGTCTTGCACCGAAGCTTCCATAGCAAAAAAGTTCAACCTTCCAGGGGATGAGATAGAGGTAGAATAAGGTGCCAGCCACCGGCCCCGGCAGCCAGGTGATGTCCCTGGACCAGACCTCGCAGGGGCCCTTCGCGTGGAAGCTCGCAGGTGGCTTGGACCGGCTCGGTGGCCGGGCGCGACCGCAGCGGTGGTTCTGCCCGCGCTCCTGCAACACCCTGTACATGCTGGATTCCGAGGCGATGTATGTGCCCTCGTCGGCCAGGCGCGGCACGATCTGGCTCGGCGGCAGGCTCGCGAACTCCGGCGCGTTGCAGGTGGCGACGATCTGGTCGCGCTCCGCCTCGCTCAGCTTGTTGCGCGGTGCGGGCCGTACGGCACCGGGGCGTCCATCCTCGCGGTTCCCGCCGGCCGGATCCCGCCAGCGCTGCAGCGTTCGCGGATCAAGCCCAAGCACCGCACAGGCCGCCGCCTGGCGCGCACCGGAACCGACAGCTTCGTTCACGAGGGCGACGATCTCCTTGCGATCAGGGGCAGAGGTCATTCGTCCTCTCCCGCCCTGCGGCCCCAGATCGCTTCCGCCTTTTTTCCAGCAAGAGCAGCGCGGCCGCCTCGGCCAGCGCCTTCTCCTTGCGCGCCAGCTCCCGCTCCAATTCACGGATGCGCTTCCTGTCGTCCTTGGTCTCCTGCGCGATCTGCCGCGACGCCGCACGGTCCCAGTCATTCGCCCGCGCACAGGCTTCCCGCCACACCCGAACCTGCTCCGGATACAGGCCCCTCTGGCGGCAGTATTCGGACAGCTCGGCCTCGTTCAGTGCCGCCGTCTCGATCGCCGCCGCAAACTTGTCCTCGGAGGACCAGCCCTCCGGTCCTGATTGCCCATCGGGAAGCAAATCGCCCCACGCGCGCGCCTCCGAACGCCACCGCGACAGCGTCCCGATCGAGATGCCTTCTTCAGCGGACAAGCGTTTCAGCGACTGGTTGTGGGGGGAAGCATCTTCGCGATCACCGATGCCTTCTGCTCGGTCGAGTATGCCATAGGTCGTCCTCTCCTCCGCCCGCCTCGTCGGGTTCAATTTACCATTGAAACCCAGGCGACAACTATCCTGACGGAGGGGGAAGGCTACCATCTGTCGATATCTCGGAACGAACGAGACCTGAGAGCCAATCTCAAATCCCAAACAACCCGCCAAAACCCTTAACGGGGTTTTCTGCACTCAGCCCCACTCGACCCCTTACAGGAATCGTCTGAACTCTCGCTCCGGAAGTCGCACCATCAAGGGCAAGAGCATGATCAGCAGCCACATGAATGTCGACTGAACGAACACATTTGCAATGGTGCATCCCATCAGGAAGAACCAGACAATAGAATGTGCGAGGAGCGCGCCATTGCTCCTTCGTTTTATAGCACTTCGCAAAAACCCAAAGACAACACTCAGCCAGAACGCAACAAACACGCCCAGCCCAATCAAACCATAATCGGTGAGGACTCTGACATATTCATCATGGGGGTCCTGCGAGCCCCAGCCAGCAAAATATGTTGATCGGTTTGACGCCGCCCCGGACCCCAAGCCAATAGCCGTCGACATTGGTTCGGAAAATACCTGCGACGAAAAATAATGCCAGAAGAAAATGCGTGCGCCGATCGTGCCCCCACCGTATCTATCACCGGCCTCCAGCCTGGAGGCAACCACTTCGGGAGTATTGGATTCGATAGCGTATCCAATTTTGTCCCAATGGACAAAGACAACAGTTGACATCATAGCGATAGCTAACACTTGAAAAATAAATGCCTTCGCCTTGCCCCTGATGGCGACGGCCATTGTTATATGTATCCAGATCGCAATAGACGCAAAAAGAGCGCCGCCGACGCCGCCGAGCAATATAAGCAGCGAAACGGGAAGAGCGAAATGAAAAGCAGGAACCCTCTTCAGTCCGAACTGAAGGAGAAGAAGGAGACCCGTAAGGTACATCAAGTGGTTGTTGTTGGTCAATGTGCCGGCCGGCCGGTCCATGCCCAGTCCGAACTTTTGAAAAAACAGTATCGGCACCTGAATGCAGAGAAGAATTAAAAATAGCCGATAGATCTTGAAAAAATCAATCCTGCCATTTCGGACAAGTATATACGCAGAAATATACGTCGCAAATCGAATGACCTCCAGCGCGAAAAACTTGAGAGTCCCGTATTGCACGTAGACATGAAAGCCGCTGAACAGAAGAATGACACCAGAAATGAAAAGAAAGATAAATACCCTCTGACTGACGATGATCTCTTTCTTTTCCAGCATCAGCAACACGGTTGCGATCAGCAGAATCAGCGATCCAACGATTCCGAGCCCGATACCGTCCAATACGTAGCGGAAGAAAAACGCAAGAGAGACAAGCAGAAACCCGGCGTCATACGACGTATTTGATCTGCTAAGTATCAAGGCTGTTCCATTTCAGAAACATGACGTTCAATATCATTGAAGATCCACACTTCGCGCTTGCCCATAACATTCGTGTCCAACTGAATGGACAACCCATCCTGTGAAACCGACGGATGAAAATCACACCTAGCCGACACATCGAGGCTCGGCCGTTCAGGCAACGCCAGTACCCGCGCAATCCTGCCATCGAATGCGCAAAGGTACAACTCTCGATGCTGCTTCCCGTTCGGGTAGGTATCCGTGATATACAGGTTCTCCCGGAGGAGGTTTGGATGGCCATCCGGCAATGACGTTGTCACCGGCTGAACGTTCGACGAAATATCAACGAGATAGTATCCGGGGACATCGTCCAACTTCCCCCACAGGATAATCTCGCGCGCATTTTTCCACGAATAGTGACTCACCATCGCGTCGCGCAGCAAACATGTTGTGGTGCCGTTCCGGACGTCGTGCAGCATCAGGAAATGTTTGGTCGACTGGTCGTTAGTGCCGCTCCCATACCGCAACAAAAAGACGATGAAGTTGCTGTCGGGAGAGATACAGGCATGGTTCAAACGACACCCCTGCGGGATCGTCTCGCCCCCCCCGATTGCATTGGAAAATGTCTCCCATCGCACAAATCGTTCCGTATTCGTTCGATGGTCGAGAACAAAAAGATAGGGAGACAGGTCATCCCCCTCCCCCAAAAGGCTTTCGGTATATCCGTAATCCTTGCGGAATCGGCTCAGGCAGCGATAATTCAGAGACACGAAGCAATCGGATGTCGCATCCTGAACGGGATGTTCCAGCTTTTCCGTTGTGGACTGGTGCAGGTTGAAAATTCGGGTGCCAATCTTCCCGTCCTCGTATTTGTTGTAGATCAGACGATCCTCGTCCAACCAGAAAAGACGAGACCCCTGTTGCCAGTTCCACGCAAGGGTCGAGTCTATCTTGAGGACGAGCTCTTCTTTTTCTCTATCCCACAAGAGCAGATCGGTCTCACTCTGGTTCGCGGGTTCTCTGCTGGAGTTTTCGTTATTTGCATGGAGCAGGACGTGGTTCGAATGCCCCGGACGAAAGGGCGAACGGTCATAATATCCGCAAAAGACGTGCCGGTAACCCGGCACGCGGATCTTGGTCATCGACATGTCGCTCTCCGGCGTAAAGAGCGAGGCGCGGTATCTTTTGTAATTCCTTAGAAACCGCGCATAATCATAGGCTCGGGTACTCCGAAGGCGTGCTTTGATTTCATTTGCTCTGAACATTCGACCATCAACTCTAAATGTGGGGTTTCTCGGGGCGTGATCGATAGAAGCGGTGTTATCGTCGGGTGAAAAAGTCTGCGACAGCATAATAATAGGAATGAAGCAGTCCGGGAACCGCAGACACTGTCCCGCGCCTGTTCCCCGGTTCCAGCGCCTTGTTGATCGCCATCTTTATCGTTTCACCCGCACCTTCCACCAGATACTGGGCCTTGATGTATCTTGCGACGTCTGTGTTTTCATCTTGCGCAGCGAGAAGCGTTTCCTTTGTGGAGATCATCTCCAACAGCGGCTTGAAATCGGTTTCGAACTGGCGTCCGGTAAAATTTGTCTTTTGCAGAGTCCGAACGGTTTCGGTTGTAATCGGAATGACACCGTTATCTTCGGACAGAACGAAGCTCGGCTTTTCAAGCATGGAGCTGGTAAGGACACTGCGCCCCTTGCCGATAGCGATATCCATGGGAACGACGGCTGTTTCGATGTTGTCGACCCAGCCATGGCTGATAAAGCGGAGATTTTCCGGCCGATCCAGATTTTCAGGCGCCATCGCCTTTTCAAAATCACTGGCAGAGGGGTCCAGCAGGTTCTGTCCGAAAAAATGTACGGTCACGTTCGCCCAGGAGCTCGATGCGTTTTCGTAGAAAAAACGGATACAATCCCGGACACCCGCGTGTGTCGTCTGCTTCAGGTTGCCGACGACCGCGATGTTCAGCTCTGTGTTGTCTACAGGCTTCGGCGTGGTCATGCTGCAGTCCAGCTTGATCCGGTTGGAGCAAAGAAAGACGTTCTCTTCGGGATAGCCGGATTTCAGCAGTTGGGCGACATTCTCGGCGCTATAGGCGATTGCAGTCCGGTCTTTGGTCGCTGCAAGCTGTGCCGTTCTGGGAGCTCCCCCGGGAATCACGATGAGCAGCGGGATCGAGAGTTTCGCGGCGATCGGTGAGAGAAAGCGGAACTGGCTTGCCCGGTTTGAAATAATGATATCGGGCGCTTCGCTCTTCAGAATCTTCATCCACGCCTTCGCAGTGGTGAATATTCCCAAAAGGTTTTTCGATGGAAACCTAGGCGCGCAAACGACCTTTGCTCCCGGCGGCGCGAGGCGGTTGATCTGGTCGCTCAGGGTGCTCGCGGTGATCGTGAATGCGAATTCGCTGCTGTCGAGTTGGGAAATCTGTGCGGAGAGAGACCGTGGAGACCCGCCAATATCGTCCAGAAGGTCAACCAGCACTCGGATTTTGCTCTGCGTTTGGACCACGTTAAATTTCTTTTTTACAATGGGTTGTGAGAAATATGTATTATGACATCAGGGCTTGAGTGACCCTGGACATGTCGGATCCGCTGGCCCGGATATGCGCCGCAGGTCACGAGGTGGTGCGTCTTGCCGGTGCCTATGTGTAGATGTTGCCGTAGACCTCGATAGTGGTCCACCTGTCCAAAACGTGATTTGGTTCCGAGGTTACGCCTACGAGCGCCACCCGTCCAGCAAAGCCGCGCATTAGCGAGGATACCACTGTTGCATTGCCCGAACCGAATATCGGCCGGGTAAAATCTGTGCCCTCAGCCAGCTGAAAGCCGTTAGGACCCTGATCTGACACATCACCGTTTACGCCTGTCGTCATAGGCACGTCATCACAAGCGCAGATCGGTAACATTGCGGCCAGCGCCGACATCAGATCGAAAAGCGCTACGCTTTTCTTGCTGTCGGAGTGAACGTTTCAATGCCAAGCGCCTCCAATTCATGATGAGTGTGTCGCGCCCTTCGGCGGTGCCAACGCTGGCCATTAAATTGGTATGCACGACTGCTGTACCGAAGCTGTAGCTTCTAAATCCAAGCCCCTCTATGATCGTACTGGGCGGGGCATAGTCTGGGTAATGTACCGGGTGAGCCGAGAAGATGGATCCGATGTTGCGCAGCTTGCGCGGGAAAAAACGACTGCAGCCGACAGGCATCACCATCCCTCCACGGAGGATATCTGGCTGATCCCTTCGCTCAATCCGCAATGCATGCCAAATATAATCATTTCACAACCTCCAGAACAACCTTGTCCGCTGGATACATCTTACCATCAACCCCTACAAAAAGTGCTTCGGCTTCCATTCGGTAACCTGTGGCGTTCTCAACTGCATTCGTGATGCGCGATATTAGTTCCAGAACATCTCTCGCGCGTGCTCCACCGGCGTTGACGATGAAATTCGCATGGCGGGAAGAGACTAACGCTCCACCAATGCGTTGTCCCTTAAACCCTAAATGTTCAATGACAGCGCCGGGCGGGCCTATTTTGGAGTACATGACTGGGTTGGATTTGAAAACGGACCCGCAATTGGGTTGCTTGCGGGGAAATTTGCGCCGTCGATCGGCCAATATGGCGCGCATCTCGGAGCGGATCTCGGCGTGCGGACGTGGGGCGAACCGCATGCTGGCGGCGGTAATCACCTCGCCATTGGTTTGAAAAACGGACCGGCGGTAGGCAAAGCCGCAGTCGGCCGCCTCGCGGCGGCGAATCATTCCGATAGAATCTACACTGTCGACGGCAAGGATGTTGGACCCGATTCCCTTGCGCTGGCTGCCGCCGTTCATGCAGACAAGGCCGCCTAGGGTGCCAGGGATGCCGCAGGTGTGCTCGGCCCCGCCAAGCCCGGCCTGCATCAGTTTGCGCGCAAACCCTGGAACCCAGGCGCCGGCCTGCGCCCGCACCTCTGACCCGTCGAAGGCGATCTGAGCCATGCGACCGCCAATCTGGATGCAGGGCGCGCGCAGCCCGGCGTCGTCGAACAGCATGTTAGTGGTCAGTCCTATCACCGCAGGGCGTATCCCGTGCCTAGAGAACCAGCGCAGCAGGGCGGCGACTTCTTCGGTCGAAGAGGGCCGCAGCACAAGGTCGGCCCGCCCGCCGATACGCCAAGCGCTGATCGAGGACAGATCGACGTTGCGCTCTAGCCCGCCGGGGCAGAGCGCGCCCAATTCTGTGATCGCTGTTTCGCTCAGTCGGTCCATTCGGCCTGTGCCCCCAGGCTGCGGAGTTTTTCGGGCAGCCGGTTGTACCCCCGCAGCGCCATTTCAACGGCATCCACCGTGCTTGGTCCTTCGGCGCACAAGGCGGCCATGATTTGCGCCATGCTTCCCCGAAGGTCCGTCGATGCCGCATGCGCGCCGACAAGCTTAACAGGGCCGCGAACCGTGATCTTGCCGCGCTCTGCCTCAAGCGCACCGGGGGCGAATTTCGCCAGTTCCGCAACATATGCGATACGTTCTGGATAGCGATAATCATGGATGATTGAGCGGCCATTCGCGAACAATGCAAGAAAGACATAGAACGACTGCATGTCCGAAATGACACCGGGATGTGTCCCGGTCGCCAGTTCGAAAGGCTGAAGCCCTTGCGGCCCGATGCAATCAGGGCCAACCTGCACGGAGTTCGAGTTCGTGAAGAAGTCCAGCCCAGCATCGCGCAGGTGAATGAGCGGCACCTGCATCGTGTCAAGGGGCACGTTCTGGATCGCAAGCCGCCCGCCGCTGACCGCGCCGAGCACCAGCCAGGTCAGTGCTTCGATCCGGTCCGCCATGATGGAGAAGGTCGCATTGCCCAGCACGCCGCCATTGCCCGTCACGTTGATGTGGCTGCTGCCCTCCAGTTCGATTTTTGCCCCCATCTCGCGCAGGAAGGCGATGAGATCGCGCACCTCGGGGGTGACGTAGGCATTTCTGATTTGCGTTTCGCC
Organism: Rhodovulum sulfidophilum DSM 1374; assembly: GCF_001633165.1. NCBI lineage: Bacteria > Pseudomonadati > Pseudomonadota > Alphaproteobacteria > Rhodobacterales > Paracoccaceae > Rhodovulum > Rhodovulum sulfidophilum. The sequence continues at coordinate 2,148,812 of NZ_CP015418.1, read as the reverse complement.
TGACGCGACCGAGGCGCAGATCAGCGCATTCTCGGTGCCGCCCACCGTGGATATCGGGAAATCTATCTCTCCGCCGCGGAGCTTTCCGGTGACGTTGATGTAGTCGGGCAACTCCTCCACTTCGCAACCAAGGGCTTTCCACACCATGATGTGCAGGTCGTATCCACGGCTGCCTATCTTGCAGCCGCCAGGATAGGGAACCCGGGCGGTCCCGTGCCGGGCAAGCGCCCCGCCGGCAAGAAGATAGGTGGTTCGAATGGGAAGGTTGAAATCCGAAATGTCATCGAAGCTTAGGTTTTGTGCATGAATGCGCAATTCCTCCTGCTCGGGCGACGGCGTCAGCTCGGCACCCATCGCGCGGATGAACGAAAGCTTTGCTTTCACATCCTCCAGTTCTAGTGGAAAATTTCTCAAGGTGACCGGTTGGTCACTCAACAAGGCTGCGGCGAGGACGCGGGTCGCGGAATTTTTTGCACCGCTGACATTTACGGTCCCGTTGAGGGAGGTTCTATCGCCAAGAAAAAGTCTCAAGACGTGGTCCTTCTATACCCGAGGGATGAAGCGGTAAGCGTAATACACACTCAGGGCATAGTGCAGCGAGAGCGTTGCTGCATATGCCCAGACTGTTTTTTCGGCCGTCCACGCGAACAGAGTACTGGCACCGAAAATCGCGATGATCACAAGCACCCTTTGTGCATTCAGCCAAAGCAACTGTTTCTGACCGTCGAAAATATAGAAGACGTGTGCAACAGGAGTTTGGATAAACTGAAAAAACAGGTAGGTGGCAAGGCCTTGGGCAAAAACACCAGCCAAAGCCCAGTCGTCACCGAACAAGAGAGGAAAGAGCCAAGGGGCGAAAAAGAGAAACACGGCGGCAGGGGCGGTTGAGATAAAGCCCAACCTAAGTATCACAGATCTGAGCATCGTTCTTATTTCCTCTGGGCGCTGCCGCCCGAGGGTGGAGGCTTCTGCAAAGAAGGCCTGCGACATCGTACGCCCGAGGATGTTCACCGGCACCGACAAGGCCATCATCGCGAACCCGAACTGGCCGATTGTCTCCGGATCGTAAAGCGCGGCCATTAACAGCGTCGGGGACTGCACGGAAAACACCATCAGGAACTGCGACGGCACCCGCCAGATCGGGAAGCCCCGGTGCCGCCAGGCCGCCTTGCGCATGCGGCTCGCCGACACATGATACCAGTTCGCACGGAACTCTGCTATGAACCCGCGTAGCAAACGGCCGATTCCGCCGGCCTGTGCCACCACCTGACCCAAAAGCAGGCCCAGCGGCTGCAAAGGGGACAGCCCCAGTCCGATCTTCAGCAGTGCGCCCGCCGCGCTTTGGGTCACGTTCGTCTGGGCGATCACCTTGTAGGCCCGTTTGCGCGTGGCCCACATGGTCAGCATTTCGTATGTGGCAACGCCCACTATTCCCAGCGCGATCAGCCACCACCAGGGTGCCAGAACCTCCATGGATACAAGCGCCAGAAGCGGCGCCCCCCACAGGCATAGCACAAGCCCGAGAAGCAAGCTCAACCCCAGCATAAGCGCCGCCGAGAGCACCAGCAGGTTCATCGCCACGCCGTCCTGCCGCGGCAAGGGCAGCGCCAGAACATAGCGCAGCGTGACCAGCGGCGCGAGCATGGTCACCAGTGCGGTAAAGACCGCCAGAACCCCGAAATCCTGGGGTGTGTAAAGCCGCGTCAGGATCGGGATCGACACGATGCCGATCACACGCCCGCCCCCGCTGCCTAACGCCAGCGTAAGCATGCCGCGAAACACCCCGCCCGAGGCGCCACCGAAGACGCGGGCCGAAAAACGCTGCTTCAGGCTATGGAGATCAGACACCGTAATAGGCCCTATACCAGCGCACGAACTGCGCCACACCCTCGCGAAAATCGGTTTCGGGGCGATAGCCGGTCAGGGTCTGCAGCAGCGTCGCATCGGCCCATGTGGCGGGCACATCGCCGGGCTGCATTTCCATGTAGTTGTGGATTGCGGGGCGGCCGACTTCCGTCTCGATGGCCTCCACGAAATCGAGCCGCCGCACCTTGTTGGAATTGCCGATATTGACGATTCGATAGGGCGCAACGGGGGAGAGGCTGTCGCCGTCTGGCACCACGCCATCGGCAGGACGTTCGGGCACTACGTCGATCAGCAGGCGGATGCCGCGCACCAGGTCGGTGACATAGGTGAAGTCGCGCCACATCTCGCCGTGGTTGTATATGTCGATGGGCCGCCCCTCGAGAATCGCTGCCGTGAATTTGAACAGCGCCATGTCCGGCCGTCCCCAGGGCCCGTAGACGGTAAAGAACCGAAACATTTAGGTTGGGATGCCATGCAAGTGGGCATAGCTGTGGCCCATCGCCTCGTTGGCTTTCTTGGTGGCAGCATAGAAGGACATCTGGGTATCGGTCTTGTCAGTCTCGGAATAGGGCATGTCGGTATTTGCCCCGTAGACCGATGAGGTGGACGCCATCAACAGGTGGTCCACCGCATGCCGCCGGGCGGCCTCCATCACGTTGAAGGTTCCGACGATATTGGCATCGACATAGGCGCGCGGGGTCTCGATCGAGTAGCGCACCCCGGCCTGCGCCGCGAGATGGACAATGATGTCGGGCTGGAACGCATCGACGGCGGCGGCAAGGGCGGTTTCGTCCTCCAGCATCGCCTCGGTCGCGGAGAACCCCGACGATTGCAGCAGCATCGCGTGGCGGCGCTGTTTCAGACGACTATCGTAGTAATCCGTCAGTCCGTCAAAGCCATGAACGGCAAAGCCCTCCCGCAACAGCAGGCTGGCCAGGTGGAACCAGATGAAGCCTGCCGTTCCGGTGACGAAGGCCCGTCTCATCGGCCCACTCCCACATACGCCGTGAACCCGGACGCTAGCGCATCGTCACGGCTATAGATATTTCGAAGATCGGCGAGTTTGGCTTCAGTCATCGACCCTGCCAACCGTTTCAGGTCGAGGGCGCGGAACTCGTTCCACTCGGTTAGGATCACCAGGGCGTTGGCCTTCTCCGCCGCCTCGTAGGCGTCGTCCATCCAGTTCACGCCCGGCAGCAGGGCCTCGCCCTCTCGCAGGCCCTTGGGATCCACCACCCGCACCTTCGCGCCCCCGCCTACCAGCGCCGGCACAATGGTCAGGGACGGAGAGTCGCGCATGTCGTCGGTGTTCGGTTTGAAGGTCACCCCAAGCACTGCGATCGTCTTGCCGTTTACCGAACCGTCGCAGAGGTCCATCACCTTGTCGATCATCCGGCGCTTGATATCGTCGTTTAGCTTGATTACCGCCTCGGTGATCTGCATCGGCAGCCCGTGCTCCTGTCCGATCCGTGCCAGCGCCTTGGTGTCTTTCGGGAAGCAGGAGCCGCCGAACCCTGGGCCCGCGTGCAGAAACTTGTTGCCGATCCGGTTGTCAAGCCCCATGCCTTTCGAGACCTGTTTCACGTCCGCACCCACCCGCTCGCAGAGCGCAGCGATCTCGTTGATGAAGGTGATCTTCGTGGCCAGGAAAGCATTGGCCGCGTATTTGATCATTTCTGCGGACTCGAGATCAGTGGTGACGATCGGAAAATCGCGCAGGAAGAGTGGGCGGTAGATCTCCGCCATCACCTCGGCAGCACGTTCGTTCTGGACACCTACAACAACGCGATCGGGGCGCATGAAGTCGTCGATCGCAGCCCCCTCACGGAGGAACTCCGGGTTTGAAGCGACGTCGAACTCGGCCTTTGGATTGGCTTCACGGATGACGTGTTGAACTTTTTGATTGGCGCCAACCGGCACTGTCGATTTCGTCACGACCACCGTGTAGTCGCCGATCGCGTTGGCGATCTCTGCCGCGGCAGCGAAGACATACGTCAGGTCGGCATGGCCGTCGCCCCGGCGTGTCGGCGTGCCCACGGCGATGAAGACGGCGTCCGCGCCGGCCACCGCCTCGCGCAGGTCGCCTGTGAAGCTCAGCCGCCCCGCTTCCACGTTCTTGGCCATTAGTTCATCAAGGCCGGGCTCGTAAATCGGCACATTGCCTGCCTTCAGCATCTCGACCTTGGAAGGATCCTTGTCGACGCAGACGACCTCGTGGCCGAAGTCCGAAAAGCAGACGCCCGAAACCAACCCGACGTAGCCCGTTCCAATCATTGCGATTTTCATGCGAAGATGCTCCCTAGTTCTGTAAATTATTGATTTTACTAGGTTTCAAGGCGTCCAAATTTCTCTATTTAAGACATTCCCTGCCCCAAACGCCCGATAACGCAAACTCTGTGCGATGTCCCAGACGGCGCCGCGTCATCATCGATTTCGGCCGAAAGAGCCTCGATTTCGGCACGAAGCGCCTCGAATTCTTCCATCTTGCGCAGCAGGAACCTTCGCGTGATGGCCGCTTTTTCCGAAATGCCCTTCGCTGTCAGAACATAAGCATACCTACGCTTGTCTTCGGCTGCGGTGAAGTTCCCCAGCTTCACCAGCCCTTTGTCGATCAGGGCGTTCAGCACGTAGTGGATCCCACCGACACTGACGCCGACCGCCTCTGCCAGCTCTCGCTGGGACATTTCAGGATTTTCTTGCAGAAGGCGAAGCACGCGAAAATGCGTGTCCTCCTGCAGCTTGGTGCGCTTGCTGCTCATTTAAGGATTTTCTCAGGCTACCGCACAAGGACTGCCCGGAGGGCGCCTTGTTGGATGCAAAGGTGATGATGAGAATAGCTTCCACATCGTTCAGCTTCGAGCGGTAGCAAATGCTGCGCACGCAAACAAGAGGAAAATTCGGATGATTCAAGAGCTTTTCGGCAATGAAGTCGCAGTAGTCGATCTACGAGTTGGCCGCTCTGATGAAAGCGGAGCCTTGCCCGGGTCGAGGCTGCGGCTGGCATTCATGCAGCCTCCCGCGCCATAGCACTTATATGCAATAAATTCATAACTGAACGACCCTGTCAGCGCAAGGCTACATCATGAACCTGGTTGGTCTTCGACCCCGCTCAGGCTCTGTTGCACAAATCGGGTGATGGGCGGGGTTACCCCTTCCCCGGACAGACTTATCCCGCAGCCTCCGTGATCGGGATGCCGAGCGCGGTGTAGCCGTTCAGGACGGCGATGCGGACTTGGAGTTCGGCGACCTGACTGTCAAAGTTCCGTGCCATGAGCCGCTGGCCCATCCGTTTCACGCAATGCATCTTCGTCTCGACGCGGCTCCGGCGGTGGTATCCCCTCCATCGTCGCCAAATGGCCCGGCCGAGGTATTTCGATGCGCGCAGTGCCTCGTTTCGTGCGACCGCGCCAGCGGTTACAGTCTTCCATGGCTTGGCGTTCTTGCGGGGCGGGATGACAGCATGTGCGCCGCGGTCGGCGATGGCATCGTGGCATTTGCGGGTATCGTAGGCGCCGTCTGCCGTGACGCTGCCGATCTCCTGGCCCTCCGATATCTGGCTGAGAAGGTCGGGCAAGACCGGTGCATCGCCAATGTGGCTTCCGGTGATCTCGACTGCCCGGATTTCCAGTGTTTCCTCGTCGACCCCAAGGTGGATCTTGCGCCAGACCCGCCTTTTTGGGCCCCCATGCTTGCGGGCGTGCCACTCACCTTCGCCCTCGACCTGGATGCGAGGCCGCATGCCCACGGCACGCTTGCGCACCTGCCAGCCCTTGATCTGGAAGATCCGCTGCACGGTGTTCTTGTTGAACCCCAGGAGCCAAGCCACGGTCCGATAGCCAAAGGACGGCTCTTCCTCGATCAGCTTCTTGATCGGCTCGGAAAAGCGGGCCTCGACCTTAGGCGCAGCCTTCACCGGCTTGTAGTAGACCGTCCGCCTCGGGATGCCGAACCAGGCACACAGCTTGGCGACGGACACAACGACGCCCTCGGCAATGAGGCCCTGCTGGGTGCGACGGATCAATTCCCGTCCTGCGCATCCAGCAGGGCCTGCAGCTTTTTTCGCGCCCGCAGCTCCAGCATCGCCTCTCCATAGGCTTCCTGCAGGTCCCGGAGCTGCTTCTCGTATTGCTCGCGGATGTCGAGCGGGTTGGCGCGCAGCGAGTTCTCCATGCCGCGCTTGGCATCCTCGACCCAGCCCTCGATCTCGGAGGGCGTCAGGTCGAAGGACCGGCTTGCCTCCGACGCGGTCGTCTTGCCTTGGATGATCTCGATGACGAGCGCCGTTTTACGCTTCGCCGTCAACCGCTTGATGCTGTCGTCCATCGTCTTACTCATGGCTACGTTCTCCCTTGTAGCATGAGCAGGTTTTCAGTGGGTCGATACAAACCCGCTGACCAAGGCAGTGCCGAAGCGTTCCCACCAGGCGCCGATGAAGGCGTTCCAGGCGGCGCCCTCGCTGTCGGAGGACTCCATCATCTCCTCGAGATTGCCGAGGAAGCCGGGGATGCCTGCGACCTCGAGCACGCCGCCGAGCACGTGCGCCCAGTTCTCGAAGGAGCCGATGCTGCGCCCGCCCCGCGGACGGCCGACGGCGATCCACGCCTGGCAGAGCGTCAGGCAAGCCGCGACCAGCCGCGACCGGTTGGCGCGCACCCAGCTCATTAGGTCGGGGTGGCGGAAGTCGGAGCGCTGCCAGGGGCGGTCGGTATGCGGATCGAGGCGGATGCGCACCAGGCGCCGGGCCATCTCGTTGGAGAACTCCCGGTTGTTGCCGGTGGCGATCCAGAGGCAGCGGATCGGCAATCGCGCCATCTCGGAATGGCCCAGGATGCGGTCCTCCCAGAAGGGCGCGGTGAGCGCGGCGGCGAGGGCCGAGCTGTCGAGCGTGGCCCGGAGGTTGTCGATCAGCACGATGGAGGGGATCTGGCGGAGCTTCGCGGTCACGCGCTTGCGCCATTCCTCGTCGTCGCGCCCCTCGGTCATCACGCTGGCGCCCGCGCCGGTCAGGATGCCGGTGATCGCGTCGACCATCAGCGTCGCCCCGGTGCCGGGCGCGGGCTTCTCGATCAGGTGGAGCGGCGTGGGGCCGTCGATCATGCCGCGCAGGAAGCCCAGCAGCAGGAGCGCCACGACATGGGATCGCTCGGCGTCGCCGGTGAAGGGGAAGTCCCCGAGCAGGTCCTCGCAGATCAGCGTGCGCGCCGCGGTGATCTCGGCCGGTGTGGGCTTGACGGGAATATCCGGCACGGCGAAGCCCAGCGCCGGGACGTAGAGCAGCCGCGCGTCGGGATGATAGCCGGGCGTGGTGAGCAGCGTGCCGTTTCGACCGAAGACCGGCGTGTTCACGATGCCGGTCAGCACGGGTACGCCACCACTCCCTCAACGCGCTCGGAGTTCTGGCGGGCCAAGTTCGCGGCGAACGTTGCACGGGACAGCGTCGTTCGCGGAGCGCTGCTTGATCAGGGGTGGCGCGTGGCGACGATTTGGGAGTGTGCCCTGCGTAAACCCGAACAGGTCTCCGTGGCCGCCGACCGCCGTGCAGAATGGCTGGTGGCTGTTGGTGACACGCTCGAACTCGGTGAAAACGAGGCTTCGGCACACGTGAGAGAAGGTGAGGACGCCGGCTCTTCCCACTGATTGATCCAGCGCAGCAAGGCTATGATCCGCCTGTTGAATGTTCGATCCGGGTTCCTTTTCACGAGCGCCGCTGACATCGAAGTGTTCAGGTGGGGCGCCGTAAAAAGATATATATTTCTGATAGTTGCAAGCTATTCACCAAATTGGCGCAGTCATGAGGTCTGGAGAATACTGGCCCTTAGAGACCGATCCCCGGCCCCCTGGTGCAGATGCCAGTGCTCAGCCCGTCCCGCATAACCCTCGAAAACAACGATAAAATCCGGCCGCAGCCGGATCGGGAGAACGCTTTCGCGAGGGCAAGTGGCGGAGAGACAGGGATTCGAACCCTGGAGACGGTTCCCCGCCTACACGCGTTCCAGGCGTGCGCCTTCGACCACTCGGCCACCTCTCCGTGACCGGGTGTCTACCCTCGGCCGGGGGCGCGATGCAAGAGGAGTTTGAACCTTCCGCGAGACCTTGCCCGCGACGCTCCGGCACGGGCCGGAACCAAGCCCGAGCCGAACCCAGCGCTACGCGCCGAGAAGCACCGTCACCCGGCGGTTCCGGCGGCCCTTTTTCTCGATCTTGCCGATCCGGACCGGGCCGATCTCGCCGGTCCGCGCGACATGGGTGCCGCCGCGCGGATAAAACAACGGCGCCGACAGCAGCACGCCGCCATCGGCATGGGCCGTCACCAAGGCGGCGGCCTCTCTCAGATAGGGATCGCTGCGGTAAAGCGGATCCGTCATCGGGGTCCGTCTCCTCCATCGCCATCGCCATCGGCATCGCCGCCGAGATCGTCAAGCGGCTCGGGCTGCGGCTCGGCGCTCTGGCGCGGCAGGAACGGGCCCGGCGCCTGCTGGGTCCGAGCCGCGGGCCGGTCGCCCAGGGTTTCAGGATTGCGCAGCCAGATGTCGCGCTGGGCGAAGGGGATCTCGAAGCCCTCCTCGGCGAAGCGGCGGGCGATCTCGTGGTTGAGCTCGGTGCGCACCGACAGCCCGTAATTGATGTCGCGCAGAATGACCCTCAGCTCGAATTCCAGCGCATCGGGGCCGAAGCCCTGGAACACGACCAGAGGCGCGGGATTGACCATCACCAGCGGGTGGCTCTCGCCGATTTCCATCAGGATCTTCTCGACCTGGCGGGTGTCGCTGCCATAGGCGACGCCGACCTTGAGGATCACCCGCCCGGTCAGGTTCTGCCGGGTCCAGTTGGTGACCTGCCCGGCGATGAGATCGGCATTGGGCACGATCACGTCGGTGCGGTCGAAGGTCTGGATCCGGGTCGAGCGGACCGAGATGTCCTTGACGATGCCCATCACGCCGCCGACCTCGATCCAGTCGCCCTGGCTGACGGGCCGCTCGATCAGCAGGATGATGCCCGAGACGAAGTTCTGCACGATGGTCTGCAGCCCGAAGCCGATGCCGACCGATAGCGCGCCTGCGACGATGGCCAGCGAGCTGAGATCGATGCCCGCGGTCGTCACCGACACCACCCCGGCGAGGAAGATCCCGATATAGCCCACGCCCGAGATCAGCGCGGTCTGGCCGCCCGGATCGATCTTGGTCTTGGGCAGCACGGTCGAGCGCAGCATCCCCTGCAGCAGCCGGGTCAGCGCATAGCCCAGCGTGAAGACCACGACGAAGGTCAGGAAGCTGGTGGGCGAGATCCGGGTGCCGCCGATGCTGTATCCGGCGGTGAAGCGCGCCCAGAGTTCCGTCAGATCGGCCACCCGGGCGCCCCAGATCAGCGCCAGAACCGGAAGCGCCAGCAGCGCGAGGATCATCCCGATCAGCACCGGGATCAGATCGCCGCCATTCTCGGGGTCCTCGACATCGCGGCCCATCAGGACGGCGTAGATATCCGTCACGAAGCGTTGCAGCAGCAGCAGGAACCCGACCAGCGCCAGCGTCAGGATCGAGGGATAGACGAAGAAATCGCCCGCCTCGGCATAGCCCACCGCCCCCAGCAGGGGCCCGATCAGCCCGGCCCCGATCGCGGCGCGGCCGAAGAAGGCGGCGACGCGGTTGCGGTAGGACCGCTCTTCCGGCCCCTCGGCCGTATCGGCGCGGACATGGACCAGCAGAAGCTGCCCCATTCGGGACAGCATCAGCCCGGCCAGAAGCAGGATCGGGAAGGTCAGCACCGCCACCGCCTCGGCCGGGTATTCCTCGACCTTGCCCGCCTCCCGCGCCAGCATCGCCAGCGCCAGGATCAGCCCGAGGATCCAGGAATTGAACCGTCCCTCGGACCGGCGCTCGGGCGGCAGGGTCAGGATCGCATGGCTGACGCCCAGCTGGGCGAAGACCCGTCCGCCAAGCCAGCCCGCGGTGAAGACCGTGAGCCCGAGCATCGGCAGCATCTGCACCAGCCGCTCGCTGCGCAGCCCGAGCATCGCCGAGGATTTCAGCGCCCCCGCCAGCAGCACGATACCGAGCGTCGGCACCACGATCTGACCGAGCGAGGCGATGCCGGAAAACAGCGTCCGTCCCCTGCCCCGGCCGCGCTGGGCGAGGAAATCCGACAAGATCTCCATCCAGCGGCGGCCGCGCACCGTCAAGAGCCCGGCCAGGGTCAGAAACAGCAGCGTGACCGGCAATCCGCTGCGCAGCGAGGCGCGTGCATTCGGGTTGTCCCAGTTCGCCGCGATCTCGTTGCCGACCTCGACAAGCGTGCCGCGGATCGCGATCAGACCGGCAGGCCAGTTCACCGGGTTCACCGGCGAGGGGCCGAGCTTCAGAAGCTGATCGGCCTGGCGCTCGCGGATGGTCTGGTCGATTTCGCGGATCAGCCCGTCGGCCCGGCTATAGGCCTCGACCGCCTTCAGGCTCGGCGCCTGCGCCTGGTTGAGCTGCTTGGTCAGCTCGGCCCGGCGCTGGGCGATCTCCTTGGGTTCGCTCTCGCCCTCGGCGGGCGGATCGCCCAGGGCCGAGATCTGGTCGCGCAGGGTCTTGATCCGGGACGAGTTGATGTTCTGCGCGTCGAGAAAGCGCGTGCGCCAGTCGACCAGCTCGCTGCGCAACGTGTCGAAGGCAGGCGTCGTGGCCTTGCCCTCGGCAAGCACCTTCTCGGCGCGCGAGGCATCCCTGTCCCACTGGGCGTAGTCGATCCCTTCCTGCTGGCTCTGGGCCTGGGCGAAGGCGGGGGCCGCGCCGCCATGCGAAAACACGGCTGCGGCCATGGCCAGCAGCAGAACGGCCAGAAAACGGGTCTTCATCCGGCGAATACCTCCGGCAGCGCAGGCCTGCATCCATTGCCGTCGTTTCTCATGGCAGCGCGGTCCATCCAGGGCGGGACCGGCAGGCCCTTGCCGCGAAGGAAGTCCGGATCGAACAGCTTCGACTGGTACCGCGTGCCATAATCGCACAGCACGGTGACGATGACATGGCCGGGGCCCATCTCGCGCGCCATCCGCATCGCCCCCGCCACATTCACCCCCGACGAGCCGCCGAGGCAGAGCCCCTCCTCCGCCAGCAGGTCGAACAGCACCGGCAGCGCCTCGTCATCGCCGATCCGGCAGCAGAAATCGGGCGCGAGCCCCTCGAGATTGGCGGTGATCCGGCCCTGCCCGATCCCCTCGGTGATCGAGGAGCCCTCGGATTTCATCTCGCCGGTGGTGTAATGGCTGTAAAGCGCGGCACCATGCGGATCGGCCAGCCCGATCTTCACGCCTTTGGGCTGCAGCGCCATCGCCGTGCCCGCCAGCGTGCCGCCCGAACCGACCGCACAGATGAAGCCGTCGACCCGGCCGCCGGTCTGCTCCCAGATCTCGGGGCCGGTGCCCTCGGCATGGGCCTGCCGGTTGGCGGTATTGTCGAACTGGTTGGCCCAGATCGCGCCATTGGGCTCGGTCTTCGCCAGCGCCTCGGCCAGACGGCCCGAATAGCGGACGTAATTGTCGGGGTCGCGATAGGGTTTCGCGGGCACCTCGACCAGCTCGGCCCCGGCCAGGCGCAGCATGTCCTTCTTCTCGCGGCTTTGGGTCTCGGGGATCACGATGACGGTCCGGAACCCCATCGAGGCGCCGACCAACGCCAGCCCGATGCCGGTATTGCCCGCGGTGCCCTCGACGATGGTGCCGCCCGGGGCCAGCGCGCCGCGGGCCACCGCGTCGCGGATGATCGACAGCGCAGCCCGGTCCTTGACCGACTGGCCCGGATTCATGAACTCGGCCTTGCCGAGGATCTCGCAGCCGGTCGCCTCGGACGGCCCTTTCAGGCGCACCAGCGGCGTATTGCCGATCAGATCGGCCAGATCGCTCCGTATCGCCGCCATGTGGGTCTCCCTCTGCCAGCCAGTTTCGTCATTGCTACTGGCGCCCCGCTGCGAACTCAAGCCAGGCGCTGGTTCGTCTCACGGTGACGTGCAAGCCAGAGCAGCGACAGGATGAGCGGGGCATTGCCGATCTCGCCGGTTCCGATCAGTTCCATTGCCCGGTCGAACGCCACGACATGGCCGCGGATATCCTCGCCCTCGGCCGCAAGCCCGCCAAGCCCGCCCGCCTCGGCGCCCAGATCCGCCTCGCCGACGAAGGAATAGACGTATTCGGCCTTGGCCCCGGGCGAGGGATAATAGCCATAGCAGCGATGCAGCGCCCCCAGCGTAAGCCCCGCCTCCTCGACCGCCTCGCGGCGCACCGTCTCCTCGGGGCTCTCGCCCGGGTCGATCAGCCCGGCAATGGCCTCGACCGACCAGACCTGGCTGTCGCCCCGCGCATAGGGCCCGACGCGCAGCTGCTCGATCAGCAGCACGGCGTCGCGAACCGGATCGTAGGGCAGCACGGTCGCGGCATCGCCGGTCAGGAAGGCCGCGCGGACCATCTGATCGCTCATCCGCCCGTCGAAACGGGTATGGCGGAAGGTATATTCCTCGACCGCGAAGAAATTGGCATAGGGCTGGACCCGCCCGGTCTCGACGACATCGCCCGGCCGGGTCGGTTTGCGCAAGCTGGCGGGGCCCGGCGCGCGCGCCCGCAGCGTCGAGGCGGCGCGGGCCAGCATCATCCGGTCGCGCCGGGCGTTCACCTCGGGCGGGCGGTCAGGATAGCCCAGCATCACCTCGCCCGCGGCCTCGGTCACCAGATCGCCCCAGCGCGCGCGCCAGGCGTCCGGATCCCAGGCCTCGGTGGGCGCGCGCCCCGACCGGGCCCGGGCATAGATCCCGGCCGCGACCGGCCCCGCGGCGGTCTCGACCGTCACCTCGTCGTGGGCGAAGCCGTAGCCGCCCTCGTAATAGTCAAGCCGCGCCCGATCCTCCGTCGTCAGCCCACTGACCAGAAGCCCCTCGGCCTCCGTGCCGGGCTCGGGCAGGATCAGCGGAAAGCCCTCGCCCCCGGCCAGCCGCACGGCATGATCCGGCAGCCGCGCGGGAAGGGTGTCCAGCGTACCGGCGGGGCGGTTCAGCACCCGCGCCAAAAGCGGCAGATGGCACAAAGTGCCGTAAAGGAACATGCGTTCCATGTTCGTGTCCTTCAGCTCCAGAAATGTGAGATGGCCCCGGCCGCCAACCCGGCCGGACCGCGACCGACCGGCAGGAGGCCGATGACCGCAAGCAAGACGCCAAGCCACGGCCCGTAGCCGCCCGCAAGCCCGATCCGGCCCGCCGGAACGGCCTGGGCCAGCCCTCCGCAAGGACGGCATGCGACGGGCTTGGCGGCAATGGGCATGGGTCAGGCGGGCCGTGCGACTGTCAACTGGGTCACGTCGCAGTTTCCGCTGTGGAAGGTGGCCGCGCAAGACGCGAGATAGAGGTTCCACATGCGCCGGAACCGCGCATCGAAGCCCAGCCGCGCGACCTCGTCCCAGCGGTCGTTGAAGGTCTCGTGCCAGCGCCGGAGCGTCAGCGCATAGCTTTCGCCGAATTCCATCGAGCGCCGGATCTCGAGCCCGGCCGCACTGGCCTGGGCGCGCAGGACGCCGGGGCTGGGCAGCATGCCGCCCGGGAAGATGTATTTCTGGATGAAATCGACGCCCTTGCGGTAAATCTCGTAGCGGCGTTCCTGCACGGTGATGACCTGCAGCGTGGCCTGCCCGCCGGGCTTGAGACAATCATTCACCTGGCGGAAATAGGTCGGCCAGTATTTCTCGCCCACCGCCTCGAACATCTCGATCGAGGCGATGCCGTCATAGCGCCCGGTCTCGTCGCGGTAATCCTGCAGCTTGATCTCGACCCGGTCGGCCAGCCCGGCCCTGGCGATCCGCGCCACCGCATAGTCGTGCTGTTCGCGGCTGATGGTCAGCCCGGTGACCTTGAGGCCCCGCTGTCCGGCAGCATATTCGGCGAAGCCGCCCCAGCCGCAGCCGATTTCCAAGACGTGATCGCCCGGCGCCACCCCCATCTGGTCGACCATGGCGGCATATTTCAGCTCCTGCGCGGCCTCGAGGCTTTCTTGCCCGGTGCGGAACAGCGCCGAGGAATAGGTCATCGTCTCGTCGAGCCAGAGCCCGTAGAACTCGTTTCCGAGGTCGTAATGGTGCGAGATGTTCTTGCGCGCCTGGGTCTTCGAATTGCTCTGCAGCCAGAACCGCAGCCGCTCATAGGCGCGGAGCAGCCCGAGGCCGGGGAACCCGTCGAAGAGTTCGTCGTTATCGGCATGGACGAGATCCATGAAGGCCATCAGGTCGGGGGTGGACCAGCCGCCCTCGACATAGGCTTCGCAAAAGCCCAGATCGCCCTCGCGGATCAGCCGGGCGAAGACGTCGGCATCGTGGATATCGAGCTGGGCCACCGGGCCGGCGCCGCGCCCCTCGGCGCGAAAGCGCCGCCCGTCGGGCAGCACGAAGTCGAGCCGACCGTGGCCCATGCGCCCGGCGATGTCGAAGACCTGTGTGAAATAGCGCGGCAGGTCGGCCTGCCCTCTCGTACTCGTCAGGACAGTCATCCTGGCTCCCTCGTTCCCTTATGGTTCTTGTCGTTCGTGCCATGCGATTGTGCAGATCGCGCGCGGCCGTGCAACGGCCTAGCCCTCCCGCGCCTGATAGGCCGCCAGCGCGCGGCGGCGCCCGGCCTCGGGCGTCACCGCCGGGGCCGGATAGGCGGCGTCGGGCGACAGCCCCCAGGCGCGCGGCACCGCGTCGAAATAGTCCCGCGCGCCCTGGCCCGGGCTCTGCCGCCCCTCGGCGATCCAGGCATCGCGATAGGCGCCGTCGGGGTCGAATTTCGCCGCCTGCGTCTCGGGATTGAAGATCCGGAAATAGGGCGCGGCATCGGGGCCCGATCCGGCCACCCATTGCCAGCCCATCGCATTCGAGGCCGGGTCCCAGTCGGTCAGGTGATCGGCAAACCATTCCATGCCCACCCGCCAATGGGTCATCAGGTTCTTTGTCAGCCAGGAGGCCGCGACCATCCGGGCGCGGTTATGCATGGTGCCGGTCACATACATCTCGCGCATCGCGGCATCGACGAAGGGGATGCCGGTGCGGCCGCGCTTCCAAGCGGTGGCCTCGGGGCTGTCGCCATCCGTGGACCAGGGGAAATCGTCCCAGCCCTCGCGCCAGTTCCGCTCGGCGATATGCGGACTGTGCCAGAGCAGATGCCAGGCGAATTCGCGCCAGACGAGTTCCTTGAGAAAGGTCTCGGCCCCGGCCTTGCCCGCCTCCATCGCCCGCAGCCCCGCATGCCAGCAGCTGCGCGGGGAAATCTCGCCCCAGCTCAGATGCTCGGACAGGCGCGAGGTGGCCCCGGCCGCCGGAAAATCGCGCCGCTCGGCGTAATCGGCGATCTTCTGCGCCGCGAAGGCACCCAGCCGCCCCTGCGCCGCCTCCTCGCCGACCGAGGCATGACGCGCCAGCACGGCCGCCCCCCGGCCAAGCGCCGCCCCCATCCGCCAGTCCTCGATCTCGTCGGAGGCGGGCCAGAAATCGGGCCGCGGGATCAGCCCCGGCGCAGGCGCGGGCTCGGGCAGGTCGCGGTCGCGCACCGCCTTCCAGTAGGGCGTATAGACCTTGTAGAAGCCGCCCTGCCCGGTCTCGACCGTCCAGGGCTCGAACAGCAGAGACCCGGCAACCGCGCGCAGTTCGATCCCGGTCCCGACAAGCCCGTCCTCCACCGCCTTGTCGCTGTCACGCCCGAGCGGGTCGTAGGCGCGGCTCCGGACGATCGCGGCGGCACCGGTCTCGGCCGCCACCGCGCGCAGCACGCCCGGCGCGGCGCCCCGGCGCAGGATCAGCCGCGAGCCGCGCGCGCCCAGAGCCCGGGCGAAAGCCGCAACGCCCTCGCCCAGCCGCCATTTCGCCGCCGCGCCAAGCGCCTCGACGGTTTCGTCATGGATGAAGAGCGGCACCACCGGCCGCCCCGACCCCGCCGCCGCGGCAAGCGCGGCGTTGTCGCCGAGGCGCAGGTCGCGACGGACCCACCAGATCACGGGCGCTTGGTCTGACATCCGGTTTTGCCATGTCCCCTTGAAGGCCCGCCACGCTGCGGGTCCTAGAGTTCCGAATCTAGCGCGGCGATCAGGCGGTCAACCTCCTCGGGGAGAGTGTAATGCAGCAGGCTCAGCCGCAGCACGCCCTGCCTGGGGTCGATCCCCATCGCCCCGAGCAGCCGCTGGGCGTAGAAATGCCCGCCTCCGGCCAGCACGCCGCGCGCCGCCAGACGCCCGGCAACCTCGGCCGCCGAGCGGTCCAGCGCGATCGACACCGTCGGCAACCGCGTCGGCCCCGCCGCCCGCGGCCCCAGCACGCGCAAGTCCGGCCGGGTCGCGAGATAATCGAGCAGCGGCTCCAGCACCCGGGTCTCCTGCGCCCGGATCATGCCGGCCACGATCCCGGCCCGGGCATGGGCATCGCGCCCGCCCCGGACATGGTGATCGTAAAGCGCGTCGATATAGTCCGAAATCCCGGCCGTGGCCGCCACCTGCGCGTGATCGGGCCCGGCCGGATCGAACCGGCGCACGGCATCGTCGCCGTTGAACCAATGGCCTTGGTTGGGAAGCTGA
Source organism: Rhodovulum sulfidophilum DSM 1374 (assembly GCF_001633165.1). NCBI lineage: Bacteria > Pseudomonadati > Pseudomonadota > Alphaproteobacteria > Rhodobacterales > Paracoccaceae > Rhodovulum > Rhodovulum sulfidophilum. Next base: position 2,132,395 of record NZ_CP015418.1, on the reverse strand, counting down.
TAGGCCAGTTCGCGCCGGACCAGCATCACCCCCTGATGCGGCCCGAAGGTCTTGTAGGTCGAGAACAGGTAGATATCGGCCCCGAGCGCGGGCAGATCGGGCAGCCCGTGCGGCGCGAAGCTGACCCCGTCGACGCAGGTGAAGGCGCCCGCCCGGCGCACCATGGCGGTGATGCGGGCGACATCGTTGACCTCGCCGAGGATGTTGGAGGCATGCGGAAAGCAGACCAGCCGCACGGTCTCGTCCAGCAGCGGCTCGAGCCGCTCGGGGTCGAGATGCCCGGTATCGGGATCGACCTTCCATTCCCTGATCTCGATGCCGCGCGCCGCCAGCCGCCGCCAGACGCCGGAATTGGCCTCGTGATCCTGATCGGTGACGACAATGGCCTGGCCTGCCCCGATCCAGTCGCCGAAGGCCTGGGACAGGACATAGGTATTGGCGCTGGTCGAGGGGCCGAAATGCAGCTCGTCCCGGCCGATGCCCAGATGCGCGGCAAGGCGGGTATGGGCCTCGTCCATCTCCTCGCCCGCCAGGCGCGAGACGCCGAAGGCGCCATGGGGCTGGACCTTTCGTTCCTGGTAGAAGCGATGCAGCCGCCAGATCACATAGCGGCAGGCATAGGAGCCGCCCGCATTCTCGCAGAACACCTTGTCGCGCAGATCCTTGTACCCGAAGGCAGGAAACTGATTACGAACAAATTCGATATCGAGCGCAACCATTGCCCACCCAGATGCTGCCTGGCCGTTGGAACCTGTCTAATCGGCCAGGTGCGGCCAGGCAACGCCTTGAAATCCGGGCCCTACGGACTAGGGCCCGGAAGATTCGCCGCTAGCGGCTCTCGGTCTGCAGTCCCCGGAAGATCGAGAAGCACATGACCAGCAGGACCAGCGTGAAGGGCAGCCCGGTCGAGATCACCATCGCCTGCAGCGCAGACAGGCCGCCGCCGACCAAGAGGACGATGGCCACCGCCCCCTCGAAGGTGCACCAGAACACCCGCTGGGGCAGCGGCGCGTCGATCTTGCCGCCCGCGGTGATCGTGTCGATCACCAGCGACCCCGAATCCGACGAGGTGACGAAGAACACGATCACCAGCACGATCCCGATCACCGAGGTGATCGACGCCCAGGGCAGCGCATCGAGCATCGCAAAGAGCGACATCGGCGGGTTGTAAGCGTCGATCACCTGCGCCTTGACCGCGCTGCCTGCCGGATCGGACAGAACCTGATCGATGGCCGCACCGCCGAAGACCGCCATCCACAGCACGCAGACGAGGCTCGGGATCACCAGCACGCAGATCACGAATTCCCGCACCGTACGGCCACGGCTGACGCGGGCGATGAACATGCCGACGAAGGGCGACCAGGAGATCCACCAGGCCCAGTAGAAGGCGGTCCAGCCCTGCAGATAGTCGGTATCCTCCCGGCCGAACGGGTTCGACAGCGCCGGCAGATCCCTGACATAGGCCAGCATGCCCTCGCCGAAATCGGTCAGGATGGTGCCGGTCGGCCCGGCCACCAGCACGAAGACCAGCAGCAGCGCGGCGACGATCATGTTGATCTCGGACAGCACCTTGACGCCGCCGTCGAGCCCGCGCAGCACCGAGATCAGCGCGATCGCGGTGATGCCGGTGATCAGCAGGATCTGCACCGTCAGATCCTCGGGCACGCCGAAGACATGGCTCAGACCGGCATTGGCCTGCTGCGCCCCGAAACCAAGCGAGGTGGCCAGGCCGAACAGCGTGGCGAAGACCGCAAGGATGTCGATGAAATGGCCGGTCCACCCCCAGATCCTCTCGCCGAAGATCGGGTAGAAGGCCGACCGGATCGTCAGCGGAAGCCCCTTGTTATAGGTGAAAAGCGCCAGCGCCAGCGCCACGATGGCATAGATCGCCCAGGGGTGCAGCCCCCAGTGATAGATCGTGGCGGCCAGCCCCATCTCGCGCGCCGCATCGACATTCTCGGGGATCAGGCTGCCATCGGCGGCAAAGGGCGACGGCGTGCCGAGCGGCTGCGAGATCGCCATGTGATAGACCGGCTCGAGCACGCCGAAGAACATCAGACCGATGCCCATGCCCGCGGCGAACAGCATCGCGAACCAGCCCGAATAGCTGTAATCGGGCGTCGCATCGGCGCCCCCCAGCCTGACCCGCCCCACCGGCAGCACGATCAGCGCCAGACAGAACAGCACGAAGACATTGGCCGCGCTCAGAAAGAACCAGTCGAAGGTCGAAGTCAGGAACGGCCTCAGCCAGCCGAATACCGCTCCTGCCTGCTCGGGCAGCGCGAGCGCGTAGAACACGAAGGCCATGATACACAGGCCAGATACCAGGAAAACCGGGTTGTGGATGTCAAAACCGAACGGTCCCAGACTGCCTTCGATATTGTCCTGACCGATCTCGTAATCCGTCTCGATCAGGTCCACCTCGCCTTCCGGCGCGGGAATGCCCTGATCCGTTAACTGCTCCGTTGTCTGGTCACTCATACTTGTTCCTTCTGCTTGAATTCTCAGGAGCGGCTATCCGCGGAGCCGCTCTCGGGCCGCACCAGCAGCACCGAGACCCGCGCATGACCGGCCAGCCGGCCGCCATGCGAGGGCCAGATCCGCTCGGCCACACCCGGCAGATGGCTCGCCATCACCACCAGATCGGCGCCCACCTCTTTCAGCGCGTCCATCAGCGCCGCGTCGAGCTCGGCGGCCGGGTCCGAACAGACGATCACCCGCGCATCGGCAAGGTGACCATGGGTCTCGGCCTCGGCCCGGGCAAAGGCCTCGAGCTTCTTGCGGTATTCCTCGGGCGAGCGCGCCAGCCGGCCGGGCTGCGGCGCGGTCACCGCGACATAGGTGACGCCGATGCCGTAATGCCGCGCAAGATCGCCCGCGACGTCGCAGGAACGCTTCAGCGCCTCGGCATGGGCCAGATCGACCGGCACCAGTATCTTCTTGAACATGGACCCTCCTTCATGGACCCTTCTTCCCCCTGCGGCACCCATGGCAGAGCCCTGCCCCGCCCACCGCCGGACCAGAGCACAGCTTAGAAGTTTTTGTTAGAAAGACCAAGCTTTCGCCCCAAAACGGCCGTCAACGCCCGCGAAAGCCATGGCAGTATTTCGCCATGTCCCTGATTTAAAAACGGAAATATTTTCAGGAGACGCTTAGGGCGGGTAAGCAGATCGCCATCAGAAAGCAGATTGCCAAAGACAAAAAGGGGCGCGACCTCGCGGCGCGCCCCTTTTCAAGCCCGTGTTTCAAGCCCGTGTTTCAAGCCCGGGCCGGGAGGCTCAGGCGTTCAGGTCGACGACGACCCGGCCCTGCACCTGCCCCTTCAGGATGTCCTTGCCGAGCCCTGGCAGATCTTCCAGCGTCGCGCTGCGGATCATGCCCTTGAGCCGGTCCATCGGCAGGTCCGTCGCGATCCGCTTCCAGGCGCGCAGCCTGGCCTCGTAGGGCTGCATCACGCTGTCGATGCCCAGAAGGTTGACCCCGCGCAGGATGAAGGGCGTGATCAGCGCGCCCTCGATGGCCGCGCCGCCCGCAAGACCCACGGCCGCGACCGAAGAACCGTATTTCATCTGCTTCAGGACCCGGCCCAGCATCGCGCCCGCCACCGGGTCGACGCAGCCGGCCCAGAGCTCGCTTTCGAGCGGCTTGCGCGTCACCTCGGACAAGTCCTCGCGCTGCACGACCTGGCTGGCCCCGAGGGCACGCAGATAGTCCTCGGACCCGGGGCGGCCGGTCACCGCCGCCACCTCATGGCCCAGCTTCGCCAGCACCGCCGTCGCCACCGAGCCCACGCCTCCCGAGGCGCCGGTGACCAGGACCGGACCGTCGCCGGGCTTCAGCCCGTGATCCTCCAGCGCGATCACCGCCAGCATCGCGGCCATGCCCGCCGTGCCGACCGCCATCGCCGAATGGGTCGACAGCCCGTCGGGCAGCGGCACCAGCCAGTCGGCCTTGACCCGCGCCCGCTGGGCATAGCCGCCCCAATGCACCTCGCCCACGCGCCAGCCGGTCAGCACCACCCGGTCGCCGGGCTTGTAGCGCGGATCGGCGCTTTGCTGGACCACCCCGGCAAAGTCGATCCCCGGCACATGCGGCCATTGACGCACCAGCCCGCCGCCCGAGCCCAGGCACAGACCGTCCTTGTAGTTCAGCGTCGAATACTCGACCGCGACCGTGACATCGCCCTCGGGCAGACGGTCCTCGTCAAGATTTTGCACCGCGGCATGGGTCTTGCCCTCTTCGTCCTTCTCGACGACCAGCGCCTTGAACATGCTTGTTTCCCTCTTTCTGGTTTTCCCTAACCGACGAGATCCGGCATCAGAAACAGATCTGTCGGGGCCGTCAGCACCCCGGCCGCCGTCAGCATCGCACTGATCTGGCCGCGGTGATGAGTCTGGTGATTGAACATGTGAACGATGCAGATCGCGCGCGGCACGGTCATCTCGCGCCCCGCCGCCCCCGAATACCAGGACAGATCCTCCGCGAGATCGGCCTCGGACAGGCCCTGCGACCAGCGGCTGATCCGGGCATCGGTGATCTGCCGCTTCGAGCGGTATTCCGACCAGTCGGCGACGAAGCCGGCGCTGTCCTCGAGACGGGCATGCGGCGCCTCCCAGCCGTCAAGCCGCGACATCCAGACATGATCGGCCCAGAGCAGATGCGCCATCGTGCCCTGGATCGATCCCCAATGGGCCCCGCGCGGCGCCATGCGCTCGGCCGCGTCAAGCCGGGCGACCTCCTCCATCATCGCGCGGTTCTGCCAGCGATTGTATCGCGCCATCAGCCGGCACCACCCGACCGTGACCACTGCCTGTCCCATCTGTCCGTCCTCTTCTCTGGGCCCCCTTGTGGCAGACCGGCGCGGCAGAGGCGAGTCCCCGCCAATACCCTTGAGCGGAGCCCGGCGCACGACTAGCGTGAATCCGATCCAACCCCCAAAGCGAGGGAAGCCCATGACCATCCGCCCGATTCTCGTCAGCACCGTGGCCCTGATCGCCGGGTCCGCCGCCTGGGCCGCCGACCCCGATCTGCTTGTCTTCGACTATTCCGGCTTCGAGATCCCGGCCTTCCATGCCGATTACGCCGAAAAATACGGCCAGGAGCCGAGCTTCACCTTCTTCGGCGACGAGGAGGAGGCGCTCCAGAAGCTGCGCTCGGGCTTCAGGACCGATGTCAGCCATATCTGCGCGGGCTCGGTCACGAAATGGATCGAATCCGGCATTCTCGAGCCCTGGGACACATCGAGGATCACCGCCTGGGAACATATCAACGCCGATCTCAAGGGCACCGACGTGGCCGATACCGGCGCCGAGGTCTATTTCGTGCCGACCGATTTCGGCTCGACCGCCATCGCCTACAACACCGAGGACGTCCCGGCCGGGGACGTGGCCTCGCTCGACGTGTTCAAGAACCCCGAATATGCGGGCCGGGTGACGCTGCCCGACAATGTCGACGACGCCTTCGCCCTGGCCTATCTGGCGACCGGCACCACCAACTGGAGCACCGTCACCGATGCCCAGTTCGACGCCGCCGTCGCCTGGCTGCGCGATGTGCATCCGAACCTGCGCACCTACTGGACCGATCCGGCCGAGCTGGCGCAGCTGCTGGCCTCGGGCGAGGTGCTGGTCTCCTGGGCCTGGAACGAGACCTTGCCGACCATGGTCGATCAGGGCTTTCCGGTCGGGTTCCAGCGCGAGGCCAAGGAGGGCTCGTCGCTCTGGGTCTGCGGCTATGTCGACCTGAAGGACGGCCCCGGCTCCGAACAGAAGGCCTATGACTTCCTCAATGCCACGCTTGCCCCCTCCTCGACCAAGGCCCTGCTCGATGCGGGCTACGGCCAGGCGAATGCCAAGGCGATGGCCGCGATCGGAAACGAGGCGCTGACCGCGATCGGGCTCGGGCCGATCGACGTGCCGGTGCTGGCCCAGTTGCCGATGCCGGGCGAGCTGCGCGAGAAGCAATCGGCCGCCTTCGAGAAGATCAAGGCAGGCTTCTGAGGCCACGCGCGACCAGGACCCTAAGAACGAACGGGCGGCGCCTCCCAAGTCGGGGGGCGCCGTTTTTCATGAGCCTTCGTGTCACGCCCCATCCCGGCCCGTGAGAGCTGGTTCGGTTCCTCCGGACAGGCTCCAACCTTTTCCCAGGTGGTTTTACGTCTCGGTTGCGGCGCTGCCATCTCTGGCGAAAACGGGGGTGACACAGGCCCGATCCGGCATTCTGCCGTCAGGCGGTAAATGGAAGCGACGGCGCCCATATTGGGACGTTTGGTGTCTTGGGACCCGCGCCACTCGGTGGCTACCTGCCACACCTATTGGATGCTTTCGAACCTGTAGAGGGCAGTCATTTGCGCCGGACCGTCCGGTTGCCGCGCTCACCATAGGCGTTCTGCCGGGGCCTGCCGGAATGGATGCGGGTCAGGGCGATGCCCCTGCTCTCGGCTCATTCCAGGAGCGTGCCACTGACATATCCCGGTGAGACTGTCCGGAATTCCGTGCCACGGCTTGGGACCTCGGAGATGAAGCGATCCGTGCAAGGGCATCGACAGAGATCTTCCGGACGCGCTGATGACAGGCCGATCCGCCGGCGCGCCTTTCGGCAAGGACGGTGTTCCCCGCCTGCCGCAGGAGGCCGATGATCCGGGCTCCGGTGAATCGCGTTTTCTTCCCCACAATTTCCTCGGCCATCCAGCCGGGACAATGCCACTGCCGCCCCCCAAAAACCGAGGGATACCCCCGCTTTGCTAGGGGTCAGCACATCCGCCTGTCACCGATGGATAGCCCCTGCCGGAGGCGAGTGGCGCAGCATCAAACGCTGGAACGTGAGGCTCGCGAGATTCGAGGACATTCAGCCATGGCTTGAAAAGGGCGAAGCATGAAATCAACGCCGCCAGATCCCCCGGCATCTCTCGTCGCCATGGAGGACCATATCGGGGACTGCGTCGAAACACAGCCGTAAGGCCTTGATCTTGCTTGGACTATGGTGCGGTCGAGAAGACTCGAACTTCCACGGGAGTTACCCCACAGCGACCTCAACGCTGCGCGTCTACCAATTCCGCCACGACCGCACGTGTCTGGTAGTGCGGCGGTTCATAACGAGTCGGATCGGGGATGTGAAGGGGGATTTTCGCGTTTTTTCTGCCGCCGGGTGCGGCGCAACGGCAGGGCAGCACGAGGCCCCGTAATCGGGCTCGAAAGCCCCCCTCTCGCCGCCCGCCGGACGGATGCGGAAAGGCCTCGCCCGCCCGCCGGGCGCCGCTCCCATGACCACAGCCTGCGCCGCCCCGGCACCAGACGAAAGCCGACCGGCAGACAGATCCGCACGAATCCGACAGCCCGGGCGACATCGCCGCTTCCGATCCGCGGCCTGACGAACATCGCCGACCGCAGCGCAGAATGCGGGCCGGAGGCGCCGCAAGGCAGGGCATTGCAACTTTCGTCGTCATGCCGACATGTCTCTCCTGACTGGCACGAACGCGCCGCCCCCGCCCGAAGGCAGGGCATTCTGCACGGGCGCGGTTGGCCGCGACAGAAGGAAGACGTGAAGATGGGGCCGGAATGGCTTGAATTAAAAGAACTTTCACCCTACGAGGAAACGGTTGCCGCGATGGAGGCCAGAGCCGGGCAGATTGCGGCCGGACAGGCCCGCGAGGCGATCTGGCTGCTCGAACATCCGCCGCTCTACACCGCGGGCACCTCGGCGCGGCCCGAAGACCTTACCGATCCGGGCCGGTTTCCGGTCTACGAAACCCGGCGCGGCGGCCAGTTCACCTATCACGGGCCGGGCCAGAGGGTGGTCTATGTCATGCTCGATGTCGGGCGGCGCGGCCGTGACGTGCGCCGCTTCGTCTGGCAACTGGAGCAATGGGTGATCGAGACCCTCGCCGAATTCAATGTACGGGGCGAGCGGCGTGCGGGCCGGGTCGGGGTCTGGGTGGTGCGCCCCGATCTGCCGCCCGGGCCGTCGGGCGCGCCGCGCGAGGACAAGATCGCCGCCATCGGCGTGCGACTGCGGCGCTGGGTCAGCTTCCACGGGCTCTCGATCAATGTCGAGCCGGATCTCGGGCATTTCGACGGGATCGTGCCCTGCGGCATCCGCGGCCATGGCGTGACCAGCCTGGTCGATCTGGGGCTGCCGGTCACCATGGCCGATGTCGATGTCGCGCTGCGGCGCAGCTTCGACCGGGTCTTCGGGCCGCTGCCGCCCGAAGCCTCCTAGGCAGAGGGGCGCGCGGCGCGCGCCCCTGAAACCGTCAGGACCTGAAGGCGCGGGCCGAGATATCCTTCAGCGCGCCGGTTTCCTCGATAAGCAGCGAACGCCGGCCGCCCTCGGCCGCGGTCGGAGCGGTGCCCTTCAGATCCTGCAGCTCGCGCTCGAATTCCTCGGCCTTCAGCCGGAAAAAGCGCTGCGACAGGTCCTCATACATCTCTCGCGCGAGCAGCAGCCCCATCCCCACCGCCGTGAGGATGAAAAGCGGATGCTGGTAGATGAAGAGAAACGTGACCAGATGCACCGTGATCAAGGCCAGCGCGCCCGCGCGCAACAACAGCGCCGGCCAGTCTTCGGGTTTGACATTCTTCAGGTATCTCAGCATGGACCGATCCCCGCCTCCGTGTAAGTCTTCACGTTATCTGCCCTCGAGCCCGGGCGGAAGGGCATGCAGCCCCCTGCCTTTCCCCTTACGACGCCGTTTTCCGGATGGCCATGCGCGCACGCGACGCAAGGGGGGCCGCAGAGACGGGCCCTGACAGGACGCGGCCGCCCGCGGTCAGGACAGACGCTGACGCACCATCGGGCCGACGGCGGCGAAATCCATCCGGCCGGCATATCTGGCCTTCAGCTGCGCCATCACCCGGCCCATGTCGCGGATCGAATTGGCCTCGGTCTCGACGATCGCCGTGCCGATTGCCTCGTCGACCTCGTCCGCGGTCAGCTGACGCGGCAGATATTCCTCGATCACGGCGATCTCGGCACGTTCGCGTTCGGCCAGGTCGAGTCGCCCGCCCTCTTCATAGGCGCGTGCGCTTTCCTGTCGCTGCTTGACCATGCGGGCGAGGATGGCCAGCAGCTCGGCCTCGCTCACACCCTCTTCGGTATCGCCGGTACGGGCCGCGATGTCGCGGTCCTTGATCGCGGCATTGATCAGCCTCAGCGTTCCGAGCCGGTTCGCCTCCCTGTCCTTCATCGCCGCCTTGAGCGCCGCAGAAATGCGGGTGCGTAGGTCCATCGGCTGCCTCATCTCGTTTGCCAAGGTCAAGTTGGGCAAGATAAGGGCAGGACCGGACCCTGACAACCCGGGCAATATGACGCTAAATAACTGAATTTAAACCATTTTGCATTTTGCCGCTGGCTCTTGATTCTTCTTTGGCCTCGACCTAGTGTCCGGCCGACCAGCGCCCAGGAGATCCCGATGCCAGCCGCCACGCCTCACCCGACCGCCTGCCTGACCCTCGCCGACGGGACCGTCTTCTACGGCCATGGCTTCGGCGCCGTGGGCGAGACGGTGGCCGAGCTCTGCTTCAACACCGCCATGACCGGCTATCAGGAGATCATGACCGACCCTTCCTATGCGGGTCAGGTGGTGACCTTCACCTTCCCCCATATCGGCAATGTCGGCGTCAATCCCGACGATGACGAGACCGCCGATCCGGTGGCCGCGGGCATGGTGGTGAAATGGGACCCGACCGAGCCCTCGAACTGGCGCGCGGCCGATGCGCTGAAGGACTGGCTGGCCCGGCGCGGCCGGATCGGCATCGGCGGCATCGACACCCGGCGGCTGACCCGGGCGATCCGCCAGCAGGGCGCGCCGCATGTGGCGCTGGCCCATGATCCCGAGGGCAAGTTCGACATCGAGAAGCTGGTGGCCAAGGCGCGCGCCTGGTCCGGCCTGGTCGGGCTCGACCTGGCCAAGGATGTCACCTGCGCGCAAAGCTATCGCTGGGACGAGATGCGCTGGAGCTGGCCCGAGGGGCACGCGAAACGCACCGAGCCCGGCCACCGGGTCGTGGCCATAGACTATGGCGCCAAGCGCAACATCCTGCGCTGCCTGGCCTCGGCCGGCTGCGACGTGACCGTGCTGCCCGCCAGCGCCAGTGCCGAGGACGTGCTGGCGCTCGAGCCCGAGGGCGTGTTCCTGTCGAACGGTCCGGGCGATCCGGCGGCGACCGGCGAATACGCGGTGCCGATGATCCGCAAGATCCTCGACAAGGACGTGCCGCTGTTCGGGATCTGCCTCGGGCACCAGATGCTGGCCCTGGCGCTGGGGGCGAAGACCGTCAAGATGAACCACGGACATCACGGCGCCAACCACCCGGTGAAGGATCTCGAGACCGGCAAGGTCGAGATCACCTCGATGAATCACGGCTTCACCGTCGACAGCCAGACCCTGCCCGAGGGCGTCAAGGAAACCCATGTCTCGCTGTTCGACGGGTCGAATTGCGGCATCCGCATGACCGACCGCCCGGTCTTCTCGGTGCAATATCACCCCGAGGCGAGCCCGGGCCCGCAAGACAGCTATTACCTGTTCGAACGCTTCGCGGCCGCCATGGCCGACCGCAAGCAGGCCTGAACTGACGGGCGGGGGCTCCGGCCCCCCTGCCCTGCCCATTCCCGGGCCTCAGTCTTCCAGAAGCTCCAGCACCCGTTCGGGCGGGCGGCCCAGAACGGCACGGCCATCGGCCATCGCCAGCGGCCGCTCGATCAGCTTCGGATGCGCGGCCATGGCCGCGATCAGCACCTCGTCGGGCGCATCCCTGGCAAGCTCCAGCTCGGAGAATAGCGGCTCGCCGGTCCGCATCATGCCGATGGCGGGTCCGCCCAGCATGTCGAGAACCTCGCGCAGCTCCTTCTCGTTCGGCGGCACCTCGAGATAGCGCCGCACCTGGGGCTCGACGCCCCGCTCCTGCAGAAGCGCCAGAGCCGCGCGCGATTTCGAGCAGCGCGGATTGTGCCAGATCGCGATCGCCGTCATTCCCAGCCCCTCATTCCCAGTCCTTTCGTCCCGTGCCCACGGCCTCGGAGACATGGGCGAACCCGTCCCGCGCCAGCAGCCGGTCGAGCCCCTCGACGATGTCGCCCACGAGGCTCATGCCGCCATAGACCAGCGCGGTATAAAGCTGCAGCGCCGAGGCGCCCGCGCGGATCTTGGCATAGGCCTCCTCGGCCGAACCGACGCCGCCCACCCCGATCAGCGGCAATTGCCCGCCGGTCGCGGCCGACAGCCGGGCCAGAACCCGGGTCGAGCGCGCGAAGAGCGGCGCGCCAGACAGCCCGCCCGCCTGCCCGGCCCCGGCGCTTTTCAGCCCGGTCCGCGCCAGCGTGGTATTGGTGGCGACGATGCCCGAGACCCCGGCCTCCAGCGCCACGGCGGCAATGTCGTCGATCTCGGCATCGGTCAGATCCGGCGCGATCTTGAGGAAAACCGGAACGGGGCGGGAAAGTTCCGCCCGCGCCGCCATCACCCCCGCCAGCAGCGCCGCCAGCGCCTCGTGGCCCTGCAGATCGCGCAGCTTCTCGGTATTGGGCGACGAGACATTGACCGTGGCGAAATCGACATGCGCACCGCAGGCCCGCAGCACCGTGGCGAAATCGGCCGCCCGGTCGGGGCTGTCCTTGTTGGCGCCGAGGTTCAGCCCCACCGGCACGCCTGCGGGCCGCGCCGCCAGCCGGGCGCGGACCGCCTCCATGCCGTCATTGTTGAAGCCGAAGCGGTTGATCGCGGCCCGGTCCTCGATCAGCCGGAACAGCCGCGGCCGCGGATTGCCGGGCTGCGGCCGGGGCGTCGCGGCGCCGACCTCGAGAAAGCCGAAGCCCGCCCGCATCAGCGGTCCCAGCGCCACCGCGTTCTTGTCGTAACCTGCCGCCAGCCCCACCGGGTTGGGCAGCGAAAGCCCGGCCAGATCGGTGGCCAGCCGCGAGCTGGTGAGTTGCCCCGGCAGCGGCACGAGCCCGCGCCGCAGCGCCGTCAGCGACAGCGCATGGGCGCGTTCCGGCTCGATCCGGTGAAACACCGCCAGCCCCACCCGTTCAAGCGGCGTCATATCACCCCCTCGGGAAAGATATGCCCGGTCGCGCCCAGCGGCAGCGACTTGTCCCAGACCAGATCGGCAAGTCGGAGCTCACGGTAAAGATGCGGGAACAGGGCGCCGCCGCGCGAGGGTTCCCATTTCAGGTCGGGCCCCAGCCTGTCGGCCTCGACCGCGACCAGAACCAGGTCGCTTTCGCCCGCAAAGTGCTTCTCGGCGGTGCCGGCCACCTGCCCGGCGGTCGAGAGATGGATGAAGCCATCGGCCAGATCGACCGGCGCGCCGCGACTGGCGCCCCGCTCGCGGAGCGCATCCCATTCGGCGCGTCGGAAAATCTTGTAGATCAGCATGCGCCCGACATGCCCCCTGCCGCGCCCCGGGTCAAGCGCGGGGGGCTTTGACAGCCCGTCCGAACCGCGCCAATCTGGCCCGCGTCAACCATATGGAGCCCCGGACCGATGACCATGCGCATCCTCTTCCCGGCAGCGGCGCTGGCGCTGCTGGCCGGTACGGCGCAGGCCGATTTCGCGCTGACCCTGCTGCACACCAATGATGTGCATGCCCGGCTGGAACCGATCTCGAAATACGATTCGGACTGCCCCGAGGAAGACAACCTGGCCGGCGCCTGTTTCGGCGGCACGGCACGGCTCGCGACCGCCATCGCCGCCGCCCGGGCCGAGGGCGGGCCGATGCTGCTGCTGGATGCGGGCGACCAGTTCCAGGGCACGCTGTTCTACAGCTATTACAAGGGCAAGGCCGTGGCCGAGATGGTCAACCGGCTGGGCTATGACGCGATGGCCGTCGGCAATCACGAATTCGACGACGGTCCCGAGGGGCTGGCCGATTTCGCCGCCCGGGTGACGATGCCGCTCTTGATGGCCAATGCCGATCTGTCGGCCGAACCGCTGCTGAGGGACGCGATCCTCAAATCGACGGTGATCGAGGTGGCGGGCGAGAGGATCGGCGTGATCGGCCTCACCCCGCAGGGCAATCCTGACCTCGCGAGCCCCGGCCCCGATATCGTCTTCACCGATCCGGTCGGGGCGGCGCAGGCCGAGGCCGACCGCCTCACCGCCGAGGGCATCGACAAGATCGTCCTGCTCAGCCATTCGGGCCATGAGACCGACAAGCGGATCGCGGCCGAAACCACCGGCATCGACGTGATCGTCGGCGGCCACAGCCATACCCTGCTGTCGAATACCGATGCGGCGGCGGCTGGCCCCTACCCGACCATGCTGGGCCGGACCGCCATCGTGCAGGCCTATGCCTATGGCCGGTATCTCGGCCGGGTCGATCTGGTTTTCGACGATGCGGGCGGGCTGGTCTCGGCCGGGGGCGACCCGATCCTGCTCGACGCCTCGGTCGCCGAGGATGCGGAGATCAAGGCCCGCATCGCGGAGCTTGCCAAGCCGCTGGAAGAGATCCGCCAGAACGTGGTGGCCGAGACGACGGCCCCGATCGACGGCGATCGCGGCTCCTGCCGCGCGGGCGAATGCGCGATGGGCAATCTGGTGGCCGAGGCGATGCTCGACCGGGTGCGCAGCCAGGGCATCCAGGTCGCGATCCAGAATGGCGGCGGCCTGCGGGCCTCGATCGACGAGGGGCCGGTGACGATGGGCGAGGTGCTGACGGTTCTGCCGTTCCGGAACACGCTGTCGACCTTCCATGTCAGCGGCGCGACGCTGCGCGCGGCGCTCGAGCACGGGCTGGGTCTGGCCGAAGAGGGCGCGGGCCGCTTCCCGCAGGTCGCGGGGCTGCGGTTCATCTGGGCCCCCGGCGCCGAGCCCGGCCAGCGGCTGCGCAAGGTCGAGGTGAAGGAGGGCACCGACTGGGAGCCCCTCGATCCCGACAAGAGCTATGGACTCGTATCGAACAACTATGTCCGGAACGGGGGCGACGGCTACACCATGTTTCTCGACGCCCGCGAGGTCTATGATTTCGGCCCCGACCTTGCCGATGTCACGGCCGAGTACCTGGCCCGGAACACGCCCTATGCACCGGAGACCGACGGCCGCATCGCCGCCGAGTGATCCCCCGGGGCCTTCCCCCCGGGGGCCGGGGGTACCCCTGGCGATCTTCCGGGTTGAACTTGCCGCCCGTGACGGGTTCAACGGGCCGAGCCCGCCCGCCGGAGAGCCGCGATGCCCGACCCCCGCCCTGTTCCGCCCGTTCCGGGCCCGTCCGCCCTGCCCGGGGCGACCGGGGTTCTGGTCGCGGGCGCGGGCTTTGCCGGGCTGACCGCGGCCATCGAGGCGCGGCTTTGCGGGGCCGAGGTGACGCTGATCGACCCGGCCCCGATGCCTCTTTGGGGCGGAAACACGCGCCATTCGCGCAACATCCGCCTCGCCCATGACAGCGAGACCCGCTGGCAGCGCGGCAGCTATCCCGCGGCCGAGTTCACGGCCGATATACAAAAGCTCGTGCCCTCCGATACCGGGCTTGCGGGCGTTCTGGCACGGGGCTCGGCGGATCTCGGGCCCTGGCTGGCGGCAAGGGGCGTCGCCTTCGAGCCCTGGGACGAGGGCAACCTGCCCTTCTCGCGCCGCACCGCCTTCTTTCGCGGCGGCGGTCAGGCGCTGAGCCATGCCTTGCTGCGCGCGGCCGGGCAGCTGGGCGTCCGGATCGCAAGCGGCCGGATCGAGGCGCTGCCGCCCGACTGGGCCGAGGACCGGCCGCTTTGCCTGACCGTGCAGACAGCGGACGGGCAGCACAGCCTTCAGGCAGAGGCGCTGGTGCTGGCCACGGGCGGCTATGGCGCGAACCCGGACGAGATGATCCGCCATCTCGGCCCGGGCGCGGCCGCCTTCGCCAATCGCGGCACGCCGCATCAGGACGGCGCGCCGCTGCTGTGGCTGATGGCGCATGGCGCGGCCACGGTCGGGCGTCCGGGCGACGGCCATCTGGTCGCCGTCGATGCGCGCGCGGCCGCAAGCGATGCCGGCATCGTCAGCCGCGCCGACGGGATGCAGTTCGGCCTCGTCGTCGATGCCGCGGGGCACCGGTTCCGCGACGAGGGGGCGGATGTCGGATCGGCCCGCTATTCGGTCTGGGGCCGGGCGCTGGCAGAGCGCGCCGATCCGTGCGCCTGGCTGATCCTCGATGCCGGGGGCGCGGCCCGGCTGCCGCCGCTGCTTTACCCGCCGCTCACCGCCGAAAACCCGGCCGATCTTGCGAGGCTTTGCGACATCGAGCCCGGGGGGCTTGCCGCGACACTGGAGGCCCTCGCCGCGCATCTGGACCGCGGCACCCCGTTTGAGCCGCCCAGAAGCCGCCCCGAGGGCGTGCCCTTCGCCCCGCCGCTCCGGCCGCCCCTCGCCGCGATTCCGCTGCGGCCGGGGCTTACCTTCACCCGCCACGGGGTCGCGGTCGACGCAACCGCCCGGATAAGGCTTGCCGAGGGCGGAAGTGCGCATCGGGTCTTTGCCGCGGGCGCCTCGATGGCGGGCGCGCTGCTGGGCCAGGGCTACCTTTCGGGAAGTGCGCTGGCCATCGGCGGCGTCTTCGGCCGGATCGCCGGGGCGGGTGCCGCCAGCCTCGCAGATCATGGCGTCGGCCAGGCAGGCCCCGCCACCGACAAACTGCGTCAGGCCTCCGCGGTTCCGGCCCTCCAGCCCGCACCGCCACAACCTGCCGCCCCCGCCTCCGAGCCCGAGCCCGAGCCCTGGGACGAAGCCGCCCGCGCGCTGAACATCTGCAATACCTGCGGCTTCTGTACCGGGCTCTGCGCGGTCTTTCCGGCGGCCCGGTTGCGCCCGGCGCTGGGGGCGGGCGATCTGCGCCACCTGGCCCATCTCTGCCATGACTGCCGCTCCTGCCATTACGACTGCCAATATGCCCCGCCCCATGCGCTGGCGGTGAACCTGCCCGCCGCGCTGGCCGAGGCGCGGGCGGCCGATTACGCCGCCCGCCTGCCCGCGCGGCTGCCGCAGGCGGTCTTCCTGCTCTGCCTTCTCGGCCTGCCGCTCATGGCCCTTCTGGCGATCCCGCCCGAGAGGCTCTTTGCCGCCGGAGCCGCGCCGGGCGCCTTTTACGAGGTGATCCCGCATGCCCTCATGGCGGG
The DNA here is from genome assembly GCF_001633165.1 of Rhodovulum sulfidophilum DSM 1374. NCBI lineage: Bacteria > Pseudomonadati > Pseudomonadota > Alphaproteobacteria > Rhodobacterales > Paracoccaceae > Rhodovulum > Rhodovulum sulfidophilum. Next base: position 2,116,315 of record NZ_CP015418.1, on the reverse strand, counting down.
CGGCGCGGGCCTGGCTTTCGGCGGCGCGGCGCTGGTGCTGGCGATCCGGCTCTGGCGGTTCTGGCGCCAGACCGCAGGCCCTGCCGCGCAGCCGGGCATCCGCCCTTTGGCCCGCGGGCTCGGCGCGGCGCTGCGGCTTACCAATCTCGGCGGGGCTCGCGGCTGCGACGGGCCGCGGGGCCCGACCGGCCCGGCGCGGCGGATCTTCCATCACCTGCTGGCGGGCGGGTTCGTGCTGACCGGGCTGGCGACGCTGGCCGGGGCCGTGCTTCACGCCGGGGGCGAGATCGCGCCCTATCCGCTGGCCTCGGCCCCGGTCGCGCTTGGCACGCTGGGCGGCATCGCGATGCTGGCGGGGCTTGCGGGCCTCTCGCATCGGCGCAAGCGGGCCGACCGCCGCCCCGCCTCGGCCCGGATGGAGGCCGCCGACCGGGACCTGAGGCGGGCGCTGGGCATTGTCGCGGGCTCGGGGCTGGCACTGCTGGCCCTGCGCGACGGCCCGGCGATGGGGCTGATGCTGGCGCTGCATCTGGGCGCGGTGCTGGGGCTCGCGCTGGCGCTGCCCTTCGGCAAGCTCTCGCACGGGGCCTATCGCAGCCTCGCGCTGATCCGCCATGCCGCCGAGCGCGCGGCCCGGCCAGGGGCCCGCAAATGAGCCCCGCCGCAGAGCCCCCCGCCGGGGCCTTCGCCCGCGCATCGCGCTTGACAAGCGCGCGGCATGAAGGGCATGAACCGCCGCGCTGGTGCCCGTCAGTTGACGGGTGAAAAGGGAATGCGCCAGAGGCATCCGGCCTTCAAGCGCAGCCGCCCCCGCGACCGTGACCGGAGAGGCCGCCCGCTGCCACTGCCCATTCGGGCCGGGAAGGCAGGGCCGCCGCCGAAGGCCCCCCGCCTTCGAGATCCGCAAGCCGGGAGACCTGCCAGCCCGAACGACGTGAACCGGACGGGGTGTTCCGGTGTCGGGTCCGGCTTCGGCTCTGCCCGCCCCCGCCCTTGTCCCCCGACCCCGTGGGGCCCGACGATGAGTGTTTCCGTTTCCTGCCGCCGCCTCCTTTGCCGCCGGGGCCGCCCGGCATGAGCGCGCCCGAGCCCGCCGCGGTCGAGCTTCTGGTCTGCACGACCTGCAAGCGCCGCCAGCCCGCCGACCCCGATGCCCCCCGCCCCGGAAGCCTGCTTCACGACGCCGTCCGGACCCATGGCCTGCCCGAGGGCGTGCGCCTCGTCCCCGTCGAATGCCTCTCGGCCTGTTCCTCGGGCTGCACCGTGGCGCTGAGGGGGCCCGGCCGCTGGACCTATGTCTATGGCAATCTCGACGAGACGACCGGCGCGTCCATCATCGCCGAGGGCGCCCGCGCCTATCGCGACGCGCCGGACGGGCTTGTGCCCTGGCGCCAGCGCCCCGAGCATTTCCGCAAGAACTGTATCGCCCGTATCCCGCCCATGGAGGCCCTTAAATGACCGATCTCGCCAAGCTTCCCGTCACCGTCGTCACCGGCTTTCTCGGCTCGGGCAAGACCACGCTGATCCGCCATCTGATGCAGAATGCGGGCGGCCGCCGCCTGGCCGTCCTGGTCAATGAATTCGGCGATGTCGGCGTCGATGGCGAGATCCTGAAGGGCTGCGCCTTGCCCGACTGCCCGGCCGAGAACGTGGTGGAACTGGCCAATGGCTGCATCTGCTGCACCGTGGCCGACGAGTTCATCCCGACCATGGAGGCGCTCTTGCAACTCGAGCCGCGCCCCGACCATATCCTGATCGAGACCTCGGGGCTGGCGCTGCCGAAACCTCTGCTGAAGGCCTTCGAATGGCCCGCGATCCGCTCGCGCATCACCGTCGACGGGGTGATCGCGGTCGCCGATGCCGAGGCCGTGGCCGCGGGCCGCTTCGCGCCGAATGTCGCCGCCGTCGATGCCCAGCGCGCGGCCGATGACAGCCTCGATCACGAGACCCCGCTGTCGGAGGTCTTCGAGGACCAGATCGCCTGCGCCGATATCGTGCTCCTGACCAAGCCCGATCTGGCCGGGCCCGAAGGCGTGGCCGCCGCCCGTGCCGCGGTCGAGGCCGAGGCGCCGCGCAAGCTGCCCGTGGTCGAGGTGACCGAGGGCGCGGTCGATCCGCGGGTGATCCTGGGGCTTGGCGCGGCCGCCGAAGACGATCTCGACGCCCGGCCCAGCCATCACGACAACGGCGCCGAGCATGACCATGACGAATTCGAAAGCGTGGTGATCGAGCTGCCCGAACAGGACGCGCCCGAGGCGCTGGCCGCCCGGATCGAAGCGCTGGCGCGCAGCCAGAACATCCTGCGGGTGAAGGGCCATGTCGCGGTCGCGGGCAAGCCGATGCGTCTGCTGGTGCAGGCGGTGGGCGCGCGGGTGCGGCATCAGTTCGACCGGCCCTGGGCCCCGGACGAGACCCGCTCCACCCGGCTTGTGGTGATCGCCGAGCATGACGATATCGACGAGGGCGCGATCCGTGCGGCCCTGAGCGCCTGAGGCCCCGCAGATGCATGTCGTCTTCCGCGAAAGCCACGGGCTCGAGGAAACCGCCGTTCCGACGGATCTGGGTCAGGACCCGGCCGATCTGGCGGTGCTGTCCTTTTCCGACAGCGATCTCGGGGCCTTCGCGGCGGGCTGGCATCGGGGCGGCGGCTCCGAGGGCCGGATGCCGACGCTGCGGCTTGCCAATCTGGCGGCGCTGCTCCATCCGCTCTCGGTCGATACCTATGCCGAACGCACGCTGTCGGGCGCGAAGGGCATCCTGATCCGGCTGATCGGCGGGCGCGCCTATTGGGAGTACGGACTGACCCAGATCGAGGCGCTGGCCCGCGCGCACGGCATCGCGCTGGCCGTCCTGCCCGCCGACGGCCGCCCCGATCCCCGGCTCGACGCCGCCTCGACCCTGCCGGTCTCGACGCTCAGGCGCCTGTCCGAGCTCTGCGACGAGGGCGGCGCGGTCGCGGCCCAGGCAGCGCTTGCGCAGCTTGCGCTGGCCGCCGGGCTTTACGCGGCCCCGGTGATCGGCACCAAGACCGTGCCCGAAATGGGCGCCTGGAGCCCCGAGGGCGGCGCCGTGCCCGCGCCCGACCTGTCGCCGGTGGATGCCCCCCGGATCGTCCTGACCTTCTACCGGGCCTATGTCACCGCCGCCGATCTCGGGCCCATCGAGGCGCTTTTCAAAGCGTTCCGGGCCCGCGGCTGCGCTGTCACCGGGCTGTTCGTGCCCTCGCTGAAGGCGCCCGAGGCGGCGCGCTGGCTGGCCGGGCAGATCGCGGCCCTCGCCCCCGCCGCCATCGTCAACGCCACCGCCTTTTCCGGCAAGGGCGAGGATGGCACATCGCCGCTCGATGCCGCCGAGGCGCCGGTCTTCCAGGTGGCGCTGTCCTCGGCCCCCGAAACCGCCTGGGCCGAGGCCGAGCGCGGGCTCTCGCCGGCCGATCTTGCCATGCATGTGGTCCTGCCCGAGGTCGATGGCCGGATCTTCGCCGGCGTCGCCTCGTTCAAGGAGGCGGGCGCGCGCGACCCCGGCCTGCAATTCGCCCGTATCGCCCACCGGCCCCATCCCGCGCGGATCGCGGCCATCGCCGATCGGGTGATGGCCTGGCTGGGCCTCGCCCGGACGCCGCTGGCCGGGCGCCGCCCGGCGCTGGTGCTTTCGACCTATCCCGGGCGGCCCTGGCAGATGGCGCATGCGGTCGGGCTCGACGCGCTGGCCTCGGCCGAGGCGGTGCTGGAGGATCTGGCCCGCGCCGGGCTGCCCGGCGCCCCTGCGGAAGAACTGACCGGCGATCTGGCCGAAACCCTCGGCCGCGAGACCCTGAGCTGGCCGCTGCCAGAATACGAGGCGGCGCTGGCCGCCCTGCCCGCCCCCCTGCGTGACGCCCTGTCGGATGTCTGGGGCGCGCCCGAGGCCGATCCCGCCTGCCGCGACGGGGCCTTTCATTTCGCGGCGACCCGGCGCGGCGCGGCGCTGGTCGCGCTCCAGCCCGAGCGCGGCACGCCCGAGGCCCGCGAGGGCGACTATCACGACCTGTCGCGGGTGCCGCGCCATGGCTATGTCGCCTTCTATCTGTGGCTGCGCCGCGCCATGGGCTGCGATGCGCTGATCCATATGGGCGCCCATGGCACGCTGGAATGGCTGCCCGGCAAGGCGGTGGCGCTGTCTGAGGCCTGCTGGCCCGAGGCGCTGATCGGCGACATGCCGGTGATCTATCCCTTCATCGTCAACGACCCGGGCGAAGCCGCGCAGGCCAAGCGCCGGATCGGTGCCGTGACACTGGGCCATCTGCCGCCACCGCAGCGGCAGGCCGGCGGGTCCGAACGGCTGGCACGGCTCGAGACGCTGCTCGACGAGTTTTCCAATGCCGACGGGCTCGACCCGCGCCGTCGTGACCGGCTGATGGCCGATATCCGCGCCGAGGCGCAGGCGCTGGGTGTCGAGGCCGATCTGGGGCTGGAACCGGGCCTGTCGCCCGCCGAGGCCATCACCCGCATCGACCGCTTCGTCTGCGACGTCAAGGAAAGCCAGTTCGGCGACGGGCTGCATGTCTTCGGCCGCCCCCCCGAAACGCCTGCCGAAGCATGGTCCGGGGCAGGAACCGAAGCGGGAAGCGGCTTCGACACCGCCCCTTCCGTCGCGGCCGAAAGCGCCGCCCTTCTCGGTGCCCTGCAGGGCGCCCCGGTCGCGCCCGGCCCCTCGGGCTCGCCCTGGCGCGGGCGGCGGGACGTGCTGCCCACCGGGCGCAACCTCTTCACCACCGATCCGCGCGCGGTGCCGACGCGGTCGGCCCATGCCCAGGGCGTGCGGCTGGCCGAGGATCTGGTGCGCCGCCATCTGCAGGACCATGGCGACTGGCCCCGGCAGCTGGTGGTCGATCTCTGGGGCTCGGCCACCATGCGCACCGCGGGCGAGGACTTCGCGATGGCGCTGCACCTGCTGGGCGTGAAGCCGGTCTGGGACGAGGGCACCGAGCGCGTCTCGGGCATCGAGGTGCTGCCCGTCGCCATGCTCGAACGGCCACGGCTCGACGTGACGCTGCGGGTCTCGGGGCTGTTCCGCGATGTCTTCCCCTCGCTCTCGGCGCTGTACCAGCAGGCCATCCGCGCACTTTCCCAGCGCGACGAGGCCGCCGACTGGAACCCCTATGCCGGCCGCCCCGAGACCCCGCGCGTCTACGGCCCCGCGCCGGGGATCTACGGGATCGGTATGGACATGCCCGAGCCGACCGAGGCCGGACGGCAGGCGGCCGGCGCCGCCTGGCTTGCCGCCAGCGCCTGGGCGCTCGACGGGGCCGAGGCACGGCGCGACGCCCAGGGCATCCGCGACCGGGTGGCCGGGGCCCAGGCCTTCGTCCATGCCCAGGACCTGCCCGAGACCGACCTGCTGCTGGCGGTCGATTATGCCCGGCACGAGGCGGGCTTTGCCGCGGCCCAGGACGTGACGGGAAGCGAGGCAGGCGGCCGCGCCGCGCTTTATCATCTGGACAATACCGATCCGGCCCGGCCCCGCACCCGGACCCTGACCGAGGAGATCGCCCGCGTCGTCCGTGCCCGGGCCACCCACCCGGCCTGGCTGGCGGGCATGCAGCGCCACGGCTTTCGCGGCGCGGCCGAGATCGCCGCGACGCTGGACCACATGGCGGCCTTCGCGCGTCTGGCGGGGGTCGTGCCCGATCACCTTTTCGATCTCTATTTCGATGCCACGCTGGGCGATCCGGGCTTGACGACCTTCCTCGAAGAGGCCAACCCGCAGGCGCTCGCGGCGATGCGGGCCGAATTCGCGGCGCTGGCACGGGACGGGCTCTGGCAGACCCGCAGGAACTCGATCGCCGCCGCGCTGACAGATCTGGAGACACCGAATGCCTCATGAGTACGAAAAGGACGGCGCGGCGATCTACCTGCAATCCTTCGCCACGATCCGGGCCGAGGCCGATCTGGCACGTTTCGATGCCGACGAGGAACAGGTGGCCGTCAGGATGATCCATGCCGCGGGCATGGTCGAGCTGGCGCCCCATATCCGGTTTTCGTCGGGCTTCGTGCCCGCCGCCCGCGCCGCGCTGGAAGGCGGGGCGTCGATCCTCTGCGATGCGCGGATGGTGTCGGAAGGCGTCACCCGCAAGCGCCTGCCCGCAAACAACGAAATCCTCTGCACCTTGCAGGCCGAGGGCATCGCCGCGCGCGCCGCAGCCATGGGCAATACCCGCTCGGCCGCCGCGCTGGAGCTGTGGCGCCCCCATCTTGCCGGGGCGGTCGTGGCCATCGGCAATGCGCCGACCGCGCTTTTCCATCTGCTGAACATGCTGGAAGACCCCGCCTGCCCGCGCCCGGCCGCCATCATCGGCTGCCCCGTGGGCTTCGTCGGCGCGGCCGAGTCGAAGGACGCGCTCTGGGCCGGGCAGCCGGTGCCCTGCTGCATCGTCGAGGGCCGCCTCGGCGGCAGCGCCATCACCGTCGCCGCCATCAACGCCATCGCAAGCCGACAGGAATGACCATGGCCACCGTCTACGGTCTGGGGCTGGGCCCCGGCGATCCCGATCTGATGACCGTCCGCGCCGACCGGCTGCTGCGCGGCGCCCGCCATGTCGCCTTCTTCCGCAAGGCGGGCTGCGAAGGAAAGGCCCGCTCGATCGTGGCCGATCTGATCCCCGAGGGCGCGACCGAACACCCGATGGAATACCCGGTCACCACCGAGATCCCCTTCGACGATCCGCGCTACAACGAGATCCTCGCGGCCTTCTATGCCGACAGCACCGCGCGGCTGAAGGCGCTGGCCGAGGCCGGCGAGGACGTGGTCGTGCTTTGCGAGGGCGACCCGTTCTTCTACGGCTCGTTCATGCATCTCTATACCCGGCTCAAGGACGATGTCGCGGTCGAGGTGGTGCCCGGCATCACCGGCATGTCGGCAGCCTGGACCGCCTCCGGCGCGCCGATCACCTGGGGCGATGACGTGATGTCGGTCCTGCCCGGCACCCTGCCCGAAGAGGTTCTGGTCCGGGGCATCAAGGCCGCCGATGCGGTGGTGGTGATGAAGATGGGCCGCCATCTGGGCAAGCTGCGCCGCGCGCTTTTGCTGGCGGGCCGGGCCGAGGATGCCTGGATCGTCGAATATGCCGCGATGCCGGGCCAGACCGTGACCCGGCTTGCCGACTATCCCGGCCGGACCGCCCCCTATTTCTCGATAGTTCTGGTCCATGGCCAGGGGCGGCGGCCATGACCGGCTGGGTCGCCATCGCAGGCCTCGGCCCGGGCGCCGAGGCGCTGGTCACGCCCGAGGTCACCGCAACGCTGGCCGAGGCCACCGACGTGGTCGGCTACATCCCCTATGTGGCCCGGGTCGCGGAACGTCCGGGGCTGACGCTGCATGCCTCGGATAACCGGGTCGAGCTCGACCGCGCCCGCCACGCGCTGGAGATGGCGGCCGGGGGTCGCCGGGTGGTGGTGGTCTCGTCGGGCGATCCGGGCGTCTTCGCCATGGCCGCCGCCGTCTTCGAGGCGCTGGAGGCGGGCGCGCCCGAATGGGGCGATCTCGACATCCGGGTCCTGCCCGGCATCACCGCGATGCTGGCCGCCGCCGCCCGCGCCGGTGCCCCCTTGGGCCATGATTTCTGTGCGATCAACCTGTCGGACAATCTCAAGCCCTGGGCCCTGATCGAAAAGCGCCTCCGGCTGGCGGCCGAGGCCGATTTCGCCATGGCCTTCTACAACCCGCGCTCGAAGGCGCGCCCCGAGGGCTTTGCCCGGGTGCTCGAGCTGCTGCGCGAGGCCTGCGGCGACGACCGCCCGGTGATCTTCGCCCGCGCCGTCTCGACCCCGGAGGAAAGGCTGACCGTGGTGCCCCTGACCGAGGCCCGGCCCGAGATGGCCGACATGCGGACCGTGGTGCTGGTCGGCTCCTCGCTGACCCGGGTGTTGCGGGACGGCGCGCGGCCGCTGGTCTACACCCCCAGATCCGCCCCGGAATGAGCCAGCCAACCCAATACCTCGTCGGGCCGGGCCAGCTCCCGCCTTGCGGGCAGCGCGGGCCGGTCGATCATCAGGACCGGCAAACCCAGCGCCCGGGCCGCATCGATCTTGGCGCGCGCGCCCGTGCCGCCCGCGTTCTTCGAGACCACCAGTTCGGTGCCATGCCCTTCCATCAGCGCGCGGTCATCCGCTTCGGTGAACGGCCCGCGCGAGACGATGACCTCCGCCTGCGGCAAGGGCAGCGGGGCGTTCGGCCGATCGACCAGGCGCAGCAGGTAACGGTGCTGGGGCTGGGCCGCGAAGGCCTGAAGATGCATCCGCCCCACGGCCAGGAACACCCGCCGGGCCGGGCCGGCCAGCGCCCCGACCGCGCCCGCGATATCGGCCACATGGCGCCAGTCGTCGCCGGGCTGCGGTGTCCAGGCCGGACGGGTCAGCGCGACCAGCGGCAGGCCCAGCGCGGCACAGGCAGAGGCCGCGTTCCGGCTCATCTGGGCGGCGAAGGGATGGGTCGCGTCGATCACATGGGTCACACCCTCGGCGCGCAGATAGGCGATCAGGCCCGCCACGCCGCCAAAGCCGCCCACCCGCATCGGGATCGGCTGGGCCCTGGGGTTTTCCACCCGGCCAGCCAGCGACAGGGTCGCCCTTATGCCGGTTCCGGCCAGCCGGGCGGCCAGCGCGGTCGCCTCGGTGGTGCCGCCAAGGATCAGAAGGGTGGGATGCATGGCTGAGACTCCGTGGCTGACCATCGTGGGCGTGGGCGAAGATGGCCCGGACGGGCTGCCGCCTGCAAGCCGTCGCGCGCTGGAGGCCGCCGAAATCGTCATGGGTCCGGCCCGCCATCTGGCGCTTTTGCCGGATCTCGCGGCCGAGCGCATCGAATGGCCGGTGCCCTTCGCCGACGGGCTGCCGATCCTGCAGGGTCTGCGCGGGCGCAGGGTCGCGGTACTGGCCTCGGGCGATCCGTTCTGGTTCGGCGCGGGCAGCGTGATCGCGCGGCATTTCGCGCCCGGGGACTGGCACGCCCTGCCCGGGCCCTCGGTCTTTTCGCTCGCGGCGGCGCGGCTTGGCTGGCGGCTGGAGACGACCCGTTGCGCGGGGCTGCATGCCGCGCCCTTCGCCCGGCTGCGGCCGGATCTGGCCCCCGGCAGCCGGGCCATCGTGACCCTGAAGGACGGCGCGGCGGTGGCCGAGTTTGCGGCCTTCCTGACCGGAGCGGGCTTCGGCGACAGCCGCCTGCATGTGCTGGAAGCCCTCGGCGGCCCGCGCGAGCGCATCCGCGAGACGACCGCCCGCGCCATGGACCTGACCGGCATCGCCCATCCGGTCGCCGTGGCGCTGGAACTGGCGGGCGAGGGCCCCGCGATCCCCGCCGCCTCGGGCTGGCCCGACGCCTTCTTCGACAATGACGGACAGATCACCAAGCGCCCCATGCGCGCGCTGACGCTCTCGGCGCTGGCGCCGCTGCCGGGCGAGCATCTGTGGGATATCGGCGGCGGCTCGGGCTCGATCTCGATCGAATGGCTGGCGCGGCATCCGCGGATGCAGGCCACCGCGATCGAGGTCGATCCCGAGCGCGCCCGGCGCATCGCGGCCAATGCCGCCGCCCTCGGGGTCGAGCGGCTGCGCATCGTCACCGGCCGCGCCCCCGAGGCGCTGGACGGGCTTGCCGCCCCCGATGCGGTCTTCGTCGGCGGCGGGCTCTCGCAAGAGCTGCTGCAGGCGCTGTGGGACCGGCTCGCCCCCGGCACCCGGATCGTCGCCAATGCGGTCACGCTCGAATCGGAAGCGCTGCTGGCCCTGTGGCACGCCGCCCATGGCGGCGAGCTGCTCCGGATCGAGCTGGCCGAGGCCCGGCCTCTGGGCCGCAAACGCGGCTGGCGCGCGGCCTATCCGGTGGTGCAATGGACGGCAAGGCGGTGAGGGTCGCGGGCTTCGGCTTTCGCGCCGCCGCGACCGAGGCGAGCCTGGCCGACGCGCTGGACCGCGCGGGCGGCCCGGCGGGGCTGACGGCGCTTGCCGTCCCGGCCGACAAGGCGGGCGCGGCCGGGATCGCCGCATTGGCCGCACGGCTTGCCCTGCCGCTATGCCCGGTCGCCGGGGCCGAGCTGACACGCCCCGCCACCCCGACCCGCTCGGCGCACAGCCTCGCCCATCGCGGCACCGGATCGGTCGCCGAAGCCGCAGCCCTTGCCGCCTGTGGCGAGGGGGCTCGCCTTCTGGCCCCGCGCAGGGTATCGAACGACCGGATGTCCACCTGCGCCATCGCAACGAAAGACCTGCCATGACCGTCCATTTCATCGGCGCCGGGCCCGGCGCCCCCGATCTTCTGACCCTGCGCGGCCGCGACCTGATCGCCGCCTGCCCGGTCTGCCTTTATGCCGGATCTCTGGTCCCCGAAGAGATCCTCGGCCATTGCCCCGAGGGCGCGCGGATCGTGAACACCGCGCCGCTGGATCTCGATGCCATCATCGCCGAATGCAAGCGCGCCCATGAGGCCGGGCAGGACGTCGCCCGGCTGCATTCCGGCGACCTGTCGGTTTGGTCGGCCATGGGCGAGCAGATCCGGCGGCTGAAGACCCTGGGCATCCCGGTCAGCGTGACCCCGGGCGTGCCCTCCTTTGCCGCCGCCGCCGCCGCGCTCGGGACCGAGCTGACCCTGCCGGGCCTGGCCCAGTCGGTGGTCCTGACCCGGACGCCCGGCCGTGCCTCCTCGATGCCCGAGGCCGAGAGCCTTGCCAATTTCGCCGCCACCGGCGCGACGCTGGCCATTCACCTCTCGATCCACAACCTCGCCAAGGTGGTCGCCGATCTTGTCCCGCATTACGGCGCGGACTGCCCCGCCGCCATCGTCTACCGCGCCAGCTGGCCCGACCAGCAGATCCTGCGCGGCACGCTCGGCACGCTGGAAGCGGCCCTGCCCGAGGCCATCGAGCGCACCGCGCTGATCCTTGTCGGCCGCAGCCTCGGGGCCGAAGGCTTCGACGAAAGCTGCCTTTACGATCCCGATTACGACCGCCGGTTCCGGCCGCGCTCTGCCCGGGCGGGCAGCGATGGCTGAGAGACCGCCGGGTCTGGTGATCGCGGCGCCCGCCTCGGGCAGCGGCAAGACCACCGTCACGCTGGGGCTCTTGCGGGCCTTCCGCGCGGCGGGTGTTGCCGTGCAGCCTTTCAAGAACGGCCCCGATTACATCGACCCGGCCTTCCATGCCCGTGCCTCGGGACGGGCCTCCTACAATCTCGACCCTTGGGCGATGGGCGAGGGCCTGCTGGCGACATTGGCGGCCGAGGGCCATGGCGCCGATCTGGTGATCGCCGAGGGCGCGATGGGGCTTTACGACGGCACCCTCACGCGCGGCGTCGCGGGCCATGGCTCCAGCGCCGAACTGGCGCGGCGCTTCGGCTGGCCGGTGGTGCTGGTGATCGATGTCTCGGGGCAGGCGCAATCGGCGGCGGCGGTGGCCCATGGCTTTGCCCGCCACCCCGAAGCGCCCCCCGTCGCGGGCGTGATCCTGAACCGCGTCGCGGGCGCCCGCCACGAGGCGATGATCCGCCCCGAGATGGACCGTCTCGGCATCGCGGTCCTGGGCGCCCTGCCCCGCCGCCCCGACCTGACCCTGCCCGAGCGCCATCTGGGTCTCGTTCAGGCGGGCGAGCAGGCCGATCTCGAGGCCCGGATCGAGGCCATCGGCCGCTTTGTCGCGGAGCATGTCGAGCTTGACGCACTGCGCGCCGCCGCACGTCCGGGCCCCGAGGCGCTGCCGGGCCCGTGGCCCGCGCCCCCGGCCCAACGCATCGCGCTGGCCCGCGATGCCGCGTTTTCCTTCGCCTATCCGCATCTCCTGGAAGGCTGGCGCCGGGCAGGGGCCGAGATCCTGCCCTTCTCGCCGCTGGCCGACGAGGCGCCCGACGAGGGCGCCGATCTGGTCTGGCTGCCCGGCGGCTATCCCGAGCTGCATGCGGGCCGGATCGCCGCTGCCACGCGGTTTCTCGACGGCCTCCGCGCCCATGCCGAAACCCGGCCCGTCCATGGCGAATGCGGCGGCTACATGGTGCTGGGCGAGGCGCTGATCGACAAGGATGGCAGCCGGCATCAGATGGCGGGGCTTCTGGGCCTTGCGACCAGCTTCGAGAGCCGCCGCCTGCATCTGGGCTATCGCCGGGCCGAGCTTCTGGCACCGATGCCGGGTCATGCCCCCGGCACCCGGCTGCTGGGCCATGAATTCCACTATTCGACGATCCTTGCCCAGCCCGACGCGGCGCTTGCCCGCGTCACCGATGCCAATGGCACGGAGGTGGCCGAGACCGGATCGCGGCGCGGCCCCGTGACGGGCAGCTTCTTTCACATGATCGCGGAGGACCCAAGATGAGCGGTTTCGTGAGCTTCGTGAGTTCCGGTCCCGGCGATCCCGAGCTGCTGACGCTGAAGGCGGTCGACCGGCTGTCAAAGGCCGATGCGGTGCTGTTCGACGATCTCTCTTCGGGGCCGATCCTGGGCCATGTCCGGCCCGGCGCGGACCTCGTCGGCGTCGGCAAGCGCGCGGGCCGGGCCTCGCCCAGGCAGGACCATGTCAGCCGCCTGCTGGTCGATTACGCCGCCTCGGGACAGCGCGTGGTGCGGCTCAAATCGGGCGATTCCGGCCTGTTCGGACGGCTCGAAGAGGAAATCACCGCGCTGCGGGCGGCCGGTATCGGCTATGAGGTCATCCCCGGCGTCACCTCGGCCTGCGCGGCGGCAGCGGCGGCGGGCATCCCGCTGACCCGGCGGCTGACCGCGCGGCGGATCCAGTTCGTGACCGGCCATGACGTGACCGGCCACCTGCCGCGCGACATCGACATCGCCGCACTTGCCGACGAACATGCGACGACCGTCGTCTACATGGGCAAGCGCACCTTCCCGGATCTGGCCGAGACATTGATCGCGCGCGGCCTGCCCGCGGACACCCCCGCGCTTCTGGCCGAGGGCGTGGGCACCCCCGAGCAGGCCCTGACCCGGACCACCGTCGCGGGGCTGGCGGCGATGCTCACTGAGGGTCCCGGCTCGGCCGCGCCGGGGCTGATCCTGTTCGGACCGCTGGTCGAGGAGCCCGAGAATGCATGAGCTTTTCCTGATCGGCATCGGCACCGGCAATCCCGATCATGTGACCTTCCAGGCCGCCGAGGCGATCCGGGGCGCCGATCTGATCCTGATCCCGCGCAAGGGCGCCGACAAGGCCGACCTCGCCGATCTGCGCCGCCAGATCTGCGCGCGGGTCCTTGGCGAGGACGCAAGCGAGCGGATCGCCGAATTCGACCTGCCCGTTCGCGATGCCTCGGGCGATTACCGCGCGGGCGTGCTGGACTGGCACGACGCCATTGCCGGGGTCTGGACCGACACGGTCGCCGCGGCCAGCCCCGCCCCGCGGAAGGTGGCGCTGCTGATCTGGGGCGATCCCTCGCTTTATGACAGCTCGCTCCGGATCGCGGCACGGCTGTCACCCGCGCCCAGGATCACCGTCATCCCGGGCATCACCGCGATCCAGGCGCTGTGCGCCGCCCATCGCATCCCCCTGAACGAGATCGGCGCGCCGGTCGTCATCACCACCGGGCGGCAGATCCGCGATCATGGCTGGCCCGAGGGCGCCGATACGGTCGTGGCGATGCTGGATGGCGGCTGCGCCTTCCAGAGCCTCGCCCCCGAGGGCATCCGGATCTGGTGGGGCGCCTATCTGGGCATGGCGGAGGAAATCGCCATCGCCGGGCCGCTGGCCGAGGCCGGCCCCGAGATCCTGAAGACCCGCGAAGAGGCCCGCGCCCGACATGGCTGGCTGATGGACATCTACCTGATGCGGCGGGGCTGAAAACCGGGCTGAAAACGCGGCTGAAGCCGGTATTTCAAAAAGGGACCGGGCGTTCAGGCGGGCACCAGCCGCCCGGCCTGCAGCCGCAGCCCCTCGGGCGCGATCCGGGCCCGCATCTCGGCATCATGGGTCACCAGCAAAAGCGCCTGCGGCAGGCCTTGAAGGATCGCGACCAGCCGCTCGGCATTCTCCTCGTCAAGCGCATTGGTGGGCTCGTCGAGCAACAACACCTCGGGCTCCATCGCCAGCACGGCGGCAAGGCTGACCAGCCGCTTCTCGCCGCCGGAAAGCCGATGGGTGATCCGGTCCTTCAGATGCATGAGATCGAGCCGGGTCAGAACCGTCTCAACCGTTTCCATCGCCGCCTCGCGCCCGAGCCCCAGATTGAGCGGCCCGAAGGCCACGTCCTCGGCCACGGTGGGGCAGAATAGCTGATCGTCGGGGTCCTGGAACACCAGCCCCGCCCGGCGGCGCACCTCATGGAAATCGGCCTCGGCCCGGCGCACCTGCCCGAAGGCATGGATGCAGCCCGCCTGCGGCTGCAACAGCCCCACCATCAGATGCAGAAGCGTCGACTTGCCCGACCCGTTCGCGCCCGCGATCGACAGGCGCTGGCCCGCCTCGAGCCTCAGCCCCGCCCCCTGCAGGATCGCGGGCCGACCGGGATAGCCGAAGACGAGCCCGTCGATCTCAAACAAGGACATGGGCCAGCTCCGCCAGGATCATGGCCAGAAGCAGCACTCCCAGCCCGGCGCCGAAGACCGCATCGCGCCTCCCGTAGGCCAAGGAGGACAGGACCGGCATCCGGCCCGAGAAACCCCGGCATTTCATCGCCGCCAGCACCCGTTCCGAACGCTCGACCGCGCGGACCAGCATCATGCCGACCAGATAGCCGAGGCTGCGATAGCTGTGCCAGGAGGTGCCGGGCCGGAAGCAGCGGACCTTCATCGCCCGGCGCAGCCGCAGATATTCGGCGCGCAGCACCTCGATATAGCGGATAGTGAACAGAAGCAGATGCACCAGCCGGTCGGGCGCGCCGAGACGGTGCAACGCCTGCCCCATGGTCACCGGCTCGAGCGTGCCGACCAGCGACAGAAGCGCCAGCACCACGGCATTGGCGGTCAGCAGGATCCTCGCGGCATGGACCAGCCCCTCGCGCGAGGCGTCGAACCCCCAGAGCGTGAAGACCGGCGCGCCGGGCGTGGTGAAGGGCAGCATGGCGACCAGCAGGAAGATGAACCCGTCCATCGCCGCCATCCGCCGGAGCGTGGCCCCGACCGGCCGGCCCGACAGCGCCATCAGCCCGAGCGCAAGCATCAGCGCGGCCAAGAGCACCGGTAGCCAGGAACAGGCGACCGTGACACAGGCGAAGGCCCCCGCGCCTATCACACGCGCGCGGGGATCGATACCGTCAAGTGCCGCGCCCGGCCCGGACCGGCCGGCCGTCAGGATCTCGGACACCGGACTAGCCCTTCATCCGCCGCCGCGCCGCCACATAGAAGCCGAGCCCGAAGATGCCCACGATATAGCCGATGCCGCCGAGGATCGACTGAAGGTCGTTCTTCTCGCGATAGGCGGCGATCTCGCGCCGCAGCGGCCGCATCTCGTCGCGCACGATCTTCGCCACGGCCGCCTTGTCGGCGTCGCTCAGCCCGGGCGCGGCGGTCAGCGGCACCGCCGAAGAGCCGACAGCCGCCGTCCCGGAGGCCGCGTCCAGCGGGAAGGTCGAGGGGTTGCCCCCGTCCGAAGCCGCCTCGGCCTGCCCGGCCCCGGGAATGCCCCCGGTATCGGCCGCGGCTTCAGCGGCGGCGCGGGCCGCCGGGCTGTCGAGGATCGCGGCGACGTCCTCGGCGCTCATAGTGACCTCGGCCACATGGCCCGCGCCCAGATCGGCGTGGAAGACATGGGCCACCGCCACGCTCGGGCGGAAGGTGAACATCCCATCGGCATCGGTGGCGGTCTCGCCCAGCGGATTGCCCTCGGGATCGGACACCGCGACGGTGGCATCCGCAGCCATGTCGCCATTGGAAAATCCGACCTCGCCCTCGATCAGGGCGCCATCGGCATAGACCGCCGCGATCACCTTATGCGCAAGCGCGGGCAAGGGCGCCAGAACAAGCGCCAGGGTCAGGAAAACAGGGCGGATCATCGGACGGGTCCTTGCAGGCTGAGAAAGAGATCGGGCTTGACCTGGATGGCCAGATAGACGGCAGCGGCACTCAGCAGCCCCTCGATCGCCATCACCGGAACATGGGCGAGGAGGACGAGCTTGGCCGCCGGAATGAAGGCCGCACCGCTGAGCGCGAGCGCCAGGGCGACGCAGGCGGCGGTCAGCGCGATGGCAAGCGCGCCGCCGATGCCGCCCCAGATCGCGGCGATGCGCGGGCTGCCGGTCGCGATCCCGTGGCGGCAGATGTAATGCACGATCACCGCGGGCAAGGCGATGTCGAGCGTATTGACCCCCAAGACCGTCAGCCCGCCGAAGCCGAAGAAGACGGCCTGCAGCAGAAGCCCCACGAACAGCGCCGGAAAGGCGGCCCAGCCGAGCACCAGCCCGGCCAGACCGTTCAGGATCAGGTGCACCGAGGACGGGCCGATGGGCACATGGATCAGCGAGGCCACGAAGAAGCTGGCCGAGAGCATCCCGGCAGCGGGGATCTTTTCCAGCGTCAGGTCGCGCAGGCCGCGCGCCAGGCCCCCCGCAGCCAGCACCGCGCCGCCGATCACAACGGGCGCCGCCAGCGCCCCGTCCACGATATGCATGGGTCCGTCCCTATTTCAGATCGAAGGCGCGGATCCAGAGGACCGCATCCTGGCTGAGCTCCTTGCCCTCGTATTCGGTATCGGGCCCGACCCCCAGCGCGGCAAAGCCCCAATAGCCCGCCTTCGGCACGCCGAAGGTGAAATAGCCGTTCTCGTCGGAAACCGCGACGATCGCGCCGCCCGGCATCGGCCCGGCAATGGCGGGTTTGGGCGCATCCGTCTCCATGTCGGGCTCGGCCGCCATGTATTCGATCTCGATCTCGGCGCCCGCGACCGGCGCCCCCTCCGACAGCACCCGCCCGGTGAAGGTCGAGCCCGCGATCACGTTATAGGGTTTGACCAGCGGCAGGATCTCGGCCTTGAGCCCCTGCGGGCCGTCCCAGTCGGTCGGCATCTGGCCGCGGTTCACATAGGTCTTGGTGATCTGCTGGATGAAGATGTCCTCGGACTCTTCGTAATAGGGGGCAGGCACCGTCACCAGAACGTAATCGCCCATCCGCTTGACCGGCAGGCTGCCATCCCAGGCCACCGCCTCGTTCAGCGGGCCGTGAAAGACCGTCTGGCTGAGCGTCGGTTTGAGATCGATCCGCTCGCCGCGATGGATGGCGTAGAATTCCAGCGGCTCGCCCATATCCATGACCGGGCCGCTTTCCTGCGGATGCCAGAAGATCAGCTTGACCGGCACATCGCCGGGCGCGTCGATGAGGCTTTCCTCGGTATAGGCCAGCTGGAAATGCGCCGCCGCAACCCCGGGAACGAGGGTCAGGGCGAGCGCGGCGGTCACGAGATTGCCGTGGAAGATCAAGGTCGTTGCCTTTCAACATGGGCGGCCGGACAGGCCGCGGGTGAAAGGACGAACGGGATGAGAGGCTCGGAAGCGGCCGGATTGCGGCCGATCCGGGCCAGACGCGCACCCCGGCGTCCGGTGGAAACCGCCCCCATGCGGGGGGAGGCGGGCGGCCGGCAGGTCTCCTGGCTCGCGGGTCGTCGCTTGGCTGGCCTTCCCGGGGGACATCCCCAGTGGCACTCTCAGCCGCGCTCGCCGCTTACAGTTGCGGGGGCAGCCGCGGAATAGCGCGTCCTTCAGGACGGGCGCACCGCGTTCCCTTTTCACGTCCGGGCCATCGGGGCCCGGGCGAACCGGTCACGGATCCGTCATCGCAAGCGCCGCCCGCCTTGTCAATCCGGCCACTCCTGCGCCCGGCCGCCGCAGCGCCGCCCGGGCGCAGGTCCGTTACGTCACGACCCCGATCCGTATGGGGGCCGTGGTTCGGATTTGACGCCCGCCCTGCGCCGCCCTAGCTCCGCCGGGACATCCAAAGCGAGGGAAAGAGCCCATGACCGCCCGCGACCCCGTCTCCGACGACGATGCCCGCCACGCCGCCAAGATGGCCAAGAAGAAGGCCGCCCGCGACAAGATCATGGCCGGCAAGAGCGACGAGAAGGGGCTGATCCTGGTGCATACCGGCACCGGCAAGGGCAAGTCCTCCTCGGGCTTCGGGATGATCCTGCGCTGCATCGCCCACCAGATGCCCTGCGCCGTCGTCCAGTTCGTCAAGGGTGCCTGGGATACCGGCGAGCGGCGGCTGCTGACCTCGCATTTCGGCGATCTCTGCCAGTTCCACGCCATGGGCGAGGGCTTCACCTGGGAAACCCAGGACCGCGCCCGCGACATCGCCGCCGCCGAAAAGGGCTGGGAGAAGGCGAAGGAGCTGATCCGCGACCCCGAGATCCGGATGGTGCTGCTGGACGAGATCAACATCGCGCTGCGCTACGGCTATCTCGACCCGGCCGAGGTGGTGGCCTTCCTGCAGGCCGACAAGCCCGCCCTGACCCATGTCGTGCTGACCGGCCGCAACGCCCCCGAGGAGGTGATCGAGGCGGCCGATCTGGTGACCGAGATGACGCTGATCAAGCACCCGTTCCGCTCGGGCATCAAGGGCCAGCCCGGCGTCGAATTCTGAGCGGCGCTTGACAATGGCAGGCCCCCGGCCCATCACCCTGCGCCGACTGCCGCAGGAGCCCCGATGACATCCGACCGGACCTCGCGCCCGCCTTCCGACCTGCCCGCCGGTGACGCGGCGCCGCCGATGCCCGAGATTTCGGTGCCGATGCTCGACCCGGCCCCGCCGCGCCGGGCCCGGTCGCTGATGCTGCAGGGCACCAGTTCCGATGTGGGCAAGAGCCTGCTGGTCGCTGGCCTCGCCCGCGCCTATGCGCGGCGGGGCCTGAAGGTCGCGCCGTTCAAGGCGCAGAACATGTCGAACAATGCCGCCGTCGCCGCCGACAGCGACCTGCCGCCCGGCCCCGACGGCACCGCACCTAAGGGCGAGATCGGCCGGGCCCAGGCGCTGCAGGCGCAGGCCGCGGGGCTGCCCCCCTCGATCCACATGAACCCGGTGCTTCTGAAGCCGCAGGCCATGGTCGGCTCGCAGGTCGTGCTTCGGGGCCGTCCGCTGGGCAACTGGCCCGCGCGGCATTACCACAAGCTCAAGCCGCAGCTGCTGCCCGCGGTCATGGACAGTTTCAACCGCGTCGCGGCCGAGGCCGATCTGGTGCTGGTCGAGGGCGCGGGCGCGGGCACCGAGACCTATCTGCGCAAGAGCGACATCGCCAATATGCGGTTCGCCGAGGCCGCCGATCTGCCGGTGGTTCTGGTCACCGACAATGACCGCGGCGGCGCGATGGCGGCCGTGGTCGGGTCGTGGTGCCTGCACAGCGAGGCCGAGCGCGCCCGCATCGCGGGCTATCTGGTCAACAAGTTCCGGGGCTATTTCTCGCTTTACGAACCGGCCTGCGAGACCATCACCGCGACCACCGGCTGGCCCTTTCTGGGGGTCGCGCGCTGGTTCGAGGGCGCGGGCCGGCTTCCGGCCGAGGATGCGCTGGCGCTGGAACGGCCCGCTTCGGGCGCCGGACAGGGGCTGGTGATCGCGGTGCCCCATATCGCGCGGATGGCCAATTTCGACGATCTCGATCCGCTTTCGGCCGAGCCCGGCGTCGATCTGCGCTGGGTCCGCCCGGGCGAGCCCATTCCGGCCGAGGCCGATCTGGTACTGCTGCCGGGCTCGAAGACCACCCGGCCCGCGCTCGACTCGATCCGCGCCAATGGCTGGGACATCGACATCCTGGCCCATCTGCGCCGCGGCGGGCGGGTGCTGGGCATCTGCGCCGGGTTCCAGATGCTGGGCCACAGGGTGCACGACCCCGAAGGCATCGAGGGCCCGCCCGGCGAGACCGAGGGGCTGGGGCTTCTGGACATCGAGACCACCATCGGCGGCGACAAGCGGCTGGTCGAGATCGCGGCCGAGGATGCCATCAGCGGCACCCGCGTCACCGGCTACGAGATGCATATGGGCGTGACCCGCGGGCCCGGGCTCGAGAGGCCCTGGCTGCGGCTCGACGGCCGGGCCGAGGGCGCGGTCTCGGCCGACGGGCGCGTGATGGGCGGCTATCTGCACGGGCTGTTCGGCGCCGACGGGTTCCGGCGCCACTGGCTGACGGCGATGGGCGGGCGGGCCTCGGGGCTCGACCATGCCGCCCGGGTCGAGGCGGCGCTCGACGCGCTGGCCGATCAGCTGGAACACGATCTCGATCTCGACGCGCTGCTGGCGCTGGCGCGATGACCGCCCGGCGGCTGATGGTGCTGGGCACCGGCTCGGATGTGGGCAAGAGCCTGCTTGTCGCGGGGCTGGCCCGCGCCTATGCCCGGCGCGGCCTGAAAGTGGCGCCGTTCAAGGCGCAGAACATGTCGAACAATGCCGCCGTGACGGCCGATGGCGGCGAGATCGGCCGCGCCCAGGCGCTGCAGGCGCGGGCCGCGGGCGCGCCGCTTTCGGTCGACATGAACCCGGTTCTGCTGAAACCCGAAACCGATATCGACTGCCAGGTGGTGGTGCGGGGTCAGGTGCGCGGGCGGTATTCGGCCTCGGCCTATCAGGCGCTGAAGCCCGATCTGCGCGCCGAGGTCGTGGCCAGCCTGAACCGGCTGTCGGCATCCCATGATCTGGTGCTGATCGAGGGCGCGGGCAGCGGCGCCGAGCGCTATCTGCGGCCGCAGGACATCTCGAACATGGGCCTGGCCGAGGCCGCCGACCTGCCGGTGGTCCTGCTGGGCGACGAGTCGCGCGGCGGCGTGACCGCGGCCGCCATCGGCCATCACCGGCTCTGGACCGAGACCGAGCGCGCCCGCGTCCGGGGCGTGATCGTCACCAAGTTCCGCGGCGATCCCGGGGTCTTTTCCCCCGCCGCCCGGGACATAAGGGCCGAGACCGGCTGGCCGGTTCTGGGGCTGTTGCGCTGGTCCGAGGCCGCGCGCGCCCTGCCCGAGGAGGATTCGCTGGGGCTCGGGCGGCGCAAGGGCGCGGGCGGGCGGTTGGTGATCACGGTGCCAGAACTGCCCCGGATCGCCAATTTCGACGATCTCGATCCGCTGGCGGCGGAACCGGGCGTCGATCTGCGCTGGCTCCGGCCCGGCCAGCCGGTGCCGGGCGATGCCGATGCGGCGATCCTGCTGGGCTCGAAGACCACCCGCGCCGCGCTTGACGCGATCCGCGCCGAGGGCTGGGATATCGACCTGCAGGCGCTCCTGCGCCGGGGCGGACGGGTGATCGGGCTTTGCGCGGGCTATCAGATGCTGGGCCGCGTCGTGCGCGACCCCGAGGGCATCGAGGGCCCCCCGGGCGAGACGCCGGGGCTGGGGCTGCTCGACATCGAGACGGTGATGACCGGCGACAAGCGGCTTGCCCGGATCGAGGCCACCGACCGGATCAGCGCTCAGCCGGTCACGGGCTACGAGATCCATATGGGCCGGGTCGCGGGACCGGCGACCGCGCGGCCCTGGCTCGATCTCGACGGCACGCCCGAGGGCGCGGTCTCGGCCGATGGCCGGGTGATGGGCAGCCATGTGCACGGGCTGTTCGGCGCTGACGGGTTCCGGCGCCACTGGCTGGCCGGGATCGGCGCCGACCTGTCCCCCGATGCGATGGCAGCCGATCCGGTCGAGCGCGCACTCGACCGGCTGGCCGAGGAGATCGAGGCCGATCTCGATCTCGACGCGCTGCTGACGCTGGCGCGCTGAAACGCGCGGAGGCGCGGCGCCCCGCCGCTTGCAGAGACGCCCCCCGCCCCGATATCGGAAACCGGAGAGGATCGGTCCGGAGGAGGTCTGGCGTGAACGGGAATGCGCAGCAGGGATCGCGCCGCCTTGGCTAGGGGCGAAGAGATCGCAGCCGAGAACCGGCTCGGGGCCCAGATCCGCGACACGCTGGGGCTGTTCCGCGCTTCGGGCTTCGGGCGGCGGGCGGTGCTGCTGGTGGCGGCTCTGGTCGCGGTGATCGGGCTGACCGCCTATATGCAGATCCGGCTGAATGCCTGGAACGAGCCCTTCTACGACGCCCTCACCCGCAAGGACATGGCGGCCTTCGTCACCCAGCTTGGCGTCTTCGCCACGCTGGCGGGCATCCTGCTGGTTCTGAATGTAAGCCAGCTCTGGCTTGACCAGACCATGAAGCTGACGCTGAGACGGGGGCTGTTCCGGGCGCTGGTGCGCGACTGGATGGCGCCGGGGCGCGCGCTCAGGCTGTCGCGGGCGGGCAAGATCGGCGAGAATCCCGACCAGCGCCTGCAGGCCGATATCGACCAGCTGGCCGATCTCAGCGCCGCGCTGGGGATCGGGCTGTTTCAGGCGACGCTGCTGCTGGGGTCCTTCATCGGCGTGCTGTGGCGGAAATCCGAGGGCTTCACCCTGACCCTCGCCGGGCAGATCCACGAGATCCCGGGCTTCATGGTCTGGTGCGCGCTGTTCTATGCCGCCGCCGCCTCCTGGCTCAGCTGGCGCGTCGGCCGCCCGCTGGTCGCGCTTAGGGCCGAGGAATCCGCGCGCGAGGCCACGCTGCGCTTCGATCTGGTCCGGGTCAGTGAGGCCGCGGGGCGGATCGCGCTTGAACGCGGCGAACGCGCCGAGACCGCCCGGATCGAGACCAGCTTTGCCGGGGTCGTCGGCATCGTCGAGGCGGTGATCCTGGCCACCGCCAACCTGACCTGGGTGACGGCGGGCTATGGCTGGTTCACGCTGGTCGCGCCGATCCTGGTGGCCGCGCCCTTCTATTTCACCTCGGACATGAGCATCGGCGAGCTGATGCTGGTGGCGGGCGCCTTCACCCAGGTCCAGGGCTCGCTGCGCTGGTTCGTCAGCAATTTCGCGGTGATCGCGACCTGGCGCGCGACACTGTTCCGGGTCGCAAGCTTTCATCGCGCGATCCGGGCGGTCGACCGGGCCGAGGCCGATGACGGCGCCCCGCGGATCGACCGGCGCGAGGGCGCCGCGCGGATCGAGCTTTCCGGGCTGCATGTCGTCACCCCGCATGTGGGCGTCCGGCTCGATCCGCCCGAGATAAGCCTCGCCCCGGGCGACAGGGTCTTGCTGCAGGGCGGATCGGGCTCGGGCAAGACGCTTCTCTTCGACACGCTGGCCGGGCTCTGGACCCGGGCCGAGGGCCGTCTGGCGATGCCCGCGCCCGAGCGGGTGATGTACATGCCGACCCGGGCCTATGTGCCGCCGGGACGGCTCGATCTGGCGCTTTGCTATCCGGAACCGGCCGAGCGCTACGGCCGCGACGACATGGCGGCGGCGCTGAGCGCGACCGGGCTCGGGCATCTGACCGGGTCGCTGGCCGAAGAGGGGCGCTGGGACCAGTTGCTGAGCGAGAGCGACAAGCAATGTCTGGTCTTTGCGCGGGCGCTGCTGCGCGGTCCCGACTGGCTGGTGATGGATGACGTGCTGGACCAGCTCGACCCCGAAGCGCTGGGCCGGATCGAGGCCTTGCTGCAAGGGCAGATGGCCCGGATCGGGGTGCTGGGCATCGGCGACGGCGCCACGCCCTCGCCGGTCTTCGGCCGGGTGGTGGAGATCGTTGCCGAACCGGGCAGCGGCCGCCCTGCCCCGCAGCCGCGCCGGGCCCCCGAAGGCTGAGCCGCCATCTGTCGCCCCGCGACCCCGCGGGCACGCAGAAGTTGACGCTACGGAAAATCGTGGCGGATACACGCAATGAATGAGAAGATTACACCCATTCTATTTTGGGAGGAATCAATGTTCACGCGCTCCGTCATTTTCTCACTGTTGTTTTCCGGCGCGGCCGCGCCTGTCGCGGCCCAGACCGTTTTCGTCGATCAGGGCGACAGCTGGAGCCCCTCGCTCCGCGCCGCCTTCTACACCCAGGACCAGGGCTCGCGGATCATGCCGCTGGCCTGGATGGAGGCGCTGGCACAGCCCGACGGCACCCCGTTCCTCGCCGACGGGCTGGCGCGCTATGGGTATCTGCCGATGCCCGATCGCGACGACGGCGCGGCCCTGCCGGTCGGGTTCACCACCAATGAGGGCATGGGCGGCACCGCCATCGGCATGACCTGCGCCGCCTGCCACACCCGCCAGATCGAGGTCCGCGGCACCGCCTACCGGATCGATGGCGGCCCGGCCATCGTCGATTTCCAGAGCTTCCTCGCCGATCTCGATGCCGCCATGCAGGCGGTTCTGGACGACGACGCCACCTTCGACGCCTTTGCCGACAAGGTGGCGGGAGAGACGGGCGACCGGGCCGGGCTGCGCGCCGAGCTCGAGACCTGGAGCCTGCGCTTTCATACCCTCATCGACCGCTCGCTGCCCGATCCGGGCTGGGGGCCGGTCCGGCTCGACGCGGTCTCGATGATCTTCAACCGGCTGACCGGGCTCGATCTCGGCAGGCCCGAGGACGCCTATCTGATCCCCGAGAACGTCATGCTGGCGGATGCGCCGACGCGCTATCCGTTCCTGTGGAACGCGGCGCGCCAGGACATGACGCAATGGCCGGGCTTTGCCCATAACGGCAACGACCTGCTGGGGCTCGCGCGCAATCTGGGCGAGGTCTACGGCGTCTTCGGCGAGTTCCATCCGATCAAGAAACAGGGGCTTCTGTTCAACCGCGACTATGTCACCAACAACTCGGCCAACTGGGGCGGGCTGAAGGCGCTGGAGGAATGGATCTGGGACATCGGCGCGCCGCGCTGGCCCTGGGAGCTCGATGCCGGTCTGGTCGAACAGGGCGGCGCAATCTTCGCCCGCCCGACCGATCAGGGCGGCTGCGTCGAGTGCCATGGCAAACGCCAGGGCGCATTCCGCTCGATCTTTCACGCGACCTGGGCCACGCCGATCCTGCCGGTGGGCACCGACGAGCGCGAATGCGAGATCCTGACCCGCACCGCCAAGACCGGCGTGCTGGAAGGCGCCAAGGTTCCGCTGTCGAGCAACGCGCTCGGCGCCGAGGCGCCCGCCTTCGATCTGCTCGGCGCCTCGGTGATCGGGGCCATCATCCAGCATGCCGTCGGTTTCCGCGTCACGGGCGGGCTCGAGGCGACCGGTGCCGCGGCCGCCCTGCAGCAGGATGACAAGTTCATGGCCGAATTCGACGATCTGCGCGGCGCCTTCCCGCGAAGCGGTGACGACAGCGCGCTGGAAACCGCGGCCGCGCCCTGCGCCTATGAGGCCCGCGTCCTGGACGGGATCTGGGCCGCGGCGCCCTATCTGCATAACGGGTCGGTCCCGACCCTGCGCGAACTGCTGACCCCGCCCGATGAGCGCGTCGCCGACTTCACGCCGGGGCCGGCCTATGACCTCGAGGCGGTCGGCATGGCGGTTGAGCAGACCGCCTTCGACCATGTGATCGAAACCACCGGCTGCGACGATCTGAGTTCCGGCAACAGTCGCTGCGGCCATGATTACGGCACGGCGCTCAGCGATGACGACAAGCGCGCGCTGCTCGAATATCTCAAGTCGATCTGACCGGCGCGGCCGATCCGGCCGCCGCCCCCTGCCTTCCGACGCGCCGCCGGGATCCCTCCGGCGGCGCCGTCATTTCGGCGCGCGCGGCCAACCAGGCGCGAGACTCGGCGTAAAGGCGGGCGGGGACATTGGCCGCAAGGCGTCAAGAACAAAGACGCGGCACCGATCGGTATTGACAACCTGTAAGCGATAAATTCGCAACATCCACGAGGGCGCAGAATCGTTTCCCCAAAGATGGCCATGCCGCAGCAACGCACTGACAGGTTATGTTTTTCCCCGTAAATCCCGCTTGATATGCGCCAGCGTTGCGGGCGGCCATCCAGCCTTCCCGCAACGCCCCGCCGCCCCGGTAGCCTTTTGTGAAGGTTTTCAGGGGAGGATTTTTTTGGACTTTCGGCCATTTTTCGCCGATAATCGGTGCAGTGCCGCGAAGGGACCCGGGTCTCCGGTTCGAGGGGCGCGACACAAACCATAAGAGGCGCCTTGCCAGGGCGGCCGCCGGAAACGGCTGGCCCGTCACGGGATAAGTGCGCGCGAGCGAGGCGAGAGCGGTTGTGCGTAAACTGACGGGATTTTGGGGGCTGGTGACGGCCTACTGGGTCTCCTCCCGCTGGGCGGAGGCCTGGGCCTTGACGATCGTGGTCTTCGGGCTGACGACGCTTCTGAGCAAGGCCAGTGTCTGGGTCGCGACATCGAGCGCCGATTTCCTTGCCGCACTGGCCAATTTCCACCGCGCCGAGGCGGGCGTCGACCCGGCCGAGGTGCTGCTGATGGCCGCCGCCGCCCTGGTCGGGATCTATGCCGCCCGCGCCTGCGGCGTGGCGCTGCGCCATTTCCTGTCCTCGACCCTGCACCGCCGCGCCCGGGCCTGGCTGGTCGGCCGCTTCGACGCCGCGATCCTCGCCGATGAACGCATCGCCTTCGACCTGATGAGCGACCGCAGCGAAACCGCGCGCGGCGCGCGCCTGCCCGACGCCATCGACCAGCGGCTCGACGAATGTTCGATCGGGCTTTACGGCGGGCTGATCGGGCTGACCATGGGGCTCTGGGGGGCGGTGACCTCGGTCTGGTTCGTCTCGGCCGCGATCATCGAGCGCAGCCAGCCGGTGCCGCAGCTCGACCGCTGGGGCGCCTCGGCCAATGCCTGGATCGAGGCCGAATTCGGCCCCGGCCTCGCCGCGCGCATCGATCTGGTGCCGGGCGACTATGGCACCGCGCTGCTGGTGGCGGGGCTGATCCTGCTTTACGTGCCGGCCATCACCTGGATCGCCTGGCGACTCGGGCGCATCATCGAACGGCTCAAGCTGCAGCGCCAGCGCCGCGACGGCGCCTGGCGGGGCGAGCTTGGCGGGCTGCTGCACCGGGTCGGACAGATCGCCGCCTCGCGCGGGGAACGCGCCCAGCGCCGGATCAACACCCGGCTTTACGGCGCGCTCGACCGGACCTGGAGCCGGCAGAACGGGCTTGGCGCCGGGATGATGCTGTTCACCGATCTCTACAATTTCCTGTCGCACCGGATGCTGGCCTATCTGCCCGCCCTGCCCGCCTTCATGGCCGGCCATATGAGCTTCAAGACCTTCGCAGCCAGCAGCGAGCTGACCGCCGGGCTGATCGGCGATCTGTCCTGGTTCATCAACGTGATGCCCGAAATCGCGACGCTGCGGGCCAATGCCGGGCGGCTGACCGAGCTTGCCGCCGCGGTCGAGCGGGTGCGGGCGCGGCAGGACTTCTATGCCGAGACCGGGATCAGCCGCTTCGAGCGCAGCCGCGACGCGAAGGACGCGCTGGTCGAGATCGGCGGGCTTGCGCTCTGCCATCGCGGTCACGATGCGACGCCCTTCGTCGAGGTGCCGCGGCTGCGGCTCGGCCGCGGCGACCGGATCTACCTGCGCGGTGCCAACGGCTCGGGCAAAAGCAGCATCCTCAAGGCCGTGGCCGGGCTCTGGCCCTATGGCGAGGGCCGCGTCGCCCTGGCCGGGGGCGCGCGCATGTTCTTTGCCGGCCAGGAACCCGACCTGCCCGAGCGGATGAGCCTCAAGACGCTGGTCTGCTATCCCGATCCGGCCGAGAAGCATGCCGATCTGGTGGTCGCGCGGGTGCTGTTCCGCGCCGGGCTTCAGGACTTCGTGACCGAGATGCATCACGATCTCTATCACGGCAAGACCTGGCGCACGGTGTTCTCGGGCGGCCAGAAACAGCGCCTGGTGCTGGCCCGCATCCTGCTGATGCGCCCCGACATCCTGCTGCTGGACGAGGCGACCTCGGCGCTCGACGTGAACGCCTCGGTGGATTTTCACGACGCGCTGTGCGAGGAATTGCCGAAGACCGCCGTGATCGCGGTTCTGCATGGTGAAACCCTGCCCTACGATCCCGACGGGCGCCCCTTCTATAGCGCAGTGCTCGACATTGCGCAGGGCGTGGGCCGGGTCCGGCCGGTGATGCCGCCGAGCCTCGCCGCTGCCCGCCACGCCGCGGAATAGGCGCAGGACGGATCTGCAGGCGAGGCGAAGGGAGGCCCGCATGGGGAACAGGTCCAGCGAAGATGCCGTCGCCCGGCTGATGGCCGAAATGACGCTGGCCGAGAAGATCGGCCAGCTGAACCTTCTGGCCGCGGGCGAGGGCCTGACCACCGGGGCCGCGACCGACACGCCGCTGGCCAAGAGGCTGGATGCGGGCGAGGTCGGCGCGATCTTCGGCACCAAGTCGCTGGCCTCGGCGCAGGCGCTGCAGGAACGCGCGCTGGCGGGTTCGCGCCTGAAGATCCCGCTTTTCTTCGCCGAGGACGTGATCCACGGCCACCGCACCGTCTTTCCGCTGCCCCTCGCGCTGGCCGCGAGCTGGGACATGGCGCTGATCGAGGCCACCGCCGGTTTCGCCGCCGCCGAGGCCTCGGCCGAGGGGCTGCACCAGGTCTATGCGCCGATGATCGACATTGCCCGCGACGCGCGCTGGGGCCGGATGGCCGAAAGCCCGGGCGAGGATCCGCATCTGGCAGGCGCCATCGCCGCGGCCATGACCCGGGGCCTGCAGGGCACCGACCCGGCCGCACCCGGCAGGGTTGCCGCCTGCCTCAAGCATTTCGTGGCCTATGGCGCGCCGCTTTCGGGGCGCGACTATGACAATGCCTCGCTGGCCTGGGAGGATCTGCTGGAGATCTATCTGCCGCCCTTCGCCGATGGCGTGGCTGCCGGCGCGGCCTCGGTCATGGCCGCCTTCAATGCCGTCAACAAGCTGCCGATGCATGCCCATGGCCCGCTGATCGAGGGCTGGCTGCGCGGCCAGGCGGGCTTCGACGGGCTGGTGGTGTCGGATTATACCGGCATCCGCGAGCTCAGCGCGCATGGGCTGGGCGCCCCCGCCACCGTGGCGCTGCGGGCGCTGGCCGCGGGCATCGACATGGACATGGTGGGCGAGGATTACCTGACCCATCTGCCCGCCCTGGCCGAAGCCGGGCTGGAGGCGCCCGAGGCCGGGCTGACCCTCTCTGCCGAGCGGGTGCGCGCGCTGATCGACCGCGCCTGTGCCCGGGTGCTGGGCTTCAAGGCAGGGCTGGGGCTGCTCGACGATCCCTGGCGCGGCCTGACCGGCAGCCCCGCCGCGCCCGACCGGGCCGAGGGCCGCAAGCTGGCCCGCAAGGCCGCCGCCCGCTCGGCCGTTCTGCTGAAGAATGACGGGCTTCTGCCGCTTTCCCCCGACACCCGGCTGGCCCTGATCGGGCCGCTGGCCAATGACCGCGCCAACATGCTGGGCACCTGGTCAGTCTCGGGCCGGGCCGAGGATGTGACGCCGCTGCTCGAGGCGGTCGGCGCGCTGGCCGGGCCTCCGCCCAGCCATGCCGCGGGCTGCAATCTGGTCGAGGAAGACTGGCTGATCGAGCGGCTGAACGTCCATGGCAAGACCGTCACCCGCGACCCCAGAAGCGAGGCCAACATGCTGGCCGAGGCGGTCGCGGCGGCGAAGGCGGCCGATGTCGTTCTGGTCGCTCTGGGCGAGGCCAAGGAACATGCGGGCGAATCCTCGTCGCGGCTTTGTCCCGACCTGCCCGCGCCGCAGCGCCGCCTGCTTGACGCACTGGCCACGACCGGCACGCCGCTGGTCGTCGCGGTCTTCGCGGGGCGCGCGCTGGCACTCGGCGGCATCGACCGGCACTGCGGCGCGCTGCTTTACGCCTGGCATGGCGGCATTGCCGGGCCCGAGGGCGTGGCCGATCTGCTCTTCGGCCGGGCCGAGCCCTCGGGGCGGCTGCCCGTCACCCTGCCCGCCGCGCCCGGCCAGACCCCGCTCAGCCATGCCGAGGACCCGACCGGCCGCCCCTGGACCGGCCGTTTCGCCAAGTTCCGCACCGGCTGGCTCGACCTCGCGGATGACAGCCAGCCCTACCCGTTCGGCTTCGGGCTGTCCTATACCCAGATCGATTACGGCCCGCCGCGGCTTTCGGCCACCGAGGCCCGGCCGGGCGAGCGGGTCAGCCTGTCCGTCACCCTGACCAATACCGGCGCACGGCCCGCCATCGAGACGGTGCAGCTTTACCTTTCGGACCCCGAGGCCCGCATCACCCGGCCCGCGCGCCGGCTGGTGGCGTTCCGCCAGGTCGAGCTGGCCCCGGGCGAAGAACGCGAGGTCACCTTCGAGATCGGCGCCGAGATGGCGCAATACCCGCTGGCGCCCTCGCTCGAGGTGGCGGAATGGGTCCGCGACCCGGGCCGGATCCTGCTGCATGTCGGGCCGAACAGCCGCGACACCCTCTCGGAGACGCTGACATGGCTGGCGTGATCCGGGGCCTCGACGATGCCGCCCTGCGCGACCGCATCGCCCAGGCGACGGCCGGCTATTTCCTCGACTGGAGCCATCCGGTCAGCGGCATGGCGCGCGAACGGAGCGCCGGAGCCTTCGGCTATGACATCGAGGACACGGTCTGTACCGGCGGCACCGGCTTCGGGCTCCTGGCCCAGATCGTCGCGGCCGAGCGCGGCTGGCGCCCCCGGCGCGAGATCCTCGACCGGGTCGCGCGGCTGGTGGGTTTTCTCGAAACCGCCGACCGCTTCGACGGCGTGTTCCCGCATTTCCTGCATGGCGCGACCGGCCGCGTGCTGCCCTTCATGGCCGGGGACGATGGCGGCGATCTGGTCGAGACCGCCTTCCTGATGACCGGGCTTCTGGGCGCCGCCGCCTTCTTCACCGAGGCGCCCGAGATCGGCGCCCGGATCGAGGCGCTTTACGACGCGGTGAACTGGGCCGCGCATCTGCGCGCGGATGGCGCGGTGATGTGGCACCGCCACCCCGAGCGGCCCTGGCCCGGGAACGCGCTGCCGATCCGGGGCTGGAACGAGGCGATGCCGGTCTTCGTTCTGGGCGCCGGGTCCGAGACCTTTCCGCTTCCGCCCGCCAGCTATCACGACAGCTGGGTCAAGACGCCCAGCTTTCTCAACGGGCGCAGCTATGGTGGCACGGTGCTGCCGCTCGGCCCCGACTGGGGCGGGCCGCTGTTCCTGTCGCAATATCCCTTCCTCGGGATCGACCCGCGCGGGCTGAAGGATGCCTATGCCGATTACGGCCTGCAGGCCCGTGCCCATGCGCTGGTCAACCGCGCCCATTGCCTGGCAAACCCCAAGGGCCATGCGGGCTATGGCCCCGATTGCTGGGGCCTCACGGCCAGCGACGACCCCAAGGGCTATGCCGCGCATTCGCCCATCCATGATACCGGCGTCATCACCCCCACCGCCGCGCTGTCCTCCTTCCCCTATGCACCTGCCGAGGCGATGCCGGTGCTGCGCCACCTGCATGACGATCTGGGCGACCGGATCTGGGGCGAGGCGGGCTTTGTCGACGCCTTCTGCCCGAATGGGGACTGGGTCGCGGAAAGCCGTCTGGCCATCGACCAGGGACCGATCGTGGTGGGGCTGGAAAACCACCGCTCGGGGCTGATCTGGCGGCTGGTCTCGAACCGGCCCGAGATCCGGCGGGGCCTTTTGCGGCTGGGCTTTGCCGCGCCCTATCTCGACGCCAGCGCCTGATCGCGGGCCGCCGCCGCCGCAAGATAGGCCGCCGCCGACCAGCTCAGCCCGAGGCAGGAGCTCGGCGCGCCGGTTTCGCGGTCGGCCTGTTCGGGCAGGTCGTCGCCCTCGGGCGCCAGGTCTTCCACCACCGCCATCAGCGCCTCGGCCCGGTCGAATTCGGCCGCCTCGCCGGTCGCCGCCGCGATCCGGTAATGCGCCTCGGCAAAGCCCAGCGTCACCGGAAACCACGGATTGCCGCCGAAGAACACATCCCCGGCCCAGCGCCCCAAGGCGGGCGCGGCGCGGCCCAGGTTCAGGGGATAGAGCCCGGCAAACAGTGCCTCGAGCGCGGCCATGGTGGCCCGGCTCCGGACCGCGGTCAGGGCAAAGGGGCCGTCGATGCGACCCGCCTGCACCAGCGCCAGCACCGTTGCGGCATCGAGCGCACCGGGCGCCGCCTCGAGGCTTTCGCGCCAGCCGCCCGTCACCGGATCGGCGGCCCCGGCGATCAGCCCTGCGAGCCTGGCAGCGGCCTCGGCCAGATCCGCGCGGCCGAGATGCCGCGCCCCCAGATCCAGCGCATCCCATTGCGCGATCAGCGTGAAGCTGCTGCGCCGGGCGGGGTCTTCCTCCCAGGGGCCGAGACAGGGCGCCCCCGCCATGGCAAGGGTAAAGTCGAGATCGCGCGCGATCAGCCGGGCAGCCTCCGGGCCCTGCGCCTCGGGCATCAGTTCGCCCAGCCGGATCAGCGCCGCGGCCCTCAGCGCGGGCCCGTCGAATTGCGGCCGCCCCCAGCGTTCGAGATCCGGTCCGCCATCGGCGGCACAGCGCGGCTCGGCCAGCCAGGCCGGTCCGCCAAGCGCCGCCAGCTCGGCATCGGGGCGCAGATAGGGGCGGAAGGCCCCGGTCGCGGTGGCTTTCAGCGGGTTGAGTTCCGGCCCGCGCCGGTTCGGGTCCGAGATCGCCAGCGAAAAGCGGATATGATCGACGACCGCCTGGCGCCAGAAGGCCGCGGCCTCGGGCTCGGCGGCCATTGCCGCTGGGATGGCGGCAAGGGCGATGGCGGCATCGCGGGTCCAGTGGTGGAAATAGTCGGGCTCGGGGTCCCATGAGGCCACCCGCGTCGAGGCGAGGATCGCCCCCGGCGCAGGCACCACCGTCCAGCCGAAGCCCGTCCGGTGGCGGGACAGCCCGGTGGCCGAGACCGCCCGGCGCAACGCGCGCGCAGCACCTCGGCGCCGGGTCTCGATCCAATCCGGGTCCGGCCGGGGGCTCAAGCCCCGAGCGCGGCCAGCGCCACGTCCAGCATCGCGGCAACGTCAGGGCCCGAGGGGCAATGGTTCTGCCCCGGCAGCGCACCGAAGAAGCGTCCGTCGGGCGCGGCATTGAAATAGGCCCGGGCATCCGAGAGCGGCACGATGCCGTCCTCGGCCCCGGTGATCACGCCCAGCGGGCAGGCGACCCGGGCCAGCGCGGGGGCGGCATCCTCGGCCTCCATCTCGGCGCGCAGAAGCGGTACCTCGCGTTCGAGCGCGGCGACGGCGGGCGGCCCCATCGCCACCCGGGCAGCCAGAAGCCGAGGGCCCGACAAGACGGGCGAGGCCGCCAGCAGGTGATGGGCCGTGCCGGGCCCGGCACCGAGATGACCGATGGCAAAGCCGCCCAGGCTGTGGCCCGCCAGCGCCAGCGGAGCCTCGGGCCAGCGCGCGCGGGTCCAGCCCATGACCTCGGCCGCGGCGCGGCGCAGCCCGTTCATGGTCAGCCGCTCGGCCGGCCCGGAGGCCGGCAGCGCGATGGAATTGGGCAGCTCGGGCGCCACCACACGCCAGCCGCGCGCGAGATAGGCCTCGGCGATGACGGCGATCTGCACCTGGTCGGGCGCGCCGTTCCGGCCATGGATCAGAAGCACCGTGCCGCGCGGCGCGATATCGGGGTCGGCCATGACCACGGGCACGGGATCGTCGGCGCGCAGCCGCTCGGCGCGGTCGGTCCAGAGAGCGGAGGGAGAGGAAGGGTCCATGCTCCGAGTCTAACCCCTCCGGGCATCTCCGCAAGATCCGCCTTGCGGGCGCATTCCGAAATCGGCGGAAAAAGGGAAACGGCGTGCTTGCCTGTCAGAAGATGCCGGATCTGAAGAGGCCGTGCCGACTGAGCCTGCCGGGTCGCAAGCCCCCGCCCGCACCGGAGGCAGCCCGACCCGCTGCCCGACCGCACGCTTCCTGCCGAGGCCTTGGCCGGACGTTCCCGCCAGCCTCCTCCGCATGCCGGTCATCGGGCCGGGGCGGATCGGGGCAGGTGGCGGCCTGAAGCGACGACGGGGTCCCGTCGCCCCGGCAACGCTCTCGCCCGACCCTTCATCCGCCGTGAAGGCCTTGCCATGACAGACATGCCAAGCGTCGACGCCAGCGGGGCGGAAGGCTGTCACCACGCGATTACCGAAACCGCCGCCCAAGGCCGCAGGACCGGTCCGGCTGCGACGGATATGGCCGACGGCCATTCGGCCCGCATTGCGGAGGACGACCGACCCGCCGCCCCGGGGATTGGCCACCGCTCCGGCCGGCGTCGCCCCGTTGGACCTTCCCTCCCCCTCCGTTCCGGCCGACGGTCATTTCCAGAGCGCGCAGACCCCGCCGGTCAAGCCTCTTTCAAGCGGAAAGGGGCGATCGAGCGCCCGCCACCAGGCCTCGAGCGCGGCCGGGTCGCAGGCCAGCCGCACGGCGCAGCCGCCGGTCAGATCGAGCCAGGCTCCGAACCGCGTCGCAGGCACCGGTACCAGAACCGGCCGCCGGGCGGCGCGCGCCGCGACCAGCGCCGGGCGCCAGTGCCGTTCGGCCGCGACGCCGCCGCAGAGGGTAAGCGCCAGAAGATCCGGCACCCCTGCCCCGGTCGGCTGGTCGCACCCGCTCTGCGGCAGCCGCAGCACCCGGCGGCCCTGTCTGCAAAGCCGCGCCAGGAAGGCCGCGATCACCGGACCGGGGGTCTCGCCCGCAACAAAGGTCAGGGCCGCGACATCGCCATCGGCATCTTCAAGCAAGCATCGGGTCTGGATCATCGGGGCCTCCGGGCGGGGTCGGTCGATCATTGGCCATTCCATCATTATAAAGTCGAACTATATATCGAAATCACGGCACCAACCATCCCATGCAGGCTCCCGCTCTGCCTCGGCGGGCGCGGCGCCCGGGGATTGGGCAGGCAGCTCGTCATTGCGAAAAGCAAAGGCACGGTTGCGCCGCCCGCCTCCAGCCCCCCCGGAAAACGGCGCGACTCGGGCGGTCTCCGACAGGTTTTCTTGCTGAATTGCCTTGTTTTCAGGCACACCCAGACCTGTTGCCCGGATTTCCATCAGCCCTTTCACATCGGCCCTGCGGCGGATCGCACCGATCCGGCGGCAGATCCTTCAAAACCGTTATAAAGCCGTCCTTCCTAGTGTTCAGGCTTGCGCCGATCCGGGGCGGCTCGTTATGTCGTAGAAATACATAGCGCCAGACATGTTTGCAGGACCCCGCCCGATGCCAAACCCATCGCTCAAAGCCGCCCTCACCCTTCAGCGCGAAGGCGCCCCGCGGGTCGGCGGCGACCGCATCCGGCTGCTGCAGGCAATCGACGCGCGGGGCTCGATCGCCGGTGCCGCGCGCGAGATCGGGCTGTCCTACAAGGCCGCCTGGGATGCGGTCGGCTCGATGAACAACCTTTTCGCCCATCCGCTGGTCGAAGCGGCGCCGGGCGGGCGTGCGGGCGGCGGGGCGCGGGTGACGCGCACCGGACATGACCTGATCGCGTGTTTCTCGACGCTGGAAGGCGCGCTCGGAAAGACCTTTGCCGCCATCGATACCGGATTGAAGGCCGCGCCGGGCGGCGCGGTGAACACGCTTTGGAGCCTGATGATGCAGACGAGTACCCGCAACACGTTCCGTTGTACCGTGACCCGCGTCACCCCCGGCGCGGTCAGCACCGAGATCGACATGGCGCTGACCGATGGCCATCGCCTGACCGCCATCATCACCGAACGCAGCGCAACCGAGATGGGGCTTGCCGAAGGGTCCGAGGTCTTCGCGCTGATCAAGGCGACCTTCGTGATGCTGGCCGCGGGCGAGGCGCCGGCGCAGATCTCGGCCTGCAACCGGCTGACCGGCACCGTCTCGGCGCGCGAGGACGGACCGGTCAACAGCGAGGTGACGCTCGATCTGGGCGAGGGCAAGACCATCACCGCCATCCTCACCCGGAAAAGCGCCGAGGCGCTCGGTTTCGAGATCGGCAGCACCGCGACCGCGCTGTTCAAGGCCAGCCACGTGATCGTGGCGATGCCCTGACCGCTCCCGCCCCCAAGGCCCCGTTTCACCAAGTCACCGTTTTACCGAGGAAAGGACCCTCCATGACATTCCGTCCGACCGCCCTTCGTTCCGGCATCGCCGCCCTCCTCGCCGCGCTTGCGCTGAGCAGTCCTGCCCGGGCCGCGGAAACCGTGGTCGCCGTTGCCGCGAACTTCACCGAGGCCGCGACCGAAATCGGCGAGGCCTTCGAGAAAGCCACCGGCGATCGCGTCACCTACAGCTTCGGCTCGACCGGACAGCTTTACGCCCAGATCACCCAGGACGCCCCCTTCGAGGTGTTCCTCGCCGCCGATCAGGCCCGCCCCGAAAAGGCCGAGGCCGAGGGATTTGCCGTGCCCGGCAGCCGCTTTACCTATGCGGTCGGCAAGCTCGTGCTTTACAGCACCGATGCCGGGGCCATCGACGGCAGCTCTGACGCGCTGGAGCAGCCCGGTTTCGCCCATGTCGCCATCGCCAACCCGGTGACCGCCCCCTATGGCGCGGCGGCGGTCGAGGTGATGAAGGCGCTCGGCCTTTACGAGACGCTGGAACCGAAAATCGTGCAAGGCAAGAGCATCAGCCAGACCCATCAATTCGTCGCCACCGGCAATGCCGAGCTGGGCTTCGTCGCGCTGTCGCAGGTCGTCGCCGATGACAGCGGCTCGAAATGGATGATCCCGCAGGAGCTTTACACCCCGATCCGCCAGGACGCGGTGCTGCTGGAGAAGGGTGCCGGGAACGCGGCCGCCCGGGCCTATCTCGACTTCCTGAAAAGCCCCGAGGCGCTGGCGATCATCGGGAAATACGGCTACGGCACCGAGGACTAGGCAATGACGGCGTCCCCCCTCTTCGATGCGGCGATGATCGAGACGATCCTGCTGACCCTGAAACTGGCGGGCATCACCACGGTCGTCCTGCTGCTGGTGGGGACGCCGCTGGCCTGGTGGCTGGCGCAGGGCGGCGGGCTCTGGAAGGAGATCGTCGCCACCGTGGTTGCGCTGCCGATCGTGCTGCCGCCGACCGTTCTGGGCTTTTACCTGCTGATCGCGATGGGGCCGCAAAGCCCGCTGACCGGCCTTCTGGGGCGGCAGCTTTCCTTCACCTTCACCGGGCTGGTGCTGGGCTCGGTCATCTATTCCCTGCCCTTCGTCGTGAACCCGATCCGGAACGCCTTCGAGGCGATGGGCCCGCGCCCGCTCGAGGCGGCGGCGACACTGCGCGCGGCACCGCTCGACGCCTTCGTCAGCGTCGCCCTGCCCTTGGCCAGCCCCGGCATCATGACCGGCGCGATCCTGGGCTTCGCCCATACCGTCGGCGAATTCGGCGTGGTGCTGATGATCGGCGGCGGCATCCCGGGCCGGACCAAGGTGCTGTCGGTGACGATCTTCGATTATGTCGAGACGCTGCAATGGCCCAAGGCGCATGTGCTGGCGGGCGGCATGCTGGCAATGTCCTTCGTGGTGATCCTGGCGATGATGCTGATCGAGCGGCGGCTGAACGGAGGCCGGAGATGATCGAGGCGGATTTCATGGGCCGCCTCGGCGGCTTCGAGCTGGATGCGGGCTTCACCGCCCCGGGCGAGGGCATCACCGCGCTGTTTGGGCCCTCGGGCTGCGGCAAGACCACCGTTCTGCGCGCCATCGCGGGGCTGCTGCGCCTGCCCGGCAGCCGGCTTTCGGTCAATGGCGAGATCTGGCAAGAGAGGCGTCAATTCCGCCCGCCCCATCGCCGCGCCGTCGGCTATGTGTTTCAGGAGGCAAGCCTTTTTCCGCATCTCTCGGTCCGCGCCAACCTGACTTTCGGACTGCGCCGGGTGAAGGGTCCGGTTCGGATCGGCGAAGACGAGGTGGCCGAACTGCTGGGCATCGCGCCGCTCTTCGACCGGCCGACCCGGATGCTGTCGGGCGGCGAACGCCAGCGCGTCGCC
Source organism: Rhodovulum sulfidophilum DSM 1374 (assembly GCF_001633165.1). Lineage (NCBI taxonomy): Bacteria > Pseudomonadati > Pseudomonadota > Alphaproteobacteria > Rhodobacterales > Paracoccaceae > Rhodovulum > Rhodovulum sulfidophilum. The sequence goes on along the minus strand of NZ_CP015418.1, from coordinate 2,078,703 downwards.
ATCGGCCGGGCGCTGCTGTCGCAGCCCGAATTGCTGCTGATGGATGAACCGCTCTCGGCGCTCGACCGCTTCTCCAAGGACGATATCCTGCCCTATCTCGAACGGCTCCATGCCGCGCTGTCGATCCCGGTGCTCTATGTCAGCCATGACATCGCCCAGGTCGAGCGGCTGGCCGATACGCTGGTCCTGATGGAGGCGGGCCGGGTCCGCGCCGCCGGGCCCCTGGCCGAGATGCTGGCCGATCCGGCGCTGCCCCTGATCCACATGCCGGCGCCCGCCGCGGTGATCGACGGCGAGGTCGTGGGCCGCGATCCGCGCTACGGGCTGTCCGAGGTGCGGGTGCCGGGCGGCGTGGTCGTCGTGCCGGGCGATCTGGGGCCGAACGGGATGCGGCGGCGGCTGCGCATTCCGGCCAGCGATGTCAGCCTCGGGCGGCATGCGCCGCTCGACACCACGATCCTCAACGCCCTGCCCGCCCGGATCGAGGGGGCCGAGCCCGCGGGCGCGCATCAGATCACCGTGCGGCTGCGTCTTGGTCCCGACGGACGGGGGTCTGCACTTCTGGCGCGGGTCTCGCTGAAATCCTGGGACCGGCTGGCGCTGAAACCGGGCGAGCTGGTGGTGGCGCGGCTCAAGGCCGTGGCCTTGGCCGAACCCGCGCAATCGCCCGCGCAGCCCGTCCCCGCCCTCGCCCGCATCCGCATCCGCATCCGCTGAAAGGAGCCCCGCCATGCGCCTGTCCATCGCTTTCGTCCCGATCCTCGGGCTGGGCCTGTCCGCCGCCGCCCCGGCCGAAACGCTCCATGTCTATTCCGGCGCCGGGCTCCGCCCCGCGGTCGAGCCGCTGGCCCTGGCTTTCGAGGCCCGGACCGGGGCCGAGCTTGCCATCGAATATGCCGGAACCGGCCAGATCCTCGCCCGGGCGAGGACCACCGGCAGGGGCGATGTCTTCATCGCGGGCACGCGCTTCTTCTCGGACCAGCTCGAAGCCGAGGGCCGGATCTCGGGCGTGGTCGCGCTGGGCATCCATGGCGCGGCGATCGGGGTATCGAAGGCGGCGGCATCAAAGGTCGCCGATATCGCCGATCTGGGCCGTCCCGGGCTGAGGCTGGCCCTGGGCGATCCGCAGGCGATGGCGCTCGGCCGCACCGCCGCCGAGATCATGGCGCGCTGCGGCGATCCCGAGGCGATCCGCGCCAATACCGTCGTCCGCGCCACCACGCTGCAACAGCTGGCGATGTATGTCGCGACCGGCGATGTCGACGCCGCGATCATGGCCCGCTCGGCCGCACTGCCCCATGGCGAGCGGATCGCGCTCGTGCCGATCCCGCCCGAATGCTACACCGCCGAGGAAATCACCGCCGGCCTGCTGGACAGTGCCGAAGAGCCGGAGCTGGCCACAGCCTTCATCGCCCTTCTCGCCTCGCCCGAAGGCCGCGCCGCCTTCGAGGCGGCGGGCTTCGGCGCGGAATAGGCCGATGCGCGGGCTGGCGATCCTGCTCTGGGCGCCGCTCGTGCTGATCGTAGCGACGATCCTCGGCGCGCTTGTCTCCCTTGCCAGCCAGTTGCCGCTGGCGGGACTTGCCGAGGCGCTGGCCGCAGAAGAGACCCGCTTTGCCATCGCCATGTCGCTGCGCTCCTCGCTGATCGCGCTGGTGCTGGCGCTGCTTCTGGGCCTGCCCACCGCCTGGCTGCTGGCGCGGCGGCGCTTTGTCGGCAAGGCAGTGGTCGAGACCGTGCTGGATCTGCCGATGGTGACGCCGCCGCTGGTGGCGGGCATCGGGCTCTTGCTGCTGCTGGGGCGCGAGGCGCCGGTGGGCGGGGCGCTGGCCGGGCTCGGGATCGAGATCCTGTTCTCGCCCGCGGGCGTGATCCTCGCCCAGACCTATATCGCCAGCTCGGTCGTGATCCGCAGCGCCCGCGCCGCCATCGGCGCGGTCGATCCGGGCTATGCCGCCAATGCCGCGACGCTGGGCCTGCCGCCCTTCTGGGCCGCAAGTCTCGTCGAGCTGCCGATGGCGGGGCGCGGGCTGATGGCAGCGGCGGTGCTGGGCTGGGCCCGGGCGCTGGGCGAATTCGGCGCCACGCTGATGCTGGCGGGCGCGACCCGGATGCGCACCGAAACCCTGCCGATGGCGGTCTATCTCAACATCGCCAGCGGCCGCACCGACATCGCCATCGCCTGCGCCCTGATCCTTCTGGCGCTGGCCTTCGCGCTGCTGCTGGCGATCCGCCTGCTGACCGCCGACCGCCCCGACCCGATGACGGAGGCGCAGCATGCCCGCCCTCAGGCTTGAGCGGATCGGGAACGCGGTTCTGGGGCCGCTCGATCTCGAGCTTGCCGCGGGCGAGGCGGTGGCCCTGCTCGGCCCTTCGGGCGCGGGCAAGAGCACGCTTCTGAAAATCGTGGCCGGGCTTCTTCCGCATCGCGGCCGGGTCATCTTCGAGGGCCGGGACCTGACCGGCCTGCCGCCGCACCGGCGCGGCATCGGCTACATGAGCCAGGATCTGCACCTCTTCCCCCATCTCAGCGTTGCGGGAAACCTGGCGCTGCCGCTGGTCTTCGCAGGCCTCGACCGCCAGGCCCGCGCCCGGCGGGTGGCCGACACCCTGGCGCTTTGCGCCATCGCCCACCGCGCGAGCCGCCGCCCCGCGCAGCTTTCGGGCGGCGAGCGGCAACGCGCCGCGCTGGCCCGCGTGCTGTCGCTGCGGCCCCGGCTTCTGCTGCTCGACGAGCCCTTCGCCAATCTCGACCGCGACACCCGGGCCGGGCTCTGGGCCGAGCTCGACGCGCTGCGCCGCGGGCGCGGCATGACCGCGCTCATCGTCACCCATGACCCGTCCGAGGCCCGCGCCCTGGCCGACCGCTCGGTCGCAATCAATGCGGGCCGTCTCAACGAAAGGACCCCCTTGCCATGCTGCCCCTCGACGACGCGACCCTCCTTGGCCTTCTGAAGGAGGATGCCCCCTATGGCGACCTGACCACCCGAAGCCTCGGCTTCGGAGCGGCTCCGGGGCGGCTGACGATGCGGGCGCGCGGGCCGATGACCGTCTGCGGCACCGAAGAGGCCGCGCGGATCCTCACCCTGCTGGGCGCCCGGGCCGAGATCGCGGCGCCCAGCGGCACGGCGGTTCCGGCGGGCACGGTGCTGGCCGAGGCCACGGGGCCCGCCGAGCCGCTGTTTCTGGGCTGGAAGGTGGCGCAGACCCTGACCGAATGGGCCTCGGGCGTGGCGACCGGCGCCGCCGCCATCGTCGGCGCGGCCCGCGCCGTGGCGCCCGGGATCGGCGTGGCCTGTACCCGCAAGGCCGTGCCCGGGACCCGCGCGCTGTCGCTGAAGGCCATCCTTGCGGGCGGCGCCGAGATCCATCGCACCGGGCTTTCGGACACGGTTCTGCTGTTTCCCGAACATCGCGCCTTCGGCGGTCCGGAGGCGCTTGCCGCCCAGATCGGCATGCTGCGCCTTGCCTGCCCCGAGCGCCGCGTGGTGGTCGAGGTCAAGACCCTGGCCGAGGCCGAAACCGCCGCCGAGGCCGGGGCCGACGTGCTGCAACTGGAGAAATTCCCCCCCGAGGAGGCCGCCGCCGCCGCCCGCGCGCTTGCGGGCTGGACCGGCTGTCTGGCCGCGGCGGGCGGCATCACGCCCGAGAATGCCGCCGCCTATGCCGCGACCGGCATGCAGGTGCTGGTCACCTCCGCGCCCTATTACGCCAAACCTGCCGATGTTTCGGTCACGCTGGCGCCCGCCTGAGCCTCGGGTCTTGCCCCGTGCCGCCGCCAAGGCGTAAACCTGATTGCAAGACTCATCTTTATTTCAGCCGAGGACCCCTGCCATGACTGACGCCGTACCCGAGATCCGGCCCCGCGGACGCGGCAGAAACGCGCCGCTGACCGCGATCGCCACCGGGCGGCTCGTCCGCGATATCTGGCTGTCGCCGCACCGGCCGTTCTTTGCGCTATCGGCGCTCTGGGCGGTGCTGGCGGTCATGTGGTGGCGGTTCGGCGACCGGATCGGGCTGCCGGTGCCCGCGCTTGGCACGACGACGCTCTGGCATGCGCATGAGATGACCGTGGGAGTCGGCGGCGCGGCGATGGCGGCCTATTTCCTGACCGCGATGCCGAACTGGACCGGAGCGCGGCGGGTGACCGGGCGGGGGCTGATGCTGCTGGCCGGGCTCTGGGCGCTGGCACGGCTGGCCGCGGCCCTGGGGCAGGTTCTGCCGCTGGCCTTGGTGCTGGCGCCGGGGCTGGCCTTCTACGCGCTCTTCACGCTGGTCTATCTGCGCGCCGTGGTCTCGGGGCGACGCGGGGACCGCTGGGCGATCCCGGCCGCCATCGCCTTTCTGGGGCTCGCCGATGCGGCATTCCTCGCCACCGCGCTTGGATATCTGAGTTCTCCGGGCGATGCCGCGATGACGCGCGTCCTGGTGCTGTTCTTCGCGATCAAGGTTTCGATCATCGCGGGCAACATGGCGCCTGCCCTGATCGCGGGCTGGGTCGGGCGCCAGGGCAAGGCCTTGCCGCGCATCGACCCGCTCGCAAGCCGCATCGGGCTGGGCCTCATGCTGGCGGCCCTAGCGCTGACGCTTGGCGGCGCGGTCACGGCCGGATCGACGCTGCTGATCGCGGCGGGGGCGGCGCAGCTCTGGCGGATGCGGCACTGGCACGGCCTCTCGGCCCTGGGCTATGCGCCCGCGCTGATGCTGGTCCTGGCCTTCGCCTGGGCACCGCTGGGGCTTGCCCTGACCGGGCTGGCGGCGCTGGTCCCCCTGCCCTGGCGCGAGGCCGATGCGATCCACGTTCTGATGATGGGGGCGATGTCGGGGCTCGCCTTCTCGATCGCCGCGCGCGCGGCGGCCCGGCGCGAGGGCGGGCTTCTGCGCATCGGCCCGCTGCACAAGACCGGGTTCGCGCTGCTTTGGGGCGCGGTCTGGCTGCGTCTCGCGGCGCCCGCGATGCCGTCGCTTTACGAGCCCCTTCTCGATGCCACCGCGGCCGCCTTCTGCGCCGGCTGGGCGCTGTTTCTGGCCGGCTATCTCCCCAGCCTGCGCGGAGCGGTGATCAACCCGGTCTTCAATGTCGGAGGCCATGGTCACGGGCATGGACACGGGCTTGGGCACGGCAAAGGTCATGGCCAAGGCTGCGGATGCGGCGGGCATGGTGGGGGCGGCGGCCACGGACAGCATGGCGGCCCGGGCCGAGGCGGCGGGCCGTTCCGGATGCCGGAGCCGAGTTAAGCCGGTTCGGTCAGCCCGCCGATCTCGCACAGAAGCCCGATCGCGGCCTCGACGCCCTCGCCCTGCTTCAGCGCGGCAAAGACGGTCGGCAACGCCCCGCGCATGCGTTTGGCGTCGCGGTCCATCACCCCGAGATCGGCGCCGACATGGGGCGCGAGATCGGTCTTGTTGATGACCAGCAGGTCCGACCGGGTGATCGCGGGACCGCCCTTGCGGGGGATCTCCTCGCCCGCCGCGACGTCGATCACATAGACCGTGACATCGGCCAGCTCGGGGCTGAAGGTGGCCGAGAGATTGTCGCCGCCCGACTCGATCAGCACGATATCCAGATCGGGAAAGCGCGCGGTCAGCTCGGCAATGGCGGCAAGGTTGATCGAGGCATCCTCGCGGATCGCGGTATGCGGGCAGCCGCCGGTTTCGACGCCCTTGATGCGCTCGGAAGGCAGAACCTGCATCCGCATCAGCGCCTCGGCATCCTCCTGGGTGTAGATGTCATTGGTGACGACCGCGACCGAATGGGTCTTCGAGAAGGCGCGGGCCAGTGCGGCTGTCAGCGTGGTCTTGCCGGCGCCGACGGGACCGCCGATGCCGATGCGGAGGGGGCCGTGAGGGGAACTCATGTGCGGAAAAGCCTCGAATACTGGGTTTCATGCGTCATCGACGCGATATCGGCGAGGAAGGTCGTCCCGGCAAGATCGTCGAGCGTCTCGGTCAGTGCGGCCTCTGCCACCTCCTCGCAAAGCGGTTGCAGCGCGGTCAGCACCCGCTGGCCCTCGGTCTGGCCGATGGGAATGAGCCTGATCCCGGCCAAGACGAGGTTCGAGACGAAGGCCTGCAGATACATCCGGGCGGTCAGCCCCAGCGGCAGGTCATGAAGCCGCGCGGCGCGGCCAAGCGCCACCGGATAGGCGAAGGCGGGCAGATCCCCGGGCCAGACGGCAGAGGTGACCTGCGCGAAGGCCGCGCCCTGGGCCGTGGTTTCGGTGCGCCGCTCGGCCGAGGGCTGGAAGGCGCAGGCCAGCGCATCGATGCGCGGCAGATCCTCGGGGCGAGCCTCATGGGCGGCCTTGAGAAAGATCGTGTCGGAGCGTCCGGCGCCGAAGCGGAGGATATCGGCCAGCCAGTCCTGCAAAGCGGCGCCATCGCCCACGGCGCCGCTGGCGACCGCCGCTTCCAGACCGTGGCTATAGGCGAAGGCCCCCACCGGATAGGCCGGCGAGAGCCATTGCGCCAGTCTGAGGATCTGGCCGTCAGTGGCCATGCCCGCAGCCACCTCCGCCGCGATTGCCACCATCGGAGGCGCCGCCGTGACCGTGCCCGCCGCAACCGCAGCCGCCCTGCCCCGAACCGCCGCAACAGCCCCCGGCCCCGTGGCCATGGCCATGGCCATGGTCGTGGTGGTGAGGATGGCCATGATCGTGAGCGTGGTCATGATCGTGGGAATGGCCGTGCCCATGGCTGTGGCTGTGGTCGTGCGGATGGTCGTGGGAATGCTCATGCCCGTGCCCATGCGCGTCGCCATGGGAATGGCCATGGGTGCGGCCATGGCCATAGGCGCCGCCTTCGGGCGTGAAGGGCTCGACCACCTCGCGCACGGTGGCGCCGATCCGGTCCAGCATGTCCAGAAGCACGTGATCGCGCTGGATCAACAGCCGCGTCTCCTCGACCTGGCAGGGCGTATGGCGGTTGCCGATATGCCAGGCGAGCCGGGCAAGATCGGTGCCCGTGACCTCGAGCAAAGGTTCCGCCGCGGCCCTGACCACGATGCCGCGGCCGTCTTCCAGCACCAGCAGATCGCCCTCGGCCAGCGAGGTGGTATGCGCCAGATCGACAAGGAAGGCCTGCCCGCCATCGCTGGTCAGCCGCTTGCGGCGCAAGAACCGCGCGTCATAGTCAAGCGTCACGCTGTCTTCGTCCGCCCCCGCGCCCGGCCGGACATCGAGCGCCACCGGAAGCCCGCTCATGCCGACCGCCCCGGCGCCCGCGCGCCTAGCTGAAGAGGTCGCGGAAGACATAGCCCGGGATATCGTCCCGGGTGATCCCCAGCTTGGCCAGCTGCGCGTCGGAACAGGCGTTCAGGTTCTGGATTTCCCGCATCCTTGCGCGCCTGAGCCCATAGGGGTTCACTCCGAGACCGAGCCCCGCGAAGAACAGGTCGAGCCGTTCCGACATGCCGCCGGGCACGGACTTGACCGTCATGAATGGAGTCGCCATCGGAAACCTCCGTCTGTGTCCACAGGCATGGTTTCCCCCCTTTCCCCTTAAAATAGGGCTTACAGACCGGCCGGCCCAGCGCATTCGCTGCCGGGAGGCCATTTTTTTGCTGCATTGCAGCACAGACCGTCGCTGTGATCATTATTGCCTCAGAACATGAAATAACGTTGCGCCATCGGCAGAACCTCGGCGGGTGCGCAGGTCAGCAACTCGCCATCCGCGCGAACCTCGTAAGTCTCGGGATTCACCTCGACCTTCGGCATCGCGTCGTTCAGCCTGAGATCGCGCTTGCCGATGCCGCGGGTCTGGCGGACGGCGACGGTCTGCTTGGCAAGGCCCAGCCTGGCGCGGATGCCCTCGGCCTCGGCCGCGGCGGAAACGAAGGTGACGGCGGAATTCTCGACCGAGCGGCCATAGGCGCCCCACATCGGCCGGGTATAGACCGGCTGCGGCGTCGGGATCGAGGCATTCGGATCGCCCATCTGGGCGCAGACGATGGTGCCGCCGATCAGCACCATCTCGGGCTTCACCCCGAAGAAGGCGGGGTTCCACAGCACAAGATCGGCGCGCTTGCCCTCTTCGATCGACCCGATCTCGTGGCTGAGACCATGGGCGATGGCGGGGTTGATGGTGTATTTCGCGACATAGCGGCGGACCCGCAGGTTGTCGTTCGCGCCGGTCTCGTCGGCGAGGCGGCCGCGCTGGAGCTTCATCTTGTGGGCGGTCTGCCAGGTGCGGATGATGACCTCGCCGACCCGGCCCATGGCCTGGCTGTCGGAGGCGATGATCGAGAAGGCGCCCATGTCGTGCAGGATGTCCTCGGCGGCGATGGTCTCGCGCCGGATCCGGCTTTCGGCAAAGGCCACATCCTCGGGGATCGACTTGTCGAGATGGTGGCAGACCATCAGCATGTCGAGATGTTCCTCGAGCGTGTTGACGGTGAAGGGCCGGGTCGGATTGGTCGAGGACGGCAGCACGAATTCCTCGCCGCAGACCTTGATGATGTCGGGGGCATGGCCACCGCCCGCGCCCTCGGTATGGAAGGCGTGGATGGTCCGGCCCTTCATCGCCGCCACGGTCTGCTCGACGAAGCCCGATTCGTTCAGCGTGTCGGTATGGATCATCACCTGCACGTCCATCGCATCGGCAACCGACAGGCAGCAATCGATGGCGGCGGGCGTGGTGCCCCAGTCCTCGTGCAGCTTCAGCGCGCAGGCGCCCGCCTTGACCTGTTCCTCAAGTGCTGCGGGCAGCGAGGCATTGCCCTTGCCCGCGAAGGCGAGGTTCATCGGGAAGGCATCGGCCGATTGCAGCATCCGGCCCAGATGCCAGGCCCCGGGCGTGCAGGTGGTGGCCAGCGTGCCATGGGCGGGGCCGGTACCGCCGCCCAGCATGGTGGTCAGCCCGGAATGCAGCGCATCCTCGATCTGCTGCGGGCAGATGTAATGGATATGGCTGTCGAACCCGCCCGCGGTCAGGATCTTGCCCTCGCCCGCGATGACCTCGGTGCCGGGGCCGACGACGATGTCGACGCCGGGCTGGGTGTCGGGATTGCCGGCCTTGCCGATCTTCGCGATCCGGCCGTCCCGGAGCCCGACATCCGCCTTGTAGATGCCGGTCCAGTCGAGGATCAGCGCATTGGTGATGACGGTATCGACCGCGCCCTCGGCGCGGGTGGCCTGCGACTGGCCCATGCCGTCGCGAATGACCTTGCCGCCGCCGAACTTGACCTCCTCGCCATAGACCGGGCCGTCCCCGCCCGCCCCCGCGCGTTCGGCGGTCAGGTCGCGCTCGACCTCGACGATCAGATCGGTATCGGCCAGCCGCAGCCGGTCGCCGGTGGTGGGGCCGAACATCGCGGCATAATCCGCGCGGGAAATCGTGACGGGCATCTGGAACCTCATGCGAACGGGAAGAAGGGCGGCGCCGTAAACCGGAAAGGCAGGGACGCCCCCTCTCCGGCGCGGCCAGAGCAGTGCCTTTGGCGCCGGAGAGGGAAATAGGTCATTGCGGCAGCAAGGCGCGCAGGTCGGCGGTGCGCCGGTCGGTCAGGCGGCGGAGGCAGTCGGCATGGACGAGCGGCTGAATGCTGCCTCCGCGATATTGCGCGGCCTCGGCGGCACAGGCGGCATCGCGAAAGGCGATCCACTTGCGCTGCGCATCAAGCAGCAGACCGTCGGCGCCCGAGGCTGCGGCGGCGGCCCGCGCCGCGGGCCAGACCGCGTTCAACTGCGCATCGGCATCGCGATAGGCAGAGGCCGCGCAGTCGTTGATCTCGAGCTGGGTATTGCCCGGACAGGCGGCCAGCGCCGTTCCGGGTAGTCCCCCACAGGCCAGCAGCGCGGCCAGTGTCACCGCAAGATGCCTCACCTGTCGCCCTCGGGACCGCTCCCGTCACCCGGCAGGATCTGCGGCGAGGCGGGCTTGCGCCGTCCCCGGCCCGAGGCCCCGGAGCGCGCAGCCCGCGGCGAAGCCCCCTTGCGCGCCGCCGCCCCCCGCGGCCGCGCCTTGCCCGACGTTGTCGCAGCTGCGGGCGCGGCGGCGGCCATGGCAGGCTCGGGCTCCGGTTCGGATCCGGGCGCGGGACTGGCCTCGGATGCCCGCTTGGGCGCGGTCACGGGCGTAGAACCGGCCGGGGCATTGGAGGCCGCGGGCGCCGCCCCGATGGAGGGCTGGCCAGAGGTCCGGGCGGGCGCGGCGACGGCCGGTTCGGCAACAGTCTCGGCAGCGGCCTCAACGGCCGGATCTGCGGAAGGTTCTGCAGCAGCCTTGACGGAAGGTTCTGCGGCAGGCTCGGGCCGGGTCGGCGAGAGGGCCGAGACATTCGACGGCTCCGCCTCCTCTCCGCCGCCCGAGGCGACACCGGCATCGAGCGGTATCTCGTCGTCGCAATCGGCGCGGCTGAGCCCGGAATCGGCGGTCAGCGGGTCGAACCCGCCCGCCCGCATCATCAGCGCCCAGGGATTTGCACGCAGCATGAAATCGGTGCTGGCCTGAAACAGGCGCATTTGCTGATCGAACATCACATTCGCCGCCCAGAACGGATTGGCAGCGAGAAAGGCCGGGGACGTGAAAGTCATCGCAGGTCCTCCTTGCGGTCTTGCGCTCGATGCGGGCACATCAGAGCGCGCCCATCACCTTCTGATTGAAGCCGAAGATACGCCGCTGCCCGGAAATCGGGATCAGCCGCACCTCCCGGCGCTGGCCCGGCTCGAAGCGGACCGCAGTGCCCGCGGCAATGTCGAGCCGCAGCCCCCGCGCGGCATCCCGGTCGAAATCGAGCGCGGGGTTGGTCTCGGCGAAATGGAAATGACTGCCGACCTGAACCGGCCGGTCGCCGGTATTCGCCACCATAAAGGTGTGCGACTCGCGCCCTGCATTCAAGGTCAGGTTGTCATCGGCGACAAAAAGCTCTCCGGGGATCATCGGCGCACCTCAGCGGATCGGATTGTGAACGGTGACAAGCTTGGTGCCGTCGGGGAAGGTTGCCTCGACCTGCACCTCGTGGATCATCTCGGCCACGCCCTCCATGCACTGGTCGCGGGTCACGACCTGGGCGCCCGCCTCCATCATGTCGGCGACCGAGCGGCCGTCGCGCGCGCCCTCGACCACGGCATCGGTGATCAGCGCGATCGCCTCGGGATGGTTCAGGCTGACGCCACGGGCCAGACGCCGGCGGGCGACCTCGGCGGCCATGGCGATCAGAAGCTTGTCTTTCTCGCGGGGGGTCAGTTGCATGTCAGGTCATCCATGATCTTGGCAGGGCTTGGGTCAGGCGCGACAGCACCGGGATCAGCACCTTGCGCAAGTGGTAACTGTCGGGCGCCAGCAGACGCAATGCCAGCACGTCCTCGGCCAGCAGGCTGGCGCCGCCCATCGCAGGCAGGATCGCCCGCAGCGGCGCCAGATGCGCCGCCGCATCGGGCGCCACCAGCACCAGGCTCGCCAGCGCCCCGGCGCCCTGTGCGACGGCCGGCCGGGCCAGCTGCGCGGCGACGTCGCCCTCGAAACGCAGCGCATCGAGATAAAGCGGCACGCCCTCGCGGCGGATCTCGATCCGGTCGCGGAACCGCGCGGCATGCAGGCTTTCGCCCATCAGCGCGCGGCCGAAGACCAGCGGCTCGACCAGAAGCAGCCGGGCGCCGGGGGCAAGCTCGGCCACGAGGCTCCGTTCGAGGCGGCAGCCCTCGAACAGGATCGTTTCCTGGGGCAGCCAGTCGAGCCTTGCGCCCGCCGCCACCGTCAGCCGGTTCGCGACCTGCCCGGTCTCGCCCGGCTGGGCACGATAGGCGCGCTCGGCCGCCTGGGTCGTCAGCCGCAGATGGCTGCCCGCCCCGGCCTGAAGGCTGCAGGAAAAGCGGTCGCCGCCGGTGATGCCGCCCGCGGTATTGACCAGCACCGCCTCGAGCGGCGGCACCGATCCGGCCCCGGTCACGCGCGGGAAGACCGCCTTGAAGGCACCACTCTGGCGCAGCCCGGCAATGGCCGTCCCGCGCGGGCCGTCCCTGACCGACAGCCGCACCTCGCCGATGGCGCGCGGCTGGCCGAGCGGCGCGACCGCCGCGGCCTCCATGGTGGATTTTCCCTGAAAGGCGATGTTCCCGCCCCCTTCCGAAATCTTGCGCCCCCGTTCTTCCGCATCGCGGGCCGAGCTGCACGGATTTTCGGCGCGAACCGGGCCGGTCCGGGCCAGCCCAGCCGCATGCTGCGCATTAATTGCGCGCGACGCCCGGAAGTGACCTCTTTTTGGGCAGATTATCGCAAGAGGCCGGAATTCCTCCTCCTGTTTCACGGAGTTGCGATTGCGCGTCTTCCGGCCCGGGGAAACCCTTCGCTCACCCGCAGCGGCGACCGGCGTCGATCCTGCCGGGGGTGCGGCAGCCTCGGGACCGGCCCGAGCCCGCCGTGCGGGACGCAACAACCGTCGCAGCCGCCCGCGCAAAGGCGCAGGGACGGGCGCGGGCCGTGTACGCCCGGAGGTAGACCATGACATCCATGAAGAAAATCCTGCTTGGCGCGGTGGCCTGCGGAGCGATCTCGATGCCCGCCTGGGCCGATCACACGATCAAGGTGGGCGTGCTGCATTCGCTTTCGGGCACCATGGCGATTTCGGAGATGACGCTGAAGGATACCGTGCTGATGCTGATCGACGAGCAGAACGCCAAGGGCGGCCTGTTGGGCGAGCAGATCGAGGCGGTGGTGGTCGATCCGGCCTCGGACTGGCCGCTTTTCGCCGAGAAGGCGCGCGAATTGCTGACGGTGCAGGATGTCGACGTGATCTTCGGCTGCTGGACCTCGGTCAGCCGCAAATCGGTGCTTCCGGTGATCGAGGAGCTGAACGGGCTGCTGTTCTACCCGGTGCAGTACGAGGGCGAGGAAAGCTCGAAGAACGTCTTCTATACCGGCGCCGCCCCGAACCAGCAGGCGATCCCCGCGACCGACTATTTCCTCGACGAGCTCGGGGTCGAGAAATTCGCGCTTCTGGGCACCGATTACGTCTATCCGCGCACCACGAACAACATCCTGCAAGCCTATCTGAAATCGAAGGGAATCCCGGAAAGCGACATCTTCGTCAACTACACCCCCTTCGGCCATTCCGACTGGTCGAAGATCGTCTCGGACGTCAAGGCGCTGGGCGCCGACGGCAAGAAGGTCGGCGTGATCTCGACCATCAATGGCGATGCCAATATCGGCTTCTACAAGGAGCTCGCGGCGCAGGGCATCTCGGCCGAGGACATCCCCGTGGTGGCCTTCTCGGTCGGCGAGGAGGAACTGTCCGGCCTCGACACCTCGAACCTGGTCGGCCACCTCGCGGCCTGGAACTACTTCGAAACCGCCGAGTCGCCTGAAAACCGGGCCTTCGTGGCCAAGTGGAAGGAACGCATGGGTCAGGACCGGGTGACCAACGACCCGATGGAGGCGACCTATATCGGCTTCAACATGTGGGTGGACGCGGTCGAGGCGGCCGGCACCACCGATGTCGACGCGGTCTCGGCGGCGATGATCGGGCAGACCTTCCCCAACCTCACCGGCTCGACCGCCGAGATGCTGCCGAACCACCATCTGACCAAGCCCGTGCTGATCGGCGAGATCCGCGCCGACGGCCAGTTCGACATCATCAGCGAGACCGATCCGGTGCCGGGCGATGCCTGGACCGACTACCTGCCCGCCTCGGCGGTGCTGAGCTCGGACTGGAAGGATCTCGGCTGCGGCATGTACAATACCGAAACCGAAACCTGCGTGCAGATCAAGTCGAACTACTGATCCGCAGCGGGGGCGGCCCCGTCCGCCCCCCTTCCTCTCCGAGCAGGGTCCCTCATGCGCCTTTTCTCCGTCCTTTTCGCCTGCCTTTTCGCGGTCGCGGTGGTTGTCGCGGGGCCAATCACGGGGCCGGCGCTGGCGCAGTCGGGCCCGTCTGTGCCCGGCCAGGGCCAGCCCAGCCCGATCCAGAACATTCTTCAGGAAAACCGAGCGCTTATCGAGAAAAGCTCGCGCAGGACAATCGGCCCCGCCATCGCGGCGCTGCGCGACAGCGGCCTGCCCGCCGCCCGGAACGTGCTGGAGAAATGGCAGGACAAGGCGCTTTACCAACGCAAGTCCGACGGGCTGTTCTTCTTTGCCGAGAAGGCCGGCGAGGACAGCTACCGCCTGATCGACATCGCCACCGGCGCCGATGCCGGCACGGCGAACCGGCAGAATCTGGACCGCCTCAGGCCCAATAGCGGCGTGCGTGCGCTGATCGGCGCGGCGCTGGTGCCCTACCAACTGACGGATCCGGACCCGGCGGTCCGCTCGGGCGCGCTGGACGCGATTTCCCGCAATGGCGAGGCCGCCCATCTGCGCGCCCTGCGCGGCGCCATCGCGTCCGAGACCGAGCCGGGGCTGAAGGCGCGCAAGGAGCGGCTGGAACGGCTACTGACCATCGCCTACGACCCCGACCCGGCCGCGCGGATCGCGGCCATCGAAAGCTTCGCGGGCGATCTGGGCGTCGATGTGCGCGCCACGCTGAACCCGCTGGTCGCAACCACCCGCGCCGTCACAACCGGCGCACCGCCCGAGACCGAGAACATCGCCCGCCGCCTGATCCCCGGCAGCGACGCCCTGCCCGAGGCCGAGGCCTACCGGCTGCTGGTCGCGGCCGGTCTGGCCCCGCCCCGCATAAGCGCTGCCGACAGGCGGAACGCGCTTGCGGCCCATATCGAGGACGGGGCCGTCGCGGGCATCCCGCTGAACGACCTGAACAGCGAGGCGACCCGCGAGCGCGCCTATGCGGCGCTTGCCGCCCGGGGCCTCGGCGCTGGTCACGCTGTCGCTGCGCGGCCCGCTTGCGATGCTTGCCTTTGGCCTGAGACTGGCTGTCATCCCGGATGACCGGGCGTCGTCCACCGGCTGACATCCCCCGGGCCACAGCAACTCGCGACGGGCCTCATCGCGAAACCGTCGCGCCGAGGCACATCTTCCCGAGGCCCGCGACCGTGTCGGGGTTGGCGCGTCGAGAAAAAGGCCCCCCTCCTGCATATCTCAGCCGAAACAGCCGGGGGTTGGCATTCCCTTCGATCTCTAAGGGCGGTGGATTTGGGCGATCCTCATGACCGGATGGCTGGCTTCTAGCCCGGCGCTGTCGATCTCGCCCCCCGCCTCCCTCGCGATGCTCCCACCCGCGGCACCGGCCGCGACCTGCGGCCGGGCAAGCTGTCCGGCCGCCCGCTGCGCGCGACCGACCCCGCCCGACCGGCCCGGGCAGACCGCCGGACGGGCGGGCTCAGGCCTCGGCCAGCACCTCGGCCAGCGTCGCGGCGGACAGCGGCACCGGATTACCCTTCATCGAGGACGATGCCCCCGCCTCGGCCGCGACCGCCGCATGGTCCATCCCGGGCAGCGGCGGCAGCCCAGACGCGGCGATCCAGTCCCAGAACCGGTCGAGCGCCTCCGGCCCCTGCCCGCCAAAGGCCGCCCCGATCCAGTCCAGAACCCGCTCGATCCGGGCGGGATCACCCCCTGCATCTGCAAGCGCCGCCCGGTTGGCGCGCAAGACCGGCACCAGCAAGCGGCCGCAGATCGCGCCATGCGGCGCCCCGGTCCGGCCGCCGATCACCCCGGCCAGCCCGTGCACCGCGCCGAGCCCGGCATTGGCCAGCGCCAGTCCGCCGGTCAGGCTGACCCGCGCCATCGCATCCCGCGCCGCCGGGTCCTCGGCCGCCATCAGCCGCGGCAGCGCCGCCAGCCCCTCGGGGATCGCGGCGGCGCAAAGCGCGTCGGTCAGGGGGGTCGCCCGGCAGGACAGATAGGGCTCGATCACCTGCACGATGGCATCGAGCCCCGAGGCCAGCGTCACCGCGCGCGGGCAGCCATCGGTCAGGGCAGGATCGACCAGCGCCAGATCGGGCAGCATGCGGATGTCGCGCAGGCTGACCTTGCGGCCCGCCCCGGGCACCCCGATCACCGCGTTGCGCGTGGCCTCGGACCCGGTGCCCGCCGTGCTGGGCAGCGCGGCAAAGGGCAAGGGCGCGCGCGGCAGCGGCAGCCCCGCGCCCACCACCTCGAGATGGTCGAGCACCGGCCGGTCCGAGGGCACCAGCGCGGCCAGAGCCTTGCCGAGATCGATCACCGCGCCGCCACCCAGCGCGACCACCGCCTCGGGCCCGAAGGCCCGCGCCTCGGCCAGAGCCGCCTCAAGCGCGGGCAGATCCGGCTCGCCCCGGCCTCGGATCTGGCAGACCATAGCACCCGCATCGGCAAGATCGGCCGCCAGCCGGTCGGCGAAGGCCACCGATCCGCCCCGCACCAACAGGATGCGCCGCCCCCAGCCCAGAAGCGCGGGCACGACCTCGGCCGCCCGGCCCCGGCCGAAGACGATCCGGCCGGGCGCGGCGAAGTCGAACCCCGCCACGCTCAGACCGCCTGCACCGCCGCGACCGCGCGCTTCCAGCGCTCGTACCGCGCATCGCGGGCGTCGCTCTCCATCGCCGGGGCGAAGCTGCGCTCCAGCGCCCAGGTCTTGCCGAATTCCTCCATCGTCGGATAAAGCCCGGCGCGCTGGCCCGCGAGCCAGGCCGCCCCCATCGCCGTGGTCTCGAGCACCTTCGGCCGGTCGACCGGGGCGCCGAGAATGTCGGCCAGGAACTGCATCGCCCAGTCCGACGCGCTCATGCCGCCATCGACGCGCAGCGCGGTATCGCCCTCGGCCGACCAATCGGCCCGCATCGCCTCGAGCAGATCGCGGGTCTGGTAGCCCACCGATTCAAGCGCGGCGCGGGCGAATTCGGCCGGCCCCGAATTGCGGGTCAGCCCGAAGACGCCGCCCCGGCATTCGGCGTTCCAGTAGGGCGCGCCGAGCCCCGTGAAGGCGGGCACCAGCACCAGGTCCTGGCCCGGGTCGGCGCGCTCGGCCAACCCCTGGGTCTCGGCCGCGGCGCGGATGATCTGAAGCCCGTCGCGCAGCCATTGCACCACCGCGCCCGCGATGAAGATCGAGCCTTCCAGCGCGTAGGTGCGCTTGCCGTCCATCTGATAGGCAATCGTGGTCAGCAGCCGGTTCTTCGAGGCGACCGGCGCGTCGCCCGTGTTCAAGAGCGCGAAACAGCCCGTGCCATAGGTCGATTTCAGCATGCCGGGCCGGAAACAGGCCTGACCGATGGTCGCCGCCTGCTGGTCGCCCGCGATGCCCATGATCGGGATCTCGCGGCCGAACAGGTCGGGCCGGGTCATGCCGAAATCGCTGGCGCAGTCATGCACCTCGGGCAGCATCGACATCGGGATGTCGAGCATCCGGCACATATCCTCGGACCAGACGCCCTTGCGGATGTCGAACAGCATCGTCCGCGCGGCATTGGTGGCGTCGGTGACATGCACCTTGCCGCCGGTCAGCCGCCAGATCAGCCAGCTGTCGACGGTGCCGAAGGCCAGGTCGCCGGCCTCGGCCCGGGCCCGCGCGCCCTCGACATTGTCGAGGATCCACTTGAGCTTGGTGGCCGAGAAATACGGGTCGAGCAGCAGCCCGGTTATCTCGGTGACCTGCGCCTCGCAGCCCTCGTCGCGCAGCCGCCGGCACAGATCGCCGGTGCGGCGGTCCTGCCAGACGATGGCGTTATGCACCGGGCGGCCGGTGGCGCGGTCCCAGACCAGCGTCGTCTCGCGCTGGTTGGTGATGCCGATCGCGGCGATATCCTCCGAAGCCAGTCCGGCACGCTCGATCACCTCGCGGCTGGTCCCGGCGGTCGAGGTCCAGAGATCGTCGGCATCATGCTCGACCCAGCCGCTGGCCGGGTAATACTGCTCGAATTCCTCCTGCGCGGTGGCGACCACGCCAAGATCCTTGTCGAACAGGATCGCGCGGCTCGACGTGGTCCCCTGATCGATGGCGAGAATGTGCTGCATGGCGAGTGCCTCCCCTGCTCCCTGGTCTCGTTGACTGTGTTCTGCAGGGAAATTTCTACAGGGAAATGGTCGGGGCCGGAAGAGAAAGCCCCCCAAAGGCCCGGAAGGCGCGCTCAGACCCGCCCGTCG
Organism: Rhodovulum sulfidophilum DSM 1374; assembly: GCF_001633165.1. NCBI lineage: Bacteria > Pseudomonadati > Pseudomonadota > Alphaproteobacteria > Rhodobacterales > Paracoccaceae > Rhodovulum > Rhodovulum sulfidophilum. The sequence continues at coordinate 2,060,745 of NZ_CP015418.1, read as the reverse complement.
GCCCCCGACAGGAAAACATCGACCGCCAGCTCGATGCGGTCGCGCAGGCCCGCGATGTCCCCCTCGGTGCCGCGCAGCAGGTTTTCCAGCGAACAGGGCAAGGCCATGTCCAGCAGCAGATCGGCGGCGCGACCGGTATCGGACAGCCGGATCTCCTGGCGGGCAACGGCGCGGTCGAGCTCGTGGCGGACCGCGCGGCCGTAGCTGCGCGGCCCCTCCTCGATCAGCAATTCGACCAGTTCAGGCGCGCGCGGCGCCTCTGCCAGCACCGCGCGCACCAGCTCGAGCGGCGCAGCACAGATGCCGGGCGCGAGATCCGGCCCCAGCAGCCGCTTGAGCCGGACCGACAGCGACAGCTCGCGCTCCTCGGGATCGAGCGGACGCACCACCCGCGCCCCGAGCCGCCGCAGCACCCCCCCGAACAAGGCGGTGCGCCCGTCGAAGACGGCATAGAGCGTGCGCTTGGACATGCCCGCCTCGCGGGCGACCGCGGACATGGTCGTGCCCGCCAGGCCGCTGGCCAGCAGCACCTTCTCGGTCGCGTCCAGAATCACCGCCTCGCGCTCGGCAGCGGTCATCTGCAGCGGTCTGCCCCGCCTTGGTGCGGTTTCGCATCGGTTCAAGGCAACTCTTCCGCAGTTCAGGTTTCTGTCACATCCGCCATGCAATTTCATGTTGCACAGAGGCGCGGAAGCAAATACCGAAACCGGAAAGTTTTGTAAATCCGTGCGACCAAATTACCGCCCCGAGAGGAGCCTCTTCATGCCGCGATCCTGTCCGCGCCCTGCCCGGGCCGTTCTTCCTGTTCTTGTCGCAGCGCTGACGCTGACCGCGGCTGCCGCCTTCGCGCAGGCACAGGGCGGCGAAAAACCACCGACGGCGGTGACCGTCGTCACCCTCAACGCCGAGGACGTGACGCTGAAAACCACCCTGCCGGGCCGCGTGGTCGCCTCGGGCATGGCCGAGGTCCGGCCGCAGGTGGCGGGCATCATCACCGACCGGCTGTTCGAGGAAGGCGCCGAGGTCGAGATCGGCGACGCGCTCTACAAGATCGACCCGGCCAGCTACGAGGCCCAGGTGGCCGCGGCGCGGGCCTCGGTCGCGCAGGCCGAGGCCAACCTGAAGGCCGCCGGCAAAGAGGCGACCCGGGTGCAGGAGCTGCTTGAACGCAATGTCGCCAGCGAACAGGCGGTCGATGACGCCATCGCCGCGCGCGATGCCGCCGGGGCCGCGCTGCAGGTTGCCGAGGCTCAGCTTCTGAGCGCCGAGATCGACCTCGAGCGGACCACGATCAAGGCGCAGCTTTCGGGCACGGTCGGCCGCTCGCTGACCACGCGCGGCGCGCTGGTGACGGCCGGGCAACCCGAGCCGCTGGCGGTGATCCGGACGCTCGATCCGGTCTATGTCGATGTCACCATGTCGGCGGCCGAGCTGGTGCGCTGGCGCCGCGGCCATACCGAACGCCAGCTGGCCAATGCCGATGTCTCGGTCGATCTGAACCTGCCCGATGGCAGCGGCTACGAACACAAGGGCACGCTGACCGCGGCCGAGCCGCATGTCGACGAACAGACCGGCGTGATCGTGCTGCGGATGAACTTCCCGAACACCGAAGGGCTTCTGCTGCCCGGAATGTATGTGCAGGCCGACATGCCCCAGGGCGTGATCGAGGGCGCGTTCCTCGTGCCGCAGGAAGCGGTGGGCCGCGACAGCCGCGGCCGGCCGACGGCGATGGTCGTCAATGCCGATGACGTGGTCGAGGCCCGCGTGCTGACGGTCCTGCGCGACAGCGGCAATGCCTGGATCGTGACCGACGGCATCGCGGATGGCGACCGCGTCATCGTGGCCGGTCTGCAGAAGGTCCAGCCCGGCGCCAAGGTCGCCCCGCAGGAACGCGCCGCGGCCGCGGCCGACGGTTCGAGCGGCGGCGGCAAAGACCAGCCCGCCCAAGGCAACTGAGCGCCAAGGAGCCCCAGAAAATGGCCCGTTTCTTCATTGACCGCCCGGTCTTCGCCTGGGTCATCTCGATCCTCATCATGGGGATCGGGCTGCTGTCGATCTCGACCCTGCCGGTCGCGCAATACCCGCAGATCGCCCCGCCCAACGTGACGGTGCATGCAAGCTATCCCGGCGCCTCGGCCGAAACGGTCGCCAATACCGTGACCCAAGTGATCGAACAGCAGATGACCGGCCTCGACGGGCTGCGCTACATCTCGTCGTCATCGACCTCGGAAGGCGGCGCCTCGATCGATCTGACCTTCGAGACCGGCACCGACCCCGACATCGCCCAGGTGCAGGTGCAGAACAAGCTGGCACAGGCGACCGCGCTGCTGCCCGAGACGGTTCAGCGCCAGGGCGTGACCGTGCGCAAATCCTCGGCCAGCTTCCTGATGGTGATCGCGCTGATCTCGAAGGACGGCACGCTCGATCAGGTCGACCTGTCGGACTACATGGAAGCCAACCTCGTCGACGAATTCGCCCGGGTCGAGGGCATCGGCGAGGTGCAGGTCTTCGGCTCGCAATATGCGATGCGGATCTGGCTCGATCCCTCCAAGCTCGCCGCCTATGACATGACCCCCTCGGACGTGGTCTCGGCGGTCTCGGCCGAGAACGCGCAGATTTCGGCCGGGGCCTTCGGGTCCCTGCCCGCCCCCGACGGCCAGCAACTGAACGCGACGATCACCGCGCAATCGCTGCTGACCAAGCCCGAGGATTTCGAGCAGATCGTGCTGCGCGCCGAAACCGACGGGGGACTTGTTTTACTGAAGGATGTCGCCAGGGTCGAGATCGGTGCCGAGAACTACTCCACCATCGCCCGCCGGAACGGCCAGCCCGCCGCCGGCATGGCGCTGCGGCTCGCGCCCGGCGCCAACGCGCTCGACACGGCAGACCGGGTCAAGGCCAAGATCGACGAATTCGCCGAGTTCTTCCCCGATAACGTCGATTACGTGATCCCCTACGACACCACCCCCTTCGTCAAGATCTCGATCGACGAGGTGGTCAAGACCCTGTTCGAGGCGATCATCCTCGTGTTCCTCGTGATGCTTCTGTTCCTGCAGAACCTCCGGGCAACGCTGATCCCGACGCTGGCCGTGCCCGTCGTCCTGTTGGGCACCTTCGGCGTGCTCGCGGTCTTCGGCTATTCGATCAACACGCTGACCATGCTGGCCATGGTGCTGGCCATCGGCCTTCTGGTCGACGACGCCATCGTCGTGGTCGAGAACGTCGAGCGGATCATCGAGGAAGAGGGCCTGTCCCCGCGCGAGGCCACGCGCAAGTCGATGGGCCAGATCACCGGCGCCCTTGTCGGCATCGCGCTGGTGCTGTCGGCGGTGTTCATCCCGATGGCCTTCTTCGGAGGCTCGACCGGCGTCATCTACCAGCAGTTCTCGGTCACCATCGTCTCGGCAATGGCGCTGTCGGTGCTGGTCGCGCTGACCCTGACGCCCGCGCTCTGCGCCTCGATCCTGCGCTCGAAGGATGCGGTCCATACCCATCGCGGTCCGTTCGGCTGGTTCAACATCCTGTTCGAGAAGGTCGCCGGCGGCTATGCCTCGACCGTGGGCTGGATCGTGCGGCGGCCGCTTCGGGTCGGCGTGATCTACATCGCCCTGGCCGCGGTAATGGCGCTGCTCTTCATCAGGACGCCCACCGGCTTCCTGCCCGAAGAGGATCAGGGCATCCTGTTCACGCTGATCCAGGGGCCGACCGGCGCCTCGGCCGAACGCACCCAGGCGGTGGCCGACGAGATCCAGAACTACTACCTGACCACCGAGGCCGAGAACGTCAATTCGGTCTTCACCGTGGTCGGCTTCTCCTTCGCCGGACAGGGGCAGAACATGGGGCTCGGCTTCGTCCAGCTCAAGGACTGGGACGAACGCGAGGACCCGTCGCAAAGCGTGCAGGCCATCGCCGGGCGTGCCTTCGGCGCCTTCAGCCAGATCCAGGACGCGATGGTATTCCCGATCGTGCCGCCCTCGGTGATCGAGCTTGGCAACGTTTCGGGCTTCGACTTCTACCTGCAGGCCCGCGGCGGACAGAGCCACCAGGAGCTTCTTGCCGCGCGCAACCAGCTGCTGGGGATGGCCTCGCAAAGCCCGCTGATCGGGTCGATCCGGCCCAACGGGCTTGAGGATGCGGCCCAGTTCAATCTGGATATAGATTGGCGCGCAGCCGGTGCCATGGGGCTGTCGGCGACCGAGGTGGGCAATCTGCTGTCGGTCGCCTGGGCGGGGAAATACGTGAACGACTTCGTCGATCGCGGACGCATCAAGCGGGTCTATGTCCAGGGCGAGGCCGAAGCGCGGGCGACACCCCAGGATATCGAGCTCTGGCGGATCCGGAACGACTCGGGCGGGCTGGTGCCCTTCTCGAACATCTCGACCGCGAACTGGGAATTCGGCGCCCAGGGCCTGACCCGCTATAACGGCATGCCCTCGATGTCGCTTCAGGGCTCGCCGGCCGGGGGCGTGACCACCGGCGAGGCCATGGCCGAGATGGAGCGGCTGGCCAGCCAGCTGCCGCCGGGCTTTGCCATCGCCTGGACCGGCCTGTCGCTGGAAGAGCGCGAATCCGGCAGCCAGGCACCGCTTCTCTACGCGCTGTCGCTGGCGGCGGTGTTCCTCTGCCTCGCCGCGCTGTACGAAAGCTGGGCGATCCCCTTCGCGGTGATGCTGGCGATGCCGATCGGGGTTCTGGGCGCGCTTCTGGCAGCCTGGCTCGGCGGTTTCGAGAACGGCGTGTTCTTCCAGGTCGCCCTGCTGACGGTGATCGGCCTGACCGGCAAGAACGCGATCCTGATCGTCGAGTTCGCCCGCGACCGGCAAGAGGCGGGCTCGAGCCTGTTCGAGGCCGTCGTCCATGCCGCCCAACAGCGGTTCCGTCCGATCATCATGACCTCGATGGCCTTCAGCCTTGGCGTTCTGCCGCTGGTGCTGAGCTCGGGCGCGGGCTCGGGCGGGCGCAACGCCATCGGCTCGGGCGTTCTGGGCGGCACGCTCAGCGCCACCATCCTCGGCGTGCTGTTCGTGCCGCTGTTCTACACCGCGATCCGGAAGATCGCGGGCGGCCGCATGGCCAAGTAGACAGCGCGCCGGAAAGGCACGCATCGCCCAGAGACGCCCGGCCGATAACGGCCGGGCGTTTTCATTTGGGGCCACGTCCCGCCGGGCCTTCGCGGCAAGCCGTGGTGGGGGAAGGGATCAGGACCGGTTCAGAATGCCGTGTCGCCGGGACCGTGGCGGCGGCGTTGCCAGTCGTCGTAGAAGGTGGCCCGGCCGCGACCGCGCCGCTTCGATTCGTAAAGCGCGATATCGGCCTCCTGCAGAAGCACGTCGCAAGACGGCCGGCGCGCCAGGGTCGCGACCGCGATGCCGATACTGGCCGAAATCCGGCAGTCCACTCCTTGAAATTCCATCGGTTGCTCGATCCGTTCGATCAGCCGGGAGGCATGGGACAAGAGATGATCGCGGTCGACGAAATCGACCATCAGCACCACGAACTCGTCCCCCCCGACCCGGGCGATGACATCGCGGCTTCGGAAATGGCTGCGCAACACCGCCGCGACCATGCGCAGAACGGCATCGCCCATGCCATGACCATGATTGTCATTGACCGCCTTGAACAGGTCGAGATCGAGTTGCATCAGCGCGAAAGGCAGACTGCTTGCAGACAGCCGCCCCAGCGCATCGTCCAGGGCCCGGCGGTTGGCAAGCCCGGTCAGCATGTCGGTCGCCGCCTCGACCTCGGCGGTGAGCCTCGCCCCGTTCAGCCGGAGCGCCAGCCGCCGAAGCTCTCCCACCACCGCGGTCTTGGCCTCGTTGAGATAGAGAAGCTCGATCGCAAGGTCGGTCGGCGCGAAATCGGAGGATGTGAGGTCGAAGCGGCCGACGGCATCGACCAGCGAAATCCCGAGCGACAGGTTCAGGAGCGCCGCCCCTCCGGGCAGGGGCACCACCAGCCCCTTGAGCGCGATCTCGGGCCGGGCATTCAGCGTGAACTTGAGCGCACCGCCCTGCATCTGCAACAGCTCTTCCAGCCGGCGGGTCGCGCGGGGCCGGCGCAATGTCACGATCTCGGTCCAGGCGCGCAGCGCCAGCGGCGCCCCGGCCAGACGCTGCAATGTCGGCCCGGCCCGGATCACCTCGCCGCTGGCGTCGATCCAGAGATGCATCGGCATCAGCCGGTCGAGCGCGGCACCGGACAGGGCCGGTCCCACCTCCTGCATCGCCCCCTGCCCCGGCATGTCGGGCGGCATCTTCATGCCAGCGGCCCCTTCAGCGAGAAGCTGCGGCCGGCCGAGAAGGCGGTGTCGAGCAGGCGCACCCCGAGAAGGCCGCCATCGGGTCGTTCCTCAAGCGGTTCGAGCAGAACCAGCGCCCCGTAATCGTCGGCCATCGCCCGAAGCAGCCCCTGCAGGATATAGAAGGCCGCGGGCCAGTCGCCGCGACAGTCGAGCCGGTATCCGTCGGTGGCATCTTCGGACAGGCGCAGCTCGGGCAGCACCAGATCGGGCACGGCAAGCCGCGCGCGGTCGGGCAGATCCTCCAGCGAGAACAGGAACTCGAGGAATGTCTCGCCGCCGAAGCGCAGCAGACGCCGGACCGGTTCCAGCGCGCTCTGCGACACCAGATAGGTTCCCAGATCCTCCAGCAGCATGGCCTGCGGCAGAGCCAGCCGGGCGCTGGCCGAGACAAGCAGCGCCTCGGTCGTGGCATCCTCGTAGTTCAGCATGGCCTCGAAGGCGTGACGTTCAAGCCCGGCATCGCGCACGATATCGGCCCACACCTGCTGACCGTAAGTATCGGCAAGAAAGAAATGGATGGCGCGATTGATCAGCCCTTGCATAGGAACCGGCCCACTCCCTGAACGATATGGCAGGCGCGATCCTCTGCGCGTCGACTTAAGAAATGGCAAAGATGCCACCGCGTCTTCCGGGTCTTCCGGCGCGCGCCCGGGGTGAGTGCCGGGGGTCCGTAACGGGGCTCAGCGCCCGAAGAACAGCGTCCGGCCCTCGACCTCGAGCGCATTGAGCTGCATCGGCCGCAGATCGTAGCGGCCCGCGATCAGGGCATCGATGGCCGCCCCCGCATCGCGATAGGGATCGGCCCCGCCGAGATAGTCGGGACTGCGCATCGTATAGCCGCCCGCCTCGGGGAAATAGGCGCGCAGAAGCGGGCCCTCGCCCGGGCGCTGGGCGAGGATCAGGATCTCGTCGCCGGGCCGGGCCCCCGAAAGATCGGCCAGAACCGCAACGCAGGAAGGGTTGCCGCCGGCCGTGCGCGCGGCGCAGGCTTCGGAAATCTGCCGAACCTCCCAGGGCCGCAGACCGGCAACGAAGCCCTCGGGCAGCGTCGCGCCTTCGGGGCGGACCGGCAGCGTCAGGGCCAGGCTGCTGCGGTCGTCGGCAAGTGCCCGGCCCCGCCGCGCCAGCTCGAAATCGGCGCGGCTCGCTGCGCCCTTCAGCGCCGCAAGCTGCCGCTCCATCGCCTCGGCGCCGGAGCCGTCCTCCATCGCGGCAAGCCGCTCGAGCGCGGCCTGCCCCGCCCGGCCCCAGTCATGGCCGAGGGTCCAGAGATCGAGCTTGTCGGCCGGAACGCGCCCGTCGGCATAGCGCGCCACCTGATCGGCCGCCGAGATCCGCTGCGGATCGAGCAGCGGGGTCAAAAGCCCCGCCGCCAGCACCATCGCGGTCAACGCCATCGCCACATTGACCCGCCGCACCCCGGTCGCCCAGCGCCGCCGCCCGAGCGCGGCGAGGGCATAGCCGAGCCCGTAGCCCATCGCCAGCAGGGCCAGAACCGCGGCCAGCACCCGTTCGGGCGTCGCGCCATACTGCCCCAGCCGCATCGCCACCGCGGTTCCGGCCAGCGCGGCCAGAACCGGCAGCAGCAGCGCCAGAAGCCGCGCGCAGCTCTCGGCCAGTGCGCCCCGGGGACGACACGCCTCTCCGGCATCGGCGGCCGAGGAAATCAGCGTGACCGCCCCGAATGCCGTGGCCAGCAGGATCGAGGCCGCCGAAAGACCGCCGAACAGATGCCCGATCCCACGCAGCGGCAAGGCCAGCAGAAATACCGCGACCACGGCCAGCACCACCGGCAGCAGCAGCCGGAACAGACCCAGCATCAGCTCGGGCGACAGGTATTCGGAGCGCTCGCCGACGACCGCCAGCGCCAGCCCCAGCGTGAGACCGGTCAGCAGATAGGGCACCGGCTCGAGCTCGAGCAGCCATTCGATCACCTCGAGCCCGACCAGGCCGAAAAGCGCGTTCGACAGGAACAGGATCCCCCAGGCCAGGCCGACGAAAAGCCAGGCCGCGGAAAAGCGCACCACGATCTCCCAGGACCGGGTGAACAGCGCGCCGTAATCGAGCCAGCGCCCCCCGGGCGAGAAACCGGCGATCAGGAAGGGCGGCGCCAGAACCAGCAAGGCGGCAAAGGCGGCGGGCGCGACGATATCGTCGAGCGCGCCCGCGACCGTGTCGAAGCGCAGGCTGGCCCAGGTCATCAGCCCGGCCATCGGCAGGGCCAAGAGGGCCGCCGCCGCCAGCGCCCGGCCCAGCCTGAGCGCGCCCGCCATGGCAAGGGCGGCGATGAAGAAGGCGGTGCCGAAGGAGGACAGCAAGAGGTGAAGCCGGGTCATTCCGGCCATCGGCCCGGGCAGGAGCTCGAACAGCAGCCAGGCCGCAAGCCCGGCGCCCCCGCCCAGAGCCCCGTAGCTCCACCGCCCCGGCAGGCCTTGCGTTCCGTCCGCCATCGCTGTCTCCCTGATCGTCGTCGCGCGACCATAGCGCCGGGCGCGGGCGCGGACCAGAGCACCGGGCCGGGCCCGGAACCCGCTCGGCGGTCAGCCGCGTCCGGCCGCGATCCCGTCGAGATAATCCGGAAGCGCGCCGACATCGGGCAGCACGACCCCGGCCAGATCGGACAGATCCTCGGCGCGCGCAGTCCCGGTCAGAACGCCCGCGGTCGCGGCCCCCGCGGCCCGGCCCGCGGCCAGATCGAACCGGCTGTCGCCCACCATCAGCACCTCGTCCGGACTGCGGCCGGTGGCGGCGGCGAAGGCCAGAACCTGCCCCGGCCCCGGCTTGGCGCCATGGCCGCTGTCGAAGCCCGCGATGAAATCGAAGGCCCCGCGCACGCCCGCCGCCTCGAGCTGGGCCAGCGCGGGCGCCTCGGCATCATTGGTCGCGACCCCGAGCACGAGACCGCGCGCGGCAAGCCCCTCCAGAAGCGGGCCGAGCGCGACGGCGGGCACCATGGGCGCGGCGACCGAGGCCTCGGTCAGATGCCGCGCCAGCGCTTCGGCCCGCCATTCCGGCAGATGCGGCAGCAGCCGACGCACGACATCATCGGTGGTGCCCGCGACCACCGGACTGTCGGGACGGAAGCGCGCGGCACAAAGGTCGAAGCCCAGCGCGCTGGCCAGCGCCGCGCGCCGCGCCGGATTGCCCTGCGCGAGCTCGGTCAGCAGATCGAGCGCCCAGCCCGCCCAGCTGCGCTGAAAATCGAAAAGCGTTCCATCCTTGTCGAAAAGGATTGCCGAGATCCTGGTCATGCCGGTTCCTGTCTGTCCCGGCCCGTTCTGCGGGGCGCACCGCCCGGCTGCAAGCCCCCGCGGATCGAAAAGCAATGAAAATGCCGGTCAGTCAGGTCCAGTGCGGATCGGCGCCCCCGGGCAGTCCCGCCCGCGCCGCCATGACCGCCTCGCCGGGCCGCCCGCAGGCGGCGCAGAACCGCAGCACCCAGGCATCGTCGAGCAGCAGGAAGTCCAGCACCGACGCAAGGAACTCCGGCTCCGAGGCCCGGTCGCGCAAATCGCCCGCGCTGGCCCCCGTTGCCCCGAGAAAGACCGGCAGAAGCTCTTCGTCGCCGACCAGCCAGGCCAGCGCCTCAAGCGCAACGGTTTCGGCGAAATCCTGCATCCACTGGCACCCTGACCAAACGTTAAAGGGTTTGTTAACGAATACCTCTCAAAAATGAACCCCGAAAAACAGGGTAAATGGTTCCCAAACACATTTCCTGTGGAGAGCCGATGTCTCGCCGAATATTGATCGTGGATGACGTTGCGACCAACCGGATCGTGATGAAGGTTCGTCTTCGCAACGCCCATTACCAGGTCCTCCAGGCCAGCGACGGCCGGACGGCTCTCGAACTGGCGCGCACCGAACGCCCGGACCTGATCCTGCTGGACATGTGCCTGCCCGATATCGAGGGTACCGACCTCTGCCGGCGGCTCAAGGCCGGTCGCGAGACCGCCTCGATCCCGCTGATCGTGGTCACCGCGGGCCGCGCGCCCGAGACCAAGATGCGCGCGCTGGAGGCCGGGGCCGACGAATTCCTGTCGAAGCCGCTCGACGAGATGATCCTGCTGGCGCGGGTGCGCAGCCTGCTCCGGGCACGGGAAACCGCCGAGGAACTGGCGCTGCGCAACGGCACCCACCAGGTGCTGGGCTTTGCCGAGGCGGCCCCGAATTTCGCACCGCCCGGCCTGGTCGCGCTGATCGCCAGCGATCCGAGGCGGGCGCGGGCCTGGCGCGCGGCGCTGGTGCCGCTGATCTCGGACAGCCTGACGGTGCTGAGCCGGGCCGAGGCGCTGAACCCGCAACCCGGCGCGGCACAGCCCGATGCCTATGTGATCGACGCCGACCTGACGGCCGAGGGGGCGGGCCTCAGGATGGTCAGCGAACTGCGCGCCCATCCCGGCTCGCGCGATGCCGCGATCCTGATCGTGGTGCCCGAGGCGGCCCGCGAAACCGCGGCGATGGCGCTCGATCTGGGGGCCAACGACCTGATCGCCGACCCGATGGACGCGCAGGAACTGGCGCTCAGGATCAAGATGCAGATCCGGCGCAAGACCCAGTCCGACCGGCTGCGGGCAACGCTGGAGGACGGGCTCCGGCTGGCGGTAACCGATCCGCTGACGGGGCTGTTCAACCGCCGCTATGCCCTGCCCCATGTCGCCCGGGTCGCCGAGCGCGCCGCCGAGACCGGGCGAAGCTTCGCGCTGATGATCCTCGACATCGACCGCTTCAAGCTGGTCAACGACCATTACGGCCATGCCTCGGGCGATGCCGTGCTGGTCGAGGTGGCGCGGCGGCTCAAGGAAAACCTGCGCGCGGTCGATCTGATCGCGCGGATCGGCGGCGAGGAATTCATGGTGGCGCTGCCCGAAACCGATGCCGAGCGCGCCTGCGGCACCGCCGAGCGGCTGCGCCGGGCGATCGAGCGCCGTCCCGTGGCGCTGCCCGGCGGCGCCGGCGAGATCCCGGTGACGATCAGCGTGGGCGTGGCGATCGGCGACGGCCGCGCCTTCGTCACCGGCCAGGTCGATCTCGAAGCCAAGGTGCGCGAGCTGATGGAGCATGCCGACCGCGCGCTTTACGGTGCCAAGGCCTCGGGGCGAAACACCGTCGAGATGTCGCGCAGCGCGGCCTGACCGCACTTGCGGGCCCGCGCAATCCCCCTTGCGAGAAGGCCCTGCGACAAAGACAGCACGGCCAAACAGGGGGTGGAAAACGCAAAACCTCTCGGGCCGCCGGAGCGGAGCGGGACAGTCCGGTCACCGGACGATCACTGTTAAATCACGGGGCGCGATCAGCGGGCATGGGGCGGCGCTTCGCAGCGGTTGCGGCCGGGCGGACCGTGCCGCAGCACCCGTTCGAGCCGGTCCGCGAAGGCCGACCGCTCGTCCGGCGACATCGCCGACAAGCGGTCGAGCATCAGCTTGCGCACCATCCCCGCATGCGCCTGCACCCGGGCCTCCTGTCGGTCGAGGACCGCCGCAATCCGGTCGGCATCGAATGTCTCGCCGCGCAGCGCGGTCAGCATGTCGCGGAAGCCCTGCCGCACCTCGCGCCGCTCTTCGCGGAACCGCGGCGCCTCGGCCCGCAGCGCCTTGCGGATCGCCGCCCGGTCCGTATCGGCAAGCGCGCGCCCATAGGGGCCGAGCGCCATCATCGTCACGGCATGGTCCCGCCCGACGCCGGACCTGTGGCCGAGCACCGCGCCGCCGATCAGGCCCAGCAGCAGCACATTCACCGCAAGGCTGAGCCCCAGGGCCAGGGAAAACCGGTTCCGGCCTCGCCGGGGGCCTGCGGTCTCTGCTGGGTCGGCCATGCTCATCCCTCCGTCAGATAAGTGTCGAGGCTGGACATCAGATCGTCCGGTCCATAGGCCGATCCGAGAATCTCGGTGCTGAGCCTGCCGACATCGCCCGGCCCGGCATATCCGATCCAGAGCCCGAAGACGCCTGCCGCCGCAACCCCCGCAAGCGCCGGCCAGCCGCCAATGGCGGCCAGCAGCAGCGCCGGAACGCCACGCCGCATCCGGGCCCGGCGCGGGAGGCTCCTGCCTGCGCTCCTCCCTGCGGCGGCCGTCACCATCGCGTCGTCCATGATCCGCGCCATCAGCGCCGCGGAGGGCTCGGACCGGTCCTGCCGCGCCGCCTCGAACAGCGCCTCGAGCGCCTCGTCTTTCATCCTCGGTTCAGTCATCGTCGAACCCCAATGCCTCGCGCTGCCCGGCCAATGTCCGGGCCAGCGCCCGTTTGCCCCGGGCGGTCAGACTTTCGACCGCCTCGACGCCGATCTCGAGAACCGCGGCGATCTCGGGGTTCGAGAGCCCCTCGATATGCCGCAGGATCACCGCCTGCCGCTGCCGCTCGGGCAGACGCGCCAGCGCCGCGTCAAGCGCCGCGACCCGGGCCGCCTGCTGCAACCGCGCCTCGGCGCCGGGGCTGTCATCGGGCGGCTCGGGCACCTCGTCCAGTGCAGCGCCGCGCCGGCGACGCAGCCGGTCGGTGCAGAGATTGGTGACGACGCGGTAGAGCCAGGTCGTCACCCGCGCCTCGCCCGGGCGCCAGTCGGGCGCGATCCGCCAGAGCCGCAGCATCGCCTCCTGCGCCACGTCCTCGGCCTCGGCCGCATCGCGCAGCAGGCGACGGGCATAGGACAGCACCCAGGGCGTCATCCTGAGCGTGAGCAGCCGCGCGGCACGGGCATCGCCCCGGCCGCAGGCCAGAAGCAACGCCTCGTCGGCTTCTCCGTCTCCGGCATCGAAAGGCATGTCCATCCTGCTTTCGGCCTACCCCGTCGCCCCGGGCCCCGGCAAGCGGGCGGCGCCCCGTCCGGGCAACGCCGCCCATCCCCTGCCTCACCGCTGCGCGGCAGGACCCTGCTGCCGCATCATACCGCGGAACGTGCGGATGGCGGCCTCGAATTCATCCTGCGACAGGCTGCCATCGCCATCGGCATCGATGCGGTTGAACATCATTTCGGGCCCGGGCCGGGTCGCCAGTTCCTCGGCGCTGAGCTGGCCGTCGCCATCGCCATCCAGCATCTCGATCAGCCGCTCGGCGCGCGCGGCGCGATCCTCGGGGCTGAGCGAGGGATCGCCGAAGCCGCCATAGCCCATCGGTCCCGAACCATCGAGCCCGCCGAACATCCCGTAGCCGCCGCCCATCGGACCCTGCCCCTGCATCGCCCCGCGCGGCCCCATGCCACCCGGACCACCACCGCAGGCCCCGCCCATGCCAGGTCCCATCGGGCCCATCATACCTTGGCCCATACCCTGGCCCATACCTTGGCCCATGCCGCCGCCGCGCTGCATGCCATGCCGGGCCTGCATGCCGCAGCCCTGCCCTCCTTGGCGCCAGCCGCCCTTGTCGCGGCCCTGTGCCCGACCCGCCCGACCGGCCGGGCCGAGTTTCTGCACCTCTTCGGGCGAGAGCATGCCATCGCCATCGGTATCGAGACCGGCAAAGCGGGCCCGGGCCCGGGCGGTGAACTCGTCCAGCGAGATCGCGCCATCCCCATCGGCATCCATCCGGTCAAAGAGCATGCCCTGACGGGCGGCTCCCGCGCCCGGCCCCTGCTGGGCCATTGCCGGCGCGGCCAGGGACAGGATCGCCGCCGCCCCGATTGCCAGCGCCGCGCTCGACATCTTCGTTGCATTCCGTGCCATCTCGACCTCCTTCGGTCCTCTCTGCCGGGCGACCTTGCGTCGTCCGCCTTCGAAAGCTGTTACGGGGCGCCTGCGGGTTTCCGTCGCCATCTTCTTTCCCGTCTTCTTTCCGGTCTTGTCCCCCGCCTTCCCTGCCGCCGCGACCTCGTCCGCCGCCGCGCCTCGGGCCCCGGACTTGCGACATCCCGCCGCAAGGACAGACCGCCCCATTTTTAAGGGTTCCATGCTTGACTAGTTTTGATCTCGCAGGCCGGGGATGCGGCATGCGATGGGATACACGGACAAAGAACATGATCGGATCTCACGTCAGACCCGTGGGCGCGGCCGTGATGCGCGGCTGGTGCAAACGTTGCCCGAATTGCGGAGCGGGTCCGATGCTGTCGGGCTATCTCGCGGTGCGCGAACACTGCCCCGTCTGCATGGAAGAGCTGCACCACCACCATTCCGATGACGGCCCCGCCTATCTGACGGTGCTGATCGTCGGATTGCTGAGCGCGCCGCTGGTCGCGGGCAGCATCGCCGTCTTCCGTCCCGACCCTCTGGTGCTGACCTCGGTCTTTTCGATTGGCTGCGTCGCCCTGGCACTCTACCTTCTCCCCAGATTGAAAGGCGTGATGGTGGCATTGCAATGGGCGAAACGGATGCACGGCTTCGGCCAACCGGCGGAATAGACGACCCTCCGATCCGCGATGCGGCAACGGCGATCGTGCTGCGCGATGCCGCCACGACGCCGCGCGTCCTGATGGGGCAGCGCGGCGCGGGCGCGGCCTTCATGCCCAACAAGGTGGTCTTTCCGGGCGGCGCCGTCGATCCGGTCGATGCCACGGTGCCGCTGGCCTGCCCGCTGGCCGCAGCCTGTGCCGCGCGGTTGCAGGCCGAGGCCGACCCCACCATGGCCGACGCGCTGGCCGCCGCGGCGATCCGCGAGCTCTGGGAAGAGACCGGGCTGATCCTCGGGCGCCCCGGCGCCTGGCCCGGCCCGGCTCCGAAGGGCTGGCGCGGCTTTGCCGCCTCGGGGCATCTGCCCTCGCCCGAGGGCTTTCACTTCATCTTCCGCGCGATCACCCCGCCGGGGCGGCCGCGGCGTTTCGATGCGCGCTTCTTTCTGGTCGAGGCCGAGGCGCTGGCCAGCGACCCCGACGATTTCTCGCGCGCCGAGGACGAGCTGAGCCAGTTGCAGTGGATCCCGCTGGCCGAGGTGCGCCGGTTCGACCTGCCCTTCATCACCGAAGTGGTGCTGGCCGAGGTCACACAGCTGATCCGGGGCGGGCTGCCTCCCGCCAGCGTGCCGTTTTTCGACAATCGCGCCCCGGTCTCGAAATTCCAGCGCCTCGCCTGACCGAAAACCGCGACCGGCGGAGCGGCTCCGGGATTAGAGCGGCTTTTGCCCGACCGACCGGCCGACCCCGGCGGGACGCGGCAGCGCGGCATGGGCGCGCGCGATCTCGGCCATCCGGCGGGCCAGCTCCGCTCCGGGCTCGGCGGCCTGGCGGGTCTCGAGGCTCACATGCACCAGCAAGGCCTCTGCGGTCGCGACCTCGCACCCCTCGGCGAACAGCCGGTGGAACAGATGGAGCTTGCGGCCTTCCGCGGCCAGGCACAGGCTCTCGACATGCAGCGCAGCGCCCGGTTTCGCCTCGGCGAGATGGCGGATATGCGATTCGACGGTAGAGAAGCTGGCCCCGCCCGCGATATAGGCCGCGTCGCAGCCCATCAGCTCGACCACCCGGTCGGACGCGTCCGAAAAGACCTGCATATAGCGCGCCTCGGTCATGTGGCCGTTGTGATCGACCCAGTCCAGCGGCACGGTTCGCGCCACGCTGCGGATCGGCCCGGCGATCTCGGCCGCGCCGTTTTCGAGCAGGGCATCGACGTCGCGCAGATGCGCGCCCGCCCCCCAACCGGCCCATTTCAGCGCCCGGAGCACCGCGACGAGGTTCCTGTCGCGGATCCGTTCCAGCTCTTCGAGCGACCGCCCGCCCGACTGCGTCCCGGCCTGTTCGGCCACGGTGCGGGCCAGTGCCTCGGTCGCCTCGGGCATTTCGGTCAGATGGGTGCGGGGCAGATCGAGCCCCGGCCCGATCCGCGACACCACCTGGTCGACCCCGGCCGCACCGCCGGACAGCAGTGCGGATTCGAACGGCCCCATCTGCGCCCAGTTGAGCCCGACCCCCATCCGCACCGCCTCGTCTATCTCGGCGGTGGTGGCGACCCCGTCATGCACCAGCCAGAGCGCCTCGCGCCAGACCGCCTCCATCAGCCGGTCGGCGATATGGCCGTCGATCTCGCGCCGGACCGGCAGCGGCATCATGCCGATGCCGCGCAGCACCTGTTCGGCCCGCTCGAGCGCCCAGCCGGGCGCATCCTCGGCCATGACCAGCTCGACCAGCGGCAGCAGATAGACCGGGTTGAACGGATGCGCCACGACGATCTGGCAGCGCCGCGCGCCCTGCCCGTAAAGCGCGGTCGGGGTAAATCCCGCCGTCGATGAGGCAATGATCGCGTCATCGGCGGCATGTTCCTGCACCTTCTGGTAAAGCGTGCGCTTGAGGTCCAGCCGTTCGGGCACGCTTTCCTGGATCCAGTCGGCGCCCGACACCGCCTGCGAGATGGTGGCGGCATGGACGACGTCGCCCTCGGGCGGCAAGCGCCGGTCCGACAGGCCCGGCAGCGCGCGACGGGCATTGTCGAGCACGGAGGCCACGCGCGCGGCCGCGTCCGGATCGGGGTCGAACACACGCACCGCCCAGCCCATCAGGGCAAAGCGCGCCGCCCAGCCCGCACCGGCGGTCCCGGCACCGAGAATGGCGACAGAGCCGGTCACGCCGCCGCGCCGGCCGCGGCCCGGCCGCGACCTGCCCCGCCATTCATGCGCCCGTCATCCGTGTGAACATCCATGGTCACTCCCCCATCCCCAGCGCCCATAATGTCGCCCGCCGCCAGCGGGGCAAGGGCCGGGCCGGATCGCCCGCACGATGGATACCGGGCGTGCCAGAGATGCAACGCAGGGCTGCCGAAGAGGCCCGGTCCGCCCTCAGAACGGCATCGGATAGGCCTTGTGCATCGCCGCGATCTCGGCCTGGATTTCGGGCGACAGGGTCAGATCGGCCGCGCCCAGGGCGGTTTCAAGCTGCGCGGTCGAGGTCGCGCCGATGATCGGGATCACCGGGAAGGGGCGGCTGGCAACGAAGGCAAGCGCCATCTGCACCGGGTCGAGCCCATGTGCCTTGGCGATCGCCAGATAGCCCGACACCGCCTCCCAGACCCGGGGCGTGATCCGGCCGCCAAGCTCGGGGCTGCGCGACCGGCGCGAGCCGTCGGGCGTGACATCGCCCGCATATTTGCCGCTGAGCAGACCTGCGGCAAGCGGGCTGTAGGCCAGCAGCGGCAGGTTCTCGTTCACGCTGAGCTCGGCCAGATCGGTGTCATAAAGCCGGCAGAGCAGCGAATATTCGTTCTGAAGCGTCTGCGCCCGCGGCAGGCCCTTTTCCTCGGCCAGGCGCAGCCATTGCGCCATGCCCCAGGCGGTTTCGTTCGACAGCCCGAAATGGCGGATCTTGCCCGCCTTGACCAGTTCGTCGAGCGTTTCGAGCACCTCTTCCATATTGGCCAGCGTCGCGGCGCGGTCCTGATGCGAGGGATCGTAGGCCCAGTTCTTGCGGAAATGATAGGAGCCGCGGTTCGGCCAGTGCAGCTGGTAGATATCGATATAATCGGTGCGCAGCCGCCGGAGCGAGCCCTCGACCGCCCGGAGCAGGGAGTCGCGGCAGACCGGTTCGCCCTCGCGCACCGTCTTCATGCCCTCGCCGGTCATCTTGGTGGCGACGATCCAGTCCTTGCGGCGGCCGCTATCCCTGAACCAGTTGCCGATGATCCGTTCGGTGCGGCCCACGGTTTCGGCCAGGACCGGCGCCACCGGATACATCTCGGCCGTGTCCATGAACTGCACGCCCCGCTCACAGGCAAGGTCGATCTGGGCATGTGCCTCGTCCTGGTCGTTCTGGCTACCCCAGGTCATCGTTCCCAGACACAGGCAGGACACTTCCAGCCCGGTGCGGCCCAGCGATACTTTCCTCATGTTCCATCCCTCATTGCAGTCCGCACGAAAAGGTATCCCGCGAATGGGCCGGTGCAAGGCGGATTTGTTCTCGCCCCTTCCGGTTCGCCCATCTGCTGGCCCCGCATGTCGACCCCGCCATGCCGATCCCCAGTCGATCCTCAGTCGGGGCACCAGTCGGGGCGCCGAAACGAGGCGACGACGCGGGGTGACAAAACCCGACGGCGACCTCGACAACCAACCGCCCTGACCGGAAACGCGAGCCCCGGAAACGCGAGGCCGGTCCCCTTCCGGATCCCGGCCTCCCTGCACCGGCGAAGTCTAGCAGATCGTCCGCCCGGGAAGGCGGGAAAAACGTATAGAGAACATCTAAACAACAAGACGTAATGTCAAAGCCTCCGATCCGGGCCGCCCCGGCGCCGCCCGGCGGCCCTGTCCAGCCCGGGCGAGGTCGCGGCTGCGACCCAAAGGCACCCCCGCTTGAACGGCCCCTCACCGCCCCCGATCTGGCGTGAGGATCGAGCCACAAACGGAGAAAAACAAATGGATATACGCTTCGACGGCAAAACCGCGCTGATCACCGGGGCAAGCACCGGGATCGGCGCCGCCATCGCCCATGAACTGGCCGCATCCGGAGCCACGGTCTGCCTGGCCGCGCGCACCGCCTCAAAGCTGACCCCGGTGGTCGAGGACATCGCCGCGGCGGGCGGCAAGGCCTATGCCATGCCCTGCGACGTGTCCGATCCGGGCGCCGTCGAGGCGCTGGTCGCGCGCACGGTCGAGACCACGGGCGGGCTGCATCTGCTGGTCAACAATGCCGGGATCTCGGGCCCCGCGGCCGATGCCGGGGCCTATCCGCTGGACGGCTGGCGCGAGGTCATCGACACCAACCTCAACGGCGTCTTCTACGGCCTGCGCTTCGGCCTGCCCGCGATCGAGGCTTCGGGCGGTGGGGCGGTGGTCAACATGAGCTCGATCCTCGGCAGCGTCGGAATGGCCACCTCGCCGGCCTATGTCGCGGCCAAGCATGCGCTGCTGGGCCTGACGAAATCGGCGGCGCTGGCCTATGCCCGGCGCGGCATCCGCATCAATGCCGTCGGCCCCGCCTTCGTCAGGACGCCGATGATCGATGACGGGCTCGATGCCGAGACCCAGGCCCGGATCACCGCGCTGCATCCGGTCGGGCGGATGGGCCGGTCGGACGAGATTTCGGGGCTGGTGGCCTTCCTGTTGTCGGACCGGGCCAGCTTCGTCACCGGCAGCTATCATCTGGCCGATGGCGGATTTACGGCGCAATAGGCCCCCAAAGGCCATGCCAGAGCCCCATGAGGCTCTGGCCCTTCGGCGCATGGCAGGATAAACGGGCCTCAAGATCCGGCAAGAAGGCAACGGCAGATGGCACGCATCCTGATCACCTCGGCGATCCCCTATATCAACGGGATCAAGCACCTGGGCAACCTCGTCGGCAGCCAGCTTCCGGCCGACCTTTACGCCCGCTACTGCCGCGCCCGCGGCCATGAGGTCATGTTCCTCTGCGCCACCGACGAGCATGGCACCCCCGCCGAACTGGCCGCGGCCAAGGCCGGCAAACCGGTGGCAGAGTATTGCGCCGAGATGCACGAGGTGCAGGCCGAGCTTGCCCGCGGCTTCCGGCTGTCCTTCGACCATTTCGGCCGCTCGTCGAGCCCGCAGAACCACCGGCTGACGCAGTATTTCGCGGGCCGGCTGGCCGAGAACGGGCTGATCGAGGAAGTCAACGAGCGTCAGGTCTATTCCAATGCCGATGGCCGCTTCCTGCCCGACCGCTATATCGAGGGCACCTGCCCCAATTGCGGCTACGAGAAGGCGCGCGGCGACCAGTGCGAGAACTGCACCAAGCAGCTCGACCCGACCGACCTGATCGAGCCGCGCTCGGCGATTTCCGGGTCCACCGATCTGGAAGTGCGCGAGACCAAGCACCTGTATCTGCGCCAGTCGAAACTGCGCGACGATCTGGGAGCCTGGATCGACGGCAAGACCGACTGGCCGGTGCTGACCACCTCGATCGCCCGGAAATGGCTGAACGATGGCGACGGGCTGCGGGACCGGGGCATCACCCGCGACCTGAACTGGGGCATCCCGGTGAAGAAGGGCGAGGAGGACTGGCCCGGCATGGAGGGCAAGGTCTTCTATGTCTGGTTCGACGCGCCCATCGAATATATCGCGGCCTCGGCCGAATGGGCCGAGAAGCAGGGCCGCCCCGAGGCCGACTGGCGGCGCTGGTGGCGGCTCGACGAGGGCGCGGCAGACGTGCGCTATGTCCAGTTCATGGGCAAGGACAACGTGCCCTTCCATACGCTCAGCTTCCCGGCGACGATCATGGGCTCGGGCGATCCCTGGAAGCTCGTGGATTACATCAAGTCGTTCAACTACCTGAACTACGATGGCGGCCAGTTCTCGACCAGCCAGGGCCGCGGCGTGTTCATGGACCAGGCGCTGTCGATCCTGCCCGCCGACTACTGGCGCTGGTGGCTTCTGTCGCATGCGCCGGAAAACTCGGACAGCGAGTTCACCTGGGAGAATTTCCAGACCTCGGTCAACAAGGACCTGGCCGATGTGCTGGGCAATTTCGTCAGCCGGGTGACCAAGTTCTGCCGGTCCAAATTCGGCGAGGTGGTGCCCGAGGGCGGCGCCTATGGCGACCGCGAGCAGGAGCTGAACGACGATCTCTATATCCGCATCCGCGCCTATGACGCCCATATGGAGGCGATGGAGATCCGCAAGGCCGCGGCCGAGCTGCGGGCGATCTGGGTGGCGGGCAACGAGTATCTGCAGGAGGCGGCGCCCTGGTCGGTCTACAAGGAAGACCCGGACAAGGCCGCCGCGATCATCCGCTTCTCGCTGAACCTGATCCGGCTTTACGCGGTGCTGTCGGCGCCCTTCATTCCCGATGCCGCCAAGGCGATGATGGAGGCGATGCAGACCGGGGACGATACCTGGCCCGAACAGATGACCCATGCGATGGAGCGGCTCGCCCCGGGCCAGGCCTTCACCACGCCCGAGATGCTGTTCCGCAAGATCCTGGACGAAGAGCGCGAGGAATGGCAGGCGCGCTTTGCCGGCCAGCGGGGCTGAGCCCGGCCGCCCGGCTCCGGCAGCTGTCGCAAGATGGGTATTTGACCCAAGAAGAAGGGGCCCCCCGCGGGCCCCTTTTTCCTGTCCGGCTGTCGGCCGAGATCAGCTCGAGGGGCGGACCACGTAGACCGAGCAGTCCGAATGGCGGACCACCCGGGCGGCATTGGGCCCCAGCAGATAGTCGCTGAGATCGGGCTTGTGGGCGCCGACCACGATGAGATCGCTGCCCGCCTCGCGGGCGGCATGCAGGATCTCTTCATAGGCCTTGCCGGTCGAGACGATATGGCGGACGGCGGCATTGGCCTCGGCCCCGATCACGTTGCTGACGAAATCGTTCAGCAGGCTGCGGGCGCGCGAAAGCGCCTTTTCATGGTAGCTGGTGTCGAAGAACTGGCCGACCACGCTCATGCCGAAATCGGGCAGGACGGTGATGACGTCGAGCCGGGCGCCGTCCATCGCCGCGAGGCGGGTGGCGACGGTCAGGACCTCGCGGTCATGTTCGGGCTGGCTGACGTCGATGGCGCAGAGGATGGCGCGGATCATGCGGGCACTCCTTCCCGTCGGGCGCGGGACCGTTGCAACCAGACGACCCCCGCCAGTAGCGCGAGCGCGGGCAGGAAGACAAGCTCCTGCGGCCATTGATGCTGCGGCACCCGAAGGGCGGTCAGCGTCACCGGATCGTCGCCGTAGAAATCGAAACCCTGCAAGGTCTCGGAGAACGGGGTGCCGAACATCGGCTCTTCCAGCACGACCCGGCCATCGACCTCGTCGGGCAGAAGCCCGGTCGCGGCAAGCCGGGCCGGGCCGCCCTGTTCGGTGCCGACGGTGACGACCAGCGTGGTTTCCTTGGGCTCGAGCGTGAGGAAATCGGGGCCCGCGACGCGCAGCCGGAGCGTATCGCCCGGCTCGGCCCCGGCCAGCGCCTGTTCAAGCTGGGCGGGTGGCAGGTCGGCGAAGGGCGGCTGCAGCCGGTCCATCACGAAATCGGGCCGGAACAGCAGGAAGGCGATCCCGATCAGGGCGATGCTTTCATAGATCCGGCTGCGGGTGACGAACCAGCCCATGGTGCCCGCGGTGAAGACGAGGATCGCCACGGTCGAGACGATGAAGACGAGGATGCCCTGAAGCCAGGTCACGTCGATCAGCAGGAGATCGGTATTGAAGATGAAGATGAAGGGCAGCACCACGGTGCGCAGCGAATAGAAGAAGGCGATGAAGCCGGTCCGGATCGCATCGCCCCCCGACACCGCGGCGGCGGCAAAGGAGGCCAGCCCCACGGGCGGCGTAACATCGGCCATGATGCCGAAATAGAAGACGAAGAGATGAACCGCGATCAGCGGCACGATGAGGCCCGACTGGGCGCCGAGCTGGACCACGACCCCCGCCATCAACGAGCTGACGACGATGTAATTGGCGGTGGTGGGCAGGCCCATGCCCAGGATCAGCGACAGGATGCCGACGAAGATCAGCATCACGATCAGATTGCCGCCCGAGACGAATTCGACGAGATCGGCCATCACCTGCCCGATGCCGGTCAGGGTCACGGTGCCGACGATGACGCCTGCGGTCGCCGTGGCAAGCCCGATGCCGATCATGTTGCGCGCGCCCGCGATCAGCCCCGAGACCAGGTCGAGCCCGCCCTCGCGGGCCGAGGCGACAAGCCCGCTGCCGCCCCGGAACAGCGCCTTGAGCGGGCGCTGGGTGATCAGGATGACGAAAAGCAGCGCGGTCGCCCAGAAGGCCGAGAGGCCGGGCGATTTCTGCTCGATCATCAGGAAATAGACCAGCACCACGATGGGCAGCAGGAAATAGAGGCCCGACTTGTAGATCTCGGAAATCACGGGCAGTTTGACCTGCGCCGCATTGGGATCGTCGGGTTCGAGATCGGGCACGGTCGCGGCCAGCGCCAGCAGCGCCAGATAGGCCACGAAGACCAGCGCCGCCAGCACCCAGCCCGCGCCCTCGGGCAGGGCGGCGACGATCCAGCCGACCGGATATTGCACGGTATAGCACAGAAGCGCGAAGCCCGCGAAGAAGGCGAACATGCCGCCGATGGTGCGCCCGAGCGAGGTCACGCCATGGCCGAGCGTGGGCATGTTCCGCTTCACCGCCTCGAGATGGACGATATAGACCAGCGCGATGTAGGAGATCACCGCCGGCAGGAAGGCATGGGTGATGACCTCGAGATAGGAAATCCCCACATATTCGACCATCAAAAAGGCCGCGGCCCCCATCACGGGGGGCATGATCTGGCCGTTCACAGAGCTTGCGACCTCGACCGAGCCCGCCTGTTCCGAGGTGAAGCCGACCCGTTTCATCAGCGGGATGGTGAAGGTGCCGGTCGTCACCACATTGGCGATCGACGAGCCCGAGATCAGCCCGGTCGCGGCCGAGCCCACCACGGCGGCCTTGGCCGGGCCGCCCCGAAGATGCCCGAGCGCGCCGAAGGCCATCTTGATGAAGTAGTTGCCCGCCCCCGCCTTCTCGAGCAGGGCGCCGAACAGCACAAAGAGGAAGACGAACTTGGCCGAGACGCCCAGCGCGATGCCGAAGACGCCTTCGGAGGTGGTCCACATATGGCTCATGGCCTTTTGCAGGCTGGCGCCCTTCCAGCGGATCACCTCGGGCACCCAGGGCGCGGCGCCGAAGAAGACATAGACCAGAAAGATCGTGGCGATGATCGCCATGGCCGGGCCCAGCGCCCGGCGCGCCGCCTCGAACAGCAGCAACAGCCCGACCAGCGCCACCCATTTGTCGGTATCGTCGGCCAGCCCGCCCGACTGCACGATCTTGTCGTAGAAGAAATAGCCGTAAAGCGCGATCAGCGCGCCCGCCACCGCGAAGGCCCAGTCCTGCAGCGGGACGCGGCGGCGCGGGCTCGAGCGGAAGGCGGGATAGGCGCAGAAGGCCAGGAAGATCGCGAAGGCCAGATGGATCTGGCGCGAATTGTTGATGATGTCGCCGGGCAGGATCACATTGGCCAGCGGCGAGGCCAGCACCACCTGGAACAGCGACCACGAAAGCGCGACCCCGGCCAGGAACAGCCCCACCGCCCCCGCGGGGCTGCGGGCGCCCGCATCCGAGGCGGCCACGAGATCCTG
This sequence comes from Rhodovulum sulfidophilum DSM 1374, assembly GCF_001633165.1. NCBI lineage: Bacteria > Pseudomonadati > Pseudomonadota > Alphaproteobacteria > Rhodobacterales > Paracoccaceae > Rhodovulum > Rhodovulum sulfidophilum. Next base: position 2,036,515 of record NZ_CP015418.1, on the reverse strand, counting down.
CAGTTCGTCCTCGCTGAGGGCTCGGCCCCCGGCTGCCTTGTCGGCCATCGCTCTGTCTCCCGGCTGGACCGCGAAAAGGCCGCGGCCGTCATTATCCGGACGCTGTCGCCGCGTCCCTGGAACGGAGGGGCGCCGCAGCGGCGCCCGTCCTTATTTCGCCATAATGCGGGTTGGCCTCAGTCGATCCAGCCCTTTTCGCGATAATAGCGCGCCGCACCGTCATGCAGCGGCACCGACAGGCCGTCCTTGATCATTTCTTCGGCCTTGAGATTGGCGAAGGCCGGGTGAAGCGCCTTGAAGTCGTCGAAATTGTCGAAGACCGCCTTCACCAGCTGATAGACCGCCTCTTCCGAGACCGCGTCCGAGGTGACAAGCGTGGCGCCGACGCCGAAGGTCTCGGTATCCTCGTCATTGCCGCGATACATGCCGCCCGGGATGATCGCCTTGCGGTAATAGGAATTGTCCTCGACCAGCTTGTCGATCTCGGGGCCCCTGATGTTGACCAGGACGGAATCGCAGGCGGTGGTCGCCTCCTGGATCGCGCCCGAGGGATGGCCCACGGTATAGATCATCGCGTCGATCTGGTTGTCGCAGAGCGCGGCCGACTGTTCGGCGGGCTTGAGCTCGGAGGCGAGGGCGAAATCGTCCATGGTCCAGCCCTTGGCGGCCATCACCACTTCCATGTTGCCGCGCTGGCCCGAGCCGGGATTGCCGATATTCACCCGCTTGCCCTTGAGATCGTCAAGCTCGCGGATGCCGGAATCGGCGCGGGCGACGACGGTGAAGGGCTCGGGATGCAGCGAGAAGACCGCGCGCAGCCCCTCGAACGGGCCGTCGCCCTCGAAGCTGGGCGAGCTGCCATGATAGGCGTGATACTGAAAGTCCGACTGGACGACGCCGAATTCCAGTTCGCCCGCGCGGATGGTCTTGAGGTTGTAGACCGAGCCGCCGGTGGATTCGACCGAGCAGCGGATGCCGTGATCCTTGCGGCCCTTGTTGACCAGACGGCAGATCGCGCCCCCGGTCGGGTAATAGACGCCGGTCACGCCGCCGGTGCCGATGGTGATGAACTCCTCGGCCTGGGCGGCGGGCGCCGCGAAGGCCGTCAGCGCCGCAGCGGCGGCAAGGGGTTTCAAGGGAAAGCTCATTGGACACTCCTCGGTTGGTCTTGGGTCGTTTCGGGGTCGGATGGCACGGGGGAAACGGGCGCGGGCTCAGCCGGCCCAGAACTCCCCGAGCCGGTGATTGCGGGATTCGATCTTCTCTATCCGGGCCTTGGCCACGGATCCCGAACGGGTGGCAAGCATGCCGATGACGGTTTCGAGAAAGACGAGGCTGGCGGCATAGGACGAGAAGAACTGCGGACTGTCGGAGGGCAGGATGAAGCCCGCATCGGCCGATTTCAGCGCCGGGCAGGCATGGGTATCGGTCACGACCATGACGAAGGCGCCGCGCTCGCGGCCCATCTCGGCGGCCAGGACGGCGCGGCGGGCATGCGGCAGCTTGGTCAGGATCACGAGCGCATCCTCGGGGCCGAGATCGGCCAGAGACGAGGCCAGCGAGGCCCCCATCCGCGCCGCGATCGACCAGTTGGAGGCGAAGTAATTTCCCAGATAGGCCATGTATTCGACGATACCGGTCGAGCCCAGCGCGCCAAAGAGCGCCACATGCCGCGCCCGGTGCAGCCGCTCGACCGCCGCCTCCAGCCGCTCCGGATCGACCAGCCTGGTCGCGGCCTCGAGATTGGCCATGCAGGCCCCGGAATGGCGCAGCAGGAAGGGCGGCTGTTCGGCCTGCTCGGCCTCGGCCTGCAACCGGCGGACCTTTTCCGACAGGCTGACATAGCGCCGGCCGACCGCGTTTCGCGACAGTTCCCGCATCTCTTCGTAGCTGGCAAAGCCCAAGGCCCGGGCCAGCCGCGAAAATGTCGCGGGCGAAAGCCCGGAAGTGGCCGAGATCGAGCGCAACGAGCGGGTGGCCACATCGACCGGATGCGCCGCGACATAGTCGGCCGCATCCCGCAGCCTGGCGCTGAGCCCGTCATAGCCCGACGCGATCCTGTCCTCGATCGACGGCTGGTCCGACATTGCCCCCCTTGACCCTGGCGTCTCGTCCCCTGCTCCGGCCCCGATCCGAATTATGATCCGAATTCCGGTCCGGGCCCGGCAGCGGACGCTCCCGGATTCGATGAAACATCAGCGTTTCAGTCGTCTTAAAGATTGTCAATTCCTGAAACGTCTGTTGCAGTCCGGCCCAATGCGTCGTCCCTCGCGACTGATCCGCCAGGGCCTCCCCCCCATGTCTTTCCCCGCACCTCGCCGCGGCGCTTCTCGCGATCGACCGGGGCGAGGGCGTCCATCCTTTCGACAACACGCCAAGCGCTAACTCGACGCCCCGGGCGGTGCCGCGGTCTCTCGCCTCGGCCATTCCGAAAGGGCGGTGACCGAGGCGATCAGGGCCCAGCTCGACCCGGTCGCCTTTGCCCATACCGGTTTCTTTCCCTCCGAACCGGCCGGGCCGCTGGCCGATCTGCCGGTCGCCCATGCGCCCGAGGGCATCGCGCGGGTCTGTTCGGTCTGCGTGCGAACCTCGATCATGTGATCGCGGAATGGTCGCGCGTCGAGGTTGCATCATGACAATCGCGCCTCGCTACAACTTCGAAGCCGGAACCGAAATCGTGGTCCAGGGGCGCGACCTCCTGCTCCGCAAGGTCGGTTCGCAAGGATATGAGCTGGCGGACGTGGCGGGCGGCCAGATGAGTATCCTTGGGTTCTCGTCCTTCGTCGAAATGATGAAATCCGGCGCCGTGACTTTCGCCCCTTCGCAGCTGTTGCCGGAGGGAAGTGCCAAGCTCAGGCTGGGTGGTCTGAGCGTTTCGGCCCAACTCTCAGATGAGCAACAGGCTTATGGCCGCTTCCACTACGCGTTATGCAGGGCGATCGACGAGCTGCATCGGCACCGGACCATCGTCGAAAGCGACAAGGACTTTCGGATCTCCATCGGCACATTGAACCACCCGGCGAACAGGAAGTTCCTGCGTCCAATCGTCGAAGCCTTTTTCGGCGAGCGTGTGCATCTTGGAGCAGCCACCTTGAAGGGCGGCCGGCAGAAGAGCTGGTTTATCTACAAAGGGCGGACGCTGAAGAAATACTACGAGATTTATCAGCGCCTTCAGGACGGTGATGATGTCATCGCCGGGCTGGCAACACTCGATCACCTGAAAGGCAACGAGACACCGCGTCTGCCCTTGCGTCTGAAAGAACTCATGACAGAGGCGTGGGAGGAGATCGGCCTGGATCTCAAGGGACCGTCGGTGGCGAACGTGCATGGCTACCTTGCAGCGCTGATCAACAGGGAAAACCGGCAGCGGGCGCTCAACGATCTCCCCGCGCTCCCGGTCCCATCCCATCAATCCGTTCTTCGTCACCGCAAGGAGCTGCTCACCCCGACCGAATATATGGTCGCGAACAAGGGTGAGCGCTATGCGCGCAACAAGCGGGGCCGCGGGCACTCGGACGTGCGCGCGCTCATGATCGGCGAATTCTGTGAGATGGACGAGTGTCGGGCGTCCCTGATTACCTCGGCCAAGGCCAAAGGCTATTGGCATACGCTGTCTGAAGGTATGAAGAAGGCCATGGAATGGGCGGATGAGGAGATCCGCAGCCGCCTCAGCATCCTTGTGATGATCGATGTCGCAACACGTATGCCGTTGGCCTGGGTTGTCAGTGACCAGCCGAAAGCCGAAGCGACGATGCAGCTGCTGCGGATGGCAACGCGCGACAAGACCCGCGAAAGGCGCATCTACGGTTGCGAGGGCGAGGCTATGCCGGCCATGGGGCTCGGCATGGTGCGCAACGACAACGGTACCGGTCTGCGGAACGCCGAGGTCAAGTCCGCGCTCATGGGGATCGCATCGGCGAATACCGATGTGCGGACCCACGCCTCCGCCGACAAGCCCTATGTCGAGCGGATGTTCGGCACCACCGAATCCGTCTTGTTCAAACTGCTTCACGGCTACACGGGTCGCAAAGCAGGAGAGCTGCCTGGATATGACGCCAAGAAATCAGGCGTCCTGGATATCGATCTCCTCTATGAAATCCTGACCAAGTTTTTCATCGACGAGTACCCGTCCCTGAAACACATGGGCGTCGGTATGAGCGGGCGCCGCCCAGCAGAGGTCTATCAAGAACTGAATGAGACCAGGGAGACATTTCGTCTTTTGGATGAAGATCTCCGTCGCATTCATCTGGGCTGGCCATTCAAGGTGCAACCCAACGATGAGGGTGTGCGTGTGCTTGAAGGCCTCTTCTATTCGTCAGACGAGTTCCAGACTGCCCGCGAACACCACCAGGGCAAGGTCACCGTTTATATCGACCCGGACGATCTGAGCTTTGCGACCGCAGTGCTTCCGCGAGATCCCGACCCATACAGGCTGGCACTCCAGACGACCGTCTTCGCAGATCTGACCGTGTCCGAATTCTTGGAGTTGATGACGCAGTACCGGCGCGAAAACCCCGAGTTGACAACGCTCTATGAAGATCGGATCGCAAAGGTTCGCCTCGAGAGACATGAACAGCTCAAGAAAATCGGCGTCGAGCGACGGCTGCCCAGGAGCTATGTCAATGTGGGTGAAGCCCGCAAGATGGCCAAGAGCCTGTTTGCCTCATCTCGGCTGGTCACCACGCACGTGCCGGTCGACACGGTCGCCCCAGGTACTCTGGCCACCGCGATCTCGGGCCCGGGGATCCTGCCACTCGGCGGAGCAAGCCTCATCGATCACGCGCCTGTGGAGACGACCTCTACGCCAGCACTACCAGCCAGGACATCGAAGCCCAAGGCGGAGAAGCCGTCGTCGGAGCCCCCTGTCCGGCTCGGCCGCCCCGCCCAGAAGGGCGAGCTCTCGTAACTACCGCCATCTCAACGACGTCCAGCAATTCAAGGATACGCATGGGTTTCATCGACCAGAACCGCGTCAACGCATCACTTGCTCTGCAGCGTGGCCACTATACCTTCCCGCGCGCGGCAAAGCTCCGCGAAGCTTTCGAAAACTGCCTGCACGACTACTACGTCAAGGCCTCCATCGGCGGGCATTTCGAAGTACGCGGCATGCTGGTCACCGGAGAATCCCGGGTCGGCAAGACTTCCGAGACAGTCAGGCTCATAGAGGAATTCAACGCCAGCATGACGAAAATGCCCAACGGGAAGGTTGGCAAGATTATCTACTGCAAGCTGGATGGGTCGATCAGCTGGAAGGATCTGGGTCACAAGACTCTTGAGGCACTCGGTTACCCCGCGAACCCCCGGCGCACCCAAGGGGAACTCTGGAACATGGTTCGCCACCAGTGCCGCGAACAGGGCGTCATTGGCCTCTACTACGACGAATGCCAGCACGCCTTCACCTCCGGAAAAACGTCCAACGAGAAGCTCCTCGACCGTTTCAAGGCGCTGATGAAGGAACCGGAATGGCCTTTGATGCTCATCCTGTCAGGCGTCCCGGTTCTGGCCAGCCATGTGAACTCTGAAGAGCAGATAGCCCATCTCCTCTCCCACATTCATTTCGATGAGATCCACCTGGGCAGGTTCGCTGATCCGACCCGGGATCCGGACATGATCGAGCTGAACAAGCTTGTCTATACCTATGCCGAACGCGTCGATATCGATGTCGACGACCTCGTTGATGTCGATTTTCTGCAGCGCCTGGATTTTGCCTGCGCATCACGATGGGGCCTTGTCATCGAGTTGCTGATCCGCGCCTTCGGCTTGTGCAGACTTCATGGCCGGAAGACCGCCACGATCGACACTTTCTCCAAGGCCTATGCCCACAACTCTCGCCTGCCTCAGGGCTTGTGCCCCTTCACCGCGCCCGACTATCGCGACATGATCGACGGCGACAAACTCATGGAGATGATGCTGGACGAATAGCGGCTGGACAATATCGATATGGACGTTTCAGGGCTCGCATTGCGGGCCCTTTTTTTGGCCGCAGCCGTGCATGCTTATGTGTCAACTGTGCATGCTTATGCCTTGGAGCGCTATGATGTGATTCTCAAAACTCTGAAATCTATGATGAATTTACCAAGCGCATCGAACACGAATCATTTGGGTGTGCAAACTTATGGCGCATTGGCAGTCGAGCCGGTGCCGGGCGTGACGCCAGGCATGGTCCCCGCGGTGCCGGGCTATTTCCGCCGTATCCGCGAGATCTGCGACCGCCACGGGGGGCTTCCGATCCTCGACAAGGGGATATGCGGCATGTGCCGGACCGGCACGCTTTTCGCCTGCAATCAGGAAGGCATCACCCCCGACATCGCCGACATCGCCAAGGGGCTGGGCGCGGGTTCTCAGCCGGTGGGGGCGATGCTGTGTACCGCCTCCATGACGCCATCGAAGCGGGCAGTGGCACCTTCCCGCACGGACACACCCAGCTGGCCTGGGACGGGCCGCTCGCGCGGGCGCAGATCATGGGCGAAGGGCTCGAGGCGGCCCTGCGCGCGGCCCTTGGCGAGCCCCCATGTCGGCGACATCCGCGGCCAGAACCTGTTTCGCGGCATCGAGCAGGCCAAAGACCGCGCCAGCCGCCCCACTTTCCGCCCGAGCGCAGGGCCCATGCCCGGATCGAGGCCACCGCTTTCGAGGCCGGGCTGCTCTGCCATCCGATGGGCGGCACCATTGACGGGCGGCAGGGCGATCAGGTTCTGCTGGCCCCGCCCCTCACCCCTGACGGCACTCATGCTCTTGAAATCACGGATAAGTTGCAATTCGCGCTGGCAGCCCTGCGGTGAGCCGCCGCGCCTGGCCCCCTGCCACCAAGAGGCGCTTGAACTCCGGCGCATTCTGATCTTCATCCAGGCCGAAAACAGGAAACGGGCGGTCGAGCCGCCCGCCAGCGACCACGTGGGCAGCCCCCCACAGAGGAAATCCGTCCGATGCCCGGCCCGATGCGTTTCGATGAGTTGACGGTGGCAGTGACCGGAGACAGGATCGACAGGCTCGCTTTCTGTCTGATGAACATGCGGGGACAGCTGATGGGCAGGCACATCACAGCCCGGCCTGTCGTCGATACCGTCCGTGCCGATCCCCAGTGCCGCCCCCATCTGCCGGGCACCGATCCGGAAATGACCTCGCCCGACGGATATGCCGCCACGTCCCGGCGCCCGGTCTGTGGCGATGACAGGATGCGGCCCCCTCTCCGCGCCGCGGGCCTCCCGGTCGGGAAGCCGAAGGGCGAGACCGCGCAGAAAGCACCGGGTCGGCAGCGCAGCACCTGTCCACCCGCCGCGGCGGAAGGACGGCCGCCATGCGGTCTTCGAGCCAGGCGCGCCCCATGCCATCTTTGCACCGAGGCGGCAGCATCTGGCGGGCCCGATCGCCCCTGCCGCCGATCTGACCGTCTTCGCCGCGCCTTGCGCCAACAGCGACAGGCGCTTCGGCAAGGGCCGTTTGGCGCCGGGAATGACGGTCCGGTCGGCCTCCCCTGCCCCACCGGCGTCCGGCAATGCGGCGAGAACACGCCCCCGGCCCGGCCCGGACCGGATGCCGGATCGCCGGGCCGGACATCGCCCCCCGTCTGGCGCCGGTCGGGCGTCTTGCCGCAGGCCTTAAGGACATTGCGGCGCGACTTGCGCTTGACCCGGAGGGAAGAGACGACATCTACGAGACAGCGAATGTACCGGACATTCCGCACGGGCTGCGAGACGCCACGGAAACGCCCGGATCCCCGGCCATGCTGCGCGAGGAGATGGCCGATGTCACCCTCGACCACGATACCCGCACCGCCGAAATCGAACGGAAGACCTTCGACCAGGCGGGACCTGGCCGGGAACTCACCCGCGGTTACGAGCGCGCCCAAGGCGCCCGGACCGTATTTCTCCGAAAACCGGCCCCCGGCAGCTACGGACGTTGCGGGTACCGGCTCCTTTCCCAACGGAAGACCCCTCGATGACCACATTGACTTGCATTTCCCCGATTGACGGATCGGTCCTGGCCGAACGCGAGGCGCTGAGCTCCGAGGCGGCACGCGCGGCCGTCGCGCGCGCCCGCGCGGCACAGACCGACTGGGCGGCGCGGCCGCTTTCCGAACGGATCCGGCTGGTGCTCAAGGGCGTCGCGAATGTCGGCGACATGAATGACGAGATCGTGCCCGAGCTCGCCCGCCAGATGGGACGCCCGATCCGCTATGGCGGCGAGTTCCGCGGCTTCGAGGAGCGCGCGAAATACATGGCCGCCATCGCCGAGACCGCGCTGGCCCCGATCGAGGCCGAGGACAGCGGCAGCTTCAAGCGCTACATCTCGCGCGATCCGCATGGCGTGGTGCTGGTGATCGCGCCCTGGAACTACCCCTACATGACCGCGATCAACACCATCGCGCCCGCCCTGATCGCGGGCAATGCAGTGATGCTGAAACACGCGACCCAGACGCTGCTGGTGGGCGAGCGGATGGCGCGGGCCTTCCATGCCGCGGGCGTGCCCGAGGACGTGTTCCAGAACGTCTTCCTCGATCATGGCACCGCCTCGGCGCTGATCTCCGAGCGCGCCTTCGGCTTCGTCAACTTCACCGGCTCGGTCGCGGGCGGGCGGGCGATCGAGCGCGCGGCGGCCGGCACCTTCACGCCGCTGGGGCTGGAACTGGGCGGCAAGGACCCGGGCTATGTGCTCGAGGATGCCAATCTCGACATGGCGGTCGAGGTGCTGATCGACGGGGCGATGTTCAATTCCGGCCAGTGCTGCTGCGGGATCGAGCGGATCTATGTCGCCGAAAGCTTGTATGACAGCTTCCTCGAAAAGGCGGTCAGGCTGGTCGAGAGCTACCGGCTGGGCGACCCTCTCGACCCCGAAACCACCATCGGGCCGATGGCGCAGGCGCGCTTTGCTGATCTGGTCCGCGCCCAGACCGCCGAGGCGGTGGCCTCGGGCGCGCGGGCGATGATCGACCCCGCGCTCTTCCCGCAGGATGGCGGCACCTATCTCATGCCGCAGATCCTGACCGGGGTGACGCATGAGATGCGGGTGATGCGCGAGGAGAGCTTCGGCCCCGTCGTCAGCATCCTGCCGGTCAAGGATGACGAAGAGGCGATCCGGCTGATGAATGACAGCGATTACGGGCTGACCTGCTCGATCTGGACCAATGACGTGACGCGGGCCGAGCGGATCGGCCAGCGGATCGAGACCGGCACCGTCTTCCTGAACCGCGCCGATTATCTCGACCCGGCGCTGTGCTGGACCGGCTGCAAGGATACCGGTCGCGGCGGCGGATTGTCGGTGATCGGCTATCAGAACCTGACCCGTCCGAAATCCTATCACCTCAGGAAGCTCTGAAGGCCTCCGAATGCCGACCGGCCCTGTCCCGCCGGGGCCGGTCGTTCGCGGCCGCTGATGGTGGCCGACAAGGGGCCGGCCCCACGGCCGGTCACTGCCCGCGCCCTCGACATCCCCGACGGGGCGGATCTGGGGCGCCCGGTCCTTGCCGGGGTCGAGGCCGATCCGAGCGGGCAGAGCCTCGCGCCCAAGCCTGAAACCTGCAGGGCCTGAAACCTGTCGTGCCAACGCGAGCGGCCCCGAAACCCGCCGCCCGTGGCCATCATGTCGGGGCATCGCCTCCGGCGACGGTGAGGCGCCAAATATGGCGATATGGGCCATGCGGCCCGCCGGACTGCCTTAGGCGCGTACCGCAGGCACCGGCATCGATCTCCGCGCCGATTGCCTCCGGACCTGTCAGGCGCCGCATTCCCCCGATGTCACAGGGCCGCGCGCTCGAGAGACGGCAGCGCATGGCAGGGGAACTCCGCGCCCAAAGTCAATGCCGACAGCATCGATCCCGGCGCAGAAAGTCCCCTCGACGACCGGCGAGCCGGTCGCGATGACCTCGAAGGAGACCCGCCGCCTGCGCTCGGCATGCCTCCAAAACCGGTAGAACCGCCCAAAGACGGCCCGCCGCGCGGCATTTGCCGCCCCAAGCACCCCGAACTCCCCCTAGGGAAATGGACCACGGAAGGACCGCGGGGATTAACTCGCAACGGACCGGAGCAACGAGGACGTCATGGAGAGGATGGCCAGACGAAGCCGAGCGGCCCTGCCCGGAGGGGACGGCTGACCGCTTTCATGCGCCCCGGCCGCTCCTTCTGGGTCTGACCGAAAAGGGGCGCCCGTCACCGGGCGCCCCGCCGCCTGCCTGCGGCCCCCACCACTGCGCGACCGCCACCCACCCGTGGCAAACCGGGATCGCGCAGGACCGCTTGCGGGCGGTGTCCCCTGCCCCCCTAGACTCGTTGCCCCCAGACCCGTTTTCCTGCCCCCCCGGTGGACCCTAGGTCCGGTCCCCGGGCAGGGGGCAGGCATCAAAAGGCGTGCTCCGGCCGCAGCCTGCAGGGCGACCAAACCCTGCCGCGATGCTCGGCCGTCCCCGTCCTCCCCCCGGCAGATGCCGGGCGGGCGGATCGGAACCGCCGGCGCCGCGGGGCGCGCCGGTGACCGGAAGCGGGATGCGCATGTCGTGCCATCGGACGAAACCCAGAAAACCGATCTCGTCACCAACCCCCAAGAAGGCACCGCGCATCCGCCCCGCTGTCCGGCGGCAGGACGCCGCCGGAGCACGCAAGACGCCTTCCCTCCGCTCCCCCCTTGGAGCATCCGGAAGGCGGGCCTGTGCCGAGGCTGCGAGGGAGGAACTCGGCACAGGCATCCGGGGCGTCAGGCGCACATGCCCGCCGCCCGGATCAGGGCTGCCACCGTCGTGACCGGCTCGCCCGCCGGCCGGACCCCGTCGCGGGGATGCCAGCGGCCGTGATCCGACCCCAGATGGTGCCAGTAACTTTCGGGATCGCAGACGCAGAGCCCGACCAGGGTCTCGGCCAGGATCCGGCTGCCCAGCGGGCCAAGACGGCGCCCGCCGCTCCGCGCTTCGGCCTCGCGCAGGAGGTAATACCAAAGCGGCGTCGCCTCGATCATCCCGGCCCGCGCCAGCACCGCGCCGCCGGGGCCCTCGGCCAGTTCGGCCGGGCTCAGCGGCGCGATCCGCACCCCGAGCCGCGCAATTCCGGCGACGCAGCCCTGCCCCGAAGGCAGGTTCAGCCGCAGCCCGCGATGCAGTCTCCGTTCGGCAAGGCGGCGCCTCCGGGCATTCGGGACGGGCAGCTTCTCGCCCGGGCACAGAAGATCCGGCGCAAACCAGGTATCAGGCCGGGCATTCGCGCCGCGCGACCCGCGATCGGGAGGAGGCACCCTGCCATCGATCAGGCGCGGGAAAACGGCCAGCCCGCCCGGCAGCGGCCTTCCGGAACCGAGGCGCGCCAACCAGTCGTCACCGGGACGGGCCATGGTCTCGGCGCAGCCGAGAGCCGCGGCCTGGAATTCCAAGGGCAGCGGCAGCCGCCCCTCGGGCAGGCCCGGACAGCGCATCAGAAGGTCGCGATAGACCGGCGCTTCTTCCGCCAGGACATCCTCCAGAACCTCGGGCAGGCAGATCCGGCGCAGGTAGTCATTGACCACAAGCCACTGGAAATGCTTGCGGACCTCGCCGCGGGCAAAGGCGAAGGCGGGCTCTCCGGTCTCGGGCCGCGGCCCGCCGATGCCGACGGCATGCGCCATGACGGCCTGATGGAACCGCGCCAGTGCCAGATGGAACCACGCCACCGACCGATCCCCGTCAGGACGCGCCTGCGCGATATCGGCCCCTGCCCCGATCTCTGCCCCGATCTCTGCCTCGACCTTTGTCCGGACGATCCGGAATGGGGACGCGCCGGAACGGCCCGGCGCGGGCTGCGCGCAGGCCCCGGCGGGGCGTCCATTCCGGTCCTGCCCCCCGGAGCCGGCAATGCCGGGCGGGGCCGGGCTGTCGGCATCGGTCCGGAGCCGGACCAAGGCGGCCGGGATCCGGCCCGGCGCCTCAGGCGTCACGCCGCCATAAAGACTGTCAAGCGCCAGGCGGCCGGTGTGCCGGTTGCACAGCGTCGCCGCCGCCCGGTCGCGCGGCAGCGGGTCGAACCGGCCGATATCGGGCGCCGCCGCAGCCTCCGCAAGCCCGGCAGCTTCGGCAATGTCAGCGGCGATGACCCGAGCGAAACAGGCGTAGATCGCGGGCATGCCGGCCTCGCCCGGCCCGGCAGGCAACGGGTCTGCCATCGCCGAGGCGAGATCGTCGAGCGCCGCGGCAATGTCGGCCCCGCCTGGCATCTCGGGCGCGGCGGGAAAGAAATAGCCGAACGGACCGCGCGGGGCCTCGGGCCAGACCGGGAAGGAAAAGGCGTCCATCGGCGCGCGACCGGACTGCAAGCCGGACTGTGGGCCTGAGCGCAAGCCGGATTGCGGGTCGGGCCGGGACGGCGGCGGGGCTGCGGCCGCAAGGGACACAACGCGGTCATGGCGCTGACACTGCAACATCCTTCGACTCCCTGAGATTTCTTCTCGTCGAGTCGAACCTGCACCATCGCCGTCAACGCAGCGTCAAAGGTAAACAAAACCTTTACAGAGCGCCAAAATTCAAGGGTCGGCAAAACTTTGCCGTATCGGAAGACCGGCGCCCCGGTCGAGATCCCCGCCCGATATCAGTCGCGCCAGCCGGTCATCCGGTTGAGCGTCACATCGCAGACCTCGGCCTGCATCCGCGCCAGCCGCTCGGCCTCGTCGCGACAGACCGCGACCGTCTCGCCCAGATAATCCCCCTGCCAGTCGGTCAGGCTTTCGGGAGTGCGGCAGGCGGCAAGACGCTGCATCGCCTCGGCATTGCGCCGGGCCTCGTCGCGCGCGAAGGCCGCCATCTCGCTGCCGGTGCGGCGGACATGATCGGCCATGGTCGCCCCCATCCAGGCCATCATTCCCCAGCCCTCGGCCTGGGCGCGCAGGGCCGCCTCGAGCGCGGCGGTGGCAGAGGGCGTCGCGGGGGTCTTGGACATGATCAGAGCCTCACAATCGAACCGCGGATAGCATCCTAAAGATACGGGTCCTAAAATAGAAAAAAGACGGACGCCGGTCAAAGCCTTGCGCAAGGCCGGGCATGTGGCGCGATGCGCAGGGCCCCCGCCCCTCAGGCGACGCGGGCGCCCTGCACCCAGGCACCGCGCACCACCGGCGCGCCGCCGATCCGCGCCACCCGGATCAGATCGGCCCGCGCACCCGGCGCGATCCGGCCGCGATCGGCAAGCCCCACCGCATCGGCGGGCGCCTGGGTGACGGTGGCGATGCCGCGCGCGAGATCGCCCCAGAGATCGCCAAGCCGCAATGCCCCCATCAGCAGCGCCGAGGGCACGTAATCCGAGGACAGGATGTCGAGCAGCCCCGGCCCGGCCAGATCGGCCGCCGCCACATTGCCGGAATGCGAGCCTCCCCGGATCAGGTTCGGCGCCCCCATCATCACCGCGATGCCTTCGGCCCGGCAGGCCTCGGCCGCCTCGAGCGTGGTCGGAAACTCGGCCAGGCGGATCCCCTGACCGGCCGAGACCGCGACATGGGCGGCGGTGGTGTCGTCATGGCTGGCCAGGATCGCGCCGAAGCGACGGGCCTCGGCCAGGGCCAGGACCTCGTGCCGGGCGCCATTCTGCGCGCGCAGATCCTTCAGCGCGGCGACATGGTCGCGGAACTCGGCCTCGGTGAAATTGTTCTTGCCCATCATGTAGGCCTTGAGCCGGGCCTCGTCGCGGAACTGGCGCTGGCCGGGAGTGTGGTCCATCAGGCTGACGATGCCGACCCGGTCCTCGGGGCCGAAGGCCGCCATTTCCTCGGGCAGGGTCTCGGAACAGATCTCGGCGCGCAGATGCAGGAAATGGCTGATCCTGAGCGCGCCGCCGGCCCGCAGCTCGAGCAGTTCCGAGGCAAGCCCGCGCGCATAGGGACGGTAACGCGCCTTGCGGGACGGGACCGAGCCCACCCGCATCGCGTCGAAGACGGTGGTGATGCCGACGCCTGCCAGCTCGGCATCATGGGCAATGATGGCGCTGGCATGGGGCCAGTCGACGGCCGGCCGCGGCTGGATATGGCGTTCGAGATTGTCGGTATGAAGCTCGATCAGCCCCGGCATCACCAGATCTGCCCCGCAATCGAGCGCCCCGGCAGGCACCGCGGCTCCGGTGTCGATGGCGTCGATCCTGCCCCCGGCGATCCGGACCGAGCCGACCCGGATTTCACCGGGCAGAACCAGCGTGGCATTGGCAAGAACCGTCTCGGCGGTCGGGAGCATGGGCGCCTCCTTCTTGATGCGCGGAGTGGATTGGGGCAGGACAAGGACGGGAACGGCGCGGCATCCCGATGCGGAGGGGGCAATGGAAGGCTACCGGCGCTACGCGATCTATTATGCGCCCGAGGAAGGCGCTCTGGGCGATTTCGGCAAGGCCTGGCTGGGCTGGGATGCCGAAGCCGGAACGCCCCGGGCGCATCCGCGGCTGCGCGGTCTGCCAAGGCCGGTCGAGGAGCTGACCGCGACACCGCGCAAATACGGGTTTCACGCCACCGTCAAGGCGCCGTTCCGGCTGGCCATGGGCAGCGATATCGGGCTTCTGCACGCCTCGGCCGTAGCGCTCTCGGGCCAGCTCCGCCCGGTGCTGATCGAGGGGCTGCGATTGTCGCTTCTGGGCGGTTTCCTGGCGCTGACACCGCGCGGCGACACCCGGCTTCTGGCGGCGATGGCCGGCAGCGTGGTCGAGGCGCTGGACGGCTTTCGCGCCGAGCCGACGCCCGCCGAGCTGGCCCGGCGCGATCCGGACCGGCTCAGCATCCGTCAGCGCAAATTGCTGGAGAAATGGGGCTATCCCTACGTGATGGAGGAATACCGCTTTCACCTGACCCTGACCGGACCGCTGAAGGTCGCCGAGGCCGAGGCCGCGCGGATGGTGCTTGGCCCGGTGCTCGAGCCGCTGATCGACCGGCCGATCCGGATCCGGAGCCTGTGCCTTTTCGGCGAGGCGGAAGACGGCCGGTTCCACAACCTGCACCGCTACAGGCTTGCAGGCTGACGCCCCGGTTGAAGCGCTGTGTGAAGCCTCGGCCGCCAGCACTGCCGTCATATGAAGGCGCGCCGCGTGACGGGCGGTCTGCAGCGCCCCGACCGGTCCGGGCAACCGGCGGGACGGTTCCATCCATGTGCCCTCGGGCGGGGCGTGCAGGGTGCGGCGCGGTTCGGAATGCGATCCGGGCAGCCACATCCGGACCGGCAGGCCCGGGATTGCGCGCCCGCCTGTCCCCCCGCATTGCGAACGAGCCGCAGACCAGCCGGCTCCGGCTCGCACTGGCGGAAACCCCGGCGGCCCGGAAACCGTCCTGTGATGCCCCATGCGGACACGCGCAGCGTACGGAGATCCCGGGGCGCGGATCCTCGCGCCCGCGCACCCGAAGCGCCGACAGTCGCCCCTCCCCGGCCGCACCCGGCCGGGCCAGGCAAAGCCCCAGCCGCGCTGCAGGATCATCCCTTTTCCTCCGACACTCTGCGCCCCGCGACATCGCGCCTCCGGCAGTGACAAGACCGGATGTCGGCACCCCTTGTGGATTGTGTGAACTCTGTATATCCGGCGGGCTTCCGAGATCGACGGGCACCCTGGTGCCATACTCCGGCGACGCCCTGCAGAGCTCTGCTCGCGGGGGTTGTTCTGCTGCGCATCCATGTCTGACCCCAGACTTATCCACAGGCGTGTCCACCGCCCCTCAGGCATGATGCCCATTATTCAAGCGCCGCCCTGTCCTGCCCGCGATCCGGGCCTCCGAAGGCTTGCCGACTTATCCACAGCCCTATACAACTAGACAAGTTGATTACGTGACCCCGGCGAGTCGCGCAAGTATCGAGGATGAAAGATGTCGGCGAAATGACCCCTACCGCGCTTTGGAGATCTATCGCCGCCACGCTACGCAACGAAATCGCCGCCGGCAGCTACCGACCGGGCGACAAGCTGCCCAGCGAGGCCGATCTGGCGCATCGTTTCGGGGTCAACCGGCATACGGTCCGGCGGGCGCTGGCCGATCTGGCCGGGGCACGGCTGGTGCAGGCCCGGCGCGGCGCGGGCGTCTATGTCGCGGCGCGGCCGACCGACTATCCGCTGGGACGGCGGGTGCGGTTCCAGCAGAACCTGGCCGCGGCCGGTCAGAACGCCGAGCGCAAGGCGCTGTTGCACGCGACCCGGGCCGCCGACCGGCGCGAGGCCGAGGCGCTGGAGCTGAGCGACGGCGCGCCCGTGCATGTCTATGAGGGGATCTCGCTGGCCGATGGCAGCCCGCTGGCGCTCTTTCGCAGCGTGTTCCCAGCCGAACGCTTTCCAGACCTTCCGGGCGCGCTGGCCGAAACCGCAAGCGTGACCGCCGCGCTGGCCCGGGCCGGGGTGACGGATTATACCCGCGCCTCGACCCGGATCACCGCCAAGCGCGCCAGTCCGACCCAGGCCCTGCATCTGGAGCTGCGCCCGGGCGACCCGATCCTGCGCAGCGTGTCGGTCAATGTCGATACCGCGGGCCGGCCGGTGGAATACGGCCGCACCTGGTTCGCGGGCGACCGGGTGAGCCTGATCGTGACCGACGATCCCCCCGAGGACTGATCCCCGAAGGACTGGCGCCGGGATGACCGAAGGCAGGCGCCGGGCGCTTGTCATACCGGCGATACAGTCAGCGGGTAGAGTTCAGGCAACGCCACCCGCCCGAGCCGCGACATGCCCCAGTTCCTTCACCCGCTTCGCTTCACCGGCGCCCGCATCCTGCGCGACGGCGAGATGCAGAGACGCTCGATCGCCATCGCCGAGGGCCGCATCACCAAGGGTCCGCTGCCCGAAGTCGATCTGACCGGCTATCTGATCCTGCCCGGCATCGTCGATCTGCATGCCGACACCGTCGACCGCCACCTGCCCCGCGTGGCCTCGCACCTCGCGCCGGATCTGGCGCTGGCCGCGAGCGACCGCGACGCCGCCGCGCATGGCGTGACCACCGGCTGGCTGGCGCAGGACTGGTCCTGGGAGGGCGGGCATCGCGCTCCTGACCGGGCCGAGGCGCTGATGGCGGCGCTTGCGGCCTACCGGCGCCGGATGCTGACCGATCTGCGGCTGCAGCTGCGCTGCGAAATCCATACCGTGGGCACCGCCGAGCGGCTGCTCGAGGCCATCGGCCGGTATCGCATCGACTATGTCGTCTTCCACAACCGGCTTGATGCCGCGGCCGAACGGGCGCAGGACCGGCCCTGGCCGCCGCCCTGCCGGGCGGATCGGGACGGGCTCGCGGCAGCGCAAGCGGCCATGCCCGACGTGCCGCGCTATCTCTGCCGACTGGCCGAGGCCTTCGATGCGATGGGGGTGCTTTACGGCTCGCATGGCGACCCCGACGGCGAGACCCGCGAGCGCTTCTCGATGATCGGCGCCCGGATCGCCGAATTCCCGACCACCCGGCGCGCCGCCGCCGCCGCCAAGGCGATGAACGATCCCGTGCTGCTGGGCGCGCCCGATGTGATGCGGGACGGATCGCAGCCCGGGCAGGTCCCGGCGACAGACCTGATCGCGCAGGGGCTCTGCGATGCGCTGGTGTCGGATTTCTACTATCCGGCCCTGACCCATGCGGTCTGGCGGCTGGTCGATCTGGGGCTGAAGACCCTGCCCCAGGCCTGGGCGATGGTCTCGCAGCGTCCGGCCGAGATCCTGCGCCTGCCCGACCGGGGTCGGCTCGATATCGGGAAACGGGCCGATCTCTGCGTGATCAACGAGCGCACGCGCGCGGTCGAGATGACCATTGCCGGCGGACGGCTGACCTATCTGGCCGGCGAAGCCGCCCATCGCTTCGTCCATCGCATTCATGCGCTGGATATGGCGGCAGAATAGGCCCGACGCGGCTTCTTTTTTTGACCGCGGCGCAGTCCGCCCCGTTTCAAGAACGTTATTCCCGGACTCCGGGCATGGACTCCGTCTAGAGTGGGTCTTGTTAAGCGGTGCGACGATCGTAACCAGCAGCGCTCTTTCCGCCTTCTGGCGACCGGATATTTCAAAGAATTCCTTCGGAACGGGACGGCATTTCAGAACCGGACAGGGGGTCGCGCCGAATGCGCGCCCCCCTTTTTGGTCGCCGCGCACCCTCTGCGCGCCACGCCGATTGCGCCTGAGGCCCGGACCGGGTCCGCCCTCACGCCTTCGGAAACCGCATCGAGACACCGGGCAAGGTTGCCGCCGCCCGCCATCTGGCGCATGGTGCCGCCCGCAACCGCCCAGACAGACGGCAAGACGCATGGAACGATTCATTCCCGGCCCGGACACCCGGCGCCTTTATCGCGATGCGCTCGGCAGCTTTGCGACCGGCGTGACCGTGGTCACCGCCGCCGGCCCCGAGGGCCCGGTCGGCATGACCGCGAACAGCTTTTCCTCGGTCTCGCTCGATCCGCCGCTGGTGCTGTGGTCGCCCGCCCGCGCCTCGGCGCGCTATCCGGCGATGACCGGGGCCGAGCGTTTCGCCATCCATGTGCTGGGCGCGGGCGAGGAAGACATTGCCGCGCGCTTCGCCCGGTCGGGCGACGATTTCGAGGGGCTGGACTGTGCGCCCGACGCCGATCCGCCGCTGCTCGAACAGGGCTGGATCGCCCGTTTTCTCTGCCGCAGGGTCGCACTGCACGATGCCGGGGACCATGCCATCGTGATCGGCCATGTCGAGGAATGCGCCCGGCGCGAAGGTCCGCCGCTGGTCTTCGCGGGCGGCGCCTATGGAGATTTCAGCCCGGTCGACTGAACGCCCGCCACCGGCACGCCGATTGTCGGTGACGACAGGAAGCCACACCGAGCCCACGGATCTGACCTGCGGATGCGGAAAGGCGGCGGGTTTGCCGAAGCAAGTCGGACTGCGTCCCGGCCCAAGCCCGATACGGACCCGGGCCGTCGCCAGGGCGGCGGATCACTCCGCCGCGCTGTCGCAGACGCCGAGGCTGCGCTTGAGGCGCCGCACCGAGGATGGCGTGACGCCGAAATAGCGCCCGATCTCGGCTTCGTTGAGGCCATAGCCGACCATCGCACGCAGCGATGCAGCCGGCATCGGGCCGAGTTTGCCGAAGACGGGGTGAAGGCGCGGACGCATCACCGGTCTGGGCGCAGTCTGTCTGAGGTCCTGGATCATGTTCACGGCCGACTCCTCCCAATTCGTCCCTGCCGCATGGGCCGTCCTCGTCGCATCAGGAAGCAACGGGCGTCCCTTAACCAAATCCATATCACATCTGTCAGGAACTTTCGCGTCTTGACGACAACCTTCCCGCGACTCACCGGCAGAATTCCGCCGCCTTGCACCGCAGCATTCCGCTGCGTCACAGCATTGCACGTTTCCGGCCAAGGCCCCCACCCGGCCCGACCGGACCCGGAAAGGTGGCCCCCGACGCCCCGCCGGAGGCCG
The DNA here is from genome assembly GCF_001633165.1 of Rhodovulum sulfidophilum DSM 1374. Taxonomy (NCBI): domain Bacteria; kingdom Pseudomonadati; phylum Pseudomonadota; class Alphaproteobacteria; order Rhodobacterales; family Paracoccaceae; genus Rhodovulum; species Rhodovulum sulfidophilum. The sequence continues at coordinate 2,017,201 of NZ_CP015418.1, read as the reverse complement.
CCGGTCCGGCCTAGCCGAAGATGTCGGCGGTGATGCCGGCATACCAGCCGAGGCTTTCCTCATAGGTCGCCTTTCTCAGCGCGGCATCCTCGCCGATCTGGCTGACAAAGCCGTCGACCTTGGCGATCCTGTCCTCGCCGACCTGATAGGAGGCGCCCACCTTGACCCCGTCCCCGCTGTCGATCAGCGACCAGCAGGTATTCGAGTATTTCGCCGGGAAGGCCCGTGCCCCGGTCAGCGCCGCGCGCACCTGCATCGCCGCCACCTTGGCCTGGCTGTTGGCCGAGAAGGCCGATTTCGGCATGTCTCCCGCGATTGTCGCGTCGCCCAGAACATAGACATTTTCATCAAACCGGCTTTGCATCGTGCCCGGCAGGATCGGGCAGAAGCCGCTGTCATCGGCCAGCCCCGCCACACCGGCGATATGGCCCGCCTTCTGCGCCGGGATCACGTTGCAGACATCGACCGTCTCGGCCATGCCGTCGATCACGACTTCCATGCTGTCGGGGCGCACCTCGACATTGGCGCCGCCGAAATCGGGTCCGATCCGCTGGATCATGCCGGGATAGTGGCGCGCCCAGCCATCCTCGAACAGCGCCTGTTTCGAGAAGTTTTCCTTGGGATCGACGATCAGGATCTTGGCGGTCGGATTGCTCTCTTTCAGGACATGCGCAACCATCGAGACCCGCTCGTAAGGCCCGGGCGGACAGCGGAACGGATCGGGCGGAGCGACCATGCAGAAGACGCCGCCCGCGCGCATGGCGCCGATCTGCGCCTTCAGAAGCTGGGTCTGGCTGCCCGCCTTCCAGGCATGCGGCATCCGGTTCTGCGCCGTCATATCCCAGCCCGGCACCGCCCCGTCGACGAAGTCGATGCCCGGCGCGACGATCAGCCGGTCATAGCCCAGCGCATGGCCCGAGGCGAGCGTGACCGACCGGGCCGCGCGGTCGATATCGACGGCCAGATCGTGGATCACGTTGATGCCGTAGCGGCTGGCAAGCGTCCCGTAATCATGGGCGATCGAGGCGAAGTCGCGGAACCCGCCCAGATAGAGGTTCGAGAAGAAGCAGGTGTAATAGGTCTTGCCGGGCTCGATCAGCACCACCTCGATGGCGCCGTCGCTGTCCTTGGCGATGTAGCGCGCGGCCGTCGCGCCGCCCGCGCCGCCGCCCAGGACCACCACCCGCGGCCGGGCCTGGCCGATGGCGCATGGCGCCGACAGGGCCGCGCCCAGCGCCAGCCCCGTTCCCAGAAAGCTCCGTCTGTTCAGGCTCATGTCTCTGTCTCCTCCCTGGAGATGATGTCGCGCGTCTCCGGTCGTCTTGTCCGTGACAACGGGCGGTCAGGGGCCGAGCCCGCCGAAATAGGCCGCCAGCGCCGCGATCTCCTCGTCCGAGAGGCGGCCGGCCATCATCCGCATCACCGGATGCGGACGCAGCTTCTGCTTGTAGGCATGCATCGCCAGAACGAACTTACGTTCGGGCCAGAGCGTGATCGAGGGGATCCCCCGATCGGACCCGTCGCGCTGATGGCAGGTGGTGCATTCGCTCGACAGGTATTCGCCCCAAGCCGGGTCGCCCGCCAGCGCCAGCGTCGCCTCGGGCAGCACCGGGTCCTCGGCACGCGCGGTCGGCGCCGCCTCGGGAATGTCCGAGGGACTGTCGGAATACCGGCGCAGGAAGGCCAGCAGATCCGCCCGCTCGGCCGCATCCTCGAGCCCCGGAAAGCTCATCCTTGTGCCCGAGACCAGCACCACCGGGTTTTCCAGATAGGCATCGAGCGTCTCGAGCGTCCAGGTCAGCCCGTCATCGCCCGCCCGCCGCATCGATTTCGAATAGGGAAAATCCGCGACCGATGCCGCGCGCCGTCCGAACAGCCCGTTCAGAGGCGGGCCGATGCTGGCTTGGGCCCCGGGGCCGATTTCATGGCAGCCGCTGCAATAGATCCAGATCTCGGCGCCGCGGACAGGGTCGCCGATGGCCTCGACATGGGTCTCGGCCCGCCCCGCGCCCGCCCCTCCCAAAGCGAGCGCGAGGATCAGACACAGTTCCTCCCTCATATGCAATTAATGCAATTCCGCTATGCGCCGGGCAAGTGATTCTGCATCGCCAAGCCGCGCGCAGCGTGGACGAAATGACGCACCATGGTCGGGTCTTCCCGGTCTCTGCGCCGCCTCCCCCGGCCCCTTCCAGACACCGGAGCCAGAGGAGCGGCGACAGGCACGGGAAAAGACCAAACCGGGCGGTTTGCGGCACTCCTGCCATCCTTGGGTCCGGGCAGGACCCGCCGGGTGCGATTACCCCGACGCCCGAGCCCGGCAACCGCCGGGCATCCTGTACCAGATCGCACGGCATCGGCTTGCCCGCTCCGCAAGGCATCGGGCCGGATCAAGGCTGGCGCGCGTCAGGGTAGCGGTCAGGACGCGACATCGCCGGGCCGACAAGCAGGCGGCAGAAGGCCGCCGCCCCCGCCGGTCATCGCTTCGGGCCTAGTTCGCCGCCGCCTCGTCGGGCGTGACGTCCAGCACCGCGGCCCGCATGGTGATCTCGACGTTCTGCTTGCAGTCGGTCATGCAGGGCGGCTGGGAAAACAGCGGCAGTTCGGTCGTCTCGCGGTCATCGACGATGAAGCCGTCGGCATTGGGCATCGCGACCTCGAGGAAATTCTCGTTCGACAGCACGAAATCGTCTTCGACCAGGTAGTTCGAATAGAGGATATAGGCGGTGATGGCATAGACCTCGTCCACCGTCAGCACCTGCGCCGCGCCGAAGGGCATCGAGCGATGGACATAGTCCCAGACGGTCGAGAGATAGGGCCAGTAGGAGCCCACGGTCTTGACCGGATCGTCGCGGTCGAGCGTGTCCTCGCCGCCCGCGAGCTTGGGATAATTATCCACGCCCTCGGCGAATTCGCCATGGCAGATGGCACAATTGGCCGAAAAGATCTCTTCGCCATCCTCGACCGAGCCCGAGCCCTCCGGCAGCCCCTTCCCGTCGGGGGCCACATCCAGATCCCAGGCCGCGATTTCCTCGGGCAGCGCCGGGCGGCCGAGCCCGAAATCGCCGGCCTGGGCCGGGGCCGCCAAGGTCAGAAGCAGCGCGGCCGCCGACAGGTTACGAAACTTCGACATTTTCCGCCTCTCCGCTTGTCTTGATCCACCAGGTCTGGATGCCGTTATTGTGGTAGACCGAATTCAGCCCCCGGATCTCCCGCAGCGCGTTCTTGGTCGGCTGGACATAGCCGGTATCGTCCATCGCCCGCGATTGCAGCAGCATCTCGGACCCGTCCCAGTCGATATCGAGATAGAAGCGGGCCAACGCCATCTTCTGCCCCGGCCGGGCCAGCCGCGCGGTCTGCCAGGACTTGCCGCCATCGAGCGAGACATCGACCCGCTCGATCGCCCCCCGCCCCGACCAGGCCAGCCCGGTGATGACCAGCGGCCCCGGCCCGTGGGTGATGGGCGATTGCGGGCTGGGCGAGGTGATGACCGATTTCGCATCCATCGCCCAGGTCCATTTGCGCGAGGTGCCGTCGGCCAGCGTATCGGTGTATTTCGAGGTCTCCTCGCGGCTCTGGATGGCTTCGGTCGTGACCTCGACCCGGCGCAGCCACTTGATCCACATGTTGCCTTCCCAGCCCGGCACGCACAGCCGGACCGGATAGCCATGTTCCTTGCGCAGCGCCTCGCCATTGGCCTTGAACGCCACCAGGCAATCGTCGAGCGCCTTGTCGAGCGGGATCGAGCGGCCGTTCGAGGAGGCATCCGCGCCCTCGACATAGATCCATTTGCCCTCGGGCTTGACGCCGGCCTCTTCCAGCAGGGTGCGCAGCGGCACGCCGGAATATTCCATGTTGTGGATCATGCCATGGGTGAACTGCGCGCCATTCAGCTGTGCGCCCGCCCATTCCATCCCGGAATTGGCCGCGCATTCGAGGAAATAGGTGTGGTTCACCCGCGGGAAGCGCTCGAGATCGGCATAGGTGAAGATCAGCGGCGTCTCGACCAGCCCGTTGATCATCAGCCGGTAATCTTCCTTCGGCAGATCGATGGCGCCGGAATGGTGCCGCTCGAAGGCGCAGCCCTGCGGCGTGATGGTGCCGTCAAGCGCATGGATCGGCGTGAAATTGACCGAGGAGATGGTATCGGCGGTCAGCCAGTCGACATTGCGGCGGATCACGTCGGATTCGTATTCGATGGGCATGCCATAGGGGGTCACATCGACCCCGTCGCCCCACATCTGCGCCCAGGGCTGTGTCTCGGTGATGAGCGGATCGGGGCCCTCGGCAGCCGCCTTGCCCGCGACCAGCGCGCCGCCGCCCGCAAGCCCCGCCTTCAGAAATCCGCGCCGCGTGGGGGCGCCCGGCCGGTCGGTCATCGGTGTCTTCTCCTCCATCGTCCCGCTCATGCGCCACTGACCACGACCGACTTGTTCGGATCGACGCGGACCGTGCCCTGGCGCTTGACGTAATCCTCGACCACCTGCCAGATCGGCGGCCCCTCGGTGCCCTCGTTCACGCTGGCCCAGCCCGAGACCACGTAGGATCGGGCCGGGTCGATCGGCTCGCCGGTCTTCAAAAGCGTCATGCCGGTGATCCGGCTGCCCTGGGGCCTGGTGACGTCGATCCGGTAGCCCATGCCGCCGACCCGGACCATGTCGCCGCCCTGCTGGTAATAGGGATCGGGGTTGAAGAGATTGTCGGCCACGTCCTCGAGGATGGTGTGCAGCATCTCGCCCGTCATCTCGGAGCGGTAGGCATTCGGATAGGTCATGGCGGTGGCGTTATACAAATCCTCCCGGGTGATCGGTTCGCCCGGCAGGAGGCTCGGCCCCCAGCGAAAGCCGGGGCTCAGCGCGATATCGGCCTCGCGCTCGTCGATCAGCGCATTGCAGATCAGATCGTCCCAGGTGCCGTTGAAATTGCCGCGCCGGTACAGGAGCCCGTCGGTCGTGCCCAGCACCTCGGTCATCTCGTCCTTGTAGGGCGCGCGTTCGCGCTCGATCAGCGCGGCCATCTCGGGATCGGGCGCGATCGCGTCCGAGAAGACCGGGATCAGCTTGTGGCGAAAGCCCATCATCCGGCCCTCGCGCACATCCAGATCGAGCCGCGTCACGAACTTGCCGTTCGAGCCCGAGGCGATCAGCAGGGTCTGGCCCACCATCACCGGCTCGGGCAGCGCGTCATGGGTGTGGCCGGTCAGGATCACGTCGATGCCGGGGACATTGCCGGCCATCTTGCGGTCGACATCGAAGCCGTTATGGCTGAGCACAACCACCAGATCGGCGCCCTTGCCGCGGACCTCCCGCACCATCTCGGCCATGCGCTCCTCGCGGACGCCGAAGCTGAGGCCGGGGAACATCCAGTTCGGATTGGCGATGGGCAGATAGGGGAAGGCCTGACCGATCACCGCGATCTTCGCGCCGCCGCGCTCGAAGATCCGGTAGGGCTCATAGGCCGGCTCGTCCCATTCGGCGTCGAAGATGTTGGCGCCGAGAAAGGCGAAGTCGAGCCCCTCGACGATCTCGTTGACCCGGTCGAGACCGAGCGTGAATTCCCAATGGCTGGTCATCGCGTCGGGTTTCAGCAGGTTCATGGCGTTGACCATGTCCTGCGCATCCGAGCGCAGGCAGGTATAGGAGCCATGCCAGGTGTCGCCGCCATCGAGCAGCAGCGCCTCGGGCCGGTCGGCGCGGATGGCCTTGACCACCGTCGCCACCCGGTCGAGCCCGCCCATCCGGCCATAGGACCTGGCCAGCGAGACGAAATCGACATAGCTCAGCGCATAGGCCTCGGGCGTGCCGGGGGCGATGCCGTAAAGCTTGAGGAAATCGGCGCCGGTCACATGGGGCGGCTGCCCCTCGGCGGCACCGACGCCGATATTGACCTCGGGCTCGCGGAACCAGACCGGCACCAGCTGGCCGTGGATGTCGGTGACATGGATCAGCGTCACGTTGCCGAAGCTGTCGAACTCCAGCAGCCGGTCCTGGCTCAGCGCCTGCCGGGCGGCAAGCCGCGCCCAGTTGCCCATGCCCGAGGCGCCCCAGATGGCCGAGGCAGCAAGGGCGGCCTGCAGGAAATCCCGTCGCGCAATCATCGTCTCGGCCTCCTCTTCCGGAGCGTGGTCCGGATCGTGGGCGCACCCGTCATATGCGCCAAAATGAATATATCTGATCGCAAAGGGCCCGCGCCGGACAGGCGGCGCGGGCCCCCGTTCAGTTGCGGACCGACGGCCCCTCGACCGACAGGCCATTGCCGCGCGAGGCGACGTAAAGCTCGAGCGCCACGAATTCGGGCGAGCCCACCGCGAAGGGCACGCCGCGGGTATCGCGGATGCAGCCCCTGAAGCGGTCATGCACGGCATTGAGCCTGGCATTCTTCAGCCGGTAGCTGGGAAAGCCGTTGATCTGGCCCTGGCTCAGATGGTCGGCGCGGATGTAATGGTCGAAATACTGCTCGTGGCAGCTGGCGCAGGACAGGTCGAGCTGGCCATAGCGGGTATAGTAGATCTCGCGGCCCTTCTCCCAGGTCGACTGCGCCGGGCCGTCGATGGCCACGCTGACCGGCATCCCGCGCGAAACCGATGCGATCAGCGCGACCATGGCCGTCATGTCGGGCCCGATATAGTCCCATTCCGGGGCGCCCATCCGCGACGTCCGGCAGGCATTGATCATCTGTTCCACGGTCCGGACCTTGCCCGCGCTTTCGACATATTTCGGATAGACCGCGCGGAGGCCATACATGCCGTCATCGACCGCGCCGTGACAATCGGCGCAGGCCTTGCCCTCGGTCCCCTCGGGCCTGTCCCAGACCGCGCGCGCCTCTTCGACGAAGACCATGCCCGAATTCTCGAAATCGTCCATCTCGAGCGCCTGGGTATCGTCGGTGCGAAAGGTCCAGCCGGACCGGATCTCGTCGAACCGGTCCGCCAGATGGGCAGGCGTCGGCGCGCGGGTGACGATCTCGATCTCGCCGTTGATCACCAGCGGGTCGTCCGGCCCGGCAGAGACCGCGGCGCCGGAAAACGCGCCGCCACAGACCAGCGCCGCAGCCACCAGTCGTCCTGTCATGGTCTTCATTCTTCCCCTCCCTCGGAGCCCCGCCACCGCAGCGACGGAGCGCCTCAACGTCCGGTCACGGCCGAACCTCAGCCGATGGCAATCGACTTCACTTCCTCGTAGACCGAGCCGTCGTCATCATACCATGTGAAGACCATGTCGCCCGCCTCGGGGATCACCGCCTCGAACTCGAAATAGGGATTGGTCGAGATCGCCGGAGCCAGCGCCACGTCGATCACGTTCTGGCCGTTATAGGCCACCGCGAAGCGGTTGATGATCGAGCGCGGGATGAGAGACCCGTCGCTGTCCTTGCGCTGACCCGATTCCATCTGGTGGCTGATCAGGGTCTTGATCACCACGGTTTCGCCCGCCGCCACCGTCCTGGGGGCCTTGACGCGGGCCTTGACGCCTTCTGCCATGTCTCGTTCTCCTCCTTTCGCCTCGGCCTCGGTCTTGACCTCGGCCCCGACCTCAGCCTTGGCCTCGAGCTCAGCCGCCGCAGCCGCCGATGGTGACTTTCACGGTATTGGCCGCGCGCCGGAAGCTGCCATCGCCCATCTTCGCGACGGCGATCACATCCTGGGTGCCGCCAAGCCGGATCCGGGTCGACAGGCGCTGCGCGCCCGCGAGCGGGCCGAAGCTGACCCGCGCCACATCGGGGGTCGGGTTGGCCGAGGCCACGACCATGATCTCGACCGCGCCGGGGGCCTCGACCTCGATCGGCACGGTATTGCCGTTCTCGGCGATCTCGGGCGTGGTCAGGGTGATGCCATCGGCCCCCGCATCAGCGCCGCCGGTGAATTCGGCGATCTTGTCCTCGACGGCCGCGCGCACCGCGCTTGCCGGCAGCATCAGCGCCGCGGCCAGCCCGGCGCTCAGCGCCATCGCTCCTCGTCTGGTGAACTCCATCCTCTCTCTCCTTGCTCGGACGCGCCCGGAGACCGGGTCGATCATTGCGTCAGCGTCATCAGATAAGCGACGACATCCTCGATCTGCCCGGCCGTCATCAGCGGCCGGATCTCCCCTTCGATGGGCTTGGAGGTGAACGCGATGCCCGGGCGGTTGAAGCCCTCGACCCGGTAATAGGCGGGCATCACCGTCTCGGGGAACACGTTCTTGGAATTGACGAGGATACCCCGGATCATCGCCTCGGGATAGCGCGCGGCGACCCCGTCGAGCGACGGGCCGACAGTGCCCGGAAACTGCGCGTCGGCCATCTCGGTGACCTCGTGACAGGCGATGCAATTGCCAACCGAGCGGTCGGTCATCAGCCGGCGCCCCTCCACCGGATCGCCCGGCGCGTCGGTCAGCGGCCTGGCCACATGACCCTGACCGTCGATCGCGACATCGCCCGGCGCGACCTCGGCGGCCGGCCCCGGCCCCGCGCTTGCCCATAGGGCAATACAGGCGGTCGTCAGCCCCATACCTCGCATCCCTGCAGTCTCCTCCCTGTCTCTCCTCCTCTCGACTGTAGCGGAGGCATTCCGTCGCACGCAACAACAAATATAATTATTTGCATGCGACTGCCGCCCGCCTCAGTTGCCCGGATCGGCCATGGTGCGGGCGACGTATTTCTGGAAATGCTCGTCGCCCTCATAGCCACGGTCGAGCACCCATTGCAGCAGCGCCCGCGTCGTGCCCTTGCCGAAGGCGCCGGGCATCGAGGCCACCGCCGCCTCGGCCGCGGTCCCGCCCTCGGGCGGGGTCTCGGGCATGAACATCAGCGTCGGCGTGAACATCACCCCCCAGCGGCCGGCCATCTCCTTCTCGGGCAGGACCGTGCCGTCGAAATCGGTCACCTCGACATCGCCGAAGAGGTTCATCTGCACGACGAAATACCGCTCGCGGATCAGCGCCTCGATTTCGGGATCGGGAAACACCTCCTCGTGCATGCGGGTGCAGTAGATGCAGCCGCGCTGTTCCCAGATCACCAGCATCCGCCGGTTCTCGGCCTCGGCCTCGGCCAGATCCTCGCGCATGTCGCGGAAGGTCTGGCGCAGCCAGTCGGGCTTGTGCAACCCGTCATCGCCCATCGGCGAGGCCAGCGCCGGAACCGCCAGGGCGGCGAAGCCCGCGGCCAGAAGCGTCGTCAGTTTCATGCTATTCCTCCCTGCGGAACGGTCGGCCGGAACGGTCAGCCGAGCGTGGTGAACCAAGGCACGTTGTCGATCAGCACCTGCGCGAGATAGCCGACCGAATTGGTGGCGATCAGGATCGCGAAGACGACCAGCATCGCCCCCATCGCCTTTTCGACATGGCCCAGATGGCGGCGGTTGCGCTGCATCCAGGCCAGGAACGGCCGGGCGAAGGCCGCGGCCAGCACGAAGGGCAGCGTCATCGCCAGCCCGTAGACCAGAAGCAGGAGCCCGCCCCGGCCGATGTCGCCCATGCCGCTGGCCACCATCAGGATCGCCGCCAGCGCCGGGCCCACGCAAGGGGTCCAGCCAAAGCCGAAGGCGAGCCCCATCAGGTAGGCGCCGACAAGCGTGCTGGGCTCGGCCCGGGTCTCGATCCGCGCCTCGCGATACAGCAGCGGGATGCGGAGGATACCCAGGAAATGCAGCCCGAACAGGAACAGCATCAGCGCCGCGACATAGCTGAGCTCGTCCTTCCATTCACGGAAGCCCTGCCCCAGCGCCGTCGCCCCCATGCCCAGCAGCACGAAGATCGAGGTCACCCCCAGCGCGAAGGCGATGGCCGAGACCACGAGGCGGCGCACCGCGCCGGGCGGGATCCGGTCCGAGCCGCGCAGCTCGGTCATCGAGATCCCCGCCATGTAACACAGATAGAACGGAACGATCGGCAGGATGCAGGGCGACAGGAAGGACAGAAGCCCCGCCAGCGCTGCCCCTCCATAGGAAATCTCAAGCATCCCAGCCCTCCCTTGCCGATAATGCAAAAACATATTACAATTTGTATATGTGATGGGATAGCCAAAAAATGACCCCTGGTCTGATGACCCCCGGCATTCGGGCATGGATCTGCGCGGCCGGGCTGGCGCTCATGGCGGGGCAGCCCGCCCGCGCCGATCTTGAACTCGGCATGGTCGAGCGCGTCGGCTGTGCCTATTGCGTCCTGTGGGACCGCGAGATCGCGCCGATCTGGCCAAAGACCCGCGAAGGCCGCACCGCCCCCTTGCGCAGGATCGATCTGGACGCCAATCTGCCGGGGGACGTGCGATTTGCCTCCAGACCCCGGTTCACTCCGACCTTCGTGCTGCTGCGCGACGGGCTTGAGATCGGCCGCCTCGAGGGGTACCCGGGCGAGGATTTCTTCTGGGGCCTGATCGGCGCCATGTTGCAACAACAGCCCGAATGGGCACAGACGGACGAGGATGAGGGGGGATGAGCATCCGGCAGGCCAGGGCGCGACGCGCGACAGGCAGCGCCGCAACCGAGGAGAAGACGGGGCGTTCCTGACGCCCCCGGAACGCATGGCCAGAGACATTGCCCAGACCCAGACCGACGGTCCCCCGTCGATGGATGTAATACAGGCCGAGAACATGCTCCGGCATGCCGAGAGCGCCTCGAGCTTTCTCAAGGCGCTGTCGCATGAGGGACGGCTGATGATCCTGTGCCATCTCTCGACCGGCGAGAAATCGGTGACCGAACTCGAGACGCTCCTGTCCTCGCGTCAGGCCGCGGTCAGCCAGCAGCTTGCCCGGCTGCGGCTCGAGGGGCTGGTCTCGTACCGCCGCGAGGGCAAGGCGATCTATTATTCGCTGGCCGACGAGAAGGCCCGCCGCCTGCTCGAGCTGATGCATGACATGTTCTGCAATGCCAGGGCGCCGGCGCAAGCCTCGGCCGCGCGCCCGGGTGACTGACGACTGAAGGAGGCGACGGAAAGAGGGCGGCGCGCGCGACGGGCGCCGCCGGAGGGGGAGACGGATGGAGACGATACCGCCAGGCGCCATTGCCGCGCTGATCGGCCTTGCGACCGGCTGCGTGCTGGGGCTGGCCGCCCGGCTGGGCGATTTCTGCACGCTCGGCGCGCTCGAGACCGCGATCTGGGGCGCCGATCAGCGGCGGATCAGGATGTGGGGGGTGAGCCTCGGGGTCGCCATCGCCGCGACCGCGCTGCTGGCGGCGGCCGGACAGATCGACACCGGCGCCACGATCTACCACCAGATCCGCTGGAACCCGGCCGCCAGCGTTCTGGGCGGGCTGGCCTTCGGCTATGGCATGGCGCTTGCCGGCAATTGCGGCTTCGGCGCGCTGGCGCGCTTCGGCGGCGGCGATCTGCGCTCGCTGGTCATCGTCGTGGTGATCTCGATCTTCGGTTTCGTCACCCTGTCGGGGCCGCTGGCGCCGCTGCGCGATCTGGCCTTCCCGCAACAGCCCTCGGACGGGCCGCAAAGCCTTGCGCTGACCGGGGCGGCCCTGACCGGGCTGCCGCCGCTGGCGCTCGCGCTGGGGCTGGCGGCACTGGCGGCAGGCTGGGGCCTCTGGCACCGGCCGCTCCGGGCCGAGCCACACCGGATCGGCTGGGCGGTCGCGGCCGGGCTGGCGGTAAGCGCCGCGCTCTGGGGGACATCGGCGCTGCATGAGGCCACGCTGGGCGCGGTCGATGTCGAGGGCCACACCTTCACCGCCCCGCTCGGCCGGACGCTGATGTGGATGATGACCTCCTCGGCGGGCGGGCTCTCGTTCTCGGTGGGCTCGGTACTGGGGGTGCTGGCGGGCGCCTGGCTCGGATCGTGGCGGCGGCGGTCGTTCCGCTGGGAGGCCTGCGAGGACCCGCGCGAGCTGGGTCGGCAGGTCGCGGGCGCCGCGCTGATGGGGATCGGCGGCGTCGTGGCGCTTGGCTGCACCATCGGTCAGGGGCTGACCGCCTTCGCCACGCTGGCCTGGTCGGCGCCGGTGACGCTGGCCGCCATCGCCGCGGGGGCGGTCTTCGGGCTGCGCCGCCTGATCGCGGGTTTCCAGCCCGATTGAGCGAGACCCGCCGCAGCCCGGGCCGAATAGTCGCCCTCGACCTTGCCCGGAGCACGGCGCTCCTCGGCATGGCCGTGTTCCATTTCAGCTATGATCTCGAGATGTTCGGCCATCTGCCGCCGGGCACGGTCGTCACCGGCGGTTTCCGGCTGCTGTCGGTCGGCGTGGCCGCGGCCTTTCTGGCGCTGGCCGGGGCCAGCCTGCATCTGGCCCATGGCCAGGGGCTGCGCCCGCGCGCCTTCCTGCGTCGGCTGCTGCGCATCGCTGCCGCGGCCGCTCTGGTGAGCCTCGGGACCTGGGCGGTCTTTCCGGCCTCTTTCGTCTATTTCGGCATCCTGCATGCCATTGCCGCCGCAAGCCTGCTGGGGCTTTTGCTGGTCAGGCTGCCGCCGCTCGTGCCCGCCATGCTCACGCTCGGCATGCTGCTGATGCCCCGCCCCGCCCCCCTGCCCGACCTCGGCTGGCTCGACTGGACCGGGCTGACAGCGACCCCGCGCCCGAGCGTCGATTTCGAGCCGCTCTTTCCCTGGGCCGCGGCCTTCCTCGCCGGGATGGCGCTGGCCGGGTTTGCAAGCCGCGCCGGGCTCTGGCACCGGCTGTCCGGCCCGCCCGGGCGCCTGAGCGGCCTGCTTGCCTGGCCCGGACGGCACAGCCTTGCCATCTATCTTTTGCATCAGCCGGTGCTGATCGCCCTGGTCTGGGCCGCGACCCGGTTCGCGCCGGTCTGAACCGGGCCCTGCCCCCGACAGGACCGCCGCCCGCCCCCGACGGCCACGGCAAAGAAAAGGCCCCCTTCCGCGAGGGAGGGGGCCGAGGCGCGCCGGTCAGGCTCTGTCCTTACCGCTCGACACGTCTGGTTTTGCCTGGGCCTTCCCGGCGATAAGGGCGGGCGCACCCGCCCCCGGTCTCAATGCATGCTGCGCGCCCCGGTGGCTTTCAGCGTCACCGTGGTGCTGGCGCCTCCCATCCGGATATCGGTCACGTCAAGCCCGCGCGCCCGGTGCGTGCCGTCGAGCACCTCGATCGAGCCGCCGATGAAGGTGGCGTCGATCAGCCGCTTGAGCGCATCGCCCGCCAGCTGCGCCTCGATCCCGCCGGGGATGCGGCGCAGCCTGGCATTGGCGACGATCTGGCTTCCGATGATCAGTTGCAACGGTCTTTCCCTTCGCAGATGGTCCCGATCCCGGCCGGGAGGCCCTCACTCGCGTCCTGTTTCAGCCCGGCTTTTTCCAGCCGGGCCAGGGTCTCAGCTGCAGCCGCTGGTGGCACCGCAGGTATTGCACTTCATGCAGGTGCCGTTCCGCACCAGCGTATAGTTGCCGCAATCGCCGCAGGGATCGCCCTCGTAGCCCTGCATCTTGGCCTTGACCCGGGCATCCATCGGCACCGTGCCCGAGGCGATGGCGGTGGCGGCCGACACGGTCGGCGCGGGCGCAGAGGCGCTGCCGGGCACGGCCGCGACCGGCGTGGCGGAGCCTGCGAAATCGACCGCATTCATCCCGCCCTGCAGCACCACCAGTTCCTGCGGCAGGCGCTTGCGCAGATAGCCGGTCGAGCTGATCTGCCGCAGCACCTCGAGCGATTTCGAAGCGGCGCTTTCCGAGACCGGCGTGACATTGGCCTTGCCCTCTTCATGGCCATGGCCGAGTTCCTCGAAGGCCGCGCCCTTCGGCTTGACATGGGCCAGATCGGTCCGGTCGAGATAGGAAACCGCCAGTTCGCGGAAGATGTAGTCGAGGATCGAGGTCGCGTTCTTGATCGAGTCATTGCCCTGCACGACGCCCGCGGGCTCGAACCGGGTGAAGGTGAAGGCCTCGACGAATTCCTCGAGCGGCACGCCATATTGCAGCCCGACCGACACCGCGATGGCGAAATTGTTCATCATCGCCCGGAAGCCCGCGCCTTCCTTGTGCATGTCGATGAAGATCTCGCCCAGCGTGCCGTCCTGATATTCGCCGGTGCGCAGATAGACCTTGTGGCCGCCGATGATCGCCTTCTGGGTATAGCCCTTGCGCCGCGTCGGCAGCTTTTCGCGGTGGCTGCGGACGATCTCCTTGACCACCACCTTCTCGACGACCTTCTCGGCCAGGACCTGCGCCTTCTCGGCCGGCGTGCCGGTCTCGAGGATCTCCTCGGCCTCCTCGTCATCCTCGACCAGCGCCGCGGCCAGCGGCTGGCTGAGCTTGGAGCCGTCGCGGTAAAGCGCATTGGCCTTCACCCCCAGCGACCAGGACAGCTCATAGGCCGAGAGGCAGTCCTCGATGGTCGCGTCGTTGGGCATGTTGATGGTCTTCGAGATCGCCCCCGAAACGAAGCTTTGCGCGGCCGCCATCATCCTGATGTGGCTGTCGACGCTGAGGAAGCGCTTGCCCTTCTTGCCGCAGGGATTGGCGCAGTCGAAGACCGGGTAATGTTCGGGCTTGAGATGCGGCGCGCCTTCCAGCGTCATCGTCCCGCAGACATGATCGTTCGCGGCCTCGATCTCGGCGCGCGAAAAGCCCAGATGGCGCAGGAGCTCGAAGCCCGGATCGGCCATCTTCGCGGCCGGAATGCCCAGAACCTTGGTGCAGAACTCCTCGCCCAGCGTCCAAGGGTTGAAGACGAAGCGGATGTCGAAGGCCGAGGGCAGCGCCGCCTCGATCTTGTCGATCTCGGCCTGACCGAAGCCATGGCCGATCAGCGAGGTATGGTTGATGCCGGGGCAGTTGCCGAGCGTGCCATGGCCCACCGCATGGCCGATGATCTCCTCGATCTGGGCCGAGCCGTAGCCCAGCGCCTCGAGCGCGGCCGGGACCGAGCGGTTGATGATCTTGAAATAACCGCCGCCCGCGAGCTTCTTGAACTTGACCAGCGCGAAATCGGGCTCGATCCCGGTGGTGTCGCAATCCATCACCAGCCCGATCGTGCCCGTGGGCGCGATCACCGAGACCTGCGCATTGCGGAAACCGTGTTTCTCGCCCAGCGCCAGCGCCTCGTCCCAGGCCGAGATCGCCATCTCGACCAGGCCCTCCTCGGGGCAGTTGGCATGGTCGAGCGGGACCGGCGGCACCGCGAGCCCGTCATAGCCCACAGCCTTGCCCCAGGCCGCGTTGCGGTGGTTGCGGATCACCCGCAGCATGGCCTCGGCATTGCGTTCATGGCCCGGGAAGGCGCCCAGCTCGCCCGCGATCTCGGCCGAGGTGGCATAGGCGATGCCGGTCATGACCGCGCTCAGCGCGCCGCAAAGCGCCCGGCCCTCGTCGCTGTCATAGCCGAGCCCCATGTTCATCAGGAGCCCGCCGATATTGGCATAGCCAAGCCCCAGCGTGCGGAAGTCGTAGGAGAGCTGGGCGATTTCCTTCGACGGGAACTGCGCCATCATCACCGAGATTTCCAGCGTCAGCGTCCAGAGCCGGGTGGCGTGGACATAGTCCTCGGAGCGGAACGCACCGTCATTCCAGAAGGCCAGCAGGTTCATCGAGGCCAGGTTGCAGGCCGTGTCGTCGAGAAACATGTATTCCGAGCAGGGATTCGAGGCGCGGATCTCGCCATCGGCCGGGCAGGTATGCCAGGCATTGATGGTGTCGTGGAACTGGATGCCCGGATCGGCGCAGGACCAGGCCGCATGGCCGACCTGGGCCCAGAGTTCGCGCGCCTTCACGGTCTTGGCGACCTTGCCGTCGGTGCGGCGCACCAGCTCCCAGTCGGCATCGGCCTTCACCGCCTTCAGGAAGGCATCGGTGACCCGGACCGAGTTGTTCGAGTTCTGCCCCGAGACGGTGGAATAGGCCTCGCTGTCCCAATCGGTGTCATAGGCCGGGAATTCGATCGAGCCGTAGCCCTGCCGCGCATAGTCCAGCACGCGCTTGACATAGCCCTCCGGGATCAACGCCTTCTTGGCGGCGCGGATCGCGGCCTTCAGCCCGGCATTGGCCTTGGGATCGTAGGCATCCTCCTGCTTGCCGTCCCAGGCGCGGATCGCCTCGAACAGCGCGTTCAGATGACGCTCATGGGTCTTCGAGCCGGCGACGAGGCTGGCGACCTTCTGTTCCTCGATGACCTTCCAGTTGATGAAGGATTCGATATCGGGGTGATCCATGTCGCAGATCACCATCTTGGCCGCGCGCCGCGTGGTGCCGCCCGACTTGATCGCGCCCGCCGCACGGTCGCCGATCCTCAAAAAGCCCATCAGCCCCGAGGACTTGCCGCCGCCCGACAGCGCCTCGCCCTCGGCGCGGAGCGACGAGAAGTTGGTGCCGGTGCCCGAGCCATATTTGAACAGCCGCGCCTCGCGGACCCAGAGGTCCATGATGCCGCCTTCATTGACCAGATCGTCCTTGACCGACTGGATGAAACAGGCATGGGGCTGCGGGTGTTCATAGGCCGAGGCCGACTTGGTCAGCTTGCCCGACCTGTAATCGACATAGTAATGCCCCTGCCCCGGACCGTCGATTCCATAGGCCCAGTGCAGCCCGGTATTGAACCATTGCGGGCTGTTCGGCGCGGCCATCTGGCTGGCCAGCATGAAGCGCATCTCGTCGTAATAGGCCCGGGCATCCTCTTCGGCGCTGAAATAGCCGCCCTTCCAGCCCCAATAGGTCCAGGCCCCGGCCATCCGGTCGAAGACCTGCCGCGCCGAGGTCTCGCCGCCGAAGCGCTCCTCCTCGGGCAGCGCCTCGAGCGCCCCGGCATCGGGAACCGAGCGCCACAGGAATTCCGGCACGCCCTCTTCGGGCAGCTTCGCCAGCCGCGCCGGCACACCCGCCTTGCGGAAATATTTCTGTGCGATCACGTCGCTGGCGACCTGGCTCCAGCCCGTGGGCACCTCGACTTCATCGAGCCGGAACACCACCTTGCCATCCGGATTGCGAATCTCCGACGTCGTCGCCGTGAACTCGAGCGATCCGTAGGCGCCGGTCTCCTCGGTGGTGAATTTCCGTTCGATCTTCATGGATTTGATCCGTCCTGTTTTCCCTGCGCCGCGCATCGCGCGGGCCCTGTTCGCTGACTCGCCTGCCCTCGGGCAACGACCGAGCGTTCCCGGCCCCGCTCCCTGGCCCGGTTGCAGCCGCCTGCGCGACCGCCTGAACTGCCTCTGTCCTGTCCTGCCTCTGCGCGGTCACCGATCATCGGCATCGCCACTAGATCTGGTGTCGTCGCGCCAGGCCGATACAAATTGACGAATTTTTAAGGGAATGGTCAACGCGATTCTTGCGCTGCAGACCAAGTTTTTGGGGTTGACGGAGCACCGGCCTACAAGCGCTTGATTCATCCACAGCTTGTGGAAAAACCGGGCTCAGCCTGAAAAATCCCACGCCTAGAGCGGATTACACGACCCGGCTGAAAATCTGCCGGCTCCGGGGCATGGCGGGCACCGCCCGATCAGAACCGAAGCCGAAAACGGCAGGACCGCAATAGGTTAATAAAGCAGCTCTTGTCATCTAAGGATTGTATTTCCGCGCCTCGCCCCCTTGGGATGACAGGGGCCCATGTCGGATCGCCGCCCGGGCGCCCTTGTGCACCAGAGAGCTTGTCCGAGACTTGGGAGAAACCCGGCGCCTTGCCTTCGAACGTGGCGGAGAAGGCCAACGCCGCCGCCCCGATCCGGAAGCCGCAATGTGACGCAAGAAGGGGAAATGTGACGCAAGAAGGGGAAATGCCCGATGACCGCAAAATCCGGGTCTGGTCGGGGCGGCGGGATTCGAACCCACGACCTACGGCACCCAAAGCCGTCGCGCTACCAGGCTGCGCTACGCCCCGTCGCCGTCTCCTTAGCGCCCGGACGGGGCCAAGGAAAGAGGCTTCGCGGTCTCTAGTTGCAGGGCCAGGCCGCGTCGGGCCCGAATGCCGGGTGGCGCAGCTCGGTTCCGGGCGCGATGCCCAGCCGCGCGGCCAGACCGCCATTGATCTCCAGCACCGCCAGAATGCCCGGGCCGCCGTCTATGGGCGTCCGGTCGAGCGGCACGGCATCGGCCGCGACCCGCCTGACCCGTCCCGCCGCATCGAGGAAGATCATGTCGAGCGGAATCAGCGTGTTTTCCATCCAGAAGGCGACGCGCCGAGGGCCGGGATAAATGAAAAGCATGCCTGCCGATCCGGCAAGATGCTCGCGGTTCATCAGCCCGAGCGCCCGTTCGGCCTCGTCATCGGCCAGCTCGACGGTGAACCGCGCCGTGCCCCAGTCGCCGCGCAGATCGACCCGGTTCTCGGCGCACTCCGCCGCCTGTGCCGAACCGGCCGCAACACTGGCAAAAAGCCCCGCTGCCGCAGCAGCCCCCGTTATCCAGACGATGACCCGCCCGGCCCGAGCGCACTTTCCCATGGACCCACCGATATCGCGAGGCGTCCGCGCTGGCCCTCGGTGACGCGCACCGCGATGGCCTCGCCCGGCTGCAAATCGGCCAGCCCCGACCGTCGCAGCACCTCGATATGTATGAACACGTCGTCGTCGCGGCCGAAGACATTGGCAAAACCGAAGCCCTTGGCCTTGTCGAACCATTTAACCCGCGCAGGCTCCAGCGGCAATGCCGCCACCTCTTCGGCGGTCAGATGCATGGCATCCTCGAGCGCCGGCGCGCCGGTCGAGACCGCGGGCTCGATCCTGAGCACCTCGGTCGCCTGCAGGCCCCGTGCCGTCCTGTGTACCACTAGCACGATTCCGGCCCCGTCCGAGACCGAGTTCTGCCCGAAATTCCGCAGCACATTGGCATGTAACAGAATGTCGGGCCCGCCTTCGTCCGCCACGACAAAACCAAAGCCTTTTGTCGGATCGAACCATTTAACACGCCCTTCGACGCGCAACGCCGTGTCGCTGTCCTTGTCCATACATCCGATCCCGGTCGTCATTGCTGCCTCCGAGGACTTAAAGGCCGCCGGAGGCTTCGCTTACAAATTCGACGCCCCGTCGCGCCGCCGTCCGACGGCCCGGATCGCCCCCTGCAATCGGGAAAGGCAATCAAGGGTAGAGTCTGTCGATTTGCCACTCTCCGTCAAGTGTATCCCTGCACCAGCGAAACCGGTCATGCAGGCGGAACGCCCCATCGGCCCAGAATTCGATCTCGAGAGGCCGTATGCGGAAACCGCCCCAAAAGGGCGGCCGCGCGGGCGCCACACCACGCCGCGCGGTCACCATTGCCACCTCCGCCATCAATTCGCCCCTCGACGCCAGAGGGCGGGATTGTCGCGAGGCCCAAGCGCCAAGCCGACTTTGCAGGGCGCGGGAGGCATAATAGGCATCGGCCTTTTCCCCCTCTTCCTTTTCCGTAATACCACGAACACGGACCTGCCGCCTGAGTGATTTCCAGTGTAACACGAATGCAGCTTTATTCGTTAGGACAATTTCGCCCGCCTTTGCACTTTCGTAATTCGTATAGAACATGAATGCATCGGCTTCGATCTCTTTCAACAAGACCATTCGCACATTGGGAAGGCCCTGTCCGTCGACCGTCGCAAGCGCGATGGCATTGGGGTCGTTCGGCTCGGTCTTCTCGGCCTCGGCAAGCCAGCGCCGCGCGATCGCGAACGGGTCGTCACCTGCGAATATGCCCTCGCGCTCGGTCATGGGCTGGGTCCTCCTGCTTGATCCTGTCGCACTTGATGGGTCCGTGCATTTGCCCTACACCGGCGGCAATTTTTTGAACAGGTGGTCGAGGGGACCTCGGATGTCGACAAAACTGATGGAGGGCAAGCGGGGCCTTATCATGGGCCTCGCCAATGACAAGTCCATCGCCTGGGGAATCGCGCGCCAATGCGCCGAAGCCGGGGCGGAATTGGCTTTTTCCTACCAGGGCGAGGCGCTTAAGAAGCGCGTCATGCCCCTGGCCGCGAGCCTGGGCAGCGATATCGTGCTGGAATGCGACGTCGCCAGCGAAGAGTCGCTCGACGGGCTCTTCGCGGCGCTCGAGGCGCGCTGGGGCCGGCTCGATTTCATCGTCCACGCCATCGGCTTCTCGGACAAGAACGAGCTGCGCGGCCGCTATGTCGACACGTCGCGGTCGAACTTCCTGATGTCGATGGACATTTCGGTCTATTCCTTCACCGCGGCGGTGCAGCGGGCGGCGAGGATGATGACCGAGGGCGGCGCGGCGCTGACGCTGACCTATTATGGCGCCGAACGGGTCATGCCTCACTATAATGTGATGGGCGTTGCCAAGGCGGCTCTCGAGGCCTCGGTCCGTTACATGGCCGAAGACCTCGGCAAGGACGGAATTCGGGTCAATGCCATTTCCGCCGGACCGATCAAGACTTTGGCCGCCAGCGGGATCGGCGATTTCCGTTACATTCTGAAATGGAATGAATTGAATTCGCCCTTGCGGCGCAATGTCACCCAGGAAGAGGTCGGGAAATCGGCACTGTACCTTCTGTCCGATCTGGGCAGTGCGGTGACCGGCGAGGTGCACCATGTCGATGCCGGCTATCACGGCGTCGGCATGAAAGCCGTGGACGCCCCCGATATCGACGCGGTCACCGGGCGCAAGGACAGCTGAGCCCGGACGCAGGACCGACACCAGACAGGGGCGCCGCAGCGGGATTGACACCTGCGCGGCGCCCCGGCATTTGTCGCACCCACGCACAGGAGACATCGATGGACCCCGACCGCCTGCCTCACGAGAAAGGCTTCCATGTCAGCTGGGACCAGCTGCACCGCGACGCGCGGGCGCTGGCCTGGAGGCTCGACGGACAGGGGCCCGATAACGGCGGCTGGCGCGCGGTGGTCGCGATCACCCGCGGCGGCATGGCTCCGGCGATGATCGTCTCGCGCGAACTCGACATCCGCATGGTCGATACGATCTCGGTCAAATCCTACAACCACCAGTCCCAGAGCGCCCCGGTCATCATCAAGATGCCCGACCGCGAGCTGGTCGGCGACGGCACCGGCGTGGTGATCGTCGACGATCTGGTGGATACCGGGCGCACCCTCGAAGTGGTGCGGGCGACCATGCCCAAGGCCCATGTCGCCACCGTCTATGCCAAGCCCAAGGGCAAGCCGCAGGTCGACACCTTCATCACCGAGGTGAGCCAGGATACCTGGATCTTCTTCCCCTGGGACATGGCGCTGCAATACGTCAAACCCTACCGCGCCGGAGAATAGGAGAGGCGCGATGGCCGCCAGTCAGCCACCGCGCGGCGGAACCGCCGCCACCTTCGCCCCGCCGGTCATGCAGGCCAGGCGCTGGCTTGACGGGGTCTCGTTTCCGGCCGACCGGCCGCTTCTCAATGTCAGCCAGGCCGCGCCGATGGACCCGCCGCCCGAGGCGTTGCGCCAGGCCATTGCCGATGCCGCGCTGAACGATCTCGGCGCGCATCTCTACGGCCCCGTGCTGGGCCTGCCCGAGCTGCGCGCCGAGATCGCCGCCGAGTGGTCCAGGGCCTATGGCGGCGACATCCGGGCCGAGCGGGTCGCCATCACCCAGGGCTGCAACCAGGCCTTCTGCGCCGCGATCGCCTCGATTGCCGCGGCGGGCGATGAGGTGATCCTGCCCACGCCCTGGTATTTCAACCACAAGATGTGGCTCGACATGGCCGGAATGCGGGCGGTGCCGCTCGCGACCGGGACCAACCTGCTGCCCGAGGTCCAGCGCGCCGGAGCGCTGATCACGCCCCGCACCCGCGCCATCGTTCTGGTCACGCCGAACAATCCGACCGGGCTCGAATATCCCGCCGAGCTTGTGGCAGACTTCCTCGCCCTCTGTCGGCGTCACGGGATCGCGCTGATCCTCGACGAGACCTATCGCGATTTCGACAGCCGCGACGGCGCCCCGCACCGGCTGTTCGTCGATTCCGACTGGGGCGACACGCTGATCCATCTTTATTCCTTCTCAAAGGCCTACCGGCTGACCGGGCATCGCGTCGGCGCGCTGATCGCGGGCGAAGCGGTGGTGACCGAGGTCGAGAAGTTTCTCGATACGGTCGCGATCTGCCCCAACCAGCTTGGCCAGCGCGCGGCCCTTTGGGGCCTGCGCCATCTCGGCGCCTGGAAGGCCGACGAACGGGCCGAGATCCTTGCCCGCCGCGACGCCCTGAGCCGGAACATGTCCGCCCTGCCCGGCTGGGAGCTGATGGGCGCGGGCGCCTTTTTCGCCTGGCTCCGCCACCCGTTCGATATCGGCTCCGAACCCCTGGCAAGGCGGCTGGTCGCGGAGGCGGGCGTGCTGCTTCTGCCCGGCGGAATGTTCCTGCCCGAGACCGATCCGGGCGCGCGCGACCAGCTTCGCATCGCCTTTGCCAATATCGACCGGCCGGGCCTTCAGGCGCTGTTCGGACGGCTTGCGGCCTTCCGCCCCTGACGCTTGCGGGGGACCGCGCAAAGACCTACACAGCAGCGAACCCAGATCCGGCAGGGAGACGCCCCGATGTCCAAGTCCAAAGGCAAGCAGTTCTCGAAGACGCTGGTCTGGATGATGCTGATATTCGTGGTGCTCGGCCTCGGCGGCTTCGGGGTCAGCAATTTCGGCGGCCGCGTCGAGTCGATCGGCAGCGTCGGCGATACCGAGATCTCGACCGACAGCTATGCCCGCGCGCTGCAACGCGAATTGCGCGCCCGCGCCGCCGCCACCGGCCAGAACATGAGCCTTGCCGAGGCCCAGGCCTCCGGTCTGGTCGATGCCGTGCGCGCACAGGAGATCTCGAATGCCGCGCTCGACAACGAGATGCACAGGATCGGGGTCTCTGTCGGTGACGACCAGGTCGCCCGCGAGGTGATGCGGCTCGACGCCTTCAAGGGGCCGGATGGCAGCTTCGACCGCGAGGCCTATCGCTATGTGCTGTCGCAGAACGGCATGACCGAGACCCAGTTCGAGACCTCGCTGCGCAAGGAGGCCGCGCGCTCGCTGCTGCAGACGGCGGTGGTCGCGGGACTCGACGCGCCCGAGACCTATGTCGACACGCTTTACACCTATATCGCCGAGCGGCGCAGCGTCAGCCTCATCCATCTGACGGCAGACGCTCTGGACGCCCCGGTGCCGGACCCGACCGAGGACCAGATCAAGGCCCAATACGAGGCGACGCCCGAGGCCTATACCGCGCCGATGACCCGCAAGATCACCTATGCCTGGCTGTCGCCCGAGGCCATGGCCGACACCATCGAGCCCGACGAGGCGTTGCTGCGCCAGCTTTACGAACAGCATATCGACGAATTCGTGCAGCCCGAGAAGCGGCTTGTCGAACGGCTGGTCTTTTCCAGCATGGACGAGGCGCAGACGGCGATGGACCGGATCGAGGCGGGCGAGGAAAGCTTCGACGACGCCGTCGCCGCGCGCGGCCTTGCCATCGACGATATCGACATGGGCGATGTCTCGGAAGTGCAGATCGGCGGCGAGGCGGGGCGCGCGGTCTTCGCGCTGACCGAGCCGGGGCTGGCCGGGCCGCTGATGTCCGATCTCGGCCCCGCGATCTTCCGGGTGAACGCGATCCTCGCCAAGCAGGAAATCCCCTTCGAGGAGGCCCGCGAGAGGCTTGCCCCCGAGGCCGTGCACAGCCGCGCGGTGCGGATGATCGCCGACAAGATCAACGACTATGACGACCTGCTGGCTGCGGGCGCGACGCTGGAGGATCTGGCGCGCGAGACCGAGATGCAGCTTGGCCAGATCGACTATACCGCCGACAGCGATCAGGGCATCGCCGCCTATCAGGATTTCCGCGAGGCGGCCGATGCCGCGGTCGAGGGCGATTTCCCCGAGATCAAGGAGCTTGACGATGGCGGCATCTTCGCGCTGCGGCTCGACCGCGAGATCCCGCCGACCCTGCGCCCGCTCGAGGCGGTGCAGGACCAGGTCGCCGGTGACTGGCGCCAGGCCGAGACCGCGCGCCGGCTGGCCGACAAGGCCGAGGCACTGAAGGCACGGATCGATGGCGGCGAAGAGATGACCGCGCTCGGGGTCGATGTCACGTCGGAAACCGCGCTCTCGCGCGGCGGGCTGATGCCGCAGCCGCTGTCGGACGCGATGTTCCGGCTGGCCGATATCGGAGACAGTGCCGTGGTTCCGGTCGGCGCCGAGGTCTGGCTGATCCGGCTCGACGAGATCCTGCCGCCCGACGCGGACGCGCCCGGTGCCGACATGCTGCGCCAGAACATCGCCGCACAGGCCGGTCAGGGGCTTGCCCAGGACCTCTACGCCTATTTCGCCCAGGCCGTGACCAATGCCGCCGGGCTCTCGCTCGACCAGGCGGCGATCAACGCCGTTCACGCCCAGTTCCGGTAAGCGCCATGTCCAGGATCATTCCCGAATTCACCGCCTTCGAGGCGGGTTACGAAGCCGGCCGCACCCAGGTCGTCTATGCCCGGCTGGCCGCCGATCTGGATACGCCGGTCTCGCTGATGCTGAAACTCGCAGGCGCCCGGACCGACAGCTTCATGCTGGAATCGGTCACGGGGGGCGAGGTGCGCGGCCGCTATTCCGTGGTCGGCCTCAAGCCCGACCTGATCTGGGAATGCCGCGGCGAAACCAGCCGCGTCAACCGGATGGCGCGTTTCGATCCCGACGCCTTCGAGCCGATGGAAGGCCATCCGCTGGCGAGCCTGCGCCAGATCCTTGCCGAAAGCGCCATCGACATGCCCGAGGAGCTGCCCTCGATCGCGGCGGGGCTTTACGGCTATCTCGGCTATGACATGATCCGGCTGGTCGAGCGGCTGCCGAATGTCAATCCCGACCCGCTGGGCCTGCCCGACGCGCTGATGCTGCGGCCCTCGGTGGTGGCGGTTCTCGACGGGGTCAAGGGCGAGGTCACGGTGGTCTCGCCCGCCCGGCCCGAGCCCGGGCTGTCGGCCCGCGCCGCCTATGCCCAGGCCGCCGAGCGGGTGATGGATGCGCTGCGCGATCTCGACCGGGCGGTGCCCGCCGAGACCCGCGATTTCGGCGAGGCCCGCGAGATCGGCGAGCCGATCTCGAACTTCACCCGCGAAAGCTACATGGCAGCGGTCGAGACCGCGAAGGACTATATCCGCGCGGGCGACATCTTCCAGGTCGTCCCGGCCCAGCGCTGGACCCAGGATTTTCCGCTGCCGCCCTTCGCGCTTTACCGCAGCCTGCGGCGCACCAACCCCTCGCCCTTCATGTTCTTCTTCAATTTCGGCGGCTTCCAGGTCGTGGGCGCAAGCCCCGAGATCCTGGTCCGGCTGCGCGGCGGCGAGGTCACGATCCGGCCCATCGCCGGCACCCGGCCGCGCGGCGCCACGCCCTCCGAGGACAAGGCGCTGGAAGCCGACCTTCTTGGGGACCAGAAGGAACTGGCCGAACATCTGATGCTGCTGGATCTGGGGCGCAACGATGTCGGACGGGTCGCGAAAATCGGCACCGTCCATCCGACCGAGAAATTCATCATCGAGCGCTATTCCCACGTCATGCATATCGTCTCGAACGTGGTGGGCGAGATTGCCGAGGGCGAGGATGCGCTGTCGGCGCTGCTGGCGGGGCTGCCCGCGGGCACGGTCTCGGGCGCGCCCAAGGTCCGCGCGATGGAGATCATCGACGAGCTCGAACCCGAAAAGCGTGGCGTCTATGGCGGCGGCGTCGGCTATTTCGCGGCGGGCGGCGACATGGACATGTGCATCGCGCTGCGCACGGCGGTGGTGAAGGACGAGACGCTGTATATCCAGGCCGGGGGCGGCGTGGTCTATGATTCCGACCCGGCGGCCGAATGGCAGGAAACCGTCAACAAGTCGAACGCGCTCCGCGCTGCCGCCGCCGAGGCCGCCCGTTTCGTGCGCCGCGGCAACGGCTGACCCCGGACGTCTCCCGCGCCCCTCCGGGCGCGGGCATGCCGATCCTCAGTAATCGCGCTCGTAGAAGATCCCGATGCCGGTATCGCCCTCGGCCCCGGCATGGCCCTTCAGCGTGACATAGGGCGAGACGTCGAGATTGAGATTGATCTCGCTCTGGCCCTTCTGGTTCACCGTCACCTGCGAATAGACCTTGTCCGACAGGTACTTGCCGGCGCTCAGCTCGGTGCCGCCCTCCTCGGTCGAATTCACGTCGAGATCGTCGAGGCCGGTCGCGCCGCGCAGCGCGCCCAGGATCCCCTGCCCGCCCTTGCCCATCAGCGTCGCCACCGCCGAGGCCAGCTCGGCCGCCTGCAACGGCGACAGCGTGTCGAGCCCGCGGCCGAAGAGGATCCGCGAGATGACCTCTTCCTGCGGCAATTCCGGGCTGGAGGAGAATTTGATCTCGGGCGCGCTGGCCGGGCCCTCGACCACGATCCGCGCGGTCACGTCGCCCGACTGGGTCGCGGCAACGAAATAGAGCCGCGGGTCGAAGGACCCCGACAGCGTGACCCGCCCCTCGTCGAGGGTGAAGCGCTGCGCGAGAATGTCGAGCCGCCCGCGGATCAGCTCGAACTGGCCCGAGGCCACCACATCGGCAGTGCTGCCGCCCAGCCGCAGCCGCCCGCCCAGCTCGGCATCGATGCCGCGGCCGCGTACGAAGACCTGCGACGGCGCGTTGACGGTCAGATCCAGCGGATAGGGCCGCCCGCCCCCGCCCTCGCCCTCGGTCGCGACCAGCCCGGCCCGCCGGAGCGTCGCCTGCACCGCCGCGGGCGTGCCGAGATGGTCGATCTCGGGCAGCTCGCCGCCGCCGCCAAGCCCGGTCGAGGGCACCGTGATCTCGGTCCGGCCGACATCGAGCTGCCCGGCGATCCGGGCGCCGCCGGTCAGGGGGCCGGTGACGGTGACGCTGCCATCGACGGAGGTTTCGTAAAGCGTGGGGTCCTGCAGCCGGGCACGGGTCAGCCGGATCGCAAGCTCGGCCGGGAAGGCGCCCGACAGCGTGATCGGCCCCGAAACCGCGACCTGGCCGCCACCGAGCCGCCCGGTCAGATCCAGCCGTGCGCGGCCGCCCGAAAGATCGACCCGGCCGCCGATATCGGTCAGGGCCGCGCCCAGCGTCGGCGCCGACAGCCGCGCGCCAGAGGTGGTCGCCCGGCCCGACAGGGCCGACAACCCCAACGGTCCTTTCAGCGTCAGATCATAGGCAGCCATCCCGTCGAGGCTGCGCGGGGCGATGAAGGGATTGGCCAACGACAGCGGCGCGCGGCCCTTCAGGCTCAGATCGGCCGAAGAGGCATCGCGGGCGAGCCTGCCCCCGATGGCCGCCGTGGTGCCGCTCGGCCCGGTCGCATTCAGCGTCAGACGCCAGTCAGCCCCCTCGGGCCGGGCCTGGCCCTTGAGCGCAACCGGCCCCGGGAACCCCTCGACCAGCAGCGCCAGATCGGACAGGCTTGCGGTCAGATCGAGCGTGCCGTCGCCCGCGCTGTCTTCGGCCTTGACGGTAAGCCGGGGCGTCTCGATATCGAGCCGCCCGACCGTCAGGTCACCCGCCTTGCGCGCGCCTGCGGCCGCGATCGTGGTCTTGCCGCCGATCAGCCGGTCGATCTGGGCAATGCCGATGGCCAGCCCCTGCCCTTCGGCGCTGAGCGTCGCGTCGAAATCGCCTTTCACCGCGCCCTGTCCGCTCAGCGTCGCGTCGAGCTTGCCCGCAAGCGGCCGCCCGGCCAGACCCGAGAAGACCGAAAGCTTCGGCGCACTCAGCGTCACCTTGCCTTCGGCGGGCAGCGCCGGGTCGCCGGGCGTCAGCGCGCCCTCGGCCGCGATCTCGGCCCCGGCCGCCGTCGCCTTGAACCGGTCGAGCCGAAGCCGTCCGCCCGCCTCCCAGCCGAACGCGGTGTCGAGCCAGCCCGGCCCGGTCAGTTTCGGATCGACCAGCGCCAGATCGGGCACCTGCCCGGTCAGGGTCAGCCCGCCCGCAGCCGATGACAGATCGCCCTGGCCGTCGAGACTCAGGCCCGGGGTTTCAACATGCAGCTGCTTCAGCGACGTGCCCTCGGGCCCGCGCGCCGCCGCAAGCCGCACCTGCCCCGCCCCGGCCAGAAGCGGGTCGAGCCGGGGCGTTCCGGTCTTCAGGTCGGTGGTTTCGGCATCGAGCGAAAGATCGAAGATCCCGTCGAGCAGCCGGTAGCGGCCGGACAGATCGGCCCTGGCCGCGCCGCCCAGCCCCCGCCCCGCCAGCGCCGCGAAGCGCGAGAGATCGTCGAGCGCGGCCCCGATCCGGCCATCGAAGGGCAGCCCCTTGGCGGCGCTGCCAAGCGTGCCTTTCGCCGTCAGCCGCGCATCGCCCGAGGCGATCTGCAGATCGGTCAGCTCAAGCGGCACCCCCGCCTTCCAGGACAGGCGCGCATGTCCCTCGGCCGCCTGCCCCAGGGCCCGGGCAAGCGCAGGCTCGGCATGGCCGATCCCCGTGGCACGAAAGGCGATATCGGCCGCGAGCGCCGGGTCCTGCGGCCGGATGCTGCCGGTTCCGGTCAGATCGGCATGGGCAAGTGTCAGCGGGCCGCTGGCAAGACCGTCAAGCGTGATCGCCGCCTGCCAGGCCTCGCCGGTCGCGGCATCGAAACTGGCCTCGAGCGTCGCGCCGTCAAGCGTCGTGTCCAGCCCCGAGACCGGCAGCAGCACGGGTCCGGACAGACGGCCGGTGAGATCGACCTTTTCGGGCAGGCCGGTCGCGGCCAGAGACAGCGTCCCGCCAAGCTGCAAGGCCCCGGTCGAGACCTCGAGCCGCGAGATGTCGAGCCGCCGGTCGGCGCGGCGTGTCCCGTCGATCTCGAGATCGGTCGCGGCGCCGAAGAAGGGGCGCAGCGGTTCGGCCACCAGCGGCGCGAGATCGCCCGAGAGCGTCGCGGCAAAGGCCCGGTCCTCGGGCGCATCCGCGGGGGCGACAATGGTGAGCCGGCCCGCGACCCTGGGCTCGCCCTCGGTGGCCAGCGCCAGATCGGCGGCGAAATCGCTGAGCGGGCCGTCGCCCTTGACCGTCAGCGCCAGCGGCGGCGCACCCGGCAGCCCCGCAAGGCTGGACACGATGCCGCCCGCCCCTTCGGTCAGCGAGACGTCCAGCGACAGCTCCTGGCTGTCATTGGCATAGGCGGCCCGGATCGCGAAATCGCCCTCGGCATCGCTGCGGGTCGCCTCGATATCGGCCCGGCCGGCACCCCCGGCAAGGCTCAGCGCGCCGTCCAGCGCCAGTTCGGCCTCCTGCCCGATCAGGGCCTCGCCCAGAACCAGCCGCGGAGTCCTGACCCGGCCGATATCGATCGAGACCGGCAGATCGGGCAGCGCGAAGGGCGTGGCCTCGGATTTCTCGACGCTGGCGCCCCCGCCCCTGGGCAGGCGCGGCAACAGGATCTCGTCGGCGGACAACTCGTCGACCTTGACCTCGCCCCTCAGCAATGCCGCCCGCGACCAGTCGAGCACGGCGCCGCGCACCGTCAGCCAGACGCCATCCTCATCGGCGATGGTCAGCTCCTTCAGGGTTGCCCGCGAGGACAGCGCGCCCTCGAAGCCCTCGATCCGGATCTCGCGCCCGGCCGAGGAAAGCTTGTCCTCGAGAAAGCTGACCAGCACGCCGCGGTCATCCTCCTGGGCGGCCAGCGGCAGCGCGGTCAGAAGAAGCAGAAGGAACCCGAGAAAAACGCGCATCAGAAGGCCTGCCCGATACCGATATAGAACTGAACCCCGTCGCCGGTATCGCCATCGACCGGCGCGGCGACATCGAAGCGGATCGGGCCGATGCCGGTATCGTAGCGCAGCCCCAGACCGGCGCCCGATTGCCAGTCTCCGTCCGAGACCCAGGAATCGGGCCCGACAAAGCCCGCATCATAGAAGGCCACCATCTGGATCGCGCCGGTGACGCCGACCCGTGCCTCGCCCGACAGCCCGATGAAGGACCGCCCGCCGATCCGGTCGCCATTCGGCAGATCGACCGCGAGCGACTGATAGGGCTGGCCGCGCACGGTGCCGCCACCGCCCGAGAAGAACAGAAGCGCCGGCGGCACGCCGTCGCTGGCGGCGCCGACCACCGAGCCGATCTGGGCCCGCCCGGCCAGCACCAGACGGCTGCCGAGCTGTTGGTAGATGCGGCCATCGGCCTTGATCAGCGCCCCGCTTTCGGCCGCGCCCCCGACCGCCAGAAGCGGGGTCACGCTGCCGTCGAGATAGAACCCCTTATGGGCGTCGAGCGGGTCGTCGCGACGGTCCCAGGTCAGGCTGACGGGAAAGGTCAGATGGGTCATCTTGCGGTCGCCGAGATCGTCGCTGACATCGGCATAGCGCAACAGCACCCCGGCCTCGCCCTTCAGATGCGGCGAGAAGATCCGGGTCAGACCGCCACCGGCCCGGGCGTTGGTCTCGGTATAGTCGGGCTCGTCCAGATCCTCGACCGCGCCCAGCAGATACAGCCCGGTATCGGCGTCGATCACCGCGGGACGGTCGAAGCGGGCGGAAAGCGACAGGTCCTCGCCGCCATCGTCCTGCCCGCCGATGCCCGCGATCTCGAAGTCGAAGCGCAGGCGTTCGGCCCCGCCCATGAGGTTGCGATGCATCCAGAAGCCCGAGACGGTGGCGCCCTCGAGCGAGGAAAACTCGACCCCGGCCCCGGCGCGGCGCTTCTTCTGGTCGACCACCTCCAGCCCGATATCCATGCTGTTGCCGGGGCCCAGCGTCTCGGCCTCGGTCAGCCGGACCGAGCGGAAGGCACCGGTCCGGCGCAGCCGCTCGGCGCTTCGGTCCAGCGCCTCGGGGTCGAAGGGCTCGCCCATCGGCAGCCCCGCGATGGTCCGAAGCCTGTCCTCGCGCACGCCCGAGCCCGGGGCGATGACGAGATCGCCGAACCGGATGGCGGGCCCCGGTGCAAGCCGCAGCCGGGCGGCAAGCGTGGCGTCGGGATGATCGGCGATCAGGCTTTGCCCCGCGACCTTCGCCTTGGCATGTCCGGCCGCGCGCCAGCCATCGACGCCCGCCTTCGCGGCGGCGCGGACGGTCGCGGCCTCGGCGGGCTTGCCGGGGGCAAAGCCATCGGGCAGGTCGGTACCGGGGGCCAGCGGCTCGATCAGGGCCTGTGAAAAGGCGAAGGGCCGCCCCGGCGCGACCCGGATCTCGACCCGGCCGATCCGCGCGGGCACCGACAAAGGCGAAAGATCGGCCGCCTCGCGCCCGTCAAGGGTGACATGCACCTCGGGGCCGTAATAGCCGCGGGCGTAAAGCACGCCCACCAGCCGCGCGTAATCGGCACGGGCGGCGGCGAAGATGTCCTGTGCGCTGGCATCCGGGGCCCGCGCGGCCTCGAGCGTCAGCGCCGAGGCCTCCAGCGCCTGTCGCAACTCGTCCGAGGCGCCGGGCGCGCTCAGCACGGCCTCGGTGGCGGCGGCCGGATGCGGGCCGGAGGCAAGGAAAACCGCCGTCAGGACGGCCAGTGAAGGAAAGAATCGCGTATCGGTCACAGACGGGCGGCCCCTTTTCCCGGCAATCTAGCCGAGATGGTCGCAGGGAACACCCCGCCGTGACGGATTTTGCCGGAAAGCTCCGGCCCCCGGCGCAACAGCGCGGAGGGCCGGAGAGAGGCTCAGTCGGGCGCGTTCTCGATGCCGAAGGCGCGGCTCAGCATCAGCCGGTAGCCGACGATGATGGTCGCGACCAGCAGCGCCAGTTCGATCGCGTAGACAAAGAAATAAGGCGTCGCCGCGCCGAAGAGATCGCCGATCGGCGAATGCAGCACCGCGTCGCGGAACACGCCCCCAAGCGCGATACCGGCCCCCGCCGAGGTCGCCTGCACCGCCCCCCAGGCGCCGAGCGCGAGCCCGACCTGGGCCTTCGGCGCCGAGCGCATGGTGGCGGTCAGGGTGCCATGGCTGAAGAGCCCCGCACCGAAGCCCGCCATCATCGTGCCGAAGACGAAGACCGGCTCGGATTGCAGCGTCGCAGAGAAGGTGATGATGGCGAAGGCCGGAAGTCCCACCACGGCGCCCCAGCCCGCCATCGCCATCGGGTCATAGCCGCGCGACAGCACCCGCGAGGCCCAGGCAAAGCCGACAAGCGTGCCGCCCGCGACCGCGGCGGTCAGCTTGGTGGTCGCGGCCACCGACATGTCGAGAACCTGGCCCCCGAAGGGTTCCAGCAGAACGTCCGAGAGACCGAAGCCCAGCGTGCCGAGCCCGATCACCCACAGCAGCCTGCGGGCATTGGGTCCGCGCGTGAACAGGCCCCAGGCCTCGCGGAAACTCGGTTCGGGATCGCCCTCGAGACGCTGCCTGGCGCGGACGCGGTCGCGCGCCTCCATCTTCCAGAGCGCGATGACGTTGAACACCATGGTCGCGACGGCGGCGCCCTGGATCACCTTGATCAGCTTGGCGTGGTAGAAATCCTCCAGCCACATCCCGAACAGCAGGGCGCTGACGATCATGCCGACCAGCAGCATCACATACATCAGCCCGACGACATTCGGCTGATCCTCGCGCGGCGCCAGATCGGTCGCCAGCGCCAGCCCCACGGTCTGCACCGTATGCACGCCCGCGCCGACCAGCAGAAACGAGACCGCGGCGGACAGGATGCCGATCCACTCCGGCGCGCCAGCGGCACTTTCCTGCCCCGACAGCACGATCAGCGCGAAGGGCATGATGGCAAAGCCGCCCCATTGCAGCAGCGTGCCCTTCCAGATGTAGGGGACCCTTCGCCAGCCCAGTGCCGATTTGTGGGTGTCGGACTTGAAGCCGATCAGCGCGCGGAAGGGCGCGAACAGAAGCGGCAGGGAAATCATGATGCCGACGATGGACGCCGGGACCTCGAGCTCGACGATCATCACCCGGTTCAGGGTGCCGACAAGCAGCACCATCGCCATGCCGACGGAGACCTGGAACATCGACAGCCGCAACAGGCGGCTGAGCGGCAGGTCTTCGCTGGCGGCTTCTGCAAAGGGGAGGAATCGAGGCCCGACAGTGGCGATACGGTTTACCGCCATCTTGCTCAGTCGATTCATGCGGTCACACTCCGACACGCGGCCCGACACAGTGGGCCCGTGTCCTCTTGCCCGCTGGGGCGCGTTTCCGGTTGGTTCGGGACATCCCGTCCCGAAGGCACGAAGGCCGGGGCATGACCCCGGCCCTCGCAAGTTCCTGCACGGAAGCCGTACCGGCTTACGAGAGCAGCGTGGTGGCGTTGGACACCAGCGACGCAGCTTCGAACGAGCCGCTGTAGTAGTCGCCCATCCAGCCGGTGGTCAGAACCAGCATCAGGTGCACCAGGAAGGAAGCGATGGCGCAGGCAACCAGGAAGAGCGGAATGCCAACGGTGGGCTTAACGACGAGCCACATTTTCGCGTTGTTCATGATCTATGTCCTCTCTCTAGATTAGCCGAGCCACGGGGTGGCGATGGCAGCCAGGAAGTGGGCGAACAGCGCGATCGCGCCGAACACGCGGGTGCCGTCGATGAGTTGCTTATGCACTTCTTCGGCTTCGGCAAGGGTCAGGCCGGTCGGCCAGACTTTGTCCATATCGTCAGTCATATTGTCGTCTCCCCAATATGGTTTTCGACTGTGGTACGTGCGGAGCCCGCACGCAGGCGTCGACAAAGCAGACCGGAGATTTCCTTAGCGATATTCTCGCTGGGCTTCCGACCCGGCATCGTCACGAACAGACGATGTCACAAGCGATTGACGTTGGCAATGTCAACGCAGGCTTACATGGCCCCAGAATCGTGCGACATATAGAACCCTGTTGACAACGCGTCGCAGCCCCTGCGGCGCCCCGTCCTGCGACCGTCCGGCCCCTTGAAATCCTCACGCGCAGGTGGGGTAATATCAAAGCGCCCAACTGCAATTCGCCGTTCTCGTCGGGCCCGGACCGAGCTTGCTCGTGCCAACGACGATCGCGGACGCAAAACCTGGAGGATCTATGAAATATATCTGGGACGACTGGATGCCGAAGCTGTCCAGCAAGCAACGCCTGCTCACCGACGTCGCGGTCGAGGGCGAAAGCACCACCACGCCCTTCTCGGACGCGCTCGGCTTCAAATGCCTGTCCGAGAACAGCACCTCGAAGACCGAGCTGATGACCGATAACCCGACCCCGCTGTCGCGCCAGATGAACTGGCCGCTGCTGGGCGGCATGGGCGAAGGTCATGTCGAGCTGCAAACCAGCAACCCGACCCCGCTGTCCTCGCGCATGGGCTGGCCGCTGCTGTCCAAGCGCGCCTATTACGGCGTCGCCGCGAAATAATCCGGCCCCTGACCGGTGAAAACAGCGCCCGCGCGATCCCCGCGCGGGCGTTTTCCTTTTTATCCCGGGCACTTGTCGGGTTTTCTGCCCCCCGCCCCTTGCCGGCGTCGCCCGGGCGGATCCCCGGCCAGAGCCGCCCTGCCCGCGCGATATGACCGAATACTCTACAATTTTTCGAGAAAATGTACCGTTCCTGCCGGGCCGCCGCCCGGTTTGCCGGGCCTCATGACGGTATCGGCTGGCCAGGACGGGCAGCCCCCATCAGCCAGAGGAGGCCCCCATGGCCAGCGCATTCTCCACCCCCCAAAGCTCTCGTCCGGTCGCACCGCAGGAGCCCGCCCGCGATGCCTCTGCCTCCCGCCCGGCCCCCCATCCGACCCCGGCCGATGGCTACACCTTCCGGGACTGGGCCAGCATCTGACCGGCCCTTTGGGTCCACGGATCGGACCCGCATGAAAAAGGGGGCGAGCCCGCCCCCTCTCTCCGCCGCGCGCCATAGCGGCCCGCAGCGGATCCTTCCAGCACCCGGACTTAGCCGACCAGTTCGAGGCCCGAGAAGAAATAGGCGATTTCTTCCTTGGCGGTGTCCTCGGCATCCGAGCCATGGACCGAGTTCTCGCCGATCGACAGCGCGAATTCCTTGCGGATGGTGCCTTCGGCGGCTTCGGCCGGGTTGGTCGCGCCCATCACTTCACGGTTTTTCGCGATGGCGTCTTCGCCTTCCAGCACCTGCACCACGATCGGCTCGGAGGCCATGAATTCGCAGAGTTCGTCATAGAACGGGCGTTCCTTGTGCACCGCGTAGAAGACGCCGGCCTGGGCCTTGCTCAGGTGGATCCGCTTCTGCGCGACGATGCGCAGACCGGCCGCCTCGAGCTTGGCGTTGATCGCGCCGGTCAGGTTGCGCTTGGTCGCGTCGGGCTTGATGATCGAGAAGGTGCGTTGAATCGCCATGTCTTGCGTCCTCTTGGGCGCCGCCCCGGGGACGGCGGTGAAAAATCGCGGTCCTGCTAGCACGCGCCCCGACCCTTGAAAACAGGCTTTCGCTGCCCGGCCCGGAACCGATAACGCTGGATCACGTTGGATCGAGTGTTCGCGCGCGCCTTTAAAAAGGGTCATTTGATGACTGTTATTGTCGATTTCCTGAATACCGTGCTCTGGGGCTATGTCCTGATCTGGGGACTGATCGGAGCCGGGCTTTACCTGACCATACGCCTCGGCGGGATCCAGTTCCGACATTTTCCCGAATTCATCCGGGTTCTCGTCAGCACCGGCGAGTCGGACCGCAGCGGCATCACCCCCCTGCAGGCGCTGACCGTCAGCCTCGCCAGCCGTGTTGGCACCGGCAACCTGGCGGGCGTCGCGGTCGCGATCTATCTCGGCGGGCCGGGCGCGGTGTTCTGGATGTGGATCGTGGCCCTTGTCGGCATGGCCACGGCCTATGCCGAATCGACGCTGGCCCAGCTTTACAAGGTGCGCAACGCCGATCGCCAGTATCGCGGCGGTCCCGCCTATTACATCTGGCACGGGCTGGGCGCGAAATGGCTGGGCTACGTGTTCTGCTTCTTCTTCCTCTGCTCCTTCGGGCTGATCTTCAACGCGGTGCAGTCCAATTCCATCGCCGATGCCGCCGACGGCGCCTTCGGCATCCCGAAGCTTGCGACCGGCATCGCCATCGGCACGCTGACCGGCATCGTCATCTTCGGCGGCATCCGCTCGATTGCCAGCGTCGCCGAACGCGTGGTGCCCTTCATGGCCGGGATCTACCTTCTGGTCGCGGCCTATGTTCTGGTCGTCCATGCCGCCGAAATTCCGGGCCTGCTGGCGCTGATCGTCAAGAGCGCCTTCGGCATCGACCAGGCCGTGGGCGGATTTGCCGGGGGCTTTGCCGCGGCCGCGCTGAACGGGATCAAGCGCGGGCTGTTCTCGAACGAGGCCGGCATGGGCTCGGCCCCGCATATCGCGGCCGTCGCCGTGCCCGACCCGCATCACCCCTCGAGCCAGGGCATGGTGCAGGGTCTCGGCGTCTTCATCGACACGCTTCTGATCTGTACCGCGACCGCGCTGATGATCCTGCTGTCGGGCGTGGTCGATTACGGCCCCGACGGGATCACCGGCACCGAGCTGACCCAGAACGCGCTGTCGGCCCATATCGGCGCCGTCGGTCCGGCCTTCATCGCGGTGGCGATTCTGTTCTTCGCCTTCACCTCGATCATCGGCAATTACGCCTATTCCGAAAATGTGATGGAGTTTCTGGGCCTCGGTCGCGGCGTGCCGCTGGCGATCCTGAAGGCCGCTCAAGTCGGCATGGTGATCTGGGGCGCGGTGCAGCCGGTGACGAAGGTCTTCAACTTCGCCGATGCCTCGATGGCGACCATGGCCACCATCAACCTCATCGCGCTGATTCTGCTGTCGGGCACGGTGATCCGGCTGACCAGGGACTATTTCGAGCAGCGCAAGACCGTGACCGAGCCCTGTTTCCGGCTGTCGCAGCATCCCGAGATCGATCCGAGGGGGATAGACCGCACGATCTGGAACAAGGATATCGCCGCCGAGCGGGGCGCCTGATCCTGCTTCCCCACCGGCCCGAGCCCTGCTAAGGCACAGGCCATGCTGCGCATCGACGATCTTCGCTATTCCATCGAGGGGCGCCCTTTGTTCGAGGGCGCCTCCGCCGTGATTCCAGATGGCCACAAGGTCGGCCTGATCGGCCGGAACGGGGCCGGAAAGACCACGCTTTTTAGGCTGATCCGGGGCGAGCTCACGCTCGATTCGGGCGCGATCTCCTTTCCGCCGCAGGCCCGGATCGGCGGTGTCGCGCAAGAGGTGCCCTCCTCCGCAACCTCGCTGCTGGACACGGTGCTGGAGGCCGATACCGAACGCGCCAGCCTCATGGCCGAGGCGGAAACCGCGACCGATCCCCACCGCATCGCCGAGATCCAGACCCGACTGACCGATATCGACGCCTGGTCGGCCGAGGCGCGGGCCGCCTCGATCCTGAAGGGGCTGGGCTTCTCCGAGGCCGAGCAGCACATGCCCTGTTCGGATTTCTCGGGCGGCTGGCGGATGCGGGTCGCGCTGGCGGGCGTGCTGTTCGCGCGCCCCGACCTGCTGTTGCTGGACGAACCGACCAACTACCTGGATCTCGAAGGCGCGCTGTGGCTGGAAAACTACCTGGCGCGCTATCCCCATACGGTGATCCTGATCTCGCATGACCGCGGTCTTCTGAACCGGGCGGTCGGCCATATCCTGCACCTGGAAAACTGCAAGCTCACGCTTTACGCAGGCGGCTATGACGCCTTCGCCCGGGCGCGGGCCGAGCAACGCGCGGTTCAGGCCGCCGAGGCCAAGAAGCAGGACCTGCGCCGCGCGCATCTGCAAAGCTTCGTCGACCGCTTCCGCTACAAGGCGTCAAAAGCCAAGCAGGCCCAGGCCCGGATCAAGATGCTGGAGCGGATGCCCCCCGTCGCCGCGCCCGAGGAGATGGCCCGCGTCGCCTTCAGCTTTCCCCAGCCCGAAGAGCTGTCGCCGCCGATCGTGGCGATGGAGGGCGTCTCGGTCGGTTATGACGGCACCCCGGTGCTGCAGCGCCTGTCGCTGAGGATCGACCAGGACGACCGGATCGCGCTTCTGGGCCGGAACGGCGAGGGCAAGTCGACCTTCTCGAAACTGCTGGCGGGCAAGCTCGACAGGCTTTCGG
Organism: Rhodovulum sulfidophilum DSM 1374; assembly: GCF_001633165.1. Taxonomy (NCBI): domain Bacteria; kingdom Pseudomonadati; phylum Pseudomonadota; class Alphaproteobacteria; order Rhodobacterales; family Paracoccaceae; genus Rhodovulum; species Rhodovulum sulfidophilum. Next base: position 1,979,500 of record NZ_CP015418.1, on the reverse strand, counting down.
GCCGGGTGACAACGGCCAACAAGCTGAAAATCGGCTATTTCGCCCAGCATCAGGTCGACGAGCTGCATCTGGACGAGACCCCGCTTGAACATCTCCGCCGCGAACGGCCCGACGACGCCCCCGCGAAGCTGCGCGCAAGGCTGGCCGGGTTCGGGCTTGGCGCCGATCAGGCCGACACCGAGGTCGGACGACTGTCGGGCGGACAGAAGGCGCGGTTGTCGCTGCTTCTGGCGACGCTGGACGCGCCGCATCTGCTGATCCTCGACGAGCCCACAAACCACCTCGACATCGAAAGCCGCGAGGCGCTGTCCGAGGCGCTGAACGATTATTCCGGCGCGGTGATCCTCGTCAGCCACGACATGCACCTGCTGTCGATGGTGGCCGACCGGCTCTGGCTGGTCGAGGGCGGGCGGGTCGCGCCCTATGACGACGATCTCGACGCCTATCGCAAGATGCTGCTGAGCGCCGACACCCCCGAACGGGCCCAGACCGTCAGGGCCGCCGCGCCGAAACGCCCCGGGCGCGACGAACTCCTTGCGCTTCGCGCCGAGGTCCGCAAATGCGAGGCGCGGGTCGCGAAGCTGGAGGAGATGCGCGCGAAGCTGCAGGAGAAGCTGGCCGATCCGGACATGTACGACCCGGCCCGCGCCGATGAGAGGATGCTCTGGCAGAAGAAGTTCGCCGAGGCCGAGGAGGCCATGGAACGGGCCGAGGCGCTTTGGATGGAAGCGCTTGAAAAGCTTGACAAGGCAGAGGCTTGAGCGATGGAGCTCGGCTTTTACATCAGCGCTCTGGTCACCCTTTTCGTGATCATAGACCCGATCGGGCTGACGCCGGTCTTCGTGGCGCTGACGCAGGGCATGTCGCCGCGCCAGCGCCGTGCCATCGGCCTGCGCGCGGCCGCCATCTCGGTGGCGATCCTGACCCTGTTCGGGATCTTCGGCGAACAGGTCCTGGTCTTTGCCGGGATCTCGATGCCCGCCTTCCGGATCGCGGGCGGCATCCTGCTGTTCCTGACCGCACTTGAAATGCTGTTCGAGCGGCGCAGCAAGAAGCGCGAGGACCGCGCGCATGAAGAGCTGCCCGATCCGTCGGTGTTTCCGCTGGCCACGCCGCTGATGGCGGGGCCGGGCGCGATCGCGACGATGGTGCTGCTGACCGGACAGGTCGACCGGGCGCCGCTCGACATGCTGCTGGTGCATCTGGCGATGATCGCGGTGATCGGGATCTGTCTCGGGCTTTTCATGACGGCAAGTCTGCTGGAGCGCGCGCTTGGCCATACCGGCATCGTCGTCGTCTCGCGGCTGCTGGGCATGCTGCTGGCCGCGCTTTCGGTCCAGTTCATCCTCGACGGGCTCAGGGATTTCGGCCTTGCACCGGTCTGACACCCTTCGCGCCGGAGCGCGGGTGCCCTATATCCAACTGATCAAGGCGAAGGGAGCGCGATGACGGGCGACGATTTCGGACGGCTGATCTATCTTGTGCTGCTGGGCTCGGTGATTGCGGGGTATTTCCTGCTGTCGAACCGGCACCGGCTGGGTCATGTCGCGCAGCAGGCCGCGATCTGGGGGCTGATCTTCATCGGCGCGATCGCCGGCTTCGGGCTCTGGTCGGACATCCGCCATCAGGTCGCGCCGAGCCAGACGGTGTTCGGCGAGGAGCGGCGGATCGAGGTGCCGCGCGCGCCTGACGGGCATTACTACATGACGGTCGAGGTCAACGGCACGCCGCTGCATTTCGTCGTCGATACCGGGGCGACCGATGTGGTGCTGACCCGCAAGGATGCCGCCCGGGTGGGGCTCGACCCCGAGGACCTGCAATATTTCGGCGAGGCCCATACCGCGAATGGCACGGTCCGGACCGCGCCGGTCCGGCTTGACACCGTCGCGATCGGCCCGATCGTCGACCGCAACCTGCGCGCCTTCGTCAATGCCGGCGAGATGCATGACTCGCTGCTGGGCATGGCCTATCTGAATCGCTTCGAGCGAATCGAATTCGTCCGCGACCGGATGATCCTGACGCGCTGAGCCTCTCGCACCGCGCCGCCCGGCCCGCTAGGCTGGCGCCGATCAAGCGAGGAGACAGGTAATGACAGACGAGCCCCGGGCCACGGACAGCAATGCCACGCCAGCGGATGACCGGATCGCAGAGATCGCCGCGGCACAGCCGCCCTTCGCCCGGCTGCTGGGGCTGAGCCTGGTCTCGGCCGCGCCCGAGCGGGTGGTGGCCGATCTGGTGGTGACCGAGGACCTGACCAACAGGAACGGCACGCTGCATGGCGGCGCCATCATGGCGGTGGCCGACAATCTGGGCGGCACCGCGACCTTCCTGAACATCGATCTCGAGGCGGGCGAAGGCACCTCGACCATCGAGAGCAAGACCAATTTCTTCCGCACAGTGGCGCTTGGAGACACCGCGCGCTGCGAGACCGTTCCGCTGCATCGCGGCCGCAGCACCATGGTCTGGCAGACCACCATCACCCGCGGTGACGGCACGCTGGCGGCCAATGTGATCCAGACCCAGATGGTGCTGCGCCCGCGCGGCTGAGCCCCGGACCGGGTCGGGCCTCAGCCGCCGCTTTCGGCCTTCTTCTGCCAGCGGCCGGTTTCCTCGGACCAGTATTGCGCGGCAAGCCCCGCGCCTGTCAGCGCGCGCCACTGTCCCCGCGCCCGCTCGACCGCCGCCGGATCGTTGCCGTCGAACAGGATGCAGACCCGGTCCAGCGCGCGGGTCTCGTCCGGGCTCACCTCGGCGCCGTCGACCGCCATCAGGCAGCGCGCCCCGTTCGGCATCTCGGGCCCGGTCGTCAGCAGCACCGGCTGATCGGCGTCGAAGCCGGTTCCGGCAAGCCCGTGCGGCAGGAAGCCGTCGCCCATCCAGAGCCGCTCGTCGAGCCGGGCCAGCCGGTCGCGGTCGGACCCGCGCACCGCGACCCGCATGTCATGCTTCAGCGCCTTGTCCAGCAGCATCGGCAGCGTGTCCTCCAGCGGACGTCGGGTCAGATGATAGAAGAGCGCCTGTCCCATCGGGCCGGTCAGTCGCGGGAAAGCGGATTGTAGGAACCGAAGGTCCAGACATGGCCCTCGGGATCGGCGACCGAGAAGGCGCTGCCGCCCGGGCCTTCCCCGGAGAGCGGCGCAACGATCTGTGCCCCGGACTCAAGGACGCGCGCATGCAGATGGGCCGGATCGGGCACGACGGCATAGATCGTCATGCTGCCCGGCCCGGCCCCGCCATCCGGATCGGCCGGAGGCGCGGCAGGCCGCCCCTGCCCGGCCAAGCCGCGGATCGAGACCAGTCCGTCGCCCAGCCGCAATTCGGCATGGAGGAAGGCGCCGTCGTCGTCGCGACGGACGGCATGCTCGTCGAGCCCCAGCACCCCCACCAGGAACAGCAGGGCCGCCTCGGGATCGCGGTAACGGATCGCAGGAATGATCATCGGGCCCTCCCTCGGTCTCGGCGGTCCGATGCTAGCACCGAAGCCTCACTTCTCGAAACGGTCGGCCACCAGCCGGTCGAGCGCCAAAACGCCCCACCCCGTCGCCCCCTTGGGCGCCAGCGCGGTTTCCTCCTGCGCCAGGGCGACGCCCGCGATGTCGAGATGGATCCAGGGCGTGTCCTCGGTGATGAAGCGCTGCAGGAACTGCGCCGCGGTGATCGAGCCCGCGGGCCGGCCGGCCGAATTCCTGATATCGGCCAGGCGCGACTTGATCAGCTTGTCATAGGACGCGCCCAGAGGCATCCGCCAGGCACCCTCGCCTTCGCGGGTGGCGGCCTTGAGGAAATCGGCGCAGAACGCGTCATCATTGGAAAAGACGCCCGCATTGGCATTGCCGAGCGCGACGATGATGGCACCGGTCAGGGTGGCGAGGTCGATCACGCCCGCGGGCTTGAACCGGTCCTGCGCGTACCAGAGCACATCGGCCAGCACCAGCCGCCCCTCGGCATCGGTATTGATCACCTCGATCATGTCGCCCTTCATCGAGCGCACGATGTCGCCCGGACGCTGGGCGCGGCCGTCGGGCATGTTCTCGACCAGCCCGACCACGCCGACGACATTGGCCCTGGACTTGCGAAGCGCCAGCGTGCGCATGACGCCCGCGACCACCGCCGCGCCGCCCATGTCCATGGTCATCTCTTCCATGCCCTGACCGGGCTTGATCGAGATGCCGCCGGTATCGAAGACCACGCCCTTGCCGACCAGCGCCAGCGGCGCCTGATCGGCCGCGCCGCCATTCCAGCGCATCACCACCACCTTGGAGGGGCTTTCGGACCCCTGCCCGACCGCCAGAAGCGCGCGCATGCCCAGCGCCTTCAGCTCGTCCTCCTCGAGGATCTCGACATCGAGCCCGAGCTCCTGCATCGCCGCCAGCCGCCCGGCGAAATCGTCGGTGGTCAGCACATTGGCGGGCTCGTTCACCAGATCGCGGGTGAAGAACACGCCCTCGGCCAGCGCCGCCATCGGCCCGGCCGCGCTCGCGATTTCCTCGGGCTTGGTGACCATCACCTTCACCGCCCCCGGGATCACCGGCTCCTCGCTCCGGTGGGCGTCGAAGCTGTAGGCGCGCAGGGCAAAGCCGAAGGCGATGTCGGCGGCGCGCGGATGGTTGCCCGCCAGCAGCGTCACATCGGCCTTGCCCTGGCGCTTGGCCAGTTCCGCCCCCGCCCGCCGGGCCTCTTCCTGGCTGGCCTTGCGATCAAGCCGCACCAGATCGACCGCCTCGGCCGCAAGCCCGGCGGGCCAGGCCAGCGTCACGATCTCGGCCGGTTTCATCCGCGCAAAGGCCTCGCTTTCGACGACCCGCGCCAGCGCGCCCCGGCTCAGCCGGTTGACCCGCCGCGCGCCCGGATCGAGCTTGCCCTCGGCATCGACAAGGACCGCGACGCGGCCCTCGGACCCCGCGACCGCGTCAAGATCGGTTTCGGCAAAGGCAATGGCGACGGGGGTGCTCATCTGCGGCTCCTGCTCTGGTATAGCTGTCGGTCCCTTACCTAGTCCCGCGCCCCGCACTTGACCAGATAGCAGTTTTCCCCCCTGAGCGATTGGTTTAGTCTGCCGCCCGATCATGGACCTGCCGAGGATATTCGTGCCCAGATTCGACCGATACCTTCTGGCGCAGCTGACCGTCCTGTTCGGCTTTTTCGCACTCGTTCTGGTCTCGGTCTACTGGGTCAACCGGGGCGTGTCCCTGTTCGACGACATCATCGGAGACGGCCAGTCGGCGCTGGTCTTCCTGGAATTCGCCGCCCTCACCCTGCCCAACGTGATCCGTCTGGTGCTGCCGATCGCGGCCTTCGCGGCCACCGTCTACGTGATCAACCGGCTGACCAATGAAAGCGAGCTGGTGGTGATGCAGGCGCTCGGCTGCAGCCCCTGGCGGCTGGCGCGGCCGGTCGCGATCTTCGGTCTGCTGGTCGCGATCCCGATCTGCATTCTCACCCATTTCCTGGTCCCCGCCAGCCGCGCCCAGCTGGACCTCAGGCAAGCCGAGATCTCGAGCGATTTCACCGCCCGCTTCCTGTCGGCCGGGCAGTTCCTGCATCCGGCCGGGGGGATTACCGTCTTCATCCGCGACATCACCCGCAGCGGCGAGCTGAAGCAGATCTACCTGTCGGACGCCACCAGCCCCGGCACCCGCGTCACCTACACCGCGAACCGCGCCTTCCTGGTGCAAAGCGATGACGGCCCCAAGCTGGTGATGGTCGATGGCATGGCACAATGGCTGCGCGAGGAGGACCGGCGGTTGTCGATCGCGACATTCGACGATTTCGCCTACGATATCAGCGCCCTGATCGGCTCTGCCCGGATCCGTCGCCCGTCGCTCGACGTCATGTCGACCCGCGATCTCCTGTTTCCCAGCCCCGAGTTGATCGAGGCCGCGGGCAAGCCGAAGGCGGTCTTCCTCTACGAGGGTCATGCCCGTACGGCGCAGGGGCTGCTGGCGGTGGCGGGGGCCCTGATCGGGTATGGGGCGCTCATGGTCGGCGGCTTCTCGCGGTTCGGCCTCGGGCGCCAGATCGGGCTCGCGATCACGCTGTTGATCGCGGTCAATTTCCTCAACAACACCGCCGCCGGCTTCGCCCAGCGCGACGAGAGCTACTGGCCCGTGACCTACCTGCCGCCACTGGCGGGCATCGGGATCGGGCTCGGACTGATCTGGCTGTCGGCGATGCGCCACCGCCGACGGCGGCCGCGGCAGGAGCGGCCGGCATGACGCTGCATTTCTACATCGCGCGCAAGTTCACGCTGTACCTCCTTGGTATCCTTGGCATTTTCGGGGCGATCATGGCCCTGATCGGCATGGTCGAGGAATTGCGCGATTTCGACCTCGGCCAGATCGGGGTCGGTGGCGCGCTGCATCTGGCATTGCTGAAGGTGCCCGGCGATCTCTACACCATCCTGCCAATGGTCACGGTGATGGCCACGGTGGCGCTGTTTCTCGCATTGGCGCGCAGCTCGGAGCTGGTCGTGGCCCGCGCCTCGGGCCGCTCGGCGATGCGCAGCCTGGTCGCTCCGGTCGCGGTGGCGCTGGTCTATGGCGTGATCGCGGTGGCGATCTTCAACCCGATCATCGCCGCCACCTCGCGCGAATATGACAGCGTGTCTTCGGGCTACAAGGGACAGGAGGCCAGCCTGCTCTCGGTCAGTTCCGAAGGGCTCTGGCTGCGTCAGGGCTCGCTTTCCGGCCAGACCGTGATCCGGGCGGCACGGGCCGATGCCCGGGCGACACGGTTCTACGACGTGACCTTCCTGGCCTTCGATGCCGAGGGCAATCCGGCCTGGCGGATCGAGGCCGAGGAGGCCCGGCTTCGGCCCCAGGGCTGGGACATCCGCAATGCCAAGCGCTGGAACTTCGGCGACGGGATCGACAATCCCGAGGCCCGGGCGGTGGTCTCGCCGCAGCTGGTCCTGCCCTCGGACCTGACCCTGGCGCGCATCCGCGACAGCTTTGCCCGCCCGGCGGAGGTCGCGATCTGGGATCTGCCGACCTTCATCTCGGGGCTCGAACGCGCCGGGTTCTCGGCCCTGCCGCAACGGGTCTGGTTCCAGATGGAGCTGGCCATGCCCGCGGTGATGGTGGCGATGGTGCTGCTGGGCGCGGCCTTCACGATGCGCCATGTCCGCTTCGGCCGCACCGGAACGATGGTGATGATGGCGCTGGGCCTCGGTCTGGGGCTGTTCTTCCTGCGCAACTTCGCGCAGGTATTAGGAGAGAATGGCCAGATTCCCGTGGCCCTGGCGGCCTGGAGCCCGCCGATTGCGGGAATTCTGCTGTCGCTCGGATTGCTGCTGCACCTGGAGGACGGTTGATGCGGGCCCTTCTTGCCCTCGCCCTGACCACGGCCCTGACCACGGCAAGCCTGTCCCTGCCGGGGCGGCTTTGCGCCGAAGAGACTGCCCGCCCGCCCGCGACCCTGGTCGCCGACCGGATCGGGGTGGGCGATCTGCGCCAGCTGGTGGCCGACGGCCATGTCGAGGTGCTTTACGGCGACACGAGACTGTCCGCGTCGCGGATCGTCTATGACCGCGACGGCGAGACGCTGGCCATCGACGGGCCGATCACGCTGACCACCGGGACCGAGACCATGATCCTGGCCGACAGCGCCGAACTGTCGGCCGATATGACAGAGGGTATCCTGCGCTCGGCCCGGCTGGTTCTGGACCAGCAGTTGCAGATCGCGGCCGCCGATATCCAGCGTGTCGCCGGACGCTACAACCGGCTTGGCGAGACCGTCGCCTCGACCTGCAAGATCTGCCGCGACGGCGAGGTGCCGCTCTGGCAGATCCGGGCCAGCCGCATCATCCAGGACGAGCTCGAGGGCCAGATCTATTTCGACAATGCCCGGCTCGAGGTCGCGGGCGTGCCGGTCTTCTATCTGCCGCGCCTGCGCATCCCCGACCCCTCGCGCAAGCGCGCCACCGGTTTCCTGACGCCCTCGACCCGGATCACCGACCAGCTCGGCAGCGGCATCAAGATCCCCTTTTTCATCGAGCTGGGGCCGTCGCAGGACCTGACCCTGACGCCCTATATCTCGACCAGCAGAACCAGGACGCTGGAACTGCGCTATCGCCGCGCCTTCACCCGCGGCGAGCTCGAGATCAACGGCGCGGTCTCGCGCGACGACATTCTCGAGAACGAGACCCGGCATTACCTCTTTGCCGAAGGCAGCTTCGAGCTGCCGCGCGACTTCAAGCTCGACTTCGACATCGAGACGGTGTCGGACCGGGCCTATCTGCTGGATTACGGCTATTCCGAGCAGGACCGGCTGGAAAGCGCGGTCGCGATCAGCCGCGCCCGCCGCGACGAGCTGATCCGGGCCGAGATCGGCTATCTCGAGACGCTGCGCGATTCCGAAAGCAATGCCACCATTCCCTCGATCGTCGGCGATGTCGATTACCGCCGCCGCTTCGCGCCCGCGCTGCTTGGCGGCATGGCCACGCTCGGCTTCTCGGCCGACGCGCTGCACCGAAGCTCGGACGAGGCGACCGACGGGCCCGATTTCGACAGCTATGGCGACGGCATGGACATGGCGCGCCTGACCATCGAGGCCGACTGGCGCCGCGACTGGACCCTGAGCAACGGCATGGTCCTGGGCGCGCTTGGCGCGATCACGCTCGACCATTACGAGATCGGCGATGACACGGTCCATGGCGGCAGCCAGACCCGGCTGACCCCCGGCGCCGCGGTCGAACTGCGCTGGCCGCTGATCAAGGCCGCCGCCGATGGCAGCGCCCAGGTGCTGGAACCGGTGATCCAGCTGGCCTGGAGCCACGAGGACGATGACGAGATCCCGAACGAGGACAGCGTTCTGGTCGAGTTCGACGAGGGCAATCTGTTCTCGATGTCGCGCTTTGCCGGCGAGGATGCGCGCGAGACCGGGCTTCGCCTCAATGCCGGGCTGGGCTGGACCCGCTATGCCGCCAGCGGCTGGGCGCTCGGGCTCACCGTCGGGCGGATCTGGCGGGCCGAGGACAGCACCCAGTTCGCCAAGGGCTCGGGGCTCGACGGCAGCAGCTCGGACTGGCTGACCGCGTTCAAGCTCGATTTCGGCAGCGAGGTCAGCCTGACCAACCGCGCGGTCTTCGACGACGCCTTCGACCTTACCAAGAACGATCTCAGGATCGATTGGGAAAAGGACGCCTACGATATCGGCTCGAGCCTGCTCTGGATCGAGGCCAACCCGTCGGAGGAGCGCCTCTCGGACCGGTCGGAATGGCTGGTCGATGCCGCCTACGACTTTCACCGGAACTGGACCGGCAAGGCCAACTGGCGCTACGACTTCGTCGCCGACGAGGCCGCCAAGGCCGGGGTCGGGCTCGAATACAGCAATGAATGCATCAGCGTGGATCTTTCCCTCTCGCGCCGCTTCACCTCCTCCACTAATGTGAACCCGTCCACCGATTTCGACCTCACGGTCTCTCTGGCCGGGTTCGGGTCGCGTGGAAAGAGCGGCGGCGCGCGGCGGTGCATGCGCCGATGAGGCAGAAGAAAAACGGAGGACAGGCATGATCCGACGCGTTGGCCTGGCGGTTGCGGCCGCGGCGATCCTGGTGCTGACCGGCGCCGATGACGGCAGGGCGCAGCAGGGCGGCCCCTTTGCCCCGCGGCTTTATGTCAATGACACGGCGATCACCAATTACGAATTCAATCAGCGGGTCCAGTTCCTGCGCCTGCTGGGCAACCCGCCCCGGATCGAGAAGGTCGCACTGGACGGTCTGATCGACGACCGGCTGCGGATGGACGAGGCCAAGCGGCTGGGCGTCTCGGTCAGCGACGAGGCGTTGCAGGAGGGCATGGAGGAATTCGCCGCGCGCGGAAGCCTCGATGTCGACCAGTTCGTGGCGCTGATCGGCCAGGCCGGGGTCTCGAAAGAGAGCTTCCGCGATTTCGTCAAGGCCGGTCTGGCCTGGCGCGAGGTGGTGCGGACCCGATACGGACCGCGCACCCAGGTCACCGATGCCGAGATCGACCGCGCGGTGCAATCGGCCGCAAGCGGCAGCGGCGCGGCCGGAACCCAGGTGCTGTTGTCCGAGATCGTGCTGCGCGCGGATACGCCGGATTACCGGCGCGATGCGATGGCGCTGGCGCGCCAGTTGAGCGACTCGATCGACAGTGCCGGCGCCTTTGCCGCTGCGGCCCGCAAATATTCGGTGTCGCGGTCGCGCGATCAGGGCGGGCGCATGGGCTGGATGCCGCTGTCGAAACTGCCGCCCGCGATCGCCGGGCAGGTCCTGGCGCTGGGCCCGGGCAAGGTCTCGGCCCCGATCGAGATGGACAATGCCATCGTGCTGTTCCAGTTGCGCTCGGTGCGCGAGGGCAAGGCCGCCAGCCAGAAGGCGCTTGCCGTCGATTATGCGATCTTCACCATCCCCGGCGGCACGCTGGCCGAGGCGATGAAGGTGCGGATGCAGGCCGATACCTGCGACGACCTTTACGGCGTGGCCCGCGGGCTGCCGCCCGAACGGCTGCTGCGCGAGACCCGGCCGGTGGCAGACCTGCCCCCGGATCTGGCGCAGGAGCTTGCCAAGCTTGACGATAACGAGGTGTCCTACGGGCTCAGCACGCCCGCGGCGGCGGAGGTGCTGATGCTCTGCGGCCGGACCCCGGATCTGGAAGATCGGGGCGGCATCGACCGCGAGGCGGTACGGCGGCAGCTGGTCGGCCAGCGTCTGGCCGGATATGCCGACAGCTATCTTGCCGAGCTGAAGGCCGACGCCATCATCCGCGAGCCATGACCGGCCTGCCGATCGCGCTGAGCTGTGGCGAGCCGGCCGGGATCGGCCCTGAAATCGTGCTCCGCGCCTGGCAGTCGCTGGGCGCGCGGCTGCCCTTCTTCTGGATCGGCGATCCCCGGCATCTGCCCGAGGGGACGCCTCATGCCGAGATCCACGCGCCCGCCGAGGCGATGCATGTGGCCGCGACCGCGCTGCCCGTGCTGCGCCTGCCCTTTCCCGCCCCGGCCGTTCCGGGCCGCCCCGACCCGGCCAATGCGGCGGCGGTGATCGAGGCCATCGCCCGCGGCGTCGCGCTGGTGCAGGAGGGCAAGGCGGCCGCGCTTTGCACCGCACCGATCCACAAGAAGGCGCTGCAGGACGGGGCCGGGTTTCCGCATCCCGGCCATACCGAATATCTGGCCCATCTGGCCGGGGTCGGGGATGTGGTGATGATGCTGGCAGCCCCGGCGCTGAAGGTGGTGCCGGTGACCGTCCATATCGCGCTGTCCGAGGTGCCGCGCGCGCTGAGCGCCGGTCTGCTGGAGCGCAGCCTCAGGATCACCGAGGCCGCGCTGATCCGCGATTTCGGGATCGAGAGCCCGCGTCTGGCGGTGGCCGGGCTCAACCCCCATGCCGGCGAAGGCGGCGCGATGGGGCATGAGGAGATCGCCCTGATCGGTCCGGTGCTGGAGCGGCTACGGGCCGAGGGCATGCGGATCGAGGGACCGCTTTCGGCCGACACGATGTTTCATGCCGAGGCCCGGGCCCGCTATGACGTTGCGGTGGCGATGTATCACGATCAGGCGCTGATCCCGATCAAGACGCTGGATTTCGCGGGCGGTGTGAACGTGACGCTGGGCCTGCCCTTCATCCGGACATCCCCCGATCACGGCACCGCCTTCGACATTGCGGGAACCGGCCGGGCCGATCCGTCGAGCCTGATCGCCGCGCTGAAGCTGGCGCGCGAGATGGCACTGACGCGCGCGGCGGGACGGCACTGAGCCATGCGGCTGGCGCCGGGGGTTTGCCACCCCCGGACCCCCCGCGGGTATTTTGGCCAAGAAGAAGAAAGGGCGCGGGCATGAGCACGATCGACGGATTGCCGCCGCTGCGCGAGGTGATCGCGGCGCATGAGCTGTCGGCGAAGAAGGCGCTGGGACAGAATTTCCTGCTGGATCTGAACCTGACCGCGAAGATCGCGCGGGTGGCGGGCGATCTGGGCGGGACCGATGTGCTGGAAATCGGACCGGGCCCCGGCGGGCTGACACGGGGGCTTCTGGCCGAGGGAGCGCGGCGCGTGCTGGCGGTGGAGAAGGATGCGCGCTGTCTCGCAGCCCTGGCCGAGATTGCCGCGGTTTATCCGGGCCGTCTGGAGGTGGTGAATGGCGATGCGCTGGCGGTCGATCCGCTGGCTTACTTGGCGCCGCCGGTGAAGATCGTTGCCAACCTGCCCTACAATGTCGGGACCGAGCTTCTGGTGCGCTGGCTGACGCCCGCCGACTGGCCTCCGTTCTGGTCGAGCCTGACGCTGATGTTCCAGAAGGAAGTGGCGGAACGGATCGTGGCCCTGCCCGGCAGCAAGGCCTATGGGCGGCTTGCCATCCTGGCGCAATGGCGCGCCGAGGCGCGGATCGCGCTGCGGCTGCCGCCCGAGGCCTTCACGCCGCCGCCCAAGGTGTCCTCGGCCGTGGTTCATCTGACCGCCCTGCCCCGCCCGCGCTTCGAGGCCGATCCGGCCGTGCTGGAACGGGTGGTGGCGGCGGCCTTCGGACAGCGTCGCAAGATGCTGCGCTCCAGCCTCAAGGGGCTTGCGCCCGAGATCGAGGATCTGTTGCGAATGGCGGGCATTGCCCCGACAGAGCGGGCCGAACAGATCCCGCTGGAAGGCTTTTGCGCGCTGGCCCGCGCGCTGGCGGCGGCAGAAAGGTCATAGGTCCGGAACACGGCGGGCCAGGAACACGGCAGGAAAGAAAAAGGCGGCGCATGTAGCGCCGCCGATCCGTTCCGCTGTCACTCTGCCGCGGGGGCCTCGCGCTGGGGATCCGGGCCGGGCTGGGCTTCGGCGGAGGCGTCGCCGCCGTCGCGCTTGCCTTCGTCCGATTTCGTCCCGCCGGACTTGCGCCCGCCGGATTTTCCCTCGCCCGACTTGCCTTCACCGCCGCCGGTCGGATCGGCTTCTGCCGCCTCGCCCTTCGGCTTGACCGCGCGGGGCTTGCGAGGACGACGCGGCTTGGGCGCCGGTTTTTCCTCGGGCGTTTCGACCAGGGTGCTTTCCCGACCGTCATCCCCGGACATGTCGATGACATCGGCGCCGCCGCTGGAACCGGAACTAGCCTGGCTCGTCGGCTGGTCGCTCTCGTCATTGCTGTTCTGCGAGGAGTCGTCGCGGTCGCGGTTGCGCGGCTGCTGGGCCTCCTGCTGCTCGCGGCGGGCCTCCTGCTCGCGCTGGGCCTCGCCCAGCAGGCGGGCATAATGCTCGGCATGCTGCTGGAAATTCTCGGCGGCGACCCGGTCATTGGCCAGCTGGGCATCACGTGCGAGCTGGTTGTATTTTTCGATGATCTGTTGCGGCGTACCGCGCACTTTCCCCTCGGGGCCCGAACTGTCGAAGACCCGATTGACAATATTGCCCATCGAGCGCGAACGGTTCGACTTGGAGCGCGAACGTGACTTGGACGGTCTCATGCGTGTTCTAGTTTCCAGCCTAGTGGTGGTATCTCTGGACAGGGCCACGCGTCTTACGGCGCGGTTCAAAAACGAACCCCTGTCGACCTTTTTTGGCTTGTCTAGCGCGAGCGGCGCCTTCACGGCGCTCAGCCAACGCTCCCTTGAGTAAACACGGGCTGCAGACGCTGGCAAGAGGTAAATACACCAATTGCGGCCATTTGGCGAGGGCCGCGCGCGGCACGCAACGAATTGACGTCACGTCCCCGATGCCGCAACGCGGGTCTCGACAACCCGGTGTCTGCCATCGAGATCGGGCCGAACCGCCACGATTTCAAGACCGGCCGCCGCAAAGATGCGCGACACCGCCGCGGCCTGGGTCGGGCCGATCTCGACCAGAAGCCGCCCGCCCGGCGCAAGCCGCGCGCCCGCCCCGGCGGCAATGGCACGATAGGCCGAAAGCCCGTCGCCGCCATCGGTCAGGGCACCGCGCGGTTCATGGGCAAGGTCGGGGGCAAGGCCCGGCATCTCGGCCTCGGCGATATAGGGCGGGTTCGAGACGATGAGATCGAAGCGGCCCTCGACCGCCTGATACCAGTCCGATTGCAAAAAGCGCGCGGCCGACACCCCCAGCCGCCCGGCATTCCCGCGCGCAACGGACAGCGCCGCGTCCGAGATATCGGTGCCCAGCCCCGCGGCGCCGGGACATTCGGCCAGGAGCGTAAGAAGGATGCAGCCAGATCCGGTCCCGAGATCCAACATATTGGAAAACGGGGCGGAAAGCGCGGCCTCGATCAGGATCTCGGTTTCCGGGCGGGGGTCGAGCACGTCGCGCGTGACCTTGAAATCGCGCCCCCAGAAGGCACGGAGCCCGACAATATGCGAGACCGGCTCATGCGCCGCGCGACGGTCCAGCACGGCCTCGAAACGGGCCGCGGCCGGGGCCGGAACCGGCTCGGGCAGGACCAGGGTCAGCCGTCCCGGGGCGATCTCCAGCGCATGGGCCAGAAGGCGCCGGGCATCGCGCGCCGGGTCGGGGATGCCCGCCTTGCGGAGCCGGGCCACGGCCCCGGCCAGAAGGACCGAGCCGGTGGCGGCGCTCATCCCTCCATCTCGGCCAGCATCCCGGCCTGATCGTCGGCGATCAGCGCGTCGATCACCTCGTCGAGATCGCCGGCGAGGATCTGCTCGAGGCGGTAGAGCGTGAGGTTGATGCGGTGATCGGTCATCCGGCCTTGCGGGAAGTTGTAGGTGCGGATCCGTTCCGAGCGGTCGCCCGAGCCGACCTGGGCCTTGCGGGTGGCGGCGCGTTCATCTGCGGCTTTCTGACGCTCCAGGTCGAAAAGCCGTGCCCGGAGCACGGCCATGGCGATGGCGCGGTTCTGGTGCTGCGATTTCTCCGACGAGGTGACGACGATTCCCGTTGGCAGGTGGGTGATGCGCACCGCCGAATCGGTGGTGTTGACATGCTGGCCGCCCGCGCCCGAGGCGCGCATGGTGTCGATGCGGATATCGGCGGCGGGAATATCGATATCGACCTCCTGCGCCTCGGGCAGCACGGCGACGGTCGCGGCCGAGGTGTGGATGCGCCCGCCCGATTCAGTGGCCGGCACGCGCTGGACCCGGTGCACGCCGGATTCGTATTTGAGGCGGGCGAAAACGCCCTCGCCCTGCACCGTGGCGGTGACCTCCTTGATGCCGCCCAGCTCGGTCTGGCTTTCCTCGAGGATCTCGAAGCGCCAGCCCCTGGTCTCGGCATAGCGCTGATACATCCGAAGCAGATCGCCCGCGAAAAGCGCCGCCTCCTCGCCGCCGGTGCCGGGGCGGATCTCGACGATGGCGGGGCGGGCATCGGCCGCATCCTTGGGCAGAAGCGCGATCCGGAGCGCCTGTTCCAGCTCGGGCAGCCGGGCGCGCAACTCGGGCAGCTCGTCCTCGGCCAGCGCGCGCATCTCGGGGTCCGTCAGCATCGCCTCGGCGGTGTCGATGTCGGACAGCAGCCTGCGATAGGCCTCGATCTCGGCGACCACGGGTTTCAGCTCGGCATATTCGCGGCCGATCCGGGCGAAATCGCCCGAGGCGCCCTCGGCAAGCCGGGCCTCGAGATAGCCGAAACGGCGCTGGATCTGTTCGAGTTTGTCTAGCGGGACCATGGCGCTCTGTCGCGCGAAAGCCGGGGGACGGTCAAGAGGCAGGCCGGGCCAGCCGGGTCTCGAGCGCGGCCTGCCAGTCGGAAAGGCGCTTCGCGTTCACGCCAAGATCGGAATGGCCGTAGCGCGAGCGCGAAAAGGCGGCCCAGGTTGCCCCACCCTCGGCGGGCAGGATGCGGACCGAGATGTAATCGGGAAAGCCCCAGAGCGCCGAGCGCTGGACATAGGTCATGAAGAGATCGTCGGGCCTGCCCGCGATCCGGGAGGTGCGCGGCTGGGCCAGCGCCATCGCATCGAAGGCTTCGGCCAGCGCCTCGGGCGTGACCGGATAGACCGGGGCGGCGCGGTCGCCGCCCTCGGGACGGACGAGGGCCGCATTGGGGGTGGCGGGTTTCGTCGCGGTCAGCGGGTCGACATGCCAGACCGCCGGATCGTCGGGAACGGTGCGGAACCAGACCGCGCCGCCAAGGGCGGCAAGCCCCAGAACCAGCAGGACAAGGGGAAGGATCTTCATGCGCCATCCTCGGCATCGGGGCGCCGGGTCCAGCCCCAGAGGCAGATGAGCTCGACCGCCACATGCGCCCCGGCAATGGCGGTGACGCCGGCCGGATCGTAGGGCGGCGAGACCTCGACCACATCGCCGCCCACCATGTTGAGCCCGCGCAGGCCCCGCAGGATGGCGGCCGCCTGGGCGCTGCTCAGCCCGCCCCAGACCGGCGTGCCGGTGCCCGGCGCGAAGGCCGGGTCGAGCGCGTCGATGTCGAAGCTGAGATAGGCCGGGGCCTCGCCCACGATCTCGCGCACCCGGGCGGTGATGGCGGCGGGGCCGTGTTCATGCACGAAGGGCGCGTCCAGCACGGTGATCCCCATCCTGTCGGGATTGTCGGTGCGGATGCCGATCTGGACCGAGCGCGCCGGATCGATCAGCCCGGCCTTGACCGCCTTGCCGAACATCGTGCCATGGTCGATCCGGGCCATGTCGTCATCGGCCCAGGTATCGGTATGGGCGTCGAACTGGACCAGCGCCAGCGGCCCGTGCCGGGCGGCATGGGCGCGCAGCAGCGGCAGCGAGACCGAGTGATCGCCGCCCAACGCGATGCAGGCCGCGCCCGCCTCGAGGATGCCCGCGACATGGGCCTCGGCCCGGGCCGGAAACTCGGCCACGCTGGCATAATCGAAGGCCATGTCGCCGTAATCGACGATGTCGAAGGCGTCGAACGGGTTGTAGCCCCAGCCATAGGGCCGATCGAAGGCCTGCAGCGTGCTGGCCTCGCGGATCGCGCGCGGCCCGAAGCGGGTGCCGGGCCGGTTCGTCACCGCCTGATCGAAGGGAATGCCGGTGACCGCCAGATCGACGCCCGCAAGATCCTTGGTCAGGCTGCGGCGCAGGAACGAGGTCACGCCGGCGAAGGCGTTCTCATAGGCAAGCCCGCGATGCCCCTTGCGGGTGATCGCCGCATCGACCTCGGATTTCGCGTCTTCCAGTGCCATGGCCGGACCCTCCTGCGCGCCCCGTGCAGGATAGCGCGCGGGTTCCCTTTCTCCAGCCCCGGCTTTACACCCCGGCCTGTCTTTGTCCAACTCCTGCCGATGCCAGATTGCGAGGCCCAGATGACCGAGGATTCCGACCGCCTGATCCGTGACCCGAAGGGCGGCCTGCCGCGCCTTCTGGAAATCATGCGGCGCCTGCGCGACCCGAAGACCGGCTGCCCCTGGGATATCGAACAGGATTTCCGCTCGATCGCGCCCTACACGATCGAAGAGGCCTATGAGGTCGCCGATGCAATCGAGCGCGAGGCCTGGGACGAGCTGGAGGGCGAGCTGGGCGATCTGCTGCTGCAATCGGTCTATCACGCTCAGATGGGCGAGGAGGCCGGGCTGTTCGACTTTCATTCGGTCGCGGACCGGGTGTCGGACAAGATGGTGGCGCGGCATCCGCATGTCTTCGGCGCCGAGGATCGCGAGAAATCGGCCGAGCAGCAGACCCGCGACTGGGAGACGATCAAGGCGGCCGAGCGGGCCGACAAAGAGGCCAGGGGCGTCTTGGACGACGTGGCGCTGGCGTTGCCCGCGCTGACCCGGGCGGTCAAGCTGCAGAAGCGCGCGGCCCGGGTCGGCTTCGACTGGCCCGAAACCGCGCAGGTCATCGACAAGATCGTCGAGGAGGCGCAGGAGCTGGTCGAGGCGCGCGAGACCCTGACCCAGGCCGAGGTATTCGAGGAATTCGGCGATCTTCTCTTCGTGGTGGCCAATCTGGCCCGTCACCTGAAGATAGAGCCCGAAGAGGCGCTGCGCGCCGCCAATGCGAAATTCACCCGCCGGTTCAACGGGATCGAGGCGCGGCTCGCGGCCATGGGCAAGCGCCCCGAAGACTCGGACCTGGCCGAGATGGACGCGCTTTGGGATGCGGTGAAGGCCGAGGAAAAGGCCCCGGACCAGACCGGGCGCTGAGCCCGAGACCCGTTCACGCCCGATCAAGCGGATGTGAGCGGGCACCCCCTGCGGCGCCTTGACCCGACAAAAATTGTCGGATTTAACCCTGACCGGAACGCACCAGACCGGACAGGAGACCCCATGACCTTGCGCACTGCCCTTGCGGCCACCGCCGCGGCGGCCACGCTGGCCCCGACTGCCCAGGCCGATGTGAATATCTATTCCTATCGTCAACCCGAGCTGATCCAGCCGATCCTCGACGCCTTCACCGAGGATACCGGCATCGCCACCAATATCGCCTTTCTCAACAAGGGCCTGGTCGAGCGGCTTCAGGCCGAGGGCGCGCGCAGCCCGGCCGATATCATCCTGACGGTCGATGTCGCGCGGCTTGCCGCGGCGGTCGATGCTGGCGTGACCCAGGCGGTCGACAGCGACACCCTGGTCGAGAAGATCCCGGCGGCCTTCCGCGATGCCGACAATCACTGGTTCGGCGTCACCACCCGCGCCCGGATCGTCTATGCCGCCAAGGACCGGGTCGATCCCTCCGAGATCACCACCTATGAGGAACTGGCCGATCCGAAATGGAAAGGCCGGATCTGCACCCGCTCGGGCACCCATGCCTATACGCTGGCGCTGGTCGCGGCGATGATCCACCACCATGGCGAGGAGGCCGCGAAGACCTGGCTCGAAGGCGTCAAGGCCAACCTCGCGCGCAAGCCCCAGGGCAACGACCGGGCGCAGGTCAAGGCGATCTGGGCCGGCGAATGCGACCTCTCGCTGGGCAATACCTATTACATGGGCCAGATGCTGAAGGACCCCGAGCAGGAGGCCTGGGCGAAATCGGTCAATGTGCTGTTCCCCACCTTCGAGGGCGGCGGCACCCATGTGAACATCTCGGGCATCGCCATGACCAAGGCCGCGCCGAACCGCGAGGAAGCCCTGCAATTCATGGAATACCTCACCTCCGACCACGCCCAGGAGATCTATGCCGAGGTCAATTACGAATACCCGGTCGTGCCCGGCACCGAGCCGTCGGATCTCGTGAAGAGCTGGGGCAGCTTCACCGCCGATGACGTGAACCTCATCGCCCTGTCGCGCGACCGTGCGGCGGCGCTGCGGCTGGTCGAGGAAGTCGATTTCGACGGCTGAGCAGGTTTCGGGCACAGGCCCCCGCGGGACGGGGCCGCTGCCCCGAAAGGCGGGCGCGCTGGACATGCCGGCGCGCCCGCGCCACGTTGCAGGGCCAGCTTTCCCGGAGACCACGCATGCCCCGCAAGATCATCATCGACACCGATCCTGGCCAGGACGACGCCGTCGCCATTCTGCTGGCTCTGGCCAGCCCGGACGAGATCGAGGTTCTGGGCCTGACCGCCGTCGCGGGCAACGTGCCGCTGGCGCTGACCCAGAAGAATGCGCGCATGGTCTGCGAACTGGCCGGGCGACGCGACATCCGCATCTTCGCGGGCTGCGACCGGCCGCTGGCGGGACAGCTCGTCACCGCCGAGCATGTCCATGGCAGAACCGGGCTCGACGGCCCTACCCTGCCCGAGCCGACGATGCCGCTGCAAGAGGCCCATGCGGTCGCCTTCCTGATCGAGACCCTGCGCGCCGCCCCCGAGGGCGAGATCACGCTCTGCCCGCTGGGGCCCCTGACCAATATCGCGACGGCGCTGCGCGAGGCCCCCGAAATCGCGCCCAGGATCCGCGAGATCGTGCTGATGGGCGGAGCTTATTTCGAGGTCGGCAACATCACCCCCGCGGCCGAATTCAACATCTTCGTCGATCCCGAGGCTGCGGCCATCGTCTTCGGCTCGGGCATCCCGATCACCGTCATGCCGCTGGACGTGACCCACAAGGCGCTGGTCACCGCGCCGCGCAACGCGGCCTTCCGCGCGCTCGGCACGCCGGTCGGCCGGGCCGTCGCCGCGATGACCGATTTCTTCGAACGCTACGACCGCGAGAAATACGGCTCGGAGGGCGCGCCGCTGCACGATCCCTGCGTCACCGCCTATCTGATCCGGCCCGAGCTGTTCCGCGGCCGCCATGTCAATGTCGAGATCGAGACCGAGGGCCGCTTTACCCGCGGCATGACCGTGGCCGACTGGTGGGGGGTATCGGGCCGCGCGCCGAATGCCACATTCATGGGCGATCTCGACGCCGATGGCTTCTTCGGGCTGCTGACAGAAAGACTTGCCCGACTGACATGAGGGAATTTCACAATAACAAGGGCATGGCCGGTGGAAACGCGCCGAATTCAACTTAAAGCCCAAGATTATCTCGCCAAGGCTGCAAATACCCCTCCAAAACCTGCATTCCACATGCAGCAAAAGCCAACTGCTTGAAAAGGAGATCATTCGAGCGTCTTGCCCGGGATGCAAAGACGCTGACACCGGTTACTCTGATGCCGCAATAGTGCCCCCCGGAGAGACGCGTATGCACCGTCCGAACAGGCAGGTCCAGGATGCCCTCCGGAACAGGCCCGCATCCGCTACGTCATGGGTGCCTCCCTCGCCTCCGAAAGTCTTGCAGGCACATGAACATGATTGAAAAAGCAGTGAGCGGCCCGGCGAGATCCGTACATCCGAGCCACCCCGCCCCATTCAAATCATACTAAATAAAAAGGTTACCTTGCCCATCAATAATGTGTTAGCGGCCGGGCTGGCGGGCGCACTTCATCGCATTAATGGGGGTCTCCTGTCTGTTCATTAACGGGGTAAAGTTATGAAAACACTTCTTACAACAACTGCGATTGCCGCAATGATGACCGTCGGCGCGCAGGCCGCCACGATGAGCGGTCAGACGAGCGGCGAATTCACTGGCGTGGTGAATGGGACCAACGTCTACGGCAACAGCGGATCGACGGCCATCTGGCCGGGCGACAATACGGGCTACAGCTTTTGCTTTATCGGATGCATCGGGGCCTTCACAGAAGACCAGAGCAAGCTCACGATCCAGACTGTCGACTTCAATGAGGACGTCACCACCGCAGGCGAGGTCACCGTCGGCAAGGTTTCCTGGTACAATGCCTCTTCGCGGGCCGATCCTGCGCCGTACTATGGTGGCACTGACTCGCAATTCGGTCTCAACGCCAACATGAGCATAGACTATGCCCAGCCGACCGATCTGTCGGCGACCAGCCAAGCGCTCTCTTTCTCGATCGACAATTATATCAACCCGCCGGGCGACTCGATTTCCAGCCTGATCTTCAGCGACCTGGACTATGGCTCGGTCCTGCCGCTCGATCTGGGCGAAGGCCTGACGGTCACGGGCTATTCGTTCGTTCTCGACGATGGCAGCGACAGCACGTTCGATGCTATTTCGGGGCTCTGGACCCTGAACGAAGATAGCTGGGCGCATCTCAGTATCGTGGCCAGCGTCGATGTTGCGCCGGTGCCGGTGCCGGCGGCGGGCCTGATGCTGCTGGGCGGGCTCGGCGGGCTGGCCGCGCTGCGTCGCAAGAAGAAAAGCTGAGGACCGCCGCGAACCGTCAGGTTCCGTCGTCCCGACACGCAAGGCCTCCGGCGCTCGTCCGGGGGCCTTTTCGTTGTCATCACGCCCCGCTGGAAAGCCCCGGCGCGCGGCCTATCTGGCCGGCATGACCCTTTCGATCCGCTTCGACAATTCCTATGCCCGCCTTCCCGAACGGTTCTACAGCCGCCAACCGCCCCAACCGGTGCGCGCGCCGCGCCTGATCGCGCTCAACAGCGCGCTGGCCGAGACGCTCGGCCTCGATCCCGCCGCGCTGGCCTCGGAAGACGGCGTCCGGATGCTGGCAGGCAACCGGCTGCCCGACGGCGCAGATCCGCTGGCGCAGGTCTATGCCGGGCATCAGTTCGGCGGCTTCGTGCCCCGGCTCGGCGATGGCCGGGCGATCCTGCTGGGCGAGATCCTGGCGCCCGATGGCAGCCGCCATGACATCCAGCTCAAGGGCGCGGGCCGCACCCCCTATTCGCGGATGGGCGACGGTCGGGCCTGGCTCGGCCCGGTGCTGCGGGAATATCTGGTCTCCGAAGCGATGCATGCGCTTGGCATTCCGACCACCCGGGCGCTGGCCGCGGTCGAGACCGGAGAGACGGTGATCCGCGAGACAGTCCGGCCCGGCGCGGTGCTGACCCGGGTCGCGGCGAGCCATATCCGCGTCGGCACCTTCCAGTATTTCGCGGCGCGTCAGGATACCGACGCGCTAGAGGCGCTGGCGCGCCATGTGATGGCCCGTCATTACCCCGAGACGGAAACCGTGCTTGATATGCTCCGCGCCGTGCTGGCCGCGCAGGCGCGACTGGTCGCGCAATGGATGGGCGTGGGCTTCATCCATGGCGTGATGAACACCGACAATACCTCGGTTGCGGGCGAAACCATAGATTACGGCCCCTGCGCCTTCATGGACGGCTATCGGCCCGAGCAGGTCTACAGTTCGATCGACGCCTATGGCCGCTATGCCTATGCGCGCCAGGCCGATATCGTCGCCTGGAACCTGGCGCAGCTGGCCAGTGCCCTGTTGCCGCTGATCGATCCGGACCGCGACCGCGCGATCGAGGAAGCGACCGCCGCGATGCACGGCTTTCCCGACCTTTTCAAGGCGGCCTGGCTCGACGTGTTCCGCCCCAAGATCGGGCTGGCCGGGGCCGAGCCCGAAGATGCCGAACTGATCCACGGGCTTCTGGATCTCATGGCCGCCGAGCGGGCCGATTTCACCAACAGCTTCCGCGATCTCGCCGAGGGCCGTCCCGGAGCGGGCCTCGGCGACCGCGCGGGCTTCGAGGCCTGGGCCGGGCGCTGGCAGGCCCGGCTTGCCCGCGAGAATACGCCGCAGGCAGAGGCCGAGACCCGGATGCGCGCCGCGAACCCGGCCTATATTCCGCGCAACCACAGGATCGAGGCGGCGATCTCGGCCGCGACCGGGGGCGATCTCGGCCCGTTCCAGCGCCTGCAGCACGTGCTGGAACGCCCCTTCGACAGCCAGACCGGCGCCGACGACCTGCGTGACCCGCCCGCCGCCGGCGAAGAGGTGCTGCAGACCTTCTGCGGCACCTGATCCTGGGCCCGCATCCCGGGGAGGCGCGCGTGGGCCCGGGATATTCCGCTTTGCCCCGTCCGGAGTTCGGGCTAGCCATGTCGGCGACCCGATGTTTCCGACTCTCACCCCCGACCTCTGGACCACGGCATGTCCCTGCTGCAGATCGCCTCGCTTCTGATCGTGCTGGCCGCGCTTTTCGGCACGATAAACTACTTTCTCCTGCGCCTGCCCCAGGCCATCGGCATCCTGCTGGTGGCCCTGATCGTCTCGCTTTCGGCGATGGCGCTCGACGCGCTGATGCCCGGGCTCGGGATCGGCGACAGCCTGACCGGGCTGGTACGGGGGATCGACTTCTCGGACACGTTGCTGGAAGGCATGCTGGGGCTGCTGCTCTTTGCCGGGGCGCTGCATGTGAAGGTGGAAGACCTGCGCGCCCAGGCACCCAGCGTCTTCATCATGGCCACCATCGGGGTGGCGCTGTCGGTCGCGGTGGTGGGGGTCGGCTTCTCCTGGCTGACCGGCATGCCGCTTTTGCTGGCGGTGCTGTTCGGCGCCATCGTCTCGCCGACCGACCCGGTCGCGGTGCTGGGCGTGCTGCGCGACGCAAGGCTGAGCCGGTCTCTGGAAACCACCATCGCGGGCGAGAGCCTGTTCAATGACGGCGTGGCCTATGTGGTCTTCCTGATCCTTGTCGGGCTCGCCTTCCCCTCGGCCCATGACGGCCATGGCGCGGCGGCGGGCGACAGCGCGGCGGCGGCGGCCGCCATCCTGTTCCTGCGCGAGGCGGTGGGCGGCGCGGTTCTGGGCGGGGTGCTGGGCTGGCTGACCTTCCGCGTCATGCGCCGGATCGACGATTACGCGCTCGAGGTCCTGATCACGCTGGCGCTGGCCTTCGGCGGCTACGAGCTTGCGGTGGCCGCCGGGGTCTCGGCGCCGATCATGGCGGTGGTGGCGGGACTGATGATCGGCCATGTCGGCATGAAATACGGCATGTCCGAGGAAACCCGGAAATATGTCGATGCGTTCTGGAAGATGATCGACGAGATCCTCAACGCGGTGCTGTTCCTGCTGATCGGCATCGAGGTCTTCGCGGTGGCCTTCGCGCTTGACGGCATCGCGACGCTGGTCGGGGCGGTGGCGCTGGCGCTGCTGGCGCGGCTGGTCTCGGTCGCTGTGCCGGTGCTGCTGATCGGGCGCCGTCAGGGCTTTGACCGCGGCACCATCCCGATCATGACCTGGGGCGGGCTCAAGGGCGGGATCTCGGTCGCGCTGGCACTGAGCCTGCCGGAAAGCGACTGGAAGCCGCTGATATTGACCGCGACCTACGTGATCGTGGTCTTCTCGATCCTCGTGCAGGGGCTGACGGTGGGCGCGCTTGCCCGCCGGTTCAGCCGCGAACCCGAACTGGTCTAGGCATGAGCACGGCCCCTCTCCAGCCGCTTGCCGCCTTCGATATCGGCCCCGACGGCAGCACAAGGCCGGTTGCCGACCCCTGGCCCGACGCGGCACCCGGCCCCGGCGCGGCCTGGCGCTGGCTGCATTTCGCACTGACCGACCCGGCGCTGGTCGACTGGACCGAGGCGCATCTGCCGGTCGTGGCCGCCGCCGCGATCGTCCAGACCGAAACCCGGCCGCGCTGCACCTCGCTCGAAGGCGGGCTCGTCGTCAACATGCGGGGCGTCAACCTCAATCCCGGCGCCGAGCCCGAGGACATGGTCTCGCTTCGGCTCTGGGTCGGCCCCGGACTGGTGGTCAGCGTGCGCCGAAGCAAGGTCTTCGCGCTCGACGACCTGCGTCGCGCGGCCGAGAGCGGTACCGCTCCGGCCTCCCCCGGCGCCTTCCTCGCCGAAATAGCCGAGGGGCTGACCGACCGGCTGGAGGCGGTCTCGGTCGAGCTTGAGGACCAGACCGACGCGCTGGAGGAGGCCATCCTCGAGCGCGAGGAGGACGACGCGGCCGACGGGCTGGCATCGCTGCGCCGCAAGGCGATCCGGCTGCGCCGCCATGCCGGGCCGCAGCGCGAGGCGCTGGTCCGCCTTTCGGAAGGCTCGAGCGGGCCCGGGCTGATCGATGCCGAGGCGCGCATCCTCCTTGGCGAGAGCGCGAACCGCGCGGCGCGCACCGTCGAGGAGCTCGACGCGGTGACGGCGCGGCTGGTGGCGCTGCACGACCATCTGGAAGGCCAGCGCGGCACGGCGATGGCGCGGAACGGCTATGTGCTGTCGGTGGTGGCGGCGATCTTCCTGCCGCTCGGGTTCCTGACCGGGCTGTTCGGGGTGAATGTCGCAGGCATGCCGGGCACCGCCAGCCCCTGGGCCTTCGCGCTGCTCTCGGCGGCGAATGTGGCCCTGGCGCTCGGGCTGCTGGCGCTGTTCCGCCTGCTGCGCTGGCTTTGAGCCCGGGCCTTGCCCGGCGGGCCGGGCAGATGGCGATTTCACTTCCCTCCCGCGCCCCGGCCCGATAATCGGGACAGACACCCTTTCCTGAGGACGCCTGAAAAATGGACAACATGCGCGGCATCATGCTGATGGTCGCGGCAATGGCCGCGTTTGCCCTTGAGGACATGTTCGTCAAGAAGGTGGCCGCCACGCTGCCGATCGGGCAGATCCTCACGCTTCTGGGCATGGGCGGGGGGATCATCTTCGCGCTGATGGCGCTTCGGCGCGGCCAGCGGCTGTGGTCGCGGGCGCTCTTGAGCCGCCCCGTCCTGTTGCGCAATTCGGGCGAGATCGTCGGCACGCTCTGCTATGTCACCGCCATCGCGCTGACGCCGCTGGCCTCGGCCTCGGCCATCCTGCAGGCGACCCCGCTGGCCGTCACGCTGGGCGCAGCCCTGTTCATGGGGGCGCAGGTCGGCTGGCGGCGCTGGACCGCGATCTCTGTCGGGTTCGCCGGCGTCCTGATCGTCGTGCGCCCCGGGCTCGACGGTTTCGAACCGGCCTCGATCTTCGCGGTGGTCGCGGTCTTCGGACTGGCGCTGCGCGATCTCGCGACCCGGGCCACGCCGCGCAATGTGGGCTCGCTGCAGCTGTCGGCCTATGGCTTCTTCATGCTGGTGCCGATCGGACTGGTGATGATGACATTCGTCCAGGGGCCGGTGGCGATCGACCGCACCGACGCGCTGTCGCTTCTGGGGGCGCTGGTGATGGGGGTCTCGGGCTATTACGCCATCGTCGAGGCCATGCGGATCGGCGATGTCGCGGTGGTGACGCCCTTCCGTTATACGCGGCTGATCTTCGCCCTCGTCATCGCCATGGCCGCCTTCGGCGAGCATCCCGACACGATGACCCTGGTCGGGGCCGCCGTGATCATCTCTTCGGGGCTCTATACCCTCTGGCGCGAACGCGCCCTTTCCCTTCGCCGCGCCGGACGCTAGAACTCGGCCCAAGTTTTTCTTCGTGCATTAGAAAGGGACTGCCCCCCCATGAGCACCATCATCGACATCATCGGCCGCGAGATCCTCGACAGCCGCGGCAACCCCACCGTCGAGGTCGACGTGATCCTCGAGGACGGCACCATGGGCCGGGCCGCCGTGCCCTCGGGCGCCTCGACCGGCGCCCATGAGGCCGTCGAACGCCGCGATGGCGACAAGACCCGCTACATGGGCAAGGGCGTTCTGGATGCCGTCGCCGCCGTCAATGGCGAGATCGCCGAGGCGCTGGTGGGCTTCGACGTGACCGAGCAGGTTGCCATCGACGGCACCATGATCGAGCTTGACGGCACCCAGAACAAGGGCCGCCTCGGCGCCAATGCCATTCTCGGCGTGTCGCTTGCCGCCGCCAAGGCCGCCGCCGATTTCACCGCCCAGCCGCTTTACCGCTATGTCGGCGGCACCTCGGCCCGCGTCCTGCCGGTGCCGATGATGAACATCATCAATGGCGGCGAACATGCCGACAACCCGATCGACATCCAGGAATTCATGATCATGCCGGTCAGCGCGGGCAATATCCGCGACGCCGTGCGCATGGGGTCGGAAGTCTTCCACACCCTCAAGAAGGAACTGGCCGCGGCCGGCCACAACACCGCCATCGGCGACGAGGGCGGCTTTGCGCCGGCGCTGAACTCGACCCGCGATGCGCTCGACTTCATCCTGAAAAGCATCGAGAAGGCCGGCTACACCCCCGGCGAGGACATCTGCCTCGCCCTCGACTGCGCCTCGACCGAATATTTCGAGAATGGCAAATACGAGATGAAGGGCGAAGGCCTCAGCCTCACCGCCGCCGAGAATGTCGAGTATCTGGGCAAGCTGCTGGCCGACTACCCGATCATCTCGATCGAGGATGGCTGCGCCGAGGATGACTGGGAAGGCTGGAAGCTGCTGACCTCGGAACTGGGCGGCAAGGTCCAGCTGGTGGGCGACGATCTGTTCGTGACCAACCCCGAGCGCCTGGCCCGCGGCATCAAGGACGGCATTGCCAACTCGCTGCTGGTGAAGGTCAACCAGATCGGGTCGCTGACCGAGACGCTGAAGGCCGTCGATATGGCCCATCGCGCGCGCTACACCAACGTGATGTCGCACCGCTCGGGCGAGACCGAGGACGCCACCATCGCCGATCTGGCGGTCGCCACCAATTGCGGCCAGATCAAGACCGGCTCGCTGTCGCGCTCGGACCGTCTGGCGAAATACAACCAGCTGATCCGGATCGAGGAGATGCTGGGCGAAACCGCCGAATATGCCGGGACCTCGATCCTGCGCGGCTGAGCTTCACCGCCTCTCGAAACGACAAAGGCGCGGCCCTTCGGGGCACGCGCCTTTTTCCTGCCGACCCGCGACGCGCGGTCGCAGATCGGGCTTGCGGGGCTTTGTCTACATCAGTATACCATCTTGTAGATGCCATAGGCCGAATCACGGCTCATGAGGGCCTCGATCAGAGCCTTCCCGTCGGCAGTGGGCTGCCCGGCCTCGTCCAGCCAGCCGCGACCGCGTGCGACCTGGTCAGCCGGGGCGCGTGAAAACCCCATGCAGAAAAGGGTAAACCCCAGTATTCGCGACACAATATCGTCGCTCGACAATGTTTCGCGCTGAGATGGCGCGGTATCTTCCTGTGTCATGCTTGTTCTTCATTCCCCTTGCATGGCGACAACAGGAAAGCGCCGCCGACCCGGTTCCGGATCGCCGTTCCCGAAGATGCAGCTTGCGGAGACGGTTCCGCGCGTTTTCCAGTGTCGTGACGGCCTGCCTCTTATCACCTTTCGCACCGGGATTCATCGCCTTCTCGCGCTCTTCGGCCGCCGCTCCGGCGAAGGCTGGCCGACGGCTTCGGATGCGGTTGCCCCCTCCCAAGGCTCCGGATAGCCGCCGCCGATGACCGCCGCTCTGGCCATGAAACCGCTTTGCGCAGGACGGGCGCGGACGTAGGGTCGGGCCATGACAGCCGAAGAGATCATCGCGACGCTCGGTCTGGCGCCCCATCCCGAGGGCGGCTGGTACCGCGAAACCTGGGTCGCCCCGGCCGCGCCCGGTGGCCGCCCCTCCGGGACCGCCATCTACTACTTGCTCACCGAAGGCCAGCGGAGCCACTGGCACCGGGTCGATGCCGACGAGATCTGGCTGTATCACGCGGGCGACCCGCTTGAGCTGAGCCTTGCCGCGACCGCGGCAGGCCCTGCCCGGGAGCTTGTGCTCGGGCCCGATCTGACGGCAGGCGCGCGGCCGCAGGCGGTGGTGCCCGCGGGCCAGTGGCAGGCCGCGCGGCCGCTCGGGGCCTGGACGCTGGTCAGTTGCACGGTCAGCCCGGGCTTTCGCTTCGAGGGATTCGAGATGGCGCCGCCCGATTTCGACATCCCGCGGGCCTGATACCGCGGGCCCGACACTCAGGGCTGCGAGATCCGTCCGCCAGAGACCGGCCGGGCGACGCCGGTCGTTCCGGGGCAGGAGGTCGGCAGGCCGCGGGCCACCCGCACCGCAAGAAAGGCGAAAGCCTGCGCCTCGAGCATGTCGCCATCGAACCCCAGCGCCTCGACCGGCTCGGCCGCAAGCCCCGTCCGTTCGGCGATCATCCGCATCAGGACCGGGTTCCGCCGCCCGCCGCCCGTGACCAGCAGCCGGGCAGGACGGTGCGGGCAGAGCCCGACCCCGACCGCCACCGTCGCCGCGACGGCCGCCGTCAGCGTGGCAGCGGCATCGGCATCGCTACAGCCCGCCACCGCGTCGAGCAGCCCCGCGAAATCGTTCCGGTCGAGAGATTTCGGTGGCGGCTTGCGGAAATAGGGATGGGCGAGGAACTCGGTCAGCACGGCATCGTCGATCCTGCCGCCGCCTGCCAGCGCGCCGTCGCGGTCGCAAGGCTGGCCGCAGCGGGAACGAAGCAGATCGTCGATCGGCGCATTGGCCGGGCCGGTATCGAAGGCCAGAAGCGCGCCTTCGGCCTCGGGCCGGTCGCGGGTCGGATCGACCAGCGTGAGATTGCCGACGCCGCCGAGATTGAGGAAGGCCACCGGCGCGCTCAGCCCGGCCCGGCGCGCGCAGGCGAAATGGAAGAAAGGCGCCAGCGGCGCCCCCTGCCCGCCCGCCGCCACATCGGCACTGCGGAAATCCCAGACCACCGGCATCCCGAGCGCGCGGGCAAGTCCGGCCCCGTCGCCCGCCTGATGGGTTCCGCGGCCGCCCGGGTCATGTGCCAGGGTCTGGCCATGCATCCCGGCAAGCGCCGCCCCGGCGAAAGGCGCCATCGCCGCGCGATGCGCCGCCTCGACCACCCGCGCCGCCTCGGCCACGCCCGGCTCGCCCGGCCAGCGGCCGAGCGCCGCGGCCAGCACCGCGCGTTCTTCCGGCGCATAGGGCCGGTAGCCGGTGGCGCCGAAGCCCGCGAGCGTCTCGCCATCGGTCTCGACCAGGGCCACGTCGACACCGTCGAGCGAGGTGCCCGACATGGTTCCCAAGGCCCGCACCGGACCGGTCTGCATCATGGTCTTTCCCTTACTGCCTGCCGCCGATATATCACGGCGGAATGTGAACCCAAGGGACAAGAGGCAATGACCTACCACCCGAAATCGGACTTCCTGCGCGTGATGATCGAACGCGGCTTCCTGGCCGACTGCACCGATTATCAGGGCCTGGACGAGGCTCTGTCGACGGGGGTGGTCACGACCTATATCGGTTATGACGCCACCGCGGCGTCGCTGCATGTCGGGCATCTGCTCAACATCATGATGCTGCGCTGGCTGCAGAAGACGGGCCACCGGCCGATCACCCTGATGGGCGGCGGCACCACCAAGGTGGGCGATCCCTCGTTCCGCTCGGATGAACGGCCGCTGCTGACCCCCGAACAGATCGACGCCAATATCGCCGGGCTCAAGGACGTCTTCGCCAAATACCTCGACTATGGCGAAGGGCCGACCGACGCCTTGATGCTGAACAACGCCGAATGGCTGGACGGGCTCAACTATCTCGACTTCCTGCGCGATATCGGCCGGCATTTCTCGGTCAACCGGATGCTGAGCTTCGACTCGGTCAAGTCGCGGCTCGACCGGGAACAGTCGCTGAGCTTTCTCGAATTCAACTACATGATCCTGCAGGCCTATGACTTCCTCGAACTCAACCGCCGCTACGGCTGCCGGTTGCAGATGGGCGGCTCGGAT
Organism: Rhodovulum sulfidophilum DSM 1374; assembly: GCF_001633165.1. Taxonomy (NCBI): domain Bacteria; kingdom Pseudomonadati; phylum Pseudomonadota; class Alphaproteobacteria; order Rhodobacterales; family Paracoccaceae; genus Rhodovulum; species Rhodovulum sulfidophilum. The sequence goes on along the minus strand of NZ_CP015418.1, from coordinate 1,948,938 downwards.
CAGTGGGGGAATATCGTCAACGGCATCGACCTGACCCGCCGCATCCTCGAAAGCGAGGTCTACGGGCTGACCTCGCCGCTTTTGACCACCTCGGATGGCCGCAAGATGGGCAAGAGCCAGGGCGGCGCGATCTGGCTGAACGGCGACATGCTGAGCCCCTACGAGTTCTGGCAGTTCTGGCGCAACACCACCGATGCCGATGTCGGCCGGTTCCTCAAGCTTTATACCGAGCTGCCGGTCGAGGAATGCGAACGACTGGGCGCGCTGGCGGGATCGGAAATCAACGATGCCAAGATCGTGCTGGCCAACGAGGTGACGGCGCTGGCCCATGGCCGCGCCGCGGCCGAGGCTGCCGAGGCCACCGCCCGCGAGGTGTTCGAGAAGGGCGGGACGGGCGAGGATCTGCCGACGGTCGCCCTGGGCGCAGGCGAGCTGGCCGAGGGCATTTCGGTGGCGCAGCTCCTCACCCGGGCCGGGCTTGCCAAATCGGGCAAGGAGGCCAAGCGGCTGATCGCCGAGGGCGGCGCGCGGCTGAATGACGCGCCGCTGACCGATGCCGGGCTGATGGTCGATGCCGCGATGCTGGCCGAGCCGATCAAGCTGTCGGCAGGCAAGAAGCGCCACGCCCTGGTGCGGCTGGACGGCTGAGCCCGAAGGCCACCGGGAAAAGACGCGCCGCGCCGGGAAACCCGCGCGGCGCCCTTGTCTTCAGGCCCCGGAGCGGCAGCTCAAGGCACGAAAAAAGGGCGAGGCCAGATGGCCCCGCCCGTTTTCGTTTCCAGGCGCGGCGCGCCTCCAGTTTCCAGGCGCGGCGCGCCTCAGTCGGTGACGCTGACCTTGACCATGCGGTCGGGCTGGCCCATCACCTCGCCGTTCCGGCCCGTGCCGCGCTTGATCGCATCGACCACGTCCATGCCCTCGGTCACCCGGCCGACGACCGTGTACTGGCCGTTCAGATGCGGCGCCGGAGCGAACATGATGAAGAACTGCGAATTGGCCGAGTCGGGATTGGCCGAGCGCGCCATGCCGACCACGCCGCGATCGAAGCTCTCGTCCGAGAATTCGGCCTTGAGATCGGGGCGGTCGGACCCGCCGGTGCCGGCGCGGCGCATGTCCATGCCGAACTTGCCGAATTCGACATCGCCGGTCTGGGCCATGAACCCGTCGATCACCCGGTGAAAGACGACGTCGTCATAGGCGCCCTCGCGGGCCAGCTCGGTGATGCGCTGGACATGATCGGGGGCGACATCGTCCAACAGCTCGACATGGACCGTGCCATTCGCCCCCTCGCCCGCGATCTGGATATCGAGCCCCGTCGCCAGCGCCGGGCCTGCAAGCGTGCAGAGCAGCGCGACCAGAAGCTTACGCATCCGCTGCCACCTTGACGCTGATCATGCGGTCGGGATCGGCCGGGGGCTCGCCCCGGACAATGGCGTCGACATGCTCCATGCCCTCGATGACGCGGCCATAGACGGTGTACTGGCCGTTGAGGAAATGGTTGTCGGAGAAGTTGATGAAGAACTGCGAATTGGCCGAGTTCGGATTCGCGGAGCGCGCCGCGCCCAGGGTGCCGCGGTCATGCGGCAGCTTGGAGAATTCGGCGGGCAGGTCGGGCAGATCGGACCCGCCCGTCCCGGCGCGGCGGGGGTTGTAGTCCTTCTCGGCATTGCCATGCGCCACATCGCCGGTCTGGGCCATGAAGCCCTCGATCACGCGGTGAAACACCACATTGTCATAGGCTCCGGCCCGGGCGAGCGCCTTCATCCGCTCGACATGCTTGGGCGCGACCTCGGGCAGAAGCGCGATGGTGACGCGGCCCCCCTTCAGCTCCATGATGATGGTGTTCTCGGGGTCCTTGATCTCGGCCATGGCCGGTTCCTCCTCGGGATCTCTGTCGGGCCGAGACACTAGTGCGGCGGAAAGGCGATGAAAAGGGGCAGGAACGGGACCGGGCATTGACCTTTCCGACACTTCGGGCGAATTAACGCCAACGTGAGCCCTTCGGGAGGACAATGCATGGCTTGGAAAACCCTCGACGACATGGACCTTGCCGGCAAGGTGGTCCTGGTCCGTGTGGATATCAACGTACCGGTCGAGGATGGCCGGGTGACGGACGCGACCCGGATCGAACGGATCAAGCCGACCGTCGACGACATTCTCAAGGCGGGCGGCAAGCCCGTCCTGCTGGCCCATTTCGGCCGCCCCAAGGGGCAGGTCGTGCCCGAGATGAGCCTCAAGATCACCCTGCCCGCCCTGGAAGAGGTGTTCGGACGCGGCGTGATCTTTGCCGATGACTGCATCGGCCTGCCCGCCAAGCAGGCCGTCGCCGCGCTCAGCGAAGGTGACATCCTGCTTCTGGAAAACACCCGTTTCCACGAGGGCGAAGAGAAGAACGACCCGGCCCTGGCCGCCGCCATGGCCGCGCTCGGAGACATCTACGTGAACGACGCCTTCTCGGCCGCACACCGGGCCCATGCCTCGACCGAGGGCATCGCCAAGCTGCTGCCCTGCTGCGCGGGCCGCCTGATGGAGGCCGAACTGAAGGCGCTGGAAGGCGCGCTCGGCAATCCGGCCCGGCCGCTGGTCGCGGTGGTGGGCGGCGCCAAGGTCTCGACCAAGCTCGACCTGCTCGGCAATCTCGTCGGCAGGGTCGACTATCTGGTGATCGGCGGCGGCATGGCCAACACCTTCCTCGCCGCCCAGGAGATCAATGTCGGCAAATCGCTGTGCGAGCATGACATGACCGGCACCGCGCGCGACATCAAGGACAAGGCCGACACGGCGGGCTGTCAGATCGTGCTGCCGGTCGATGTCGTGGTGGCGCGCGAATTCCGGGCCGGCGCGGTGAACGAGACGGTTGCGGCCGATGCCTGCCCCGCCGATGCGATGATCCTCGATGCCGGCCCGCAATCGGTCGAGCTGATCGAGGAGGTCTTCGACAAGTGCAAGACGCTGATCTGGAACGGCCCGCTCGGCGCCTTCGAGATCGACCCGTTCGATGCCGCCACCAATGCCGCCGCCAAGAAGGCCGCCGAGCTGACCGAGGCCGGGCAGCTGGTATCGGTCGCGGGCGGGGGCGACACCGTTGCGGCCCTGAACGGCGCGGGCGCGGCCGAGAAGTTCAGCTATATCTCGACTGCGGGCGGCGCCTTCCTCGAATGGATGGAAGGCAAGACCCTGCCCGGTGTGGCCGCGCTGGAAGACTGATCCGAATGCCTGCATGCGCGCGCGCCGGATCGGACCGGGGCGCGCGCATGTTCCGCGCAAGATGACGCAGCTTGCCGCTGGGGCCTTGTTTTTGAGACCGGCTTTGTGATCCGCGCGCGCCCAGATTTCGATTCCCAACACGAATCGGTTGCCCTAGACTGCCGCGAGCCGCGCATGGGACGCGGCCAGCAGGGGCAGGGTCATGGCCACGACGCGTCTGCGCCCCGCCTGGGGGGCGCTTGTCTATATCGGCGTCAGTTTCTCGCTGGCGATGTATTTCACCTTTGCCGCCGTGCAGGGGGATTACGGCCTGTTCCGTCGCATCCAGATCGAAGCGGATGCCGCCAAACTCGAGGCGCGGAAAGCCGAGCTTGAAGCCGAGCTCGAGGCCATTTCGAACAAGACACGCCGGCTGTCCGACAGCTATCTCGATCTCGACCTGCTCGACGAACGCGCCCGCAGCGTGCTGGGCCTGATCCGCGCCGACGAAATCGTGGTGCGCTGAGCCCCCTCCCCGTCTCTCATATTCCTTGCCCTATCCGCCCTGAAACCCGGCCGGGGAAAAAGCCCTCGCATTCCTAGAACCGCTCTGATATATTTTCGTTTAACGTTAAACCATTTTCCGCGCATGGGAGGCGCTGCCAGATGGCCACGCGAAAACCGCCCGCAAAACCGAACATCTCCAAGGAAGAGCTTCTGACCTATTACCGCGAAATGCTGCTGATCCGGCGTTTCGAGGAAAAGGCGGGCCAGCTTTACGGCATGGGGCTGATCGGCGGGTTCTGCCACCTCTATATCGGCCAGGAGGCGGTCGTCGTCGGCCTCGAGGCCGCGGCCGAAGAGGGCGACAAGCGCGTCACCTCTTACCGCGATCACGGCCACATGCTGGCCTGCGGCATGGACCCGAAAGGCGTGATGGCCGAGCTGACCGGCCGCCAGGACGGTTACTCCAAGGGCAAGGGCGGGTCGATGCACATGTTCTCGAAGGAGCGCCATTTCTATGGCGGTCACGGGATCGTCGGCGCCCAGGTGCCGATCGGCGCGGGCCTGGCCTTCTCGGACAAGTACAAGGACAATGGCCGGGTGACCTTCACCTATTTCGGCGACGGCGCCGCGAACCAGGGCCAGGTTGCCGAGACCTACAACATGGCACAGCTCTGGGACCTGCCGGTGATTTTCGTGATCGAGAACAACCAGTATGCGATGGGGACCTCGGTCAAGCGTTCGACCAAAAGCCCGGATTTCTGGGAACGCGGCGCGGCTTACGGCATTTCCGGCGAATCCGTCGACGGCATGGATGTGCTCGCGGTCAAGGCCGCCGGCGAGAAGGCGGTGGCGCACTGCCGCGCGGGCAAGGGCCCCTATATCCTCGAGGTCATGACCTACCGCTACCGCGGCCACTCGATGTCGGACCCGGCCAAGTACCGCTCGCGCGAAGAGGTCCAGAAGATCCGCGAGGAACGCGACGCGATCGAGAATGTGCGCGAGCTGATCCTGCAGGGCAAGCACGCGACCGAAGACGAGCTCAAGGAGATCGACAAGGAGATCAAGGCCGTGGTCAACGAGGCCGCCGAGTTCGCCAAGGAAAGCCCCGAGCCGCCGGTCGACGAGCTTTATACCGACATATATGCCGAAACGGCGCCGCAGAACGCCTGAGGAGGAGAGACAGACATGGCAACGGAAATCCTGATGCCCGCCCTCTCTCCGACGATGGAGGAAGGCACGCTGGCGAAATGGCTGGTCAAGGAAGGCGATACCGTCACGGCAGGTGACATCCTGGCCGAGATCGAAACCGACAAGGCGACGATGGAATTCGAGGCCGTCGACGAAGGGATCATGGGCAAGATCCTGATCGCGGCGGGCACCGAGGGGGTGAAGGTCAACACCCCCATCGCCGTGCTGGTCGAAGAGGGCGAAGATGCCGACGCGGCCGCAAAGGCCGCGCAGGAGGCCGCGCCCGCGGCCGACGCGGCGGGCAAGGCGGCCTCCGACGGAGGCTCCGCGCCCGACGCCGCCCCCTCCGCAGCCCCTTCCGCCCCGGCCAAGGCGAAGCCACCGGCGGCAGACCCCGAGATCCCTTCCGGCACGAAGATGAAATCGACCACCGTGCGCGAGGCGCTGCGCGACGCAATGGCCGAAGAGATGCGTCGGGACGGGGATGTCTTCCTGATGGGCGAGGAAGTCGCCGAATATCAGGGCGCCTACAAGATCAGCCAGGGGCTGCTTGACGAATTCGGCTCCAAGCGGGTGATCGACACGCCGATCACCGAGCATGGCTTTGCCGGTCTCGGCGTCGGTGCCGGCTTCGGCGGGCTGCGCCCCATCGTCGAGTTCATGACCTTCAACTTCGCCATGCAGGCGATGGACCAGATCATCAACTCCGCCGCCAAGACGCTTTACATGTCGGGCGGCCAGATGGGTTGTCCCATCGTGTTCCGCGGCCCCAACGGCGCCGCCGCCCGGGTCGCCGCCCAGCACAGCCAGGACTATGCCGCCTGGTACGCGCATATCCCCGGCCTCAAGGTGGTCCAGCCCTATTCCGCCGCCGATGCCAAGGGCCTGCTCAAGACCGCGATCCGCGATCCGAACCCGGTGATGTTCCTCGAGAACGAGATCCTCTACGGGCGGAGCTTCGATGTCCCGGTGATGGATGATTTCACCGTGCCCTTCGGCAAGGCCCGGATCTGGCGCGAGGGCAAGGACGTGACGCTGGTGAGCTTCGGCATCGGCATGACCCATACGCTCGAGGCGGCAGACGCGCTTGCCAAGGACGGGATCGAGGCCGAGGTGATCGACCTGCGCACATTGCGCCCGCTCGACACCGCGACCGTGATCGAAAGCGTGAAGAAGACCAATCGCTGCGTCACCGTCGAGGAAGGCTTCCCGGTCTGCTCGATCGGCAACCACATCTCGGCCGTCTTGATGCAGGAGGCCTTCGACTGGCTCGACGCGCCGGTGATCAACTGCACCGGCAAGGACGTGCCCATGCCCTATGCCGCCAACCTGGAAAAGCTGGCGCTGGTGACCACGAAAGAGGTCATCGAGGCCGCCCGCGCCGTAACCTATCGCTGAGGAGCCAGAGACATGGCAACGGAAATCCTGATGCCCGCCCTCTCTCCGACGATGGAGGAAGGCACGCTGGCAAAATGGCTGGTCAAGGAAGGCGATACCGTCTCGGCCGGCGACCTTCTGGCCGAGATCGAGACCGACAAGGCGACGATGGAATTCGAGGCCGTCGATGAGGGCACGGTCGGCAGGATCCTGATCGAGGCCGGCACTGAAGGGGTCAAGGTCAACACCCCCATCGCGGTGCTGCTCGAGGAGGGCGAAAGCGCCGATGACATCGACAGCGCCGCGACAGCGCCCGCGCCGGCATCCGCCCCGGAGGCCCCACAGGCCGACGCGGGTGGCAAATCGGCCCCCGAAGGGGGCACCGGCGGGGGCTCCGCGCCGGCCGCCGCCCCGCCCGCGCCCAGCACGGGCTCGGGCGAACGTATCTTCGCCTCGCCGCTCGCGCGCCGGATCGCGGCCGAGAAAGGGCTCGACCTGGCCGCGATCGAAGGCTCCGGTCCGCGCGGCCGGATCGTCCGCGCCGATGTCGAGAAGGCCAGCGCCGCGCCGAAGGCGCCTGCTGCCTCTGCCGCCCCGGTGGCCAGCCCCGCGGCCGCGATGCCTGCAGGCGCCTCGGCCGATGCCGTCGCGAAGATCTATGAGAACCGCGAGCACGAGGTCGTCACGCTGGACGGGATGCGCAAGACCATCGCCGCGCGCCTGACCGAAGCCAAGCAGACGATCCCGCATTTCTACCTGCGCCGCGACATCCGGCTCGACGCCCTGCTCGAGTTCCGCAAGACGCTGAACGACCAGCTCGGCGCCCGCGGCATCAAGCTCTCCGTCAACGATTTCATCATCAAGGCCTGCGCGCTTGCCCTGCAACAGGTGCCCAAGGCGAATGCGGTCTGGGCCGGCGACCGCATACTGCAGCTCAAGCCGTCGGATGTGGCCGTCGCGGTGGCGATCGAAGGCGGGCTTTTCACGCCGGTGCTGATGGATGCCGAAACGAAATCCCTCAGCCAGCTGTCGAAGGAGATGAAGGATCTCGCAACCCGCGCCCGCGACCGCAAGCTCGCGCCGCAGGAGTATCAGGGCGGCAGCTTCGCGATCTCCAATCTCGGAATGTTCGGGATCGACAATTTCGACGCGGTCATCAATCCACCCCATGGCGCGATCCTCGCGGTCGGTGCGGGCGTGAAGAAACCTGTCGTCAACGATGCCGGAGAAATCGAGGTCGCGACCGTAATGTCGGTAACGCTCAGCGTCGATCACCGGGTGATCGACGGCGCGCTCGGCGCCGAGCTGCTGCAGGCGATCCGGGACAATCTCGAGAACCCGCTGGCCATGCTGGCCTGAGCGGAACCGGCAGCTAGGAAAAAGAAAAGGCCCGGGGGAACCGCCGGGCCTTTTTTCTGTCCCGGGATCGGGCTCAATCCCCGTCGCAGCCGCCCAGCCGGTGATCCATCATCACCGAGGGCTGGTCGCAGCCCGCCTCACCGACGATCTTCGCCGGCACGCCCGCCACGGTCGAGCAGGGCGGCACATCCGTCAGCACGACCGACCCCGCCGCGATCCGCGAGCAATGGCCGACATGGATATTGCCCAGCACCTTGGCCCCTGCCCCGATCAGCACCCCGTCGCCGATCTTGGGATGCCGGTCGCCATCGTCCTTGCCGGTCCCGCCCAGCGTGACCGAATGCAGCATAGAGACATTGTCGCCGACAATGGCGGTCTCGCCGATCACGATGGAATGGGCATGGTCGATCATGATCCCCTGCCCCAGCTTTGCGGCCGGGTGAATATCGACGCCGAAGGATTCCGAAACCCGCATCTGCACCAGATAGGCCATGTCCTGCCTTCCCTGCTGCCAGAGCCAGTGTCCGACCCGGTAGGCCTGCAGCGCCTGATAGCCCTTGAAGAACAGGATCGGCTGAATGTAGCGATGGCAGGCCGGATCGCGGTCGTGAACCGCGGTCAGATCGACCCGCGCCGCACGGCCAAGCGCCGGATCGTCCGCATAAGCCTGATCGGCGATCTCACGCAGAAGCTGCTCGGACATTTCGCCCGAAGACAGCTTCATCGCGAATCGATAGGCCAGCGCATCTTCGAAGCCCGCATGATGCAACAGACTCGAATGCATGAGCCCGCCCAGCAACGGTTCGGCGCTCACAGCCTCCTCGGCCTCGGCGCAGATCCGCTTCCAGACCGGGTCGATTTCGGCAAGGCGCGGCTTGATCTCGGGCATAAACGTTCCTCTTCGTTTCCGGCCCAGCTTACAGCAGAACCGTCCCGCCTTCCAAGATCAAGCCCGACGCGCGCAAAGACGTGAGCGCTCCCATGCCCGCCCCCCTTCCCGCGCCGCAGCGGCGCGGTCAACCCGGGGACGAAAGCGCAGCTTTCCATTCCCGCCAGGTCGCCAGGGCGCCAAGGACCTGCGCCAGACAGCGGCAGTAATCGGTGTCGTCCAGCGACGGCTCCGGCGGCAGATCGAAATTCTGGGCCAGCGCCATCAGCGATCCGTCTCCCCAGCGGGGATGTCCCCGCCCGAACCTTTTACGATAGCAATCTGCCGCCTCGACCCGCAGCAGCATTGAACCGATCATCCGCCCGCGCTCGGTTGCGGGCAGGCGATACAGCGCCCGCGCCGCCGCCACCGCGTCGCCATGAAGAATCGGGCGCATGCGGTCCCTCAGACGCTGGCCGGAAGAGAGAGTTCGGTGAAATGGACGGCAAGACGCACCATCCCGCCGGAAAAGCTGCCACCCTCCGGGCTCAGCCTCAGCGGCATCGCTGCATAGCCGGTGAGCGGCCTGCCCAGCACACCGCGCACATAGGAATTGAGGCCAAGCCCCAGCCCCGAGCCGAAGCGGTTGTCCGATCCGTCCGCGCCAAGCCGCCAGCTGCCCAGCGTGCCGGTGATCTCCTCGATCACCCGTCCTGTGACCCCGAACACGGTTGCATGCGAGGGGATCGCCACCGCCGTATTCTGCACTCCGCCCGCCGCCACCGGATGATCGAATTCAAGCACCCGAAAGGCGATCCCAGCGCCCGAAGGCGCCACGGCACCGCCGACCACGGTCCAGCCACCGCCGGTCCAGCGCATGTCGGTGCCCGCATCCACCACGAAGGCACGCCAGCCGGTCAGGGGCGTCACGAAGACCCAGCCGCCATTGTCCCTCAGGGCGATCCGGCCATCCTGCCCTTCCCACTCGCCCGCGCCGCCCACAGGAACGCCCCAGGCCAAACCGTCGGGCCCCCCCAGCGGCGGCGCAGACACCGTCAGGCTCTGCAGCCGCAGTTGAACCAGCGCATCGAGCCGGGTCAACGCCTCGTTCACGATCACATGCTTCTGCGCCTGTGCCGCCTGCAACAGCGGCAGGGACAGGTTCGCGGTGTTAGCCATCGATCTCGATCCTCCGATAGGGTCCGGGTCCGAACTGATCGGACAGTTGCGCAACCTCGACGGCAAAGGGGGCGACGGCCCCGTCCGCCATCTGCATGGCCGCCGTGTAGGTCCAGCCGGGCGCGGTCACGGTCTCTGCCCGCAATTCGTCCCCGGCAGCGTTCATGATCCGCAGCGCATAAACCTCGCGCGCCTCGCCAAGCGGAACCTCGACCGATGCCCAGCTATCGCCGTCGATCCGGGTGCGGCGCATCCAGCTCAGCGTCAGATCGCCCCCCGCCCCCTTCCGGGATCTCAGATGGCACGGCGCATAGGGCCGCAGCCCGATCCCGTCGAAGGCCAGCCTGGCATGGCTGTAGCTCGGGTCGTCAAAGGCCCGCGTCCCCGGTCCGAAGCGGTAATGCCGCTCAAGCCCCCGCGCCGACGCGGGCAGAGCGATCTGCGACAGGCGCGCATCGATCAGGACGACCGTGCTGCCGACCGGCCAAAGCTCCGGCATGTCGGCCTCGGTTCCCGCCTGCCCCCTGAGCCGCATCCGCAGCTCGTAGGTGCCAGCCTCGACAAGCTCCGCCTCGGCGAACTGGAACAGCTCCCAGCCCGCGGCATCGCCCGTTCCGATAGCCGCCAGATTTGCGCCCGCCAGCAGATCGGCCTCCCGGACCGAGGAAAGCGTTCCCGAGGCAAGTTTCACCCGCAAGGCGGGGCCCCGATCCCATCGTCCCGGCGCCGCCGCATGAAGCGGGGTCTCGGCAAGCCCGATCACGGCCGAACGCTCCAGCGTGGTATTCAGGGTATATCCCGCATCCTCGACGGCAGCGTAAAGATCGACGCTCCCGGGCCAGGGCACCGCCGCTGCCGCCAGATAGGGCGCATGCGGCACCTCGTCTCCGGTCAGAAGCGGCAGATCCATGAACAGAGCATGGACCGGCACCGGTGCCGCGAAAGCGGGCTGTACCACGCCCCGGTCATCGATCCGGGGTGGCAAATACAGCCCGCGCTCGACCCGCACCGCCTCGATCCGGCGCGTATCCCCCAGATCGACCCGGTCGATCCGGTAATCGCCCGAGGACAGATGCATGACATCGCCCGCCCCCACCGACAGCGATGACAGCGGCAGCGCCAGCCGCACCCGGTCGCGTGCAACACGCGACTCGGCCAGCCAGCGCTCGACGATGGCCTGCCCCTCGGCCCCGGTCAGTACCAGCGGCATCTCGCTGGCCGAGACGGTCCGGCTCGCCTCGTCCGGAAAGATCGCCTCCGCGGCGCGGGTCTCGTAGGCGCCATCGGCCTCGACGAAGGAAAGCCGGACCCGCCCGGCAGTCTCCGCCTCGGGCGTCCGGCTGTGTTCGATATCGCCCGCCAACTCGCCGGTCCGGGCCAGATCCGCGGCATCGATGGCCACGCGCTCACGGCCGTCGCGGTTGAAGAAGACGATCCGTCCGTCGCGTTCGGCCGCCTCGATGCCATAGGCCAGCATCAGGGGCTGCAGCGCGGCCCGGGCCCCGGCCAGATCGCCGACGGCATAGCCCCGCACCAGCCCGTAGACATCCGAGACATCCAGGTCGGAAACGCCCGCCTCGGTGCAGATCTCGCGGATCACCGCATCGAGCGCCTGCGCCGAGGCGCGCCCGTTCAGCCAGTGCCCCCGGCTGTAATTGTCGCCATCCGACCAAAGCGCGCGATTGGCCGGAAACTGCGGATAGGGCCGTGCATCCCAGGCCCAGACATGGGCGCGGGACATGTCCACCATCGGCGCCCCGTAAAGCTCCGAGACCGGATTGATCGCGGGATCGCCCCAATAGCCCAGCATCGCCCGCAGATACTGATGCTGGATCAGGTCGTCGCGGGCACCGGTCGAATAGGGCGGCAGCGCGTTTTCCGAGGATTTCGGATCGCTGAAGAGATTGGGCGCATTGGTGCCCTTGTCGACGGCGGGGCAGCCGAGCTCGGTGAACCAGATCGGCTTCGATTGCGGCACCCAGGCGGTCGGCACCACGCTGCGCACCCCGTCGATCCGGTCATGATGGGCATTCTGCCACCAGCTCCGAAGATCCTTGTAGCGCCAGACCCAGGGCTCGCCATGGGCCCCGTCGGTGATCGGCGTGCGGATTTGCGCATCGCGTGCCGCCTGCGAGCCGTAATACCAGTCGAACCCCTCGCCCCCCTCGATATTCGACCGCAGATAGTCCCGATCGTGGATCGTTCTCCAACCGGCATCGGCATGCTCGTCGCCATCCCGCCAGTCCGACAGCGGCATGTAATTGTCGATGCCGACGAAATCGATCGCGGGATCGGCCCAGAGCGGATCGAGATGGAACAGCACATCGCCCGTCCCGTCCTCGGGATGAAAGCCGAAATATTCGCTCCAATCGGCCGCATAGCCGATCTTGCAGGACGGGCCGACGATCCTGCGCACATCCGCCGCCAGCGCCCGCAGCGCCTCCACCGCCGGAAACCGTCCCTCCGCGCCCCGGATCGTCGTCAGCCCGCGCAGCTCCGAGCCGATGCAAAAGGCCGAAACCCCGCCGGCAAGCACGCAAAGATGAGCGTAATGCAGGATGAAGCGGCGATAGCTCCAGTCATCCGGTCCCGAATACAGGACGTCCTGGCCGGAAAGCTCGAAATCCTCCGGCCGCGCGGTCCCGAAGAACAGTGCCACCTCATCCTCGGCAAACCGGCTGCCATCTGTCGTGAAGGCATGGTTCGGCGCGAAATTCAGCGTGATGCGGCCGCGCCAGGGCAAGGGCGGCTGCCCCGCCACCCCGGTATAGGGGTCGATCAGGGAATTGCCCTCAAGCTGGTCCATCAGAATGAACGGATAGAAAACCGCCTCCTGGCCGCGCTGGCGCAACGCCCGGATCGCTTCGACGACACTGGCATCGGTCGGCGTCCCACCATAAATCGGCTTGCCGTCGACATGGGGCACCACTTCGGCCATGCGCCTGCTCAGCCCCGCCACCTGCCAGGGCATCGGCTGACCGTCGAACTTCGTCTGCTCGACCTTGGGTCTGATCCGCGCCACCGGCGCCCGCAGATCCGAGGCGAACCAGCTCACCACCAGCGAAACCGAGCGGACATTCGGCAATTCGCCCTGCAGCATGTCAAGAGACGTGGCGATGTCGGTCTTGCCGCTGGGGGTATTCACATTGGCCGACGCCGCCTGCCCCGGCCCGTAGGAGAAATGAACCGGCGTCGTCGCCAGGGCGTATTCGCCCGTGCCCGGGATCAGAGCCATGCCCTGCACCAGCCCGGGCAGATCGTCGACCGCACCGGCGGCGCGTCGCACCACCTCGAAGGTAAGCTGCGGCACCCGGTTGCCGAAGCGGGCCAGATCCATGTCCGCGATCACGACATAAGCGGTCCCGCGATAGGCCGGGGCGCGGCCCTCTCCTTCGATTGCCTCGATCAGCACATCGGGCAGCTGGTCCTCCGACCCGTCATAGACCCACATCGTCAGCGATTGCGGCTCGATCTCGGTTCCGTCCGCCCAGATCCGGCCGACGCGCGCGATCCGGCCTTCGCAAAGCGCGATGCCAAGGCTCACCGAATAGCTGAATTGCTTGACCTTGGGCCTGCTGGGCGCGCCCTTGCCGCCGCCATGGCTGCTGACGGTCTCGCGAAAGCGCGAGGCCCAGATCACCTGTCCCGCGATCCGCGACCGCCCCCAGAGCCGCCCCACGGCCGCCCCCTCGCTGGCCCCGGTCAGACGAAACCGCTCGACCTTGCCGGTCTCGACCGCCTGCGATCCGCTGCCCAGCAACTGCTGGTCGATCACCCGCCCCAGCGTGGCACCGACCGCCCGGCCGAGGACCGCACTCGACAGCCCCAGCACCGAGCCGCCCAGCGCCGAACCGGCCGCAGCACCAGCCGCCGACAATACGATTGTCGCCATGGATCAGATCCTTTCGGGAAAGGCGAACCGGGCCACGATCCGCCGCGTCCAGGGCTCGGACAGCGAACTTTCGACCACGCCATGGCCGGAATAGGCGTGAATGAAACTCGGCACCCCGTTCACCCGCCCCTGCAAGCCGAGATGCTTGGCAACCGTGTCGTCGCGCATCCGGAACAGGATCACATCGCCCTCGGCGGCCTGCTCCAGCGGCTTGGCGATCAGATGCCGCCCGGCCGCCCGCCACAGCACCTCTTCGCCCTGAGGTTCGGACCAGTCCGGCGTGTAGGGCGGCACCTCCTCGGGTTCGCGGCCATAAAGCGCGCGCCAGACGCCGCGCAACAAGCCCAGACAATCGGCCCCGGCGCCCCGCACCGTGCCCTGATGGCGGTATGGCGTGCCGATCCAGCGCCGCGCCTCGGCGGCGGCCCGCTCTCCCATGTCGATCATGACGTCAGACTTCCCCCGTTGTTCACACCCGTGCGGGTCGGATAGCTCATCAGCCAATCCTCGCCCGGGATATGCGGAAACCCCCTGAAATTGAGGAAATTGTCGAACTTGCTGCGGCAGGTCTCGGCCCGCCGGTCGCATCCAGCCGTCAGCCGCAGAGTGTCGCCGGCAGTGACCGGCCCGCGGATCTCGGACCAGAGCTCGATCACCCGAAGGCCATTCTCCTCGCGGTCGCTCTTGATCGCGCCCGCAAGCCCGGCCGCGGGTCCCGACATCACCTCAAGCCGCCCCTGCTCGAACCAGCGGGAAGAAAAGCCGGACAGCCCCTCGAACCGGAACGCCCGGTGCCCGGTCACGGCCACCGCAGCCAGGACGGCGGAAAAGCCTGCCCGTCCGGTGTCGAAACGGCAGGCCCCATCGCCCAGAACCGCACCGCAAGGGGCCTGGTAGATCTGCCCCTGCGGCTGGTTCAACCCTTCGGCCAGACCGCGCAACTCGGCCTCGAAGGCCCCGGCGGTCCGGGTCATCTCGCCCAGCGTCCCGGTGAAGATCAGCGCGTGCTGTTCGGGATCGCGCCAGTTGACCAGCCAGATCCGCAGCCCCGCGCCGTCATAGCGTCCGGCCGAGATGTCCTCCTCGGTGATCGCCTCCGAACTCAGCGCCGAGACGGCGGCCGAATTGTCGACGGAAAGCCCGGTGGTCTGGCTCAGCGCCCGCGCCGTCATACCGGTATCGGCCCGGAAGGTGACCCCTGCAAAGACAAGATCGCGGTCGTGATCGGTGAAGCCCAGCACGACGCCGTCGCGCCGGACCAGCGCCCAGGCCCTGGCAAGCGTTGTCGCGCCGCTTTCCAGATGCGCCAGAAATGTCCCCGACAGCGGCATCAGATCCGGAGCTCCACGACGGGAACCGAGGGCACATCTCCGGCCCGGAAGCTCTCGACCGAACTCTGGATCCGGTCGGTATCGAACCGCACCGGGACATCGAACTCGAACCCCGCGCTCACGACCGCTCCCGTCGGCGGCGCCTCGGCCAGGGTCACCAAGCCCGAAGCGAGGTCGATCATGTAATCGGTCAGCGCGAAGATCTCGGTGCCGTCCACGGCCAGCCGAACCGTGCCCGCGACCGGCTTTGCGATCGGACGCACATAGGACTGCCCGCCCGAGGCATAGGTCTTCTGAAGCTGGAACTGGACCGTGCCGCCATCGCCGAAACCGATCACCTGATCGCCCGGCGCGATCTCGGCCGAAGGGCGGCAGGACTTGTAATCCGACCAGTCCTTCCAGCGGAATCCGTAAAGCTGGCCGCGCCGCGACTCGAAGAAGGCGATCAGCTGCTCGACATCGTCAAGCGAACTCATCGCGACCCCCGCATCGTAGCGCCGCCGGGCATGCTCCCAGGGGCTGTTGCGCTCCTCGAAACCGTTGGCGAGGGTGACGATCTCCGTGCGACGCTCGGGACCGCCCACCGAGCCGAAGCTGAGATTGGCCGGGAAACGGACTTCGTGAAATCCCATCTGCGATCTCCTCCTTCACCTGTTCCGCTGGGCGCGCGACAGCAAACGGCTCATCTCGGCCGCGATCTGGCTCTGACTGCGCGCGAAGCCCTGTACGTCAGGCGTGTTGATGTTCATCACGATCTGGACCGGCCGCGCCGAACCGCCGCTTTCCGACCGGACCCCCAGCCGGCCATCGGCGCCCCGCGACAGCGGCAGGATCGCCTCGGGCCCGGCCTCTCCCATCAGCCCGGTGCCCCCCCGCATCGGAAAATAGGTCGCCTGACCGACGATACCGCCAGAAGCGAAGGGAATGACCCGGCCCTGCGAAAAGCTCGCGCCCTTTGCAAAGGGCAAGGCGGCACCCAGCAGCCCCTCGATCCCGCCCGCAAGCAAACCGCCCAGCTGCCCCTGCACGGGCTTCACGGCAGCAGCATAGGTTGCGTTGGCCAGCGAATTGGCGACCGATTTCAGGGCATCGGAAAGCTTCATTCCATCGAAGACCAGCCCGTCGAAGGCCCCCCGAAGGCCGCGCCCGATGGCGTTCGACAGCGAACTGACCTCGCGGTTCGTCAGCGTCAGCGAGTCCCGCATCCGCACGAGTTCGACCTCGAAAGCCGCGGCCGTGCCGCTCGCTCCTCCCAGGGTCGTCTCAAGCGCCTCCAGCTGCGCCTCGAATGACTCGATATCGTCAGCATCGGCCATGGCCTATCCTTCGTCCCTCGGTTTGTCCGGAAAGGCGCGGGCCAGTTCCTCCAGCCGCGCGCGGCTCATGGGGGCAGGCCCGCCATCGGCCCCCAGCATCAGCATCAGTTCGGCGGGCGTCAGCGCCCAGAACTCGGCCGGCCTCAGTCCCAGCCCGCGGATGCCCGCCCGCATCAGGGTGCCCCAGTCAAAGCCCATCCTTTCTCGCCTCCGGCAAGGTGAAGGCCCGCGCCAGAAGCTGCGCGGCCGCCTGCGCGGCGGCAATCGGCCCGCCCCCGATATCGGCTTCGGCAAGATCGGCCGTCGTTCCCTTCCATCCACCGCCGCGCAACCCGGCCAGCAAAAGCGCGACCACGTCGCGGGTCGCGAAATGCCCCTCCTCGTAGCGCTCGATCAGCGCCAGCAGCGTGTCGGCGCCCAGCGCCGCCTCCAGTTCGGCCAATGCGCCAAGCGTGAGCTTGAGAACCCGGCGCTCTGCATTGACCATCAGCGCCACTTCGCCTGCATGGGGATTTGGCATGCTCACATCGCCGTAAAGCTGAGGACACCGGCCGAGGCGAGCGTCATTTCATAGGTGGCCTCGCCATTGTGGCTGCCGGCATATTCCAGGCTGCTGACCTGGAACCGCCCCTCGACGACCCCGAAATCCGGGATCACCAGCTGGAAAAGCGGCATGAGGCCATCGAAGAAGACCTGCCGGGCCCGGGCGTCGGTTTCGGCATCCTTGAAGACGCCCGAACCGCTGATCGCGGCCGATTTGACCCCCGCGCCGACCAGCAATTCGCGCCACCCGCCCTGGCTTTCCAGGCTGGTCACGTCCACCGGCTCGGCATTGAAGCTGATGCGCGAGGCCCGCAGCCCCGCGAAGGTCGAGAAGTCTCCCGCGCCGGAGATGTCGACCTTGATGAGAAGATCCTTGCCGTTCTGCGCCGTCATTTCGCGTCCTCCACATGTGTCATTCAATCGTCCTCGACCCGGACGGAGAACCGCAGGTCGATGCGACGCTGATCCTTCGCTCCGACACGCCGGGCGCGGGCGCGGTCGAACCAAAGTCCGACCACCCTGCCCCGGGCGAGCGCGAGCGGTGCCCCGGTCAGGGCGTCGGAGATGGCTCCGGCGGCGGCCTTGGCCCGGGCGAAACCGGCCTCCTCGCTGACGACGGAAATCGTCACGAGATGCCTTGCCCCGTCCGCGCCCTTGTCGGACGCGTCGCGGACCTCTTCCGGACCCAGGCTCACATAGATCGGCGGAACACGTCCCGCGGGCACGGCATCGAAGATCGCGTCGCCGACGATCGCGGCGATGGCGGCATGTCCCGAAATCCGCTCGAAGATCGCGGCCTGCAGCGCCGCCGCCATGCCATAGCTCATGCCCCGATCTCCTCTTCCGCATAGCAGGCTAGGTAGAGGCCGCGCGCGTCATGCTCGGTCACCGCCCGGATGTGGAAATACCGCGTCCCTTCGCGGAACCGCTGGCCGGCCGCGGGCCGGGAGGGCGCGCCCGGTGGAGCGCCCCGAACCACGACCCGGTAAAGGACCCGCGACAGCGCCAGTTCCTCGCCCGCCCGCTCGCCCGCCATGCGCGGGCTCATCTCGGCCCAAAGCGTGCCGCGCGGCACCCAGGTTTCGGAAAAGCCGCCCGCGCCATCGGCGACAGGGACCGGCACTTCTAGGACCAGCTGCCGGTTCAGGATCGGCACCCGGCTCATCGCGGGCCTCCCGGCGTCAGCCGCAACGGGCGCCAGCGGTCGGTCAGCGCGGCAACGCCGAACGGCATCGCGCCTTTCCCGGTCGGCTGCTCGAGCCGGTTCTCGTAGTAATGCGCGGCCAGCAGCAACACCGCATGGCCCAGATCCTCGGGCACCGCTGCCCAGTCGGCACCGAACCCAGCCTCGAAATCGATCCGGGCGCTGCCCTCGAAGGGAATGCCCGGCATCGCCCCCCCCGTGCCCCGCAGCTGCGGCGCATGGGTGTCTGCCACCAGCCGGTAGCGTCCGGGCGGCACCGGAACGGCGGTGCCGTTGCGGTCGACGGCGCGGATCCCGGTCACGGCCTGCACTGGCGCGACCGGCAAAACCTGCCGGTCGCTCTGGCGCCAGCCCTGCAGCTCATAGCTGAAGCTCCGGACGATCAGGGCCTTTCCGGTCCGCGCCTCTACCGCCGCGATGGCGGCCCGAAGCAGCGCCTCGAGATAGGCATCCTGATTTTCCTCTCCGGCAAATCCCGTCCCGAGACGCAGCTGCGCCTTGAATTGCGCAAGCGGAAGCGCCGCTCCGGGCACCCTCGTCTGCTCGATCAGCATCATGTCGTGGTTTCTCCGCTTTTCCTCGCCGCAAGGACGACGCGCGCCGACCCGTCCCGCCCTGTCGGAGGGAACGCCCGGATGGATCGGACCTCGGGGGTCAGCGCGCGCCTCACCGCCCCGATACCGGGGGCCGGTGTGGATGCGGTGCCGGATCGCCTGCGATCAGGACACCGAGAACTTCAGCACCTTGATCGCAGCAAAGTCGCTGACATCGCCGCCGACGCGCTTGGTAGCGTAGAACAGCACATGCGGCTTGGCCGAGAACGGATCGCGCAGCACCCGCAGATCGGGCCGCTCGGCCACGGCATACCCGGCCTGGAAATCGCCGAAGGCAATGGCCGCCGCATCCGCTGCGATATCGGGCATGTCCTCGGCGATCAGCACCGGATAGCCCAGCAGCCGCGCGGGCTCGGCCGCGGCCAGCCCGTCCGACCACAAAAACCGCCCGTCGGCATCCTTCATCTTGCGGACCGCACCGGCGGTCTTCGAATTCATCACGAATGTGGCATTGGCGCGATAGACAGCCCCCAGCGAATAGACCAGATCGAGGATCGCGTCCGAGGGCGCCCCGACGTCGAAATCGCCATCGGCACCGGTCGCGACATAGCCGAGACTGCCCCAGGACCAGGACGCTTCGGCCACCTTCGGATGGTTGAGAAAGCCCCGCGGCTTGTCGGCACCGTCGCCCGAGATGAAGGCGGCGGCCTCGGCCCGGGCGAACTTGTCGGCAATCCGCCCCGCCAGCCAGCCCTCGATGTCGAAGGCGCTGTCATCCAGCAGCCGCTGGCTGATCTTTGGCATCGCCGACAACTCGTGCAGCGGGATCGTCACCCGCTCGATCTGAGGCGTCCCGGTCTCGACCTGGCTGCCGGTCTCGCTCGACCAGCCCGAGCCGGTATCCGAATGGTCGACCAGGACGTCATAGGAACTGGCCTCCACCGTGACCACCTGCGAGATCGACCGGATCGACGCCGTCGAGGTCAGCACCGACTGGATGCTGCTGGCGGTTTCGGGGTCGATCAGATAGCCGCCATCGCCGGCCACCGCGGTCGACATCGCCTTGGCCTCGATTTCGAGCCCGCGCAGAGCGTCATCGTCGCCGGTTCTCAGATAAGCGCCGAAGGCCTTCTTGTGAGGCACTTCGATCTCGGCGGAACGGGACAGAACAGGGCGCCCCGCAGTCACTTGCGATTTCCGGTCGAACATGGTCAGTCGCTCTTCCTGTTGCTTGAGTCTCGATTTGATTTCGGACTGGAAACTACTGAAATCCTTCATGAAGTCCTCCAGCGCCTCGCGTATTTCCACAGCGGGGCCACGCACCCGCCCGGTCTTGGCTTCGGTCTCGGTCATATCGCTCGTCCTGTCTGGGAACGGTCCTGCCGGCATCGGGGCGTCACCCCTCGGCCAGCGCACGACGGGCGCCCGCAAAGGCATCCGCCAGATCGCGCAACAGCGCCTCGGCGCTTTCTTCCGCCTTGGTGCCGACCCGCGCATCGGCAAGCATCGGAAAGGTCACCAGCGACACTTCCCAAAGCTCCAGCTCGGCAAGCAGCCTGTGCCCGCTTGCATCCTTGCTTGCCCGCTTGGTGCGGTAGCCGATCGACAACCCGTCGAGCGCCCCCGCCGCGACCAGCGCCGCCGCCTCGCGGCCGCGGGTCACATCGGTCAGGATCCGGCCCTTGACATAAAGCCCGCGGGCATCCTCGCGAACCTCGTCCCAGACCCCGATCGGTTCCGACGGATCGTGCTGCCAGAGCATCTTCACCCGGCGGCCCTCTGCTGCGATCTGCCGCAACGAGGCCGCATAGGCCCCGCCCTGGACGATGTCGCCCCCGAAATCGGCGGCCCCGAAGACCGAGGCATAGCCCTCGATCACCGCACCCTCCTTCAGCGCCAGCGGCAGGGCGTCGTTCTTGCAGAACTTGTGCTCGAGCGCGCTGCCAACGTCGTACTCCTTCATCCGGTCTGTCCTTTTCACTGCTATGGCGCGGATATGGCGGACAGGATCGAGGCGACGCCTTGGGCAAGGATCACCGCGACGATCCCGTAAACCGTCAGCCACACACGCTTTTCGATCTGGTCCAGCATCTCCTCGATGCGTTTCAGCCGGTATTCGAGCGCACTCCAGCGCTCTTCCATCACCCGCTCGCTGGCCTCGATCCGGATATGCGTCGCATCGAAGGGGGCATAGAGAAACCGCGACCCCGATCTTGGCTGGGGCACCCTCACCCCCCCTCCGGCCGCCTCGGCAACCCGAGCAGCGCACGCTTCTCGTCTTCGGTCAGGAACTCGGCTTCTGAGATTCTCTTCCATTGCGTATCCCGCTCGGCGGCCAGCGCCGGCACCTGGTCGAGATCGGGTTTGAGAGAAACCGCCGAAGAGCCGAAATGCGCCAGAAACTCGGCCAGGGCCCCGGTGACTTTCGCCACCAGAGGCACCACGGTCAGCCGGTAGAAAGCGCGATTGGCCTCCTGGTAATTGGCGTAGGTCGCCTCGCCCGGAATTCCCAGAAGCATGGGCGGCACTCCGAAGGCCGTGGCGATCTCGCGAGCCGCAGCCTCCTTGGTCTTCTGAAACTCCATGTCCGAGGGCGAGAAGCCCATCGGCTTCCAGTCGAGGCCACCTTCCAGCAGCATCGGCCGTCCGGCATTCGCCGCCCCCTGGTGATAGGACAGCATCTCGTCCTGCAGCCGCGAATATTGCTCCTCGCTCAACATCGACTGGCCGTCCGAGCCGGTATAGATGATTGCGCCCGAGGGCCGGGCCGCATTGTCCAGCAGCGCCTTCGACCAGCGCGAGGCGGCATTATGCACGTCGACCGCGGTCGCGGCCGCCTGCATCGGCGACAGGCCGTAATGGTCGTCCTGCGGATGGAAATTCTTGATATGGCAGATCGGCGGCACCGGCCCGGTCATGTCGAAGCGGTGCTTGCGCGCCCCCACCATGTAGTCATAGGCGACGGGCCATCCGTCCGTTCCCGGCACCAGCCTCATCCGGTCCGAGCGCAGCACGTGCAGTTCGAAAGGCAGCCCGGTTTCGCCGCCCACCGCCTCGAGATAGCCGTTCCCCGAAAGCAGAAGCTGGCCGTAAAGCGCCTCCATCAGCTCGGCGCGGCCCTGCGCCGGATTGGGCCGCCTGAGCAGCTCGATCACCGGATGGGTTTCGTAGCGCCTGTCCTCGTCCTGACAGATCAACGGCAAGGCCGCCGCGGATTCCGCGATCAGCTTGACCGCGCGAAAACCGACGGGATTGGCGTTGAACCCCGCCCGGATGAGCGACCCCGTATCGCGCGGCGTCCAGGCCGCGCGGCCCGCTCCCGCCCAGGCGATCACCGGCCCCGTGGCCGAGGCCTTGGTTTCGGGAAGTGTTTCCGTCGCTCGGCGGAACAGGTTGAATTTCATCGCCAGTCATCCTCCGTTTTCGGTCGGCTCCGCCAGCGGACGGAGGGAAAGAAAAGGCCCGCCGCCCGGTCTCCCCGGGGGCGGGCCGATCCCGGCCGTTCCGTGCCGCCCATGCGGGCTGTTCTGCCGGTCTAAAGGCCCCTCACGCGCGGCCGGCGCCAATGCGCGGCCGGCGAGATCATCAGATCGTTGATCGCCCAGACCAGGGCATCGACCCGGTCCGGGCTGCCCCGGCCCTCATAGCCATGCGCCGTCATGTGACACATCTGCTCCTCGAGCACCTGCACCCCCCTCAGATGCCTGACGCGCCCCTGTTCGTAGAGCGCCGCCACCGGTTCGGCCCGGGCGATCTTGCCCCGTGTCGCCCGAACCGCGCGGAACGGCACCATCGCGTCGAGCTGCCGGATCATGGTCTCGACCAGATCGCCACCCTGATTGACCTCGGCCACCATGCGGTCCGCCGAATGGCGTTCCATGGCCGCAAGCGCGATTTTCGCCCAGGCTGTCGGCGCGGCCCCCGCGACGCTCACATCCTCCAGCACGTAAGCGCTCCAGCTCTGGGGCGGGCCCTGCATCCGGACCCCGGCCACGACGATACCGCATTCATCCGAACCGGCATGGCTCGATACCGGCGGATCGACCGCCACCACGATCCGGTCAAGCTCCGGGGCCGCATCGACCCGCAAGACCTCCAGCCGGGCAAGCGTCCAGAGCGCGCTTTCGGCCTCTTCCAGCAGGATGCCGTCCAGCTCCTGCCGCCCGAGCCGCGTGCCCGAATAGCGCGTCCGCACCGCCTCCAGAAAGGACGCCGCCAGATTGGCCCGGTTGGCCTCGGTCGGGGCATGTGTGACAACCGTCATCGGGTTGGACAGGATCGCTTTCAGCACCGGAACATTGCGCGGCGTCGTCGTCACGCATTGCTGCGGGTCCCCCCCCAGCCTCAGCCCGAACTGAAGCATGTCCCAGGTTTCCTCGGCCCGCTTCCATTTCGCCAGCTCGTCCGACCAGGCGGCATCGAATTGCGGGCCCCGAAGCGAGTCCGGATCATGCGCCGAGAAGACCTGCGCCACGGCACCATTCGGCCAGACCAGCCGCCGCCGCGTCGCCTCCCAGTTCGGCCGCCGGTCAGGCGGCGAACAGGCCAGAATGCCGCTCTCGCCGAACACCATGACCTCGCGCGCCTCGTCGATGGTCTCCCCGACCAACGCCACCCGACGCGCCCTGCCCTCGTCCAGCGGACGCGCTCCCTCGACCTGCGAGCGGACCCATTCCGCGCCTGCCCGGGTCTTGCCAGAGCCGCGCCCGCCCATGATCACCCAGGACCGCCAGCCGCCCTCGGGGGCAAGCTGATGCGGCAATGCCCAGAATTCGAACAGGTAAGGCAGCGCCAGCAGCACCGCTTCATCCATCCCCTCCAGAAACGCTGTCTGCGTCTCGGGCGGAGCGCAGGCGATCCAGTCGGCGCCTGACTTCAAGGCGCGCCTGGTCAAGGTCGAGTGCCTGGATTCCTCCGTCGGAACCGGTTTCAGCATTGAGCCGCCTTTCCACCCGCTGCCGTTCATCAAACGCAGTCTGGGCCGCTTTTCCAAGATCGTTCAGCGCACCCCGCAGCATGCGGGCGCGCTCGGAATTGCCGGCCTGGATTTCTTCGATCAGGTCATTCAGTGCGCGGATCATGCGCCTGTAATGTTCTTCGGCTTCCTCTAGCACCGCCCACGCTGCCGCGTCGCCCGCTGCAGGTGAGAGATCGTCTGTCATCGCGTCTGCCTGATTGACCTGCCTATTGCAGTGAGAAGACAAAGAAAAAGCGGCCCCCGGGGTGTCCCCGTGCCGCCATTCCCACGTCTTCCAGCTTGCCTGAAGGTATAGCCCAGACCGCGCGCAGAGTCAAGATGTTTATTATTAACAATAGGTTAATTCAACCAGCTCGTTCGATGACCTGATCCAGCAGGCCACTTCGGCCACCCCGTCAGAAGACGCCGCTCAGCCCAGCACCATTTCCGCGACATCATCCGGCACGATCAACGCCGCCGAGGTTGCCGCAAGGATGTCATCCACCGCCACGCCCGGGCCCCGCTCGCGCAGGACAAGGCCCTCGTCGGTCGGCTCGATCACCGCCATCTCGGTCACGATCAGACTGACCCTGCGCGTCGCGGTCAAAGGCAGCGTGCATTCCGGCACGATCTTCGGCGCGCCCTTCGCGGCATGGACCATCGCCACGATCACCCGGCGCGCGCCCGTGACCAGATCCATCGCGCCGCCCATCCCCGGCACCATCCTGCCCGGCACCATCCAGTTGGCCAGATGGCCCTTTTCATCCACCTGCAGCCCGCCCAGCACCGTCATGTCCAGATGCCCGCCACGGATCAGACCGAAGCTCATCGCGCTGTCGATCGAGGCCGCGCCCGGCACCGCCGTCACGAAACCGCCGCCCGCATCGGTCAGGTCGCGATCCTCCATTCCGTCCGGCGGACGCTGGCCCAGCCCGATCACGCCATTCTCGGCCTGAAAGAACACATGCATGCCGTCGGGGACAAAATTCGCCACCATCGAAGGCAGCCCGATCCCCAGATTGACCAGCATGCCCCCGCGCACCTCCTGCGCTACCCGGCGGGCGATCACCTCCTTGGCATCCATCAGACCAGCCTTTCCAGAATGTGGTCGACCAGCACCCCGGGCGTCTTGACCGCGTCGGGCGGGATCATCCCCACGGGCATGACGTGATGCGGCTCCGCAATCACCGTATCCGCAGCCATCGCCATCACCGGATTGAAGTTATGCGCGGTCAGCGTGTATTCGAGATTGCCGACATAGTCGCATTGCCGCGCCCCGATCAGGGCGAAATCGCCCCGGATCGGCTTTTCCAGCAGATAGGTCTTGCCGTCGACCTCGACCGTCGGCTTGCCCTCGGCGACAACCGTGCCCAGCCCGGTCGCCGTCAGCACGCCGCCAAGCCCGACGCCGCCCGCGCGGATGCGCTCGACCAGCGTCCCCTGCGGCACCAGTTCGACCTCGAGATCGCCCGCAATCATCTGGCGCTGGGTCTCGGGGTTCAGGCCGATATGGCTGACGATGCATTTCGCCACCAGCCGCGCGTCGATCAGCTTGCCGATATCCTGGCCCGGCCGCACGGTATCGTTGGCGATGACGGTGAACCCGCCCACCCCGCGCGCGACCAGTGCGTCGATCAGACGGTGCGGCGCGCCCACCCCCATGAAACCGCCGATCAGCAGCACCGCACCCTCGGGGATCATCTCGGCGGCCTCGGCCGGTTTCAGTGCCCGTTTCATGTCGCCTCCCTCGCTTTCATCGCGCGGCCGGCCGTCCGAGGCGCCCCTGCCGCAGGCAATGCGGATATGGCAGCCATGCCGGCCGGGCGCGAAAGGCGGACCCGAGAATGGGAATATGCGTCAGGAGCGGACACGACGCCCTCGCTGCCAGTCTCGCGCCCGCCCCACGGCAAGCGGACAGACGCCCCGACCGACCTGCACAGTGGCGCCGCATCATCGTGATCCGGCCGATATCCAAGCGGCACATGCCCGCCGATCCGGAGAGCAAGGCCGCCCCCATCACGCCGCGTCCGCAGCGCGCCGCGCCAGCATGTCGCGCGCGGCCCGCGCGATCACGATCTCCTCGTCGGTGGGAATGACCAGAATGCGCACCCGGCTGAAATCGGTCGAGATGATCCGCTCGTTGCGCATGTTGCGCGTTTCGTCCAGTTCCATGCCGATCCACCCCATACCGGTGCAGACCTTCTCGCGGATCAGGACCGAATTCTCGCCGATCCCGCCACAGAACACCATGGTGCTGATCCCGCCCAGCGCCGCGACCAGACCGCCCAATTCGCGGCGGATCCGGAACACGAAATAGTCGATCGCCTGGCGCGCCTCCTCGGTACCCGCGGCCTCGAGCGTCCGCATGTCGTTCGACAGCCCCGACAGCCCCAGAAGCCCCGACTTGCGATACAGCTCGTCCTCGATCTCGGCCGGCGTCATGCCCTCGCTTCTCAGCATGTACAGGAGCACGCCCGGGTCGAGCTGACCGCAGCGCGAGCCCATCGGCAACCCGTCAAGCGCCGTGAACCCCATGGTCGAGGCCCGAGACTGCCCGCCCATCAGCCCGCACATCGAGGCGCCATTGCCCAGATGGGCGACGACGGTGCGGCCCATATGCAGATGCGGCGCCGTCTCGCGCAAGGTCTCGGAAATGTACTGATAGCTGAGCCCATGGAACCCGTAGCGCCGCACGCCCTGATCGTAATACTTGCGCGGAATGGCGAAAGTGTCGTTGACCCAGGGGTGGTTGCGGTGAAAGGCGGTGTCGAAACAGGCCAGCTGCACGGCCTCGGGGAACAGCTTCAGCGCCGCGCGCACGCCCGCCAGGTTATGCGGCTGGTGCAGCGGTGCCAGCGGCTCGAACTGCGCAAGCCGCGCCATCACCTCGCCCGTCAGCTCGACCGGCATGTCGTAATCGGGCCCGCCATGCACCACCCGGTGCCCGACCGCGTCAAGCTCGGCCTGCGGGCGCTGTTCCTTCAGGAACTCGACGGCCCGGGCCAGGGCCGTTTCGTGGTCGGCCACATGGTTGCGGCCGAATTCGCGGTCGACCAGCACCATCCCGTCCTGGCGCTTGGCCTTGAGCCGGGCACGCTCGCCCGTGCCGATCCGCTCGACCGAGCCGACGATGCGCGGGTCCGGATCGTCGGCCGCGCCGTTCAAACGGAAAAAGCCGAATTTCAGCGAGGAAGAGCCCGCATTCAGGGTCAGAACATGCGACATGGTCCTACTCCGCCGCCCGCTGGGCCGGGATCAGCCCGTTCAGCCGGGCATTGTGCAGCGTCGCCACCGCGCAGGAGGCCAGCCGCGCCTTGTCGTCATCCGACCGCGAATTGAGTATAATCGGCACTTTCGCCCCCATCACGACGCCCGCACCTTCGGCATGGCTGATATAGGCCAGTTGCTTGGCCAGCATGTTGCCCGCATCCAGATTGGGCACCACCAGAACCTCGGCCCGCCCCGCCACCTGCGAGGTGATGCCCTTGGTGCGCGCCGCCGTCAGATCGACCGCGTTGTCCATCGCCAGCGGCCCGTCGACCATGCCACCCCGGATCTGGCCGCGCTCGGCCATCTTCGACAAGAGCGCCGCATCGAGCGAGGACGGAATGTCGGGATTCACCGTCTCGACCGCCGACAGCACGCCCACCTTCGGCACCTCGATCCCGATCGAAATCGCCAGATCGATGGCATTCTGCACGATATCGACCTTGGTGCGCAGATCGGGCGCGATGTTGATCGCGGCATCGGTCACCATCAGCGGATGCGGCACCCCCGGCACATCCATCACGAAGACATGGGTGAACCGCCGCCCGGCGCGCAGCCCGTTCTCCTTGCGAAGCGCAGCCCGCAGCAGAACATCGGTATGCAGATGCCCCTTCATCAGCGCCGCCGCCCGGCCGCCCGCCACCAGATCGACCGCAAGATGGGCCGCCGTTACGTGATCGGCCGCCTCGACAATCTCGATCCCGGCAAGCGAGGCGCCGATCTCGGCCGCCGCCGCCGCGATCTTGTCAGGATCGCCGACGAGGATCGGCGCGATGATCGTGTGACGCGCCCCTAGCAGCGCCCCGCCCAGCGCGCGCGGCTCTTCGGGACAGACCACCGCCGTCGGCAGGGGCGCCAGCGGTTCGGCCCGGTCGATCAGCTCATCGAAATGCCGGTGGCGTTCGATCACCAGGCCGGGGATTTCCAGATCGTTGAACACCAGCTTCTTCGGCGGCGCCTTGACCTCGGCCTCGCCGTCCAGCACCAGCGCCCCGTCCGAACAGCGCTCGACCCGGGTCTCCAGGACGATCCGGTTCGGCGGACGCTTCTCGACGACCGTCACCCGGGTCAGAAGCTCGTCCCCGGCCTGGGCACGCTCGTGGAAGACCAGGCTCTGACTGCGATAAAGCGTTCCGGGGCCGGGCAGCAGATTGCCCAGGACCGCCGAGATCAGCGACGCTTCCCAGATCGCGGGCGCGAGGGCTTCATCCACACCGTCGCCGTCGCCATCCAGCCGCGCCAGATGCATCGGGTTGTAATTGCCCGAGGCGCTGGCGAACACATAGAAATCGTCTTCGGAACAGATCCGGACGATTTGGGCGGTGTCTCCCACCGAGATTTCGTCGAAGGTGCGGTTCTCCGTGATCTTCATTCGGACGTCTTTCTTTCTGAAACGGTCTTCGGCGCGTCTCCGACGCCAGCTTCGGCACCGGGGACACCCGCGGCCGCGGATCCGGGCCGCGCCATATCGGCACCATGGACGACGGCCCCATGCGAGGCCAGCGGGTCCTCGACCACGTCCTCGGCAAGCGGCGACAGGCCAAGAACCGCGCGGAACCGCTGCAGCATCTCCAGCGTATGCGGCGCCATCTCCGCGATGGGCCCGGGCACATATTGCACGACGCGCGCGGCAAGCTCCCGGTCCTCCGGATCGCGCAGAAGACAGGGCAATGTCCCGATCGCGCCCTCCGGATCATGGGTCGCGATCAGGGTCTGCTCATGCAGGATCCGCGCGCGGCATTCCGCTGTCAGCGAGGCGAAGGGCTCGTCATGGTTCAGCACCCATGCCGAGCGTTCCAACCGGTCGCGCCGGACCGAACCGCGGCTTTCGGCCAGCAGGATCAGCATCCGGATCACCGCCTCGACGAAACCGCCCTGATCGACATGCGAAAGCACGGTCTCCACAATCGGCATCGCGCGCAGCTCGGCGGTCGTCTTTCGGGTCCGCCGCACGGCCTCCGGGGCACCGAAAGCCCGGGCCCAGGGCGAATTCCACATCGCAAAGAAGCTCATCTCGACCCAAGCATCCCGCATATCCCGCCCGAAGTCGATCCACTGTTCCGTCATGTCGGCGGCGAAGCGCTCGGCCCAGAGGAACGGATTGTCGATCGCCGCCGGATGCCGCTCCTCGCGCAGCCGCCCGGCGGCGGCGGCGACCGGCGCCAGCAAGGGATTGACCGAGGACATCGCCGTTCGTTGCACCCGCAAGGGATGCAGCCGCCGCGTCGTCTCGGCGGCCTGTGCATTCACCGAGGCCCGGACCAGAGGCCGAACCGCGGTATCGTAAATCTCGGACTGGATGGTGCTCATCCGCGAGACCGCCGCAAAGGCTGCCTCCTCCTCGCGCCCGCCCGCGATCTGCTCGAGATCGGCAAAGCTGCGTTCGGCAAAGCTGACGAGGAACTCGCGATCCTCACCCCGGCCCTCGGCGGCATCGATCCGCATCTCGTAAAGCCCCGGGGCCAGCGCCTCGATGGTCCTCAGCGTCGAGGAGACCTCGGTATGTTCCTTCCTGGCGATTTTAGACGAGACGAAGATGCCCAGATGGCCCACCTCCTCATGCACCATATAGACGATCCGCTGACCGCGGATGCGGATTTCCTCGACCCCGGCATAGGCGTCGAGGACCCAGTTCAGCGCCTGTTGCGGTGGTGTGATATTGTCGCCCTGGCTGGCAAAGACGATGATCGGCGCCCGGATCGCCTTGATGTCGACCGGCCGCCCCGGCTCCAGCATGGCGGTGTTCCTGGTCAGACGGTTGCCGACGAAAAGCTGTTCGACGACCCAGCGGATCTCGGCCTCGTTCAGGGTGAAGAAGCCGCCCCACCAGCGCTCGAAATCGAGAAAGCGCTGACGCATGCCGGGCTGGTCGATGTCGCGGAAGATATCGTAATACTTGCGAAAGTAGTTGCGGCTCGGGTTCAGCAGCTCGAAATTCATCACCAGATTGGCGCCGTCGAAGCGGCCGCCGCCCAGATCCGACCACAGCATCGGCTGCATCGCGCCGCCGAGGATCCCGGCATTGTAGCGCATCGGATGCCGACCGACCTCCCCCGACCAGGTCGCGACCGGCGCGCCGTTCAACACGATGGGCCCGGTCAGGTCGGGATTGGTCGCGGCCAGCAAGAGCGTCGCCCATCCGCCCTGACAATTGCCCATCACCACCGGCTTGGCCGCCGCCGGATGCAGCCGGGTCACCTCGCGCACGAATTCCGCCTCGGCGCGGCAGACATCGGCCAGCGTCTGCCCCGGCAGCGGATCGCGCCTGAAGGACACGAAATAGACCGGATGGCCGCCCTTGAACGCCACGCCCACCTGGCTGTCGGGCTTGAACCCGCCGATACCGCCACCATGCCCGGCCCGCGGATCGATGATCACATAGGGCCGCTTGTCTGGACGAAGCTCGACCCCCTCGGGCGGCTCGATGCGCAGAAGCTGGTAGTTGCAGGGATGCGGCAGATCCGTCCCGTCGATCACCACCTCGTAGCGATAGGCCAGGACCGGCGGGCAGCCTTCGGCCTCGTGCTCGCGAAAGATGTCGCCCCTTGCCCGCAGCGCATCCATCGTCAGCAGCCAGCGCTCGCCCGCATCGCGCAGATAGTCGCGATAATCCGCGACAAGCTGCCCCCGCGTCATCTCCTTCTTCGAATTCCGGGCGGCCTCCATCAGCCGCCGCATCTGAGCCAGCAGCTCGCGCGTCCGCGTCGAATGGGTGTCGAGCATCCTGTTGCCGTGGCGGCCCGCAACCTCTCGGATCAGGTCCGCATTCTCCAGCGACCCGCCTGCCAGTGCACTCATCAGCGCAAGCCGGTCCTGAGCCATCCCCCCCGAGCCCCAGATCAGGGCCCGCATCACGTCGGCGGGGTCATCGTCCGAGCGGCTTTCCACATGCATATCCATGGTCGTCTCCTTCAGCCGATGATGGAATAACCGCCATCTATGGCGTGGACGCCCCCCGTCACGTTCTTGGCCTCGCGACTGGCGAGGAATGCGCAATAGGCCCCGACATCCTCGATCGTGGCCAGATGATGGATCGGCGCGCGCTCGGCGGCGGCGTCGAGCAATTCGTCGAATTCGGCGATCCCCGAGGCCGCGCGCGTCGCCAGCGGCCCGGGCGACAGCGCATGCACCGAGATCCCTTTCGGCCCCAGCTCGGCCGCCACGTAGCGCACCGTCGATTCCAGCGCCGCCTTGACCGGCCCCATGATATTGTAATGTTCGACCACCCGCGTCGCGCCCGCGAAGGACACGGTCATGCAGGTCCCCCCGTCGGGCATCAGCGGCTCGGCCTTCCGGATCATTCTCAGGAAGGAATGCACCGAAACATCCATGGCCAGCGAGAACCCCTCGGCAGAGCAGTCGACAACACGCCCATGCAGATCGTCGCGCGGACAGAAGGCGATCGAATGCAGCACGGTGTCGAGCCGCCCCCAGCGCGCCCCGATCTCGGCGAAGACCGCATCCATCTCGGCCTCGTTGCACACATCAAGCGGCATGAAGATCTCCGCGCCGACCTCCTCGGCCAGGGGCCGGACGAAAGCTTCAGCCTTTTCATTCAGATAGGTGATCGCAAGCCTGGCCCCCTGAGCCCTGAGCGCGCGCGCCGCACCCCAGGCGATGGACTTGTCATTCGCGATCCCGACGATCAGCGCCGTCTGGCCTTCAAGTGAAAACATGGATGCTCCTAAACCACAGCGGCTCATGCCTTTGCACCCGCAGCATAACGCGCCCCGAATCCTTTTGCACCTGCAGCATAACCGACAGAGATGACAAAGCCGTGGCGTCCGCCCGGACAGACGGTCCGGGGGCGTCGGTTACGGTTGCAGCACCGACGTCGACAGCGCACGCAGCGCACGCAATTCGGGCCCCTGCTCGTCCTCGGAGACACCGTCGAGCACCAGATGCAGGGTCTCGACGAGATCCGACAGCCGGTCCATATCGGCCGCATCAAAGCGGCCGGACGACCGCGAAAACCCGCCCAGACTACGCGAGGTCGCCGATCCGACAGAAACCGAGACACCATTGGCCACCCCATGCGCACGCGCGGCCTCGACCACGCCGCCCGGATCGTCCAGGGACGGGTCGTCCCACTGGATGACGCCCGTGTTGCAAAAGCTCCAGCGCACGGCGGGGTCGAGCATCACCAACCCGTTCAGATCGTAGTGATCGCACCAGGACTGCGGATAGGTCCGGTACAGCACAAGCGGACGGGTGAAGCGGACATGAAGCGCCAGAACGAAGCCCGTGTCACAGGTCCGCTGCAGCATTTCCAAAAGCTCGGCGACCTTGTTTACCCTGTTCATGAACCACCCGTCGCGACCCGGAAACACACATGGTATTCTGCGCCCGTTCCTGATACCAAAGCGCCACCCTGTTCAAGACCTTCATCACGAGATGCCCCCCGCCCGATGGATCTTCGGAAGAAACTGACCGATCGCCTCTCCGCCCTTGCGCCTGCGGGGTATTATGTCGGGCTGCGTCTGGGCTTCACCTATCCGGCCCAGGAAATCAACCGGCTGCCCGGCGACTGGACCGACCATTACGCCCGCAACGGGTTGATCGTCCAGGACCCGGTATTCCGCTGGGTCTATGCGCGGACAGGCGTCATTTCCTGGGCGGCACTCGCCTTCGACGACCATGCAGATGTCTTCGGCCAGGCCGCAAGTTTCGGGTTGATCCATGGCGCGGTGGTTTCGGTGATGCGGCCGGGCGAGTCCGGTCGGCGCAGCTACGGCACCTTCGCCCGGTCGGATCGCACCTATGCCGAATCGGAAATGGCCGAGTTGCTTCAGATCGTCACCCGCCTGCATCGCGCGGGATCCGAACGGACAGGCCTTACCCATGCCGAAACCGAAGCGCTCAGGCTTCAGGCCGACGGATTGCGGCTCAAGGAAATCTCCGCGGAACTCGAGATCTCGATGAGCGCGGTCAAGGCCCGGCTGGCCAATGCCAAACGCAAGCTCGGTGCCGCGACCACATCCCAGGCAACCTCCATGGCGCGCAGCCGCGGCGTCATCTGAGCTTCACCCCGGCCCAATTGTTCCACTGACCGGAAATTTCCGGCACTCAACGGCCGTCAGCGCCGTTCCACCGGTTGGGCATCGCAAAATCGCAGATGCCATGTCGCGCCCCAATTTACGCGGCCACATTCCGGGCGACGCAATTCGCAACCCCGGCACGAATTGACCTTAATCCACAAATCCTTAAATTGATTTAACAAGCCTGGCGCATCAGCCGCGAGGTGAAACAGTTCCAAAAGGCGGAACTTTCGTAGAGTTTGCGGTATTTGACATTGCCCTTCCCCTCGAACGATAACCCCGAAACGAAGAAACACAGGTATTAACCTAGGCGAATGCACATGCCGGGATTAAAAGATGTGACAAAGCGTCCTTTCGCCCTTGGCAAAAGCACTCAATCGGTACAAAGTCGCGCCATTGCAGATGGCTAACAAATGCCCCCCACTCGACTCAAGGACAATAGAAATGGCAAAAGACCTGGAAACGCTTACCCTCAAGGAGCTGAAAGACCTCCGCAAGGACATCGACGGCGCAATCGCATCGTTCCATGACCGCGAGAAGGCAAAGGCCAAGGCGGTTCTCGAAGCGACCGCAAAAGAAATGGGGTTTTCTCTCGACGAGATCATCGGCAAGAAGTCGCGCCGTGTGAAACCGGTCGCGAAATACCGCAACCCCGAGAATCCCACCGAAACCTGGAGTGGTCGCGGGCGTCGTCCGCGCTGGCTTGAAGAAGCCCTGTCGAAAGGCGCCAGCCTCGAGGATTTTGCGATCGCATGATCCCTTTTCCCCCGGGGGCCGCGCCACGCATTGGCGCCCACCCCGGGGCTTCGCCGTCCCATCGGCCCCCCTTCCTTTTCGCGAATGAATGCCCGGCCTTTCCCTTCCGGCCGCCGCGCTTTAGATAAACGCCATCACCCCCGTTCCGGGAAGGCATCTCATGACCCGCGTTTTCATCACCGGCACCGCCGGCTTCATCGGCTTCCACCTCGCCGACCTTTTGCTGTCCGAAGGCATGATCGTGCATGGCTTCGACGGCATGACCGATTATTACGACATCTCGCTCAAGCGCCGCCGCCTGGCCCTGCTGGAGGGCCGACCGGGCTTCACGATGACCGAGGCGATGCTCGAGGACGACCCCGCTCTCTCGGCGGCGGTCGATGCCTGTGACCCCGACATCATCGTGCATCTCGCGGCACAGGCCGGTGTCCGCTACAGCCTCGAGAACCCCCGCGCCTATATCGACTCGAACCTCGTCGGGACCTTCAACCTGATGGAGGCCGCCCGGCGACACAACGTCAGCCACCTGATGATGGCCTCCACCTCCTCGGTCTATGGCGCCAATACCGACATGCCCTTCACCGAAACCCAGAAGGCAGACCTGCCGCTGACGATCTATGCGGCGACCAAGAAAGCCACCGAGGCGATGGGCCATGCCTATGCCCATCTGCACGATCTGCCGACGACGATGTTCCGCTTCTTCACCGTCTATGGCCCCTGGGGCCGTCCCGACATGGCGCCGATCAAATTCGCCAGCCGCATCGTGAAGGGCGAGCCCATAGACATCTACAATCACGGCGACATGTATCGGGACTTCACCTATGTCCTCGACCTGGTGCGCGGCATTCGCCTTCTGATGGACGCGGTCCCCGAACGCCCCGCCGACGGGCAGGTTCCGGAGGGCGACAGCCTCAGCCCGGTCGCACCGTTTCGGGTCGTGAATATCGGCAATTCGGAAAAGGTGCGCCTGCTCGACTTCATCGACGCCCTCGAATCCGAGCTCGGCGTCAAGGCAATCCGCAACTACATGGAAATGCAGCCCGGCGACGTGCCCGCAACCTGGGCGGATGCGTCCCTGTTGCAACGCCTGACCGGCTATCGCCCGCAAACCCCGATGCGCGACGGGGTGGCCGGATTCGTCTCCTGGTTCCGCAGCCATTACGCGACCTGAAGCTCGCATTTCCCGGCAAAACAAATCGAAACAAGCATGGACCTGCCATAGCCCCTTGCCGGGCTTGCGGCCCCATGGTTACCTTGCAAACGGAAAGGCCTCCGGCTCCGCGATATTCCGGATCTGCGCATACTGTTTCTTTATGGCGATTGCCTAAGACGACATCATGACCGCGTTTATTCAGATCGCCACACAAAGCTTCCGAGCCCTCGCCTGGGCGGTTTGTCTGGCCCTGCCGCCCGCCTCGCTGCCCGGCCAGACGATCCCGCATCCCGGTGCGGTCCGGCTTGCGCTCCAGAATGCCGATGCCCGCGCCCCGCGTCCGAAATCGGTGATCGAATTGCAGGGGCTCCGGGCGTCGCAAAGCGCGCTGTCGCGCGACGGCACCCGGCTCACGCTCATCTCGCTCAATCCCCATGCCAATGGCTGGTTCCTGCTGGAGATTGAGCGCCCCGGCCGACAGCCCGAAACCTATCATCTGGAAAACCCCGCACCGCTCACGCGGGATGTCTCTCTCAGCGACGATCCGGCACCGGCAATCCTGCTGACGGAAGGACAGGCGCAGATCAAATGCCGCCCCTGGGCGGTCGCAACGCCGGAGCTTTCCGATGCCAGGGCCTCGGGCCTGCCCTTCGCGCCGCTTTGCGATGCGCGTCTCTATCTGCGCAACCCGGTCTCGGGCGCACGCACCAATCTCGAACGCACGGCAGAATTCCTGCGCGACAATCTCTGGTTCGGCGAATCCCTCGTCGGCCTCGTCAAGGACACGCTCTACAAGGACCGCTATCTGGCCAGCGGCCAGCTGCTGGCGGGGGCCGATCCCGGCGCGGTCGACCGCCTGCTGGGCCGGGCCGCGCTGCGCGATTTCCCGGTCATGTATACAACGATGACCTTCGATCTCGTCGGCGCCACGCCAAAACGCATGGAGATGGGGGCGTGGTACGCCATAGGCGGCGCCCCCGGCATCTATGCCTCCGCGCTTCAGCCGCGCATGATCGCGCCCGAAATCCTCAGGCGCCGCGGCGAAGCCAACGGGCTCGACGGCATCGAGGGCCGCGCCGATGTCTATCTCGTGGCCTTCGACATGACGCATTTCGACATCGGCTACGAGACGGGCACCGAACATCCCCGTCTCGACTGGTCGTCGCGCCCCTCCGGCCCGGGCCGAAACTGGTCGCTTCCCGGCCCGGACGGCTTTGACACCGCGCGTCCGCTGGCGACCGTTGGAATGATCAATCCCGAAGAGGCCCGCCGTGTCGCCGCGACCTTCACCGGCGGCTTCAAGCGCGACCACGGCGCCTTTCGCTTCGGCCCGATGGCGAGGTTCAATAACGGCCACCATTACGGCTTTGTCGTTCACGGGACCGTGCTCAGCAGCCTGCAACCCGATCTGTCGACCCTTTACGTGCTCGACGATGGCACAATCGGCATGAAGACCTGGACCGAGGCCGACAACGCGCTGCTGCCGCAGATCCGCTTTGCCCGGCAGAACGGCGTGCCGATCATCGAGCGCGACGCCACGACCGGCAGGGGCATCGTCGGGCCGCTGGTCCGCCAATGGGGGGCAGGCAACTGGTCGGGATCGGCCAATGCCGATCTCAGGACGCTGCGCGCGGGCGCCTGCATGAAGACCGCCGCGGGACGAACCTTCCTGATCTATGGCTGGTTCTCGACAGCCACGCCATCGGCCATGGCGCGCACCTTCCAGGCCTATGGCTGCGACTATGCCATGCTGCTCGACATGAACGCGCTCGAGCATACCTATATGGCGCTTTACACTCCCGGCAAGGCAGGCGGGCTCGATACCCGCCATCTGGTCGCCGGCATGAGCCGGATCGACGAGAAAAGCCGCGATGGCCGCCCGATCCCGCGTTTCATCGGCTTTCCCGACAACCGCGATTTCTTCTACCTCATGCGCAAGGAGCCTCCAAGATGACCCGCCGCCTGGGCCTGCTGGCGCTCTGCGCCGCCGTGATCGCCTCCCCGGCGATGTCTCAGACCCTGTCCCAGGCCAATGCCCAGATGTTTCGCGAAATGCAATCAGCCCGCGGTGTCAGCTCGGCCGCGATCACCCGGATCGAAGCGATCTTCGCCCGCTCGGCGGTTATCGGACAGGGCAATCCCGCGATCACGCGTCACGCCATGACCCGCGAGGCCTGCAATGCCCGCGTCGGCGGCAATGCACTGGCGCATTACGCCGACAAGCGGTTCGAGAGGATCTGTGGCGCCCGCTACATGGCGCCGCTTTACGACCCGCGCAGCGAGCGGCCGGAAGACGCGAAAGCCTGCATCGACCAGTTCGAATATCCCGGCATTCCCTGCAGCTATCCGGTGGTCTGGGTGAAGGCCAAGGAGGCCGCCGAGATTTGCGCCGCCGAGGGAAAGCGCCTTTGCGACGCGCATGAATGGGAAGGCGCCTGCGCCGGGGCTCTGGAGCCGCCCGATTACCGGTTCGACCTGGCCCGCGGCCTGTCCGCCTCGAGCGCCGTCGGCCGGATGCGCACGGCCCATAACGCGAAATACAAGAGCAGCGCCGGTTGGAGCTACGGCCCCGCCTTCCGAAGCGGAATATGCGCCCAGAACAGCGTCAAAAGCCCGTCCTGCCCGGGCGGCGGCTTCGGCAATTGCGGGTCGAACACCTATCCGACCGGCAGCTTCGCCAATTGCAAAAGTCCGCTTCAGATCTATGACATCAACGGCAATGCGGCCGAGCACATGAATTTGCCGCTCGCGCCGGACCAGATGGCAAGCGCCGGCAGCACGCGGCTCGGGGTGACCGAAATGAAGGGGTCCTGGTTCATCTGGGACAAATATCGCGCGCATCCAGACTGGTGCCGCTGGCGCGCTCCGTTCTGGCACGGCACCCGCGTCATGAGCCCCGCCAGCCATGAAAACTATCACCTCGGCTTCCGCTGCTGCAAGACGCTGAACTGACGACGCCCTCGGAGGATCGCCCCTCTTCCGCCCGCGATATTGACGCCAGGCCCGGGTTTCGATCCGGCCTGTGCAGCCGCCCCCTTCAACAGTTCACAGAGAACCTCTCTCCGGAAGGAAGCGCCGCCGGGCCGCCCCCGCCTCGACCCGCCGCCTCCGCAATCCCCTCGTTCTAGCAGGCCGCTGAAAAACGTCTTGCGGCGACCATTGTCGTCAAATTCATCGGCGCCCACCCCGTGCAATGCAACGAGAGAAGCCGTGAATGGGGTATTCTGACACCAACGCCTTCGTCTCATGACTTTTTCAGCAGCCTGCTAGGGTATCGGCCCCAAAGGACGGCTTTCCGCTGCTCAAGCGCTCCTCCCCCGGAGGGCCATCGAGCGCCTCACCGCTGTTGCCAGGGGCACAAGCCCCGAAAGGGGCCCAAGGCCGCCGATATCGCCACCAAAAACGGCGCGACAGGGTCGGACGTCGCTTCAAAAAGCTGAAGAAGAGGGCATCCGCCAAGACAAAGCCGCAGACGGTTTCCCCGGCCTCGCAGAGATCATCTGTATCGGGCGATGGCGCCGCCTCCTATCGCCATGACCTGTGAGAGCGCGCCATCGCCCCCCGTTGCCATAGCCTGAAAACGCGCGCTGACGGCCGCTTCAGAAACTCCAGCGACGCCCCCCCCGCGCACCATATCCTCGCCTGTGCCCTCGGCGCGCAGGACAGACGCCGCGCGGCCTTCTCCCGGATCCCTGCGCCCCCGGTCTGATCCGGAAGAACGGGGGGCTCCGGACATCAGCCCGCCTGCGCCTCGCCCGGCAGGATCGTGTCGGGAGAGATGCCACGCCGTAGGGCGCTGTCACGCACCGCCGCGCGGATCGTCGGGCTGCGCGACAGCAGCTTGCGAAACCGCAATTCGTCCAGGAACAGAAGCGTCGAGGGCGCGATCGCCCGCGCCTCGGCGCGCCGGGGCTTTTGCAACAGCATCGACATCTGCCCGAACATCTCGCCCCGGCCGAGCCGCACGGTCTGGCCCGCCGTCTCCATCTCGACCGCGCCGGTGGCGATGAAGAACACGCTCTTGGCGGGCATGTCCTTGCGGAAGATCACCTCGCCCGGGTTCACATGCCGGGTCAACAGCGAGCGCGCCAACCGCCGAAGCGCAGGCTCGTCGAGATCGGCGAAAAGCGGAAGGCGCCGCACCAGATCGGCCTTGCGCAGCGCCAGGTCGAGCCGCGGCCGCTCTTCGGCCTCTGTCCGGCGCCGGGCGATGTCCTGCATCAGCGCGGCATGCAGCTCGGCCCCGATCAGCCCATCCTCGCGCATCGCGAGATATTCGCGCTCTTCCAGCCGCAGCGCGGTCCGGCGGATGAAGCGGCGTTCGAGTTCCTCGGCATAGCCCGGATATTGCAGCCGGAGACCGTCCAACGCGGTCTCGACCGCCTCGCTGCGACGGGCCAGAAGCTCGTGCAGCAGGTCGGCCACCCGGCGACCGTGAATCCGCCGGATGCGGCCGTCGATGAAGCCGCTCAGATCGCGCAGGATCAGCCGCTGCGACAGCAGGATCTCGAACCTGTCGGCCGTCATCCGGGCCAGTGGCGCAGAAACCCCCAGCCGATTGCTCAGAACCACCGCCAGCCGGAAGGTGCGGCCATAACCGGTGCTGGCCTTCGAGGCGCGCACATAGCCTGTGCGCCCGCCCGAGCGCGCGCCTTCGATCAACCGGTCGACATTCGAGAGAATCCGATCGGTCAGCCCCGTCGACATGGTGCGGTCGCGGATCCGGTCGAGAATGGCATCCCGCTCGGCCCCGGCCAGCGCGATCAGCCCCAGTGTGACCCGGTCGCGGTCGAGGATCGGCGCCTCGGCCTCGGCCGCCTTCACCGCCTCGTCAAGCCTTTCGCCGAAGCGTTTGGCCTCGGAACGGACGATATCATGGCTCAGATTGTAGTTCCCGGTGGTGCGCGCCACATCCTCGCGCACGGTCTGCAGCGAGACCGCCACCACCTGGTTCGACAGCGCCTGGTCGAGCGGCGAAAGCCGGGCCAGCCCGAGCCGCCCGATCACCCAGCGCAGCGTCGTCCCCTGCACGATCAGCGTGAAGAGGGTGAAACCGGTGGCGAGAATGCCGACCACGCGCTTGGCCTCGCCCGGCACCCGCAGGCTTTCGGTCACCGCCAGCGCCAGCGCCAGTGTCACCGCGCCGCGCAACCCGCCCCAGAGGATGGCGACGCGATAGGGCCGCTCGACCATGGGCGACAACTTCAGCGCCGACAGAAGCGGCATCAGCCCGAACAGGATCACGGCCCGCGCCGCGATCGCGGCCGCCACCACCACCGCCACAAGCTTGAGATCCTCAAGCCGCAGCTCTTCCAGAAGCCGCGGGATCAGCAGCGCCGCCAGCACGAAGATCAGCGCTCCGGCCCAATGCGCAAGCAGGTCCCAGACCTCGCGAAGCTTGGTCATCGCAACCGGCGTCAGCCGGCCCGGCCCGGTCAGGTTCAGCGTCAGTCCCGCCGTCACCACCGCGATCACGCCCGAGGCGCCGACAATCTGCTCTGCCACGATATAGGCCAGATAGGGCAGCGCCACCGAGACCGTGATCTGCGCCAGTTCGAACCGGGCGACCAGCGCCATGATCCAGAGCGCGACCCGGGCCGCAACCCAGCCCGCCAGCACGCCCCCCGCGACCAGCACCGGGACCTGCGTCAGCGCATCCGAGAGCGTCGGGTCGGGCACGCCGAGCATCACGAAGCCGATGAACAGCCCGAACAGCGCGATGGCGGCGGCGTCGTTCAGAAGGCTCTCGCCCTCGATGATCCGCGCCAGCCGGCGTGGCGCCGAGATCGAGCGGAAAATGCCGACCACGGCCGAAGGGTCGGTGGTCGAGACGATGGCCCCGACGAGAAAGCACACCGCGATCGGCAGCGCCGAGGCGAAGGCAAGCGCATAGCCCACCGACAGCGTCGCCACCACCACCGCGACCACCGCCAGCACGAGGATCGGAACCCAGTCGTCGAGCATCCGCCGGAGGTTCATGCCAAGCGTGACCTGAAACAGCAGGGTTGGCAGGAAGACATAGAGAAACACGTTCGACCGGATCGGCAGACCCAGGATCGCCTCGGCCACCGGGTTCAGGGCATCGGTCAGATCGGTTCGCAGAAAGAAGATCGCGCCGCCCCCGACGAGGATACCAAGGGCGGCGAGGATCACCGCATAGGGCAGGCGCAACCGTGCGGCCAGCGGCTCGCTGGCGCCGATGACAAGAAAGAGACAGGCCACGATCGTGGTCAGTAATATGATGTCCATGGCTCAGACATAGCGGAAACTGAAGCGGTGAAAACTCGGCACGGGCCCGGGCCGCCCGGACGCCATGACGCAGCGGGTCGCAGGCACCGGCCCCGACGCGCCCCCGGACCCGGCGATGCCGGTCTCAGCCCAGCAGGGTGGCGATCCGTTTCAGCGCAAGCTCGTAGCCCTCGACGCCGCATCCGGCAATCACGCCATCGGCGCGCAACGAGACATAAGAGCGGTGGCGGAACGGCTCGCGCCTGTGCACATTCGAGATATGAACTTCGATCACCGGCCCCTCGAAGGCGTTCAGCGCATCGAGAATCGCCACCGAGCTATGGGTGAAGGCGGCCGGGTTGATGACGATCCCCACCGCCGCCTGCCGCGCCTCGTGGATCCAGTCGACAAGCGCGCCCTCATGGTTCGACTGCAGAAAGCGGATCTCCATCCCTGCCCCGGCAGCGACCCGGGCGCAGGATGCCTCGACATCGGCCAGCGTCTCGCGCCCGTAGATCTCGGGCTCGCGTTGACCGAGCAGGTTCAGGTTGGGTCCGTTCAGGACATAGATCGTCTTCACGGCAAGCTCCTCCGGGACCGCGACCCCGCCTCTCTAGCCCGTCCCGGACCGCGCGGAAAGCCCGGTCCGCAGGCCCGGGCCTCAGGCGTTGAACAGGAAATGCATCACGTCGCCGTCCTGAACGACATAGCCCTTGCCCTCGGCGCGCATCTTGCCCGCGTCCTTGGCCCCCTGCTCTCCGCCACAGGCGATGTAATCGTCGAAGGCGACGGTCTCGGCCCGGATGAAGCCGCGCTCGAAATCGCCATGGATGACCCCCGCGGCCTTCGGGGCCGAGGTGCCCACCGGAATGGTCCAGGCCCGCGCCTCCTTCGGCCCCACGGTGAAATAGGTCTCAAGATCCAGAAGCGTGTAACCCGCCTTGATCAGCCGGTCGAGCCCGGCCTCCTCAAGCCCCATCTCCCCGAGGAAGACCTCGGCCTCCTCCGCGTCGAGCTGGCTGATCTCCTCCTCGATCTTGGCCGAGATCACCACGCTGGCCGCGCCCTGGGCCTCGGCCATCGCGGCCACGGCCCGCGAGAAGGCATTGCCGCTCGCGGCCTCCTCCTCGGAGACGTTGCAGACATAGAGCACCGGCTTCGAGGTCAGAAGCTGCAGCATGCTCCAGGCTTTCTCATCGTCCTCGGCGATCTCGACGCTGCGGGCGGGACGGCCCTCGTTCAGCGCCGCCAGCGCGACCTTCAGCAGACGCTCCTGCTGGACCGCCTCCTTGTCGCCGCCCCGCACCTTGCGCACCAGGCCCTGCAACCGCTTCTCGATCGATTCCATGTCCGCGATCATCAGCTCGGTCTCGATCACCTCGGCATCGGCGACCGGATCGACCCGGCCCTCGACATGGGTGACGTCGCCATCCTCGAAGCAGCGCAGCACATGGGCGACGGCGTCGCATTCGCGGATATTGGCCAGGAACTGGTTGCCGAGCCCCTCGCCCTTCGAAGCACCCTTCACCAGCCCCGCGATGTCGACAAAGGTCATGCGGGTCGGG
This sequence comes from Rhodovulum sulfidophilum DSM 1374, assembly GCF_001633165.1. Classification (NCBI taxonomy): domain Bacteria; kingdom Pseudomonadati; phylum Pseudomonadota; class Alphaproteobacteria; order Rhodobacterales; family Paracoccaceae; genus Rhodovulum; species Rhodovulum sulfidophilum. The sequence continues at coordinate 1,906,470 of NZ_CP015418.1, read as the reverse complement.
ATGGTCTGCTTCGACCCCGCAATCTCGGCAAGCCGGTCGAGACGCGGATCGGGCACGGCGACCTCGCCCACATTGGGCTCGATGGTGCAGAACGGGAAATTCGCCGCCTGCGCCGCAGCCGTGCGGGTCAGCGCATTGAAAAGCGTCGATTTGCCCACATTCGGCAGGCCGACGATGCCGGTCTTGAAGCCCATGATCGCGTCTCTCCTGGCTTTGGTCCGGCCGCATGTAGGAGGCCGGGCCCCCGCCCGTCAAGCGGCATGGTCGCCGCGCGGGACCCACAATTCTTCGACGAAGAATTGCCGCCGACCCTTCGGTCGGTCCGTCCCCGCCTCGTCCCGGCCCCCGCGACGACCAAACGGCCCATTGATTTTCGTCTTTTCCTGGCCCAAACCGCTTCGGAACCACCCGGAGGACGCCCATGACCCGCATCGACGCCAAATTCGCCGCGCTTAAGGCGGAGAACCGCAAGGCCTTCGTGGCCTACGTGATGGCGGGCGACCCCGATTATGCCACATCGCTCGATATCGTGAAGGGCCTGCCCGCGGCCGGCGTCGACATCATCGAGCTGGGCCTGCCCTTCACCGATCCGATGGCCGACGGCCCGACGATCCAGCTGGCAGGCCAGCGCGCGCTCGAGGGCGGCCAGACCCTGCAGAAGACCCTCGAACTGGCCCGCGCCTTCCGCGCCGGGGACGACAGCACGCCGATCGTGATGATGGGCTATTTCAACCCGATCCATTCGCGCGGGGTCGAGCGCTTTCTGGGTGAGGCGAAAGAGGCCGGCATCGACGGGCTGATCGTGGTCGACCTGCCGCCCGAGGAGGATACCGAGCTTTGCCTGCCCGCCCAGGCCGCCGGGCTCGACTTCATCCGGCTGGCCACGCCCACGACCGATGACAGGCGCCTGCCCAGGGTGCTGCGGAACACCGGCGGCTTCGTCTATTACGTCTCGATCACCGGCATCACCGGGGCAGCGGCGGCAGAGGCCGCGGATGTCGCCCCCGAGATCGCCCGGATCAAGGCCAAGACCGATCTGCCGGTGATCGTGGGCTTCGGCATCCGCAGCCCCGAAAACGCCCGCGCGATGGCGGCGGTCGCCGATGGCGCCGTTGTCGGATCTGCCATCGTCAAGCTGGTCGAGGAAAAGAAACCGGTGGCCGAGATCCTGGCCTATGTGAAGACCCTTGCCGACGGCGCGCACAGCGCCTGAGCCGGACAAGCCCTGGCCGCCCCTCGGGCGGCTCAGGCCTTCATCCGGTAGCCGGTCCGGAACCAGTGCCAGCACAGCGCCATGACCAGTGCCGTGGCCAATGTGCAGACCCCGAGCCCGAGCCAGGGCGAGCTGTCCGACCGGCCGATGATGCCGTAGCGTACCCCGTCGATCAGGTAGAAGACCGGATTCGCATGGGTCGCGATCTGCATTCCCAGCGGCAGCCGCTCGATCGAGTAGAAGGTCCCCGACAGGAAGCTCAGCGGCGTGATGATGAAATTCGTGATCGCCGCCATCTGGTCGAACTTGTTGGCGAGGATCGCAGCCATGATCCCCAGCGCCGAAAGAAAAGCCGAGCCCAGAAGCACGAAGACCAGCGCCCAGACCGGATGGGCCACTCCCATCCCCAGCACCGTCAGCATCAGCAGCCCGACCGCAACGGCGACCAGAAGCCCGCGGGCCACGCCCCCCGCGGTATAGCCCGCCAGCAACTCGCCCGGCGACAGCGGCGGCATCAGCGTGTCGACGATATTGCCCTGCACCTTCGAGATCAGGATCGACGAAGACGTATTGGCGAAGGCGTTCTGGATCACCGTCATCATCAGGATGCCGGGCGCCAGGAACTGCACGAAGGGCACCCCCATCACATCGCCCCGCGACGGCCCTATCGCCAGCGAGAAGACGCCCAGAAACAGCCCCGCCGTCGCCAGCGGCGCGGCAAGCGTCTGGCTCCAGACCGCAAGGAACCGCTGAATTTCCCGCCCGCTCAGCGTGTAAAGCCCCAGCCAGTTGACTTGTCCGAAGCGGCGCACCCCCATCCCGGTTGCGTTCATCCGTCCTGTCTCCTTCATAAGCCTTCCGCTTGTATCCCCGAACCCGCCCGGATTAGAATAGGGCCTTGTCGGATTTCTCCAAGGCGGCAGGTCCCGGGCCACTGACCCGGGCCGGGAAGCCGCCGCGAGCCAAGGGAATATCATGTCCTGGACGGATGAACGTGTCGAAACGCTGAAACGCATGTGGGCCGAGGGCCAGTCGGCGAGCCAGATCGCCAAGGAACTGGGTGGTGTGACCCGCAACGCGGTCATCGGCAAGGTGCATCGGCTGGGGCTGTCGAACCGCGCGGGCGCCGCCCCGGCACGCCCGGCCCCCGCTGCGGGCACCGCCGCACCGGCCGCCAAGGAAAAGCCCGCGCCGAAGCCCGAGGCCAGCCCGGCCGCGGCGCCGGCCGCCGCGACGGCCCAGACCCCGGCGGCCCAGGCTCCGGTCCCGCCTGAAAGCCGGCCGGCCGCCGCCGCGCCGGAGCCGCAAGACGCCGCCCCGACGCCGACAGCCTCCCGCAAGGCCATCGTGCCCGCGGGCCAGCCGCTGCCGCCGCAACCCTCCGCCAACGAGATCAGCCCGGAAACCCTGGCCTCGGTGCGCGAGGTCGAGAAGACCGCCAAGCGGCTGACGCTGATGGAGCTGACCGAACGCACCTGCAAATGGCCGATCGGCGACCCGGCAACCGACGACTTCTGGTTCTGCGGCCTGCCGGTGCAGCAGGGCAAACCCTATTGCGAGGCCCATGTCGGCGTGGCCTTCCAGCCGATGAGCGCGCGGCGCGACCGCAAGCGCTGAACGACCGCCCCCTTCGGCGCCCCCGAGGGGCGCCGAAGCTTTGGGCCCGTCAATCTCCGAACAGATTCTTCAGCCCTTTCGCGGCCTCTTCGCCAAGCCGCCGCTTGGCCGCATCCTCGAGGCTTTCGCCCTCGTCGGCCTTCGCCCCCAGCTCGTCGGCGGCCCGCTCGCGCGCCTTCCGCTCCAGCGTCTCGCGCTCCTGTTTCAGGCGCTCCTCGGCCATGGCCCCGGCATCGAGCCGAACGCTCGGCGCCGCCCAGGGACCGGTGATCCGAAGCGGCACGCTGATCCCGCCATTCCCAGCCCCCCGCAAAGCGCTCGGAACCAGAGTGTAGTCGAGGTCGCGAGCGCCGATATCGACACGGCCACGCCCCGCTGCCGCGACAAGGGGCGCCGCAATCCTGAGATCGGAATTCGAGAGCACGCCCCCATCGAGAGTGAAGCTCGCCGAGATCGAGTCGAAAATCGTCTTGGCCCCCGCCCCCATATAGGACGGGTCGAGATTGACCAGCATGCCAGCCAGATCGAGCCCGCGGAACTCGCCGCGGCCGAAATCGAACGCGCCGCCGCCCGAAAGCGAGCCCATCAGCGCCGCAACCGACCGGCCCGACGCCTGCAGCGCAAGCTGCAGATCGGCCGAGGTCTGCAGCCGGTCGAAACCGGCCATGTCGCGCAGCAGCGCCTCGGCCGCCACGCCCGCGATGTCGAGATCGGCGTCCAGCGACAGCCCGTCCCGGCCATCAACCTCGAAACTGCCGGTCACATTGCCCGCATAGGCCTGCAATTCGTGCAGATCGCCCGAAAGCGTCGAATCCTCCAGCCTTGCACCCAGCCGCACCGGCCCCAGCCGCACCTTGCCGAAGTCGAGCGCCTCGGCATCGAGGCCGATCTCGGCATCGAGCGCGCCCATCCAGCCGACATCGATCGGGGCTGTCGACCAGCCCGCCGGAGAGGCCTGCGAAGCTGCCCCGGCGCCCCCCTTCCCCGCACCGCCACCGCCGGACGCCACGAAGGGCGACAGGTCGAGCGTTCCGGCCGAGAGCCTGGCCTCGAGATGGGGCCGCGCGCCGGGCACGAATTCGGCATCGCCCGAGATCGTGTTGCCATCCTGCCGGAAACTGGCCTGGTCGAACCGGATCGCGCCGTCGGGCGTGAGGGCCACGCGCCCCTCCAGCACCAGCCGCTGACCGACGCCGGCAGGCAGGTCGGGCGGTGCGATCCCGGCTGCCGCGGAGATCGCGCGCAGATCCGAGACATCGGCGAAAAGCTTGCCCTCGGCCGTGGGCGGCGCCAGCCCCGCCTCTCCGTCGAAGGCAAGGCTCGCCTGACCCACCGCCGCATCGAGCGTCACCCGCGTCTGCTCTCCGTCGACCAGCGCCGTTGCCCGGGCGATTCGGGCCGAAAGGCTGACCTCCTGCCCGTTCAGCAGCGCCTTGAGGCTCAGATCGCCCGGCCCGCCACGGTCGGGCAGCGTCAGCTCCGCATCGACATCCGCAAGCTCGGTCCGCGCATCGCTGGCATGGTCGAGATAGACAAGCGCGCCATCTGAGATCCGGCCCCGGTCGAGCGTGAAGCCCGCAAGGGCGCCCTGACGCGGTTCGTCAGTCGCCGAGCTCGGGGCCGCCTCCGGCGCGGGCGCGCTTTCGGCCCGGTCGAACTGCCAGTTGCCGCGGCCGTCGGCCCGGCGCTCCAGCAGGATGTGCGGCGCGATCACCGCGACCTCGCGCACCGCGATTTCACCGCGCAGCAGCCGGGCGAGGTCGATGCCGACCGCCAGCCCTTCGGCCGAGAGCATCGGCCCCTGATCGGACCAGTCGGCATTGGCAAGGCTCACCGCCCCGGTCTCGACGCCGATTTCCGGCCAGAGCGAGGGCCGCACCCCGCCCGAGATGGTCAGCACGCGGCCGGTTGCCTTCTCGACCTGATCGGCGGCCAGCCGCGCCACCCTGTCGGTCGGCATCAGCAGCACCAGAGCGCCCCCAAGCCCCACCAGAACCACCACCACCAGAAGTCCCCGGATCATCCAGCGCATCGGACCCTCGCTTGCACATGATTTCGTTTCGGCAAGCCTAGGCCTCCCGCCCGCCCGCAACAAGCCGCCGTAAAAAGACCCGGTGACAAGCCCCAGTTACAGGGAAGGTAACATCGGCAACGTCTTTCCAGACCGCGCGCGCTGGCGTATAGGCACGCAATCATGTCCGATCCCCGATCGCCGAACCCGCCCGACCTCCGCCCCGACCTGGCCCCCCGCGCCCGGATCGCCGATCCTGCCCGCCCGGGCCAGCCGACCATCGGCATGGTCAGCCTGGGCTGCCCCAAGGCGCTGGTCGACAGCGAACGGATCCTGACCCGGCTCCGGGCCGAGGGCTATGCGATCTCGCCCGATTACGCGGGCGCGGATGCGGTGATCGTGAATACCTGCGGCTTTCTCGACAGCGCAAAGGCCGAGAGCCTGGACGCCATCGGCGAGGCGCTGAAGGAAAACGGCCGGGTGATCGTCACCGGCTGCCTCGGCGCCGAACCGGGCTACATCACCGGCGCCCATCCGACGGTGATGGCGGTCACGGGCCCGCATCAATACGAACAGGTGCTGGACGCGGTGCATGCCGCGGTACCGCCCGCGCCCGACCCGTTCGTGGACCTGTTGCCCGCCTCGGGTGTCAGCCTGACGCCGCGCCATTACAGCTATCTGAAGATTTCCGAGGGCTGCAATCACCACTGCCGCTTCTGCATCATTCCAGACATGCGCGGCAGGCTCGCCTCGCGTCCGGCCCATGCCGTCATCCGCGAGGCCTCGAAGCTGGCCGAAGCCGGGGTGAAGGAGCTTCTGGTCATCAGCCAGGACACCTCGGCCTACGGGGTCGATCTGAAACACGCGACCGAAAAGGGCCACCGGGCGCATATCACCGATCTCGCCCGCGACCTGGGTGCGCTCGGAATCTGGGTGCGGCTGCATTACGTCTATCCCTACCCGCATGTGCGCGAGCTGATCCCGCTGATGGCCGAGGGGCTGATCCTGCCCTATCTCGACATCCCGTTCCAGCACGCCCACCCGGACACGCTGAAACGCATGGCCCGGCCCGCGGCGGCGGCGAGAACGCTCGACGAGATCGCCGCCTGGCGCGCGGTCTGCCCCGATCTGGCGCTGCGCTCGACCTTCATCGTCGGCTATCCGGGCGAGACCGAGGCCGAGTTCCAGACCCTGCTCGACTGGCTCGACGAGGCGCAACTGGACCGTGTCGGCTGCTTTCAATACGAGAATGTCTCGGGCGCCGCCGCGAACGCCCTGCCCGACCATGTCCCCGCCGAGATCAAGCAGGAGCGCTGGGAGCGCTTCATGGAAAAGGCCCAGGCGATTTCCGAGGCGAAGCTGGCGGCGAAGGTCGGCCGCAGGCTCGAGGTCATCGTCGACGAGCTCGACGCCGACGGCATCGCCACCTGCCGCACGAAGGCCGACGCGCCCGAGATCGACGGCTGTCTCTTCATCGACGAGGGCGCCGAAGGCCTCGCCCCGGGCGATATCGTGACGGTCGAGGTCGAGGAGGCGGGCGAGTACGATCTCTGGGGACGGCTCGAGAGCTGAGCCAATGGCGGCAAGCCGGGTCCGTCAGGCGACGTCGCCCACGCTGCGGATTTTCTGCCCCAACCTATGACTGCAATTCGCAAATCATCGAAGAGGGCCTCATGCCGAAGGTCAATTCGGTTGTTCGGATCAGCTTTGTCGGCGGGCTGATCGGGCTTGTCTTCGGCAGCACAGGCGGCAAGCTCGACACGATCCTGCAAGGGCAGAATAGGATGGGCTGGAATGTGGCCGAAGTGATTCCCGACACCCCCACCCTCGTGCTGCGGCTTTTGAAGCCGGTCGCGCCACCGGGGCTCTGGACGATTTCCAGCGGCTATCACTTCATCATGGAAAATCCGCGTTAGGCATCGCGGCCGCGCCCTGCGAGACTGCGGCCCCGAAGGCTCCTGCACCCAGCCACACCACCTGCCAGAGGAGGCCAGCATGATCCATGTCACCACCACCTGCCCCGATACCGACACCGCCCGGGCCATCGCGCGCGCCGCGCTCGGGCAGCGGCTGGCCGCCTGTGCCAATATCCTGCCGGGCGTGCTCAGCCTGTTCCACTGGCAGGGCCGGATCGAGGAAGAGCCCGAAGTGCTGCTGAGCTTCAAGACCCGCGCGGCCCACAGGCCGGCGCTCGTGACCCTTATCGAGGAGCGGCATCCCTACGATCTGCCGGTGATCCACTGGGAAGACGCGGAGACCACGCCCGGCGCCACGGCCTGGCTCGACACCGAAACCGGCTGAGGCCCGATCGCCGTTCAGGCCGGTTTCTTCAGCGCCTTCAGCGAACAGCGGACCGCACACCAGTCGGGCGGGCAATCTGCCCCGGAGACCTGATGGCCCATCCAGCCCATGCAGGCCTCGGCGCGGCCGCAATGGCAGCAGCGCGCGACCAGTTCGGAATATTCTCCCCGGCCCAGCTGCCCGGACCGGAGTGCGTGATTGAGGTTGACCCCGATGGTGCGCGCCATGCCCTGGGTCAGCCAGAAATGTTTCGAGAGCCTGCCCTGATCTTCCATCGACCTCAGGCGGACACGAGCCGTGCCCGCATCGCCTCCAGCAGATCCTTGTTGCGGCAATAGTCCGGCGTCTCACCGGCCCCGGCATCATGGGTTCCGAGCCAGCTTCGGCATTGCGACGGATCGGTACAGCCCAGACAGCGGGACACGCTGTCCTGCATGTCTTCGGGGGTCCAACGGCCAGCCATGGTCTCTTCGTCGAGATCCACGCCGAGCACCTCGGCCATCTTCTCGACCAGATGCGCGTGTTCGTCGTATTTGGTTTGGCCCGACATCGGATGTCTCCTGTCGTGTTCGAATTAAACGCACTAGAGCGCAGCACCTGTTTCCGCGCCTTGATGCGTGTCAAATCCGCCGTTCCGCGCGCCGAGACCGCTTCACAAGGCCGTCCGGGGCGGCTAGCCTGCCCACATGTTCAGCATCGAGCACGATTTCGACGCCACCGTCATCACCCTCGTCGACGAGGGGCCCGAACATCTTCGGGAGGACGTGACGATCACGGCCTTCGAGGATTGCGTCACGGTCGAGCAACTCGACCCCCGCACGGACAGGGTACAGAAGATCACGCTGTCTCTGGCACAGCTGCACGAACTCGGCGCGGCGCTCGATTTGCCCGAAGGGGTCTACCGGATCGCCTTCGACCCCGGCTAGCCCGCCATCCGGCCGTTACAATCAGCTGCCCCAGATCCGGCGGACATAGGTCCGGGTCTCGTCATAGGGCGGCACCCCGCCATGGCGTTCGACCGCTGCCGGCCCGGCATTATAGGCCGCAAGCGCAAGCCGCCAGGACCGGAAACGGTCGAATTGCCGCCGCAGATAGCGCGCGCCGCCCTCGAGGTTCTGGCGCGGATCGGTCGGATCGACGCCAAGCCTACGGGCGGTCTCGGGCATCAGCTGCGCCAGGCCGATCGCCCCCTTATGCGACACCGCCCGGCTATTCCAGCCCGACTCCTGCTGCACCAGCCGCAGGAACAGATCCTCCGGCACACCGTGCCTGCGCGCCGCCGCGCGGGCGACATCGACGAATTCACCCCGGTAGCGACCGGAATAAAGCAGCATACCTTGCGTGGGCGTGCGCACACGGTCGGGCTGCAACCGCACCGAATTCGAATATTGCTGGGCGGCGCGACCGTCCAGCACCCGGGTCTGCGACCGGAACAGCGTGAGGCGGGATTTCGAGGAAACCGACGTATCTGCCAGAACCGGCTCGGGATGCGCGCCGGACACCGCCAGCGCGGCCAGTGCAATCGCTGCAAGCTGTCGCTTCACCCTATCGTCCCTCCCCCGTGCCGGGCGGCCTTTTCGCCGCCGGAGTATAGGCAAGGCGGCGCAGTCTGGCCAGCCCGTCCCTTTTCCCGCCCCAGGCCGGGCCTTCAGCGGAAAACTGCGCCCGCAGGATGCGGAATTCGCCGTCGCCCGCCCGGGCGGGCTAGTGTAGACCGGGGCTCTATGGAACTGGAAGATTCGAAAAGAGGGCACGCATGGCAGGTTCGGTGAACAAGGTCATTCTGATCGGCAATCTCGGACGCGACCCCGAGGTGCGCAGCTTTCCCTCGGGCGGCAAGGTCTGCAATCTGCGGATCGCCACATCCGAGACCTGGAAGGACCGCAACACCGGCGAGCGTCGGGAGCGGACCGAATGGCATTCGGTCGCAATCTACTCCGAGCCCCTCGTGCGGGTCGCCGAGCAATATCTGCGCAAGGGCTCGAAGGTCTATGTCGAAGGCCAGCTCGAAACCCGCAAATGGCAGGACCAATCCGGTCAGGACCGCTATAGCACCGAGGTGGCTCTGCGCCCCTACCGGAGCGAACTGACCATGCTCGATGGCCGTGACGGCGGCGGCGGCGGCGGCCGGGGCGGCGATTATGGCGGCGGCAGCGGTGGCGGCGGTTACGACCAGGGCGGCAGCCGCGGCGGCGATTACGGCGGACCGCAACAACCCGCGAGCGATTTCGACGACGAAATTCCGTTCTGAGCGGGGCGCCGGATACAGAATGAAGGGCGCGCCTGCGACCCGGTCATGGCCGCTCGGCCCCGGGATCAGGCCCCCGTCTTTCTTGCCTTTGACCTGAAACGCCGCCGCTAGGAACGAAAACGCTCCGCTGGCGGCGGCGCATATGATCTTCGCGCTGACACATGAATTCGGCCGGGCTCCGCCCCCGCCAGATAGGCATCCCCTTCTGCAGACACCGTTCTGCGGCTCAACTGGATGCAGCAAGAAAGCTTCCCGCGGCAGCCCGTTTTCCTACGCAATTCAGTCCCTGCCACGCTTTCCGGGGGATGGCAGCACACGTCGCGCAGGCGGCTGCCCGCGCGCGTCACACGAAAATTCGCCGAATTTTCGCGACTTATCCCTGCGCGAGCCGCGCCTCGCGGGCCATGCGCATACGGGCGAAATCGTCGCCCGCATGATAGCTCGAGCGCGTCAGAGGCGTGGCCGAAACCATCAGGAAGCCCTTGCCATAGGCCGCCTTCTCATAGGCCGAGAATTCCTCCGGCGTCACGAAACGCGCCACCGCGTGGTGTTTGGGCGTCGGTTGCAGATACTGCCCGATGGTCAGGAAATCGACATCGGCCGCACGCAGATCGTCCATCACCTGATGCACGGCCTGACGGTCCTCGCCCAGCCCGACCATGATCCCCGACTTGGTGAACATCGACGGGTCGATCTCCTTCACCCGCTGCAGCAGCCGGAGCGAATGGAAATACCGCGCGCCCGGACGGACCTCGGGATAAAGCCCCGGCACCGTCTCGAGATTGTGGTTGAACACATCCGGCCGCGCCGCGACCACGGTCTCGAGCGCGTCGGGCCCGCATTTCAGGAAGTCGGGCGTCAGCACTTCGATGGTGGTTCCGGGCGCGCGATGGCGCACCGCACGGATGGTCTGGGCGAAATGCTCGGCCCCGCCATCGTCCAGATCGTCGCGGTCGACCGAGGTGATCACGACATGCTTCAGCCCCAGTTTCTGGACCGCGTCCGCGACCCGGCCCGGCTCGAAGATGTCAAGCGTATCGGGGCGTCCGGTCGCCACGTTGCAGAAGCTGCAGCCGCGGGTGCAGATCTCACCCATGATCATCATCGTCGCGTGGCCCTGCGACCAGCACTCGCCCACATTGGGGCATCCGGCCTCTTCGCAGACGGTCGCCAGCCCGTGCTCGCGGATCACCCGGTGGGTGTCGCGATAGCCATCGCCCCCGGGCGCGCGAACGCGGATCCAGGCCGGCTTCTTGGGCTGGACCGTATCGGGACGGCGCGCCTTTTCGGGGTGGCGTTCGGCGGGGTTCTTGAGATCGCGCAACGGAAGTCTCCCTAGCGGGACGGATCGCCCCCTCTTATGCGCTTGCTGATCCGAAGGCAACCGGCCGCCGGGCCCTGTCTCAGCCGTCGCGGGCCACCCGGGTCAGGCGCTCGCCGGCCTCGGTCAGGATCGCGGCCAGTGCCACGAACCAGCCATCCTCGCGCGAGATCCGCCGCCTGACCAGTCCCAGCCGCCGCGAAGGCTCGGGCATGGCAAAGCGGTGAACGGCCAGCGCCGGGCTCGCCGCCCGTTCCGAGCGCAGCGCGATCTCGGGCAGGAAGGTCAGCCCGAAACCCTCGGCCGCCAGCCCGCAAAGCGTCGCCAGCGACGAGGCCCCCAGATCGACCCGGGTCTCGTCGCGTTTCATGCCGCAGACCTCCAGCGCCTGATCGGCCAGGCAATGCCCCTCATCCAGCAGAAGCAGCCGGTCCGGGTCAAGCGCATCGGGACGCACCCCCTCGGCCCCTGCCCCCAGCGCCGCGATCTGCCGCGCCGAGCCCGCCAGCAGGAAACGGTCCTCGAAGAGCGGCGCCTCGACCAGATCCTCCCGCCCGGTCGGCAATGCCAGAAGCGCCGCATCGAGGCGCCCCTCGTCCAGATCGGCCAGCAGCCGGTCGGTCCGCGCCTCGCGCACCCCGATCTCCAGCGTCAGGTTCTCGGCCCGGATCAGCGGCAGCGCCACCGGCAGCAGATAGGGCGCCACCGTCGGAATGAGCCCGAGGCTCAGCCGCCCGCCCAGCCCGCGCTGCCAGCGCGCGGCATCCTTCAGCGCCCGCACCTCCTGCATCACCCGGCGGGCATGGCGCAGCAGGTCGTGCCCGGCAGGCGTCAGGATCACCCCGCGCGGCTGGCGCTCGACCAGCTGCACGCCAAGCTCGGCCTCGAGTTCGCGGATCTGCACCGACAGCGCGGGCTGGCTGACATGAACCGTCTCGGCGGCACGGCCGAAATGCCGGTGCTCGGCCAGGGCGAGGAAATAGGAAAGCTGCCGCAGGGTGATCGTCATGGCGATGTCCTATCGCAGCCGCGCCGCGCGATCCATGCCCGCGCGGCGCTGCCGGACGGACATGAAAAACCCCCGCCCGGGCAAGGCCGGACGGGGGCGGAACCGGTTGCCGGTCGCCTCAGGCTCAGGCCAGCGCGGCCTTGGCCTTTTCGACGATGGCGCCGAACGCCTCGGGCTCGTTCACGGCGAGATCGGCCAGGACCTTGCGGTCGACCTCGATCCCGGCGACGGCCAGCGCGTTGATGAAGCGCGAATAGGTCAGCGATTCATCATGGGCACGCACAGCGGCGTTGATCCGCTGGATCCAGAGCGCGCGGAAGTTCCGCTTGCGCTGCTTGCGGTCGCGGGTCGCGTACTGGTTGGCCTTGTCGACGGCCTGGGTCGCGGTGCGGAAGGCATTGCCGCGGCGGCCGTAATAGCCTTTCGCAGCCTTGATGACCTTCTTGTGACGGGCATGGGTGGTGGTGCCGCCTTTGACTCGGGACATGGATCAGGCCTCCGTTAGCGCGAATAGGGCATGTAGGACTTGGCGAGCTTCTCGTCCGGAGCCGAGAGCATCGTCGTCCCGCGCGCGTCGCGGATGAACTTGGTGGTCCGCTTGATCATGCCGTGGCGCTTGCCGGCCTGACCCGCCTTGACCCGGCCACTGGCCGTGACCTTGAAGCGCTTCTTGGCGCTCGATTTGGTTTTCATCTTGGGCATTTCCGTCTCCTTTCGGGCGGTGAAGGCGCGACTCGGCATGCCACAACGGCCGGTCGCCCCGGGTGAGTGGCGAGGATATAGAAAGCCCGGGCCCCGCATGCAAGGAGAAAACGCCCCTCCACACCCCCATCGGGCATCCGCGCGCCCCGCATGAAAAAGCCACCGGCCGCGACAACGACCGGTGGCTCATCTCATAAGGCCAGGGCCGCCTTACCGGCGACCGGCAGGTCCCTTATTCGGGCTCGAGGTTGAAGATCAGCCGCTCCTCGCAGGGCGCCACGCGGAGGATGTTGGTCGAGCCGGGAAGATTGAAGGGCAGCCCCGCGATCACGATGATCTTGTCATCGCCCTCGCCATAGCCGCCCTGCCGCGCCGCGCGGGCGGCGCTGACCACGGCCATTTTGAAGCGCTCGACCTTCTCGTTGTAATAGCAGTTGATGCCCCAGCTCAGGCAAAGCCGCCGGCCCGTCGCCGGAAACGGCGTCAGCGCCACGATCGGCACCCGCGGCCGCTCGCGCGAGGTCTTGAGCGCCGTCGTCCCCGATTCCGTGAAACAGCAGATCGCCTTGATGTCGGTGGTCTCGGCGATCTCGCGCGCCGCCGAGACGATGCCGTCGGCCACGCTCGAACGCTCGGCCTGGCGGCTGGCCTCGATCACCGAGCGGTAGGTCGGATCGCTTTCGACCTCGACCGCGACATTGTCCATCATCTTCACCGCCTCGACCGGATAGCGCCCGGCGGCGGATTCGGCCGACAGCATCACCGCATCGGCCCCCTCGTAGATCGCCGAGGCCACGTCCGAAACCTCGGCCCGGGTCGGCATCGGGCTTTCGATCATCGATTCCAGCATCTGCGTCGCCACGATCACCGGCTTGGCGGCGGCCCGGCAGGACCGCACCAGCCGCTTCTGGATCGGCGGCACGCTCTGGACCGGCAATTCGACCCCCAGATCGCCGCGCGCGACCATGATCCCGTCCGAGACCTCGAGGATGTCGTCAAAGGCCTTCACAGCGGCGGGCTTCTCGATCTTCGACAGGATCGCGGCCCGCGTGCCCACGATCTCGCGCGCCTCGATCACGTCCTCGGGGCGCTGCACGAAGCTGAGCGCAACCCAGTCGACGCCGAGATCCAGCGCGAAATGCAGGTCTTCGCGGTCTTTTTCCGACAGCGCCGCGACCGGCAGCACCACGTCGGGCACGTTCACGCCCTTGCGGTTCGAGATGGTGCCGCCGACGATCACCTCGCATTCGGCGAAATCGGGGCCGTGCTCCTTCACCCGCAGCCGCAGCTTGCCGTCATTGACAAGCAGCGTCGCGCCGGGTTCCAGCGCGTCGAAGATCTCCTTGTGCGGCAGCTGCACCCGATGCGCCTCGCCCGGGGCCGGGTCGAGATCGAAGCGGAAGATCTGCCCGTCCTCGAGCTCGGCCGCGCCATTGGCGAACTGGCCGCAGCGCAGCTTGGGCCCCTGCAGGTCGGCCAGGATCGCGATCGGGCGGCCGGTATCGGCCTCGATCTTGCGAATGGTCGCGTGACGCTGCGCGATCTCATCATGAGTGCCATGGCTCATGTTCAGCCGGAACACATCCGCCCCGGCCTCGAAAAGCGCCCGGATCGTCGCGTAGTCGGTCGAGGACGGGCCCAGCGTGGCCACGATCTTGAGGTTGCGTAGACGTCTCATACTGCCCTATCTGTCTTCAGGTGATCCATGCGCAGTATGCGCTGGTGTACAATGTCACCTTCTAGGCCGAACTCCGCGGCAAGACAACCGGCGCCTGCGGGAACGGCCGCAGACAGGGATGTGGCGTGAAAAGATGACAGGACAATGACCGAACAGCCTTTCGAGACGGTCGGCGAGACGCGCGGCGGGCGCTGGCTGGTCACCTGCGATCACGCCACCAACATCGTGCCGCCCTGCGTGAACGGCGGCAGCCTCGGCATCACTCCGGCCGACATGGCCCGCCACATCGCCTGGGACCCTGGGGCCGCGGGCGTGGCCCGCGCGCTGGCCGAGCGGCTCGACGCGCCCCTGGTGCTCAGCCGCTTCTCGCGGCTGGTGATCGACCCGAACCGGAGCGAGGACGACCCGACCCTGGTGATGCGGCTCTATGACGGCACCGTGATCCCGGCCAACCGCGCCATCGACGAGGCCGAGACCGACCGCCGCATCCGGACCTTCTGGCGCCCCTATCACACCGAGGTCGCGCGGCTGGCGGCGCGGCGCTCCGATACCGTGCTGCTTGCGATGCACAGCTTCACGCCGCAATTGAAGGGGCGCCCGCCCCGGCCCTGGCAGATCGGCATCCTGCATGCCGCCGACGACCGGCTCGCGCGGCCGCTGATCGCGCGGCTGCGCGCCGAGGGCGATCTCTGCGTCGGCGAGAACGAGCCCTATGGCGGGCATCTGCCGGGCGATTCCGTCGACCGCCATGCCGAGGCCTTCGGCCGGCCGAACGTGCTGGTCGAATTGCGCAACGACGTGATCGCCGCGCCTGCCGACCAGGCCGCCTGGGCCGCGCGGCTTGCCCCGATCCTCGAGGCCGCGCTGGCCGATACCGGCGCCTGAGCGCGGCCCGCCCCTCCCGGAAGGAGACCCGACATGGACGACGCCACCCGCACCGAAATCGAGGCCGCCGCCTTCCGGCGGCTCAGGCGCCACCTGATGGAGGACCGGCCCGAGGTGCAGAACATCGACCTGATGACCCTGGCCGGGTTCTGCCGCAACTGCCTGTCGCGCTGGATGGCCGAGGCCGCCGCCGAGCGCGGGGTCGCGATGACCGAGGCCGAGGCGCGCGAAGATTTCTACGGCATGCCCTACAAGGACTGGAAGGCCCTGCATCAGACCGAGGCGGGCCCGGAACAGAAAGCCGCCTTCGAGGCCGCGATGGCCGCACGCCCCGAACCCGGCAAGACCTGAGCCTGTCCCGGGCATCTTGACGAAACCTTTGCGGTAACGTGCATTTCGGGGTCGCATCCGCCCCCGGGTTCTGGAGTAGACTGCGCCGCGACTCATGACACCGCCGCGCCGGTCGCGCGCCTTCGGGCGCGGGGCGTCCCGCTGGTGCCGCGCCTGAAAACCGATGGAGGCAAAGCATGATCCCAGCCAGCGGGCCGATGCAGCAATTCACCCCGAAGCTTCTGACCGCGATGGCCGAGGGCTACGGGCTGCGCGCCTTCCGCGCCGATCTCGTGGCCGGACTGACCGTGGCGGTGGTGGCCCTGCCCCTGTCGCTGGCCATCGCCATCGCCTCGGGCGTGCCGCCGGATCGCGGGCTGATCACCGCCATCATCGGCGGCTTCCTGGTCTCGGCGCTCGGCGGCAGCCGGTTCCAGATCGGCGGCCCGGCAGGCGCCTTCATCGTGCTGGTCATGGCCACGGTCCAGCGCCACGGGCTTGACGGGCTCGCGCTCGCGACCTTCCTGTCGGGGATCTTCCTGGCCGCGGCAGGGGCGCTCCGTCTGGGCAGCTTCGTCAAGTTCATCCCCTACCCCGTCACCGTGGGCTTCACCGCCGGGATCGGCGTCATCATCCTCGCCAGCCAGATGCGGCCGTTTCTGGGGCTGACGCTGGACGGCCCCGAACCCGGCCCCTTCCTCGAGAAGATCCCCGCGCTCTGGGCCGCGCTGCCGACGCTCGGCCCGATCGATCTGGCGATGGGCATCGGCACATTCGGCTTCATCCTCGTGCAGCGCCGCTATGCGCCGCGCTTTCCGGGCATGCTGATGGCCATCGCCCTGGCCGGCCTGACGGTCTGGCTGTTCAAGCTTCCGGTCCCGACCATCGGCAGCGCCTATGGCGGCATCGCCTCCAGCCTGCCCGCGCCGCATCTGCCGCCGCTGGGGCTCGAGAAGATCCGCGCCGTCCTTCCCGACGCGCTGGCCTTCACCCTGCTCGGCGCCATCGAGTCGCTGCTCTCGGCGGTGGTGGCGGATTCGATGACCGGCCGGCGCCACCGCTCGAACGCGGAACTGATCGGACAGGGCGCGGCCAACATCGCCTCGGCCTGTTTCGGCGGCTTCTGCGTCACCGGCACCATCGCCCGCACCGCCACCAATGTCCGCGCCGGCGCCCATGGCCCGGTCGCGGGCATGATCCATTCGCTGGCGCTTCTGGGCATGGTGCTGCTGCTGGCCCCGCTCGCCTCGGCGATTCCGCTGGCGGCGCTGGCGGGCGTGCTGGTCTCGGTCTCGCTGCACATGATCGACATCCGTGCGATCCGGACGCTGGCGCGCACCGCCCGGGCCGAGGTCGTGGTGCTGCTGGCGACGCTGGCGATGACCGTGCTGCGCGATCTGACCGAGGCCATCGTGACCGGGCTCGCACTGGGTGCGCTGGTCTTCCTGCACCGGCTGGCACAGATGAGCGGCGTCGACGCGATGCTGGACGAGAGCGATACCGAAAGCCGCCCCGAGGATCGCGGCCTGAACCGGCAGACCGTGGTGCTGCGGCTGACCGGGGCCTATTTCTTCGGCTCGGCCCCGGTGATCGAGAACGTGCTCGACCGTATCGCGGCCCGGCCGCGCCACCTGATCCTCGACATGGCAGATGTTCCGCTGCTGGACATGACCGGCGCGCACAGCCTGACCGGCTTCGCGAGAAAGGCGCTCGATCAGGGCATGGCGGTCTCGCTGGCAGGGGCGCGTCCCCAGCATCTGCAATTGCTGAGGGCAGCCGGGCTGCCGCAGGGCATCCACATCACAGCGGATGTCGCCGAGGCCCGGGCCTCGGCCGATACGGCCTGAGCCCTAGCGGCCCGGCTCCCGGTCGACCGGATCGGCCGGGACCAGCCCGGCCAGCCAGGCCCGGGCCGCATCGACCGTCTCGACATAGGCCGCGACCTGGCCCTCGAGCACCGGGTTCAGCGCGGCGATGGCCGGGGCCTTGAGATAGGCCGCCAGCGCCGCTGCCGCGACCAGCACGGCGACCAGGAAGCCCACCAGGAAGGCCCCGCTCAGACCGTTGCGGGCTGAGGCCGCGGGCGGGATGCTTTCGGCTCCGCGATCGGTGCTGGCCGAAAGCGTCGAGGTGATCTTCTCGACATCGGGCAGCAGATCGCGCCGCGCGGCACCCCGCGACGGCTCGGCGGGCGCGGGGTCCGGTTCGGGCTCGGGCGAAGGCGCCGGCTCGGGGGCTTTGGCCCGCACCGGAGGCGGCGGGCTGGCAAGCCCCAGATCGGCCTGCTCCGAAAAGGTCTCGGCGGTCGCCTCCTCCTCGCGGGCGCGCTGCTCGCGCTCGGCCTCTTCGCGCAAGATGCTCAGCACGTCCTCGTCGAGCCCGCGGCGGGGCGGCGCATCGGCGCCCTCCGGCCCCGGCGCCACCGGCTCCGGAGCGCGCGGCGCCGCGAACCCCGCCAGCGGATCCCGCGGCGCGGGACCGGACGGTTCCTGGAACCATATGTGGTTACAGTTCGAACACTGGACGTCGCGCCCCTCGTCAGGGATCACCGCCTCGTCCACCTCGTATTGGGCGCCGCATTTCGGGCACGTCAATCGCATTCCGCTCTACCCCCCGGGGCGCATCGGCCCGCCGGACCTGCCTGCCATTTCCGCGCCATGTTGTATCACTGCCTGCGGAAATTCAAAGCCTTTGCGGTCGGTGCGATTGCAACCCGCGCGGACGTGGGCAATACCATGGGCGAACGGACCCGGACCCCGGCCGACGGAGCGGACCTTGATCGAGCTCGAAAACGTCTCGCACAGCTATGGCGGAAGCGACCTTCTGTGCGACATGTCGCTGAGGCTGGCACCGGCCTCGTTTCATTTCCTGACCGGCCCTTCGGGGGCGGGCAAGACCACGTTCCTGAAGATCTGCTACGCCGAATTGCAGCCCAGCCAGGGCAGGATGCGCCTGTTCGGCGCCGATCTGGCCGGGCTCGACCGCGACGGGGTCGCGCGGATGCGGCGCCGGATCGGCGTGGTCCATCAGGACTGCCGGTTCCTCGACCACCTGCCGCTCAGCGAGAATATCACCCTGCCGCTGATGGCCGCAGGGCGCGACATCGCGGCCGAAGAGCGGAACCTGTCGGAACTCATGACCTGGGTCGGGCTGAAGGCACAGGCCGGGGCGCTGCCGCCGCAGCTTTCGGGCGGCGAGCGTCAGCGCGCGGCGCTGGCCCGGGCGGTAATCCTGTCGCCCGACGTGATCCTGGCCGACGAGCCCACCGGCAATGTCGACTGGGAGATGTCGCTGCGCATCCTGCAATTGCTGATCGAGCTGAACCGGATGGGCAAGACGATCCTGATCGCGACCCATGACCTGAACCTGATCCGTGCCGCCAAGACCCAGGTCGCGGCGCGCGTGCTGCGCATCAAGGACCGGCAGCTGCATCTGGCGGGGGCGGATCTGTGAGCGCGGTGCTGGCGGCCCTGAGGCAGCGCGCCCGGCTGCTGGTCTCGGCCCTGAGCTCGGACCCCGAAGCCAGCCGGGTCGTGCCGCCGACGGGCTTCACCGCCCGGCTCACGCTGTTCACCGCCGCCACCATGGCCTTTCTCGCGGTCTTCGCGCTGGCGCTGAGCATGGCCTCGGGGCGGCTGGCCGACCGCTGGGCCGACGCGCTTGCCCGGACCGCGACGG
Organism: Rhodovulum sulfidophilum DSM 1374; assembly: GCF_001633165.1. Taxonomy (NCBI): domain Bacteria; kingdom Pseudomonadati; phylum Pseudomonadota; class Alphaproteobacteria; order Rhodobacterales; family Paracoccaceae; genus Rhodovulum; species Rhodovulum sulfidophilum. The sequence goes on along the minus strand of NZ_CP015418.1, from coordinate 1,887,474 downwards.
TGCGGATCTCGGCCCCGCCCGGGCAGATGGGCACCCAGAGCGAGGCGGTGCTGCAGATCCTGCGCACGACGCCCGGCATCGCCTCGGCCCGGGCGATGAGCGACATCGAACAGCGGCAATTGCTGGAACCCTGGTTCGGCCCCGACCTGCCGGTCGAGACGCTGCCCCTGCCCCGGCTGATCGAGGTGACCGAGACCCGCGCGGGCGTCGATGCCGAGGCGCTCCGGCTGCGGCTGGCGGCCGAGGCGCCGGGGGCGGTTCTCGACGATCACACCCGCTGGCGCCAGCCGCTGGTGCGCGCGGCCGGACGGCTGCGGCTGCTGGGCTGGACCGCGATGCTGCTGATCGGCGCCAGCATGGCGGCGATGATCGCGCTGGCCGCCAATGCGGCGCTGGCCGCCAATGCCCAGGTGATCGGCGTGCTGCGCCTCGTCGGCGCGCGCGACGCCTTTATCGCCAGGGCCTTCGTGCGGCGCTTTACCCGGCGGACGCTGGAAGGCGCCGCGCTCGGAACCCTCGCCGGGATGGGCGCCGTCGCCCTTCTGCCCGGCGACGGCCCCGACGGATTTCTGACCGGGCTCGGATTTTCCGGCCCCCAATGGATCGTGCCGCTGCTCTTGCCGGTGCTGGCCGGAGCCATCGGCTTCGCCGCCACCCGCTGGACCGCGATGCGGATGCTGAGAAGGATCACCTGACCGATGCGCTCTCCCCTGCAATATCTGCGCTCGCTCTTCTTCGTCGGACAGATGTATCTGGCGATGCCGGTCGTCGGCCTGCTGTACCTGCCGCTGGCGCTGGCCTCGCCGCGCGGCGCCACGATGGCGGCACGGCATTATTGCCACTGGGTGCGCTGGACCGCGCGCTGGATGGTCGGCCTGAAATCCGAGGTGCGCGGCACGCCGCCCGAGGGCGAGGTGCTGATCGCCGCCAAGCATCAGTCCTTCTTCGACATCATCCTGCTGGTCGGCTCGCTGCCCCGGCCCCGCTTCATCATGAAGAAGTCCCTGACCTGGGCACCGGTGCTGGGCTGGTACGCGCTGCGGATCGGCTGCATTCCGGTCGACCGCGGCAAGCGCGGCCAGGCGATCGCGACGATGAGACGGCAGGTGGCCGAGGGCCGGCAGATGCCGGGCCAGCTGATCATCTACCCGCAGGGCACCCGCGTCGCGCCGGGCGTGACGCGGCCCTACAAGATCGGCGCGGGCGTGCTCTACCAGCAGCTCGGCCAGCCCTGCGTTCCCGCCGCCACCAATGTCGGGCTGTTCTGGCCCCGCACCGGGATCTATCGCAAGCCCGGGCTCGCGGTGCTGGAATACCTGCCGCCGATCGCGCCCGCGCAGCCGATCGACGTTTTCATGGCTCAGCTGGAAGAGACGGTCGAGACCGCCTCGGACCGGCTGATGGCCGAGGCGGGCTTCACCACAGGGGCCTGAGCCCCACTGCCGGTCCCGCCCGGTCGCCCGGGCGGAAAAGGCAACCGGCTCAGGCGGCCAGCCCTTTCGAGCCGATATCGAGGAATTTCCGACGCCGCTCGGCGACAAGCGCCGCAGGCTCCTTGCCGACCAGCTCGCCCAGCATGGTGGCAAGGTTGCGCCCGACCCGTTCGATGGTCTCCTCGCGGGACCGCTGGGCGCCGCCGATGGGCTCGGGAATGATCCGGTCGATCACCCCGATCTTGAGCAGATCCTGCGCGGTCAGCCGCAGCGCCTCGGCCGCCTCGCGCATCTTCTCGGCATCCTTCCACAGGATCGAGGCGCAGCCCTCGGGCGAGATCACCGAATAGACCGAATGTTCCAGCATCGCGACCTTGTTGGCCGTTGCGAAGGCCACCGCCCCGCCCGACCCGCCCTCGCCGATCACGATCGAGATCAGCGGCACGCCGATCTGCAGGCATTTCTCGGTCGAGCGCGCGATGGCCTCGGACTGGCCGCGCTGCTCGGCGCCCTTGCCCGGATAGGCGCCGGGGGTGTCGACAAGGGTGACGACCGGCAGGCCGAAGCGGTCGGCCATGTCCATCAGCCGCGCCGCCTTGCGATAGCCCTCGGGCCGGGCCATGCCGAAATTCCGTTCCAGCCGGGTCTTGGTGTCGAAGCCCTTCTCATGGCCGATCACCACCACCGGCTGGTCGTTGAACCGCGCCAGCCCGCCCATCACCGCATTGTCCTCGGCAAAGTTGCGGTCGCCCGCCAGCGGCGTGTATTCGCGGAACAGCGCCTCGATATAGTCCTTGCAATGCGGCCGGTCGGGGTGGCGCGCGACCTGGCATTTCCGCCAGGGGGTCAGGTTCTTGTAAAGCTCCTTCAGCATGTCGGCGGCCTTGCGGTCGAGCGCCGAGGCCTCCTGCGCCACGTCCATCTCGGAATTGGCGCGGGCCAGCGCCCGAAGCTCCTCTGCCTTGCCTTCGATCTCTGCCAGGGGCTTTTCGAATTCGAGATAGTTCATCGACGCGGCTCCTTGATGCTGGCGGGGTATATGACGCCCGCCGCGCCGATTTGCAACGCCGCCGCGCGACGACGATGACGCGGCGGACCCGGCGGGCGGTCGGCGCCCGGACCCATGCCGAGATCTCTGGCCGGTCGACATGTCATCGGCGGCGGGCATGGTCGCCCTCCCGCCATCGGGCCGGGAAGGAGTACGGCGGGCCGCCGAAGAGCCCGGCCATGACCCGCGCCGCGCGGGAACGCATCGGGCCACGTCCTGCCCGCCCTTCCCGTGGTCCGCCACCAAGACCGCCGCGGCCTGTATGGGACCGGACCTTCCCCGTTTCGCGCTGTTACGAAAGCCGATGCCGGACCGGATTTGTCCATGCGTTTTCCCCGCAAGTCCCCGTTCACCGGGCGCGGCCGAAGAAGGCTACCGCATCCTGCTCTCCGCAGATGCGGGCGTGCACTGGCCGCGCCCGGCCCGCCCCCGGAAGGGGCGAACCGAAGCACGAGCCCGGCGATCAGCCGATCTGGAAGCCCGGCGTCGAGGCAGAGATCGCCTTTTCCTCGTCATTCATCTCGGCCCCCACCGCCTCGAAAAGCGGGGTCGAGAGATAGCGCTCGCCGGTATCGGGCAGCATCGCGAGGATGACCGAGCCCGGTTCAGCGGTTTCGGCCACCTGCAGCGCCACGGCGACGGTCGCGCCGCCCGACACCCCGGTCAGGATGCCCTCCTTCGCGGCCAGCGCCCGCGCCTGCTTCTGCGCCTCGGGCCCCTCGACCGGAATGAGCTCGTCATAAAAGCCCTGGTCGATCGCCTCCTGCAGCACCAGCGGAATGAAATCGGGCGTCCAGCCCTGGATCGGGTGCGGATGGAAGGCGGGATGGCTTTCGTCCGCCTCGCCCTCGGCATTGCGCTTCTGCGCCCGGCCCGAGGCGATCAGCGCCGCATCGGCCGGTTCGCTGAGGATGATCTTCGTCTCGGGCCGCTCGCGGCGCAGCGCCCGGGCGATCCCGGTCACCGTCCCCCCGGTGCCATAGCCCGACACGACATAGTCAAGCCGCTCGCCCTCGAAATCGGCAAGGATCTCGCGCGCGGTGGTGGTCTCGTGAATATCGGCATTGGCTCCGGTCTCGAACTGGTGGGCCAGGAACCAGCCGTTCTTCTCGGCCAGCTCCTGGGCCTTGCGGTACATCCCCATCGCCTTGTCGGCCTTGGGCGTCAGCACGACCTTGGCGCCCAGCATCCGCATCAGGCGACGGCGCTCGACCGAAAAGCTCTCGGCCATGGTGATGACCAGCGGATAGCCCTTCTGCGCGCAGACCAGCGCCAGCCCGATCCCGGTATTGCCCGAGGTGGCCTCGACCACGGTCTGGCCCGGTTTCAGCGCGCCCGAGCGCTCGGCCGCCTCGATGATGTTCAGCGCCAGCCGGTCCTTGACCGAGGCGCCGGGATTGAAGAACTCGGCCTTGACGTAAAGCGTGACATGGTTCGGGCCGAGATTGTTGATGCGGATCACGGGCGTGTCGCCGATGGTGTCGAGCACGCTGTCGAAGCGCCGCCCCCGTCCGGTGGTTTTGCGGATGCTGTCCTCTGCCATGACCATACCCCTTTCTTCGGTACCGGGCCGCCGCGCGGGCAGCCGCTCTTGTCTCGGCGCGAACCATAGCACGCCCGCCGGAAAGGGCACGGGGGGCCGGGCCCGGAGAGCGCGGATAGGGAGGAAGACCGAGCGCATCCCGCCGCGACGAAACGCGATGCCGCAAACACCCGATAAGGGCGAACGTCAGTCCGGAGGCGCTGGCAAATCCGGAACAGGTTCCCGCCAGGCACGCGCCTCCTGCGTCAAGGCAGGAAAACCGGCACCAGCGAGGCCAGCAGCAGCAGCGCCATCGCCCGGTTGAACAGGCGCAGCCGCGCGGGCCGGCTCAGCAGCAGCCGGATGCGGGTGCCGAGGATGGTCCAGAGCCCGGTCGAGGGCACGCTCGCCGCGGCGAAAGCCCCCGCGACCAGCAGCACCGCCGCCGGCTTTTGCCCCGGCGCGTAAAGCGTCAGCGCCGCCAGCGCCATGGTCCAGCCCTTGGGATTGACCCATTGGAAGGCCGCGGCCTGCAGGAAGGTCATCGGCCGCCCCGGCGCCGCGCCAGGTTCGGGCGGCGCGGCCCGGGCGATCTTCCAGGCCAGCCAGACCAGATAGGCCGCGCCGAACCAGGTCAGCAGCACGCGCAGCATCGGCCAGGCCTCGAAGGCCCGCATCGCGCCCAGCCCGACCAGCACGATCATCGCGACGAAGCCCAGCGCCACGCCCAGAATATGCGGCAGGGTCCGGCGCAACCCGAAATTGGCCCCCGAGGCCATCAGCATCAGGTTGTTGGGCCCCGGTGTGATCGAGGCGACCAGCGCGAAGGCCCCAAGCGCCAGCAGAAGATCGAGATTGTCCATGGGCCGCACTATCGCATGCCCCGTCCGAATTGCCAGTCCCGCGGGCCGCTGTGGCAGGCCGACGGGGGTCCGGGGGCAAAGCCCCCGGCGGGTCGGGGCGCGTCAGCGCCGCGAAACCGGCTCCACCTGACACAAGCACCGTATCGATTGCGGCCAGATATTCGGGAGCCATCCAACGCGCGTCTCTGGCGTCCCGGGGGCAAAGCCTCCGGGATGGGTCGGATCGCGTCAGCGATCCGAAGCCCGGCTCTTTGCCAGCGGTCTCAGCCGGCCGCGATCATCTCGGCCTGACGCACGATCACCTCGGCCTGCTTGATCGAGGCGATATCGACCAGCCGCCCCTTGTAGACCGTCGCGCCCGACCCTTCGGCCTTGGCCTTCTCCATCGCCGCGAGAATCTCGCGCGCCTCGTCCACCGCCGCCCCGGAGGGCGTGAACACCTCGTTGGCCAGCGCCACCTGCTTGGGATGGATCGCCCATTTGCCGACCATGCCCAGCGTCGCCGAGCGCAGCGCCTGGGCGCGGAACCCCTCCTCGTCCGAGAAATCGCCGAACGGCCCGTCGACCGGCAGCACGCCATGGGTCCGGCAGGCTGCAACGATCGCCGTCTGCGCCCAGTGCCACGGGTCCGACCAGTATTTCGCACCCTCCCGGATCATGTAGTAATTCTCCTGGGTGCCGCCGATGCCCGTGGTCTGCATCCCCATCGAGGCCGCGAAATCCGCCGCGCCAAGGCTCATCGCCTGCAGCCGCGGGCTGGCCGCCGCGATCTCCTCGACATGGGCAATGCCGGCCGCCGATTCGATGATGACCTCGAAGCCCAGCGGCTTGCTCCGCCCCGTCGCCCGCTCGACCGCCGTCACCAGCGCATCGACCGCGTAAAGATCGGCGCCGCAGCCCACCTTCGGGATCATGATCAGGTCGAGCCGGTCCGACGCCTGCTCCAGCAACTCGACCACGTCGCGATACCAGTAGGGCGTGTCGAGCCCGTTGATCCGCACGCTCAGCGTCTTCCTGCCCCAGTCGATGTCGCCGATGGCCTGGATCACGTTCGCACGCGCGCTAGACTTGTCGTCGGGCGCGACCGAATCCTCGAGATCGAGGTTGATCACGTCCGCCGCGCTGGCCGCCATCTTCTCGAAGATCGCGGGGCGCGAGCCCGGGCCGAACAGCTGACAGCGGTTCGGACGGGAGACGGGCGTGGGCTGGATGCGAAAGCTCATGGTCGTACCCCTTCGGTAAGGATATGTCGTCTGTCATGGCCGAGTTGGTAGAATGTTACCCCAATCCGCGCAAGTTATTTTGCCGCGCCGCAGCACGGTCTCAGCCCCGGGGCCACGTCTTGTGCAGAATTCTTCGCCAGATCAGACCATATGTCGATGAATCTTCGCGAAATCCACCCGAATGCGCGGAATATCGGCAGGTTTTCCTTCGGTCGGGTGATATTTTCGTGCGAGCAATAAAGGGAACGCCACGATGATCGAAACCCCCTATCTCCTGTTTCTGGGCGACGCCCCTGACCCGCTGGCGGCCAAGGTGGCCCAGGGCATCCGCGACTGGCGTCCGGAAAACGCCGTCGGCCAGTTCCGGATGGACGGCTGCAAGGCCGACCTGAAACTGCCCGACCTCGATCTGGCCGCGGCCAAGGCCGAGGGCGCGAAGACGCTGGTGGTGGGTGTCGCCAACCGCGGCGGCGTGATCTCGCCCGCCTGGAAGAAGGTGCTGGTCGCGGCGCTCGAAGAGGGATTCGATCTCGCCTCGGGGCTGCATAACCTGCTCTGCAACGAACCCGACCTCGCCGGCGTCGCCGAGGCCACCGGCCGCACCCTGCACGACGTGCGCATCCCGACCGTCGCCTACCCGATCGCCAATGGCAAGAAACGCTCGGGCAAGCGCTGCCTCGCGGTCGGCACCGACTGCTCGGTCGGCAAGATGTATACCGCGCTGGCGATGGACCGCGAGATGAAGGCCCGCGGGCTGAAATCCTCCTTCCGCGCCACCGGCCAGACCGGCATCCTGATCACCGGCGAGGGCGTCCCACTCGATGCCGTGATCGCCGATTTCATGGCCGGCGCGATCGAATGGCTGACGCCCGACAATGACGACGATCACTGGGACATGATCGAGGGTCAGGGCAGTCTGTTCCATGTCTCCTATTCCGGCGTGACCATGGCGCTGATCCATGGCGGCCAGCCCGATGCGCTGATCCTCAGCCACGAACCGACTCGGACGCATATGCGCGGCCTGCCGGATTACGGCCTGCCGAGCCTCGAGACGCTGCGCGACACCGCGCTGGGTCTTGCCCGCGTCGCCAATCCGAAGGCCGAGGTCGTCGGCATCTCGGTCAATACCGCGGCGATGGGCGAGGACGAGGCGCTGAGCTGTCTCGAAGGCATCGAGAAACGCATGGGCCTGCCGACGGTCGACCCGTTCCGGCAGGGCGCGGGCCGTCTCGCCGATGCGCTCGACGCGATCTGAGGCAGACAGATGCAGATTTCCGTCACCCCCGAGAGCTTCCGCCTGAAAGAGGCCTTCACCATCTCGCGCGGCTCGCGCACCGAGGCCCGCGTACTGACCGTGCGCGTCGCCTCGGGCGGCGCCACCGGCCGGGGCGAATGCGTCCCCTATGCCCGATATGACGAGACGCTGGACAGCGTCACCGCCCAGATCGGGGCGCTTCCGCCCTCGCCGAGCCGAGCCGCGCTGCAGGAGCTGCTGCCGCCCGGCGCCGCGCGCAATGCCGTCGATTGCGCGCTCTGGGATCTCGAGGCCAAGGAGGCCCGCACCCGGGTCTGGGATCTGGCGGGCCTGCCCGCGCCGGGCCCCGAGATCACCGCCTTCACGCTGTCGCTCGACACGCCCGAGAACATGCGCGCGGCGGCGGCCCGGAATGCCCACCGGCCGCTTCTGAAGATCAAGCTCGGCACCGATGCCGACATGCCCCGGCTGGAAGCGGTGCGCGCGGGCGCGCCCAAGGCCCGGATCATCGTCGATGCCAATGAGGGCTGGACCGCCGAGGTCTATGCCGATCTCGCGCCGCATCTGGTGCGCCTCGGCGTGGCGCTGGTGGAACAGCCCCTGCCCGCCGGTCAGGACGACATGCTGGCCGAGATCGCGCGCCCGCTGCCGGTCTGCGCCGATGAAAGCTGCCATGACCGCGCCAGCCTGCCCGCGCTGAAGGGCAAATACGATCTGGTGAACATCAAGCTCGACAAGACCGGCGGGCTGACCGAGGCGCTGGCCCTCAAGCAACAGGCACTGGCCGAGGGCTATGGCATCATGGTCGGCTGCATGGTCGGCTCGAGCCTCGCGATGGCGCCTGCCGTGCTCCTGGCCCAGGGCGCGGCGGTGACGGATCTTGACGGGCCGCTGCTTCTGGCCGAAGACCGGCCCGAGCCCCTCTGCTTCGACGAGGCGGGCGTGCATGCCCCCGCCGCCGCGCTCTGGGGATAGGCCCCGACTTGCCGGGCTGCGGTGCCGCGCGCCGCGCCCACCCCTGAAAAAAGGACCCCGCGATGACCCGAACCGTCTATGTGAACGGCGACTACCTGCCCGAGACCGAAGCCCGCGTCTCGATCTTCGACCGCGGCTTTCTGTTCGCCGATGGCGTCTACGAGGTGGCCAGCGTGGTCGGCGGCAAGCTTCTCGACTTCCATGCCCATGCCGCGCGGCTGCAGCGCTCGCTGGCCGAGCTCGAGATGCGGTCGCCCGTCGACATGGACGCGCTGCTGCAGATCCACCGCGAGCTGATCGCGAAGAACGACGTCGATCAGGGCATGGTCTACATGCAGATCACCCGCGGCGCGCCCGCTGATCGCGACTTCCACTTCCCCGATCCGGACCAGGTCGCGCCGAGCCTGGTGATGTTCACCCAGTCCAAGGAAATCATCGAAAGCAAGACCGCCGAGACCGGCATCAAGGTGATCTCGATCGACGACCTGCGCTGGGCGCGGCGCGACATCAAGACGGTGCAGCTGCTTTACGCGTCGATGGCGAAGATGGCCGCCGAGAAGGCCGGCGCCGATGACGCCTGGATGGTCGAGGACGGCTTCGTCACCGAGGGCAGCTCGAACAACGCCTATATCGTCAAGAACGGCAAGATCATCACCCGCCAGCTCGGCACCGAGATCCTGCCCGGCATCACCCGCGCCGCGGTGCTGAAATTCGCCGCCGAAGCGCAGATGGAAATCGAGGAACGCGCCTTCACCATCGAGGAGGCCAAGCAGGCCGACGAGGCCTTCTTCACCTCGGCCTCGGCCTTCGTGATGCCGGTGGTGTCGGTCGACGGGGTCAGCCTCGGCGACGGCCTGCCGGGCCCGGTCTCGCGCCGCCTGCGCGAGATCTATATCGACGAGGCGGTCAAGACCGCGATCTGAGGCCGCCGCGCCCGCACCATCCCGCCATCAGGCCCGGGCCCCGCGCCCGGGCCTTTTTCATCGCCTCAGCCGGTCAGCGGCCGACCGATCTCGACCCAGATCGGGCGGTGATCGCTTGGCCGCTCCACCCGCGCCGCGCCCGTGCCCGTCAGCCCGGCCTCATAGGCGTCATGCCCGATCCCGGCCGCCTGAACCCAGGGCGTCAGCCCGGGCGAGATCGCGAAATGATCGAGCAGCAGTGGCCGGTCGGTCACCTCGTCGACGAAATCGTCGAAGCGCGCGGTGAACAGGGCGGCGGCGGGCACATGGGCCAGCAGCGGGTGGTGGAAGATCAACCCCGGCAGGAAGGTCGAGCCCAGAACGATATCGGCCACGTTATGGGTCAGATAGCTGCGCTCGAAGAAATCCGTCCCCGGCCCGTCATTCCAGTCGCCGGTGACGACGATCCGCGCCTCCGGATCCTCAGCGACCAAGGCGTCGAGATAGGCGCGCAGCCGGAACCCCTCGGCCGAGATCCGGCGCCGGGCCAGCAATGCGGCGACCACGAATTCCTGCCGCCGCGCCGGATCGTGCCAGAGCGCCGCGCCACGATGGACGTATTTCGACTTGGTATGCAGCACCACGACCCGGACCGGCGCCCCGCCCACCGGATCGATATCGACCACCAGCGGCAGACGTGTGAACTCGTAGCCCTCCAGCAGCATGTCGCCATTGACATCGGCCGCCCAGGGCTCGGCCAGGGCCCGGGTCGCGGCATCGGTCGCGCGCTCGAGGGCGCGCACCAGGCCGCCCCGGCGCCGCAGCACGTAAAGCTTCTGCGCGCCGCCATCGGACCCGATCAGCGCCTCATAGCGCGGCCCGTCGGCATCCGAGAGAAATTCATCGATGAAAAGCGCCATCTCGGCCTCGGCGCTGGGCCCCTCCTGCAGGCAAAGAAGATCGGGCGCGAGCGCGTCGATCACGGCGGCGGCCTTGCGGGCACAGATCCGCGCCTCGTCGGGCGTAAGCTCGCCCGAGCCCCAGCGCGGCCGGGTATTGCCGGAAAACCACCGGTTCATCCATTCGAGGTTCCAGTCGACGATCTTCATGCCCGCCTCCCCGGCCAGAAAATGACCCAAGGGAAAGCTAGCACGGATTCGCGACCCGCGGGTGACGCGATCAGAACCGCTCGAGCAGGCGCCTGAGATAGTCGAGTTCGAGATCGGGGCGGTTCTGCTCGCCCGAGCGGCGGCGGATCTCGTCCAGCAGATCGCGGGCGCGGCGGTAGACATCCTCGCCCTGCAACATGCTGTCCTCGGTGCCGACCTGCCCGGTCGAGCCCGGCGCCCGGCCCAGCGGATCGCGGCGCTCGCCGCCCGCATCGGCCCGGCCCCGGCCCTGCCCGTCCTCGCCGCGCTGCTGGCGGTTCTGCGCCAGCGCCTCGCCCAGATTGCGCATGCCCTCGCGCAGCGCCTCCATCGCCCGGGCCTGATCGTCCAGCGCCCCGGCCAGATCATTGTCGCGCAGCGACCGTTCGGCCTCGTCCATCGCGCGGCCAGCCCGATCCAGCGCCTCGCGCGTGCCTTCGCTTTCGGGCGAGGCGCCAAGCCCGGGCAGGGTCTGCTGCTGACGCTCCAGCTCGCGGCGCAACGCCTCCTGACGCTCGGCAAGGCTTTGCTGACCGTCCTCACCGCCCTGCCCCGGATCGGCCCGGTCCTGTTCACCCTCGCCCTCACGGCCCTCGCCCTCGCCCTGACCCTGCTGGCCGGGGTTGAACTGCTCCTGCAGATCGCGGAAGGCGTCGTCGGACAGGCCCTGCTGGTCGCGCAGGGTCTCGGCCAGCCCCTCCATCGCCTGCTGACCCGGACTATCCCCGCCCGGGCCCTGGGTGACCTGCATGTTCTCCATCATCTGCTGCAGCATCTGCAGAAGCTGCTGGGCCTCGGCCATCCGGCCCTCTTCCATCAGCTGCTGCAGCCGGTCGAGCATCTGCTGAAGCTGATCGCCGGTCAGCTCCTGCATCTCGCCGTTCTGCGCCTGCTGCCGGTCCTCGTCCTGCTGCTGTTCGGCCAGCTGGCGCATGTAATCCCGCGTCGCCTCGCGCAGCTCGTCCATGAGCTGGGCGATCTCGGCATCGCTGGCGCCGTTCCTCATCGCCTCGGACAGCCTCTCCTGCGCCCGGCGCAGCCGCTCGGCGGCATCCGAAAGGTCGCCATCCTCGATCAGGACGGCAATGTCCCACAGCGCCCCGGCCAGTTCCGCCTGGGTCTCGGCCGTCAGCCCGGGCGCCGCTCTCTCGAGCCTGCGGATCGCGACCCGCAATTGCAGATAGGCGCTTTCGTTGCGGAAGATCTCATCCGGCCGGTAACTGATGGCCCGCAGGACCTGCGCCACCTCGCGGGCGTTCGAGCGCGCCCAGAGCAGCGCCTGACGCTGTTCGACCACCGCGCGCGCGAGCGGGTCGAAAAAGCGCCGCCCCGGCAGCACCATCCCGGCGGGCGCGGACACCCCGCGCTGGCCCAGCGCATCCTCGACGGCCAGTTCAAGCTGCACCGGCAGCCCGGCCCAGGGGTGTTGCGACAGGTTCTCGACAAGGGTCTCGGTGAATTGCCGCCTGTCGCCCGAAATCGGCATCGGCAGGTCAAGCACCAGCGGCGCGCGCGGATCGGGCTCGGCGGCCAGACCATAGCGGCGCTCGACCGCGGCCAGATCGAGCGTGATCGTGGCCTCGCCCGCCGTCACCCCGTAATCGTCGCTGGCCGAGAAGGGCTGGCGCATCTCGCCATCGGCCGTCACGTCGATCTCGCCCGTCAGCCGCACCTCGGGCCGGATGTCGGGGCTCAGCACGATCTGCCAGGACCGACCGCCGGACCCGTCGATCTCGACCCGGCCGTCGCGGATCACCTCGAAGCTCCGGGCCATGGCATCGATCCCGGCGGGCGCCGCGGCCGCGCCCTCGGCGCCGGGCTCGCGGCCCGAGACCGTCTCGGTCACGTCCAGCGCCCCGACCTCCCCATAAAGCCGCAGCGTGACGCGGCTGCCTTGCGGCACGGCCAGCCGGGTGTCGGAAATGTCGTTGAGATAGATCGCGGGCTTTGCGGTATAGGCTGGCGGCTCGATCCAGCCCTCCCAGCTTGGGCCCGAGGCCAGCGCCGGGCCGCCCTTGCCCAGATCGGCCACGCTTGCCACCCGCAGGAAGGACCCGAAGATCAGCGCGACGGTGAAGGCGATCAGCGCGACATGGCGCAGCCCGTAAGGGTCGCGCGAGGACAGCCGCAGGTCGGGCGCCACCGCGCGCGCGGCCCGCGCCCGTGCCGCCATGCGGGTGACATGGGCCCGCCAGACCGCCTCGGAGGCCGGATCGCCAGCGCCGATGGCCTGGCTGTCGGACAGCGCCGCGAGCGGTCGGCCGGGAAGGCTGCGGTCGAGCCGGTCCAGCGCCTCGGCCCGGCCCGGCCGCCGGAAGCTGCGCAGCCCGTAGACCAGCGTCCCCAGAAGCGCCGCAAGCAGCGCGCCGCCAATCGCGAAAGCCGCGGCCGGGGACAGCAGGTCATGCGCTCCGAAGGCCAGCGCCGCGGCAACCAGCAGAACGAGGCTTGCGAGCGGCCAGAAGGCACGGCTCAGACGCTCGGCCAGAAGGCCCGCCCAGGTCAGGCGCAGCGGCCAGCGAAGCTCGGCGAGGGTGTCGTCGGGGCGCGGCGTGCTGTCGGTCATGCTCCCATCCGGCGGCGGATCCGGGCGGGATGCCGGGTCACAGCCATTCCGGGATGGTATCGCGGTTTATGATCTCGTCAAAGGAGGGCCGCTGGCGAATGACAGCGAAGTGATCTCCGCCGACCAGCACCTCGGGCACCAGGGGCCGGGTATTGTATTCCGAGGCCATCACCGCGCCGTAAGCCCCGGCCGAGCGGAAGGCGACCAGATCGCCCTCGGCCAGGGGCGGCAGATCGCGCGCCCTGGCGAAGGTGTCGCCGGTCTCGCAGACCGGACCCACGACGTCATGGGGGGCGTAACCGGTCCCGGCGGCGGGTTCGGTCAAAGGCACGATGTCATGATGGGCGCCGTACATCGAGGGTCGGACCAGGTCGTTCATCGCGGCATCGAGGATCAGGAAGGTCCGTCCCTCGCCCTCCTTCACGTAGATCACCCGGCTGACCAGCAGGCCGGCATTCCCGGCGATCAGCCGCCCCGGCTCGATCTCGATCTCGACATCCAGATCGCCCAGCACCCGCTTGATCATGGCGCCGTATTCGACCGGCAGCGGCGGCGCGCTGTTCGAGCGCTCATAGGGAATGCCAAGCCCCCCGCCCAGATCGAGCCGGCGGATGTCATGGCCGTCGGCGCGCAGCACACGGGTCAGCTCGGCGATCTTGCCATAAGCCAGCTCGAAGGGCGCAAGCTCGGTCAGCTGGCTGCCGATATGCACGTCGATCCCCAGCACCTCGAGCCCCGGCATCGCGGCGGCACGGGCATAGACCTCGCGGGCGCGGGCGATGGGGATGCCGAACTTGTTCTCGGACTTGCCGGTCGCGATCTTCTCATGGGTCTTCGCGTCGACATCGGGGTTCACCCGCACCGCGATGGGGGCCACCACGCCCATCGACCGCGCGACCTCGTCCAGCGCCGCCATCTCGGGCTCGGATTCGACGTTGAACTGGCGGATGCCGCCCTCGAGCGCCAGCCGCATTTCCTCGCGGGTCTTGCCGACGCCGGAAAACACGATCCTCTCGCCCGGCACGCCCGCCGCGCGCGCCTTGCGATATTCGCCGCCCGAGACCACGTCGATACCCGCGCCGAGATCGCCCATGAGCTTCAGCACCGCGAGGTTGGAATTGGCTTTCATCGCATAGCAGACAAGATGGTCGGTGCCCGCCAGCGCCTCGTCGAACAGCCGGAAATGCCGGGTCAGCGTGGCGACGGAATAGCAGTAGAACGGCGTGCCGACAGCGGCCGCGATCTCGCTCAGCGGCACGTCCTCGGCATGAAGCGTACCGTCCCGGTAAAGGAAATGGTCCATTCGGGTCTCCGGAGGGGCTCAGACGACCTGCGAGGGCCGCGAGCGCAGGAAGATGTAAAGCGGCAGGCCGCAGGACAGGCCGATGCCGAAGGTCAAGGGGATGCAGACCAGCCCCAGCGCATCGCGGCGCCGGGCGCTGTCGATGACGATCCAGAGCGTCAGCGCGATGGCGCTGATGGTCAGATCCCAGGTCAGGCCGGTGGCGCTGTCATTGACATACCAGGCGTCGATCATCCCGCCCCAGTCCCAGTCATTGGCAAGGATCCAGCGCATGAAATAGAACATCGGGTGGATCGCGCCCCAGATCGCCAGCGCGAGGAAGACATAGCGCAGGTATTTCATGGCCGGTTGCCCCCGACGACGCCGAATTCGGCCGTACCGCTGACCGACACGCCCGGCTCCGAAGGCGCGGGCTGGGGCCGTTCGGGCTTGCCATCGATGCCGCAGCCGCCCAGCGCCACCAAAAGCGACAAGGCACAGGCCGCAAGACCGCCCCGCCGCAAGATCCGATCAGAATCCAAGTCCCACTCCTCCCGTCCCAAGGATCACCCGCACCGGGGCGCCGCGCGGGCGCAGCCCGACCGAGGCGCCATCGGTGCCCACCCTAACAGCCGTGGTGCCGGTGTCCACGACCCGGGCCGAGGCGCGGGCGCCATCCGGCCCCGCCCCGACCGCGACCCCGCCGGCCGACACCGCGCCGCTGACATCGCCCTCGTTCGAGACCGCGACCCCGCCATGCGGCCGGGCGCAGGCCGACAGCGCCAGAAGCGCCAGAAGAGCCGCAAGCCTCGCGCCGCATGTCATCCCAGCCGGTCCTTCCAGCGCGCGATCTGGGTCCGGACCTGTTCGGGCGCGGTGCCGCCATGGCTCATCCGGCTCGCCACCGAATTATGCACGCCCAGCACGCCGAACACGTCCTCGCGGATGCCCTCATGCACCGACCGCATCTCGGCAAGGCTCAGATCGGGCAGATCGCAGCCCTTCTTCTCGGCCATCGCGACCAGCGTGCCGGTGACGTGATGGGCCTCGCGGAAAGGCAGGCCCAGCTCGCGCACCAGCCAGTCGGCCAGATCGGTCGCGGTCGAGAAACCGCTGGCGGCCGCCGCTTCCAGCGCGGGCCGGTTCGCGGTCATGTCGCGCACCATGCCCTCCATCGCGGCCAGGGCCAGCATCAGGTTGTCGGCCGCGTCGAAGACCTGTTCCTTGTCCTCCTGCATGTCCTTGGAATAGGCCAAGGGCAGGCCCTTCATCACCGTCATCAGCGCGACATTGGCACCGAAGATCCGGCCGATCTTGGCGCGGATCAGCTCGGCCGCGTCGGGGTTCTTCTTCTGCGGCATGATCGAAGAGCCGGTCGAGAACCGGTCCGAAAGCGCGACAAAGCGGAACTGCGCCGAGGACCAGATCACCAGCTCTTCGGCGAAACGCGACAGGTGCATCGCACAGATCGAGGCCGCGGCCAGGAATTCCAGCGCGAAGTCGCGATCCGAGACCGCATCGAGCGAATTGGCCATCGGCCGGGCAAAGCCCAGCGCCTCGGCGGTCATGTGCCGGTCGATGGGAAAGGAGGTGCCGGCCAGCGCCGCGGCCCCCAGCGGGCTTTCGTTCATCCTCTCGCGCGCATCGGTGAAGCGCGACAGGTCGCGGGCGAACATCTCGACATAGGCCATCATGTGATGGCCCCAGGTCACCGGCTGGGCGGTCTGCAGATGGGTGAAGCCCGGCATCACCCAATCCGCCCCTGCCTCGGCCTGCACCAGGAGCGCGCGGATCAGCCGCCCGATCCCGTCGATGGCGGCATCGGCCTGGTCGCGCACCCAGAGCCGGAAATCGGTCGCGACCTGGTCGTTCCTGGACCGCGCCGTATGCAACCGCCCGGCGGGTTCGCCGACGATCTCCTTCAGCCGCGCCTCGACATTCATGTGGATGTCTTCAAGCGCGGTGGAAAAGGCGAAGCTGCCATCCTCGATCTCTGACAAGACCGTGAGCAGGCCTTCCCGGATCGTCTCGGCATCCGTATCGGTGAGGATACCGGTCGCCGCCAGCATGGCGGCATGGGCGCGCGAGCCTGCGATATCCTGCGGGGCAAGGCGCTTGTCGAACGAGATCGAGGCGTTTATCGCCTCCATGATCGCGTCCGGCCCGGCAGCGAAACGCCCGCCCCACATCGCGTTGGAACGGGTCTGGTTCTTGGCGTCGGTCTGGTCTTTTGTCATCGGCTGGCCGCCTTCGGAGGGAAACATGATCTTAAGGTCGCTCGTCCTCTACATCGCCCTCGGGCTCTGTGCAAACGCGGCCCATGCCGCCGACATCGCCACGCTCGAGGCGATGCGCGAAGGCAGCATGAAGAAACTGGTGCTCCATGCCGAACCGCGGGCCATTCCCGATGCCGTGCTGCTGGACGAAACCGATGCCGAGCGCAGCTTGGACGAATATCGCGGCCGCTGGGTGGTGCTGAATTTCTGGGGCACCTGGTGCCCGCCCTGCCTGGCCGAGATGCCGACGCTCGACAGCCTCGCCGCAACCATGGGCAGCGACCGTTTCGCCGTCGTCACCGTCGCGACCGGGCGCAACCCGCCGCAGGCCATCGACCGTTTCTTCGACGACAAGCAGATCGCCCATCTGCCGAAATGGCGCGACCGCTCGTCCGGGCTCGCCCGCGGGATGGGAATCATGGCGCTGCCGGTGACGGTGATCCTCGATCCCGAGGGCCGCGAGATCGGCCGCCTGATGGGCGAGGCCGACTGGAACAGCCCCGGGGCGAAAGCGCTGCTGGGGCGCCTGATCGAGGGATCCTGAGCGGTCATCCCAGCGCCGCCACCTCGGCATGGCGCGGGCAGGTCAGCACATGGTCGTTGACCATGCCCACCGCCTGCATGAAGGCATAGGCGATGGTCGGGCCGCAGAACTTGAACCCGTCCGCCTTCAGCGCCTTCGACATCGCCTGCGAGCGCGGCGTCTGGGCCGGGACCTCGGCCATGCTGGCAAAGTCGTTCTGCAGCGGCGCGCCATCGACGAAGCGCCAAAGATAGTCCGAAAACCCCTCGCGCGCCTCGATCTCGCACCAGGCCCGGGCATTGCCGATGGCCCCCTCGATCTTGCCGCGATGCCGCACGATGCCGGGATCGGCCAGCAGCCGCGCCACATCGGCCTCGCCCCAGCCCGCGATCGCCTCCGGATCGAAGCCCGCAAAGGCGGCGCGAAAGCCCTCGCGCTTGCGCAGGATGGTCAGCCAGGACAGCCCGGCCTGGAAGCCGTCGAGAATCAGCTTCTCGAACAGGGCGCGCGAGTCGTATTCGGGAACGCCCCATTCCGTGTCGTGATACGTCACGTAAATCGGCTCGCTGCCGCACCAACCACACCGCTCTGCCATGAAGTTTCCCTTTTTTCGTCGCATCTTGGCTCAGGGGATCGAGGTTATCTCAAATTGGAACCAAAAGCGAACCTTCACCTGTCCTTAACCGCTCTTGCGTCATCACGTTCCAGAGCGAAGCGGAGGACAGGAATGCCCGACGACAGTCACGAAAACGACGTCGGTTCGACCGAAGGGGCGGAGAATCCGCTTCCCGGGGCGGGCGCCGAAGACGACCGGAACGTCATGGAAATGGTCCGCGCCGCGCTTCGGAGGCGCGACATGGTGCTGGCCTTCCAGCCGGTGGTCCAGAACATGGAAAATGGCAAAATTGCGTTCTACGAGGGGCTGATCCGCATCCTCGACCGCGGCGGCCGGATCATCCCCGCGGCCGAATTCATCGAGACGGTCGAACCCACCGAACTCGGCCGCCGGATCGACTGCCTCGCGCTCGAGATGGGGCTGGCCGCCCTTGCCGATTGCCCCGACCTGCGGCTTGCGATCAACATGTCGGCCCGCTCGATCGGCCATCCGCCCTGGATCCGCACCCTCAACCGCGCCATCGAGACCGACCCGACCCTGGCAGAGCGGCTGATCCTGGAAATCACCGAAAGCTCGGCCATGGTGACACCCGGCCTCGTCATCGCCTTCATGCGCGAGCTGCAGGCCAAGGGCATCGCCTTCGCGCTTGACGATTTCGGAACCGGCTATACCGCGATACGCTATCTGCGCGAGTTCTATTTCGACATCCTCAAGATTGACGGCCAGTTCATCCGCGGCATCGCCGACGACCCCGACAACCAGGTGCTGACCTCGGCGCTCATCGCCATCGCCCGGCATTTCGACATGTTCACCGTGGCCGAAAATGTCGAGACCGCGCGCGACGCCGCCTGGCTCGCCGCCGCCGGAATCGACTGCATGCAGGGCTATGCCTTCGGCGCGCCGACCCTGATCCCGCCCTGGCGCGCGCAGCCCCGGCGGCGCACCGCCTGACCCGCAACCGCCCCCTGTCGCCCCGCCAAATATGCTGCGGCGCGGCGCCGCGCCGAAACCCGCCTGCCCGCGGCATTCCGGCCTTCGGCGGGGGTGCAAGTCCGTATCTGCATCCCCTATAGTCGCCCTGTCAGGCACTCAGGGGAGAAGGACCTACCCATGACCAATGTCGTCATCGTTTCTGCCGCCCGAACCGCGGTCGGCAGCTTCAACGGCGCGTTCGCGACCGTTCCGGCCCATGAACTCGGCCGGACGATGCTCGAAGCGCTCGTCGCGCGCGCGGGCATCGACAAATCCGACATCTCGGAAACCATTCTCGGCCAGGTGCTGACAGCGGGTCAGGGTCAGAACCCGGCCCGTCAGGCCCATGTCAATGCGGGCTTCCCGATCGAATCCGCCGCCTGGTCGATCAACCAGGTCTGCGGCTCGGGCCTGCGCTCGGTCGCGCTGGCCGCGCAGCATATCCAGCTGGGCGACGCCGCCATCATCGCCGCCGGCGGCCAGGAGAACATGACGCTGAGCCCGCATGTCGCGCATCTGCGCGCGGGTCACAAGATGGGCGATGTCAAGTTCATCGATTCGATGATCCGGGACGGGCTGTGGGACGCCTTCAACGGCTATCACATGGGCCAGACCGCCGAGAACGTGGCCGAACAATGGCAGATCAGCCGCGACATGCAGGATGAATTCGCCCTGGCCAGCCAGAACAAGGCCGAGGCCGCGCAGAAGGACGGCAAGTTCACGGACGAGATCGTGCCGGTCACGGTCAAGGGCCGCAAGGGCGACACCATCGTCGAGGCCGACGAATACATCCGCCACGGCGCTACGCTCGAGTCGATGCAGAAGCTGCGTCCGGCCTTCGCCAAGGACGGCTCGGTCACCGCGGGCAATGCCAGCGGCATAAATGACGGCGCCGCCGGCGTGCTCCTGATGACAGCCGACGAGGCCGAGAAGCGCGGGCTGGAACCGCTGGCGCGGATCGCCTCCTACGCCACCGCCGGGGTCGATCCCTCGATCATGGGCACCGGTCCGATCCCGGCCTCGCGCAAGGCGCTGGAAAAGGCCGGCTGGAAGGTCGAGGATCTCGACCTGGTCGAAGCCAACGAGGCCTTCGCCGCCCAAGCCTGCGCGGTCAACAAGGACATGGGCTGGGATCCGGCCATCGTCAACGTGAATGGCGGCGCCATCGCCATCGGCCACCCGATCGGCGCCTCGGGCGCGCGGATCCTCAACACGCTGCTCTTCGAGATGAAGCGCCGGGACGCCGCGAAGGGCCTTGCCACCCTTTGCATCGGTGGCGGCATGGGCGTTGCCATGTGCCTCGAACGTCCCTGATTGCGACGAAATTGAAACGGGCGCGCAATATTCTTGCGCGCCTAATCCTCATTGCGTAACGAGATTTTTGGAACCACATTTCCATCTGGAGGAAACATGGCACGAGTTGCACTGGTCACCGGCGGCACGCGCGGTATCGGAGAAGCCATCAGCAAGGCCCTGAAAGCGGCGGGTTATACCGTGGCGGCCACCTATGGCGGCAATGACGAGGCGGCGAAGAAATTCACCGACGAAACCGGCATTTCGACCTACAAATGGTCGGTCGCCGATTACGAGGCGTCGAAAGAGGGCCTGGCGAAGGTCGAGGCGGATCTGGGGCCGATCGACGTCGTGGTCGCCAATGCCGGCATCACCCGCGACGCCCCCTTCCACAAGATGACGCCCACGCAATGGCAGGAGGTGATCGACACCAACCTGACCGGCGTCTTCAACACCGTGCACCCGATCTGGCCCGGCATGCGCGAGCGCAAGTTCGGCCGCGTCATCGTGATCAGTTCGATCAACGGCCAGAAGGGGCAGTTCGGTCAGGTAAACTATGCCGCGACCAAGGCGGGCGATCTCGGCATCGTCAAGTCGCTGGCCCAGGAAGGCGCGCGGTCCGGCATCACTGCCAACGCGATCTGCCCCGGCTATATCGCGACGGAAATGGTGATGGCCGTGCCCGAAAAGGTGCGCGAGGCGATCATTTCGCAGATCCCCACGGGGCGGCTCGGCGAGCCCGAGGAAATCGCACGCTGCGTGGCCTTCCTCGCCTCCGACGACGCGGGCTTCATCAACGGCTCGACGATCTCCGCCAACGGCGCGCAATTCTTCGTCTAAGCCCGGCCTCCGGCGTCACGATCCGGGGCGGCCCACTGGCGGGCCGCCCTTTTCCATTGCATGGCACACCGCCGCATGGCCCGCTGTCGCGGGCGCGCTGCGCGCCGGGTATTTTTGCCAAAAAGAAAACCAGGCCTGTCTTCTTCTTGGCACAAATACCCATGACGCTACGTCGGCCGACAGCGCCACGCTCTGGCCGATGCGGCCCGGCCCGGATAAGTCTCGTCCCATGACCCGTCCCCGCGCCACCGCCACCGGATTCATCGCCGTCCTGCTCTGGGCGCTGCTTGCGCTTTTCACCGTCGGCTCGGCCCCGGTGCCGCCGCTGCAGCTCAACGCCATCTGTTTTGCCATCGGCGGCACGCTCGGACTGGTCTGGGTGCTCGCCCGGGGCGAAGCGGCGCTGCTGCGGCAGATTTCCTGGAAGGTCTATGTCTTCGGAACAGTGGGACTGTTCGGATACCACGCGCTTTACTTCTCGGCGCTGCGACTGGCCCCTGCGGCAGAGGCCGGACTCATCGCCTATCTCTGGCCCTTGCTGATCGTGCTGATGTCGGGGCTCCTGCCCGGCGAGAGGCTGCGTCCGGCACATGTTCTGGGCGCGCTTGCCGGCTTCGCGGGCGCGGCGCTGATCGTGGCGCGGGGCGCCATGACCGGTTTCGAGGCCGCCGCCCTGCCCGGCTATGGCCTTGCCCTGCTTTGCGCGCTGACCTGGTCAAGCTATTCGGTGCTGTCCCGCCGCCTTGGAACGGTGCCGACCGCAAGCGTTGCCGTTTTCTGCCTGGCGACGGCCGCGCTGTCCTGGCCGCTGCATCTGATCTTCGAGGAGACCGTCTGGCCGCAAGCCGCGCAAGGCTGGCTCAGCGTCGCGGCGCTTGGCCTCGGCCCGGTCGGGCTGGCCTTCTATGTCTGGGATATCGGGGTCAAGCGGGGCGACATCCAGCTGTTGGGAGTGGCGAGCTATGCCGCGCCGCTGCTATCGACCCTTGTCCTGGTCGGCGCCGGGGTTGCGGTCCCGACGCCCACCCTGTTCGCGGCGGCCCTCCTGATCACCGGCGGCGCGGCCCTGGCCGCGCGCGCCAGCCGAAGGGCGGCCGATCAGGCCTGAGACAGGCGTTCGATCTGTTCCTTCAGCTTGAGCTTCTGCTTCTTGAGTTCGGCGACCTGGATATTGTCGGCGGCCGGGGTCTGTTGGGCCCGTTCGACCTCGTCCGAGAGAGCTTTGTGTTTCTTGCGGAGTTCCTGCAGATGCGAACTCAGATTCATGGCCGATGCTCCTCTCTAGCTGTCATGAAACAGTCTTAGTCCAACACGATTTCCGAGTCGTGTCACCTCCTTGAAAAAAAACAGTTCGTGCATAACTGGCCGGGTCATCCAGGCCAGGACAATGCCGCCCCGTTGCGCAGAATGTCCGTCAGTTCCGCGGTATAGCTGTCGCCATCCCCGAGATGCGCGGCCCCCTCATGCAGCACCAGCGGCGGATGCAGCCGGAACGGCCCGTGCCGTCCCTTCCGCGCCGCCAGCAGAACCAGCTTGGCCGCGCGGCCGGGCCTCGGCGCCAGCGGCAGCAGCTCGATCGCGCCGAAGGCCGCCGCGGCGGCACAAAGCAGCTCTGGCAGACGCTCGGCGCGCTGGATCGCGGTCAGGCGACCGCCGGGCCTGAGCCGCCGCGCCGCGACCGCGACCCAATCGGCCAGGGGCGTCGCCTCGCCCATCGCGGTCTCGCGGCCCGGATCGGGGGCCGCACTGCCGCAGTCGCGCCGGAAATAGGGCGGGTTCATGATAACGTGATCGTAGCTTCGGGCCTTCACCCCGGGCGGCAACGCGGTCAGATCGGCCGTGACGACCTCCAGCGGCAGCCCGGTCTCGGCGGCATTCCGACCGGCAAGCGCCGCATAGGCCGGTTGCAGCTCCACCCCCGTAAGCGACAGTCCCGGCACCCGCGCCGCAAGGCACAGGCTCGCCACCCCCGCTCCGCAGCCCAGTTCCAGCACGCCCTGCCCGGCGCGGGCGGGCGTCGCCGCCGCCAGAAGCACCGCGTCGATCCCGGCGCGATAGCCCGCAACCGGCTGCCAGAGTGCCAGCCGCCCGCCCAGAAACCTGTCCTGGCGCAGCGCTGTCATCGGCTCAGCCCTCATCGCCGCAGGGGATGCCATTGTCGCGCAGCACGGCGCGGGCGCGAAACAGATCGCGGTCGGCCACCATGATCCGGCGCGGCAATACGCCTAGCGACCCCTCCAGAACGCTCATGTGGACATCCATATGAAAGCAGTCTATCTCCTCGCCCTGAAGAAGCGCCGAGGCATAGGCAATCACTGTCGGGTCGTTGGTGCGAACGAGTTCTTTCATGGCAACGAATTAAGGGCAGTGGCGCCCCGTTGTCGAGCAAGAGACGAGGCAGCCATGGGCTTGGACACCGCCGTAACCAAACCGCACGAACGCCTGGCTGCGCTCCTGACCGAAGAGATGGCGGCCGTCGACCGGCTGATCCGCGAGCGGATGACCTCGGAATATGCGCCCCGGATCGACGAGGTCGCGGCGCATCTGGTCGGCGCGGGCGGCAAGCGTCTGCGGCCGATGCTGACCATAGCGGCGGCCCGGATGTGCGGCTATGACGGCCCCTATCACATCTATCTGGCAGGCACGGTCGAGTTCATCCATACCGCGACGCTGCTGCATGACGACGTGGTCGACGAAAGCGGCCAGCGCCGCGGCCGGCCGACGGCGAACCTGCTCTGGGACAACAAGTCCTCGGTTCTGGTCGGCGACTACCTCTTCGCCCGGTCCTTCCAGCTGATGGTGGCGCCCGGCAACATGCGGGTTCTCGACATCCTGTCGAACGCGGCCGCGGTGATCGCCGAGGGCGAGGTGCTGCAGCTTACCGCCGCGCAGGATCTCGGCACCACCGAAGAGATCTACCTGAAGGTCGTGCGCGGCAAGACCGCCGCGCTTTTCGCCGCCGCGACCGAGGTCGGCGGCGTGATCGCGGGCATGCCCGAGGAACAGGTCAAGGCGCTGCATACCTATGGCGATGCGCTGGGGGTGGGCTTCCAGATCGTCGACGATCTTCTGGACGTGGCGGGCGACGCGGCCTCGACCGGCAAGAATATCGGCGACGATTTCCGCGAGCGGAAGCTGACCCTGCCGATCATCAAGACCATCGCCAAGGCCGATGACACCGAGCGTACCTTCTGGGCCCGCACCATCGAGAAGGGCGATCAGCGTGACGGCGATCTGGAGCATGCGCTCGAGCTGATGGCGAAACACGGCGCCATCGAGGCGACCCGGCAGGAGGCGCTGGCCTGGACCGCGCGCGCCAAGGAGGCTTTAAGCCTGCTGCCCGAGCACGAGATCCGCGACATGCTGTCGGATCTGGCCGATTACGTGGTGGCCCGAATCAGCTGACCGGCCTCAGCCACGCATGATCGAAACGGCGCGCGGCCCCGGCCCGCGCCGTTTTTCTTTGGAAGCCGCCCGCAATGACAGGCACACAAAGTCCTTCCGCGCCCGTCCTCATCGGCTCCATTCACTGGCTGAAAGCCCGGCTGACCGGGATGCGTCCGGCAGAGCCTGTCCGCGAATCTGGCGCCGTAAGGGGCTGCCCCGAGCCCTTAACGCAAGGTCTTTTCCATAAGATAATTGTGGATCATGACGGCATTTCGCTCGAACTCCCGCCGCTTCAGCAAGGTGAACCCCTGTCCCAGGAAAAAACGGCGGGCCGCTTCGCTGGCCTCGACATGGAGACGGGAGAGGCCCATCGCCAGGGCTGCCGCTTCAAGTCTCTGGTAAAGCGCTTTTCCGACGCCATGGCCGACGAATTCGGGACTGCAATAAAAGCAATCGATATGGCCATCTTGCTCCAGCTCTATGAAGGCGATTGGCGCGTCGCTGCCTGTCACCGCAACGAAAACCGACCGACCGTCGGAGATGCGGGTCAGGAACTGCTCC
The DNA here is from genome assembly GCF_001633165.1 of Rhodovulum sulfidophilum DSM 1374. Taxonomy (NCBI): domain Bacteria; kingdom Pseudomonadati; phylum Pseudomonadota; class Alphaproteobacteria; order Rhodobacterales; family Paracoccaceae; genus Rhodovulum; species Rhodovulum sulfidophilum. The sequence continues at coordinate 1,862,789 of NZ_CP015418.1, read as the reverse complement.
GCAGGAACCGGCGCAGGGCTCCATGCCGCCACCTGTTCCGGGCTATAGTCGCGGCTGCCCACAGCATGAACCGCCTCGTGAAAGATTGACGCGAGCATGGCAGAGTCGCCGGGTCTGAAGTCGCGAATGGTCATGCCTGAGATCTCGTCCGTTTGCCGACCGTCGTGAATTTCCACTCCGTGCCACATAGCACACCGCCTTGTTTCGGGACCGCTGCATCTTCTTTGCAGGAAGAGCGCCCGGCCCGCGCAGGGGCTGCGCCGCCTGCCGCCGGACGAAAGGCCGAACGGAGCCTGCTAAAGACTGTAGGGCGCCCCGGCCTCGGCCCACCAGTCGGGCCGGGTCTCGTGCAGCAGGACGGCGGCGCGCTCGGCGGCGGCGCGGTCGGCATAGATCCCGAAGCAGGTCGCCCCCGAGCCCGACATCCGCGCCAGAAGGCAGCCCGGCGTCGCGGCAATCGCGGCCAGAACCTCGCCGATCACCGGCGCCTCGGCCCGTGCGGGCGGTTCGAGATCGTTGCGCTGGCCCGCCAGCCAATCGGCAAGCCCGCTGGCCGAGCCCCAGCCCGGCAGGTCGGGCATCGGCGCGTTGGTCTTGCGCGAGAGCCCCCTGAAGACGGCGGGCGTCGGCACCTCGACGCCGGGATTGACCAGCAGAATACCGAATTCGGGCAAGGCGGGCGCGGGCAGGATCTCTTCGCCGACCCCGCGCATCCGGACCGGCCCCGGTGCGAGGCAAACCGGCACATCGGCCCCGAGCGACAGCACCGCCTCGGCTCCGGGCAGATCGCACCCCCAAAGCGCGGCCAGCCCGCGCAGGGCCGCCGCCGCGTCCGAGGACCCGCCGCCGATGCCCGCCGCGGCCGGCAGCCGCTTGTCGAGCCGGACCCTGGCGCCCTGCCCCGGCCCGAACAGAGCCGCGGCCTTCAGCACCAGATTGCGCCCGTCGACCGGCACGCCCTCGGCACGCGGACCGGTCACCGACAGGCTGATATCCTCGGCCGGGTCAAGCCTCAGCCGGTCGCCGATATCGGCGAAGACGACCAGGCTGTCGAGCAGATGATACCCGTCCTCCCGCTGTCCGGTGACATGCAGGGTCAGGTTGATCTTGGCGGGCGCGAAGGCCTCAACCGTCATTGGCAGCCCGGAGCGGCGGCGCCCCCTCTTCCTTAAGCACCGTGTCGAGCCCGACCTCCAGCTTGCGGCGGATACGCTCGGCCTCGGCCTCCTCCGGCCCGAAGGACAGCGCCCGGTGCCACTGGAACCGCGCCTCGACCTTGCGGCCCACCGCCCAGTAGACATCGCCCAGATGGTCGTTGATGACGGGATCGACCGGCATCAGCGCGGTCGCGCGCTCCATATGCGGCACCGCCTCGCTATAGCGGCCAAGCCGGTAGAGCCCCCAGCCCAAGCTGTCGGTGATATAGCCGTCATCGGGCCGGGCCGCGACGGCGCGCTCGATCATCGTCATCGCCTCGTCGAGATTGGTGTTCATCTCGAGATAGGAATAGCCCAGATAATTCAGCACCTGCGGCTGGTCGGGTTCAAGCTCCAGCGCCTTGCGGAAATCGGCCTCGGCCTCGGGCCAGCGGCCGAGCCGCTCATAGGAGATGCCGCGGGCATAATAGACGATCCACTGGCCGCGGGCGGTCTCGTCGAACAGCGCGATGGCGGCGTCATAGGCCTGCAATGCCTCGTCAAAGCGCTCCTGACCGCGCAGCGCATCGCCCAGCGTCACCTGGACGATGGCAATGTCGGGATAGGTATCGGCCAGCCCGCGCAGGGTCTCGACCGCGCCCTCGGCATCGCCCGCATGGCGCATCGCCTCGGCGCGGCCAAGCTCGGCGGCATAGAAGGCCGGATCGTCGGCCGGCACGGCGGCATAGGCCTCGGTCGCCAGCTCGTAGCGGTCCTGCGCCTCGAGCAGCCCCGCCGCCAGCAGGATCGCATCGGAATTTCCCGGCGCGAGGAACTGGGCCAGACGGGCGTAAAGCAGGGTGTAGCCGTCCAGCGCATCGCCGTTCAGCGCACTGGCAACGGTGAAGAACACCTCGGCCGCGCCACCCGCCGCCCCGTCGATGGCATCGAAAGGCAGGACGTCGCCCTCGGCCAGCCGCGCGCGGATCTCGGCCACGCCCGGATCGGCCTCGCTGCCGAAGGCCGCGTCGATCAGCTCGATGGCGTCATCGTTGCGTTCCAGCTGGCTCAGCACCTCGACATGGGCCAGCACACCGCGCCGCGTGGCGCGCAGCGGCCCCTCGGCCTCTCCCGAGAAGATCCGGTCGGCCCCCTCGAAATCGCCGACAGCCGCCAGCGCCAGCGCCTTGTGATAAAGCCCGAACGCCTTCAGCCCGGTCTGCGCCGCCGCGGCGTCGAACGCCTCGAGCGCATCGCCCATCCGGCCCTGACCGAACAGCGCCCAGGCCCGGATCAGCCCGTCGACAAGCGGCGCGGTACGCCGCCCGGCCTCGAAATCGGCCAGCACCCGGTCATATTGCCCCTGCCGGATCTGATCGGCCATCAGCACCAGACTGGCCAGCTGATCGGGATTGCCCTGCGTCGCGATCCGGCGGGCGACCGGCACCGCCTTCTCGACCTCCCCCAGCCCGACGAAGGCGGTCATCGCATTTTCCAGCAACCGAGGATTGGCGGGATCGGCGGCCAGCGCCTCGGTGAAATAGACCGCCGCGGCGCGGTAGTCGCTGAGAAAGCTCGCCTGGCGCGCGGCCAGATAGGCGCCCGAGACGCCCTGATCGGCATGGGCCGGCGCAGCCGGTGTCAGCGCGGCAAGCCCCAGGGCAGCCAGGGCGGCGAGGCGCGGCAGCGAATTGGCCAAGAATGCTCTCCTGTTCATTTTTCCGGCAGGGTAGAGCCGCAGGGGGTCCAAGGCAATGCACCGGCGGACGCGCGGTGCGCAATCGGACCCGCCGTCGCGCGGATGTGACAGCCCGGCCTGCCCGGTAGCGCCGAAGCTGGCCATTTGCATGCGCCTGTCCCGGCGGACAGGCGCCCGCCGAGGCCGCGATCTTCACATGCCGGGCTCACATATTGGGATAGTTCGGCCCGTCGCCCCCCTGCGGCGTGACCCAGGTGATGTTCTGGCTCGGGTCCTTGATATCGCAGGTCTTGCAATGCACGCAGTTCTGGAAATTGATCACGAAGCGCGCATCCTGGCCCTCGTCGACCACCTCATAGACCCCGGCCGGGCAATAGCGCTGCGCCGGTTCGGCATAGTCGGGCAGGTTGACCCTGACCGGCACATCGGGATCGGTCAGCCGCAGGTGGCAGGGCTGGCTTTCCTCGTGATTGGTGAAGGAGAAGGCCACATTGGTCAGCCGGTCGAAGCTGATCTTGCCGTCGGGCTTGGGATAGTCGATCTTCGGGAAGTCGGCGGCCTTGCCGGTGGCGGCGGCATCGGTCTTGTCGTGATGGATGGTCCCGAGCGGGTTCCAGCCGGTCAGATGCGCGACCCACATGTCGAAACCGCCCAGCATGGTGGCCAGGAAGCCGCCATATTTCGACCAGAGCGGCTTGACGTTGCGCACCTTCTTCAGGTCCCTGGCGATGTCGCCCGCATGCAGCGCCTCGTCATAGTCGCTGAGCACGTCGCCCGCACGCCCCGCCTTGATCGCCGCGACCGCGGCCTTGGCGGCCTCGATCCCCGACATCATCGCATTGTGGTTGCCCTTGATCCGCGGCACGTTCACGAGCCCGGCCGAACAGCCCAGCAGCACACCCCCGGGGAAGGCCGCCTGCGGGATCGACTGATAGCCGCCCTCCGAGATCGCCCGCGCGCCATAGGCCACGCGCTTGCCGCCCTCCAGCAGCTCGGCCACCATCGGGTGATGCTTGAAGCGCTGGAACTCCATGTAAGGGGCGAGATGGGGGTTGCGGTAGTTCAGATGGACGACGAAGCCGATATAGATCTGGTTGTTCTCGGCATGGTAGATGAAGGAGCCGCCGCCGCCATTGCCGTTGAGCGGCCAGCCCATGGTATGGGTGACCGTCCCCAGCCGGTGCTTCTTGGGATCGATCTCCCAGACTTCCTTCATGCCGAGCCCGTATTTCTGCGGGTCGCGGTCCTTCGAAAGCTCGTGCCTGGCGATGATCTGCTTGGCCAGCGAACCGCGCACGCCCTCGGCGATGAAGACATACTTGCCGTGCAGCTCCATTCCCGGCTCGTAATTCGGCCCCGGCGTGCCGTCGGCCTGCCGCCCGAACTCGCCCGCGACGACGCCCCTGACCGCGCCATCCTCGCCCCAGACCAGTTCCGAGCAGGCCATGCCGGGAAAGATCTCGACCCCCAGCGCCTCGGCCTGTTCGGCCAGCCAGCGGCAGACATTGCCCATCGAGACGATGTACTTGCCATGGTTCGACATCAAGGGCGGCATCAGCCAGTTGGGAAAGCGCAGGTTGCCGCTCTTGCCGAGAAAGACGAAATTGTCCTCCTTGACCGGCACGTTCACCGGCGCGCCGCGGTCCTTCCAGTCGGGAAACAGCGCCTTCAGCCCGATCGGGTCGAGCACCGCGCCCGACAGGATATGCGCGCCGACCTCCGAGCCCTTCTCGAGCACCACGACCGAAAGCTCGGGATCGAGTTCCTTCAGGCGGATCGCCGCCGAAAGCCCCGAGGGCCCGGCTCCGACGATCACCACGTCGTATTCCATCGATTCCCGTTCGATCTCGGCCATGCGAATACCCTTATTCGGCCGGCGCCCGGCCGCCCTGGCTGGAGTCTGTCGGCAAACCGTTAACTCAGCCGGGCGGTCAATTCAATTGTTCGGCAACATCATTTCACTGGGGGGCACCATCAGAAAACGAATAGTCTTTACCCTGTCTGCCGTCCGCCTGTGGCGCATCTGCGGCGAACCGCCTGCCCCGGCTCCGGCGCCGGATGCGGGGCTTTCGCCTCTTGCAATTGCCTCCGCACTGCGGTCAGGGTAAGGCGACCCACACGAAGACGGCGGGCCCCTGCGGCCCGCCTTCTGTCATGTAATCATGTAAACTGTCCGAAGAGTCCTATGGAAAAGATACCCATGACCCGCGCGGGCTGCACCGCGCTCGACGAAGAACTCAAGACGCTGAAAAGCGTCGAGCGTCCCGCCGTGATCCGGGCCATCTCCGAAGCACGCGAACATGGCGACCTGTCGGAAAACGCCGAATACCATGCCGCCCGCGAAAAGCAGAGCTTCATCGAGGGCCGCATCAAGGAGATCGAGGGGCTTCTGTCGCGCGCCGAGGTGATCGACCCGGCCAAGCTCTCGGGTCCGATCAAGTTCGGCGCCACGGTGACGCTTGCCGACGAGGATACCGACGAAGAGAAGACCTACCAGATCGTCGGCGAGGCCGAGGCCGATATCGAGAAATGCCTGCTCAACATCAAGTCGCCGCTGGCCCGGGCGCTGATCGGCAAGGAAGAAGGCGACAGCGTCGAGGTGCGCACGCCCGGAGGCGAGCGCAGCTACGAGGTGCTCAGCATCCGCTACATCTGACATCATCACCGACGGGACCGCTGGCATGGCGGAGAAGGACACCAAGAAGCCGTTCGATATCGGGCTCCTCGCGGCAGGTCGCCGCGGCGGGCTGTCCCGGATCGAGATCGGCGCCGGGCTGCTGAGCCTGGTCTGGCTCGGCCTGTCGGTCGCGGTTCTGGCCGGGTCGGACACGGCCGGCGAGGATGGCGCGCTCGGCACCGTGGTCGCGGTTCTGGCCGTGACGATGCCGGTCGGGCTGATCTGGGTCGTGGCCCAGGGCGCGCGCGCCGCAAGGACGCTGCGCGAGGAGGCGGCACGGCTGCAGGCGGCGGCCGATGCGCTGCGGCTTGCCTATCTGCACCAGCAGCAGGGCCCGGGCCCGGACAGCCGCCCCTCGATGGAAAAGCGCATCGAGGATCTGGCCCGCGCCCAGCGCGAAACCCAGGACGCGATCGCCACATTCGCCACCCGGCGCGACCGCGCCACCGAAACCGCCGATGCGCCGGTCTCGGTCGAGGCCCAGCCGCCCGGCGCGCCCGCTGCCCGCCCGGCCAGGACCGCCTCCGATCCGCAGCCGAGCCTCGCGCTCGACGGCCCTGTCGAGGATGTTCCGCCACTGACCACCGAGGAATTCGTGCGGGCGCTGAACTTCCCCGAGAACACCGCGGACCGGGCCGGGTTCCGGGCGCTGCGCCGCGCGCTCGACGATCGCATCGCTGCCAAGCTGGTGCGCTCTGCCCAGGACATCCTGACCCTTCTCAGCGAGGAAGGGATCTACATGGACGACCTGCAGCCCGACCGCGCCCGTCCCGAGATCTGGCGCCGCTTTGCCCAGGGCGAACGCGGGCTGCCGGTTTCGGCCCTGGGCGGCGTGCGCGACCGCTCCTGCCTGGCGCTGACCGCGGCGCGGATGAAGAAGGACCCGATCTTCCGCGACGTCGCGCATCACTTCCTGCGCCAGTTCGATCGGATCCTGGTCGAATTCGAGCAGGCTGCCAGCGATCAGGATCTCAACGATCTGGCCGAGACCCGCACCGCCCGCGCCTTCATGCTGCTCGGCCGCGTCACCGGCATGTTCGGCTGAGCGCGGCCCCGGCCCGCAGAAGCCCGGGCGCGGCGGTCCCGAGGATCCATCCTTCCTCGGCCAGATCCGGTACAGACGGCACGCCCAGCAGGGCATCCGTGTCCTCGGCCGCCAGCACCGCCCCGGCCATCAGCCGCACCTGAACCTCATCGGGGATCTGTCCGGGCCGCGCGGCCAGCGCCTCGGCCACCTCCGGGCCGATCATCGCCGGATAGATCTCGGCCAGAGTGAGCGGTGCCTCTTCCGTATCAAACGGCCAGACCGCCAGATCGGCTCCGAACCGCTGTGCCAGTCGGTGCAGCATCGGCAGCCCGACCAGCACCTGCGAGCCGACCGCGCCCGCACCGTAAAGCTGCCAGACGCTCTTGACCGCCCGACCCGGGCCGCCCCGGTCGCGCAGCACATGCTCGACCCGGCGATGCCGGGCAAAGCCCGGCACGGCGTTCGCCCTCCAGAAGATCCGCAAGCGCCGCCTCGGCCGTGGCGCGGGTGCGGAAATAGGCCGTCGCGGTCGTCCAGCCCTGGCGCGCGACCGCGATCCAGATCGCGTCAGAGGAGGGCCGCGCCGGAGAACGGCCCGAGCGGGCCGACCAGTCGGCCATGATGACGGTATCGAGCCCGCTCATCGCAGCGCGGCCCCGGCCGCCGCCAGATCCTCGGCGGTGTTGATGTTGAAGAACGGATCGGGGCCGGGACCGGTCGCAAACTCGGCCAGGGCCGCGCCGCGTGCCGCCCCGAAGGCGCCAAGCTTGCGCAGCCCGCCTGCCAGCTCGGCGGCCAGCTCGTCCCGAAGCGCCACCGGCCAGAGCGCCGCCGTCGGATGGCGCCGCCCGCCGCTGGCCGCCATCGCCATGCCCGCCGTCCCGGCCGTCTCAACCGCCAGCAGCAGGCGCGGCACCAGATCGCAGGGCAGGAAGGGCGTGTCGACGGCCGCCGTCACCAGCCAGTCGGCGCCCCCCGCCCCGGCCCAGTCGAGCCCCGCCAGCACGCCCGCAAGCGGCCCCAGATCGCCGGGCGGCGGGTCGGGCAGAACGGCATCCTCGCGCGCCAGCCCGGCGGCGCGATAGGCCGCCTCGGGACCGTTCGCGCTCAGCGCCAGCCGCTCGACCTGCGGCCCCAGCCGTCCGGCGGCGCGCTCAAGCAGGGTCTCGCCGCCAAGCCGCAGCAAAGCCTTGTCGACACCGCCGAGGCGGCGGCCCTGCCCGCCTGCCAATATCGTTCCGAAGATCCGCATTCCGCCTCCGGTTTTGCGATTGCATCCGGTCCGTCGGCACCTTACGCCCGACGGATCTGCCGCAAGATTAGTCCGCCGCCATGCCCGCCTCCACCCGGAAATCCGCCTATCTCACCGGCCTGACCCAGGGCACGCCCTTCCTTCTGATAATCGTGCCCTTCGCGCTGCTGTTCGGCGTCGTGGCAACCGAGGCCGGGCTTGCCCTGCCCGAGGTGATGGGCTTCTCGGTGGTGGTGGTCGCGGGCGCGGCACAGTTCTCGGCGGTCCAGCTGATGGCCGAGAACGCCCATGCCGCCGTCATCATCCTGACCGCGCTGGCGGTGAACATGCGGATGGCGATGTATTCGGCCTCGCTGACGCCCTATCTCGGGCCAGCACCGCTCTGGCAGCGGGCGCTGGTGGCCTATTCGCTGTTCGACCAGACCTATGCCGTCGCGCATGCCCGCTATGAGGCGCGCCCCGAAATGGGCGTGGCCGAGCGGATCGCCTTCTATGCCGGGGCGGCCACGCCGCTGCTGCCCACCTGGTACGGCATGACCCTGGTCGGCGCCCTTGTCGGGCGCAGCATCCCGCCGGAATTCGCGCTCGATTTCGCGCTGCCGATCACCTTCCTCGCGATGGTCGCCCCGGCGCTGCGCACGCCGGCCCATGTCGCGGCCGCAGGCAGCTCGGTCGCGCTGGCACTGGTCTTCGCCGGGCTGCCCTACAATCTGGGGCTCATGATCGCGGCGGTCGCGGGCATGGCGGTCGGGGCCGAGATCGAACGCCGGATGGGAGCGCGCTAGATGGACTGGAGCATCGCAGAGACCTGGGCGATCATCGTCGCGCTCGGGATCGGCACCTTCCTGTTGCGGTTTTCCTTCCTCGGCGCGATGGGCGGGCGGCAGTTGCCGGACTGGCTGCTGCGCCATCTGCGCTACACGCCGGTGGCGGTGCTGCCCGCGCTGGTCGCGCCCGCCGTGGCCTGGCCGGAGGCCACCGGCGGCGACCCCGATCCGGCCCGGCTGGCCGCGGCCTTCGTCACCGTCGCGGTCGGCTGGTGGCGGAAATCGGTGATCGCCGCGATCTGCGCTGGCGCGGCCACGCTTTACGCCATGCTGTTCCTCCTGGGCTGAGCGCCCCGGGCGGCGCGGCGCAAAACCGCCGCCGCGCCACTCCGATCTTGACGCTCGGGGTCCTGGGGCTCGGGGCCTCAGCGGCCCTCGGCGATCCCCTCGACCAGCTTGTCGAACCGGGCGCGCTGCTGTTCGCGCAGCAGCTCTTCGTGTTCGTCCGGATCGTCATCGTAGATCTTGCGGGTGGTGACGCCGGGCAGCTTGCCGAAAGCCTCCATCACCTTGATCGGCCGGAGCGTATGCGGGATGCTCTCGAAGCCCGGCAGCCGGTTCAGCACATCGCTGGTCGAGCGGGCGCACATCGCCTTGGGCACCGCGCCATAGCCCTCGACGATACGCAGCGCCTGCTCGGCCAGTTCGGGCGAGACCTGCAGGGTCTGCTCGACCACGTGATAGGTCTCGCGGGCATGGTAGTCGATGTAGAAGTCCAGCATCGTCGGCGTGATGCCGTAGATCACGTCATTGCGCTCGGGGGCCAAGCGGTGCCACCAGCTTCCGGCCGGGTCGAATATCACCCGCTGGCTGGCATTGATCAGCAGCGCGGAATGGCCACCCGCGCCCGAGCGGTTGTTGACCATGGTGTAAAGCGTGATCGAGGGCGGGGCCTTGTCGCGATAGGCGGCGCGGGCGACATCCTCGTCAGGCGCCCAGACGGGCTGGGCGCCGCAGCCGAGCAGGAACAGCGGAAGCAGACAGGCGATCAGGAAACGGAACATGGTGGAAAAGACCGGAAATGGGCGGCACGTCCCGGAGGACCGGAGCATGCGGCAGATGAGGGAAGGACAAGCGGGGAATGTCGCGCGCGCCACGGCATTCCGACAGGCGCACCGCGCCGGTACAAGAAGCTGCCATGCCCGCGAAGTCCCCTGCCTGCCCGCTGCGCGGCACCCTAGTCGAGCGGCGCGCGGCTGTCACCTCGAAGCCGGGCGCGGGCCGCATCGCGGCGGCGCGGCGTGGCATTCCGCCCACGCCTGCTTTCCCGCCGGGGCTCAGGCCGCCCCGCTCCTGCGGTAAAGCCAGGCGCCGTCCGGCCGCCGCCGCCGGGTCGCGCGGCCCGTCAGGTAGAGGTGATTGAGATGGCCGACCGCCTCGGCCAGCGCGAGCCCGTATTCGGCCGTGCCGATCTCGCGCCGGTAGAGCACCCCGAAACAGTCGCAGGCGGTGCGCTCTTCGGCCAAGGCCTCGAGCAGCCGCGCCAGCGCGCCGTGATGGTTCTCGATCAGCTGCACCAGACGGGTCGGCAGGCCGGTGAAGGGCAGCTTGTGGCCCGGCAGCACCAGATGATCCTCGCGCGCATGGGCGGCAAGGCGGGTACAGCTGTCCAGCCAGCCCGCGACCGGATCGTTCAGCGGCTCGGTGGCATAGACCCCGAGATTGGGCGAGATCGAGGACAGAAGCTGATCGCCGCCGATCACCAGCCCGTCGTCGCGGCTCCAGAGCGTGACATGGTCAGGCGCATGCCCGTCGCCCAGCCGCACATCCCAGTCGCGCCCGCCCGCGCGGATCCGGTCGCCCTCGGCCAGCGCGCGGAAGCCCAGCGGCATCGGCGCCACCACATCGGCGAAGTTGAACGGCCGCTCGGCCGCGCGCTCGGCCAGAAGCGCCGGATCCATCCCGGCCCCGCGGTAGAAATCGAGCGTCTCGGGCCGCGGCCGCGGCTGTTCGTCAAGCGTCAGCATCCGCGCGAACAGCCAGGCGGTGCGGCTGGTCCAGAGCTCGGCCCCGGCCTCGGCCTGGAACCAGCCCGCAAGCCCGACATGGTCGGGATGGTGATGGGTCAGGATCACCCGCTCGACCGGGCGCCCGCCCAGCGGCCCGGCCAGCAGCGCGGCCCAGATCCCGCGGCTGCGGCCGGTCGACAGCCCGGTATCGACCAGCGTCCAGCCCTGCCCCTCGTCGAGGGCGAAGACATTGACATGCTTCAGCGGCGAGGGCAGCGGCAGCCGCATCCAGAGCACGCCCTCGGCAATCTCGACCGCCTCGCCCTCCTCGGGCGGCAGATCGAACGGGGTCCGGACCGGGGCGAAGCGTCCGTCCCTCACGCCGAGAGGGCCGCGTCGGACAGCTCGTAAAGGTCGCCCGCGCCGGCCCGGGCCGCCGCCAGCGCCGAGGCATGCTCGGGCAGCATCCGGCGGATGAAGACCCGCGCCAGGGCACTGCGCGGCCCCTCGCCGCCCTCGGCCAGCGCCGCCTTCAGGTGCAGATGGGCGCCCAGAACCCGGGCCCAGGCGCGCAGGAAGGGCACCGCCCCGGCAAAGCGGTCGGTCATCTCCCGGGTCAGCATCCATTCGGTCGCCTCGCGCAGGGCCTCGGCCGCGGTCCAGAGATCGCCCGCGAGATCCGGGAAGGCCTCGCGCGCGGCTTCGGCGGTCTGCTCGACCTCTTCCAGAAGCCGCCAGGCGGCCTCGCCGCCATCGCCGAGCTTGCGCCCGACCAGATCCATCGCCTGGATGCCGTTGGTGCCCTCGTAGATCGCCGTCACGCGGACGTCGCGCAGATATTGCGCGGCCCCGGTTTCCTCGATGAAGCCCATGCCGCCATGGACCTGCACCCCCTGCTGGGCGACCTCCATGCCGACCTCGGTGCCCCAGGCCTTGATGATCGGGGTCAGGAAGGCCGCGCGCGCGGCCCAGTCGGGCTCGCCGCTGGCCTCGGCCATGTCGGCCGCGACCGCGCAGGACAGCGCGATGGCCCGGGCGGCGAAGATCTCGGCCTTCATCCCCGCCAGCATCCGGCGCACATCGGCATGGCCGATGATCGGCCCGTCGCCCATCGGCGTCGGGCCCTGCCGGCGTTCGCCCGCATAGGCGAGGGCCTGCTGGAACGCGGCCTCGGCCACACCGACGCCCTGGGCGCCGACCCCGAGCCGGGCATTGTTCATCATCGTGAACATCCCCGCCATGCCCTTGTTGGGCGCGCCCACCATCCAGCCGGTGGCGCCGTCGAACTCCATCAGCGCGGTCGGGCTGCCATGCAGCCCCAGCTTGTGTTCGAGGCTGACGACCTTCACGCCATTGGCCACGCCCGGCCGCCCGTCCGCATCGGGCAGGTTGCGCGGCACCAGAAACAGGCTGATCCCCCTTGTGCCCTCGGGCGCGTCGGGCAGACGTGCCAGAACCAGATGGATCACGTTCTCCATGAAATCCGCATCGCCCCAGGTGATGTAGACCTTCTGGCCGGTGACCGCATAGGTGCCGTCACCATTGGGCACCGCCCGGGTCTTGAGCGCGCCCACATCCGAGCCCGCCTGCGCCTCGGTCAGGTTCATCGTGCCCGACCAGTCGCCCGCGATCAGCCTGGGCAGATACAGCGCCTGGATCTCGTCGCTGGCATGGTGGCACAGCGCCTCGATCTGGCCCTGGGTCAGAAGCGGGTTCAGCTGCAGCGACAGGCAGGCGCCGCTCATCATGTCGTTGACCGCGGTCGACAGGGCCGTCGGCAGCCCCATCCCGCCATGTTCGGGCGGCGCCGACAGCGCGACCCAGCCGCCCTCGGCGATGGCCCGGTAGCCCTCGGCATAGCCGGGCGAGGTCCGGACCACGCCGTTTTCCAGCCGCGCCGGATGCAGGTCCCCGGGCCGTTGCAGCGGCGCCAGCACCTCGTCGCAGAGCCGCCCCGCGCCGTCGAGGATCGCGGCGGTGACATCGTCCGTGGCCTCGGCGAAACGCTCGGTGGCCACGACATCGGGCAGGCCCGCGACATGCTCGAGAATGAACCGGAATTCCGCTACCGGAGCACGATATGCCATGGCTGTCTCCTTTGTCACCGCTTGCCGGGATCGTTTTGCGGCTGTATCTGACCGCCTGTTTCCTGGGCAGAAGGTAACCGAACGCCTCGTCCCATCAAGCGCAAACGCAACGTAAGGGACCCCGAGATGAGCGCCGAATTGCTGAGACCCGATACAGAGGGACTGGCCCGGGCCGCGACCCTGCTGGCCGAGGGGCGGCTGGTGGCGCTGCCCACGGAAACCGTCTACGGGCTTGGCGCCGATGCCCGCAACGACCGCGCGGTGGCGCAGATCTTCGAGGCCAAGGGGCGGCCGCGCTTCAATCCGCTGATCGTGCATCTGCCCGACCTCGCGGCGGCCCGGCATCTGGCGGTCTTTTCCGACGCCGCGCTGCGGCTGGCCGAGGCGTTCTGGCCCGGCGCGCTGACGCTGGTGCTGCCGCTTCGCCCCGGGCACGGGCTGTCGCCGCTGGTCAGCGCGGGGCTGCCGACGGTGGCGCTGCGGGTGCCCGACCATCCGGTCGCGCAGGGCGTGCTTTCGGCCTTCGGCGGTCCGGTCGCCGCGCCCTCGGCCAATGTCTCGGGCGCGGTCAGCCCGACCCGCTCCGATCACGTGATCGAGGGGCTCGGACAGCGGATCGCCGCGGTGGTCGAGGGCGGCGCCTGCCCGGTCGGCGTCGAATCGACGATCCTTGGCCTGTCCGCCGATGACGGCGCGGCGCCGGTCCTGCTCCGGCCGGGCGGGCTGCCCACGGAGGCGATCGAGGCCTGCCTGGGCCAGCCGCTTGCCGTCCGGGACGAAAGCGCCGCGATCAGCGCGCCGGGCCAGCTCGGCTCGCATTACGCCCCGGGCGCCCGTGTCGTTCTGAACGCCGCGACGCCGCCCGAACAGGGGCTCTGGCTTGGCTTCGGCCCCGATTGTCCGGGCGCGGCGCTGAACCTGTCGCCCTCGGGCGATCTGGTCGAGGCCGCGGCGGCGCTGTTCCACGCGCTGCGCCAGCTCGACGCCCGGGCCGCCCCGTCGGAGGTCATCGCCGTCGCCCCCATCCCCGAGAAGGGCCTTGGCCGCGCCATCAATGACCGGCTCCGCCGCGCGGCCGCGCCGCGTCCGGACCAGAGCGCGCCCTGAACGCAGCGGGAATGAAAGCCTGCGCGCGCCGGGATCGGGGCTGAGGGATCAGGCCCGCCCGGCGGCAGAGGACAGGACCAGCGGGTCGATGCCCATGGCCCGCAGGGCGCGTTCCCATTTCAGGGCATCGGCGCCGTCGAAGACCAGCCCGGGCTTGGCGTCGCAGGTCAACCAGCCATTCTGGAGGATCTCGCCCTCGAGCTGACCCGGCCCCCAGCCGGCATAGCCGAGCGCCAGCAGGGATTCGGCAGGACCGTCGCCCTGGGCGATGGCCTCTAGAATGTCGAGCGTGGCGGTCATGCCGAACTCGGAATCGACCCGCAGCGTGGTGTCGCGGTTGGTCCGGTAATCGCCCGAATGCAGCACAAACCCCCTTGCATGCTCGACCGGTCCGCCGAAATGCACCCGGATATCCTGCGACTCGGGGCTGCGAACGATCTCGAGCTGGTCGAGCAGGTCGGAAAACGAAATCTCGCTGAGCGGCTTGTTGACGATAAGCCCCATCGCGCCCTCGTCGGAATGGGCGCATAGATAGACCACGCTTCGCTCGAAACGCGGGTCGCCCATGCCGGGCATCGCGATCAGGAGCTTGCCTCCAAGCTGCATCGGGTCCCTTCCATTCGCCTGTCCGGTCCAGCATGTGCCGCCGCCCCCGCGGACGCAAGGGCAAGGAAAGCGAATTCCGGCGGGCTCTCGCCGCTTTGTGATTCCGCCCCGGCCGCGGAACGCCTATCTTCTGCGCCATGGCAAGACATCTTTTCGCTTCCCGCGCCGCCGCCCTGATGCTCGCGGCCTTCGCCGCAACCACGACTGCGACCGCGCCGCCCCCGGTCGCGGCCGGCACCGCTGCCCGGCAGGACGGCGTGCTGCAGGCAGAGATCCTGCCGGGCTGGCAGACCGCGCACGGCACCTACATGGCGGGGCTGCATCTGCGCCTCGCCCCGGGCTGGAAAACCTACTGGCGCGCGCCCGGCGATGCCGGCATCCCGCCCAGCTTCGACTGGCGCGGATCGGCGAATCTGGCGGCGGTGAAAATTCACTGGCCCAGACCGCGGGTGTTCTCGTCGAACGGGATCCGCAGCATCGGCTATGTCGCGGACGTGGTGCTGCCGATCGAGCTGACGCCCGCCGATCCGGAACGCCCGATGGAGCTGCGCGCCCGGATCGATCTGGGGGTCTGCCAGGATATCTGCATGCCGATGGAGCTGCGGCTCGACCGGCGGCTGCCGGATGCAGGCCCGGCCGAACCGATCCGCGCGGCCCTCGCCAGCCAGCCTCTCGACGCCCGCACCGCGCGGGTCGGGCGGGTCACCTGCGAGGTCGCGCCGATCTCCGACGGGCTGCGGCTGACCGCACGGATCGAGGTGCCGCCGCTCGGCGACACCGAAACCGCCGTGTTCGAGCTGCCCGACCCGACGATCTGGGTAAGCCAGACCGAGCTCGCGCGTCAGGGCGGGACGCTGGTCGCGCGCTCGGACATGGTTCCGGCCGATGGCACCCCCTTCGCGCTGGACCGCTCGGCCCTCCGGATCACGCTTCTGGGCCAGGACCGCGCCATCGACATCCGGGGCTGCGACGCCGCGCGCTGACATCGGCGCGCCGATGGGCCCTGCCCTGTCGACGCGCCCTATCGATCCGGCGCGCCTGGCAGGCGCGACGGCCGGGACAGGGCCCAGGCCGCCAGCGCAACCAGCCCGCCACCGGCCAGGAACAGGATCAGGCCCGCCGCCGCCGCCGAAACCGCCCCGAGCGGCGGCAGCACCGCCAGCAGGATCGCGGGCAGCCGCCCGGTCGCAAGCACCGGCAGCAGCGTCGCGGCGAAGACCGCGGCCAGCGCCAGGGCTATGACGGCAGGGACAGGCAGCGCCCGACGCCCGCGGCGACCCAGCGCGCGGCGCAGCGCCCGCAGGGCCTGCCCGACATCCTGCCCGATCGCCAGCAGGGAAGGCACCACCAGAAGCACCAGCCCGACCCCGAAGCCGAGCCCGTAGACCAGCGTGATCACCGTCGGCTTGAGGAACTGCGCCTGCTGCGAGGTCTCGAACAGAAGCGGCGCCAGCCCCAGCACCGTGGTCAGCGTCGTCAGCAGCACCGGCCGCAGCCGGTCGGCCGCGGCATCGACGATGGCAGGCACCAGTGCCCGTCTTTCGGCATATTCATCGACCGTCCCGACCAGCACGATGGAATCGTTGATGATGATGCCGGTCATCCCGATCAGCCCGACCACGGTGAACATCGACAGCGGCACATCCCAATGCGCATGGCCCCAGATCGCGCCGACCAGCCCGAAGGGGACGATTGCCATCACCGCCAGCGGCCGGCTCCAGCTGGAGAAGATCCAGGCCAGCACCAGGTAGATCCCGACAAGGCACAGCCCGAAGCCAAGCCGCGCATCGGCGAGAAAGTCCCGTTCCTGTTCCGACAGCCCGCCCAGCCGCCAGGACACGCCCAGATCGCGCTCGATCCCGGGCAGGATCGCGTCTTTCAGCTCGGCCGAGATCTCGGCAGCGCGCGCCGGGTCGTCCTCGGACAGATCGCCGGTGACCGTGACCACCCGCAGCCCGTTTTCGCGCCGGACCGAGGAAAACCCGGTCCGGCGCTCGACCGTGACCAGATCGGCCAGCGGCAGGTAGACACCCTGGGGGCTGCGCACCTGCAGGCGGTCGAGGAAATCGGCGGTCAGCTCGGCCTCGGGCAGCTCGACCCGGATCGTGGCCGAACGCGGGCCCTCGGGATAGGTCGCGGCCTCGATCCCGTTGATGCGGTGGCGCAGCACCCGGCCCAGATCCTCGATCGTGAAGCCCAGCGCCGTGCCCTGGGCGGTCAGGTCCAAGACCGCCTCTTCCTTGTCATAGGCCAGGCTGTCTTCCAGCGCCGAGACCTCGCCAAAGCGCGACAGCTCGGTCTTCAGCCGCTCGGCCGCGGCCTTCAGCACCCGCGCCTCGGCACCGAAGAATTCGACATCGAGTGCATCGCCCCCCGGCCCGGCCCGCCAGCTGCGGAAACTGAGGCTTTCCACCTTGGGATGGGGCCGCACCTCGTCCTGCAGCGCGCGCACGAAGTCGAAGGAGGAATAGGGCCGGGCATCGGCATCGATCAGTTCAAGCGAGATCGCCCCCAGAAGGTCCGGGTCCTTGATCTCGGCCCCGGCCAGCCCGCGCCCGGCATTGCCGCCCATCTCGGCCAGCGCATAGGTCACCGGGTCGGTGCCGTATCGGGCTGCATAGCGCGCACCGACCGCCGCGGCCGCGCGCTGCAGCTCGGCCATCATCGCGGCGGTATCGGCCCGCTCCGCGCCCGAGAGCATCATGAAATTGCCGCTGACAGAGCGCTCTTCGGGGGCGTTGAAGAAGCGCCAGGGCACATCGCCCCGGATCACCGCCGCCACCTGCACCGCCAGCAGCAGCAGACAGCCCGCCATCACCGGATAGCGGCCCCGGATCACCAGCCGCATCAGGCGGCGGAACGGGCCTTCGCGGAACCGCCGGAACCCCCGGTTGAACTGGCGCGACGGCCAGTCATACCAATGCTCCCTCGCCGAATGGGCCAGCGCATGGACCATGTGATTGGGCAGGATCAGGAAGCATTCCAGCAGCGAGGCGGTCAGCACCGCGATCACGGTGAAGGGAATATCGGCGATCAGATGCCCCATGCGCCCGCCGATCACCACCAGCGCATAGAAGGCGACGATGGTGGTCAGCGTCGCCGAAAAGACCGGCGCGGCCATCCGGCGGGCGGCATTCTCGGCGGCCAGGACCGGCGGCTCGCCCAGATGGCGGGCGCGGAAATCGGCATGCTCGCCCACCACGATGGCGTCGTCCACGACGATCCCGAGGGTGATGATCAGCGCGAAAAGCGAGATCATGTTGATCGTCAGCCCGGCCGCGAACATCAGCGCGGCGGTGGCCAGCATGGCGACCGGAATGCCCGCCGCCACCCAGAAGGCGGTGCGCGCGTTCAGAAACAGGAACAACAGCCCCAGCACCAGCCCGAGCCCCATCAGCCCGTTGCCGAGCAGGATGTCGAGCCGCCCGGCGATATAATCGGCCTGGGTCTGGATCAGGTCGATGCGCACGCCCTCGGGCAGCGACGGCGTCATCCCGGCCACGACGGCGCGCACCCCGGCCTCCATCTCGATGGCGTCGCCCCGGTCCGAGCGGTCGACCCGGAGCGAGATCGCCGGGTGGGGGCCGACGAAATAGGCGCGCTCGCGATCCGCGCCCTCGACCCGGACATGGGCCAGATCGCCCACCGTCAGCTTGGAACCGTCCGGGTAGGAGCGCAGCACGACGCCGGCGATGCTGGCCGCGCTGCGCTTCTCGACCCCGGTCCGGACCCTCGTATTGCCGCCCGAGACATCGCCCGCGGGCGCGGTCTCGGCCTCGGCGGCCAGCACGGCGGCAATCTCGGCCATGGTGATGTCATGCCGCATCAACTCGATCGAGGGCACCTCGACCAGCGTTTCGGGCGCGGCGAGGCCCCGGATCGTGGTGCGGGTGATGCCCGCGGCGAACAGCCGGTCGACCAGCTCGTCGGTCAGCCGCCCGAGCTGGTCCACCGCGACCGGGCCGGTGATCACCACATCGGTCACCCGGTCGCGCCAGGCGCCGCGGGTCACCTCGGGTTCCTCGGTCTCCTCGGGCAGGTCGGTTTCGGCATCGACCGCGGCCTGCACGTCATTGGTGGCACGCGCCATGTCCCAGCCGGGCTCGAAATCGAGGGTGATGGTGGCAAGCCCCTCGAGCGATTGCGAGGTGGTCTCTTCCACCCCCTCGACCGCGCGCAGCTCGGGTTCAAGGAGCTGCACGATCCCGGCATCGACCTCCTCGGGCCCCGCCCCCTCCCAGATCACCGAGACCGAGACCGTCTCGACGATCACGTCGGGGAAGAACTGCGCCCGCATCCGCGGCGCAGAGAAAAGCCCGGCCACGATCAGCAGCAGCAACAACAGGTTCGCCGCCGTCCGGTGGCGGGTGAAATAGGACAGAAGCCCGCCCGCGGCGCTGGCGACCCGGCCCGGCACCGGCCTAGCCCCCCATCCGGGTTTCAAGCCGTTCGACCAGTTGCGCGGGCACCAGCGGCCGGTCGAGCTGGGCCCGGATCCGGGCGCGCGCCTCCTGCGGCAGGGCCGGGCTGGTCTCGACGAAGGCGATCAGCGCGGCGCGGCGTTCGGGGCTGAGCTCGACCGTCGCCTCGGTCGCGGCCTCGGTTTCGGCGGCGGCCCCCGGACGCAACGGGCGCACCTTGATCCCAGCCCCCAGAAGCGGCGAGCGTTCGGCCACCGCCTCGTGCCCCGCAAGCTCCGGCGCGCGGATGATCACCCGGTCGCCCTCGCGGCGCAACAGCGTCACCGGCACCGAGACCAGCCGGTCCCCGGCGTCCAGCACCAGGATCTCGCCCGCCGCGTCAAGCGCGCTTGCGGGCAGGACCATGACATCGTCCAGCGCGGGTTCCTCGACCCGAAGCGTCACGAAATCGCCCGGCCGAAAGCCCGGGGCGGCCTCGAGCCGGGCATAGACCAGCCGCCCGACCTGATCCTCGGGCACCGCGCCGCTTTCGCGCGACAGCACCCCCCGCGCGGTCAGGTTGGCCCCGTAGACATCGAGCGTCACCGTCACCGGCAGCGGCCGCAACGCGCCCCCGTCGTCGAGCAGGCGGCTGAACTCGGCGGTCGAGACCCGCACCCCCGCCTCGAGCTCCGAGACGTCGATCAGGTCGGCCACCCGTTCATTGGCCCCGACCAGCCCGCCCTCGACCAGGCTCACATCGATCAGCGTGCCGGAAAAGGCCGCGCGCAGCTCGGTATCGGCCAGCGCCCGTTCGGCATCGGCCAACGCGATCCGGGCCCGGGCCAGCGCGGTGGTGGCGGTCTCGAGCCCGATCTCGGCCTGGGCCAGGGCCTGGCGCCGGGACACCACCGCCTGATCGGCGGCGGCGGCGGTCAGTTCGGCCTCCTCGACCGCGGCATCGGTGCCGACACCGCGCCCGCGCAGGTCCTTCTGGCGCCCCAGCGCCTTCTGCCGCAACCCGGCCTGAAGCTCGGTCGCGGCCAGCTCGTCATGGGCCAGCTCCAGCCGCTTTTCGGCATCGCGCAGCTCGGCCTCGGACTGGCTCAGATCGGCCCGCGCCAGATCCCGGGCCGAGGTCGCATCGGCCGGATCGACCCGCAGCAGCAGATCGCCCGCCGCGACCCGCCCGCCCTCCTCGAAGGCGGGATGCAGGTAGACCACCCGGCCGCTGGCCTCGGCCCGAAGCTCGAGGCTCCGGCGCGAGCGGATCTCGCCGAAGGCAGTCAGCTCTGGCGTCACGGTCCGGGGATGAAGCGGGATCACATTGACGGAAAAGACCCGCTCGGCGGAGGGCGGGGCCTTGGGCCGGGCGGCCAGGCGCGCGTCAATGGCCGATCGCAGCGTGGCCGCGGCATAAGCCAGCAGCCCAAGCGTCAGGGCCAGCAGAAACAGCCCCGTGAGGCTGCGGCGGAGGAAACGCATCGAACCGTCCTTTCCCGTCGCATCGGGTCGCAAGGCCACAGGTCGCGGCACCACCGGTCGCGGCCTCCGGCGTCAGATCTGCCCGAACCTCCGCGACGGGGCTCGCATTCCCTACGTCGGCTACACCTATTTCCGTCGCCGGTGTTCGTCGAGTCGCGGAAAGATCTCGACGAAATTGCAGGGCGGGTGGCGATAGTCGAGCTGATGCACCAGGATTTCGTCCCAGGCATCCTTGCAGGCGCCGGTGCTGCCCGGCAGCGCGAACAGGTAGGTGCCCTGCGCGACGCCCCCGGTGGCGCGGCTCTGCACCGCCGAGGTGCCGATCTTGCCGTAGGAGACCAGCGTGAACAGCGTCCCGAAGGCCTCGATCTCCTTCTCGTAGACATCGCGATGGGCCTCGACGGTGACGTCGCGCCCGGTCAGCCCGGTGCCCCCGGTCGAGATCACCACGTCGATCTCCGGATCGGCGCACCAGGCGCGAAGCTGCTCCGCGATCTCGGCACGCTCGTCCCTCAGGATCCTGCGGTCGGCCAGCACATGGCCCGCCGCCGCGATGCGGTCGGCCAGGGTCTTGCCGGACCGGTCCTCGTCAAGGCTGCGGGTATCCGAGACCGTGAGAACCGCGATCCGGACCGGCACGAAGGCCTTGCTGTCGTCGATGCCTGCCATGGTCATCCCTTTTGCAGAAGCGCCAGCCTTACCGCCAGCGCCGTGAAGATTGTCGCCGAGACGAGGCCGAGACCGCGCTGCACGGCGCGCGAGCCCCCCAGAAGCCGCCGCGCCTGCCCGGCGAACAGCCCGACCGCGCCATTGACCAGAAGCCCGCCAAGCGACAGCACGGCCCCGAGGATCAGGAACTGCGCCAGCACCGCGCCGCGCTCGACGACCACGAATTGCGGCAGGAAGGCCAGCACGAACAGGATCACCTTGGGATTGGTCAGATTGACCGTCAGCCCCTCGCGGAAGGCCCGGCGCGGAGAGACGGCGGGCAGATCCGGGGCCAGCGCGCCCTGCCGGACCGCCCGCCAGGCCAGCCAGAGCAGATAGGCGACGCCCGCCCAGCGGATCGCCTCGAAAGCGCCCGGCACCGCCGCAACCACCGCGCCAAGGCCGAGCCCGGCCAGCGTGACATGGACGAAACCGCCCAGCGCGATGCCCAGATCGGCCGCCAGCGCCGCGCGCGGACCGCCCCGCAGCCCCTGACCCAGGCAGAACATCATGTCGGCCCCGGGCGTCAGGTTCAGCGCCAGCGCCGCCGGCACGAAGGCCGCAAGCGTCAGAAGATCGACCGGCCCCATCACCCCCCCCGCAGCCGCGCCTGCAGCATCAAAAGATCGTGCCAGGCATCGCGCTTGGCCAGCTGGGTGCGCAGCAGATAGGCTGGGTGGAACATCGGCAGCGCGGGCCGGCCCAGCGCCTCGACCCAGCGGCCGCGCAGCCGGGTGATGCCCTTCCGACCCAGAAGCGCGCCGCAGGAATGATTGCCCATCAAGACCAGGATATCGGGATCGACCAGATCCACGTGCCGCTCGAGGAAAGGCAGCATCATCGCGACCTCGCCTGCCTCGGGGTCGCGATTCTGCGGCGGCCGCCAGGGCAGGACATTGGTGATGTAAAGCGCGCGCTCGGCCGCCGGATCGCCCCGCCCCAGCCCGATCTGGGCGAACATCAGGTCGAGAAGATGCCCGGCACGGCCGACGAAGGGCTTGCCCTGCAGATCCTCGTCCCGGCCCGGGGCCTCGCCGATCACCATCACCCGCGCCTTCGGGTTGCCATCGGAAAAGACGAGGTTGCGCGCGCCTTTCTTCAGCTCGCAGAGCTCATAGGCCGCCATCGCCGCCGCCAGCCCCTCGAGATCGGTGGCCGCCGCGGCCGCACCTTGCGCCACCGCCACCGGATCGACCGCCGCGGGCCGGGCGGGCGGAACCGGGGCCGACGGTCCCGGACGCGCCGCCGCTGCCGGGGCCGGGGCCGGCGCGGGGCGGACTTCCTCATAGCGGTTCACGGGGGTCTCGCAGATCGCCTCGGTCGCGCCGAGATCGACCTGCCAGGCCAGAAGCGCCAGGGCGTCATGCGGGGTCAGTGCGGGGTCCATGGCGCCTAGGCTATGCTGCCGCAGAGGGCTCGGCAATGCCTCCCTTGCCCCTGCCGCGCCCCGTTTCTATAAGCGGGCCAATCAGGTCGGAGGCTCCATGGAATTTCGCGCGCGTCACCTGCTTGGCATCGAGCATCTCAGCCCCTGGGACATCCGCATCATCCTCGACCTGGCCGAAAGCTATGTCGATCTCAGCCGCGGCGCCACGAAGCATGCCGATGTGCTGGCGGGGCTGACCCAGATCAACATGTTCTTCGAGGCCTCGACCCGGACCCAGTCCAGCTTCGAGATCGCCGGAAAGCGCCTCGGCGCCGATGTGATGAACATGGCGATGCAGGCCAGTTCCATCAAAAAAGGCGAGACGCTGATCGACACGGCGCTGACGCTGAACGCGATGCATCCCGATCTGCTGGTGGTGCGCCATCCGCATTCGGGCGCGGTCGATCTGCTGGCCCAGAAGGTCAATTGCGCCGTCATCAACGCCGGCGACGGCCGCCACGAGCACCCGACCCAGGCGTTGCTCGACGCGCTGACGATCCGCCGCGCCAAGGGTCGGATCCAGCGCCTGACGGTCGCGATCTGCGGCGACATCGCCCATAGCCGGGTCGCGCGGTCGAACCTGCTTCTGCTCGGCAAGATGGAGAACCGGGTGCGGCTGATCGGGCCGCCGACGCTGATCCCCTCGGGCGCGGCCGATCTGGGGGTCGAGATCTATGACGACATGAAAGAGGGCCTCGAAGGTGCCGATGTGGTGATGATGCTGAGGCTGCAGAAAGAGCGGATGGATGGCGGCTTCATCCCCTCGGAACGCGAATATTACCACCGCTTCGGGCTCGATGCCGAGAAGCTGGCCTATGCCAGGGAGGACGCCATCGTCATGCATCCCGGGCCGATGAACCGCGGCGTCGAGATCGACGGCACGCTGGCCGACGACATCAACCGATCGGTGATCCAGGACCAGGTCGAGATGGGGGTTGCGGTCCGGATGGCCTGCATGGACCTGTTGGCGCGGAACCTGCGCGCGGCCGGGGAGGCAGCTCATGTTTGATCCCAAGACCGAGGCTCCGCTGGAAGACGGCGAAACCGTGCAGATACAGTTCCGGGCCGACCGGGGCGCCTATCTCAAGGCCCATGCGATCATCGCCGTTCTGGCCGGGATCGGCGCGACCGTGCTGCTGGCGGCGACCGGCAATCCCTACCCCTGGGCCGGGATCGTCGCGGCGGTGCTGGCGATCGCGGTCCGGGGCGCCTTCCTGATGAGCGACGAGCTCGGCACGCGCTGGGTGCTGACCGACCGCGCCCTGCTGGGGCCCGGCGGGCGGCGGGTCCGGCTTTCGAGCATCGCCAGGGTCCGCACCATCGGCGCCGCGACCCAGGTCATCACGCTGGGCGGCGACAAGCATCTGATCAAGTTCCTCGCCGACCCGGCGGGTGTGAAGACCCGGATCGAGGCGGCACGGATGGCCGCAGGAGGGCCGGAGGCATGAGAACCGTCTTTTCCAATGCCCGCCTGATCGACCCCGAGGCCGGAACCGACAGCACGGGATGGCTTCTGACCGGCGGCGGCACCGTTCTCGACAAGGGCCATGACGCGCCGCCCGATTGCGACCAGGTCATCGACTGCAAGGGCGCCTGCCTCGCCCCCGGCATCGTCGATATCGGCGTCAAGGTCTGCGAGCCGGGCGAACGCCACAAGGAAAGCTTCCGCTCGGCCGGGCTGGCGGCGGCGGCGGGCGGCGTCACCACCATGGTCATCCGCCCCGATACCCTGCCCGCCATCGACACGCCCGAGGTGCTGGAATTCGTCAGCCGCCGCGCGCGCGAGGTCTCGCCGGTCCGGATCAAGCCGATGGCCGCGCTGACCAAGGGCCGCGCGGGCCGCGAGATGGTCGAGATCGGCTTCCTGCTCGACGCCGGCGCCGTGGCCTTCACCGATGGCGACCATGTCGTCACCGACAGCAAGGTGCTGAGCCGGGCGATGAGCTATGCCCGCTCGCTGGGCGCGCTGGTGATGGCGCATCCGCAGGATCCGGGCCTGTCGGCGGGGGCCGCCGCGACCTCGGGCAAGTTCGCCTCGCTGCGCGGCCTGCCCTCGGTGCCCGCGCTGGCCGAGAGGATGGGCTTCGACCGCGACATGGGCCTCGTCGAGCTGACCGGCGTGCGCTACCATGCCGACCAGATCACCACCGCCCGCGCCCTGCCCGCGCTTGACCGCGCCAAGGCCAATGGCCGCGACGTGACCGCGGGCGTCTCGATCCATCACCTGACGCTGAACGAGTTCGATGTCGGCGACTACCGCACCTTCTTCAAGGTCAAGCCGCCGCTCCGGGCCGAGACCGACCGGGTCGCGCTGGTCGAGGCCGTGGCCTCGGGGCTGATCGACGTGATCTCGTCGATGCACACGCCGCAGGACGAGGAATCGAAACGCCTGCCCTATGAAGAGGCAGCCTCTGGCGCGGTCGCGCTGGAAACCCTCCTGCCGGCGGCGATGCGGCTTTATCATGCCGGGGCGATCACGCTGCCCCAGCTCTGGCGCGCGCTGGCGCTGAACCCCTCGACGCGGCTCGGCCTGCCGACCGGGCGGCTGGCCCGCGGCGCCCCGGCCGATCTGGTGCTGTTCGACCCCGACGCGCCCTTCGTGCTGGACCGCTTCGCGCTGAAATCGAAATCGAAGAACACGCCGTTCGACGGTGCCCGGATGGAGGGCCGCGTGCTCGGCACCTGGGTCGCCGGAACCCGCGTCCACGGCGGAGACTGATCCGATGCCGATGATCGACACGCCCCTCCTGCTGCTGGCGCTTTTCGGGCTCTGCGGCTACCTGCTGGGGGCGGTGCCCTTCGGCATCGTCATGGCGCGGCTGTTCGGGCTGGGCGACCTTCGGAAGATCGGCTCGGGCAATATCGGCGCGACCAATGTGCTGCGCACCGGCAACAAGCTGGCGGCCTTCCTGACGCTGGTGCTGGATGCGGGCAAGGGCGGCATCGCGGTGCTGATCGCGCGGGCGCTCGCGGGCGAGGACGCGGCCCAGATCGCGGGCGGCGCGGCCTTTCTGGGGCATCTCTTCCCGGTCTATCTGGGCTTCCGGGGCGGCAAGGGGGTCGCGACCTTCCTGGGCACGCTGCTGGCGCTGGCCTGGCCGGTGGGGATCGCCGCCTGCGCCACCTGGGCGGCCTTTGCCGCCGCCTTCCGCTATTCCTCGCTTTCGGCGCTGGCCGCGGCCGCGCTGGCGCCGGTCTGGGCGATCCTTCTGGGCCGGGGCGAAACCGTTCTGCTGGGGGCGGTGCTGGCGGTGCTGATCTTCATCCGCCACCACGCCAACATCCGCCGCCTGCTGACCGGAACCGAGCCGAAGATCGGCCGCAAGACCGGCTGAGGCCCGGGGCCTGAGCGCCGGGCCTCTTCCCTAGGCTCAGACCTGTTCCAGCTCGATCAGCGTGCCGTTGAAATCCTTGGGATGCAGGAACAGCACCGGCTTGCCATGGGCGCCGATCTTCGGCTCGCCCGAGCCCAGCACCCGCGCGCCCTGGTCCTTGAGCCGGTCGCGGGCGGCGAGGATGTCCTCGACCTCGTAGCAGATATGGTGAATGCCGCCCGAGGGGTTCTTGTCGAGAAAGCCCTTGATCGGGCTTGCCTCGCCCAGCGGGAAAAGCAGCTCGATCTTGGTGTTGGGCAGCTCGATGAAGACCACGGTCACGCCGTGATCGGGTTCGTCCTGCGGCGCGCCGACCTTTGCTCCCAGCGTTTCGGCATATTGCGCCGAGGCGGCTTCCAGATCCGGCACGGCGATGGCGACATGGTTGAGACGGCCGATCATCCCTGATCCTCCTGATGATGTTCGCCCGGGTTATCCGGCCTGCCGTCCCGCGACGCAAGACCCGCCTCGGGACCGGAGGCAAGCGCGGGGTCGCGGGCCGCGAGAATCGGCCGGGTCAGCTCTGACAGCGGGACGATCTGCCGCCCCCCGGCATCGAAATTGGCCGGGTCGAGCCAGGTCTCGTAGGCCGCCTTCAGCGCCGGCCACTCGGCATCGATGGCGGCGAACCAGGCGGTGTCGCGGTTCCGCCCCTTGACCACCGCGGCCTGGCGGAAGACGCCCTCGTAGCTCAGCCCGTAGCGTTCGGCCGCCCGGCGCGACGCCCGGTTCAGCGCGTTGCACTTCCATTCGAGCCGCCGGTAGCCCAGCGCGAAGGCCCGGCCGATCAGCAGCGTCACCGCCTCGGTCGCGGCCGGACGCCGTTGCAGCGGCGCCGAGAAATTCACATGGCCGATCTCGATCGATCCGGCCCCGGGCGCGATCCGCAGATAGCTGAGCACGCCCAGCGCCCGGCCCGAAACCGCCTCGCGCACCGCGAAGAACAGCGGGTCCGCCCCAGAGGCGTCCCGGGCGATCCAGTCGGCCAGCGCCGCTTCGTCCGGGAACGGGCCATAGGGCAGATAGGTCCAGATCGAGCCATCGAGCAGCTGGGCGGCATGCAGCTCGGCGGCATGGTCGCGCGAGAGCGGCTCGAGCCGGCAATACCGCCCGGCAAGGCTGTCGCGATCGGGGCGGGGCGGCGGGCTCCAGCCGGGAAGCGGCGCGCCGAGGGGCAGATCCTGGGTCATTGCGGGCTCCTTTGCATCCCGGACCGGTCCGGGCCCGCCCCCATAAGGGAGAAGCGGCCCGCATTTGTCCATTGGCCCCTGCCCCTGCGCCACGCCCCGCCGCGGAGCGGCGCAGAGCGAAAAGGGCCGGGTCCGCTCCGACGGGCCGAGACCGGGACGCCGCGCAGCGATGTCGGCAGCAGGGCCGCACGGCCGCGCGCGATGACCGGTCAAGGCGGCCTCCCCTTCGCGCCGCTTCCGCAAGATGCCGCGCTGACCGGCGATCCGTTGCCTCGCCCCTGCCCTTTCGCGCCGAAGACCGGCGGCAAGGCCGAGCGGGTCATCCAGACCCGGCCCCGCGACGGGACCGAGCAACGGCCTTGCACATCCCTCATCGCAGACGCGCAATTCCGGCCAGACGCGCCGACCGGACATGCCGGGACCGCTCAAGGCCATATCCGGCACTCAACATCCTGCCACCGCGCGTAATAGCTCCCCCGGGAAACCGCAGGCGGGGTGTATGACAGGAGCGCCGCAAACCGGCTGAGGCCCGTCTCATGCCCTTGTCCGTCCCCCTTCTACGCCATGGACTGCAATGTCATGAGCCGGTTTTCTTGCTCCATGGCCGCCCCGGAGGACCGGGCATGGTGCCGCGTTCGGAACATGAACCGTCCGCCCGAGCACCGCTGGCGCTCGCCGCAACACCCCGCCGCTTACCTGTCTGCCTGCTCCGACATTGCTGCAAGGCGCCGGTCCCGCCATCCTGCCCACCTTGCCTGTCGGGCCATCGCCTTCCCGAGGCCGGGGGCCATGGCTCCGGGTGCGGCCAAGACCATCTGCCTTCGCGCATGCGGTTTCCGAACAAGCGGAAGCGACAGGCGCCCCGCGAGAGGCGCAGCGTGACCGGAGCGCGCGCCAGAGGACCGGCCGCGGCGCCCGCCCGCGAGGCCGAGCCGCATGATCCAGCGCCCGAAGCCCGGACGAGGACCAGGCTGCCGCATGCCATCGCCCGGACGCGCGTCGCCGATGCCGACGGACGGACCCGGCCAACGCGCCCGGGCGATGCGGCGACGGATCGTCTGGACAGGGCCGGTTTTTCCCGCTAAAGGCGCTCAGCATGACCCGTTGCGTTCATCTCTCCCTGCGCCGACGCCGCCGCCGTCTCTGAGCCGGCCGCCTCCGCCTGCGCCCACGCAATATCCCGACCTTTCCCCTCCGTGCCCCGGCACCTTTCCGAAGACAATTGACACGTACTGTCGCCCGAGGCACCCATAAGGCCTCTTTTCCGAAGGATTTCCCTGATGGTTCCGTCCGTCCTGCCGATCTATAACCGCGCGCCGCTCAGCTTCGAGACCGGCGAAGGCTCCTGGCTTGTCGCGACCGACGGCACCCGATACCTGGATTTCGGCGCCGGGATCGCGGTGAATGCGCTCGGCCATGCCAACCCGGCACTGGTGGCGGCGCTGACCGCCCAGGCGAACCGGATCTGGCACCTGTCGAACCTCTACCACATCCCCGAGCAGGAGGCCCTGGCCGACGCGCTGGTCGAGAAGACCTTCGCCGACACCGTCTTCTTCACCAATTCCGGCACCGAGGCCTGCGAACTCGCGGTCAAGATGGCCCGGAAATACTGGTACGAGAAGGGCCAGCCCGAGCGGGTGAACATCGTCACCTTCTCGGGCGCGTTCCACGGGCGGTCCTCGGCGGCCATCGCGGCGGTGGGCACCGAGAAGATGACCAAGGGGTTCGGGCCGCTTCTGCCGGGCTTCATCCACCTGCCCTTCGGCGCCCATGGCTCGGTGCTGCAGAACGCCATCGACGAGACCGTGGCCGCGATCATGGTCGAGCCCGTCCAGGGCGAGGGCGGCCTCCGGCCGCTGCCCGATCCCTGCCTGAAGGGGCTGCGCGACCTCTGCGACGAGACCGGGACGCTTCTGATCTATGACGAGGTGCAATGCGGCATGGGCCGGACCGGCAAGCTCTTTGCCCATGAATGGGCCGGCGCCGCGCCCGACATCATGATGATCGCCAAGGGCATCGGCGGCGGCTTTCCGCTGGGCGCGGTGCTGGCGACCGAGGCCGCGGCCTCGGGCATGAGTGCGGGCACCCATGGCTCGACCTATGGCGGCAACCCGCTGGCCTGCGCCGTCGGCAAGACGGTGATCGACATCATTTCCGATCCCGCCTTCCTCGACGAGGTGAACCGCAAGGCCGGGCTGTTGCGGCAACGGCTGGAAGGGCTGGTGGCGAGCCATCCCGAGGTGTTCGAGGCGGTGCGCGGGTCCGGGCTGATGCTGGGGCTGAAATGCCGCGCGGCCAATACCGACGTGGTGCAGGCGGGCTACGATCAGCACCTGCTGACGGTTCCGGCGGGGGACAATGTGGTCCGCATCCTGCCCCCCCTGACGATTTCCGACGAAGAGATTGCCGAGGCCGTTGCCCGGCTCGATGCGGCCGCGACGGCCGTTGCCGCGAAGGAGGCCCGGGCATGACCCATTTTCTCGATATCGACAGCACAGCGCCCTCCGATCTGCGGGCGATCCTCGATTGCGCCCATGCGATGAAGCAGGCCCGCGCGGGGCGCACCAAGGCCACGCCCGATGACGGCCGCCCGCTTGACGGCCGGATGGTGGCGCTGATCTTCGAGAAGCCCTCGACCCGGACCCGGATCAGCTTCGACGTGGGCGTGCGGCAGATGGGCGGGCAGAGCATGGTGCTGTCGGGCAAGGACATGCAGCTGGGCCATGGCGAGACCATCGCCGACACCGCCCGGGTGCTGTCGCGCTATGTCGACCTGATCATGATCCGGACCTTCGAAGAGGCGACGCTGCAGGAGATGGCGGATCACGCGACGGTGCCGGTGATCAACGGGCTGACCAACCGCACCCATCCCTGCCAGATCATGGCCGACCTGCTGACCTTCGAGGAACATCGCGGCCCGATTGCCGGGCGCAAGATGGTCTGGTCGGGCGACGGCAACAATGTCTGCGCCTCCTTCATCCAGGCCGCCGGGCAGTTCGGCTTCGACCTGACCTTCACCGGCCCGCAGCCGCTGGACCCGGAACCGGTCTTCGTCGAGGCGGCACGGGCGAAGGGCGCCGATATCGTCATCGAACGCGATCCGCTCAAGGCGGTCGAGGGCGCCGATCTGGTGGTGACCGATACCTGGGTGTCGATGCACGATCCGCAATCGGCGCGCGAGCGGCGCCATAATCAGCTGCGTCCCTATCAGGTGAACGAGCGGCTGATGGCGGCGGCCAAGCCCGACGCGCTGTTCATGCACTGCCTGCCCGCGCATCGCGACGAAGAAGCCACCAACGCGGTGATGGACGGACCGCATTCGGTGGTCTTCGACGAGGCCGAGAACCGGCTGCATGCGCAAAAGGCGATCATGCGGCATTGCCTCGGCGTCTGAGATTTCGGCGCCGGGGGCTCCAGCCTCTGAGGCCGCACCGATAGACCGGGGGGGGCTCCCGCCCCCGGACCCGCACCGGGCTTTGCCCGGCTTGACCGGGGTTGGGCCGAGCCGCGCGCAAGACGCGCGCGGCGCCTCTGGCGGGGGTATTGGCACCAAGAAGAAGGGGTGGGGCGTTCTCCGAGGCGACGGCCCTCCGGGGCCGGAGCCGAGACGGGGATGCCGAGATGGGGATCTTGCGCCGCAGGCGCTCCATCTGACAGCGCGCCCGCTGTCAGCTCCGGCGTTTGGCGCGGAGCGTGGGGGCGGCGGCGGTCGGGTCCTCGGGCCAGGGATGGCGCGGGTAGCGCCCGCGCATGTCCTTGCGTACATCGGCATAGCTGGTCGCCCAGAAGCCGGGCAGGTCCAGGGTGACCTGCACCGGACGCCCGGCGGGCGACAGCAACGTGATCCGGAGCGGCAGCCGGTTCGGCCCCACCGTCGGGTGTTCGGTCACGCCGAAAAGCTCCTGCAGGCGCAGTTCGATCCCCGGGGCCTCGGCGCCATAGTCGATGGGGATCTTCCGCCCCAGCGGCGTCTCGAAGGCGGGCGGCGCCAGGCGGTCGACACTCTGCCGGGCCTCCCAGTCGAGCCGGGCGGTCAGCGCGGGCAGAAGGTCGAGGCGCTTGAGGTCCTCTGCCGACCGGACCCCGCCCAGATGCGGCAGCAACCAGTCCTCGAGCCCCGCCATCAGCCCCGCATCGGAGAAATCGGGCAGCTCCGCCCCTTCGGCGCGCAGAAGCTCGACCCGCGCCCGGAAACGGCGCGCCGCATCGCTCCAGGGCAGGCCCAGCGCGCGGACGCCCTCGAGCATAGCGCGCGCGACCGTCTCGGGCGGGGGATCGGGCCAGCTGCGGTCGTCGAGCGCCAGCGCGCCGAAGCGTTCCTGCCGCCGTGCCGTCACGCGGGACTCGCGCCGCGACCACTCGCAGGTATCGGTCCAGGCGATGGCCGCGCCATGGACCGCGCGCAATTCGGCCTCGGAGAGCGGCGCAGCAAGCCGCACCTTCGCCTCGCGGGCATCGCCATCGAGATCGAGCGCCACGATCAGCCGCTGCCCCGCGAGCGGATCGGCCTCGTCCAGGACGGCCCCCTTGCCGCCCGAGAGCACGAAGCGCGGCGCGGTCCCCCGGCGCCGCAGCCCGACCCGGTCGGGATAGGCCAGCGCCGCCATTTCGCCCGGGCTCATCGGACGCGGGGCCCCGGGCGCGCGCCCGGCCAGCCGTTTCGCCTCGGTCCGGATCCGGGCCAGCGCGCCCCGGTCGGGCGGCACCGGGCTCGGCGCCTTCGGATCGCTCAGGCAACGCAGCCGCAGCGCCAGATCGGCGCCCGCACCGCGCAAGGGGTCGCGTTCGGACAGGAGCGCGGCCAGAGGCGCGGCCTGCCGCCCCGCCGCAAGCAGCATATGTCCGAGCCGCGGATGCAGGGGCAACGCCGCCAGCGCGCGGCCATGGCCGGTGATCCGCCCCGCGGCATCGAGCGCCCCGAGCCCGGCCAGAAGCGCCCGCGCCTCGGCGAAGGCGCCCGGATTGGGCGGGGTCAGGAAGGCCAGATCGCCGGGGCCGGAGGCGCCCCAGGCCGCGAGTTCCAACGCCAGCCCCGCCAGGTCGCCCGCCTCGATCTCGGCCGGGGGATAGGCGGCAAGGGCGCCGTCCTCGCCTTTGCTCCAGAGCCGGTAGCAGACGCCCTCGGCCACCCGCCCGGCCCGGCCGCGGCGCTGATCGGCCTCGGCCCGGGTGACGCGCTCGGTCACCAGCCGCGCCATGCCCGAATTCGGATCGAAGCGCGACCGGCGGGCGCGGCCCGCATCGACCACCACCCGCACATCCTCGATGGTCAGCGAGGTCTCGGCGATCGAGGTGGCCAGCACCACCTTGCGCCCCTCGCGCGCGGGCAGGATCGCGGCGCGCTGCTCGGCGAAGGGCAGCGCACCGTAAAGCGGCCGGATCCGGCAATCCTCCGGCAACCGCCCCTCGAGCGCTGCGGCACAGCGGCGGATCTCGCCCTCGCCCGGCAGGAAGACCAGCAGCCCGCCCGCGGTCTCGGCGGCGGCCTCGACCACCAGATCGGCCGTGGCGGCGGGCAGGCGCGTGCCCTTCGGCAGCGGGCGCGGCAACCAGCGCGTCGTCACCGGAAAGCTGCGCCCCTCGGAGCTCACGACCGGCGCATCCTCCATCAGCGCCGCCACCGGCTCGGCATCCAGCGTCGCCGACATCACCACGAGGATCAGGTCCTCGCGCAGCGCCGAACGAACCTCCCAGGCCAGCGCCAGCCCCAGATCGGCGGTCAGCGAGCGTTCGTGGAACTCGTCGAAGAGAATCGCGCCGATGCCCTCGAGCCCCGGATCGGACTGGATCATCCGCGTCAGGATGCCCTCGGTCACCACCTCGATGCGGGTGGCGCGGCCGACCCTGGCCTCGCCCCGGATGCGGTAGCCGACGGTCTGGCCGACCGGTTCGCCCAGGGCCTCGGCCATCCTTTCGGCAGCGGCCCGCGCGGCAAGGCGCCGCGGCTCCAGCATCACGATCCGGCCCCCGGTCAGCCCGGCCTCCAGCATCGCCAGCGGCACCCGCGTGGTCTTGCCCGCTCCGGGCGGCGCCTGCAGCACGGCCCGGCCCGCGCGGGCAAGGGCGGCGGTCAGGTCGGGAAGCACGGCATCGATGGGCAGCTGCGTCATGCCCGCCTTATGCGCCATCGCGGCCCGCACGGCCAGACTGCGCGACAGAGCGGGAGGGAGGGCTGGACAGCCCGGCCCGGGCAGGGCAAGACAGGAGCCGCCCCCGAAAGACCCGGAGCCGCCGATGACCCCAGACGAGCTTGCCCCCCGCATCAAGTCCGGCGAACGCCGTGCCCTCGCCCGGGCGATCACCCTGATCGAAAGCGGCCGCGAGGATCACCGCGCCCAGGCCCAGGAGCTGCTGGGCCTGCTGACCGACGCGCCCGGACAGGCGCTCCGGATCGGGCTGTCGGGCACGCCGGGCGTGGGCAAATCGACCCTGATCGAGAGCTTCGGGCGGATGCTGACAGACGAGGGCCACAAGGTCGCGGTGCTGGCGGTCGATCCGTCCTCGGCCCGCTCGGGCGGCTCGATCCTCGGTGACAAGACCCGGATGGAACGGCTGTCGCGCGACCCGAACGCCTTCATCCGCCCCTCGCCCAGCCAGTCGGCGCTGGGGGGCGTGGCGCGCCGCACCCGCGAGGCGGTGGCGCTTTGCGAGGCGGCGGGCTTCGGCATCGTGCTGATCGAGACCGTGGGGGTCGGTCAGTCCGAGACCATGGTCGCCGAGATGACCGACCTGTTCGTGTTGCTGATGGCGCCCGCCGGCGGCGACGAGCTGCAGGGGGTCAAGCGCGGCATCATGGAAATGGCCGACCTGATCCTCGTCAACAAGGCCGATGGCGACCTGAAACCCGCCGCCGAACGCACCCGGGCCGATTACGCGGGCGCG
Source organism: Rhodovulum sulfidophilum DSM 1374 (assembly GCF_001633165.1). Classification (NCBI taxonomy): domain Bacteria; kingdom Pseudomonadati; phylum Pseudomonadota; class Alphaproteobacteria; order Rhodobacterales; family Paracoccaceae; genus Rhodovulum; species Rhodovulum sulfidophilum. Next base: position 1,828,957 of record NZ_CP015418.1, on the reverse strand, counting down.
CTGCACCTCTTGCGCCGCCGTCCCCAGGACCCCGAGGGGTTCCCCAAGGCGGTCGCGGTCTCGGCGGTCGAGGAACGCGGGCTTCGCGAAGCCTGGGAGGACATGCAGGCGCTTGCCGACTGGCGCCGCGAGCACGGCCATTTCGATGCCCGCCGCGCCGCCCAGGCCCGCTACTGGTTCGCCGAGGAGGTCCGGCGCGGCCTGCTGGCCCGGCTCGATCGCGACCCGGCGATGCGGGCCCGGATGGCGGATCTCGGCGCGAAGGTGGCCGGGGGCGAGCTGACCGTCGCCCATGCCTCGACCGAGATGCTGACCGCGCTCGGCGTCAGCGCCTGACCCATCGGCAGGGCCGCGCATGAAGCCCTTCCTGATCCTCCAGCTCCGCCCCGAGGCCGAGGCCGCCGATGACGAATACGCGGCCTTCCTCCGGAAAGGCGGGATCGCTCCCGAGAATGCCCACCGCCTCCGGCTTGACTGCGAACCGCTGCCGGCCGATCTCTCGCTCGATGCCTTTTCCGGGGTGATCGTGGGCGGCGGCCCGGGCTGCGTCTCGGACCCCGAGGCAGCAAAATCCGCCACCGACCGCCGGATCGAGGCCGCGATCCTCGGCCTTCTGCCCGACATCACCGCCCGCGACATTCCCTTCCTGGGCTGCTGCTACGGCATCGGCCTTCTCGCCCACCATCTTGGCGCACCGGTGGCCAGGGGCCGCTTTGCCGAGCCGGTCGGCACCACCACCTGCCGCCTGACCGAGGCCGGACGCACCGAGCCGCTGACCCGCGGCCTGCCCGAGACCTTCCCGGCCTTCGTCGGCCACAAGGAGGCGGTCGAGGCGCTGCCCCCGGGCTGCGCCCATCTGCTGGCCTCCGACACCTGCCCGTTCCAGATGATCCGCCACGGCGCCAATGTCTACGCCACCCAGTTCCATCCCGAGGCCGACAGCGCGGGCTTCGAGCTTCGGATCCGGATCTACCGCGACCGGGGCTATTTCCCGCCCGAGGCCGCCGACGACCTGATCGCGCTCTGCCGTGCCCGGAAGGTCGACATCCCCGAGACCATCCTCGCCCGCTTCGTCGCCCGCCACGCCAGCCCATGAGCCCCCGACGCCCGGCGCCGGTCCGCCCCCGGGATGAATCGCTTGACCCCACCCCGTCTTCCCCCTATTAGCCTCGGACGGAATTCTTGGCGCTGCCTTTGCGGCGTCGGTCGCTTTATCGAAACGAGGAAAAGAACCATGTCGCGCGTCTGCGAACTGACCGGCAAAGGGCCGATGACCGGCAACAATGTCAGCCATGCCCATAACAAGACCCGGCGCCGGTTCCTGCCGAACCTCAACGAGGTCACCCTTATCTCCGACGTTCTGGGCCGGTCCTTCAAGTTCCGCGTCTCGGCGGCGGGCCTGCGCACCGTCGACCACCGCGGCGGTCTCGACAACTTCCTGGCCAAGGCCAGCGAAGCCGAGCTGTCCGACAAGGCGCTCAAGGTCAAGAAGGACATCGAGAAGGCCCGGGCCACGGCCTGATCCGGCCCGGCCGAGCCCGACCTGCAAAACTGTCCGGCGGCCCCGCTTGCGCGGGGCCTTTTGCATTGGCGCCGCCTTCTTCTTGGCTCCAATACCCCCGCCGGAGGCACCGCGCGCCTGCGCACGGCCCGGCCCGACTCGGGACAAGCGGGGCGCAACCCCGTGCAGGCCCGTGCAGGCCCTGGTCGGGAGTGCCTGCTTTCGACGTTTCAGGATCGCCCCCGGTCTCGAGTCGCTCTAAACTGGCGCCATGACCGGGTTCCGCTCCCTCATCGGCATCTGCCTCGCATTGCTGCTCGCGCTCACCTCGCTGAGCCTCGCGGCGGCGCGCGCGGCCCCCCGTCCGGTGGACCGGATCGTGCTCTGCACCGGCTTCGGCCTGCAGGCGGTCGAGGTCGATGCAAGCGGACACCCGACCGGGCCGCCGCATATCTGCCCCGACGGGATCGCGGCGCTGGCAGCGCTTGCGCCCGCGCCCCCGGCCCTGCCGGTCCGCCTGCTCCGCGCCCGGCCGCTCGGCCACCGCGACCGGCGGCGCGCGGCCTGCGGACGCCGCCCGCCGCAACCGCGCTCGCGCGCGCCTCCCGGCCGCATCGACTGACCCCCGACGACCCTTTCCAGAAAGCCAAGGACCAGGAGGCCAGAAATGTCCCTGAAAACCACCCTCTATGCGAGCCTGATCGCGCTCGCCCCCGCCCTGCCCGCCATTGCCGGCGATATCGCCGTCGAGGGCGCCTATGCCCGCGCCTCCTCGGCGATGGCGCAATCGGGCGCCGCCTTCATGACCCTCGTCAATACCGGCGCCGAGGACGACCGGCTGATCGCCGCCGCCTCGGACGCCGCCGAGCGGGTCGAGCTGCACACCCATGTCTCGGATGCCAACGGGGTGATGCGGATGATCGAGGTCGAGGACGGCTTCCCGGTGCCCGCCCATGGCCATCACGATCTGCGCCGCGGCGGCGACCATGTCATGCTGCTGGGCCTGACCCGACCGCTGACCGAGGGCGACATCGTCGGCCTGACCCTGACCTTCGAGAAGGCCGGCACGGTCGAGGTCGACGCCCCGGTCGAAAGCGTCCGCTCGTCGATGGGCAACGAAACGGACATGCCGATGAAGGGCCACATGGCGCACTGAGGCGGCCCGGGCGCCGGGGGCCTATCGGGGCCTCGGGCGCCTCCTCAGCGCCGCGCGCCGAGATACTCCTCGACCCAGACCGGCACGATCTCCGAGGCGGGGCCGTGCAGCCCCCGGTCGAAATCGCGGGCGATCTCGGAAGGTTCGAGGTTCAGCTCCAGCGTTTCGGCCCCGGCCCGCGCCGCATCCTGCACGAAGGCCGCCGCCGGATAGACGCTGCCCGAGGTGCCGATCGAGACGAACAGATCGGCCGCGCGCAGCGCCTCCCAGATCTCTTCCATGCGATAGGGCATCTCGCCGAACCAGACGATGTCGGGCCGGGTCGCGGCCACGCCGCAGGACGGGCAGGCATCCGCCACCCGCATCTCGGCCGGGGCCGGCCAGCCCGCGCCGCAGGACGCGCAGCGCGCCCGCGCCAGCTCGCCATGCATGTGCCAGACCGCCCGGCTTCCGGCGCGTTCGTGCAGGTCGTCGACATTCTGGGTCACGATCCGGACCGATCCGGGCGGCAAGGCCGCCTCGAGCCGGGCCAGCGCCAGATGTGCCGGGTTCGGCGCCGCCTCGGCCGCGTTCCGGCGCCGCGCATTGTAGAACTCCATCACCAGCCCCGGGTCGCGGGCAAAGCCCTCGGGCGTCGCCACATCATTCAGGTCATAGCGGGTCCAGAGCCCGTCCACGTCGCGGAACGTGCCGAGCCCGCTTTCGGCCGAGATCCCGGCCCCGGTGAGAATCACGATCTTGGTCATCGGGCGCACCTCCGCTATCCCTCAGAGCAAAAGGAGGCCGCCATGACCACCCGAATCCTTTTCGTCTGTCTCGGCAATATCTGCCGCTCGCCGACCGCGCATGGGGTGTTCCAGACCCTGGCCCTGGCCGAGGGCCTCGACATCGAGGTCGAGAGCGCCGGAACCGGGGGCTGGCATGTGGGCGATCCGCCCGACCCGCGCGCGATCCGCGCCGCGGCCGGGCGCGGCTACGACCTGACGCGGCTGCGCGCCTGTCAGGTCAAGGCCGCCGATTTCGCCACCTATGATCTGATCCTCGCGATGGACCGCTCGAACCTGACCGCGCTGGAACGGATGCGCCCGATCGACAGCGAAACCCCGGTCAGGCTGTTTCTCGACTTTGCCGACACCCCCCGCGACGAGGTTCCCGACCCCTATTACGATGGCAGCTTCGATCTGGTGCTCGATCTGGTCGAGGACGCATCGCGCGGGCTCATCCGCCATCTGGCGGGCTGAGCCCCGACCGCTCAGCCGACCGGATCGGGCAGCGGTCGGCCGTCGAGATGGGCGCGGATATTCTCGACCGCCATCAGCCCCATCGCGGTCCGGACCTCCAGCGTCGCGGTGCCCAGATGCGGCAGCAGCGTCACATTCTCGCGGCTTCGCAGTGCCTCTGGCACCTCGGGTTCGAATTCGTAGACATCGAGCCCCGCCCCCGCGATCTTGCCCGCCTCGAGCGCCGCGATCAGCGCCGCCTCGTCGACCACCTCGCCGCGCGAGATGTTGACCAGATGCGCCGTGGGCTTCATCGCCGCCAGCACATTGGCCCCGATCAGATGCCGGGTCCCGGCCCCGCCCGGCACCGCCGAGACGAGGATGTCGGCCTCGGCCGCCAGCGCCTCGGGACTGCCCAGCGCCCGGGCCGGAAAATCCAGCGCCTTCGGGCTGCGGGTGTGATAGAGAACCTCCATCCCGAAGCCGAAATGACAGCGCCGGGCGATGGCCTGCCCGATATTGCCCATGCCGAGGATGCCGACCGTCCTGCCGGTGACATGCAGCCCCAGCATCTGGGTCGGATGCCAGCCCTGCCAACGGCCTGCGCGCACCAGCCGCTCGCCCTCGCCCGCGCGGCGGCAGGTCATCAGGATCAGCATCATGCCGATATCGGCGGTCGCATCGGTCACGGCGCCGGGGGTGTTGGTCACGGCCACCCCGGCCGCCCGCGCCGCCGCGATGTCGATATGGTTGAAGCCGACGCCGAAATTGGCCAGCAGACGCGCCCGCGGCGCCGGCACATCGGCAAAGACCCCGGCCGAGAAGGCATCGCCCAGCGTCGGCAGCACGATGTCGTAATCCGTCAATGCCGCGCGCAGCTCGTCGGGTGACAGCGGCAGCGTCGATTGCCGAATCTCGGTCTCGCCCAGGGTCCGGACGGCCTCGACGACCCTTTCGGGCATCGGGCGGGTGACAAGGATCCTGGCCATCAGAACATCCGCCCGCCCAGAGGCACATCCTTGTCGGGCACGATCAGCACCACCTCGCCGTTTTCGTCGGGCAGCCCGAGGACCAGCACCTCGGAGCGGACCTTGCCGATCTGGCGCGGCGGGAAATTGACGACGCCCAGCACGCGGCGGCCCGGCAGGTCCTCGGGCGTGTAATGCGCGGTGATCTGGGCCGAGCTTTTCTTCTCGCCGATCTCGGGGCCGAAATCGACCCAGAGCTTGATCGCGGGCTTGCGCGCCTCGGGATAGGGTTCGGCCCGGGTGATCCGGCCCACCCGGATATCGACCTTGAGGAAATCGTCGAAGGAAATCTCGCTCATGCGCCCAACTCCTTTCCGCGTGCCGTCGCTGCCGCGACCGCCTTTTCCAGCAGCGGCGGAAAGCCGGTCTCGGGATCCATCAGAACCGCCAGCGCCGCCGCCGTCGTGCCGCCCGGCGAGGTCACGTTGATGCGCAACTGGGCGGGGTCTTCGGCGGCCTCCTCGGCCAGCTGACCCGCCCCCGCGACCGTGGCCCGGGCCAGTTTCATCGCCATGTCCGGTGGCAGCCCGGCGGCCTCGCCCGCCTTGGCCAGGGTCTCGATCAGGTGGAACACATAGGCGGGCCCCGAGCCGGACACGGCCGTGACCGCATCCATCTGGCTTTCGTCGTCAAGCCGCACCGTCTGTCCCACCGCCGACAACAGCGTCTCGGCCAGCGCCAGCCCGGCCTCGTCGACAGTGTCATTGCCGATCAGAGCGGTGATGCCGCGCCCGACGGCGGCGGGGGTGTTCGGGATCGACCGGACCACCGGCGCCCCGGCGCCCAGATGCGCGGCGAAATAGCCAAGCGTCTTGCCCGCCGCGATCGAGACGAACAGCGTCTGCCCGTCGGCAAAGCCCGCCACCTGCGGCAGCGCCTCATCCATCAGCTGCGGCTTGACCGCCAGCAGCACCAGCGCCGGGGCCGCGGGCAGATCCTCGTTGAGGTGAAGCCCCTCGGCGGCCCGTGCGCGCAGCCAGTCCGAGGGGTGCGGGTCAAGCACCCAGACCGCACCCGCGGGCAGGCCCTGCTTGAGCCAGCCCTCGAGCAGCGCGGATCCCATCTTGCCGCAACCCAGAAGCACCAGCCCCCGGGCGGAAAGGTCGTCGAATTCCATGATATGCCCCTTCTGCCTGTCGGGGCCGGAGGTTAGGCGCGCCCGTAGGCATCCGCAATGGCGACCTGCAGGGCATTGGCGGGCGTGCGGTCGGCCCAGACCACCAGTTGGAAGGCCGGGTAGAAGCGCTCGCAGGAGGACACCGCCGCCCGGATCAGCTGGTCGACCTGCTCGGGGCTTGCGGTCTGCCCGCCCGACAGCATCAGCCCGTGGCGCCAGACCATGAGCTGCTGGTCGTTCCAGAAGGTAAAGGCCCCGGCCCAGCACAGGTCATTGGTGGCGTTGAGCGTCTCGTAAAGCACCGGCAGGCGCTCGGGCGGGGGTTCCATCTCGAAGGTGCAGACCAGCCGCAGCGTCTCGTCGAAGGCCGACCAGGCCAGAGTGATCGAATAGGTGCGCCACTGGCCGACCACCGCCATCGCGATCTGGTCATCGGCGACACGGTCGAATTCCCAGTCGTGATGCGAGGCGAGGGTCTCGACCAGGTCGATGGGATGGATCTCGTCGCTCAGCAGGTAATCTTCGGTATAGCTCATGCCCGGCCTCGCTTTCGATCTAGCCCAGGTTGGACCGAGGCCCACTAGGCTTTGGCTCTCACTCTAGGTCCGGGGTGCTTTCCCCGCTTCCTTACCAAATATGGTGAGGGCAAAGCAGAAGGCTGTAAAGCGGATTTTTGTTAAGTTTGAACGACAGACCGCAATATCTTGTGGACAATTCCGGCGTGACACTGAGATCCGGCGTGGGCTGGGTTTCAGGTTGCAAAGGGGGCCTTGCCCGACCGTTTCCGCCAAATGTCTCGGGGCCTTTCGGAGCGGCGGATCGCCTGGTGTTGTTGCACAATCGAAGAAATAAGCGGTCGCAGCGGCTTGTACGAAGGGTTTCTTGCTCGCTGAGCCGCGCAACATCCGGCCTCGAAAGCCACCCGGCGACGCAAGATCCTTCGATTATACGACAAAGCCGGTTCGCCTTCTGCCATCAGGATGGCGTCCGAGCGGAACCGAACAGGGAAGACAATTTTCTTCGACGCGGGGAGATTGCCCGACACCCGGCCCCGCGAGGACCTCTGTGCATGCCCCAAGCCGAATTATGCCAGATCCGAAGGTCCGACCCTACAAACGCTGGCAGTGCCGGGCTGCCTAGGCTCCGGCCACAAACCGGACGCGTCGCCCAAACGCACAAAACAATGTCTGTCCTTTTGGTGCCGGAACGAATTTTCGTCGAAAATTCGCGCCCCGGCAACGGCCGCGCAGAGCGCCGCCTATTTCGCTTCCAGCGCCGCGATCCGGGCTTTCAGCGCCTCGTTCTCCTCGCGCGCTTTCTGCGCCATCGACCGCACCGCATCGAATTCCTCGCGGGTCACGAAGTCCCGGTCGGCGAGCCAGCGGTCGAGCATGCTCTTCATCGCGGTCTCGGCCTCGTCCTTGGCCCCCTGGGCCACGCCCATGGCATTCGTCATCAGCTTCGACATGTCGTCGAGAAATTTGTTCCGGGTCTGCATGGCGGCCTCTGGCTTTTACACTGGCTTTCACAATCGCGCTCTATATGGCCCGCAGGCGCGCCAAGCTCAAGGTTGACTTCGCCGCGCCGCACAGAGAACAGAAGACCCAAGATGCAAGCGGTACTCTCCTTCCCCGACCTCAGCCCCGAGATCTTCTCGATCTCGGTCTTCGGCCTCGACTTCGCGCTGCGCTGGTACGCGCTCGCCTATATCGCCGGCATCGTGCTTGGCTGGCGCCTAGTCGTCGCGCTGATGCGACGCGACCGGATCTGGGCCGGGGCGCGTCCGCCGATGCGCCCGGAGCAGGTCGAGGAGCTTCTGACCTGGATCGTGCTCGGCGTGATCCTCGGCGGGCGGCTTGGCTTCGTGCTGTTCTACAAGCCCTTCGAATACCTGCAGGCCCCCTGGGAGATCCCGATGCTCTGGCATGGCGGGATGTCCTTCCATGGCGGCCTTCTGGGGGTGATGATCGCCTTGGTCATCTTCACCCGCAAACAGGCAATCCCGCTTCTGCCCGCGGCGGACGCGCTTGCGCTTGCGGTGCCCATCGGCCTCTTCTTCGGACGGATCGCGAATTTCATCAATGGCGAGCTCTGGGGCCGCCCCTCCGATCTGCCCTGGGCCGTCGTCTTTCCGGGCCCGGCCGCGCAATACTGCCCCGGATGGAACAGCCTGCCCTGCGCCCGCCACCCCTCGCAGCTTTACGAGGCCGGTCTGGAGGGGCTCCTGCTCGGGGCGCTTCTGCTCTGGCTCGCGCTGTCCCGCGGGGCGCTCAGGACGCCGGGCCGGATCGCCGGAACCTTTTTCACCGGCTACGGGCTCGCGCGCTTCGCGGTGGAATTCCTCCGCCAGCCCGATGCGCAATTCGCGGGTCCCGGCAATCCGCTCGGGCTCGCCCTGCATTGGCAGGGCTACGGGCTGACCATGGGCCAGCTGCTGTCTTTGCCGATGATCGCCTTCGGCCTCGGCCTCATCCTGCACGCGGCGCGGCGGCGGCCATGACCGAAACCCCGCTGGCCCGCCTCCTCGCCCGGCGAATCGCCGCGACCGGCCCGATCAGCATCGCCGAGTTCATGGCCGACTGCCTGATGCATCCCGAGCATGGCTATTACAGCACCCGCGACCCGTTAGGGCAGTCGGGCGACTTCACCACCGCGCCCGAGATCAGCCAGATGTTCGGCGAGCTTCTGGGGCTCTGGGTCGCGCAGGTCTGGCTCGACCAGGGCGCGCCCGCCCCCTTCACCCTGGCCGAGCTCGGCCCCGGGCGCGGCACGCTGATGGCCGACCTCTGGCGCGCGACGCGGGGCGTCCCGGGCTTTCACGCCGCCGCGCGGCTGCATCTGGTCGAGACCTCGCCCACCCTGCGCGCCCGCCAGCGCGCGGCCTTGCCGGAGCAGGACATCGCCTGGCTCGACAGCGTCGAGGCACTGCCCGACGCGCCGCTCTTCCTGATTGCCAACGAATTCTTCGACGCCCTGCCGATCCGCCAGTTCCAGCGCGACGATGCCGGCTGGTGCGAGCGTCTGGTCGGGCTCGACGGCGCGCGGCTGAGCCTCGGGCTTTCGGCGCCGTTGCCGCTTGCCGCGCTGGAACACCGGCTTGCCGATACCAAGCCTGGCGACATCGTCGAAACATGCGCCGCCGCCGAGGCCATCACCGCCAGCCTGTCTGCGCGGATTTCCACTCATGGCGGCGCCGCGCTGATCGTCGATTACGGCGGCTGGCGCAGCCTCGGCGACACCCTGCAGGCGCTGCGCGCGCACCGGCCCGAGCCCGTCCTCGACCATCCCGGCGAGGCCGATCTGACCGCGCATGTCGATTTCGAGGCGCTGGCCCGGGCCGCAACCGGCCTTCGCGTCAGCGGCCCCGTGCCGCAGGGCACCTTTCTCGAACGGCTGGGAATTGCGACCCGAACCGAGGTCTTGGCGCGAAACCTTGCCGGTGACGCCCTTGCCGGCCATCTCGCCGCATATCGCCGCTTGACCCATCCCGAGGAAATGGGAACGCTCTTCAAGACGCTCGCCCTGACCCCCCCACGCGCTCCCGATCCGCCAGGACTGCATTCATGACTCTGGAAATACTCACCTCCGACGCGCTGGCGCCGCTTCGCCACGGGTTCTTCACCCGACGCGGCGGCGCCTCTTCGGGGGTTTTCGCGGGGCTGAACTGCGGCGGCGGCTCGTCGGACCTGTCCGAGGCGGTGGCCATCAACCGCAGCCGGGTGGCCGGGGCAATGGGGGTGCAGAGCGACCGGCTGGTCACCGTCCATCAGGTCCATTCCGCCGAGGTCGCAACGATCGAGACCCCGACAGCGACGCCGATGCGCGCCGATGCGATGGTGACGCGGCAACCCGATCTGGCGCTGGGCGTGCTGACCGCCGACTGCCAGCCCGTTCTCTTTGCCGACCTTAGCGCCGGCGTGGTCGGCGCGGCCCATGCCGGCTGGCGCGGCGCGCTCGGGGGCATTCTCGAGGCCACGCTCGAGGCGATGGAGGCGCTGGGGGCCCGGCGCGAGGACACGGCCGCGGTGATCGGCCCGACGATCAGCCAGCGTGCCTATGAGGTCGGCCCCGAATTCCTCGACGCCTTCCTCAGCGAAGACCCGGATTCTGCACGTTTCTTCGCCGCCGGTCAGGGTGATCGGATGCAGTTCGACCTGCCGGGCTTCAGCCTCGCAAGGCTGCGCGGCGCAGGCATCGGCCAGGCCGCCTGGACCCGGCATTGCACCTATTCCGACCCCGAGCGGTTCTTTTCCTACCGGCGCAGCGTGCATGTCGGCGAGGCCGATTACGGGCGGCTGATCTCGACGATCCGGCTGTAAGCCCGGCATGGCGACCAGGGACCCGTTTCACCCGGCCGACGCCACCGCCTGCGCGCTGGCCCGCAAGCTGATCGCCGAGGCGCGGTTCGGGGCGCTCGCGGTCCTGCGCGACGGCGCGCCCTTCGTCACCCGAATCGCATTGGCAGCGGGCGCCGACGGGCTGCCGGTGACGCTGATCTCGGATCTCGCCCCGCACACGGCCGCGCTTCGCGCCATTCCCGACTGTTCGCTCCTGGTGGGCGAGCCCGGTCCCAAGGGCGATCCGCTGACCCATCCGCGGCTGACGCTTCAGGCCCGCGCGGTCTTCATCAGCCGCGACGCTGAACGGTCGGCCTTGCGCGAAACCTATCTCGAGCGGCAACCCAAGGCCCGGCTCTATGTCGATTTCGCCGATTTCCATTTCGTGCGGCTGGTGCCGCTTTCGGGACATCTGAATGGCGGTTTCGGCCAGGCGTTCCGGCTGACGGCCGAAGATCTCGGCGCCTGAGCCCATTTCCGCCGCAGCGCGACGCCCAAGCGCAGCCCCGGGACAGGAAGGCGGCCCCGATGCCGCGGCCAAACCTTGTTCTACTGTCGCAAAAGGCGGACATTGTCGTCCCGAACATCGGACCGAGGTCCGGCATCAACGAGTTCAAAGACGCGGCATTCTCCGGCATGACCTGTCGCCTGAAACGCTCGAACAGAGCACCGACACCGCCCTCCGCAGGATCGCGATCCAGAAGATCGACGCAGCACCGCCAGAGTTCGACGCCCCCGGGGCTCGAGCCGCATGAAAAGATCCACCAGCTGCGCGGGCTGTTCCGCCTGATGCGCCCCGCCTCCCCCGCCTATGCCCAGGACGAGGCGCTTCGTGATGACGCGACGACGAGGCCATAGTCGAGCACCTGGACAACCTGGCGACCGCGGGTCGGTTGGGCCGGCTCGAACCTTTGCGCGCGCATCTTGGTAGAGGCCCGGACAGGGCCCCATGCCGCGAGGGATCTGGCGGCGTTCCGACTGGAGTTTCTCGCGTTGGGCGAACGGGCTCGGAGCTGGGCGCTTTACGGCGACGGCTTGCGGCCGATGCAGCGCGGACTGGAACGCAGCTTCGAGCGCGCCCGCAAGGAACGGGCCACCGCCGACAGGCCCCGGATTGCGGCGAGCCACGACTGGCGCAAGCGGTTGAAATAATTATGGATCACACGCGGCTGCGACCGACCAACCGAGCGCGGGCCGCCGGGCCTGAGAGCAGGAAGCTGTCCGAACTTCTGAGCGACCATCACGATCTGGCCGAGCTCGACAGCCAAGTCGCGGCCAGCCCCGAACTACCGGGCGTTCCCGAACTGCGCGCAGCCCTGCAGGCAAGGATCGCGGCGCGGCAGGCCGAACGGACCGGGGCCGCGCAGAGCCTCGGCACCTTTTTCGCAAGCCCGGCCCGGGATCTGGGCCGGAGCTGGAGACGCCGGTGGCAATCCTGGCAGCAGGACGAAAAGCACCGGGACCAGAGGCCCCGGAAGCCGAAACGCCGTTGCCGCCTAGCCCCGGGCGAGCGCGTCCTCGATCAGCCGCACCGTTTCATCGACGCCGTAAAGCGCGATGAAACCGCCGAAGCGCGGGCCCTGGCTCGCGCCCAGAAGGACCTCGTAAAGCGCCTTGAACCAGTCCCGGAGCGGCTCGAAGCCGTGATCCTTGCCGACGGCGAAGACGAGGCTTTGCAGCTCTTCGGCGTCCTGCCCGCCCTCCCAGGCCTTGAGCCGGGCGACCAGGTCCTCCATCGCCGCGCGTTCCTTCGCGTCGGGGGCACGGAACTGGCGAAGCGGCGCGACGAAGTCGTGGAAGTAGCGCACCGCGAAGGCCGCCGCCTGATCGAGATCGGGATGGGTCTCGGGCGAGGCCTCGGGGGCGTAGCGCTTGATGAAGCCCCAAAGCCCGTCCTTGTCGGTCGCGCCCGCAACGGAGGCGAGGTTCAGGAGCATCGCGAAGGGCACCACCATCCGGCTTTCAGGCGGATTGCCGCCATGGATGTGCCAGACCGGATTGTCGATCTGCGCCTTCGGCTCCTGCCCCGGATAGGCGCGCAGCTGCTGGTGGTATTCGTCCACCGCCTTCGGGATCACGTCCCACCAGAGCCGCTTGGCGGTCTTCGGCTTCTGGTACATGAAATAGCTCAGGCTCTCGGTCGCGGCATAGCTCAGCCATTCGTCGATGGTCAGCCCGTTGCCCTTCGATTTCGAGATCTTCTCGCCATTCTCGTCCAGGAAGAGCTCGTAGGTGAAATGCTCGGGCTTCGCGCCGCCGAGGATCTCGCAGATCCGGTCATAGATCGGCGTGTTGGTCGAATGGTCCTTGCCATACATCTCGAAATCGACGCCGAGCGCGGCCCAGCGGGCGCCGAAATCGGGCTTCCACTGCAGCTTGACCTTGCCGCCCGTCACCGGCAGCGTCCATTCGCGGCCATCCTCGTCATCGAAGGTGATCGTGTGGTTCACGGCATCGACATGCTTCATCGGCACGTAAAGCACGCGCCCGGTCTCGGGATGGATCGGCAGGAAGATCGAATAGGTCTGCTGGCGCTCGTCGCGAAGCGATTTCAGCATGACCTTCATGATGTCGTCATAGCGCTCGGTCGCCAGCTTCAGCGTGTCGTCGAACCGGCCCGAGCGGTAGAACTCGGTCGCCGAATAGAACTCGTATTCAAAGCCGAACGTGTCGAGAAACCGCCGCAGCATGGCGTTGTTGTGATCGCCGAAGCTGTCATCCTCGCCGAACGGGTCGGGCACCGAGGTCAGCGGCCGCTGCAGATGTTCGTGCAGCATGTCCTGGTTCGGCACGTTGCCGGGCACCTTGCGCATGCCGTCCATGTCGTCGGAAAAGCAGATCAGCCGGGTCGGAATGTCCGAGATCGCCTCGAAGGCGCGGCGGACCATGGTGGTGCGCAGCACTTCGCCGAAGGTGCCCATATGGGGCAGACCCGAGGGGCCGTAGCCGGTCTCGAACAGGATATAGCCCTTGTCCGCAGCCCCCTTCTCGGCGCGCTTGAGCAGCTTCCGGGCCTCTTCGAAGGGCCAGGCCTTGGAACTCATCGCGGCATCGCGGAGGTTGGACATCGTTTCGCACTCTCTTCGCTGGCCGGACACTGCGCCGGTCGCTTCGCTGCCGGACCCCATGCCCGGCAAGGCCCCGACTCCTATTGCCCCCCTGCCGCCTCGTCAATATTCTGCGCCGCAACAGGACCCCACGGAGGCAGCATTGACCGATACCGAAACGCCCCTTTCCGCCCAGGACGCGCTGGTCGCGATCATGGTGGCGGTCTCGGCCTCCGACGAGACCATCCGCACCGCCGAGTTGGTCACCATCGAACGGATGGTGAATCACCTGCCCATCTTCGGCGCCTACGACCAGGACCGGATCCGGATCGTGGCCCAGACCGTGTTCGACCTGTTCAGCGAATATGACGGGCTCGACGCGCTGTTCGGGCTGGTCAACGAGGCGCTGCCCGAAAAGCTGAACGAAACCGCCTATGTGCTGGCCTGCGACGTGGCCGCGGCCGACGGCCGTCTGGGCGAGACCGAATTGCGGCTGCTCGAGGAAATCCGCTACGAGCTGAATATCGACCGTCTGGCGGGGGCGGCCATCGAGCGCGCGGCGCGGGCCCGGCACATGGTGCTCTAGCCGATGGTTCCGGTCGATCTGCCCGCGCGGTTCTGGCCCTTCGCCGACCGCTTCGTCGCCAGCGCCCGGATCGTGCTCGACCGCCCCAAAGGCTCGGCCCATCCGCGCTTTCCCGAGATCGTCTACCCGCTCGATTACGGCTATCTCGACGGCACCCGCGCCATAGACGGCGACGGGGTTGACCTGTGGCGCGGCAGCCTGCCCGAGCCGCGGGTCACCGGCGTGATCGCCTCGATGGACCTGACCAAGCACGATGCCGAACTCAAGCTGCTCCTGGGCTGCACCGAGGCCGAAATGGCCCGGATAGACGCCTTTCACAATCAGGCGGGCTTCGTCGCCGGGCTGCTGATCGCCCGGCCCGAGGGAGTCTGAGCCGGCTCAGGCCCCCGCCTCAGGCCCCCGCCTCAGGCATAGGTCTCGGCCCAGCGCCGCAACAGCTCGTGCTGCAGCATCCGCGCCCGCGTCAGCCAGGCCCGGCCGCCGCGCGGACGCTCCATCTCCTCGGGCCTGATCCGGGCGCGCCGTTCCTCGTCGGCCGAGAAGATCGCGAAGGCCATCTGCCGCCCGCCGGGCTGGCCGATATAGCCCGCCAGCGCCGAGACGAAATTGAGCGTGCCGGTCTTGGCCTCGACCTTGACCGGATGCGCGCGCATCGGCCGGCCGGAGGCGTCGCGCAAGGGAACATCCTTCAGCAGCGGCCTGAGCTGGCCCTCGGGGGCGGCGATGGCCAGCGTGCGCACCAGTTCGAGCGGCGAGAGCCGCGAGGCATCGCCCAGCCCCGAATGATCGACGAAGCGGGCCTTCTGCGCCCCCATGCGCGCCGCCATCCACTCGGTCATCGCCTGCCCGGACTGGGCCAGATCCTGCGGCTGTCCGCCCCGGGCGATGGTCGCGGCCAGGCCCACGGCCTCGGCCGTGACATTGGTCGAGTATTTCAGCATCCCGCGCAGGATCTCGGCCAGCGGCGCGCTGTCGATCCGGCCGATCTGGAAGGCCTCGGCCGACCCCGCCAGCGCCTCGGGCCGGGCCATCGCGATCCCCTGCGCGCTGGCGAGGGTCTGGAACACCTCGGCGCAGTACAAAGCGGGGCGGCGCACCGGCAACCAGCGCGCACCCTCGGCCCCCAGGGCGCCACGGGCCACCGTCCATTCGTCGATGCCGCCTTTCGAGGCATAAGTATAGACCGGGGCCTTGCGGTCGACGACCAGCATCCGCGCCACACCGACCTCGGGCGAATAGCGCCGGGCGCGGGCATCCATGGTCACGGCATAGCCGTCCGAGGCGCGGCGCCATTCGAAATGGACCCGGTTGAAATTGAGGTTCAGCCCCGAAAGCGCCGGATTGTACCCGACCTGAGGCGGCTGGTCCGGGTCGATCGCCGCGATCTTCGGCAGCGCCCCGGCATGGTACAGGAACCGTCCCGCCACCTCGGTCACGCCATTGGCCCTGAGCTGGGCCGCAAGCTCGCCAAGCTGGTCGGTATCGAGCGTCGGATCGCCGCTCCCCACCAGCACCAGGTCGCCCTCGAGCCGCCCGCCCATGATCGGGCCGGTCGCGATCAGCCGCGTGGTGAAGCGGTATTCCGGGCCGAGCGCATCAAGCGCGTAAAGCGCGGTGACCGATTTCGCGACCGATGCGGGGGGCAGGCCAAGTTGCGGCCGATGCGCCTCCAGCAGCGCGCCGGTCTCGAGATCGGCAATCGCGAAGGCGACCTTGCCCGTCAGACGGGCCCGCTCGACCAGCTGCGCGGGATCGGCAATGCCGCCGCTCTGTTCCGGTCGCGGTCGCGGCACCAGCGAACGCACGAGCGGCGCGCCCAGCGCAGAGGAGGCCGGAGCGGCCAGAAGCCCGCCGAGGAACAGGCGCCGCGTAAAGGAAGTCTTCGAAGTCTTCATGCGCGCGAGTGAACCAAATCGGCCCGGTGCGGGCAAGCGGGGAAAGGGCGGGCTGTCCGGATCTGCCCCGGGCCCGCCTCGGCACGGTCGGGGCGCGCGGGGCGCAGCGGGATCACCCCCGCCTCGCCCAGTCGCCGCGGGCACGGATTTCGGAGGAGGACAGATCGACCATCGGCATGTTGAGATAGCACCAGGCCGGGGGCTGGCTGTCGGCCAGCAGCGCCGCATCCGTCGGGTCGAGCCGGTAGCGTTCATGCGTCAGCGCCGCCCGCGCCCGCCGCGCCGCAACCCCCTGCCCCGGGCGCGCCAGCACGCCCACCGGGACATTGTCGAGGATCCAGCGCCAGCGCTCCCAGCGGTGGAAACTGATCAGGTTGTCCGCGCCCATCAGCCAGACGAACCGGACCCCGGGATAAAGCCGCATCAGCCGCTCCAGCGTCTCGGCGGTGTAGCGGGTGCCGATCCGGGCCTCGAGATCGGTGATCGCGACGCGCGGATGCTGCATCACCGCCTCGGCCGCCGCGAGCCGCCGCGCCATCGGCGCCGGGCCTTCGGCCTTCAGCGGATTGCCCGGCGAGACCAGCCACCAGACCCGGTCGAGCCCGAACCGCTTCAGCGCCGTGCGGGTGATATGCGCATGCCCCTCATGGGCCGGGTCGAATGACCCGCCCAGCAGCCCGACCCGCATCCCTGCCCGCGCCTTCGGAAAACCCGCCCGCATTCACCTGCCCCAACCGCTCAATCGACAGGACCGGACGTTAACCTGCCCGTCATTGCCCTTGTCCAGCGGAATCGCTATGTGCTGGCTCGACTGTTACACCTTCTGCACGAGGCGTTCGCGATGGCTTCCTACCAATATGTCTACCACATGGACGGCGTGTCCAAGACCTATCCGGGCGGCAAGAAGTGCTTTGAAAACATCCGGTTGAACTTCCTTCCCGGGGTCAAGATCGGCGTCGTGGGCGTCAACGGCGCCGGGAAATCGACGCTTCTGCGGATCATGGCGGGCTGGGACAAGGACTTCTCGGGCGAGGCCTGGGCCGCCAAGGGCGCCCGCGTCGGCTACCTGCCGCAGGAGCCCGAGCTCGACCCCAAGCTGTCGGTCCGCGAGAACGTGATGCTGGGCGTGGCCGAGAAAAAGGCCAAGCTCGACCGCTTCAACGAGGTCGCGCTGAAGGTCGCCGAGGATTACTCGGACGAGCTGATGGAAGAGATGACGACCCTGCAGGACCAGATCGACGCCGAGAACCTGTGGGATCTCGACAGCCAGATCGACGTCGCGATGGAGGCCCTGCGCTGCCCGCCCGACGACGCGCCGGTCGAGACGCTTTCGGGCGGCGAGCGGCGCCGGGTGGCTCTGTGCAAGCTGCTGCTCGAAGCGCCCGAGATGCTGCTCTTGGACGAACCGACCAACCACCTCGACGCCGAGACCGTCGCCTGGCTGCAGCAGCACCTGATCGAGTACAAGGGCACGATCCTGATCGTCACCCATGACCGCTATTTCCTCGACGACATCACCGGCTGGATCCTCGAACTCGACCGCGGCCGGGGCATTCCCTATGAGGGCAACTATTCGTCCTGGCTGGAACAGAAGGCCAAGCGCCTGGCCCAGGAGGCCCGCGAGGACAAGGCCAAGCAGAAGCAGCTGGAACGCGAACTTGACTGGATCCGCGCCGGCCAGAAGGCCCGGCAGGCGAAATCCAAGGCCCGGATCCAGGCCTATGAGGAAATGGCTGGCCAGTCCGAACGCGAAAAGCTCAGCCGCGCCCAGATCATCATCCCGAACGGTCCGCGCCTGGGTGGCAAGGTGATCGAGATCGAGGGCCTCAAGAAGGGCTTCGGCGACAGGCTGCTGATCGAGGATCTCAGCTTCGCGCTGCCCCCAGGCGGCATCGTCGGTGTGATCGGCCCGAACGGCGCCGGGAAATCGACCTTCTTCCGGATGCTGACCGGCCAGGAGACGCCCGACGAGGGCACCATCGAGTTCGGCGACACGGTCAAGCTGTCCTATGTCGACCAGTCCCGCGACGCGCTCGACCCCGACAAGACGGTCTGGGAAGAGGTTTCCGACGGGCTCGACATCGTGGTCCTCGGTGATGCCGAGGTGAACAGCCGCGCCTATTGTTCGTCCTTCAACTTCAAGGGCGGCGACCAGCAGAAGAAGGTGGGGCTGCTGTCGGGCGGCGAGCGCAACCGCGTCCACATGGCCAAGCTTCTGAAATCGGGCGGCAACGTGCTTCTGCTTGACGAGCCGACCAACGATCTGGACGTCGAGACGCTGCAGGCGCTGGAAGCCGCCCTGGAAGATTTCGCGGGCTGCGCGGTCATCATCTCGCACGACCGTTTCTTCCTCGACCGGCTGTGTACCCACATCCTGGCCTTCGAGGGCGAGGCCCATGTGGAATGGTTCGAGGGCAACTTCGAGGCCTATGAGGAAGACAAGATCCGGAGACTGGGCCCCGATGCGGTCGAGCCCAAGCGGGTGAAGTACAAGAAGTTCGCGCGGTAAGTCACACTTGCACCATTGATACTCATGCCACAAGAATTGCGAAAAGGAGCAATTCTTGTGGCACATTTTACCTTCTTTGCTGACGAAAGCGGCCATGTAACACAAGAGCCGGGCATCTCGGACGAAGTGGGCCCTTCACAATACTTGTGTATGGGCGGCGCGCTCATTCCAAAAGCCCGAGAATCCGAGGTGGCTGAACGCTTTGATGAGATTCAGAGAAAATTCAAGAAAAAGAAATTTCTGCATGCCGCGGACATCAATCATGTCCAAAAAATATACTTAATTCGCGAGATACTTGCTTTAGACATTGATGTCTTTGGGATCGTCAGCGACAAAAATACACTCGGTGGCTTCCGGACACGCTCGCGCGGAAACCCTCAGCAATACTACAATCGCACAGCCCTGTATTTACTGAACATTCTGGGCCGCCATCTTCGCGATAGGAACATACCCCGGGACGCGGTCGAAATTGTCTTCGAAAGGCGAGAGCACGACTATGAACAGCTGCAACGATACATAAAAAAGGTTGCAGGAAACCCGACCGGCGACGACGTCGATTCGATCCCCCACATTTCCGCCAGCTCAATCAAAGCAAGAAAAAAGGAAGATAGCCATATCTTCTCTGTGCCGGACATCATTGCGCACGCAGTATTTTCTGCATTCGACAGGAACCGAAACAATTTTGGAATCACAGAATCTAGGTACCTGCGAGAGCTTCTAACGAGCTCCCTCCACGAAAGCTCAGGACTGGAACTATACCTAATACAGAGTTCCAAGATGAAAAACATCTGCCAACCGACGTCAGATCTGCTTAGAGAGCACGGAATGTTTGTAAAACCTCGAAAGCCCGTGCAGCCATCTGAAAACCTCGAGGCGACCCTCTGAAACGCTCGGGGTCTGTCTCGGACGTCCGATGATCCCCGCTCCCACTCTGCTGCCGAGTTTTGACCGGGGACTTCCGGATGACCTTCCCCGACGGGCGGAAATTCTGCCGGTCGGCCCAGTCGCTGGGTTCAACGGCAAGCGCTACGGCTGGGTCAAGAGGCAGCGTCCCGGGACCGATGCCGAAACCGGAGAACACCGGGGGTTCGATGCCGGCCATCCCTGCGGAGAATGATCCGGCGGCATGCGCTTGGGCGGCAACGGCAATATCGACATCATCGCCCTCCGGGACGGAAAGATCGCCTAAACCGATATCCGGCAGGCCCGAGCTGCGCCCTGCTGAAGCGCGAGAACCCGGCGAAAGCCACGCCGCCGTCGCAACCGGGCAACGGTGGGACGAGAAGGCGTATCCGGTCGGGGACAGCCCTTGTGGCCGGCGCCGAGCCACCGCATTGAAAGGCCCGAATGAGACCCCAAAGCGGAGCGGCGTATATGGCCCAGGCAATCATCTCGCAGGATCTGACGATCGAAGGCGATCTCGTCGCCAAGGACAGCGCCGTGATCGTCAACGGACAGGTCAAGGGAAACATCACCGCCAAGGCGATCGAGATCAGCGCGACCGGGCAGGTCACAGGCGCCCTCACCGCCGAGGCGGTCACCATCAGCGGCACGATCTCGGGCCGCGTGACCTGCACCGATCTCACGCTTTCGGCCTCGGCCCGGGTGCAGGCCGATCTGACCGCCGAAAGCCTGACCTCGAGCAAGGGCGCCAGGGTCTCGGGCCGGGTCGAGATCGCCGGACGCTGAACACCCAGCCCCTTGGTCGGCCCCCGGCCGCCCCGTCGGCACCGCCCGGCCATTCAGGCCGTTCAGGCCGCGATCACGGCCATCGCGGGCAGCACCGGTTCGTCGAAACTCAGCAGCCCCAGCATCAGCCCGGCCCGGGCCTGCAGCCGGTCGCGGAGCTGTTCGACCGCTTCGGGCGAGCCGGGATGCTCGGATAACAGCCGCAGATTGGCGGCCAGCGCCCGCGCGACAGGCTCGCCCGCCCGACGCCGCCCGGCAATATCGGCGCGCCAGTCCAGCGTCCGGAGCAGATGCACATCGGCGCCGAGGATCAGCTCCAGCGCCCGCGGCGGGGTCGTCGCGCGGTGCAGCTCCGAGGCATGCGGCGTGAGCGCGCCATAGGCCAGAAGCCCCGGCGCCGACAGGATCTCCTCCAACCGGAACAGGTCCTGCCGCGCCTCGGCATCGAGATGCCGGGCAGACAGGCAGACAGGCCGGCCGTCCTCGCCCATCACCACCAGCGCCTCGGCCGGATGACCGGTCAGCGACCGCCGACCGAAGGCGATGAACCGCTTGACAAGACCAATGCACTCGCCCGCCCGGGCGTCGCGCGCCCGGGGAAACAGATCGGCCAGCAAGGCGCCCGCGCGCGCGCTGACCAGTCCGCGCGTCCATGCAAAAGGCACGGGCGCAATTTCTGCGATCTGGGTCATTTTCACGTCCTGCTCGTTTTTTATAAAATTATACAACGCAGGATAGAATTGATTTAAAATTTCAATCAAGCAAAAATTCAAAGACCGTGCCGCGAAGAAAAACATGTTGCGATCCGGCCCAGTCCGAAAGCGCCCACCCGCAGGTTTCAACCGAACCGCTTCGCGGTTTTCTCTGCACCGCTTTTGACAGGCCCGCGTCGCTGGATGCAGGACGCCCCCGAAAAGGGGCCAGATTTTTCGACGCTGTTTTCGACGCTTTTCGATAGCGGCCCGCATCAAGACCTCGCCGCGGGGGCTATCAGGCGGGCCTCCGCAACCCGGGCAACGTTGATGCGGGCCACCCGTCTCGGCCGCGCCAAGGTCGGGAGGGTCCTTCTCAGGTCATCCCGGAGGCCTCCCCGGCACCGCGTCCGGCCTCCGAAGATGGCGCCTTGCCGTTCAGAGTGCCGGTCTCGTCGCGGACGTGATCGGCGACATGGGCCCCGCGTTCGCCCTCGGCGCGCTCGGGGCCGGTCGTGCTGTCGCAGCGCGTCAGCAACTCGAGTTCGGCATTCAGCGCCGCGCCGATCAGCGTCACCGCCGCGCTGAGGTAAAGCCAGAACAGCAATGCCACCACCGCGCCCAGCGAGCCGTAAACCTCGTTGAGCCGGTCGAAGCTGCGCATATAGGCAGCCAGCGCGACCGAGCCCAAGGCCCAGGCGCCGACCGCAAAGACCGCCCCCGGCGTCACCCATTGCAGCCGCGCCGACCGCCGGTTCGGGCCGTAACGGTAGACCAGCGCAATGGCCAGAAAGGCCACGCCCAGCATCAGCACCCATTTCAGCAGCGTGATCGGCAACTCGATGGCAGCGGGCAGCTTGACGAAAGCCAGTACCGCCGGGATCAGCACCACCGCCGAAAAGGCCAGAAGCGCCACGAAGATCAGAACCGCCGTCAGCGCCACCGCCAGCGCTATCCTCACGATCGGATTGCCCCGGTTCTTCTCGCCGTAAATGGCGTTGAGACCGCGGATAAGCCCCGCAACCGCCGCCCGCGCGCTCCAGATCGCGAGCAGGATCGACACCAGACTGGTCCAGCCCAGCGTCGAGGAACTGGTGCCGACCAGCGCCTCGACCTGCCGCTGCACGACCTCGTAGGCGCCCGCGGGCAAAAGCTCTGACGCCATCGACAACTGATCCTGGATCACGGTCGGATCGGCGAGGAAGCCCCAGATCGCGATCAGCGCGGCAAGCGCGGGGAAGATCGAGAGAAAGCTGTAGAAGGCCACGCCGGCCGCGATCAGGGCGACATTGCGCTCGTCCATGCCCCGCCAGACGCGAAATATCGCGATGCGCCAGTCGCGGGCACTGTATTGGGCCGGGCGGATCGCGGCCTGTCCCGGCTGCGACGAGGTCTGGCTGGCGGCAGTCATGCGCGGCACTCCCGGCAGGCCCCTTCAGCGGGACGAACAAAGGCGGACAGAAGGCTCAAGGGCATCTCCTCCGGGTTTCATATTGGTGGTTCAACACGTCTCCCCGAACGCGCGAAGCCGCCCCGGGGTTCCCGCGGAACGCGCAATCGCGGGCCCGGCCCGCCCGCGACCCTGCGGCGCGGCATGGCCCTGCCCTTCCGGGCCGGTTTCGGGAACGCAGCGCGAACCGGGACGTTGCGGCACTGCCCCGGCCCGAGACCGGCCCCAGAACAGGACTGCCACATGCCAAGATCTTCCGCCTTCTGCCTCATCGTCAACGACCGGGCCGGAGACCATTCCGGCTCGGGATCGCGCAGCGACATGCTGCGCGGGCTTTGCCTGCAAGCGGGGCTCAAGGCCGAGATCTGGCGCCCGCGCCGGGGCCAGAGCCTGACCGGGCTTGCGCATGAGGCGCTCGACCGGGGCTGCGGCAAGCTGGTCGCGGCGGGCGGCGACGGCACGATCTGTGCGGTGGCCGAGGCCTGCCATGCCCGCGACGCCCCGCTCGGGGTGATCCCGCAGGGCACCTTCAACTATTTCGCCCGCGGGCTCGGCATCCCGCTGGAGCCCGAGGCGGCCGTCGCGGCCCTGGCCGGCGGCACCACGGCCGAGGTGCATCTGGGCGAGGTGAATGGCAGGATCTTTCTCAACAATGCCAGCCTCGGGCTTTACCCCGCGATCCTCGAGCGGCGCGAGACCACCTATCGGCGCTGGGGCCGCAGCCGGGTCGCGGCCTATTGGTCGGTGGCCCAGACCCTGGTCGGCGCGCGCCGGGCAATGCGGCTGAACATGACGCTGGACGGCGAGAGGCAGGAGCTGCAAACGCCGCTCGCCTTCATCGCCAACAGCGCCTATCAGCTGCGCCAGTTCAATCTCGAAGGCACCGACGCGCTGGAGGATGGCGGCTTCGCGCTGTTCACCGCCCCCGCCGGATCGCAGGTCGAGATCATGCGCGCGACGCTGGGGCTGGCGCTCGGCACCGCGCAGGAGGGCCAGGATTTCGACCTGCACCGCGCGGCAAGGATCGAGATCGACCCGGGGCGGCCGCGGGTCCTGGTCGCCCGCGACGGCGAGCGCCAGACAATGCGCACGCCGCTGACGATCCGCCGCCGCGACCGCCCGCTGCAGGTGCTGGTTCCGGAGGCCCCGGCGTGATCCGGATCGCGCATATCTCGGACCTGCATTTCGGCCGCACCGCGCCCGAGCTGCTCGACCCGCTGATCGGGGCGCTGAACGCGGCCGGGGCCGATCTGGTCGCGGTGACCGGCGATCTGACCCAGCGCGCGCGCGACAGCCAGTTCCGCGCCGCCCGCGCCTTCCTGAACCGGCTCGACCCACCCTGGATTTCGGTGCCCGGCAACCATGACGTGCCGCTCGACAATCCCTGGCTGCGGCTCTTACGCCCCTATGCCCGCTATCGCCGCCATGTCTCGGCCGATCTGGCGCCCCGGGCCCGGATCGGTGCCTTGACGGTGCAGGGCTTCAACACCGTCGATCCGCTGCGCTGGCAGCGCGGCAAGGTCCGGCGCCGCGACCTCGATCAGGCCTGCCAGGCCTTCGCCGAGGCCCCCGGGCCGCGCCTCGCAATGGCCCATCACCCGTTCGAACAGGCCCCCGGCACGCCGAAAAGCCTGATGAAACACGCCGGGCCCTCGCTGGAGGCCTTGGCGCGCTGCGGCGCCGATATCGTGCTGTCGGGGCATCTGCACCGCTGGCGCGCCGAGCCCTTCCTGACCCGCGAGGCCGGGCGGCGGGTGTTGCAGGTCCATGTCGGCACCGGGCTCTCGACCCGGCTGCGCGGTCAGGAAAACGACTTCGCGCTTCTGGCGATCGAGGGCGACCAGATCGAGCTGACCCGGATGGTGGCGAAGGAGGGCGCGTTCCGCCCGGCCAGCCTCGCCGTCTTCCGCAAGGGGCTGGCGGGCTGGACCGGGGTCTGATCCCGGCCCCTCATTCCGGGCCGCTCAATGCCCGGCGCCGCCGCCCCCTCCCGGGTCCGGCTTGCGCATGAAGAAGGCGCTGGCCGCGAGCCCGCCGAACAGCAGCGCGAGCATCAGGAAGACGTCGATGAAGGACATCACCGTCGCCTGCTGGCGCAGCCGGGCCGCCATCTGCACAAGGGCCCCGGTCTGCCCGTCGAGCCCCCGCGCCGACAGGTTCGCCGCCATCACTGAGAGCTCGCGCATCGCGGCATCATTGGTCCAGCTGACGGCCTCGCGCAACCGCTCGTAATGCAGATCGCCCCGGTCCGAGAGCTGGGTATTGATCACCGCCAGACCGACCGCGCCGCCGAGATTTCGCGTCAGGTTGAACAGCCCCGAGCCGCCCTTCATCTTGTCGCGCGGAAGCGTGCCCAGCGCGAGGTTGTTGATCGGCACCATGCTCAGCATCAGCGACACGCCACGCAGGATCTGCGGCACCAGAAGCTCGTTGAAATCCCATTCGGCGGTCATGCCGGTCAGCATCCAGGTCGAGACCGCGAAGCCCGCGAAGCCCGCAAGCAGCATCAGGCGCAGATCGATCCGGGCCGAGAGGAAGCCCGCGATCGGGGCGCTGACGAACATCGCCAGCCCCGAGACGAAGACCGTCTCGCCGATCATCAGGCTGTCATAGCCGCGGATCGAGGCCAGATAGAGCGGATAAAGATAGGTCAGCCCGTAAAGCCCGATCCCCATCACGAAGCTGAAGGCCGAGCCCAGCGCGAAATTGACATTGCCGAAGGCCGAGAGATCGACGATGGGCTCGTCGCGGGTGAAGGCGCGCCAGAAGCTGACGATGGCGCCCAGCACGGTCACGACGACGAAGGCCGCGACCGTCTCGTCGGCCAGCCAGTCATTGCCGGGCCCCTCTTCGAGAACATATTCCAGCCCGCCGAGAAAGGCCGCCAGCGCCAGCAGCCCCCACCAGTCGAAGCGGTCGAAAAGCCGCCAGTCGGGCCGGTCGAAATCGATCAGCAGGAAGGCGCCCAGCGTCACCCCGATGCCCGGCAGCACATTGACCAGGAACAGCCAGTGCCAGGACAGCGTGTAGCTGAGATAGCCGCCGACCGTGGGCCCGACGGTCGGCGCCAGCGTCGCGATCAGCCCGATCACCGGCGAGACCACGCTGCGTTTCGAGGCCGGGAAGATGGTGAAGGCCGCGGCGAAGACCGACGGGATCATGCCGCCGCCCAGAAAGCCCTGCAGCGCGCGCCACAGGATCATCTCTTCGATGCTGCCCGACGTGGCGCAGAGAAAGCTCGATGCGGTGAAGCCCGCCGCCGACAGCACGAACAGATAGCGCGTCGACATCATCCGGGCGAGAAAGCCCGAAAGCGGGATCATCACCACCTCGGCGATCAGATAGCTGGTCTGGACCCAGCTGATCTCGTCGGGGCTGGCCGCGAGCCCGGCCTGGATTTCCGACAGCGAGGCCGAGACGATCTGGATGTCGAGGATCGCCATGAACATTCCGAATACCATCACCACGAAGGCGAACACGCGGCGCGGTGTCAGTTGCGGCTCGTCGGCTGTCATCTGGGGGCTCCGGGCGGGCCGGCTCAGCGCGCGGCGGCAAGGCGGGCCGCGGGCGCCCCGCCCGAGCGCGTGTCGACGGCGACCACCGCCGACAGACCGGCGCGAAGCTGCCCGGTCGCCGCCGCCTCGGGCGGAAGCGCGATGCGCACCGGCACCCGTTGCACGATCTTGGTGAAATTGCCGGTGGCATTGTCGGCGGGCAGCACCGAGAAGACCGAGCCGGTGGCGGGCGCGGCCGAGGTCACCCGGCCCTCGAAGCTGCGGCCCGGAAGCGCATCCAGCGTCACCTCGACCCGCGCGCCGGGGGTGATGCCCTGCATCTGGGTTTCCTTGAAATTCGCCTCGACATAAAGCGCATCGTCAGGGACCAGCGCGGCCAGTTGCGTGCCCGCGGTGACCAGATCGCCGATCTCCAGCCCCAGATTGGCAAGGATGCCATCGGCCGGTGCGCGCAGCACGGTGCGTTTCAGATCGCGCTCGGCCTGATCGACGGCCAGTTCCAGCTCGTGCTTGTCGCCTTCGGCCTCGGCGCGCTGGGCGACCAGAACCGCGACCTCGGCATGCGCACTCGCCACCGCGGCCACGGCCTTGGCGAGGCTGGCCTGCGCGGTGTCATAGCCCTCGGTCGCGCTGTCGAGCTGGGCCTGGGCGGCGAAATTGCGCTCGGCCAGCCCCGTGACCCGCTCGAGCGTGTTGCCCGCGGTCCGCAATTGCGCCTGCGCCGCGTCGCGATCAGCCTCGGCCTGGCGGACGGCCGCGCGCGCCGCATCGATCTGGGCGTCGATCCGCGCCAGCCTGCGATCGGCGGTCGCGACCCGGCTTTGCGCGGTGGCAAGCGCGGTGCGGTAATCGCCATCCTCCAGCCGCACCAGGACCTCGCCCGCGCGGACATGCGCGTTCTCCTCGACCGGCAGGCTGGCGACATAGCCCTGCACCCGGCTCGAGATCCGGGCGATGTCGGCCTGGACATAGGCGTCGTCGGTATCCTCGAAAAAGCGCCCCTCGGTCCAGTAATACCAGCCGCCATAGCCCGCCCCTGCCAGAACCAGCGCCGCGATCCCGGCCAAGAGTGCGCGCCTGTGCCCGCCGGACCGTGCGGGCCCGTCCTGCGACGGGGCATCGACGGAGGCGCGGTCCTGGGCGCTCGGGTGGGCCTGACGGGACATGGGCGGCAACCTTCTTGAGGGCTCGGGTTTCTCGAGGGTCCGGGCTTCTTCCAGGGCAAGCGCGGGCGTGAGACCGGTTTGCGGCGACAGGCGGATACGGGGCGGCCCGGAACGATGACACGGGGCAGGTCTGCAAAATTCATCGAACCATGCGGTTCGATTAATCATCTAGGGCATCGCGCCGCAGCGTTCAAGACTTTATCGAACCGCGCAGTTCGATTAAACCCTACGGACTGCCCCGCCCCGGTCGGGCAGACGACAAGGAGACCCGCATCATGCAATGCGCGCCAGGCGATGCCCCCGAGCCGAAAACCGACCCTGAAGCCGAGCCCGAGGCAGAGCCCCCGGCGGAAGACACCGCGCAGGACTGCGACGGCCCGCGCCGCCCCTGTCGCCGCCACGCCGCGGGAGAAGACCCCGCCAAGCGCGACCAGATCATGGCCGGGGCGATGAAGGCCTTTCTCGACAAGGGCTTCGACGCGACCAGCGTCAACGATATCTGCCGCGCGGCCGGGGTCTCGAAGGGCACGCTTTACGTCTATTTCGCCGACAAGCAGGATCTGTTCGTCGCGCTTGTGGCGGAACAGCGCGAGAAGATGTTCGGGGGCGTCGACGCGGTGCTGCGAAGCGATCTGCCGCTGGCCGAGAAGCTGACCCGCTTCGGCCGCCAACTGGCCGAGATCGTCACGTCGGACCATGTCGTGCAGTGGCAGCGCACCATCGCGGGCATCGTCGACCGCATGCCCGAGCTGGGCGTGCGATTCTACGATGCGGGCGCGCTGCGCACCCATACCGACCTGACCGACCTTCTGCGCCGCGAGGTGGCGGCCGGACGGCTCGACCTGCCCGATCCGGTGCTGGCCAGCGCCCAGTTCATCGATCTGTCGGGGGCCGGGATCTGGCGCGCGCGGCTCTTCGGCAAACGGCCGACACCGCCCGGGCCCGACGAGATCGAGCGGACCGTCGACAGCGCCGTGCGGCTGTTCCTCGCCGCCTATGCGCGTTCCGGCGCGCGCCGGGAGGACTGAGCCCCGCCTAGGCGGCCACGTCGACCCGCGTATTCCAGCCCCGGCAGCGCTCGGCCAGCGGGGCGGGAAGCGGACGGTCGGTGAAGACCTCGTCGAGATCGCGCAGCGAGGCGATCCGGACCGGCGCGCTGCGCTCGAACTTGGCGGCATCGGCAACCAGAAAGGCACGGCGGGCCTGGGCCAGGATGGTCTGGCTGACGCTCACCTCCTGGATATCGAAATCCAGAAGGTCGCCCTCGGCATCGAGCGCCGAGCAGCCGATCACCGCGTAATCGACCTTGAAGGCCTGGATCGCGCGCATCGTCAGCGCGCCGACCAGCCCGCCATCCGAGCGCCGCAGCGTGCCCCCGGCCACCACCACCTCGCAGCCGGGATTCTCGACGAGGATATTGGCGACATTCATGTTGTTGGTGACGACCAGCAGGTTGCGGTGGGTCAGCAGCGCCCGGGCCACCGCCTCGGTCGAGGTTCCGATATTGAGGAAGACCGACGCCTCTTCGGGGATCGACGCCGCGCAGCGCGCCGCGATCGCCGCCTTGGCCTCGGCATTCAGCCCGCGCCGCGCCTCGTAGCCGATATTGGTCACGCCCGAGGGCAGGATCGCACCGCCATGCACGCGCTCGAGCTTGCCCGCCTCGGCCAGCTCGGCCAGATCGCGGCGGATCGTCTGCACGGTGACGCCGAAATGTTCGGCCAGGCCATCGACGGTGACACGGCCCTCGCGCCGGGCGATGTCGAGAATGTCGGGCGCGCGGAAGGTCTGGGACATCGGCTTTCCTTTCCACTCGAGAATGTTCGGCCATCGCCCCATGCGCAAGTCGACACGCGGCCCATGCGACTTTCGGGCGCTGCATTCGCAGACGTGGCACGCGCGATAATGCGCGGAAAGCGCATAAATTCGAACATAAAAGATATACAAACGAAAATATTCATTGACCCTTCTCGGCGCAGCATGCTTCGCTTTCGAAGGATGGAGGACCGAGTCATGCCGACGCGCATCGCGGAAGGGACCGCAAAGGACACTGCAGAGGATAAGCCGGCCGACCTGCTGATCGTGGGCGGCGGCATCAACGGCTGCGGCATCGCCCGCGACGCGGCCGGGCGCGGATTGTCGGTCACGCTGGCCGAGATGGACGACCTGGCCTCGGCCACCTCCTCGGCCTCGACCAAGCTTTTTCATGGCGGGCTGCGCTATCTCGAATATTTCGAATTCCGGCTGGTCCGCGAGGCCCTGATCGAACGCGAGACCCTGCTGTCGGCCATGCCCCATATCAGCTGGCCGATGCGCTTCGTGCTGCCGCTCGACCGCGAAATGCGCTTCGATGCCAGCACGCCCGCCTCGCAGCTGCTGAGCAGGGCAATGCCCTGGATGACGGGACGCCGTCCGGCCTGGCTGATCCGGCTCGGGCTTTTCCTCTACGACCATCTCGGCGGGCGCAAGATCCTGCCGCCGACGCGCAGCCTCGATCTGACCACCGATCCGGCCGGGCGGCCGCTCAAGCCCCGGTTCCGGCGCGCCTTCGAATATTCCGACTGCTGGGTCGAGGATGCCCGGCTGGTGGCGCTGAATGCCCGCGACGCGGCCGAGCGCGGCGCCGAGATCCTGACACGGACCAGGGTCGTGAAGGCCCGCCGCGAGGACGGGCTCTGGACGGTCACCCTGCGCGACTGCGAGACCGGGGCCGAGACCACTCGGCGGGCGCGGATCCTCGTCAATGCCGCCGGACCCTGGACCGCCGATCTGATCGCAGGCGCGCTGCAGCAGGCCGCCACGGACAAGGTCCGGCTGGTGCGCGGCAGCCATATCGTGACCCGCCGCCTGTTCGAGCATGACCGCTGCTATTTCTTTCAGGGACAGGACGGAAGGATCGTCTTCGCCATCCCCTACGAGACCGATTTCACCCTGATCGGCACCACCGATGCCGAACATGCCGAGCCCGACACCCCGCCCCGCTGCACCGAGGAGGAACGCGATTACCTGATCGGCTTCGTCAACCGCTATCTCGCAAAACCGGTCTCGGCGGAGGATATCGTCTGGACCTATTCCGGGGTGCGGCCCTTGCATGACGAAGGCGAAGGCTCGGCCTCCGCCGCCTCGCGCGACTACGTCATCCGGCTTGACCGCGCGGGCGCCCCGCTCGTGAATATCTTCGGCGGCAAGATCACCACCTATCGCCGCCTCGCGGAAACCGCGCTGGAGAAGATCGCCGAAATCCGGCCGGATCTGCCCGGGCCCTGGACCGCAGGCGTGGCGCTGCCCGGCGGCGATGTCGCGGTCGACGGGATCGACGGGCTGATCGCCACGCTCCGGCAGGACTATCCCTTCCTGACCGCCCCCTGGGCTCGGCGTCTGGTCCGCGCCTATGGCACCGAGGCCCGCGGGGTCCTGGGCGATGCGCAGGCGGCCGCCGATCTCGGCCGCGATTTCGGCGCCACGCTTACCGAGGCGGAACTGATCTGGCTGATGGATCGCGAATTCGCGCGCCGCGCCGAGGATGTGGTCTGGCGCCGCAGCAAGCTCGGGCTCCGGCTGAGCCCCGATCAGATCGCCCGGATCGACGACTGGATGAAAGACCGGCACCAGCGTCCCGCGCCCGAATGACATCCGGGCGCCACCGGCGGTCGCAACGATGCCAGGACGGCCCGCGCTCATGCGGAAGGCCCGGGAGCTTGCCGGCCGGTCCTTCGCAACGACGCATGCGCAGGTCGGCCGTAACCGCCGCCTTCCCCTCGCGAATTCAGGAGCGAAGTGTTTCCCTCGGATCACGGCCTCCTGATCCGTATTACGGCTGTCCCGGAGGCTGACCGGCATGGACGCCGCGCCCTTCGCCACTACCATATGCCCCGCACGGGCAGCTCCGGTCCCGACCGGAACGGCCGCCCGCCGCGGGCCTGCCGACCGCCATGGCCGGTGCGCCCGCACCGCATTTCGGACGCAACGACATCGCCGGGCGCCTTGCCCCGGGAGGGTTTGATGACAGCAGATCAGGAAGCCATGATCCGGGAGGCGCTGGCCGCGCTGCCGGCCGGGGAATTCCACCTGCCCGACGCGGTGGGGCCGCGCTGGGACGAGCTCTGGATCGGAGAGAAGGTCGGGCTCGGCAACGATTTCCTCAAGCATGTCCGGCAGGGCCGGTTCGAGGGCATCGAGGATACCGGCCGCAAGGAACACGGCCTGCATGTCTACCTGAAGACCGGGTGACCGCATCGGCGGGACACCGATGATACAGCTGTCCGGCGGCCGCATCCTTCCGACCTGACGATCCCTGCGCGCTTGCAGACGGGTCGCGCGGGCCGGTCGGCTGGCAGTCTCCCCCTGCCCGCGCAGAACGGGCCACTGAGGGTCGTCCGGCAGGGAACCTGCCGCGCGCGCCCCGACCTGCGAGATCGATGCGGGCGGATCGTCAGGCGCTCCGGGCCGGTGATCGTCATGTCTTTCCTTCCTTGCCGAAAGCCAGGGATGCTTGAGCGCACCCTCAAGACAGACCGCAAACGCGTCCCTATTTTCAGCCATGGCTCGGGCTGGCCTTGATCCGGCCGAGATGAGCGGCTACTTATTTATACGATGTATAATTAAAGGTGTGAAATGATCACGGGACATGTTTTCATCGCGACCAGCCTGGACGGCTTCATCGCCCGCGCCGACGGGGATATCGCATGGCTTCTGGAGCGCGATGAGCCCGACGAAGACCATGGCTACGACACCTTCATCGCAAGCATCGACGCAATCCTGATGGGCAGAGGAACCTATGAGAAAATCCGCGACATCAGGCCCTGGCCCTATACACGGCCGGTTGTTGTCCTGTCCGCAACCATGACAGAGGACGATCTGCCCGAAGAATTGGGCAGCAAGGTACGGGTCACCGACCTCTCGCCGACAGAGGCGATGCGCATGCTGCAATCCGAGGGCCACCGAAGGGTCTATGTCGATGGCGGCCGCGTCATTCAGTCCTTCCTGCGGGCGGGCCTGATCGTCGACATGGTGATCACGACCGTGCCTGTTCTTCTTGGCGAGGGGCGGCGCCTGTTCGGCAGCCTTGCCGGCGACATTCGGCTGCAGCACGATAAGACGAAAAGCTTTCCCTCCGGGCTCGTCCAGTCCCGCTACCGGATCGCGGCATGACGCGGCCGCGGGGAAGACCGCCCCGGGCTGACGCCCCGGTCTCGCGCGACGAGATGCTGACGGCCGCCCTGACGCTTCTGGACGGTGAAGGTGCCGAGGCCTTCACCATGAGGGCGTTGGCCAAGCACCTGCACGTCAATCCGATGACGATCCACCATCACTTCGGCGGCCGTGACGGGCTGATCGGCGCGATGTCGGAACGGGTCCATGCGCGGGTATCGGCCCCGAGGGAAGGCACAGCGACAGAGCGGATCCGCGGGCTGCTGAAAGCCTACCACGCGCAGGTGCTGCTGCATCCCGGCCTGACGATGCTCATCTTCAGCCGACCGGCCGTATTCCCCGAACAGGCAAAGCGGATAACCGAAGAGCTCTCGGCCCTTCTCGCAAAAGCCGGTCTGTCGGATCGAAAGCGGCGGTTATGGCTCGACATCCTCGTGGACCTCACCCATGGCGCGGCCCTTGCCACCGCAATGGCGGGACGAAAGGCGGCCGATGATCCTGGCGGGGATCAGGGATATGGGGCCACACTGGAAGAATTGCTGAACTGCCTCGGGGACGAAGCGGCCGTGCGGGCAGAAAGAGGCTAAAGGGCGCGCGCGATGCGGAAAATCCGTTTGCCCGTTGATGTGCAAATCTGCCCTGCGGCGGGGAGGGACGGTCAGATCTGCCTGCCATCCCCGTCCTGCCCGGAGGCGGGAAAGACGAAGCAGCGGTCGCGGCGGATGGTCAGCCACATCGCCGTGTCGGGCGCGGGCAAGAACACCGCGGGTACGGTGGCCTTGAGCACCGAGCCGTCATGATCCATGCGGAACTCGACGAGGCTTTCCGAGCCCATGAACCGCGCGCGCTGGACCCGGGCACGCGCGGCGACCCCCTCCTCGGGCGTCGGATTGGGGCCGCGACCGTTGCGGTCGAAATCGATCCGCAGATGCTGGGGCCGGATGATGATATCGACCTCGGCGCCGTCCTCCATGCCCGGCGTCAGGAACTTGCCGAAGGGCGTTTCCGTCAGCAAATTGCGCACCCTGCCCCGGATCACGTTGATATCGCTGAAGAAGGCCGCCGCCGCGCGGTCGACGGGGGCATTGTAGAGATTATAGGGCGCGCCCTGCTGCACGATCCGCCCGCCGCGCATCAGCGCGATCTCGTCGGCCATGCGCATCGCCTCGTCGGGCTCGTGGGTGACCAGAAGAACCGCCGCGCCCTCCTCCTTGAGGACCTGCAGCGTCTCGTCGCGGATCTCGTCGCGCAGCCGGTTGTCGAGCCCCGAGAAGGGCTCGTCCATCAGCATGATCTTGGGCCGGGGCGCCAGCGCGCGGGCCAGCGCCACCCGCTGCTGCTCGCCGCCCGAAAGCTCGTGCGGGAAGGCGTCGATGAAACGCCCCAGCGCGACCCGCTCGAGCAGGGCCTCGACCCGCGCGCGCCGCGCCGCCTTCGGCCCGGTCAGCCCGAAGGCCACATTCTCGGCCACGCTGAGATGCGGGAACAGCGCGAAATCCTGGAACATCAGCCCGACCGAGCGGCGCTCGGGCGGCAGCCGGAAGACGGTATCGCAGACCAGCTGCCCGTCGATCCGGATCTCGCCCGCATCCTGGCGGTCGACGCCCGCGATGATCCGGAGCGTCGTCGACTTGCCGCAGCCGGAGGGCCCCAGCAGACAGGTCACCTGCCCCGGCAACACCTGAAGCGTCACCCCGTCGACAACCTTGCGTCCGCCGAAGATGCGGTCGATATGGCGGATTTCGAGCCTCGGGTTGCGGTCGGAAGTCTGGAGCGTCACACGGGGCCTCGCGCTATTTCCGATGGAAACTATCGGATTTTGATCGCAAAAGGCAATGCCCGCTCGGGGCGCAAGGTGCAAGTCCGGACCTGTAAGTATCAGCCCCGGCAGTAGGATTGCGCCCGGGTCCAGGCGGCGATTTCCGCGCGCTTGGAGGCCACCGTCATCGGTCCCCAGTCGGCGGCGACGCCCCGGCCCCGGGCCGCGACCACCCCGTCGCGGGCGACCGCGCTGGACGCGATCCGCACCGCACAGCTGAGATTGGCCTTGCCATCGGTCAGCGCGCTACCGCTGGTGGCCGCGCAGCCATGATAGCGCGCGGTGGCGGGCGAGATCTGCAACAGACCGAACCAGCGGCCGCCGCCGCCCACCGCGGCCTCGTTCCAGGTGCTTTCATGCTTGGCCAGCGCCGAGAACAGCCCCGCCCAAAAGGCGCGGCGTTGCGCCGGGCGCGCCTTTTCATAGGCCGGGCACCAGGTCTCGATATCGGCGGGCACGGTCTCGGTCAGACCGTCGCCGTAAAGGCTCAGCGCATCGAGGCTTGCCCGCGTCCAGTCGGTCGCTTCGGGCATGTGGTCCCAGCGCATCGTCGGAAGACCGCGCCCCCTGTCCGCCATGTCGGCCTGGCTGCAGCCGAGGGTCAGAAGCGAAAGGGCCAGGACAAGGGCGAGACGATGCATCGGGGCTCCGCAAGGCAAGGTCGGGCATCATGTCCCGGCGCGTCCTTATGGACGAGACCGGCGCCCTCCGGCAAGAAACCCGCCCGGCAATGGGCAAAGGACCGCCGACATCGCGGTGGGATCATGCCGCCCGGCGCGAATGCCGGCCCTCTTCGATCTCTTCCACGATCTTCGCCACGAAGGCCCCCAGATCCTGCGCCGCGCGGCTGGTGACGATGCCGTTCGAGGTGACCACGGCCTCGTCGACCCAGATCGCACCGGCATTTCTCAGATCGGTGCGGATCGAGCGGCACGAGGTCATCTTCCGCCCCTCGACCGCCCCGGCCTCGACCAGCAAGACCGGGCCATGGCAGATCGCAGCGACGATCCGGCCCTCGGACACGAAGCCCCTGACCAGCCGCACCGCCTCGGGCGCGACGCGCAGGCTGTCGGGATTCATCTGCCCGCCCGGCAGCACCAGAGCGTCATATTCCCGGACACGGACATCGGTCAGCGACTTGGTCGTCTCCTGGGTCGTGCCCCAGTTCCGGTTCTTCCAGCCGGTGATCGGCGCGCCGCCGGGGCTGGCAATGTCGACCTGAGCGCCCTTGGCGCGAAGCTCGGTCAGCGGGACCTCGAGCTCGGATTGCTCGAACCCGTCAGTGGCCATGATCAGGATCTTCGACTTCGCGATACTGGTCATGTCGTCCTCCTGTGTGCCATTGTTGTGTGTCATTGCGTGGGAAATTGCATCAAAGGGGAATAACGCGGCCCCGCCGGCACGGTTCCCCGCGCCGCGGTCGCGATCCCGTGAAGGCGCGCCCGCCCGGGGATCCCCCCCGAGGAGCCCCTTGCCCGCGCCCGCCCCCTGTCCTAAACATGCGCCCTGCCGCAGATGAGGATGCCGCCATGCTTGACCTGACCTTCGAGCCCCCCAAACCCAAGGTGATTTCCGGCGCCAAGGCCGACTGGGAACTGGTGATCGGTCTCGAGGTCCATGCCCAGGTCGCCTCGAAATCCAAGCTGTTCTCGGGCGCCTCGACCGGCTTCGGCGCCGAGCCGAACTCGCATGTCGCCTTCGTCGATGCGGCGATGCCGGGCATGCTGCCCGTGATCAACGAATTCTGCGTGGCCCAGGCGGTGCGTACCGGGCTGGGGCTGAAGGCCGAGATCAACCTGGTCTCTGCCTTCGACCGCAAGAACTACTTCTATCCCGACCTGCCGCAGGGCTATCAGATCAGCCAGCTTTACCACCCCATCGTGGGCGAGGGCGAGGTGATCGTCGACATGGGGCCGGGCGTCGCCCGCCGGGTCCGGATCGAGCGCATCCATATCGAGCAGGATGCCGGCAAGTCGATCCATGACATGGACCCGAACATGTCCTTCGTCGATCTCAACCGCACCGGCGTCGCGCTGATGGAGATCGTCTCGCGCCCCGATATCCGCGGCCCCGAAGAGGCCGCCGCCTATGTCGGCAAGCTGCGCCAGATCCTGCGCTATCTGGGCACCTGCGACGGCAACATGCAGAACGGCAACCTGCGGGCCGATGTCAACGTCTCGATCTGCCGCCCCGGCGCCTACGAGAAATTCCGCGAGACGGGCGATGCCTCGGTTCTGGGCACGCGCTGCGAGATCAAGAACATGAACTCGATGCGCTTCATCCAGGCCGCGATCGAATACGAGGCCCGGCGCCAGATCGCCATCGTCGAGGATGGCGGCAGCATCGATCAGGAAACCCGGCTTTACGATCCCGACAAGGGCGAGACCCGGTCGATGCGTTCGAAGGAAGAGGCGCATGATTACCGCTACTTCCCCTGCCCCGACCTTTTGCCGCTGGAAATCGAGCAGGCCTGGGTCGACGAGATCGCGGCCTCGCTGCCCGAGCTTCCCGACGAGAAGAAAGCCCGCTTCGTCGCCGATTTCGGGCTGACCGAATACGATGCCTCGGTGCTGACGGCCGACGTCGAATCCGCCGCCTATTTCGAGGCGGTGGCGCAGGGCCGCGACGGCAAGGCCGCCGCCAACTGGGTCATCAACGAGCTGTTCGGACGGCTGAAGAAGGACGACCGCGACATCACCGACAGCCCGGTCAGCCCGGATCAGCTGGGCGGCATCCTCGATCTGATCGCCGCGGGCGACATCTCGGGCAAGATCGCCAAGGACCTGTTCGAGATCGTCTATACCGAGGGCGGCAACCCGGCCGAGATCGTGGCAGAGCGGGGCATGAAGCAGGTCACCGATCTGGGCGCCATCGAGAAGGCCGTGGACGAGATCATCGCCGCCAACCCGGCCCAGGTCGAGAAGGCCAAGGCCAACCCGAAACTCGCGGGCTGGTTCGTGGGTCAGGTGCTGAAGGCCACCGGCGGCAAGGCCAATCCGCAGGCCGTGAACGAGATCGTGGCCCGGAAACTGGGATGATCATGCCGGCGAAGTATGAATACCGGGTTCTTCCCGCCCCCGAACGCGGGCGCCGCGGCCGGGGCCTCAAGGGGCCGGCGGAGCGCTTCGCCCATGCGCTCGAAGAGACGATGAACGAGATGGCCGCCGAGGGCTGGATCTATCTCCGCGCCGAAAGCCTGCCATCGGAGGACCGTCAGGGCCTGTTCGGCGGCCGCAGCCGGGCCCTGCGCAACGTTCTCGTGTTCCGCCGGGCGCGCGAGGCCGAAGCAAACCGGGATGCGGGCCGGAAGGAAGGCCGCGACCCGGCCTTCCACCATGGCAGCCCCGAAGAGATCGCCGCATCGGCCGCGGCCTCTGTGCAGGCGCTGCCCGAGCGGACCTATCCACCGCTCGGGGCGCCCTCACGCGGATCGGTGCCGCCACGTCCCGAGCACGCGCTCGGCGGCGCCCCGCCCCGCAGCGACGAGGACTGAGCACCCGCCGCCCGGGACGCGCGCCTCAGGTCTCGATCTCGATCGCCAGCGCGTGGATCTGCCCGATCAGCTCGGGTCCCAGCGCCTTGTGCACCGCCCGTTCGCGGGCCACGCGCGACATCGGCGCGAAGGCGGGCGCCGCGATCCGTACCTGGAAATGGCTTTCGCCGCCCTCCTGATAGCCGGCATGACCGCGATGCTTCTCGCTCTCATCCAGCACCTCGAGTGTCGTCGGTTGGAACGCCTGTTCCAGCTTTTCGCGTATTTGCTCTACTCGTCCCATTTTTCCTCCTTCGCCCCCTTCATTCTTATCTCCAATTGACTAAACTCTCGGGTCCGAGTCGAAAAGGTGGCTGCCATGACCAAAACCGATCCCTTCGGGTTCGACATTTCCGTATCGGCCGACAAGAAGCGGCGCACCCGGGGCCGGCGGGGCATGTCGGGCGCCTTCGAGACCTCGCGGCGCAAATGCGAACATCCCGGCTGCGACCTCGACGGCCAGTACCGCGCGCCGAAATCTCCGGACCAGCTGGACGAGTATTTCTGGTTCTGCAAGGACCACGTGCGGGAATACAACCTGAAGTGGAATTTCTTCAACGGTGTCACCGAGGAGGAATTCGAGGCCCAGATCGACAAGGACCGGGTCTGGGACCGTCAGACCCAGCCTTTCGGCAACAAGGACGAACAGCGGGCCTGGGCACGGCTCGGGGTCGACGATCCGCATCAGGTTCTGGGCGAGAACGCGACGCGGAACCCCGGCAAGACCGGAACCCCCGCCCGCCGCCTGCCGGCGACCGAGCGCAAGGCGCTCGAACTGCTCGAGGCCCAGGACAACTGGACAAAGGCCGAGATCCGCAAGCAGTACAAGTCCCTGGTCAAGGACCTGCATCCCGACATGAACGGCGGCAACCGCGCCGATGAGGAACGCCTGCAGGAAGTCGTCTGGGCCTGGGACCAGATCAAGGACAGCCGCAGCTTCAAGTAGCGCGGCCCGGCCCCGGCAGGAGGGGGCGGGCCGATGCGGCGGGCGGGCGCCTGCCGGGGCTTCCTCTTGCGCACCCTCCGGATATGTTTCAAGACGGCGAGTGACAGGACAAGCGACGGGGTCATGATGAACGACGTAGTGAAACCCACCGAAGAGATCTCGGTTCGCGAGGTCTTCGGGATCGACACCGACATGATCGTGAAGGGCTTCGAGGCGCCAACCGATCGCGTGCCCGACAGCGACCCGACCTACAAGTTCGACCCCGACACCACGCTGGCGATCCTCGCGGGCTTCACCCATAACCGCCGGGTGATGATCCAGGGCTATCACGGCACCGGCAAGTCGACCCATATCGAGCAGGTCGCGGCGCGGCTGAACTGGCCCTGCGTGCGGGTCAACCTCGACAGCCATATCAGCCGGATCGACCTGATCGGCAAGGATGCGATCAAGCTCAAGGACGGCAAGCAGGTCACCGAGTTCCAGGAAGGCATCCTGCCCTGGGCGCTGCGCAATCCCTGCGCCATCGTGTTCGACGAATATGATGCGGGCCGGGCCGATGTGATGTTCGTGATCCAGCGGGTGCTGGAAGTCGACGGCAAGCTGACGCTTCTCGACCAGAACGAGGTGATCACCCCGCACCCGTCCTTCCGGCTGTTCGCGACCGCGAACACGGTGGGTCTGGGCGACACCACCGGGCTTTACCACGGCACCCAGCAGATCAACCAGGGCCAGATGGACCGCTGGTCGCTGGTCGCGACGCTGAACTATCTCAGCCACGATGCCGAGACCGCGATCGTTCTGGCCAAATGCCCGCATTACAACACCGACAAGGGCCGCAAGACGATCAACCATATGGTGACCGTGGCCGAGCTGACCCGGACCGCCTTCATGAATGGCGATCTGTCGACGGTAATGAGCCCGCGGACGGTGATCGCCTGGGCCCAGAATGCCGAGATCTTCCGCAATGTGGGCTTTGCCTTCCGGCTGACCTTCCTCAACAAATGCGACGAGCTCGAACGCCAGACCGTGGCCGAGTTCTACCAGCGCCTGTTCGACGAGGAACTGCCCGAAAGCGCCGCGAGCATGAGCCTGGGGTAACCGGCATGCCGCCCCGGCATTCTCGCCAGGGCGGCCCCGCCGCGACGAAAGCGGCGCCGGGATTGCCATCGCAGCCCGGCCCGCTCCGGAGACCGGCCGATGCGACGGCCTGACGCCGCGCGGTCTCGTCCTGCCGCCGCCCTCGCGGTGTTTTTCCTCGCCGCGCCCGCCGCTTTCGCGCAAGGTGCCGATCCGGCCTTTCCCGCAATCGATTGTGCCGCGCTCTGGCAGGCTACCGCCGATTTCCGCACCCGCTACGCCATCGCCGAAGGCTCCCCCGCCGAAGCTCAGGCCATGGCCCGCGCCTTTCGCGAGGCGGCGCTTGCAGAAGGCGCGGATCGGGACGGGGTCGATGACCGGATCGCGGCGCTGCATCCGGTCTACCTTCTGCTGCTGCAGCGCTACATCCTGGACGGGGAACGTCGCGCCCGCGACCAATATGTCCGGCTGTCCGGGCTCTGCGACGACTTAGGCCGCGCGTCCGGCCTGAGAGGGCACCGGCACGCGCCGCGCTGACATGCGCGACCTCTCTGCCGAAAACCGACTTTTCGGGTCCGCGCCCAGCATTTTTACATCATTCGTATATACATCTTGACGCAACGTCATTTCACCGTAGCATGAGCTGATGCAGGGCAGGATCGCAGGCATGACGAGAGTGACGCTGGTCGCCGCGACCGGTTTCGCCACCGCTTTAATCCTTGCGACCACGCCCGCGCATCCGGCGCCCCCGGGCACGCCCTGGAAACGGGCCGAGGTCTTCGCGACCTGCTCGGGTCGGCTGGCCGCGGTCTCGGCGCGCCAGCAGGCCGAGCACGACCCGGACTGGCCCCGCACCGTCAGCCAGCGCGACATGTTCAATCTCATGCTTGAGGCGACGCTGCCCGAGGCGATCCGCTTCGGCGTGCCGCGGCGCGAGCCGGTGCTCTGGCGTTCGGCCGGCTGGAGCGAAATGGCGGGCCTTCTGGCCGACATCGCCTATAGCGGCGATCACGGCCGGGCCGAGCGTGCCCGCGCGGCCCTGGCACGACGGCTGTCGGACTGCACCGGGCTGCTGCTCGGCGGCTGAGACCGCCCCGTCGTCTTTCGCCGCGCGGCCACTGGCCAATTCCGGTCAACCTTTCTAGATTGGCCCCGCAAGCCAAGCGGACCCTGCCCGATGACCAAACCGACCGACAACCCCGCCGATCCCTTCAAGAAGGCGCTGGCCGAGGCCACCAAGGTCCTGGCCGACGACGCCGAACTGGGCGTCAGCTATTCGGTCGACCCGCCCGGG
Organism: Rhodovulum sulfidophilum DSM 1374; assembly: GCF_001633165.1. Classification (NCBI taxonomy): domain Bacteria; kingdom Pseudomonadati; phylum Pseudomonadota; class Alphaproteobacteria; order Rhodobacterales; family Paracoccaceae; genus Rhodovulum; species Rhodovulum sulfidophilum. The sequence goes on along the minus strand of NZ_CP015418.1, from coordinate 1,788,230 downwards.
CTGACCGACGACGCGGTGCGCCTGCCCCAGGTCTCGCGCCGGATGACCCGCGACGAGGTGCTGCTGGCGCGCGGAACCGCCGATGCCTATGCGCTGCGTCACAAATATCACGACGGCGCCACCCATGCCCGCTACCGTCCCTCGGGCCAGATCGCCTGCGAGCTTTACGAGGCGATGGAGATGGCGCGTTGCGAGGCTGTCGGGGCCCGCGTCATGCCCGGCACCGCCGGCAATATCGACGCGATGATCGCCGCCGAGGCCGCGCGCAAGGGCTATGCCCAGGCCCGCGAGGCCTCGGAGGTGCCGCTGGCCGTCGCGGCGGGCTATATCGTGCGCCATCTCGCGACCGGCCGCCCGCTGCCGAAGGGCGCGGCCCAGGCGATGGAGCTGTGGCGCGGCTTCATCGAGGAACAGGCGGGCCCGGCGCTTGACGGGATCGACGCCAGCCTGGGCGATCAGGCCGCCTTCGCCCGTCTGAGCCGTCAGGTGATCGCCGATCTCGGCTATGCCGATCAGCTTGGCGACGATCCCGATGCCGATCAGAACGACGAGGAGGACAACTCGGCCGAAACCGAGGACGAGGCGCCCGAGGAATACGGCGAGGAGGAAAGCCAGGACAGCGACGAGGCCGATGCCAGCCCCGAGCAGTCGCAGGACGAGATGCAGGACGCGGCCCAGGCCCATGTCAATCCCGACGATATCGACGACATGGAAATGGGCGAGGAGACCGAGCTGCCCGATGGCGAGGCCCCGCGCGAGCCGCCGCCGCCCGCACCGCCCTCGGAGGCCGACCCCGATTACAAGATCTTCAGCGCCGGTTTCGACGAGGAGATCGGCGCCCAGGACCTGGCCGAACCGGCCGAGCTGGAACGGCTGCGGGCCTATCTCGACCAGCAGCTCGACCCGCTGAAGGGCGCGGTCGGACGGCTGGCCAACAAGCTGCAGCGGCGGTTGCAGGCCCAGCAGAACCGCAGCTGGGAATTCGACCGCGAGGAAGGCATCCTCGATGCCGGGCGGCTGGCGCGTGTGGTGGCGAACCCGACCACGCCGCTGAGCTTCAAGGTCGAGAAGGATACCGAGTTCCGCGACACGGTGGTGACGCTGCTGCTGGACAATTCCGGCTCGATGCGGGGACGGCCGATCTCGATCGCCGCGATCTGTGCCGATGTGCTGGCCCGCACGCTTGAACGCTGCCATGTCAAGGTCGAGATCCTGGGCTTCACCACCCGTGCCTGGAAGGGCGGGCAATCGCGCGAGCAATGGCTGGCCGAGGGCCGTCCGCAAAGCCCGGGGCGGCTGAACGATCTGCGCCATATCGTCTACAAGAATGCCGATGCACCCTGGCGGCGGGCGCGCGAGAATCTGGGCCTGATGATGAAAGAGGGCCTGCTGAAGGAGAATATCGACGGCGAGGCGCTGGAATGGGCCCATAAGCGGATGCTGATGCGGCCCGAGGCGCGCAAGATCCTGATGGTGATCTCGGACGGCGCGCCGGTCGACGATTCGACCCTCTCGGTCAATGCCGCGAATTACCTCGAAAAGCACCTGCGCGACGTGATCGCCATGGTCGAGCGCCGCAAGGCCGTCGAGCTGATCGCCATAGGCATCGGCCATGACGTCACCCGCTACTATCAGCGCGCCGTCACTATCACCGATGTCGAACAGCTGGCCGGCGCGATGACCGAACAGCTGGCGGCGCTGTTCGACAAGGATCCCCGCGCCCGCGCGCGCATCTTCGGGATCAGGAAGGCAAGCTAGATGTTCCAGAACTTCGACAGCACCACCCGTCCCGAGGACGGCCCCGTCCGGCTGGCACAGTTGCGCGAGGAGATGGCCCGCGAGGGGCTTTCGGGGTTTCTGGTGCCCCGCGCCGATGCCCATCAGGGCGAATATGTGGCCCCCCATGACGACCGGCTGGCCTGGCTGACGGGCTTCACCGGCTCGGCCGGGATCGCCTGCATCCTGATGAACCGCGCGGGCGTCTTCATCGACGGCCGCTACCGGGTGCAGGTCAAGGCGCAGGTCGATCTGGCGCATTTCACGCCCGTGCCCTGGCCCGAGACCAAGCCCGGCGACTGGCTGAAGGCGGCGCTGCCGCAGGGCGGCGCGGTCGGGATCGATCCCTGGCTGCATACGCCCAGGGACCTGGACGCGCTGACCGGGGCGCTGGCGGGCACCCAGGTCGCGATCCGCGAGACCGCCAACCTGGTCGACCGGATCTGGGCCGACCAGCCGGCCCCGCCCCAGGGCCCGATCACGCCCTACCCGGAAGAGTTGGCAGGCGAGAGCCATGCCGACAAGCGCGCCCGGATCGGGCGGCTGCTGGCCGATGCCGGGCAGAGTGCCGCGGTGCTGACCCTGCCCGATTCCATCGCCTGGTTGCTGAACGTGCGCGGCTCGGACATTCCGCGCAATCCGGTGCCCCATACCTTCGCGATCCTGCATGATGACGGCCGGGTGACGCTTTACGCCGATCCCGCCAAGGTGAGCGACGCGCTCAAGGCCCATCTCGGCCCCGAGATCACGCTGCGCCCAGCCGGAGCCTTCGGACCGGGGCTGCGCAGCCTTCTGGGCCGGGTGCGGGTCGATCCGGCCTCGGCGCCGCTCTGGGTGCTGCGCCAGCTCGAGGATGCGGGCATCGAGATCGCGCAGGCCGAAGATCCCTGCATCCTGCCCAAGGCGCGCAAGACCGCGGCCGAACTGGAAGGGTCGCGCGCCGCGCATGCCCGCGACGCGCGGGCGATGATCGAGTTCCTGGCCTGGATCGATGCCGAGGCGCCGAAGGGCGGGCTGACCGAGATCGACGTGGTGCGCGGGCTCGAAGGTTTCCGCGCCGCGACCGGCAAGCTCCGCGATATCAGCTTCGAGACCATCGCCGGCGCCGGGCCGAACGGCGCCATCGTGCATTACCGGGTGACCGAGGCCAGCAACCGCGCCGTGGCGCCGGGCGATCTGCTGCTGGTCGATTCGGGGGCGCAATATCTCGACGGCACCACCGACATCACCCGCACCATTGCCGTCGGCCCCGTGCCCGAGGCGGCGAAGGCCCCCTTCACCCGGGTGCTGAAAGGCATGATCGCGATCTCGCGGGCGCGCTTCCCCAAGGGGCTTGCGGGCCGCGATCTGGACGCGCTGGCGCGCAATGCGCTCTGGCAGGCCGGGCAGGATTACGACCATGGCACCGGCCATGGCGTCGGCGCCTATCTCTCGGTCCATGAGGGGCCGCAGCGCATCGCCCGGAGCTCGACCGTGCCGCTGGAGCCGGGGATGATCCTGTCGAACGAGCCCGGCTATTACCGCGAGGGCGCCTTCGGCATCCGGATCGAGAACCTGATCGCGGCCCGGGAAGCCCCGGCGCTGACGAGCGGGGACGACCGCCGCATGCTGTCCTTCGAGACGCTGACCTGGGTCCCCATCGACCGCCGCCTGATCCTGCCCGAGCTGCTTGACGCGGGCGAGCGGGCCTGGCTCGACGCCTATCACGCCGAGGTGGCCGAGCGGGCCGGAGACGGGCTGTCGGAGCGGGCGCGGGCCTGGCTGGCGGAGGCGACGCAGCCGCTCTGAGCCCCGGTCGTCACCTCGGTCTGACAGGTTCAATTCCGGTCCGATCCGGGCATTCCGCGCCGCGCCCGCGCAACAGGGCCGCGGCGGCGGCGCGATCCGTTTCCAGGCGGATGGTGGGCCTATGGCCTGCAGAACTGGACAAGACAAAGACAAGCATGACAGAAGAACGGCATAAAAATGCTATCCGACAGGACCGAGGGAGAACACGCATGTCCGACCATATCACGATCCACAAGGCCGAGGGGGCCTGGGTGGTCCGGGCCGGAGGCGCGGTGATTGCCGAAAGCCGGAACGCGCTTGAACTGACCGAAGGCGGCATGGGACCTGTCATCTACTTCCCGCGCGAGGATGTGGCGATGGCCTTCCTTGACCGCTCGGACAGCCGCACGGCCTGCCCGCACAAGGGCGTGGCGAGTTATTTCACCCTGCGCGCCAAGAGCTACGACATCGCCGACGCGGCCTGGTCCTACGAAGAGCCGAATACCGGGCTCGAGCGGATCGCCGGGCATCTGGCCTTCTATGCCGACAAGGTGACGGTCGAGCAGCTTTAGGCCGCCCGCCTTCAGACCCGCCCGCCTTTAACCCCGTCCGTCGCTCAGGAATGCTCCTCGGCGGCGGTCGTCGCCAGCGCGCGGGAATAGGCGCGCAGCGCGTCGACATGGAACAGCGCGCCCAGCAATTCGGGCTCGCGGCCAGCGGTAGCCCGCGCCACCACCGGCACGAAGCCGTGCCCCCATTTCTCGAAGACCGGCAGCGCCTCGACCAGGGTCGTGTCGGCCTCGAACATCACCCCCTGCCCGATCAGCTCGGCGCAGGCGCCCGGCGAGGCTGCGCCGGGGCTCTCCTTGGACCGCATCAGCACGCCCGCGGTCAGGGCCGCCAGCAGATAGGATTGCGGCCCGGCCGCCAGCCTCTTGCCGCGCCGTTCAAGCTGGGTGAGGAAGAACGAGCGGTCGACAAGGCGGCTGGCCAGCGCGGTCGAGAGCGACACCGCCACCATCACCGCCAGCCCGGTCTGCCAGTCGCCGGTCATCTCGAAGACGATCATCGTGGTCGAGATCGGCGCGCCCAGCACCGCGGCCGCGACCGCGCCCATCCCCGCCAGCGCATAAAGCGTCTCGGCCCCCGAGACATTGGGAAAGGCAGAGGTCGCGATGATGCCGAAGGACAGCCCGGTCAGCGCCCCCACCATCAAGGAGGGCGAGAAGACCCCGCCACCCATCCGCCCGGCCATGGTCATCGACACCGCCACCGATTTCAGCAGGCAGAACACCACCGCCTCATGCAGGACCAGCGTCCCGGTCAGGGCCGCCGAGGTGGTCTCGTAGCCGACACCGATGATATGCGGAAACCAGATCGCCAGCGCCCCGAGCCCGAGCCCCGAGACCGCGGGCCTCAGCCAGCGCGGCATCCGGGTCCGGCGCTGGACCGCATCGCCGATCCCTTCGGCCCAGAAGATCGCGCGCATCAGGATCACCGCGACCAGACCGCAAAGCAGCCCCAGCATCAGGAAGGCCGGAAGCTCGCCATAGAAGGCAAGCCGGTCGGTCTGCGGCAGCGCGAATTCCGGCACGCCGCCGAATTCGATCCGGTTGATGACCGTGCCTGCCACCGCCGCCACCGTGATCGGGGCGAAGGCATGGACCGCGAAATGCCTGAGCACGACCTCAAGCGCGAAGAGCGTGCCCGCGATCGGCGCGTTGAACGAGGCCGAGACCGCGGCCGCCACGGCGCAACCCAGCAGATCGCGCCCGGTGATGCCATCGGCATGGATCCGGTTCGACACCCAGGTCGCGACCACGCCCGCCATATGCACCACCGGCCCCTCGCGGCCGGTCGAGCCGCCCGAGGACAGCGTGATCAGCGAGGCCAGCGCCGAGGCCAGCCCGGCCTTGACCTCGACCCGGCCCTCGTTGAGCGCCGCCCCCTCGATCACGTCGGCGACCGAGCGCACCCGGGCATCGGGCGTGAAGCGGTGCAGCAGCAGCCCGACGACGAGCCCGCCACAGGCCGGGATCACCAGGATCCAGCCCCAGTGCAGCGTCTGGGCATAGCTGTGCAGCCGGTGCGGATCATCGACCCCGTAGAGCGCGCGTTGCAGCACATCGATCCCAAGCCTGAAGCCCAGAGCGGCGAATCCGGCCGCGATGCCGATCGCCGCCGCGATGAACCAGAACTGCACCTGCGACGGGCCATGCACCCGCAAGACGCGTAAAACGCCATTCAACCAACGGAAAACGGTACCGAAAGCTCTCGAATTCCGCCGTTTCACCCTGCTCTGCCCGGCATTTTGCCTCTTTTGGTCGCGTTTGTTTAGCAAGGCTTTTCCCGGCCGCCGCTCTCGCCTAGGGTGCCCGCCTCTGGCACTGCAAGGAGTACCCCGATGTCGAAACCGGATGCCCTCACCGCACTCGGGGAAATGCTAGGCGATCGCCTCAGCCGGTCCAAGTCCGATCTGGACCTGCACGGGCGGAATGAAACCTATTTCCCGTTCCTGCCTCCCGATGCGGTCGCCTATCCGGAAACCACCGACGAGGTCGCGCAGATCGTGCGAATCTGTGCCGCGCATGGGGTGCCGCTGACCGGCTGGGGCCGGGGCACCTCGCTCGAAGGGCACGCGCTGGCGCTGCAGGGCGGGGTCACCATCGATTTCAGCCGGATGAACCGGGTGCTGAAGGTCAATTCCGAGGATATGGACGTGGTCGTCCAGCCCGGCCTTACCCGCGAGGATCTGAACCGCGAGCTGCGCGCGACCGGGCTGTTCTTCCCGGTCGATCCGGGCGCCAATGCCTCGCTGGGCGGCATGGCCTCGACCCGGGCCTCGGGCACGACGGCGGTGCGATATGGCACCATGCGCGACAACGTGCTGGCGCTTGAGGTCGTGCTGCCCGACGGGCGGGTGATCCGCACCGGCACCCGGGCGCGGAAATCCTCGGCGGGCTACGACCTGACCGGGCTTTTCGTGGGCTCGGAGGGCACGCTGGGGCTGATCACCGAACTCACGCTGAGGCTTCATGGCCAGCCCGAGGCGATCTCGGCCGCGGTCTGCGCCTTCGACGAGATCGGCGCCGCGGTGGATACCGTGATCCAGACCATCCAGTTGGGCATTCCGATGGCGCGGATCGAATTCGTCGATGCCGCGACCGCCGCCGCCTTCAACGCCTATGCCAGCGCCGACATGCCGGAAAAACCGCATCTGATGGTCGAGTTCCACGGCTCGGCCTCGGGGGTGGCGGAGCAGGCCGAGAGCTTCGGCGAGGTCGTCGCCGAAAATGGCGGCGAGGGCTTCAAGTGGTCCTCGCGTCCCGAAGACCGCAACGCGCTCTGGACCATGCGCCACAATGCCTATTACGCCTGCCTCGGGCTGCGCCCCGGCGCCACCGCGCTGGTCACCGACATGTGCGTGCCGATCTCGCGGCTGGCCGAGGCGGTGGAAGAGACCCGCGCCGATATCGCCCAGGCCTCGATCCCCGGCCCGATCCTCGGCCATGTCGGCGACGGCAACTTCCACGCGATCCTGCTGGTCGAGCCGGACAACGCCGCCGAACTGGCCGAAGCCAAGGCGCTGGCGCACCGGATGGTCGAGCGCGCATTGCGCATGGGCGGCACGGTCACCGGCGAGCATGGCATCGGCATGGGCAAGCTCGACTACATGGAAGAGGAGCATGGCGCCGCCTGGGACGTGATGGGCCAGATCAAGCGCGCGCTCGACCCGATGACGCTGATGAATCCCGGCAAGATGGTCCGCGCCAACTGAGGCCCGCCCCGCGCGGGCGGCATGTCGAAACCACCCGCGTCCGGAGCCTGCCCGGCCGCCCCTTCGGCCTTGTCCGGAGGCCCCCGCACCCCTGCCCCGGCACGGATCGGGACGCGCCTCCGGGCGGCCGCGCGGACGTTCGGATCCGGCTTTCCGGTCTGGTGCCGATGCGGTTTTGACGCTACACTGCGCCTCAGACCCGGTAAACGGGCATTGACAGAGGCTGATCGAGGCAGTGGCCGATGACAGAGATGGTCTACGGCACCGCGCCCATCCGGGCGGGTGAACCTGTTCTGCCGCGCTGGTGGCGGACCGTGGACAAATGGGCGATGTCCTTTGTCCTTATCCTGTTCGGCGTGGGCATGCTGCTGGGCCTTGCTGCCTCGCCGCCCCTGGCCGAGAAGAACGGCTTTCCTCCCTTCTATTATGTCGAGCGGCAGGCGGTGTTCGGCGGGCTCGCGCTTTGCGCGATGCTGGTCTGCTCGATGCTCTCGCCGACCATGGTCCGGCGGCTCGGCGTGATCGGTTGCGGCGCGGCGCTGCTGGGGCTTGTGCTGCTGCCGGTCTTCGGCACCGATTTCGGCAAGGGCGCGGTGCGCTGGTATTCGCTGGGCTTCGGCTCGGTCCAGCCCTCGGAATTCCTCAAGCCGGGCTTCATCATCCTGACCGCCTGGCTGATGGCCGCGGCGCAGGAGGTCGAGGGCCCGCCCGGCAAGACCATGTCGCTGGCGCTCGCCGTCGTCGTGGTGGCATTTCTGGCGCTGCAGCCCGATTTCGGGCAGGCCGCGCTGATCCTCTTCGCCTGGGGGGTGATGTATTTCGTGGCCGGAGCGCCCTTCATGGTGCTGGTCGCCGTGGCCGGGGGCGTGGTCTTCGCGGGCACCATCGCCTATGAGAATTCCGAGCATTTCGCGCGCCGGATCGACGGCTTCCTGAACCCCGAGATCGACCCCCGCACCCAGCTTGGCTATGCCACCAACGCGATCCGCGAGGGCGGCTTCTTCGGCGTCGGCGTCGGCGAGGGCCAGGTCAAGTGGTCCTTGCCCGACGCGCATACCGACTTCATCATCGCGGTCGCGGCCGAGGAATACGGGCTGGTGCTGGTCGCGGTCATCATCGCGCTTTACTGCGCCATCGTCATCCGCTCGCTGTTCCGGCTGCTGAAGGAACGCGATCCCTTCATCCGGATCGCGGGCACCGGGCTTGCCTGCACCTTCGGCGTGCAGGCGCTGATCAACATGGGTGTGGCGGTCAAGCTGCTGCCCGCCAAGGGGATGACCCTGCCCTTCGTCAGCTATGGCGGCTCGTCGCTGATCGCGGGCGGGATCATGGTCGGCATGCTGCTGGCCCTGACCCGGAACCGGCCGCAGGGCGAGATCACCGACCTTCTGCGCCGGAGGACCCGCGAATGAGCGCCCCGCTTCTGGTCATCGCCGCCGGCGGCACCGGCGGGCACATGTTCCCGGCCCAGGCCCTGGCCGAAACCATGCTGGCGCGCGGCTGGCGGGTGAAGCTGTCGACCGATGCCCGCGGCGCGCGCTATGCGGGCGGCTTTCCGGCCGCGGTCGAGATCGAGACCATCGCCGCCGACAGCCCCGACCGGGGCGGGCCGGTGGCGCGGGCGGTCGCGCCGCTCCGGCTGGCGGCGGGCGTCGCGGCGATGCTGTGGCGGATGCTGCGCGACAGGCCTGCCGTGGTGGCGGGCTTCGGCGGCTACCCCTCCTTCCCGGCGCTGACGGCGGCGACGCTGCTCAGGCGGCCGCGGATGATCCATGAGCAGAACGGCGTGCTGGGCAAGGTCAACCGGCTGTTCGCGCCCCGCGTCCATGCCATGGCCTGCGGGGTCTGGCCGACCGAGCTGCCCGAGGGCGTCGAGGCCTTCCATACCGGCAACCCGATCCGGGCGGCGGTGCGCGAACGCGCGGGCGCGCCCTATATTCCGCCCGGCGACTATCCGATGAGCCTCGTCGCCATCGGCGGCAGTCAGGGCGCGCGGGCGATCTCGGAAAGCGTGCCCGCCGCCATCGCTGCCCTGCCCGCCGAGATGCGCGGTTATCTCAGGGTGTCGCATCAGGCCCGCGAGGAGGATCTCGACCGCGTGGTCGCGGCCTATGAGGCGGCCGGGGTCACGGCCGAGGTCCGGCCCTTCTTCGACGACATTCCCGCCCGGCTGGCCGAGGCGCAGCTGGTGATCAGCCGCTCGGGCGCCTCCTCGGTGGCCGATATCGCGGCGATCGGACGGCCCGCGATCCTGATCCCCTACCCGCATGCCGCGGGCGATCACCAGACCGCAAATGCCCGCGGCCTGGTCGAGGCCGGCGCGGCGATACTGATCCCGGAAAAGGCGCTTGACCCGGTCGCGCTTTCGGACCAGATCGCCACGGTTCTGGGCCAGCCCAAGGGCGCGATGCAGATGGCGGTGGCGGCGATGCGCTGCGGCAAACCCGATGCCGTCGACGGGCTGGCCGAGATCGTCGAGGCACTGGGCGGAGAAGGCAAATGATGAACGCGGCAACCAAGCTTCCGACCGATGTAGGGCCGATCCACTTCGTCGGGATCGGAGGCATCGGCATGTCCGGCATCGCCGAGGTGCTGCTGAACCTCGGCTACCGGGTGCAGGGCTCGGACCTGAAGGCCTCGAAGATCACCGACCGGCTGGCGGGCCTGGGCGCGACGGTGTTCGAGGGCCAACGCGAGGAAAACCTCGAGAATGCCGAGGTCGTGGTGATCTCTTCGGCGATCAAGCCCGGCAATCCCGAACTCGACGCCGCCCGGCGGCGCGGCCTGCCGATCGTGCGCCGGGCCGAGATGCTGGCCGAGCTGATGCGGCTGAAATCGAATGTCGCGGTCGCGGGCACGCATGGCAAGACCACCACGACGACGATGGTGGCGACGCTGCTGGATGCGGGCGGGCTCGACCCGACCGTCATCAATGGCGGCATCATCCATGCCTATGGCTCGAATGCGCGGATGGGCGCGGGCGAATGGATGGTGGTCGAGGCCGACGAATCCGACGGCACCTTCAACCGCCTGCCCGCGACCATCGCCATCGTGACCAATATCGACCCCGAGCACATGGAGCACTGGGGCAGCTTCGAGGCGCTCCGGCAGGGGTTCTACGATTTCGTCTCGAACATCCCCTTTTACGGGCTGGCGGTCTGCTGCACCGATCATGCCGAGGTGCAGGCGCTGGTCGGCCGGGTCACCGACCGCAAGGTGATCACCTTCGGCTTCAACGCCCAGGCCGATGTGCGCGCGATCAATCTGCGCTATGAAACGGGCAAGGCGCATTTCGACATCGCCCTTCAGGCCGAGGAGATGGTGATCGAGGACTGCACGCTGCCGATGCCGGGCGATCACAACGTCTCGAACGCGCTGGCCGCGGTGGCTGTGGCGCGGCATCTGGGCATGAAGGCCGACGAGATCCGCGCCGCGCTGGAAGGTTTCGCCGGGGTCAACCGGCGCTTTACCCGGGTCGGCGAGGCCAACGGGATCGCCGTCATCGACGATTACGGCCACCACCCGGTCGAGATCGCGGCGGTGCTGAAAGCGGCGCGGCAGGCGACCGAGGGCCGGGTCATCGCCGTCCATCAGCCGCATCGCTATTCGCGGCTGCATTCGCTGTTCGACGATTTCTGCACCTGTTTCAACGAGGCCGACGTGGTCGGCATCGCCGAGGTCTATGCGGCGGGCGAAGAGCCGATCCAGGGCGCGACGCGCGACGATCTGGTCGCCGGGCTGATCCGCCACGGCCACCGCCATGCCCGGGCCATCCTCAGCGAGGACGACTTGGTTCGGCTGGTACGCGAACAGGCAGGCCCCGGCGACATGGTGGTATGCTTGGGCGCGGGCACGATCAGCGCCTGGGCCAACAACCTGCCCGCACGGCTTTCAGAGTAAGGGAGCGGACGAAGCGGCATGATCTCCTGTCCGGTCATAGCGATCTGCGGCCCGGCGCCGCTGGTGGGCATTTCGGGGCTGCGCACTATGCGCCGCGCCGCGCCGCCGGTCACGGCCGGGCTGCTGGCCGCGGCCGTGATCCCGCCTGCCACGGCGCAGGCCGCCTTCGGTCCGGGCGCCGCGCCGACCGGGCCGCTTCATGCATCCGCCTTTCGGCCGGTCGCACGGCCCGCCGGTCCCGGCAGCACGCCCCAAGCGCTGTCGCGCGACCGCGGCGCCGAAGGCGGTGAGCAATGACCGCGGACCGGGCTGCGGCCCCGCACGCAATCGCCCCCCGACATCGCGCCCTTGCCCCGCAGATCCTTCCGGTTTCGGCGACCATCCCCCCGGAGGCCCCGACATGACGCTGTCCCTGCTTCTGGCCTGTCTGTGGGTCCTGCTGGCGGCGGTGATCGGGGTTCTGCCCGAAAAGCTCCACTGGATCGCAGCCTTTTCGCTGATCGCCTCCGGCATTCCGCTGCTGGGCTTCGTGACCTATCAGAGCGGCCCGCTCTGGGGCCTGATCGCGCTGGCGGCGGGGGCCTCGACCCTGCGCTGGCCGCTGCTCTATCTCGGGCGATGGCTCAACCGGCGGCGGCGGAGCACCGGCGAATGACGGGACCGACGCTCCTTCTGGCCTATGGCAGCTGGGCGGTCGGGCCGCTGGTGGCCTATGCCGCGCTGAGCCACGGCCTGATGCGCAATGCCATCGGCTTCACCATCATGTTCGGGCTTTACACCAGCTCGGTCTGGGCGATCTGGGGCGGCCTCAAGCTGCAGGCAACGGGCAACGGACCCGCGGTGCTGGCGCCCTCGGCCGTACTGCTGCCCTGGGGCGCGGTTGCGCTGGTCTCGGCGGTCCTTTATGCGCTCGGCGCATGGATCGGAGGCGGTGACGGATGACCCAGATGCCCGAACCCCGCGGCCGGCTGACACCCGGCAAGGCGCTGAGCGAGCTGACCTGGCTTCGGGTCGGCGGCCCGGCCGACTGGCTGTTCCAGCCCGCCGATACCGAGGATCTCGCCACCTTCCTGGCCGCCCTTCCCGCCGGGATGCCGGTCTTTCCGATGGGCGTGGGATCGAACCTGATCGTGCGCGACGGCGGCATCCGCGGCGTCGTGATCCGGCTTGGCCGCGGCTTCAACGCGATTTCGGTCGAGGGTGCGCGGGTCACTGCCGGGGCTGCCGCACTCGATGCCCATGTCGCCCGCCGCGCAGCCGAGGCCGGGGTCGACCTGAGCTTCCTGCGCACCATTCCGGGCGCCATCGGCGGCGCGGTCCGGATGAATGCGGGCTGCTACGGGCGCTATGTCGCCGATGTCCTGGTCTCGGCCCGGGCGGTGACGCGGAGCGGCGAGATCGTGACGCTGTCGCCCGGGGATCTGCACCTGGGCTACCGCCAAAGCCATTTGCCCGAGGGCTGGGTCATCACCGAGGCGACCTTCGAGGGCAGGCCCGGCGCGCCCGAGGCGCTGGCCGCCCAGATGGAGGAGCAGATCGCCCGCCGCGATGCCAGCCAGCCCACCCGCGCGCGGAGCGCCGGGTCGACCTTCCGCAATCCGGCCGGGTTCAGCTCGACCGGGCGGGCCGATGACAGCCACGAGATGAAGGCCTGGAGCCTGATCGACGCGGCCGGGCTGCGCGGTGCGACGCGGGGCGGCGCGCAGATGTCGGAAAAGCACTCGAACTTCCTGATCAATGCCGATGGCGCCACCGCCGCCGATCTCGAGGGGCTGGGCGAAGAGGTCCGAAAAAGGGTGTTTCAATCCTCCGGAATAGAGCTAGAATGGGAAATACTGAGGGTCGGCGAACCGGCCCCGGGAAACCCATAAGCACGCGGGACGGAACGTTCCCGCATCACGAGGCAGCAGAAGTGGCGGGCGAGTCGAGCAGGACAGCCCCCCGTGTAGCGGTATTGATGGGCGGCCCCTCGTCGGAGCGCGAGGTGTCACTGTCATCCGGGCGCGAATGCGCCGCCGCTTTGCGTGGGGAAGGCTTCGACGTGATCGAGATCGATGCCGGGCAGGATCTGCCCGGGCAACTGATCTCGGCTGCGCCCGATGTCGCGTTCAACGCGCTGCATGGCCGCTGGGGCGAGGATGGCTGCGTCCAGGGCCTGCTGGAATGGCTGAAGATCCCCTATACCCATTCGGGCGTGCTGGCCTCGGCGCTGGCGATGGACAAGCAGCGCGCCAAGGATGCCTATCGCGATGCCGGGCTGCCGGTGGTGGACAGCGTGCTGGCGGCCAAGGCCGAGGTCTCGGCCCGCCATGTGATCGCGCCGCCCTATGTGGTGAAGCCCAATAACGAGGGCTCGTCGGTCGGCATCCATATCGTCCATGAGGCGGCCAATGCGCCGCCGCAGCTTGGCGCCGAGATGCCCGGGATCGTGCTGGTCGAAAGCTATGCGCCGGGCCGCGAGCTGACGACCACGGTGATGGGCGACCGGGCCCTGGGCGTGACCGACATCCTGACCGAGGGCTGGTACGACTATCACGCCAAATACGTGCAGGGCGGCTCGCGCCATGTGGTCCCTGCCGAGCTGCCGAAGGAGGTCTCCGAGGCCTGTCTCGATTTCGCCCTCCGCGCCCATCGCGCGCTGGGCTGCCGCGGCCTCAGCCGCACCGATTTCCGCTGGGACGAAGGCCGCGGCACCGACGGGCTGATCCTTCTGGAAACCAATACCCAACCCGGCATGACGCCGACCTCGCTGGCGCCCGAACAGGCCGCGCATTGCGGGATTTCCTTCGGCCGGCTCTGCCGCTGGCTGGTGGAGGATGCGTCATGCGACAGGTGATGCCCCCCTATCGCGACCCGGCGCCGTCGCGCTGGGCCTACCGCGCCCAGCGGCTGTGGCTGACGCCGATGGTGCGCCGGGCGGTGCTGAAGGGCCTGCCGCTGGTGGTGCTGGCGGCGATCCCGGCGATCTGGCTGGCCGATGCCGACCGCCGCGCGGCGCTCGGCGACGGGCTGGCCGAGATCCGCCGCGAGATCGAGACCCGCCCCGAATTCATGGTCAAGCTTCTGGTGATCGAGGGCGCCTCGGACCCGATCGACCGGGAGATCCGCGCCATCGTGCCCCTGAACCTGCCGGCCTCCTCCTTCGATCTGGATCTCGAGGCGATGCGCCAGGCGGTGACCGCGCTCGACGCCGTCAAATCGGCCGAGCTGCGGATCCGGCCCGGCGGCGTGCTGGAAATGAAGATCGCGCAGCGCGAGGCGGCGCTGGTCTGGCGCAGCCGCGACGGGCTGAGCCTGATCGATGCCGGGGGACGGCGGGTCGCCGCGCTCGACAGCCGCGAAGACCGCGCCGACCTGCCGCTGATCGCGGGCGACGGTGCCGGGAAGGCCGCGCCCGAGGCGATGGCGCTGTTCGCGGCGGCGGCACCGATTTCCGACCGGGTGCGCGGGCTGGTGCGCATGGGCGAGCGGCGCTGGGACGTGGTGCTTGACCGCGATCAGCGCATCCTGCTGCCCGAGACCGGCGCGGTCGCGGCGCTTGAACGGGTGATCGCGCTGGAGGACGTCTCCGGCATGCTGGCGCGCGACATCGAGGCAGTCGACCTGCGCAACCCCGAGCGGCCGACGCTGCGGCTGACCGAGGCAGCGATCGAAGACTTCCGGAAAATCCGGGCAACACAGGCAGGAGCGGTGAACTGATGACGGACCTCTATCACTCGCAGCGGGCGATGCGGCGGATGCGCAAGCTGGCGATGGACCGGGGCGTGATCGCGATCCTCGATGTGGGCAGCTCGAAAGTGGCCTGCCTGGTGCTGCGCTTCGACGGCATCGCGCCGAAGGGCGGGGTCGAGCAGATGGGCGCGCTGGCCGGGCAGTCGCGGTTCCGGGTGATCGGCGCGGCCACCACCCGCTCTCGCGGGGTGCGTTTCGGCGAGATCCACGGCATGAACGAGGCCGAACGCGCGGTCCGCACCGCGCTGCAGGCGGCGCAGAAGATGGCGCAGGTCCGGGTCGATCAGGTCATCGCCTGTTTCTCGGGCGGCGAGCCGCGCTCCTACGGGCTCGACGGCCAGGTCACGGTGCTGGACGATGCGGTTGCCGAACAGGACGTGGCCCGGGTTCTGGCCGCCTGCGACATGCCCGAGATCGGCGCCAGCCGCGAGGTGCTGCATGCCCAGCCGGTGAATTTCGCGCTCGACCACCGCTCGGGGCTTGTCGATCCGCGCGGTCAGGTCGGCCACCGGCTGGCCTGCGACATGCATATGCTGACGGTCGATGACGGCGCGGTGCACAACCTTCTGCATTGCATCAAGCGCTGCGACCTGGAACCGGCGGGGCTGGCCTCCTCGGCCTATGCCTCGGGGATCTCGGCGCTGGTCGAGGACGAACAGGAGCTGGGCGCAGCCTGCGTCGATCTGGGCGGCGGCGCGACCGGCATCTCGATCTTCATCAAGAAGCACATGATCTATGCCGACAGCGTGCGGATGGGCGGCGAGCATGTCACCTCGGACATCTCGAAGGGGCTGCATGTGCCGCTCTCGACCGCCGAGCGGATCAAGACGCTGTATGGCGGCGTGGTCGCAACCGGCATGGATGACCGCGAGATGATCGGCCTGGGCGGCGACAGCGGCGATTACGAGACCGACAGCCGCTCGGTCAGCCGGGCCGAGCTGATCGGGATCATGCGCCCGCGGGTCGAGGAGATCCTCGAAGAGGTGCGCGCCCGGCTCGACGCCGCGGGCTTCGAGCATCTGCCGAGCCAGCGGATCGTCCTGACCGGCGGCGGCAGCCAGATCCCCGGGCTTGACGGGCTCGCCGCGCGCATTCTCGGCAACCAGGTCAGGCTGGGGCGGCCGCTGCGCGTCCATGGCCTGCCGCAATCGGCAACGGGCCCCGGATTCGCGGCCCTGGTGGGGCTGTGCCTTTTCGCGGCGCAGCCGCAGGACGAGTGGTGGGATTTCGAAATGCCGATGGATCGCTACCCGGCCAGATCGCTGAAAAGAGCGGTGAGATGGTTCAAGGAAAACTGGTAAGCGCTACATATCGACAGATCGGCAAAATCTCGCAGATTGTTGTCAAGCCACATATGGATTTTGTGGTATTAAAGCGTTTTTTCCGTGACGATCCGGCACTAGTTGCGTAGGATAAGACTAGATTTGGTGGAAAACGGCCCCCGAGGCCCCATAGAAAACAGCAGGCGGACCAGACCTATGGCATTAAACCTCACCATGCCTGAGCAGGAAGAGCTCAAGCCGCGGATCACGGTGTTCGGCGTCGGTGGCGCCGGGGGCAACGCCGTCAACAACATGATCGAAAAGCGCCTTGAGGGGGTCGAGTTCGTGGTCGCGAACACCGATGCCCAGGCGCTTCAGCAATCGAATGCCCAGGCCCGCATCCAGATGGGCGTGAAGGTCACCGAAGGCCTCGGCGCAGGCGCCCGCCCTTCGGTCGGCGCCTCCGCGGCCGAAGAGTCGATCGAGCAGATCGTCGACCATCTGGCCGGCGCGCATATGTGCTTCATCACCGCCGGCATGGGCGGCGGCACCGGCACCGGTGCGGCCCCGATCATCGCCCAGGCCGCCCGTGAGCTGGGCGTTCTGACCGTCGGCGTCGTGACCAAGCCGTTCCAGTTCGAAGGCACGAAGCGGATGCGGCAGGCCGAGGAAGGCGTCGAGAACCTGCAGAAGGTCGTCGACACCCTCATCATCATCCCGAACCAGAACCTGTTCCGGATCGCCAACGAGAAGACCACCTTCACCGAGGCCTTCTCGCTGGCCGATGACGTGCTGTATCAGGGCGTCAAGGGCGTCACCGACCTGATGGTCCGCCCGGGCCTGATCAACCTCGACTTCGCCGACGTCCGCTCGGTGATGGACGAGATGGGCAAGGCGATGATGGGCACCGGCGAGGCCGATGGCGAGGATCGCGCGATCCAAGCCGCCGAGGCCGCGATCGCCAACCCGCTGCTGGACGAGATCAGCCTGAACGGCGCCAAGGGCGTGCTGATCAACATCACCGGCGGCTACGACCTGACCCTGTTCGAACTGGACGAGGCCGCGAACCGCATCCGCGACGTGGTCGATCAGGACGCCAACATCATTGTCGGCTCGACCCTCGACCCGGACATGGACGGCCGGATGCGGGTCTCGGTCGTGGCGACCGGGATCGACGCCGCCGCCCGCATCGACGAGGTTCCGCTGCCGCGCCGCCCGATGCGCGAGCCGCTGCACCGCCCCGCCGAGGTCCAGGAAGCCCCGGCCGCCGCGCCGGCGCCCGCCGCAGCCCCGGCCGCCCAGGCCCAGCGCCCGGCCGTGGCCGCCCGCGAAACGGTTCAGGAGCCGACGCAGGAACCGTCGCTCTTTTCGGGCTTCGATCCGGCCAATGCCGGGTTCGCGGCCGATGAGCGCGCCGAGACCGCCCGCGACGGTGCCGACCTGCCGCCGCCCGCCTACCAGCCCGAGGAAAACCCGGAAGCCGAAACCTTCGTCGCGCCGCAGCCGCGCAATGCCGGCGAACCCACCCCCGAGGCGCTTGCCCGCCTGCGTGCCGCCGTCGCCAAGACCCCGGCGCGCCAGCCGGTGCATACCCCGATGACAGCCACCGCGCAGGACGATCCGCGCGGGGACAAGGGACGGTTCGGCATCGGCTCGCTCATCAACCGGATGTCGGGCCATGCGCCGGAACAGACCGAGCGCAACCCCCATACCTTCCGCCAGCAGCCGCCGCTCTACAGCCGCGGACAGGTTGCCCAGCAGGAGGAAGAGGATCTTGACCCCGATCAGGAACGGATCGAGATCCCGGCCTTCCTGCGGCGCCAGGCGAACTGAGCCTGGCCCGCATCGGCGGGGACAGTTTCGGGGGTCGGTTCGCCGGCCCCCTTTTCGTTTCGGAAGCCCCTTCAGGCTACCGTTGCGTCAAGCTGGCCGCACTTTCGGCCGGGCAATTTTCATGCCCTAAATCATATATTTGTCGAACAGGCGGGTTCCTGCCGGCGGCTGCGCCACGTTGTTTCAGACCGTTGCAATGTTTGAATTGAGCAGACCCGGATCGGCCTCTACATCCAAGATGCCGGGACGCGCGAAGCCCGGATCAAACGCGAGCAGGTCCGAGATGCAGACGACGCTGAAATCACCGATCACCTTCACCGGAACGGGCCTCCATACCGGCCGCCCGGTGCGGCTGACGATCCATCCCGCCTCGGCCGAATACGGCCTCTGGTTCCGGCGCACGGATATCGAGGGCCCCGACGCCCTGATTCCCGCCCGCTGGGACGCGGTCGAGCCGTCGCGCCTCTGCACCAAGCTGGCCAATGGCCGCGCCTCGGTGATGACGGTCGAACATCTGATGGCCGCGCTTTCCGGCTGTGGCGTGCATAATGCCCTGATCGAGATCGACGGCCCCGAAGTGCCGGTGATGGACGGCTCCTCCGCCCCCTTCGTGCAGGGCATCCTGTCGCGCGGCCTGCGCCGGCTCGCCGCCCCTGTCCGGGTGCTGCGCATCCTCGAACATGTCGAGGTCTCCGAAGGCGCGGCCCGGGCCAGCCTCGGCCCGGCCGACACGCTGGAAATCGATTTCGAGATCACCTTCGTGGACGCCGCCATCGGCCATCAGGCCAAGCGGCTGAACATGGCCAACGGCGCCTTCGTGCGCGAGCTCTGCGACAGCCGCACCTTCTGCCGCAATGCCGATGTCGAGGCCATGCGCGCGGCCGGCCTGGCCCTGGGCGGCACCTTCGACAATGCCGTCGTGATCGATGGCGAGAAGGTGCTGAGCCCCGGCGGGCTGCGCCATCGCGACGAGCCCGTGCGCCACAAGATGCTGGACGCGCTCGGAGATCTGGCTTTGGCCGGGGCCCCGATCCTCGGCCGTTACCGCGGCGAGCGGGCGGGACACGCGCTGACCAACCGGCTGCTGCGGACGCTGTTCGCGCAACCCGGCGCGTTCCGGCTGGAAACCTGCTCGACCGACCAGGGCGCCGCCCTGCCCGGCTTCGGGCTCAATTCGGCTGACCTGAAGGCCGTTGCCTGAGCTGTGCAGTTTCCGCGCCAAAGGCGTTTTGCACCGGATTTTTCTGTGCTAGGACAGCCCCAAGGCCCGGAATGAGTGCGGATCAAGCACCGGCCCCGGGCAGCGTTTGAGGACGGGGTGACAGGCATATGGCGACAAGCAGCAGGCGCATCGGAGCGGTAGCGGCAATCATGGTGCTTTCGCTGACCGCGGCCTGCGACCCGATCGGGTCGCGCAAGCCGCCGCCGCTCGAGACCTTCGATGCGCCGACGATTTACCAGATGGCCGAGACCAAGCTGGAGAAGGACCGCGACCTCGAGGAAGCGGCGCGGCTCTATGGCGAGGTCGAGCGGCTTTATCCCTATTCGGAATGGGCCAAGCGCGCGCTGATCATGCAGGCCTATACCTATCACCAGGCCAAGGATTACGAGACCGCCCGCGCCGCGGCCCAGCGCTATATCGACTTCTATCCGGCGGACGAGGACGCGGCCTATGCCCAGTATCTGCTGGCGCTGAGCTATTACGACCAGATCGATCTGGTGGGCCGCGACCAGGGCCTGACCTTCCAGGCGCTGCAGGCGCTCCGGACCGTGATCGAGCGCTATCCCGACAGCGAATACGCGCAATCCGCGATCCTCAAGTTCGACCTCGCCTTCAACCACCTGGCGGCGAAGGAAATGGAGGTCGGCCGGTATTATCTCAAGCGCAAGCATTATGCCGCCGCGGTCAACCGCTTCCGCGTGGTGGTCGAGGACTTCCAGACCACGACACATACCGCCGAGGCGCTGTACCGTCTGATCGAATCCTATCTGGCGCTCGGGCTCGACAACGAGGCGCAGACCGCGGCCGCGATTCTCGGCCACAACTTCCAGGGCACCGACTGGTATGCGGACGGCTACAAGCTGCTGCAGGCCAAGGGGCTGGAACCAGAGGCCAAGGGCGAGGGTTGGCTGCGCTCGGTCTACCGCCAGATGATCAAGGGCGAGTGGCTCTGAGCCGCATACAGGGGTTTGGGGCATGCTGCGCAGTCTCGATATCCGGGACATGCTTATCATCGACCGGCTGGAGCTCGGGTTCCGGCCCGGTCTGAATGTGCTGACCGGCGAGACCGGGGCAGGCAAGTCGATCCTTCTCGATTCCCTCGGCTTCGTCC
Organism: Rhodovulum sulfidophilum DSM 1374; assembly: GCF_001633165.1. Classification (NCBI taxonomy): domain Bacteria; kingdom Pseudomonadati; phylum Pseudomonadota; class Alphaproteobacteria; order Rhodobacterales; family Paracoccaceae; genus Rhodovulum; species Rhodovulum sulfidophilum. The sequence continues at coordinate 1,767,849 of NZ_CP015418.1, read as the reverse complement.
TCGGCTGGCGCGGTCGCGCCGACCTGGTCCGGGCGGGGGCCGCACAGGGCGAGGTGGTCGCCGAATTCGAACTGCCTGCCGGACATCCGGCCCACGCGGTTCTGGCCGAGGCCGGGCTCGAGGCAGGAGACGAGCTGATCCTGCGCCGGATCAACACCGCCGAGGGCCGGAAGACCGCCTGGGTCAACGACCGGCGGGTTTCGGGCGAGGTTCTGCGGCGGTTGTCGGACACGCTGGTCGAACTGCACGGTCAGCAGGACGATCGCGGGCTTCTCAATCCGCGCGGCCACCGGCAGCTGCTTGATGCCTTTGCCGGGCTGGAGACCGAGATCGACGCCGTCCGTGCGGCCTGGCGCGCCCGCGCCCGGGCCGAGCGCGTCGTTGCCGAGGCCGAGACCCGGATCGCCGAGCTCCGCGCCGAGGAGGATTTCCTGCGCCACGCGGTGGACGAACTCGACGCGCTGGCCCCCGAGCCGGGCGAAGAGGCCGACCTCGATGCCCGGCGCCGGACGATGCAGGCCGCGGAACGCATTCGCGAGGATATCGCCCGCGCCCATGCCGCGCTCGGCCCCGGCGAAGGCGCGGAAGGGCGGATGGGCGACGCGCTGCGCTGGCTCGAAGGCGCGGCGGACCGCGCCGAGGGGCGGCTGGACGCCCCGCTTGCGGCCCTGTCGCGCGCCCTGGTCGAGCTTGGCGAGGCGGTGCAGGCCACCGAGGACTGCCTCCAGGCCCTCGATTTCGACCCGAACGCGCTCGAAACCACCGAGGAGCGGCTTTTCGCCATCCGGGCCCTGGCGCGCAAGCACGGCGTGCAGCCCGACGATCTGAGCGCCTTCGCCGCTGACCTGCGCGCGCGACTGGCCGCGCTCGACGCCGGCGCGGGTGACCTGGCTGGGCTTGGCCGAGCGGCAGCCGAGGCGCGGGCCGATTATGATGCCGCGGCAGCAAGGCTCGGGGCGGCACGACGCGCCGCCGCGCTCCGTCTCGACGCCGCGATGTCGGACGAGCTGGCGCCGCTGAAGATGGAGCGCGCCGTCTTCTCGACCGTGATCTCGGATGCCGAGCCCGGCCCGGACGGGCGGGACGCGGTGGCCTTTACCGTCGCAACCAATCCCGGCGCGCCTGCCGGCCCCCTGAACAGGATCGCCTCGGGGGGCGAGCTGTCGCGCTTCCTGCTGGCGCTGAAGGTCTGCCTGGTGCGCGGCGCGAGCCCGCTTACCCTGATCTTCGACGAAATCGACCGCGGGGTTGGCGGCGCCACAGCCGATGCGGTCGGCCGCCGACTGGCGGCGCTGGCGCGCTCGGCCCAGGTTCTGGTGGTCACGCATTCGCCTCAGGTCGCGGCCCGGGGAGCGCATCACTGGCGAGTGGAGAAGCGGGTCGAGGGCGAGATGACCCGCTCGATCGTGACGCCGCTCGACAGCCCGGCCCGGGTCGACGAAATCGCCCGCATGATATCGGGCGACACCGTGACCGATGCCGCCCGCGCCGCGGCGCGGTCACTTCTGGAAGACTGAACGCGCCGCCGGGGCGAGGCGCGATTTTTCGGCGAAAAATCGAACACGGCCCCGACGGCCCCGGGTCAGGCGATCAGTTCCCGCCCCGCCCGGCCTCGATGGCGCGCCAGCGCGCGACATTGCGGTTATGTTCGTCGAGGCTTCTCGCGAAGGCGTGCCCGCCCGTGCCGTCGGCCACGAAATACAGATATTCCGTGGTCTCGGGGTTCAGCACCGCCTCGATCGAGGCGCGGCCGGGATTGGCGATGGGCGTCGGCGGCAGGCCGTCGATCTGATAGGTGTTGTAAGGCGTGCGCCGTGCCAGTTCGCTTTGCCGGATCCCCCGCCCGAGCGGCGCCTTGCCCATGGTAAGACCGTAGATCACGGTCGGGTCGGTCTGCAGCCGGATACCCCGTTCAAGCCGGTTGACGAAGACGCTCGCGACCCGGCGCCTTTCCCCGGGCACACCGGTCTCCTTCTCGACGATCGAGGCCAGAACCAGCGCCTCTTCCTTGCTGGCCAGCGGCAGGCCCTCGGCCCGCGTCTCCCAGAGACGGTCGAGCAGCGCAGTTTGCCGCGCCGCCATCTCGGCCAGAAGCGCCTCGCGTGCCTCGCCCGGCGTCACCTCGTAACTGTCGGGCGCCAGGCTGCCCTCGGCCGGAACGGCAGCGATGTCGCCATCGAGGAAGTCGGCCTGTTTCAGCTCGTCGACCACCTGCCAGCTGGTCACGCCCTCGGCCAGCGTCACCCGGTAGCGCAGATCGGGTTCGGCCATCAGCCCGGCATACTCCGCCGGCACCTCGCCCGCCCCGGGATCGAAGGCCAGCACCTCTTCATAGCGGCCGGTGGCCGGGTCGAAGGTGCGGACCTGCAGCTCGGCGCTGGCGATTCCGATGCGGAAATTCACGTCGGTGCCACAGGTCGAGCGGCCCACGCGGGTCACCAGGTCGACGATCTCTTCCATCGAGGCATGGGCAGGCAGAAGAAAACTGCCCGCCTTCAGATCGTCGTCCTTTTCGGCATAGCGCGCGCCCAGCCGGAAGATCAGCGGATGGCGCACCGCCTCCTGGTCGCCCAGATCGCGCGAGACGCCGACCATGGTCGAGCCCGGCTCCACCCTCAGGCAGATCGCGGTCTCAAGCGGCCCGGGCTCGGCATATTTCTGCTTGGCCCAGATCAGAAGTCCGCCGGCGAACAGCAGCACCACGATGAAAAGCGTCAGCGCGTTGGAGGCGACGGCCTTCCACATCAGCGGTCCCCGCGGCCCATGACAAGCGAAGCGTTGGTCCCGCCGAAGCCGAAGGAGTTCGACAGCGCAAGGCTGATCTCACGCTTCACCGCGGTTTTCGGCGCAAGGTCGATCCGGGTGCCTTCGGGCGGGGTGTCGAGGTTCAGCGTCGGCGGTGCGATCTGATCGCGCAGCGCCAGAATGCAGAAGATCGCCTCAACCGCGCCCGCAGCCCCCAGAAGGTGGCCGATCGAGGATTTGGTCGAGGACATGGTGGTGCGCTCCGCCGCCTCGCCCAGCAACCGCTCGACCGCCCCCAGCTCGATGGTGTCGGCCATGGTCGAGGTGCCATGCGCGTTGATGTAGTCGATATCGGCCGGGACCAGCCCCGCACGCTTCAGCGCCGCCTGCATCGAGCGGAAGCCGCCATCGCCATCCTCGGCCGGGGCGGTGATGTGGTAGGCATCGCCCGAGAGGCCATAGCCCAGCACCTCGGCATAGATCTTGGCGCCGCGGGCCTTGGCATGTTCCAGCTCTTCGAGGATCACGACGCCCGCGCCCTCGCCCATCACGAAGCCGTCGCGCTCGGCGTCCCAGGGCCGCGAGGCGGTTTCGGGGGCATCGCCGCGTTTGGTCGACAGCGCCTTGCAGGCGTTGAAGCCCGCGATCCCGATCTCGGAAATCGGGCTTTCGGTGCCGCCCGCGACCATCACGTCGGCATCGCCCCACTGGATCAGACGCGCCGCGTCGCCGATGGCATGCGCCCCGGTCGAACAGGCGGTCACCACCGCATGGTTCGGCCCCTTGAAGCCGAAGCGGATCGAGACCTGGCCCGAGGCGAGGTTGATCAGCGCCGAGGGAATGAAGAAGGGCGACACCCGGCGCGGTCCCTTCTGCTGGATCAGCACGGCGGTATCGGCGATGGAATTCAGTCCGCCGATGCCGGACCCGATCATCACGCCGGTGCGCTCGCGCTCGGCATCGGTCTCCGGCACCCAGCCGGAATCGGCCACCGCCTGGCTTGCCGCCGCCATCGCGTACAGGATGAAATCGTCGACCTTCCGGCGCTCCTTCGGCTCCATCCAGTCATCCGGGTTGAAGGTCCCGTCGGACCCGTCGCCGAAGGGAATCTCGGCGGCATAGCCGGTGACCAGGCGGCTGGCATCGAAGCGGGTGATCGGCCCGATGCCCGATTGCCCCTCCAGGAGACGTTTCCAGGTCTCTTCCACCCCGCAGGCCAACGGGGACACCATCCCCAGCCCGGTGACAACCACACGACGCATATGCCTCTCCTCGCTCTCGGCCCCGGCCCAGGCCCTTTCGGGCGATCTGATACAGCGGTTTGGCCGCCATGGGCAAGGGAGCGGCTGCCCGACGGGCGTTTTCGGCGCAGAGCTGCGGCACCCGCAAATATTCGTCAATCATATGCCGCAATACTCGGGCCTTCTCGAAGCGAAAGGATGACACGCGCCATGGGACCCCGCCGCGTCATGTCCGTCATGTCCGTCATGTCTGTCATGCGCCTCCTCGCCCTGATCGCATTCGTGCTGGCGGGCAGCGGCCCCGCACGGGCCTCGGCCCCCTGCCCGATGCATGACTGGCTGGTCTGGATCTATGTCGAGGGCGAAACCCTTGCCCGCGCCGGACCCGGCATGTTCCGTCTGGAAGAGGCCCGCAGCCTTTCGAAGGCCATCGCAAGCGCCGATCCCGCCAGCCTCGCACGGGTGATGCGCAAGGCCGGGCTCGAAGACGGTCTGCCCGTGGTCTCCGGTTACATCGAGCTGGTGGCCGACAGGCTGCGCTTCGTCCCCTCCCCGCCCGAGGCCGGCGCCGTGGTCCGCCGGATGCAGGGCTATCTGCGGGAATTGCGCTGCCGCGCCGACCCGGCCTGGCGCGCGGGACTGGAGCTGACCACGGCCGGAGGCCTCGCGAAAGCTCTCGGCTCGGGCGAAACCGGGCGCGCCCCCCCCCGGGAGCCGACCCCTCGCCGTATCGGCAAGCCCCCCGCGCCGCAGCCTGTCATCGCCGACACCGCCGGGCAGGACATGGTGGATCTCTCACCGCCCGAGACCGGCCCCGGCGGCCCTTACCCCCCAAGTGGCAACAGGGATGTCAACACCGAGGAGCGGCTCAGGGGCCAACCGGACTTCTCGCAGGAAGCGGTCAATGACGGTCAGCTCGGCACCCGGCTTCCGGCGATGTCGAAGCTGCTGAAGGCCGCGCGGGCGGCGCCCTGGCTCGCCTATGCCGCAGCCGGGATCGGCGGCCTGGCCCTGGCCGGAGCGACCACCGTCTATGTGCTTCGGCACATGCGCCGCCGAACGCCGCGGACCCTCTGCCACATGAACACCTATCTGCGGCTGCCCGACGGCCGGACCCCGGCAGTGGCGGTCGATATCAGCCCCAACGGCGCCAAGCTGCACCTGAAGACCGTCCCCGAACCGGGTCAGCGCGGCACGCTTGAACTGAGCGGTCTCGAGGTTGGCTGCCGTGTCACCTGGTCGACGACCTATTTCGTCGGGCTGGCCTTCCTCAAGACCATCGACAAGGCCGAATTCGAAAACCTGCTGCAGTACCACCGCTGGGACGCCTCATCCTCGGACATGCCCGATTTCAAGGGGCCGTCGGCGGCCGCCATGGACCACGCGGCGAAGGCCTAGCCGTGTTTCCAGCTCGCAGAGGCCACCGCCGGGCGCGGGCCGTCAAGGGCCGGTCATGGCCGATTGTGTTGAAAAACTCCGGCCGCGGTTGAGAGGTCGTCTGAGTTTGGAACGCCGCTCTTCACAGGGGCAGAAAAGGTCCATTTACGAGGCGGGATCGCAGAAAAGCGGAACCATGTCCCGTGGGCTTTTGCTCTGCGGCCCCGCAAGCGAGTTTTTCAACAGTATCGGCCCGACCGGAACACCCGGCCCGGCCGCGCGATTGCCCGGCGAAGGCAAGATCGCGCCCCGATTGCGCCAAAAGGATCCGGATGCCTTTTGGGGGCCGCATTGCCATCGGTCTGCGACATGGCAGGCCCTGTGCTGCTGTGACGTCTGCCCCGCCGCAAGGGATCTTGCCGAAGCGGCGCGCGCGGCAACTTGCACGGATCGGGCTCGCTCCTCCATCCTGCGCCCCTTGCCAAAGATTGCGGCCTCACGCCCCCCATCGCCAAAAGCGCGAAATTTCGGCCGCGCTGCGGTTGTGCCAACGCCCCACAACTGTGTCGGCAAGGGGCTTTGGGGCATAATCGAAGGATCTTGCGTCGTCGAGCGGCTTTCGAGGCAGGATATCATGCGGCTTGGCGAGCAGGAAATCCTTCTTACAGGCCGCTGCAGCCTCTGATTTCTTCGATTCTGCAACAACAGCTCGGCAAGACGATGACGAGGGGTGTCGCGGCTGGTTTGCAAGAGCCGCAGCGGTCAGTCGCCGCCTCCGATGTGGCAACATCCACCCGTTGCGGGAACGGCATGACCGGTTGCAAGGCCGCCCGCCTGAAATCCTGATGACACCACGTCGCGCCGAGAGCAGCCACCAGTCCGGCAGCCACCAGACCGGCGCCGTCCCACGCCCTGATCCACCCCGGCCGGTGGCGGCGCAATTGCCCTCTGCCGCGCGCGGGCCTCCTCCCGTGATGCCACGACAAGGGCGCCGGCGCTGCTCCGGGGGAAAAGTCAGCAGCCCCAAGGGCAATCGCGCCGAAACAAGCGGAAGGCCACAAGCAGGACCGCTCCGTCTTCAGGGGGAAACCGAGTACGGCCTGCACGCAGCCCGACCGCGCGGAAGCCTCGGCTGCAACCCATATGCCCCCGGAAACCGGTATCGGCGGTATCCGCCTTCGGCCCGGAGCCTCCGCGCGATCGGGGCACGGGCCGCGGCAGCGGCGCAAGCGGTCAGGCGCTCTGCCGACCGACCTCATAGACCGAGCCCGCGGAATACTGCCGGAAGGCTCTCGGGCAGATCCTCGGCAATGAGGCCGGGGCCGAAGACCCGGGCAGCCTCGACATGCAGCCAGGCTCCCAGGCTGGCGGCCTCGAAGGGCGGGCGGCCCCGGGCCAGCAGGCCCGCCACGATCCCGGCCAGGACATCGCCCGCCCCGGCCGTCGCGAGCCAGGGCGCGGCGCGGTCGTAAAGCGCGGCATGCATCGCGGCGCGGCCATCGGGCGCGGCTATCGCGGTATCCGCGCCCTTCAGCAGCACCACCGCCCCGGACCGGGCCGCGGCGGCGCGCACCGCGTCGATCCGCGAAAAGCCCGGGCCGTGGGGGGGCCGACCGGCCAGCTTCTCGGCCAGATCGGGGAAGAGCCGGGCGAATTCGCCGCCATGCGGGGTCAGCACACAGTCGCCGTGAAGGCGGGAAAAGGGAGCCTCCAGCTGCGCCAGAAGGCTCAACCCGTCGGCATCGAGCACGAGGGGACGGTCGCTGTCGAGCGCAAGGCGCAAAAGCTCGGCCTCGCGCGATCCGGTGCCGAAGCCAGGACCGAGGCCAAGCGCCGAAATCCGCGGATCCTCCAGCAGCGCAAGCAGGTCCCCGACATCGTCGACCCGGCGCAGCATCGCCGCGGTCAGATGGGCCGCGCATTCGGCCAGCGCCTCCCCGGGCGCAGCCAGCGTCACCAGACCTGCCCCCACCCGCAGCGCGCCGCGCGCCGCCAGCCGGGCCGCGCCGGTGCGCCCCGCGCCGCCCGCCAGCACCAGCGCGTGGCCGTGGCTGTATTTGTGCCCGCCGACCGCTCCGACCTTGCCGATCTCGGGCCCCGGCGCGCCGACCAGCGTCACCGATCCGGGACAGGGGCCGGGATCGAGCCCGATATCGGCCACCACGATCCGGCCGCAAAAGGCGCTGCCCTCGGCGGTGAACTGGCCGATCCGGGCGCGGTGGAAGGTCACGGTCAGCGTGGCGGGCAGCACCCCGCCCAGATCGCGGCCGCTATCGGTGCACAGCCCGCTTGGCATGTCGATTGCCAGCACCCGCCCGTCCGCTGCGCAGAACCGGCCGAGCGCCGCCGCCGTGCGCCCGGCGATGGCCTCGATCCCGCGGCTGCAACCGCTGCCGAACAGCGCATCGATCACCAGATCGCAGCCGCCCGCGTCGAGACGGTCGGCCAGGGCCGCGTCGTCCCAGGGCCGGATCCGGCCGAGCTCCGCCCAGCGGTCGTGATTGAGGCGGGCATCGGGCGGCAGCCGGTCGGGCGCCCCGAAGAGGAACAGCTCTACCTGCCAGCCGCGTTCGGTCAGCAGCCGCGCCACCACGAAGCCGTCGCCGCCATTGTTGCCGGGGCCGCAGAGCACAAGCGCCGAGAGCGGAACCGTGCCGAGATCGGGCCAATGCGCCAGCGCCGCATCGACCACGCCCTCGCCCGCGCGTTCCATCAATGTCCGTCCATCTGCATCGCCTCGCGCCATCGCCTCGGCCTCGATGGCGCGCATTTGGGCAGCGGTCAGAAGTTCGGACATGGTTTCCCCCGAAATCCGTTTCCAAATTGCTCATTAAGAAGGCATTGCGCCCAATTCGTTGGCGGCGCTGCAAGATTCCATGAATGCCAAACTTTCCGACCATCCTAGCCAATTGTGCCCCTTCGGGGAAAGTGGTCTGTCGGGCTTCGAACCATACCAAAAGGGAGTCGCGCGCCGTGAAGAAGATCGAGGCGATCATCAAACCCTTCAAGCTGGACGAGGTCAAAGAGGCGCTGCAGGAGGCGGGCGTCCAGGGTCTTTCCGTGATCGAGGTGAAGGGCTTCGGCCGCCAGAAAGGCCATACCGAACTCTATCGCGGCGCCGAATATGTCGTCGATTTCCTGCCCAAGGTGAAAATCGAGATCGTCCTGCCCGACGATCAGGTCGAGGCCGCGATCGAGGCCATCGTCGCCGCCGCCAAGACCGAGAAGATCGGCGACGGCAAGATCTTCGTCTCGCCGGTCGAGCAGGCGATCCGCATCCGCACCGGCGAGACCGGCGAGGACGCACTCTAATCATCCGAACCAAGCGCGCCGGGTGCGCCCGGCCAGGACGCGACCAAACCTAAATACAGAGGGGAAGTAGGTCACATGAGCAAGAACAAGGTTCTCGAGACCATCAAGGACGAGGACGTCGAATATGTCGACATCCGCTTCACCGATCCGCGTGGCAAGCTGCAGCACGTGACGGTGATGGCCGATCAGGTCGATGAGGATTTCCTGGACGAAGGCTTCATGTTCGACGGCTCGTCGATTGCCGGCTGGAAGTCGATCGAAGCCTCCGACATGAAGCTGATGCCCGACACGGACAGCGCCTATATCGACCCGTTCTATGCCGAGAAGACGCTCTGCGTGCATTGCTCGGTGGTCGAGCCCGATACCGGCGAAGCCTATGACCGCGATCCGCGCGGCACCGCCGAGAAGGCCGAAGCCTACCTGAAATCCTCGGGCATCGGTGATGTGGCCTATTTCGGCCCCGAGGCCGAGTTCTTCCTCTTCGACGACGTGCGCTATTCCGTGACCCCGAACAAGGTCGCCTATGCCATCGATGTCGAGCATGCCGCCTGGAACACCGACACCGAATACGAGTCGGGCAACCTCGGCCACCGTCCGACCTACAAGGGCGGTTACTTCCCGGTGAACCCGTCGGACGAGGGCCAGGACATCCGTTCGGAAATGCTCTCGACCATGAAGCAGATCGGCATGAAGGTCGACAAGCACCACCATGAGGTGGCGACCTGCCAGCACGAGCTGGGCATGATCTTCGACAGCCTGAAGAACCAGGCCGACAACCTGCAGAAGTTCAAGTACATCATCCACAACGTGGCGCTGGCCTATGGCAAGACCGCGACCTTCATGCCGAAGCCGATCGCGGGCGACAACGGCTCGGGCATGCATTGCAACATGTCGATCTGGAAGGACGGCAAGCCGCTCTTCGCGGGCGATCAATATGCCGATCTCAGCAATGAAGCGCTGTGGTTTATCGGCGGCCTGCTGAAACATGCCAAGACGCTGAACGCCTTCACCAACCCCTCGACCAACTCCTACAAGCGGCTGATCCCCGGCTTCGAGGCCCCCGTGCTGCGCGCCTATTCGGCCCGCAACCGCTCGGGCTGCATCCGTATCCCGTGGACCGAGAGCCCGAAGGCCAAGCGCGTCGAGGCCCGTTTCCCCGACCCGTCGGCGAACCCCTATCTCTGCTTCTCGGCCCTGCTGATGGCCGGTCTCGACGGGATCCGGAACAAGATCGATCCGGGCGAGGCGATGGACAAGAACCTCTACGACCTGCCGCCCGAAGAGCTGGACGGCATCCCGACCGTCTGCGCCTCGCTGCGTGAAGCGCTGGAAAGCCTCGAGAAGGATCACGACTTCCTGCTCGCGGGCGACGTCTTCACCAAGAGCCAGATCCAGGGCTACCTGGAGCTCAAGTGGGAAGAGGTCTATGCCTTCGAACACACGCCCCACCCGATGGAATACAAGCTGTATTACAGCTGCTGATCGGACCTTCCGAACCCGGGACTTACGGGAAAGGGCGCCTTCGGGCGCCCTTTTCTGTCGGCACCTCCTGCCCGCTGGACGAAGCGGGGCGCCTACCGGCGACGTGGCCGAGACGCGGGCCAGAAACACGGGGGCGGGCATCGGGAGATCCCGTCAGAATGCGGATCGCGGCCCTGGCGCCAGCGGCGCCACAAGCCTCGCAACGGTGACACGGGAAAGACAGGACGGGCGGGCGAGGCCTCCAGACCGACGGGAACGGCCCAGCAGAGGCGCGTCTAGAGGTCAGAGTCTAATCGGACGGCGTATCGCGGACGCGGCCCATGGAGCGCCATGATCGAACACCGCGCAGGATCAACCGGGAGCCCTCGCCCGATCAGACCCTGCCCCGGGCACGCCCCCGGAGGACACCGGTCATCCCTCCGCATGCAAAAGGGGCGCGCCCCGCAGGCCGCGCCCCCTTGCAATTCCGAAAACTTCGGTCCGATCAGTCGCGGCCGATCAGCCGCCAGACCGCAGGAACCGCCAGCGCGGCCAGCGCCAGTTTCAGCGCGTCGCCCAGCAGGAAGGGGGTCACGCCCCAGGCCAGAATCGGCTGGTCCCAGCCGTAGAGCTGGCCGAGCCAGATCACGCCGGGGATATAGAGCACGAGATTGCCGACCAGCATCGCCAGAGCCATCCGGCTCATCGAGCGGTCCCAGCCGGCGCGGGCGAAGGTGCCGAGCGTGAGGGCGGCCAGCGCATAGCCGACCAGATAGCCGCCGGTCGAGCCCATCATGTAGGTCAGCCCGGAGGCCTCGGCCGCGCTGCCGGCGAAGACGTCGAAGCCCAGCGCGCCGACCCCGAGATAGCCGAGGATGGTGATCAGACCGCGCCGCGGGCCATAGGCGGCGCCCAGCGTCAGCACGGCGAAGGTGGTCATGGTCACCGGCACCGGGAACATCGGCACCTTGATATGGGCCGCCAGCGCCAGGACCGCGATCCCGGCCACGACCAGGGCCACTTCCCGAACCAGGCGCTGCGCGCCGTTCCGGGGCATGATATTGTCGACAAGGACCTTTTGGGTCAGGGCATACGCCATTACGGTCACTCCCGTTGCAATTCGTTGCGCCCGTATTGCCCGAGCGTCGCTTCCGGCGCAAGACCCGGCGGGGAGCCGCAAGTGGCATCGACTAAGATTCTGGCCGGTAGCTGCTTTCCATCGCATAATTCTTTCGCGGACCGCGAACCTCCCAGCAACTCGACCAGCAGGGCCAGGCCGAGAAATCGTAGCGGACGCGGTAAAGATCGGGCGCGCAGTCATGCCGCGCCTCGGGCCGGGCGCCAGGGGCGATGAGATGAAAGAAGCGGCCATCCTCGAAAAGGACCTCGAGCCCCTCTGCTTGTCGCGCGCGCCAGAGATAACGCCGTGTCGCGACCGCCGGGGCCTGTCCCGGGATCTCGAGCCGCCCGGTCTCGTCATAGACCAGGCCCGCCCCAAGATCATCGCCGTCGGGCGTAAAGACCGCCCTGCCCGTCAGCCGCAACACCTGCCCCGTCAGTCGGTCGTCGATCCGACGCTCGAGCCGCCAGCATCCCTCGAAATCCTCAAGTCCCGGCACCCCGCCCCCGCTTCTTGCCGCGCCTGCCCCCAGGCGGTATCAGACCGGGAACCCACGTCCAAGCGAAGGCTGCGCCAATGATCCCCCGCTATGCCCGCCCCGAGATGACCGACATCTGGGAGCCCGCCACCAAATTCCGCATCTGGTACGAGATCGAGGCCCATGCCTGCGATGCCCAGGCCGAACTGGGGGTGATCCCGAAAGAGAATGCCCAAGCGGTCTGGACCGCGAAGGACGCGGTCTTCGACGTGGCCCGGATCGACGAGATCGAAGCCGTCACCAAGCATGACGTCATCGCCTTCCTCACCCATCTGGCCGAACATGTCGGCGCCGATCAGGCCCGCTTCGTGCATCAGGGCATGACCTCGTCGGATGTGCTCGACACCTGCCTCAACGTGCAGCTGATGCGTGCCGCCGATCTTCTGATCGCCGACATGGACAAGCTTCTGGCCGCGCTCAAGCGCCGCGCCCTCGAACACAAGGACACGGTCAGGATCGGGCGCAGCCACGGCATCCATGCCGAGCCCACCACCATGGGCCTGACCTTCGCCCGCTTCTATGCCGAGATGGAGCGCGGCAGGCGCCGCCTCCTGGCCGCCCGCGAGGAAATCGCGACCGGCGCCATCTCGGGCGCGGTCGGCACCTTCGCCAATATCGACCCGGCGGTCGAGGAACATGTCTGCCGCCAGATGGGCCTGAAACCCGAGACGATCTCGACCCAGGTCATTCCGCGCGACCGCCATGCGATGTTCTTCGCGACGCTGGGCGTCATCGCCTCGTCGATGGAGAATATCGCCATCGAGATCCGCCACATGCAGCGTACCGAGGTGCTGGAGGCCGAAGAGTTCTTCTCGAAGGGGCAGAAGGGCAGCTCGGCGATGCCGCACAAGCGCAACCCGGTCCTGACCGAGAACCTGACGGGCCTCGCGCGTCTGGTGCGCATGACCGTGGTCCCCGCGATGGAGAATGTCGCGCTCTGGCATGAACGCGACATCTCGCACAGCTCGGTCGAGCGCGGCATCGCGCCCGATGCGACGGTGACGCTCGATTTCGCGCTGAACCGGCTGGCGGGCGTGATCGACAAGCTGGTGATCTATCCCGAGAACATGCTTGCGAACATGAACAAGTTCAAAGGGCTGGTGATGTCCCAGCGGGTGCTGCTGGCGCTGACCCAGGCCGGTGTCAGCCGCGAGGATGCCTACCGGCTGGTGCAGCGGAACGCGATGAAGGTCTGGGAACAGGGCAAGGACTTCAAGGAAGAACTGCTGGCCGATGCCGAGGTCACGGCGGCGCTGAGCCCGGCCGAGATCGAGGAGAAATTCGACCTCGGCTATCACACCAAGCATGTCGACACGATCTTCGCCCGGGTCTTCGGCGCCGAGTGAGACGGGGGTGCGGCGGGTGCGCGTCCGGCGGAGGCGCGCCTGCTGAATTTTCCGTGACTTCGGAAGGCGGTGATTCGTGTTACGCTGGGGCACCTCAGGACGGAGATGCACAATGACCACCAGGACGATCCTTGCAGCGGCGGCCCTTGCGCTTCTGCCCGCATTCGCCTCGGCGGAATGCGGCTGGCAAAAGCGGATCAACGCCAGTCAGTGCGGCGATGGCCAGATCTTCGATGCGGCCTCTGGCCAATGCGTGACCCAAAGCACCAGCTGAGCTGAGGCCCGGGCCCGGCACAACCGAACCGAAGGCGGCACGGCAAAGGTGCCGCCTTCTTTGTTGGCCGTTTCGCATAATGGCCGTTGCGTATAATAGCCGTTTCGGCACAGGTTTTCGAAACCGCCCCGGCAGATCGCCCAGATCGCGACAAATTTCCTCCCTGCAGACGGTCTTCGATAACCCCGGCTTAACACCCGGGGATTACCCCTCTTGATCAAGAAGACGGAGACCCACGTGCAGAGTTTCGGAGCCCCTATCGCCCCTCACGGCCTGACCTCGCGCCAGAAGGCGGCAATTATCGTTCGTCTGGTGCTGAATGAGGGGATCGACCTGCCGCTTCATTCGCTCCCGGCCTCCGTGCAGACCGACCTCGCCGACGAAATCGCCAACATGCGCTATATCGACGGCAACACGCTGCAGGGCGTGATCGAGGAATTCCTGATGGAGATCGAACAGTTCGGCCTCTCCTTCCCGGGCGGGATCGATGAGGCGATGCGGCTGCTCGGCGACCATCTCAGCCCCGAGGCCGCGGCCGCGATCCGCGCCCGCTTCGGCGGCGAACGCGGCGGCGACCCCTGGGCGACCCTGTCGGAACTGCCGCCCGACCGCATGACCGAACTGCTGCTAGCCGAAAGCCCCGAAATAGCGGCCGTGGCATTGTCGAAGCTGCCCAGCCCGATCGCGGCGACCATCCTGGGCCGGATGCCCGGCCCCGAGGCCCGCCGCATCGCCTTCGCGATTTCCCGCACCGCCGAGGTGCCCCCGGCCGCCGTGACCCGGATCGGCCGCGCGCTGGCCGACCGGATCAATTCCGCCCCCGAACCGGCTTTCGAGCTTGCCCCGGAAACCCGGATGGGCGCGATCCTGGACGTGGCCCCGGCCGCGACGCGCGAGGACGTGCTGCAGGGCCTGCGCGAAACCGATGCCGAACTGGCCGAAAAGGTCCGCCAGGCGGTCTTCACCTTCGCCGACATCCCCGACCGGCTGGACGAACGCGACGTGCCGGCACTGACCCGCGCGATCGAGCAGACCAAGCTGATCACCGCCATGGCCGGCGCAGACGGGCGGACCGGCCCGGCGGTCGAATACATTCTTGCCAACATGTCGCAGCGGATGGCCAACCAGATCCGCGACGAGATCAACGAGCGCGATGCCCCCGGCGCCGAGGAAGCCGAGGCGGCGATGTCCGAAGTGATCGGCGCGATCCGCAACATGGAGGCCGCCGGCGAAATCAAGCTCAGAAAGCCGAGCAAGACCGCCTGACGCCGCGAACCGCCGTCCCGCGCCGCCAGGGCGGGGGGCGCTTGTCGCCCGGGCGCCGGGGGATTATGTCTGCCTGCGCGACACATGGCGGCCCGACGACGGATGGTGGGGCCGCGACGTGACGCAGAGTGCAGATCCCGGCCTGGCGGACCGGAAAACGAGAGGAAACCGGTCCGATGGGCAAGCGGAACAAGCCGTCCAGGCGTCTTGGCGACTGGCTGACGGATCGGGTTGCGCGCCTTCTGATCGCCACCGCCCTCGCCCTGCCCTACGAGCGCCGGGTTCCTTTCGGCGGCTGGGTGACACGTCGGCTGATTGCGCCCATCGCGGGCTATCGCGACCGGGCCGAGGCCAATCTGGCGATGATCTGGCCCGACATGCCCGCGCCCCGGCGCCGCCGCATCGCCGATCAGGTGGCCGACAATGCCGGCCGCACCCTGATCGAGAACTACTCGACCGAAGCCTTCCTCGCCCGGATGGCCGGGACCGAGCCGAAGGGTCCGGGGCTTGCCGCGCTCGCCGCAGCAAGGAAGGCGGGGCGCCCCGCGATCCTCGTCACCGGGCATTTCGGCAATTACGAGGCCGCCCGGGCCGCGCTGGTCGCGCGGGGCTACGAGATCGGCGGTCTTTACCGGCCAATGGCGAACCCGTTCTTCAACGCCCATTACGTGCGCACGATGGAGGCCTTCGGCGGCCCGGTCTTTCCCCAGGGACGCCGCGGCACGACCGGCTTCGTGCGCCATCTGCGCAGCGGCGGCATGCTGGTACTGCTGACCGACCAGCATGCCCGTCGGGGCGCCGAACTGCATTTCATGGGGCAGCCCGCCCTGACGGCGCTATCGGCGGCCGAACTGGCCCTGCGCTACGATGCCGAGCTGATCCCGTTCTACGCGACCCGCTGCCCGGACGGGCTGAGCTTCGAGATCGAGATCGAGGCGCCCATCGCCCGCGCCACCCCGCGCGAGATGATGCAGGCCCTCAATGACAGTCTCGAGGCCCGGGTCAGGCGTCATCCCGAACAATGGTTCTGGATCCATCGGCGCTGGAAGGCCCACTGAGCGCCGCCAGCCACAGCAATGCGCCGGGCGGAGCGTCCCCACCGTCAGCGCCTGTACGGCTGATCCCGCCCTATCGCAGGCGCGCCGCCGCGAGGATCGCACCCGGCCCGGGGCGCTGCAGGATCGCCACGATCGGCTCGTCCCCGGCCGCCTGCACGCTCACGGAAAGCGGCTCGGCCCCGTTCCAGCGCGCAACCGGGGTCCAGGCCTCCACGATATTGGCATAGCGCAGGCTCTTTCCGGCATTCTCGCCGCGCTTGATATCGACCTGCTGTTCGGGCCGGTAACGCACGATCTGAAGCACCACATCCTCGCCGAAGGGTTCGGCCGAGACCGCCGTCACCGTCACCATGTCGCCCTGCCGGGCAAGCCCGAGCTCGACATGACTATCTGCCAGGGCATGCGCCTCGATCAGCTGGGCAAGATCCATCGGCCGGTAGCCGACGACATGATCGGCGCCCTCGACAACCATCTGCGGCGTGTAGATCGAGCGCTTGCCTGCGGCATGGGCATAGGCTTTCTGCCGCCGGGTGAAGGCCGGGTCGGCAAAGATGTCCTTCCAGCCGATATAATCCCAGTAATCGACATGCAGGGCCAGCGCGATCACGTCGTCGCGCTTGGCCAGCTCGGCGATCAGCGCATCTGCCGGAGGACAGGCCGAGCACCCCTGCGAGGTAAACAGCTCGACCACCACCGGGCTCGGATCGGACCGGGCGGGACCGGCAAAAAAAACACTTCCCGCCAACAGGACCGTTAGGACTGCGCGCATCATACTCGCCTTGATTTCCCCTTCGCCCGATCTTCGTACCCAAGCGTCCGAACACCTGCCAATCAAGGATTCGGGAGGGGGCCGTGCGGATCGGCCGCGCGTCCTCTGGACATTTCAGTGCACAACGGTATACAAAAGGCTTCGCACCCCCTTGATCGCCCCGATGCGATCGGGCAAGAGCGTGCAGTAATTTTATGAACCGCGCGACACCCTGATGGAGAACGATCTTTCATGCCGATCACCGTTGGACAGGACACAGCCAAGACTCGCAAGACGCTGAGCGTCGGTAGCGCCAGCTATGCCTACTATTCGATCCCCGCGGCCGAGGCGGCCGGGCTCGGTGATTTTTCGCGCCTGCCGGCGGCGCTGAAGGTCGTGCTGGAAAACCTTCTGCGCTTCGAGGACGGCAAGACCGTCACCGTCGACGACATCCGCGCCTTTTCGGACTGGGCCGCGAATGGCGGCAAGACCGCGCGCGAGATCGCCTATCGCCCGGCCCGCGTCTTGATGCAGGATTTCACCGGGGTTCCGGCGGTGGTCGATCTGGCCGCGATGCGCGACGGCATTCTGGGCCTCGGCGGCGATGCGCAGAAGATCAACCCGCTGAACCCGGTCGATCTGGTCATCGACCACTCGGTGATGATCGATGAATTCGGCAACCCGCGCGCGTTCCAGATGAATGTCGACCGCGAATACGAACGCAATATCGAACGCTACACCTTCCTGAAATGGGGCCAGAAGGCGTTCAACAACTTCCGCGTGGTGCCGCCCGGCACCGGCATCTGCCACCAGGTCAACCTCGAATACCTTGCCCAGACCGTCTGGACCGATACCGATCAGTCCGGCGACCAGGTGGCGTATCCGGACACGCTGGTCGGCACCGACAGCCACACCACCATGGTCAACGGGCTGGGCGTGCTGGGCTGGGGCGTCGGCGGGATCGAGGCCGAGGCCGCGATGCTGGGCCAGCCGGTCTCGATGCTGATCCCCGAGGTCGTGGGCTTCCGGCTGACCGGCAGCATGGTCGAGGGCACCACCGCCACCGATCTGGTGCTGAAGGTCGTGCAGATGCTGCGCCAGAAGGGCGTCGTCGGCAAGTTCGTCGAATTCTACGGCGAGGGGCTCGCCCATCTGCCGCTGGCCGACCGCTCGACCATCGCCAACATGGCGCCCGAATACGGCGCCACCTGCGGCTTCTTCCCGGTCGATGAGGAAACCCTGCGCTATCTGACCCAGACCGGCCGCGACAAGGACCGTATCGCGCTGGTCGAGGCCTATGCCAAGGCCAATGGCATGTGGCGCGATGCCGATTACGACCCGGTCTATACCGACACGCTGCATCTCGACATGGGCACGGTCGTGCCCGCGATCTCGGGGCCGAAACGGCCGCAGGATCACACCCCGCTGACCAATGCCGCGCAGTCCTTCTTCAATGTCGTGTCGGATTATCGCGGCATCGACGAAAGCGAGGAAGCGCGCGACATGCTGGCCGAGGCCCCCGCGCCCGATCTCGATGCCGACCCGCGCAAGAGCGCAAAGGTCGAGGGCCAGGATTACGAGCTGCGCGACGGCTCGGTGGTGATCGCCTCGATCACCTCCTGCACCAACACCTCGAACCCCTATGTGATGATCGGCGCCGGGCTGGTGGCGCGCAAGGCGCGCGAACTTGGCCTGAACCGCAAGCCCTGGGTCAAGACCTCGCTCGCCCCCGGCTCGCAGGTCGTCAGCGAGTATCTCGAGGCGGCCGGGCTGCAGGAAGACCTGGACGCGATCGGCTTCAACCTCGTGGGCTATGGCTGCACCACCTGCATCGGCAATTCGGGGCCGCTGGCCGAGGAGATCTCGAAGGCGATCAACGACAATGACCTGATCGCGACCTCGGTGCTGTCGGGCAACCGCAACTTCGAGGGCCGGATCAGCCCCGATGTGCGCGCCAACTACCTGGCCTCGCCGCCGCTGGTCGTGGCCTATGCCATCGCGGGCGACATGAATATCGACCTGACCCGCGATCCCATCGCCCAGGACAAGGACGGCAAGGACGTCTTCCTCAAGGACATCTGGCCGAGCCAAGCCGAAATCGCCGAACTGGTCGAGAAGACCGTGACCCGCGAGGCGTTCCAGTCGAAATATGCCGACGTCTTCAAGGGAGACGAGAAATGGCAGGCGGTCGAGACCACCGACAGCGAGACCTATGACTGGCCGGCCAGTTCCACCTATGTGCAGAACCCGCCCTACTTCCAGGGCATGGGGACCGAACCGGGCGAGATCACCGATCTCGAGAACGCGCGTCCGCTGGCGATCCTGGGCGACATGGTCACCACCGACCACATCAGCCCCGCCGGGTCGTTCAAGGAGACGACGCCCGCCGGCAAGTACCTGATCGAGCGCCAGGTGCCGGTGCGCGAGTTCAACTCCTACGGGTCGCGCCGCGGCAACCACGAAATCATGATGCGCGGCACCTTCGCCAATATCCGGATCCGCAACGAGATGCTCTCGGGCGTCGAGGGCGGCTATACCAAGGGTCCGGACGGCGCCGAGACCTCGATCTTCGAGGCGGCCATGGCCTGGCAGGAGAAGGGCGTTCCGCTGGTGGTGATCGGCGGCATCGAATATGGCGCGGGCTCCTCGCGCGACTGGGCGGCCAAGGGCACGGCGCTTCTGGGGGTCAAGGCGGTGATCGCCGAGAGCTTCGAACGCATCCACCGCTCGAATCTGGTGGGGATGGGGGTGATTCCCTTCGAATTCACCGGCGGCGACACCCGCAAGACGCTGGGTCTGACCGGCGAGGAAAGCTTTTCGATCAAGGGCCTCGCCGGCGATCTGAAACCCCAGGCCGAGGTGCCCTGCACCATTTCCTATGCCGACGGGACCGAGAAGACCGTGACGCTCAAGTGCCGGATCGATACCGCGATCGAGAAGGAATATGTCGAACATGGCGGCGTGCTGCATTACGTTCTGCGCAACCTCGCCAAGGCTGGCTGAGCCACCAACCCCTTGAAAACAAAGTCGCCCCGGAGCTTGCTCCGGGGCGACGTCGTTTGCTGAAACAAAAGTTTTGCGAACCACCCCGCCGGTTCTTCTTTGCGATAGATCAAGTTTCGGCTATGGTTGGTCCATATTAGAAGACTTTTGACGCAACGTTTTCAGAGCACCTTTTGATGGGGATAATTGGGGGATCGTCACAATAGACGTCATCGGCCTTGATTGCGTGAGACAGGTTGGCGCCCGCGTCAGCCGCGGCCACTGCGGCTATTGAGCCGCACCTATTTTTCCAGGCCCGCTTCCGGACCGCACTGTCCGGAAGCGGGCTTATCTGGTCAAGTTGACGGCATCCGCTCCGCGCCTCCCGAACCGGTATCGAGGCAATCGCCCAGCCGCAGGTTGAACCTGCGGAAGGGGACTATGCTGGCAGCGGCGACCTCGCCTAGGCTCAGTCCAAACTCGCCCAGGCTCAGTCCGAAGCGGATGATGTGGATGGCCCCTGCTCCCCCGGCGTCGCGATGCGCCATAGTGCAGTTGTCATCGACTGCTGAGAGAGGAGCCACCCAATGACAGTCAATACGGTCGGCCTGGATTTGGCCAAGGATGTCTTTCAGGTTCACGGGATTTCCGCGAATGGGCGCGTCATTTTCAACAAGACGGTGAAGCGCGCCAAGCTTCTGCAATTCTTCGAGGCCCTGCCGCCCTGCGTCGTCGGGATGGAGGCGTGTGGGTCCGCCCATCACTGGGGCCGCGAATTGGGCAAGCTCGGTCACGACGTCCGGCTGATGCCTGCGGGCTATGTGAAACCCTATGTGAAGCGGGGCAAGACCGACGCGGTCGATGCCGAGGCGATTTGCGAGGCGGTGCGCCGACCCACGATGCGCTTCGTCGAACTGAAGACGGAAGATCAGCAGGCGATCCTGGCGATCCACCGCACCCGCGATCTTGTGGTCCGGCAGCAAACCCAGATCGTGAACATGATCCGCAGCATCTTGCGCGAATTCGGCCACATCCTGCCGACCGGAGTGGGCGCCATCCTCACCTTTGCCAAACGCCACCTCGGCGGGGACCATCCCGACATGCCGGAACTGGCCAACGGTATTCTCGGGACGCTGTGCCATCAGCTGGTGGGCCTCAACACCCGGGTCGTCGGCTACACCAGGATGATCGAACAGCACGCCATGATGACGGCAGATGCCCGGCGGCTGATGCGCATACCCGGGATCGGTCCGATTACCGCCTCGGCCATCATCGCCACGATCGGCGATGCGAAACAATTCCGGACCGGGCGCGATCTGGCGGCCTGGCTGGGTCTGCCCCCCCTGAACAAATCCAGCGGCGGCAAGGAGCGGCTCGGGAAGATCACCAAGAAGGGCGACCGCTACATCAGGAAGCTGCTGATCGTCGGCATGACGTCGCGCGCCTTGATGGCCAGGAAGCATCCCGAGCGTGCCGATCTCTGGACGGCGAAGATGCTGGCCCAGAAGCCGTTCCGGCTGGCCACCGTCGCCATGGCCAACAAGGCCGCCCGGATCGTCTGGGCCATGCTGACGAAGCAACAGGACTACCGCCAGCCGGGCACCTGACCGCCCGGCCGGCACGAGTTGCAAGACGCTTGGACCGTGATGATGCGGAACGAAGTCAACCAAAAGCAAGGACACTCCGTGAATGTCAGCGGCCCGCGAGGTCGCTAAGCCGATTGGAACCTCGCTTGCGGAACTCATCAGGGCCAGTGGCATCCCGAAGGTGTCACGCAAACAGGCCGGACAGACGACTGTACTGACAATGGCGCCGCAAAATCACAATAAAGCTCTTGCAAAGCAGGGGCCATCCACAGAAGACATCTCAGTTCGAAGTGGCGGGCGGATTATCCAGCAGCGGCCGGATCTCGGCCTCGACGATGGCCGGTGTCAGCGGGCCCGGATTGCGCAGCAGCACGGTTCCCTCGCCATCGATAACGAAGGTCTCGGGCACGCCATAGACGCCCCATTCGATGGCGGTGCGGCCTGATGGATCGGCCCCGAGCGCAACGAAAGGATTGCCCAGCTCGTCGAGGAACCGCATCGCCTTGGTCGGATCGTCCTTGTAGTTGATGCCGTAGATCTCGACCCCGGTCCCGGCCAGCGTCTCGAGCTCGGGATGTTCCTGCCGGCAGGGCGCGCACCAGCTGGCCCAGAAGTTCACCAGCTTCACCTTGCCATCGGCCAGCGTCGCGGCATCGAAGGGCCCCTGCCCGGCCAGATCGGACAGCGCCAGCGCAGGTGCGGGCTTGCCGATCAGCATCGAGGGCAGCGCGTCCGGGTCGTCGCGGGCCATGCCGATGAAGAACAGCGCCGCAAGCCCCGCAAACAGGACCGGCGGCAGCAGCAGCAGAGGCGAAATCCGGCGTTTCTCAGACATCGGCGTTCCTCCGGGCCTCGATCTCGGCCAACTGGCGCCGGACCCGTGCCCCGCGCCAGAGCGAGACCGCGATCAGCACCGCGATCAGGCCCATCGTCACCGCATAGGAGGACAGCACGGCGACCGCGTATTTTCCAAGATCGGGGATCATGCCATCCGCTCCCTTGCCAGCATCGCCCGGACCCGGCGGGCCCGGATCTCGGTCCGGGTGCGCAACAGGACCAGCGCGACGAAGAGGCAGACGAAGCCCGCGATGCAGAACAGAAGCGGGATGTAGAACACGTCGGCCACGTTTTCCTTCTTGTCGAGGCTGAGCGAGGCGCCCTGATGCAGGCCCTGACTCCAGAAATTCACGGCATAGCGGCTGAGCAGCGCGAAAACCGAACCGACGATGCACAGGACCGAGGTCAGGTCGGCGGCGGCATCCGGGTTCTCGATCGCCTCCCAAAGCGCGATATAGCCGAGATAGAACAGGAACAGGATCATGAACGAGGTCAGCCGCGGGTCCCAGACCCAGTAGGTGCCCCACATCGGCTCGCCCCAGATCGCGCCGGTGATCAGCGCGATCAGGGTCATGGTCATGCCGATGGGCGCGGCCGCCCGCGCCGCCAGCGCCGAGACGTGATGGCGCCGGACCAGCCAGATCAGCGAGGTCACCAGCATCATCACCCAGGCATTGATCGCCATCATCGCCGCAGGGACGTGGATGTAGATGATCTTGACGGTGGACCCGAAATTCTCGGCCTCGGGCGTCAGGAAGAAGCCCCAGACCAGCCCCACCCCCAGACAGATCGCCGCCGCCACCGAGAAGACCGGCAGCAGGACCGACGAGGTCCGCATGAATTTCTGAGGATTGGCATATTCCCAAAGCGACGACATGAGCGTGTTCCTAGTGGCGTTTCGGAAGGCCCTCAAGTGACGAGCGTGTGAGGCCCCTAGCGCAGATTGATACGGATTGCCGCAGCCGCGGCGAAGGGCAGCAGCGCCATGGCGGCAAGCGTGATCGCCGTCAGCATCAGAAGCGGCGTTCCGGTGTCGCGCCCGTCGATGCCGCGCGCCACCGCCTCGGCGCCGAAGATCAGCGTCGGCACGTAAAGCGGCAGCACCAGCAGCGACAGCAGAAGCCCGCCCCGCTTGAGCCCGACGGTCAGCGCAGCGCCGAAGCTGCCGATCATGCTGAGCGCGGGCGTGCCGAGCGCAAGGCTCGCGGCCAGCCAGCCATAGCCCGCCGCAGGCAGGTTCAGCAAAAGCCCGAGCCCCGGGGCTGCCAGCGTCAGCGGCAGGCCGGTCGTCACCCAATGCGCCGCCGCCTTCATCGCGACGACGCCTTCCAGCGGGATCGGCGCGGTCGCCAGCAAATCGAGCGAGCCGTCCTCGTGATCGAGCGCGAAGATGCGGTCGAGCGAGAGAAGGCAGGCCAGAAGCGCGCCGACCCAGAGGATGCCGGGCGCGATGGCGGCAAGAAGCCCGCTGTCCGAGCCGACGCCGAAGGGTACCAACACGACGATGATGAGAAAGAAGGCCAGTCCGAGCCCGAAGCCGCCGCCGGCGCGGATCGCGAGCCGGAGGTCGCGTTGCAGCAGGGCGATCATGCGAAGGCCTCGTCGAAACTGTCGATCCGGCGCGGCCGGGCGCGGAAGGTCGAGATGTCGAGCAGCGCCGCCTCGAAGCCGAGGTCGATATGGGTCGCGATCAGCGCGGCGCCGCCCCGGTCGAGATGGCCGCGCACGGCGCGTCCGAACTGCGCCACCGAGGCCGCGTCGAGCGAGACCGTGGGTTCGTCGAGCATCCAGATCGGCCGGCCGGTGACCAGCAGCCTGGCGAGGCCCAGCCTGCGCTTCTGCCCGGCCGAGAGGTTCTGCGCCGGGCGCCCGGCCAGATCGCCGAGATCGAAGGCCTCGAGCGCAGGTCCGATGTCGCTCTGGCCGAAGATGCGGGACCAGAAGGTCAGGTTCTCGGAGACGGTGAGCGTGGCCTTGAGCCCATCCGCATGCGCGGCATAGGCGATCGACTCGGGTGGCGCGGAAACGGAGCCCTCAAGCGGCGGCTGCAGCCCCGCCAGGGTCCGGAGCAGCGTTGTCTTGCCGCTGCCATTCGGGCCGCGCAGCATCAGCGCCTGCCCCGCGGCGAGCGTGAAGCTTACCCCTTCGAGCACCGGCACGCTGCCGCGTGCGCAGGCCAGATCCCTCGCCACCAGTTCCATGTGCCCCGCATAGCCGAAAGGGCGGCGGGCGGGAAGCAGGAAAGGCGGGCGCTTGCCGCGCGGCCCTATCGGTCCGGCCACGGGGTTCGGGCGCGCTGATGCGCGCCGCCTCCGGCTGGGGTATTTTCGCCAAGAAGAAGCGCGCGAAAGGATGCGCGCGGTCCCGGGGGCGACCGGCGGGGTGAGAAGACGCCCCGGGGGCCGAGGGGTCAGGGGACGGGCACCAGCGCGACGGCGACCCGGCGGCCTTCGGCGAGAAGGACATTGTAGCTGCGGGCGGCCGACGGGCTGGACATCAGCTCGACCCCGAGGCCCGCGGCCTCGAGCCGGGACTGGAGCCGGTTCGGCAGCGGCGTCAGGCTTTCGCCGGTGCCGATCAGCAGGATGTCGACGCGGCCCTCAAGTGCCATCAGTGGCGCCTCGTCGCCCGGCCCCTGCCAGGGCAGCAGCGTTCCTTCGGCGACAAGCGCCCCACCCTCGTGGATCTCGCCCGCGATCCTGAAGAAGCCCGGGCCGTAGCCGTCGATGGGCAGGCCGTCGGGGATGGTCATGTCGGTCAGTTTCATCGGGGTCTCCTGTCGCCTGGCGTGCCCCGATCATAGACCGGGCGCCGGGCGGGGAAAACCGCCGGGCGCCCGGGAATTCCGGCTGTCATCGCGATCGCGCCGCCGCGGGGCTCAGCGCTCGGCGTTGGCGAACTGGGTGCCCGCGCCGCCATCGCCTTCCTTCGACCAGTCGCGCTTGACACCCAGCATGAGCAGGATGTTCGCGGCCACGAAGATCGAGGAATAGGTCCCGACGATGATGCCCCAGGTCATCGCGAAGACGAAGCCGCGGATCACGTCGCCGCCCAGGACGATCAGCGCAATCAGGGCCAGCAGCGTGGTGAAGGAGGTCATCGTGGTGCGCGAAAGCGTCTCGTTGATCGAGAGGTTCAGCACGTCCTTCAGGGCCATCTTCTTGAACTTGCGCAGGTTCTCGCGGACCCGGTCGAACACCACGACGGTGTCGTTGACCGAATAGCCGACGATGGTCAGCAGCGCCGCGATGATCGCGAGATCGAATTTGAGCTGCAGACCGGCGAAGATGCCCATGGTGAGGGTGACGTCATGGATCAGCGCGACCACGGCGCCGAGCCCAAACTGCCATTCGAAACGCAACCAGATATAGACCAGCATGGCGAGGATCGAGAGGCTGACCGCGATCGCCGCCGAGGTCACCAGCTCGCCCGAGACCTTCGGCCCCACGCTCTCGACCGAGGGGAAGGTGATCGAGGGATCGACCGCGCTCAGCGCCTGTTCGAGCGCGGCGATGGTTTCGGGGGTGACGCTTTCGGCATCGCCCTGGGCCTGGATCCGGATCTGGGCCACGTTCTTCCCGGGGCCGAAGCTCGGATCAAATACCTCGGTGATCGACACATCGCCCAGATCGAGCGCCGAGATCGCCTGGCGATAGGCGCCGACATCGACCGGCTGGCTGCTTTCGGTGCGGATCGTGGTGCCGCCCTTGAAGTCGATGCCGAAATTGAGCCCCATGGTGAAGACCAGCACGATCGAGACCACCATCGCCAAGGCCGAGGCACCGAGCGAGATATGCGAGAACTTGAAGAAGTCCCAGCTGGTATTGGAGGGAACGAGTTTCAGGCGCATGGATCTTCCCTTACAGCACGATGGACTTGGGGCGACGGCGGGCCATCCACATCACGATCATCATCCGCGTGACATAGATCGCGACGAAGACCGAAGTGACGATGCCGATGGCCAGCGTCACCGCGAAGCCGCGCACCGGGCCGGAGCCCATGACGAACAGGATCACCGCCGTCAGGAAGGTGGTGATGTTGGCGTCGAGAATCGCCGACAGCGCCCTCTGATAGCCCAGCTCGATGGCCCGGGCCGGGCCCTTGGCGGTCTTGAGCTCCTCGCGGATACGCTCGAAGACCAGCACGTTGGCATCGACCGCCATGCCGATGGTCAGCACGATCCCGGCGATGCCGGGCAGGGTCAGCGTCGCCCCGATCATCGACAGGAGCCCGAAGATCAGCCCGATATTCACGATCAGCGCGACATTGGCGAAAAGCCCGAACAGCCCGTAGCTGGCCCACATGAACAGCAGGACCAGAAGGAAGGCCGCGGCCGAGGCGATCTTGCCCGCCTCGATCGAGTCGGCGCCGAGCTGCGGGCCGATGGTGCGTTCCTCGAGGAAGGTCAGTTCGGCCGGAAGCGCGCCCGCGCGCAACAGAACGGCAAGCTGGGTCGATTCCTCGACCGTGAAATTGCCGGTGATCTGGCCCGAGCCCGACGGGATCGCCTCTCGGATCACCGGGGCCGAGATCACCTCGTCATCAAGCACGATGGCGAAGGGCGAGCCGACATGTTCGGCGGTATACTGGCCGAACTTGCGCGCGCCCGAAGGGTTGAAGCGGAAGGTGACCGAGGGCTCGCCATTCTGGTCGAAGGCGGGCTGTGAATCGGTCAGCTCCTCGCCCGAGACGACCGGCGTCTTCTCGATGATGTAATAGGTGCCCGGCTCGTCCATCGAGGGCAGAAGCTCGTTGCTCGCCCCTGGCGCCTCGTTGGGATTGCTGGTGCGCGAGACGACCGGGTTGAAGGTCAGCCGCGCGGTGGTGCCGATCAGCGCCTTCAGCTCGTCGGCCGAGCCGATCCCGGGCACCTCGATCAGGATCCGGTCCTCGCCCTGGCGCTGGATCGTCGGCTCGCGGGTGCCGACCTCGTCGATCCGGCGGCGGACGATTTCCAGCGACTGGCGCAGGGTGCGGTCGATGGTGGCCTGCTTCTCGGGCTCGGAAAGCTGCACGGTCAGGACCGCGCCCTCGCCCGAGACGTCGATATCCGACGCCCCGACGCCGGTCAGGCTGACGATGGGCCGGGCCAGGCCGCGGACCGCCTCGAGCGCGGCGGGCATGCCCGCGGGCTCGCCCAGACGGACCTGCAGCGTGCCGGGCGTGCCGTCGATCCGGCGGATCGGGCCGACCCGGTCGCGGACCTCGCGCAGCGCGTCGCGCACATCGGGCCAGAGCGCATCCATGCGGTCGGCATAGACATCCTCGACCTGCACCTCGGCAAGCAGATGGGCACCGCCGCGCAGGTCGAGGCCGAGATTGACCAGGCCCGAGGGCAGCCATCCGGGCCAGCCGTCGCGCTTGGCGATCAGTTCAGGGGTCGCGCCCTGGGTTTCTATGGCCTTCAGGGCATCGTTATGCCCCTCGACCCGGGAATAGAACATGTTGGGCGCGGCAAAGAGCAGCCCCAGCAGAACCACCCCCCAGATCGCGACCCGCTTCCAAAGCGCGAAATCAAGCATCGGCGATCAGGCCTTTTCCGCCGGCTCGGTCTTGTTGAGCACCTGAGAGATGGTCTGACGCACGACACGGATCTTGACGTTCTCGGCGACCTCGATCTCGACCTCGGCGTCATCCTTGACCTTCGAGACCTTGCCGATGATGCCGCCCTGGGTCACGATCTGGTCGCCGCGCCGCAGCGCGTCCACCATCGCCTTGTGCTGCTTCGCCTTCTTCTGCTGAGGGCGGATCAGCAGGAAATACATGATCGCGAAGATCAGGATCAGCGGAAGAAAAGAGCCGAAGGCGCCGGCGGCGCCCCCGCCGGCCGCTTGCGCGAAGGCTGGCGTTGCAAACATGTGGAAGTCCCCGTGTTCGAAGGGCAGACGGGCCGCCCCGTTTTCAGTCGCGGCGCACCCTATCCGTGGGTCTTCTGCTTGGCAAGGCGCTGCGCCGGGGCTTCAAATGGCGTCCCGATCAGGGCATATCAAGGGCCATGCGACCTTCGAGCCGCCCGCCTGCCGCACTGAGCCTCGCCCTTGCCGTCGCGCTGGGGGCAGCGACCCTGCCCGCCGCCCACGCCGCCGGCACCCGCGACCGGGCCGAGCCGCTGGCCGAGGCCCAGCACCGCGCCTGGCGCGCCATTGGCCGGGTCAACGTGGCGGGGTTCGATACCGGCGGGTTCTGCACCGGCACGCTGATCGCGCCCGACCGGGTGCTGACCGCGGCTCATTGCCTTTACGCGCTGCGCGGCGGCGCGCGGGCCCAGCCCGGACAGGTGCATTTCCTCGCAGGCTGGTACAAGGGCAGCTATGCCGCCCACCGCACCGCCCGAGCGCTCCGGCCGAACCCCGGCTTTCATCCCGGAAAGAAACCGGATTCCCGTAGCTTGCGCAGCGATGTGGCGATCCTTCTGCTCGAGACGCCGATCACCGGCATCGCGCCGCTTGCGCTGGCCCTGCCCGAGCGCATCGGCCCCGAGGTCACCGTGATCGGCTATCGCCGCGACCGCCCGAACGCGCTCAGCCGGGTCCGCGACTGCCGCGTGCTGGTCCAGAGCCCCGGCATGGCCGGGCTCAGCTGCCCGGTGACCAAAGGCCTTTCGGGCGCCCCGGTCCTGCAGCGCGCGGGCCGGGGCTGGCAGGTGGTCGGCGTGATCTCGGCCGCATTGCGTGGCGCGGGCGGGATCCGCTCGATCGCCGCCCGCCCCGGCGCGGCCTTTCTGGCGGGTCAATAGGCCCCGGTGAAACCGGTTCCCAGCAGCGGCGGTTCGGGGCAGTCTGCGCTTCAAGGAAACGGAGTGTCCTATGCCCGACAAGCGCCCGGATCTGATTGACTGGCTGGGCTATAACAGATCGCCCGATTTCACAGCGGCACGGCGGTTCGGACGGATCATTGGTCTTGCGGTCTCGGCGCTGGCGCTGGCTCTCATCGCCGGAACCCTCCTCGCCTTCATCATGGCCCTTGTCGGACTGGGCGACTTCGCCCCCGCTGAACGCCGATCCGAGGCAATACGAAATATCGGCCTCGTGCTCGCGGGCCTCATCGGGGTTCCGTTTCTGGTCTGGCGCTCGATCGTCGCGCAAAAGCAGGTGGAGGTGGCCGAACAGGGGCTTATCACCGACCGTCTGAACAAGGCGGTCGGGGGGCTGGGGGCGGAAAAGACCGTAAAGCGGCGGATCACGCACCCGGATGGCACGACCGAGATCGAAGAGACGACCGAACCCAATATCGAGGTCCGCATCGGCGCGATCTACGCGCTGGAACGGATCAGCCGGGACAGCGACCGCGACCATGTGAACGTGATGGAGATCCTCTGCGCCTATATCTGCGAGAATTCACATAGACCGCCATCATCGCAGCCTCTGTCCCGCTCGGAGGACACGGACGCGGCGAAGACTTCCCTTTCCGAACTGACAGACCTGACCGATGTCCAGACCGCGTTGACCGTGCTGGGACGGCGGGCGGAATCCCGTCGTCGCCTTGAAACCGCTGCCCGCTACCGTCTTTCACTGAGCAGATGCAATCTCGCGAAATGCGATCTGAGTGGCGCAGATTTTTCCCACGCCGCGTTCGCCGGGTCCAATCTGAACGATGCATTCCTCTACCGGTCCCGATTTCGCGACTGCAATTTCACGTCTGCCAACATGAAAAGGGTTCAGGGCTATGAGAGCATCTTCGAAGGAGCCGTGTTCGAAAACGCCAATCTGTCGCAGGCCATCTTCAATCGAAGCCGCTTCCTCTTTTCTCCGAAGACACAAATCGGGGCGAACTTTTCGCAAGCACAAATGGAAGACAGTGTCGTCGCCTTCTCGGGAGTGAGGGGACCCGATAGGTGGGCGCTCGGTGCGAACTTTGCAGAAGCCACTTGGAAAAACGCGATCATAATTGGCTTTGAAAGCCAACGCGATACCGACTTCGGCTTCAGGACAGCCCGAACTGGCCCCCCTCCACGTCCAGCGACGATCCATCAGGGGCTCGCCTTCCGCGATTGCATCCTCGGCGCACATCATATCGGGACCCTCGATCTCGAACGCTGCTTCGGTGATGGAACAGTCGTCCTAATCGGGCCGATCATACGACCGCCTCACTGGCCGTCCGAGGCCCTGAGCCAGACAGCATTCGACCGGGAATGCGCCAGGTGGCGCGCCGATCCGGCCTCTTACGTCGCCCCTCAGGATCGGGCATAACCGCCCCAAGACAGAGACCCAGACCACCCGAGGACAAGACATGCACGACATCCGCGCCATCCGCGAGACACCCGACGCTTTCGACGCCGCCATGGCGCGCCGCGGGCTGGCGCCGGTCTCGCCCGCGATCCTTGCGCTCGACGAGGCCCGCCGCGCGAAGATCACCGCCGCCGAAGAGGCCCAGGCCGCGCGCAACGCTGCCTCGAAGGAGGTCGGCGCCGCCAAGGCCCGGGGCGACGAGGCCGAATTCGAGCGCCTGCGCGCGCTGGTGGCCGAGAAGAAGGACGAGATCGCCCGGCTCGACGAAGAGGCCAAGGCCGAGGACAGGCGTCTTCAGGACATGCTGATGAGCCTGCCGAACCTGCCGCTGGCCGACGTGCCCGACGGCGCCGACGAGGCCGACAATGTCGAGCGTCACCGCTGGGGCACCCCGCCCGACCCGGGCTTTGCCGCGAAAGAGCATTACCAGCTGCCGGGCGTCGCCGCGGGCATGGATTTCGAGACCGCGGCCAAGCTGTCGGGCGCGCGCTTCGTGGTGCTGAAGGGGGCCGTGGCGCGCATCCACCGGGCTCTGGCGCAGTTCATGCTGGACACCCATGTCACCGAGAACGGGCTGACCGAGGTCAACGCGCCGGTGCTGGTCCGCGAAGAGATGATGTACGGCACCGGCCAGCTGCCGAAATTCGGCGAGGACAGCTATCAGACCCGCGAGGGCTGGTGGTTGATCCCGACCTCGGAAGTGACGCTGACCAACACCGTCAACGACACCCTGCTGGAAGAGGCCGACCTGCCGCGCCGGCTGACCGCGCATTCGCTCTGCTTCCGCTCCGAGGCCGGATCCGCCGGGCGCGACACCGCGGGCATGCTGCGCCAGCACCAGTTCGAGAAGGTCGAGATGGTGTCGATCGTGCATCCCGAGCAGGGACTTGACGAACTCGAGCGGATGACCGGCTGTGCCCAGGGCATCCTCGAGCGGCTAGGCCTGCCCTACCGCACGATGACGCTCTGCACCGGAGACACGGGCTTCGGCGCGCGGCGCACCCATGACCTTGAAGTCTGGCTGCCCGGACAGGGCACCTATCGCGAGATTTCCTCGGTCTCCTATTGCGGCGATTTCCAGGCGCGGCGGATGAATGCGCGCTTCCGGCCCGTCGGCGGCGGCAAACCGGCATATGTCCATACCCTGAACGGCTCGGGCCTTGCGGTCGGTCGATGCCTGATTGCGGTGCTGGAAAACGGCCAGCGCGAGGACGGATCCGTCGCCCTGCCCGAGGCGCTCGCACCCTGGCTCGGCGGCAAGACGCTGCTGACAGTTGAAGGAGAACTGGCATGATCGACCCTGTGAAGGCGATACTTGTCTTTGTCGCAACGGTATTCTTCGTCGCCTCGGCGCTGATGCCGGGCGGCTTCTCGGGCTTTTCGCCCGACCAGTTTCCGATACCGCAGAACAATCCGCCGGTGCAGCCCGCGGGCTATACCTTCGCGATCTGGAGCGTGATCTATGTCTGGCTTCTGATCTCGGCCGGGTTCGGGCTGTTCCGCCGCGCCCGCGACGGCGCCTGGGAAGCCTGCCGGGTGCCGCTGATCCTGTCGCTCGCCCCCGGCGCGGCCTGGATCGGGGTCGCGCAGCTCTCGCCGGTCTGGGCCTCGCTTCTGTTGTGGTGGATGGCCGCCATGGCGATCTGGGCGCTGGTCGAGACGCCGCTCGTCGACCGCTGGTGGCTGCAGGCGCCGGTCGGGCTTTATGCGGGATGGCTGACCGCGGCCAGCTGGGTCTCGGTCGGCCTTCTGGGCGCGGGCCACGGCATCCTCTTCGGCGAAACGGGATGGGCCTTCCTGGCACTGCTCGGCGCGCTCATCACCGGCGCCGCGGTGCTCTTCCCGCTCGACCGCGCCCCGGCTTATGGCGCGGCGCTGATCTGGGGGCTCATCGGCATCGCCATGGCCAACATCACCGCCGCACCGCTGGTCGCCATTGCCGCCCTCGCGGGCGCCGTGCTGGCCGGGTTCCTGACGGTCCGTGCCGCAACCTGAAAGCCCCGCTCCGGCCGCCTTGCGCGGTCGGATTCGATGCCGGAGGTATTTTCGCCAAGAAGAAGACACGATCGGGCTTCTTCTTGGATCAAATACCCATGACAGGACGGAAAGCGCCGCCCCTGTCCTAAGGGCGGCGCGATGAGCGATCAGCCCTCGGGCTTCTTCCCGAGATGCTTCCTCAGCCGCGAGGGCGTCTTTTTCTTCTTCGCCCTGAACGGGTTGCGATCGCCCTGGCCGCGGAAAGTCAGCCGGATCGGCGTGCCCGGCATCTCGAAATCCTCGCGCAGCCCGTTGACCAGATAGCGGCGATAGCTTTCCGGCAGCTTCTCGGGCAGCGAGGCCATCACCACGAAGGCCGGGGGCCGGGTCTTGACCTGGGTCATGTAGCGCAGCTTGATCCGGCGCCCGCCCGGGGCCGGTGGCGGGTGCATCTCGAGCATACCCGAGAGCCAGCGATTGAGCCGCGCGGTCGGCACCCGGCGGTTCCAGACCGTATAGGCCGACAGCACCGCATCATGCAGCCGGTCGAGCCCGCGCCCGGTCAGCGCCGAGACCGTCACCAGCGGCGCGCCGCGCAGCTGCGGCAGAAGCCGGGCGAATTCTTCCTTGAGCGCGATCAGCTTGTCCTGCCGGTCGGTTTCGAGGTCCCATTTGTTGACGGCCACGACCACCGCGCGCCCCTCGCGCTCGGCCAGATCGGCGATCCTGAGATCCTGCGCCTCGAACGGGATCTGTGCATCGAGCAGCACGACCACCACCTCGGCGAATTTCACCGCCCGGAGCCCATCCGACACCGACAGCTTCTCGAGCTTGTCCTGAACCCTGGCGCGCTTGCGCATGCCCGCGGTGTCGAACAGCCGGACCGGCGTTTCCTGCCAGTCCATCGACAGTGAAATCGAATCGCGGGTGATCCCCGCCTCGGGACCGGTCAGCAGCCGGTCTTCGCCGAGAATGGCGTTGATCAGCGTCGACTTGCCGGCATTCGGCCGTCCGACCACCGCCACCTGCAGGGGGTGCGCGGCGGTCGGCATCCGGACCGGCACCTCCATGTTCTCGTCGTCGTCTTCCTCGTAGAGGTCGACATCGATCTCGGGCGCGGCCTCGGTGTCGATCCGCGCCTCGGCGGCCTCTATCAGCGGCGCCAGCACGGAATGCAGCTCGGCCATGCCCTCGCCATGTTCGGCCGACAGCCGGAGCGGCTCGCCCAGGCCCAGCCCATAGGCCTCGAAGAAGCCCGCATCGGCGGCGCGGCCCTCGGACTTGTTGGCAGCGAGGATCACATGGGCCGATTTCTTGCGCAGGATCTCGGCAAAGACCTCGTCGGCCGCCAGCACGCCCGCGCGGGCATCGATCACGAACAGACAGGCATCGGCCATGCCGACCGCGCGTTCGGTCAGTTGCCGCATCCGGCCCTGCAGGCTTTCATCGGTCGCCTCTTCCAGCCCGGCCGTGTCGATCACGGTAAAGCGCAGATCGCCCAGCCGCGCCTCGCCCTCGCGCAGGTCGCGGGTGACGCCGGGTTGGTCGTCGACCAGCGCAAGGCGCTTGCCGACCAGACGGTTGAACAGCGTCGACTTGCCGACATTGGGCCGTCCGACGATGGCCAGGGTAAAGCTCATGGGTCTCTCCGAACCGGATCAGAGCGCCCGCCTACACCATCCCGGGCCTAGCGGAAAGCCTCGAGTTCCCCGCGCTCGGACAGTACGTAAAGCGTTCCGCCCGCCACCACCGGTCGCGAGGCGGCGCCGCCCGGCAGGTCGATCTCGGCCAGAAGCGCGCCAGAGGCCGGGTCGAAGCCCCTCAGCCAGCCATCATCCGAAGCAAGCCAGATCCGCCCACCGGCCAGGATCGGCCCGTAATGGGCATAGACGGCCTTGAGCTTCTTGGGCTTCTTCTTGGTGAAATAGGGCAGGTCCACCGACCAGATCCGGCTGCCGTCCGAGGCATCTAGCCGGACCAGCTTGTCCTGATCGGTCAGGAAGAACACCGAGCCGCCGACCGGCAGCATCGCGCCGTAGGCCCCGTCCTCGGCGGTCCAGATCCGTTCGCCCGAATTGACGTCGAGCGCGACCGAGCGGCCCGACTGGTTGCCAGCGTAAAGCACGTTGCCCGCCACGACCGGATCGCCGGTGATGTCGGTCACCGCGGCATAGACCGCCCCGCGGCGCTGGCCAGCCAGCGCCGTCCCCCAGACGCGCACCCCGCTTTGGCGAAGTGCGGCGACCAGATCGGCCGAGCTGAACGGGAAGATCGCCAGCCGCTCGGTCACCGCGGGCGCGGCGCCGCCCAGCATTGCGGCCGGCGCGGGCGTGCCCGGGATCTGCCATTGCACGCGGCCGTCGGTGGCCGAGATCGCCCAGGCGCGGTTGTCGCGGCTGACGAAATAGACCATGCCCTCGCGATAGGTCGGCGGGGCCGAGATCGCGGCATCGGCCTTCTGGGTCCAGAGTTCGTCGCCGGTCGCGGGATCGAGCGCGATCAGCGTGCCATAGCCGGTGGTGGCGAAGAGCCGTCCGTCGCCATAGGCAAGCCCGCCGCCGCTGACATCCTTGCCGCGCTTGCCATCGGGCCGCAGGTCGGCCTTCCAGAGAACCTTGCCATCGGCCGAGACGGCCGACGCCTGGCTGCGCGCATCCAGCGTGTAGATCACGCCGCCCGCGACCACCGGCGGCGCGGTGATGCGGTAGCGCCGGCTGTTGCCGGCCCCGATCGAGGTCGACCAGATCCGCGCGGGTTGGGCCGACAGCGCGGCATGCGGGGTGAGATGTTCGGGATTGCCGCCAAGCTGGGGCATGTCGGCCACTGCCTGCGGCGCCGGCAGCGAAATCGCACGCTCGGTCCCGGACGGGTCCGGCTGCGCGGTCTCGAGCCCCAGCGCCTCGCGCACCCCGAGGCGTTCGCCGGGCAGGATTTCCTCATCGCTGCCGCAGCCCGCAACCAGGGCGATCAGCGCGAGAACGCTCGTTACTTGGCCGAATTTCACTGTCGCTGTCCCCTTGATCCTGGGCCCGTCTTTTACGGCTGTCCGCCCCTGCCCGGCCTCAGCCTGCATCCTGCGATCCGCCAAGCGCCACAATCAACTGACTGGCGCGCCGACGCAAGTCCGCGCTGGCCTCGGCATCCTGAAGAAGCCCGCGAAGACGGTCGAGCGCGGCCTCGGTCCGGCCCGCCTCGATCTCGGCATAGGCGATCTGTTCGAGCACCAGCGGGCGGAACGGCCGCCCCGGCCCGGCCAGCGGCTCGAGCGCGGCGATCCGCGCCTCGGGCGGGATCTCGCTGCCGCGCAGCAGCACCAGTTTCAGGGCCGCGAGATCGGCCATGTAGGGCGGCAGCGCGCTGTCGGAGGCGACCGCCTCGAGCCGTTCGGTGGCCGCGATCCGTGCGGCCGCGTCCGGTGCCTCGGAGGCGGCGAGAAGGGCAACCAGCGCGCCCGCCTCGCCCTCTGCCTCGATCCCGGCCAGGGCTTGCGAGCGGGCGGCGGCATCCTGGATGTCGAGCGCGTCGAGAATACGGTCGCCCAGCGCCTGCGCCTCGGCCTGCCGCTGCACCAGGCTCCATTCGCGCCAGGCGGCACCGCCGACCAGAATCAGGATCACGAGCGCCGCGATCCAGCCATAGCGGCGCATCCAGGAGAACAGGCGGTCGCGACGGACCTCTTCGGTCACTTCCTGGATGAAACTTTCGGGATTGGTCATGGGCGTCTCGGAGGTCCGGCTGCTTGGGCTCTTCTGGCGCCTGTCTTAGCGCAGCACCCACCGCTTTGCAAAGCCCGCAACTTTGGCGCCCGGCAGGGTCCGGAGCGCTTGTACGTCCAGGCGGTTTGACAGTACGATCAGGGGAAACGGGGACGGCCGCCGGACCGGCCCCCGAAAGCCCCCGCCGAAGGTGCCGACCCGTGCGGGAGCGATGATGGCGGCGATGGCCCGGCCCGAGGCCCGCCAAGGCGGGTCCCTGTGCATCGGAACGAGAAAGGCAAGCCCGTCCATGCGTTGGATCTCGATGCTCACCGCCCTTCTGGTGACAGTGTCATTCTACCTGCTGATGATGGAACGCGAGCGCGTGATGGCGCTGGCCGGGGTCGATCCCGCCAGTGCTGCGCCCGACACGACCGCCGGCGAGGACGCGCCGCAGGCGGTCTCGGTCGTGGTCATCGACAGCGAGGCCCGGCCGGTCCGGGGCGGCGTGCGGCTCAGGGGCGAGACCGCAGCCGCGCGCAGCGTCGCCGTGCTGGCCGAGATCGACGGCCGGGTGGTTTCGGAACCGCTCAGGAAGGGCCGGTCGGTCGCCGCGGGAGACACCCTCTGCCGGATCGAACCGGGGACCCGGCCGACGGCCCTGGCCCAGGCCCGCGCGGTGCTGGCCGAGGCCCGCGCCCGCCTGCCCGAAGCCCGCGCCGCCGTGACCCAGGCCCGCGCCCAGCTCAACGAGGCCGAGATCAACGACCGGGCCGCGCAGCGGCTGTCGCGCGAGGGCTATGCCTCCGATACCCGCGTCGCGGGGACCGCCTCGGCGGTGTCGACCGCCCAAGCGGCGGTCGCCTCGGCCACGGCCGGGCTTGAAGCGGCCGAAACCGCCCGCCGTACCGCAGAGGCCCAGGTCAGAAACGCCGAGATCGAGATCGAACGGCTGACCATCACCGCGCCCTTCGCGGGCGTGCTCGACGAGGATACCGCCGAGTTGGGCGCCCTGCTGCAGCCGGGGTCGTCCTGCGCCACGGTGACCGCACTCGACCCGATCCGGCTGGTGGGGGCCGTGCCCGAGACCGAGGTCGACAAGATCCGGACCGGCGCGGCCGCGACGGGCAAACTGGTCTCGGGGCACGAGATCAAGGGCCAGGTCTCCTTCGTCGCCCGCATCAGCGACCCTGTCACCCGCACCTTCCGGGTCGAGGCCGAGGCGCCCAATGCCGATGGCGCGGTCCGCGCCGGGCAAAGCGTCGATATCCGCATCGCCGGACCGGCCCGCGACGGCCATCTGGTGCCGCAATCGGCACTGACGCTTGACGATAGCGGACGGCTGGGGCTGCGCTGGGTCGATGCCGACAGCCGCGCGCGCTTTGCCCCGGTCGAGGTGATCCGCGACACCCCTGACGGCATCTGGGTCTCGGGCCTGCCCGACAGCGCCCGGGTGATCGTGGTCGGCCAGGAATTCGTCTCGGACGGCACGCCGGTCGAGGTCCATCGCCGCGAGCCGCCGCAATGACCGGTCTCGTCGACTGGGCCGCGGCCCGCGCGAGGATGGTCGTGGCCTTCGTGCTGATGTCCCTGGTCGCGGGCGCATTGGCCTATATCGAGCTTCCCAAGGAGGGCGAGCCCGATATCGAGATCCCGGCGCTGTTCATCTCGGTCCCCTTCCCCGGCATCTCGGCCGAGGATTCCGAACGGCTGCTGATCAAGCCGATGGAAACCGAGCTGTCCGATCTCGACGGGCTCGACAAGATGTCGGCCACCGCAAGCGAGAACTATGCCGGGATCGCGCTCGAATTCGAATTCGGCTGGGACAAGACCAAGATCATCGCCGATGTGCGCGACCGGATGAACAAGGCCGAGGCCGATTTCCCGAGCGGCTACGAGACCTATACGATCTCCGAGATCAACTTCTCGGAATTCCCCATCCTCGTCGTGAACCTCGCGGGCACGCTGCCGGAACGGACGCTGGTGCGCACGGCCAAGGACCTGCAGGACCGGCTCGAGGCGCTCGATCCGGTGCTCGAGGTGTCGATGGCCGGGCAGCGCGACGAGATGCTCGAGGTGATCCTCGATCCGCTCAAGCTCGAATCCTACAACGTGACGGCGCAGGAGCTGGTCAATGTCGTCACCGCCAACAACCAGCTGATCGCGGCCGACGAGATCGAGACCGCGCAGGGCGCCTTCGCGCTCAAGATCCCGGCCTCGTTCGAAAGCCCGGAGGATGTCTACGACCTGCCGGTCAAGGTGAACGGCAACCGGGTGGTCCGGCTCGGCGATCTCGCCGAGATCCGGCTGACCTTCGAGGACCGCAGTTCGACCGCCCGCTTCAACGGCGAGCAGACGCTGGCGCTGCAGGTGGTCAAGCGCAAGGGCTTCAACATCATCGACACGTCGCGGCTGGTGCGCGAGGAGGTCGAGAAGGCCCGCGCCGAATGGCCGCCCGAGCTGCGGCAGGCCATCGTGGTCACGACCTCGAACGACCAGTCGACCAATGTGGAATCGATGGTCCGCCAGCTCGAGGGCTCGGTTCTGACCGCGATCGCGCTGGTGATGGTGGTGGTCTTGGCCTTTCTCGGCACCCGCTCGGCGCTGCTGGTGGGCTTTGCGATCCCGACCTCGTTCCTGTTGTGCTTCGTGCTGCTGGCGATCCTCGACGTGACGGTGTCGAACATCGTCATGTTCGGGCTGATCCTCGCGGTCGGGATGCTGGTCGACGGCGCCATCGTGGTGGTCGAATATGCCGACCGCCGGATCGCAGAGGGCACAGGACCCATGCATGCCTTCGCCGAATCGGCCAAGCGGATGTTCTGGCCCATCGTCAGTTCGACCGCGACCACGCTCTGCGCCTTCCTGCCGATGCTGTTCTGGCCCGGGATCGCGGGCGAGTTCATGGGGCTCTTGCCGGTCACGCTGATTTTCGTGCTGTCGGCAAGCCTGGTGGTGGCGCTGGTCTATCTGCCGGTGGTGGGCGGGGTCGCGGGCCGGTTCTCGCGGCTTCTGTCGCGGATCAGCGCGAGGCTGCGGCCGAGGCCCAGGCCGCTGCGGATCGGGGTGATGGCGCTGGCGATGGCGACGGCCTTTTTCGGCCTCATGCGGATGCTGAACCCGTCCTATCCGGCCTCGGGCCCGGCCAGTTCCGGCCCGCTCGAGATGCTGCCCGGGATGGCGCTTTTCACGCTGGGGCTGATCGGCTGTTCGCTGGCCGCGAACGCGCTTCGCCGCGAGCGACCCGAACCGGTGGAGGTGGGCCACAGCCCCACTCTCTTCGGCCGGCTGATCCGCGCCATTGCCGGCAATCCGGTGATGCCGCTGGTGACCGTCGCCGTGGTGGGGGCCTTCGTCGCCGGGGTGTTCTTCTATTACGGCAAGCACAATAACGGGGTCGAGTTCTTCGTGAAGACCGAGCCCGAACAGGCAATCGTCTATGTCCGGGCGCGCGGCAACCTGTCGATCGACGAGAAGGATGCGATGGTGCGGGAGGTCGAGCGCATCGTGCTGGCCGAACCCGGGGTCGAGAATGTTTTCGCCTTCGCGGGTGATGGCGGCCTGAGCCAGAACACGGGCGGTGCGAGCCCGCCGCTCGACACCGTCGGCCAGGTTCAGATCGAGCTGCAGAAATGGCGGGAACGGGCCGGGAACCCCGACCTGAACGGCGCCCTGATCCTCGAGCGGATCGAGCGCAAGCTGGAAAAGATCCCCGGCATCCGCACCGAGATCCTGAATCTGGCCGACGGCCCCGCCTCGGCCAAGCCTGTGCATCTGCGGCTGAAGGGCGATGACTGGGACGATCTCGCGGCGGCGACCCAGACCGTTCTCGACCGCTTCGAAGAGACCGAGGGGCTGCGCGACATCGAGGATACGCGGCCCCTGCCCGGCATCGACTGGCAGATCGATGTCGATACCGAAGAGGCCGGCCGCTTCGGCGCCTCGGCGGCGCTGGCGGGCCAGATGGTCCAGCTGGTCACGCGCGGCGTTCTTCTCGACACGATGCGGGTGCCCTCCTCGGATGAAGAGATCGACATCCGGGTCCGGCTGCCCGAACGCGACCGGCTGCTGTCCACGCTCGATACCCTGAAGGTGAGGACCGAATTCGGGCTGGTCCCGCTGTCGAATTTCGTGACCATCAGCCCGGTGCGAAAGATCGGCCGGATCGACCGGGTGGACGGCAAGCGCTATTTCGACGTCAAGGCGGCGGTGACCGACGGGCTGACCACGGCGGACGGCCAGCCGATCAACGCCAATGAGCGGATCGCGACCCTGACCCGCTGGCTCGAGACCGCCTCCTTTCCGCAGGGCGTGAGCTGGGAATGGACCGGCGACCAGGAGAACCAGGAGGAAAGCACGGCCTTCCTGTCGAAGGCCTTCACCGCCGCGCTGGGGCTGATGTTCATCATCCTGCTGGCGCAGTTCAACAGCTTCTACAATTCGGTGCTGGTTCTGCTGGCGGTGGTGCTGTCCTCGGCGGGGGTGCTGATCGGGATGCTGGTGATGGGCCAGCCCTTCTCGATCATCATGACCGGGACCGGCGTGGTGGCGCTGGCGGGGATCGTCGTGAACAACAACATCGTGCTGATCGACACCTATCAGGACTATGCCCGCTACATGCCGCGGATCGAGGCCATCGTCAGGACCTGCGAGGACCGCATCCGCCCGGTCTTCCTGACCACGGTCACCACCATGGCGGGCTTGCTGTCGATGATGCTGGGGGTCAGCTTCGACTTCGCCAATGGCGGCTACACAATGGGCAGCCCGGCCTCGCTGTGGTGGACCCAGCTTGCGACGGCGGTGGTCTTCGGGCTGGGGGTGGCGACGGTGCTGACGCTGGTCTTCACGCCATCGCTGCTGGCCTTGCGCGAATGGGTGCGGGCGGGCGCCTATGGGTCGCTGCGCCGTCTCG
The DNA here is from genome assembly GCF_001633165.1 of Rhodovulum sulfidophilum DSM 1374. Classification (NCBI taxonomy): domain Bacteria; kingdom Pseudomonadati; phylum Pseudomonadota; class Alphaproteobacteria; order Rhodobacterales; family Paracoccaceae; genus Rhodovulum; species Rhodovulum sulfidophilum. The sequence goes on along the minus strand of NZ_CP015418.1, from coordinate 1,727,146 downwards.
CGGCGCTGAGCGCGGGGCCCGGCAGCCGTGCCGCCCGCGACCTGGCCCTGAACCGGGCCGCCGGGCAGCTGGATCTGCCCGAGATCGTCTGGAGCGAGCCCTCGGGCCCGACACCGCCCGGGCAGGCCGCGGAGGACAGCAAGGACGGGGACGGGAAGGGACTGCGCGCCGCCGAATAGCCCCCCCCGGGTCGTATGTTCCGGATGTCGGCCCCGGATGGCAGACCGGGGCGTCATGGGTATTTGAACCAAGAAGAAGCAAGGGACCGCTGTCAATGGCGGCGCGACACGGAGCCCCGGGCTTATTCGGCGGCGATATCCCCGTCCTCGCCCGCCTGCTGGCGCTGCCACATCGCGGCGTAGCGGCCGCCATGGACCAGAAGCGCCTCATGGGTGCCGCGTTCGACCGCCTGACCGTCTTCCAGCACCACGATCTCGTCGGCATCGACGATGGTCGAGAGCCGGTGCGCGATGGCGATCACCGTGCGGCCCTCGCCCATCGCCTTGAGTTCCGACTGGATGCCCGCCTCGGTCTCGGAATCGAGCGCCGAGGTCGCCTCGTCGAGCAGCAGGATCGGCGGGTTCTTCAGCAGCGTCCGGGCGATGCCCACGCGCTGTTTCTCGCCGCCCGAAAGCTTGAGCCCGCGTTCGCCGACGAGGGTCTGATATCCCTTCGGCAGGGACGTCACGAAGTCGTGGATCTTGGCGGCGCGGGCCGCGGCCTCGATCTCGGCGGGGCTGGCCCCGGGGCGGCCATAGGCGATGTTGTAAAGGATGGTGTCGTTGAACAGCACCGTGTCCTGCGGCACCACGCCGATGGCACGATGAAGGCTGTCCTGGGTGACCTCGCGCAGATCCTGCCCGTCGATCGCGACCGCGCCGCCGGTCACGTCGTAGAAGCGGAAGAGCAGCCGCCCGATGGTCGACTTGCCCGCGCCCGACGGCCCGACGATGGCCACCTTGCGCCCGGCCGGAACCGAAAGCGAGACGCCCTTGAGGATCGGCCGTCCGGGGTCGTAGCCGAAGCGCACATCCCGGAATTCGACCGCGCCGCCCGTCACCTTCAGCGCGGCGGCATCGGGCCGGTCGGTCACCTCGGCGGGTTGTTCCAGCAGGGCGAACATGTCACCCATGTCGATCAGGCTTTGCCGGATCTCGCGATAGACCGCGCCGAGGAAGTTCAGGGGCATGGTGATCTGGATCATGTAGGCGTTGACCATCACGAAATCGCCGACCGTCAGCTTGCCCGCCTGCACCCCCAGCGCCGCCATCACCATCACCGCGATCATGCCGGCGGTGATGATCAGCGCCTGACCGAAATTCAGCAGCGCCAGCGAATAGGAGGTCTTGATCGCGGCCTCCTCATAGCCCTCCATCGCGCGGTCGTAGCGTTCGGCCTCGCGCGCCTCGGCGCCGAAATACTTCACCGTCTCGAAATTGAGCAGGCTGTCGATGGCCTTCTGGTTGGCGTCGGTGTCCTGATCGTTCATCCGGCGGCGGATCTTCACCCGCCAGTCGGTCACGACGAAGGTGAACTTGACATAGACCGTGATCACCGCCGCCACGACGGCGAGATACCAGAGATCGAAGGCCAGCGCGAAGACGACGCCGACCATCGCAAGCTCGAGGACCAGCGGGGCAATGCTGAACAGCAGGAAGCGGAGCAGGAACTCGACGCCCTTCACGCCGCGCTCCATCACCCGCGACAGCCCGCCGGTCTTGCGCGAGATGTGATAGCGCAGCGAGAGCCGGTGAATATGGGTGAAGGTTTCCAGCGCCAGCCGGCGCAGCGCGCGCTGCCCGACCCGGGAGAAGATCGCGTCGCGAAGCTGCTGGAAGCCGGTATTCATCAGCCGCGCCATGCCATAGGCGACGGTCAGCCCGACCGCGCCCACCGCCAGCAGCAATGTGTCGTTACGGGCCTCGCCGGTCAGGCTGTCGACCGCGGCCTTGTAGAGGAAGGGCGTGCCGACCGAGACCACCTTGGCCAGCAAAAGGGCAGCCAGCGCCAGCACGACGCGGCGCTTGACCCAGCCCTGACCCTGCGGCCAGAGATAGGGCGCGACCTTGCGGATCGTGCGCATGCCCTGCTCGCGGTCGAATTGCGACAGGTCTGCGGTAGTGGGACGTCTGCCACGGCGCATCGGGGAGAGGCCTTCCTAAGGGGAGCGCGGCCGACCCTAGCGCCGGAGACCGGAAAATGCCAGCGACGCCATGACTATTCGACATGCGGAAGATCGAAGATCTGGCCGGGATAGATCAGGTCGGGATCGCTGATCTGGCCGCGATTGGCCTCGAATATCTTCACATATTGCATGCCCCGGCCATAGGTCCGGTCGGCGATGCCCCAGAGCGTATAGCCGGGCTGCACGGTCATGACCCGGACCCCGGCCGGTCCGGCGGGCGGCGGCATGGCGGCCGCGATCTCGGCGGCGGGCTCGCGCTGGAACGGGGTCTCGATCCGCGCCGCAACCCCGCCATCGTCGGCCAGCAGATCCGCCCGGAGGACATGGCGACCGGCGGCGATGCCGGGCGCGCGGAGGGTCCAGCGTCCGGCGCCGTCGATCGCGGTCTCGGTCAGCGGCGCGTTGTCGATATAGAGCCGAAGCGCGGCCCCGGGACGGCCGCGACCGGCAAGACGCACGGCCCCTTGGGCATCATAGGAAATCGCGTCGAGCGTCAGTCCAGAAACCGGCGGCGCCTCATGGGGATGCGGGGGCTCGAGCAGGCGCACCCCTCCGGCATCCGAGATGAGGATGGCGGCGGCATCGGCCGGAGGCGGCCCGATTATCGCGGATGACGGCGCGCCGCTCTGCGACGGGCGCGGTCCTTCCGCCGCATCCTCGAGCCCTCCGGCTGGCCCGGTGGCAGTGGAAACGGACCGGTTCGGGGCCAGAATCACCGTCGCCTCGGAGGCGGTCCGGCGCCCGTCGGCCCCCAGCATCGCAAGCGAGATCCGCCGCGGCTCGTCGCTTTGGCCAAGATCGAACAGGACCGCGAAATTGCCAGCGGCATCGGCCTTGGCGCGGGCGGCCTCGCGGCCCTCGACCAGCACCGCGACGACGCTGCCCGCCCCGGCCCGGCCCGAGACCAGCGCGCTGCCCTCGGGCGTGACGCGGACCAGATCGAATGCAGGCGGCGCGAACACGGGCATCGCGGGCGGCACCGCCTCCGAGCGGTCGCCCGCAGCAGGGGGTTGCGCGTCGGTATTTGCAGCATCAGGGGCCTTGTCGGTCGTATCCGGCGAGGTGACGGCCGCATCCTGTTCTGCCTGGGGCCCGTCGCTCTTGCGCTCGTCGTCCCGCCCGAGGAACCAGGCAGCGACCATGAGAACCAGCGCCGCCTCGCCGCCGAGGATGATCCAGGTCCAGACCGATCTCCGGATCGGTGCCTTGCGCGCGCGTTCTGGCATCGCCCCTCCTCCCCCGCATGGACCGCCCTGTGGCCCGATGCCTTGCGGGACAATATCAACCCCGGTATCACGGGTCCATAAAACCGATCCGCAGGCGTGCCATGACCCTTCAAAACCCATCCATCTGTGTCTTCTGCGGCTCACGCGACGGCGACCGTCCCGCCTATGCGGCCCAGGCCGACGCGCTGGGCCATGCCCTGGCCGAGGCGGGCTGGCGGCTGGTCTATGGCGCGGGCGATGTCGGGCTGATGGGCCGGGTCGCACGGGCGGCGCAGGGCTCGGGCGGGCAGACCTTCGGGGTGATCCCGGTGCACCTGCTGGACCGCGAGGTCGGCAAGCGCGACCTGTCGGCCTTCATCGTGACCGAGAACATGCATGAGCGGAAGAAGGTCATGTACATGAATTCGGACGCGATCGTGGTGCTGCCGGGCGGTGCCGGGTCGCTGGACGAATTCTTCGAGGTGCTGACCTGGCGCCAGCTCGGGCTGCATGCCAAGCCGATCTACCTGCTCAATACCGAAGGCTTCTGGAACCCGCTGAGCGCGCTCATCCATCACTTCATCGACGAGGGCTTCGCCGAGCCCTCGCTGGCAGGCTATGTCCGCATGGTGTCCGACGTGCCCGCGCTGATGGAGGATCTGCGCGACGCCCTGTCCAGCCGCAGGCTTTCGGCCGAATAAAGCGCAAGCGCCGTCCAGATCAGGGCGAAGGCCAGGATGTGCCAGCCGGTGAAGGGCTCGCGGAAGACCAGTGTCGCCACCAGAACCTGCAAGGTCGGGTTCAGATACATCACCAGCCCCACGGTCGCGAAATCGACCCGCTTGGTGGCATAGCTGAACAGCATCAGCGGCACCGCCGTCAGCGGCCCGGAAAAGACCAAGAGCAGGCTGTCGCCGAGATCCTGGCCGAAGGCGCCCAGCGCCCGGCCGGTCAGCCCGGGCCAGCCCGCGACATGCACCCCCCAGAGCCAGACCAGCGCCAGCGGCAGCAGCAGCACGACCTCGGCGGTGACCGAAACCACCGGCCCGGCGGGCACGCCACGCTTGGCCAGCCCGTAAAGCGCGAAGGTTCCCGCCAGCGCCAGCGACATCCAGGGCGCGACGCCAAGCCCCCAGGTCAGCGCTCCGACGGCCACAGCGGCAAGGCCCACCGCGCCCCATTGCAGCGCCGAGGGTCGCTCGCCCAGCACCGCGAAGCCCAGCGCCACCGCGACCAGCGGGAAGATGTAATAGCCAAGGCTCGCCTCGACCGCATGGCCGATCTGGATCGCGTAGATGAAGAAGAACCAGTTGGTCGAGATCATCACCGCCGCCGCCGCCACCAGCCAGAGCGCCCGGGCCTGACCGAACAGCCGCCAGAGCTCGACCAGCCGCCCCTGCAGCGCCAGCACCAGCCCGAAGAAGACCAGCGACCAGATCGTCCGGTGGCTGAGCACCTCAAGCGGCGGGACATGGGCCAGAAGCTTGTAATACATCGAGGACAGGCCCCAGATCGCCGAGGCCCCCACCATCGCCAGAACGCCCTTCGCAGCCGGGCGCAGCGGGCTCATCGCGACGCCATGAAACGGGCGAGCCGGGCCAGGCCCTCCTCGATATCGGCGGTCGAACGGGCATAGGAAAAGCGCAGCGTGCCCGCCCCCCTCTCGGGGTCGAAATCGAGCCCCGGGGTCACCGCGACACCGGCCTTTTCAAGGATCTCGGCGGCGAAGGCGCGGCTGTCGGTCGTCAGGTCCGACACATCGGCATAGACATAGAAGGCCCCGTCGGGTGGCGCTATCCGGGTGAAGCCCGCCTTCGGCAGCCCCTCCAGCATCAGCGCGCGGTTCTTCCGGTAGACCTCCATATTGGCCTGAAGCTCGTCACCGCAATCGAGTGCTGCCAGCGCCGCGACCTGGCTGGCATGGGGCGCGCAGATGAAGAGGTTCTGCACCAGACGCTCGACCCGGCGGATATGATCCTCGGGCACGACCATCCAGCCGACCCGCCAGCCGGTCATCGAGAAATATTTCGAGAAGGAGTTGATGACATAGGTCTCGTCGGTGATCTCGAGCGCGGTCACGGCTTTGCGCTCGTATTCGATGCCGTGATAGATCTCGTCCGAGATGAAGGCCGCGCCGCGGGCATGGGCGGCGTCGATCAGCGCGGCCAGCGCGTCGCGGTCGAGCATCGTGCCCGAAGGGTTGGCGGGAGAGGCCACCAGCAGCCCGTCGAGATCCTGGGGCAGATCGCCCGGCACCGGTTGCAGGCGGTGCTGGGTTTCGGTCCGGATCATCACCGGCTCGAGCCCCAGCGCCTTGAGGATCGCCTTGTAGGAGGGATAGCCCGGCGCGCCGATCCCGACCCGGGCGCCGACATCGAAAAGCGAGGTGAAGGCCAGCGTGAAGCCGCCCGACGAACCCGGCGTCACCACCACCCGCTCGGGGTTCAGATCGACGCCGTACCAGTCGCGGTAAAGCGCGGCGATCCGGGCACGAAGCGCGGGCAGGCCAAGACCAAGGGTATAGCCCAGCGGGCTTTCCTCCATCGCGCGGGCCAGCGCCTTCCGGGCCGCGGCGGGTGCGGGGGTGCCGGGCTGGCCCACCTCCATGTGGATGATCCTGCGCCCCTGCGATTCGGCCCGGGCGGCGGCCTCCATCACATCCATCACAATGAAGGGATCGACCTCGCCTCGGCTTGAAACCTTCATGCCCGTCTCCTTAGGGTGCCTGCCAGTTGCAGGCTTTCTTCCAGCCGAGGGGGACGAGGTCAATGGGAGCCATGACGGGACCGGCGCGCGGCCTGATCGGCCTGGCGCTGGCGCTGATCCTGAGCTTTGCCCCGGCGGCCTCGCGGGCCCAGTCGCTGATCCGCGATGCCGAGATCGAATATGCGCTGAAACGCCTGACCCAGCCGCTGGCCGTCGCCGCCGGGCTCAGCCCCGAGCGGGTCCGGGTGATGGTGCTGCGGGATTCGAGCCTGAACGCCTTCGTCCTCGACAGCCAGACGGTGATGGTGCATTCGGGCCTTCTGCTCAGGCTGGAAAGCGCGGCCGAGTTGCAGGCGGTGATCTCGCATGAGCTGGCCCATATCGCCAATGGCCATATCACGCGCAGGCTGTCCAACATGCGCAGCGCGGGATCGGCCGCGGCGATGGGGATGCTGATGTCGCTGGCGGTCGCGGCGGCGGGCCATGCGGATGCGGGCGCGGGAATTGCCATGGGGTCCTCCTCGACCGCGCAGCGGCTTTTCTTCGCCCATACCCGGGCCGAGGAGGCCTCGGCCGACCAGGCGGGCGCGCGCTACATGGCGCGGGCCGGGATCTCTCCGCAGGCGATGGTCAAGGTGCTCGAGATCTTCCGCGGTCAGGAGGCGCTGAGCCAAAGCCGACAGGACCCCTATATTCGCACCCACCCGCTCAATGCGGACCGGCTGCGCAATGCGCGCGGTTATGCCAGCGCCTATAGCGGCGCGGTGCAGTCCGATACCCAAGCCGATTACTGGTTTGCCCGCGCCCGGGGCAAGCTGGGCGCCTTCCTGCAAAACCCGCGCTACACGCTGCGCCGCGCCGAAAAGGACAAGACGGCCGTCGGCATGATGCGCCGCGCCGTGGCCTGGCACCGCACCCCCGACGCGCGCCGCGCGATGGCCGAGATCGCGCGGCTGGAGGCGGCGCGGGGCAGCGATCCGTTCGTGCAGGAGCTGAAAGGACAGATCCTTCTGGAATCGCGCCAGTTCGGCCCGGCAGTGCAGGCCTATGCCCGCGCCGTGCAGATGGCGCCGAAAGAGCCGCTGATCCTTGCCGGCTACGGCCGCGCGCTGCTGGCGCTCGACCGGCCGGCCGAGAACCGCAAGGCCCTGGCCGCGCTTGAAAAGGCGCGGGCCCGCGACCCCCGCGACCCACGGATGCTGCGCGATCTGGCCGTGGCCTATGCCCGCACCGGCAATAACGGCATGGCCTCGGTCGCGACCGCCGAACGGTATGCCGTCGCCGGCCGGATGAAGACCGCCGCTGTCCATGCCCGCCGCGCCGAAGGGCTGCTGCCGCGCGGCTCGCCGGGCTGGCTGCGGGCCGATGACATCCTCGCCGCAGCCGAAAAGCTGAAACAGCGATGAAGCTGGTGCTGTGTCTTGCTGTTGCGGTGGCGACGGCCACTCCGGGCCTCGCCCTTCCGCTGAACGACGCCGAGAGGGTCGCCTTCCGGGCCGAGCTTCGCGCCTATCTGCTGGAGCATCCCGAGGTCATCCGCGAGGCTCTGGAGGGTGCCGAGACGCGCCGGATGGCGCGCCATGCCAATGCCGATCTGGCCCGCATCGAGGCCCATGCCGAGACGCTTTTCCGCGCACCGGATGACTGGACGGGCGGCGCGCCGGACGGCGACGTGACGCTGGTCAGCTTCGTCGACTACCGCGCCGAAGGGGCAAGGCGGGCGCTTGACGCGGCGCGCGAGGCAGCCGAGCGGGACGACCAGCTGCGGCTGGTGGTCAAGGAGGCGCCCCGCCCCGGCGACGAAGCGGCCGAGCGCGCCGCGCGCTTCGCTTTGGCGGTGCTTCGACTGGCGGGCCCCGCGGCCTATGAGGCCGCCCAGAGCCGGTTGTTTGACGCGGGCGCCACGCTCGACGCCGCCACGCTCGACCGGATATCGGCGGAACTGGGGCTGGACCCGGCAGAGGCGACGACACGGATGGCGGGCGCGGACATCACCGCAAAGCTGGCCGAGACCCGCGCCCTCGCCAAGGCGCTGGAGCTGGGCCCCGCCCCCGCGCAGGTCCTGAGGCGGACCATGGTGCGCGGCGACGTGCCCGCCGTCGCGCTCCTGCGCATGGTCGAGGCGATACGCCGCAAGAAGTGACCCCGGCCTTGGCTTTTGCCCATTGGCGCCGTCGTCCGGATATGGTGGAAGAGAGCCCGACCCGCGTCACGACGAACGGAGAGAGCCGATGACCCGCATGACCGCAGCCGCGCTGATGGCCCTTGGCCTCGCCGCCCCCCTCGCAGCTCAGGCCGAGGCCTTCGACCTCACCGACATGAGCGCGGCCGAGCGCACGGCCTTCCGCGCCGAGGTACGGTCCTATCTGATGGACAATCCCGAGGTGCTGATGGAGGCGATCGGCGTCCTCGAACAACGCCAGGCCAATGCCCAGGCGCAGAATGACGAGACGCTGGTCCGGGTCAATGCCGAGGACATCTTCGAGGATGGCGTTTCCTGGGTCGGCGGCAATCCCGAGGGCGACGTGACCCTCGTCGAGTTCACTGATTACCGCTGCACCTACTGTCGCAAATCCTATTCCGAAGTCTCGGACCTGGTCGCAAGCGACGGCAATATCCGCTTCGTGGTGAAGGAATTCCCGATCCTGGGCGAGCAATCGGTGCTGTCCTCGCGCTTTGCCATCGCGGTCAAGCAACTGGCCGGGGACGCGGCCTATGAGAAGATCCATGACGCCCTGATCACCTTCCGCGGCAATGTCAGCGACGAGTCGCTGAAACGGCTGGCCGAGGAGAACGGGCTGGATGCGGCCGCGGTGCTGGAGCGGATGAAGGCCCCCGAGGTCGAGAAGGTGATCGCCGACAATCACGCGCTGGCGCAACGGCTGCAGATCTCGGGCACGCCCACCTTCATCCTCGGCGACCAGATGATCCGGGGCTATGTGCCGCTCGAGGGCATGAAGCAACTGGTCGAGGACGCGCGGGCGGACTGATCGCACCGCCCACAACGCTTCGGGAAAATTCGCGAATTTTCCCGGGGCTTTCGCGGCATTGCGGTGGCTCCCGGACCAGAATTCTTCGACGAAGAATTCTGGTCCGGCGGCGCCGGTCCGGCTACTCGGCCGCTTCGACCCCGGAGGAGGTCTCGGTGGACTCGATCTCAGCGGCCTTCTTCTCGACCTCCTCGACGATATGGTCGATCATCGCCTCGTTCGAAATCCGGTGGTCCTGCTTGCCCGCGAGATAGACCATGCCGTTGCCGTTGCCGCCGCCGGTAAAGCCGACATCGGTCATCAGCGCCTCGCCCGGCCCGTTCACCACGCAGCCGATGATCGACAGGCTCATCGGGGTCTTGATATGTTCGAGACGCTTCTCCAGCGCCTCGACGGTCCGGATCACATCGAAGCCCTGCCGCGCGCAGGACGGGCAGGAGATGATGTTCACGCCCCGGTGCCGCAGCCCCAGCGCCTTGAGGATCTCGTAGCCGACCTTGACCTCCTCGACCGGGTCGGCCGAGAGCGAGACCCGCAGCGTGTCGCCGACCCCCATCCACAGCAGGTTGCCCAGACCGATCGCCGACTTGATGGTGCCGGAGACGAATCCCCCCGCCTCGGTAATGCCCAGATGGATCGGCGCCTCGGTCACCTCGGCGATGCCCTGATAGGCAGCCGCGGCCAGGAACACGTCGGAGGCCTTCACCGAGATCTTGAACTCGAAGAAGTCGTTATCCTCGAGGATGCGGATATGTTCGAGCGCCGACTCGACCATCGCCTCGGGACAGGGCTCGCCGTATTTCTCGAGCAGGTGCTTTTCCAGCGACCCGGCATTCACCCCGATCCGCATCGAGCAGCCATGATCGCGGGCGGCCTTGATGACCTCCTTCACCCGCTTGGCATCGCCGATATTGCCGGGATTGATGCGCAGGCAGGCAGCGCCCGCCTCGGCAGCCTCGATCCCGCGCTTGTAGTGGAAATGGATGTCGGCGACGATCGGGACCGGGCTTTCGGCGACGATTTCCTTCAGCGCGCGCGACGAATCCTCGTCTGGCACCGAGACCCGCACGATATCGGCACCCGCCTCGGCCGCCCGCAGGATCTGTCCGATCGTGCCCTTCACATCGGTCGTCACCGTATTGGTCATGGTCTGGACCGAAATCGGCGCATCGCCGCCCACGGCGACGGGGCCAACATGGATCTGACGGGTTTTTCGGCGGTCGATACTGCGCCAGGGGCGCACGGAATTGAGCGACATGGGTCTACCTGTCCGAGCGTTGGTTAATCCAACTCCGGGATAGAAGATTCCCCGACGCGGCGCAACGCGCGGCCTTGCCGCGCCCCGGCCGATGCGGCTCTAGCGCGACGGGCCGCCGGCGCGTGTCGTCGGCACGTCGTTCTGCGCCAGCGCCACCGCCAGATCGGGATCGGCCTGGATATCGGCCAGTTGATAGCGTTCGGTCAGCGCCCGGGGCGACAGTTCGATATTCTTGGCCACCTTCGCCCCCGGAGCCGACGGCCCGTAGGTCCGCCCGTTGACCGAGAAATAAACCGAGCCCGAATTCCCCGCGCGCAGCCGCGGCGGTTTTTCGGTACGGGGCAGCACGTAGCTTTCTCCCGCATCCAGGATCTTTTCGAGCAGCACGGTTCCGTCAGCCGCCGAGATCCGGACCCAGGCCGGCCGGACCGCGAGGATCGCGAGCTCGGGTGTCGCATCGGCGGCGACAACCTGAACGGCTCCGTTCTCCGCGGCGCGGGGCTCGCGCACGAGGCCCGGCCTCTGCCCTCCGGCCCCTGCCTCGGCCAGCGCCGTCGCGACGGCAGTGTCGAAAGAACGCTCGACCGCGCGCTGCGACCGGTCGCTGACCAGAACGCCGATCTCGCCCGGGTCGATGGTCGCGATCGGTCCGTCGCGGGCGACCATCACCGGACGATCGAGGATCTGGGGACGATAGAGCCGGTCGAGCGCATCGACCGACGGCGGGGCAGAGGGCGCCCGGTCCGAGACCGGCGCGTTCTCGGCGACCTGAAGCGGATCGACATCGGCCATCAGGCCCGGCTGGTCGTCGAGCGGCGCGAGCCGAACCTGCTGGATCTCCTTCAGCACCGACCAGCCGCCATAGCCGAGCACGGCGATCAGCGACAGCAGCACCAGCACCGATCCGATGGCCCCGGGCTGGACCTGCGAGAACATCGCCGGGCCGCGGGGCACGAAAATGGCATTGGGGTCGGCCAGCGGCTCGGAGACGGACTTGCGACGCGCCGGCTGCGGCTTGTGGGACGCGGCTGCATCCATCGCGTTGACGGTCGCGAAATCGCCCTCTTCGCAGAAGCGGCGATAGGCCCATTCCGGATCGAGCCCGAGATAGCGGGCATAGGACCGCACATAGCCCGCGATGAAACCGGGGGTCTCGAAGGCGGTGGGGTCGGCATTCTCGATGGCGGCGATATAGGTGGCGCGGATCTTCAGCTCACGCTGGACATCCAGCAGGGATTTTCCGAGCGTCGCCCGCTCGCCCCGCATGACATCCCCAAGGCGCAACTCGAACGCGTCGAACCCCTTGGGTTTGTGGTGCGAGTGCTCAGCCGCGCGCGGCTGCCTGCGCCTGATCATAAAACCGCCCTGTGCCTGCCTTCGTGTCCCCGATGAGGCGGCGAGTTGTGGAATCGCCGCCTCGTTTTCGAAACGATATCACAAGTGCGGGAGCGGTACACCCGCGGATGGACCTAGGCCGTGAGTTCGGCGCGATTCAGCGCACATTGCGACCAGAGTTCGTCCATCGCCCGGATCAGCGCATCCATCTGCTCGGGCGTATGCACCGGCGAGGGCGTGAAGCGCAGACGCTCGGTGCCGCGCGGCACGGTCGGGAAGTTGATCGGCTGCACGTAGATGCCGTAGCCTTCCAGCAGCATGTCCGAGATCCGCTTGGTGTGGACCGGATCGCCGACGATGAGCGGCACGATATGGCTGCCATGATCGATCACCGGCATGCCCAGCCCCTTGAAGCGGGCCTTGAGCACGCGGGCGCGGTCCTGGTGCTTCTCGCGCAGGGTGGCATCGGTCTTGAGGTGATGCACCGAGGCGCAGGCCCCGGCCGCGATGGTCGGCGGCAGCGAGGTGGTGAAGATGTAGCCCGGCGCATAGGAGCGGACGGCATCGCACATCTTGGCCGAGGCCGCGACATAGCCGCCGAACACGCCATAGGCCTTGGCCAGGGTGCCGTTGATGATGTCGATCCGGTGCATCAGATTGTCGCGCTCGGCGACACCGGCGCCGCGGGCGCCGTACATGCCGACCGCGTGGACCTCGTCGATATAGGTCAGCGCGCCGAATTCGTCTGCCAGGTCGCAGATTTCCTCGATCGGGCCGAAATCGCCATCCATCGAATAGACCGATTCAAAGGCGATCAGGATCGGACGGCCCTTCTCGATGCTTTCGAGCACCTGACGCAGATGCGCCATGTCGTTGTGGCGGAAGATGTGCTTTTCGCAGCGGCCGCGGCGAATGCCCTGAATCATCGAGGCATGGTTCAGCTCGTCCGAGACGATGACCAGATCCTTGAACAGCACCGGCAGGGTCGAGAGCGTGGCATCATTGGCCATATAGGCCGAGTTGAAGACCAGCGCGGCCTCTTTATGGTGCAGATCGGCCAGTTCGGCCTCGAGGCGGCGGTGATGGATCGTGGTGCCCGAGATGTTGCGGGTGCCGCCCGACCCGGCACCGGTCGCAGCGATCGCATCCTGCATGGCGCCGACGACGACGGGGTGCTGGCCCATGCCGAGATAGTCGTTGCCGCACCAGACGACGATGTCCTGGTTCTCGCCATCGGGACGGCTCCAGACCGCCTCGGGGAAAGCGCCCTTGCGCCGTTCGATGTCAATGAAGGTGCGGTAGCGCCCCTCTTCGTGCAGCCGGTTGATGGATGCGTCCAAAGCAGCGGTATAATCCACCGGGTCTCTCCTTTTTTGTCGGCCCCGCAGGGCCCTCGAAGATGTCCGTCATGCTCCGCCCTGCGGAACCCGCCGGATCCTTCTGCGTTTCGGGGTCACCGACCGACCCCTCTGGCGTTCCGTCTGTCCCGGCCGGGACAGGCCGAAGCGCCGTTTCCGTTTCCCCGTCCGTTTCTCTTAAGCGAAAAACAGCGGATATCGAAGCATCATGCTGCACAAATTTCAGCCGATCCTTGCTTTTGAACCATACTCCCCGGGCCGGGCGTTCCGATCGGAAACAGGGTTTCTGCGGTCCACCGATACCAAAGCAATATGGCGCGATTCGGCCTGAAGGCGCGTCTGCGCGCAGCATACGTCCGTCAGCTTAGCGACAGTTTTCGGATTTGAACATTGATTTCTGTCAATTCAGGTGGACATAGACACTGTAAGTCAGGCTGGACAGCTTTCTTGCAACGCAGCCTGTGCCCGGGACCGGAGCCGCGCGACCGACGGGACGGCCGAGCGTCGGCTCCGGCGGGAGAGGCCCTTAACGGTCCTCGACCGCGATCCGGCAATCCGTGGCACCGGACTGGTCCGCGCAGGCCTCCAGCGCCCGGGACGCGGCACCCTGCCCCTTGATCACCGCCCAGCGCCCCGTCGATGGCGAGATGGCCATCGCACGCGGACCGCCCCGGCGCCCGTATTCGCTGCGCAGCCCGTCCGTGGCATCCGCCGACAGCTGCAATGCGCGCGGCTCCCACCCCTTCGGCCGGATCTCGGCGGCGATCACGCAGGGCGCGCCCTCGGGCTTGCGGGCCGCGTCGCAGCGCCTGAGCGCCGCAACGCGGGCTGCGTCGACATCGTGGTAATTGGCCGCTGCCAACGTCGCCTTGGACCGCAGTCCCTCGGTCGGCGCGACCGCGATGGCGCCGTAATAGGGCTGCTGCGCCCCCACGACGACCAGGGTCTTGCGATCGGTTTCCGACAGAAAGGGCAGGTCGACCACCGCGACCTCGGCGCCGTCGGGCTTGAACACAAGCTTGCGCGCGTCCTTGCCATCGACCGGCGCAGCCGAGGCGGTCAGTGCCGCTCCCAGCCCCAATGCCAGCCCCAGCCCGACCCCGCGCGTCAGCGCAGCCCCCGGCCCCGCCGCGGCGCACGTCTTCCGGTTGGCATTCGGCTTCGCAGGCCCGTTGCTCAGCTGCATATCGTCCTCCTGTCGCTTGACCTGCCCGGAGCCTAGACCGGCGGGCAACGCTCTGCCAGCCCCCTCCGGCAAGGCCCTGACCTGCTCTCTGGCGCCCTCCGGCCAGACCTCTGGACAGTCCCGGCCCGCCTGATAGGGTCCGCGCAACCCCCGCATCGGAAGGATATATTGATGAGTCTCGATCCCGTTCTCGCCCGCATCGACGCCGACCTGCCGCAGGCGCTCGACCGCCTGATGGCGCTGCTGCGCATCCCCTCGATCTCGACCGACCCGGCCCATGCCGACGCCTGCCGCGAGGCCGCCGACTGGATGGTGCGCGACCTCGCCTCGATCGGCTTCGACGCCCGCACCTGCCCCACCCCGAAACACCCGATGGTCGTCGGCAAGGCGGGCGAGACCGGGCCCAGCCTGCTGTTCTACGGCCATTACGACGTGCAGCCGGTCGATCCGCTGTCGCTCTGGGCGCGCGACCCGTTCGATCCGGCGATCGAGGAGACGCCGAAGGGCAAGGTGATCCGCGCGCGCGGCGCGGGCGACGACAAGGGCCAGCTGATGACCTTCATCGAGGCCTGCCGCGCATGGAAGGCGGTGCATGGCAGCCTGCCCGCCCGGATCACGATGTTCCTCGAAGGCGAGGAGGAATCGGGCTCGCCCTCGATGGTGCCCTTCCTCAAGGAGAATGCCGAGACGCTGAAGGCCGATCTCGCGCTGATCTGCGACACCGGCATGCTGGGCAATGCGACGCCAGCGATCGTCACCATGCTGCGCGGGCTCGTCGGCGAGGAGATCACCATCACCGGCCCCGACAAGGACCTGCATTCCGGCATGTATGGCGGCCCCGCGATCAACCCGATCCGGGTGCTGGCCCGGATCATCGCCGCGCTGCATGACGAGACCGGGCGGGTAACGGTGCCCGGCTTCTACGACGGCGTGCCCGAGATGCCCGAGGAGATCCTGGCGCAATGGCAGGGCACAGGGTTCGATCCGGCGCAGTTCCTCGGAGAGGTCGGCCTGTCGACGCCCGCGGGCGAAGATGGCCGCTCGGTGCTGGAAATGCTCTGGTCGCGGCCGACCTGCGAGATCAACGGCATTTCCGGCGGCTATGAGGGTGCGGGCTTCAAGACCGTGCTGCCCTCGAAGGCCTCGGCCAAGATCAGCTTCCGCCTCGTCGGCAGCCAGGACCCGGTCCGGATCCGCGAGTCGTTCCGCGAGATGGTGCGCGGCCTGCTGCCGCCCGACTGCTCGGTCGATTTCGCGCCGCATGGCGCCTCGCCCGCCTCGCAGATGTCGATCGGCGATCCGGCCTTCGAGAAGGCGCGGCTGGCGCTATCGCAGGAATGGCCGAACCCCGCCGCCTTTGTCGGCTCGGGCGGGTCGATCCCGGTGGCAGGCTACTTCCGGAACCTGCTCGGCATGGACTCGATGCTGATCGGCTTCGGCAGGGACGATGACGCGATCCACTCGCCGAACGAGAAATACGACCTCGAGAGCTTCCACAAGGGCATCCGCAGCTGGGCCCGCATCCTCGCGGCGCTCTCGGCCTGACATCACCGCTTCGGCCGTCCTACAGTGCCGGCCGAAGCCCCTCTGCCTGAAGCCCGTCCCTTCTGAAACCCGCCCCATTACCGGACATCCGGGCGCGCCGCGCCAAGCGCGGCGCCGGGCCCAACGGGATGCGGCGGCCGCAAGGCCGCCAAAGACGGGCGGGAGCGCCCCCTGCCCTGCGCGTGTCCGGACATGGGTCGGGGCCCCGGAGGCGGGGTAAAGATCTTTCGACTTTCGGGAAGGAATGGCGCGGTTGACGGGGCTCGAACCCGCGACCCCCGGCGTGACAGGCCGGTACTCTAACCAACTGAGCTACAACCGCGCATCGCGCAGGACAGACAGGAAGGCGGTGGCGCGGTTGACGGGGCTCGAACCCGCGACCCCCGGCGTGACAGGCCGGTACTCTAACCAACTGAGCTACAACCGCAGCGCCTTCCGGGCTCGCCCGGCGTGACGTGCCTTTTATTGACGCCCAGAGCCCCCGTCAAGCGCCTCCGGACGCAATTCTTCCGCCTTCGGCACGGGTTTTTTCGCAACCACCGCCAGACCCGGGCAAAAGCCCCTGAAACGCCGGTGCCGAAGGCGCGTCCCTGGTCGCAATGACACGCCCCGCGCCGCCCTTCGCCAGTCACGACCACCCTACCTTGTGAAGCCCGCGCCGGTCTCGCAAGATGCAGGAGTCGGATTCCTCCCTGCTCGCCGCGAAAGGCCCCATCGTGACCGACCTTCTCGTCCGTCCGCTTCGCCCCGAAGACATCGCCAGTTGGCGCCGACTCTGGACCGCCTATCTCGATTTCTATGACAGCGCGGTTCCGGCCGAGACCTGTGACATCACCTTCGCCCGGCTGCTGCATGGCGGCGACCCGAACATGGGCTGCCGACTCGCGCTGATCGATGGCCGCGCGGTCGGGCTCGTGCATTTCATCTTCCACCGCCATTGCTGGAAGCCTGAAAATGTCTGCTATCTGCAAGACCTCTATGCCGATCCCGAGGTCCGCGGCCGCGGCGTCGGACGGGCGCTGATCGAGGCGGTCTATGCCGTGGCCGATTCCCGCGGCACGCCCTCGGTCTACTGGCTGACCCAGGAATTCAACGACACCGCACGACAGCTTTACGACCGCATCGGCCAGTCCACAGCCTTCGTGAAATATGTCCGCGGCTGACGCCCCCCGCCGAGGCGGCCCCGGGCCCGCCCGGACGGCGATGTCGCGACACGGGTCACGGATAGGCGGCTTCGTCCTGGCCCTCGCGCTTGCGGGGTGCACCGCCACGGGGCCGGATCTGGCCGCCCGCCATCCACCGGTCCCGACCGACCTACCGCCGATGAAAACCTTCGCCAGCCACCGCGTGACACCGCCCTGGCGCTCGAACGCCACCATCGCCCGGGACTTCCTCGATCTCGCCTTCCGGATGGAAAGCGGGCGCCCCCTGCCCTACATGACCCGGTTCGAGGAACCGATCACCCTGCGCGTCGCAGGCCCGGTGCCACCGGCGGCCGAGCCCGATCTCGCAGCACTTCTGGCGCGGCTCCGCCGCGAGGCCGGGATCGATATCCGCCGCGTTGCAGCCGATGCCGGGGCCAAGGTCACCATCGAGTTCCTTCCCCGGGCGAAGCTTCAGCGACTGGTACCGCAGGCCGCCTGTTTCGTCGTGCCGCGCATCTCGTCCTGGAACGAGTACCGCCGCGGCCGCCGCTCGGACGAGGTCGACTGGACGACGCTGGCCCGCCGCGAGCGGGTGGCGATATTCATTCCCGGCGATGTCAGCCCGCAGGAAGTGCGCGACTGCCTGCATGAGGAACTCGCACAGGCCATCGGCCCGCTGAACGATCTTTACCGGCTGCCCGACTCGGTCTTCAACGACGACAATTTCCACACCGTCCTGACCGGCTTCGACATGCTGATCCTGCGCGCCTATTACGCGCCCGAACTCGGGAACGGCACCACCCGGCAGGAGGCCGAGCGGGTGCTGCCCGGACTTCTCGCACGGCTCAATCCGCGCGGCGGACGAATCGGCGTCTCCGGGCCGCTCCCGCCCACGCCGCGGGCCTGGATCGACGCCATCGAGACCGCGCTCGGGCCCCGGACATCTTCCTCGCGCCGGGTGACGGCGGCCCGCACCGCAATCGAGATCGCCCGCAACCAGGGCTGGCGCGACACCCGGCTGGCCTTCAGTCTGTTCGCCTTCGGTCGCCTGTCGCTCAACCGGAATGCAAGCGAGGCCTCGCTCGCGGCCTTCCTCGAAGCCGGAAAGATCTATGCCGCCAATCCGGTGACGCGGGTGCAATCGGCCCATGTCGCCATGCATATCGCCGCCTTCGCCTTGTCGGGCGACCGACCTCAAAGAGCCATCGCCCTGATCGACGGCCATCTCGCCGATGCTCGCAGCGGCGAGAACGCGGCGCTCCTGGCCTCCATGCTTCTGATGAAGGCCGAGGCGCTCGACATGCTCGGCCGCGATGCCGAAGCAGGCGCCACCCGGCGCGATGCGCTTGGCTGGGCCCGCTACGGCCTTGGCTCGGAAGACGAGATACGGGCCCGGATCGCCGAGATCGCCTGGCTGAACCCGGCCCGGTCCGATTAGGCGGGGCGCGCTTGCCCCTTTCCGAGCGCGCCCGGCGGCCCTATCCTTGATCCATGTTTCTGCCCTTCTTCCAGACCCTCCGCACCTGCGGCATCCCGGTCTCGCTGCGCGAGTATCTGAGCTTTCTCGACGGCATGAAGGCCGGGCTCGTCACCTATGACCCCGAGGGCTTCTACTATCTCGCCCGCACCGCGCTGGTGAAGGACGAGCGCCAGCTCGACCGCTTCGACCGGGCCTTCGCCGAAAGCTTCGGCGGGCTCGAGCAGATCGATCCGGGCGAGGTGCTCGAGGCGCTCGAGCTGCCCGAGGACTGGCTGCGCAAGCTGGCCGAAGGCCATCTCAGCCCCGAGGAGCGGGCCGAGATCGAGGCCATGGGCGGGTTCGACAAGCTGATGGAAGCGCTCAAGGAGCGTCTGAAGGAACAGAAGGAGCGGCATCAGGGCGGCAACAAGTGGATCGGCACCGCCGGAACCTCGCCCTTCGGGGCTTACGGCTACAATCCCGAGGGGGTCCGGATCGGTCAGGACGAAAGCCGCCACCGCCGCGCGGTCAAGGTCTGGGACCGCCGCGAGTTCCGCAATCTCGATGATTCGGTCGAGCTTGGCACCCGCAACATCAAGGTGGCGCTGAAACGGCTGCGCCGCTGGGCCCGCGACGGCGCCCGCGAGGAGCTCGACCTCGACGGCACGATCCGCGCGACCGCCGACCGCGGCTATCTCGACGTCAGGACCCGGCCCGAGCGGCACAATGCCGTCAAGGTGCTGCTGTTCCTCGATGTCGGCGGGTCGATGGACGACCATATCCGGGTGGTCGAGGAGCTGTTCTCGGCCGCGCGCGCCGAGTTCAAGCATCTCGAGCATTATTACTTCCACAACTGCCTTTATGAGGGCGTCTGGCGCAACAACCGGCGCCGCTGGGACCGGGTCACGCCGACCTGGGAGGTGCTGCGGACCTACGGGCCCGACTACAAGTGCATCTTCGTCGGCGATGCCAGCATGTCGCCCTACGAGATCGCCTTCGCGGGCGGCGCCAACGAACACTGGAACGCCGAGCCCGGCCAAGTCTGGCTGGAACGCGCCCGTGCGCAATGGCCCGACCACCTCTGGATCAACCCGGTGCCCGAGCAGCATTGGCAATATACCCAGTCGATCGGCATGATCCGAGAGATCTTCGAGGACCGGATGGTGCCGATGACCCTCGACGGGATCGAGCGGGGAATGAAGTCGCTCGGGTAGTAGCCTGCGATCCGCTGCCGCGGTTCCGGACCGAAGTGCGGGCCTTCCCCTGTCCGAGGGCCCCTGCCGCTTCAAGGCACCAGAGCCGCCGGTCCTTTTCCCTCGCTGATTTGCAGCGTCGAGACCGGCCGATGCATCCGAGTCGCTTCGCCACCACCACGCGGAGTGCAGGGCCAACGAGATTGCGCGGTCCGCCACCAAAAAGAACCAGGCTCGAACCGCGGGCCTGCCAAGCGGCTAGCCGTCCGGGAGCAAGGGCATGCGGCCAAGCGACAGGAAGACAGGCGCCGGGTGCCGTGATCAGTCACGGCTCGATTGCAGCGCAGACCGGAAACCACCGGAAACGTGTGTCGTGCCTACGGGCGCCACCGCCGGACGGGAGCACGAAACCGGCCGGGCGCCATTGCGGCGCCAAGCAAGCCCTCGTGTCAGCCGCGGGTGCGATGCCTGCCGGGCACAGAACGTCTCCCTGCCGCCTCTCAGGGATTGTGCCCGCAGCCCGCTAGCAAGCCGCTGAAAAAACGTCTTGCGGCGACCATTGTCGTCAGATTCACCGGCCCCCAGCACGAAGAGCTCCGTACAACGCAACGAGAGAAACCGTGAATGGGGTGTTCTGATACCAACGCCTTCGTCGTATGACTTTTTCAGCGACCTGCTAGGTGGTCGCGCATGCCCCGGAAACGCACGCCTGCACACCCGGGCCGGACGCCCGCACCCCGCGTGCCACAGCAACCGCCCCGGGGGGCACCGCATATGAAAAAGGGCCCGCAAACGCGGACCCTTTTCGGAACGTCGGAGCCTTGGGCCTCAGGCCTGGGGCTCGAAGCCCATATGCGTGCCCATCGCCACCATATCGGCCAGCATCCTGGCCGCAGCGTCGACCAGATCGGGATGGGCGTCACGGGCGGCCGCGCGGGCCTCGGCGACCATCTCGTCGATCATCTCCTGGGTCACATCCTCGACCGGATGCGAGCGCTCGGCAAGAACCGTGGCGCTTTCGGCGGTGATCTCGGCGAAACCGCCGGTGACGATATATTTCCGCGATCCGGACTCGGAGAAGACCTCCAGCAGGCCGGGGCGCAGGGTCGTGATCAGGGGCGCGTGCTGGGGCATCGCAGTCAGGTCGCCCTCGAAGCCCGGGATGACGACCGAGGTCGCCTTTTCCGAGGCCACGCGGCGTTCCGGCGCCACCAGATCGAATTGCATCGTGTCGGCCATGTTGCCTCCTTGCAAGCAGGCTCCGGGCGGACGAACCGCCCGGAGCCGAAACCCCTATCAGGCCGCGTCGGCCGCCATCTTCTCGGCCTTGGCAACCACCTCGTCGATGTCGCCCACCATGTAGAAGGCGGCTTCGGGCAGGTGGTCGTATTCGCCGGCCACGACCGCCTTGAACGACGCGATGGTCTTTTCAAGCGGCACCTGGACGCCGTCCGAACCGGTGAAGACCTTCGCCACGTCGAAGGGCTGGCTGAGGAACCGCTGGATCTTCCGGGCGCGGGCCACGGTCAGCTTGTCCTCTTCCGACAGCTCGTCCATGCCGAGGATGGCGATGATGTCCTGCAGCGACTTGTAGCGTTGCAGGATGCCCTGCACGTCGCGCGCCACCTGGTAATGTTCTTCGCCGACGACGGCCGGATCGAGGATCCGCGAGGTCGAGTCGAGCGGGTCCACCGCCGGATAGATGCCGAGTTCCGAGATCGCACGCGACAGAACGGTGGTGGCGTCGAGGTGGGCGAACGAGGTGGCAGGCGCCGGGTCGGTAAGGTCGTCCGCGGGCACGTAGATCGCCTGAACCGAGGTGATCGAGCCACGCTTGGTCGAGGTGATGCGTTCCTGCAGCGCGCCCATGTCGGTCGCCAGCGTCGGCTGGTAGCCCACGGCCGAGGGAATACGGCCGAGAAGCGCCGACACCTCGGACCCCGCCTGGGTGAAGCGGAAGATGTTGTCGACGAAGAACAGCACGTCGGTGCCGGACTGGTCGCGGAACTGCTCGGCCAGCGTCAGGCCGGTCAGCGCGACGCGGGCCCGGGCTCCCGGCGGTTCGTTCATCTGACCATAGACCAGCGCCACCTTGGATTGCGACAGATCGTCGATCTTGATGACGTTCGACTCCATCATCTCGTGATAGAGGTCGTTGCCTTCACGGGTCCGTTCGCCAACGCCCGCGAACACCGAATAGCCCGAGTGCACCTTGGCGATGTTGTTGATCAGTTCCATGATCAGAACGGTCTTGCCCACACCGGCGCCGCCGAAGAGGCCGACCTTGCCGCCCTTGGAATAGGGCGCCAGCAGGTCGATGACCTTGATGCCGGTCACGAGGATATCGGACGAGGTCGACTGTTCGGCGAATTCAGGCGCCGGCTGGTGGATGGCACGGGTTTCCGTGGCATGCACCGGGCCCTTTTCGTCGACCGGCTCGCCGATCACGTTCAGGATGCGGCCGAGGGTGGCATCGCCCACCGGCACCGAGATCGGCTTTTCCAGGTCCGTCACCTTGGCGCCGCGCACGAGACCTTCGGTCGCGTCCATGGCGATGGTGCGCACGGTGTTTTCGCCGAGGTGCTGGGCCACTTCCAGCACCAGCCGCTTGCCGTTGTTCTCGGTTTCAAGCGCGTTCAGAATTTCGGGCAGGTGTTGGTCGAACTGAACGTCGACCACGGCGCCAATCACCTGAGTGACCTTGCCTACAGCATTTGCCATGTCGTTTCTCCGGTTCCGTTAGAGCGCCTCGGCGCCCGAAATGATTTCGATCAGCTCCTTGGTGATCGCAGCCTGACGCGAGCGGTTGTACTCGAGGTTCAGCTTGTCGATCATGTCGCCCGCGTTCCGGGTCGCGTTGTCCATGGCGGACATCCGCGCGCCCTGTTCGGAGGCGCCGTTCTCGAGGAGCGCGGCGAAGATCTGGGTCGCCACCCCGCGGGGCAGAAGCTCGGCCATGATCTCGCCCTCGGTGGGTTCGTAATCATACATGGTCGAGCTGTCCTCGGGTTCGTCGAAGACGGCCGGGATGATCTGCTGGGCGGTCGGTTCCTGGGTGATCACCGACTTGAAGCGGCTGAAGAAGAGCGTCGCGACATCGAACTCGCCCGCCTCGAAGCGGCCGATGATGTCCTGACAGATCTCGCGCGCATTGCCGTAGCGGATGCGCTTGACCTCGCTCAGATCGACATGGCCGACGAAATGGTCGCCAAGGTCGCGTTTCAGCTGCTCGCGGCCCTTGCGGCCCACGGTCAGGATCTTGACGGTCTTGCCCTCGGCGATGAGGTCCTGCGCCTTGTGGCGCGCCAGACGCACGATCGACGAGTTGAAGCCGCCGCAAAGGCCCCTCTCGGCCGTCATGACGACCAGGAGGTGCACCTTCTCGGAGCCGGTGCCGACGAGGAGTTTCGGCGCATTGGCCGCCCCCGTGGCCGAAGCCGCGAGTCCGGACATGACCTTTTCCATCTGCGCGGCATAGGGACGCGCATTCTCGGCGGCTTCCTGGGCGCGGCGGAGCTTGGCCGCCGCGACCATCTGCATGGCCTTCGTGATCTTCCGCGTCGACTTGACGCTGGCGATCCGGTTCTTGAGGTCCTTGAGGCTAGGCATCTATCCCGATCCCATCCACGCTCAGGCGAAGTTCTTGGCGAATTCGTCCAGCGCGGCGCGGATCTTGTCCTCGAGCTCGCCCTTCACCTTGCGGTCGTTGTTGGTGATGTCGTCCAGCAGATCCTGCTTCTTGCTGCGCAGGAAGTTCAGCAGGTCGGACTCGTAGCGGGTCACATCCTTGACCGCGACCTTGTCGAGATAGCCCTGCGTCCCGGCGAAGATCACGCAGACGATCTCGGCATTGGTCAGCGGCGAGTATTGCGGCTGTTTCATCAGCTCGGTCAGGCGCGCGCCGCGGTTCAGCAGCTTCTGGGTCGAGGCGTCGAGGTCGGAGCCGAACTGGGCGAAGGCCGCCATCTCGCGATACTGCGCCAGTTCCAGTTTCACCGGGCCGGCGACCGATTTCATCGCGTTGGTCTGGGCCGAGGAGCCCACCCGCGACACCGACAGGCCGGTGTTCACGGCCGGACGGATGCCCTGGTAGAACAGGTCGGTTTCCAGGAAGATCTGACCGTCGGTGATCGAGATCACGTTGGTCGGGATATAGGCCGACACGTCGCCCGCCTGGGTTTCGATGATCGGCAGCGCGGTCAGCGACCCGGCGCCGTGATCCTCGTTCATCTTGGCCGAACGTTCCAGCAGGCGGGAGTGCAGGTAGAACACGTCGCCCGGATAGGCTTCACGCCCCGGCGGACGGCGCAGCAGCAGCGACATCTGACGGTAGGCGACGGCCTGTTTCGACAGATCGTCATAGATCATCAGCGCGTGGCGGCCGTTGTCGCGGAAGAATTCGCCCATGGCGGTCGCGGTATAGGGGGCGAGATACTGCATCGGCGCCGGGTCCGAGGCGGTGGCGGCGACGATGATGGAATAGGCCATCGCGCCGGTTTCCTCGAGCTTCTTCACCAGCTGCGCAACGGTCGAACGCTTCTGGCCGATGGCGACATAGACGCAGTAGAGTTTCTTGCTCTCGTCGTCACCCGCGGCTTCGTTGTAGGTTTTCTGGTTCAGGATGGTGTCGAGCGCGACGGCGGTCTTGCCGGTCTGGCGGTCGCCGATGATCAGCTCACGCTGGCCGCGGCCGACCGGGATCATGGCGTCGACCGATTTCAGGCCGGTGGCCATCGGCTCATGCACCGATTTGCGCGGGATGATGCCCGGCGCCTTGACGTCGCCGATGCGGCGCTCGGTGGTCGCGATCGGGCCCTTGCCGTCGATCGGATTGCCCAGCGCGTCGACCACGCGGCCCAGCAGCGCGTCGCCGCAGGGCACGTCCACGATCGAGTTGGTGCGCTTGACGACATCGCCTTCCTTGATGGCGCGGTCGGAACCGAAGATCACGATGCCGACATTGTCGACCTCGAGGTTCAGCGCCATGCCGCGGATACCGCCCGGGAACTCGACCATCTCGCCCGCCTGGACGTTGTCGAGGCCATGGACACGGGCAATGCCGTCACCCACCGACAGCACGCGGCCTACCTCTGCAACTTCGGCCTCCTGACCGAAATTCTTGATCTGCTCCTTGAGGATCGCAGAGATCTCAGCTGCTTGGATACCCATTTATCCGACCTCTTTCATGGTGTTCTGGAGTGCACTGAGGCGCGCGCGGATCGAGGTGTCGATCATCTTCGAGCCCAGTTTAACGATAAGGCCGCCGATGAGGCTTTCATCGACGGAAGCATTGATCTTGACGTCCTTGCCGGCGTTCTGCTTCAGCGCCGTGGCCAGGGCCTTGCGCTGCGCATCGCTCAGCGGCCTGGCCGAAACGACCTCGGCGCTGACTTCGCCCTTGGCCTCGGCGATCAGCGCGCGAAGCTCCGTCACCATCTGCGGCAGCACGAACAGGCGGCGCTTGGAGCCCATCAGCTGCAGCGTATTGGACAGAACCTGCCCCAGCCCCATTTTCGACGCAATCGAGCCGACTGCGCGCGATTGCTGATCCCGCGAATAGACGGGCGACGAAATCAGGTCACGAAAATCCCCGCTTTCGAGCAGCGCCGCGTCGAGCGCATCGACATCGGCCTCGAGTGCGGGAATGGCATTGGCTTCCTTGGTAATCTCAAACAGCGCGGTGGCATAGCGCTTGGCAATGCCGGACGAAATCGAAGCTGGTTCGGACACGTCAACCCTTCCGATGTCTTAAGGCCCCTCGCATGCCCGTTAAAGACCCGGACGGGGCAGATCAAGCGGCGCGCCCTCACGGGCACGCTCTGAAATCGGCGTGGGTGTAGCAGAGGAGGATTGACCTCGCAACCGCCTAGAACGGCAGAATGTGACGCGCACGCCACAGCTCCGGCACATACCCGGCCCGAAACCCCGGACAGCCTCCGGCCCCGGGCCGCGTCGGATGGCCGAAGCAGCCCCGAACCGGGCGCAGAACGCCATATCCGCTGGGCTCTCAGGCCGGTTCGGCGCCGGGCTGGGGCAGCGCGTCGAGAATGCGCAGCGGGCGCGGCAGCCCGTCTTTCGTCGGCAGCCCGGTCGGCCGATAGACCCGTTTCGTCGCCTCGACCATAAGCACTCCGCCCGCATAATAGGCAGACATGCGTTGCCCCGCATTTTCCCAAATGGACGCGGTTTTAAGCCAGAATCGCCTGGAGGTCGGGGGCGAGAAAAGCGCGGCCCGATGCGCTTCGGGTTCGAAACCGTGCTGACGCAATTGCGCCTCGAGCTGGCCGGAACTGTAGGGGCGGCCGAATCCGAAAGGCGTTCCGTCGCGTCGCGCCCAGAGCCCCGACCGGTTCGGCACGATGAAAAGCGCCCTGCCCCCGGGCCGCAGCACCCTCAGCGATTCTTCCAGCACCGCGGCCGGATGCTCGCTGGTCTCGAGCCCGTGCAACAGGATCAGCTTGTCGACGAACCCGTCGGGCAGCGGCCAGGCGGTCTCTTCGCAAAGCAGCGAGACATTCTCCTCGCCGGCCGGCCAGGGCATCACCCCCTGCTGGCCCGGCATCAGCGCCACCACCCGGCGGGCGCTGGTCCGCAGCGGCCGCAGCAGCGGCACCGCGAAGCCGAAGCCCGCCACCGTCTGCCCCTTGGCCGCGGGCCAGATCTCGCGCACCTGTTCGCGGATTGCCCTCTGCGCCACGCGCCCCAGATTGGTACGGTAGTAGAAGTTCCTCAGGTCCAGAACGTCGAGATGCATTGCCGCCTGCGCTGCCTCCGGGCTTCGGGCCTCGGAACGCAAGAATAACCAAGACGGACGAGAATGCCATGCCCTTAGAAATCGTCACCGTGCCCTGTCTCGACGACAACTACGCCTACCTGGTCAAGGGCCCCGGCGGGGCCGTTCTGATCGACGCGCCCGAGGCCGGTCCGATCGCCGCTGCGCTCGAGACCCGCGGCTGGGCGCTCGACACGATTCTGATCACCCATCACCATCACGACCATGTCGAGGGCGTGGCCGAGCTGCGCGCGCGCTTCGGCGCCAAGGTGATGGGCCCGGCGGCCGAAGCCGACCGGCTGCCACCGCTCGACCGGGCGCTGTCCGAGGGCGACCGGGTCGGCGAAGGCCCGATTGCGGCCGATGTGATCGCGGTGCCGGGCCACACGCTGGGCCATGTCGCCTATCGGTTTGCCGCCGGGGATGCGGTCTTCACCGCCGACAGCCTGATGGCGCTGGGCTGCGGCAGGCTGTTCGAGGGCACGCCCGCGATGATGTGGGACAGCCTGAAGAAACTTTCCTCGCTCCCGCCCGAGACCCTTGTGTTCTCGGGCCATGAATATACATCCTCCAATGCCCGCTTCGCCCTGACCGTCGAGCCCGGCAATGCCGCGCTTCGCGCCCGCTCCGAGGAAATTGACAGACTGCGCGCCGAGGGCCGCCCGACAGTTCCGGTACCGCTTGCCGTCGAACTCGAGACGAACCCGTTCCTGCGCGCCGACCGGCCCGAGCTGAGGAAGGCGCTCGGCATGGAAACCGAAGGCGACATCGAGGTCTTTGCAGAGATCCGCGCGCGCAAGGACCGGTTCTGAGGCCCGCGCCGTGGCGGCGGGCCTGCCGAAAAACCGGGCGATCTGGGGACGGTGTCCAGGTTTTGAACAGAAAAAACTTGAAGCAGGCCAACAAACACCAAAACTTAATCCTAAGGAGCAAAGGTAGAGGGACGGCAATGCCCGCCTCTGCCACAGAAGGAAAGGAGCACGTCCCGTGCCTTCATTCTCAAACACTCTCGAGCAAGCCATTCACGCTGCGCTGGCCCAAGCCAATGCGCGTCGCCACGAACTCGCCACTCTCGAACACCTTCTCCTGGCACTGATCGACGAGCCCGACGCCTCCAAGGTGATGAAGGCCTGCTCGGTCGATCTCGAGGAGTTGCGCAAGACCCTTACCGAGTTCATCGAAGACGAACTGGCAACGCTCGTGACCGATATCGAAGGCTCGGAAGCGGTGCCAACGGCCGCGTTCCAACGGGTGATCCAGCGCGCCGCGATCCATGTCCAGAGCTCGGGCCGGACCGAGGTCACCGGGGCCAATGTGCTGGTCGCGATCTTTGCCGAACGCGAATCGAACGCCGCGTATTTCCTACAGGAACAGGAGATGACGCGCTACGATGCCGTCAACTTCATCGCCCATGGCGTCGCCAAGGACCCGTCCTTCGGCGAACATCGCCCGGTCACCGGCGCCTCGGAATTCGAGGAGGAGCCGCAGGCCGGCGCCGCGCAGCCCGAAGGCGGCGAGGCAAGGGAATCCGCACTGGCCAAGTATTGCGTCAATCTCAACGCCAAGTCGCGCAAGGGCGATATCGACCCGCTGATCGGCCGCGACCAGGAGGTCGAGCGCTGCATCCAGGTGCTGTGTCGTCGCCGCAAGAACAACCCGCTTCTGGTGGGCGACCCGGGCGTCGGCAAGACCGCCATCGCCGAAGGGCTCGCGCGCAAGATCGTCGGCGGCGAGACGCCCGAGGTGCTGTCGAAGGCCACGATCTTCGCGCTCGACATGGGGGCGCTCTTGGCCGGCACCCGCTATCGCGGCGATTTCGAGGAGCGGCTGAAAGCGGTCGTGACCGAGCTTGAGGATCACCCCGACGCGATCCTCTTCATCGACGAGATCCATACCGTGATCGGCGCGGGCGCAACCTCGGGCGGGGCCATGGATGCCTCGAACCTTCTGAAACCCGCGCTGCAGG
Organism: Rhodovulum sulfidophilum DSM 1374; assembly: GCF_001633165.1. Taxonomy (NCBI): domain Bacteria; kingdom Pseudomonadati; phylum Pseudomonadota; class Alphaproteobacteria; order Rhodobacterales; family Paracoccaceae; genus Rhodovulum; species Rhodovulum sulfidophilum. The sequence goes on along the minus strand of NZ_CP015418.1, from coordinate 1,698,843 downwards.
GCGGCAAGCTGCGCTGCATGGGCTCGACCACCTACAAGGAGTTCCGCCAGCATTTCGAAAAGGACCGCGCACTCAGCCGCCGGTTCCAGAAGATCGACGTGACCGAGCCCTCGGTCGAGGACGCGGTCAAGATCCTCAAGGGGCTCAAGCCCTATTTCGAAGAGCATCACGAGGTCAAATACACCTCCGACGCCATCAAGTCGGCGGTGGAACTGGCCGCGCGCTATATCCATGACCGCAAGCTGCCCGACAAGGCCATCGACGTGATCGACGAGGCCGGCGCCGCCCAGCACCTGATCGCCGAAAGCAAGCGCCGCAAGACCATCGGCCCCCGCGAGATCGAGGCCGTGGTGGCCAAGATCGCCCGGATCCCGCCGAAGAACGTCTCGAAGGACGATGCCAAGCTGCTGAAGGATCTGGAAACCACCCTCAAGCGCGTGGTCTTCGGTCAGGACAAGGCGATCGAGGCGCTCTCGGCCTCGATCAAGCTGGCCCGGGCCGGTCTGCGCGAGCCCGAAAAGCCCATCGGCAACTACCTCTTCGCCGGCCCCACGGGTGTCGGCAAGACCGAGGTCGCCAAGCAACTGGCGTCCAGCCTCGGGGTGGAACTGCTGCGCTTCGACATGTCGGAATACATGGAGAAACATGCCGTCAGCCGTCTGATCGGCGCCCCCCCGGGTTATGTCGGTTTCGACCAGGGCGGGATGCTGACCGACGGTGTCGACCAGAACCCGCATTGCGTCCTGCTGCTCGACGAGATCGAGAAGGCGCATCCGGATGTGTTCAACATCCTGCTGCAGGTGATGGATCACGGCAAGCTGACCGACCATAACGGTCGGCAGGTCGATTTCCGCAACGTGATCCTGATCATGACCTCGAATGCGGGGGCCGCCGAACAGGCCAAGGCCGCCATCGGCTTCGGCCGCGACCGGCGCGAGGGCGAGGATACGGCCGCCATCGAGCGGACCTTCACGCCCGAGTTCCGCAACCGGCTCGATGCGGTGATCTCCTTTGCGCCGCTGCCGAAAGAAACCATCCTGCAGGTCGTCGAGAAATTCGTGCTGCAACTCGAAGCCCAGCTGATGGACCGCAACGTCACCATCGAACTGACCCGGCCCGCCGCCGAATGGCTGGCCGACAAGGGCTATGACGACAAGATGGGCGCCCGCCCGCTGGGCCGCGTCATCCAGGAAACGATCAAGAAGCCGCTGGCCGAAGAGCTGTTGTTCGGCAAGCTCGCCAAAGGCGGCGTGGTGAAGGTCGGTGTCCGGGATGGAGAAATCGACCTGAAGATCGAGGAACCGGAGAAACGCCGCCTCGACTCTTCGAAGAAGCCGCCTCTTCTGACGGCGGAATAAGCGCCAGAAAGGCGCCAAGCCCAACCATGTTCCCGCGGCGGCCCCACACCCGCCGCGGGTTTTCCTTTCCCGCACAGCCCACCGCCATTCCTATCCCCGCGGCAAGCCATTAGCCCGCGCAACAGGCCTTTATTCGCCACATGCGATGGGTACGGCCCTTCTGGCTCCGGACGAAACACGGCCCAGTTGAAACGCCGATCCAAGGCTGCCCCGCTCGTCCCCAAAAAGCGGTCGGAAAAAGCAGGCGCGCCCTCCTACTGCCGGGTCGCCAGCCCGCTCCGGCCGAAAGTGGCATTTCCCGGGCGATGCTGCGCAATTCAGCATTCGTGCTGAACAGCCCCTTCAACTGCTCGTTCGGGCGATGGCTTCGATTTCCGCCCTGCCTGGGGCGTTGAAGAGCCTCACGATGGAAAGGCAGATCAGGATTTCGGCGCTCTGGCCGACAGGGAATCGGAACAGGGCCCGCTCGTCGAAGCGCTTGCGGTACGACATCCGGGCCTCGAGCCGGTTTCGAACACAACCGTCGGCCCCCGCCTTCCGGAGGAACAGTCCGAGGAGCCGCGCCGCACGCAGGACCTCATTTCGCGGCGCGGCGTTCTCCGCCATTGGTCCATTGAAAATGCCAGGCGCCGCCGCACAGCCTTCCTTCCAGGCGCGTCCGTTTCGCCGGAGCGGACATAAGGGCATGACGGCGATTGGCCCGAAGGAAGCCCGAGCGGCTCGGCATCCACCGCGATGATCGCGGCATGGCATCGTCATGTGTCAAAGGTGCCATGCCGCAGGAACGAGAGCGATCTTTTCGCGCCGGTGAATATGCGCCATCAACTCCGGCAGCAGAAGTCTGCCCCGTGGCAGCGCGATTTGACCTCGACCGCCCCTATGCCGCCGGTCGCAGGGTCAATGCCAATGAAGACCTTCAGCCATTGCCTCCGGCGGAAGGCGCCATGCCTTCAAGCCAGCCATCCGCTGTTGCCGCGGACGCGAATGCCGGTGCTGTCGACCAAAGCAAGGCTGGGGGAATGCAGGAAACCAGCGCTCCGTTTCCCATCAAGCCCCTAGAACATTCATAACGATAGGAACTCCACCATGAAGCAAACAGTGCTTCGGCGGGGCTTTGCCACGCCTCCGGGAAACTGCCGGAATTAATGGCTATGAAGGTTTAAAAGCCTTGGCCTGCAAGGCTTCAGGAGGCCTGACAGGCCTGGACGGAAAAATGGTGCCCCCAGAGAGATTTGAACTCCCGACCTTCGGTTTACAAAACCGCTGCACTACCGCTGTGCTATAGGGGCAACGCCGCCTCTCCTATCATGGCGGGACGCGACCGCGCAAGCGGCGGCCGCGGCTCAGCGATTGGCGCGCGCCAGAAGCCCGACCGCCACCAGCCCCACCAGACAGACCAGAAGCGCCGCCGGCGCGGCATCGGCCAGGTTCTCGAGGCTGGCCTTGTCATAGACCCGCGTGGCGAGGGTGTTGTAGTTGAACGGCCGCAGCAGCAAGGTCGCCGGAAGCTCTTTCACGCAATCGACGAAAACCAGAAGCAGCGCGGTGCCGACCGAGGTCCGGATCAGCGGCAGATAGACCGCGGTCAGCGTCCCGCGCGCGCTGCGACCGAGCGAGCGCGCCGCCATCGGCAGGCTCGGGGCGATCCGCCCCATCGCCGCATCGGCCGCCCCCTGCGCGATGGCAAAGAACCGCACCGCATAGGCATAGACGATGGCGAAAGCCGAGCCGGTCATCAAAAGCCCCGGATCGACGCCGAAAAGCCCGACCCAGGTATCGGCCAGCGCATTGTCGGCGGCCGCCATCGGGATCAGCAGCCCCACCCCCAGCACCGCGCCCGGCGCCGCATAGCCGATGGTCGTGACCGGCAAGAGCAGCCGCGGCAGCGCCCGGCCGGTCAGCCGCACGCCATAGACCAGAAAAAGCCCCGCAGCGACCGTCAGCACCGCCGCGATACCGCCGGCGCTGAGCGTGTGGATCAGTGCCCGGACCAGCCCCGGATCGGCCCAGCCTCCGCTATTGGCCAGAGCATGGCTGAGGATCACGCCCACGGGCAGCACGAAGCCGGTGGCGACCGGCAGCGCGCAGGCGGCGGTCGCCGCCCAGCCCGCGGCCCCCTCCAGCGGCACCGGCACCAGCGGACGGTGATGGCGGCCCAGATTGTGAAAGCGCAGATTGCGGCGGCTGACCTTCTCGAGCGCAACCAGCGCAAGGATCACCGCCAGGATCACCCCCGCGATCTGCGCCGCGCCTCCGGCATTGCCGCCCTCGAGCCAGACCGAGAAGATGCCGGCGGTCAGGGTCTGGACCGCGAAATACTCGACCACGCCGAAATCGTTGACCGTCTCCATCATTGCGATGGCCGCGCCCGCGGCGATGGCCGGACGCGCCAGCGGCAGCCCGACCCGCCAGAACAGCGCCAGCGGCCCCGCGCCCAGCGCCCGGGCGACCTCATAGGACGCGCCCGACTGTTCGCGGAAGGCCGCCCGCGACAGCAGATAGACATAGGGATACAGCGCCGCCGACAGCACCAGAACGGCCGCCCCGCGCGAGCGGATCTCGGGGAACCAGTAATCCCGTGCGTTGTGCCAGCCGAAGAGCGTCCGAAGCCCGGTCTGCACCGGCCCGGCATATTCGAGGAAATCGACCAGCGCATAGGCGCCGACATAGGCCGGGATCGCCAGCGGCAGCAATAACAGCCATTCGAGCCAGCGCACGCCGGGAAAGCGGTACATCGAGACCAGCCAGGCCGCCCCCGCCCCCACCGCCGAGGCCAGCACCGCCACCCCGGCCATCATCGTGACGGTATTGCCCAGATAGCGCGGCAGCGTGGTCGAGATCAGATGCGGCCAGATGTTCTCCTCTGGCGTCAGGGCCAGAACCAACACCGACAGGATCGGCATGAGCACCAGGGCCGCAATCACCAGTGCGCCCAGCGACCATGGGTCGGGCCGCAACCGGACCCGGCGCAGCGGGCTTAGTCGAGCGATTTGGTCAGACATGCCGCCTTGGGTAGCGCAAAGCGCAAATCCTGTCCAGAATGCGCAACCCGGCCCAGGCGCGGGCAAGCCCCCCGGGGCTTGTTACGACGGCCTGTCCCGGCGACGTTTCAGGTTCCATCTGAGGAAGAAGACCGGCCGACCCGAGACGGCGCTCCGGCCAGCGCCCCGACCGGCCGACCCCGACCTGACGAAAAAGCAAGGGCGCCGCCGCAGCGCGAGGCGGGGGCGGTTCTCCGCCCGCGCGGCCTCAGGCCATGCCCAGCGCTTCCTTGTAAAGCTCGAGGATCGCCTCTTCCTCGGCGATGTCCTCCTTGTCGCGCTTGCGCAGCGAAATCACCTTGCGCATCACCTTGGTGTCATAGCCGCGCGCCTTGGCCTCGGCCATGACCTCCTTCTGCTGGTCGGCGAGATCCTTCTTCTCGGCCTCCAGCCGCTCGAACCGTTCGATGAACTGGCGCAGCTCGCCGGCGGTGACGCGGTAGCTACTGTCGGCGGAGCGGGTATCGTCCTGCTCGTCCTCGATCTCCATCGGGCCTGTGTCCTTCTGCTTGCTCGGGGTCCTGACGTAGCGAAGGCCCTTGCGGGCCGCAAGACCCTTGCGCGCAAGGAACGGTTCGACTAGGCGCGGGGGCGCCAATCGAGCGAGGAGACTGCCATGGAAGCTTTGATCTGGGCCGGGGCGGCCGTGTCGGTGCTGGGTCTTGCGGGCATCTTCTGGTGCATCCGCGACATGCTGGGCGCGCGCAACAGCGGCCTGCCCGAGCCCGAGATACGCGCCCGGCTGCAGAAGGCGGTGGCCAAGAACATGGCCGCGCTGGCGCTTTCGGCAATCGGCCTGATGATGGTCGTCGTCGGCATCATGCTGGGCTGAGCGCGCCCCGCCCTGGCGCTACCGCCGAGGCCAGCTCGCGCCCGTTCTTGATCGTTTCGGCAAGCAGCGGATCGAGGTCCCAGATCCCGCCACGCGGGCGCTCGGCGGCCAGCGCGCGCAGGGTCTTGCGCACCGACAGCAACCCGGCCTCGTCGGCCGCCCGCATCGGCCCGCCACGCCAGCGCGCGACCCCGAGCCCATGGACCGCCGCCAGGTCAAGCTCGGCCGCAGAGCTCACGCCGCCCCGTCTCAGCAGCGCCGCCCCGGCCTGAACCATCCCGGCCAGCACCCGGGCCTGGATCTCGGCCTCGGCAAAGTCCCGCAACGTCCCGACCGCCAGGACCTCGCGCGCGGCGGCGACAATCTCCGCGACCTGGGGATCGGGCTCGGCCGCCCCGCCCGCAACGTAGCGGTAATAGCCCCGCCCGGCCAGATACCCCTCGCGGCCCTCGCGCACGAGCTGACCGAGGATCAGCACCGGCCGCAGTTCGGGATCGTCGCCCCCGGGCTGACGGCGACGCAGCGCCAACAGCTGCGACAGCCCCAGCCGGTCGGCCATCCGGTAGGGGCCGAGCGCCATGCCCCAGGCCTCCATCGCCGCATCGACCGCAGCCGGCGCGGCCCCGGCCTCGACCATTCCATCGGCCGCGTCCAAGGCCCCCAGCAACAGGACCAGCGACGGGCTTTCGCGCTCGGCGACCAGCACCAGCCGTTCGAGCCGCCGGGCCAGCGCGCCGAAGACCGCGACCGGGCGCGGGCCGGTGCGGGGCGAGCGGATCACCTCGGCCAGACGACAGCCCGGCACCGCCTCGGGCAGGTGAAACCAGACCGTATCGGCCTCGCGTCCGGCCGGGGCGCCGAGGGCCGAGGGGCTCGCCGGCCCGCCGGTCGCCGCCAGCACCGCCCCGGGCGCGGCCACACGGGCAAGATCGGGAAACCGCGTCTGCCGATCGCTCATCGTTCCGGAACCGGCCTCGATCATCGCGTCGCATCCGGTCAAGGCCGAGGGCCCCGGACCTGCCGACAGCCGCGAGCGGTACCGCACCCGCGTCGCCTCGTCCCAGCCCGCCGTCAGCCGCGCCGCGTCGAGCAGGGCCTCGATCTCGACGAGCCCGAGGCCGAGCGTCGCCGCATCCGGCGCGCCCAGCCTGACCGAAGGCCCGGCCGTCAGCAGCGCCGCCCCCAGCGCCGCCGCCTGCGGCCCCCAGCCCCAGATCCCGACCCGGCGCGGCGCGGGCCCGGCTTCGGCCCAGTCGCGCGCGCGCGCCGTCAGGGCCTGCTCGGCCTCGGCGAGATGGCACAAGGCGCGATGGACGGCACTGTCGCGGCAGTCCTCGACCGCAGCCTCCTCGAAGGCCAGCGCCGCCTCGGCAGGCATCATCGCCGCGGCCTCGACGCAGTCGAGAACCGCCCGCCTTGCCCGAACCGCCCCTTCGGGGCCGGTCCCGGCACGCAGCCGTTGCAACAGCGCCTGCAGCGCCCGGAATTCCGGCATCGGACGCGAGGGCGCCGGACGCGGACCGGCACCTTCGACCAGAAGCCCCAGCACGAAGCGCAGCCCCGCCGCATCCAGATCGCCGTCGACCAGCGCGTCGAGGAGCCCCGCCTGCCGCGTGCGGCTGGCGCCGAGCGGCCGCGCCGACAGCATCAACTCGAGCGCCGTCACCGGATCGGTCAGACGCGGCAGCCGCGACGTGGTTCCGGCCTGCGGCGGCAGCCCCAGCGCGATATCGGGCAGGCACAGCGCGGCCGTGCGCGTGGCCACGCGATAATGGCAGGCAAGCGCCAATTCGCAGCCCGGCCCCGTGGCAGGCCCGGGCAGCAAGGCGACCACCGGCACCTCGGCCGCATCGATCCGCCCGCAGATCGCACCAAGCGGGGCCGCCATTCCGGAGGGCGCGGGAGATGCACCGGCCGAAAACACCGTCCCCCGCGCGGCGATCATCACCGCCCGCGTAGATCCTGCGGCAAGAGCTGCGGTCAGACCGGCATCCAGCGCATCGCGCAACGGCGCGGTCAGGACATTGTCGGGCGGCGCGTCCAGAACCAGGCGCACCACACCCGGCGCCGGATGCTCCACCGCCAAGAGAGGCGCCATTCTTCGATCCCCCGTCCGTCACGGTTCCGGAGCGGCGCGACCGCCCGGACCAGAATTCATCCGGCGACCATTAGGGGGCGCTCCGGCCCGAAACGCAACATCCCGCCGCGACCGGACGACCGCAAGCGGCGCCGGAACGGCGAGGGCTCAAACCGGCATGTCGTCGTAGAGATCGTCCGAGCCGTCATCCTCGAGCTCCCGCTCGAGCCGCAGGATATCTTCGGGCACGGGCATGCCGAGCGCACGCAATTCGGCGATCTTGCCGCGCAGTTCCTCCTGCAGGACGTGACGGTCCTCGGGCCGCTTCTCGATCTCCTCGAGGATCAGTGCGATCCCTGCCTTGAGCTGTTCGAACGCCATCCCTGTCTCCCTGTCCTGGTTGTGCAGGCTTGCGCGGCCTCATGGGCCTGCCCATCCTGCTCGTCGGCCGCGGCAGACGCAGCCGCCCAGGGGCTGCAGCAGCCCTTGGTGCGCAACTGCCGGCCGACCTGGCTGGCCACGGCTCTGCTGCTCAGAAGGCTCTCGATCCGGGCCCGGATCAGGGCGCGGGTTTCGTCGGGGGCGGCGCTGTTGGAAAATGCTGGCATACGGCTGTGTCGGCTCGTTTGGCTCATCGGACGGTTCCTATACAGCGGCCCCTATCGGGCGCAGATGCGGCAAAATGGCGTTGCGAAACCCGCATCCGGCCGCCCTTCCGCGACCCCCTCGCCGCAGCGCACGCAAAAACCGTAACCGCCGCTTTCGATTCGCGCGAGGGCTGCACGGACCGGACGAAACCCGGCCCTCCCCCGACGGTCCAACCCCTGCAACACCTCATCCTCCTCACGCTCAACCACAAGTTCAACCCGGCCCCTGGATTGGCGCAGGTCGCGGTTCAGTCCCGATATCGTGGAGCCACCCGCCCCAGCCTGGTCCGCCGCGTCGGAAACCGGCGCTTGCGGTAACGCCGCCTCGCCATGGTTCGCCATGCTTAGACCGCAGAATGCCCGGCCAGAGGCCTGTGACATCATGGCGAAAAACCGGCATTGACACATATCAAACCGCGAAGGACCGCGCATTGCGCCTCGGCCGGAAAGCCGCGATTGTGGGCTGGAACGATTCCACGAAAAGAGGGGGCGAACCGCCATGGCAGAAGACATGAACCGCAATGCCGAGGGGCTGGATCTGCCCCCGATGATGTGGCTGGACAAGGAATTCGCCGCAGCGCCACAACCCGGGATTGAAACCCTGGCGGTGCTGGCACAGGCAGGTTTCCGCTCAGTGATCTGCAACCGGCCCGATGAAGAGGTCGCGGCGGACGCTTCGGCAGCCGCGATGGAAGCGGCGGCCCGGGCAGCAGGTCTCGGCTTTGCCGCGATCCCGGTGCGCCATGCGCCGATCACGCCCGCCATGATCGCGGCGCAGACCGAGGCGATGGGCGCGCTTCCCGGCCCGGTCTTCGCCTATTGCCGGGCCGGCTTCCGGTCTTCGGTGATCTGGGCGCTGGCCCAGGCCGGGCGGAAGCCGACGGCAGACATCATGGCCGCGCTGGAACGGGCGGGTTTCGCCATGCCGGGCCTCGAGGCCCAGATCGAGGAGCTGGCGACCGCGCGCTGATCCGGCCCCGCTTTTGTTGCCGCCCTATCGCCGTCAGGCCGACACGGAGGGAAAATCCTCGGAAAGGTCGAGCGGCGCGGCGCCGAACCCGCCCCCATCGAGGCCGTTCTCAAGCGCATTCTCGAGATCGCTGTCGAACCCCGCCGGATCGAAGGGAAAATCCTCTCCCCCTTGATCGAGCCCGTCGGCCGGGAGCCCCTCGGCGGCGAAATCGAAACCGCCGGCGTCGTCCAGACCGCCCCCCGCTTCGCCCATCGGCAGGTCGGAACCGGGCAGACCGGAGGCGGCCAGCGCGCCGATCTCGGCGGGGCCGGCATCGAAGGCCGACGCATCGGCCTCGCCACTTTCGGTGTCGAGCTTGACCGCCCGGTCGCCATGCGCCTGCCCCAGCCGTCCGCCCGCGATCGCGACACCGCCCGGCCCTTCGAGTTGCACCGCCCCCAGCGCCGCGGCTGGCAGCGGGATCAGATCGCCCGGGCGGAACCGCGCGATGGCCGCAGCCGAGACCCGGCTGCGCCAGAGCACCGCGTTGAGGGTGAGTTCGGCGCCGAGAACGCCCGCGCGCAGCGCCTCGGGCCAGGGCCGCGCGACATTTTCGGCGGTTCTGGGGCGCAGGACCGGCGCCGCCTCGGGCAAGGCGATGATCAGCCCGCCCGCGCGACCGCGCCCGGCCACCAGCCTCAGCCGGTAAAGCCGGTAGCGTCCGGCTGCCATGATCAGCGGCACATGGCGCGGATCGTCGATCCGGGCACCCTGGGTATAGCCGGAGGCCCAGTCGACACCATCGGCCTCTTTCATGGCCCGGCCGAAACGGTCGAGGACAGGATCGGTCAGATCGGCCAGCACCGCCGCATCGGTCGCGGTCAGCGGCCGGTCCGGCGGCGCGGTTTCGGACAGGAACCCGATCAGCCGCCATTCGAGCAGCGCCAGCGCCAGCTCGGAGGAATAAACCACAAGGCCGAGCCGCCCGTCGGACGTGCGCAGTAGGATCGGCAGCGAACCCGGCCCGATTTCCGCCTGGATCTCGGGCAGCCCTGCCCTGTCGGCCTTGCACTCCTCGACCAGGGCGGTCAGCCCGAAGGAATCGCGCATGGCCCGCGCCGTTTCGAGCCTGAGCGCGGCCGCGCCGTTATTGCCGCCGCCCCGGCCGCCGCCCAGCGACACCCGGTCTTCGCCGAGTATGCGTCGCAGGATTGCATGATGTCCGTCTTCCGCCATGTCGCGTCCGTTCTCGATCGCCGTTCCCGATGGGTTCTCCCCGGTGATAAACCGGTCAAGGTTTAGAAAGGGTTGCCTCTAAAATGCGACCGATTTCAGGCGGCCTCGGCGCAGCCCCTGGGAAGCGTCACCCGGAACGCGGCCCCGCCCTGCCCCGGCAGATAGACGATCGCGCCGCCGAGCCGCCCCATGATCTCGCGGCAGATCGCGAGCCCCAGCCCGGCGCCTCCGGCCTTGCGCGGGTCGGTCAGGCGCGAGAACTTCTCGAAGATGATCGACTGGCTGCGTTCGGGGATGCCGCTGCCATTATCGACGAAATCGACCGCCACGGCGCCCTCCTCCTCGGTCACCGAAATCGTCAGCTCGGGCTCGGCGGCATCGCAGTATTTCCGCGCATTGGTGACGAGATTGATGAAGACCTGGCTCAGCCGATCGCCATCGGTGACCAGCGCCACCCGCTCGGCGGCCGGATCGCGCCGGATCGTCATCGGCGCCCGCCCCGAGCCCCCGCCTGCCGCCGCGACCGACCGGTCGAGCAGATCGGACAGGCTCACCGGCTGCGGATGCAGCGAGACCTGGCCGTTTTCCAGCACAGACAGATCCAGCAGGTCGTCGAGCAGCCGGGTCAGCCGCATGCTTTCCTGATGGATGATGCGGGAATAATCGACCAGGCGCTCGGGCGGCAGATCGCCGTTTTCCATCAGGATCTCTGAAAAGGCCCGGATCGAGGTCATCGGCGTGCGCAGCTCATGGCTGATCTGGCTGAGAAAGGCGTCCTTCTGCACCGACAGCTCGGTCAGCTTCTCGTTGACCTCGCGCAGCTGGCGCGCGGTGCGGGACAGCTCTTCGGATTTCGCCTCGAGCTGGCTCGAATATTCCATCATCTGCGCGGTCTCGTCGGCGACCTTCATCAGATCCTCGACCGACACCGACGACCGGCCGACGATCTGCCCGACCATCGCATGGGCCGTGGCCGCGCCGACCGAGCCGGCCAGCCTGCGTTCCAGCCGCTGCAGGAATTCGGGGGTGGTGTCGGGCAGATAACCCTGCTTGCCCTGATCGACCGCGGCCCGCTGGAACAGCCTCTGGGCATCGTCGGCGCCAAGGATGCGCTGGGCCATCAGCAAAAGGTCCTCGGCCTCGGCGCGGCCCTGGCTCCAGCCCTGCCCGGAGGGAGAGTGATCGAAGACGTTGACGAATTGCGCCGCCTGCAGCCGCTCCATCGGGCCGGGAAAATCGAGCATCGAGACCAGCGTGAAGGCCAGCGCATTCACCCCCATCGAAAACACCACCGCATGGACCAGCGGGTCGAGCCCGTCGAGCCCGAACAGCCCCTGCGGACGCAGCCAGCCGATCCCCCAGGGGCCGTCCGCCAGAAGGCTCGCGCTCATCACCGCCCCCTCGCCGAAGCTCGGCAAAAACAGCGTGTAGGCCCAGAGCGCGAAGCCGAGCGTCAGCCCGGCCAGCGCCCCGGCCCGGGTCGCGCCGCGCCACAGGATGCCGCCGAGTAGCGCCGGCAGGAACTGGGCCACGCCCGCGAAGGAGATCAGCCCGATCTCGGCCAGCGCCTCGCTGCCGCCGGTCAGCCGGTAATAGAGATAGCCCAGAAGCAGGACGCCCCCGATCGAGAGCCGCCGCGACCGCAGCACCAGATTGCGCACATCGCCCGACATGGTGGCCCCCGCCCGCGTCCAGTGCAGGAAAAGCGGCATGACGATATGGTTCGAGACCATGGTCGAGAGCGCGATGGCCGCGACGATCACCATCGAGGTGGCCGAGGAGAACCCGCCCAGAAAGGCCAGCGTCGCCAGCCCGTCCTGGCCGCGGGCAAGCGGCAGGGTCAGCACGAAGAGATCGGGATTGGCGCCGGGCGGCATCTCGGCCAGACCGACCGCGGCGATCGGCACCACGAACAGGCTCATCAGGAAGACATAGGCCGGAAAGGCCCAGGCGGCGGTGGCCAGATGACGCTCGTCCTCGTTCTCGACCACCAGAACCTGGAACATCCGGGGCAGCGTCAGGATCGCCGCCCCGGCCAGGAAGGTCAGGCCGATCCAGCGGCCGGGCGCAAGCGGCATGCCCGCCAGCGGCGAGGCCTCGATCCGCGCCAGTGTCGCCTGGGCGCCGCCGCCGATCCCCCAGACCACGAACAGCCCGACCGCCAGCAGCGCGACCAGCTTGACCGCGGCCTCGACCGCGATGGCGGTGACCACGCCGTGATGACGCTCGTTGGCATCGAGGTTGCGGGTGCCGAAGATCACGGTGAAGACGGCAAGCCCGACCGCCACGCTGAAGGCCGCGGCCTTGAGATCGGTGGGCTGCCAGGGCCCGTTGGTGCCCGCCGCGGCGAAGACCGCGAAGGACAGGGTCACCGATTGCAGCTGCAGCGCGATATAGGGCGTCGTGCCCACCACCGCGATCAGAGTGACGATGACCCCCAGCAGGTTCGACTTGCCGTAGCGCGACGAGATCAGGTCGGCGATCGAGGTGATCCGCTGGGTCTTGCCGATCCGCACCAGCTTGCGCAGCGTCCACCACCAGCCGATCAGGACCAGTGTCGGCCCGAGATAGATGGTGACGAATTCAAGCCCCGAGCGCGCGGCGTAGCCGACAGCGCCGTAGAAGGTCCAGGCAGTGCAGTAGACCGACAGCGACAGCGTGTAGATCACGGGCGAGCGCAGCCAGCCATTGCTTCCGCGCGCCCCGCGGCGCTCGGCCAGAAAGGCGACGCCGAACAGAAGCGCGACATAGACGAGACAGATCGCGACGAGCATGTCGAAGGCGATCATGGCGCCTCGCGGGAGGGCTCGGCCGTCTCGCGCGGCGCGGCGCGGACCAGGCGGGACGAGACAAAGGCCGAGGCCAGGATCAGCCAGAACCAGGCGATGAACAGATAGATCAGCATGCCCGCCCCGAGCCCGTCCTCGGCATCGAGCGCGGGGACCAGAAACAGCGCCGCGCCCAGCACCGGCAAGAGCCGCGCCATGTCGGCAAGCCGACGCCGCCGGTAACCCTCGCGGGCCAGGAACAGCGGCGCGCGGGCCATCTCAGGCGCCCGTCAGTTCCCGCACCGAGGCCAGAACCTCGGTATTCGAGAACGGTTTGGCCATGAAGCGGCTCGCCCCCATGCGCTCGGCCAGGTCGCGGTCCTTGACCTGGCCCTTGGCGGTCAGCATCAGCACCGGCAGCCCGTCGAGACCGGATTCAGAGCGGATGTCGCGCAGGATGTCGAAGCCCGACCGGCCCGGCAGCATCACGTCGAGGATCACGATGTCGGGGCGGGTCTCGGCGACGCGGGCAAAGGCGGTGCTGCCCTCGGCATGGGTGTCGACGCGCCAGCCGTCGCGGGCCAGAATGAAGCGGATCGCCTCGATGATGTTCGGTTCGTCCTCGATCAGTAGGACACGCTTGTCCATCCCCGGTCCCTCTCCTCCCCGTGCGGGCGTTCGTGCCCCGCTTGTGTACCGACTATCATGCCAAAGCCCCGCCCTGTCAAAACCCCAGCTCAGAAGCCATCGGCCAGGATCGAGGGCTCGCGCCGGGCGACGCAGTCCCGGCGCGGGCAGATCCGGCAGGACGTGCCCACCGGCTGCGGCGCCAGGCGCGGCAGATCGACCGTGCCCTCGGGCAGGATCAGCATCGCCGCCTCCAGCACCTGCGGCCCGTCGAAGCCCGCCGCCAGGGCCGGCTGGCAGATCGCATAGGTCAGGAAGCGTCGCGGCGCCGAACCGCCCAGCTCGACCACTGCCCGGACCGGCGCCATCGGCCGCGACAGCGCCTGATAAAGCGGCCAGAGCGGACAGGCCGCGCCGAAGCGGGGCAACGAAAAGCCCTCGACGGGCTTGCGGAAGGTCAGCGTGCCCGACCCGTCGCAGGCCACCAGCCCGACCGGCCCGCCCGCCCGCTCTTCCGGCAGGGCCGCAAGCCTGCGGAATACGGCGCCCGGATCGACCCCGAAGGCCTGCGCCAGCGCCCCCGGGTCGAGCCCGGCGCCGCGCGCGGCCTCGGCGAAGCGCTGCAGCGGCATCAGTTCGGCATCGCGGCGATAGCGCCGGAGATGCGCCAGCGCCAGTTCGCGCGCGGGCGCCGAGGTCAGTTCGGGCGCCTCGGCCACGATCCGCGCCGGATCGGGCGGCAGGCTGCGCTCGAGCTCGGGCAGATGCCAGTCGCGGGCGCGCAGGAAGGCCTCGACCTCCTCCTGCGGCGAGGATTGCACGCCCGGATCCTCGGACCCCTCGTCGAGATAGGCCACCAGCGCCTGCGCGCCCTCGGCCAGGCGGCGGCTGTCATCGCTGAGGTTGCGATGAAACCGGCGCTGCCAGTCGGGGTCGATATCCTCGGTATCCGCGAGGATCGCCGCGGTCGAGCGGATCGAGGTCACCGCCGAGATCACCTCGTGCAGCGAGGCCGACAGGAACGGATCATGGGTCATCCGGTCGGTCAGCATCTCGACCGTGCGTTCCAGTTCGCGCATCCGGCGGTGGCGGTCGGCGATCAGCGCCGCCCAGCCCGGAAACCGGCCCGCGAATTCCTCGAGCCGGGGCAGTTCGGCCTCGGCCGCGTCATGATCGGCCGCCGCCTCGCGCAGGGTCTCGATCAGCGCCGCGGCCGCGCCTTCGGTCAGCGCCGAGGCCTCGACATCGAGGTTGCGGGCGATCTCGACCAGCAGCTTGCCGCCGATTCTGCGACGATTGTGCTCGATCAGGTTGAGATAGGACGGGGATATTCCGGCCATTCTGGCCAGATCGGCCTGCCGCAAGCCGATCATCGTCCGGCGTTCGCGAATCCTGGTCCCGGTCAAGGCGCTGCGCGTCATCCGAAAATCCTTATGTCTGCCAAGGGCTTTCTGCGGATGCACGACAATTTTTTTACGCCACCCTCTATAGACCTGTGTAATTGTTTACAAAAAAATCCAGCCTGAAAAAGCAGTTGTTGCCATGTTTTCGCAGCGGCCCCGATACTGGGGTTGCTTTGTAAAGAGCCGACCCCCGAGCAAGAGGAGGCAGGGGGCCGACACTCAAGCATCACGGGAGGATGCCCATGACCAGACCGACCCTGACACGCCGTGGCGTGATCAAGACCGGGGCCTATGCCGGAGCGGGCCTTGCGCTGCCCACGATCTTCACCTCGCGGGCCCGCGCCTTCACCAATGCGCCCACCGGCAGCACCGTCAAGTTCGGCTTCAACGTTCCGCAGACCGGCCCCTATGCCGATGAGGGGCTCGACGAGCTGCGCGCCCAGGAGCTTGCCATCGAGCACCTGAACGGGATGGGCGATGGCGGCATGCTGAACACCTTCAGCTCGAAGGCGCTCGACGGCACCGGCATCCTCGGCAAGCAGGTCGATTACGTGACCGGCGACACCCAGACCAAGTCGGATGCCGCCCGCGCCTCGGCCAAGGCGATGATCGAGAAGGACGGCGTCGTCATGATCAATGGCGGCTCGTCCTCGGGCGTCGCGGTCGCGGTGCAGGGCCTCTGCCAGGAGGCCGGCATCATCTTCATGGCGGGCCTGACCCATTCCAACGACACCACCGGCAAGGACCGCAAGAAGAACGGCTTTCGGCACTTCTTCAACGCCTACATGTCGGGCGCGGCGCTGGCCCCGGTGCTGGAGAAGGCCTATGGCACCGACCGCCGCGCCTATCACCTGACCGCCGATTACACCTGGGGCTACACCCAGCAGGAATCGATCCAGGCCTCGACCGAGGCGATCGGCTGGGAGACCGTCAACAACGTGCTGACGCCGGTCGGCGCGGGCGATTTCTCGTCCTATATCGCGCCGGTCCTGAACTCGGGCGCCGATGTGCTGGTCTTGAACCATTACGGCGGCGACATGATCAACTCGATCACCCAGGCGGTCCAGTTCGGCCTGCGCGACAAGCAGGTCAACGGCAAGAATTTCGAGATCGTCGTGCCGCTTTATTCGGAACTCATGGCCGAGGGCGCGGGCGACAACATCAAGGGCGTCTACGGCTCGATGAACTGGAACTGGCAGCTCTCGGACCCGGGCACCAAGGCCTTCGTCAAGTCCTTCGGCGAGAAATACGGCCGGCCGCCGTCGAACTCGGCCCATACCTGCTATGTGCAGACCCTGCTTTACGCGGATGCGGTGGCGCGCGCGGGCTCGTTCGACCCCTGCGCGGTGGCCGAGGCGCTGGAAGGCTTCGAATTCGACGGCATGGGCAACGGCCCCGTGCTGTACCGCGCCGAGGATCACCAGTGCTTCAAGGACGTGCTGGTCATGAAGGGCAAGGACAACCCCTCGACCAAATACGACATCCTCGAGATCGTCGAGGTCACCCCGGTCGACCACGTCACCTATCCGCCGGATCACCCGATGTTCGGCGGCGCCGAGGCGACCCTCGGGCAGTGCAATAACGGCGCCTGAGCGCCGGCCATCTCGGCAGACATACCGGTCCGGGCCGCAGAAGCGCGCGCCCCGGACCGCGCCCCGGACCCGGCGGGTCTGTCGCTCCCCCAACGCACGGATGGGACCATGGACGCCATTATCCTTCAAATACTGAACGGGCTCGACAAGGGCTCGGCCTATGCCCTGATCGCGCTCGGGCTCACGCTGATCTTCGGCACGCTGGGGGTCGTGAACTTCGCCCATGGCGCGCTGTTCATGATCGGCGCCTTCTGCGCGGTCACCATGCAGCGCCTGCTGAGCCTGTCCTATGAGGAGATCGACCCGACCCGCACCGACTTTCTCGGCAATCCGCTGAAGGTCGAGGTGCCCTATGTCGAACACTGGTTCGGCCCCGAGATCGGCGGCGCGATCATCGACTGGTCGGTGCCCTTCGCGATCCTGCTGGCGATCCCGGTGATGGTCGGGCTCGGCTTCGCGATGGAACGCGGGCTGATCAAGCATTTCTACAAGCGCCCCCATGCCGACCAGATCCTCGTCACCTTCGGCCTCGCGATCGTGCTGCAGGAGATCATCAAGTATTTCTTCGGCGCCAATCCTATCCAGACCGGCGCGCCGCCGGCCTTCTCGGGCAGCTTCGATTTCGGCACGCTCTTGGGCTTCGACCCCAACGTGATCATCTATCCCTACTGGCGGATGGTCTATTTCCTGTTCTCGCTGGCGATCGTCGGCGGCGTCTTCGCCTTTTTGCAATTCACCACCTTCGGGATGGTGGTCCGCGCGGGCATGGCCGACCGCGAGACGGTCGGGCTTCTGGGCATCGACATCGATCGCCGCTTCACCCTGATGTTCGGGCTGGCGGCCGCCGTGGCGGGGCTGGCGGGGGTGATGTACACCCCGATCCTGGCGCCGAACTACCATATGGGCATGGATTTCCTCGTGCTCAGCTTCGTCGTCGTCGTCGTCGGCGGCATGGGCTCGCTGCCCGGCGCGGTGCTGGCGGGCTTCATGCTCGGCATCCTGCAAAGCTTCGCCTCGATGAACGAGGTGAAAAGCCTGATCCCCGGCATCGACCAGGTGATCATCTACCTCGTCGCAATCGTGATCCTGCTGACCCGCCCGCGCGGGCTGATGGGCCGCAAGGGCGTGATGGAGGACTGACCCAATGTTCGGACTGAGTGCCAGAGATACCCGTTTCCTGCTGATCGTGATCGCGCTGACCCTGGTCACGCCGATCCTCTTGCAACCCTTCCCCGAAGGCTCGAGCCTTGCGCAATTCAACGCGGGCTATCCGGACCTGATGCAGAAATTCGCCATCTTCGGGATCTTCGCCATCGGCTTCAACATCCTGTTCGGGCTGACCGGCTATCTTTCCTTCGGCCATGCCGCCTTCCTGGGCGTGGGCTCCTACACGGTGGTCTGGATGTACAAGCTTCTGGGCTACAACGTGCTGCCGGGGCTCTTGCTGTCGGTGGTGATCTCGGCCGCCTTCGCGCTTCTGATCGGGTTCATCTCGCTGCGCCGCTCCGGGATCTATTTCTCGATCCTGACGCTGGCCTTCGCGCAGATGAGCTACAACCTCGCCTATTCGGTGCTGACGCCGATCACCAATGGCGAGACCGGGTTGCAGGTCTATGCCAGCGACCCGCAGATCCTTGCCGGAAGCGGCGCCCCCACCAGCCCGCATCTGTTCGGCCTGGTGATGCGCGAATCGGCGCAGCTGGACCTCGGCGGCTGGGTCTTCACCTTCAATATCGGCTATTATTTCTGCGCCCTGATGGCGATCCTGGCCTTCTATATCAGCCTCAGGATCTTCCGCTCGCCCTTCGGGATGATGCTGCGCGCGATCAAGACCAACCAGACCCGGATGAACTATACCGGGCTGAACTCGCGCCCCTATACGCTGGCGGCCTTCGTGATCTCGGGCATGTATGCCGGGCTTGCGGGCGGACTGCTGGCGGCGATGGACCCGCTGGCGGGGGCCGAGCGGATGCAGTGGACCGCCTCCGGCGAGGTCGTCCTGATGACCATTCTCGGCGGCGCCGGCACGCTGATGGGGCCGGTGCTGGGGGCGGGCTTCATCAAGTATTTCGAGAACATCTTCTCGAAGATCAACGATGGCGTCCTGCATTCCTGGTTCGCTTTCCTGCCCGACGGGCTGGAGAATTTCGTGGTCGCCTGTTTCCACCCCTTCGTGGGCAAGGGCTGGCACCTGACCCTGGGCATCCTGTTCATGCTGGTCGTGATCTTCCTGCCCGGCGGGCTGGTCGAGGGGATGCAGCGCCTGCGGAGCCTGTTCCGGCGTCGGGGCAAGACCGGCGGGCCGCGGCGGAAGGATCCCGAGCACCGCCCCCACACCCCCCCGCATGTGGCCGAATGAGGAGGACGCGCGATGGGCATTCTTGAAGTCAAGGGCGTGAACAAGCGCTTCGGCGGGTTGCAGGCACTGGGTGACGTCAATCTCTCGGTTCCCGAAAACACCGTGCATGCGATCATCGGACCGAACGGGGCGGGCAAGTCGACGCTTCTGAACTGCCTCGTCGGCAAGCTGATCCCCGATACCGGGTCGGTGATGTTCGACGGCCAGTCGGTGCTGGGACGCAAGCCCCACGAAATCAACCAGATGGGCATCTCGCGGGTGTTCCAGACCCCCGAGATCTTCGGCGATCTGACGGTGCTGGAAAACGTCCTGATCCCCTGTTTCGCCAAGCGCGACGGGGCGTTCCGGATGCATGCCTTCGAAACGGTGGCGCGTGAGGGGGAAATCGTGGCCCGGGCCGAACAGATGCTCGAGGACGTGCATATGCTCGACAAGGCGGGCATGCAGGCCGCAAGCCTGTCGCGCGGCGACAAGCGGCGGCTGGAAATGGCGATGTGCCTGGTGCAGGAACCGCGGCTCCTGCTGCTCGACGAACCGACCGCGGGCATGGCGCGGGCCGATACCAACAACACCATCGACCTGCTGAAAGAGATCAAGGCCACCCGCAACATCACCCTGGCGATCATCGAGCATGACATGCATGTCGTGTTCAGTCTCGCCGACCGGATCACGGTTCTGGCCCAGGGCACGCCGCTGGTCGAGGATGTGCCCGAGAAGATCAAGGGCCATCCGAAAGTGCAGGAAGCCTATCTGGGCCAGGCCCATTGAGGGGGATCAGATGAACGTCAAACCCGATTTCAACAAGAATGCGAACCAGGCCGCGACGGCGCCGGCCTTCCTGTCGATCTATGACCTGCATGCCTATTACGGCGAAAGCTACATCGTGCAGGGCGTCAGCTTCAACGTCCACGAGGGCGAGATCCTCGCCCTTCTGGGCCGGAACGGGGCGGGCAAGACCTCGACCTTGCGCGCCATCGCCCGGCTGGC
Source organism: Rhodovulum sulfidophilum DSM 1374 (assembly GCF_001633165.1). Lineage (NCBI taxonomy): Bacteria > Pseudomonadati > Pseudomonadota > Alphaproteobacteria > Rhodobacterales > Paracoccaceae > Rhodovulum > Rhodovulum sulfidophilum. The sequence goes on along the minus strand of NZ_CP015418.1, from coordinate 1,678,964 downwards.
GAGCCCCGAGCTCACCTATGGCGAGATCTGGCTCGACCACGCGGCGCTGCATGGCATGGCCGCGCATCAGGCCAGCGCGGCGGGCATGGCGCTGGTGCCCGAGGACCGCCGGATCATCCCCGGCCTCACGGTCGAGGAAAACCTGCAACTTGCCCAGATCGTGCCGCCGGTGGGCTGGACGCTCGACCGGCTATACGATCTCTTCCCCCGGCTCGGCGAGCGCCGCAAACAGGAGGGCGTGACGCTTTCGGGCGGCGAACAGCAGATGCTGGCCATTGCCCGGGCGCTGGCCCGCGACATCAAGGTGCTGCTGCTGGACGAACCTTATGAGGGTCTTGCGCCGGTCATTGTTGACGAGATCGAGAAAACACTCGTTCATATCAAGGAACAGGGCATCACGACCGTCATAGTTGAACAGAACGCGATCCGGGCCTTGGAACTTTCGGACCGCGCCGTCATACTCGATACGGGCCAGATCGTTTTCGACGGATCGGCCGCCGAGGTCCTGAGCAACGCCGAATTGAGGGCGGAATACCTCGCTATCTAGACCGTGCGCCCCGGAAAGAAGGGCGGCGGCCCCGCTATAAGATAAAGTCAGTCAGAGGGAGTTCTGGAGATGACTGAGCATATTTACCCGCCGGACCCGGATTTCGTGTCGGGCGCGCATATTGATCCGGCGAAATACGATGCGATGTATCGCGAATCCGTCGAGGATCCAGAAGGGTTCTGGGGCACGCATGGGAAGCGGCTCGACTGGATCACGCCCTATACCGAGGTCAAGCGCAGCACCTTCAAGATGGGCGCGGTCGAAATCCACTGGTTCCGGGACGGCACGCTGAACGTCGCCTCGAACTGCATCGACCGGCATCTGAGGTCACGGGGCGACCAGGATGCGATCATCTTCGTGCCCGACGACCCCGGCGACCCGATCCGGCACATCAGCTATCGCGAGTTGCACGAGAAGGTGAACCGGATGGCCAATGTCCTGCTGAGCCAGGGCGTGATGCGGGGCGACCGCGTGGTCATCTACATGCCGATGATCCCCGAGGCCGCCTATGCCATGCTGGCCTGCGCCCGGATCGGGGCGATCCATTCGGTGGTCTTCGCTGGCTTCTCGGCCGACGGGCTGGCCAACCGGATCAACGATTGCGGCGCCAAGGTCGTCATCACCGCCGACAGCGCCCCGCGCGGCGGGCGCAAGACCGCGCTGAAATCGAATGCCGATGCAGCACTCCTGCACTGCTCGGACAAGGTGCGCTGCATGGTGGTCAAGCATACCGGCGATCAGACCTCCTGGATCCAGGGCCGCGATGTCGATGTGTTGCAACTGATGGAGCATGCCAGCCCCGACTGCCCGCCGCGCGAGCTGGCCTCGGAGCATCCGCTCTTCATCCTCTATACCTCGGGTTCGACCGGCAAGCCCAAGGGCGTGGTGCATTCCTCGGGCGGCTATCTCGCCTATGCCGCGATGACCCATGAATACACCTTCGACTATCACGAGGGCGACGTGTTCTGGTGCACCGCCGATGTCGGCTGGGTCACCGGCCACAGCTACATCGTCTACGGTCCGCTCGCGAATGGCGCCACGACCGTGATGTTCGAGGGCGTGCCGACCTACCCGGATGCGGGCCGGATGTGGCAGATCTGCCAGGATCTCAAGGTCAACCAGTTCTACACCGCCCCCACCGTGATCCGGGCGCTGATGGGCCAGGGCACCGACTGGGTCGAGAAATACGACCTGTCCTCGCTCAAGGTGCTGGGCTCGGTCGGCGAGCCGATCAATCCCGAGGCCTGGGAATGGTACAACACCCATATCGGCAAGGGCCGCTGCCCGATCGTCGACACCTGGTGGCAGACCGAGACCGGCGGCCATCTGCTGACCCCGCTGCCGGGCGCCACCGCGACCAAGCCCGGCTCGGCCACCAGGCCCTTCTTCGGGGTGCAGCCGGTGGTGCTGGAACCGGAATCGGGCAAGGAGATCGACAGCACCGAGGCCGAGGGCGTCCTCTGCCTCAAGGACAGCTGGCCCGGGCAGATGCGCACGATCTGGGGCGATCACGACCGCTTCCAGGAGACCTATTTCAGCCATTACAAGGGCTATTACTTCTCGGGCGACGGCTGCCGCCGCGATGCCGACGGCTATTACTGGGTCACGGGGCGCGTCGATGACGTGATCAACGTCTCGGGCCACCGGATGGGCACGGCCGAAGTGGAATCGGCGCTGGTCGCGCATCAGGCGGTCGCCGAGGCCGCGGTGGTGGGCTACCCGCATGAGCTGAAGGGTCAGGGCATCTATGCCTATGTGACGCTGATGAACGGGGTCGAGGCGACCGACGCGCTCCGCAAGGAGCTGGAGAAATGGGTCCGCACCGAGATCGGCCCGATCGCCAAGCCCGATATCATCCAATGGGCGCCGGGCCTTCCCAAGACCCGCTCGGGCAAGATCATGCGCCGCATCCTGCGCAAGATCGCCGAGAACGACTTCGACTCGCTCGGCGACATCTCGACCCTCGCCGACCCCTCCGTCGTCGAGGAGCTCATCGACAACAGGAGAAACAAGGACTGATCGGGCCATCCGCCCGAAGGCAAGGGCCGGTGGATCGCCACCGGCCCTTGTCCTGTCAAGCAGCCGCGGCGTTGTCGGCCTGGGCGCTCAGCAGCCCGGCGCCGTGACCGTGGCCATCTCGCTGATATTGCTGACCCCGGGCTCGCATTCCTCCGGCTCTCCGGCACAGCCAGCCAGAACCGCCAACAGCCCGATCCCGAGCATCAGCCCCGGCAGTTTCTTGCATTTCCGCATGTTTCTCTCCCTTTCAGTGGCGAAGATCCCGTTCCGCCGGAACTGAACTGCGCCGTTCAGTAAATCACATTCCCGCGCCCGATCAAGACGGATGGGCCGCCCTCGCATGCGCCACGCGAGAGGCCGGGAAACTCCCGGCCTTTGGTGGTCCCGTTCAGCGCCGCATACGAAATCGTATGGGGCTAGGTTCAGGACTCGTTCTCTCTCAAAGCCAGAAGATTACGGTCGCAGCGAGTGCGATTGCTGAGAAGAAGGTTTGTGGGCAGCGGTCATACCGGGTCGCAACCCTCCTCCAGTCCTTGAGCCTGCCGAACATGATCTCGATGCGATTGCGCCGCTTGTATCGGCGCTTGTCGTATTTGACCGGCGTTTTCCGTTTCTTCCGGCCCGGGATGCAAGGACGTATCTTCTTGTCCTGCAAGGCTTCTCTGAACCAATCGGCATCATATCCACGATCTCCGAGCAGCCACTTCACGTTGGGCAACCCGCTGACCAGGGCACGCGCCCCGATGTAATCGCTGACGGGTCCGGCAGTCAGGAACAGGTCGATGGGCCGGCCTTGGCTGTCGCAGATGGCGTGCAGCTTCGTATTCATGCCGCCTTTGGTTCGGCCAATCAGACGCCCACGCCCCCTTTTTTGACGCCCAGGCTGGACGCCGTACGGTGGGCCTTCAGATGAGTTGCGTCGATCATCACGGTCGTATCCTCGCCGTGCTCGGCGGCCAGCCCCGCCATGATGCGGGCGAAGACGCCCTTATCGCTCCATCGTTTCCAACGGTTGTAGAGCGTCTTGTGCGGGCCGTATTCCCTTGGCGCATCTCGCCACCGCAAGCCATTGCGATTGATGAAGATAATCCCGCTCAGGACACGCCGGTCATCAACCCTGGGCTTGCCGTGCGACTTGGGGAAGTAAGGCTCCAGACGCGCCATCTGCGCATCGCTCAGCCAGAAAAGATCAGACATGTTCACCGCTCGTTTTCGAACGGTGAATCACGCTCGCCCAACCAAATCAATGGGTCCTGACCCTAGGCAGATCGCAGATCTTGCCGGTTCGCGCCCAAAGCGCCAACAGCTGTTCGTTCAGGTGATCGCGCACGATCTCGTCAAGCGCCCCGAAAGGCTCGTCCATCAGCTGTATAACGACATCGAAGGCCAGCGCGGGGCGATGCTGGCCCGCTGCTGCATGCCGCCCGAGAGCTGCCAAATATACTTGTTGCCCAAGCCACCAGATCGACCAGTTCAGCATCCGCGCCGCCTGCTCGACCTTCGGATAGCCCATGATCTCCAGAGCCAGCCTGATGTTCCGGACAATGGTCTGCCAAGGGTAGAGCCCCGCCGCCTGGAACACATAGCCGTAGCTGCGTTCCTTGCGGGCATTGTCGGGGCTCATCCCGTTGACGCTCGGTCGGCCGCTGGTTGGGTGTTCCAGCGCGGCGACGCAGGAAGGTGGTCTTGCCGCAGCCCGAAGGGCCGATGAGGCTCACGAATTCGGCGCACCCGACATCGGACGACGCGTAGCTCAGCGCCTGCAGGAGCCGTCGCCGGTCTGGAACAGCAGTTCCACGCTCTCTGCCTGGATGTCCGGTGTCTTCACATCCCTTGCCAGCAGGAGACACGAAGTCCATCGCCATTCCAACCCGAGCGCGAAGATCCCCCGCGCCCGCTCTTTTGCAAAGGGGGCCGTGGCGTCAGACACCGCTGGCCGGAATGCCCGCCCGCTCGATGGCCCGCGGCGCGGTCAGCGCCTTCCAGGACGACAGCGCCTTGTTGACGGCGCCATTCGGCGAGCGCTTGACGAATTCGCCCCAGCCTTCCTGAGGCGTCACCTCGCCATCGGCCAGGGCGACGCGGCCACGGCTCAGCGTGTAGCGCGGCAGGCCCCTGACCTTCTTGCCCTCGAAGACGTTGTAATCGATGGCCGATTGCTGACCCGTGGCGCTAATCGTTTTTGTTTTCTCCGGATCCCAGACCACCAGATCGGCATCCGAGCCGACCAGCACCGCGCCCTTCCGGGGATAGAGGTTCAGGATCTTGGCGATATTGGTCGAGGTCACCGCCACGAATTCGTTCGGCGTGATCCGCCCGGTACCCACCCCATGGGTCCAGAGCATCGGCAGCCGGTCCTCGAGCCCGCCGGTCCCGTTCGGGATCTTGGTGAAATCGCCGATGCCATAGCATTTCTGATCGGTCGAGAACGCGCAATGGTCGGTCGCGACGCAGGAGAGCGAGCCCGAGGCCAGTCCCGCCCAGAGACTGTCCTGATGCTGGCGGTTGCGAAAGGGCGGCGACATCACGCGGCGCGCCGCATGGTCCCAGTCGGCATTGAAATATTCGCTTTCATCGAGCGTCAGATGCTGGATCAGCGGCTCGCCCCAGACCCGCTTGCCCTGCATCCGCGCGCGCCGGATCGCCTCGTGGCTCTCCTCGCAGGAGACATGCACCACGTAAAGCGGCACCCCTGCCATGTCGGCGATCATGATCGCGCGGTTGGTGGCCTCGCCCTCGACCTGGGGCGGGCGGGAATAGGCATGGGCCTCGGGGCCGGTATTGCCCTCGGCCAGAAGCTTCGCCGACAGCTCGGCCACCACATCGCCATTCTCGGCATGGACCAGCGGAATGGCCCCCAGCTCGGCGCAGCGCCGGAACGAGGCGAACATCTCGTCATCATTCACCATCAGCGAGCCCTTGTAGGCCATGAAATGCTTGAAGGTGGTGATGCCGCGTTCCTTCACGACGGTTTCCATCTCGTCGAAGACCTGCCTGTCCCACCAGGTGATCGCCATGTGGAAGGAATAGTCGCAATGCGCGCGGGTCGACTTGTTGTCCCACATCTTCAGCGCATCCAGCAGCCCCTGACCCGGCGAGGGCAGCGCGAAATCGACCACCATGGTGGTGCCGCCCGCCAGCGCCGCCCGGGTGCCGGATTCGAAATCGTCCGAGGAGTAGGTGCCCATGAAGGGCATCTCCAGATGGGTATGCGGGTCGATCCCGCCCGGCATCACATAGCAGCCGGTGGCGTCCAGAACCTCGTCGCCCGAAAGACCGGGGCCGATGGCGGCGATCTTCCCGCCCTCGATCAACACATCCGCCTCATAGCTCAGATCGGCGGTCACAATGGTGCCGTTCTTGATGACTGTGGTCATGTCTTTCTCCCTGACGGGCTCTCCGGCCCTTTCTTCTTGGCATAAATACCCCCCGAGGGGGGCATTCCAGGGTCGGGGGGGGCTGGCCCCCCGGCCTTGCCGCAACCGCCGAGCTCAGTCGACGATCCCGGCCGTCTCCAGCACCGCGTGGCAGAGCACATCGGCCCCCGCCGCGGCCCAGTCCTTCGAGATTTCCTCGGCCTCGTTATGGGACAGCCCACCGACACAGGGGCACATGACCATGGTGGTGGGCGCGACCTTGGCGGCCCAGCAGGCGTCGTGGCCCGCTCCGGACACGATATCCATATGCGAATAGCCGAGTTTCCCGGCCGCGTTCCGGACCGCGCCCACCAGATCGGGCGTGAAGGTCACGGGGTCGAAATGGCCCACCGGTTCGACGGAACAGCCGACGCCCAGATCGGCGCAGATCGCCGCCGCGCGGGTCTCGATCTCGGCCCGCATCCGGTCGAGCTTGGCCTGATCGGGGGTGCGGATATCGACGGTGAAGACGACGGTGCCGGGCAACACGTTGCGGGAATTGGGCGAGAACTGCATCTGCCCCACGCCGCCCACGGCATTGGGCTGGGCCGCCATAGCGACCTCCTGCACCATCTCGAAGATGCGCGCCGCCGCCAGCCCCGCATTCACCCGCATCGCCATCGGCGTCGAGCCGGTATGCGCCTCGCGCCCGGTCAGGGTGAATTCCAGCCACCACAGCCCCTGGCAATGGGTGACGACCCCGATCTCCTTGCCCTCGGCCTCGAGGATCGGACCCTGCTCGATATGCAGCTCGTAATAGGCATGCATCTTGCGGGCGCCGACCTCTTCCTCGCCCTTCCAGCCGATCCGGGCAAGCTCGTCGCCATAGCTGAGCCCCTCCAGATCCTGGCGCGAATAGGCATAATCCAGGCTGTGCACGCCCGCGAAGACGCCCGAGGCCAGCATGGCGGGGGCAAAGCGCGCGCCCTCTTCATTGGCCCAGTTGGTCACGACGATGGGGTGCCTGGTGCGGATGCCCAGATCGTTCATCGTGCGCACCGCCTCCAGCGCGCCCAGAACCCCCAGCACCCCGTCATATTTGCCGCCGGTGGGCTGGGTGTCGAGATGGCTGCCGACATAGACCGGCAGCGCGTCGGGATCCTCGCCCGGACGGGTCGCGAACATCGTCCCCATCTGGTCGACGCCCATCGACAGCCCGGCCTCGTCGCACCAACGGCTGAACAGGGCGCGCCCCTCGGCATCGGCATCGGTCAGGGTCTGGCGGTTGTTGCCGCCCGCGACGCCCGGTCCGATCTTCGCCATTTCCATCAGGCTGTCCCAGAGCCGGTCGCCATTGATCCGCAGATTCTCTCCCGGGCTTGTCATCATCTTACCTCACCTGTCGTTATTTATTGTTCGTCAGGGCCTTGTCGGCGCCCCGGCCCCGGCGCGCGCATCCGCAAGCTCGGGGAGAATGTTCCTGAACTTTCCCGCAGTTCCGTCCGGGCGTCCCGCGCAGGCGGGGCGGATCCTCATCTTGCCGGACAGCCGCCCGGCGCGCAGGCCTCCTCCGGGGAAGGCATAATCCCGGAAATTCCGAAGAACCGGGCCGAAGGCCGTCCGGGCCTCACCAGCGCCCCCCGGATCGGCCACCGGCCGAACCGGCCCAGCGCAAGGCCGAAAGCCCCGGCAACGGTCGCGAACACCATATTGGCGCCGCCTGCGGGAGGCGGTCTTGCCGAGACCGGGCCCCCGGCCGAACAGGTCATCCCCGGCCCGTCGCATGGCCAGAGCGGATGAGGCCGGATCCGCGCCCGCCGGTCCGATCCGGCGGGCGCGCTGCAAACAGAGCTTAGTCCAGCGCCCTGAGAACATCGGTGAGCTTGCCGAAAAGTTCGTCGATCTGCGCCTTGTTGATCATCAGCGGCGGCGACATGGCGATGATGTCGCCGGTGGTCCGGATCATCAGGTCCTTCTCGAAGGCATTCAGGAAGGCGGTGAAAGCGCGCTTGGTCGGCTCGCCCGCGATCGGCTCCAGCTCGACCGCGCCGATCAGGCCCATGTTGCGGATGTCGATCACATGCGGCAGCCCTTTCAGCGAATGCAGCGCCTCTTCCCAATAGGGGGCGAGTGCCGCGGCATTCTCGAACAGCCCCTCCTCGCGATAGGTCTCGAGCGTCGCGAGCCCGGCGGCCGAGGCAATCGGGTTGCCGGAATAGGTATAGCCGTGGAAGAACTCGATCATGTGCTCGGGGCCCTGCATGAAGGCGTCATGCACCCCGGCCGTGGTCAGCACCGCGCCCATCGGGATCACCCCGTTGGTCAGGCCCTTGGCGGTGGTCATCAGATCGGGAAGCACCCCGAAATGCTCGGCCGCGAAGGACGAGCCCAGCCGCCCGAAGCCGGTGATGACCTCGTCGAAGATCAGGAGGATGCCGTGTTTCCTCGTGATCTCGCGCAGCCGCTCCAGATAACCCTTCGGCGGCAAAAGCACCCCGGTCGAGCCCGACATCGGCTCGACGATCACCGCCGCGATGGTGTCGGCGCCATGAAGCGCGACCAGCCGTTCCAGATCATCGGCCAGATTGGCGCCATGCTCGGGCTGGCCGCGGGTGAAGGCGTTCTGATCGGGCAGATGGGTATGGGGCAGATGATCGACCCCGGTCAGGAGCGACCCGAACATCTTGCGGTTGGGACCGATGCCGCCGACCGAGATGCCGCCGAAATTCACCCCGTGATAGCCGCGCTCGCGCCCGATCAGACGGGTGCGCGCGCCCTCGCCCCGCGCCCGGTGATAGGCGATGGCGATCTTCAGCGCGGTCTCGACGGATTCCGAGCCGGAATTGGTGAAGAAGACATGCTCCATCCCCTCGGGTGCCATGTCGCGCAGCGCGCTGGCCAGCTCGAAGGCCTTGGGATGGCCCATCTGAAAGGCGGGCGCATAATCGAGCTCGGCCACCTGCTTCTGCACCGCCTCGGTGATCTTCGGCCGGCAATGGCCCGCATTGCAGCACCACAGCCCCGCCGTGCCGTCCAGCACCTGGCGACCGTCCGCGGTGCGGTAATACATGCCCTCCGCCCCCACGAGCATCCTGGGCGCCGCCTTGAACTGCCGGTTCGCGGTGAACGGCATCCAGAAGGCCGACAGGTCATTGGGACTGGAATTACGATCGAGCGCCATGGGTGTCCCCCCGAATTTCTCCCTCCGCCAGCGCAAAGGCGAAGGGTCCAAAACATTTGACCAAGCGGTCAGGAGCACGCTAGCAGAGGCCGAAGGCCAGTCAATATAACGGCCCCGGTCCCGGCCCGAGTCGATTTCAGGGTGTCCGACCGAGTGGCGGTTTCCACCATCGAATGATGGAATTTTGCGCAATCGAAGGAAAGTGAAATTCACCGACGCGCCCATTTCCGGAGCACCGCATGAAACCTTCACACCCCCGCACCCGCATTCAGCGCCGAAATCGCGAGACCATCCTCGAGGCCGCGCTGGACGTTTTCTCGCAACAGGGCTTCCGCGGCGCGACGCTCGACCAGATCGCCCGGAAAGCCGGGCTGTCGAAGCCGAACCTGCTTTACTACTTCCCCTCCAAGGAGGCGATGCACGAAACGCTGATGGCGGGATTGCTCGACACCTGGCTCGCGCCGCTGCGCGCGCTCGACCCGGAGGGCGAGCCGCTGGACGAGATCCTGGGATACGTCCACCGCAAGCTTTTGATGAGCCGTGATTTCCCTCGCGAAAGCCGGTTGTTCGCCAATGAGATCCTGCAAGGCGCCGAGCGCATCCGGCCGACCCTCGAAGGCGAGCTGAAAAGCCTTGTCGACGAGACCGCCGCGGTGATCGCGGGCTGGGCCCGCGCGGGCCGTATCGCGCCGGTCGACCCCTATCATCTGATCTTCTCGATCTGGGCGCTGACCCAGCATTATGCCGATTTCGACGTTCAGGTGCGGACCGTTCTGGGCGAGGACAATGAGGATCCGTTCGAGGGCGCCGACCGCCATCTGGCGATGCTGTTCCGCCGCCTGCTCGCCCCCTGATCTCCGGCCTCCGCTCAGAGTTCATTAACCTCGACACCAGAAAATCGGAGGTTGACCCTTCTCAACCCCGCCCTTTGGGTGCATATTTCTCATTGGTGGTGGGGGCCTGAGCTGGAGCTTGGGTGAAATGCAAATTATCGCTCCCGTTTCGGTGGGTGGCGTGCACGATGTGGCGCCAACTACCGTCGCCCCTGCGGCGCCGACGGCGCCCGTTGCCGCTGCCCAATCCGGTGGCGGTGCAACCCAGACCCGTGCCGAGACCGGACAACGCGGCCAGTCGCAAACGCGTCAGGAATTCCCCGCGCCCGATCCCGACCGCCCCGCCGGACCGCCTCCGGCCTTCGACACGACGCCGCTTCAACTCGAAGCGGAACGGCGCGTGAACGAGGCCTCGGTCTTCTGGCGGGTCGAAATGACTGCGGGCTCTGCCGAGCCGGCCCCGCGCCAGCTCGACATCGAAATCTGACCTACTCCAACCCCTGTTCCGCGGCGCTTTTCCGTCCGGGATTGTTGGGGTGGGTCGTCCAGTTCCCGTAATTGGCGGGCACCTCCTTTCCCGTGCGAGGATCGACCTCGCCCGGGGAAAGCCTGCGCATGTCGATACATCCCTCGACCGGACAAACATCCACGCAAAGATTGCACGCCACGCAGTCTTCGTCCCTGACCAGAAACGACCGGTCCGCCGTCATCTCGATGGCCTGATGGCTGGTATCCTCGCAGGCGGCATAACAGCGGCCGCATTTGATGCAGGTTTCGGGGTCGATCCGCGCCTTGGCGATGTAGTTGAGGTTCAGATACTGCCAGTCGGTCACATTGGGCACCGCCTTGCCGACGAAATCCTCCGGGCGCGCATGGCCCTTGCGGTCCATCCAGTCCGACAGCCCCGAGATCATCTCCTGCACGATCCGAAAGCCATAGGTCATCGCCGCCGTGCAGACCTGCACATTGCCCGCCCCCAGCGCCATGAACTCGGCCGCATCCTTCCAGGTCGTCACGCCGCCGATGCCCGAAATCGGCAGGCCCCGGGTCGCCGGATCGCGGGCGATCTCGGCCACCATGTTCAGCGCGATGGGCTTCACGGCCGGGCCGCAATAGCCGCCATGGGTGCCCTTGCCGTCGATGGTCGGCTCGGGCGCCATCAGGTCCAGATCGACCGAGGTGATCGAGTTGATGGTGTTGATCAGGCTGACCGCATCGGCCCCGCCCTTGTGGGCGGCGCGGCTGGCCAGACGGATATCGGTGATGTTGGGCGTCAGCTTCACGATCACCGGCATCCGGGTGTTCTGCTTGCACCAGCGGGTGACCATTTCGACATAATCGGGCACCTGCCCCACCGCGGCCCCCATGCCGCGTTCGCTCATCCCGTGCGGACAGCCGAAATTCAGCTCGACCCCGTCGGCGCCGGTCTCCTCGACCCGGGCAAGAATGCGCTTCCAGGCCTCCTCCTCGCAGGGCACCATCAGCGAGACGACCAGAGCCCGGTCGGGATAGTCGCGCTTGACCGTCGTGATCTCGCGCAGATTCACCTCGAGCGGCCGGTCGGTGATCAGCTCGATATTGTTCAGCCCCAGAAGCCGCCGGTCGGCGCCGTAGATCGCGCCATAGCGGGGACCGTTGACATTGACGACCGGCGCGCCGTCCTCGCCCAGCGTCTTCCAGACCACGCCGCCCCAGCCCGCCTGAAAGGCACGGCGGACATTGTATTCCTTGTCGGTCGGCGGCGCCGAGGCCAGCCAGAACGGGTTCGGGCTTTTGATGCCCACGAAATCGCAGGAAAGATCGGCCATGGATCAGCCCTCCGCCATCAGCGTTGCGTGAATGTCCTCGGCGGCATCGCGACCCTCGGCCACCGCCGTCACCGTCAGGTCGTCGCCGCCCGAAGCGCAGTCGCCCCCGGCCCAGACCCCGGCAAGCGAGGTCCGCCCCGGCCCGGTCACCGCGATCTTGCGGCCGGCAAGGGCGATCCCCTCGGGCGCGCCCTCGAGCTTCTGCCCGATGGCCTTGAAGACCTGATCGGCCCGAAGCCGGAAGGTCTCGTCGGTCAGCTCCAGCCCGGCCCCGGTCTCGCGGGTATAGGCGAATTCCACCGCCTCGACTGCGCCATCACCCAGCAGACGCAGCGGTGCTGCGCCGGTGACGATCCGCACGCCCTTGGAGCTGGCCAGATGCTGTTCCTCTTCCGAGGCGCCCATCGCCGCGCGGCCGCGGCGATAGACCATGGTGACGGATTCCGCCCCCAGAAGCTTCGACTGCACCGCCGCATCGACCGCCGTCATGCCGCCGCCGATCACCACCACATGGCGCCCGACCGGAATGGCAGACAGATCGTCGGACTGGCGCAGACGGGCGATGAAATCGACCGCATCCACCACCTGCGCCTTCTCCTCGCCCTCGGCCCGAAGCGCATTGACGCCGCCAAGCCCGATCGCGAGGAACACCCCGTCATGGCCCGCGCGCAGCGTGTCCAGCGTCATGTCGCGCCCCAGCGCCTTGCCATTGGTCACCGCGATTCCACCGATCCGCAGCAGCCAGGCGACCTCGGCCTGGGCATAATCGTCGACGGTCTTGTAGGCGGCGATGCCATATTCGTTCAGCCCGCCCGCCTTGGGTCGTGCGTCGAATAGCTGCACCTCATGGCCCTTCATCGCCAGCCGATGGGCACAGGCCAGTCCTGCGGGGCCCGCCCCCACCACCGCGATCCGTCGCCCCGTCGGTGCCGCGCGGAGAAAGGGGTGGCCTTCGCGGCGCATCAGCGTGTCGGTGGCAAAGCGCTGCAACCGGCCGATCTCGACCGGACGCGCCTCGGACGTCATCCGCACGCAGGCCTCTTCGCAAAGCTGTTCGGTCGGACAGACCCGCGCGCACATGCCGCCCAGGATGTTCTGTTCGAAGATCGTCCGCGCCGCCGCCGCGGGCGCCCCGGTCGCGATCTCGCGGATGAAAAGCGGAATGTCGATGGCGGTCGGACAGGCCGTGACGCAGGGCGCATCATGGCAGAAATAACAGCGTTCCGCCGCCACCGCGGCCTCATGGGCACTCAGCGGCGGCGCCTTGTCGGCAAAGTTCCGGATATAGTCTTCTGGCTTCAGACGCCCGGGAACCACGCCCGGGCTCAGTGGCGAATTGGCCATTCCGGCTCTCCCTGGTCTCGTCTTCCATCGAGCCTGCCACAGGGCCTTGTTTTATCAAAAGGTAAATATCCTGCGGGCCGGTTTGCCGCAGATCCGGACCGTTCCGGGGCGCGCGGGCGCCCAGGGAAAGGGCAACCGGCGAAAAGCGGCAATGCACGCCCCCCGCGCGGGACGGCGGCCCCGTCTCGCCGCGTGCCCGGGTCTCGGCCCTGACCTGCGGCCTCGTTCACGGCCCGGCGAGCCCCGGCCTGGCCGCGCCGCGAAAACCGGCCGCACCGCCTTTCCATGGGGTTGCCCCTCGCGTATAAGCGCCCCAATTCTTACCGCGGCCCTGCGCTCCGGCGCGGGGCCGCGCGACCGATCGAGGACAGGCATGACCAAGACTTCCCACGAGGCGGATGTCGCCTTCATCCAGGCGCTGGCCGAACTTCTGCGCGAACACGACCTGACCGAGTTGCAGGTCAAGCGTGAATACGGCGAGGACGACTCGCTGGACGTGCGGGTATCGCGCTCGCAGCCGGCATCCGTCGTCGCACAGGCCCCGACGACGATGCAGATCCCCGCCTATGCCCCGGCCCCTGCCGCGGGCGGCGGCGCGCCCGCCCCCGGCACCAATGCCGAGGCCGGCGTCGAGGACCCCGCCCAGCACCCGGGCGCCGTGACCTCGCCGATGGTCGGCACCGCCTATCTGCAGCCCGAGCCCGGGTCTGATGCCTTCGTCAAGGTCGGCGACAGCGTGACCGAGGGCCAGACGCTGTTGATCGTCGAGGCCATGAAGACGATGAACCACATCCCCGCCCCGCGCGCCGGGACCGTCAAGCGCATCCTCGTCGAGGACGCTTCGCCGGTCGAATACGGCACGCCGCTGATGATCCTCGAATAAGGCGCGGCGGGTCATGTTCGACAAGATCCTCATCGCCAACCGCGGAGAGATCGCGCTTCGCGTGATCCGCGCCTGCCGCGAAATGGGCATCCATTCGGTCGCGGTCCATTCCACCGCCGATGCCGATGCCATGCATGTCCGAATGGCCGACGAAAGCGTGTGCATCGGCCCGCCTTCGGGCACCGAAAGCTACCTGTCGATCCCCTCGATCATCTCGGCCTGCGAGATCACCGGGGCCCAGGCGATCCATCCCGGCTACGGCTTCCTCTCGGAAAATGCCCGTTTCGTGCAGATCGTCGAAGATCACGGCCTGACCTTCATCGGCCCCTCGGCCGAGCATATCCGGATGATGGGCGACAAGATCACCGCCAAGGAGACCATGAGGGCGCTGGGCGTGCCCTGCGTGCCGGGCTCTGACGGTGGCGTGCCCGATCTCGAGACGGCCAAGACGGTCGCGGCCGGGATCGGCTATCCGGTCATCATCAAGGCCACCGCCGGCGGCGGCGGGCGCGGCATGAAGCTGGCAAAGACCCCGGAGGATCTGGAACAGGCGTTCCAGACCGCGCGGAGCGAGGCGAAATCGGCCTTCGGCAATGACGAGGTCTATATCGAGAAATATCTCGGCCGCCCGCGCCATATCGAGATCCAGGTCTTCGGCGACGGCAAGGGCAATGCCGTGCATCTGGGCGAACGCGACTGCTCGCTGCAGCGCCGCCACCAGAAGGTGCTGGAAGAGGCGCCCGGCCCGGTGATCGACGCCGAGACCCGCGCCCGTATCGGCAAGGTCTGCGCCGACGCGGTGGCCCGGATCGGCTATGCCGGCGCCGGCACCATCGAATTCCTTTACGAGGATGGCGAGTTCTACTTCATCGAGATGAACACCCGCCTGCAGGTCGAGCATCCGGTCACCGAGGCGATCTTCGGGGTCGATCTGGTGCGCGAGCAGATCCGGGTGGCCGAGGGCCTGCCGCTCTCCTTCGCACAGGACGAGCTGCAGCTGAACGGTCATGCCCTCGAGGTCCGGATCAATGCCGAGCGGTTGCCGAATTTCGCGCCCTGCCCCGGCAAGATCAGCGCCTATCATGCGCCCGGCGGGCTGGGCGTCCGAATGGATTCGGCCCTTTACGACGGCTATTCCATCCCGCCCTATTACGACAGCCTGATCGGCAAGCTGATCGTGCATGGCCGCGACCGGACCGAGGCTCTGGCCCGTCTGGACCGGGCTCTGGGCGAGCTGATCGTCGACGGGATCGAGACCACCGCGCCGCTGTTCCGGGCACTGCTGAGGGAACCGGACATCCAGCGCGGCAATTACAATATCCACTGGCTGGAACGCTGGCTGGAGTCCGACCCCGAACTCTGACCGGCGCGCCCCCGGCCACGGGAGCGCGATGATGGATGCCGAACGGCTCACGCCGCTGACCCTGCTCAGGGCCTATGCCATGGGGATCTTCCCCATGGCCGAGTCGCGCCATGACCCGCGGATCTTCTGGGTCAATCCGCGCAAACGCGGCATCTTCCCGCTCGAAGGCTTCCACATCTCGAAAAGCCTCGCCCGCACGATCCGCCGCGGCCGGTTCAGGATCTGCACCGATAGCGCTTTCGAGCATGTCGTGGAGTGCTGCGCCGACCGGCCCGAGACCTGGATCAATGCCGAGATCTTCCGGCTCTACCGCCAGCTCTTCGATCTCGGCCATGCCCATTCGATCGAGGTCTGGCAGGACGACATCCTGGCGGGCGGGGTCTACGGCGTCACGCTTGGCAGCGCCTTCTTCGGCGAAAGCATGTTCTCGCGCCGCACCGACGCCTCGAAGGTGGCCCTGGCCTATCTGGTCGACCGGCTCCGGATCGGCGGCTTCACGCTTTTCGACACCCAGTTCCTGACCGACCATCTGGCCAGCCTCGGCGCCATCGAGATCGAGCGCGAGGACTATCTTTCACGGCTGGAACGGGCGGTAAACAGGGACGCGAACTTCGACCGGGCATGGCCTATCCCGGAGCCTCAGCTGCTTCTGCAGCGCAGCACCCAGACGTCGTAGCGGGCATTGTCGAGCGGGTTCAGTGCCGGGCTCGACGCGATCATCCAGCCCGAGAACAGGTGGCTGCCGCGGCTCGGGTCGGAAATATCAAGATGAGCGAAGGCGTCCGAGGCCGGGTTGTCGGCCGGGAAACGGCATTCGTCCAGCGTCACCTTCAGCCGCCAGACCTGGCCGGTCTCGCCCGGGGCAAGCGTGAGATCGACCGTATCGCCCGACAGCTTGTCGAGCCCGCGCAGCACCGCCCCCTGAGGCGCCGTCTCGGTCACGGCCGCGCTCCGGATCTCGGTCCGGTGTTCCTGCAGCTCCAGCGGGTCGGGCCGCGACACCAGAGGCAGCGGGCGGTCCGCCAGCGTCGTGTCGCCAAGCCCCAGCGCATCCATCATCTCTTCGGCGCGGGGCATTTCCTCGAGCGGCGCGACCTCCCAGCCATCCGGGGTCCAGCCTTCAGGGCTCCATTGCTGTTGCGCCAGAAGCGGGGTCGCGATCAGCGCCAGGGCCAGCGCCGCGCGGATCATTTCGTATCGTCCCCGCCGCCCGTTCCGACATCCGAGCCGCCGCCATCGCCACCGCCGCCGACGAATTTCATCAGCAGCGAGATCAGGCCGACCGCGCCCTGGGTGTCGATCACCTCGGCCCCCGGCTCGAGATTGAAGGGCGAGCCGCCCGGCACCAGCTCGAGGAAGGTGCCGCCCAGAAGACCCTCGGAACTGACCGATGCGGTGCTGTCATCGGGGATCTCGATGCCGTTGCGGACGGTGAAGCGGGTATCGGCCCGGAAGGTCTGCGGGTTGAGCTCGAGCCCGGTCACGGTGCCGACCTTGACACCGGCCAGCCGGACATCGGTGCCGAGATTGACGCCCTCGGCCGAACGGAAGCTCGCGCTCAGCTCGTAATGCTGCTGTCCGGCGCCGCCGATCATGCCGGTCGCGTTCGAGGCATAGACGAAGAAGCCGGCAGCCAAGGCCAGGACGGCGGCACCGGTGAGGATTTCGGTCGGACTGTTCTCTGCCATGGTTATTCCGGTTGCCAGGCCTCGTAATCGCGCCGCGGCGCGGGCTCGGGCCTGCGGATCGAGCCCGGAGGCGCATAGGCCAAGGGCGTGCCGGTCAGGTTTTCCTGATGCGGCTTTTCCCAGGCCCGGTGCGGCAGCGGCGCCTCGGTCGGCGGCGCGTCATAGGTATGGTGCAGCCAGCCATGCCAGTCGGGCGAGATCCGGCTTGCCTCGATCTCGCCATTGTAAATCACCCAGCGGCGCTTGCCGTCCTTCGACCGGTAGAACACGTTTCCCTGCGCGTCCTCGCCGACCTTCTGGCCATTGCGCGCGGTCCAGAGCCGCATGTTCACGGTCTGGCCGTTCCACCAGGTCACATAGCTGAGAAAACTGTCGACCACGCCCATGCGCCCCTCCTGACCGGTTTCGAGTTGGTATGACCCAACTCGGCGCCGAGGTCCAGAGCGAGGGCGGGGTCTCACGCAGTCGCGACCGTCCCGCCCCGCAATGGCCATCCCGCGCCACCGAAGGGCCGCAAAACCGCCGCCCGAAAGCCGCCGCGGCCAGCCCGATCCCGGCGCCCGGTCCCGGCCGCGCCGAATCGCACCGCGAAGCATGGCCCCGAAGAACGGGACCTCGCCGGCAGGCTCAGTCGTCCATCTTGAGCGCGTTGATGAAGGCCTGCTGCGGGATCTCGACCTTGCCGAACTGGCGCATCTTCTTCTTCCCGGCCTTCTGCTTTTCCAGAAGCTTCTTCTTCCGCGTCGCGTCACCGCCATAGCATTTGGCGGTCACGTCCTTGCGCAGCGCCGCCAGCGTCTCGCGCGCGACGACCCGGCCGCCGATGGCCGCCTGGATCGGGATCTTGAACATGTGGCGCGGGATCAGCTCTTTCAGCTTCTCGCACATCGCCCGGCCCCGCATCTCGGCGCGGTCGCGATGGACCATGACCGACAGCGCATCGACCGGCTCGTCATTGACGAGGATCTGCATCTTGACGAGGAAATCCGTGCGATAGCCCGAGATCTGGTAGTCGAAGCTGGCATAGCCCTTGGTCACCGATTTGAGCCGGTCGTAGAAGTCGAACACCACCTCGTTCAGCGGCAGATCGTAGACCGCCATCGCGCGCGAGCCGGCATAGGTCAGGTCCAGCTGCTCGCCGCGGCGGTCCTGGCACAGCTTCAGCACGTCGCCCAGATATTCGTCGGGCACGAGGATCGTCGCCTTGATCCGCGGTTCCTCGATATGGTCGACATAGGTCAGGTCGGGCATGTCGGCGGGGTTGTGCAGCTCGCGCACCTCGCCATCCTTCATGTGGATCTTGTAGATCACCGAGGGCGCGGTGGTGATCAGGTCGATCCCGTATTCGCGCTCGAGCCGGTCGCGCACGACCTCCAGATGCAGAAGCCCGAGGAACCCGCAGCGGAAGCCGAAGCCCAGCGCGGCCGAGGTCTCCATCTCGTAGGTGAAGGAGGCGTCATTCAGCGCCAGCTTTTCGATGGCGTCGCGCAGATCGTCGAAATCGTTGGTATCGACCGGGAAAAGCCCGCAGAACACCACCGGCTGGCTGGGCTTGAAGCCCGGAAGCGGCGCCTCGCAGCCCTTCTTCTCGGTCGTCACCGTATCGCCGACGCGGGTGTCGCGGACCTGCTTGATCGAGGCGGTCAGGAAGCCGATCTCGCCCGGGCCCAGCTCGTCCACATTCTGCATCGCGGGGCGGAACACGCCGATCCGGTCGACGGGATAGACCCCGCCCGTCCTCATCATCCGGATCCGGTCGCCCTTCTTCAGCACGCCGTCGATGATCCGCACCAGAACCACCACGCCCAGATAGGGGTCGTAATAACTGTCGACCAGCAGCGCCTTCAGCGGCTTGTCCCGCTCGCCCTCATGCGGCTGCGGCAGGTGCTTGACGATGGCCTCCAGCACATCGGGAATGCCCAGGCCCGTCTTGGCGCTGATCTCGATCGCCTCGGAGGCGTCGATGCCGATCACGTCCTCGATCTGTTCCTTGACGCGGTCGGGTTCGGCCGCGGGCAGGTCGATCTTGTTGAGGACCGGCACGATCTCGTGATCGGCGTCGATGGCGGTATAGACATTGGCCAGCGTCTGCGCCTCGACCCCCTGCGTCGCATCGACGACCAGCAGCGAGCCCTCGACCGCGCGCATCGAGCGCGACACTTCATAGGCGAAGTCGACATGGCCGGGGGTATCGATCAGGTTCAGAACGTAAGTGTGGCCGTCCTGCGCGGGATACTCGATCCGGACGGTATTGGCCTTGATGGTGATGCCGCGCTCGCGCTCGATATCCATCGCGTCGAGCATCTGCTCCTTCATGTCGCGTTCGGCAACGGTGCCGGTCAGCTGGATCAGCCGGTCGGCAAGCGTCGATTTCCCGTGGTCGATATGGGCCACGATCGAGAAGTTGCGGATATATTTGAGCTCGGTCATGCGGGCGGATATGCGGTGCTTTTCGTAGCCGGTCAATGGGCTGTTTCGGGGGGCTGTTTCGGGGCGGCCCTCCGGGCGGGCCGGGGCCGGTGAGAGACACGGTGCGAAGGCCAGATATACCACGTCTCGGCGGAAACGCACGCGGGCGATTTGGGGTGGGGGCAGGTGCATGGCGCGGAGCCTGACGCAAAGGCCGCGCTTCCCTGACTTGATCGGGCTGAAGGGGAGCCTCAGACTGCGTGGGGTAGGGCGGTGCCAGTTGGGGCGGAATGAGAATACACGGTCGAGCTAGTTCCGAGCTTTGGCTGAAGGACCAGTCGCGCGACGTTAGGGCCGCTTTCGCGATGCGTTGTGCCTTGCGCGCATTTCCCGCAGCCGTGCGTGCTGGGGATGAGATGCTTCGCGAGATTTCACTGCCAGTGCTGCGCGCCATCCTAGCTTCAGGTGTTAAAGACAAATGCCAAACTCCTGAAGTCAAAAGCGCCCTAGAAAACGTCGAAGTCGAAGTTGAAAGAGCAGCTAACACGGCTCGTGGCAGCGGAGCGTATCCCGCGGCGAGCGCTGCTGCTAACGCTGTTCAAGCCACCGCGAGTGCTGCAGGCAGTGCTTTCAAAGCAGCCAATGCAGCTCGTGACGCTTCCAACGCTGCCCGCGCCACCCATCGTTCCTCAGTATATGCCGCTGCTGACCTTGACGCGGACATTTTGTCAATTGGCGATCCAAAGGCGGTGTTTTTTCTCCCCCTCTGGCCGCTTAGCCTTCTTCCCAATGGGCTCGCAGAAGAATATGAAAAACTGTGTTCATTCTGGCAGGCAGAAGCGCCCGTCTGGGCCTTCTGGCAGAGCTGGTACGAGGACATGCTGGCGGGCCGTCCAGTAGACTGGGACTTCTTGCGGCAGGTCATTCTGCTGCCCAACGGCGATTGGAAGGCGGGACCGGGGCGAATTGCGGAAAGGATCTCCGGTCTTCAGGCGCACTATCTGGCGGAAAAGACACCACAGGCCGAACGGATCGAATTCGTGCCCGAGACGGCACGTTTCCGGGCGGTTCCTGTCCCGGCCAGCAACCCGGGTCTGCTCGAGGCGTCGCTGTCGCAGGTCTCGGATGCTCTCGACGATGCCCTGGCAAACCCGTCGAACGGCCTCTCGGACCGGTCGCGCGAGGCGCGTGTCCTGCGCCGGACCGTCGCGAAATACGGCAACGATCCTCAGCGGATCGAGATGGACCTGACGACCGTCCATGCCGCCCTGACCCGCCAGATCGTATCGGAAGACCTGCCGCCGAGCGAAGAGAACCTGGCCCTGCAGGCTGCCTGCGAAGAGGGGGCGCGGGCGGTTCGCGCCACGCATCCCGAGATTGCCGAAAACCGCCGGATCCTGTCGCGGCAGGCCTGGAAGGAGATGACGCCCGAGGGCAAAGCCGCCGTCGAGGCGGCCCTGCCGGTCCTGACCGCGATTTCCGAGGATGACCTCGCGGATCAGTTTCGCGAGGATATTCCTGAGCTTGTCAACGACGCCATCGGTCCGGTGCCGGACTGGGCGCCGAAACTGCCCGGAGCCGATCCTGCCACCCGTATCTTCGGCCGGGTCTCGAGAATGTCGATCATCCTGCGAAGCTCGACCGAGGCGCTGGACGCCGTGGCCGCACGCCTGGGCATGACGCGGGGAGAGGTCATCGGGATATTTGTCAGTCTTGCAGGTCTTGGAATTTCGCTCATTTCCTGAAGGGCTCTCGAAACCTGCGCCCTCGTTCCTAGGTGTTATATGTGTTCCGTGGAACAACGGAGATGCCGATGACCGACCGGATCGCGATCCGGGTCCGTATCGCGGGCCGGGTGCAGGGCGTGGGCTTCCGCGCATGGACCGAGGCGCAGGCGGCGGCGTTGGGCCAGTCGGGTTGGGTGCGGAACGAAGCCGACGGAGCCGTTCTGGCCCTGCTCGCAGGGCCGGAGGACCGGGTGGCGGGGATGCTCGACGCGCTGCAGGAGGGCCCCGCCCCGGCGCGGGTCGAGACCGTCGAGACCACGCCGGGCGACTGGCCCGCAGAAGCCGGTTTCCGCATTTCGCGCTGACCTGCCGGGCCTGCCGGAAAGAAAAACGCTGCGAGCTGCGTGGTTTTGACGCAGTGTTAACTCACATTCGCTTAAATTTGCGTTGAACATGAAGGAGGACAAGGTTTGGAGGCCGCCATGCAACGGGTGCCGGAACATCCTCGCGATTACTCACCGACCGAACGCTTTTCGGACGCGATCGTGCATGTCACCGGGCTGGCCGCCGTGGCCATCGGCGTTCCGACCCTGGTCGTTCTCGCGATCCTGATCAGGGGCGACACGCCCGCGATCCTCGGCATCACCGTCTACGGCGTCGCGCTCTGCGCCATGATCGGGTTTTCGGCGCTTTACCACATGGTACGCCACCCGAACTGGACGCCGATCTTCCGACGCCTCGACCATTCCGCGATCTACTGGAAGATCGCGGGCACCTACACGCCCTTCACCCTGCTCTCGGGCCATGGCGCGGCGCTGCTGGCCGGGCTTTGGGCCGCCGCGATGGCGGGCACCGGGCTCCGGGTCCTGGCGCCCTACAGGTTCCGGATCGTCAACCTCGTGCTTTACCCGATGATGGGCTGGGCCGGCGTGGTCGCGGGCTGGAGCATGTTCGCCTCGCTCTCGGCCCCGGTGCTGGGCCTCGCGATCGCGGGCGGCGCGCTCTACTCCGTGGGAATGATCTTCTATCTCTGGGAAAGGCTACCCTATCACAACACGATCTGGCATGTCTTCGTCCTGATCGCCAGCATGCTGTTCTTCGCGGCCATCACCACCCATGTCGTCCAGACCGCCTGAACAACGGCCAAGCCCCTCTTCACATCTGCATCGGCCCGGTTGCGGGGATGCTCCGCCCTGGGCTACTGTCGCGCAAACACATGCGGCCGGAATCGGAAGAGCAGTCCGGCATCCGGCCCGGGAGAGCGACAGATGACAGTGAAGCTTTTCGCGACCGCGGCCGTTCTGGCCGGTCTTTCCGCAATGACAGCCCAGGCAGGCCAGATCGAGCGCGCCTGCCTCTCGTCGGACCGCCCCGGCGTAACGCGGGGACTGTGCGGCTGCATCCAGCATGCCGCCGACATCACCCTGACCCGCGGCGACCAAAGCCGCGCAGCCGGTTTCTTCCGCGATCCGCATCAGGCTCAGGTGGTGCGCCAGTCCGACCGTCGGCGCGACGCCGAATTCTGGCGCCGCTACAAGCTTTTCGGCGAAACTGCCGCAGCCTATTGCAGCTAGGCTCCGCCCCGTGACGGGGCGCTTGCAGGGTTTGTCCATCCGTAACGCCCAGCATGAAGACGGAAGCGCTGGTTTCGCCTGGGGCCCCTCCACGTCTCTGCCATAAAGGTCGCGCGGCGAGCCATCACGGTATGACATGACAACCGCAAACCGCCTGAAGGCGGGGTCATCCCGTTGGCCCTGTTTCACAGACAGGGCGCACGACGCGGAAACGCCCTGCCCCGCGGAAAGCGCTGCCCGCGTCTCGCTGCAGTCGTCCGTTATCGATTTGGTAACGATTGGTCTGCCAGAATAAGGTCATGATGACCGCATGCCCCGGGAAGCCGATAGGCCGGACCATTTCCTGAGGCGGCGCCACGGTCCTTCCCCGTGGCCGTCATCGGCACTCCCTGGCCGCTCTGCCTCCCCCCCGGGGCGGCCAGCCCCAAGTCCCGACACACCACTCACGAAAAAGAAAAGGCCCCGGCAGGATCCGCCAGGGCCTTTTCGATCGGCCCCGAAGGGCCTCACTCCTGCAGGATCACACGCAGAGAGAGTTCGCGAAGCTGGTCATTGCCGGGCTCGGAGGGCGCGCCCATCATCAGGTCCTCGGCGCGCTGGTTCATCGGGAACATGATGACCTCGCGGATGTTCTGCTGGTCGGCCAGCAGCATCACGATCCGGTCGATCCCGGCCGCGCAGCCGCCGTGGGGCGGCGGGCCGAAGCGGAAGGCGTTGACAAGGCTGGGGAAGCGCCTGCGCACCTCGTCCTCGGAATAGCCCGCCAGCGAGAAGGCCTTGAACATGATGTCCAGCCGGTGGTTCCGGATCGCGCCCGAAACCAGCTCGTAGCCATTGCAGGCCAGATCGTACTGGAAGCCCTTGACGGTCAGCGGATCGCCGTCGAGCGCCTCCATGCCGCCCTGCGGCATCGAGAAGGGGTTGTGTTCGAAATCGACGGCACCGGTCTCTGCGTCTTTCTCGTACATCGGGAAATCGACGATCCAGCAGAAGGCGAAGCGGTCGGTCTCGGTCAGGCCCAGCTCCTCGCCGATGACGGTGCGCGCCTTGCCCGCGACGGTCTGGAAGGACGAGGCCTTGCCGCCGAGGAAGAAGGCCGCGTCGCCGACACCAAGGCCAAGCTGCTGGCGGATCGCCTCGGTCCGCTCGGGGCCGATATTCTTGGCAAGCGGGCCTGCGGCCTCGGTCTCGCCACCCTTGTCGCGCCAGAAGATGTAGCCCATCCCCGGCAGCCCCTCCCTCTGGGCAAACGAATTCATCCGGTCGCAGAACTTGCGGCTGCCGCCCTTGGGCGCGGGAATCGCGCGGATCTCGGTGCCGTCCTGTTCCAGCAGCTTGGCGAAGATCGCGAAGCCCGAGCCGCGGAAATGCTCGGACACGTCCTGCATCCTGATCGGGTTGCGCAGGTCCGGCTTGTCGGTGCCGTACCATTTCATCGCATCGGCATAGGCGATCTGCGGCCAGTCGGCATCGACCTTACGGCCACCGCCGAATTCCTCGAAGATGCCCGCAATCACCGGCTGGACGGTGTCGAACACGTCCTGCTGCTGGACGAAGCTCATCTCCATGTCGAGCTGGTAGAAATCGGTGGGCGAGCGGTCGGCGCGCGGATCCTCGTCGCGGAAACAGGGCGCGATCTGGAAATAGCGGTCGAAGCCCGAGACCATGATCAGCTGCTTGAAGATCTGCGGCGCCTGCGGCAGCGCGTAGAACTTGCCCGGATGCAGCCGCGAGGGCACCAGGAAGTCGCGCGCGCCTTCGGGGCTGGAGGCGGTGATGATCGGGGTCTGGTATTCGCGGAAGCCCTTGTCCCACATCCGCCGCCGGATTGAGGCCACGACGTCCGAGCGCAGGGTCATGTTGGCCTGCATCGCCTCGCGGCGCAGGTCGAGATAGCGGTACCGCAGCCGGGTTTCCTCGGGGTATTCCTGATCGCCGAAGACCATCAGCGGCAGTTCCTCGGCGGTGCCCAGCACCTCGAGTTCGCGGACGAAGACCTCGATCTCGCCGGTGGGCAGCTTCGGGTTCACCAGATCGTCCGAGCGCGCCTTCACCACCCCGTCGATGCGGATGCACCATTCCGAGCGCACCTTCTCGACATCGGCGAAGGCCGGGCTGTCGGGATCGGCCAGCACCTGGGTGATGCCGTAATGGTCGCGCAGGTCGATGAAGAGAATACCGCCATGGTCGCGGACGCGATGAACCCAGCCCGACAGGCGCACGGTCTCGCCCACATGGGACTTGTTCAGGTCGGCGCAGGTATGGCTGCGATAGGCGTGCATCGGACGATCCTCGGGGCTCGTGTCTTCGGTTCCGGCCGATACACCCCCGATGGCCCGCGAAGTCAAGGGGAGCGACGAGAGCGGCGGCCATCGCCCGCAGCTTTGCCGCCGAAGGCGGCCCCGGAACGCCCGGTCGAAGCGCGGCACTGTGCCCAGCCCGGCCTGACGGGGTCGAGTGCAGCGCCACTACCGCACCGCCCCGCACATGCTTCGTGCGGCGGCAGCGCGGCCGTGAAACGCAAAAGGCCCGCCCAGAACCCATCGAGGGCCCGGGCGGGGGCTGGCAAGCAGATCCGCCGCAGTGCTCAGCTTCGGGCGATCTCGAACCGGCAGACCGCTCCGCCGCTGGCCGAGCAGCTTTGTTCGCGGGTGCGCAGGCGGCGGTCGACAAGGGTCTGGAACAGCCGGTCGAACACCGCCTCATGCCAGACGCAGATCGGATGCGGCGCTGTTTCGCCGCGGATCAGCGGATTGTCGGTCAGTTCGAACACCAGCGGGCGGGTCGAGACCACCCGGAACGCGCCCGACCCGGCGAACGTCCAGCTGTGCTTGGCGATGGCCTTGGCGAGAATCGGCGCCGCCAGCGCGGGCGGCAGCAGCTTCAGCACCCGCTGCGCCATTGCCGGGATGCGATGGGCAAGGATGTAATCCCCGGTCCGCGCGCCGGCCTCCCGCAGAAGGTCGGGCGCGCGGCCGGGAAGGCGGCGGCGCAGCGCGCGATGCATGGCAGCGGCCGGTCCCTCGTCCATCAGGCCGGTATCGGACGGAGGCGTCGACAGGCCCGCCGCATCAAGCATCTCGTCGCGAAGCGCCGCTCCGCCCGCCGCCTCCAGCACAGGGAGAAGCTGGAGAACGGCATTCGGTCCGATCCGGCCCGCGCGGCCGGACAGGTCGTCCTTCATGTCAGACTTCTTCCATTTGCTGATCGCCGCCACCGCAGGCCTTCACCTGCGAGGGATCGTCGGCGGGCATCTTGAAGCTGGTGTCCTTGGACTTGCGCCGGGCCGCAGCCTGGGCGGCACGGTCGGCATTCGATTCCCAGTCCTCGATCTGCGCGGCGGCAGGTTTGCGGGACATGTCGAAATCGAAATGCACCTTGTCCTTCGATTGCGGGCCCCAGTAGTTGTTCTTGCCCAGATCGTAGAAGGACCGGCCCACACCCGCCTTCAGGAACGCCTTCAGGCAGCCCAGCAGGTACCGACGGCGGAAGCCGTTGCCGCGCCAGGGGTAATGGAACAGCGCCTTGCGCATGTAGAACCGGCGATAGTTGTGCATCACCCGGTCCAGAAGCTGGGCACGGTCCATCGCCTCGGGCTTCATGATCGGGTTCACGAAGTTGTAGCGGCTGTAATCGAAGACCTCGACCTTGTTATGCAGCTCCTGGAAGAGCGGCGTGAAGGGCCAGGGCGTGTACATCGCCCAGTTGGCCAGATCGGGCTGCCAGTCCCAGCAGAGCTGGAAGGTCTCTTCCAGGGTTTCCTCGGTCTCGTTGTCCATGCCGACGATGAACTGGGCCTCGGTCAGGATATCGGCCTCGCGCAGAAGCTGGATCGCGCGCTTGTTGTCCTCGACCCGGGTTTCCTTGTTGAACTGGTCGAGCTTGAGCTGGGCGGCCGCCTCGGTCCCTAGCGAGATATGGACGAGCCCCGCCTGGCGGTAGAAGGGCAGAAGCTCCTCGTCGCGCAGGATGTCGGTCACCCGGGTGTTTATGCCCCATTTGACCTTGTCGGGCAGGCCGCGGTCGATCAGCTCCTGACAGAAGGCGATGAACTTCTTGCGGTTGATGGTCGGTTCCTCGTCGGCGAGGATGAAGAAGCCCACCTTGTGATTCTCGACCAGATCCTCGATCTCGTCGACCACCTTCTTGGGGTCGCGGATCCGGTAGTCGCGCCAGAATTTCCATTGCGAGCAGAACGAACAGGTGAACGGGCAGCCCCGCGCCATGTTCGGGATCGCGACCCGGCAGTTCAGCGGGATGTAGATGTATTTTTCCCACTCGAGGATGGTCCAGTCGGGCTTGATCGAATCGACATCCTTGATGGTGGGCGCGGCGGCGGTCGCCACGATCTCGTCACCGTCGAGGAAGGCGAGCCCCTTGATGTCGCGGCGGCTTTCCGGCCATTTGCCGTCGCGGATCGCGTTCATCAGGTTGACCACGATCTCTTCGCCCTCGCCGCGCACGATGACGTCGATCCAGGGCGCCTCGGACAGGACCTGCTTGAACATGAAGGTCGCGTGGATGCCGCCGAGGACACGGACCGCGTTCGGCACCTCTTCCTTGGCGATCTCCATCAGCCGCTCGGCCGCGTAGATCGAGGGCGTGATCGAGGTGGTCGCGATGACGTCGGGCTGCAGCGCCTTCAGTTGCTTGCGGACCTCGTCCTCGGAAATGTCGTTGGTCATCGCGTCGATGAACGTGATGTCGTCATATCCCGCAACCCGCAGCGACCCGGTGAGATAGGCCACCCAAGCCGGCGGCCAGTTACCCGCGATCTCGGCACCGCCGGACTTGTAGTTGGGATGAATAAAGACAATGCGCATGGATCGACTCCCCGTGTTTCGCGGGGAACATGACATATCCGCTGTCAATCTGACTTGACACAAGTCAAATCGCCGCCGCCGGGCTGCGCCCTGCCCAAGGACAGGCGGGGACAGGGCACGGCCTAGAACGGGCGCACCGCATTGCCCGCGTGAAACAGGACCCCAAGCCCTCCGGTGAACAGGATCCATCCCGCCACCGCATGCAGGATAACCGCCAGCGGAAAATTCCGGCGCGCCTCGCAGGCCCAGGCGAAAACGAGCCCCCCGAGGAAGGTCAGCCCGCAGACGACCGCGTTCCAGTACATCAGATGGGCCAGCGAGAAGAGCGCGGCATTCATCACGATCGCGGTGCGCAGCCCCGGCAGGATCGGCCCGTAGCGGCGGAAGAACAGGACCCGGAACACGATTTCCTGCGGCAGCGCCGAAAGCGGCGGATAGAGAAGGAGAATCGAGGCCAGCAAAAGCGGATTGCCGCGCACCAGCGCCAGCGCGTCCTGCGGCACCACCAGAACCGTCAGCGTGCCGACGATCACCGTGGTCACCACGGCAAAGCCCAGCACCAGCCATGGATCGATCCCGCGCAGGCCGCGGATCAGCTCGGACCAGCGAAAGCCCTCGGTATGAGACAGCAGCCCAAGCCCGACCGCGGTCAGGCTCAGCAGCACCGGAAACAGCGCCTGGGGCGGCATGAACACCGCGATGGCAAGCGGCGTGCAGACATAGAACAGCACCAATTCGCCCCAAAGCCTGCCGCGTCGGGGCATGCGGCGTTCCAGTGCGAGATCGAGCGTCCAGGCCATGTCTCTTCTCCTCTCCCGGGCCTTCTTTCCCGGGCCCACTATCCCGAGGCGGCGCGGCTTCGCCCGCCGGACAGGCGGAGGGGCCGGGCATCCGGCCTTCCAGAATGGCAGAAAAGCCGGGCCGCGCCGGGGCAACGTTCCGTCAGCATGCGGGCAGATCGTTCACAAATGCGGTAGGGCCTGCGCCGGTTCCCTCCGCCCCGCAGATGCCCGCGCCGATTTTCCCTCGCCCGCCCTTGCGCCCCAAGGCCGCTTGGCTATAACCCCCATCAATTTGCCAAAACTGAGAGCGGGACATGCCGAAGAGAACCGATATCAAGTCCATCATGATCATCGGCGCGGGTCCCATTGTGATCGGACAGGCCTGCGAGTTCGATTATTCCGGCGCCCAGGCCTGCAAGGCGCTGCGCGAGGAAGGGTACCGGGTCATCCTGGTCAACTCGAACCCGGCCACGATCATGACCGATCCCGGACTGGCCGACGCGACCTATATCGAGCCGATCACCCCGGATGTCGTCGCCAGGATCATCGAGAAGGAACGCCCCGACGCGCTTCTGCCGACGATGGGCGGACAGACCGGGCTGAACACCTCGCTGAAGCTTGCCGACATGGGCGTGCTGCACAAATACGGGGTCGAGCTGATCGGCGCCAACCGCGCCGCCATCGAGATGGCCGAGGACCGCAAGCTGTTCCGCGAGGCAATGGACCGGATCGGGCTGGAAAACCCCAAGGCCACCATCGCCAACAACATGGAAGAATGCATGGCCGCGCTCGAGCATGTGGGTCTTCCGGCGATCATCCGCCCGGCCTTCACGCTGGGCGGCACCGGCGGCGGCGTGGCCTATAACCGGCAGGAATTCGAGTATTACTGCAAGAGCGGCCTCGACGCCTCGCCGGTCAGCCAGATCCTGATCGACGAAAGCCTGCTGGGCTGGAAGGAATTCGAGATGGAGGTGGTCCGCGACAAGGCGGACAATGCCATCATCGTCTGCGCGATCGAGAATGTCGATCCGATGGGGGTGCATACCGGCGACTCGATCACCGTCGCGCCGGCGCTGACCCTGACCGACAAGGAATACCAGATCATGCGCAACGGCTCGATCGCCGTGCTGCGCGAGATCGGGGTCGAGACCGGCGGCTCGAACGTGCAATGGGCGATCAACCCCGAGGACGGCCGCATGGTCGTGATCGAGATGAACCCGCGGGTGTCGCGCTCCTCGGCGCTGGCCTCGAAGGCCACCGGCTTCCCGATCGCCAAGATCGCGGCCAAGCTCGCGGTGGGCTATACCCTCGACGAGCTGGACAACGACATCACCAAGGTCACGCCCGCGAGCTTCGAGCCGACCATCGACTATGTCGTGACCAAGATCCCGCGCTTTGCCTTCGAGAAATTCCCGGGCTCCAAGCCGGAACTGACCACGGCGATGAAATCAGTGGGCGAGGCGATGGCCATCGGCCGCACCATCCACGAATCGCTGCAGAAGGCCCTGGCCTCGCTGGAAACCGGCCTGACCGGCTTTGACGAGATCGACATTCCCGGCGCGCCCGACCCGGCCCAGATCGTCGCCGCGCTGACCCGGCAGACCCCGGACCGTCTGCGGGTCGTGGCCCAGGCGATGCGCCACGGGCTGAGCGATGACGAGATCCACGCCGCCACCAGCTACGACCCCTGGTTCCTGGCCCGCATCCGCGAGATCGTCGAGACCGAGGCCGAGATCCGCAAGGAGGGTCTGCCGGTCACCGAAGACGGGCTGCGGCATCTCAAGATGATGGGCTTCACCGATGCGCGTCTGGCCATGCTCACCGGCCGCGACGAGGGTCAGGTGCGCCGCGCGCGCGACAATCTGGGGGTCCATGCCGTCTTCAAGCGGATCGACACCTGCGCCGCCGAATTCGAGGCGCAGACGCCCTACATGTACTCGACCTACGAATCCCCGGCGATGAACGAGACCGAATGCGAGGCCCGTCCCTCGGCCCGCAAGAAGGTGGTCATCCTCGGCGGTGGCCCGAACCGGATCGGTCAGGGGATCGAGTTCGACTATTGCTGCTGCCATGCCTGCTTCGCGCTGACCGAGGCCGGGTATGAGACCATCATGATCAACTGCAACCCGGAAACGGTCTCGACCGATTACGACACCTCGGACCGGCTCTATTTCGAGCCGCTGACCTTCGAGCATGTGATGGAGATCCTCCGGGTCGAGAAGATGGCAGGCACGCTGCATGGCGTGATCGTGCAGTTCGGCGGCCAGACGCCGCTGAAACTGGCCAACGATCTGGAAGCGGCGGGCATTCCGATCCTCGGGACCACGCCCGATGCCATCGACCTTGCCGAAGACCGCGAGCGGTTCCAGGCGCTGGTGAACAAGCTCGACCTCAAGCAGCCCAGGAACGCCATCGCGGCCTCGGCCGAAGCGGCGATGAAGGCCGCCGAGGAAATCGGCTATCCGCTGGTGATCCGGCCCTCCTACGTGCTGGGCGGCCGCGCCATGGAGATCGTGCGCGACACGCCCCAGCTCGAACGCTACATCAACGAGGCGGTGGTCGTTTCCGGCAAGTCGCCGGTCCTGCTCGACAGCTATCTCTCGGGCGCGACCGAGGTCGATGTCGACGCGCTCTGCGATGGCGAGAAGGTCCATGTCGCGGGCATCATGGAGCATATCGAGGAGGCGGGCGTCCATTCCGGCGACAGCGCCTGCTGCCTGCCGCCGCACAGCCTGCCCGAAGAGATCGTGGCCGAACTGATCCGCCAGGCCGAGGCGCTGGCCCTGGGCCTGGGCGTGGTCGGGCTGATGAATGTGCAATTCGCGGTCAAGGATGGCGAGATCTACCTGATCGAGGTCAACCCGCGCGCCTCGCGCACCGTGCCCTTCGTCGCCAAGGCGACCGACAGCGCCATCGCCTCGATCGCGGCGCGGCTGATGGCGGGCGAGAAGCTGAGCGCTTTCCCGATGCGCGCACCCTACCCGGCCGATACCAGCCCCGACACGCCGCTGCCGCTGGCCGACCAGATGTCGCTGGCCGACCCGATCATGCCGTGGTTCTCGGTCAAGGAGGCGGTGATGCCCTTTGCCCGCTTCCCGGGCGTCGACACGCTGCTGGGCCCCGAGATGCGCTCGACCGGCGAGGTCATGGGCTGGGACCGGTCCTTCCCGCGCGCCTTCCTCAAGGCCCAGCTGGGCGCGGGCACCGACCTCCCGCGCGAGGGGCAGGTGTTCCTGTCGATCAAGGAGGCCGACAAGACGCCCGCGCTGGTCGAAACCGCCAAGATCCTCGTCGATCTGGGCTTCGGCATTCTCGCGACCCGCGGCACCGCGCGGTTCCTGGCCGAAAGCGGGATCGAGACGACGCTGGTCAACAAGGCCTATGAGGGCGGGCGCACCATCGTCGACGTGATGAAGGACGGGCTGGTGCAGCTGGTGATGAACACCACCGAGGGCAACCGCGCGGTCGAGGACAGCCGCTCGATCCGGAATGTCGCGCTGATGGACCGCATCCCCTATTTCACCACCGCCGCGGGCTGCCATGCCGCCGCCCTGGCGATGAAATCGCGCGAGGAAGGCGAAATCGGGGTGCGCAGCCTGCAGGGCTGATCCGCCGCCGCCTGACGATCCGGCGCCCGGGCAGCCACTGCCCGGGCGTCCTGTCTTTCGGGCTCAGAGCCCCAGCGGCCGCGCCATCTTCACCGCATAGCGGTCGGTCATGCCCGAGACGAAATCGGTCAGGGCATGAAGCCCCGAATAGGGGTCGCAGACATCGCGCAGATCCATCCCGGCCGAGGTGACCAGCTTGCGCAGATAGGGTTTCTTCTCGGCCATCGCCGCGGCATCCCAGCCGTGATCGGCCAGCCCCTCGATCACCGCATGGAAGCGGTCGAGCAGCGCGAAGATCAGGTCGCGCCCCGCCACTTCCAGCTCGATCTTGCGCGACGAGGGGAAGATCCGGTCATTCGCGACCTCGGAAATCGCCGCGAAGGCCTCTTTCAGCGCGAAGACATCCGTCAGCTCGGTCGAGAACCGGCCTGCCAGGATCTCGTCATGGTGATCGAGAAAGGCCGCGACGCTGGCGCGGATCAGCGCGCCCACGGCGTCAGCCCGCAGCTTGCCCACATGTTCGGCGTCGTACCGGGCATCGGCGGCCCCCTCCTCCCGCTGGACATCTTTCTCGATCAGTCCCCGCAGAAGCGTCTCAACCTCGCCGAAGGGCAGCACGCCGCTGGTGAAGGCGTCCTCGAGATCGAGGATATTATAGCAGATATTGTCGGCCGCCTCGACCAGGAAGGCCAGCGGATGGCGCACCCAGCCGCCGTCCTGCGGGATCAGACCGGTGCTTCGCGCCATCTCCTCCAGATGCGCAGCCTCGGCCTCGAAGGCGCCGAACTTCTTGCGTCCGATATAGGGCGCCGCCTTACCCAGCGCGCCGTCGCGCGCGAGACAGGGATACTTCGTGAAGGCCCCCAAAACAGCGTGGGTCAGCCGCATGCCGCCCTCGCGCCGGGACATCTCCAGCCGGGTCAGGATCCGAAAGCCCTGGGCATTGCCCTCGAAATGCTCGAACTCGCGGCGCTGGCCCTCACTCAGATCCGCACCGAAGGGCTTTCGCATCTCGAACCATTCCGAAATCGCATCCTCGCCCGCATGGCCGAAGGGCGGGTTGCCGATGTCATGGGCGGCACAGGCCGCCTGCAGGATATAGGACAGGTCGTGCCCGGCGCCGTCGAGCAGGATGCTCTTCGCGGCCAGCGCCTGCCCGACCTCGAACCCAAGCGAGCGGCCCACGCTGCTGGTCTCGAGGCTGTGGATCATCCGGTGATGCAGGTGGTCGTTCTCGTAAAGCGGATGCACCTGGGTCTTGTTGGCCAGGCGCCGGAACGGCTGCGAGAAGATCACCCGGTCGAGATCGGCCAGAAACGCCGGACGCCGCCTATCGCGCGCCGCGCGCGTTTCGGCCTCATCCGGGGCAGGCTCGCGCTGCTCGTGCCGAGCCTTCGTCAGAAGCCCTTGCCATTCCATATGTTCCATCGCTTTCCCCTCCGGCAGATCGGCGCCAGCATAGCGGCTTCAGCTTGCGGCGACAGCGCCGATCGCCTACCCCGCCCACCAGAGCCGGGATGGCGGTGCGAGGACCCCGGCAAAGAGACCCGTATCCCGCATTGCCGCGCGACTGTCAGTGACCCGGCCCGATGACAGGGCCCGGGGGGTGCGCGAAGGTCGCACCCGCTACATGTTGACAATACGCCCCCGCAAACATCAATATACTGTTGCTTTGGTTCCCGCGGTTTGCGCCGTGGGCGAAGAGGGAAGCCGGTGAGAGTCCGGCACTGCCCCCGCAACTGTCAGCGGCAAGCCGCGGCCCCTTGATCCACTGGCGCAAGACGCCGGGAAGGAGGGCCAGGGCGTCCGAGCCGCGAAGTCAGGAGACCTGCCAGAGCGGACCGAACGACCGCGAGCGGTGGGCTCGGGTGCGTGCGTCGGACCGGCGGGTCCGCGTGCCTCCCTGCGTGCCGCCCCTGACCAGAACCGAAAGCGAACCGCCATGACCGCCCCCTCGCCCCGTTCCGTCGCCAACCGCGACGGCCAGATCGTTCCCTTCGACGCCGGCCGGATCGCCCGGGCCATCGCCCGTGCGGGCGAGGCCACCGGCGAATTCGGCGCCGAGGAGGCCGCCCATCTCACCGCCCAGGTGGTGCGGGTGCTGAGCTTCCGCCACGCGGATGGCACGCCCGATATCGAGGAAATCCAGGATGCCGTCGAACAGGCCCTGATCGGCGCCAACCGGATCGCGACGGTGCGCGCCTACGCCGTCTATCGCGCCCAGCATGCGCGGCTGCGCGAGGACCGGCAGGTGCTGGTCGATGTCGAAAGCTCGATCAACGAATATCTCGACCGCTCGGACTGGCGGGTGAATGCCAATGCCAATCAGGGCTATTCGCTGGGCGGCATGATCCTGAACACCTCGGGCAAGGTGACGGCGAATTACTGGCTGAGCCATATCTACCCGCCGGAAGTCGGCCAGGCGCATCGCGACGGCGACATCCATATCCACGATCTCGACATGTTCGCGGGCTATTGCGCGGGCTGGTCGCTGAGGACGCTGTTGCGCGAGGGGCTGAACGGGGTGCCCGGCAGCATCGAATCCGGTCCGCCGATGCACCTGACCAGCGCGCTCGGCCAGATCGTCAATTTCCTCGGCACTCTGCAGAACGAATGGGCGGGCGCCCAGGCTTTCAGCTCGTTCGACACCTATCTGGCGCCCTATGTGCGGATCGACGGGCTGGATTACGCCGCCGTCCGTCAGGCGATGCAGGAATTCATCTACAATCTCAACGTGCCCTCGCGCTGGGGCACCCAGACGCCCTTCACCAACCTGACCTTCGACTGGACCTGCCCGGATGACCTGAAGGACCAGGTGCCGGTGATCGGCGGGCGCGAGGCCGATTTCGCCTATGGCGCGTTGCAGTCCGAGATGGACATGATCAACCGCGCCTATATGGAGGTGATGACCGCGGGCGATGCCAAGGGTCGGGTCTTCACCTTCCCGATCCCGACCTACAACATCACTCCCGATTTTCCGTGGGAGAGCGAAAATGCCGGTTATCTCTTCGAGATGACGGCGAAATACGGGCTGCCCTATTTCCAGAACTTCGTGAATTCCGAGCTTGAGCCGCATATGGTCCGGTCGATGTGCTGCCGCTTGCAGCTTGACCTGACCGAGCTCTTGAAACGCGGCAACGGGCTGTTCGGCTCGGCCGAGCAGACCGGCAGCCTTGGCGTCGTCACCATCAACTGCGCCCGGCTCGGCCATCTGCACAAGGGCGACGAGGCGGGGCTTCTGGCCGCGCTCGACCGGCTGGCGGCTATCGCGCGCACAAGTCTGGAACTCAAGCGCAAGGTGATCGAGCGCCATATCGAGGCCGGGCTTTTCCCCTATACCAAGCGCTATCTCGGCACGCTCCGAAACCATTTCTCGACGCTGGGCGTGAATGGCGTGAACGAGATGATCCGGAACTTCACCGACGACCGCGAGGACATCTCGACCGAGGCCGGTCAGGGGCTTGCGATCCGGCTGATGGACCACCTGCGCGCCCGGATGGTCGAATACCAGGAAGAGACCGGGCACATGTACAATCTCGAGGCGACGCCCGCCGAGGGCACGACCTACCGCTTCGCCCGCGAGGACCGCAAGCGCTTCCCGGGCATCCTGCAGGCGGGCACCGACGATCAGCCCTATTACACCAACTCGACCCAGCTTCCGGTCGGGTATACCTCCGATCCGTTCGAGGCGCTGGAACATCAGGAGCCGCTGCAGGCCCGCTATACCGGCGGCACGGTCCTGCACCTTTACATGGGCGAACGGATCTCCTCGGCCGAGGCCTGCAAGAAGCTGGTCCGCCGGTCGCTGTCCTCGTTCCGCCTGCCCTATATCACCGTGACGCCCACCTTCTCGATCTGCCCGAAACACGGGTATCTCGCGGGCGAGCACGAATTCTGCCCCAAATGCGACGCCGAGCTGATTGCGGCGAAGCGCGCGAAAGCCAGCTGAAGGAGTGATCCGATGACCATGATCGACAAGGACATGACGACCCGCGATGCCGAAATCGTCCTGACGGACGAAGAGCGCACCCGCTGCGAGGTCTGGACCAGGGTGATGGGCTATCACCGCCCGATGGCGTCCTTCAATACCGGCAAGAAGGGCGAGGCCGCCGAACGGGTCTATTTCGACGAGGCGAAGGCACAGCTTGGCTGAGCTTGCGATCTCCGGGCTGGTCCGGCATTCGAGCGTCGACTGGCCGGGCGAACTGGTGGCGACGGTCTTCTGCCAGGGCTGTCCCTGGGCCTGCCGCTATTGCCACAACACCGAGCTGCTGGCGGCGGGGCCGGGCCGGATCGGCTGGGACACGGTCCTGGCCTTTCTCGACCGCCGGCGCGGGCTGCTCGACGGCGTGGTGATCTCGGGCGGGGAACCCTTGTTGCAGAAGGGCCTGCCCGAGGCGCTTGCGGAGCTTCGGGCGATGGGCTTTCGCACCGGGTTGCATACCGGCGGCGCCTATCCCGCGCGCTTCGCCCGCGTCCTGCCGCTGCTCGACTGGATCGGTTTCGACGTCAAGGCCCCCTTCGACGCCTATGACCGGATCACCGGCGCGCCCGGCAGCGGCGCAAAGGCGCGCGAAAGCCTCGGCCTGCTACGCGACAGCGGCGTTGCCGCCGATCTGCGCTGTACGGTTCATCCCGCCCTGCTGAGCGCTGCCGATCTGGCCCGGATGGACGACGATCTGTCGGCGCTCGGCCTGCCGCCCGCGCGCCGACAGCCGTTTCGCGCCGAGGGTTGCGCCGATCCCGCCCTCTGCCGGACACCGTAAAACCCATACCCGGCCATACTGCCGCCTGGATAAAATCCGACGGGTTTTCCTGCATGCGGCCCCGGTCTTTCGCAACCGGGGTAAGGGATTCTTTGCGGCTTTGCGACCCAATGCCCCCAGCCGCTGCGTCGCAGCTTCCAGCACAGACAGGCCAAGGGGACGATGAAACGAATTCTGCAGATGCCAATCGGGCCGCGTCTCACCATGATGATCGCCGCCATCATGGTCGTGTCCATGTCAAGCATGGGGGGCTTCCTCTACAACCGCGCTTATGAATCGAGCTATAATAACGCGGTCACCGATCTCGAGGGGATGGCCCGCGACCAGGCCACCCGCGTCAGCGAGTGGTTCGCCGACCAGCAACACGCGCTTGCGGCACAGGCAGCCAACCCCTCCATCGCCCGCGCGCTCAGCGAATTTCACGCCTCTCTCGAGGCGGCACCGGATGGCTTTGCC
The DNA here is from genome assembly GCF_001633165.1 of Rhodovulum sulfidophilum DSM 1374. Classification (NCBI taxonomy): domain Bacteria; kingdom Pseudomonadati; phylum Pseudomonadota; class Alphaproteobacteria; order Rhodobacterales; family Paracoccaceae; genus Rhodovulum; species Rhodovulum sulfidophilum. The sequence continues at coordinate 1,641,797 of NZ_CP015418.1, read as the reverse complement.
CCGGTTCTCGCGGCCTATGGCAGCGACAACCCCTATCCGTCCGGCGAAGGTCAGAAGCTGGCCGATGCCGGAGACGGCTCGGATTACAGCCGCATCCATGCCCGGATCCATCCCGGTTTCGAGCGGATGCTCGAGTCTTTCGGCTTTTACGATGTCTTCCTCATCGCCCCTGACGGGCAGGTAATCTACTCGGTCGTCAAGGAGGCCGATTTCGGCGAGGATGTCGGCACCGGCCGCTATTCGGGAACGGCTTTGGGCAAGGTATTCCAGCGCGCCAACAAGGCCCCGGCCGGCACATCCGTCGTCTCCGACATCGAGGAATATGCGCCCAGCGCCAATGCCCCGGCCGCCTTCATGGCCGCGCCGGTCTTTGCCGAGGATGGCACCCGGCTCGGCGTCATCGCGATCCAGGTGCCGATCGGCAAGCTCTCGGCCATGGTCACGATGGCCTCCGCCCTCGGCCGATCCGGCGACATGTATATCGTCGGCGGCGATGGCCGTGCCCGCACCTATTCGCGTTATGAAAACCGTTTCGACGTCCTGAGCCCGCTGCCCGAACGCCCCTTCATCACCGCGCTCGAGACCGGCCAGAGCGGGCTTTTTTCACCGGTCGAAGGCATCACCGGCACCGACAGCATCGTCTTCACCACGCCGGTCGGGGTCGATTTTGCCGACTGGACCCTGGTCGTCGAACTCGACCGCTCCGAATTCCTCGCCGCGCTGATCGCGTTCCGGAACAGCGTGATTGTCTTCCTGCTGATCGGGCTCGCCGCCGGCCTCGGCGTCAGCGTGCTGGCCGCCCGCACGATCACAACCCCGCTCAAGGGCTTCATCGCCTCGATGAATGAGGTCTCAGCCGGCAATTACGCCAAGAAGATCGATGTGGCCGACCGCCTGGACGAGATCGGGGCGATGGGACGTGATCTCTCTGCCTTCCGGGATCGGCTGGCAGAGGCCGACCGCCTTTCGCAAGAACAGGAAGAACGTCGCGCAGAGCAGAAAAAGGTCGTCGACCGGCTGGGCAGCGCGATCCGCGCCCTGGCCGACGGAGATCTGACAGAAACCGTGCAGGAGAAATTCCCCGACGAATACGAGGCACTCCGACACGACTTCAACAGCTCGATGGCGACGATGGGCGACCTTATCGGAGCGGTTCAGGTCAATGCCCGCGCTGTCCAGAAGCTTTCCGAAGAAATCAGCGATTCGTCCGAGAACCTCGCCCGGCGCACCGAAAGCCAGGCCGCAACGCTGGAGGAAACCGCCGCGGCAATGGACGAATTGACCACCAGCGTCAGCTCAACCGCCGAGGGCGCAACCGAGGTCTCGCGTTATGTCGGCGAGGCGCAGAACCGGGCACAGCAAAGCGGTCAGGTCGTCGACGAGGCGACCGGCGCAATGTCCGAGATCCAGCGTTCATCCGAAGGCATCACCCAGATCATCGGCGTGATCGACGACATCGCCTTCCAGACCAACCTGCTGGCGCTCAATGCAGGCGTCGAGGCCGCGCGCGCGGGCGAGGCGGGCCGAGGCTTCGCTGTCGTCGCCTCCGAGGTCCGGGCCCTCGCCCAGCGTTCCTCCGAAGCCGCCAAGGAAATCAAGACGCTGATCGATACGAGTTCGACCCAGGTCGAAACCGGCGTCTCGCTCGTCAACCGCACGGGGGCCGCCCTGCAGGACATCGCCTCGCGGGTGAGCCGAATTTCCGAACATATCGAGGGCATTGCCACCGGGGCGCAGGAACAGTCCGTCGGGCTTGGCGAAATCAACGTCGGCGTGACTCAGCTCGACAAGGTCACCCAGCAGAACGCCGCGATGGTCGAGGAGGCGACAGCTGCCTGTGTCACCCTCAAACAGGAGGCCGACAAGCTCCTTACCCTTGTGGCCCGGTTCCGGCTCGGTGACGACGTCATCGCAACAACAGCGGCGAAGCCCCGCCGCCCCTCCGCTCCCGACGCTCTGGAACGGGCCCTGAACGAGCGGCCTGCCCCACAACCACCGATCTCTGCAGGCTGGACCGAGTTCTGAGACCAGCCTGCGCGGGCCCCACCGTCTTAGGCGGGGGCATCCTTAGCCACTGCGGCAAATAACATTGCTTTTTGATCTGCCGCTTAACCATCATCCAGAGGCGTGCCTAACCTGACGGTTGTTCAGATCGATCCTCGCAGATAGAATATTCTACCGCCGTACGGAGTTTTCATCTCGCGTAGCGGAGTTGGGCAGAAGATTACCCTAGTCAGTGCCAACGCTTCGCCAACCGAGGCTTGCCACTCCCGGAAAAGTGTGGGCGAGCGATTTTGGCGTCGATGGCTCATACGGCGATCACCCCACCCGCATAAGCCAAGTTCCGCAACACGGCTTTATTACGCAGTTCACCACTCATTCGGCCCTCGAGGCACTCTACAAGGCCATTCTGAACTTGCTCAAAAAAGGCGGTGAGCACCTATCTGGGAGCCAGTAGATGTTTCCTCGGAAATCCGTGACGGTGCGGGGTTTTGATCGGCAGGCGGAACCCCAGCTCCACGTTGCAGCGCCCGGCCGCCATACCGATCGCAAAACTAGCAGGCCCAATCCGCCCGGGGAAAGGGCAAGATCGCTCAGCCCCGGATTTATGCAACCAAACCGTCGTCAACGCTCCCGGCCACGTGCCCGCCGGAGAGCGAAAGGTGACCGAGCGTGAAAGCAAGGGAGGGCTGGAAAGGCGGCGGCGCGGGCATCAGAGCTATCCGAAGCCCGAACCGTACGACTCGCCTGTAGCCTCGACACGCGCGATGCCGCATCGAACCGCGACATGGTCGGGACTTCGGATGTGGCGGCCAGGGTGCGGCGCAGTATTTCGGCGCTTCGCGACGCCGGGCTCGACGTGACGGTGGGGTCGGTGATCACCCGGCTTACCGCCGACGCCGCCCTGGCGCAGGAGCTTTCGCAAATTGGGGCCCCGGCAATCCGGCCGATCTGCGACAAGCCGCGTCGCGCCTTCCGAGCTGACGGGGTGCAACCCGATGCGGGTGCAAGACGGGCGCGACCCGACCGGGGCCTCGATCAAGATCGACCGCAGCACACTCAATCTGAACCCCGGGACCGTGCTCTGCGAAAGCGGAAGACAACGATCCGATGGAGGGGCCGCTATTGCCCGCTGCCCCGGGGCAATGCCAGTGTCGCGCTCGTCCGCAACCGACGGCAACAGCAAGGCATTGTCGGCCCCGCCCGACCGGACCTGAGCCGCGCCGAAACGGTACCTGCAACAAGGTCGCGGGCGCCAAAGGCGAATTGTCTCTGGCCCCCGCGGCGGCAATAATGGCCCAAGCGCAGTTTTCACTTGCAAGGCAGGCCCCGCCATGTCCGACACCTCGCTCGACATCCAAGCCTCCGCCGAACGGGTGGCAGACTGCCTCCGCGACCGGATCGTCAAGGGCGAATGTCCGCCCGGATCGCGGCTGGTCGAGCGCAGGCTCTCGGCCGAGTTGAACGTGTCGCGCACGCCGATCCGGGAGGCGCTGAAACTGCTGCGCGCCGACGGCCTGGTCGAGATCTCGCTGCACCGGGGGGCACAGGTTTTGGCCTATACCGCCGAGGAGGCAGAGAACCTGTTCGACCTGATCGCGGCGATCGAAAGCCTCGCCGCAGAACGGCTGGCCGGGCACATCGGGGCCGAGGTTCTGGCGCGGCTCGAGACATTGCACGAGCGCATGCTGAAGCAATATGCCGCGCGCGAGGCCTCGGCCTATTTCGACACCAATACCGAAATCCATGACAGCATCGTGCGCGAGGCGGGCAACCCGGTTCTGATCGACAGTCACCGGCGGATCGCGGTGCGGGCCCGGCGCGGACGGTTCATGGCGATCTTCGATGCCGAACGCTGGCGCCAGTCGGTCGAAGAGCATGAGGGCGTCATGGCCGCCTTCCGCGCCCGCGATACCGCCGCCGCGGCGCGGATCTGGCGGCAGCATCTCCGCCATAGCGGCGAATCGGTCGCCGAGACGCTGCGACGCCAGCGCGGCTAGGCCCCGGATCGCTCCTCAATCTCGCTCGAATTCCACGCAGGCACCGATATGGATCGCCCATATTCAGGGCGGACGGGCAAATGGCATGCCATTTTCTCCAGATGGCATGCCATTTTTCACCCCTCGCCCCGTCTTCTCCTATCGTCGGACAGGACGAAGAACAGCTTGGCGGGACGATGCGACTATTATTGGTGAACCCGAACATGACCGGGGCGATGACCGACCGAATGGCCGGTATCGCGCGTGACGTGGCCTCCCCCGGGACCGAGATCGTTCCGCTGACCGCCGGTCGCGGCTTTCCCTATATCGCCTCACGCGCCGAGGCCCAGATCGGCGGCGCACTGGCCTGCGAAATGATCGCCGATCATGCCGAGGGCGCTGATGCCGCGATCATCGCGGCCTTCGGCGATCCCGGCCTGGCCGGCGCGCGCGAGCTTTTCGATCTGCCCGTGGTCGGCATGGCCGAGGCGGCACTGGTCTCTGCGGCGATGCTGGGCGAGCGGATCTCGATCGTCACCTTCTCGCCGGTGATGCGGCGCTGGTATCTGGATTCGGTCCGCGACGCGGGCCTGAGCGCGCGGTTCGCGGGCGTCCGCACCCCCGACGGCCATGCGCCCGACCTGGGCGATGTGCAACACTCCCTGCGCGAAGACCTGATCCGGCTGTGCAACCGCACCGTCCGTGAGGACGGGGCCGATGTCGTCGTGCTGGGCGGCGCTCCGCTGGCCGGGCTTGCACCCGAGATCCGCGGCGAGGTCGAGGCCCCGGTCGTCGACCCGATCAGCGCGGCCACGTTGCAGGCGCAGGCCCTGGCGGTGCTGGCGCCTCAGGCGGGCTTCGCCGGACGCGCATCGAAACCGCTGCCCAAGACGGCAACCGGCCTGCCCCCCGCGCTGACGCGCCAATTCGCCTGCGGCTGACCTGCCCCGGCAGGCATTTCGGCCCAACGCCCCCCGGACACCCTCATAATCGGATCAACAGGGAAAGGATCTGCCACATGAAACCCCTCCTTCCGCGGGCCTTCGGGCTCTGCCTCGGCCTGTCGCTTCTGGCTGGCGCGGCTTCGGCCCAGACCGTGCTGCGCGTCGCCGGCAACTTCCCCGAAGAGCACAGCGCCACCGGGGCCATGAACGTCTTCAAGGAAGAGGTCGAGCGCCTATCGGGCGGCGATCTCGTGGTCCAGAACTTCCCGGCCATGCAACTGGGCGGCGCGCAGGAAAACGTCGACCAGGTGCGGTCGGGCGCGATCTTCGCGGTATTCACCTCGATCGCCTATTTCACCCGCTCGGTGCCCGAACTCGAAGCGGTCAGCCTGCCATTCCTGTTCGACAGCCGCGAGAAGGCCTTCGAGGTGATGGACGGCCCCGTCGGCAAGCTGATGGACAAGGCGTTACTGGAACAGGGTTTCGTTAATCTCGGCTATGGCGAGCTCGGCTTCCGCCATGTCACCAACAGCGTCCGGCCGCTGACCCGTCTCGAGGATTTCCAGGGCCTCAAGATCCGCCTGCAGCCGAACGAGGTCCATCTGGAAACCTTCCGCGCGCTTGGCGCCAATCCGCAATCGCTGGATATCTCCGAGCTTTACTCGGCGTTGCAACAAAAGGTGCTGGACGGCGAGGAAAACCCCTACAACATCATCTATACCCGGCGCTTCTTCGAGGTGCAGAAATACCTGTCGGATACCGGCCACTTCTTCGATTTCATCAATGTCGTGGCCAACAAGGACGCCTTCGACGCGCTGAGCCCCGACAACCAGGAGGCGGTGCGGAGCGCGATGCGCAGCGCCATCGAATGGCAGCGGGCCGAGGCGGCACGGGTCGATCTTGAATTCCGCGAGAAGCTGGTGGCAGAGGGCATGCAGTTCGACGAGATCCCGGCCGCGGAACGCGCCCGGCTGCGCGAGGCGACCGCCTCCATCGCCGAAAGCCTGAAGGAACGGGTCGATCCCGAGGTGATCGATCTCGTGCTGGAACAGGCCGCGCAGTGAGCTATCCGGGGCATCCCTCGCCCGGGCCGGCATCCGCCGGCCCGCTGGCGCTGCTGCGCAGGGCGGTCGATCTGACCGACGCCCTGTCGCGCTGGATCATCGTGGCCGCGATGGCCGCCATGACACTTCTGATCTCGGCGCAGGTGTTCCATCGCTATGTCCTGAGTTCGTCCATCGACGCCGCCGACGAGCTGTCGCGCCTGTTCTTCGTCTGGTCGATCTTCCTGGCCATTCCGCATGGCATCCGCCGCGGCGTGCATGTCGGCATCGACATCGTGCTGCGCCTGATGCCGGGCCGGGCCCAGGACCTGCTGCAACGCGCCTCGGCCCTGGCCGGGCTCTTGCTGATGGCGGTGGTCTTCGTCACCGCGCTCGGCGCCGCCGGGGACAAATGGGGCGAGCTGATGCCGACGCTGCCGGTGACCGCCGCGCTTTACTACATCCCGGTCTGCATCTGCGCCCTGCATTCGGCCCTGCATCTGCTGCTGTTCGCCCTTGGCGGCCCCGAAATCTGGGGCGACGATGCCTGGAAGGAAACCGCCTCATGAGCGCCCTTGCCGTCTCTGTCTTTGCCGTTCTTGCCCTGATCGGCGCGCCCTTGGCCTTTGCCATCGGGCTGGGCGCGGTCGCGGCGCTTTACATGGGCGGGTTCGACCTGGTGGTGCTGCCGCAGCGGATGATGTTCGCGGTCAATTCCTTCCCGCTGATGGCGATCCCGCTGTTCATGCTGGCGGGCGAGCTGATGGTGAAGGCGGGCATCGTCGACCGTCTGGTCAGCTTTGCCAATTCGCTGGTCGGCCGGGTTCCGGGCGGCGTTGCCCATGTGACGATCGTCGCGGGCATGGTCTTCGCCTCGGTCAGCGGCGCGGCCGTGGCCTCGGCCAGCGCGCTGGGATCGACCCTGGTGCCGGCCCTGCGCAAGACCTATCCCGACGGCTATTCCAGCGCAGTGATCGCCTCGGCCGCCAATCTGGGGCCGGTGATCCCGCCCTCGAACGCGATGATCGTCTATGCGCTGATGGCCGGCTCCTCGGTCTCGGTCGGCGGCATGTTCATGGCCGGGATCGTGCCCGGCATCATCCTCGCGCTCGGGTTCATGGCGCTGGCCACGCTGATCGCGAAACGCCGCGGCTATGCTCTCAGCGGCACCCCCTTTTCGGTCCGGAACGCCCTGATCGAGACCCGCCGCGCGGGCCTGATCCTGATGATGCCGGTGATCGTCGTGGGCGGCATCGTCGGCGGCATCTTCACAGCCACCGAGGGCGCGGCCATCGCGGTCGTCTATGCGCTGGTGGTCGGGCTCTTCGTCACCCGCAGGCTGCGCGTCGCCGATCTGCCCGGCTGCCTGTTCCGGGCCGCGGTGATGGCCGCCATGGTCGGCGCGCTGATCGCCTTCGCCTCGGTCGTGACCTTCGTCTTCACGCTAGATCTGGTGCCGATGCGGCTGTCCTCCTGGATCCGCGACCTGACCTCGGACCCGATGACCTTCATCCTGCTGGTGATGGCGATGCTGCTGGTCGTCGGCATGCTGATCGAGTCGAACGCGGCCTATATCATGCTGGTACCGCTGTTTGCGCCGATGGCGATCAGCTACGGCATCGACCCGCTCTTTTTCGGCTTCCTGTTCATGTACAACCTCGTGGTCGGCATGATGACGCCGCCGGTGGGCGTGCTGCTCTTCGTCATGAGCGGGATCACCCGGGTGCCCATGGCACAGCTCACCCGCGAGGTCGCGCCCTTCGTGGCGCTGCAATTCGGGGTGCTGGCGCTCTGCGTCGCCTTTCCGCCGCTCGTGCTCTGGCTGCCCTCGCTGTTCGGATTCTGAAAATGACGCATCCCTCCCCCGACCTCCTCGTCGATGGCGCCTCGATCCTGACCTCGGACCCGGCCCGGCCCTTCCTGAAGACCGGCTGGGTCGAGGTCACGGCCGGACGCATCACCGCCATCCGCGACACCCGCCCCGAGCGCATCGACCCCGCGACCCGCATCGTGCCCGGCGAGGGCCGGGTGCTGACGCCCGGTTTCGTCAATGTCCACACCCATGCGATCCTCAGCATGGTGCGCGGCGTGGCCGAGGATATGGGCTTTGCCCCCGCCTATACGATGGGCGTGCCCCATGGCCATGATGTGCATCCCGACGAGGCTCATGCGCTGGCGCAGCTCGGCGCGCTCGAGGCGCTCTCTTTCGGCTCGACCCTCATCAATGACAGCTTCACCCATCAGGAGATCGCGCTCCCGGCCATGGCCGGGACAGGTCTGCGCGCCTTCGGCTGCGGCCGCATCCATGATGTCGATTTCACCCGCGTGCATCTCGGCGAATGGCGCCATGACGATGCCATCGGCGACTGGACGCTGGGGCTTGCCTCGGATCTGATCGCGGCCTTCCACGACCCCGAGGGCCTCAGGACCGGCGTCGTGCTTGCCCCCCATGCGCCCGATACCTGCTCGCGCACGCTCCTGGGCCGGGTGCGCGAGCTGCGCGACGCGCATGGTCTGAAGATCAACACCCATGTCTCGCAAAGCCGGGTCGAGGTCGATTTCATCCGCGAGCGCGACGGCATGACCCCGCCCCAGTTGCTGGACGAGGTCGGCCTTCTGGACGAAAGCCTGATCGGGGCCCATTGCATCCATCTGACCGAAGACGACATCGCCCGGCTGGGCCGGGGACGGGCGACCCTCGCCCATGTCGCCAAGGGCAACCAGACCCATGGCTGCCTCGCGCCGACGGCAAAGCTGCGCCAGGCGGGCATGAACCTGGCGCTGGCCACCGACAACATGCATGCCGACATGGTCGAGGTGATGCGCTGGGCGCTGGCCACCGGCCGTTTGCAGGAAGGTGGCGTCAGCGAGAGCTGGCAGCCCGCCGCGATGTTCGAGGCCGCCACCATGGGCGGCGCGCGGGCGCTGGGGCTCGAGGCCGAGATCGGCTCGATCGAGACCGGCAAGCGCGCCGATCTGGTGCTGTTCGACTTCCGCCGCCCGCATCTGCGCCCGCTGACCAACGTGCTGGGAACGCTGGTCCATACCGGGCAGGGGCGCGACGTGGAAACGGTGATCGTCGGCGGCGAGGTCGTGATCGAGGGCGGCGAGCCCCTGCGGGTCGACCGCATGGCGGTGCTCGAGGCCGCCGAGGCCGCCGCAGCCGCGCTTTGGGACCGCGCCCGGGCCGAAGCCGCCCGGCCCCGCTGAGCCGCAGCCTTGCCGGAAATCTGCCCGGCCCGGTATTCCCCCGTATTCCCGCAGCTTGGCCATCCGTGGACCTGCCCGGGCCGGTGTGAGGGAACGGCGCGGAAAGGCGAGCGATTGCCACCGCGGCTAGGCTGACGACGATCCGCCCGGCTGCAAGCGACCGAGAGGTTCAAGCTCGCGACCGGCTCACGGTACCGGCCGACATGGCGCCGAACCTGACTGACGCGACACGCAAGGCGGTCGCGTGGCGCGCGAACCGGATCGAGGAACATCGATCCCGGATCGCCGCCGGGAGGGGCTGCTGGCGCGCGTCCCGAAAAGTGGAACTCAATGACATGAAGACCAGAGACCGAAATCGCACCCAGCGCTGGCCCTTCCGCAGGTGCGCTCTGCCGTCATCCCCCGTTATGTAGTTTTTTCTCATATTGCAAAGCGACTTGACGAGGATGATCGTGGGGCGCCGGCGTCCTGCCGGCCAGGCCGCCGCAAATGGCGCCATGTATTTGAAAGGACGTAAAGATGAAACTCAGTGCAAGAAACATCCTCGAGGGGACCGTGAGCGCGGTCGAAACCGGAACCGTCACCACCCATGTCAAGATCGATATCGGCGGCGCCACCGTCACCGCCTCGATCACCAATGAGGCCGCGACGGATCTGGACCTGAAGGTCGGCGACAAGGCCAGCGCCATCATCAAGTCGTCCGACGTTCTGGTCGGCAAGGACTGATCCCGCACCCGCGCGGCGGGGCGGGGCGGGGCGGGCCGGTTGCGACCGCCGCCCCCTGCTCTGCCGCCGCCCCGCCTTCGGCGACCGCCAGCCCGGATGTCGCGAAGGCTCAGTGTTCAGGACAGGGCCGCCCGCCGTAATCGGGCTTGAGATCGATCAGCGGCGTTCCGTCGACGCAATCGAGCCCCCGCACCAGCAGCACATCGCCCTCGCGCCCCAGCAGCGTCACCACGGAAGACGCCACCGGATTGGGCCTGTTCGGCGAGCGCAGCGAGAACGTGCCCGTGGTCGCACCGTCATTGCGCGGGCTCTGCCGGACCAGGTCGCGCCGTGCGCCATCCATCCAGTACAGCAGCAACAGCCGCTCCTTGCGCTCGATCCCCGCCAGCGCCTCGGTCCAACGCGGATCGATCTCGATCCGGCAGACCGGCCCGGCCACGGCATCGCCCTGCCGCGGACAGTCGCGCGGGTTCTGCCAGGGCGTCCGCAGCCGTCCGACGAACCAGAGCGCGGCATCGTTTCGCTCTGGAACAGCGGTGCAGACCTCGCCGGGCCTGATCGCGGCGATGACCTTTTCCATGCCGTTTCCTTTCGTTCCGGGCCGCGCGGATCGGCGGCGGCGGTTCATCCGTTATAGTGCCGAATAACATAACGTGAGACAAGCGCGCGCCCGGCCCGCCGCACGGGGACCGCCGTGTTTCCGGCTGGGCCCACCGCCGCCGCACAGGAAAGCGTCGGGCTCCACTCCACAGCCCGCAGCCTGGCGCAACGACTGACCTCGCTTAGCAGGCCGCTGAAAAGTCATGCGACGAAGGCGTTGGTATCAGAACACCCCATTCACGGTTTCTCTCGTTGCGTTGCACGGTGCTCATCGTGCTGGGGGCCGGTGAATTTGACGACAATGGTCGCCGCAAGACGTTTTTCAGCGGCCTGTTAGGCGGGCCCTCCTCATCCCCGAAACTTTCCCGAGTTGGCACGGGCCTGCCTCCGACATGACCTTGCTGCGTGCTGCCCGCCATGGGCGGGCGCGGCACTCGGCGGTGGCGGGCCGACCGGCTTCGCGCTAAGACAGGACAATCTCGGCGGAAGGAGCAGGACGGCGATGCCGGTAGGATTGCGCAGCGCGCTGACGCTGGAACGACCCGGAGCGCGGATGGGCGCCGACCGGGTGGCGCTTCTGGCCGCGGTCGGCCGCACCGGCTCGATCTCGGCGGCCGCGCGCGAGGTGGGCCTGTCCTACAAGGCCGCCTGGGACGGGGTACAGGCGATGAACAACATCTTCGCCAGCCCGCTTGTCAGCGCCGCCCCCGGCGGACGTGCGGGCGGCGGCGCCACACTGACGCCTGCCGGCGAAAAGGTTATCGCCGCCTTCACCGCGATCCAGGAGGGGCTGGAACGGGTGGTTTCCTCGCTCGACAATCAGATCGATCTCGACCCCGGCGATATTCTCTGGAGCCTGATGATGAAGACCTCGGCCCGCAACACCTACCGCGCCACCGTGACCGCGGTCACCGAAAGCCCTGTCAGCGCCGAGGTGCGGATGGATATCGGCGGCGGCCAGACACTGACCTCGGTCATCACCGGCCAGAGCGCCGCCGGGATGGGGCTTGCCCCCGGCATCGAGGTCTTCGCCCTGGTCAAGTCGAGTTTCGTGATCCTCGCCCGGGGCGAGGAGCTCGGCGCGCTCTCGGTGCGCAACCGGCTGAGCGGCACCGTCACCGGCCGCACCGACGGGCCCGTGAACAGCGAGATCGTGCTCGACCTCGGCGGCGACAAGACGCTCGCGGCAACCATCACCCGCGAAAGCGCCGAGGCGCTGGCGCTGGCCCCGGGCGACAGCGCCACCGCGCTGATCAAGTCGAGCCATGTGATCCTGGCGCTGCCCTAGGCCCCGCCTTCAGGCGCGGGCGCGCAGCCCTGCCCGGCACCACTCAAGCAGAGCGCCCCGGTCGGGATCAAGCCGGTCGGCAGCCCCACCGGTGAACGCCTCCCAGGCCGCGACGCAATCGGGTTTGACCGCGACCAGCACCGGCACCTGCCGCTCGCAGGCGCGCTCGATGACAGCGCGAAACCCGTGCCCCTCGACCTCGGCCTTGCCGAAGCGCGGCAGGATCAACAGATCGGGGCCGGTCTCCAGCGCGGCGAGCGCGGCGCAGGCGGCCTCGGCCAGACCCTGCGGGTCGAGCCTGCAGCCCTGCGACCCGGCCCCCAGCTGCTGAGAGATCGAAAAGACGCCGCCGCCGGTCAGATCCTCGACCGCCATGCCGCCATCGGCGCCGCGGCGCTGCCGAAATCCCGCGAGCCGGACGCCCTCCGCCCGAAGCGTCGCCTCGACCGTCGCCAGCAAAGCGTCGACGGTCTGCTCTGGTGAAAGCGGGATCGCGGCCACACGAAACGCCGCCTCGTCGCCGGTCTCGGTCATTCGGGCCTCCTGCCGCGTTGCGACCGGAGCCAAGGCTACATAGCGCGTCCCACGCCGGCAATCGCTGCTTGCGCCCAGCCAGGCGGGCCGCGACCATTCGCCCTGAAAAGCAGCAATGGGCCGCAATAGGCGGCAGGTCGCGCGCCCGGATCGGGAGCGCGCGCAGCTACCGGCCCTCGATCCGGATCGAGAAGCTCCGCTGGGCACCGCGCGGGGGGGCCGGGAAGGGCGCGGCGCGTTCGACGATGCGCAAGGCCGCGCGGTCAAGCGCGGTCGAGCCCGAACTGCGCGCCACCGACGCCGAGGCCAGACGACCATCCGTCGCGACCCGGAACGCCACCACCGTGGCACCGCGGGCGCGGATCCTCGGCTTCGGAACCCGCGACAGCGCCCTCATCACCAGCCCCGGATAGTTCGAGCTTTCGGCATTGCCCGACTCGGCGCTGGCCCCGCCCCGGCCGCTGCTGGCCGCCTGCGCCCGCTCGCTGCCGGCCGCCTGACCGACACGGGCATTGCGATCGGAATTGCCTCTGGTCACCGGCTTCGGTTCTGGTTTCGGCTCGGGCTCCGGTTCGGGCTCGGCGGTCACCGTCTCGGGTTCGGGCTGCTCCGCCACCTCCGGCTCGGGCACCGGCGCCAATGCCTCGGCGGGATCCGGCACGACGGTCTCGACCGGCTCGGGCATATCGGGCCGGACCGGCTCGACGGGCGCTTCGGGCTCGACCACATCCTCGACGCTTTCGGCGCTGATGCGTCCGGCCGCCATCTCGGCAAAGCTCGAGCCGATCGCCGCCTCGGCCGCCCCGCTGCGCCCTTCCATCCGGGTCTCGGTCTGGGGCACGAGAACCAGGGCAAGCGCGCTATGCGCACCGAGCGCAAGGCCCAAGGCCAGCACCTTGCCAAGGCGGGAACTCGGTATCGTCATTTCAGCCCCCGTTCGGTCACGATCACCACCCGCTCGGCCCCGGCCGCCCGCAATGCCTGTCCAAGCGCCACCAGATCGGCAGCGGGGACGTCGCGGTCGGGCACGACCCGGGCGACTGTTGCGGCCTCCTCCTCCGTGCCCTCGAGCCCGGCAACGAAGGCTTCGGGCGTCGTCTCCTGCTCCTGCAGCGTCATCCGGCCATCGGCATGCAGAACCAGCGCCTCGGCGGGCGAGGCCCCTTCCAGCCCCTCGGTATCGACAAGCTTCAGGGTCGCGTCGAGCGGCGCCGCCAGCGTGCCCGCCACGAGGAAGAAGATCAGCAGCAGGAAGACGATGTTGATCAGCGCGATGGTCGGCTCGCGCCCGGCGCGGCGCACCTTCTCGGCCCTGATGGCTGCTTTTCTGGCCGTCATGTCGCCCCCAGCACAGTCACGCCCAGCCCCGGTATCGCGCGAAGCGCGACCAGGAGATCGGTCAGCCGCTGCGCCGTGACCGCGCCGCGCAGCGCCACCAGAACAACCTGCCCCGGCTCGACCGGATCAAGCCCCTCGGCCAGCCCGTCAAGCGCAAGCTCGCGGCCGTTCAGCCGCAGCCGGTCGGGTTCGAGCTGCAGGAACAGCGGCCGCGCATCGGGAGCAGCCGGCGCCCCGCCCTGCCCGGCCGCCACCAGATCGACCTCGGAAAAGCGGGTGAAGGTCGAGCTCAGCATGAAGAAGAGCAGCAGCAGAAAGATCACGTCGACCAGCGGCGTGAGCGACAGCCGCCGCCGACGCGGCCTAGCCATGATCCCGACCGCCCGACACGACCGGACGGTCCTCGCCAAGCGCATTTCCTGGGGCCAGCACGGTATGAATCGCGGTTTCGGCCAAGACCCGCTCGGCCTCCATCCGGCTTTCGAACCAGCTCAGGATCAACGCCGTCGGCATCGCCACCGCCAGGCCGACCGCCGTGGTCAGAAGCGCCACCCAGATGCCGCCCGCGAGGATCGAGGGGTCGACCTGCGTGCCCGCCGCCTGCAGCGCCTGGAAGGCCGCGATCATGCCCAGAACGGTGCCGAACAGACCCAGCAGCGGCGAGAGCTGCGCCACCGAATCAAGCAGCCGGAAGCCGCGTTCCAGCCGGGCGAAGCGGGCCTCGGCCTCGGCCTCCAGCCGTTCGGAATCGGTCTGACCCGACATGGCGAGGTCGAGCACCGGGCGCAGATAGCTGCGCGAGCGTTCGAGCGCGGCCCGCGCCCGGGCCCGCTCGCCCCGGTCCCAATGCGCGACGGCCTCCGACAGGGCCCGGTGCCGCCCGACGCCCGAGGCCGCGAATTGCCACAGCTTGTAAAGCACCACCGCCACCGTCAGCACCGAAATCCCGATCAGGATCAGAACCACCGGCCCGCCAAGATCGGCCACCCGGCGCAAAAGCTCGATCACCGCGCCGATCATCCGATCAGCTCCACATCTGTACGGCTGCTCAGCCCGAGCCCCTCGGCGCAGGCTTCCTCGTCAAGCGCCTCGGCCTCGCAGGCCGTCGTGCCATTGATCAGGATCTGCCCCAGATCGCCGCAATCGAGCCCGGGAACGGAGAATTGCCGCATCCGCGGCCGCCCGGCGGGCAACGCCCCGAAATCGAACAGGGTCAGACGCTCGACCTGGCCCTTATCGTCGATCAGCACGGTTTCGAAAACCGCCCGGTCGATGCCGGTCTCATAGCCGTTCCGGGCCAGAAAGCTGATCAGGCAACCGGTCTCGGCCGGCGCGACCGCATTCAGCTCGATCGAGAGATGCGGCCCGGCCTCCTGCGCAGCGGCGCCGAGGGATGAGACGAGAAGGCCAGCCGCAACTGCGGCGCCAAGGTGAGAGATGCCCATCGAGCGCTCCATTCCCTGAGATCCATTGAGTCGATCTGTTCTCTGGCGGCGGGAGCGACCCGTAACTGGCTTGAGAGATCGCCGGCAAAGAACCACAGCACGACCGCAGGCACAATACCCTAGTAAAACGCTCAGGCCAATTCCCTTCGTAAAAGGCATCTTGGGACACGTCCTGTCGGGCGACCGACGCCCGGCGGAAACCGGCGCCCGGCGCCGCGATTGGGGGCCAATCGGTCCAGCCGATGCCCAGCGCCGCCTTGTTTCCGGCCGGTCGACTGCGCGCCATCTTGCGACAACCCGACACCCGGCGGGCCCGGGCTGCGCTCCGGCTCGAAGGCGGTGTCATTGGCAAGGATGTCCCGTTTGGCCCGGGCGCCGCCCGGTCCGAGCCGCCCGAGAGATATGCAGAGCCGAGATCGCTATCGCGCAGGGTCGGCCCCGATGCCGGACTGCCGCGGAAATCGTAGCCAAGCGCGCGGTTATCGAACGCGCCATGGAATACGCCTCGGCGGTACTGCCGGGGACAATTGATGATATGGGACGACGAGCCACCGCGGTCCGCGATCTTCCGACCCGTCACTGGAGCGCCCCGTTGACGGGCTGACCTGAGCGCTGCCGCCCGGCCGGATCTGCCTGCGGCCAATCCATGCTGCCGAGCTGGATCACGGACTGCGGGAACGCTGGTCCCGGCAGCCACCGGCACCGCCGAGCCCCCGGCCGTCGAGCCCATCTCTTGCCCGAGATCGCGCATCGGATATGGGCGCCGAACCGTCCACCGACCTGAGCCAGAGCCTCGGCACGGCCATTGTCATGGTACCGAAGGATGGTGCTGCACGCACTGAACCTCGCACCGCGCCATGCCGACCGGTCGCGCTGGAAGGCAGGCTCACGCGCGACGCCCCGAAGAGAGGCTCACGACGGCAACACTAAGGCAACGTTCGGGCGCGAGGGCCAGGTCGTGACCGGCCCGTCCCCAGACCAGCCGGTGATGCGGCCGCCCGGACACGGGACAGCGCCCGAAAATGCGGGGCCTGCGCAAAACGAAAGGCCGCCCCTTGCGGCGCGGCCCCGGTCTGACCCTTCCCGGGGAAACCCCGGAGGCGGCTAGATCACTTGATCTTGCCTTCCTTGTATTCGACGTGCTGACGCACGACCGGGTCATATTTCTTGACCACCATTTTCTCGGTCATGGTGCGGGCGTTTTTCTTGGTCACGTAGAAATGGCCGGTGCCCGCGGTCGAGTTCAGGCGGATCTTGATGGTTGTCGGCTTCGCCATGTCTCATCTCCGTCGCGCGGGCGGCATCGCGCCCGTGAAGTTCTTGAAGCCCGCGTTTTAGCGATCCGCGCCCCCGAGTCAAGCAGGTTCTGGCCCCGCAAAGCCAAGCAGACCAAGCCGACTGCCCGCCGCCCGGAGGCGCGCGCTTCAGGCCAGCACCTGCGGCAGCCGCATCGCCTTGTGGATCCGCTGGCGCGCGGCGCGGCCCAGATGCAGCGCATCGGCCAGGCGATCAAGATGCGCGATCTCGGCCGGGCTGTCGAGCCTGGTCGTCACCACCCCCGCGGCATAGACGGCGGTGCGCTGGTGCGTGCCGGTCTCGGCCGCAAGCGCCTCGATATCGATGGGCCGCGCCATCTCGGCCTCGACGAAGGCGCGCTCTTCCTCGGTGGCATCGCCCAGCACATCGAAGATCGCGGCGCGCTCGGCCGCGTCGATCTCGCCATCGGATTTCGCCGCCATCACCATCGAGCGGATCAGAAGCCGCGCGTTCTTCTCCATCGAGACATCGGGCGGCGCGACCTCGCCCATCGCGTTCAGGATGTCCCTGGCATTGACCGATCCCGCCCAGGCGGCGCCGCCCAGCGCCGCCATCAGCCCGCCAAGACCGACCAGCGCATGATCTCCGGTCTCGCGCCCCTTCGCGCCCAGCCATTTGGCGTTGGTCTTCAGCGCCGCCGCGCCGCCCGGAACCTGCATCCGCTCGAGCAGCGGCCCGATCTGGCTGCCGATCCCGACCCGCGTTGCGGCCGATTTCACCGAATCGGCAATTCCCGCGCCGCCGCCCATCTTCTGGAACGTCTCGAGCCCCCTGGCCGCCGCAAAGCCCACGGCAAGGGTGGCCATCGTCCTGACAAAACTCATCCGGTCTTCCGTCCCTCTGCTATCCCCTTTCCGGGGCAGCGCGCTTCCAGGATCGCAACCTAGAGGCTTTCGGGGGCTGGCCAAGGCCCGAAACCGCGCCTCGCGGCCCCAAGCGGAGGCATTTCGGGGATGGGGGCAGGAAGAAACACAGGCAGGATATGCGCGGACGGCCTGTAAGCCGGATTCTGTCCGGGGGCGCGAGGCCCCCTGGATGACCATTCCTCTGGGCGTACCGTTACCGATACGCTCAAGCTGCCAACCCGGACCCCTGGGCCGAAGCCGCCCTGCAGGTCTGGCCTGCGCGGGGTCCCTATTCGGCATTGCTCCCGGTGGGGCTTGCCTTGCCGGTCCTGTTGCCAGTCCCGCGGTGGGCTCTTACCCCACCGTTTCACCCTTACCTCCGGCAAGCGGAGGCGGTCTGTTCTCTGTGGCGCTTTCCCTGGGGTTTCCCCCGCCGGGCGTTACCCGGCACCGTTGCCTCGTGGAGTCCGGACTTTCCTCGAGGGCGTGCACCCCCGCGGCCATCCAGCCATCCGCGCGAGGCCCGATCTAGGCGCCCGCGGGGCCGGGGTCAACGGGGAAGCGGCGGGCAAGATCGGCGATGACGGCCATGTCGGCGACCGCAAGCGGCCCCGTGGCCCAGGGCCGGAACCGCTGGCGCAACGCATCGAGCACGTGGCCCGTGTCCCAGCCCGCGCCATAGCCGAAGGCCGTGGCCGCCTTGCGAAAGGCCGTCTCGTCGGGCGCGGGACCGGCAGAGCTCCGGACCTCGGGCCAGACCGCCAACCCCTGCCGTGCCAGCCTTCGCCAGTCGAACCGCGGACCAGGGTCCCATTTGCGGTCGGGCGCCATGTCGGAATGGCCGATCACCCGCTCGGGCCGGATCGACCAGCGTGCAAGGATGCCGGGCAACAGCGCCTCGAGCGCGGCCATCAGCGGCGCCGAGAACGGCCGGTCGCCCGGATTGTCGAGTTCGATGCCGATCGAGCGGGAATTGACGTCCTCGACCCCGCCCCAGCATCCGGCCCCGGCATGCCAGGCCCGCCCGGCCTCGTCGACAAGCTGGAAAACCCGCCCGTCACGGGCGATCAGGTAATGCGCCGACACCCCGGCCGCCGGGTCGCAAAGCCGGTCCAGCGCCGAGGCGGAATCGGTCATGGCGGTGAAATGCAGCACGACCATGTCGGGCCGCGCCCCGCCGCGCCTTGCCCCGCAATTGGGCGAGGGACGCCAGAGCGGCGTCACGTCCCTAGCGTTCGGCAAGACGGAACGGCGAGGGGTCCCAGTAGCAGGCGAAGCCGTCGCCATCGGGGTCGATCCCGAACCGGTCGCGCTCGGGCCCGCCATTCTTGAGGAAGGCTTCCTGCGCGTGATCGTCCGAACCGTATTTGGCGCAGCGCCGGGCCAGCGTTTCGGGCGCAACGGCCCGGCCGCGCTTGTAGACCTGCTGGCCAAGCGGATTGGTGGTGCTCAGCGCATATTCGATGATGCCGGCGCCATCGCCGCCCGGACGCGGGGGCAGCGGCTCGGGCGGGATCACGGTGTATTGCTCGCGCTGCTGTTCCAGCCGCTCGCGGTCGCTGGCGATGGTCTCGCGGGCGGTGACGGCGGCAAAGCTCTGCTCGTCCGAGATCCCGGCATGGTTTTCAGCCTGCGCGCCGGGGGGCTCGGCGCCATCGGAGCTCTCGACCGCCGAGATCGGCGCGCCGGTCACCTCGGTCACGACATCCTGCGAGGGCGCCGCGGTGATCGGCTCGGCCGAGACCGCGCCCTGCAGGACGCCTTCGCGATGGGTGCTGTAATCGGCGTAACTGTCGAAGCCCTCTCCGGCCGCGGAATCGGGCAGCTGCGTATTGCACGCGGCCAGCGCAAGAACCGCAATCGCGGAAGTCACGGCACGCATCGGGTCCATCCTGTTCGTGGTGTCAATCCCAGTGATCCGGCGCGCCTTACCACCATTTCGCGGGCTTGGAAACAAATCCCGCGGCCCGCTCAAGAACATGTGCGGTGTTCAGCAACTCGCCTTCACCCCAGGGCTGGCCGATCAGCTGAAGCCCCAGCGGCAGCCCCTGGGCATCGAGCCCGGCCGGCACCGAGATCCCCGGCAGGCCGGCAAGGTTGACGGTCACGGTGAAGACGTCGTTGAGATACATCGCCACCGGATCGGCATCGGCCATCTCGCCCAGACCGAAGGCCGCCGAGGGCGTCGCGGGGGTCAGGATCGCATCGACCCCTGCGGCGAAGACCTCGTCGAAATCGCGCTTGATCAGCGCGCGGACCTTGCGGGCGCGGTTGTAATAGGCGTCGTAGAAGCCGGCCGACAGCACATAGGTGCCGATCATCACCCGGCGCTGGACCTCCTTGCCGAAGCCCTCGGCGCGGGTCTTCTCGTACATCTCGACGATGCCGTCGCCCTGCCCCAGCCGGGCCCGGCGGCCGTAGCGCACACCGTCATAACGCGCGAGGTTCGACGAAGCCTCGGCCGGTGCGATCACGTAATAGGCGGGCAGCGCGTATTTCGTGTGCGGCAGGCTGATCTCGACGATCTCGGCACCCGCATCCCTCAGCATCTCGGCGCCGTCCGACCACAGCTTCTCGATCTCGGCGGGCATGCCCTCCATGCGGTATTCCTTGGGGATACCAATGGTCTTGCCGCGGATATCGCCGGTCAGCATCGCCTCGAAATCCGGCACCGGAATGTCGGCGCTGGTCGAATCCTTCGGGTCATGGCCCGACATCGCGCCCAGCATGATCGCCGCGTCGCGGACCGTCCTGGTCATCGGCCCGGCCTGATCCAGCGACGAGGCGAAGGCCACGATCCCCCAACGCGAGCAGCGCCCGTAGGTGGGCTTGATGCCGACGATGCCGGTGAAGGCCGCGGGCTGGCGGATCGAGCCGCCGGTATCGGTGCCGGTCGCGGCCATGCACAGATCGGCCGCCACCGCCGAGGCCGACCCGCCCGAGGACCCGCCCGGGGTCAGTTGCCGGTCGTCGACCTTCCAGGGGTTGACCGCATTGCCATAGGTGCTGGTCTCGTTCGACGAGCCCATGGCGAATTCGTCCATGTTGAGCTTGCCCAGCATGACCGCGCCCGCATCCCAGAGGTTCTGGCTGACGGTCGATTCATATTCGGGCCTGAAGCCGTCGAGGATCTTCGAGGCGGCCTGCGAGGCCACGCCCCTGGTGCAGAAGAGATCCTTGATCCCCAGCGGCATGCCGCAAAGCGCGGGCGCATCGCCCGCCGCGATCCGGGCATCGGCGGCCTTGGCCTGTTCCAGCGCGATCTCGGGGGTCTTGTGGACGAAGGCGTTCAGCGCATCCGCACCGTCGATGGCCGAGAGATAGGCCTCTGTCAGCGCCACCGAAGTGGTCTCGCCCTTGCGCAGCGCCTCGCGCGCCTCGGCAATGGTCAGCCTGGTCAGATCGCTCATGGCGTTACTCCACCACCTTGGGAACCGCGAAGAAGCCCTCGCGCGCATCGGGCGCATTCGACAGGATGCGGTCCTGCATCTCGCCATCGGTCACGACATCCGCGCGCCGTTTCAGCCGCATCGGCGTGACCCCGGTCATCGGCTCGATGCCGGTCACGTCGACCTCGTTCAGCTCTTCCATGAAGGTCAGGATGCCCGACAGCTCCTGCGCCAGCGCCGGCAGGTCGTCTTCCTGAACGGCGATCCGGGCGAGGTGCGCCACCCGCCGCGCGGTGTCGATGTCGATGGACATGGGGCCGCCTTTCCGTGCTCTTGAAATCCGTCCCCGCGTTTAGCCCCCTGCCGCGCATGCTGCAAGAGCGCGCCCGGCCGGCGGCAGGGCGATGTCGCGACCGGGTCCCAAAGCGGCGGCACCGGAATGGCGCTTGCACTCGCGCCGGGCCTTTCTCCATAACGCAAGGCGCCGAAACGCGCGTTCACGACATTCAGGCAAGGATCCCGCCCATGGCCTCGACCGATTTCATCCTGACGCTCACCTGCGACGACCAGCCCGGGATCGTCGCCACCGTCGCAAATGCCGTCACCGCACTGGGCGGGAACATCCAAGACAGCGCCCAGTTCCGCGACCCCGAAAGCAATCTCTTCTTCATGCGCGTGGCCTTCCACACCGCCGCGCCCGCCGAGGCCGAGGCCGTCCGCGCCCGGCTCGCCCCCGCGATCAACGGCTATGGCATGGATGCCGAGGTAGTCGATGCCGCGCGCCGGCCGAAGATCATCCTGATGGTGTCGAAATTCGACCATGCGCTGCTGCATATCCTCTACCAGATCCGGGTCGGCTGGATGGAGGCCGAGGTCGCCGCCGTGGTCTCGAACCACGAGGACAGCCGCGCCACCGCCGAGGCAGCGGGCATTCCCTATTACTGCTGGCCGGTGACGAAGGAGACCAAGGCCGAGCAGGAAAAACAAGTGCTCGCCCTGGTCGAGGAGACCGGCGCCGAGCTGGTGGTCCTCGCCCGTTACATGCAGGTGCTCTCGGACAAGCTGAGCCGGGCGCTGGAAGGCCGGGTCATCAACATCCACCACTCCTTCCTGCCCTCCTTCAAGGGCGCCAAGCCCTATCACCAGGCCCATGAGCGCGGCGTCAAGCTGATCGGCGCGACGGCGCATTTCGTGACGGCGGATCTCGACGAGGGGCCGATCATCGAACAGGAAACCGAGCGGGTGAACCATGCGCTCTCGGCCGAGGATTACGTGGCCGTGGGCCGCGACATTGAAAGCCGGGTCCTGGCCCGCGCCGTGCGGCTGCATCTGCAACGCCGGGTACTATTGAACGGGCACAAGACCGTGGTCTTCATGCCCGGCTGACCCGGGCAAGGCCGCCCCCTGCCCCCGTCCGGCTCAGTCCGGCCGGGGGAATTTCGGCCCCTATCGGGCGGCTGGAGAAGCGCCCCGCGCAGGCATCAGAGCGCTCCATTCCGAGTCGCTCTCTTAGCGCTGCCCCGCCCCGAGCGCTCCGCGAGAGATGACGAAATGGGCGAAAATCGCGCCGTGACGGCGTTATATCAGCAGCCTGCCAATATCGTTCCTTTCAATTGCCGGCCGCAACGCGGTCCGTTCAATTAAAATTTTCAAACATTTCCGTGGGTCTTCTGCGTCATTCGGGAATACCGGACTTGCGGTATCCGACCATGCCTTCATTTTAAATGAAAACAACCAAAGACCACCAAGGCGGCACTTAATCTTCTCAGACCCTATCTTCCGGGAAATTGCCGCATTTTAATTAGACCCAAACCCATTTCATTATTTATGCAGTCTCGCAATGGAGGAACGTCCGGACATGGATGTGGTCGAACAGATCAGGGGCTGCCGGATTCCCCTTGCGATCATAGCGATCGAGGCCGACGTTCCCGAAGCCGAGATCGCCGCCGCCCTCAAAGGGTCGCAGGCCCTGCGCTTTCTGCAGGAAAGCCGGATCGCGCGCTATCTCGAAGGACAAGACCAACGGGCCTTGGCCTGCCCGCCCTGGCCCGGCCACAAAACCCGCCACAGCCCCTGACCGGGGGCAGAATCGGCCGGGGCCGATGTCCCGTCACGACGGAACCGGCTCGGCCGGACACTCCAAGTCAGATCGAGGACCGGCGCCCGGCTTCATGTCGACGATAGACCTCGATCATCCATCCCAGCATCGCGGCATTCAGCAGATGCCAGAGGAAATGCGTGCCAAGCGGCAAGGCCGCGCAGAGCGGCTGGTCCAGCATACGGAACGCAAGCGATATCGCCAGCAACCCGACGCCGATCCCAAGCCCCGCAGCGACCTGCGGCAGGCGCCGGGCGAGCGCCAGGGCATAGATGAGGATCAGCAACGCCACCGGCGCGTAGCCGGCCGAGCTCCCGAGCCAGTCGAGGCGCGCGAAAAGCGAACCGGCGATGACGGCATAGGGAATGAACAGCGCCGTCAGACCCAGCGACGGCCAGAGCCCCAGCCCCCAATAGGCGCGGTTGGCGACGAAGATATAGAGCAGGATGAAACCGAGAATCGGCCCCACATCCGCCACCGACGCCCATTCCGTCGCCAGGGTGTGAAAGAGAAAGCTGCCGATGCCGATGAGCCCCAGAACGGCGGCAAGCGCCCGTCCCAGCGGCAGCCCGCCGGTTCGCCGCCACATGATCACCGCCGCCAGCAGAAAGGCGGCGTTGGTCGCGGCGTTGACCGGCTCGGACCAGAAGGCCGGATCGGTGCGTTCGCAATAGGCGTCGATCTGTCGCGTCCAGTCCATGGGAATGCCCGTCCCGCTCTGTTAGCCTTGTGGCAGATCTTGGGGCAGGCGGGCGGTGCGGCAAGGCCCGCAGCAGAAGGGAGACCGACATGAAGATCGTCTGGCTGGGGCATTCCGGGTTCCGGATCGAAATCGAGGATCAGGTTCTGCTGATCGACCCGTGGCTGGCGGGCAACCCGCTCTTCCCCGAGGAACGGCGGGCCGAGGCGATCGGCGACGCCACCCATGTGCTCGTCACTCACGGGCATTTCGACCATGCCGCCGACACCATCGCCATCGCCCGCGAATTGTCGATACCGACAGTCGGCATTTTCGACCTGATGAGCTGGTGGGAAAGCCGGGAGGGAATCTCGGTGATCGGGTTCAACAAGGGCGGGACCGTCCGGCTTGGCAATGTCTCGGTCACGATGGTCAACGCCACCCATTCCTCCTCGATCCAGGGGCCGGACGGACCGGTCTATGGCGGAACCGAATCGGGATACATGATCGCGGGCGAAGGCCATGTGATCTATGTCAGCGGCGATACCGACGTGATGGCCGACATGGAAATCTTCAACGACCTGCATGCGCCCGATATCGGGCTGCTCTGCGCGGGCGGGCATTTCACCATGGACATGAAGCGTGCGGCCTACGCGGCGCGGACCTTCTTCAACTTCAAGACGGTGATCCCCTGCCATTACCGGACCTTCCCGCTGCTCGAACAATCGGCGGAAGCGTTGAAACAGGACCTGCCCGGCGTCCGGGTGATCGAACCCGAGGTGCTGGTCCCGATCGAGATCTGAACCACCCGCACCGGCCCGGGCCCGAGGCCCGATTTTTCGACGAAAAATCGCGCGCGGCCCGCCAGCCCGTTCAGCGTCGCCCGGCGAAGAAGGCCCGCAGCAACGCCTCGGCCTCGGAGGCGCCGATACCGTCGTAGATCTCGGGAACGTGATGGCTCTGCGGGTGCCGGAACACCTGCGCGCCATGCGCGACGCCGCCCGATTTCGGATCCGCCGCCCCGTAATAGAGCCGCGCGATCCTCGCCTGTCCGATCGCCGAGGCGCACATCGCACAGGGTTCGAGCGTGACATAGAGATCAAAGCCCGGCAGACGCTCGGACCCGGCGGCCGAACAGGCCGCGCGCAGCGCCAGGATCTCGGCATGAGCGGTCGGATCGCTCAGCTCGCGGGTCCGGTTGCCCGCCGCAGCCACCACCCGGCCATCGGCCGCGACCACCACCGCGCCGACCGGCACCTCGTCGCGGTCGGCGGCAGCGCGGGCCTCGGCCAGGGCCTGGTCCATATGACTGCGAAACGGGCTCATCGCATCCTCTCTTGCCGTGCCGTCGTGCCCTGCGCAAGCCGCTTCCCCCGCCCCGCGATCCGGCGTAAACCCGGTCCCATGGACAAGACCGGACAAGAGGGCGAGCGGATCGCCAAGGTACTGGCACGGGCGGGCATCGCCTCGCGCCGCGAGGCCGAGCGGCTGATCGAGGCCGGGCGGGTGACGGTGAACGGCCGCCGCATCGCGAGCCCCGCGCTCAATGTCGGCCCCGCCGACCGGATCGCCGTCGACGGCGCCGCCGTCGCGGCTCCCGACCGGCCGCGGCTCTGGCTCTATCACAAGCCCGCCGGGCTGGTGACCACTGCCAGGGACGAAAAGGGCCGCGAGACCGTCTTCGACAAGCTGCCCGAGGACATGCCCCGGGTGATGCCGGTCGGCCGCCTCGACCTCAATTCCGAGGGCCTGCTTCTGCTGACCAATGACGGCGCGATCAAGCGGCGGCTCGAACTGCCCTCCACGGGATGGCTCAGAAAATACCGGGTGCGGGTCAAGGGCACGCCCGAAGACGCGACGCTGGCGCCGCTGCGCACGGGGCTCGTCATCGCCGGAGAGACCTTCCGGCCGATGGAGGTCACGCTCGACCGCCAGCAGGGCGCCAATGCCTGGCTGACCGTCGGCCTGCGCGAGGGTCGGAACCGCGAGATCCGCCGGACCATGGAGGCGGTCGGGCTGGTCGTGAACCGGCTGATCCGGATCAGCTACGGCCCGTTCCAGCTGGGCGACCTGAAGCCGGGCGAGGTCGAGGAATTGCGCGGCCGGGTGCTGCGCGACCAGCTCGGGCTTGCCGCCCCCGAGGGCGAAGCCACCGCAAAGCCGAAACCGACCCGCCGCAAGCTCCGCAACCGGCCCGCCGAGGCACCCGAGCCCCGGCCCGCCCGGAAACCGCCCCGCGGGCCCGGCCCGGGCCCCGCATCGCCCCCACGCGGAGCGCGACGCGGCAAGGCCCCGCCCGGTTGAAACGCAAAACCGGCCGACACTTGCTTTTAACGACGCCGTCGCATCCCATGTATAGGCGTGGATCGCGAGGATTGAGGAGATCATGTCGGGCACCGGGTTGCAGAAATTGTCGTTCTTCCTGCTGATCGCGCTGGTTGTTTACGTCGCCTTCATGGGGGGCGCCTGATGGCGCATCGGTTCGGCGGCCGCTACAGCCCCGGCAGGCCCGCACCCGCAGAGCCCGCGCCGCCGCGCCACCCGTTCCAGGGGCGGCGTCCGGCCCGGGCGGCGGGGCGCGCCAATGCGATGTTCTTGGCACCGCTGCCGCTTGTGCCGCGGGCCTTCTTCTCGGACCCGGCCGGACTGGCGCTGTCGCTGAGCGCCTTCGGCCTTCTGATGCTTGCCGCCTGGCTGACCCGCGAAGGGCTGCGCGCCGAGGATGCCTGGGCCGCGCGCAAGATCGCCCGCCGCCCGGCGGTGCCGCGCAAGATCCTCGGCTCGGTCCTGACCGGGGCCGGGCTTTTCCTGGCCGGGATCGGCGGCGAGGGCGCCGCTCCGGTGATCTTCGGCGCGCTCGGCCTCGTGCTGCACAGCCTGGCCTTCGGGATCGACCCGCTTTCCGACAAGGGCATGGAGGGCATCGACAGCTTCCAGAATTCCCGCGTCGCCCGGGCCGTGGAGGAAGCCGAGAAGCATCTCGCAACGATGTCAGAGGCGATCCGGCATACCGGCGAGCGCAGTCTCGTTGACCGGGTCGAGCGGTTTCAGGCCACCGTGCGCGAGATGCTGCGCACGGTCGAGGAAGATCCCCGCGACCTGACCGCCGCGCGCCGCTATCTGGTGGTCTATCTGATGGGGGCGCGCGACGCGACGGTCAAGTTCGCCGATCTCTATCCGCGCAGCCGCGATGCCTCGGCCCGGAAGGACTACGAGACGCTTCTGGCCGATCTCGAAACCCATTTCGCCGCCCGGACCCGGGCGCTGATGCAGGACGACCGGACCGATCTCGACGTGGAAATCGAAGTTCTGCGCGACAGATTGCACCGTGAAGGCATCGCCCCGGTGCCCGTCACGCCCAAAACGGGAGAAACCGCATGACCTCGGACAGCAGTCGCCACATGGCGGCGCAGGATATCGCCGAAGTTGAAAAAGTGACAGCCACGGCCTTGCCCGAACCGGCGCAGGATCTGGTGGCGCTCGACCGCGCCGACCCGCCGGTGGCCGACGCGATCCGTTCTCGCATGGCCGAGCTCGACATGAGCGACAGCAATTCGATCATCGGCTTCGGCTCGGCCGCGCAATCCGAGCTGCAGACCATCAGTCAGGCGATGCTGGCCGATGTGCGCAACAAGGATGTCGGACCCGCGGGCGACTCGCTGCGCGAGATCGTGACCACGATCCGCGGCTTCTCGGTGTCCGAACTCGACGTGCGCCGCGAGGCGAGCTGGTGGGAAAAGCTGATGGGCCGCACCGCGCCCTTCGCCAAATTCGTCGCGAGATTCGAAATGGTTCAGGGCCAGATCGACTCGATCACCGACCGGCTTCTGACGCATGAGCACAGGCTTCTGAAAGACATCAAGTCGCTGGACAAGCTCTATGAGAAGACGCTCGACTTCTATGACGAACTCGCGCTTTACATCGCCGCCGGCGAACAGAAGCTGACCCAGCTCGACACCCGGGACATTCCCGCCAAGGAGGCCGAAATCGCCGCCGCGCCCGAGGCCGATCAGGTGATCCGGGCGCAGGAGCTGCGCGACCTGCGCGCCGCGCGCGACGATCTGGAACGCCGGGTGCACGACCTCAGGCTGACGCGGCAGGTGACGATGCAGTCGCTGCCCTCGATCCGGCTGGTGCAGGAAAACGACAAGTCGCTGGTCAGCAAGATCAACTCGACGCTGGTCAATACCGTGCCGCTCTGGGAAACCCAGCTGGCGCAGGCGGTCACCATCCAGCGCTCGAAGGAGGCGGCCGAGGCGGTCCGCGGGGCCAACGACCTGACCAACGAGCTGCTGACCGCCAATGCCGCCAATCTGCGCCAGGCCAACAAGACAGTGCGCGAGGAGATGGAGCGCGGCGCGTTCGACATCGAGGCGGTGAAGAAGGCCAATGCCGATCTGGTCGCGACCATCCAGGAAAGCCTGACCATCGCCGACGAGGGCAAGGCCCGGCGCGCGCAGGCCGAGGAGGAACTCGACAAGATGGAGGCCGAGCTGCGCGACACGCTGGCCTCTGCCAAGTCGCGGGCGCCGGGCGCCGGCGCCGCAACGGGGGTCTGAGCGCATCGTGACGCCCAAGCTGCGCCGTCTCTTTCAGTCGGGGGTCCTGCTCGGGGTGCTGGCCGGGTGCCAGCTCGCGCCCGCGCCGCCCGAGACCCGGCCAGTCGCCCGCCCCGACGGGGCCGAAACCCGGCCGCGCTCGGCCGACAGCGAGATCATCGCCCGGCATTACGCCCGGGTTCAGAACGACCTTCTGGCGCGCGGGCTCCTGCGCACCGATGGCGGCGAGGCCGACGTGCCCTTCACCCGCCACGCGCTGGTCGAGGATTTCATCCGGGTCGCGCTGTTCGACGAATACGTCACCCGGGACGGGCATCTGGTCGCGCGCGAGACCCAAAGCCGCCTGCGCCGTTGGGAACAGCCGGTGCGCTTCGGCCTTGTCTTCGGCGACACCATCCCGCCCGGACAGCGCGCCGTCGACCGGGCCGAAATAGCGGAATATGTGGGCCGGCTGTCCCGGCTGACCGGGCTGTCGATGCGGATCACCGCCCCCGAACAGGCCAATTTCCAGATCTTCGTCGTCAACGAGGACGAACGCCGCCGCATCGGCCCCGAGCTGCACCGCCTGATCCCCGGCATCGACATCGCCGCCGAAAGCACCATCGCGGTGATGCCCCGCTCGACCTTCTGCCTGGTGCTGGCCTTCTCGGAGGGCGATGCCAGCACCTATTCCAGCGCGGTCGCGGTCATCCGGGGCGAGCATCCCGACCGGTTGCGCCAGTCCTGCATCCATGAGGAGCTGGCCCAGGGGCTGGGCCTGGCCAATGACAGTCCCGCCGCGCGCCCCTCGATCTTCAACGATGACGAGGAATTCGCGCTGCTGACCCCGCATGACGAATTGCTGCTGAAGATCCTCTACGACCGCCGCCTCCGGCCCGGCATGCGCCCGGCCGAGGCCCGGCCCATCGTCGAGGACATCGTGGCCGAGCTGATGGCGGGCGAGAGTTGAACTTCGGTTCGCTCCTCAGCCGGGCTTGTTGCACAAAGCGGTAAGGAGGATTCATTGCGCGCATCCCGTGCTTTAGATCGATGCCATGCCGAAGCCCTCTCCCACCCGCTATCGCACGACGAACTGGTCCGACTACAACGCCGCGCTCCGCCAGCGGGGGGCGCTCTCGGTTTGGTTCGATCCCGACACTGTCTGGCACGCCGGAAAGACCGGCAAGCGGGGGCGGCCCGAGACGTTCTCGGATGCCGCGATCCAAACCTGCCTGACGCTGAAGGTCCTGTTCGGCCTTCCACTGCGGCAGACGGTCGGGCTGGTCGAGAGCCTGATCCGGATGGCTGGGCTCGACTGGCCGGTGCCGGACTATTCGACGCTGTGCCGACGCCAGGCGCGGATCGGCGTGCAGATACGCTATCGCCGCTCAGGCATGCCCTTGCCCCTCCTTGTCGACAGCACCGGTATCAAGTTCCGTGGCGATGGCGATGGCGAATGGCTGGCCCGCAAGCATGGTCCGTCGCGTCGCAGGCAATGGCGCAAGGTCCACATCGCAATGGACACGGAGACCGGCGACATACGCTCGGTCGAGTTCACCTCGCGCCGCCAGGGCGACAGTCCCCTGCTGCCCGACCTGCTGTCGCACATTCCCGAGGATGAAGAGAGTGCCACCGTCACCGCGGACGGCGCATACGACAGGCGGCGATGCCACACTGCCATCATCGCGCGCGGCGCGGATGCCGTCATACCCATCCCCCGGAACGGCCGCGCCTGGAAAGAAGACTGCCCCGCAGCATTGGGGCGCAACGAGATCCTGCGCGCCACGCGGCACCTCGGCAGGGCGCTCTGGAAGAAGTGGGCTGGCTACCATGTCCGAAGTCGGGGCGAGGCCCAGATGAACCGTCTGAAGCTCTTCGGTGAGCGGATCATGTCACGAGAACCCGACCGCCAGACCACCGAAATCCAGATCCGCATCATTCGCCATTGTCGCTCGGACCAATGGCGCGACATGGCTCATTCATGAATCGCTTCTCGGCCCTCGGCAGGGCCGAGATCGACGCTATCGCCTGACGGGCCATGGGAAAGGGGACAGTCAGCACGAACGCTGATTTGCGCAACAACGCCTCCTCAGCCCCGAAACATTCGAATTCTTTGCGCGCTACCTGCTGGCAGGCTACGTCGTGATATTCGTGCGCTCCGCCTTCGTCATGGGGCTGAGACCGAAGCCGGCCGAGCTCCTGATCGAGGCGATCATCCTCAGCCTCATCGTCCAGTTCATCGTCTACGTTCTGGCGGCGGTCTATGGGTCTGTCGTCGTCGCAAGCGCTTCCGGACATGACCTGCCGAAATGGATCACCGCTCCTCCGGACATGCTGAAACTTGTTGCCATCGTGATTGTGGTTCCGACGGGTCTCGGCTGGACATTGGGCCGGTTTCTCAAGTCTGACTGGCGCAACGGTCTGCTACGTCGCCTGTCGCTGCCGGTCATCCACCCCGTACAGCGCGCTCATGATTTCGCGTTCGGAGACAATCGCGCGCCGGGCCTGGTCGAGGTGACCTTCAATGACGGCACCAAGATCGGCGGCTGGTTCGGGGAAAAATCGCTTGCAGCTAGCGACGATGGCCGCAGTGACCTATATCTGGAAAGAGCGTACATCATCGACACGAGCGGCACATGGCGCGAGCCAAGCCACAGCAGAGCGATCCTTATCAATCTGAGAGACGTAAGATCGATAGAGTTTCTCATGGAGGCAAAGGCAGAAGATGGACCAGAAGGCGAAAATGATCGTTAACGGCTATCAGGCGAAGCCAAGAGAGCGCTCTGCCGGCAGCGAACGTGGCTATCAAGCCGGAGGGGGCCAGAACACGAAGCCCCCGACAAGTTCCCAATTGCCCCGAAACGCCGAATCCACGGTCCGGTTGCCACAAGCCAAATAACACGACATGGGCATTTTCGACTTTCTTTCCGGCGAGTTCATCGATGTCATCCATTGGGTCGAGGACCGCCGCGATACCATGGTCTGGCGGTTCGAGCGCGAGGGCCATGCCATCAAGTATGGCGCCAAGCTGACCGTGCGCGAGGGTCAGGCGGCGGTCTTCGTGCATGAGGGCCAGCTGGCCGATGTCTTCCGGCCCGGACTCTACATGCTGGAAACCAACAACATGCCGGTGCTGACGACGCTTCAGCACTGGGATCACGGCTTCCGCTCGCCCTTCCTCTCGGATGTCTATTTCGTCGACACCACGCGCTTCACCGATCTCAAATGGGGCACCAAGAACCCGGTGATGCTGCGCGATCCCGAATTCGGACCGACCCGGATCCGCGCCTTCGGCAGCTACGCGATCCGCGTCACCGACCCCGCCCGCTTCATGGTCGAGATCGTCGGCACCGATGGCGAATTCACCATGGACGAGATCGGCTTCCAGATCCGCAACATCATCGTGCAGGAATTCTCGCGGGTGATCGCGGGCTCCGGCATCCCGGTGCTCGACATGGCCGCCAATACCGCCGATCTGGGCGCGCTGATCGCCGCCGAAGTGTCGAAGACGCTCGATGCCTACGGCCTGACCATGCCCGAATTCTACATCGAGAACATCAGCCTGCCACCCGAGGTCGAGAAGGCGCTCGACCGGCGCACCTCGATGGGCATCGCGGGCGATCTGGACCGCTATACCCGCTATTCCGCGGCCGAGGCCATGGCATCTGCCGCCACGTCCCCGGCGGGCGGCGGCATGGCCGCCGGGCTTGGCGCGGGGCTGGGCATGGCGATGGGCAGCGGCATGGCCGGGGCGACGGGGCCCTGGGGCGCGCGCCCCGAACCCGCGGCGGCCCCGGTTCCTCCGCCCCCGCCTCCGCCGGCCGAACATGTCTGGCACATCGCCGAGAACGGCCAGACCTCGGGTCCGTTCTCGATGGCCCGGCTGGGCCGGATGGCGGCCGAGGGCAGTTTCCGGCGCGACAGCTATGTCTGGACCCAGGGCCAGGACGGCTGGAAGCGGGCCGAGGATGTGATCGAGCTTGCCCGGCTTTTCACCGTCGCCCCGCCCCCGCCTCCGCCGGGGGTGTAGCCCGCCGATGACTGCCTCCGATCACCGCTTTCCCTGCGACCAATGCGGGGCCGATCTGCGTTACTCGCCCGATGCGGGCCAGCTGGTCTGCGACCATTGCGGCCATCGCGAGCCCGTCGAGGACGACGCCCGCCGGACCGAAACCCTGGTCGAGCTCGACTATCAGGCCACGCTGGACGCGATGCTGCCCGAGAGCGAGATCGAGGAGATCCGCCAGACCAGATGCACGAATTGCGGCGCCGAATTCGAGATGGACGAGGCCACCCATGCCGCCGAATGCCCGTTCTGCGCCACGCCCGTCGTCACCGGAACCGGGCTCAGGCGGCGGATCAAGCCCAGAGGCGTGCTGCCCTTCGCGCTGTCCGAGGCCGAGGCGCACAAGGCCATGACCGACTGGCTGGGCCGGCTCTGGTTCGCGCCGAACGGCCTGAAGGACTATGCCCGCAAGGGCCGCCGGATGGAGGGGATCTACGTTCCCTACTGGACCTTCGACGCCGACACGACCACGAACTACCGCGGTCAGCGCGGCACGGTCTATTACGAAACCCGCCGGGTGACGCGCAACGGCAAGACCGAGACGGTGCGGGTGCAGCGGACCAGCTGGCGCTCGGTCTCGGGCCGGGTCGCACGGGTCTTCGACGACGTGCTGGTGCTGGCCTCGAAGAGCCTGCCCAAGCGCTACACCTATGCGCTCGAACCCTGGGACCTGTCGCTGCTGCAGCCCTATCAGCCGCAGTTCCTCGCGGGGTTCCGCTCCGAGGGCTATACCATCGATCTCGAGGACGGCCTGATCGAGGCGCGCAAGATCATGGAGCAGGTGATCCGCCGCGATGCCAAGTTCGATATCGGCGGCGACCGCCAGCGCGTCGACTGGCTCGAGACCCGGATCTCGACGCTGACCTTCAAGCATGTGCTGCTGCCGGTCTGGCTGGCGGCCTATCGCTATCGCGGCAAGACCTACCGCTTTGTCGTCAACGGCCGCAACGGCCGGGTGCAGGGCGAACGGCCCTGGTCGGCCTGGAAGATCGCCTTCGCGGTGGGGCTTGTGCTGGCGGTGGTCGGCGGGCTGGCGGCGGGCATCGGCTATCTCTCGGCGCTCCAGCAATGAGCCCATGCCCCCTTGCAGGGCATGTCCCGGCCGCCGGGCTCTGCGCCAGAACCGGACGGATGAGGCCCAGATGATCCTCTGCGCGGGCGAGGCCCTGATCGACATGCTGCCCCGGACCAGCACCGAGGGCGAACCGGCTTTCGTCCCCCATCCGGGCGGGGCGGTCTTCAACACCGCCATCGCGCTGGGACGGCTGGGCGTGCCCACCGGCTTTCTCGCAGGCCTGTCGACCGATCTCTTCGGCACCAGCCTGGCCGAGGCGCTGGCCGCCTCCGGCGTCGAGACCGGGCTTTGCCCGCGTCCGGCCCGACCGACCACGCTGGCCTTCGTCACCCTTGTCGAGGGCCAGGCGCGCTATGCCTTCCATGACGAGGCGACCGCCGGGCGGATGCTGACCCCGGCCGACCTGCCCGCGCTACCCGCATCGGTGGGCGCGCTGTTCTGCGGCGGCATCTCGCTGATGGCCGAACCCTGCGGCAGCGCCTATGAGACGCTGTTCCTGCGCGAGGCCGGACGCCGGGTCACGATGCTCGACCCGAATATCCGGCCCGGCTTCATCGCCGACGAACCCGCCTATCGCGCCCGGATCGCGCGGATGATCGCGGCGGCCGACATCGTCAAGGTCTCGGACGAGGATCTGCACTGGCTCGAAGGGCCGGGCGAGCCCTGCGATCTGGCGCGCGGGTTGCTGGGCCAGGGCCCGCGGCTGGTGCTGCTGACCCGGGGCGCCGCGGGGGCCCATGCGCTGAGCCACACGGCCGAGCACTTCATGCCCGCGCCCGCCGTCCAGGTCGTCGACACGGTCGGCGCGGGCGACAGCTTCGATGCGGGCATTCTGGCCGGTCTGGCAAAAGCGGGGGCCCTCGATCGCGCGGCCCTCGCCGAGGGGCTGCCGGACAGCGTGATAGAGGCCGCGCTGTCTCTTGCGATCCGCGCCGCCGCCCTCACCGTCTCGCGCGCGGGCGCCACCCCACCCTGGATGGAGGAACTGACATGAGAGCGCTTGTCCAGCGTGTAAGCGAAGCCGCCGTCCGGGTCGACGGCACCGCCATCGGCGAGATCGGGCCCGGGCTTCTGGTGCTTGTCTGCGCCATGACGGGCGACACCGAGGCCGAGGCCGACAAGCTGGCCCGCCGCATCGCCCGGATGCGGATCTTCCGCGACGAGGCCGGCAAGATGAACCGCGCGCTGCTCGATACCGGCGGCGCGGCGCTGGTGGTCAGCCAGTTCACCCTGGCCGCCGATACCACCAGCGGCAACCGCCCCGGCTTTTCCCGCGCCGCCGCGCCCGATCTCGGCGAGAGGCTGTATCTGCGCTTCGCCGAGGCGCTGGCCGCCGAGGGCATCGAGGTCGCGACCGGCCGGTTCGGCGCCGACATGAAGGTTGCGCTTGTGAATGACGGGCCGGTCACGATCTGGATCGAGACATGATCGCCCCAGCCTGCGTCCCGCCCTCCTGAGCCAATGGGCCTGCCCGCCCCCTTCGCAGACTGGTTCGCCACCCGTGGCTGGCAGATGCACCCGCATCAGAGCGCGATGCTGGACCGCGCCGAAACGCCCGCACTGCTGCTGGTCGCGCCCACCGGCGGCGGCAAGACACTTGCAGGATTCCTGCCTACTCTGGTCGATCTGGCGGAGAATCCGCGCGATGGCTTGCACAGTCTCTACATCTCGCCGCTCAAGGCCCTCACCGCTGACATAAGGCGCAATCTCGGCCGCCCGATCGAGGAGATGGCGCTGCCGATCCGGGTCGAGGACCGGACCGGAGACACCCCGCAGTCGCGCCGTCGCCGCCAGCGCGCCGATCCGCCCCATATCCTGCTCACAACGCCCGAAAGCCTCGCGCTGCTGCTCAGCTATGAGGATGCGCCGCGCATCTTCGCCGGGCTCCGCCGGGTCATCGTCGACGAGATCCACGCGCTGGCCGACTCGAAACGGGGCGATCAGATGACCCTCGCGCTGGCCCGGCTGGAACGGCTCTGCCCCGGGCTTCGGCGCGTCGGGCTTTCGGCCACGGTCGAGGACCCGCCCGCGCTTGGCCGGTTTCTGGCCCCCGCGGGCACGCCCTGCGAGATCCTGACCGCCGATCCGGGCCCGCCGCCCGATATCGCCATGCTCGAGACCGGCACACCGCCGCCCTGGGCCGGTGGCGGCGCGCGCCATGCCATCCCGGCCGTGCTCGGGCAGATCGCAGAACACCGCACCACGCTGATCTTCCACAATACCCGCGCACAGGCCGAGCTGTTCTTCCGCGATCTCTGGTTTGCCAATGAGGCGAACCTGCCGATCGCGATCCATCACGGCAGCCTGTCGCGCGAGGCCCGGCTCAAGGTCGAGGCCGCGATGGCCGAGGGCCGGTTGCGCGCCGTCGTCTGCACCGGATCGCTCGATCTGGGGATCGACTGGGGCGATGTCGATCTGGTGATCCAGGTCGGCGCGCCGAAGAACGTCAAGCGCCTGGTGCAACGGATCGGCCGCGCCAATCACCGCTATTCCGCGCCCTCCAAGGCCCTGCTCGTGCCCGCGAACCGGTTCGAGGTGGTCGAATGCCTCGCCGCGCTCGAGGCGGTGCGCGCCCGCGATCTCGACGGAGCGCCGCGCGGCCCCGGCGCCCGCGACGTGCTGTGTCAGCACATCCTGGCCTGCGCCGCCGCCGGTCCCTTCGAGGCCGATGCGCTGTTCGACGAGATCCGCTTGGCCGGACCCTATGCCGGTCTCACCCGCTCTGGCTTCGATGCCTGTCTCGATTTCGCCGCGACCGGCGGCTATGCGCTCCGGGCCTATGACCGCTGGCAGCGGCTGAAACAGGCCCCCGACGGACGTTGGGCACTACGCGATCCGCGCACGGCCCGCCGCATCCGGATGAATCTCGGCACCATCGTCGAGGAGGAACGGCTGAAGGTGCGCCTGAAGCCCGCCCGCCGCGGCGCACCGCTCGGCGAGATCGAAGAGGCCTTTGCGGCCACGCTGACTCAAGGCGACAGCTTTCTGATCGGCGGCCAGGTGGTCCGCTTCGAGGGGCTGCGCGAGATGGTCGTCGAAGTCAGCCCAAGCCCGGGCCGCATGCCCAAAATTGCGGTCTTCGCGGGCACCAAATTCGCCACCTCGACCCGGCTCTGCGGCCGGATCCTCGAGTTGCTGAACGTGCCTGACTGGCCCGGCCTGCCCGCTCATACCGCCGACTGGCTGAAGCTGCAGCGCAGGCTCTCGCGCCTGCCCGACCCCGACCGTCTGCTGGTCGAGACCTTCGCCTTCGAGGGCCGCCATCACCTCTGCGTCTACGGCTTTGCCGGACGGAATGCACAGCAGACCCTGGGCCTCTTGCTGACCCAGAGGATGGAGGCAGCCGGGCTCGCGCCGCTGGGCTTCGTGGCCGCCGATCATGCCACGCTGATCTGGGGACTCGACGAGGTCGAGACCCCTTCAGCCTTGCTCGATTCGAACAGTCTTCATAGCGCTTTCGCGGAGTGGCTGGCCGGAAACGCCGTCATGAAACGCAGTTTTCGAACATCGGCCGTGATTGCGGGGCTGATCGAGCGCAATCTGCCAGGCCAGCGCAAGACCGGGCGCCAGGCGACATTTTCGTCGGATATCCTCTATGACACGCTCCTTCGCCACGACCCCGGCCATCTGCTTCTGGACATCACCCGCGAGGAAGCGATGCGCGGTCTCGTCGATTTCGGCCGGATCGAGGAAATGCTGGCCCGGGTACACGGCCGGATCGACCATATGCGCCTCGACCGGGTCTCTCCTCTGGCCGCACCGCTGTTGCTCGAGGCCGGGCGGGTGCCGGTTCAGGGCGCGGCCGAACAGCGCCTTCTGGACGCCGCAGCGGCGCGGATGATGGCCGAGGCCGGCCTTGCCTGAGATCTTGCATTACGGCGGCAGATCGGTTCGACACATCGCCATGACCGGACATGATTTCACCCTGGCCGGGGCCCGGCTTACCGCCCGCGCTTCGGGCGCGCTCTGGTGGCAGGACGAATCTCTGCTGGTCGTGGCCGATCTGCATCTTGGAAAGGCCGGGCGGATGGCACGACAGGGCGGGGCCTTGCTACCCCCCTATGATAGCGACGAGACGCTGGCACGGCTGTCCGCCGAGATCGACATTCTGGCGCCCCGTTGCGTGATCTGCCTCGGCGACAGCTTCGATGACGACGAGGCGTCGCGCGCGTTGCCAGCCTCCGCCGTGCGGCGGCTGTCGGCGCTGATGGCCGGACGCCGCTGGATCTGGATCGCGGGCAATCACGATCCCGCCCCGGTCGCCCCTGGCGGCAGCGCCCTGGCCGAAACCCGGATCGGGCCACTACACTTCC
This sequence comes from Rhodovulum sulfidophilum DSM 1374, assembly GCF_001633165.1. Taxonomy (NCBI): domain Bacteria; kingdom Pseudomonadati; phylum Pseudomonadota; class Alphaproteobacteria; order Rhodobacterales; family Paracoccaceae; genus Rhodovulum; species Rhodovulum sulfidophilum. The sequence continues at coordinate 1,604,369 of NZ_CP015418.1, read as the reverse complement.
GGCATATCGCCATTCCGGGGGAAAAGAACGAAATTTCAGGCCATTATCACCCGAAATCCCGGATTAGCCTGGGCGGGCGACGACTGGCCCGGCCCTGCTTTCTTATCGACGCCGCGCGGGCGATCCTTCCCGCCTTCGGCGCCTATACCGGCGGGCTTACCGCAAGCGATCCGACACTCGACAGGCTCATGGGGCCAGAGGCCTTGGCCGTCCTGACCGGACAGAAGGCCCTGGCTTTTCCGATGCGCAGCTGAGCGCGGCGTGCCTCAGACGGTCAGCCCCTCGGGCTCGGGCAGATCATTGGCGCGGCAGCAGGCGGTGACGGTATTGGCCAAGAGGCAGGCGATGGTCATCGGCCCGACCCCGCCCGGCACCGGCGTGATCGCGCCCGCGACCTCGGCGGCACCGGCGAAATCGACATCGCCGACCAGCCGGGTCTTGCCCTCCCCCTTCTCGGGCGCCGGGATACGATTGATGCCGACGTCGATCACCGTGGCGCCGGGCTTGACCCAGTCGCCAGGGATCATCTGCGGACGGCCCACGGCGGCCACAAGGATATCGGCACTGCGGCAGAGCCCGGCCAGGTCGCGGGTGCGCGAATGGGCGACCGTGACGGTGCAGCTTTCCTTCAGCAGCAATTGCGCCATCGGCTTGCCGACGATGTTCGAGCGCCCGACCACGACGGCGTTCAGCCCCGACAGACTGCCCAGCGTATCGCGCAGCATCAGCAGGCATCCCAGAGGCGTGCAGGGCACCATCGACTTCTGCCCGGTGGCCAGCAGTCCGACATTCGAAATGTGAAAGCCGTCGACATCTTTTTCAGGCGCGATGGCGTTGATGACCTTGGCCTCGTCGATATGGTCGGGCACGGGCAGCTGAACCAAAATGCCATGCACGGCCGGGTCGGCATTCAGACGCGCGATCAGCGCCAGAAGGTCGGCCTCGGAGGTTTCGGCGGCGAGGCGATGTTCGAAAGAGGCCATTCCGACCTCTTTCGTCTGCTGCCCCTTGTTGCGCACATAGACTTGGCTGGCGGGGTCCTCGCCGACCAGGACCACGGCGAGACCCGGGGTCAGGCCGTGCTCGGCCTGAAGCCGCGCGACATGGGCCGCGACCTTCTCGCGGATGCTGGCGGCAAAGACCTTGCCGTCGATCAAGGTTGCGTTCATCGCGGCTCCTCCCCGGCCCCAAGGGCCATTTCCTCGCGCCCGATCGACCATTCGATGAGGTCGCGCCAAAGCATCTCGGCCAGGCCCGGATCGAGCCCCTCGGCCGAGGCCCGGGTCCGGACATTGGCCACCACCTCCTCGACGCGGTCGTCGATCCGGGCGGGCAGGCCGAGACCCGACTTGAGCTGGGCGGCGCGGTCGATATAGCGCGCCCTCTCGGCCAGAAGCGCAACCAGACGCGCGTCAAGCGCGTCGATCTGGATGCGGAGTTCGTCCATGCTGCGGCACTGGTCAGGAGCGATCATCGGGCCTCTCGCGTTCCGGGATCCGTCCATGGCGTGTTAGCCTGCCCGCCTGGGGGGTTCAATCCGTCTGCGGCTCAGAACAGCCCTTCGATCTGGCCCTCGGCATTCAGGCCGATGGTCTCGGCCGCCGGATGGCGCGGCAGGCCCGGCATGGTCATGATCCGGCCGCAGATCGCCACCACGAAACCCGCCCCCGCCGCCAGGCGCACCTCGCGGATCGGAACATCGAAGCCCTCGGGCGCGCCGATCCGTTCGGGATCCGCGGTGAAGGAATACTGGGTCTTGGCCATGCAGACCGGCAGATGACCATAGCCCGCCTCTTCCCAGGCGGTCAGCTGGTCGCGGATCTTCTGGTCGGCCACGACATGATCGGCCCGGTAGATCCGGCGCGCGATGGTCTCGATCTTGTGGAAAAGCCCCATCTCGTCGGGATAGAGCGGCGCAAAGCTGTGATGGTCGCTCTCGGCCAGCGCCACGACCTTCTCGGCCAGAGACTCGATGCCGGCGCCGCCCTCGGCCCAATGCCGGCACAGCACCGCCTCGGTCCCCTGCCCGCGCACGTAATCCTGCACGGCGGCGATCTCGGCCTCGGTATCGCCCGCGAAATGGTTGATGGCGACGATGGCGGGCACCCCGAAGGAACGCATGTTCTCGATATGGCGACCGAGATTGGCACAGCCCGCCTTGACCGCGGCCACATCCTCGGCCTTCAGATCGTCCCTGGCGACACCACCATTCATCTTCAGCGCCTTGACGGTGGCCACGACCACCACCGCCGAAGGCGCAAGCCCGGCCTTGCGGCATTTGATGTTCATGAACTTCTCGGCGCCGAGATCGGCCCCGAAGCCGGCCTCGGTGACGACGTAATCGGCCAGCCGCAGCGCCGTGCGCGTGGCGATGACGGAATTGCAGCCATGGGCGATATTGGCGAAGGGCCCGCCATGGACGAAGGCGGGGGTATGTTCCAGCGTCTGCACCAGGTTGGGCTGCATCGCCTCGCGCAAGAGCGCCGTCATCGCACCATCGGCCTTCAGGTCGCGGGCATGGACCGGCGCCTTGTCGCGGGTATAGCCGATGATGATGTCGCCAAGCCGCCGCTGCAGATCGGCCAGATCGGTGGCCAGGCAGAGGATTGCCATCACCTCGGAGGCCACGGTGATGTCGAAGCCGGTCTCGCGCGGGTAACCGTTCGAGGCCCCGCCGAGCGAGCAGACGATGTCGCGCAACGCCCGGTCGTTCATGTCCATCACCCGCCGCCAGGTCACGCGGCGCTGGTCGATATCCAGCTCGTTGCCCCAGTAGATGTGGTTGTCGATCATCGCGGCCAGCAGGTTATGGGCCGAGGTGATGGCATGGAAATCGCCGGTGAAATGGAGGTTCATGTCCTCCATCGGCACGATCTGGGCATAACCGCCGCCGGCCGCACCGCCCTTCATCCCGAAACAGGGCCCGAGCGAGGCCTCGCGGATACAGATCGCGGTGTTGTGGCCCAGACGGCTGAGGCCGTCTCCCAGCCCCACTGTCGTCGTCGTCTTGCCCTCGCCCGCTGGCGTAGGATTGATCGCGGTCACAAGGATCAGGCGGCCTTCGGGACGCCCCTCGAGACCGGCGATGAACCCGGCCCCGACCTTGGCCTTGTCACGCCCATAGGGCAGCAGCGCCTCGGCCGGAATGCCGAGCCTGGCGCCGATCTCCTCGATCGGACGCTTGTCGGCCGCGCGGGCGATTTCGATATCCGTCTTCGGCGCCATGCCGACCCTCCCTCGGTTCCCGTTTTGCCCAGAGATAGCCGCTTGCCGGGGCGAGGGCCAGCGCCTCCGAACTCGGTGTGGACAGTTGAAACCGACGCGGGAGGACCTCGGGCAGCCCCTGCCGAGGCGCCCCGGAGGGCGTCCTTCCGAAGACCACAAGACAGCACGCGACCGGGCCGCAGAAGGGGAGACAGCGAGAGCGTGGGGTGCAGCGGAACAGCCTTATACCGGACTGTCTTTCCGGGCAGCCGCAGCAATGTGAAAGGAAGCAGGCCAGGGGCTCGCGCATCGGCCCATGCGCAGACCGCCCCGCCTGAAAAAGAAAACCCCGGAACCTGCGCGGTTCCGGGGCTTCAGTTCTGCAAAGAGCGCTGGCTCAGGCCATCGGTTCCGGCTCGAAGCCGGATTTGGGCCTCGGCTTGGTCTTCGGAATGGCCGTGACCGAGGGCGTGTCGCCACCGGCACTGGGCGGGTCGTCATCGCCCCGGCTCAGCGCCTCGCCGGCGATGACCTTGGCGATCTCGCTGCCGGTCAGGGTCTCGTATTCCAGAAGCCCCTGGGCCAGCCGTTCCAGATCCTCGCGCTTGTCGGTCAGGATCTGCGTCGCGGTCCGGTAGCCCTCGTCGACCAGAGCCTTGACCTTGTCGTCGATGATCTTCTGGGTCGCGGTCGAGTGCTTGGGCCCGCTGTTATAGGACCCGAGGTAGCTGTCCTGTTCATTGGCATAGTCGACATAGCCCAGCTCTTCGTCGAAGCCGAACTGGGTCACCATCGCGCGGGCGATCCGGGTCGCCTGCTGGATGTCCGAGGAGGCGCCCGAGGTCACGTTCTCCTTGCCGAAGATCAGCTCTTCGGCCACGCGCCCGCCCATCGCCATGGCGATCTTGGACTTGTACTTGGTGTAGCTGACCGACAGCTGGTCGCGTTCGGGCAGGCTGAGCACCAGACCCAGCGCACGACCGCGCGGGATGATGGTCGCCTTGTGGATCGGGTCATGCTGCGGGACGTTCAGCCCGACGATGGCATGGCCGCCCTCGTGATAGGCGGTCAGCTTCTTCTCGTCCTCGGTCATGACCATGGACCGCCGCTCGGCGCCCATCATGACCTTGTCCTTGGCGTTCTCGAAATCCTCCATCGTGACGAAGCGCCGACCGACGCGCGCGGCCATCAGCGCCGCTTCGTTGACGAGGTTCGCGAGATCCGCACCCGAGAAGCCGGGCGTGCCGCGGGCGATGATGCGCAGATCCACATCGGGGCCAAGCGGCACCTTGCGGGCATGGACGCCGAGGATCTTCTCGCGGCCCTTGATGTCGGGGTTCGGCACCTGCACCTGGCGGTCGAACCGGCCGGGACGCAACAGCGCGGGGTCCAGCACGTCGGGGCGGTTGGTGGCCGCGACGATGATGATGCCCTCATTGGCCTCGAAGCCGTCCATCTCGACCAGAAGCTGGTTCAGCGTCTGTTCGCGCTCGTCATTGCCGCCGCCATAGCCGACGCCACGCGACCGGCCGACAGCGTCGATCTCGTCGATGAAGACGATGCAGGGGGCGTTCTTCTTGGCCTGCTCGAACATGTCGCGGACACGGCTCGCGCCGACGCCGACGAACATCTCGACGAAGTCGGAGCCCGAGATGGTGAAGAAGGGCACCCCGGCCTCGCCCGCGATGGCGCGGGCCAGAAGCGTCTTGCCGGTGCCGGGCGGGCCGACCAGCAGCGCGCCTTTCGGGATCTTGCCGCCGAGACGCGAGAATTTCTGCGGGTTGCGCAGGAATTCGACGATCTCTTCCAGCTCGTCCTTGGCCTCGTCGATGCCGGCCACGTCGTCGAAGGTGACGCGGCCATGCTTTTCGGTCAAGAGCTTGGCCTTGGACTTGCCGAAGCCCATGGCGCCGCCGCGTCCGCCGCCCTGCATCCGGTTCATCAGGAAGATCCAGATCCCGATCAGGATGATGAAGGGCAGAAGCGTGCCGATATAGGCCAGAAGCCCGTTCTGTTCCTGCGGTTCGGCGGTGACATCGACATTCTTGGCGAGCAGCTGCTCGGTCACGTCGGTGCCGCGCGGAACGATCGCGGTGACGGTGGTGCCATCGGTTTCCCGGATCAACGCACGCTCGCCGTCCAGCTTGACGCTGGAGACCTCGCCGGCCTCGACGTTGCGGAGGAACTCGGAATAGCTGATGGTTTGCGAGGACGTCGTCCCCTGCCCGCCGCTGAACAGATTGAAAAGCGCCAGGATCAGCAGAAACAGGACGACCCAGAAGGCGATTTGTCGCGCGTTGCCCAAGGCGTACTCCTTAGAATTTCGGTGCGCCGGGCAAAGGGGCGCCCGACCATTGGACTAAGATAGCGATTGAGCGCGCATGTTCAATGCGAGAGTAGGTAGGCCGTGAATGAACAGTTTACCGCAGCGCTCCAATCCTTGCCATGCCCGGCCATCGGTGCGGCGATCAGCCCGCCCCCGCGCCAGACCGCGGGCGAGGCGATCAGGCTCGTGCGCGGCAGTCCCGCCGCGCGCCAGTCCGGACAGGCGGCAAGCCCCGCCTCGCCCAGCGCGCGGATCTCAAGCCCCTCCTGCCCCTCGGCGCCCTCAGGTCCGGAAAGCCGCCAGCGCCCGTCCCAGAGGCTGCCGGGCGCGCAGCTTAGCCCTGCTACGGCGGCGGCCTCGCGCCCGATCCGGATCCGCCCCCCGGCGCGTTGCAGAAGACAGCCGTGAAGCGTAGCGCGGGGGCCGCGCGTCAACGCCGCCAGCGTGGCCTCGAGCGCCCGGGCGCGCGGCGGATAGGCCGCACCCGAAACCCAGCCGAGCCCCGCCAGCATCAGCCGGCGCGCGATCTCTGCGGGCAGAGCGGCCAGCCCCCCGGCCTCGATCAGCAGATCGCCCGCCTCTTCGCGCACCAGCCGCGCCGCCGCCTCGACGGTCGCGGCCTCGAGGGCGGCCCGGGCCGAAGCAAGCCGGGTCGCGGTCGCGGCAAGCCCCGCCGCGCCGATCCCGAGCGGGCGCAACAGATCGAGCGCCTGCCGGACCCGCACCCGCTCGAAGCGCCGGTCGTCATTGGAGGGGTCGTCGATCCAGTCCTGCCCGCAGGCCTCGAGATAGAGCCGCAGATCGGCCCGCGAGATGTCGAGAAAGGGCCGCAGCCAGGTCACGCCCCCGGCCCGCCGCTCGGGCGCCATCCCCGCCAGGCCGTCGACACCGGCCCCGCGCGCCAGCCGCATCAGCACGGTTTCGGCCTGATCGTCGCGGGTATGGGCCAGCGCCACGCGGCCGATGCCCCGTTCCTTGGCCCAACCGGCGATCAGCCGCAGCCGTGCCTGCCGCGCCGCATCCTGCAGATTGCCGCGCCCGTCCCAGCCCTGCCAGACAAGCGTCTCATGGGGAATGCCGCGCCTCGCGCAGATCGCGGCCACGCGGCGGGCCTCGGCGGCGGCTTCGGGCCGGAGCCCGTGATCGACGGTCACCGCCGAAACCTTCGGACCCGAGGCCTCGGCCCGCGCCGCCGCGACCAGCAGCAGCGCCAGGGAATCCCCGCCGCCCGAAACCGCCACCGCCAGCGGCGCCTCGCCCGGACAGGCCCTCTCGAGCGCTGCGGCCAGCGGCGCGGCGCGGGCGGTCAGTTGCACCCGGCGGCCCCCATCGCACTCGCGGCCTGCTGCGCCTCGGCCGAGCCCGAGAAGCGGTTGCGCACCTCGCCGAGCGTGACGCAGGCCTCGCGGCTCTGCCCCAGATCCTTCAGCGCAAGTCCGAGCTTGAGCAGCGCAACCGGGGCACGCGGCCCCGACGGACTGCCCGAGAAGCTTTCGAGATAGGCGCGCGCGGCCTGCGAGGTCTCGCCCGCCGCCGACAACGCCTCGCCGCGCAGGAACTGGGCCTCGCCCGAAAGCGGACTGCCCGGATAGGTCTCGCCGAACCGGGCCAGGATCTCGGCCGCCTTCTCGTTCTCTCCGGAGGCGAGCGCGGCCTTGCCGGCGTCGAAATCGGCACGCTCGCCGACCGCAAGCTCCATGCCGTCCGTGCTGCCGGTGCTGTCGGGCGCGGGCGTGATCGCCGGGGCGGGCATGTCCGGTCCGGCGCCACCGCCCAGCGTCGAGGTCTGGCCAAGCTTCGAGACGTCGCCGCCCTCCAGTTCGACCAGCCGGAATTCGAGATCGCCGATCCGGCGGGTGCCGTCATCGACCACCTGCCGGATCCGGTGTTCAAGCTCCTCGGTCTTCGAGGTCAGCCGCTGCAGCTGTTCCTCGATCGCATCGAGCCGCTGCAGCGCAGATCCGCCCGCGGCCGCGCCCATGGCACCGCCGGTGGTCGAGAGCTCGCGCTTGAGCCCCTGCACCGTGACATTCAGCACCGTCAGTTCCTGGCGGATATCCGCCAGGGTCTCGTCGCGCGACTGGGCGGAGACGGGCCCGCCCGCCGCCAGCCCCAGAGCCACCGTCAGGGCAAACGCCGCAATCCGCCTCATCATCCTGTCCTCCTCAGGCCCCCGCGCCGGCAGCGAGCACGCTCACCGCCCGCCGGTTCTTGGCATAGCACGATTCCGCCGAGCAGATCGCAAGCGGACGCTCCTTGCCATAGGTCACGGTCTGCAGCCGGTTCGGCGAGACCCCGCGCGACACCAGATATTCCTTGACCGCATTGGCGCGGCGGGCGCCGAGGGCAAGGTTGTATTCGCGGGTGCCCTGTTCGTCGGCATGGCCTTCGATGGTGGCGGAATAGGCGGTGTTCTGGTTCAGCCAGTCGGCCTGGGCATCAAGCGTGACGGTCGCGTCGGGCGAAAGCGAGCTCTGGTCGACGGCGAACAGCACGCGGTCGCCGATGGTCTGGTTGAAATAGGCGACCGAGGTCGGATCGCTGGGCGAGCCGTTGACGCCATAGGCGCCGGCGGCACCGCCATTGGCCGACCCGAACCGGTCGGCATTGGAACAGGCCGAGACGGCAAGCGCCGTCACCAGCAGAAGAGAGGTAGCGATGCGGTTCATTCGAGAAGTCCTCTTTGTCGGGTCATGGCCGGCGGGGGCATCCTACCAGCGGGATCGGATCAGGCAAACGCGCCAAGGCGGGCCGGGCGCGTCTGTCGGGCTCAGGGCTGAAGCGGAGACCAGGACGGGTCGGAGCCCTGCCCCCGATAGGGGACCTTGCGCAGGTTCCGCCCGGTGATGTCGACGGTATAGAGCCCCGGCGCCCCGGCCGCGCCAGCGGTTTCGCGGGTGAACATGATCACCCGGCCATTCGGCGCCCAGGTCGGGCCCTCGTCGAGGAAGGAGGCGGTCAGCAGGCGTTCCTCGGAGCCGTCGGTCCGCATCACGCCGATATGGAACCGGCCCTTGTTCTGCTTGGTGAAGGCGATGTAATCGCCGCGCGGGGACCAGACCGGGGTGCCGTAGCGCCCCTGCCCGAACGAGATCCGGCGCGGCTCGCCCCCGGTCGCGGGCATCACGTAAAGCTGCTGCTTGCCCGAGCGGTCGGATTCGAAGACGATCTGGCTGCCATCGGGCGAGAAGCTCGGCGCGGTCTCGATCGAGGGCGCATCCGAAAGCCGGGTGCGGCGGCCCGATTGCAGGTCAAGCTCGTACAGATCGGTATTGCCGCCCTGCGACAGCGAGAACAGCACCCGCCGACCGTCGGGGGCAAAGCGCGGCGCGAAGGTCATGGTGCCGGGCTGGTCGTCGAGCACCCGGCGCTGACCGGTCGCCACATCCAGCAGATAGATCCGGGGAAAGCCGCTTTCGTAGCTGGTGTAGAGCACCCGGTCGCCGGTCGGCGAAAAGCGCGGCGCGATCACGATCGAATTGGCATCGGTCAGCGGCTGCATGTTGGCGCCGTCGTAATCCATGATCGCCAGCTGCTTGGCGCGCTCGTTCTTGGGGCCGCGCTCGGCCACGAAGACCACGCGGCTGTCGAAATAGCCGCCCTCGCCGGTGATCCGCGAATAGACCTGATCGGCCACCTTGTGGGCCACCCGGCGCCAGCTTGCCGCTGCGCCGCCGAATTGCAGCCCGTCACCCAGCGGCGCCTGCGAGAAGACGTCGTAAAGCCGGAACTTGACGCTGAGCCGCCCCGAGCCGTCGACGCTGACCGCGCCGGTGATCAGCGCCTGGGCATTGATCGCCTTCCAGTCGGAATATTGCACCGGGCTTGCAAAGCTCGTGACCGTCGACAGGAAGGCCTCGCGCGGGATCTCGCGGAACAGCCCGCTGCCTTCGAGATCGGCGGCGATCACCCGGGTGATGTTCCGCGCATATTCGGCCGCGGCCGCATTCTCGGCCACGAATTCGGGCACGGCGAAGGGCAAGGGCTCGATCACCCCCTCGTCGATCACGATCCTCAGGGGACCGTTCTGAGCCTGCGCCGGCAGCGCGGCATGTCCAAGGGCCAGCGCAAGGATCGCGGTCAGAAGGCGCAGCATCATCGAATCCTCATCTTTCCTGGGTCGAAGGTCATCTCGATCTGGCGCCACTGGTCGTATTTCTCGACCGGCAGCGGGAAACCCGACGAGCCGCACATCACAATGGCGCGGCGCGCCGATTCGTAGGTCTGGCGTGCGGCGGTTTCCGATCCGCCGGACCAGGACACCATCCGGATCGAGCCGATATCGGGCTTTCCGGTCTCTTCCATGTCGACGCCGACAACGACCGAGGTCTGCAACGCGTCGGTCGAGAGCGAGCCGACATTCCAGCAGCGCGAGACCGCGACCCGAAGCGCGTCGCGCTCGCCGCCGGTCAGCGGCGGGCCGCTGGCCGCGCGCCCGGTCCCGCCGGTGCCCTCCGGCGCCGCGGCCGGCTCCGACATCGCATCGGCCACGGCATCGGCGACGGCATCGGCCAGATCGTCCTCTTCCGAGGCGGGCTCTGCGGGCTCTTCCGGCGCCTCGGGCGCGGCGGCGGTATCTTCAGGCGGCAGCGCGGCGGGGCGGCTCCGGGGCCGTGGCGAGGCGGCCATGGCAAGCCCGGTCTCGGGCTGTTCCTCGGCCTCGGTCACGGTCTGGGTCGCGGCCTCTTCGGGCGCGGCCTCGTCGGCCTCGGGCTGCGGGCTTTCGGCGGCCGGATCGGGGCGGGTCGCCTGCGAGGGCTGCTCGGCCAGGACCGCATCCTCGGGCGGCGGCGCCGAGGGTTCGGGCGCGATCCGGGTCGAGGGACGCGGCGGCGCGGTATCGGTCACAGGCGCTTCGGGCGCGTCGGGGATTTCGGGGGCCTCGGGCGCGGTCACGGTCTCGGCGACATCGGCCTCGGCCGGGGGCTCGAGCGCCTCGGGCGCCGGATCGGGTTCGGCCGCTTCCTGCGGCACGGGCGGGGCGGGACGCTGGGGACGGGCCTCGGGGGCGGGCGCGGGACGGGGCGAGCTGGGCAGCGACGGGGCCTCGGGCGGGGCGATCTCCTGCGACGGCTTCGGCGCCGCGGCCGGAGCCGTCAGCGCCGCGAACTCGTCGCCGGACAGGATCGTCACGTCGCTTACCTCCATCGGTTTCGGCGGCGGGGCCTCGAACAGCCCTGCCAGCATCACCCAGGCGATCAGCCCCAGATGCGCGCCCCCCGAGATATAGGTCCCGGTGTTCATTTGGCCGCCCTACTCGTCCCGGCCGTCAAGGCTCGGCCCGCCGGTATCGGTCACCAGACCGATATTTCGGAAGCCCGCGGCATTGAGCGCGCCCATCACCTGCACCACACGTTCATAGGGAATGGCGCCATCGGCGCGCAGATAGACCTTGTCATCCTCGCGTTCGGCCGCCACCGCCTTCAGTTTCGGGATCAACGCCTCGTCGGCCAGTTCGGTTTCCTGCAAGGCGATCTTGCCGTCGGCGGTCAAGGTCACGGTGAGGGGCGCCTCCTGCTCGGCCGGCAGCGCGCTGGCGGCGGTCTTCGGCAGCTCGACCGGCACCCCCGCGGTCAGGAGCGGCGCCGCCACCATGAAGATGATCAGAAGCACCAGCATCACGTCGACCATGGGCGTGACGTTGATCTCGGACATCGCCGCGGGGTGGCGGCGATGTCCGCGCACCCGCCGTCCGCCCGAACTTTTGCGAGGGGTCAGGCTGGAACCCATGGCTCAGGCGTCCAGCTGGCGCGACAGGATGGTCGAGAATTCGTCGGCGAAGGATTCGTAGCCCCCGCCCAGCCGGTCGCTGTCGGCAGAGAGCTTGTTGTAGAAGATCACCGCCGGGATCGCGGCCAGCAGCCCCAACGCGGTCGCCACCAGCGCCTCGGCGATGCCGGGCGCCACCACGGCGAGGTTGGTGTTCTGCTGCAGCGCGATCTGCTCGAAGGCGTGCTTGATCCCCCAGACCGTGCCGAACAGCCCGACGAAGGGCGCGGTCGAGCCCACCGTCGCGAGGAAGGACAGGCCGGCATTCAGGCTGTCGGTCTCCTTGGCGATGGCCACATCCATCGAGCGGTCGATCCGGGCGGCGGCGCCCGCGATCAGCTTGCCGTCCTGACGGTGGCTGCGACGCCATTCCATCATGCCCGCCGCGAAGATCCGTTCGGGCGCGGCCTGCGGCTCGGGACCGATCTTGTCGAACAGCTCGTCCAGCGGCTCGCCCGACCAGAATTCCTCGTCGAAGCGCGCCGCCTCGGCGCGGGCCTTCCGGTAGGTGATGATCTTCTGGACGATGATCGACCACGACCAGAACGAGGCCACGATCAGCAACAGCATCACCAGCTTGACCGTGATCGTCGCGCGCAAGAAAAGGGCGAGCAAGGAGAAGTCAATCTCCTGCGCCATCGCAAGGGTATCGGTTTCCATTCTGCCTGCTCGTTGGATAGGGCCGGTTCTTCCGGCCTGCGTTACACCGGACGCTAGCGCGTTTTAAGGGGGATTGCCAACACAACCGCGTCAGCGCGAGCCCTCGCCTACCCGGTTTCGAGGCTTCGGCGAAACTCTGCCGGAAGCCGGACCGGCCGCCCCCCGGCCCCCAGAGCGGCCAGCGTGACCCGGGCCTCGAACAGCCGGGTCTCGCCGCGCAGGACCGCCTGATCCAGCACCAGCCGCGCCGGCGTGAACCGCTGCAGATCGGTTTCGACCGTCAGGAGATCGTCGAATTTCGCCGGGCTGAGATAATCGGCCTCGACGCGGCGCACAGCGAAGACGATGCCGCTTTCGGCCTTCAGCCGGACCTGGTCGAGCCCCAGCCCGCGCACCCATTCCGAGCGCGCGCGTTCTATGAATTTCAGGTAATTGGCATAATAGACGATGCCGGCAAGGTCGGTGTCCTCGTAATAGACGCGGACGGTCAGGCGATGGGTCATGGCTCCTGCCCGAGTATCTGTATCTGTCCCAGGGTGTGGCCGACCCGGGCGGCGAGGCGCAGCGCATGGCTGGAATCGTGGGCGACCGTCGGCATCGCCGGGTCATAGCCCGCCTGGATCACCGCCGCAATCTCGGGCCGCAGGACCAGCATGCCGTCGGGCGCGCGGGCCAGCGGGCTGCGCTCGGCGAAGGCTGTGTCGGACCAAAGCAGGATCGTCTGGACGATCTGGTTGAGCGCGATCGACTCGGCCGGCATCTGCGACAGGTCGGAATCCATCCGGATGAAGACGAAGGCCGCCTTGATCGCGCCCTGCTCGTCGAAGCGGAAGAAGCGGTACTGGTTCGCCCCCGCCGCCCGCAGCCGGGCGACCCGGCGCGCCAGATCGGGCACCAGCCGGTCGAGATGCGGCACCCGCACCAGCTCGGTCCAGTCCTCGAAGAAGAAGACGATGAGATTGGAGCCCAGATCGGGGTCGGTCTCGGCCATCTCGTGCCCGGCCAGCCCCACCACCGCCTCGCAGGCACCCTTGAAGATCGAGAGCGTGGCGTCGTCGACCCCGAACACGACCGGCGCGATGGGACGGCCCCAGCGGGCGAACAGATAGTCGCCCTCCGACCGGGTAAACAGCGCGGTCACCTCCTCGGGGGTCATCTCGGTCTCCTTTCGGCTTCGGTCGCGGCCGCCTCCTGCAGGGACGCGGGCAAGGGCGGCGGCAGGGCCCTCGTCAAGCGCCTTCGTCGAACAGGTCGGTCTGCGCGGTCTGCCCCGGCACGCGCGGCGGTGCAAGCCCCAGATGGCTCCAGGCCTTCTGCGCCAGCATCCGTCCCCGCGGCGTGCGCTGGATAAGCCCCTGTTGCAGAAGATAGGGCTCGATCACCTCTTCCAAGGCATCCCGAGATTCAGACAACGCGGCCGAGAGCGTTTCGATCCCGACCGGACCGCCGGCATAGTTGTCGGCGATGAGCTGCAGGTAGCGCCGGTCGGCGCCGTCGAGCCCGACCGCATCGACCTCCATCCGCGTCAGCGCATGATCGGCCACCTTGCGCGTGATCCGCCCGTCGCCCTCGACCAGCGCAAAATCGACCACCCGGCGCAGGAGCCGCCCGGCGATCCGGGGCGTGCCGCGGGCGCGCCGCGCGATCTCGCGGATGCCCTCGGGATCGGCGGGAATGCCCATCAGCCGCGACCCGCGCGCCACGATCTCTTCGAGCTCGGGCACGGTGTAGAATTGCAGCCGGACCGGAATGCCGAAGCGGTCGCGCAGCGGCGTCGTCAGCAGGCCCAGCCGGGTCGTCGCGCCGACCAGCGTGAAGGGCTGCAGCTCGATCCGGACGGTGCGCGCGGCCGGGCCCTCGCCGATCACGAGGTCGAGCTCGAAATCCTCCATCGCGGGGTAGAGCACCTCCTCGACGACCGGCGACAGCCGGTGGATCTCGTCGATGAACAGCACGTCGCGCTTTTCCAGATTGGTCAGGATCGCCGCGAGATCGCCCGCCTTGGCCAGCACCGGCCCCGAGGTCATGCGGAAATTGACGCCCAGCTCGCGCGCGACGATCTGCGCCAGCGTGGTCTTGCCCAGGCCCGGCGGGCCATGGAACAGCGCATGGTCCATCGCCTCGCCGCGCTGGCGGGCGCTTTGCAAAAAGACCCGCAGATTGGCCCGCGCCTCGGCCTGGCCGATGAAGGCATCCAGCGTCTCGGGGCGCAGCGCGCGGTCGGAATCCTCGGGGCGCGCCTCGGGGCGCAGCAGGGGATCGGGTCCGGTCATTCAGTCAGCCTTCAGTCCGCCCTGGGGGCCAGAAGTTTCAGCGCCGCGCGGATCAGCGCCGTGGTGTCGGCCTCCGGCGTCTCGCCGGCAGCGCGGGCCACCGCCTGGGCGGCTTCCGACGGAGCATAGCCGAGATTTCCAAGCGCCGACAGGGCATCGGCCTGGGCCGAGACCGAGGACGAAACCGGGGCAGCGGCCGGGGCCTTCGTCCGGGTCTTGTTCCCGGCCTTGGGGGCGGGATCGGCGGGCGCGATCACCTCGCCCGCGGCCGGGTCGGGGGAAAGGTGGCCGCCAAGCGCCATCACCGCAGGCGCCTTCTCCTTCAACTCGTTGACCACGCGCTGCGCGATCTTGGGGCCGACGCCGGGCGCGGCCTTGATCGCGCCCCAGTCGCCCAGCGCGATAGCCCGGCCGACGCCCTCGGCGCCGAGCGTGCCCAGAATGGCCATAGACGCCTTCGCGCCGATCCCCTGCACCCCCATCAGAAGCCGGTGCCATTCGCGGTCATGCAGCGTCGGAAAGCCGTAAAGCTGCAACAGATCCTCGCGGACCAGAAGATCGGTATAAAGCGCGACCGCCTCGCCGAGGCCGGGCAGGCCCATCAGCGTCCGGTCAGAGACGTGAACCACATAGCCCACGCCGCCGACATCGATCATCACCTGATCGGCGCCCTTGTGGATCAGCCGCCCTGCCAGCCGCCCGATCATGCGCCTGCCCTCGCCAGCGCCGCCGCCAGCCGCGCGCCCCCCGCTAGATGATGGGCATGGCACAGCGCGATCGCCAGCGCGTCGGCGGCATCGGGCCCGGCGATCTCGATGCCGGGGAATTGCAGCCGCACCATGTGGTCGATCTGGCGCTTGTCGGCATGGCCGACGCCGACAATGGCCTTCTTGACCGCGTTGGGCGCGTATTCGCCGACCTCGAGCCCGGCCTGCGCCGGCACCAGCAGCGCGATGCCGCGTGCCTGCCCCAGCTTCAGCGTGCCCGCCGCATCGCGGTTGACGAAAGTCTGTTCGACCGCCGCCGCCTCGGGGACGTGGCGGGCGACGATCTCGGTCAGCTGGATGTGCAGCGACAGCAGCCGCTCGGCCAGGGTCTCGCCCGAGGAGTGACAGACGCCATTGGCGATGTGACCGAGTCGGCTGCCCCGTTGCTCGATCATCCCCCAACCGGTGTTCCGGAGCCCCGGATCGATGCCCAAGACACGCATGCTCGCCCCAATTCCTGTGTCTTTTCGGACGCAGTAGCACGAAAAGCGAACATCGGCCAGATGCAATGCGGCCGGCCGGTTTCCGGGTCGCCCCGAAAGGCGCCCCCGCCCGAGGCCTGGAAACGTCCTGTCGAGGTCGAAAAACGACCAGACGCGGAAGCAGTTTTTCCCTTTTTCGACAAAGAGCTAACGGAGCCTTTCCGGCATGCGCGGGATGCATGTGTCGCATGCGGAAATGTCGGGTTGCCTACCTCATTCCGGACGCATAGCTGCGGTTTCATGTAGTCGACGAACGACTCGCAGCGACGGAAGGACCCAAGAGATGGCCATGTTCGAAGTTTCGCATCCGCAACGGGCCGGCCTGCTGGCCGATGCGCCCCGGTTCGGCCTTGTCACCGCCTTTTTCGCCCGTCTCCGGAACCGGGACGAGGTCCGTCGCACGCGCGATGCGCTGTCGCTTCTGACCGATCGCGAGCTTGACGATATCGGCCTGTGCCGCGGCGATATCGACCGTCTTCTGCACTGACTTCTGCACCGAGCCTCCCTGCCCGACCGGACAGGGCCAGGAAGACCGACCCCATATGCCCCGGGACGCACGATCTCTCGTGCGTCCCGGACTTGTTTCAGCCCTCCTGCGTCAGCCCGAATGCGGCGTGATGGTGCAGCTCGCCTTCCGGTTCCGCCGTATCGAAGGGCAAGGCCTGGACGAATTGGTGCGGACAGTCCCCGACCCGCAGCCCCGGATAGGACCTGAAGCCGAACCGGGCATAATACCCGGGGTCTCCGACCAGCGCCGCGCCTTTGCATGTGCTGCGCAACCGGCGGATCGCTTCGGCCATGAGCGCGCTGCCAACCCCCTCGCCATGTCTGGACGGGAGCACGGCAAGAGGGCCTATCAGCCCCCAGCCGCTCTCTGCTCCGATCCGCGACATCGAGACGGCAAGATAGCCGACGGCCTCGCCCCGGTCCTCGGCCACCAGCGACAGGATCAGCGCATCGTCGCGCCGCAACCGGTCGATGATATCCGCCTCTGCTCCGGTCGCCTGCGGCAAGAGTTGCATGGCTTCGGTCACGATCCTGCGGATCATGGTGGCGTCGCTGCCGACTTCGTTTCTGATCAGCATGTCATGCCCCCTGATTGTCGAGTTGCGCACGGACCGAAAGGCGGCCGCGCTTCGAGATGCGATATGCGCTGCCGCAGCGGGATTCGATCAGCCGTTTGCGCCGCAGCCGGTGAAAGACGGTCATGTCGAAACCGTCGAGGATCATCCCTTCGCGCGTCACGCAGGTGACCGACGTGATCTTGGAGCCATACTCCCGCTCGTGCAGGATCCGGCCGCCAAGAGCCAGAACGTGCAACGCACGCTGTTCGTGTCTTGAGATATTCATGGAAGTCTCGTGTCTTGGACGTGAAAAAGAGACCAAGCGCTGCTGCGCCGGTCGATCCGGGTTTCACGAGGCTCTCTGAAATTCAGAGAGCCGTATCACACAAGCTCTGACATCCAGTCTCCATAGGTCGAGAAACGACCTCGGCCGTCTCTCGGACGGTAATATGGGAC
The DNA here is from genome assembly GCF_001633165.1 of Rhodovulum sulfidophilum DSM 1374. Classification (NCBI taxonomy): domain Bacteria; kingdom Pseudomonadati; phylum Pseudomonadota; class Alphaproteobacteria; order Rhodobacterales; family Paracoccaceae; genus Rhodovulum; species Rhodovulum sulfidophilum. The sequence continues at coordinate 1,587,368 of NZ_CP015418.1, read as the reverse complement.
ATGCGGCCACGGATCGCAACGCGGTGAATTGACCGCTTCACAGCTGTCGGCTTCGTTTGCCCGTTGCAATCCGACCGGCTCCGAGGCGCGTTGGGTGCCTCCCCGTTCTTAGGGGAATGGGGAAGCAGAGTTTTCCCGGCGGGATGGCCGAGGAGCTTCCGATGAGGAAGACAGGTTTCCCAAAGCCCGGGTCATCGGCATCCTGCGGCAGCTGGAGGCCCGGGCCCGTTGCCGAACAGTCCCGCGAACATGGCATGAGCCGCGCCACGGCCGACAAGTCGTGCTGCAGCGAACGAGGCCTGATGGCGAGGTTTCGGTGCCACGCGGTCCATCGCCCGGGCCGAGGCCAGTTCCAACCGCGTCCCCCTTCCAAGAGTGGCCCGAGCGCAAAAAGAACGCAGGCCCCCGAAGGCAGCTTCCACTCGATATCGAATATCCAGACCCTGCGATATGAAAGAAGGGAAACCGCGCAAACCTACCCACGGCGTTCAGTCCGCTGCTCTTCGGCATCGCGAAACCGCGGAACGAATGACCTCTGGCATCTCTTGTTGCCTTCGCCGGGATTTTTTCGTACGTGGCGGGCAAGGTGCCGGGCACCTGCCGCCTGCGGACGCAAGTCACGGTGAAGCCCGGAAACGAAGACGACATCTCACCCTCGAAGCATTTCGCAGGTGGGCAATGCAGGCTCCCTCTCGATCCGAAATGCCTCTCCGGAGGAGTGAGCGATGTCCGTCGGACCCGCCCCGAATAGAATTGAGAACCCATTTCTGACCCGCCCCATCGGGCGGTTGTTCCTGTCGAATGCCCTGCCCATGGCGGTGGTCATGTCGATGGGGGGCCTGCTGAACGTTGCCGACGGGATCTTCGTCGGGCGCTTCGTCGGCCCCCAGGCCCTGGCCGCGGTCAGCCTGGCCTTTCCTGTCGTGATACTGCTGACGGCCCTGACCACTCTGGCGGGCGGCGGCATGTCGAGCCTGATCGCGCGGCATCTCGGAGCCGGGTCCCGCCCGGAGGCAGGCGCGGTCTTCGCCGGAGCGCACGGGCTGGCCCTCGCCATCAGCGCGGTGCTGATCGCCGGGGCGCTTGTGGTCGGGCCGGCGACGGTCCTTGCGCTCGCCGCCGGAAATGCGGCGGTGGCCGAGGCCGCGCAGAGCTATCTGCTGATCCTGATCCTGGGTGCCCCCATCCAGTTCGGTCTGGGCCTGCACGCCGATGCCCTGCGCAACGAGGGCCGGGCCGGGCAGATCGCCATGCTCTCGGTGCTTGTGAACCTGCTGAACATCGGGGCGAATTATGTCGCGATCGTGCTGCTCGGACTTGGCACCGCCGGCTCTGCGCTCGGAACCGTCGCGGCGCAGAGCCTCGGTCTGGCACTGTTGCTGCTGCTGCGGACGCGCGATCGCGATCTTCTGCCCCTTGGCAGCCTTTGGCGCAGCAGCTGGCTGTCGGGATGGGGGCGGATCCTCTCGCTCGGCCTCCCGCTTTGCCTGAATTTCATCGGAATGGCCCTGGTGGCCGGCATGGTGCTCCTGCTGATCGGCACAGCCGCCGCGGATCATGCCACCTGTATCGCCGCCTACGGGGTAACGACGCGCCTTCTTGGGCTGGCCTTCCTGCCGCAGATGGCGATCGCGCTGGCCACCCAGAGCATCACCGGCAACAATGCCGGCGCGGGCCGAATGGATCGGGCCGGCAGCGCCCTGCGACTTGCCATGGGCAGCGCCTTCCTCTGGTGCCTCGGCGTGGCGCTGACCGGAGCCTTCGCGGGCGCTCCGCTGGGCGGGCTGTTCTCGGAGGACCCGGCCATCACCGAGGCGGTTGCCGCGATCCTGCGGCCAATGACGGCTCTCTACGCCATCACCGGGCCGGTTCTCGCCCTCGCCCTGCATGTCCAGGCGATGGGCTATCCGCTTCGGACGGCGGCGCTTACCCTGATCAAACCATGGCTGCTGACGCCGGCCCTGCTTATCGTCATGAATGCCCTTTGGGGGATCGAGGGCATGTGGTTCGCCTTTCCGGTCGCGGATGCGATCCTCCTTGTCCTGGCCCTGAGCATGGCTCTTCGAACCCGCCCGATCACCCCTGTCCCAGCCCCCTGCCTGTGAAGGAAACAGCATGACACAGCCATCCCTCGAAACCGTCAAGACCCAGGCCAGGGCGCTCCGGCAGGCTTTGCAAGCGCAAGGCACGGCGATCAGCCACGCCCAGTCCCTCGAGCTCATCGCCCGTCAACATGGGGCACGCGACTGGAACACGCTTCATGCCCGGCTCGGTCAGCGCAACGCCCCAGCGGAGCTCGCCCTGGGCTCCAAGGTGACGGGCCACTATCTGGGCCAGGCCTATAGCGGTGTCATTGTCGCCCTGTCGGGGCTCTCGGGAAATCGCCATGTCGAGATCGCGCTGGATCAGCCGATCGACACCGTCCGGTTCGACAGCTTTTCGAACTGGCGCCACCGCATTCGCGGCACGATCGGCGAAGATGGCCGCAGCTCTCGCAAAACATCGGACGGCTCACCGCATCTGACCGTGGACATTGCGCCAAGCTGAGCCCGCGCCATCAAACGCGACAATGGGCGGCCGCTGGTCGAGCGGGCGGGTATGACAGAATTTTTCCGGACGCAAATCGTCAACACCTATGGCGATCTGCGCTAAACGGCGAATATCGTGGGCTTGCGAAGATCACGGCCGATCTGAAAGGTGCTGGGAGCAAAACCGTGCATCCGCTGGATCATTTCAAGCGGATCGGCGCGGCTGCTTGTCGCGCCGATGTCCAGCCGGACGATGTCTGCCCCGAAGGTGGTGAAGATCACCCGCGGGGCGCCAGAGCCACTCCGTACGCGCGATCGGAGGATACGCGGGCGACGATCTGTTCTCGACCATAGACGGTGAGGCGGGCATTCTGATGGGGATTTTTCATACCCGCGGCCCCGAGTTGGAATTTGGCGATTATCGCCTAACCCCGCAGCGGGCGAACAACCTTCCGGGACTGAACACCTAGATTTTCAGTCCAGGCATCTGTTGGATCGGATCGACACTGAGACTGTCTGGCATCCTCGCAGCTCCACGGATGATTGGGCTTGGTCAGGCGGTGTTCGATACCGTTGGCGTTGTTGCAGAGAGGCGGCTTGGCGTTCTTGCGGGGCGGAATGACAGCGTGGGCGCCGCGGTCAGCAATGGCATCGTGGCATTTGCGGGTGTCGCAGGCACCGTCGGCGGTGAAGCTGCCGAACAGGGTGCTGAAGTCAGGCACCGTCCAGTCGAGGCCAACCAGCTGCAGCAGGCTCTCGACGAAGCCGCTCGTTGCGGGTGTAGCGCACGCGGGCCTCGAGGCTCCAGACATCGGTGAAGAGATGGTTGAATTCGAGGCCGAGATTGGTCTGCTCGTTGGTGTTCTCGAGCCCCACACCGTCAAGATAGCTATTCCGGGCAAGATCACCGTTGGGATTGTCCAAGAGCGTCCCCTGGATCGGCAGGCAGGTGCGCGGCGGCCCGATCTTGTCCTTCGAATAGGACCCGAGAAAGGTCAGGCTGGTATCGTCGCTGGCCCATCTTTCGGTGACATTTCGCAAGCGCTTCGGTATTTCTCCCAAAGAGATGCGCTGCTGAGGCATGGCGGCATCCGCTCTGACAACGTCCTGTGTCGGGAAGATCTGGCTGGCCAAGTGTCTGATCCCGGGTTTTGATGCTGCGATCCGTTCGCAGGAATGGCAGGAAGCCCGCACGCCTTGACCATGCCTCGTGCTGCACAGGACATGACCGGCAGCCTGGGTCTGGCCTGCGGTCAGGCGCGGTCGCGGTACGAACAGAGATGGGTCCGGTCTTTCGACCCGTTTGCGGCCGGGCCGGGCTAGGGCATCGGTTTCATGTCAGGCGGCGGTCTTCAGGGGCGGTGTCCGGCTGCCCCAGGCCTCGTCCGGCGTCCCGTCCCGTCCATCGCGACCTTCTTCTTGGAGACCAAAGGAGAGTGCCCGGCAACGACATCCAGACCAAGCCAAAGCTGCTTCCGATTACGCTCGACGTCGGCCCGTGTCGGCGCGAGAGCGGAAATACCGAGCCGTTGCGAGGCTGCTCGATCCTCTTCGGAAAAATCGGCCCGTGCCTGATCAATGACATCTTGCGTCAGCTCCGCCTCTGCCTCTGCCTGGAAACGGCGCCGCAGGTTGGTGCAGGCTTCAGTCTAAAGGTCCAGAGGCAGGCCGTCGAACCCCTTTGTGCGGGTGCGCGCCACGCCCCATAAACCTCCAAGATCAACCTCGATGAGCCCCAGGTCCTCATGATCCACCCGGATTTCGACTTCGAGATCAGGGTTGGAGAGGAAGTAGTCCTCCACCGCCTGGCAGGTATAGAAGATACCCGCAAATCGAACACCGCGCCCGGAAATGGTCCGGGGACCAGTTCATCCCATTTGCCTGAAACCCTCATCGATTGCTGCGAAGGGCAGCATGATCGAGCCAAAGCGAGGCGGAAATCCGCGGGCGGCGGAAAAAACTGACAACTCTTCCCATGGCGCGGCAAAGATCTGCTCCTGCCCCTGCAGCAGGTCCCATAGCGCCGCCCCGGCCGCAGCGACTTCAGCCCGGCACTGACCGACGGCGGCTTCGGTGACCAGGCCCAGCGAGGCCATGCCCAGGGTGCAGGCCCGCGACCGCCAGCCAAGAGCGGTGATCCGGCCCTGCTCGTGCATCAGGTCTAGGGTAATCATGCTGCCGCAAACCTGGCTTCTGCGGGAAACCGTAACCTCCGGGTCCTTCAGCCGCCGGTCGGAACGCACCCGAGCCGCAAGCTCTCGGATGCGCGGTCTGTAGAGTGCGGCCAATTCCGCCTCGTTCATAGCCACGGTCAATCCACGTCGGGCTCGGGCGTCGCCTGTCGGCCCAGCACGGCAAGAAACTGAAGCGCAAAATGCAGCCCCCGCCGTACATCCTCATCGCCCGCCGCCCGCAGCAGACCCAGCCGCGACGGCACTGGCGCGGTCGCCGCCTGATTGGCCGCATAACGCGCCGCATTGCCGAGCGCCCACGCGGTACTGGTGATGTCTTCATACGCGGTCATCATCTTCTGGATCATGGCATCATCCGCCATGTCCACACCATCCGAAGCAAGCGACATCAGATCGATGACATTGTGCAGGCGCCGGCCTTGGATCAACGGTGCGAGCTTGTTGGCCAGATCGATCAGGCCCTCCTCCGTTGCCGCGTCGGAAAAAGCGCTCTCTTGATTGATACGCTCGAGCAGCGGGGTTTCCGCGCCGTTTGCTGTGGGGTTCGCCATGGCGCCCTCCTGTTCTTAAGCTTCAGATCTCAGATGATGCCACGCGCGACAGACCAGTAGATGCCGCGGTTGAATGCCTTGCGCAGCAGTCCGCCGACCTTGGTCGGTGGCGTCGGATACACATCCTTATCGTAGTTGTAGAAAAGCGGCATGCCCGCTTCCAATCCCATCTGCGCCACGGCCTGCACCTTGCCGTCATAATGCTCGACGATGCGGCCCAGCCGCATATCCCCGGCGATATTGTTGACGATCACCGGGCATTGGTTGTGGCAGGAGCCCCCGGCCTTGGAGATCGGCAGATCGACCGTATCGCCCATCACATAGGCATTGGGATAGCCTTCGAGTTGCAACGTGTCCCGGTCGGTGGGCAGCCAGCCCTCGTTGTTCGCCGCTTGCGAGAGACCGCTGTTGATCACCGCATCCACGGCGCGGATCGGCGGGGTCGACATCAGAATGTCGAATTCCTCTTCCTCGCCCTCGCTGGAGATGGCGACCTTGCGTTCCGGATCGACCTTGGCCAGCGTGAAGCTGCGTTTGTATTTGATGTCGCGCTCTTCGAAGATCGGCGGCAGGACAGAGCAGACCTCTTCCTGCATGAACAGGCAATTGCGCAGAAGCTGAGAAACGGTCGGGTAGGTATAGACGATCTCGATCTGGTCGCGCACGCCCTTGCGGCGCAGATACTCGTCGAGCATCAGCGTGGTTTCCATCGGCGCGATACCGCATTGGTGCGGCACGTTCGGCGTTTCGGGGAAGTTCACGGTGACAAACACCCGACCCTTTTCAAGGGTCAGCAGCTTGTCCGAAAGCTTCCGGGCCGGTTCGTATTGATAGAAATAGTCTCCGCCTTCCTTCAGCCCCTCGATCCGTTCCGGCGCGGGCAGACAGCCGGTGGAAACAACGATGTAATCGTAGCTGATCGTTTTGCCGCTGGCGGTCTTGACCTTGGAGCCCTTGAAATCGAAGGCTTCAACCTTGTCGAGTTGAAAGTCGATCTCGGGACGCAGAAGAGACTGCTGCTTCCTGCGCAGTTCACCCTTAAAATACATGTCAAAGGCAACATACATGAACGCCGGCTTGTAGTAGTGCCACGGATTGTCCGAAAGCATGGTCACCTTGACCTTGCCGTTCGCGATTTCTCTCTGGAACTTGGTGACAAGGCTGTTCGCGGTCATCGTCCCACCGATGCCGCCACCGACCACGAGTATATGCTTTTGCATGATTCCTCCCCTGGAACACTGGGACCCTCCGCCCACCAGTGCGGTAGACTTCGGACCAGGGGCCCAAGTACGAGCAGATTTGGCTTGCGACCAAGCGTCAACCTTTCCATTTTGGAAAACAGGGGTGCGTGAGAGGGGCCAGGAAATGAACGACGCCATCGGCTCTCAGCAAGAGCCCGACGCGGTGCGGGCGGCGGTTCAGGCACAGATCATCGAATGTCTCAACCGGTTCTATGCGATGGAATCGGGGATGTGGGGCAAGCCGCTCGACAGCCTGATCATCCGTACGGTTGTGCAGGGCCGAATGCAGGGCAAACTCTATGATTTTTCGGCCCTGTCAGAGGCGCTCGACCTTCCGATCAGCACGCTGCACCGCAAGATCAACAGCTTGGTCGAAAGCGGCTACCTGCGGCGCGAGCCCGTGGGAAAATCGATCTATATCGCGCCCACCGAGCGCACTTCGGTTAAGTTCGACGAGTCTTTCGAGGCGATGGTCACGACCCTGCGGCGGCTCTACCGGGGCGAATACAACTTCGACGGCGCGCCGAAGCTCTGTGACGAGCCATGAGCGCCCCCATAAAGCCGGATGCTGGCGTAAGCCATGATGTGCTCTCTGCCGATCTTTGACGAGAAGCAGATCAGAGATATTCAAATGGAAGCAGCATGATTCAGGCGCTCAAGAACCAGCATGCGGAGGCGAGAATATTTGCCGTAGGCGACGACTGGCAGTCCATCTACCGGTTTGCTGCGGATGCCAGCGTCATCCAGGCTGACGCGAACCGGCAGAACTCGACGCCGAAATCGGACTGGCATCCCGACAGGATCGATCCTGAAGACGCGCCACAGGCTGTCAGGGAGTACCTAGAAACGCTCGGCCGCCCCGACCGAGAGCGAGCCTCGCGGGGGGAGCGCGGCGCTGGAGGCGTACCAGTTCGCCGTGCGATAGTGAGTGGGAGAAGGCTTCGGCATGCCGCCGATCTAACTCACTGAATTCGCGAATTTAATCCTCATCACCGCTTTGTGCAACAAGCCCCATCGGTGGGAAAGCCGAATGTCGTCAGCCAGTTTGCCGTGTCCGCCGCGACGCGATTTCGGCAGCGTGGACGCTGTATAGTTCCCATTTGGAACTTTTTAATGGATATAATTAAACTTTTGTCATGATACCGCTGCGCCTACCGTGGTCCGGACACTGACGCGGTTAGGTGCGGGAAATGCGAGACACAGCAACAACCATGAAACTGCACCAGCACCTGGCTCAGGCGCTGGTCGCGCACGGCACGACGCACCTGTACGGGCTTGTCGGAGACGCCAATCTCTTCATGGTCAATGCGTACGTCGAGACGGGGACGGGACGCTATGTTGCCTGCACCCACGAGGCCAATGCCGTGCTGGCCGCCACCGGCTTCGCCCAGGCGACCGGGCGTACCGGCGTTGCCACGATCACCCATGGTCCTGCCCTCACCAATGTCGTCACCGCGCTGGCAGAAGCCGTCCGCGGCGGCATACCCCTTGTCGTGCTCTGCGGCGATACGGCGCCGGGCGATCTTCAGCACTTGCAGAACATCGACCAGCGAGAGGTCGTTGCCAGCGTCGGCGCCGCCTTCGTCGAGATGCGCGAACCCGCGACCGCCATCGAGGACCTCGACCGTGCGTTTCGCATCGCGGCCCACCGCAGGCGTCCCGTGGTTTTCAACATGCGCGTTGATCTGATGTGGGAGCCGGTCGAGCCGGCCAAGGTCATGCCCGTACCGCCGTTGACGATTTCCCCCGCCTCTGGAAAGGCCCTGGAAGATGCCGCCGGCATGCTTGCCTCGGCACGCCGCCCACTGATCCTTGCAGGGCGCGGGGCTTGCACCCCGGAGGCACGCGCCGCGCTGATCGAGCTCGCTGCGCGGATGGAGGCCCCGCTTGCCACGACACTCAAGGCGCAAGGGCTTTTCGAAGGTGAGCCCTGCAACATCGGCATCTGCGGCGGGCTCAGCCACCCCACTGCTACCGAGGTCATCATGCAGTCCGACTGCATCCTCGCTTTCGGTGCGAGCTTAAGCAAGCACACCACCGAAGAGCGTGCCTATACCCGCGGCAAGCGCGTTGTGCAGATCCTGCCCGACGCCGAGGAGACCCCGCGGCTCGACATTCCCTCGCTCCGCCTGATTGGCGACATCGCGGGAACTGCTCGCGCCATCGTCGAACTGATGGACATGGCCGAGATTCCCGGCTCTGGTGCGACGGCGGATCTTGCCGACAGGCTTGCCACCGAGGCGGCCGATTTCGCGAAGATCCCTGCCGCTGCGCAGACCGCCCCGGGCACCGTCGACATGGTCCCGGCGTTGCGCCGCCTGCACCAGGCGCTGCCCGCCCAGCGGGTTCTGGTCGCCGACCTCGGGCGGTTCGTCACCGCGGCGTGGCGCAACCTGCCTGTGACGCGCCCGCAGGACCTTGTCTACACTTCGCATTTTGGGGCCATCGGCTGCGGTCTTGGCGAGGCAATCGGTACCGCCACCGCGATCACCGACCGCCCGACAGTGCTGGTCGCAGGTGACGGCGGCTTCACCCTGTCCGGCCTGAGCGAACTCGTCGCCGCCGTCCGCGAAAGGGCGGACATGATCGTGATCCTCTGCAACGACGGCAGCTACGGCGCCGAGCATGTCCAGTTCACCAATCGCAGCATGTCGCCGAAACTGGCGATGATCGACCGGATCGACTTCGCCGAGACCTGCGCGACGCTCGGCTTCGCGACGGTGCGCGTCACCGACGCCGCCAGCCTCGACGCCGCATGCACCGCCATCGCGGACCGGACCGGCCCCGTTCTCATCGACCTGCGGCTCGATCCAGAGAAGATCGATATGTAAGACCATCCCGAGATCCCGCCGCCAACGTGGCCGGTATAAAGGCACGACCGGGCACATGCTTCCTGAAGCCCGGACGGAACGAATAATAAAGATGCACCTCAACAGGAGAGAGCCTCAAATGACCCTCACCCGACGCAACTTCCTCAAGACCTCGGCCGGTGCCGCGGCGCTTGGCGCGCTCGGCGCACCCGCCTTCGCTGAGGGCGACACATTTATCGTGAACATGTTCGGCGGCCGCTGGGAACACGACTGGCGCCAGTACGTCATGCCGAAATTCGCCGAGCAGATCGGCCGTGATTTCGACCTCGACATCGGCCTCGGCATGGCCTGGATCTCGAACTTCCGCGCGGCAGGCCCGGACAACCCCCCGTTCCCGGCCGTCATGCTGAACGAGAAATACACCGCGATGATCCGCAACGACGGCTACTTCGCGGAGCTGACGCCCGAGAACGTGCCGAACATGGCCGATGTGATCGAACCCGCGATCCTGAAGGGCAATACCGCCGTCACCGGCATGCTTGCGCCCTTGGTCATCGCCTATCGCACCGATCTCGTGTCCGAGCCGCCCAAGGGCTGGGCCGATCTCTGGGATGAGCGTTTCAAGGGGCAGCTGGGTCTTTACAAGATCACCAACTCGGCCGCGACCATGATGGCGATGTGGGCCGGCGAGCACTTCGGCTCGGGCCGCGACGACATCGAGACCGCCGTTGCCAAGTTCAAGGAACTGGGTCCGTTCCCGCAGATCGGCTACTCGGCACAGCTGACGCCGTTGCTGTCGCAGGGACAGGTGGCCGTGGCTCCGATCGACCTTGGCGAAGTCAAGACCATGCAGGAACAGGGCATTCCGATCGACTACGTCGTGCCCGAAGAAGGCATGCTGGTGTTCGACCACTCCTTCTCTGTGTTCAAGAACAGCCCCGACAAGCAGCTTGGCTTCGACTACATCAATTTCGTCCTGTCGCCGGAAATCCAGCTGTGGATGGCCGAGAACTGGCTTATCGCGCCGACCAACAAGACGGTCGAGCTTCCCGAAGAGCTTCAGAAATGGCCTCTGCAGCCCGAGGTTGTCAGCCAGGCGATCCGCTTCGACTGGGATGAAACGCTCGCCATCATGCCGGGCCTGAACGACCTCTGGGAACGGACGATCTGAGAAATGGCGACGGTTGAAGTCAGGGATCTGCGCAAGCGTTATCAGGATTTCCTCGCGCTCGACGGCGTGTCACTCAAGGCCGAAAGCGGCCAGCTGGTGACCCTCCTCGGGCCCTCGGGCTGCGGCAAAAGCACCACCTTGCGGTGCCTGGCCGGATTCCTCGAGGCAAATGGCGGGGATATCCTGGTAGAAGGGGAGTCCATCCTCGGGATCCCGGCCAACCGTCGCGGTTTCGGCGTTGTCTTTCAGAACTACGCTCTTTTCCCGCACATGACCGTCGCCGAGAACATCGGCTACGGGCTCAAACTGCAAAAGCTGTCGAAGGATGAAATCGAAACCCGCGTCTACGACGTGAAGAAGCTGGTCCGCCTTGACGGGCTGGGCGAGCGGCTCCCGCGGGAGATATCGGGCGGTCAGCAGCAGCGGGTCGCGCTGGCGCGCGCGCTGGTGCTGAAGCCCAGGCTGCTTTTGCTGGATGAACCGCTCGCGAACCTCGATGCGCGGCTGCGCGACGAGGTGCGCTGGCTGATCCGCGACGTGCAACAGCAGTCCGGGATCACGGCGTTCTACGTCACGCACGACCAGTCCGAGGCCATGGCGATGTCGGACATGGTCGCCGTGATGAAGGCGGGCCGCGTTGCGCAGTTCGCCACCCCGCGCGAAATCTACCAGAAGCCGCTGGAACGCTATGTTGCCGACTTCACCGGCGAGGCGAATTTCATTCCCTGCCAATCCGTGAAACCGCTGGGCGAGGGGCGCTATGCCATTGCCGCCGCCGGTGCCTCGCTCGAGCTGGAGGGCGTGCCGGGCATCACCGGCGCCGCCGAACTGCTGCTGCGCCCCGAGGCGTTGTCGCTGACGGAACCCGAAGCGGGCATCTTCCGCGGCACGGTGTCCAAATCTGCCTTCCTCGGGGCCGCCTTGCATTGCGAGATCACGCTGGGCGACGGATCGGTCCTCAAACTGACTGCCGACCCGAACCACCCGGTGGAGAAGGGGGCCGAAGTCGGGATCGCCATCGATCAAAGCCACGCCTGGCTGATGCCCGAGGTCGCGCCATGAGCCTTAAGAATCCCAAACTTCTGCTCGCCATCCCGGCGATCGCGCTGATCTTCATCTTCATGATCCTGCCGATCACCAACATGGTCGAGATGAGTTTCCGCACGCCGGGCATCTCCGCGCCCTTCGGCGATGCCTATACCACGATGCACTACGATCGCATCCTGAGCGACGGCTATTACTGGGGGGTGCTTCTGCGCTCGCTGCTGACAGCTGGGGCGGTGACGCTGCTCTGCCTCCTGGTGAGCTATCCCATCGCCTGGCACATGTCGAAGGCCAAGGGGATGAAAGCGGTCTTGCTCTACGCCTGCATCGCCTCGCCGCTGATGACCGGCGTTTTGGTGCGCAACTTCGGCTGGATGATTGCCGCGGCGCTCAATGGGCCGCTGAACGAGACGCTGCTGGCACTCGGCATCATCGAACGACCGCTGCGCCTCTTGTTCACCCAGGGCCTCGTGATCCTGGCGCTGGTCCACGTCTTCGTGCCCTTCATGGTGCTGCCGATCAACAACGCGCTGCGCAACATCTCTCCGACGCTGATCGAAGCGTCTTCCTCGATGGGGGCAAACCGCCGCGAGGTGTTCCGAGACATCATCCTGCCGCTGAGCTTCCCGGGCATCTACCCCGGCATGATCCTCGTCTACGTCCTGGCCGTCGCGGCCTATGTCACCCCGGCCCTGCTGGGGGGGCAGATGGTCAGCTACATGCCGACCCTGATCATTGGCGAGCTGACCGGCACGTTCCAATGGCCCTTCGGCTCGGCGCTCGCCATCGTGCTGTCGGTCTCCACCATCCTCGTCGTCGGGCTGTTCACCGCGCTGACCTCGCGGCTCATGGAAAGGTCCAAGGCATGAGCGAAATGACCAACGCCTTCCCGTATCGGAAAACGGTCAATATCGGCTTCGGCATGCTCATCGTGTTGCTGTACGTCTTCCTCATGGCGCCGCTCGTGATGATTATCGGCGCCTCGTTCACCAAAGGGTTGATGATCGAGTTCCCGCCGCAGGGCATTTCCTTCCGCTGGTACGCCGAGTTCTTCAACCGCCAGGACCTCGTAGACGGCCTTTTCATGTCGCTGCGCATCGGTGCGGTCACCGCTGTCGTTACCATGACCGTCGCGATGATGGCGGCAATTGCGGGGCGGGTGCTCTCGGGCAAGCTTTCGGGCTGGTTCCAGCTGGGCATGACCCTGCCGCTGCTTGTGCCCGAGCTGCTGACCGCTGTCGGCCTGCTGTTCTTCCTCTACAAGATTCAATTGGCCAAGACCGTGCTCGGCCTGCAGATGGGGCATATCCTGATGTCTTTCCCCTACGCCTACGTGTCCATCGCTGCAGCGATGCGGCAGGTGCCGCAGTCACTGGAAGAGGCCTCCCAAAGCCTCGGTGCGACCGGGTTGCAGACCTTCCGGCTGGTGATCCTGCCGCTGGTGATGCCGGGCCTGGCGATGGGCGGCATCTTCGCCTTCATCAACAGTTTCGATCTCTACACCATCTCGCTGCTGCTCAAGCCGCTCGGGGGGAACACCCTGCCGCTCGCTCTGTTCGACTTCCTGACCTACGAGTTCAAACCCACCGCCGCCGCCGCCGCGACGCTGTCGATCCTTCTCTCGATCGCCGGCGTGGCCCTGGTGCAGAGACTCGTCGGCCTGCAACGCGCCTTCTGATCGCTCGCGGTCGGAAGCTCCGCCTCAACGAAAGTCCTCGGACCATGCCCGATCTGTCGGCATCTCCCCGCATACTCTACCAGCTTGCCAGCCCGCTTCACCGCACCGCTGGTGCCGAGGTGGTCCAGCGGCGCGCGGCAATGCTCCGCGCCTGGGCGCCCTCGGCCGAGGTCGCCATCAACTCACCCGAGGCAGGCCCGTCGGCCATCGAAAGCGCGGCGGATGCGGCCATGGTCTTTCCGGCGCTACGCGAGGCGGCGGCGGGCTGGGCAGAGAAGCACGACGCGGTGCTCATCGGCTGTTTCAGCGATCCGGCGGTCGAGGCCCTGGCTCAGATCTCCGGCGTCCCGGTCATCGGCCCGGGAGAGGCGGGCATGCTCGCCGCCGTGCAGCTCGGTGAGCGCTTCTCGGTACTGTCTTCGGACCCGACCCCGCCTGGCCTGCGCCGCCGCATTCGCGGCATCGGCATCGAGGGCAGCTTCGTCTCCGAGGTGACGATGGGGGGCTCGGTGGCTGATCTCAACCGCAACCCGGATGTCCATCTGCCCGCCATCGTAAAGCGCGCCCGGACCTGTGTGGCGCAGGGCGCCGACGTGCTGGTGCTCGGTTGCTTCGCGCTGTCGTTCATCCCCGGCCTGCCCGGGAAACTCTCGAGGGCCCTTGGCGTGCCTGTCGTCAACCCGGTGATCGCCGGGCTCAAGGCCGCCGAGGCGGCAGTCCTTTATAGCGCGGGCCTATCCCGCCCAAACGTACGGAGCGCATGATGTCCTTGCAGCACTCTCCCGATGCCTTCCAGTCGCTGGTCGACACGGCCAGGTTCCAGCGTAGCCGACGCATCCCCATCCCCGATTTCGCCTATCCCGAGGGCGTGAAGATCGCGGTGAACTTCACCCTCGATTTTGACGCCATGCTGCTGCGCCGCCTGCTGAACGAGCCCTGGGGTCAGAAGGCCAAGGGCGAATTCGGCGGACGTGTCGGCGTCTGGCGCATCATGGAGATGTTCGACGCGGAGGACGTAAAGGTCACGCTCTTCACCCCCGGACGCATCTGCGAGCTTTATCCAGAGGTGCTGCACCATGCGGTCGACAATGGCCACGAACTGGCCGACCACATGTGGGAACACGAGGTCTACGACGACCCTCAGATCGAGGACGCGCACCTGACCCGCACCCTCGAAGCGCTGTCCAGGATTGCGGGCAAACCGGTCACCGGCACCCGGTCGAGCCACACCCCCGGCCTGCTGCGCTCAAAAGGCGTCGTCTACAACTCCTTCACTTCGGCGGACTACCTGCCGTTCTACGAGCTGGACGCAGAGGGCGAGAACCCGATCCTGCAGCTGCCGTTCCACTACGCGCTCGATGACGCCATGTATTTCAGCTTCGGTTGGCTCGACACGGGCAACCAGGCGCAGCGCATCATGGATGTCGACGAGGTCTTCGAGATCTGGTGGGACGCCTTCCTGCAGCAATACAAGGCGGGCGGCTATGTGAACTTCCTGCTGCACCCGTTCGTCTCCGGTCACGCCATGCGGGTCGACATGCTGCAGCGGCTGATCCAGCGGATGAAGACCCTGCCGGGCGTCTGGTTCCCGACCTGTGACACGCTTGCGCAGCACATCCTGACGCAGCATCCCTATACCCCCGCCGCGGAGTAAGCTCATGCCCTGGAAAGACAATTACACCACCTCCGACGAAATCGGCATGCGCGACGGCAGCATCGTCTGGCCAGACGGACAGCAGATGGCGCTGGGTCTTACGGTCAACCTCAACCCGGCCGCCAAGGGGACGGGCATCAGCGCCAAGGACCTAGCCTATCCCACGTGGCACTTCGGGCTGACCGAGGGGTTAGATGCCTTTCTGGCGCTGTTTGCCGAGACAGGTGTGCGCGCGACCTTTGCCACGCCCGCCGTGGTGGTCGAGGCCTATCCCGACATCATCGAACGAATCCTGAAAGCGGGGCACGAGGTGGCCGCGCAGGGCCTCTATGGTGAAGATCCGGCGTCACTGGCCCCCGGTCATGAGGCCGAGCACATGGCCCGCGCCACCGAAGTACTGACCCGTGCGACCGGCGCGGCGCCCAAAGGCTGGTACGCGCTGTCGCACCCCGATGACCGCGCCGCCACCGGCTGCGTCACCGATGACACGGTCGGGCTGCTCAAGGCGAAGGGCTACGACTACATCGGCAACGGACTGGCGGATGACGCGCCCTACTATTGGGTGAGCAACGCCGAGAAGGCCGAGGCCTTGCTGGCACTGCCCTACTACTATCACTTCGACGACACCTTCTTCCTGATGTTCCCGCGTGAGGGCACCGGGCTTGAACGCCCGCAGGCGCTGTTGAACAACTGGCGCGCCGAGTTCCGCGCGCAGTACCGCCGGGGCCGCTATTTCAACCTGTGCGTCTCGCCTGCCCGCTCGGGCTGGGGACACCGCTTTGACAATCTCGCCACCCTGCTGCGCGATGCCATGGCGCATCCCGGCGTCTGGGCCGCCACCGGCGCCGAGATTGCGGCGCATTGGCATGCCGGCTACCCCGCCTCCGAGGCGCTGAAGCTCGCGCCCAGCATCTGGCAAGACTACGCCGACAGCCTGAGCTAAGCGATCATGCAGAGCGAAGACATCCTGAAGGGCCTGATGCGCTGGGTCGAGATCGATACGCCGACCGGCTCGGTCGACACGATCTCGGCGCTGGTCGATCTGATTGCCTCGGAGCTTGAACCGCTGGGCTGTGCGCTGGAACGCATCCCCGGTCGCGACGGCATGGGCGACCACCTGATCGCCCGTTTCGCCGGCGGTCACGGGCCGGGCGTGCTGGTGAGCAGCCACATCGACACGGTCTGTGCGCCCGGCAGCGTCGAAATCCGTCGCGACGGCGACCGGCAATACGGCCCGGGCATCGCGGACATGAAGGGCGGCGGCTATCTGGCGCTCTGCGCGATGCGCAACATCGTGGCGAGCGGGGCGCCCCTGCCGGGGCCGGTGACGCTGATCTACAATTCCGACGAGGAAATCGGCTCGCCCACCTCGCATGGCCTGATCCAGGCCGAGGCGCGAAAGATGGGCGCGGCGCTGATCCCCGAACCCGCGCGCGGCGACGAGGCGATCACCTTCCGCAAGGGGCGCGCCAAGTACAGGCTCGATTTCCACGGCCGCGAGAGCCACGCCGGATCGGCCTTTGCCGACGGGCGTTCGGCGATCCTGCAGATGGCGCGCACCATCGGCGTGCTCGAGGGCATGACCGATCTGGAAACGGAAACCACCGTCAACGTGGGCCGCGTGCGCGGTGGCACCGAGCCCAACGTGGTCGCGGGCCATGCCGCCTGCGACATCGACGTGCGCTTTGCCGATGACGCCCTGGGCTTCGCTGTCGAGACGCAGCTGCAGGCGCTGACATCCGAGGACCCGGACGTCAGCATCACCCTTTCCGGCGAGATCGAGAAGCCAAGCCTTGCGCGCAGGCCGGAAACCCTCGCCATGTTCGCCCGCGCGGGCGAGATCAACGCCGGCCTTGGCGTCCCGATGGTGGAAACCCGATCGGGCGGCGGTAGCGACGGCAACTTCACCTGTGCTGTGGGCGTGCCGACCCTCGATGGTCTCGGCGCGATCGGCAACAACTGGCACTCGCCGCAGGAGCATATCCTGATCGAGCCGCTGGCACGGCGCGAGGCGCTGCTGCGCGCGCTTATCCTGACCTATGCGGGCACGCGCCCGACCGGAGACAATGCATGACCCCGAACTTTGGCCAGACCCGCTCTGACATCCGGCGCAACCACGCATTGCTGACCCCGGAAAGCCACGAATGGATCACCCAGCCCGATTGGCCGGGTTCCGAATTGGCCTTCCTTATCAGCCCCGACATGGGCGCGAAATTCGCCATGGGCCTTGTGCGCAGCGCCGAGGGGCTGACCGATATCGCCCCCGCCGCCCAGGGCATCGCACGCTTCGTTTTCGTGCTGGACGGAGAGGTCACGTTTTCGACCGGCCAGACGCTCGGCGCCGAAGGCTACGCCTTCCTGCCGCCCGAGACCGAAGCCACTCTGAGCGCCTCGGCAGGCGTGACCTTCCTGCTGATGGAATGGCGCTTCGTGCCACGCGGCGAGATCCCGGCGCCGGTCTTCGGCAAGGTCTCCGATATCGAAGGCACACCCCTGCGTGGCGACGACTGGCTAATCGTGCAGAAGATGCTGCCAACCGACGCCGGTTTCGACGGCGAGGTCAACATCATGAACTTCCACCCCGGCGCCTCGCTCGCCTATGTCGAGACGCATTTCATGGAACATGGCCTATTGATGCTGGACGGTGGCGGCGTCTACCGGCTGGGCGATCAGTGGTACCCTGTCGGCAAGGGCGATGCGATCTGGATGGGGCCGCACGTGCCGCAATGGTTCGGCGCGCTTGGGCGGGTGCCGTCGCGTTACCTCATCTACAAGAACTACAACCGGTCCCCGCTGGACGCGCGATGACCGGCTCAGCCGCCATAGTTCACGAAGATCGTCTTGATCGCGGCGGCGAAGGCCTCGGACGAGACCGTCGGTGTGCGCCCTGCCATGCGGCAGCAGGCCACCGGCGGGCTTGCGAAGGGCAGCTCATTCACCTCGACGAAGGCGATGCGTTCGCGGCGGGTCTGGAGGAAACGCCCGAAAACGATTCCGATCCCCATGCCGCTTTCGACCATCTGGCGCAAAAGGGTGAAGCTGTTGGTGCTCATGACCTCGCGCACCTCCACCCCGGCCTGCGCCAGCGCCTTTTCGAGCATTTCGCGCATGGCGATAGAGGAATCCGGGAAGATCACCCTTTCCCCGTCTATGTCCTCCAATCGAACATCGCGCAGCCGCGCCATCGGATGATCCAATGCGGTGATCGCGTATGTGCGCCGACGCAGCGTCGCCAGCGTCTCGATGTCCGGCGAGGGCGGGAAATTGTAACCAAGGCCGATGTCGATATCGCCCGTCTGCAGGCGTTGGACGATTTCGCGCGTGTTCTCGACGACGATGTGAAACTTGAGACCCGGATGGTTATAGCTCATGTCCCGCAGAATGCCGGGCAGCAGGTCGGAGGCGAGAACCTCGTTCACCCCGAGCCGCAGCTGTCCGCGATGCAGCCCGTGCAACTGGTCGATCTCGTCCTGGGCGATGGTCAGCTCGTTGACCACGGAGGCGCAGCGAAACAAGAGGATCTCCCCGGCCTCGGTCACTTCCAGCCCACCGCGCCCGCGATCGCGTCGGAACAGTTCGACGTCGAGCGCCAGTTCGAGGTTCTTGATCTGCTTGCTTACGGCCGAGGGGGCGACATGCAGCTTGTCGGCCGCGGCGCGGAACGATCCCTGTTGGGCAACTTCTATGAAATGCCTCAAGCCGGGCAAGCGGCCGAGGATGGTGCTGGGCGGCATCGGGGATTCCCGCAAACGTATATTAGCGCGTCAAGGAGCACATCATAGATGGACCGAACCGGCATTCAACTGGACATCCGGGATGACATCGAACAATCCGCGTTGATCGAGGCGTTGACCGAGATTCTCGGGCCGAAGGGGCTGCTGACTGCGCCGGAAGATTGCGCGCGCTACGCCTCAGATCAGTCCGGCCTCTGCGGTGTCACCCCCCTTGCCGTCCTGCGCCCGGCCGGGACCGATGAGGTCGCGGCGCTGCTGGCCCTCTGCAACGAACGTCGCATCGGCGTGGTGCCCCAGGGTGGGCGCACCGGGCTTTCCGGCGGGGCGTGCAGCCCGCAAGGCACCGTCGTGCTGTCGACCGAGCGCATGTCCGGTGTAACGGAGATAGACCCCGATGCGATGACCCTGACGGCATGGGCCGGAACGCCGCTTGAAACCGTGCAGGAGGCGGCGCGCGCCGAGGGCCTGGACTACGCGGTCGATATCGGCGCGCGTGGATCGGCGACCATCGGCGGAACCATCGCCACCAATGCGGGCGGCATCCGCGTTCTGCAACACGGCATGACCCGCGCCAACGTGCTGGGGCTCGAGGCGGTGCTGGCGGACGGGTCGGTGATCTCGCGGCTGGGCAAGACCGTAAAGGACAACGCGGGGTTCGACCTCAAGCAGGTCTTCATCGGCTCCGAAGGCACGCTGGGCGTCGTCACGCGCGCGGTGCTGGAGTTGCGCCGGCAGGTTGTTCAGACCGCCCTTGCGCTCTTCGCGCTGCCGGATCACGCTGCGGCCCTGGCCTGCCTTTCGGCGGCACGCCAACGCTTCGGCGCGCGCCTCTCGGCGTTCGAGGGGATGTGGCCGGACTACTGGGATTTCGTCTGTCACGAGACATCCCTGGCCGCCGCGCCCCTTGAGGGACGGCATGGGATCTACCTGCTGATCGAAATCGAGGTGGACGGTCAGCATGGCGAAACGGAGCTGGAAGACTTCTTCGCCGAGCTTTTCGAGGGGGGCGTTGTCGAGGACGGCGTGCTCGCGAAGTCGCTCGGTGAAATGCGTGCGCTCTGGCAGGTGCGCGAAGCAGTGGGACAGGTCGACGACGATTTCGGCCCTCACATCAATTTCGATATCGGCGTGTCGCCCTCGGCGCTTGGCCGGTTCTGCGAGGCCGCCGATGTTCGGCTGACAGAGGTGCCCGAGGCAGTCGGCGTCCTGAAGGTCGGTCATGTCGGCGATGGCAACGTTCACCTGTTGGTCGCTCACGATGGCAGCAACACCGCGGAAGCCCGGATCGAGGCGGCGATCTACGACCTCGTGCGCGAGTGGGGCGGCGCAGTGACGGCGGAACATGGCATCGGCCGGATCAAGGGGCGCTGGATCGGCCACAGCCGTTCACCTGCCGAAGTCGCGATGATGCGCGGCATGAAGTTGCAGCTCGACCCCAACGGCATTCTCAACCCCGGTGCCCTATTCGTGGAGACGAAACCGTGATGCCCGCAACCTGACGCGCCGCGCGCGGGAGACGCTGTCTTGTGGAGGTCAGGAAGCACCTTCGATGTTCGCGATTTCCTCGTATGGACATGTCGTGTTGGAGGCGGTCATTCGACGGTGTCCTGCAGAACGGCATCAACCGTCAATGTCAGCCGTGCGAACGAAGCCGCCGTCCCGGATACGAGATCAGCCTACCTCACTGACCGAGCTAGTTTTTCGAAAGTGGATAGAAGCGCGTTCCGACGCCGCATGCGCTTGGCGTTGTTGCGCAAATCAGCGTTCGTGCTGACTGTACCCTTTCCCGTGGCCGTTCAGGCGACGGCCTCGATCTCGGCCCTGCCGAGGGCCGAGAAGCGATTCATGAATAAGCCATGTCGCGCCATTGGTCCGAGCGACAATGGCGAATGATGCGGATCTGGATTTCGGCGGTCTGGCGGTCGGGTTCTCGTGACATGATCCGCTCACCGAAGAGCTTCAGGCGGTTCATCTGGGCCTCGACCCGACTTCGGACATGGTCGCCGGCCCATTTCTTCCAGAGCGCCCTGCCGAGGTGCCGCGTGGCGCGCAGGATCTCGTTGCGCCCCGATGCTGCGGGGCAGTCTTCTTTCCAGGCGCGGCCGTTCCGGGGGATGGGTATGACGGCATCCGCGCCGCGCGCGATGATGGCAGTGTGGCATCGCCGCCTGTCGTATGCGCCGTCCGCGGTGACGGTGGCACTCTCTTCATCCTCGGGAATGTGCGACAGCAGGTCGGGCAGCAGGGGACTGTCGCCCTGGCGGCTCGAAGTGAACTCGACCGAGCGTATGTCGCCGGTCTCCGTGTCCATTGCGATGTGGACCTTGCGCCATTGCCTGCGACGCGACGGCCCGTGCTTGCGAGCCAACCATTCCCCCGGGCCTGCTTGCAGTTCTCGACCTGGACGACCCGCCCGAGGCCAGCGCCTTTGCCGACTGGCTGGTCGAACTCGAATGCCGGTCGATCAGCTTCAATCTCAGATACGATCAGCGGATGGCGGCGAACGATCCGAGACTGGCTTTGTTTCTCAGGGCCCTTCGCCGAGAGATCGCTTCTCGAAACTGGCGGGTCGCAGTGCGCGAGCTTCTGCCGACGCTTGCAGCCGGCAATGTCTTCGATGCCTGCCATCCCGGATGGCCCTGCCACCGGACGATCACCGCGGTCGACGAGGTCGGCAACATCTACTTCGGCTGCGACCGCTTCATGGCGGGCGGTCTGCATGGCTCGCGCGATTTCGTCATCGGCCATGCGGACGAGGGATTTCGGGCCGCATTCGGATCGGATCACTATGCCATTTGTCTTGAACCTACGCTCCGCGCGCTCCAAGGCTGGCAACCCTTCGGGACCACTTCGCTCTCGTCTCGGGCGATGAATTGATGACTGCCGAAAAATGGGTGACGTGCAGAGGCGAAATGCCGACGAATCCAAAGATCTGCATTCGAAGCTGGCGCACCAGTGCGGCCTTGTGGACGAGCCGAAAGAACCAGTGCGGCGTATCCGAGGTCATGATCAGCCGCACGGTGCGTCCGGCCAGAAGCGGCCGGGGCGATCCCAGCCAGGTCTTGGCGCGCGTGTCGAAGGCGCTGCCGGGCAGCAGGGCGCGGTCGAACAGGCCCTTCAACTTGGCGGGCAGACCGCCCCACCACATGGGGCTCAGCAAAACCACATGTTCGGCCCAGTCCATATTGGCCATGACCGCTTCCAGATCTGGCTCGAGAGGCTTGGCGGCACGGTAGCCGCCCCCGCCGAAATCGGGATCGAAGTCCAGATCGTGCAGATGGGTGATCCGAAGTTCGTGACCAGCCTGCACCGCGGCCTGCGCGTAGTCTTCGGA
The DNA here is from genome assembly GCF_001633165.1 of Rhodovulum sulfidophilum DSM 1374. Classification (NCBI taxonomy): domain Bacteria; kingdom Pseudomonadati; phylum Pseudomonadota; class Alphaproteobacteria; order Rhodobacterales; family Paracoccaceae; genus Rhodovulum; species Rhodovulum sulfidophilum. The sequence continues at coordinate 1,565,431 of NZ_CP015418.1, read as the reverse complement.
AAAGAGCCTGGAAAGCGAGGTTTCACCGGGATGTCCGTTGAGGACAAAGATGCGTCTGGGGGCCATGGGAACTCCTGAATTGACCATGGTCATATTTACTATCCCCTATATTGACCGTGGTCAATAACCTGGATAGGAGGCCCCATGGCCCGCGCAAAACAGCTCAGAAGCGTCAAGACACGGGAACGGCTTCTCGGCTGTGCGAGGGAGATTGTCTCGGACTCCGGCTTTGCGGATCTCCGGGTCGAACAGGTCGTCACCGCCGGGGGCGTGGCGAAAGGCACGTTCTTTGCACATTTCAGCGACAAGGACGCTTTGATGGATATCCTGATCGGCGAGCGGGTAGACGCGCTGCTCGACGATCTGGACGCCGTTGGCGGCTTTCGCTCTGTCGCACACGTGGTGGAGAGCATCATGCCGCTTCTGAGTTTTCTCTCGAGCGAGCGTTATGTCTTTGATATTTTTCTGCGTCTGTCAGGGGCGCTTGCCGTCGAAAAGGTCGGGGCCATCGCCAAGGCGATCTGTCGGTACGACCGCATCCTGGTCCAGAAGTTGAAGGGTGGACCGTTCCGGCAGGACATATCGGCTGAGCTTCAGTCAGAAGGAATCCAGGCTTTCTCCGTCAGTTCAGTGGCTCTGAGCCTTTGCGCAGAGCATGGCGACAAGACCCTCAGAGATCGACTGTCAATCCAGCTGCAGGCTTGGCTGTGTCCCGAGCAAATGCCTGATCGGGATATGTAGGGCGGAATCCATCGCCCGGCTCGACAGCAGCGGCGCATCCATAGCCGCCGTCGAGCGCCCAGAAGCCGTTCCGGCTGGCCACCGTCGCCATGGCCAACAAGGCCGCCCGGATCGTCTGGGCCATGCTGACGAAGCAACAGGACTACCGCCAGCCGGGCGCCTGACCGCCCGGCCGGCACGAGTTGCAAGACGCTTGGACCGTGATGATGCGGAACGAAGTCAACCAAAAGCAAGGACACTCCGTGAATGTCAGCGGCCCGCAGGCACTACGCCCTCTGACAGCAGGTTCTCGGCGACATCCATTGCCTCTTTGCGAGTCACTGCAATCTTCAACGGGAAACCCCAGAATTTAGAAAAGACCGCGCCGAAAGTCTTGAAGGTCAGACGCTTGGCGGCGCTCGGCTCAATCACAATCATCGCCAGCACGAGCGTCCGCAGTTCGGCCTTGTGCTTCTTCATCCACAGCGCAGTGCGCTTCCTTTCTTCCTGGCTGTGGTCGTGGTCTTCGTCTTCGGTCGGAGCATTATCGCTCAAGATCACGAACGGTGCGCCGCGCTTAAGGCACATCTCTAACGCCGCGAAATCCTCGTCGTGGTCGTGGTCCGGCGCTTCGTCATAGCTCATCCAGACAAGCGGAAAATTCTTGATATCCAAGGGCATGTGTCGTCTCCGAGCGAGAATGGATGGTTTTAGGTCGAACGAATGTGCCGCAACGTAAAGATATGTGTCTGGCAGGTCAGCTCTGCCCCTCCAGTAACGGAGCGCGATCACAAGATCCGCCAGCCGCCTCTGCCTCACAGCAATACGCCAGCCGGCACGTGGCGTCATTGCGCAACCTTGCCACTATATGTTTCAATCCGGCCTAATCTGATAACGTCGAGGTCTGAGATGTATCTGGACGTCCGTCCCGACTGGCTCGCCTATGTCGACGAGATCCCGCGTGCGCTGGTGGCAGCCAACGCGGTCGCCACCCTTGACGCCCTGGAGCAATCGCCCCGGCACCACCATCAGAAGGCGCAACTGCTTTTCACGGTGCGTGGCGTCGTCAATTGCGAGGTCGACGGCGCAGTCTGGATCGTACCGCCGCAATGCGCCGTGTGGATTCCCGGCGGGCTGCCCCATTCCGTTTTCGGCTCGGGCGAGGTGGAGTGTCTCTCTCTCTTCATTGATCCTCCCGAATCCGCGAACCTGCCGAAAGGCTGCTGCACGATCACGGTGTCGCGTTTTTTCCGTGAGTTGCTGATGCGGGCAAACGCTCTGCCGGACCTCTATGACGTCGACGGTCCGGATGGCCGGATCGTGTCCGTTCTCTTCGATGAGCTGGCTGTGGCACCGGTCGAGGACCTCTGCCTCCCCATCCCCGGCGATCCGCGCCTGAAGAGGCTCACCGACCTGTTGATCGCGGCGCCTGCGGATCATGCGAGCGTCGCGAAGTGGGCCTCCCGCGTCGCGCTCAGCGAGCGCAGCCTGAGCCGTCTGTTGGCCGAAGAGGTGGGCATGAGTTTCGGCCGCTGGCGCCGACAGTTGCATATTGTGCTTGCCTTGCGGCGGCTTAGCGCTGGTCAGTCGGTTCAGGCCGTCGCCATCGATCTCGGCTATGAAAGCGCCAGCAGTTTCGTGACCATGTTTCGAAAGATGGTCGGCAAGCCTCCAAGCCGCTATCTGCTCGAGCGGAGTCGTTTACGATAGGGAAGAGCGATAGGAGCTACCGAGTGTCATCCACAATCGCCGCTTAGCGAATGCTCCGGCTTGGCCCGCGCCCATCATGTCCACGCCTGGTCGATCACTCAGGAGCGGCCCATGGCCACGCTGGAGATCGAGCTCGCGCCGGGCGCGGTGGCGGAAGACGTGCGTCGCGCCGTGAAAGGCCGCGTGCGCGAGACGACCGGGACGGAACATGTGACCGTCGAGGTGGCGGCAGGCGTAGAGCGCAGGAGGGGTTAAACGCTATCCATCCCCCGGCACGAACGGGCCATGGCTGTATCCGAACAAGTCAGGCCTTCGCGCGTAGCTTCGCGAAAGCCTGGTTTGTCCAAGGTTTGTTGCTGATGTCATCGCGAGACGCAGCGGCGACAAATTTGACAGTGAGGAAGGCGCGGGCGGATTTCCCTCCCCCGACGGATGCTACACGCTGGTGCGCACGGCTGCTTCGGGTAAGTCGTACCGCGGCGTCCGTCTTTCCGTCGAAGGGCCGGTCAGGGCCGAGGCTGTGTGCAAACTCGGTCAGGCATGGACGGCGCCGGGACAAAGTTCTACCGGCGAAGCACCTACGAGATTTCTTTCTGCTGGCGGGCCGCCACGAGCTCTTACCTAGGAAGTTACTCCCCGCGGGTCTTGGAAATCTGAGTTTTCACACAGCCTCGGCCGGAAGCCGGCCTGCGGCAGCGCGGCATGACGCTTAAGCGCCTGGGGCCGCCCACTCGGGCGCTCGCTGCCCGATAGCAGATGGGGTGGATGGCTCCCGCTCCCGGCGTCGCGATGCGCCATACTGCAGGTGTCAGAATCTGCAATTGAGAGGAGCCACCCCATGCAAGTTACCACTGTCGGCCTCGACCTGGCCAAGAACATCTTTCATGTCCACGGAGTTACCGAGACCGGAGAGGTCGCCTTCAATCGGCCTTTACGCCGGGCGCAGGTGCTGGCGTTCTTCGAGCGACTGCCGCCCTGCCTCATCGGCATCGAAGCCTGCGCATCGAGCCACCACTGGGGCCGTGAGCTTACGAAGCTCGGTCATACTGTCCGGCTGATGCCGCCGATGTACGTCAAACCCTACGTGAAACGGGGCAAGTCCGATGCGGTCGATGCAGAAGCCATTTGCGAGGCCGTGACGCGGCCGACGATGCGGTTTGTCGAGATCAAGTCCGAGGACCAGCAGGCGCTTCTCTCCTTGCATCGCGCACGGGACTTCGTGGTTCGACAGCGCACTCAGTTGATCAACATGCTCCGAAGCCTGGCCGCGGAGTTCGGGATCGCCATCGCTCGGGGCGTCGCGCGGGCCATCGATTTTGCGAAAGGGATCATCGAGGGCAAGCAGTCCGGGTTCCCCGAGCTCGCCCAGGACGTTCTGCGGGTCCTCAGCCGTCAGCTGGTCGAGCTCCACAACCGCTTTCGCTGGTACGAGATCACGATGCGTATCCAGGCTCGTCTCAGCCGCCAGGCGCAACTCCTGCAGAGCATTCCCGGAGTTGGGCCGGTCACCGCCTCGGCCGTGGCCGCCACGATCGGATCGGGTCACCAGTTCAAGAGTGGGCGGGAATTTGCGGCGTGGCTTGGTCTGACACCGCGCAACCACTCCAGCGGTGGCAAGGAGCGCTTAGGGAAGATCACCAAGATGGGCGATCGGTATCTGCGTCAGCTTATCGTCGTCGGCATGACATCGCGTGTGCGGCAGGTCTCCAACCATCCGGAGCGTGCCGATCCCTGGCTGACGAAGCTGCTGCAGAGGAAGCCTGCCCGGCTCGCGACCGTCGCCATGGCGAACAAGACGGCGCGGATCATGTGGGCGGTGCTGACCAGGAACGAATCCTACCGACCTCACACAGCCTGAGACATACCGAAACAGCGAGATAGCAAGACCGACGATGTGATGGTGTACCCTTCAGCCGCAACGATCAGGAAGCTCCGCCGAATGTCCCGGGCGAAATTGCCCGCAAAGCAGATAGGAACCTGATCTGCGGATCCCATCAGGGCCAGCGGTGTGAACCGCGCAAACAGGCCGGACACAAGACTGCTTCTGAAAAGGTGCGCGAGATCATTTACGACTTGCTATGCGGGAGCCATCCACACAAGACGTTCGAGCCGGACACGATGGATGAGCGCAGGCAGCCCTAACCGGACGTGCGTCCTCCATTCGACGAAGTTCCGCTCTACGTCCTTTCATTGACCATCGCGACCCAAGCCTTGAGCCGCCATGCATCATGACTGGGCAAATTCTACCGTTTCAGTCCGGGACATGAACCGTGGTATCTGGCCTGCGCTCTAATTTGTGCCGAAACGGTGTGGATATCCCCCTTCAGGAACGCGCAAAGCCACGGCTTTTTGCAGTACTTTGCCGTCGGGATAACGTCAGCAAACTGTGCAGGCCGCTCACATCTCTGCAAGATCGATCATCGCGAGAAGCTTGAGAGTGTTGCCGAAGTAGTCTCCGTCCTCGATAGGAATGGCGGCCATGGCGGCCCAAAGAGCGTCCATCCAGACCTGATCTGAGTCCGGATCGCCGCTGCCAGCAATCGCCCCGGCGGCGAACATGGAAATCCAGCCGGGTTCTCCTGTCCACCGGCCATCCTGCGGGATGCTGCCCTCGAGCCGGTAGGTAGAGGCGATCCGGGACGGGTCCCCGCCGGTTTCGGTGCGGATCCATGCATTGATCCGCCGTAGGCGATTGGCCGCGCGAGGATCGCCGCTGACCCGGTAATCGGCCGCCAAACGATAGGGGTAGCGCAGGGCATTCCACGAATAGAACCCGTCGTAGTCCCCTTCGAGGAACTCCGCCGGGGCCGGCCGCGGATCGTCGGGCATCCCGATCATGAAATCAGGCACGAGACCGGTGCTTTGCGCGTAGGTCTCGGAAATCCGGCCCCAGACGTCATAGCCGGTGCTCCGGATCTCGGTCCACCGGGACGCATCGGAACCGGGCGCGTGGGTAAAGACTGAAAAGTTGTAGGGCATAAAATCCGAGGATCGGGAAGCCGCGTCATAGACCTCATAGCGCGCCCAGTCTCCCAGTTTGACGAGATCGTGACGGCTGATTTCACGGGCCAGAATGGCCTCACGGACCTTTGCGGCATCCTCGGCGTAGCCGCCCCATGTTTCCTGCGCCAATTGCAGCGCCAGTGCGATGTCGATGTCGCCGTCGCTGGCCGTAGTCCCGCCTTCGGGCGCGTCCTTGCAATCGCGGGTCTGGTTCCACGCCATCAGTCCAGGCCCGCTTTCGGCGGGGTGAAGCCGGAAATAGGCAAGCATCCCGTCAAAAAGAGGTTTTGCCTGGCTGTCCCGCCCCGCCATTCTGACAAGGGCGAGCATACCGTAGCCATGGGCCTCCGACACGGTGAGCGTATTGGGCACGCTATCGCCATAGGTCGGCTTCCCGTCGCCTGCTATATCGACATAGGCGCCGCCACAGCCCTCACTCAGATATACGCTCTTCCAGTCCTGCCAGAAACGATCCAGTGCGGCCCTGCGGCGGTCTTTGTCCACCGAAGGATAGATGACCGATGCATCTCCCGGCAAGACGGTCAAGGGTGGGCTAGCGGCGACGTCGTCGCCCCACACGATCAATGCCGGACATGCGATGATTGAGTATCCCAATCTCGACCAGATGCGTGTCACTTGGCGTTTCCTTTTGTAGCCTGCCTGCATGATAGTCTGAAAGATCGCCTATGCTACGGCGAAGTTCATTTCGCGCCCTCCGCTGCTCAGCGCCGCGAACGGCAGGGAGCGCCCAGGCGGTGTCACTCAGGCGCACCGCTGCAATGCCGCGTTGCCGCAGGACGCCGGAACGACTGGCGCCGCCCTCTCGGGCGCTTGCTGCCGATTGTGTTGAAAAACTCGCTTGCGGGGCCGCAGAGCACAAGCTCACGGGACATGATTCCGCTTTTCTGCGATCCGGCCTCGTAAATGGACCTTTGCTGCCCCTGTGAAGAACGGCGTTCCAAACTCAGACGACCTCTCAACCGCGGCCGGAGTTTTTCAACACAATCCGGACAAACCTGCCGCTCGGGTCCGCTGGGTCGATGTCCGCATTCGGTCCAGCGTCGGCAGGTAGGTCTATTATGTGAAGTACTTTAAGGACATCGGAACGTTGTTACTTCTCGCGGTCTTGTAGCGTCACGGCACCTTCTTTATCCTTATCCACGGTTGAAAACAGACCTTCCACGATTGTTGCGTAGCCAGCGCCCAACGCGGTTTCAAGCCATGTAATCATTTCTCTTCCTTGGTCTACCGTAAACCCGGCGCCCAAGAGATTGGTGTCCACGGCCATGATCACCGCAACATTCGCTGCGAAGACAAAGCCGGGCAACCCCACTGAAACAAGCGAAAATAAAAATAGAGCGCGATCTGCATCGTCGGAGTAGAGCCTGTTTGAAGACGAAAACCTGATGACGCTCGCAAGGGTGTATGCCGTGACAGGTAGTAGAGGAGCTCCGAGTTCAACCAATTTATCGATAGAGTCCCATTTGTATACTATTAAAGAGATCAAAAACAAGTGCCCTACAAATACGGTCATTCCTGAGATATTTCGAATAGTGCGCTTTGTGATCATTAGTTGATCTTTCTGCCAATTGCCGGATCTCTACTTACCGCGTTTAAAACAATATCTTCGCAGGAATCTTGTTGCCTGAGCGTAAACGGCATTGATCCCTGTGAAAAAAGAAGGTCAAAGTCAGTTGGCTGTTGAAAAAAATTCCTCCACTGCCCGTCACAGTCCAAGGTCACCACAGAAGGCGTTGAACTCCCATTTTTATCGCTCAGAATTGAAAAACTCGCATTCAGAGTTATTGTGATGTCGAGAAACGTGTGTTTTGCTTCACCCATTTCAGGCACGCGAGTAATGGGAAAACTGCTTAAATCGGTAAAAAAGCGAAATCTATATTTACCATCAGGGACAATTTCAGCGTAAGGAGCACCTCCAACTTTATCGCTGGCAAAGATAGAGCTGTCTGACTTATCCATTATGGAGCGGCACGTTCGGACAATAACAGCATATAGGTATCTTCGAGCAAATACGGTTTCACCTCCTGCGTCTTCTCGAAAGGAATCACAAGCACCGATATTTTTAGTTTCGATAATCTTTGGAGCAGAATTCAGTACGGGAACAAAGTTCTTCCGATCATCAAATTTTAAAAACGGCATCATCATAAGGCAGCATGCAGACATTAAGCTCACTCTGTCTGCCAAATCCGATTCGATTTGGCCGCTATTACCGAAATGGATATCCGGTGCGACACCATGCGGCGTATCTTCAACGGTTTGAGTAATGCCTGGCTGAGATGAGAAAACAATTAGGATGAATGCTATTGAGAGCATACTTTTTAATTTCATTCTCTTGCTCCAATTTCACTTGAGGCGAATAATATTTTCACCCTCATAGCAACGGAGGTCGTTGTTCCGCACCCTCAAGGTTGAGGTATTTTCTGGATGCCCCAAAACGGACCGTTGTACAGCAAAGTTTAGCGCACCTTTGGTTTCTTATACAACTGTGTCGCACCACACTTAGGTTCCGCAATTGACTAGGGAAACTCTAGGTTCAGGACTCGTTCTCTCTCAAAGCCAGAAGATTACGGTCGCAGCGAGTGCGATTGCTGAGAAGAAGGTTTGTGGGCAGCGGTCATAACGGGTTGCAACCCTCCTCCAGTCCTTGAGCCTGCCGAACATGATCTCGATCCGGTTGCGACGTTTGTATCTGCGCTTGTCGTACCGGACGGGCGTCTTGCGTTTCTTCCGGCCCGGGATGCAAGGACGTATCTGCTTGTCCTGCAAGGCTTCTCTGAACCAATCGGCATCATAGCCACGATCTCCGAGCAGCCATTTCACCTTGGGCAACCCGCTGACCAGGGCACGCGCCCCGATGTAATCGCTGACGGATCCGGCAGTCAGGAACAGGTCGATGGGCCGGCCCTGGCTGTCGCAGATGGCGTGCAGTTTCGTATTCATGCCGCCTTATCGCCCACCTCTATGCCATCCATCAGTGGCGCGTTTTGCCCCGCCCAGCCGTCAAGGATCGCATGGACGCGATCCCGGAAGGTGCCGAATTCGGGGTGGTTGCGGATGGTGCTGCGCACCTCCTCCGGCTCGACCAGCGGATCGGAATAGCCCGGGCGCGGGTTCGGCCCGAAGAGGGTGGCGCGGATGCCGGGCATGACCTCCCAGAACGCGGCGAGCCCGTCGATGTCGCGGTTCGGCACGCCGCCCTTGAGATGCGCCTCAATGTCCTGCAGGTCCTCGGGGTCGGAGCCGTCGATGTAGCGCGGGAGGTTCAGGTTGAAGTCGTTGCGCGTGATCTCGGCATAGGGGACGAGGCGGGAGTAGCCGTCAATCTCGGCCTGCCGGGTGTAGGCGTCGGTGATCTTGTGGATGTCCCGCTCACGCAGGCGGTTCTTGTTGCCGTCCTTGATGAGCCGCGTGAGGCGTCGATCATGAAAACGGGGCGCTCGGCCTCGCGCCCATGCATGATCATGTTCATCTTGGCCAGGCCGCGGGTGGTGATGTCGAATTCCTGCCCGTAGATGGTGAGCGCGACGTCGGCGGCATCAGCGGCCTTCAGGAGCAACGATCCGGAGCCACGGGTGGGGTCGTAAACGGTCTGCTTCGGGCTCGTGGCGCGACTGACACCCGCAACAGCGGCGACGACGCGTGACACCTCGGCAGGGGTATAGAACTGACCTTTGCTCTTGCCGGACTCGGTAGCGAAGTTGCGCATCAGGTATTCATAGGCGTCGCCCAGGATGTCATCGCCATCGGCCCGATTGCGGCTGAAGTTCAGCTCCTCCCGACTGAAGATGTTGATGAGCGCGGTCAGCGTCGTGACCATCTTGGCGCCACGGCCGAACTTCTCGGAATCGTTGAAGTAGGCTCGGTCGATGACGTTCTCGAGGTCGTTCGCTTCGGCGATCCCGGCGATGGCCCTGTCGATACCTTCACCGATGTCCTTGTTACCGCGGAGCTTCTTGAGGTCTTCGACGGTGCTGAAATTGCACCACATGCTCGGACACCAACTCATCCAGAGGTTGTCGTCGTCAGTTCCGGAGCCGGCTGCCGGAACGTATCTTCCGCAAGCCTAATTTTCTGACCTCTTCGCCTATGTCTTTGGGGCCGCCGCACTGCGGCAACCCGGCTAGAGTCGACCCCACCGGCCAGCATCCCCGTACCGGGGCCGCAGGACGCCTGTACCGGAGCGGGCCGCACCTCTTCACGCTGCAAGGCGCGTGGGCTCTGTGACGGGCCTCGCCCAGCTGCCCGCATTCTTGCCGGTCTCCAGCCTTCCGCCAGAGACTTCCCCTTATGTTTCAATGGGATGTCATGGAAGACCTGACCTACCGCAATGACCTTTTCGCACAAACGCTGCTGGGAAACCTGCTGGAGCACGCGCGGATCAATGGCGGAAAGACCGCCTTTTCCTTCTATGGCGGGCCCGGTGCCCCCGAAGCCACGCTGGATTTCGCAGGCCTCGAACAGAGTGTCGCCCGCATGACCGCCGCGCTTTCACGGCGTGGGCTCCAGGAACGACCGGTGATGCTCGTCTATCCCGCCGGGATCGAGTTCGCCGTGAGCTTCCTTGTCCCGTGTCTCGCAGCCCCCCCATGTCTGGATCGACGCGCAGGCCTTCGACGATGCCGAAGGCATGGTGCTGTCCTGGGATTATGACCGCACGCGCTTTCCCGAAGGCCTCGCCGCGGCGATGTTCGGTGCCTGGACCGGGCTGATCCAGCGCCTCGCCCGCGATCCGGATGCCGCGGCCTCAGCTCCGCTGCCTCTGCCCGAGGCCCAGAGCCTCGGCCGTGCGGCGGTCAATCATCGGCCTATGCCGGAGCCGCAGGCGCTGCTTTCCGATGCGGTCTTCGCCGAGGCCCGACGCCGGCCCGGCGCGGCCGCCCTGATCTGCGGCGAGGCCTCCATCAGCTTCGCCGGATTGTCCGCCGAAGCCGACCGGATTGCCGATCTGCTGCTCGCGCGGGGATTGCCGCCGGGCGGGATCGTCGCCATCGACCTGCCCCGGTCGCCGCTCCAGATCGCCTGCGTTCTGGGCGTTCTGGCCGCGGGCGGGGTCTATCTGCCCTGCGATCCCGGCTGGCTTCTTCGATCTCGACGGCGTTCAAGGTGCTACGACTCCTTTTTTTGTCATTGGTACCACCTCCGGTGGTGTCGTGCAGTATGAGGAGGCGCAAAATCTAGAGATATCCACAGGGGGCACGTTGCCGCGCGGTGCAGCACATTCAGCGTTGTCACACGACGAACCTTGGATAGGCACGAGTACGGCATCCAGTACATCGGGCATCCTACCTTGGTGCAGTCCCCTCGATGCTTAGTATCCCGCATTCTACGGCAGCGCTTCCCTAGCAGTAGTCGTCAAAGGTCTCGCCACCCTCCCATTGCAAGCCCTGGATAAGGGTGAACTCCTTCTCGGCGCCTTCCAAGGTGAAGAATGTTCCGCAGCTCTCATGGACGAAGTTTCCGGCCTCTAACGTCACTGCTGCCAGAGACCACGGCTTGATCGCGCCTTCCTCGTGCTCGCCCATGACATAGACGGCGGCCCGGTACGCGGACAAAGCGGCTTTGGCGACTTTGGTTTGGCCAAACGAAGAGATGGCGAAGACCTCGCCCTCCTTGAGGCGCTCGAAATAGACAGCCAAGGGGTTCTCGTCGTTTGGATCGGGGCACAGCGGAAACTCAGCCGGAATACGCCAGTTTCTTTGCACGGCGTTGGGAGTTTTCGAGGCCACAAGTTCTTCGACTGGTTCAGGCTCACGGACGACGCCGCGGCCGAATATCCAGTCGCCAAGCGTTCCGCCCTGTGACGGTCGATCAGATTGTGCCCATGCAAGCATGCGCTTTCGGCTGTACTCCGCTTCGGCTGGCGAGACCGTTCTCATCCATTCAAAGTCCTGGCTTAGCGTACCGTTCCGGGGCGTCCTCGGATCGGCCAGAAAATCCTCGATGCTGCCGTAAAGATACTCGACGCGCTTCGCCGTAATCGGGTTCAGGAGGATGTTTTCCAGTCGCGTAACCCAACGGAGGTTTTCTGGCCGATTATTGCGGCGGTTCGTGTCGATATGATCGACGACGTGATGCTTCGTCGGCTGGGCGCCAAGGAAAGCGGTCGCAACGATCCGATGGATTTTGTGCGAGGATATCGTCATATAGCCGTCGCTCTTGCTGGCCGTGCCGAATGTCCAGACCTCATCAAGGGGGCGCTTTCGTTTCTCAATACGAGAGCACCGAAAGACCGCTCCGTTATCACGAACACGGTATTCTTCGTCCTGATAAATGCAGGATGCCTCGCGCGCGAAGAATTCGTTTTTTTCCTGTGCCATCGTCACTGCTCCGTGAGTATTTTCTGCGGGCTACCAAGGAAGGCCTTCCCTTGCACCACACCCCGTCAAGAGAACCCGAAGTTATCCACAGGCGATCACAACCGCAGATGTCCGGCGGGGCAAGACGGCATCACCGCGCACGGATGGTCATCGGGATCAGGAAGCTGCTGATCGTCGGCATGACGTCGCGCGCCTTGATGGCCAGGAAGCATCCCGAGCGTGCCGATCTCTGGACGGCGAAGATGCTGGCCCAGAAGCCGTTCCGGCTGAATTTCCCAGGGAGCAGCTCGTTGAGCCAGCTTTGTTGTGGATGCCGGCGGCAAAGGGTGCGAGGTTTCGTGAATGGCCGCTTCCGACGTCTTGTATCGACCCAGCTGAATCTGCTCAGGTTAAGCCGCTAATGTGAATGCCTCGGCAGGCGTGCGCATGGCAAGGGCCTGATGAGGGCGGCGTTTGTTGTAGAAGCTGATCCAGTCACCGATGACGCGCATCGCGTGCTGGATGGTCTCAAAACGGTGGCGATGCACGCATTGCTCCTTCAGCGTCCGGATGAAGCGTTCGACCATGCCGTTCTGGTGGGGACAGTGTGGGGTGATGAACTCCTGCTTCAGACCGTAGCTGCGGGCGATCTTGGTGAAGTGGTGGCTGGTGAAGACCAGACCGTTGTCCGACCTCAGCAGGAACTCTTTCTCGACCTTGCCCAAAGTGCCGAACCTGGCGATCAGGGCGTGCTCGAGGGCGGCGCTGGCGGTCGTGGCTTTGCCGGACTTCGACAGATGCCAGCCCAGCAACTCTCGGTTGTGGCAGTCGATCACCAACGCCAAGGAAGCCCAGCCGTCCTTGCCCGTCCAGATACGGGCGAGATCCGTCGACCAGCGCTCGTTCGGCGCAGCCGCAACCGACGGCACGGCCTGGATGCGAGGCCGCATGCCCACGGCACGCTTGCGCACCTGCCAGCCCTTGATCTGGAAGATCCGCTGCACGGTGTTCTTGTTGAACCCCAGGAGCCAAGCCACGGTCCGATAGCCAAAGGACGGCTCTTCCTCGATCAGCTTCTTGATCGGCTCGGAAAAGCGGGCCTCGACCTTAGGCGCAGCCTTCACCGGCTTGTAGTAGACCGTCCGCCTCGGGATGCCGAACCAGGCACACAGCTTGGCGACGGACACAACGACGCCCTCGGCAATGAGGCCCTGCTGGGTGCGACGGATCAATTCCCGTCCTGCGCATCCAGCAGGGCCTGCAGCTTTTTTCGCGCCCGCAGCTCCAGCATCGCCTCTCCATAGGCTTCCTGCAGGTCCCGGAGCTGCTTCTCGTATTGCTCGCGGATGTCGAGCGGGTTGGCGCGCAGCGAGTTCTCCATGCCGCGCTTGGCATCCTCGACCCAGCCCTCGATCTCGGAGGGCGTCAGGTCGAAGGACCGGCTTGCCTCCGACGCGGTCGTCTTGCCTTGGATGATCTCGATGACGAGCGCCGTTTTACGCTTCGCCGTCAACCGCTTGATGCTGTCGTCCATCGTCTTACTCATGGCTACGTTCTCCCTTGTAGCATGAGCAGGTTTTCAGTGGGTCGATACACTGACGCCGCCGACAACGGCCGGCACCCCGGAAGGGGATCGGCTGGAAGGCATTGATAGTCTTGGAGAATTAGTGTTGGTTGCGGGGGTAGGATTTGAACCTACGACCTTCAGGTTATGAGCCTGACGAGCTACCGGGCTGCTCCACCCCGCGCCAATTCTGCGCTTGGCGAGAGCCATGCGCGTCCGTCCCATGTCTTTTTGATATAGGGACGGAACATCGAACAGAGAGTTATATGGCTCTTTCTAGGTTTGGCGGCGACCTACTCTCCCACGTCTTGAGACGCAGTACCATCGGCGCGACGGCACTTAACGGCCGGGTTCGGAATGGAGCCGGGTGTTTTGCTCGTGCTATGACCACCAAACCGAGGAAGAGCCATTCTCCAAGTCGCGTACACTGGGGTTGTGTTGCTGATGACCAGCATAGCTTGGCTATTACTGGATCAAATCAAGCCTATCGGACAATTAGTACCGGTCAACTGAACGCATTGCTGCGCTTACATCTCCGGCCTATCGACGTGGTGGTCTACCACGGTCCTCAAGGGATACCTTGTTTTGAGGGGGGCTTCCCGCTTAGATGCCTTCAGCGGTTATCCTGTCCGATCATAGCTACCCTGCACTGCCGTTGGCACGACAACAGGTCCACCAGTGGATCGTTCACCCCGGTCCTCTCGTACTAGGGGCAACTCCTCTCAAGTATCCTACACCCACGGAAGATAGGGACCGAACTGTCTCACGACGTTCTAAACCCAGCTCACGTACCTCTTTAAACGGCGAACAGCCGTACCCTTGGGACCTGCTCCAGCCCCAGGATGAGATGAGCCGACATCGAGGTGCCAAACACTGCCGTCGATATGGACTCTTGGGCAGTATCAGCCTGTTATCCCCGGCGTACCTTTTATCCGTTGAGCGATGGCCCTTCCACTCGGGACCACCGGATCACTATGGCCGACTTTCGTCTCTGCTCGACTTGTCAGTCTTGCAGTCAGGCTGGCTTCTGCCATTGCACTCAACGAGCGATTTCCGACCGCTCTGAGCCAACCTTCGCGCGCCTCCGTTACTATTTGGGAGGCGACCGCCCCAGTCAAACTACCCGCCACACAGGGTCCCGGATCCGGATAACGGACCGCGGTTAGACATCAAGCAGGAGAAGGGTGGTATCTCAAGGGAGGCTCCGCCAGAACTGGCGTCCTGGTTTCAAAGCCTACCACCTATCCTGCACATCGCATGCCTGATGCCAGTGTGAAGCTGTAGTGAAGGTGCACGGGGTCTTTCCGTCTAACCGCGGGAAGCCTGCATCTTGACAGGCAATTCAATTTCGCTGAGTCGATGTTGGAGACAGCGGGGAAGTCGTTACGCCATTCGTGCAGGTCGGAACTTACCCGACAAGGAATTTCGCTACCTTAGGACCGTTATAGTTACGGCCGCCGTTTACCGGGGCTTCAATTCGAGGCTTGCACCTCTCCTTTTAACCTTCCGGCACCGGGCAGGCGTCAGACCCTATACGTCGTCTTGCGACTTCGCAGAGCCCTGTGTTTTTAGTAAACAGTCGCCACCCCCTAGTTTGTGCCCCCGGCCCATGGTTGCCCACGAACCGGGCCTCCTTCTCGCGAACTTACGGAGGCATTTTGCCGAGTTCCTTCAACATCGTTCTCTCAAGCGCCTTGGTATGCTCTACCAGTCCACCTGTGTCGGTTTAGGGTACGGTCTGATGGAGGGCTATTTCCAGGAACCGCTCAGCGGCAAGACCAATCCGATAAGGTCTCACCACACCTGCGATCCGTCACATCCTCCTGGCCCACGAATATTAACGTGGTTCCCATCGGCTACGCTTTTCAGCCTCGCCTTAGGGGCCGGCTTACCCTGCTCAGATTAGCTTTAAGCAGGAACCCTTGGACTTTCGGCGTGAGGGTCTCTCACCCTCATTGTCGCTACTCATGTCATCATTCTCGCTAGTGATCGCTCCACCGGTGCCTCACAGCCCGGCTTCACAGCCAAACCCGTTCCTCCAATCCGCCCGAGGGCGGTAAGGAGGAGTGGGTTTTTTCACACTACGCTCCGCTACCACTGCATATGCAGTCCTAAGC